>CP119308.1:0-2400000 GCA_029203165.1 Candidatus Microbacterium colombiense
AAAAGAAGTCCGGCGGTGTCCTACTCTCCCACAGGGTCCCCCCTGCAGTACCATCGGCGCTGTGAGGCTTAGCTTCCGGGTTCGGAATGTAACCGGGCGTTTCCCTCACGCTATGGCCGCCGAAACACTATTGATGTTTCAATCAAACACATAACAAAGTCATTGTTGTTATGCGGTTCTCGACCGTACATCGAGAACCACTCAGTGGACGCGTAGCACCAACAAACGGTGTGTTATCAAGTCATCGGCTTATTAGTACCAGTCAGCTGCATGCATTACTGCACTTCCACATCTGGCCTATCAACCCAGTAGTCTGGCTGGGAGCCTCTCACCCGAAGGTATGGAAGTCTCATCTTGAGGCCGGCTTCCCGCTTAGATGCTTTCAGCGGTTATCCATCCCGAACGTAGCTAATCAGCGGTGCTCCTGGCGGAACAACTGACACACCAGAGGTTCGTCCAACCCGGTCCTCTCGTACTAGGGTCAGATCCTCTCAAACTTCCTACGCGCGCAGCGGATAGGGACCGAACTGTCTCACGACGTTCTAAACCCAGCTCGCGTACCGCTTTAATGGGCGAACAGCCCAACCCTTGGGACCTACTCCAGCCCCAGGATGCGACGAGCCGACATCGAGGTGCCAAACCATGCCGTCGATATGGACTCTTGGGCAAGATCAGCCTGTTATCCCCGAGGTACCTTTTATCCGTTGAGCGACAGCGCTTCCACAAGCCACTGCCGGATCACTAGTCCCGACTTTCGTCCCTGCTCGACCTGTCAGTCTCACAGTCAAGCTCCCTTGTGCACTTACACTCGACACCTGATTGCCAACCAGGTTGAGGGAACCTTTGGGCGCCTCCGTTACTTTTTGGGAGGCAACCGCCCCAGTTAAACTACCCACCATGCACTGTCCCTGAACCGGATTACGGTTCGAAGTTAGATATCCAGAGTGACCAGAGTGGTATTTCAACAATGACTCCACAAGAACTGGCGTCCCTGCTTCAAAGTCTCCCACCTATCCTACACAAGCCACACCGAACACCAATACAAAGCTATAGTAAAGGTCACGGGGTCTTTCCGTCCTGCTGCGCGTAACGAGCATCTTTACTCGTAATGCAATTTCGCCGAGTTCGCGGTTGAGACAGTTGGGAAGTCGTTACGCCATTCGTGCAGGTCGGAACTTACCCGACAAGGAATTTCGCTACCTTAGGATGGTTATAGTTACCACCGCCGTTTACTGGGGCTTAAATTCTCAGCTTCGCCTTGCGGCTAACCGGTCCTCTTAACCTTCCAGCACCGGGCAGGCGTCAGTCCGTATACATCGTCTTGCGACTTGGCACGGACCTGTGTTTTTAGTAAACAGTCGCTACCCACTAGTCTCTGCGGCCTCCAAACGCTTTTCGGAGCAAGTCCCTATACGCCGAAGGCCCCCCTTCTCCCGAAGTTACGGGGGCATTTTGCCGAGTTCCTTAACCACGATTCTCTCGATCTCCTTGGTATTCTCTACCTGACCACCTGAGTCGGTTTGGGGTACGGGCGGCTAGAACCTCGCGTCGATGCTTTTCTTGGCAGCATAGGATCACCCACTTTTTATCCGCATCGTGTCTCAGCCTGTATGAGTCGACGGATTTGCCTATCGACTCGGCCTACGCACTTGCACCCGGACAACCATCGCCTGGCTTGGGCTACCTTCCTGCGTCACACCTGTTAATACGCTAACCGCACCAGAATGGGGTCGTGCGCTAGGCCCAGAGCGTCACCCCGAAGGGATCAGTCACTGGGATTCAGACACTTAGCACTACTGGATTAGCTTGGGCGGTTCTTCGCCGGTACGGGAATATCAACCCGTTGTCCATCGACTACGCCTGTCGGCCTCGCCTTAGGTCCCGACTTACCCAGGGAAGATTAGCTTGACCCTGGAACCCTTGGTCTTTCGGAGGACGTGTTTCTCACACGTCATTCGCTACTCATGCCTGCATTCTCACTCGTGTAGCCTCCACGGCTGGTTTACACCGCCGCTTCGCTGGCCACACGACGCTCTCCTACCCATCAACACGGCTGGACCACGAAGGCCTACCAAAAATGTCAATGCCACAACTTCGGTGGCGTGCTTGAGCCCCGTTACATTGTCGGCGCGGAATCACTTGACCAGTGAGCTATTACGCACTCTTTCAAGGGTGGCTGCTTCTAAGCCAACCTCCTGGTTGTCACAGCAACTCCACATCCTTTCCCACTTAGCACGCGCTTTGGGACCTTAGTTGGTGGTCTGGGTTGTTTCCCTCTCGACTATGAAGCTTATCCCCCACAGTCTCACTGCTGCGCTCTCACTTACCGGCATTCGGAGTTTGGCTGACGTCAGTAACCTTGTAGGGCCCATCGGCCATCCAGTAGCTCTACCTCCGGCAAGAAACACGCAACGCTGCACCTAAATGCATTTCGGAGAGAACCAGCTATCACGAAGTTTGATTGGCCTTTCACCCCTATCCACAGCTCATCCCCTCAGTTTTCAACCTAAGTGGGTTCGGTCCTCCACGACGTCTTACCGTCGCTTCAACCTGGCCATGGATAGATCACTTCGCTTCGGGTCTAGGACATGCGACTGAATCGCCCTATTCAGACTCGCTTTCGCTACGGCTACCCCACACGGGTTAACCTCGCCACATATCGCTAACTCGCAGGCTCATTCTTCAAAAGGCACGCTGTCACCCCTACTAAGGAGGCTCCAACGGTTTGTAAGCAAACGGTTTCAGGTACTATTTCACTCCCCTCCCGGGGTACTTTTCACCTTTCCCTCACGGTACTTGTCCGCTATCGGTCATCTGGGAGTATTTAGGCTTATCAGGTGGTCCTGACAGATTCACACGGGATTTCACGGGCCCCGTGCTACTTGGGATACTCTTCGCGCCAAGAGAGGCATTTCGACTACGGGGTTGGCACCCTCTATGACCGGCCTTTCAAGACCGTTCGTCTATACCTTCTTGTAACGCCGCCACCTCGGCAGAGATGACTGAAAAGTCCCACAACCCCCAACGTGCAACGCCTGCCGGCTATCACACACGCTAGGTTTAGCCTGTTCCGGTTTCGCTCGCCACTACTAACGGAATCGCGGTTGCTTTCTCTTCCTGTGGGTACTGAGATGTTTCACTTCCCCACGTTCCCTCTACCCGCCCTATATATTCAGGCGGGAGTCACTAGGTCGGCACGCCGCCCAGCGGGGTTTCCCCATTCGGACACCCTCGGATCAAAACTTGCTTATCAGTTCCCCGAGGCTTATCGCAGATTGCTACGTCCTTCTTCGGCTCCAGATGCCAAGGCATCCACCGTTTGCTCTTAAAGACTTGAAATCACATGAGTTTGAATCAGAATCGAACCAGACCCCGAAAGGTCCGGCTGAAATTGACTAATGATCTTTAAGATCATCTTGTGCAACAACCCGAAGGCTGTTGCAAGATGCTCGCGTCCACTGTGTAGTTCTCAAAGTACGGGCGGTACCCCCATCCACAACCCCAAAGGGAAACAGAAAGAGGCCCAGAGTAACCAAATGCTTCCAACCCGAAGGTCAAAGCGCATCCGGTCCCTCAGGACCCAACAGCGTGCAGACACCGATCCCCTCACCCAGAACCTTCCAACCGCAAGCGGCGTACTAATTCCGAGATCAGATCTCGATGCCATGTCAAATGTTCCACCCATGAGCTCCCAGCGAGAAACGAACGTTCCCGAACTGGGTTCTGGACTCCGAAGAGTCAGATGCTCCTTAGAAAGGAGGTGATCCAGCCGCACCTTCCGGTACGGCTACCTTGTTACGACTTAGTCCTAATTACCAATCCCACCTTCGACGGCTCCCTCCACAAGGGTTAGGCCACCGGCTTCAGGTGTTACCGACTTTCATGACTTGACGGGCGGTGTGTACAAGACCCGGGAACGTATTCACCGCAGCGTTGCTGATCTGCGATTACTAGCGACTCCGACTTCATGAGGTCGAGTTGCAGACCTCAATCCGAACTGGGACCGGCTTTTTGGGATTCGCTCCACCTCGCGGTATTGCAGCCCTTTGTACCGGCCATTGTAGCATGCGTGAAGCCCAAGACATAAGGGGCATGATGATTTGACGTCATCCCCACCTTCCTCCGAGTTGACCCCGGCAGTATCCCATGAGTTCCCACCATTACGTGCTGGCAACATAGAACGAGGGTTGCGCTCGTTGCGGGACTTAACCCAACATCTCACGACACGAGCTGACGACAACCATGCACCACCTGTTTACGAGTGTCCAAAGAGTTGACCATTTCTGGCCCGTTCTCGTATATGTCAAGCCTTGGTAAGGTTCTTCGCGTTGCATCGAATTAATCCGCATGCTCCGCCGCTTGTGCGGGTCCCCGTCAATTCCTTTGAGTTTTAGCCTTGCGGCCGTACTCCCCAGGCGGGGAACTTAATGCGTTAGCTGCGTCACGGAATCCGTGGAATGGACCCCACAACTAGTTCCCAACGTTTACGGGGTGGACTACCAGGGTATCTAAGCCTGTTTGCTCCCCACCCTTTCGCTCCTCAGCGTCAGTAACGGCCCAGAGATCTGCCTTCGCCATCGGTGTTCCTCCTGATATCTGCGCATTCCACCGCTACACCAGGAATTCCAATCTCCCCTACCGCACTCTAGTCTGCCCGTACCCACTGCAGGCCGGAGGTTGAGCCTCCGGATTTCACAGCAGACGCGACAAACCGCCTACGAGCTCTTTACGCCCAATAATTCCGGATAACGCTTGCACCCTACGTATTACCGCGGCTGCTGGCACGTAGTTAGCCGGTGCTTTTTCTGCAGGTACCGTCACTTTCGCTTCTTCCCTGCTAAAAGAGGTTTACAACCCGAAGGCCGTCATCCCTCACGCGGCGTTGCTGCATCAGGCTTGCGCCCATTGTGCAATATTCCCCACTGCTGCCTCCCGTAGGAGTCTGGGCCGTGTCTCAGTCCCAGTGTGGCCGGTCACCCTCTCAGGCCGGCTACCCGTCGACGCCTTGGTGAGCCATTACCTCACCAACAAGCTGATAGGCCGCGAGCCCATCCCCAACCGAAATTCTTTCCAGATGCAGACCATGCGGTCACATCACATATCCAGTATTAGACGCCGTTTCCAGCGCTTATCCCAGAGTCAGGGGCAGGTTGCTCACGTGTTACTCACCCGTTCGCCACTGATCCACCCAGCAAGCTGAGCTTCACCGTTCGACTTGCATGTGTTAAGCACGCCGCCAGCGTTCATCCTGAGCCAGGATCAAACTCTCCGTAAAAAAGAAATGCATACCCCACCGGGAAAACGGTGACGCAGCGAGTTTGATGCTGACCAAAGAGACAAATTCATTGCTGACTTCATCCATTGCCAACCCCCCGAAAGGAGCTGGTCTTTGATCCAAAGGAATTCTCACCCAGCCGAAGCTAGACGAGGATAATTTGGCATTTGACAAGTGCACGCTGTTGAGTTCTCAAGGATCGGATGCTCCCACGACCCAGTCATCACAACCAGGCCCGCAGGGCAACTTCTCTATCTTATCCGTGCCATTCAGGCTGTCAAATCGACACGCCGTGAGGCTCAGAACCAGATCTGCAGCTCGGGGCTCAAGGCCTCCGAGGCAACTTCACTAGCTTATCCGTTCCGGCCTCGCTGTCAAATTGACCGCGGCCCCGGTGTGGATGCTCCACGTCAGACAGAAGTATGTCTGCGACTCGCTCCGAGGAGCTGATCGAGTGGAGGTGGTTCTCCGCTTGAGGGGGGTGAAGCTCTCGGCCTCTCCGCTTCCCTGTGGGGCGAACAAGTAAGAATTTACGTGGATCCCGGGCTTCGGGCAAATCGTGGCGAACAGCCGGGCGTGTCGCACCGTGCGCCCCGGCAGGGCCCGCACCGCTACCCGCTTCTACACTGGACACCGTGTGCACAGTCGTGATCGATGTCGAAGATGCCGGATCCGCACGATTGCTCGCCGTGCGCGACGAAGATCCCGATCGCGCGTGGGACGGGCTGGGTCCCTGGTGGCCTGCGCAGTACCCCGGCGTCGAAGGCATCCGTGATCGTCGCGCCGGCGGAGCCTGGCTCGCGGTGAACCGACAGGAGCGACGCCTTGCCGTACTCCTCAACCGTGCCGACGTGACCGACCTCGACGAGACGCGCGCACTCTCACGCGGTTCGCTCGCTCTCGAGTCGGTCAGCGGGCGATCACCACAGGGCGCGTTGCCGATGCACGGGTTCAACCTGCTCGAGGTCGGACCGGACGGCGCACGGGTCATCTCGTGGGACGGCGTGACGCTCAGCCGAGCGCCCATCCCTCACGGCACCCACATGATCGCGCACGACGACCTCGACGATCCGATCACCCCGCGCATCCAGGCCTGGCTGCCCCGTTTCCGTGCGCTCGGCCCGACCGGAGAGCACGACGACTGGGCGACGGAGTGGATCTCCCTCCTTGCCGAGTCCGCTCTGCTCTCACCCGAAGACGACCGCGCGATCATCCGTGACAACCGTCCGCACGGCTATCCCACGCAGTCTCTGCTGTACGCCACGGCATCCATCACACCCGACGGCCTCGACGTGCGCGACCACGCACTGCCGTCGCCCGCGCACTGGAACTCATGACGACTGCGTAGTCATCCTCCGGCCGCGCGCGTCTACGATGGAGATTCCGGCCGGAGGAGGACGCCGCATGCCCCCGAGATCACGCGGAGTGACGAGCATCGACGTCGCCAAGGCCGCCGGTGTGTCGCAGACCACCGTGTCACGCATCGTCAACGGCCATGAAGGTGTGTCGGACCGGGTGCGCGCCAAGGTCGAGAACGCGATCCAGCAACTCGGATACCGTCCGAACCTGAGTGCGCGGAGTCTCGTGACCAGCCGCACGCAGACGATCGGCGTCGTGCTGGGCGATCCCCGCAACAGCTACTACGCCGAACTCCTGCACACGATCAGTGACGAGCTCAACCGCGCCGGATACCGGGCTCTCATCCTGAGCGGTCGCGCCGACACCACGGAAGACCTCGCCCGCACGCTGTGGGAGACGAACGTCGACGCCGTGATCCTCACCACGACACTGCTGCCCGCCGATGACGAAGGCCGGATCGTGTCGCTCGGGGTGCCGTCGGTGACGATGGGCCCGGGCGCAGCGCCGGAGACGGCGACGATCTCGCCCGACAACCTCGAAGGCGGACGCATCGCCGGGCGTCATCTGCTCTCTCTCGGGCATCGACGCATCGGCGTGATCGCGGGGCCGCTCGGCGCAGCATCCGTCCGCGACCGTCACGACGGCTTCCTGCGCGAGTTGGCCGAGGCGGATGTCGCCTTCGACGATGCGCTGCTCGAGGTGGCAGACCTCGACTACACGCGGGCGTTCGACGCGGCGACCCGTCTGCTGCAGCTGCCGGAGCCGCCGACCGCGCTGTTCTGCCACAACGACCTCGTCGCGTTCGGAGCGCTCAACGCCGCGAAGGCTCTCGGTGTCGCGGTGCCGGATGACGTGTCGATCCTCGGATTCGACGACGTGGCGATGTCGTCGTGGCAGGCCTTCGACCTCACGACCGTGCGGCAGCCGATCCTCGAGATGGCGCGCGGCGCGGTCGAGATCGTGCTCGACCTGCTCGCCGAGCCGGAGCAGGAGCGCGTGCACCTGGTGCTGCCGTGCACCCTGGTGGAGCGCTCGACCACCCGCGCCCGCTGAGCCGCGGGTCGGCGCGCCCTCAGGCGGCCGTCTCCTCCGCGCAGGAGAACCGGGCACGGTACGCCGTGGGCGTGAGGCCGAGCACCCGCGCGAAGTTCTGCCGCAGCACCGCCGCGGAGCCGAAGCCGCATTCGTCGGCGATCTGTTCCAGCGGCAGCTCGGTGCGCTCCAGCATCCGCTGCGCGTGGATGATGCGCTGACGGGCGAGCCAGGCGGCCGGCGTCGCACCGTACTCCGCCTTGAACCGGCGGGCGAAGGTGCGCGGCGACATCAGGGCGCGGGCCGCGAGTTGCTCCACGCCGAGATCGTCGCGCAGGTGCACGACCGCCCAATCGGCCACCGCCGCGAGCGAGTCGCTCGGCACGACCGGGATCGGTCGATCGATGAACTGCGCCTGGCCGCCGTCGCGCTGGGGAGGTACGACCATACGCCGCGCGATGCGGTTCGTCATCTCGGCGCCGAGCTCCTGGCGCAGCAGGTGCAGGCAGGCATCGATGCCGGCGGCGGTGCCGGCACTCGTGATGATCTTGCCGTCCTGCACGAACAGCACGTCGGGGTCGATATCGATATCGGGGTACATCTCGGCCATCACATCGGAGTACATCCAGTGCGTCGTCGCCCGTCGCCCGTCGAGCACGCCCGCCGCCCCGAGGATGAACGATCCGCTGCACACGCTCATGACCCAGGCGCCGCGGTCCACCGCATCGCGCGCGACATCGAGCAGCAGCGGGTCGATCCGGTCCCAGTGCGAACGCGGGACAGGGCAGAACACGACCAGATCGGCCTCGTACGCGAAGGAGAGGTCGTGCTCGACGTTGACCGAGAAGCCGATCTTCGATGCCACGACACCCGGATGCGGCGTCACGATGCGGAAGTCGAAGTTCGGCACACCGTCGTCGGATCGGTCGAGACCGAACGCCTCGCAGGCGACTCCGAATTCGAACGGGGCGAACCCGTCCTGGATGATGCAGGCGACCGTCTTCATGCGCACTCCTGGGTTTGGCAGTTTTCATACGTTAGCAGTCTCATCTGCCACTCGTGGCAGATCTGAGCCAATCGTAGTGTTTCTGCCATGATCATTCTCATCGCACTCGCCGTCCTGGCCATCTGGGCCGTTGTCGCGACCGTGGTCGAGCTCCGCCGCGACGGCTACCGCCCCACTCCCACCGACTGGAGCCGGGTCGCCGAACACGACCTGTCGCAGCGCCCCGAAGCCACACACGTCTACCGCTGAGTCGACGGTTCCCCTCCCCCAGCGCCCGCGGTTACGCTCGACCTCATGAGCGAGCCGCAGCAGCCACCCGTTCCGAGCTCCGCCTCCGGAGCTTCGGCCGCACCGCCCGCCGCAACGGCGCTCCCCGCGAACCCGCAGTATCCGGCGAGCGCACAGTACCCCGTGAGTCCCCAGCATCCGGCGATCGCCCCGTACCCGGCGAGCACCCCGCCGTCCGCATCCTCGCCATCGTCGCCGCTCGATCTCCGTCCGGCACCCGCGGGCAACGCTCTCGGACGCCTGGCGCTCACCATCGCGCTGCTCGCGGTCGGGATGCGTCTGCTCACCACGCTTTTGTACCCGCTCGTCTATCCCGGCTCCGACCGGATGATCGCCGTCTTCACGTTCGGCTCCACGGCGATCGCCCTTGCCGGATACATCGCGGCGCTCGCGCTCGGCGTGATCGCCGCCCGCCGCCCCGGATCCCGCCTGTGGGCAGGCATCGCGATCGGCCTCTCCGCTGCGTACCTGCTGTCGCTCGCGATCGAGTGGGCGTCGTCCGCTCTCTACCGGTTCCTCTGAGCGAGAGTCCCTTTAGAGCGAGAGCTCGGCGCGAACGCGCTCGTAGACCGCGACCATCGCGGCGGTGCGCGACGACTGGCGGAAGCCCTCGACCACAGCGGGCACCGGTGTCGGCGCGGTGCCGGCGGCGATGTCGGATGCTGCGGCACGCAGCGCGGCGGCGAGCGCAGAGGTGCGCTCGGCCTCCTGCTCCCGCGAACCCGGCGATGCCGACGACTCCTCGACCGCCCAGAGTCCGCCCCCGAGCTCGGCGGCGATATCGGGGTCGCAGATCACGGACGGGGTGCCCAGCGTCGCGGCCTCGAACGGCGTCATCCCCTGCGTCTCGAAGCCGATCGACGTCTGCACCAGCGCATCGGCGGCGGCGATGCGGGCGAGCGTCTGCGGGTAGGTGAGGCGACCGGCGAAGTGCACGCGAGGATTCCCCGCGACGATCTTCTCGGCCGCGGCCCGCTGTGCTCCGCCGCCGATGATCTCGAGATCAGCATCCACCCCTGACGCGACGAACGCCTGCAGGAACGGGAGGAGCCGCTTCTCGGGACTCATGCGACCGAGCCACACGAAGCGCGGGCGACCGGGCTCACGCTCGGTCGGTGCGGCGGCGAGCGTGGCGTCGCGCACCTCATCGTCGATGCCGTTCCAGATGACGTCGACCGGCTCGAACACCCCGTGCCCCTCGAGCCTGCGGGCGAAATGTGTGGACGGCGCCGTGACGGCGGATGCTCCGGCGGCGAGGCCGCGCAGGAACGCCCAGCCGTCGGCGCCGGCGACCGGCGCTCCGATGCCGCGCATCGCGACGCGACGCCAGGCGTTCAGCACCGCGAGCACCGGGCGGTGCAGCGGGGTCACCGCGGCGATGCCGACGTCGACACGGTTGTGCATGGTGTGCACGACGGGGATGCCGTGGCGCTGCGCGTACCGGTGGCCGATGAACGCGCCCCAGAAGTCCGCCTGCACGTGGACGATGTCGACCGGCGGGCGGTGCGTCATGGCACGGTCGAGGTAGCGGTCGGTCGCACGGCCCGGCCAGCTCATCGAGTACTCGCGGTCGGTCGTGATCGGCACCGACGGAAGATCGACGTTTCCGGGCCGGTTCACCGTCGCCGCAGCGGCATGCGGCCCGTGCATCCTCGGCGCCACGACGGTCACCGTGTGGCCGGCGCGCTCCAGGTACTCGCGCTGCAGCCGCATCGACACCTGGGCGCCCCCGAGGGAGTCGAGGTGCTGATCGCCGAAGAAGACGATGTGCATCGTCACGCGGGCAGAGGCTCGTCGCGGTACAGCGCCTCGAAGGTGTCGAGGGTGCGGTTGATGTCGTGGATCGCCACACCGTCGAGGGAGGCCTGCTGCATCCGCTCGAACTCCGCGGGCTCGGCCGTCAGCACGTCGGTCAGACGGGCCGCGAGAACATCCGCATCACCGGGAGGGAACAGGTAGCCGTTCTCCCCGTCGTGCACGAGGTGCGGCAGGGCGACGGCGTCGGCCGCGACGATCGGGAGCGCGGAGGCCATGGCCTCCATGGTCGCGATCGACTGCAGCTCGGCGATCGAGGCGATCACGAACAGGCTCGCGCGCGACAGCAGGGCGCGCAGCTCCTCATCGGTCGTGCGGCCGTGGAAGGTCACGCGGTCGGCGAGGCCGAGCTTCGCCGTGAGCGACTCGAGCTGCTTGCGCTGGTCGCCGCCGCCCACGATGTCGAACGTCGTGCCGAGCGCGGGGTCGAGCTTCGTCATCGCCTGCAGGATGACCTCGACCTGCTTCTCGGCGGTGAGGCGACCGACGAAGATGATGCGATTCTTCTCGCGCGGGCCCCTCACAGGCGTGTACTGCGACGCGTCGATGCCGCAGCTGACCGGCACGACGCCGGAGACGTCGATCGAGCCCTCGAGGAAGTCGGCGGCGCGGCGCGTCGGGGTCGTGATCGCCCGGGTCAGGTCGAACGTGCGCTTGGCGTCACCCCAGGCCCACTTCAGGATCCGGTCGTCGATGAACTTCGGGAACGTGCTGTGGTCGAGGATGTTCTCGGCCATGACGTGGTTCGTCGCGATCACCGGGATGCCGCGCTCGTGGGCGATGTACGCCAGACCGCGGCCGATCACGATGTGCGACTGGATGTGCACGATGTCGGGCTGCACCTGATCGAGGATCTTGCGCGCGTAGTGCTTGCTGCGCCACGGCCACACGAAACGCAGCCAGTCGTGCGGCGCCCAGCGCACCGACGGCAGACGGTGCAGCGTCATCGGCTCGCCCTCGATGACCTCGGTGCGCGGCTGCGCCCGGCGGTAGGCCTGGTTCGGCGCGACGACGTGCACGTCGTGGCCGCGCTGCACGAGGCCGGCGGCGAGGCGCTCGGCGAAGCGGGCGGCTCCGTTGATGTCGGGGGCGAAGGTGTCGCATCCGATCAGGATGCGCAGGGGGCGCTTCCCGTTGTCGGGAGCACTCGGATCTGGAGGAGGTGGAAGACATGCTGCCTTACGGTACGGCGGCCAAGGAGGGCCCTGGTCGGGGCGCTGGCCACTCTACCCGAGGGGTCTGCGCAGGCGGCTCAGGCATACCGGCATCCTCCAGCCTGACCCCCTAGCGTGGAATCATGCGACTGACAGCTGACACCGACCCCGCGCTGTGGATCCCCGTGACGGATTCCCTCGGGTGGCGGGGCCGCCGCCATCGCAAGGCGGCGATCAGGATGCTGCTCGGGCAGGCGAACACGGCGCTGGGCGCCACCGAGCGTCCGGGCTCGCGCTTCGGTGCGTGGGCGATGAGTCAGGCCGCTCCCTTCATGATGCGTCAGGCCGACGGGCGCGTGCTGGTGTGGACGTGGAAGGCGGAGCCCGAGCTGATCGTGGCCATGGCGACCGCTCAGGAACTCACCCCCGAGGTGCGCATCGCGCGGGCGTCGATGCCGATGGAGTACGACGACACGGTGTCGTTCCCCACGCGTCTCGGCGTCGGCGAGAAGCTGGTCGTGCCACTCCCGGAGTCGCCGACCGCGCCCCCGTTCGCGACCTACACCTGGGATACCGGCACGCATCTGGTGACCCTGACCGCGGTGTGCAGCGACCGCGAGCGGTTCGGCACCGTGATCGGGGCGCTCGACGAGCTCGCGCGCAGCATCCGCATCGCCGATGAACTCACCGGCGGGGAATCCCCCGACGTGCTGCGCCTCCCACCCGCCTGAGCGCCGGCGACCCCACCGCGGTGCCCTCAGCCGAGTCCGTGCTCCGCGAGCCATTCCCCCGCGACCTTCGCCGGCGCACGGACGAGCCAGGCATCGGCGACGATCTCCTGCAGTTGCGCGTCATCCACGGCATCCACCCGCACGAGGATGCCGGGGAAGCCGTCGAAATGCGGGATCGAGAAGTACACCTCGGGCGCGGCGGCGAGCAGCGCTTCCTTCTCCTCCACGCTGCCGACCCGCACCGCCAGCACAGGACCATCGGGCCATGACCGCCCGAGCTCGGAGAGCTGGCGCAGATCCGTCGCGCGGGGTCCCCGCATCCAGGCGAACTGCCCGCTCATCACCCGCCACGCGGGCTCACCCGTGTGCCCTCCCACACGCTCCTGTGCACCGGGCAGCGCGAGGGCGATCCTGCGCACGTCATCGATCGTCGCCATCCGCCCATCGTCCTCCCGCCGGGCACCTGCCACAATGACCCCATGACCCCGGATTGGACGCCGCCCGCGTCTCACAGCGACCTCCTCGATCGCGGCATCGCCGCCCGCAAGCGCACGCCGCGTCGCGCCCTCGCCGAGCTGCCGGGCAGCACCCGCGATCCGCTCGGGATCCTCGCCGCACAGAACCGCGACCGCATCCCCGAGCTCGTGCCGCTGCGGGCCGAACGCATGTCGGCGAGCCCCTTCGCCTTCTATCGGGGAACCGCAGCGCTCATGGCCGCGGACCTCGCGGATGCTCCGCACAGCGGCATCCTCGTCGCCTCCTGCGGCGACGCGCACGTCTCGAACTTCGGGTTCTACGCCTCCGCCCAGCGCAGCCTGATGTTCGACCTCAACGACTTCGACGAGGCCGCCTGGGCGCCGTGGGAATGGGACGTCAAGCGGCTCGTGGCGAGCATCGTCGTGGGCGGGCAGGCTTCGGGCCGACCGGATGCCGTGATCGACGCCGCCGTGCTCGCCGCCGTCGCCGCGTACGCGCGCGGCATCGCGCGGGCGACCGAGCTCAGCCCCACCGCCCGCTACTTCACGCATTTCGACGTGGAATCGGCGAAGGGTCTGCTCGACAAGGCGTCGCAGAAGGCCATCCGCGGGGCGGTCAAGCAGGCTTCCCGGCGAACCGGCGAGCGCGCGGTGCGCAAGTTGACCGAGGTGGATGCCACCGGCCGACGACGCTTCCTCCATCAGGAACCGACCACCACCGCTGTCGGTCCCGAGGTGCTGGATCTCGTGCACGACCTGGTCGCGCAGTACCGGCACAACGCGAGCCCCGACATCGCCCTGCTCTTCGAGCATTTCTCGGTGAGCGACGTGGCCCGGCGCGTGGTCGGCGTGGGCAGCGTGGGCACCCGCTGCTATCTGGTGTTGTTCCAGGACGGCGAGGGGAGCACCGTGCTCATGCAGCCGAAGCAGGCCTCGCGCAGCGTGCTCGTCGAATACGGCAAGGTCGAGCAGCCGCCTGCGCTGCAGTCCGTGATCGAGGCGTCGGGCGAGGGTGCCCGCGTGGTCGCGATGCAGCGCATCCTCCAGGCACTGTCGGATCCGTTCCTCGGGCACCTGCGCGGCCCGAACGCCGACTTCTATGTGCGGCAGTTCCATGACATGAAGGGCAGCATCGAGGTCGAGGAACTCGAGGACGGCCCGTTCATCACTTACGCGCAGGCCTGCGCCGCGACGATCTCCCGGGCCCACAGCCAGTGCGTGACCGCATCGGATGTCGCGGGCTACATCGGCAGTGGGCGCGTGGTGGGGCAGGCGCTGCTCGCGTGGGCACGTGCCTACGCCGAGATCTCGCTGGGCGACTTCGAGGCGTTCCGCGCGGCACAGAACTGATCGGGGCCGAGGCGACTAAACCGGTATAGTTGGCGCCAGTCACCGGAAGGGATCCCCATGACCAGCACCGCTGCACCGTTGCGATTCGGCGCCAACTACACCCCGCGTTCCCAGTGGATGCACGCCTGGATGTCGCTCGACCTCGACGAGGTGCGCCGTGACTTCGCCGCCCTCGCCGACCTCGGCCTCGACCACCTGCGACTCTTCCCGCTGTGGACGGTGCTGCAGCCGAACCGCACGCTGATCCGCGACGAGGCGGTCGACGACGTGCGCGCCGTGGTCGACGTGGCCGCCGAGTTCGGGCTCGATGCGAGCGTCGACGTGATCCAAGGGCATCTGTCGAGCTTCGACTTCATCCCCTCGTGGCTGTTCACCTGGCACGACAAGAACATGTTCACGCACCCGGATGCGCTCAGCGGGCAGGCCGAGCTGGTCACGCGCCTGGGGCAGCGCCTCGGCGACGCGTCGAACTTCCTCGGCTTCACGCTCGGCAATGAGACGAACCAGTTCTCGGCCCAGACACACCCCTCCCCGTGGCCGGTCACCGAGGCGGAGGCGTCCAACTGGATCACGACGCTGCTCGACGCCGCGCACGCCGCCGCCCCCGCGCAGCAGCACGTGCACGCCGAGTACGACGCCGCCTGGTACATGGACGGGCACGGCTTCACTCCCGCCCTCGCCTCCCGTCTGGGCGACATCACCACCGTGCACTCGTGGATCTTCAACGGCACCGCGCAGCGCTACGGCGGGCGCTCGGCGGCATCCGACCGGCACGCCGAGTACATGATCGAGCTCGCCCGCGCGTTCGCGATCGACCCGAACCACCCGATCTGGTTGCAGGAGGTCGGCGCTCCCTCGAACTGTCTGACGCCGGAGCAGACGCCCGAGTTCCTCGAGGCCACACTGCGCTCTGTCGCGCGCACCGAGAACCTGTGGGGCGTCACCTGGTGGTGCTCGCACGACGTCAGCCGCAGCCTCGCCGACTTCCCCGAGTTGGAGTACACGCTCGGCCTCGTGGACCAGACCGGTGAGGCGAAGCCGATCGGCCGCCGCTTCGCCGAACTCATCCCCGAGTTGCGGGAGCGGCAGCCTGCACCTGCCCGGTCGCTCGGCATCGTGGTCGAGGTCGATGAGGCCGAGACCCCGATCAGCCGCGGCGCGATGAGCCCGGGCGGCGCCATCTTCCAGGCATGGGTCGACGCGTGCGAGGCGGGGGCGGATGCCGCATTCGTGACGTCGAAGGATGCGGCGAACCCTGACGCGCTCGCCGCCCGCGGCATCAGCGAGCTCGTGCGCCCGGTCGTCGAGCCCTGGGACTACGCCTCGCAGAACACGATCGTCGAGCACCGCGCGGTCTAGCCCGCTCCGGTCGGTGCTCCACCCCGCTCCGGTCGGGCTCGGCGGTCAAGCGCTCGGAGCGCTCGAGGGCGCTGCCGTACTGTCGCGCACCGTGAGCGTGGGAACGGCGGCGGCGCGGTCGGGCAGCACCTCAGGCGATTCGATCTGCGCGAGTAGGAACTGCGCAGCATCCCCTCCCAGCCCGAACGTGTCGCGGGTGGCGCACGTGATCGACGGATGCACGAGCGCCGCGACCACCGAGTCGTCGAACGACGCCAGCGAGAGCTCTCCCGGCACGACCACGCCTCGCTCCTGCGCAGCACGCAACCCGGCGATCGCCATCACGTCGTTGTCGAAGACGACCGCGGTCGGCGGTTCCGCGCTGTCGAGCAGCCGGTGCAGGGCTGCGGATGCTGCAGCCGGTGACGAGTCGGTCGGGATGACCTCACCGACGACCCCGCGATCCGCGAGTGCGGCGAGCTCGTCGGCACGCAGGCGGGTGTGCTGGAACTCCCCCGGCCCCGCCACATACGCGATGGACCGGTGGCCGAACCCCGCGAGATGGGCGAACACGGCGCGGGCGACCTGACGATCGTCGATCCAGAGGGTGGCCGGGTCGGTCTCGCGCGAGGCGACGCTGCCGATCACGACCGCGGGGAGCCCGAGTTCGCGCAGCGCCCGCAACCGCGGATCGTCGTCGCGGGGGTCGATCACGATGACGCCGTCGACCTGATGTGCGTTGCGCCACCGACGGTAGGTCGTGATCTCCTCGTCGACCGACGTCACGAGCACGGTCTGCAGGGCGATCCCGAGCGGGGAGAGCGCCGACTGCACCCCGGCGATCAGATCGGTGAAGAACGCCTCGGCGCCGAGGGTGCGGGCGGGGCGGTTCACGGCGAAGCCGATGACCCCGGCACGGGCTCCCGTGAGCGCGCGGGCCGTGGAACTCGGCATCCATTCATGCTCCGCGGCGATCGCGAGGATGCGCTGCCGCGTCTGCTCGCTCACGCCGGGCCGACCGTTCAACGCGAACGACACCGCTCCGGGAGAGACACCCGCGAGGCGCGCGATATCGGTGATCGTGACGCGCTTCACCGGGGGCATCCCCTCACTGTAGCGAGCGGCTGATGCCCCACCCCGCCGGGCGGTAGGCGATCACCCGGAGGTAGGCCGATCTGCACAGGATCGACCTACCTCCGGGTATTCGCCTACCCCCGAGCACAGCGGCGGGCGGCGGCGGGCTCAGACCGCGACGTCTCCCACCAGGTTGACCTTGATGCCCATGCCGGCGAACATCGCGGCCTTGGCGATCAGGGCCTTGTCGGCGGTCTCGGCGTCGGGCGCGTAGACCGTCTGGGCGTGGTTGGCCTTGTGGCGGGCCATGAACTGGTCGCGCGAGATGCCGTGCAGCACCACGTGGGCGATCGGCCACTCCGGGTTCGTCGCGTCCTTGCGGCGCTGGGTCTCCTCGGCCGGCAGCTCGACGACGGATGCCCGGAAGATGTCGGCCTGCAGGATGCCGTCGGCGATGAACACACGCGACAGCACGAGCTCGCCGGGCTTGGAGACGCCGTTGATCGTGGCGCCGCCCGCCGGGAAGAACACGTGCCCCTGGCGCCATCCCTCGGCGTTCTGCCATCCGCCCAGGTGTGAGGCCGGCACCGAGCCCGAGATCTCGTAGACCCACACGAACTGGCCGTCGTAGTCCTCGCCCCAGCGCACGTCGTGCAGGGTGTTGTCGGGCACCAGGCCCATGGCGCGCCACACGCGGTCGGTCACGAGCGCGTCGACCGCGACGCCCTCGTCGGCCTCGTTGAAGTGCGGGAACGCGCGACCCTCGTGCAGCACGCGCGAGCCGTCGCGCGAGGTGACGGGCGGACGCTCGGTGGAGTTCAGGATGCCCTCGGCCAGGTCGGATGCCGGCACCAGGTCCTTCAGACCCTGCTGGTACTGGATGCCGACCGCGTCGAGCCCGAAGTCGTCGGCGATGCGGAGGGCGGCGATGTACATCTTCAGCTGCCACTGCACCTGCTCGCGCGTGAGCTCGGTCGCGGCATCCTCGCCGTAGATGAAGGTCATGCCGGCGTCGATCAGCCAGTCGTAGGCGGCATCCGCCTCGTCTTCGGTGACGTTCAGCATCTCGGCGTACAGCGCCGACTGCGACAGGCGCTCCTTGTAGATGCCGGTCTTGTTCAGCAGCTCGTCGTCGAAGATCGCGTTGTACATGCCCATGCAGCCCTCGTCGAAGACGCCGATGATGGCCTTCTCGGCGAGCAGCTCGGCGGCGAGCGCCTCGCCCAGCGGCCTT
This sequence comes from Candidatus Microbacterium colombiense, assembly GCA_029203165.1. Lineage (NCBI taxonomy): Bacteria > Bacillati > Actinomycetota > Actinomycetes > Micrococcales > Microbacteriaceae > Microbacterium > Candidatus Microbacterium colombiense. Next base: position 18,133 of record CP119308.1, read on the forward strand.
CTCGGGGCTGTCGGGAAGCGTGGGCAGCGCACGCACGTGCGAGGCGTCGTGGGTGATGGCGCCGGTCTCGGTCCACTCCTTGATGCCGTTCGTGAACCACTCGTCGGTGAAGTCGACCGACCAGATCGAGGCGTACGGCTTGTCCATCTTGGTCAGGCCGGCGTTCAGGCCGAGCAGTCCGACCAGTCCGGGCCAGTCGCCCGCGAAGTTCGCGACCGTGAGGATCGGGCCCTCGTGCGTGCGGAGCCCGGCGAGCACGTGGTGCGAGTACTGCCACACGGCCTCGGCGACGATGAGCGGCGCATCGACGGGGATGTTCTTGAACACCTCGAGGCCCATGCGCTGGCTCGAGATGAAGCCGTGCCCGGTCTCCGGGTCGACGTCGTTGGCGCGGATGACGCTCCAACCGAGGTCGTTGAAGACACCGGTGACGCCGGCTTCGAGCTCGACCTGCACGGGCCAGCCGCCGGTGTTGGCGGCTTCGCGCAGGTCGCCCGAGGCGATCAGGTAGGCGGTCTTCGGGGCGGATGCGGGGCGGGATGCCGGGGTCGGCAGGGTGTAGGTCATGATTCCTCCGATGCGGGGGTGGATGAGGTCGTGGGTGATGTCGTGGGGCGGGTGGCGCCGCGCTGGTCGGCGGCGAGTTCGTGGATCACGTCGGCCGTCGCCGTGTACAGGCGCACGTACCGGTCGAAGAGCGTGTCGTACTGCGCGCGCAGTTCGGGGTTCGGGGTGATCGTCTGCGCGACCGGGTTCCAGTCGGTGATGAGCGGCCCCTCGTCGGTGGTGTCGGCCGTGGCGGTGGTGTCGGCCGTGGCGACCGCGGCGAGGAACGCGGCACCGTAGCTCGCGCCGATCGTGGTCGCCGGAACTTCCTGCACGAGACCGGTGACGTCGGAGACGACCTGGAGCCAGAGCTGCCCCTGGGTTCCGCCGCCGACCGCGACGATGCGGTGGATGTCGGCGCCCGCCGCACGCATGGTCTCGACGTTGTGCCGCACGCCCAGGGCCGTGGCCTCGAGCGCTGCCCGGTAGAGGTCACCGCGAGTGTGCTCGAGCGTGAGGCCGGCGATGACACCACGCGCGTCCGGATCCTGGATCGGCGTCCGCTCCCCGGCGAAGTACGGCAGCATCAACAGGCCGCGCGCGCCGGGACCTGATGCCTCAGCTTCGGCGAGCAGCTGCGGGTAGTCGGCATCCGTCAGGTCCTTGAGCCAGGCGGTCAGCGCGCCCGAGGTCGAGAGCCCGCCCGCGAGGTTGCGGGTGCCGGGGAACGCACCAGCCGTGGTCCACATCGACGGAGTGCGGAGTGTCTGCGCACCGGTGGCGACGAGAAACATCGTCGTGCCGTACATGAGCATGAGGTCGCCGACCTCGTGCGCACCGACGCTCACGGCCTCGGTCCAGGCGTCGATCGTGCCGGTGATCACGGGGGTTCCGATGGCGAGTCCGGTGAGCGCCGCAGCATCCGCGGTCACGACACCGGCGACGTCGCCGGCCCAGGCGAGCGCGGGCTGCTCGATCGACGCGGCGTACCGCTCCCAGAACGGGGGGTGCCACTGCTCGTTCTCGATGTCGTAGAGCGGCGAGACCTGGCTGGCCGACTGATGATCGAGCACGTAGGCGCCGGTGAGCTTACGGGCGAGCCACGACGCGGGCATGAACAGCCGACGCGCTCGGGCCCAGGCATCCGGCTCCTCGTCGGCGACCCAGGCGATCTTCGGCCCGCCGGCCTGCGAGGTCAGGGTCGAGCCGCCGACGCGCGTGATCTCCGCGGCGCCGAGCTCGGCGGTCATCCGCTCGATCTGCGCGCCGGCGCGGGTGTCGACGCCGTACAGGATGGCCGGTCGCACGGGCTCGTCGTCTTCATCCGCGAGCAGGATGCAGGGCCCCATTCCGCTGACACCGACCGCAGCCACCTCGGCGTCGGGATGTGCGCTCAGCAGTTCGCGGGTGATCGAGACGAACTCGTCCCACCAGATCGCGGCATCCATCTCGACCCACCCGGTGCGCGGGCGGGAGACGTCATGCGCACGGGTGGCCGTGGCGAGGATCGCCCCGTCGCCGGTGACGAGCACGCCCTTGGTGCTCGACGTGCCGACATCCACTCCGAGAGTGCATCGCATGGCGTCCTCCTTGATCGCGCTGACCTGTCGCCAGAATATCTGAAATCGATTTCATGCCGCAAGTGCAGATGCGACGCCGGGGCCCTCGATTCACAACTCCGGATCTTCTTCACCGAAACCGGGCTGCAGCACCCCCACGGCTTCTACGAGGCAGATTCTCCGGAGTTGTGGAGCACGCCCGGCTCAGCCGCGCACGGCGCTGGCGTGCTGCACCTCGCCGCGCAGCACCACGGTGCGGGCGGGCTGGGCGTCTCCGCCGATGCGCTCGAGCAGCATCCGCGCCGCCGTGACACCCATGTGCCGCGCGGGCAGGCGCACCATCGTGACCGCGGTGGGCGACAGCGTGGTGAACGGGAGCGAGCCGACGACGGCGACCCCGATCTGCGGCGGGGTGAGCCCGCGCTCGGTGAGCACCTGGATCGCACCGACGCCGATGAGGTTGTTACCGGCGACGACGGCGTCGGGCGGTTCCGGGAGGTCGAGCAGCTCCTCCATCGCGGTGCGCGCGCCGTCGACGCGGAACGTCGCAAAGCGCTGGAGCAGGCTGATGTCGGTCTGCGTCTCGGCCGCGGCGAGCGCGGCCCGCCACCCCGCAGCACGGTCGGCGGCGGTGTCGATGTCTTCCGGTCCACCGATGTACGCGATGCGCCGATACCCCGCGTCGATCAGCGACTCGGTCGCCGCGATGCCCGCCGCGCGGTTCGCGATCACGACGCCGTCGACGTCATAGCGGGTGGCGCGGTCGACCGCCACGACGGGCCGACCGGTGGAGAGGATGCTGTCGAGACTCGTCGCCTCGGACGCCGTCGCGATGATCACGCCCGACATGTGTTCCGCGATCGCGATCTGCAGGTACGTCGCCTCCTTCTCGGTCTGCGAGTCGGAGTTGCACAGCACGACCGAGTAGCCGGCCTCGGAGGCGACGTCTTCCACCCCGCGCGCCATCTCGGTGAAGTAGGGGTTCTCGATGTCGGGGATGACGAGCGCGATGACCTCGGAGCTCTGCGTGCGCAGTGACCGCGCCGTGCGGTTCGGCGTGAAGTTCAGATCCGCAGCGGCTTTTCGCACCGCGGCGACCTTCTCGGCCGAGACGCTGGTGCCGTTGAACACCCGCGAGACCGTCGCCGGCGAGACGCCCGCACGTTCTGCGACATCGTAGATCGTCGTCATGGGCACTCACTGTAACCGATTTCAGACGCCCGTGGCGGTCATCGGATCTGCCATGCTTGAGCCATGGAACCGGAGTCGCACGCCTCACTGGGCGACGCCAAGGCACGACTGTCGAGAGCACAGAACTCCGCGGCGTCGTCGGCGATGCAGATCACGAACGCTCTGGGCAGCATCATCGCGTCGACCGGCACGCCGACCCCGGCGAATCAGCCGCTGTGGCGCCGCGTCGACGTGTTCTCACGGACCGACCTCGACGGCATCCTCCGCGCTGAGGCGCAGAGCGACATCGCCGACTGCCTGCGCGTGCTCGTCTCGCTGCACACCCGCCTCACCGATGCGCGCTGGGAGATCTCGAGCGCGGCGGGTGAGGGTGATTCCGACGTCCTCATCGGTCACGGCAGCGGCATCACGACGATGACCACGACGACGACCGTCGACGCGCTCGAACTCCTCGCCGAGGTGCTCGCCGCCGTCGCGGGCGCCCTCGAATCCCTGGACACCCGGCTGACCGCGCAGACCGTGTTCGACACGCCGATCCCGATCTCCGTGCCCGCGTACGTCCGTGAGATCCAGGCCAGCACGGCCCGCGTCTCCACTCAGCCCGACGCCGTCTGGACGTGGGAGTCGCACCTCGACGCCAACTGACGCGCTCGCCCTCCCGCGCGACGAGCACGCCGGGCTTCACCGCATCGGCCCCGGATCAGGCGGCGCGAGCATCCTCCTCGGCCGTCACAGCGATGTGCTCATGCAGTCGGGCGAACACGTCGTCGAGGCGCGCGCACCCGTCGGCATCCAGCGCGGGCAGTGGGGCGCGGCAGTCTCCCAACGGCACGGACAGGCGTCCGCCGAGATACTTGGCCGCACCGAAGACACCCACCTCGACCATGCCCTCGACCGTGTCGTTGATGCGCACCTGCACCGCACGCGCCCCGTCGAGGTCACCGGCGGCGAATCGACGCCGCAGCGAGAGGAACAGCTCGATCTGCAGGCTCACCGTCGTGCCGATCGCCCCGCGCGCGCCGATCGACAGCGCCGGCAGATAGAACTCGTCGAAGCCGTTCACGAGTGTGACCTCGGGGTAGCGGCGGATGATGCGTTCGGCCCCGTAGAGGTTGCGCGAGGTGTGCTTGACGCCCACGACCTGCGGCAGCGCGAGCAGCTCGTCGAAGCCGCCCTCGGAGATGTCGCGCCCGGTGAACTGCGGGATGTTGTAGAGCACGAACGGCAGGTCGACCGCGTCGATCACGGCGCGGAAGTGCCGCACCACGTCGGGCGTCGAGTAGCCGTAGTACAGCGGCGGGATCATCGAGATCGCGCCGACTCCTGCGTCCTTCGCCGCCGCGGCGATGCGGATCGCCTCGCCCGTCGACATGGCCCCGACGTGAGCGACCACGGGCACGCGCCCGGCAGATGCCGCCACCGCGGTCTCGGCGACGGCGATGCGCTCGGCCTCGGAGAGCAGCACGCCCTCGCCCGATGACCCGCACACGTAGAGCCCTTCGACTCCGCGGCGGATGTCGCCGTCGAGCATGGCGGAGAGCGCGGTGTGGTCGACGCTCTCGTCTGCGTGCATCGGGGTGACCGCAGCGGTGAACAGCCGCTCGCCGAGGACGGAACCCGTGGAGTTCACCATGCGGTCCACCCTCCGTCGACGACCACGTTCGACCCGGTCATGTACGCCGAGGCGTCGGAGGCGAGGAACACCAGCGCGCCGTTGTACTCGTCGGCCTCCGCCATTCGGCCGATCGGCATGCGCTCGATGTAGTTCGCCTGGAACTTCGCGTCCTGCGTGTCACGGCGCACGCCGGAGGGAGTGAGCGTGTTGACGCGGATGCCGGCGCGCCCCCAGTAGGTGGCGCAGTACCGGGTGAGGTTGTACAGACCCGACTTGGCCGCGGAGTACGCGACCGGCTTGATGAACGGGATGCCGGTGTCCTCGGCTTTGTACGCGTAGATGTCCTGCACCGGCGAGACCATGCCGTAGATCGAGCCCACGTTCACGATCGATCCCCCGACCCCGGCGTCCCGCATCCGCCGTCCCGCGGCCTGCGTGACGAGGAAGGTGCCGACGAGGTTGGTGTCGACGACCTCGCGGAACACCTCGACAGGGAACTCCTCGAAGGGGCCGGAGACCTCGGGCGGCGCGCTGGGCTGCGTGTCGAGCCCGGCGTTGTTCACGACCACGGTCGGTACGCCCCAGGTCGCGATGACCTGATCGAAGCCGGCATCCACACTCGCCTGGTCGGTGATGTCCATCGCGACCGCGAGCAGCCGGCCCTCAGGGTCGTCCAGCCCCAGCCGCGCGGCCGGGTCGGCCACCTCGCTGCGGGAGGTGATGGCCACGCGTGCGCCGCGTGCGTGCAGCGAGCGGACGAACTCCGCGCCGATCTGGCCGAAGCCGCCGGTCACGACGACCACCTTGTCGCGCACGGAGAACAGCGGATCGAGTACTTCAGACATGTGTGGGGATACTCCAGATTGCAGGGCGGTCAGCCCTTGACGGATCCTGCGGTGAGGCCGGAGACGATGCCCCGCTGCGCCCACAGGAAGAAGATGATCGCGGGGAGGGCGAACAGCAGCGCACAGAACATCACGACGTTCATGGGCGTGTAGAACTGGCCGAGGAACGACGACAGCCCCACGGATGCCGGCCACAGATCCGACGACGAGATGAACGTGTTCGCGAACATGAACTCGTTCCAGCCGTCGAAGAACGCGATGACGGCGGCGGCCGCGATGCTCGGCATGATGAGCGGCAGCACGATCGTGGTGAGGATGCGCAGGCGAGAGCATCCGTCGATGCGGGCCGACTCCTCGATCTCGTAGGGGATCTTGTCGATACCGCTCTTGATGATGAACATCGCGACCGGCATCACGAACGCGGTGTCGGCGAGCACGAGACCCCAGTGGCTGTTCAGCAACCCGGCGCCGGCGAAGATCGCGTACAGCGGCACGATGATGAGCGCCTCGGGCAGCATCTGCGTGCTGAAGAAGATGAATCCGGCGACACCGCGACCGTGGAACCGGTAGCGGCTGAGCGCGTACGCGGCCATGGTCGCGAGCACCAGGCTCAGGATCGTGGTGCCCGCCGCGATCACGAACGAGTTACCGAGCCAGCGGAAGATCGGGATGTCGGCGAGGAACCCGCCCCACTGCCCGATGTTCTGGAGCTCCGGGACCAGCGGCTGGCTGCCGCCGTACAGCGACGACTCGGTGCCGAGCGAGGTCGACAGCATCCAGTACACGGGGAAGCCGGCGAACACGACCAGCAGCGTGATCAGTGCGGCCTTGCCGAGGCTGCCGACCCTGGCGGCGATCCCGCGGCGACGCGGGAGATCGATGGTGATGCGTTCCGTGGTCATCGCTGGCTCTCCTGACGTTCCTGGATCTGCTCGACGATGAAGTAGACGACCGTGACCAACAGCGACAGCACGAGCCCGAGGGCGCCGATCGCGGCCGCGCGACCCAGGTTCTGATCCTGGAAGGCGGTGCGATACACGTTGACGACGAGCGTGTTGGTCACATCCAGCGGACCACCGCCGGTGATGAGGAAGATGATCTCGAAGCGGCGGATCGACCAGATGGTCATGAGCAGGGTGATCACGCGCACGGTGGGCATCAGGTGCGGCAGGGTGACCGCGAGGAAGGACTGGAACCGCGTGGCGCCGTCGACCCAGGTCGCCTCGCGCAGCTCCTGCGGCACGCTCTGCAGGGCGCTCAGCATGACGAGCATCACGAGCGGGGTGAGCTTCCACACGGTGGCGAGCGTCACGGCGAACAGTCCGTACTGCGGATCCACCAACCAGCCGTGCTGGCCCATGCCGAGCGCGGAGGTGGTGCGGTTGAGGATGCCCTGCTCGTTGTTGTAGATCCAGACGAAGATCAGGGCGGCGGCCACGGTCGGCACGGCCCACGGGATCGTGGCGATCGCGCGGATGATGCCGCGCCCCTTGAACGCGGTGTTCAGCAGCAGGGCGCCCGCGGTGCCGATGCTCACCGAGAAGACCACGGTGAACAGCGTGTAGAGCAGGGTCGTGGCGACCGAGGTCCAGAACTTGTCGCTCGAGAGCAGGTATTCGTAGTTCTCGACACCGACCGGTCGGCCACCGGCCGGGTTCACGAGCTTGGTCGCGGTGAACGAGAGCAGGAGTCCGCGAATGAGCGGGAAGACGGTGAAGATCGCGAGGTACACGATCGCGGGGAAGAGGAAGAGGTAGGCGCCGTTGCGCTCGATGAAGCGTGAGACCGCTCCACTGCCTCGCGGCTTCTTCGGTGGCGCAGCGCGAGGCGTCGATCGCGGCGCCTCGAGAGTGCTGGTGGCCATGCTCAGGTCCTTTCAGGTACGGGGAGTCGAGGGGCGGGACGGGGGTTCCCGCCCCTCGGGGTGTCAGCCGAGTTCGGCTTCGAGCGTCTTCTGCACGTCGGCGAGCTTGCTCTTCACATCGCCGCCGTTGACCCGCAGATCCTCGACCGCGGTCAGCACCTCGCGCCAGATCGGCTTGCTCTCGGTCTCGAAGCCTTCGACCAGCGTCGACTTCGAGGTCTTGGCGGCCTCGAGGAACTGCGTGGCCCACGGGTTCTTCGCCAGGAAGTCGGCGTCGGGCTCGACGTCGGTGGCCATGGCGGAGGCTCCGAGACCGGCGCGGATCGCGGTCTGTCCTTCCTCGCCCAGCACCCAGCGGACGAAGTCCTTCGCCGCTTCCTTGTTCTTGCTGTTCGCGTTGACGGCGATGATGAGCTGCGAGTTCGACCCGGCGTTCGCGAGCGGAAGCGGGGCCGCGCCCATGTTCTCGCCGTTCACGACGTTGTCCGGGTTGCTGGTGATCGTGGTCGCGACGCCCGAGTTCTCGAACATCATCCCGACCTGCCCCTGACCGAACTTGGCGCGGAAGGTGGAGGCGTCATCGCCGATCGGCGCGACACCCGACTCGAACGTCTCGAGGAAGGCCTCGACGGCCTCGACGTTCTCGGCCTTGTCGATGGTCAGCTTCTTGCCGTCGCTGAGCTCGCCGCCGAATCCGTAGATCCAGTTCGCCATCTCGAGCGTCCAGCCGTCGATCTCTGCGGTCTGGTGACGGCCCGCGAAGCCGGCGATCCCGAGCTCGCTCTTGATCGTCTCGGCCGTGGTGAGGAACTCATCGAACGTGGTCGGCACCTCGAGGCCGAGCTCGGCGAAGACGTCCTTGTTGTAGATGACCGTGTTGTAGGTCGGGCGCTCCCAGTTGAAGCCGTACTGGCCGTCCTGGAAGAAGCCCGCCTCGTTGGTGTTGTTGAGCGAGTCGCCGAGTTCGTCGGCGATGTCGTCGAGCGGCTCCAGAACTCCGGCATCCACCAGCGAGGCGAACTGGCTGTCCTGCAGCACCATCACGTCGGGCCCGCCGCCCGCGCCGAGCTCGGTGCTGAGCTTGTCGGCGTAGTTGGCGAAGGGGATCTCGACCTTGGTGAGCTCGATGTTGTCGTTGGGGCCGGTGTAGTCCTTGACGGCATCCCAGATGATCGGGCCCTTGCCGTCTTCGAGGAACTGCCAGTTCGAGAACGTGAGTTCTCCGCCGGCGTCTCCCCCGGCGCCCGCGTCTCCGGATGCCGAGCACCCGGCGAGCGCGATGGCGGCCACGGCGGCGATGCCGGTGATCCGCAGCGCGCGTGCACGGCGGGACGGGTGTGCGTGGTTCAACTTCACTGTTCACTCCTTTGGGCAGCAAGTTCTTTGCGACGATGCAGTCGATCTCTCCGACGGGATTCGTGAAACCGATTTCGCTACCGTAACCCTCCTGTTTGAGCGGAGTCAAGCGAAAATGGTTACGTAACCTAAAATTGATTCCTGAAACTCGATGGACGAACTCGGGACGGTTCCGGCGACCCCCTCCCGCCCTGGATCGGAGATCTGCACGATTGCGGATGCAAGAGGCCGAAAGCATCCGAGAGAGCGCAGATCTCCGAGGCACCGCCGGCGCGTGGAGAGACCGGATCGCGACGATACGATGTGCGGATGCGCGCATCGCCCGGGGTCCTGTGGCTCACGCTCCGGCTTCCCCCGTCCGACGCGGACCAGACGGACGAGCTCGCCGGATTCCTCCTGCACCTCCGCATTCCTGCGGCGGTGCAGCACCGCACCCTGCTCGACACGGGCACGCTCGCGTTGATTCCGTATGACGGCCTCACGTCACTTCTGTCCGTCCCCGACGAGTACGCGCCCACCCTCACCTGGGACCGAGTCCCGATCGAGGCGGTCGTGTCGGCATTGACGGAGCGATTCGGCTACGGGGTGAGCCTCGATGGCGAGCCTGTCGGCAGCGACGTGTTCGACGTGGATCCGGTCGACCTCGACGAACCGCTTCCCGAGTTCGACGACGAAATGGGCGACGAGTTCGACGACGCCGATGACGCCGATGACGCCGAGACCGGCGTGGTGCCCACGGCCCCGCTCGACGCCATCGCCTGGACCACGCGGGAGGACACCGGCGTGATCGCGTTGGTCGGTGCACACTTCGACATGAGCTTCGACGCGGTCGATGCCGGCGAGCGCGGGAGGGCGCTACGTCCGCACCTCGATGCGGACCGGGACCGCGCTCTCGAACTCGGGCTGTGGGCGATGACCGACGGAATCGCGGTGTGGCGCCGCGGGCAGGAGCATGCCGCCTCGTTCGTCGCACGCCGGAACCGCGCGCATCTCGTGACCTGGCAGCGACCGTGGGTGCGGGTGGACCCGAGCAAGCCCGGTCAATCGATCGACGGCGCTCTCGTGCATGCATGGCTGGAGGAGGTGATTCCGCCGAACGGTGATGCCGACGCCTGGATCGCGCGCTTCCGCCTCGACGCTGTCGCGGCCAGCCGCCTGCGGGCATTGTTCCGCCGTGAGGCGCACGCGAACATCCTCGCGGAGCTGTTCGAGACCCTCGCCCTCGACCCGACGTGCCTCGAGCTGAGTGAAGACGATCTGGCTCCCGACGACGAACCGGAGGTGATCCGCCCTCGCACCGTGCGACAACAGTTCCGCGACGGGATGGGCGGCATGCCCGATCCCTTCAACCCTCCGGTGGTGGGGTTCCGTCACCGCCATCCGCGCGTGTGGCTGGTCGCGTCCCTCGTCGGGGTCCTGGCCCTTGTCGGATTCGCGGTCGCCGGACTCGTGGCCGGTCGCCTCACCGCGCTCGTCCCGGGACTCGTCGCCGCGATCTGGGCGGGGAGCCTGTTCGTGGACGGCGCCGTCGCGCGAGCCCGGGGAAGGGGCCGACGAGCGGAGGATCTGCCGAGCGCGGATCCCGAGCACTGACCCACCGCGGGACTACGCTGAGGGGATGCCAGAGTGGTCGCAGACGGTCCCCGCCGCGGTGCGGCGTGAGCAGATCGTCTCGATCATCGAGCGCCAGGGGTTCGCGCGCGTGCAGGAGCTGAGCCGTGCGCTCAGCGTCTCCGAGGTCACGGTGCGCAGCGACCTCGATCTGCTCGCCGAGGAGAACATCATCCAGCGCGTGCACGGCGGGGCGATGTCGGGCATCAAGTCGACCGCGCATTCCCCCGACTACGAGCGCGCTCTCACCCGCGCGGTCACCGAGAAGCGGCGCATCGGCAATGCGGCGGCGGCCCTCGTCGAGAGCGAGATGGCGATCCTGCTCGATGCCGGCACGACCACGCTCGCGCTCGCGCGCGCACTGCGGGCGCGCGAGGATCTGCGCGGCGTCGTGGTGTTCACGAACTCGCTCACGATCGCGCTCGAGCTCGGGGTGTCCGAGCCCCACCACATCACGGTCGTGGTCACCGGGGGCACCGTGAGCTACAAGCAGCGGTCGCTGATCGATCCGCTCGGCGACATGTTCCTCGGATCGGTGCACAGCGACCTGTGCTTCATCGGATGCAACGGCGTCTCGGTCACCGGCTTCACGAACTCGAGCCTGCCCGAGGTCACGATGAAGCGGCGCTACCTGGACTCGGCCGCGCGACGGATCGTGCTCGCCGACAGCTCCAAGATCGGCAAGAGCCAGATGATCCAGGTCGCGCCGCTCGATCGCATCGACACCCTCGTGACAGGCATCGAAGCGCCCCCAGCCGAGCTGGAGGCGCTTCGAGAGGCCGGTCTGACGATCGAGCTCGCCTGACCGGGATCAGAGCGGGCGACGGCTCACGCGCGCCCTGCCGAACCGAACTCGTGCATGCGCAGCGCGACCATGTCGCGGAATCCGCCGATCGCCGGGCGCAGCTGCTCACTGGGCTCGACCACGGCCGGGTTCTCCTGCAGGAATCGCCGCAGCGCCGCACTCCACGCCAGGTGCGAATCGGTGCCCTGATTGATCTTGCGGATGCCGGCGGCGACGCCGTGCGACTTCTGCTCGGGCGAGATGCCGTACGACGGGCGCACCTCTCCCCCATGCGCGTTGATCACGGTCACAGCCTCCGCCGGCACGGACGACGACCCGTGCAGCACCAGGAACGTCTCGGGCAGGCGACTCTTGATCTCGGCGATGAGTTCGAGGCGCAGGCGCTGTCCGCCCGCGGCATCCGTGAACTTGACCGAACCGTGGCTCGTGCCGACCGCCACCGCGAGAGCGTCGACCCCGGTCTGGCCGACGAACGCGACCGCCTGATCGGGGTCGGCGAACACGATCTCCTCGAGGATGCCGCTGACTCCGGCCTCGGCCCCGCCGATCGTGCCCAGTTCTCCCTCGACGCTCACGCCGGCCGGGGTCGCGGTGTCGACGACGCGACGGGTCAGGGCCACGTTGTCATCGAACGACGCGGGTTCGTCGGTGTCGGTCGCCCGGCTCGCGTCGATCATGACGCTCGTGAAGCCGTGGTCGATCGCTCGCACGCAGTCGCCGTAGGTGCGCCCGTGGTCGAGATGCAGCACGGTCGGGACATCGGTGTACTCCTCGACGATGCCGCGGAGTCTCGTCCACCAGCGCGACTCGTCGTCGTAGGCCGACATCCCGGCGATCGACTGCACGATCACGGGCGATCTCTCCGCCTCGGCCGCATCCAGCACCGCGATGGCCTGGTCGATGCTCGAGACGTTGAACGCGCCGACGGCGTATCCGCCGGCTTCCGCATCGGCGAGCGCGGCCCGCAGTGTCTGAAGTGCCATGGCCGACCTCAGAGCGACTCGGTGATGCCGAGCGTGTCGTAGTCGAGCACGATCGGGGTGTCGGTGAGGGCACGGGCGTACGCCTGCACCTTCGCAGCGGACTCCACGGCGACGCTCGTCTTGAAGGCGTCGCGCAGATTCGGACCGACCGTGAGCAGGCCGTGGTTCGCCCAGACGACGGCGTTCAGGTCGCCCATCGCGTCGCACATGTGCTCGCCGAACTCGGTGTTGTTGCTGAGCTCGAACGGCATGATCGGCACGTCGCCCTTGGTGTAGATCACCATGTTGACCAGCGTGCCCAGGATCGGCGATCCCACGACGCCCCACACGTTGGAGTAGACGGGCTCGGAGTGCACGATCGCGTTGACGTCGGGGCGGCGCTTGTACACGGCCATGTGCACCGTGACCTCGCTGGACGGTCCGAGGCGCCCGTCGATCAGCTCACTGTCGCCGTTGACCAGCACGATGTCGTCGGCCGTCATCTTGTCGTACTCGAGGTCGGTCGGGGTGATCAGGAATCGGTCCTCGACGCCGGGCACGCGGATGCTGATGTTGCCCTGCGTGTTGAAGTTGAGGCCGTACTCCATCGATCGCAGGCAGTAGTCGAGGATCTCCTGCTTCGCGGTGGCGAGATCGAAGTCGACCTGCAGCGTGGTCTCGGTCATGTCATGTTCTCCTTCTGATGTGGCTGGGGTCGTGAGGGCTGGGGTCGTGTTGTGGCTGAGGTCGTGAGGTCAGGTGCGGGTTGAGGGCGCGCGTCGCCTCGTACAGGGCGACATAGGCGGAGCGCTGGCCGGAGTACCAGTCGGCGAAGGACTCATCGATGGCGGGCGTCGGGATGCCGGGCTCGAGCCTGAGCGCGCGCGGGTCCCCGCCGATCCCGCGGAGCGCGAGCATCGCGGCCCCGCGAGCGGAGGCATCGCGTCCGACGGGGGTGAGCCGCGCGCCCGCCGCCGCCGCCCTCGCGGCGAGCGCTGCGGTGTTGTCGGCCCCGGCTCCGGTGACGCGCAGGTCGGGCACGTCGACGCCGTGCGCGCTGAACGCGGCGATGATCTTGTGGAACTCGAAGCCCGCCGCCTCGACCACCGCGCGGGCGAGTTCGGGCACCGTGGTGTCGAGCGTCAGTCCGTGGATGGTGCCGCGCGCGGAGGGGTCGTTGTCGAGCGTGCCGGAGCCGGCCAGGTACGGCAGCACGAGCAGCGCGGGCGGCGTCTCGGCGAGCGCCGCGAACACCTCGCCGACGCCCCGCCCGAGCAGACCGGCGAGCCATTCCAGCGCCCACCCGCCCGCGGCGGTGCCGGCGAGCGTCACCCACAGATCGTCGTCGACGCGATAGCTCGCGAACCCGGTGGAGCCGAGCCCGTCGGGTCGCCGTGGGGTGCCGACCGTGAGGCAGTCACTCGAGCCGAGTGCGATCACCGCACGCACGCCGGCCTCGCCTCCCGCGCCGAGGAAGGCAGCGGCCTGGTCGTGGGTTCCGGCGACGAGCGGCGTCCCCTGGGCGATGCCGAGGCGCGTCGCCGCATCCGCCGTCAGCGCGCCGATCACACTGCCGGATGCGACGGGCACAGGCAGAGCGTCGATCCGTACCCAGGGGGCGGATGCCGCGGCCGCATCGATGATCTCCGTGCTCCACTCGCCGTGCTCGACGTCGAGGATGCCGGTGCGGGCGGCCTGCCCGAGATCGATCGCGGCGATCCCGCTCCACCGCTCGGCCACCAGATCTCCGACGCAGCGGTAGCCGGAGGCGACAGCCCAGGCGTCGTCGCCTGCCATGATCTTGAAGAGGGAGAACATGCCGTGCAGCGGCTGCCCGGTGATCGCCGTGAAGCGGCCGTCGCCCAGCACCTCCCCCAGGCGCGCGGCGGGCTGCGCGCCGCGGGTGTCCATGCTCACGACGACGCGGGCGAGCGGCTCGCCGGCGGCATCGATCGGCACGACGGCCTCCCCGAGCACGCTGAAGCCGATCGCCTGCACGGGGTCGCCCGCGGCGAGTGCCTCGCGGGCGGCGCGACGCACCACATCTTCTGCCGCGAGGATGATCTCCTCCGCCTCGAGCTCCACCCGACCGTGTCCGTCGCGCAGCAGCGTCAGCGGCGCCGAGGCCGCTCCGCGCACCGTGCCGTCGACCGCGAACGCGACAGCCCGCACGCCGCTGGTACCGAGGTCCAGCCCGATGACGCTCATTTGATCGCCCCCGAGAGGCCGTTCACCAGATACTTCTGGATGAAGAGGAACAGCAGCACGACGGGGATCGAGATCAGCACCAGGATCGCGAAGAGTGCGCCTGGTTGCGAGAGGTACATTCCGCGATACGCGAGCGGCACGAGGGTGAGCGGCTTGAGCGCGTTGTCGCCGAGCGTCACGAGCGGCAGCAGGAAGTCGTTCCAGCTCATCATCGTCTGCCACACCGCGACCACCGCGAGGGCCGGTTTACCCAACGGCAGGTAGATGCGCCAGAAGATCTGCCACGCGCTCGCTCCGTCGAGGCGCGCGGCCTCGTAGGTCTCGAGCGGGATCGCGAGGTACGAGGTGCGGATGATGATCACGGCGAACGGCAGCCCGAGCGCGGTGTACACCAGCACGAGTCCGAGCAGGTTGTTGTACAGCTGCATCGACTGCAGGATGCGGAACGTCGCCACGACGATGCTCGACATCGGAAGGATCAACGCCAGGATCAGGATGCCGAAGATGAGCGCCTTGAGCGGCACCCGCAACCGGGCCAGTGCGAAGGCGGTCATCGATCCGAGAAGGCACACGAGCAGCACGGAGGGCACGGTGATCAGCAGGCTGTTGAGGAGATGCAGCAGGATCGGATTCTGATCCCAGATCGTCAGGTAGTTCTTGAGGCTGAACTCTTCGGGGAAGATGCCGAACAGCTGCGTGCTCGGGTTGTTCGACGGCATCATCGACAGCCCGATGGTCATGATGATCGGCACCAGCCAGAGCACGGAGAGTGGCACGAGCACGAAGTGCAGCCAGCCCACGCGGCGGCCCGGTGCGCCATGACGCGAGCGGGTCTTCGCCGCTTCCTTCGGGACGATCAGGTTGCGGGTCTCGTTCATCGCGGTCATTTCTCGTCTCCTGTGATGAATCCGGCACCGAAGACCCGCACCATCGAGAGCGAGCTCACGACCGCGATCACGAGCAGCACCACGCTGATCGCCGAGGCGTAGCCCACGTTCTGCAACTGGAACGCTTCGAGGAACGCGAAGGTCGGCAGCATCTCCGAGGCGTGGTTGGGACCGCCCTGCGTGAGCACGTACACGAGCTCGAAGGTCTTGAGCGAGCCGATGATCCCGAGCAGCACGAGTGAGAGTGTCGTCGTCTTCAGCAGCGGGAACGTGATGCGCACCATGGTCTGGAAGCCGCTCGCGCCGTCGATGCGCGCGGCCTCCATGAGGCTCGGGTCGATCAGCTGCAAACCGGCGAGGTAGAAGAGCATCGAGAACCCGGTCCACATCCACACGTTCACGAAGATCACCGCGAAGATCGCCGTCTGCGGGTCGGCCAGATAGTTGCCGCCGAGGAAGGTGAGCCCGGTCGCCTTGCCGATCTCCGTGAGCACCCCGTTGAACGGGTCGAGGATGCGCTGCCAGACGATGCCCACCACGACCGGCGAGAGGATCGCCGGGATGAAGAAGATCGCCCGATAGATCGTGCTGCCGCGCAGTCCCTGGTTCAGCGCCACGGCGAGGAGGAAGCCGATCACCCCCTGCGGAATGATCGTCAGCACGATCCAGAAGGCGGAGTTGCGCAGGGTGATGAGGAACGTCGGGTCCTGGAAGAGCTCCAGGTAGTTGTCGATCCCGACGGCGGTCCCGACGTTCACACCATCCCACTGCAGCGTGCTCGCCTGCACGTTGTAGAAGATGGGATAGACGACGAAGACGCCGAAGAGGATGAGAGTCGGGGCCAGGAAGGCCAGTCCCACCAGCCTCTCTCTTGTCAGGATCTTCATGCGCGCTCCTCTCAGGCAGGGTTCGGGGATGACGCCCCGAACCCTGCACGAATCCGGTTGTTACAGGGTGTCCTGGACAGCCTGCACCGATTCCGCGGCTTCCTGCGGAGTGGCATCCCCTGTCGCGATCGCGGCGAGCGCGTCGGCCACCGCCTGATCGAGCTTGGGAGATTCGAAGTACCGCGACCACTTCACCTGCGGCAGCCACTCGTCGACGAACAGGTTCCAGATCTGCTCCTGCTTCTCGCTGGTGAACTTCTCGGGGGCGAGTCCGGTGACGGCGGGCACGTCGTTCATCGTGTTGACGAGCTTCTGCGCCGCGGAACCGGCGATGAAGTCGGTGAGCACCTTGCATGCCAGGTCGGGGTTGGCGGTGTTCTTGGAGATGCCGAGGCTCACGTCGATGCCGCCGACGAACTGCGACTCGGCAGCCCCTCCGGGGATGGTCGGGAACAGGAAGGGCTCGTAGCCTGACATGCCCTCGGACAGCGGGGGGATGTCGGTCTTGGTCGGGTCGGACTGCTGGATCCACCAGGCACCGAGCGGGATCATCGCCGCATTGCCGGCCTCGAACTGGTTCACGGCCGAGGGGTAGGCGTCGAGTCCGATCGCCCCGTCCTGCGCGATGCCGTCGGAGAAGAGCTTGCTCCAGTAGTCGAAGGCCTTCACGATCGCGGGGTCGGTCCAGTCCTTGCTACCGGCCTCGGCTTCGTAGACGGTGCCGGGCGAGACGTTGTTGGCGATCTGCAGGAAGACCACGTTGCGCAGCCAGGAGTCCTTCGCCGGCAGCAGGAACGGCGCGGCATCTCCGCCGCTGAGATCCTTCGTGGTCTGCACGAGCTCGTCCCACGTCTTCGGCACGCTCAGGCCGGCGTCGTCGAAGATCTCCGAGTTGGCCCAGAGGTTGACGGTCTGGGTGAGGATCGGCAGCGAGTAGAAGTTGTCGTCGCCCTCGGGGTTGCCCATGCGGGCCTGCTCGATGCCGATCGGGTAGAACTTGCTCTGCCAGTCGTCGCCCCAGGTCTCGGCGGCGCAGTCCTGCAGCGGCATCAGGTTCTCGCGGTACTGCTGCGTGAGCGCTCCGGGCTGCAGACCCAGCACGTCGGGCATGGTGTTCGAGCTGGCGCGGCTCTGCAGGTCGACGAGGTACTCCGGGTAGTTGAAGATCGTGGCATCGATCTTCGAGCCCTCGTTCTCGGCCTGGAAGGCGTCGATCATCTGGCGCGTCGTCTGCTCGATCGGGCTCCAGGATCGGAACGTGATCGTGTCTCCGGATGCGTTCCCCGACGCGACCGGTGCGGCGCCACCTGCACAGGCGGTGACCCCGAGGGCAGTGATGACCGTGGCCACCCCTGCCAGGCTCCTCTTGAGCTTCATCTGCAATCCCCTTACTTCGCTGTAAAGTCCGCGGCGGATGCCGGCTGCGCTCAGTTTAGGTTTATTTGCGTATTAAAGACCAGGAATACAGGGAAGCTCGGAGAAAGTCTTTCTCCTTTTGTGTTTTCGCACGCTTTGCTTTGCGGAAGCGAAAGTCACACACGCGTCGGAGGCCGCAATGGCGCGACATCGCAGTTTCCCTTCCGCAACACTCGTCGGAACCGCGGTGCGGGCACAGCTTCGGAGTTCGCCCTCGACACCCCGCGCAAACGACGGATGCCGCGGGGTGTCCCCCGCGGCATCCGAAATCGTGTCCGCGCGATAGGCGCGCGGGTGGGTGTCAGCTGAGCCAGGCCGGTGCTCGTCCACGCAGGAACGCTCCGTCGACCGAGAAGCGTCCGGCACCCGTGAAGGCGAGCGCGAGGGCGACGACGCCGAGCACGGCGACGAACTCGTATCCGCCGTCACCGACCCAGAGCCCGGCGGGGAGATGCACGAGCACGAGGGCGACGGCCATGTCGATCGCCAACAGGATGCTCACCGGCCGGGTGAGGAATCCGAGGATCAGGAGGATGCCGCCGATCAGCTCGATGAAGGCGACGACGGGCGCGGCGATCTCGGCCATCGGCACGCCCATGTCGGCGAAGCTGCCGACGGTGCCGGGGATCGTGAACTCGAAGATCTTCTGTGCACCGTGTGCGGCGAAGACGGCACCGACGACGACGCGCAGGACGAGGAGTCCGAGCGACGTGGCGGGAGTGGGGGCTGTGGTGTTCGTCATGAGGAGTTCTTCCTTCGTGGCAGGACACCCGCGCGCCGGGCGCGGAGCAGGGTCGTTCCCTGCTCCCACGCTAGGAAATCGACATATCCATCTCCTGTGCCCGTTCCTCGCCGATCCGACGGATGCATCTGTCCGTTCGATCGATATACTGCGCGGAGAGCGCATCGTTGCGCAGTGTCGGACCGCGGTCGAAGAACTCCGTGGCGACCAATCTGGGGGAGATCGATCGTGACGCGAGTCCGAGGGGAACGAGCGCGCCATTTCCGCGCGCTCACCGTGAGCATCATCGCGGTGGCCAGCCTGACGCTGTCCACCGTCGCGGGGGGCGCCGCCTTCGCAGACGACACCGTCATCGTGTCGGACGACACCGGCACCGGCACGAGCGATCAGGCCGCGGACGGCGTCGCGTTCCCGTCGCCGGTGATCCCGCTGCTGCCCACCATCGTGGTCGCCGGGCAGCCCGTGACGGCCGACGCAGGCACCTGGCCGGTCGGCACCACCCTCTCGTACCTCTTCACGGTCGACGGCATCCCCGCCCCCGAGCAGGACAGCCCGACGTTCACCTTCTCGGCCGCCGATGTCGGTCGCACCGTCGGGGTCACCGTGATCGCGCGTCACGCCGACTACGACGAACTCGCCGTGCCGAGCGAGACACAGCCCCTCATCGGCACCCTCGTGTTGAACCAGGCCGTCTCCATCAGCGGCGTGGTGCGCGTGGGCACCGAGCTCGCGGTGGTCGCACCGGTGACCGATCCCGATGCGACGTCCGCCGCCTACTCCTGGGTCGTCGATGGCCTGGTGGTCGGCACCGGCCTCACCTTCACGCCCCGCACGGCAGACCTCGGCAAGAAGCTGTCCCTCGCGGTCACCGCGAGCCGTGACGGCTACATCTCCGTGGAATCCACCACGGTCGAGACGGTCGTGGGCAGCGGCGCCTTCAGCAGCGCGCCCACTCCCGCCATCGTCGGAACCGCGAAGGTCGGAATCGCGCTCAAGGCATCACCGGGCACCTGGAGCCCGTCGGCCAAGTTCACCTACCGCTGGCTGCGCAACGGTGCCGCCATCCGCGGTGCGACCGCCTCGACCTACAAGCTCGTGGCAGCGGACTGGAAGACGCGGATCACCCTCGAGGTGACCGCGGTCTCGGCCGGGTACACCACCACCAAGGCCGTGAGCGCCCCGACCGCCGCCGTGGTCAAGCCCTTCACCAAGGCCCCTCGCCCTCGTGTGACGGGAACCGTGCGCGTCGGCGCGACGCTGACCGCGAGCCTGTCGGCCTGGTCGCCGAAGGCGTCGTTCTCGTACCAGTGGAAGCGCAACGGGGTCGCGATCCCCGGCGCCACCGCGCGCACCTACCGCCTGACGGCGAACGACTACTACAAGTCGATCACCGTGACGGTGACCGGGCGCGCCACCGGCTACGCGGCGACCGGCAGCACGAGCGCCGCCACCGCGAAGACCGCCGCCCCCGCTCCCTCGATCACGCGGGCCGGAACCTACCGCGTGGGCTCGGGCATCGCCGCCGGCACCTACTACGCGAGCGCGCAGCCGGGCTGCTACTGGGAACGCCGCTCGTCGGCCGGCAGCAGCTTCAGCGGCATCATCGCCAACGACTACCGCTCCACCACGGGGCGCGTGATCGTGACGATCTCGAAGACCGACCGGTTCTTCATGACCAACGCGAAGTGCGGCCGCTGGACCAAGCTGGTCGGCACGATGGCCAGCACCGCCGGCAACGGCACCTACATGGTGGGCATGCACCTCGCACCCGGCGTGTACCTCACCACCACGGCGAAGTCCGGATGCTACTGGGAGATCGTGTCGAGCTTCGGTGGCACGTTCGACGAGATCATCGAGAACGACTACGTGACCGCGGCGGGCCCTCAGTACGTGCGGATCTATCCCGACGACAAGGGGTTCACGTCGTCGGGATGCGGCGTCTGGAAGAGGGTCAGCGACTGATCATCGCGACAGGACGAAGGGTGGTGCGGCCGAGCCGCACCACCCTTCGTCATTCCCCCCGGCGTTCCTGCGTGTCAGCGGTGCGCGGCCACGACCTCGGCGACGGCGGTGCGCTCGGCATCCGTCGGCTCGGCGATCGCCATGCGGCAGTAGGTGTCGACCACGTCGAGCACGCGGTACGCCTCTTTCATGCGCGCCATGTCTCCCCCGATCAGTGACACGACGGCGTCGACCGCGGCCTGCGCGCTCGCGATCGCGGCCTGATCGCCCGTGCGACCGGCATCCGCGAGGGCGCGGAAGGGCTTCGGGGTGACCGACGAGACACCCGACACGACGCCCTGCGCGCCCGCATCGACCGCGGCGATCAGGTCGCGGTCGGCGCCCGTGTACAGATCGAAGTCCTCCGGCACCACGGCGCGGTATGCCGCGATCTCGTCGAGCGACAGTTCGCTGACCTTGGCGCCGACGATGTTCGGCAGCGCGGAGAGGCGCACGAGCAGCGCGGGCGAGACCGGGTTGCCGCTGCGCGCCGGATAGATGTAGACGTAGAGCCGCCCGTCACCCACGGCCTCGGACAACGCGCGGTAGTACTCGAAGATCGAGTCGTCGGTCGACTTCAGGTAGTACGGCGTGAGGGCGGCGAACTCGGTCGCCCCCAGCTCCCGCGCGATGCGGGTGAGGCGGACGGCCTCGAAGGTGCTGGGCTGGCCGACGTGCACGATCACGCGCATCCGATCCCCCAGCTCCGCGAGCGCCGCCTCGACGATCGAGGAGAACTCGACGGCATCCACCGCGGGGAACTCCCCCGTGGTGCCGAGGATGAAGGCGCCCTCGTTGCCCGACTCCCCCACGAAGCGGAAGATCGCCCGTGAGCCCTCCAGGTCGAGGGTGCCGTCGCGGTGGAACGCGGTGGGGACGGCGGTCAGGATGTCGTAGCGGGTCACTTCTCGTTCTCCTTGGAGTTCTTGCGCGCCTTGCGGGTCGCGCGGGCAGATGTGTCGACGTTGCGGACCGTGGAGGTCAGCAGGTCGGGCTGTGCGGCGAGCTCATCGTGCGCCTTCTCGATCTGCACGATGCTCTCGTCGTGCAGGATCGAGTCCTCGAGCGAGGCGCGCTGGGCGCGGGGCTTGCGGGCGGCGCGGATCGCCGGCATCACGATCGACAGCACCGCAAGCGCGAGCAGCACGATGGCGATCGGGCTGACGACCTCGAAGAACGGACGCGTGGGGAGGATCGCGAGCGTGCGGGCCAGGTTCTCCTCGGCGAGCGGGCCGAGCAGAAGACCGAGCACCACGGGACCGGCCGGCACCTGCATGCGCTTGAGCAGCACACCCACGACACCGAACACCAGCATGGTGACGACGGTCGAGAGGCTGTTCGAGGTGGCGTAGGTGCCGATGATGCAGAAGATCAGGATGCCGCTCCACAGGTACGGCTGCGGCACATCGAGCAGCTTCACCATGCCCTTCATGCGCACCAGGCTCAGGCCCAGCGACAGGATCGTGGCGATGAGCATGATGCCCACGATCGAGACGACCAGGTCGGGGCGGTTGGTGAACAGGGTGGGGCCTGGCGTGATGCCCCAGATGATCATCGAGCCGATCATGACCGCCATCACCGAGTCCCCGGGGATGCCGAGCGCCATGGTCGTGGTGAGCGATCCGCCGAGGGTCGCGCTGGAGGCGGTGTCGGAGGCGGCGACGCCCTCGATCGAGCCCTTGCCGAACATCTCGGGGTGCTTCGACGCCTTGCGCGCCCGCTCCCAACCGATGAGACCGGCGATGTCGCCGCCCGCCGCGGGGATGAGTCCGACGCCGAGTCCGACGGCGCCGCCGACCGCGGTGGCCCGGCCGCTCTGCTTCAGTTCAGATCTGTTCGGCCACCAGCGGCCGAGGCTCGAGATGGGGCGCACGTTCGAGGTGCGGTACGTGAGCAGCTGGTCGAACAGCTCGGCGATGCCGAAGAGCCCGATGATCACGGCGATGAAGTTGACACCCTCGACGAGCTCGAGCACCCCGAAGGTGAAGCGCTGGTCCGCGGTCGCGGCATAGGTGCCGACCGTGCCGAGCATGAGGCCGAAGAGTCCGGCCAGGATGCCCTTGAGCATCGACTTCGACGAGATGCCGATCATGATCGAGATGCCGAACACGACGAGCGCGAACAGCTCGGGCGAGCGGAAGTAGTCGCGGGCGAAGCTCGCGATCGGCACGGCGGCGACGGCGAACAGCACGAGCGAGGCGAGGATGCCGACCGCCGAGACGATCGCGGAGATCGTGAGCGCCAGACCGGCGCGGCCCTGTTTGGCCATGGGATAGCCGTCGAGCGTCGTGGCGATGGACGCCGGTGTGCCCGGAGTGTTGATGAGGATCGACGGCACCCGGTCCCCGAAATTCGCGGCGACGTAGATGGTCAGCAGCACCGCGAGGCCCTGGACGGGCTCGAGAGTCATCGTGAATCCGGCGGCCAGGGCGACCGCCATGGTCGCGGTGATGCCGGGGAAGGCGCCGACCATGAAGCCGAGCAGGAGGCCGACGAGCATGTAGAGCAGGATCGAGATGTCGAGGAGCGAGTTCAGCCCCTCCATGAGCGCGTTCACAGGGGAATCCTCAGGAGCATCCCGAACACGACGTAGACGAACGCCGTGACGGAGGCGGAGTAGATGATCAGGCTCAGCCAGCGGCGGTGACCGTAGAGGAGCATGAGGGCGGCCATCAGCACGGCGGCGGCGATCGGGAAGACCTCGATGCGGTAGCCGAAGAGGATGACGGTGCTGAGCGACCACACGGCGATGAAGGCGCCGGTGATGGCGAGCGTGGCGATGACGCGGAGGTAGCCGCCCGGCTGGATGCGCTCGAGATCTTCGCGGGTCGGGGCCGGCCGGGTGAGCGCGATGGCGAGCAGCGCGACGGCGATGACGACGGCGGTGACGGCGATCACCATCGGCCAGAAGCGCGCGTCGATCTGCCCGGGGGCGGCCTCACGGCGCAGGGAGATCTGCGTGGTGAGGAACAGGTAGCCGGCGGAGAACGCCAAGGCGACGATGCCGAAGACGATCTCCAGCGGGCGCGAGGCCGGTGCGCCCTGGTAGTCGCCGTCCGCGACGGCGGTGTCGGCGGACGAGGTGTCGGGGGTCGAGGTGTCGGGGGTGGACATCATGCTCCTCCTTCGAGGGACGGGGCTGCGGGCCGACCGGAGGGCCGGCCCGCAGGCCGCTCAGCCCAGGAGATCCTTGAACAGCGTGAACTGCTCGTCGACGAATCCGGTCCACTCGGCGGAGTCGCGGTAGACGACCAGGTTTCCGGCATCCTTCTGGAAGGTCTGGTACGTGTCGGACTCGACGGCTTCCTTGACGGCCGCTTCGAGCTCGCTCTTCACGTCGTCCGGCAGACCCTTCGGGGCGTAGATGCCGCCCCAGCCGCCGAACACGACGTCTTCGCCGATGGCCTCGTCGACCGTGGGCACGTCTTCCGCGTCGGGGTGGCGCTCGTCGTTCATGACGCCGAGGATGCGCACGGCCTCGCCCTGCGCGAGAGCCTCGCCGAGTCCGGAGACCGCGGCGACGGTCTCGCCGGATGCCGCGGCGGCGACCGCGGTCGCTCCACCGTCGTAGGGAACCGGGGTGAAGGTCGCATCGGTCGCGTTGCCGAGACCGATGGTCGCGGCTTCCCAGATCGAGCCGGCGCCGGAGTTGGCGACCGTGACGGCACCGGACTTCGCCTGCGCGACGAGGTCTTCGAGCGACTCGATGCCGCTGTTCGCGCCGACGGTGATGACGCCGGGGGCGAGCATGATCTGGCCGAGCAGGTCGAAGTCCTCCGGCAGCACGTTCGCGCCCTGCGTGGTGTTCAGCATCGCGATCTCGACCGGTGCGAAGCCGATCACGTAGCCGTCGGGGTCCTGCGCGCCGACGTACTCCATCGCGAGAGCGCCGGCGGCGCCGGGCATGTTCTCGGGGATGATGCTGACGCCGAGGATCTTCTCGAGCTCGGTCGCGAGGGCACGCGACGAGAGGTCGGAGCCACCACCGGGGTTGGCCTGGATGATCAGGCGGATGTCGTTCTCGGGGAATGCCGAGCCTGCGTCTTCGCCCTCTTCGACCTTGGTGCAGGCCGAGACGATGAGAGCGGTGGCTGCGAGGGCGGCGATCGCGGCGGCCGCCCGGGTGATGCGCTTGCGGGGCATCTTTGCTCCTCTACGTGGGTCGACCGTGTTGTCGACATCGTGAGGTTAGCAGTGTTGACTGTTAACAGTCAACACTGGGCGGATCGCCTGCCCGAGAGACCTCAGGGGCGGTCTGAGATCTCACTCAGCATCCGCTCGCGCGCACCGTCGAGGTGGGCGGTGAGCACCTCGGCCGCCTGCTCGGGCGTGCCGCTGCGCATCACGCCCATGAGCTTCACGTGATCACCGGAGGACTCGTGCAGGTCCTCGTCGTGGTTGATGGTCACCTCGAGCAGCGCGGTGAAGGTCGGGAGGTACTGCGCCCACGCACCCTCGAGACGCGGATGATCGGCCAGAGCGTAGATCTGCGAGTGGAACTCCAGGTCGGCGGCGACGAAGGCCGTGTGATCTCCGGCATCCGCCGCGGCCCCCATCCGCCCGACGGCCGCAGCCATGGGCGCCCAGCGGGCGGCATCGTCGACGCGCATCGCCCGCGAGAGGGCGAGCTGCTCGAGCGCACCGCGCAAGCTGTAGAGCTGATCGACGTCGTCCTGTGTGAGGCCGACGATGTAGACGCCGCGCGGCCGCTGCACCTCGACGAGCTTCTCGAAGCTGAGCTGCGTGAGGGCGTCGCGGATCGGGCCGCGGCTCACCGCGAACTCCTCGGCGAGCGCCTCTTCGGTGATGCGGGCGCCGGGCGCGAGTTCACCGCGCACGATGCGCTGTCTGAGCACGCGGGCCACCTGGGCTCCGAGCGATTCTCCTCGCGTGACCGTCTGCGGCATGGCGACCTCCTGTTAACTGTTGACAGGATACACACCATGCGCTGATGCGTGGTCAGGCCGAGCGGTGCCGGAGGTTCAGCGGCCGTCCCGCGGGTTCCACAGCACGATCTCCGTCGACCGGCGAAGACGACGGCCACCGGGCATCGGCACGACCCCCGCAGATCCGGCGGCGAAGACGCGCACGCCCGGACGGTTCTCGCGCTCGGCCCGCACGGCCGATTCGAGCTCGGCAACGCGGCGACGCAGCATCCGGTTCTCGTCTTCGAGGTCGAGCAGGCGCGCGATCGCGGGCAGGCTCACGCCCTGCGACGAGAGCTGGGCGACCTCGCGCAGTTGTTCGATGTTGCGGCGGGAGTACCGGCGCGATCCTCCCGACGTGCGACCGGGCACGACCAGGCCGATGCGGTCGTACTGGCGCAGGGTCTGCGGGTGCATGCCGGCGAGCTCGGCCGCCGCAGCGATCGCGAACACCGGGGTGTCGGCATCCAACTCAGGCATCGCCGTCCACCCCCATCCCCATCACGGAGGTAGGCGAATCCGCCGGGGTAGGCCGCTTCGCGTGGAAACGTCCTACCCCGGCGGATTCGCCTACGCCCAGTGGGCTCATCATCGACGGGCCTTCGCCATCAGGTCGGCACGAGGATTCTCGGCCGGTTCGAGCGCCTGGAACTTCTCCAGTGCCTCGCGCGCCGCGTCGTCGAGGTGCGACGGCACCGCGACCTGGAGCTCGGCGAGCAGATCGCCCGTGCCCTTGGCGGTCGTGACCCCACGCCCCTTGACCCGCAGCACCCGACCGGAGGGGGTGCCCGGCGCGACCCGCAGCTTCACGGGATCGCCGCCGAGCGTCGGCACCTCGATCGTCGCCCCGAGCGTGGCCTCGGTGAAGGTCACCGGAACGGTCACGCGCAGGTTCAGTCCGTCGCGGGTGAACACCGGATGCGGCCGCACCGCGATCTGCACGACGATGTCGCCGCTCTCCCCGCCGTCTGGCGAGGGACGACCGCGGCCGCGCAGACGGATCTTCTGCCCATCGGCGACACCGGCAGGGATCTTCACCTTGAAGGGACGCCCGTCCTCACCCTGCAGCGAGATGGTCTCGCCCTGCACGGCGGTGACGAAGTCGATCGTGGTGCGTGCCGTGACGTCAGCACCGCGCTGCGGGCCGCCGGCGCCGCGGAATCCTCCCGTGGTCTGGCCGAACCGACCGGAGCCGAAGCCCCCGCCCTGACCCTGGTTGAACATCGCGAAGATGTCCTCGAAGTCCGCGGTCTGAGCGCCACGACTCTGGCCGTAGCGGCTGAAGACGTCTTCGAACCCGCCGGCGCCCGAGCCGCCCGCCGTGAAGCGAGCGCCCGAGCCCATGGCGCGGATCTCGTCGTACTCCTTGCGCTGCTCGGTGTCGGAGAGCACCGAGTACGCCTCGCTGATCTCCTTGAAGGTCGCCTCAGCCTTGGCATCACCCTGATTGGAGTCGGGGTGGTACTTGCGCGCGAGCTTGCGGTAGGCCTTCTTGAGGTCGGCCCCGCTGACGTCCTTCGAGACCCCGAGGGTCTTGTAGAAGTCCTTGTCGAACCAATCCTGGCTAGCCATCGATCACCCTGCCTACTCGGCCGGGACGGCGACGACGACCTTCGCGGGACGCAGCTCGACATCACCGAGGCGGTAGCCCACCTCGACGACCTCGAGCACCGTGGTCTTGTCGGCCCCCGGCGTGGGTTGCTGGAAGATCGCCTCGTGGCGCTGCGGGTCGAATTCCTCGCCCTTCTCGCCGTACGAGACGACACCGAGACGCTCCACGACCGCACGCACCTTGTCGGCGATCGCCGCGAAGGGGGTGCCCTCCACGAGGTCGCCGTGCTGAGCGGCACGGTCGAGATCGTCGAGCACCGGCACGAGACCCTTCGCGGCCTCGCCCTTCGCGCGCTCGATCTCCAGCTGACGCTGGTCCTCGGTGCGACGACGGTAGTTGGCGTACTCGGCCTGGAGACGCTTGAGGTCGTTCAGCAGCGTCGACTCGAGGTCGGCGAGCACGGCGTCCTCCGCAGCGGCCTCCCCCGTCTGCGCGGTGCCGAGGATGTCGTCGACCGTGAAGTCGTCGTCAGAGCCCTCGGCGGCTGCGGCCTCGGTGGAGTCCTGGTTCTGCGGCGCGGGGCCGGATGCCTGAGCATCCGACCCCTCACCGTGAACCTCGGCCCGATCCTTGTCAGGATTCTCGTCGAAGTTCTTCTCAACCATGATTACTTCTTGTCTTCTTCGTCGTCGACGACCTCGGCGTCGATGACGTCCTCATCGGAGGAGGCGTCATCGGCGGTCGGGGCCTCGCCGTCGGCGGGGGCGCCGGCTGCGGCATCCGCCTGCGACTGCGCGTAGATCGCTTCGCCCAGCTTGCCCTGCGACTCGTTGAGCTTGTCGAACGCGGTCTTGACGGCGTCGTCGTCCTCGCCGGCGAGAGCCGTCTTGAGGGCGTCGACATCGGCCTGGACCGACTCCTTCACATCAGCGGGGAGCTTGTCGTCGTTGTCCTTGATCAGCTTGTCGATCGAGTACGCGAGCGTCTCGGCCTGGTTGCGGATCTCGGCGGCCTCCCGGCGCTTCTTGTCCTCGGCCGCGTTCTCCTCGGCCTCGCGCACCATTCGCTCGATGTCGTCCTTGGACAGCGAGGAGCCACCCGTGATCGTCATCGACTGCTCCTTGCCGGTGCCCTTGTCCTTGGCGGACACGTGCACGATGCCGTTCGCGTCGATGTCGAAGGTGACCTCGACCTGCGGGATGCCGCGCGGAGCCGGCGCGATACCGGTCAGCTCGAACGTTCCCAGGGGCTTGTTGTCGCGGGTGAACTCGCGCTCGCCCTGGAAGACCTGGATCGCGACGGACGGCTGGTTGTCGTCGGCCGTGGTGAAGGTCTCGCTGCGCTTGGTCGGGATCGCGGTGTTGCGGTCGATGAGCTTCGTCATCATGCCGCCCTTGGTCTCGATGCCGAGGCTCAGCGGGGTGACGTCGATGAGAAGGACGTCCTTGCGCTCGCCCTTGAGGACACCGGCCTGGAGAGCGGCGCCGACGGCGACGACCTCATCCGGGTTGACGCCCTTGTTCGCGTCCTTGCCGGTCTCGCGCTTGACGAGCTCGGCGACGGCGGGCATACGGGTCGATCCACCCACGAGCACGATGTGGTCGATCTCGGACACCTTGATGCCGGCTTCGCGGATGACATCCTCGAACGGCTTCTTGGTGCGGTCGAGCAGGTCCTTGGTGAGGTCCTCGAACTTCGCGCGGGTGATCGTCTCGCTGAGCGACACGGGTCCCGAGTCGGTGAGCGACAGGTAGGGCAGGTTGATGCTGGTGCTCGTCGAGGACGAGAGCTCCTTCTTCGCCTGCTCGGCCGCTTCCTTCAGACGCTGCAGGGCGATCTTGTCACCCGAGACGTCGACGCCCGTGGTCTCCTTGAACTGCTTGATCAGGAAGTCGACGAGACGCTGGTCCCAGTCGTCTCCACCGAGGCGGTTGTCACCGGCCGTGGAGCGCACCTGGATCGTCGAGAAGTCGTCGTCCTTGCCCACCTCGAGCAGCGAGACGTCGAACGTTCCGCCACCGAGGTCGAAGACGAGGATGAGCTCGTCCTCCTTGCCGCGGTCGAGGCCGTAGGCGAGAGCTGCGGCGGTCGGCTCGTTGATGATGCGGAGCACGTTGAGACCGGCGATCTCGCCGGCTTCCTTCGTGGCCTGACGCTCGGCGTCGTTGAAGTACGCGGGAACCGTGATGACGGCGTCGGTGACGGTGTCACCGAGGTACGACTCGGCGTCGCGCTTGAGCTTCATGAGGATGCGCGCGGAGATCTCCTGCGGCGTCCACTTCTTGCCGTCGACGTCGAAGCCCCAGTCGGTGCCCATGTGACGCTTGACCGACGAGATGGTGCGGTCGACGTTGGTGACGGCCTGGCGCTTCGCGGTCTCACCGACGAGCACCTCGCCGTCCTTCGTGAATGCGACCACAGACGGGGTCGTGCGGAAGCCCTCGGCGTTGGCGATGACCTTCGGCTCGCCACCCTCGAGGACGCTGACGACGGAGTTCGTCGTTCCGAGGTCGATTCCCACAGCACGTGCCATGTGTTTTCTCCTTTGTTGAGGACGGTTGATCGGTACAGAAACCTGCGGCGACCAGGGAAACCTGAGTCGCGATGACTCAACTGTACCTCGACGTCCGGATACTGTCAAACAAACTTGATATGAATCGGCTCAACTTTGATTTTCGTTCATAACTCCTCAAGAACGGTGTCCGAAAATCCGCACCGCGACAGGTGGCCCCGGAAACTCGAGGGTGCCCCGGGAGACGTCTCCTGTTTCTGAGGAGTTGTGAACGACGCGCCGACCGCATCAACCCCTCACCTGCCGGAAACATGCCGGTCACAGACGACGCCTACAGTCAGCCCCATGGCCCGCCCCACGCTCCTCGCCGTCTCGCACGGCACCGACGATGCGGCCGGCGCCCGCGCGATCGCCGACCTGGTCGCCCACGTCGCCGCGCGCCTGCCCGACGTCGAGGTGCGCAGCGCGTTCGTCGACGTGCAGCAGCCGGATGCCGTCGATGCCCTCGCCGCGATCGACGGCCCGGTCGTGGTGGTGCCGCTGCTGCTGTCGTCGGGATTCCACGTGCACCACGACCTGCACGGCATGGTCTCGGACCGCCCGGATGCCGTCGTCGCCGACCCGCTCGGACCCGATCCGCGCCTCGCCGACGTACTCGCCCAGCGCTTGGCCGCGGCCCCCGACCGCCCCGTGATCCTCGCGGTCGCGGGCTCACGCGACCCGCGGTCGCTGACGGATGCCGAGGGTATGGCCGAGATGCTGCGCGCCCGCATCGGCCGCCCGGTGCACCTGGCCTATCTCGCCGCCCGCGAGCCGGATCTGCCGACAGCCCTCATCGCACACCCGCACGCCGTCGTCTCGACGTACCTCCTGGCGCGGGGGTACTTCTTCGATCTCGCGGTACTGCGCGCCGACGGTCGCAGCCTCACCCTTCCCCTGCTCAACGGCACTGTCGTGCCCGACCTGCTGGTCGACCTCGTCGTGGCACGATACGAGACCGCGGAGTCATCACTGTTCCCATCCGCCACCCCAGACCCGGCCACCGCAGCCTCCACCACCCCAGCCTCCACACTCCTCGAGAATCCATGACCGGCCGCGTCACCCTGATCGGCGCGGGCCCCGGCGACGCGGGGCTCCTCACCCTGCGCGGGCTCCGCGCCCTGCAGCAGGCCGATGTCATCGTGGCCGATCGGCTCGGTGCCCGCCGCGTGCTCGCGCAGCTCGAGGCCGACGGCATCCACCTGTCGACCGAGGTGATCGACGTCGGCAAGCTGCCCGGCCACCACCCCGTGCCGCAGGACGCCATCAACGCCCTGCTGGTGCAGCTCGCCGGCGACGGCAGGATCGTCGCGCGGCTCAAGGGCGGCGACCCGTTCATCTTCGGCCGCGGGCGCGAGGAGCAACTGTTCTGCGAGGCCGCCGGCATACGGGTCGACGTCGTGCCCGGCATCACGAGCGCGATCTCGGTGCCCGCGGTCGCCGGCATCCCGCTCACCCACGTCGGCGTGGCCACCGCGTTCACGGTCGTGACCGGCCACGAGCAGATCACGGCACTCGCCGGAGGGCGCGACCACACGGTCGTGCTGCTGATGGGAGTGAACACGCTCGGACACTCGGCCACCGTGCTCGCCGCCGGTGGGCGCGGGCTCGAATGCCCCGTCGCGATCATCGAGGACGGATACGGCGAGCGCCAGCGCGTGACCGTCGGCACGCTCAGGACCATCACGGCGCTCGCCGCCGCCCGCCAGGTGCGCTCACCGGCGGTCATCGTGGTCGGCGATGTCGTCTCGCTGCACACGCCGGAGTTCAGCCCGCCCGCGCCCGCCCCTGCCCCCGCGCCCACCCTCGCCGACGAACTGGCAGGATAGGGGTAAGGCGAGCCTTACTCCCGTTGGTCTCGCCGGGCGGCGTCGCCACGATCGGCGCTGCGGCGCGATCGGGCCGACGCCCTCCGTCCCACAGGAGGATGCGCATGACCGAGACGGCCTACGACGTGCTGATCATCGGCGGAGGCCCCGCCGGTCTCTCCGCCGCCCTCAACCTCGGCCGCTCCCTGATGCGGGTGCTCGTCGTCGACGCCGACCGTCCACGCAACGCCGCCACTCTTCTGTCGCATGGCTTCCTCACCCGCGACGGCGTCCCACCCCACGAGCTGCGTCGCCTCGCCCGCGAGGAACTCGCGGCCTACCCGAACATCGAGGTGCGCACCCGCACCCGGGTCTTCTCGCTGCGCCGCCCAGATGGCGGATCATCGGATGCGACATCATCGGATGCCGCATCCCCGGATGCCGTCTTCGTCGCGGACATCGGACGCCGCGAGGCCTCCGACACGGTCACCGCGCGCGCCGTCCTGGTCGCGACCGGACTGCGCGAGACCCTTCCCGACGTGCCCAATCTGCGCGGCTTCTACGGCATCAGCCTGTTCAGCTGCGCCGCCTGTGACGCGTGGGAGCTGCGCGATCGCCGCCTGGCGCTGATCGGCGAGTCCGACGACCTGGCCGACCGCGCCCGCCTGATCGCCCGGTGGACGGAGAGTCTCACCGTCTTCACGAACGGATCCGACGCACTGACGACGGCCGAGCAGACGGCACTCGAGGCGGCAGGGGTGTCGGTGCAGCGGCATCCGATCACCGAGCTGGTGGGCGAACGCGGGCACCTGGAGGCCGTACGGCTGTCAGACGGCACGACGATCGCGCTCGACGGGGGCTTCGTGCGCCCGGAGTGGCAGACCGAGCTGTCGTTCCTCGACGGCATCGACCCCGCGATCGACGGCGACGGCAACCTCGTCACCGATCGCTCCGGCCGCACCGACGTGCCGGGCCTCTACGCGGCGGGCGACGCCGCGATCCCCGGACCGCAGCAGCTGATCGTCGCCGCAGGCGCGGGCGCACGCGTGGCGGCCGTGATCGTGCACGACACCGTGGGTGTCGCGACCGCGCACTGATCGGTACGGACCCCGCGTCGACAGCGCCGCGCCGACGGGCGCCGACCAGGGCAGAACTCCCCATCGAGACGCGGCATCCCGAGGACTAGGCTGACCGGCATGACGCGCCCTCGATCCGCCCGACCGCTGCTCCGCCTCGCCGCGACCGCGCTCGTCGCGGTGGCGGTCATCCCGCTCAGCGGATGCCTCTACGCGCAGATCCCGGCGGATCCGCCGGCGGCCGAGGAGCCGACGCCGACCGAATCCGATGCGCCGATCGACGAGCCCGACGGCACGCTTCCCACCGAGCTGACCTTCGCCGCAGGCGCCGAGCTGCCGGGCACGGCGTACATCGAGTGGGGCGACGGGTTCATGACCGCCGACGGATGGGAGACCGTGTCGCCCGACGACGGCAACGGCGGCTGGATCTACGGCACGGTCGACGGCACGTGCACGGCGCAGTTCTGGCAGGGCCTCACCTCTGACGTGCCAGTCGTCGCCGGCGATGACAGCGCGTCGTCGGACGCGATCCTCGCGGCCCTCCTGGACTCGACGACGGCGGAGGTCACGCCGCTGGCGACCACCGGGGAGTTCAGCTACCAGGTCGGCGGGACCGGCGGGGTCGAGAATCGGCAGGTCTCGGGAGCCGAAGCCGACCGCACCTGGATCATCGCGACACGGGCCTTCACCGCGACCGGCGTCGGGCTGTACGTGATCATCGACTGCACGAACGGCGACGCCGACGCGGTGCTGGCCGAGGTCGTCGAGAACAACGCGGTCGTCGTCACGCCCTGAGAGCGTGCCGCCGGGACCGGCTCATTTGCCGGGCGGGCCCACCAGCAGCAGGATCACGTAGAGCGCGACGATGCCGACCGCGAGCAGCACCGCCAGTACCCAGGGGCGTCGCAGGAACCAGCGCATCAGCCGGTCGTACCAGCGGTGATCGCGCGGATCATCGGTCGCGTCGAGGCGCCACTCCCCCTCGAGGCGGCGCGTGCGCTGCAACCAGATCTCGGTCGGGATGGTGGCGTACGGCACGACCGCGCTGACCACGGCGAGCGCCGCCACACCGATGTGCCACCGCTGGTTCAGCGCCACGAGCACCGCGGTCGCGGCATAGGCGAGGAACACGAAACCGTGGATGCCGCCGCCGATCGTGACGACGATGCCCGGAGCTCCCACCGCCCGGGCGATGATCGCGGCGATCAGGATGGTCCAGGTGATCGCCTCCGCGATCGCGAGAGTGCGGAACAGGCGGTCGGGTGAACGGAACACGGGACTCCTCGGGTGGCGTCCTTCCAGCGTATCCGCGGCTGCCGCAGGCCCCGAATCCGGCCGCCCGCCGTCGACGCCGGAATAGCCGACCACCGCTCAGCGTTTCCGAAGGAATGGTGACAGTGAACGCGGACGCACTCTCGCAGGTGCTGAGCGCCGTCGACCTCCAGGTCGGCATCGCGCGACGCGTGACGCTGAGCGCCGGAGCCCTGCTCCCGCTCGCGGAGGGCGCCACCACTCTGGTGTACGTCACGGGCGGTAGCGTGCAGGGGCATCCGCCCTTCGCCGCCGGGTGCGCGCTCGATGTCGATCGCACGTCGCGCCGGGTCGCGGTCAGCGCCGGAGCAGACCGTCTGGTCACCGGCGACGCGTTCCTCACCCTCGGCGGCACCCCGTTCCTGCTCCAGGCGGATGCCGGCGCGAGCGTGCTGGTGTTCGACCTGGTGCTCTCGGATGCGACCTCGCGCCTGAGCGCCGTGCTCCCCGACGTCATCACGGTGACCGGCTTCGACGCCCTCGAACCCGCCGCCGCCGCACTCGCCGCCAACATGGGCCTGGTCGATCCGGCCGCCTGCCCGGTGCGCCAGGGCGATCCACTCATCTGCCGCATGATGACGACGACCGTGCTGCTCTCGGTGATCCGCGCGTGGGCCGCGAACGGGTGCGCCCCCGCGGGCTGGCCGTCGATGTCGAAGGATCCGTTCCTCGACCGCGTGGTCGACGCGATCCACGAGCAGCCGGGTCGCGAATGGACCGTCGAGCGTCTCGCGAACGTCGGCGCGATGTCGCGATCGGCCTTCGCCGAGCGTTTTCGCACCGCGGTCGGCCGCTCCCCCGCCGACTACGTGACCGAAGTGCGCATCGACGCCGCGAAGCGGATGCTGGAAGCCGGTCGGTCGGTGTCGGAGACCTCGCGCGAACTGGGCTACGCCTCGGACGAGGGGTTCAGCCGCGCCTTCCGGCGCCGCACGGGCATGACCCCGTCATCCTGGCGCCGCGCGCCCGTCCCCGCCTGACCCGCCCGCGGCATCCGCCCCCTCGGCATCCGCCCCTCGGCATCCGTCCCCTCGGCATCCGCCCGGGCACGACTTCGGAGCCCCCGGACGACACGCGGCCGAACTCGGCGATCCACCGGCGCGCCGGCGCCGGGCTCCGAAACTGTGCACGCGGAGCCCGACGACGCGGCGAACGGGTCAGGCCCGCACGCGGTTGGATGCTCCGAACAGCACGGCGCCGATCACGAGCGAGACCGCGCCGATGACGTAGACGAGTTCGACGCTGAGCGTGTCGACGAGCACGCCCCCGACCCCTGCCGCGATCATGATGGCCGCCTGGAATCCGACGACGACCAGGCTTCCGCCGGCTTCGAGGCGATCCGGCATCCGGTGCCCCACCCACGTGTTCGCGACGATCAACCACGATGAGAAGAAGAAGCCCCACACCAGCACCACCACGGCGACGCCGATGATCGACCCCGAGAACAGGATCATCGAGAGCACGGATGCGGCGATCACGAGCGGCGCGAAGACGGAGAAGAACGTGAAGGTGCGGTCGATCACAAGACCGATCGTGATGTTGCCGGCGAGACCGCCGAGGCCGAACAGCGCCAGCAGCACGACGATCGTGGAGGCGTCGACATCGGGGATGCGCTCGAGCGCCAGCCGCACGTACGTGTAGGCCGAGAAGTGGCCGAGCACCACGAAGACGTGCCCGATCAGTCCGAGCGCGGCGCCGGGGCGACGCACCGTGTCGACCAGCAGGCGCAGACTCGACGCCTGTGCGGCGGGCACCGACGGGAGCAGCGCCCGCAGCGCCACGGCGAGCAGCACCATCAATCCGCCGGCGATCGCGAACACCATGCGCCAGTCGACGAGTTCGCTGAGCATCACGCCCAGCGGCACCCCGGCGACCGTGGCGAGCGAGACACCGGCCGAGGTGAACATGACACCGCGCCCCAGGTTCTCGGGTCCGGCCAGGCGCACGGCGACCGTGATCGACATCGCCCAGAACGCGCTGATCGCCGCGCCCAGCAGGAAGCGCGCGAGCAGGATGATGATGAGGTTCGGCGAGACCGCCACGATGAGGTTCGATACTGCGGCGGCGAGCGCCATCCACACCAGCAGCGAGCGGCGGTCGAGTCGCGGGAACATCAGGCCGATGGTCGGCGCGACGATCAGTCCGACCAAGGCGGTCACGGTCACGGTCTGACCGGCCTGCCCCGGGGTCACATCGAGTGCTTCCGCCATCTCGGTGAGCACGCCGTTGGGCAGGAACTCCGCCGTCACCAGCAGGAAGCCCATCAGCATCAGGACGGTGAGCGCTCCGTAACGGATGCGGTCCGGGCGTGAAGGAACGGCCGTCGGAATGGGAGCGGTGGTTGTCATGCTCCCAGCCTCGCAGGGCGCGGATGCCGCCGCCCGACCAGCCGTCCGCGGCATCCGACCATTCGTCCGCCCGCGTTCGTACCCGCTCCGGTCGGAGCAGGGGTGCGGCGCGCTACCGAGCCAGGCGCGCGGCGAGCAGCGTCACCAGCTCGTACACCACGTGGCTCGCAGCGATGCCGGTCATCTGCGCGTGGTCGTAGGCGGGTGAGACCTCCACGACGTCGGCCCCCACGATGTTCTGCGCGCTCAGCGCCCGCAGGATGCGCAGCAGCTCGCGGCTCGTGAGCCCTCCCGCCTCGGGGGTTCCGGTGCCTGGGGCGTGCGCGGGGTCGAGCACGTCGATGTCGATCGAGACGTACAGCGGCTTGTCGCCGATGCGCTGCAGGATGCGTTCGATCGCGGATTCGACGCCGTGTTCCTCGATGTACTCGCTCGACACGATCGAGAAGCCGAGACGCGCATCGTCTTCCAGGTCCTGCTTGGAGTACAGCGGTCCGCGGGTGCCCACGTGGCAGCTGGCGGTGAGGTCGATCAGACCCTCCTCACTGGCGCGGCGGAAGGGCGTGCCGTGCGTGATCGGGGCGCCGAAGTAGGTGTCCCACGTGTCGAGGTGCGCGTCGAAGTGCAGCACCGCGACCGGCCCGTGCTTCGCCGCGATGGCGCGCAGGAGCGGGAGGGCGACCGTGTGGTCGCCGCCGATCGTGACGATGCGCTGCACCTGCTCGCCGAGGGCCAGCGCCGCGCGCTCGACCTCGGTCACCGCCTCGGTCAGGTCGAAGGGGTTGACGGGGATGTCGCCGGCATCCACCACCTGCGCGATCGCGAACGGCGAGACGTCCTGCGCCGGGTTGTACGGGCGAAGCAGACGCGACGCCTCGCGCACGTGCGACGGACCGAAGCGGGTGCCGGGCCGGTAGCTCACGCCGGAATCGAAGGGGATGCCGACGACGGCGATGTCGGCACGCGGCACGTCTTCGATGCGCGGCAGTCGCGCGAAGGTCGCGATCCCCGAGTAGCGGGGGTTCACGGAGGCGTCGATGGGGCCCACGGTGTCAGTCATCATCAGTCCTTCTGTCGTGCGGAGATCGGAGGTCAGAGCGCCGTCTGGGGGATGTGCACGAGCTGCACGCCGCCCTCGGCGATCGCGTCGCGGATGCTCGACGCGATGTCGTCGCGTCGATCGACCCGGCGACCGACGCCACCGAACGCCGTGGCGAGGGCGGCCCAGTCGGGCTGCACGAGGTCGACGCCGATCGGCGGCATGCCGCGGTCGATCTCGTTCTGGCGGATCTCGGCGTAGCCGCCGTTGTCGACGCACACGACCGTCACGTCGAGACGCTGTTCGACCGCCGTGACCAGCTCGTTCACGCAGAACATGAGCGCACCGTCGCCGATCACGGTGACGACCGGGCGGTCGGTCTGCGCCACGCGGGCACCGATCGCGGCCGGCAGGCCGTAGCCGAGGGTCGCGTAGGTGGGCGTGTAGAGCAGGGAGTGTGGATGCCGCTGTCGCAGCACGCTTCCGAGCGCCATGTAGACGATCTGGGAGGAGTCGCCCGCGACGATCGCGTCGTCGGGCAGTCCCTCGGCGATGATCTCGGCGAGCGCCACGGTCTCGGGTGCGGTAGCGCGCATCTCTTCGTCGATCGCGGCGCGGGCGGCATCGAGGTCGTGCGCCTGCCGCGAGGGCTCTTCGCCGAGGGCGGAGAGCAGCGCGGCGGTGACCGCGGTCGCATCGCCCCGGATCCCCACGGTCGACGCGAGGTTCTTGTCGAGCTGTGCGGCCGAGATGTCGATGCGCACGACCGCCCCGCGCGCCTCGAGCCGCGGCGCCCACAGCTCGGCCTCGCCGAGCTTCGAGCCGATCACGAGCAGCGCGTCGGCATCCTCCGCGATCGCGCGGGCGGCGCCGAGGCGCAGGTTCGACCCGAGCGAGAGCGGATGCTGCTCCGACACCGTGCCCTTGCCGTTGAGCGTCGTGAGCACGGGGGCGCGGAGGCGCTCGGCGAGTGCGGTGACCTCGGCGGATGCGCGCGTGGCTCCGCCGCCGGCGACGATCACCGGGTTCCGCGCCGCGGTCAGCAGCCGCGCGGCCTCGGCGATCGCGCCGGCATCACCGGGGGCTGGGGCTGGCAACGCACGCGCGCGGCGCTCCTCCGCGGGGACCCCGGCGGGCGCCTCCAGCACGTCGAGCGGGATCTCGATGTGCACGGGGCGCGGGCGCCCGGTGCGGAACAGCGTGAACGCATCGTGCACGGCTTCCACGGCCTCGGCGGCGGTCCTGACCCGCCGCGACCACTCGGCGATCGCGGCGACCATGGCCGACGCATCCTTCGTCTCGTGCAGCGTGCCGACATCGGCGAACTCCGCGCCCAGCGGGACGCCAGGCGAGAGCACGATCATCGGCCGCGATTCGCAGAACGCGGTGCCGATCGCACTCATGGCGTTCTGCAGGCCCGGACCGGAGGTGGTGATGACCACGCCGGGCAGGCCGGTCTGCTGCGCCCAGCCGTCGGCGCCGTACCCGGAACCCTGCTCGTGCCGATTCGTCACCGCGCGGATGCCGAGACCTGCGAGCGGGCGGTAGAGCTCGAGATTGTGTGTGCCGGGGATGCCGAAGACCGCCGTCACGCCGTAGGCGCGGATGGTCTCCAGCACGGCCCGCCCTGCGGTGTCGGCGTACTGCTCCGTCTCTAGGGACTCCGTCGTCAGGGGCTCAGACACGGTATCGGCGCTCCCCGTCTACCCAGGTCTCGCGCACGCTGATCGCGGAGATGTCCTCCGCCGGCACCGCGAGCGGGTCGTCTGACAGCACCGCGAAGTCGGCGTACTTGCCGACCTCGAGCGAACCGAGGTCGTCTTCGCGGCCGATCGAGATCGCGCCCTCGATGGTGTGCGCGCGCAGGGCGGCGAGCGCCGAGATCCGCAGATCGTCCGGGCCGAGCGTGTGCCCGCGCCGGGTGACACGGGTGACCGCGGCCTGGATGGCCTCGAGCGGGATGGGCTCGGCGACCGGAGCATCCGACGAGATCGTGATCGGCACGCCGGCCCGCTCGAACTCGCCCAGCGGGTTGAAGCGCTCGCCGGGAGTGCCGATGGCCTCCTCGACACCCTCGCCCCAGTTGAAGTAGTGCTGGGGCTGGTTCACGGGACGGATGCCGGAGACGGCCATCCGCTCGATCTGCTCGGGCGTCGGCAGACCGCAGTGCTCGATGCGGTGGCGGGCGTCGGCATCCGGATGCTCGGCGAGCGCGGCCTCGATCGCCGAGACGACCATCTCGATCGCGGTCGGCGACTGGGCGTGCGTCGCGGTCTGCAGGCCGGCGGCGTGCGCCTTGTGGATGAGGCCGGCGTACTCCGCGGGCTCGTGGTACAGCTGGCCGGTGCGGCACGGGTCACCCACGTAACCGTCGGGGAAGTACGCGGTCCAGCCACCGAGCGTGCCGTCGGCGTAGAACTTGATGCCGGCGAAGCTCAGGTGCGCGTTGCCGAACTGGCCGACCATGCCCATCTCCAGCGCCTCGTCGAGCAGATGCGACAGCAGGTACATCGACACCCGCAGTTCGAGGCGCCCGGCCTCGGCGAGGCGCAGGTACATGTCGAACTCGCGCCGCGTGACCTGGCAGTCGCCGATCGAGGTCACGCCACCGGCGAGGAAGCGCTGGGTCGCGGCATCCAGTTGACGCAGGTGCTCCTCCGGCTCGTCGGCGAGGTGGAAGTTCGGGCCGTGATGACCGATCTTCACACCGTGCACTCCCGTGAGGATGTTGCAGGCGGCATCCGAGAGCTCGCCGGTCAGCTCGCCGTCGGCGTCGCGGAAGAACTCCCCGCCGTCGGGGTTCGGGGTTTCGCGATCGACGCCGTTGCTGTCGAGCGTGAACGAGTTCACGACGCCGCCGTGGCCCGAGGCGTTCATGAGGTAGACCTCGCGGTCGGAGGCGACCTCGTCGAGCTCGAAGCGGGTGGGATGCCGCTTCTCGGCGAGGTTGCGCTGCTCGTAGCCGTAGCCGCGCACCGGGCGCCCCGCGGGGAGGTCGGCCGCCGCGGCGCGCAGCAGGGCGACGATCTCGGGGATGCTGCGGGCCTTCTCGGGCCCGCAGTCCACCCAGCTCATCATCTGCCCGAACATCAGCGGGTGCGCGTGCGCGTCGACGAATCCGGGGACGATCACGGCATCGCCGAGGTCGACCCGCTCCGGGGTGAACCCACCCCGTTCGGCCGCGGCCTCGCACTCGGCGGGGGTGCCGATCGCGAGGATCCGTCCGCGATCCGTGAGCACCGCCGTCGCGGTCGACGACGCGGCATCCGCGGTGTGGATCGCTCGGGCCGTGATCAGTCGCGGCTCGGTCTGGGCGGAACGGTCGAAGGGGGTGAGCTTTCTCATGGCAGCCTGTTCGCGGTCGTGTCGGTGCGGGCGGTGAACGAGGCCGTGACGGGCGCCTCATCGGAATGCTGCGGGGCGAGCTTCGTGCAGATGCCGGCGATGATGGCCATGCCGGCGAACATCGCCAGCACCGACCAGATGTTGCCGGTCCACGCGATGAGCTGCGTCGCGAACCACGGCGAGAAGCCGGCCCAGATCGCCGCGCCGACGCCGTATGACAGCGCGATGGAGGTGTAGCGCGACTGCGGGCGGAACATCTGTGCGAGCAGCGCCGCGATCGGGGCGTAGGTGGCGCTCATGGCGATGCGCACCAGGGAGGCGAACAGGAAGATGAGCGGTTCGACGCGCCCCGGCATGACGAGCATGAACGGCACGAAGGTGAGCACCGAGGTGATCAGACCGATGTACATCACGTTCTTGCGCCCCCACTTGTCGCCCAGCCAGGCGATGGGAAGGGTCACGACGAACTCCACGAAGGAGGCGATCGTCATGGCATCGAGGATGACCTGCTCGCTGATCGCGATGGTGTCGCCCGTGGCGTAGGCGGTCGCGAACGTGGTGGCGAGGTAGTAGCCGCCGGTCGAGATCGGCAGGATACCGATGCCGAGCAGGATCGGACGCCAGTTGGTGCGCAGTGCGTAGGCGAGCGGCATGGACTGCTTGCGGCCCTCGACCTTCTTCTCGAAGACCGGCGTCTCCTCGACGCGGTACCGCACCCAGAAGCCGACGCCGACCAGCACGATCGACAGCAGGAACGGGATGCGCCATCCGCCGTTCATGATGAAGTCGTCGCCGACGCGCGACATGATCGCGAAGATGCCCGAGGCGAGCAGGGCACCCGCCGGGTTGCCGAGCTGCGTGAATCCGCCGTAGAAGGTCTTCGACTTCTCGGGGGCGTGCTCGACGCTCATCAGCACCGCGCCACCCCACTCGCCGCCGACCGCGAGGCCCTGTACCGCCCGCAGGAGGATCAGCAGGATCGGCGCCAGGATGCCGATGTTCTCGTAGGTGGGGAGGCAGCCGACCAGCACGGTCGCCGCGCCCATCAGCAGCAGGGTGATGACCAGCGAGGTGCGCCGGCCGAGCTTGTCGCCGATGTGGCCGAAGATGATGCCACCGAGGGGGCGCACGAGGAAGGCGACCGCGAACGTCGCGAACGCCGCGGCGGTCTCGGCGAGCCGGTCGCCGCTCGGGAAGAACAGCGGACCGAACACGAGGGCGGCGGCCGTCGCGTAGACGTAGAAGTCGTACCACTCGATGGTGGTGCCGACGAAGGCCGCGAAGCCTGCGCGTCGCGCCTTGGTATGGGTGGAAGTCATGTGAGACCCGCTCCTTTGCGGAAGATGTCGGATAGCGAAGGATGCTACGGCTGCTCGGCGGGGTCAGGCAAGGGCAGAACTCCAGCGAGAATGCTCATTCACTGGAGTATTGACAGCCAGAACCGACAATACGCACCTTCACATCCATCCATTCACCTCCTACACTGAACATGCGCGCCGACTGGCGTGCGTTCGCGGGAAAGTGACCACGAGGCGAATCCATGGACTTCGACGCCGAACTCATCCGAGCCCTGCAGGAGGACGGACGCGCGAGCATCCGCTCCCTGTCGCTGCGCCTCGGGCAGTCCCGGGCCGCCGTCGCCGCTCGACTGCGCAGCATGCTCGACGACCGCACCGTG
Organism: Candidatus Microbacterium colombiense; assembly: GCA_029203165.1. NCBI lineage: Bacteria > Bacillati > Actinomycetota > Actinomycetes > Micrococcales > Microbacteriaceae > Microbacterium > Candidatus Microbacterium colombiense. The sequence continues at coordinate 60,261 of CP119308.1, forward strand.
CGCGTGGTGGCCGCCGTCGACCCCGTCTTCCTGGGCCAGCACGTGCTCGCGCATGTGTCGATCCGCACCGACGGCACGGTCGAGGCCGTCGCCGAGCATCTGCGCGACATGCACGAGACCGTGCTCGTGTCGGCGGTCGGAGGGTCGCACGATCTCGTGACCGAGGTGCGGCTGGGCTCGATGGAGGATCTGCACGACCTTCTGGCCCGGATCAGGGCGATCGCCGGGGTGCTCGACATCAACACGATCATCTACTCGACCGTGGTGAAGGGGTTCTTCGTCTCGGAGTACCACGGCGATGTGACCCTCGACGCGATCGATGAGGCGTTGATCGAGAGGTTGCAGGTCGACGGTCGCACCAGTTTCCGCGCACTGGGTGAGGCTGTGCGCCTCTCCCCCTCGGCGGTGGCGACACGGGTGCAGCGGCTGATCGACGGTGGAGTGATCAAGATCAGCGCGGTCGAGGCTCGCGGGCTCGCGCACCGCCAGCTGTCGATGGGCGTCGGGCTGAACCTGAACCACGATGATGACAGCGTGATCGAGGCGCTGCGCACCGGTCGCGGCGTCGACTTCGCCGCCCGCACCCTCGGCCGTTTCGATGCGGTGGCCACGCTCGTCGAACCGTCCGCCGGGGCGCTCTACGAGAGCCTGGAGCGGCTGCGGTCACTCCCTGGCGTCACGCGTATCGAGGCCTGGCTGCACCTCGCCGTGCTCAAGGAGGAGTACGCGCGCACGCTGCGCGCCCCGCAGCTGTAGCGGCCGCGCAAGGGGGTGGCGTCGACGCGCGACGGGACGGATGGTGGAGGCATGACGGATGCCGAGAAGCCGGAGCGCACCGACGACGGACACCACATCATCGTGGGCGGACGCCGGTGGCGGGCGACCGACCCCTCGATCCCGGAGAAGCTGCGCCAGGAGTTGGTCGACGAACTGATGGCCGCGCGGCGGGCGGTGAAGGCATCCGAACCGGACGCACGGAGCCGTGTGCACGACGCGAAGACCGCACTCGGCGAGAGGGGCGCACCGTGGTGGGAGGAGCCGTCCGACGCCGAGTTCGCCGAGCGGGCGGCGGCGACGATCCGCGCCCTGACCCGCAAGCGTGTCGAGTCGTCGATCTGCCCGAGCGATGTCGCCCGCGCGATCGGCGGCGACGCGTGGCGTGCGCGGATGGCCGATGTGCGCCGCGTCACCGGGGAGCTGGCGGCACGCGGCGACGTGGTCGTGACGCAGAAGGGCGAGCCGGTGCAGATCGCCGAGACCCGAGGACCGATGCGCATCAGTCGCCAGTCGGGCCCCTCTGCTCCCGGGGATCCTGACCGGCGCGCCGTCACCGCCCGTTCACCCGGCACCGCCAGACTGCGAGCATGAGCGATCCCGAATCTCGCCCCGTCGTTCCCGAGCCCCCGGCCGTCGCCAACAGCGGCGCTGTCGGCGTGATCGGGCTCGAACTGCGCGGCGAGACGCCAGCCCCGAAGAAGCAGGTGTATTCCTGGGCGCTGTGGGACTGGGCGACGCAGCCGTTCAACACGGTCATCCTCACGTTCGTGTTCACGGCGCTGTACCTCGTGGGCGCCGGGTTCCTGCCGCCGGAGATCGCCTCGCTCGACGAGAACGATCCCGTCCGACTCGCGGCCGAGGCCGACCTGGCATCGGGGCTCGGGCTGGGGTCGACGATCGCCGCGTTCGGGATCCTGCTGCTCGCTCCGGTGCTCGGTCAACGGGCGGATGCCGCCGGGCGTCAGAAGCTCTGGCTGGGCATCGGCACCGGCGCGCTGGTGTTCTGCATGCTCGGCCTCTGGTTCGTGACTCCGACCCCGAGCCTGTTCTGGCTGGGCGTCGCGCTGATCTCCGCCGCGACGGTGTTCCAGGAGATCGCCGCGGTCAACTCGAACGCCATGCTGATCGGCATCGCGAATCCGAAGAACGTCGGCCGCATCTCCGGCCTCGGCTGGGGCTTCGGCTACCTCGGCGGCATCATCGCGCTCGTGATCGTGGTCGTGCTCGACACCTTCGACTGGTTCGGGATGTCGACCGACAACGGGCTCGCCTACCGACTCATCGCCGTCGGCTGCGCGGTGTGGGCGATCATCTTCAGCATCCCGATCTTCCTCAACGTGCCCGAGCCCTCGCTCGGCCGCCCCGAGCGCAAGGTCGGATTCTTCCGCTCGTACGTGCTGCTCGTCACCGACATCCGCGGCCTCTACCGCGACCCTGAGACCCGCCCCACGTTCTGGTACCTGCTCTCGAGCGCCGTCTTCCGTGACGGTCTCGGCGGCGTCTTCGCCTTCGGGGCCATCATCGGCACCGCCGTGTTCAACTTCGGCACGCAGGACATCATCATCTTCGGCATCGCCGCGAACCTGATCGCCGGCGTCTCGACGATCCTCGCCGGGCGCCTCGATGACAGGGTCGGACCGAAGCGCATCATCCTCGCCTCGATCGGGTCGATGATCGTCGCCGGACTCGCGGTGTTCCTGTTGCGCGACGGCGGCTCGATGGTGTTCTGGATCGGTGGACTCATCCTGTGCGCGTTCGTCGGGCCGGCGCAGGCCGCAGCCCGCTCGTTCCTCGCGCGGGTCACCCCGGCAGGACGCGAGGGCGAGATCTTCGGCCTCTACGCCACGACCGGCCGCGCGGCGAGCTGGATGGCATCCGGCGCCTGGACGGTCCTGATCGTGCTGACGAGCCAGACCGCCTTCGGCATCCTGGGCATCATGGTGGTGCTGATCGTCGGATTCCTGCTGCTGCTCCCGGTGAAGGCTCCCCGCTGACCCGGATTCCACTCTGACCCGGAGTCCCACTGACCAGGGTTTCCGCGGTCAGACGATCGTCTTGCGGGCATCGGCCAACAGGAGGTACAGCGTTGGATCCTGACCCGGGAACCGCGTGAACCCGAAGCGCTCGTAGAACGGGACCACCTTTTCGGTCATGGCGTGCACGAGGATCGCGCGGATGCCGATCGCCTCGGCGGCCTCGATGGCCCGCACCGTCGCGTGCTGCAGGAGGGATGCTCCGAGCCCGCGCCCGGCGAACGCCTCGTCGATCGCGAGGCGACCGAGCAGGACCACCGGTATCGCGTCGGGCTGCTGGCGGGAGAGGTCCGTCGGCACCTCATCGCGGACGACCGAGCTGGACGACAGGCAGTAGTAGCCGGCGACCCGTCCGTCGCGGGTGATCGACACCATCGCGCGCGAGGCACCTGAGCGTTCATTGCCTCGAGCCCTCCCGCGCAGCCATGCGTCGAGTTGCTCCTGGCCGCAGTGGAAGTCGCCGACTCTGTCTCCGGCGGCGAGCGGCCGAGGACGCAGGAACTCAGTCAACGAACACGGACTCCCGCGCGAGCAGGTCACGCAACTGGTCGATGCTCCGCGGTGGCCGGTCGAGCACCTCGATGAACGCGTCGAACTGGATCGCATCGACCCGCAGCTGCCGATCGCGCTGGATCACCTCTTCCGCACGCTCCATCAACGCGTCGGCGGAGAAGTCGGTGACCGATCGGCCCTGCAGCGCGGCCGCCTGCTCGATCGCCGCCTTCTGAGCAGACGTCACGCGCAGCTCGATTCGTCGATCCTTCAGAGGGGCAGCCATGAACGGAGTGTACGGCAGATCTCCGTACATGACGAGGATCCTTTCGTGCACGGGAGTAGCCTGACCGCGTGACAGTGATCATCGCGTTCCTCGCCAACATCCTGGTCGCGATCGCCAAGACCGTCGCGGCGATCATCACCTCGTCGGCTTCGATGGTCGCCGAGGCCGCACACTCCTGGGCTGATGCCGGAAACGAGATCTTTCTGCTGATCGCCGACCGACGCGGCGGGCGGGCCAAGGACGCACGGCATCCGCTCGGGTACGGCCGCAACGCCTTCGTCTGGTCGCTGATCGCGGCGTTCGGCATCTTCACCGCAGGATCGATCGTGTCGATCATGCACGGCATCCAGGAGCTCGGCGAGACGGGTCCGGTCGAGAGCCCCCTCGTCGCGTACATCGTGTTGGGCGTCTCGTTCGTGCTCGAAGGAGCATCGTTCACACAGGCGATGGTGCGGTCCCGTCGGTTGGCCCGCGAACGGGGATCGTCGACGTGGGACTTCGTGCTCGAGACGAGCGACACGACGTTGCGTGCGGTGTTCTTCGAGGATGCGGCAGCACTGGTCGGCCTGGCACTCGCCGGCGGCGCGATCCTGCTGCACCAGGTCACCGGTGTGGCCGCATGGGATGCCGTCGGCTCGATCCTCGTCGGGGTACTGCTCGGGGTGGTGGCGATCATCCTGATCCGCCGCAACATCGCGTTCCTGGTCGGGGCCAACGCCTCACCGACACTCCGTGCACGAGTGGGCGATGCCCTGCTGGCTCTCACGCAGATCGAGCGCGTGACCTACCTGCACATCGAGTACGTCGGCCCGAACCGTCTGTTCATCGTCGCGGAGATCGATCTGGCCGGTGACGCGCGCGAGCACGACGTCGCGCGGCAGCTGCGGGAGATCGAGCAGCGGATCGAGCAACACGAAGCCGTCGAGACCGTGGTGCTCTCCCTGTCGGTCGACGATGAGGACTCGCTGCGATTCTCGGAGGGCGCACCGTAGGTCGGCCGGACGGTGACGTCAGCGCTGCCAGTTGTCGGCGAGCTTCGTCAGCAGCCGTGCGAGTTCGGCGCGCTCCTCATCGGTGAACGCGGCGAGCGCGCCGGTGAGCATCTCCTTCCGCTCCCCTCGCATCCCCTTCGCGACGCGGCGCCCCTCGTCGGTGAGGGCGATGCGGGTGCGTCGGGCGTCGTCGGGGTCAGCCTCCCGCTGCACGAAACCGCGCTCGACCCCCTGCTGCACGAGGCGTGATGCTCGTGGCTGATCGACGCCGATCGCCTCTCCGAGTGCGCTGACGCTGAGCGGAGTGGATGCCGCGGCGAGCGCCTCGAGCATGCGCATGCGGGCGGGGCCACCGACGCGCCCCGAGGGGTCCATCATCCAGGGCGGCGGGCCGGGATGCCCATGACCGAAGGGGTCGCCGTGGCCATGCCCGTGTCCGTGCGGGCCGCCGTGCCACCCGTGCGGCCCACCGCGGCCGCGGTCGCCGTCTCCGCGCACGGCGCCGCGTTCGCCGGGGCGCCGACCGCGGAGGCGGGACAACGCCTGGGCGATGGCGTCGGAGGGATCGATGTCGTCGGAGGTCACAGGTCGATTTTACATGCGACTTGACATGCTTTGCTATCGCATGTCACACTACATATACATGCACAGTGACATTCACATGCACATTGACAACGAAGGACTACCCATGAACACCTCTGACACACAGAACACAGACAACACCTCCCGCCCCTTCGGCTACTGGCTGAAGGCCGCCGACCGCCTCATGGCCGACGAGTTCGCCACCGCCTTCGAGGCGGAGCATGCGAGTCGCCGCGACTGGCGCATCCTGAACGTGATCGACGGCACCGTGCCGGCTTCGCGCCCCCTCGCAGGGCACAAGCTGCACCGCCTCGTCGAGCGCGGCTGGGTCGCACAGGACGGCGACGGCTGGACACTCACCGACGAGGGTCGTGCCGCGAAGGAGCGCCTCGGCGCGATCGTCGACGGCATCCGCTCGAAGGTCTCGGATGCCGTCCCCGACGAGGAGATGGCCACCACTCTCGCCTCGCTCGAGAAGATCGCACGGGCATTCGGCTGGGACGAGGAGGCCCCTCTGCCCCGCGGACGTCGGCACGGATTCGGCGGACGCGGCCACGGTAGCGGCTTCCCGGGCGGCTTCGGTCGCCGCTTCGGTCGCGGCTTCGGCCCCGGCCGCGGATTCGATCCCGAGTCGGAGCACGACCACGGCTTCGGTCACGGGTTCGGCCCGCGTCCGGACTTCCACGACGGCGACGTGCGCCACGGCGAGTGCGGTCACGGCGAGGGTCGTCATGGTCAGGGTCGTCATGGTCAGGGTCGTCATGGCCACCCCGGCCACGACCGCCGCCACGGACACGACGGCTCCGATCACCGCGGCGCTGAGGACAACGGCCACCGCGGCGGAGATCACCGCGGTCACGGCCCGCACCGCGTGGCCCGCGTCGCCCAGCACGCATATGAGCGTGGCTTCGACGCCGGGTTCTCCCGCGGCCGCGACGCCTGACCATTCAGGCCGTACGACACGCGCATCACGCGCGCATGACAGAGGGGTGGATGCTTCGGCATCCACCCCTCTTCTGCATCCCGGGACCTGCTCACGACGGAGAGGGCTGACGATGGAGGAACACGTCGATCGCGTCTTCCCGCTCGAGCCGGAAACCGTGACGTTCGTACAACCGTCGAGCAGCGCTGCCCTGCAGCACGTTCAATCGGAAGGCCTCCCCTGCGCCCGCGGTCAGCACTCGGGCGAGCACCCCGGTCCCGATCCCGTGCCCCTGCACGGCAGGGTCGAGGTAGAAGTGCTCGACCCACACCGCGTCATCCTCTCGGCGGAGAGCGATGGATCCGGCATCCGCTCCGTCCACCACGATGACGTGTGTGTGCGCGACGTCGAACGCGTCGAGGAACCGCTGCCGAACCCGCACCTCGTCGTACCGGCCCAATCGTTCGAGGTCGGGTCGCAGCACCACCGCGCGGAGTTCGGCGATCCATCCGGCATCGCCCGGTCGGCTCGGCCGAAGCTCCCACATCACGCGGGTCAGAGCGGTACGCCTGAGAGGAGCCCGGCACCCGACGAGAAGGGGAACGAGGTCGTCGTCGCGAGGAAGACCCCCAGGACGACCGCGACCACCAGAAGCACCACCAGGAAGACGAAGATCAGCGCGGAGACGATCCGGTAGCTGCCGGATGACGGCACCTCGGGCGCGATGGACGGCCGGGCCCAGTCGTCCGCCACGGCAGCCGGCTGCTCTCCCCGGAGGATCGCCGGCGTGCGACGCGAACTCCGAGTCGCCGGCATCATCGCCTCGGGCGGAGGGGGAGGGATCACGGCATCCGCGGGTGGGATGTCGACGGAAGCGGGCGGGATCACGGTCGTGGCCTCGGGGATCGCCGGGGCGTCCGGGATCGCGGGAGCGTCGGGGATCACCCCCTCCGGGATCGGTGTCTCGGGCGGAGGCGGCGGGATGACAGCGTCGGCCGGCGGGGTCTGCGGGTTCGTGCTGTCGTCGCTCATGTCAGCCTCCGAGTGCTCCGACGTCGGTCGTTCCGACATCGGTCCGATGGAAGTTCTGGAAGGACCGGGATGCCGTCGGGCCCCGCTGCCCCTGGTACCGGTTGCCGTAGGGGCCGGACCCGTAGGGGTTCTCAGCCGGCGACGTCAGGCGGAAGAAGCAGAGCTGACCGATCTTCATGCCCGGCCACAGCTTGATCGGCAGGGTCGCGACGTTCGCGAGCTCCAGGGTCACGTGACCGGTGAAGCCGGGGTCGATGAATCCGGCGGTCGAATGGGTGATGAGCCCGAGCCGCCCGAGCGACGACTTGCCCTCCAGCCGCGCGGCGACGTCGTCGGGAAGAGTGACCTGCTCGAAGGTCGCCCCCAGCGCGAACTCGCCGGGGTGCAGGATGAACGGCTCCTCGGGATCGACCTCGATGAGACGCGTCAGCTCGGGCTGATCGACCGACGGATCGATGAACGGGTACTTGTGGTTGTCGAACAGCCGGAAGTACCGGTCGAGGCGCACATCGATGCTCGACGGCTGGATCATCTCCGGCGCGTGCGGTTCGAGGCCGATACGGCCGGATGCGAGTTCGGCCCTGATGTCGCGATCGCTGAGAAGCACGGGTTCAGCCTAGTTGGCCCGGTGCGTACGCGCTCTCGGCGCTTTGGCCATACGGCGGGTGGCGGGTAGGCTGGCGTGACCCGCTCCTCGGATGCAGGTACGGGACTGTAGTTCAATGGCAGAACTTCTGCTTCCCAAGCAGATAGCGCGGGTTCGATTCCCGTCAGTCCCTCCACAAGCCCCCGGTCTCCCCGGGGGCTTTCTCGTTCACCGAACGCGATCCAGAGGTGCCCTGAGAGAGACTCCCTCACCGTCAGGCGGCGGCGTACCGTGGCTCACATGGACAACCGAGCCGAAGTACGCGAGTTCCTCATGACCCGTCGTGCGCGGGTCACTCCGGATGCCGCGGGTCTCACGGCCGGCTCCAACCGACGCGTCGCGGGGCTGCGGCGAAGCGAGGTCGCCACCCTTGCCGGCGTCAGCGTGGAGTACTACGCGAAGCTCGAGCGTGGCGCGATCGCCGGCGCTTCGGCCTCGGTCCTGGATGCCGTCGCCTGGGCATTGCAGCTCGACGACGCCGAGCGCGCGCATCTGCTGGATCTGGCTCGTGCGGCGGATGGCATCCCCACCAGTGGGCGCAGCCGCCGGCGGGTGACCAGACCGCACGAGCCTCGGCCGAGTCTCTCCTGGGCGCTGGACGCCATGACGGAGGGGGTCGCGTTCGTCCGAGACGCGCGACACAACCTGCTCGCGACGAACTCTCTCGGCCGCGCGTTCTACTCCCCCGTGATCGGCGACGGCGGGCGCACCCCGAACCTCGCTCGGTTCCAGTTCCTGGATCCCGCATCGCACGACTTCTACCCCGACTGGGAGCTCTTCGCGCGCATGTGCGTCGGCGTGATGCGCGCCGAGGCGGGTCGGGATCCGCACGACAAGGGCCTCCAGGACCTCGTGGGCGAGCTGTCCACACGCAGCGACACCTTCCGCACGCTCTGGGCTTCGCACGACGTGCGCACGCACGGAGCCGGCACCAAGCGCTTCCTGCACCCGGTCGTGGGGGAACTGGTGCTCGCCTACGAAGCACTCGACGTCACCGCCGACCCCGGCAACGTCATGACCATCTACACGGCCGAACCGGGGTCGCCCTCCGCCGAGCGGCTCAGACTGCTCGCCTCGTGGGCTGCCGAGCAGCCGGCGCCGGTTGTCGTGGAAGGATCCGACACGGCGGACGTCCGCCCGTAGCAGCTCGGGGCAGACCCTTCGCGATACGCGAAGGGTGCCCTCGCAGTGCACCCCTCGTCAGGGTCTCCCTCATCCGTCGGCATCCGCGTTGACTGGATATCCACTCGATCGAAGGACTCCCATGAACACCGTCCCCGCCATCATCGCCACCTCTCCGACCGCTCCGTTGCGGATCGGCACCGTCGAACGTCGGGAGCTCGGCCCGAAAGACGTGCGCATCGACATCCGCTGGGCAGGGATCTGCCACTCCGACATCCACACCGTGAACGGCGACTGGGGGCCCCAGCACTACCCCCTGGCGGTCGGCCATGAGATCGCGGGGATCATCGCCGAGGTCGGCTCGGAGGTCACGACGCACCGGGTGGGCGACCGCGTCGGTGTCGGCTGCATGGTGAACTCGTGCGGCGAATGCCGGAACTGCCTCGCCGGCGATGAGCAGTACTGCCTCAACGGCATGGTCGGCACCTATGGCGCAGAAGACCGCGACGGAACCATCACGCAGGGCGGCTACTCGACGAGCATCCTCGTGATCGAGGACTTCGTGCTCCGCATCCCCGACGCCATCCCGTTCGAGAAGGCGGCACCGCTGCTCTGCGCCGGAATCACGACCTACTCGCCCCTGAAGCGCTGGAACGCGGGTCCGGGTAAGAAGGTGGCGGTCGTCGGGATGGGCGGACTCGGACACATGGCGGTGAAGTTCGCGCACGCCATGGGCGCCGAGGTCACGGTGCTGTCGCAGTCGCTGCGCAAGCAGGAGGACGGCCTGCGCCTCGGCGCCGACCACTACTACGCCACCAGCGACGCAGCCACGTTCACCGAACTCGCCGGCAGCCTCGACCTCATCATCAACACGGTCTCCGCCCCCATCGATGTCGACGCGTTCCTGAACCTGCTCGCCGTCGACGGCGCCCTCGTCAACGTGGGCGCCCCCGCTGAGCCGATGAGCCTCCAGGTGATGTCACTCATCGGAGGGCGCCGCACCTACGCCGGTTCGATGATCGGCGGCATTGCCGAGACGCAGGAGATGCTCGACTACTCCGCCGAACACGGCATCGCCCCGGAGGTCGAGATCGTCGCCGCCGCCGAGATCAACGAGGCGTGGTCGCGTGTGCTGGCGTCCGACGTGCGCTACCGCTTCGTCATCGACACGTCGACGCTCACCGCGTGACTCGACGCTGATATTCGGATGGGATGCCGGAAGAGCATCCCATCCGAATACGCATCGGCTCCGAACACGAGAGGATGGGCCTTACTGGCGCGCCCGAGAGGAGCCCCCGATGATCGAGTCATCGACCCCGCCGCTTGCGAACCTCGACGGCTACCGCAACGTCACCGACCTGCTGGTCGCGCGTGTCGCCACGGCGCCCGCGCACATCGCCTTCGAGGTCGAGGACGCGCATGCCGGGGTCTGGCATCCGATCACGACACAGACCTTCTCCGACACGGTCCAGGCGCTCGCGAAGGGCTTCATCGCCCAGGGCATCCGCGCCGGCGATCCGATCGCGATCATGGCGCCGACCCGCTACGAATGGGCCGTCGCCGACCTCGCATCCTGGTACGCCGGGGCCGTCGTCGTGCCGATCTACGAGACGTCATCGGCTTCGCAGGTGAACGCGATCATCGCCGACGCCGGGGTGCGGCTGGCGATCGGCGGCACCACCGAGCACGCTGCACTGCTCGAGGCGGCGCTCGACCAGACCCCCGACACCACGTTCGGCGCCTGGACGATGGATGCCGGCACTCCGGGCAGCATCCTCGATCTGGTGACCCGTGGCGCCGACGTCACCGACGACGAGCTCGAGAGCCGCCGAGCATCCGCCACTCAGGACGACCCGGCGACCATCGTCTACACCTCCGGCACCACGGGTGAACCCAAGGGTGTCGTGCTCACCCACCGCAACTTCCTGGGGCAGGTGCTCAACATCGCCGCCGCGTACCGCGAGATCGTGAACGAGAGCGGAAACACCGTGATCTTCCTCCCGCTCGCGCATGTGCTGGCGCGTGGGCTGCAGATGATCTGCCTGGCCAGCGGCATGCGCATCGCGCACCTGTCCGACCCGTCGACCGTCGTCGCGACCCTCGACACGCTGCGCCCGACCTTCCTCGTCGTGGTGCCGCGCGTGCTCGAGAAGATCCAGGCGGCGGCAGCCACCAAGGCGGCCGACAAGGGGCTGGCGGGCGTCTGGACCAAGGCCCGCCAGACCGCCATCGCGTGGGGCCGCCGCGCCGAGCTGATCGACGAGGGCGGAAAGCCCGCGCGCGACATCGGCCTGAGCCTCCGCCACCGCCTCTTCGACAGGCTCTTCTTCGGACGCCTCCGCACCGTCATGGGCGGGCGTGTCGGGTACATCCTCTCCGGCGGGGCGGCGCTGGATGCCGAGCTCTCGCTCTTCTTCCGCGGCATCGGGGTTCCCGTGCTCGAGGGGTACGGACTCACCGAGACCACCGCGCCGCTCACCGGCAACCTTCCCGGACGCATCGCCTCGGGCAGCGTCGGTTCTCCCCTGCCCGGGCTCACCGTGCGCATCAGCGACGAGGGTGAGGTGCTCGCCCGCGGCGTCGGCGTCTTCCGCGGTTACCGTAACCCCGCCCACGACGAGACCGCCTTCGTCGACGGATTCTTCCGCACGGGCGATCTCGGGCGACTCGACGACCAGGGCCGGCTGATCCTCGACGGTCGACTCAAAGACGTGATCGTCACCTCGAACGGAAAGACGATCGTGCCCACGCGCTGGGAGACCGCCGTCGAGGCGAACCCCCTCGTGTCGTACGCGGTGATGGTCGGCGAGGGCAAGCCGTATCTCTCCGCCCTTCTCGTGCTCGATCCGGAGCAGACCCTCGCCTGGGCGACCGACGAAGGCATTATCGTGCCGATGAGCGCGCACGCCGACATCCGCCCGGTGACCGATCCGACCCTGCGGGCTCACCTGCAGCGCACCGTCGACGCCGCCAACACCCTCGTCGCGCGCAGCGAGCAGGTGCGCCGTTTCAGCGTCGTCTTCGCCGACCTCGACGACCGTGAACTGGTCACGCCCACCATGAAGCTCAAGCGCAGTGTCGTGCTGGATCGCGCGGCCGTCGCCGTCGAAGACCTCTACCTCTAGGAATCAGGAAAAACACGATGTCGTCACCGACGCCCACGAACACCAAGTCCTCCCGCTCCTCGCTGATCGCGATCATCGTCGCGCTCGCCATCGGAGCACTCGTCGCGGTCGCCGGCAGCCAGAACGGCGCGACGCTCGGCGGCATCCCCCTGTTCACCCTCGCCGTCGCCGCGGCGTTCGCCATCCAGATCATCGCGTTCATCCCCGCGATGATCCTGCGCACCGAGCGCTTCTTCGACCTCACCGGCAGCGCCACGTTCTTCGTGATCTCGGTGGCGCTCGTGCTGCTGACCCCGATGCCCGACGCGCGCAGCTGGATCCTCGCCGCGATGGTGATGCTGTGGTCCGCGCGCCTCGGATCGTTCCTGGCGCGCCGCGTGCACAAGGCCGGATCCGACGGCCGCTTCGACGAGATCAAGGGCTCGCCGCTGCGGTTCCTGCAGGTGTGGGTGATCCAGGGAGCATGGGTGTCGCTGACGGCAGCGGCGGCGTGGATCGCGATCAGCTCGGATGCCGCATCGCGCGCTCCCCTCGGATGGGTGAGCATCGTCGGGATCATCGTGTGGGCGCTCGGCCTGGCGATCGAGGTCATCGCCGACGCGCAGAAGTCGGCGTTCCGCGCGGACCCAGCCCACAAGCACGAGTTCATCCGCTCCGGGCTGTGGTCGCGCTCGCGCCACCCGAACTACTTCGGCGAGATCGTGCTGTGGGTGGGCGTGTTCCTCACCGCGGCTCCCGTGCTCGTCGGATGGCAGTGGGTCGCGCTGCTCTCGCCGCTGTTCGTGATCCTGCTGCTCACGCGGGTGAGCGGCATCCCGCTGCTCGAAGCACGTGCCGAGAAGAAGTGGGGGGATCGCGCCGACTACATCGCGTACCGCGACAGCACCCCGGTACTGATCCCGCGGCTCACCCGGGCCCCCGTGCGGGAGAGCGCCGCTTAGGGCTGCGCTCTCCGCGGGGAGGGGTCGCAAATGGTCGCCTCACGCTCGCGGATGCGGCAGATCGCGCCCTCCCTCCGCCGCCTCCCGCCGCCGGAGCAGCATCCGCGAGCGCACCCCATCCACCACGCGCTCGGCACCGAACAAGGAGCATGCGCCGTCTTCGAGCACTCGCGTCCGTGGTCGCTCTCGCCCTCGGGCTCTCGGCGTGCAGCGCCGCACCGGCGCCCGACACCTCGGCCACACCGGGCACCGGCCCCCTCGTCGCGTTCTACGGAGACTCGTACACGCTCGGGACGGGCGCGAGCGATCCGTCGCTGCGCTGGTCGACCGTCATCAGCGAGGAACGCGGCTGGCGCGAGTTCAACCCGAGCGTCAACGGCCTGGGCTTCGTCAACCACCGGTCGAGTTTCGGCGAGGATGACCTGCCGGCGCTCGTGATCGCGCAGCATCCCGACATCGTCTTCGTCACGATGGGCCTCAACGACAACTTCAGCTTCGCCGGACGTTCCGAGCTGATCCGCGAGACCATCACCGACGACTTCACACGTCTGCGCGACGCCCTGCCCGAGGCGCGCTTCATCGTCGTGGAGCCGTTCTGGTACACGGAGGATCGTCCCGACTCGGTCGCGACGATCATCGGCTGGGTCTCGGATGCCGCGGCAACAATCGACGCGGACTGGATCCCCGGCGCCAGCCGCTGGCTCGACGGGCACTACGCCGGCGCGGACGACAGTTGGATGGCGGCCGACGGCCTGCATCCCTCTGACGTCGGGTATCGGCACATGGCGGAGCAGATGGATGCCGCCCTCAGGGCGCTCGACCCCGCGCTGTAACCGCCGACCGGCGTATCGGAGTATCGCCCGACACCACCGGCCCGCGCGTACTCTGCTCTCATGACTGAAACTGTGCTCTCATGACCGACCTCGCACTGATCACCGGAACCTCCTCGGGAATGGGCCTGCACGCCGCCATCGAACTCGCCCGCCACGGGCTGCACGTCGTCGCCACCATGCGCGATGTGAGCAAGGCCGACCGGCTCCGCGCCGCGGCCACGGCGGCGGGAGTCGAGGTCGATATCCGCACCCTCGACGTGGTCGACCACGACGCGGCAGCCGCCCTCGTCGCCGAGATCGAGGCCGAGTTCGGCCGGATCGACGTGCTGCTCAACAACGCAGGGCGCGGCAGCGTCGCCACCGCGGAGCAGGCCAGCATGCAGGACGTGCAGGACCAGCTCGATGTGAACTACCTCGCGCCGGTGAACCTCACCAAGCTCGTGCTGCCGGGCATGCGCGAACGCGGCAGCGGTCGCATCCTCACCGTCACGAGCGTCGGCGGCGCGGTGGGCCAGCCGTTCGCCGACACGTACTGCGGTGCGAAGTTCGCGGTCGAGGGCTTCATGCAGTCCCTCGCCCCGGTCGCCGAGCGCTTCGGCATCCGGATCAGCGTGATCGAGCCCGCCGCTGTCGCGAGCGACTTCGTCGACAACGCGCGGCGCCCCGACCTCGGCGGCCCCTACGGCAGCCTCCTGCAGGCCTACATCGATCGCACCTCGGGCGCATTCGCCAATGCGCAGACCGCTGAGTCGGCGGGCGCCGCGATCGCCGCCGCGGTGCTGTCGGACGAGTACCGCTTCCGCTGGCAGACCTCCGACGGCGCTGCCGCGTTCGTGGGCGCATCGCTCGCCGACATCGACGGCAGCCGCGTGCTCGGCTTCACGCGTAGGTGGATCGCCGCCGGTTGATGGCGCCCGCGGGCTGAGCGACCTCAGCCGCGAAGCATCTCCGCATAGCCCTCACGGTAGGTGGGGTAGTCGAGTTCACCGAGCAGTGAGCGCAGCAGCGAACCGTCGAGCACCGTGCCGGTTGCGCCGGCGGCCGCGTCGTCGGGCGGGGTCGGCATGCCGAGCGTCTGCGCGATGAACGCGACGACGTCACTCAGCGGAGCGGGCGCCGCATCGACCGCATGCAGAACCTGCGGGGGCTCAGGCATCCGCAGCAGCGCGTCGATCGTGCGCACGAGGTCGTGCTCGTGGATGCGGTTCGTGCGGCGGCGATGGTTGACGGTCGCCTGCTCCCGCACCTGCCGGATCAGGAACTCGCGCCCCGGCCCGTAGATGCCGGCGGGGCGCACGATGACGGCGTCGAGCAGCTCGACCGCCGCGAGCTCGCCATCGCGCAGCTCGCGCGCACGATCGCTGTGCGGCGCCGGCTCGTCGCGCTCGGTGATCGGCGATGCGGACTCCCACCCCTCGAACACCCCGGTCGACGAGACGAACACGGTGCGCGCGGCGACGACGGGCAGTGCGTCGGCGAGGCGCTCCAGGGCGGCGCGATACCCCTGCGCCCCGCTGGGCGTGAGAGTGATCACGACGGCATCGACCTCGGGAAGCGTCGCCTCGAGCGGCTTCGACAAGTCGGCCCGGATGCCGCGCAGCCCCTCGGGAAGAGCTCCGTCACTGCGACGCAGCGCGAATACCTCGCCGCCGTCGGAGAGCAGCCTCGGGGCGAGAGCGGAACCGAGCGCGCCGTAGCCGACGAGCAGGGTGCGACCTGGGACAGGAGGAGGAGTCATCCCTCCCAATCTGTCACACAGCCATCAACGACGGCATCAACAGCGGCATCGGCATCGGCATCGGCATCGGCATCGGCATCGCGAGCATCATCATGATCGGCATCGCGAGCATCGCCACTCGTGTTGCTGCGCGACCAGCCCGTCGCCCGCGCCCACTTCCTGGCCGGCCACCTGGCCTGACGCGCCCCGACGAGGATTATCAGTCCGTGTCGCGCAGTCGGCGCTGCACTACCGAGCTCATCCCTCACCGTTTCTCTGGTCGCGCCAGGTGAGACCGTGAAGGTCCATCGCGCGCAGCAGCTCGTCATCGTCTTCGCGAACGAGGCGTGTACCGACATTTCCGAGATGCATGCTTGAAGGATTGTCGCCCGGGCGTTCGCAGATGGCCCAGAGGGCTATGTCGTCACCGTGACGTGAGCCGAAGTGAACGCCGTCCACAGTTGGCGTGCCATCATCATTGGTCATGGCGTAGAAGTCGACTGTGAGTCGATGTGTGAGTGCGCGTGGATGAGCGCGTTTCAACGCGGCGGCATCGAAGTCATCAAACCCGAGCGAGAGCGCGAACTTGAGATGCTGCGGTCGCAACGCTGCGACCGTGGCGGCGGCACGTACGTCCACGTAGGCGCCGCCAAGCGAGGCGACACCGATCATGCGACCGTTGACCCAGTGCCGTTCGATGGAACCCGCGGCGGGGACAGGGAACTCTGCGGCGTCCTCCGGATCCTCGTCGATGCCTGCCAGCATGTCCGATCCATCGCCGTTGAGATCGGGGCGCGAGTAGACAAGCAGCTCGACGAAGGCACCGAACAGCGAGTCGGCGGCGTACGTGGTCCGGAAGGTCACCTCCGGATCATCCCAGCGCGCCTTGCCGGCATAGTGACGATCGATCCACGCCCACGGGTCCGGGGCACGGCCGACGCGCCAGACGGTCGCGCCGGCCGCGTCGACCAGCTGCAGCTCCGGCCCGGCCATCAAGCGCCGACGAAACCCTTGGCGGCTGCGAGCACCTGAGCCATCGCGTCATCACTTCGGTCCTCGTGGAGTACTCGCGCCGGTGAGCGATCGCCGAGCTGCGGGTTCATTCCCTGGAACCAGGTAGCAGCAACTCCGTCACCCTCGCTCCGATCGATGAGTGTCGCGACCTGGAACGCCAGGCGCAGACGGCGCTGCGTATTGGGGGCAGGTGTCCGGTCACCCTCTACCCACGAGCGCACCGCACGGGTCTCTGTGACATCGGCGATGTAGGCGACTAGCTTCGCGCCGAGCCGACTCCGCAGGTCCGCGACAATCTGCGGCAGGCTCTGGCGGATCGAGTCGTTGAAGGCTGCGAGTTTGGTGGCCTCGAGGGTTGCGGACATGCATCTAGGTACCAGAGATGCCGGTATCGATCACAAACAAAATAACAACTGGGATCCCACCTAAGAAACCCCGGCAGTGGATATCAGGTCAATTGGCAAATTTACATTCTCGGAATCCCCCGGGGTCAGCGGGTGGGACCGACGCCTCGCGTGAAGACGGTGCGCAGACGGTAGCGCTCCCCCACGTAGCGGATGGTCGAGAGCGTGACCGCACGGCCGTCCGCACTGTGCGCGAGCTGACGCATGATCAGCAGCGGACTGCCGATCGCGACGCCGAGAGCCTCGGCGGCCTGGGCATCGGCCTCTCGGGCCTCGATCGTGCTGTCAGCACGCTGCGGAGCGGAACCCGCCGAGTCGAGCAGGTCGTACAGCGATTCGACGGCGAAGTCGGTCTGCGAGACATCAGGCAGCAGGGCCGCGGGCACGACGCTGGCGTCGAGCGCGATCGGCACCCCGTCGAGCAGGCGGATGCGGTCGAGGCGGAAGACCGGAGTTCCCGGGGCGACGCCGATGGCCTCAGCCTCGTCGAGGCTCGCGTGCGCCTTCTCGGCGCGCAGCACGACCGAGGTCGATTCAAGTCCCATGCGCCGGGCGGTCTCGGTGAAGGACTCGAGGCTGTTCGGCCACTCCTTCGCGACCGGCGCGGAGGCGACGTACCACCCGCGGCCGTGCGAGGAGCTGAGCACACCCTCCTCGACGAGCTGCAGCAGTGCTTTGCGCAGGGTCACGCGGCTGATGCCGAGCTGGGTGCACAGTTCGCGCTCCGGGGGGAGCCGCATGCCCTCGACCAGCCGGCCCGACGAGATCTCGAGCTTGATGAGATTCACCGCCTGGATCCACAGCGGCTCCGGATAATCTGCGCGGATCGGCGATTCACTGATGCTGCTCGTCATCCCTGCCCCCTTGGATCTGTCGTCCCACTCTGCGCCGTACACGGCAGGTGTGCACCATACCAGTAATGACCATTTTAAGTCCTCGGCCCTACCGACCCACGCGACCGGAGCCCGGATCCCACGTGGGTTCCAGCGCCGGGACGGCCGCCGACTCGCTGATCACCGTGACGGCTCGACCGGACTCGATCGACTCCTCGATCGCGAGCATGGTGTCGAGCACGTGGAAGGCCAGGGCTCCGCTCGCCCGCGGCATCCGTTCGGCTCGGATCGCCTCGGCCATCTCGATCACCCCCACGCCGCGCGCACGCGGGGAACCGTCGGGATGCAGGTCGATCGGTTGGGGTTCGGGCACCCCGGCGGGCACCACCGTGCTCGGCCCGTCGAAGCCGCTCACGGGCACGGTCATCGTGCCGCCGGAACCCGTGACCTCGAACAGCTGGCGGCGCACGGGTGAGTCGAAACTGTAGATCGAGGTGCCGATCACGCCGGAGCGGAACCGGGTCAGCACGCTCACGTGGGTCCACACCTCGACGGGGATCCTGTTGCCCGCGCGCTCCCCATACGGCACGGCGCGCACGGATGCCGTCGCCAATGCGTTCGGCTACCCGCGTCAACGCGCGCAGCCGCGCGGTGGAGAGGTGCGCGAATCGTTCTTCTTCCCGCACCAGAACGACACCGGATACTGGTGGCAGGGCGAGAACGCGAACCTCGGGTCGCTCGCCTTCGCTGCCCGCGCCGTGGCCGAGCTCGCTGACTGTTCTGACGAGCTGCGCGCACGGTTGCGCCGCTTCGCCGCCGACCAGGTGCACTGGGTCCTCGGGCGCAACCCGTTCGACGTGTGCATGCTGCAGGGGCGCGGACGCCACAACGTGGAGCACTCCCCCGACTTCCCCAACGTGCCGGGAGGGATCGTGAACGGCATCCGAGTCATCCCGACGACGAGAGCGGCATCGCGTTCCTCACCGCGGAGTCCGCCGAGGGGCCCGACTCCTGGCGATGGGCCGAGCAGTGGATCCCGCACTCCGCGTGGTTCCTGCTCGCCGTCAGCGCGGGGTGAGACGACGAGGGCTCTCGGCATCCGCAGATTCCGAGAGCCCTCCTGTTCCGATCAGAGCGAGGTGATGACCACGCGCGTGATGTTCGGGTCGCGCAGCGCCTCGTAGCCCTCGTTGACCTCGTCGAGCGCGATCTCCTTCGACAGCAGCGAGTCGAGCTCGAAGCGTCCGTCGAGGTAGAGCTGGGCGTACATCGGGATGTCGCGCTTCGCGGTGGTCGAGCCCATGTACACGCCCTGGATGCGCTTCTGCGAGCCGATCAGACCGACCTGGTGCACGTCGATGTGCGACGTGGGATCGATCACGCCGATCAGGTAGAGACCGCCTCCGGGTGCCGCCATCTCCAGCCCCTGCTCGGCCACGGTCTTGGTGCCGACGAAGTCGAACACGGCATCCGCACCCCGACCGGTGATCTCGAGCACGGCGGCGACCGGGTCGACCTCTTTCGAGTTCACGACGTGCGTGGCACCGAACTCCCGCGCCTTGGCGAGCTTGTCGTCGGCGATGTCGACCGCGATGATCGTGGTCGCACCGGCGATCAGCGCGCCGTTGATGGCGTTGAGTCCGACACCGCCCGCGCCGATCACGACGATCGAGTCACCGGCCTGCACGTTCGCGGTGTTGAGCACCGAGCCCGCGCCCGTGACGACGCCGCATCCGAGCAGCGCGGCCTGGGCGAACGGCACCTCGTCGGGCACCTTCACCACCTGGTTCTCGTGCACGAGAGCCTGCTGCGCGAAGCCGCCCAGCCCGAAGGCCTGGCCGACCGGGGCACCGTTCTCGCTGAGGCGCGGGGCCTCGCCGACGGCACGCAGCGTCTTCTCGGGGTGCAGGCATTGGAAGACCTTGCCCGACAGGCACTTCTCACAGGCTCCGCAGTACTGCACGAGACAGCCGACCACGTGGTCGCCCACCGCGATCTCGGTGACGGCGGGACCTACCTGCGTGACGACGCCGGCGAGCTCGTGCCCGAACACGCCGGGAAGCGGATTGCCCATCTCGTAGCGCGACATGGTGAGGTCGGTGTGGCACAGGCCCGAGGCCTTGACATCGACCAGCACCTCACGGCCGATCGGAGCCGCGATGTCGATCTCGGCATTCACGAAACCTGCACCGATCTCGCGGACGAGTGTTGCCTTCATTGCTTCTCTCCTTCAGGGTCGGCCATCGGCGTCTCCGGTGACCGCGGGGATGCTGCTGTGCATCCAGCGGGGCATGAGCTGCGTCAGGTGGCGCGCGAGCTCATCCTCCGTCGCTTCGAGATCGCCCAGCACCCACGAGGCGATGACGCCGGTGGCCGCGTGGGCGATGTAGGTCGCGGCGATGTCGGCGTCGATACCCGCCGGTGGGTGCGCGAAGGTGCGGATGTGCGCGAGGATCTCGACCCGCATCAACGCGGCGACCCGCGACTCGGCACCCCGGGGAACGGCGACCGAGAAGGCTGCCGCGTAGAGCGAGCGATAGGCGGCGTAGTGCGCGATGAGGGCACGCTGCGAGCGCTCCATGAGCGTGGCGTCGACGGCACCGGCATCCGTCGGGCGGGATCCCTCGGCGATGTCGTGGAACGCCTGCTCCTGCAGGTGGAGGGCGAGATCGTCGACCCCGGAGAAGTGCGTGTAGAAGGTGGCCCGGCTGACCTCGGCCCGCTCGGCGACACTGCGCACCGTGACCTCGGACCCGTCGTCGGCGAGGTCCCGCACGGCGTCGAACAGTCGAGCTCGTGTGGCCGTCGCGCGGGGGTCGGTGGACGACCGGATGCCGTCGCGGACGGACGCCAGGTCGGGGGTCGCTTCGGCGCGAGTCATGGAACGATCGTACGCCTGTTTCTAGACACCTGTCTAGAAAAAGTCCAACGCCGGGACGACCGCCACGCACCTCCTATGCTGAGCGCATGATCGTCGATGATCCGGACGCCATCTCCCGCCGCGTGGTCTTCCGTCGCTTCGGCGGTCCCGAGGTCCTCGAGGTCGAGCTGCGACCGATCCCCCTCCCCGCCCCCGGCGAGGTGCTCGTGCGGGTCGCCGCGGCCGGGGTGAACCCGGTGGACTGGAAGCTGTTCAGCGGCCAACCGCTCCACGACTCCTACGAACGGAGCCTGCCCTCGGGCAACGGCTACGACTTCGCCGGCACGATCGCCGACACCGGAGCCGAGGTGGAGGGATGGCGCGTCGGCGATCGGGTCTTCGGCGGGCTGCGCTATCAGGCGCAGGCCGACCACCTCGTGATCGACCCCCGACTGCTCGTCCGCGTGCCCCCAGGGCTGTCGATGCTGGTCGCGGGCTCAGTGAACGTCGTCGGACGCACGGCGTGGGCAAGCGTGGAGTCGCAGCACCTCACCGCCGCCGACGTCGTGCTGGTCAGCGGTGCCGCCGGCGGCGTCGGCATCCTCACCGCTCAGCTCGCGGCCCGCACCGGCGCCTTCGTGTTCGGCACCGCGAGCCCGCGCCATCACGCACTGCTGCGGCGGCTCGGCATCCATCCGCTCACCTATGGCGATGCCCTGCCCGACCAGTTGCGCACCAGCCCGCGGCGGCTCACCGCCGTGCTCGACACGGTGGGTCACGGCACCGTCGACCTCGCCCTCGCCCTGGGGGTTCCGCCCGACCGGATCAACACCATCGCCGACTACGAGGCCCGGCAGCGGCATCCGGTCGCCGGTGTCGGCGGGGCCACCGCCGGTCCACGCGAATTGGCGATCGTGGCGCAGCTGCTCGCCGACCGCACACTCGAGCTGCCCATCGACTCGGTGCATCCGCTCGGCGGCGTGCGCGAGGCCTACGCCCGCTCGATCGCAGGGCATGCGACCGGGAAGATCGTGATCACGACCGCGTCCGGCTCCTGACGACGACGGTCAGGTGATCGTCGCGGCGACGATCACCGGGGTCATGGCCGCCATCATGGCTGCGGCGATCGCCGAGTTCATCGCCCCGGATACCGCACCGCCCGCGGCCGAGCCCGAGGCGAGCTCCTCGATCCGCGTCCGGAGCTGCCCCGACGACATCTGGCCGGACTCCTCCCGCAGGATCGCATGCGCCGCGTTGAGGCCCTGCAGGATGGCGAGCAACGTGAGATCGGCCTGCGTGGGAACCTGAGCACCCGCGATCACGGCGGCCAGACGCGAGCGCAGCAGCGCTTCAGGAGCCGGATCGGACTCGGGTGTGCGTTCGGCGCCCCACCCGAAGAAGCCGCGTTCTCCGTGCACCAGCACACCCTGCACCACGAGCGAGGCGACGACCTCGTCGAGCGGATCGAGCTTCGACGAGAAGACCAGTGATTGCAGGCGCTTGCCGCTCATCGGGGAGAGTCGGGCGAGCACCCCGTCGAGCACCGGGTGCCCGGTCGGAGCGGACGACACGACCTCGACCACCGACTTCGACCCGTCGGTCACGACCACCCGGTCGTGCAGCGCGAGATCGACGATGACCGCAGCGACCTCGCCGAACAGACGATAGGAGGCGGCGGCCGTCTCCAGGCGCCCGTCGGGTCGCAGCAGCAACAGGTGAAGCTCTTCCACGATCAGCATGGCCCCACGGTACGACGCGGGGTCGGCCCGTCGCATCCCCCGCACGACGGATACCCCGGACATGAGAAACGCCGCGCATCCGTCGGGATGCGCGGCGTTTCGAGGACGGTCCTACTCGGCGACGGCGATCTTCTTCGCGTCGTCGGTGTTGAGCACGCGGAACAGGATCGCTGCGATCACGGCGCCGACGACCGGGGCGACGAAGTAGAGCCACAGCGAGCTCCACGCGAAGTGGCCGCTCACCGAGAGGCCGAGTGCGACGGCCGGGTTGAAGCCACCACCCGAGATCGAACCGACGGTCGCGGCACCCACGAACACGGTGCCACCGATGGCGAGGCCGTAGAAGGAGTTGCCCGCGGTGTCCTTCGACGTCGCGGTGTTGAGCACGACCCAGACGAGGATCAGCGTGAACAGTGCCTCGACCAGGAAGGCCGGACCGACCTCGATGATCATGGCCTTCTCGCCGACCGGCCACACGCTGAGGCTGACCAGAGCCGCCAGCGCGCCACCCACGAGCTGGGCGATCAGGTAGGCGATGAAGTCGGTGACGCTCAGGCCACCGCGCAGGAAGACGCCGACCGAGACGGCCGGGTTGAGGTGCGCACCCGAGATGTGACCCGTCGAATAGACGAGAACCGCGAGCGTGAAACCGATCGCGAGGGGTGTCAGCGGGTTGCCGCTGTTGACGGCCGCGATGATGGCGAGAACGAACAGGAAGGTCGCGAGCGCTTCGGCGAGCGCCTTGCGTGCGGTACCGGTCATGAGTGAACCCATTTCTGTGAGGTGGTGGGCGATCCGCATGATCGCCCGCGCACTCGGCCGGCTCCCCCGCCTGTCGCGCGACCACAATGTATCGGTTCCGCGGGCTCGGGACGCGCGGGGCGCGCGGGATTTCTGGGAGAAAGCTGAACGCTGCGCTGTTCCTCAGTGCGCGACGGTGGCCACGCGATCCCGGGTGCGCACGATCGTGGCGAACCCGCGCGCCGAGAGGACGCTCTCGGTGCGGCGGAGGATGTCTTCGCCTGACACGGCCGCGAGGCCGCCGGCCGCCGGGATCGCGGAGGTCGTGGTGGCGTCCGTGACGAAGTCGACCTCGAGACCGAGGTCACCGGCCGCGCGCGCCGTCGTCTCGCAGCACTGCTCGGTGCGGATGCCGCAGATGACGACGTGCCCGACCCCTGCGGCCTCGAGCTGCTGCTGCAACGGAGTCGAGGCGAAGGCGTTGATCGTGGTCTTCGTGAACGCCGACTCCTCGTCGCGCGGGTGCAGGTCGGAGATCACCCGCACGAGGCCGAGGGCGGGGTCGAAGACGCCACCGGAGCCCGGAGCGGCGTGGGTGACCCAGATCACGTCGTCGCCGGCGGCGCGTGCGTGCTCCACGAGCAGGGCGATGTTGCCGATCGCATCCGGATTCGCCGTGTCGGCCCATTCCTCCGCCCGGTGACGGAAGGACTCCTGGGCGTCGATGACGAGCAGAGCGGTGCGGGAGCGTGAGGTCATCTGCTCATCGTCTCCGTCGACGCCCGCACGGGCAACCCCCACCCCCGCCATCCGGCGCAGGGATCCGGCCAGTCTCCCGACGACCAGTCTCCCGCCACCCGATCCGCCGACGGCAGGCCCCTACAGCCAGCCCTTGCGCTTGAACACGGCGTAGAGCCCGATGCCCATCGCGAGCATCAGGCCGATGGCCATCGGGTAGCCGAGCACCCAGTGCAGCTCGGGCATGTGATCGAAGTTCATTCCGTAGATCGTCCCGACCAGCGTCGGCGCGAACAGGATCGCCGCCCAGCCGGAGATCTTCTTGACCTCGTCGTTCTGGTGGATGCTGAGTTCCGTCATCCGGCGCATCTCATCGTTCTGCCGCCGCGCGACGATCGTCGACTCGACGGTCAGTGCATTGTCGAGCACGGTGCGGAACGTGGTGGCCCGATCGGCGACGCGCAGCGTGTGATCGAGCACGTCACGCAGGTAGCGCTGCAGCTCCTCGTCGACCTGGTACTTCTCCGAGCCGCGCAGCAGCGCCTCCAGCATCCCCGACAGCGGCTGTGTCGCCCGCTGGAAATCGATGACCTCGCGTCCCAGCTCGTAGATGCGCTGGGTCGCGTCGACGTCTTCGACGAAGAGCTGGCTCTCGATCTCGTCGATGTCGTTCTCGAGCCCGGCGAGCACCGGCGTGTACTCGTCGACGACCTCGTCGAGGATGGCATACAGCACGGCCTCCGGCCCGTGGGAGAGGAGGGCGGGATCGCCCTCGAGCCTGCGCCGCACCCGACCGAGGTCGGGGGACTCCGCGTGGCGGATCGTCACGACGAAATCGGGACCGACGAGCACGTGCACCTCACCGAACTCGACCTCCTCGACCTCGTCGAGGTAGCGCGCCGGCCGCAGCACCATGAAGAGCACGTCGCCGTAGCGTTCGAGCTTCGAGCGCTGGTGGCCGGACAGGGCGTCCTCGACGACCAGCGCATGGATGCCGAACTCGTCAGCGACCTCGCGGATCTCATCCGCGCTGGGCCGGTACAGACCGATCCAGCTCATGCCGCCCCGCTCGCGCATGCGCTCGAACGTCTCGCTCAGGCTCCGCGGATTCTCGGTGCGCACACCGTCGACATAGATCGCGTTGTCGATGATCGCCATCGCCGCCCCTTCCGGACGTCCGCCCGGTCAGACCGGGATCACTCCACCGGAGGGGCCACGCACGTGATCGCCTTCTCCGCGATCGCCGCGTGATACTGCTCCGCAGTGAACGGCAGCCCGAACTCGGGAGCCGTCTGGCCGGCGGCGGCCGGCGCCTTGGATGCGATCGCCGCGAGCTCCCACGCCAGATACGCGGCGATGTTGCCTGACAAGGTGGAGTCGTTCAGCGTGACCGCCACCGTGAAGCCGGTCGCAGGGTCGGAGTACGCGGCGGTCGCATAGCCGGGCGTCCATCCGTGCTGCCCCACGAGGGATCCCACCAGGTACGCACCACCCGTGGCCTGATACCACGACGGTGCGGACGAGCTGATCGGCAGGGGCGAACCGAAGCGGTCCGGCTTGTCCTTGGTGCGCAGCACCTGAGCCGCCTCCGCCTGCGCATAGCGACCGAGATCGGTGATCGTGGAGACGACTCCGGAGTCGGTGAAACCGCTGCTCGACGAGAGCGTGGTGATGTCGACCGGGGCCGCGCAGTTGTAGCCGCCGTCGACGCTCGTGAGGTAATGCCCGTTCAGCACCGGACCGCTCGACGGCGGGGCCGCCGCGACGCTCGGCAGCGACGTGCCAGGCAGGCCCAGGGGCTCGGTGACGTACTCGGCGATCAGCTCGGAGGCCGACATCCCCGACGCCCGCTCCAGCGCGAGGCCGAGCAGGAGGTAGCCCGCGTCCGAATCGCGGTACGTCGTGTGCGGGGCCAGGCGATCACGGCCGAGTCCGTAGCCGGCGAGCTCCAGCGGAGCCCACACGCGGCCGGGGGTGTTGAGCCATGCCGACTTCACCGTGGCTTCGGAGGAGCCTGCGCCGCTGGTGCCGTTGCAGAGGTCGAGGAGCGTGATGTCCTTCATGTCGGCGACGCCGGAGACGTACTCGGGAACGGTCGCATCCAGCTTGACGGTGCCCTCGTCGGCGAGGGCGTAGAGCACGTCGCAGGTCATCAGGCGCGTGACATCCGCGACGCGGAAGGTCATGTCGGTGTCGACGGCGGCGCCGTCGGGCTTCTGCGTGCCGACGCCGGTCACCCAGGATCCGCTCCAGGGCACCCACACTCCGACGATCGCGCCGGTCGCCCCCGATGCCACCAGGGCGTTGTCGACCGCGGCCTGCATCGTCGCGACCGTGTCGTCGGGGAGCGCGCCGTCGACCTGAGCGGGCGGCGTGTAGGTGAACGAGTCCTCGGCGGTGCAACCGGTGAGGACCAGGCCGAGCACGACCGCACTGGCCGCTGCGGCGCGCCAGCGGCGCGACGAGAGAAGCTGCATGTAAGGAACCCCCGAGGATGTGTCTCCCGAGTCTAGAACGCGGATGCTGAAAGTCCGCACCGCGCGAACCCGCCTAAGGTGTGAATGTGCCCCACTCCTTCGATGCCGACGTGATCGCCGCCGTGCTGCGTCACATGAACGGCGACCACACCGACGACAACATCCTCATCGCGCGCGCCTTCGCCGACGCCGATGGGGACGAGATCACGGAGTCGGTGATGACGGGGTTCGACGGCGACGGCGGAACGTGGGACATCACCCGCAACGGCCTCACCTCCGAGCTGCACGTGGCCTGGCCGGGCGGCCCGATCGACGACCGCCCCTCCGTGCGTCGTCAGGTCGTCGCGCTCTACGACGCCGCCTGCGAACGACTCGGAATCGAACCACGCCCGCACGACTGAGCGATCGATTCACCGGATCCATCCGATCCTCATCGGATTTCCGGGGTTTCGCGTCGACTTAGGCAACCCTTACACTTAGGGCATGCCCGAGATCCTCTCCTTCTCCGCCGCCCTGCGCGAGCGCTCGTCCGGATCGCACTCCCGCAGCGAGACCGCCGGCTTCATGTCCGACCTCCTCAAGGGTGAGGGCTCGCGCGAGGACTACATCTCCCTCGTCGCGCAGCACTACTTCATCTACGAGGCCCTCGAGGGAGCCGGCGACCGCATGCGTCAGGATGCCGTCGCCGCCGTGTTCCTGAGCGACAAGCTCACCCGTCTTCCCGCACTCGAAGCCGACCTCGAGTTCCTGCTCGGCGCCGACTGGCGCGAGCAGATCGTCGCCCTGCCCACCACGCAGCGTTACGTCGAGCGCATCAACCAGGTCGGTGCGACCTGGGTGGGTGGCTTCGTCGCCCACCACTACACGCGCTACCTCGGCGACCTCTCGGGCGGCATCTTCATCGGTCGCGTGATGGCCCGTCGCTTCGGTTTCGAGACCAACGGCATCGGATTCTACCTCTTCGACGACATCGCCGACCCGTCCGCGTTCAAGGACGTCTACCGCGAGCAGTTGGATGCCGCCCCGTGGGACGACGCCGAGCGCGAGCGTGTGATCGACGAGGTGCTCCTCGCGTACCGCTTCAACACCGAGCTCTTCGAAGACCTCGACCGGGCGCGCGCCGCGGCCTGACTCGGCGCACGGCGTCACCCCTGGGGCAGTTCGGGGGTCGACGCTGCGAGCCAGGCGTCGCGCATGAACCGTCGCACGTCTTCGTCCACACGGATGTCGCGGGGTCGCAGCGCGCGCGACAGGTACAGCCCGTCCAGTGAGGTCAGCCGACTGAGCGCCACGTAGGTCTGCCCGGGCGCGAAGGCCCCGGAGCCGAGGTCGATCACGGCGCGCTCGTAGGTCTTGCCCTGCGACTTGTGGATGGTGACCGCCCAGGCCAGCCGCAGCGGGAACTGCGTGAACTCGGCGACCACATCGCGGCTGAGCTTCTTCGTGTTCTGGTCGTACGCGTAGCGGAACCGTTCCCAGACGGCGGGCTCGACGTCGACCTCCTCGCCGTCGATGTCGATACGCACGGCGTTGCCGAGAATTCGCAGCACCGTGCCGATCGTGCCGTTCACCCACCGCGGCGGCTCTCCCGACATCGCGGTGTCGTTGCGCAGGAACATCACCTGCGCGCCCACCTTGAGCTTCAGCTCCGACTCGGCGGGCAGCGACGCCTCCCCTCGGCCGAAATCGCCGCTGACCTCTGCACGTGCGGTCTGCTCCTTGCCGGGGAGGGCGGCGAGGTGGCGGGTGTTGATGCCGTTCACGATGTCGTTGCGGGTCGCGAGCGTGATCATCGGCACCTCGCCGGGCTCAGGCTCGGGGGGCGTCCTGGCGCCCTGTGTGTTCAGCACTCCGGCGATCTCCGCGGTGACTCTGCCGTACCGCACGGCATTCAGCATCGCCTTGAATCCGTCGTCGGACTGCCGATGGATCTGCACGAGCTCGCGCACGTGCAGCTGCGCGCGGGTGTCGACCTCGAAGAGCCCCTGCTGGTCGGATGACCCGTTCGCGCCGCCCGAGCCGCCGGCCCAGACCTTCGCGTCGAAGAACCAGAACGATCGGTAGTGGTCGGCCACGTAGCGTGCCTCATCCCCGCGGGGAGGGACGGGCGCCAGCTGGTACGGGTCGCCGAACATCACGACCTGCACGCCGCCGAACGGTTCTCCGCGGCGCCCGCGCGCCTGGCGCAGTGACCGGTCGATCGCATCCATCAGGTCGGCGTTCACCATCGAGATCTCGTCGATGACGAGCGTCTCGATCGCGTTCAGGATGCGCCGGGTCGCATCGTTCTGATCGATGTCGCCGTCGGCGATCAGCCCGATCGGCAGGCGGAACAGCGAGTGGATCGTCTGCCCCTCGACATTGAGCGCCGCGACGCCCGTCGGTGCACAGATCGCGATCTGCTTCTTCGTGTTCCAGGCGAAGTACTGCAGCAGCGTGGACTTGCCGGTGCCGGCTCGGCCGGTGATGAAGACGTGCTCGCCGGTGTCCTCGATGAGACGGAACAGCTCATGCTGCTCGTCGGACAGGGCGGGAAGTGACACGGATCTCTCACGGGGAAGCAGGCGGATGCGGACGCTCCCCCATGCTACGGCGCGGGATGGGCTCGCGCGTCGCGGCGCTCGGCGTCATCTCAGGACGCCCTCCTAGACTGGCGCCATGAACCAGGTGGAGACGAAGGCGCCTCGGCGCTCTCGTCTCGGCGTCGACCTCGCGCTGCTGACGGTCGTCGGGCTGCTCCTGATCGCCGCGATCGGTGCCGGCGGAGCGACCCTGTACCAGCAGTTCTACAGTCCGTCCGCGTTCGTGGGCCGCTACCTCGACCTGCTGTCCTCCGGCCGTGCCGCCGATGCGTTGCGCGTGCCAGGAGTGGCGATCGACCGCGCGACGCTCGCACAGGCGGGCATCGCCTCCACGGCATCCGAGGCGATGCTCCGGCACGCCGCGCTCGCGCCGTTGACCGACGTGACCATCGAGTCGGAGACGCAGGTCGACGAGGGCACCGAAGTCACCGTCGCGTACCATGCCGGTGGGCATGCGGGCACCACGACGTTCCTCGTCGCGCAGGACGGATGGGTGGGGGTCGCCCCGAACTGGCGCTTCACCACGAGTCCGCTCGCGGTGGTCGACCTCACCGTGCGTGGTTCCGACCGCTTCGCCGTGAACGGGTTCGAGGTGGATCGCCGACAGATCTCGGCCGACGGGACAGATGCCGAAGCCCTCGACCCGCTCGCACTGCTGGTGTTCACGCCGGGGCTCTACTCGGTGACCGTCGACACGCAGATCTCCGAGGCCAGCGGCATCGGGGTGCTCGCCGACAAGCCGTTGGCCATCACCCCGCTCGACGTGCAGACCGAGCCGACGGAGAAGTTCCTCGACGTCGTGCAGGAGCGCGTCGAGGAGTTCCTCACGCAGTGCACGACGCAAGAGGTCCTTCAGCCCACGGCATGCCCGTTCGGTATGCAGGTGAGCGATCGCATCGCGTCCCTGCCGAAGTGGTCGATCGCGCAGCAGCCCTCCGTGATGGTCGCCCCGGACGGCGGCGACTGGAGGATCCCGACCGCCGACGGTGTGGCGCATGTCGAGGTCGAGATCCAGTCCCTGTTCGACGGGTCGGTCGCTCCGGTCTCGGAAGACATCCCCTTCCAGGTGAACGGGTCGATCGTCATGCTCGCCGACGGCTCGGTGTCGATCCGCGTGGGCTCCCCCGACGACGCGCCGGACGACTGAGGCTCAGGCGCGTTCGCGCTCGGCCTGACGACGATCCCGCTCCGCCATGGCCGCCAGCTTGGCGTTGTACTCCTCGAGCTCGGCGTCGCCCGTGCGATCGGCGTTCCGATCGGTGCGGCGCTGCAGCTTCGTGTCGTTGCGGCTCCATTGGATGGCGACCGTGATCGCCAGGATCAGCGTGGGGATCTCACCGATCGACCACGCGATGCCCCCGCCGATGTACTGGTCCTCCATCGGGGTGGGGCCCCAGTCGCGCCCCATGGACCCGAACCAGTCGGCGACCATCAGGCCCTCCTGCATCATGATCGCCATGCCGAAGAAGGCGTGCATGGCCATCACCGCGATCAGGGTGATGAGGCGACCCGGGTACGGCAGGCGGTAGGGAACCGGGTCGGCACCGACCAGGCTCATCACGAACAGGTACCCCGAGATGAGGAAGTGCGCGACCATCCACTCGTGGCCGAGATGCTCGTACATCGACCAGCGCACGAGGTCGGTGAAGTAGAACGCCCACAACGAGAAGATGAAGATGCCGGCCGCGACGAAGGGGTGCGTGACGACGCGTGAGAACGGCGAGTGCACGGCCCAGAGGATCCACTCGCGTCCCCCGCGGGTACCGTCGTCGCGCTTGTGGATGGCACGCAGGGCGAGCGTGATCGGCGCACCGCTCACCAGCAGCAGCGGGATCGCCATCGAGAGCATCATGTGCCCGAGCATGTGCACGCTGAACAGGTACTCCTGGTACGCGTTGATGGGGCCTCCGGTGACCCACACCAGCATGAGCATGCCCAGCACCCAGAACACGGTGCGGTGGATCGGCCAGCGGTCGCCGCGACGGTGCAGACGGATGACACCGGCGAGGTAGAGGAACAGACCGAACCCGGCGGCGACGAGCCACAGGATGTCGATGTCCCACGACGTGAACCAGCGATCGATCGTGAAGTCCGGCGGGAGGGCGGTTCGCGTCAGCACCTCGGCGGGCGTTTTCGCGAACGACTCCTCACCGGTGGGCGGGGGCGTGCGGGCGAGGGCTGCGGCCGCACCGGAGGCGAGCCCCATCAGAGCGACCTCGCACAGCACCAGCATCCAGAACCAGCGGGAGGCCCGTTCGCCGTCGAGCTTCGGGATGAGGCGGGCGCGGTACCAGGCGCCCAGCAGGCCCATGCCACCCAGCAGCACGACCTTGGCGATGAGGATCGCACCATAGGGCGTGGCCAGCTGACTCCAGTCGCCGAGTGCGACGACAGAGCGGGCGACCCCCGAGATGGCGACGACGACGAACGCCGCGATGGCGAGGGTGGAGTAGCGGGCGACCAGGCGAGGGGTGTCGACGTCGGGGCGGCCACGCAGCACGATGAGCAGCAGCAGACCGCCGAGCCATACCGCGGCGCCGATCGTGTGCAGCAGGATCGAGTTGACCGCGACGTTGTGACCGGCCAGGTCTCCCGCGTGCCCCTGCGTGGCGAGCGGGATGAAGGATGCGGCGGCCAGGATCGCGGTGAGCAGAGTCGCCGTCCAGCTGCGCCAGGCGAACGCGAGGACCGTGATGATCGCTCCGAGCACGGTCGTGATGAGCCAGGACTGGCCGATGGCGAGAGTCAGGAGGAAGCGGCCCAGCTGCGCGCCGAACTCGCGCTCCAGGCTGAGCTGCGGGTTGAACGCCGCCATGAAGGCGAAGAAGCCCGCGAGCCCGGCGGCGACCGTGAACACGGCGGCTCCGATCGAGGCGACGTTCAGTGCGGTGTCGAACGACTTCTCCCCGCTGCGCAGTGCGAACAGTGCCAGCACGAGAGAGCCGAGCATCGCCGCCGCGGCGATGTTCATGACGAGTTTGGCGATCGGCGTACCCCAGAGGACGAACGCTCCGGGGTCCTGCAGCAGCGGCGCTTTCGCACCACCGCCGATCAGAAGCGCGATCACGACGGCCACGGCTGCGGCTCCGAGCAGGATCACCACGCCGGTGAGGCGGTACGCCGAAGACCGACTCATCGTATCTGCCCGGGAACTCACCCCTCCAGCCTAAGCCGCGGGAACGCAGAAGGCCGCCGCCCGAGAGGGGCGGCGGCCTTCGAGAGGTGCGTCGGAATTACTTGACGGCAGCCTTCAGCTTGGAGCCAGCGGTGACCTTGACGCGCTTGCCGGCCGGGATCTTGATCTCGGCGCCGGTCTGCGGGTTGCGGCCCGTGCGGGCAGCGGTGTCGACCTGCTCGAACGAGATCCAGCCCGGGATCGAGACCTTGCTGCCCTTGGCAACAGCGTCGGAGACCGTAGCGAACAGCGAGTCGAGGACACCGGAGACGGTGGCCTGGCTCTGGCCCGTGGCGCTTGCGATGCTCGCGACGAGTTCGGTCTTGGTGATGGACTTGTCAGCCATGTCATCCTCCAGCGACGAGATCCCGTCGCATCGTTGTGGGTGTCGGAGCGGATGCTCCTGGTCGAGTGACCGCCTTGAATGTATCAACGACAGCCGACATTTCCGCGTCATTTCGCGGGTTTTGGCGATTTACAGGGCGTGTTGCACCACTTTTGTCACTCTGTTAACAGGTTTCACGGCCTCAGAGGTGTCGATGCGCGTCGATCACCGCGTGCGCTGTGCGGGCGAAAGCGGGGACGACACGCTCCTCGCCGTCGAGGTATCCGCCCACCAGCGCGGCGTCGCGGAGCAGCACGAGGGATGCCGCGAGCTCTGCCGACCGAGCGATCCCGGCCCCGTCGGCGACCTCCTGCAGCGTCGAGCGGAACCACTCGCGGTGCTCGTCGATCAGCATGCGCACCGGGCCCCCGGCATCCGGATACTCCGCCGCGGCATTGATGAACGGGCACCCCCGGGTGTGCCGATGGCGGATGTCGGTCGCGATGCCCTCGATCACGGCATCGAGCATGCCCTGCGGGTCGGTCACGGCCGCACCGGCTTCGGCGAACATCGCGCGAAGGTTCTCGTCCTCGCCGCGGAGGTAGGCGAGCACCAGGTTCTCCTTGCCACCGAACTGCTTGTACAGCGTGGCGCGGGTCACCTCCGCCTCGGCGATCACACGGTCGACACCGACGGCGTGGATGCCGTCTTCGTAGAACAGCCGGGTCGCCGCGTCGATCAGGCGTGCGCGGGCGGGGCTGGGTCGCTTCGTCGTGTGGGTGCTCATGGGTTCCTCCTGCTCGAATAGACAGAACGATTGGTCTACGGGTAGCGTAGCCGGTTTCCGACTGTTGCAGGTCGATCTGCCCGCGGCATCCGCACCCCCTAGCGTCGACAGCATGTCTGCAGGAGGAGAATCATGACCGCCACCCCGCACATCCGCTTCGGATACTGGACCCCCATCTTCGGAGGATGGCTCCGCAATGTCGCCGACGAGCAGATGCCCGCCGACTTCGCACACCTCGCCGAGATCGCCCGCGCCGCCGAAGACGGCGGGTTCGACCTGACACTGATCCCCGAACTCAACCTCAACGACGTGAAAGGCCCGCAGGGTCCGGCACTCGATGCGTGGACGATCACCGCCGGGCTCGCCGCGGTCACCTCGCGACTCGAGCTGCTGGCGGCCGTTCGCCCCGGCTTCCACAACCCCGCCCTCGCCGCGAAGCAGGCCGCCACGATCGATGCCATCTCGGGTGGCAGGTTCACCCTCAACGTCGTCTCGGCGTGGTGGGCTGAGGAGGCCAGGCAGTACGGGGGCGTGTTCACCGCGCACGACGACCGCTACGCGCGCACGATCGAGTTCGTCGATGTGCTCCGTGGGCTCTGGAGCGAGACCCCCTTCTCCTATGCGGGCGACTACTACACGCTGGACGGTACGTTCCTCGAACCCAAGCCGCAGGTGCGACCGCGCATCTACGCGGGAGGGGAGAGCGAGGCAGGGCGCCGCACGATCACGTCGTTCGCGGATGCCTACCTGACGCACGGCGGCACCGTCGACGAGCTCCGGGTGAAGGTCGAGGACATGACCCGGCGTCGCGCGGCATCCGGTCGCACCCCGTTCGAGGCGTTCGGCATGGCGGCCTTCGCGGTCGTGCGCGACACCGAAGCCGAGGCGCGCGCCGAGGTCGAGCGCATCACGAACGTGCAGGACGGCCCCGCCTACGCCTCTTACCAGGAGTTCGTCAGCAAGTCGCAGCTCGACACCGCGGTCGACCTGAAGGACTACTCCGTGTCGAACCGCGGCCTGCGCCCCGACCTGATCGGCACGCCCGACCAGGTCGCCGAGCGCTTCCTCCGCTTCGCCGAGGTCGGGGTGTCGACGTTCCTGCTGCAGTTCTCACCGCAGCTGCCCGAACTCGTGCGGTTCGCCGAGGAGGTCATTCCGCGCGTGCGGCGGCTGGAGGCGCTGCGCGACGCCTGAGTCGCACTCCGGGGTCCGCCCCGAACGGGAGGAGTTCTCGGGCTTGGGAGGAGCATCCGCGCGAATTCCTCCTCCCAAGCGGGAGATCTCCTCCCTTTCCCTCTGGTTCCGGGAATAAGTTGCAGTAGATAGAACGTTCGGTCTACTATCAATGCAACGCACTCCCCATTCCGGCACTTCGCCGGGTCGAACAGAGAGAAGAAGATCATGAGCACCACCACCAAGACCCCCATCGTCCTCATCCACGGGCTCTGGATGACGCCCACCAGCTGGGATACCTGGGCCGAGCGCTTCCGGGCACAGGGCCACGAGGTCATCGTGCCGGGGTGGCCCGGCATCGACGACCGCACGGTCGCCGACATCCGCCGAGACCCATCCGCGCTGAAGGGCATCGGACTGACGCAGATCACCGACCACTACGAGCGCATCATCCGTGCTCTCCCCGTGAAGCCGATCATCATGGGACACTCCTTCGGCGGCGTCATCACACAGATGCTCGCCGACCGGGGCCTCGGCGTCGCGTACGTCGGCGTCGCCCCCGGACAGACCGCCGGTGTCACCGCACTCCCCCTCTCGACCCTGTGGACCGGCACGCCCATCCTCTCCAACCCCTTCGGCCGCAACGGCGCCAAGCCGCTCTCGAAGCGCCACTTCCACTTCACCTTCGGCAACGACCTGCCGCGCGCGGCATCCGACGCCCTGTGGGAGGAGTCGGCAGTCAACTCCTACAACCGCGTCTTCTTCGAAGGCGTCACCTCGGTGCTGAACGAGAAAGGTGGCGTGACCCACGTCGACTACGCCCGCACCGACCGTGCCCCGCTGCTGCTGATCGCCGGCGAGATCGACCACGTCGTGCCGCCGACCATCGTCCGCGCGATCGAGAAGAAGTACCGTTCAACCGGAAGCCCCGCCGTCGTCGAACGCAAGGAGTACGCCGGGCGCACCCACCGGCTCGTCAGCCAGGACGGCTGGGAACAGATCGCCGACGACGCCCTCGGCTGGGCCGTCGCTCACGCCACCGCATCCTGACCCGGTGTTGGGCGGATAACTCACCGTTGGGCGGAGGATGCCGGCGAGGAAGTCCGCCCAAGCCGGAGAAGTCCGCCCGACGTGAAGTTCTCACGTCGCGAGGTGCAACCGCTGCGCGACGGCGACCAAGATCCGCCCCTGGACTTCGGGCCAGCGGTGCATCAACTGCTCGTAGCTGATCCGGATCACGTGGTAACCACGGATCGTGAGCTCGGCGTCATGCGCGATGTCCTGCGAACGCTGGGCTCCGACGTGATGTCCGCCGTCGATCTGGATGACCAGCCGCTCCCCGAGCAGGAAGTCGACGAGATGCCCGAAGATCCACACCTGAGGCGTGATCGCGATCCTCAGCCAACGGAGCCTCGAGTGGAAGATCGTCTCGGTTCCCGCGTCGGAGAACGGACGCGCGAGTTCGAGCAATGCCCGCGCCGACGGGTGCAGCGGAGCTCGTGCGAGCACCTGCGGATCGACAGCCTTCGTCCGCAATGCCGATTCCCACGTCGCGAGTGCGTCTTCCTGTGGCTGGCAGCGCGCGAGGAGGATCAGAGCGTTCTCGATCGAGTCCTCGAGCAGATCGGGGTCGCGCGGGAACACCGGCCGACTCCAGTGCACGATCGCCGTGGCCGCCTTCGCATGACCCGACTTCGGCGGCGCGGCCACATGCGGTTCCGACGAGGACGTCACCCACAGGCCTCGGCGTGCCGCCAGCGTGACACAACTGATCACGACTCCCCGTTTCGCCGCAGCGACCAGCAGCGGATCCGCGTCCGGCAGTGCGACCCAGCCGCGGCACACGGAGAAGACCCGACCGCTCTCGACGGCCCTCCGCAACGCATGCGCGGTGATCCCCGATCTGCGCAGAGTCCCCACGCGGCCCACACCTTGCCGCTCCTTCAGCATCCGCACGACGTCCATCCATCGAGGATGCCTCCCGCACGGCATCCTCTTTCTGCCCGTACCCATGAACAGTGGACTACCGCGCCCGGACCAGGTCTGTGCATGACAACTGCTCGGGCGGAGATCTCTGCGTTGGGCGGCAAATCTCAGCCCAAGAGTCCGCCCAACGACGAGAACTCCTCCCGAACGCGAACGCGAACGCGAACCCAACCCCCAGGGCACGCAAAAGGGGCGAGGATCCGAAGATCCTCGCCCCTCATTGTCTGCTGAGACTTACCAGCTGGACTTGGTCACGCCGGGCAGCTCGCCACGGTGTGCCATGTCACGGAAGCGGACACGCGAGATGCCGAACTTCGTGAGGACACCGCGGGGGCGGCCGTCGATGACGTCGCGCGAACGCACGCGAGCCGGCGACGCGTTGCGCGGCAGCTTCTGCAGGCCGACGCGTGCGGCCTCGCGGGCCTCGTCGGTGGCGTTCGGGTCGACCAGGGTCTTCTTCAGCTCGGCGCGACGCTCTGCGTAACGCTCGACGATGACCTTGCGCTGCTCGTTGCGAGCGATCTTGCTCTTCTTAGCCATTGATCAACGCTCCTCTCGGAATTCGACGTGCTGACGGATGACCGGGTCGTACTTCTTGAGCACGAGGCGGTCGGGGGTGTTGCGGCGGTTCTTCTTGGTCACGTACGTGTATCCCGTACC
The DNA here is from genome assembly GCA_029203165.1 of Candidatus Microbacterium colombiense. Taxonomy (NCBI): domain Bacteria; kingdom Bacillati; phylum Actinomycetota; class Actinomycetes; order Micrococcales; family Microbacteriaceae; genus Microbacterium; species Candidatus Microbacterium colombiense. Next base: position 97,255 of record CP119308.1, read on the forward strand.
TGCCGTCGAACGCAGCTTGATGATCGGACGTACGTCCTGAGCCTTCTTGGCCATTAGAGCTTCACACCCTTCGCCTGGAGGTCCTTGACCACGTTCTCGATGCCGCGGACGTCGATCACCTTGATGCCCTTGGCGGACACGTTGAGCGTGATCTTACGACCGAGCGACGGAACGAAATAGGTCTTCTTCTGCACGTTCGGGTCGAAGCGGCGCTTCGTCCGGCGGTGCGAGTGCGAGACGTTGTGACCGAAGCCGGGAACAGCTCCTGTCACCTGGCACACTGCTGCCATGATGTGACTCCTTCATTACCGTGAGACCGGACGGCCCCACCCAAGATCCCTTGTCTGCATGCCCCCCTTGCGGGCCGGCACGCGAACTGCGCACAGGAGTGTGCGCAGACAAAGAGTCAGTTTAGCACGGTCGACACGCCCGCCGCGTCCTGCGCCCCACGCCCCCATCGGAAGGGTGAGACGGTCGGATCGCCGGCGATCCAGAAGCGCCAGGGGAACGCATCCGTGCCCGCCACTCCCGCGACGCCGACGCGCGGCCCCGATGCGACCTCGACCGCGGGGCCGCGCAGCCAGAGCTCGGCGCGCGCGCCGCGGAAGTCCTCCCCCGTCACGGCATCGATGCCGTCGTGCAGCGGATGCCGCAGCCCCACCGCCTGCCCCAGACGGCCCGGTCCACGCGCGAGGTCACGGCGTGCGGTCGAGCTCAGCGGCAGCACCGCGCCTCGCCGGAGGGCCGCGGCATCCGACCCGACGACCACCTCGCCCGCTCGCAGCAGCACCCCGTCGCCCTGCCCCTCGGGTCCGCAGACCACGTTGACGCAGGAATGGATGCCGTGGCTGAGGTACACGTACAGGTGCCCCGGCTCGCCCCACATCGTGGCGTTGCGATTCGTGCGTCCCATTCGTGCGTGCGATCCGGGGTCGGCCACGTCTCCCGTGCCCTGGCCGTGATACGCCTCGACCTCGGTGATGCGCAGACGCACCTCGACCGCCTCACCTCCGTGCGCGTCGACGACGGTGCGCAGCTCGGCGCCCAGCAGTCGAGGGGCGACATCGACCGCGGATCCGATCAGATCCGCTCGCGTCGCTCGACGCAGGGCGCGCTCCGACACGGTCACGTCAGAAACGCGGGGCCGTCTGGCACCACGACACGTCGAACCCGGTCAGCGCGACGAGCTCGTCGCCCGTGCGCAGGTCGATCAGGTGGGTCTCCATGTTCTGCGGCAACGGCAGCAGCATCTCGTCGTAGGGGTTGTTCGCGAGGTCGGGAGCGATCACGACCGCGGCATACTGTCCGCTCGGCGAGGCGCAGGCCTGCAGGATCGAGTCCGCGGCGCCGACCTCGACGAGGGGCTGTGCGACGCCGTCGTCGCCGACGCGCACGATGGCCTGTCCGGAGGGGATGCCGCTGTCGTCCCGCGCCACGACATGGCGCAACGTGCCGCCAGGGAAGGGGGTGATCGTGGTCGCGGTGCCGTAGTCGGGGTCGGATGCCGCGAGCGGCTGCTCGGATCCATCGGCGAGGTTCAGCTCGACCACGGCCCCGTCCAGTCGCTCCACGATCGCGGTGTAGGTGCCGCGCGTGACGCCCTGGATGGTCGCCGCGAGCCCGAGCGACTGCACACCGGCATCCGTCGAGCGATCGACCAGCGACAGCGCGCCGTCGAAGTCGATGAACAGCACCGCCGCACTGTCGGGCACGAACTGCCAGGCGAAGACGCTGGCCTCCTTGCCGCCGACCTCGATCACCTGCGGATCGTCGTCGCCGCTCAACGACTGGGTCACGAGCACGCTGGCCCGCCCCTCGGTGTCGCTGAGCGCCTTGTCGGAGTAGTTGTAGCCGACGAGACCACCGCGTTCGGAGACCTGGATCGCGCCGACGTATCCGGTGCCGGGCAGCGTGAGCTCGCGCTCGTCCGATCCATCGCGGTCCATGACGAGCAGCTTCGAGCCGTCGTCTTCCTCCACTGCCACGACGAGCTGCGACGAGGTCGCGCGGAAGTCGTTGATCTGCTCGGTGGAGTACACCGGCACGGCTTTCTCACCCGACAGGTCGGTGCGGAAGATCTTGTCCTCGCCGTCGACGTCGCGGCGCAGCAGGAAGATGCTCGCCGCCGGAGTCGAGAAGGTGGTCGAGAGCGTGGCCGCTGGCCCTCCGCCGGCTCCCACCACGTCGGCGACCTTCACCGTGTACTCGGTGTCGTCGTCGAGGGGCACGGTGAAGCGGATGCCGATGCTGCGACCCGCCGCATCCACCGTGAACGGAGCCGCCGGTTCGACCGAGACCTGCGAGGCGTCGATCGCACCGAGGGACTGGTTGGCGGTGAGGATGACGCGGCTGCCCGAAGAATCGATGGCATGCTGCGGATCAGCCTGCACCTTCGTGACGCGCGGCCCCTGCAACAGGCTCACGATGCCGAATCCCGTGCCGATCAGCACCAGCACGCCGAGCACGGCGACGAGCGTGAGCACGAAGCGTCGAGAGGGCAGCGTGCGTGTCGGCTGCGTCGTCCGGGTGGATCCCTGCCGGGGGAACGGCGGCTCCGGCTCGTCGGCAGGGCTCTCGGGTTCGAAGACAGGCGACTCGAAGACAGGCGACTCGTCGACAGGGGACTCGACGACCGGCGACTCCGGTTGGGCGCCGATGATAACGGGCTCCGGGGCGAGGGGCACGTCGGGGATCGCGGTCGCCGCGACATCTTCACGAGCGGCGGCCTCGAAGGCGGCCATCTTGCGCGCTGCGGCCTCCTGCTCGGCGACCTCGCGATCACCGGCCCGGCGAACGGCTTCATCCCGTGCGGCCGCCTCCACGGAACCGACCTCCGGCCCGACATCCGACGGGCTCTGATCCATGGGCGCTTCCGCACGGCTGATCCGCTCGGCCTCGGCCTGCTCGGCGGCCTCGCGGGCTGCCCGCAACTCGGCCCGCGTGCGGGGTACGGCGGGCAGCTCGGGGCGCTCGTCGTCAGTACTCATAGGGGTCCCCGGGCTCGTCGATCGCTGTGACGTCGCTCGGTTCGATGTGCAGCGCGCCATCGGCATCCGCCCGTACGGTACCCGTCACCTCGACCCACTGCCCGGTCTTGTACTGGCTGGGATCGACCTCGACCGGCAGCATCGCGGTCTGCGCATCGATCACGCAGTGGGTGATGACGAGACGCGTGAGGTTGACGCCGTCGGCTCCCGATCCCCCGGGGGTGACGAATCCGGTGAGCGTGACGTCGGCGCCGTCGTAGGCGGCGGTGTTGGTGGCCGTGGCGAACACGCTCGCCCAGTCGCCGATCCCGAACGTCTTCGTGTCGGCGACGCCGAGGGTCACCGTGTCGGCGCCCGCGAAGAGCGCGGTCTGCTCCCCCGCACGCGAAATCGCCAGCTCGACCGAGAGCGAGGCGGGCGGCAGCAGGAGCGCCGCGGCGACGACGCTCGTGGCGACGACTCCGCCGGTGACGGCGCCGACCGTCGCGAGCGTGCGGCGCGGCGAAGTGGGGGCCTCGACCGCGTCATCCGCACTGGGGCCGTGGCCGTGGTCGTGGCCGTGATCGCCCTCGGCGCCGATGGGCAGGGTGCACGACCAGATCGCTCCGGCGAGGGTGACGACGGCGGCCGCACACGCGAACCAGACCGACTCGGGGCTGATGTAGAGCGTCAGGCGCCCGGTGACGCCGAGACCGAGGGTGACGACCGCGATGAGGGTGGCGAGCCCGACGCCGAGCCACCGGGAACCGATGGCACGGGCGCGAGAGGGAGCGTGCTCAGACAAGGACGTTCACCCCGATCCCGATCACGAACGCGGCCGACACCACGATGCCGACGATGCCCGCCAGCGTGCGGGCCGTGAAGGTCGTGCGCATCAGGGCGAGCATCTTGATGTCGACCAGCGGCCCGACGAGCAGGAAGGCCACGAGCGCCCCCGACGAGAAGGTCGAGGCGAACGACAGGGCGAAGAAGGCGTCGACGTTCGAGCAGATCGCGACGGTCATCGCCAGCACCATCATGGTGACGATCGACAGCACGGGGTTCGAGCCGATCGCGAGCAGCATGTCGCGCGGAATGAGCACCTGCACGGCTCCCGCGAGCGCCGAACCGATCACCAGCGCCGGCATGACCGCACGCAGCTCGACGAGGAACTGGGTCAGGCTGCGCTTGACCGGGGTGCCGTGCTCGTGGGTGACGCGCTCGCAGGTCGCGACGAACCGCTCGGTCAGCAGGGCGTCGGGAGAGGGGTGGCGGCTGTAGATCCAGCCGATGAGGTTCGCGATCAGGTAGCCGCCGACGAGGCGGGCCACCAGGATGCCGCCGTCCCACCCGAACGCGGCGTGCGTTGTCAGGATCACGATCGGGTTCACGATGGGCGCGGCGATCAGGAATGTCAGCGCCTCGGCGGGGGCGAGGCCGCGCATCATGAGTCCACGGGCGAAGGGCACGTTGCCGCACTCGCACACCGGGATCAGCATGCCCAGCAGTGAGAGCACGGCGCGGCGGGCCCAGGCGCGCTTCGGCAGCCAGCGCTGGATCGCATCGGCCGGCAGCCACACCTGAACGACGATCGAGAGGATCACGCCGAGGATCACGAAGGGCAGCGCCTCGATCAGCACGCTCAGCGACAGCGTCAGGCCGTCCTGCGCACGCGTGGGAAGCGAGGCGGAGAAGAGTGTGGGGAGGAACTGATCGATCAGGAACAGCGCCGCGATCACCACGGCACCCAGAGCGACCCCGATCCACGGAGACCGCGGGGGCCGCACCGATCCGTGGGAGCGACCGGCGGGCGAGGGGGAGGGCCGGAAGCCCGTACGCGACACCTCGGGCCGGGTCCCCGCGCTCGTCGAGGGGCTCACGCCTTCGCTGCCCGCTCGGCGTCGCGCTTGTTCGCGCAGGGGGTGCACAGGCCGAAGATGTCGACCACGTGTGCAGCATCCGTGAATCCGTGCAGCGCCGCGGTGCGATGAGCCCACTGCTCGACGTCCTTGGCCTCGATCTCGACCGTCAGACCGCATGACCGGCAGATGAGGTGATGGTGGTGGCCCTGCGTCGTGCAGGCCCGATACAGCGCCTCGCCCTCGGGGCTCTGCAGCGAATCGGCATCGCCGGACGCCGCGAGTCCGGCGAGTGCGCGATACACCGTGGCCAGTCCGATGCCGGTGTTGTCGTCGCGCAGCGAGGCGTGCAGGTTCTGCGCGCTCACGAAACCGCGCGCGTCGGCGAGTGCTTCGCGCACGCGTTCGCGCTGCCAGGTGTTCCGCTGAGCCATACCGAGAGTCTAAACGGCGGGCATTGCCGAGGGCTGGGAAAGGACGTGAGGCCGGACCGGGATCACGCCGCCACGCGCCGCACGCGGGCACGCGAGCGCTGTACGATCCAGCACACCACGTAGATCGTGAACGACAGCGTGGTGATGTACGGGCTCACGGGGAGGGTTCCGGCGAGGGCGAGCAGGATGCCGCCGACGGCCGAGACGAAACCGAACAGCGCAGCCAGGAGGGGCACAGCGACCGGCCCCGCGGTGATCCGCATCGCTGCGGCAGCCGGGGTCACCAGCAGCGCCATCACCAACAGCGCGCCGATGATGTGCACGCTGACCGCGACGATGAGTCCGAGCAGCACCATGAACAGCAGGCTGACCGCGCGGGTCGGCACACCGCGCGCCGCGGCCGACTCGGGGTCGAGCGAGTCGAAGCGCAGCGGATTCCACATGACCAGCAGTCCGACCAGCACGACACCGCTGATGCCGATCAGCCATCCGAGGTCAGGGCTCGAGACCGAGACGATCTGCCCGGTGAGCAGGCTGAAGCGGTTGGCACTGCGTCCGTCGTAGAGCGACAGGAACAGGATGCCGAGGCCGAGGCCGAACGGCATGAGCACCCCGACGATCGAGTTCCGGTCGCGGGCCTTCGCGCCGAGCAACCCGATCAGGATCGCGGCCACCAGCGCTCCGCCGAGCGAACCGACCACCACGCTGCCACCGAACAGGAGCGCAGCCGCGGCTCCGGCGAACGAGAGCTCGCTCACCCCGTGCACCGCGAAGGCGAGGTCGCGCTGCATCACGAAGACGCCGATCAGGCCGCCGACGATGCCGAGCACGGCGCCGGCGATGATCGAGTTCGCGAGCAGGGCCACGAGCTCGCCGTAGTCCTGGAAGGAGAAGACGTCACTCCAGTCGACCATCGGCACGATGCCGGAGAGGACGGTGCCGGTCACGACGTTCATGCGGCACCTCCGTGGTCGTGGTCGTCATCATGGAAGTGGTGCGGCTCGGCATCCGGAACGCCGACCACGACCAGGCGATCACCCGCCCGCAGCACGAACACCGGGGTGCCGTAGAGCTCGGTGAGCACGCGCGTCTGCAGCACTTCGTCGGGGGTGCCGAGCAGGAAGCGTCCACCCGCGATGTAGAGGATGCGGTCGACGCGCCCCAGGATCGGGTTGATGTCGTGCGTGACGAACAGCACCGCGGCACCGCGCTCGCGGCGCTGGCGGTCGATGATGTCGGTCACCCCGACCTGATTCGCGAGGTCGAGGTTCGACAGGGGCTCGTCGCACAGCAGCAACGAGGGCTCGTCGGCGAGCGCCTGCCCGACCCTCAGCCGCTGCTGCTCGCCGCCCGAGAGCATGCCGACGCGCCGGTCGGCGTAGTGCGCGGCGCCGACGGCCTCGAGCAGCCGATCGACCTTCGCGCGGTCGCCGCGGTGCGGGATCGGGAACCCGAAGCGGCTGCCCTGCACGCCGAGGGCGACCAGGTCGCGGGCGCGCATGCTGGTGTCGGGCGCGAGGGAACGCTGCTGGGGGATGTAGCCGATGCGCGAGTTGCCGCGATGCACCGGTTCGCCGGCGACACGGATCGTGCCGGACGACAGGGGCTGCAGGCCCAGGATGCTGCGCAGCAGGGTGGTCTTGCCCGAGCCGGACGGCCCGAGCACCGCGATGAACTCGCCGGGCTGCACCGAGAGGTCGAGCCCCGACCAGAGTTCGCGGGAGTCGCGATGCAGCGACGCGTTCGCGATCTCGAGGACGGGGCTCGCCGTGGCATCCGGCGTCGCTGCGCGCGCGGCAGCGCCGGCGCTCACGACTGGATCGCGGCGGCGAGGCTCTGGATCGCGTCACGCATCCACTCAGAGTACGACGATCCGTCGGTGAGCAGCTCCGTGAAGGCGACGACAGGGATGCCGGCATCCTTCGCGGCAGCCTCGACCCGCTGAGTCTCGGCGCCTCCGGTCTGCGCGTTGGTGAGCAGTGCACCCACCTCACCGCTGTCGATCACGTTCAGCGACTCGAGCAGCACGGCGGGGGCGACGTCGGTGCCCTCCTCGACCGACTCGGCGAAACCCTCGGGTGTGACGTCGGTGAGACCGGCGGCTGCGGCGAGGTAGCCGGGGAGCGGCTCGGTGATGAAGACGTTCACGCCCTCGGCATCGGCCTGGAGCCCGGCGAGGTCGGCCTCGAAGCCCTCGAGGTCTGCCGTGAGATCCGCCGCGTTCGCCTCGAAGTCGGCCTTGCCGTCGGGGTCGAGTTCGCTCAGCTCGTCGGTGATCGCCTCGACGACGTGGATCATCGTGTGCGGGTCGAACCAGACGTGCTCGTTGAAGCCCTCGATGTGGTTGTGACCCTCGTGGCCCTCGGCGTCTTCGGCGTGATCGTGGTCGTGCTCGGCCTCGTCAGCGGAGTCGTCATGGCCCTCGTTGCCGGGGAAGTCGTGCGAGTACTCGACCGCGGTGACGACGTGCGGGTCGTTCGCATCCTGCAGCAGCGTGTCGACGAACGCGTCGTAGCCGCCGCCGTTCTCGATCACGAGGTCGGCCTTCTGCACGGTCAGCCGGTCGCGGGCCGTGGCTTCGTACGAGTGCGGATCCTGTGTGGCGGACTCGATGATCGAGGTCACGTCGACGCGGTCGCCACCGATCTGCGCGGCGATGTCGCCGTACACATTGGTGCTCGCGACGACCTGGATCGCTCCGTCGCCGCCCTCTCCCGCTGCAGGGGCGGCAGTGCATCCGGCCAGGGTGAGGGCTGCGACGGAGGCGAGGGCGAGGGCGACGACGGGCTTCTTCATGCTCTCACTCTAAACGCTAATGAGAACCATTATCAAATTGGCTGTGTGTTCTTCGTCTGGGGGTAGGAGATGACGCGGAGGTAGGCCGATCCGGCTGGGATCGACCTACCTCCGCTCCATCGCCTACGCTCGTGCGATCCAGGCGGTGGCGTCGCCCGGAAGAGCGCCCGTGGCGAGCGCCGAGGTCGACAGCACGACATCAGCGGCATCCGCGCCCAGGTCGAACGGCTCGGAGCCGAAGTTGGTCACGACCTGCCACCCGTTCGGCCGCGCGAGGCGTAGAACGTCGGCTCGCCCGGTCTCGATCCACTCCAGGTTCTCGTCGGCCTGCAGCAGATGCCGCAACCGCAGCGCCTCGCGATACAGCGACAGGGTCGATGAAGGGTCGGCGGCCTCCACCTCGACCGCATACTCGGCGAACCACGTGGGCTGCGGGAAGTGCGCCTCGCCCGCGCCGAAGCCGAAGGACGAACCGGATGCGGTCCACGGCAGTGGCACGCGGCATCCGTCCCGTCCGACCCCGTCTCCGGCATCGTCGCGGAAGAACGCCGGGTCCTGCCGGTGCTCCGGCGCGATCTGTGCGACCTCCTGCAGGCCGAGCTCCTCGCCCTGATACAGGTACGTGCTGCCGGGCAGGCCCAGCAGCAGCAGCGTCGCCGCGTGCGCCCGACGCAGCCCGCGCTCGCGGTCCACCCCGCTGGACGGACCTCCCGCCTCCAGCCACTCGATGCCCTGCTTGATCTGACGACCGTTCAGCGGCGGCAGGCCGTAGCGGGTGGCATGCCGGGTCACGTCGTGGTTCGACAGCACCCACGTCGTCGACGATCCTGTCGAATGCGCCTGGGCGAGGTTGTCGGTGATGATGCGGCGGAAGTCGGAGGCCACGAAGTCGGCGACCAGCAGATCGAAGTTGAACGCCTGGCCGAGTCCCTCCGCCGAGGCGTACTTCGCACGGCGCTCGGGTGTCTCGACCCAGGCCTCGGCCACAGCGGTACGGGGCGGGTCGTACTCGTCGAACACGGCACGCCACTCGGCGTAGATCTCGTGCACGTCGTCGCGGTCGATCAGCGGATGCCGGCCTGATGTGCGGTCCATCGCGTCCAGCTCCGCCTGGCTGGGCAGCGGCTCGGTCAGGTCCTTCGTGAGCATGTGCGCGACGTCGATGCGGAAGCCGTCGACGCCGCGGTCCGACCAGAAACGCAGTGTCTGGAGGAAGTCCGCACGCACCTCGGGGTGGTCCCAGTTCAGGTCGGGCTGCTCGACGGCGAAGCTGTGCAGGTACCACTGCCCGTCTGCGACACGCTCCCAAGCGTTCCCGCCAAATGCCGCTCGCCAGTCCGTCGGCGGTTCCGCGCCGTCGGGACCGCTGCCCTCGCGGAAGATGTACCGGTCACGGGCGGCCGACCCGCGGCCGGCGGCGAGCGCCTCCTGGAACCACGCGTGCAGGTCGGAGCTGTGGTTCGGGACGATGTCGACCACGACCCGGATGCCGCGCGCGTGAAGAGCCGCGACCATGTCGTCGAAATCGGCGAGGGTGCCCAGGCGCGGATCCACGTTCCGGTAGTCGGCGACGTCGTACCCGCCGTCGGCGAGCGCCGAGGGGTAGAACGGACTCAGCCACACCGCATCGATGCCGAGCTCAGCCAGGTAGTCGGCGCGCGAGACGATGCCCGGGATGTCGCCGAGCCCGTCGCCGTTCGCATCGGCGAAACTGCGCGGATAGATCTGGTAGACGGCCGCCTGCCGCCACCAGGCGGCCGTCTTCTCGTCTTCGTGGGACGCGGTGAGAAGCGCATCGGTCATAGGGGTGGTGCTCCTTCTTGTTGTTGCGGTCTGGTGAGGCGCCAGGTCTCAGCCCTTGACGGCGCCCTGCGTGACACCCTCCATGACGAAGCGCTGCGTGAACAGGTACGCCAGGATCGCCGGGGCCATCGCCATCAGGTACGAGGCGAACGACACGTTGTAGTTGTTGCTGAACTGGTTCTGGAAGAGGTTCTGCCGCACCGGCAAGGTCTGCAACGCCGGATCGGAGATGATGAGCGACGGCATCATGAAGTCGTTCCAGGCGTACAGGAACGCGAAGATGCCGACCGTGGCACTCATCGGCGCGAGCAGCGGGAAGATGAGCTGCCAGAACGTCTGCCAGGTCGTGGCACCGTCGATGCGCGCACTCTCCTCGAGCTCCAGCGGGATCGAACGCAGGAACGCCGTGAACAGCAGCACGCTGAAGCTGAGCTGGAACATCGTGGCGAGGATGATCACGCCGAAGGGGTTGTCGAGGCCCACGCGCCCGGTGAGCTGGATCTGCGGCAGCGCCACCACCGGGAACGGGATGAACATCGCCGCCAGCAGGTAGAAGAACGAGTAGCGGAACAGCTTGCGGTCCCAGTTGCGCACGATCGCGTAGGAGGCGAACGCCGCGAGCACGATGGTCGCGATCACGGTACCGGCGGTGACCAGCAGCGAGATGCCCGCGCCGACGGGGAACCTGGTCAGGTTCCAGGCCTCGACGAATCCCTCCAGACTGAACGGGGCAGGCAGCGAGAAGGCGTTCCCGTCGACGGCCTGTTCCGTGGTCTTGAACGCCATCGAGATGGTCACGTACAGCGGCAGCAGCACGGTGACGGCGCACAGGATCAGGATGATGGTGCCGGACCAGTTGACGCGCTCCATGCGGATGCGCGGCTTCTTCCCGGAGGCGGTGACGGTGGTGATGGTCTGCGTCGACATCAGAGGGCGTTCCTTCCGCGGGTCAGCGAGAGCTGCAGCAGGGAGATGAGCACGGCGACGATGAAGAAGATCGTCGCATTGGCCATCTGGTAGGCGTAGTCGCCGCCGTTGAAGCCCGCGATGATGGTCATCGCGACGCTGCGGGTGGAGGTTCCCGGCCCGCCGTTGGTGAGTCCGACGATGATGTCGTAGGCGTTGAGGAATCCCTTGAACCCGAGGATCACGTTGATCACCACGTAGCCGGCGACGAGCGGAAGAGTGATGCGGGTCAGCTGCTGGGTCTTGCTCGCCCCGTCGATGCTCGCGGCCTCGTACACCTCGCCCGGCACCGAGAGCAGGCCCGCGATGTAGATCAGCAGCGTGCCGGGCACGGCCTGCCACGCGGTCACGATCACGATCGCGATCCAGGCGAGATCCGGGTTCGCGAGCAGGCTCGTCGACAGCCACGGGATGCCGGTGGCGGCGCCGGCGGCGGGGATCGAGTTGGAGAACAGGAAGTTGAAGACGTAGGCGATGATGATGCCCGAGATGACCATCGGGATGACGAAGACGGTGCGCAGCCCGGTCTTGAAGCGGATGCGGGAGGTCAGCCCCACCGCCAGCAGGAACGCGACCACGTTGACGACGATCACCGTGGCGATCGAGAAGCCGAACGTGAACAGGTAGCTCTGCAGGATGGCCGGATCGCTGAACATCGCGATGTAGTTCGTCAGGCCGTTGAAGTTCCACTCGCCGATCCCGATGGAGTCGGTGAAGCTGAAGAAGATGCCCATGACCCCGGGCACCGTGATCGCGAGCGTGAAGAGCACGAGCGTCGGCAGCAGGAACAGATAGTAGATCGGCTCGACCCGGCGGGTGCGCCGACCGAGCTTGCGCGGCCCGCCGGTGACGATCGCCGTGGTGTCGGTGGTCGGGGTGTTCGGCTTGGTGATGCGGGGAGCTGCCGGGTTCGGCAGTGCGGTGTTCGTCATGGCGCGGACTCCTCTGTCTCGCCGGATGCGGATGCGTCGCCCGATGCCGAGTCCTGGGTCGACGGGATCGGAGCGCGGAACGCGATCCTCGCCCAGTCGGCATCCATGGTGCGCAGGGTCGAGGTGGTGGACGCGCCGAGCACCATCGCCTGGGCGTAGTTGAAGATCGGGAGCGTCTTGGGGACGAGCACGGACGGACCCTGGTAGATCTGCCCGTTGTCGTAGTACTCGATCATTCCCTCGACCCGCGGATCATCGGGCGCCGGGGCGCCGTCGGTCGGGGTGAAGCCGAGCTGGGAGGCGTTGTACTCCTCGATGTTCTGAGGTTCGTAGAGGAACTCGAGGAAGTCGCGGGCGGCCTCCTGATGCCGTGATCCCTCGGGGATCATCGCCGCGAGGTCCATGTTGACGCGCACGCCGAGGTCGGCGGGGTCGTCGGTCATGGGCAACGGGAAGGTGCCGAGCTCGAGGTCGGGCGCGGTCTTCGCGATCTCGCTGAAAGCCCAGGGGCCCTGCAGGTACATCGCCGCCTCGCCCTTCGCGAAGGCCAGGTTGCCGTCGCCGTAGCCGCGGCTCGCGGCATCCGCATTCGTGTACTCGTCGGCGAGCAGCATCATCCGATCCATGGGCTCGGCGAAGTCCTTCTGGAACGACACGTCGGAGTCGGGGCCGACCCCCGTGCCTTCCTGGGCGAGTGCGTCGAAGAAGTCGATCACGTCGACGGAGCCGCCGGCGGTGTAGTCGTACCAGCCCTGACCCACGGTCCAGTCGTCCTTGAACGTGGCGTAGAACGGGTCGATGCCGGCATCCTTCAGTTGGTCGCAGACGGCGATGAGCTCATCCCAGGTCTTCGGCACCTCGAGACCCTGCGCCTCGAAGATCTCCTTGTTGTAGATGACGGATGCCGCCATCACGGAGTACGGAAGGGCGCTCGTGCGACCGGGGCAGGAACCGTACTGATCCATGAGCGGCTGCAGGTCGTCGCGGATGTCCGACGCCGCATCCGTCTCGGAGAGGTCGGTGAGCGCACAGCGCTGCACGAAGCGGGCGATCTCGTAGTTGTAGTTGGCGAGCATGATGTCGGGCGGGTTGCCCCGCACGAAACTGGCAGAGACGACGTCGACGCCCGAGGTGTCGATCTCGACGCGCACGTCGTCCTGCGAGGCGTTGTAGGCCGCGACCAGCTCGGTCATGAAGCCGATCGCCTCGCGTTTGCTGAAGGTGAAGCGGATGGTCTCCGCCCCGGAGCCGGCTGCGCAACTCGTGAGAGCGGCCCCGACGAGCGTGAGCCCGAGGGCCCCGGCGACCCAGCGCACCGCGCGTGTTCGATTCACAGACACCGTCGTCCTTTCGATATGTAGATCCGCGTACTAAATCTAGTGAGCGAATTTACTTTGTCGAACGGTACTCTCTCATTGGATGAGAGGGAGGTCAAGGCCTGTGACAGAAGTCTCCGCAGACCTGGGCACCGGACGCGCGAGCGTCGGTGCCGTGCTCGACTTCGCCTGGACCACCGGGGAGTTCACCGCGACCGAGGTGATGGCGAGCACGTCGATGACCCGCTCCACCGCCATCGACGCGATCGACACGCTCGTCGGCGCAGCCGTGCTGACAGAGCTCCCGAACGCCCGCGTCGCCGGAAGCTACCGCTCCGGCCGCCCCTCCCGCCGCTTCGTGCTGTCGGCCGCGCTGGGAGTCGTGATCGGCGTGGATGCCGGCGACACGCACCTCGCCGTCACGGTCGCCGATCTGCGCGACCGCGCGCTCGTGCACCACCGCACCGACCTCGATCCCTCGCAATCCGCCGCCGAGCGACGCAAGACCATCCTCGGACGGATGGATGATGCGTTGACCGAGGCCGAACACGCGCGCGGCGACGTCCTGGCCGTGTGCATCGGCGTGGCCGCGCCGGTGAATCGTGACGGCATCTCGCCCCCGCATCCCGACGGGTTCTGGGAGCGCACCAACCCCGGTCTCGCCGAGGCGCTGCGCGGCTGGGCGCCCGTCGTGCAGATCAAGAACGATGCCCAGCTCGCCGCGATCGCGGAGGGTGCGGAAGGCGCCGCGATCGGATGCCGCGACTACGTCGCCCTGCTCGCGAGCGAGCGGTTCGGCGGGGGCGTGGTGGTCGACGGGCACGTGCTGCACGGCGCGCACGGCGGCGTCGGCGAGGGCGTGGTGTTCGACCACATCGTCGGCGTCGGCTCAGCCTTCGGCCTCCGCTACGCCGTACAGGACCAGGTGCGCTCGGCCATGGACGCCGGCGAGATCGCCTCCGGCGGCGCAGTCGGCCGACTGGTCGAGGGTGACCGCATCGATCCCCGCCTCCTGCTCACGCTCGCGGCGTCGGGCGATGCGGATGCCCTGCTCGTGACCTCCCGTGTCGGAGCCACCGTGGCCCGCATCGTCGGCGTGCTCGGGAGCATGTACGACCCCGACCGAGTGATCGTGTGCGGAGCTGTCGCCGAGAGCATCGAGCCCGTGCTCGCCGCGGCCCGGCGCATCCTGCCGGACGAACTGCATCTGCCCGCGCCCGAGATCCTCGCCTCGACGCTCGGCGCCGAAGTGGTGTCGGTCGGCGCCGTGGCGACCGCGCGCCGCCTCGCGCGGGAGCGCGCGGTGCCCCTGCTCGCGGAGCAGCGGCTGCGCGCCTCGGCGTAGCCCGCGGCATCCCCCGCCCTTGCTGCGCTCGTGTGTCGCACCGTCCGGGCGTAGGCGATCGCGCGAAGGTAGGCCGATTCAAGCTCGAACGGCCTACGCCGGAGTCATCACCTACGCCGGAGATGCCGGTCGAACGCCGGTGTCAGTCGACGAGCAGCGCGGGCTCCTCCAGAACGGATGCCACGTCGGCGATGAAGCGGCTCATGCCGTCGCCGTCGATCACGCGGTGGTCGAAGGAGCCTGCGACCGTGGTCACCCAGCGCGGACGCACCTCGCCGTCGACGACCCACGGCTTCTGGCTGATCGTGCCCATCGCCACGATGCCGGCCTCACCGGGGTTGATGATGGGCGTCCCGGCATCCATCCCGAACACACCGATGTTGGTGATCGTGATGGTGCCGCCCTGCTGATCGGCGGGGCTGGTCTTGCCCTCGCGTGCGGTGAGCGTGAGGCGGTTCAGGGCCCTGGCGAGCTCCTTCATGCCGAGATCCTGAGCGTCCTTGATGTTCGGCACGAGCAGGCCGCGGGGTGTGGCCGCGGCGATGCCGAGGTTCACGTAGTGGCGCACCGCGATCTCGGCCCCGGAGTCGGTCTCGATCCAGGCGGCGTTGACCATCGGCGTGCGGCGGGCGGCCCAGATCACGGCGCGCGCCATGATCAGCAGCGGCGAGACGCGGATGTCGGCGTAGTCGGGCGAGGCCTTGAGGCGCTTGACGAGCTCCATGGTGCGGCTCGCGTCGATCTCCTTCCACACCGTCACGTGCGGCGCGGAGTACGCGCTCTGCACCATGGCGGAGGATGTGGCCTTGCGCACGCCCTTGACCGGGATCGACTCGGTGCGGCTGGCGTCGCCGGCAGAAGCGGCGGGGGCGGCGATGCCACGGGCGAGTCCGACCGGGGCGCTCTGCGGCGCGGGCACGGTCTCCTCGCGGACGGCACCCCATTCGGGCGTCTCGATGTTGCGGAACACACTGGCCTGCGACGCATGCTTCATGACGTCGTCGCGGGTCACCTCGCCGTCGGCACCGGATGCCGCGACCGTCGTCAGGTCGACACCGAGGTCGCGGGCGAGCTTGCGGATCGGGGGCTTGGCGATCACGCCGACCGAGGAGCGCACGGGGCGCTCAGCCGGACGCTTGCGCCGCGAGGTCGCTCCGCCGCCCGTGCCGTAGCCGACGAGCACCGAGCCGCCGCCCTCTTCCGGAGCGGGCGCCACGGCCACGGCGGGGGCACCGGCCGCTTCCGTCACGAAGGTGATGATCGGCGTGCCGACCTCGACCGTCGAGCCCTCGGCGACCAGCAGTTCGCCCACGACGCCGGCGTGCGGCGACGGCAGCTCGACGAGCGACTTCGCCGTCTCGATCTCGCAGATCACGTCGTTGATGGCGACCGTGTCGCCGGGGGCGACCTTCCAGGTCACGACCTCGGCCTCGGTCAGGCCCTCACCGACGTCGGGGAGGTTGAAGTTCTGCGTGCTCATGAGCGGTCCTTTCGGAGGGTGCCTCGTTCATAACTCCTCAGAAACGGTCCGGATTCGGCCCGAAGGGGTCTGTGCAGCTCGCCCTGCGCCGGCTTTTGAGGAGTTGTGAACATGGAACAGCGGTGTCAGTAGGCCAGCGAGCGGTCCACGGCTTCGAGGATGCGGTCGGCATCCGGAAGATACGCGCCCTCGAGCTTCGCGGGCGGGAACGGAGTGTCGTAGCCGGAGACGCGCAGCACCGGCGCCTCGAGTGCGTAGAACGCCCGCTCCATCACGGTCGCCGCGACCTCGCTGCCGATGCTCGTGAACCCCTGTGCCTCCTGGGCGTAGACCATTCGACCGGTCTTTCGCACCGAGTCGAGCAGGGGCGCGTAGTCGATCGGCGACAGCGACCGCACGTCGACGACCTCGCAGCTGGTTCCCTCGGCCTCGGCGAGTGCGGCCGCCTGCAGCAGGGTTGTGACCATGGCGCCGTGTCCGACGAGCGTGACATCGGTGCCCGTGCGCACCACCCGCGAGGCATGCAGCGGCGCCGCGGAGGAGGCGAGGTCGACCTCGCCCTTCTGCCAGTACTTGCTCTTGGGCTCCATGAAGATCACGGGGTCGTTCGAGGCGATGGCCTCCTGGATCATCCAGTACGCGTCGTTCGGCGTCGACGGCGACACCACCCGCAGTCCGGGAGTGTGCGCGAAGTACGCCTCCGGGCTCTCCTGGTGATGCTCGACGGCACCGATGTGCCCGCCGTACGGAATGCGGATCACGATCGGCATGGTGATCGCGCCCTCGTGTCGGTTGGTGAGCTTCGCGAGCTGCGTGGTGATCTGGTCGAAGGCGGGGAACACGAAGCCGTCGAACTGGATCTCGATGACGGGGCGGAACCCGGTCATCGCGAGGCCGATCGCCGTGCCGACGATTCCCGACTCCGCGAGCGGGGTGTCGAGCACGCGACGGTCGCCGAAGTCGCGCTGCAGGTGCTCGGTCACGCGGAACACGCCGCCGAGCTTCCCGATGTCCTCGCCCATGAGCAGAACCTTCGGGTCGTTCTCCATCGCCGCACGCAGGCCCGCGTTGAGGGCCTTGCTCAGGGGCATCGTCTCGAGAGTCATGCGTGTCCTCCCTCGAACGAGGCCTCGTATCGTGCGCGCCAGGCCTTCTGCTCATCGATCAGCGGATGCGGCTCGCTGTAGACATGGTCGAAGATCTTCCCTGCGGGCGGCGGTCCGAGTTCGACCGAACGGGCACGGAGGTCTTCCGCGGCGTCGGCGCCCTCGGCATCCACCTCGGCGAAGAAGGATGCCGCAGCACCCTTGTTCTCGAGGAAGGCGCGCATGCGCAGGATCGGGTCGCGCCGCGCCCACGATTCTTCCTCATCGCTGCCGCGGTACTTGGTCGGGTCGTCGCTCGTGGTGTGCGCGCCCAGGCGGTAGGTGACCGCTTCGATCGCTCGGGGGCCCTGTCCGCTGCGCGCCTCGTCGAGTGCCACCCGCGATACGGCGTAGCTGGCGAGCACGTCGTTGCCGTCGATGCGGACGCTGGGGATGCCGTAGCCGGCGCTGCGCTGCACGAGCGGGACGCGCGACTGCGTCGAGACCGGCACCGAGATGGCCCAGTGGTTGTTCTGCAGGAAGAAGACGGTGGGCGCCTGGTAGCTCGCGGCGAAGACCATGGCCTCGTGCACGTCGCCCTGGCTGGATGCTCCGTCGCCGTAGTAGACGATGACGGCCTCGTCGCGGTCGACATCTCCGGTGCCGGACCTGCCGTCGAACTCGAGACCCATCGCGTACCCGGTGGCGTGCAGCACCTGGGAGCCGAGAACCAGCGTGTACAGACGGGTGTTGCCGTTCTTGGGGTCGGTGGGGTCCCACCCGCCGTGCGAGACGCCGCGCATCAGCTTGATGATGTCGACGGGGTCGACCCCGCGGATACGCGTCACCGCGTGCTCGCGATACGAGGGGAAGATCGTGTCCTGCGCGCGGGCGGCGCGACCGGAGCCGACCTGCGCCGCCTCCTGTCCACGGCTCGGCGGCCACAACGCGAGCTGCCCTTGGCGCTGCAGGTTGGTCGCCTGGGTGTCGATGGCGCGGATGACGACCATGTCGCGGTAGAACTGCTCAAGCTCTGCATCGCTGATCGCTTCGATCAACGGCAGGTACTGCTCGGCGGCAGCGGAGGGGACGAACTGTCCGGTCTCGTCCAGAACGCGCACAAGAGGTGTCTCGGGGGTGATCACGTTCTCACGCTACCGGCGCCCGCATGCCACGTCACGCATACCTAGGACGCCCTTGTAAATGCGCGGAACCCGGAGAAACGGCGTGGAGATGGAGGCGCCGGGAGTCACCGCGATGCGGCGGCGACCTCCAGCACGCGGGCGATGGAGGGCTCTTCTCCGACCGAGATCCGGATGCCGTCGCCCGAGAACGGACGCACGATGAGGTCCGCTGCGACGAATGCGGCGGCGACCTCGTCGGTGCGCGCGCCGGTGGGCAGCCAGACGAAGTTCGCCTGCGCATCGGGCACCTGCCATCCCTGCGCACGCAGTCCGTCGACCAGCAGCGTGCGTCGCTCGACGATCACCGCGACACGCTCGAGCAGCTCGGCCTCGGCGTCGAGGCTCGCGATCGCGGCGTTCTCGGCGGCGGACGTGACCGACAGCGGGATGCCGGTGGTGCGTGCGGCGTCGAGCACCTTCTCGTTGCCGATCGCGTAGCCGATGCGCAGGCCGGCGAGCCCGTAGGCCTTCGAGAAGGTGCGCAGCACGACCACGTTCGGGTGACTCTCGAAGACGCGCTCGGCGAGGCCGTCGACGGCACCCGGCGCGGTGACGAACTCGGCGTACGCCTCGTCGAGGATGATCAGGACATCGGCCGGGACGCGCTCGACGAAGGCGGCGAACTCGGCGCTCGTGATGATCGGGCCGGTCGGGTTGTTCGGGGTGCAGAGGATGATGGCGCGCGTGCGCTCGGTGACGGCATCCGCCATCGCGTCGAGGTCATGCGTGGATTCGGCCGTGAGCGGCACCTGCACTCCGGTCGCTCCGGCGACCAGCGGAAGGCTCGGGTAGGCCTCGAAGGAGCGCCAGGCGTAGATGACCTCGTCGCCGACGGATGCCGAGGCGAGGATCAGCTGGTGGAGGATCGAGACGCTGCCCGCGGCGACGTGCACCTCATCGGGTCGGACGCCGTAGCGCTCGCTCAGTCGGGCCCGCAGCCGGCCGGCTGTCGCATCGGGATAGCGGTTGATCGGCGTGGTGTGCTGCAGCGCCGCCACGACCGAGGGGAGCGGATCGAACGGGTTCTCATTGCTCGACAGCTTGAAGGCGTCGGGCCCGGCCTGCTTCCCCTGGCGATACGGCGCGAGGGCGGCGATGGCTGGTCGGATGCGGGGCAGAATCGGCTCGGTCACAGTGACGAGTCTAGAAGTCGGGGGTGCGGCGGCGGTCCCGGATGCCGGGGATTCTCCCGCATCCCTGTCGGAGGCGAGGGCCCGGTAGTACCATTTTGGTATGGCGATGACCGTGCGGCTTCCGGAAGACCTCGATGCGCAGCTGGGCGAGCTGGCCGCGCGACGGCACACCTCCAAGCACGCCCTCCTGATCGAAGCGGCCGACCGGTTCGTGCGGGACTCCTCGCGCACCGCCGAGGTGAACTCCGCTGTCGACTTCGTCCTCAGCAATGACAGGGTCCTCCTGGAGCGCCTCGAAGACGCATGACCGAGTACCTCACGTTGGAAGACGGCCTGCTCATCGTCGACCGTCTCGGCTTCCACGTACGCGACGCCGGTCTGCTCGCGTCCGCGCTGGCACGGCCCGCCGCATCGCTCTTCGGCGACGACGCGTATCCGACGATCGACCGCAAGGGCGCTGCCCTCTTGGAATCGCTGGCGCGGAACCATCCGTTGTTCGATGGGAACAAACGCACATCCTGGACGAGTTTCGTGGCGTTTCTCTGGATCAACGGGTGGAAGCACGACTTCTCCACCGATGACGCATTCGACCTGGTGGTCGGAGTCGCGTCGGGCACAATCGATCTCGATGAGTCCGAGCGGCGCATTCAGACCCACCGCGTGCGCCGCGACGACGCGAACCGCTGACATCCCCGGCCGATCGTGGAAGACTGATCGCACCATGCGCTTCATCATCCGAGTCGTCGTCAACGCGTTCGCCCTCTGGGTCGTGACGCTGATCCCTGCCCTGCAGGTGCAGATCACCGCGTTCCCGCCCGCCGAGACACTGCAGCTCGTGCTGACGCTCTTGGCCGTCGCCGCGATCTTCGCCCTGGTGAACACCATCATCGGGACGGTCGTGAAGATCGTCGCCTTCCCGCTCTACATCCTCACCTTCGGTCTCATCGGCTTCCTGATCAACGGCTTCCTGTTGTGGCTCACGGCCTGGATCACGAGCGGCTTCGGCTGGGGCCTCACGGTGGGCGACTTCTGGTGGGGCGTGCTCGCCGCGATCATCATCTCGGTGATCAACGGACTGTTCGGCTTCATCCTGCGCCCGCAGAACAAGCGCTCGCGCCGCGACTGACCGACTCACCCGACTGACCGACTGACCGACTGACCGACTGACCGACTGACC
The DNA here is from genome assembly GCA_029203165.1 of Candidatus Microbacterium colombiense. Lineage (NCBI taxonomy): Bacteria > Bacillati > Actinomycetota > Actinomycetes > Micrococcales > Microbacteriaceae > Microbacterium > Candidatus Microbacterium colombiense. The sequence goes on from CP119308.1 coordinate 117,731, forward strand.
GACAGCGTCGGCCGCACCGCACCGCCACTATTCGCCGCCACTACTCATCGCGCGTGGCCCGGTACTCGGTCGCCGTGATCTCCACCGCGTCGTCGAGCTCCGCCCAGTAGTCGTCGAGCGCCCGCACCCGCACGTCGCCCGACTCATCGACCTGCTCGGCGGTGTCGATGTACGCCTCGAGCTGGTGCGGCGCCAACGCGAGGTCCTGGAAGCCGCGCGCCGGATCGCCCACCCGCTCCGCCGTGAAGCTGTCGGAAGATCCGGTGCCTTCCGGGGATCCACCGGCCGCCAGGGCCGACACCACGTCGTCGGTATGCCGCAGCTGGACGATCACCTGGTCATCACGCAGCGTGGGCTCGACGGGACTCCCGGCGGTGATCTGCACCTGCACGTCGTAATCGCTCTCCATCGAGAGATGAGCCGCGATCGCTCCGCCCTGCGAGTGGGCCACGACATCCACCCGATCTCCCGGCTCCGCACCGGCCTGGGCGAGTGCGTCGAGCGTCGCCTGATACGACGCCGACGTCTCACCCCCGTAGAGCTGCACGTTCGAGCGCATGTCCCAGGGCTCCGAACCGCCGTTCGCCACGGATTGGGATCCCTTGACGTAGGCCACGAAGCGACGGGTGCCGTCGGGCATCACGTAGCGATCGACCCTGACCTGCGCGCCGGCCGCAGACGGGAAGCGCCGGAACGCCTCAGCGATGCCGGACGGTGCGCCGGTGGGCGTCGTCGTCCGCACGGCAGTGACGGTCACGGGGTCGGCGGTGCCCCGCAGCGTCATGCCGGGGAGCACCTTCCCCAGCCCGGTCACGACCCCGCCCAGAGCGCCGCCGATGAACAGCGGTGATACGAATCCGCCGAGATCGAACTGCCCCAGAAGACCGTCGAAACGACCCTCCCGCCACTCGTCCACGAGCCAGTCGACCATCGCCGACACCCGAGTATCGGCCGCCAGCAACCGATCGATGCGCGCCTGCACCGAGGCGGCGGCCGCGGCATCCGTCACCGCCAATGCCTCGGCCCGTGCGCGAAGCTCCACCACCTCGTACGCGTCGGCCATGAGCAGCGTGCCTTCGCTCGCCCTCCGGCAGTCCGCCGACAACGACGTCAGCTGATCACCGCTCGCGCCCAACGTCGCCGCATCGAGCCACCCGTCGAAATGCTCGTCGCGCGAGACGATCTCGCGTGCACGCTCGACAGCCGTGCGCGCATCGTCGAACTGCGTGCACAACGCCACCAGTCGCGTGCCGATGTCGCGCAGGATCTCGGTGTCGACGGCGATCGCTCCGCCATACCGGATGTCGAGATCCTCGCTCACGCCTCCCCCATCCGGCTCAGCTCCCACGCGCGCACATGCAGCTCGCCCATCGTGGTCTCGGCGCGAGACTGCAACCCCCGCAGCAGATCGTGCAGCGCGCGCACCCCGTCGGCATGCCACTCACTGGCGGCCACGAGCGCGCGCAGGCCACCGGCGGCCTCTTCGACGGCGGTGAGCGCGCGGCCCACCTCGCGCGTGGCCAGGAACCAGTTCCAGAACTGATCGGACGAGCCGCTCTCGGCGAGCATGAAGGAGTACATGACTCCAGCATCCTCAGTCCACCACCGGATGATTGACCGGGATCACGGCGGTTGTGGAGTGTTCGACGACGTCCGCGACGGTGCAGGAACAGTGAGCCATCGACGCGCGCGAGCCGACCGTCTTCCCGCCCGCGACTGTGCAGGAGCGCACACTGCGGGCAGAATGGACGGGTGACATCCCCGGATCCCTTCCGCGTGATCTTCGTCTGCACGGGGAACATCTGCCGCTCGCCCATGGCCGAGGTGGTCTTCCGCGATCTCGCCGAACGGCAGGGACTCGGATCGCGCATCGTCTCACGGAGCGCCGGCACAGGCGATTGGCACCTCGGCGAGCGCGCCGACCACCGCACGATCGACTCGCTCGCCCGCCGCGGCTACGACGGCTCGCAGCATCGCGCACGCCAGTTCACCCAGCTCTCCTTCGCCGACAACGACCTCGTGGTCGCCCTCGACCGCACGCACGAGCGGATCCTGCGGGAATGGGCGCACAACGAAGACGAAGAGGGCAAGGTCACGCTCCTCCTCGCGTTCGACCCGGATGCGACGACCCACGACGTGCCCGACCCCTACTACGCGGGCACCGACATGTTCGATTCCGTGCTCGGTATGATTGAGGCGTCGACTCGGGGCCTGTTCCGCCAGCTCGAACCCGCCCTACGACTCCCCCGCACTCCCCGTATCTGACGGGCCCGATCAGGAGGACTCCCCTGACTTTCCAGCCTTCGCTTCCGCCGCAGCCCCTGAGCCCCCTCGACGGTCGCTACCGCGCCGCCGTCACGGGCCTCGCCGACTTCCTCTCCGAGGCCGGCCTCAACCGCGCCCGGGTCGAGGTCGAGGTCGAATGGCTGATCGCCCTCACCGATCGCTCGCTGTTCGAGACCGCTCCGCTGTCGGATGCCGACAAGGAGCGCCTGCGCGCGCTGTACCGCGACTTCGGTCAGACCGAGATCGACTGGCTCGCCGAGAAGGAAGCCGTCACGCGTCACGACGTCAAGGCCATCGAGTACCTCGTGCGCGATCGGCTCTCGACCCTCGGGCTCGATGCGATCTCCGAGCTCACCCACTTCGCATGCACGAGCGAGGACATCAACTCGGTCTCGTACGCCCTCACCGTGAAGCGCGCGGTCGAGAGCGTCTGGCTGCCCGCCCTCGACGGGGTCATCGCCAAGCTGCGTGAGATCGCGGTCGAGCATGCGGACGCCGCGATGCTCTCCCGCACCCACGGCCAGCCCGCCACGCCCTCGACGATGGGCAAGGAGATCGCCGTGTTCGCGTGGCGTCTCGAGCGCGTGCGCGACCAGATCGCGGCATCCGACTACCTGGCGAAGTTCTCGGGCGCGACCGGCACCTGGTCGGCGCACCTGTCTGCAGACCCCGACGCGGACTGGCCGACGATCGCCCGCGAGTACGTCGAGGGGCTCGGCCTGGGCTTCAACATCCTCACCACCCAGATCGAGTCGCACGACTGGCAGGTCGAGCTCTACGACCGCGTGCGTCACGCCGGCGGCATCCTGCACAACCTCGCCACCGACATCTGGACCTACATCTCGCTCGGCTACTTCGCGCAGATCCCCGTGGCGGGTGCCACCGGATCGTCGACCATGCCGCACAAGATCAACCCGATCCGGTTCGAGAACGCCGAGGCGAACCTCGAGCTCTCGGGCGCCCTGCTCGGCTCGCTCTCGCAGACGCTCGTCACGAGCCGCCTGCAGCGCGACCTCACCGACTCGACCACGCAGCGCAACATCGGCGTCGCGTTCGGGCACTCGCTGCTCGCGCTCGACAACCTGCGCCGCGGGCTCAACGAGATCTCGCTCTCGCGCGACGTGCTGCTGGCCGACCTCGACGTGAACTGGGAAGTGCTCGCCGAGGCGATCCAGACCGTGATCCGTGCCGAGGTCGTGGCCGGCCGCTCGACGATCAGCGACCCCTACGCGCTGCTCAAGGAGCTCACCCGCGGACACCGCGTCGGCGGAGCGGAACTGGCCGAGTTCGTGCAGGGTCTGGAGATCGGCGACGCCGCGAAGCAGCGCCTCCTCGCGCTGACACCGGCGACGTACACGGGCATCGCGGAACGCCTCGCCCGCTGATTCCGGCGGTGGTCGCCGGGCGCCCGGTGCCCCCGGTACGCCCCGGTGCGCCCGGGTGCACGTTCACAACTCCGGAGAAACGTGCGACCGCGCGCTCGCACCCCGCGGAACTACGGGCGCGGCGTCGGTGCGACCCGTCGTTCTTGCGGAGTTATGAACGCCAAGCACCACCAGCCGCACCCGACCGAACTAGGCCCCGACTTCGCCCGATCGACTCTGGACCGCGTCCTTCGGCATGAACGTCACCGCGATCAACGTGAGCACGGCGGTCACCGCGGCGCCGACGAACACCCAGACCGAGGCGTCCACGATCGTGCCGGGGTCGTCCGGCCCCGCGCCCTGCGCGATCACCGCGTTCGAGATCGCCCCGAACACCGCGACCCCCAGTGCGCTTCCGGCCGACCGCGCGAAGGCGTTCATGCCGGTCACCGCGCCGCGCTCGCCCCATCCGACCGAGGCCTGGGCGGCGATCAGCGTGGGCGCGGCGGTCCAGCCCAGCCCGAAGCCGAGCACGAAGGCGATGCCGGCGACCGTGAACGGGCTCGGCCAGGGCGAGACGATGGCGAGCACGAGCGCGGCGGTCGTCGTGATGCTCATGCCGATGAGCGCCGTGCGACGGAACCCGATGCGCAGGTACAGTCGGCCGACGTTGGCCGCGGCGATCGGCCACCCGAGCGTCAGGGCGGCGACGGCGAGCCCCGACAGCAGCGGCACGATCCCGATCGACCCCTCCAGGTACGCGGGCGCGAAGCTGGTGATGCCGGTCAGCAGCGCTCCCACACCGAGCGAGACGATCGTGGTGCTGAGGATGAGCGGGCGCGCCGCGAGTCGCAGGTCGACGATCGGCTCGGCGACCCGCCGCTCCACCCATCCGAATGCGGCGAGCGCCAGGATGCCGACACCGAAGCAGATCGCGCTGGGCACCGAGATCCACGCCCAGGCGTTGCCGCCCTCGAGCATCCCCAGGATGAGGCCGGTGAGTCCGAGCGTGAGCAGCACCGCTCCGCCGTAGTCGATGCGGTGGCGCTGCGTCTGCTTCTTCTCGTGGTATTTGCGCAGCAGCATCCATGCGGCGAGCAGGCACAGCGGGACGTTGACGAAGAAGATCCACCGCCAGGCGTCGAGCTGCGCGAACAGGCCGCCCAGCGCGGGGCCGACCACCGAGGAGACCGCCCACACGCTCGCGATGTATCCCTGCACCTTGGCGCGCTCGGCGACCGTGTAGATGTCGCCGACGATCGTCATGGCCATCGGTGCGACCGCACCGGCGCCGAGGCCCTGGATGACGCGGAACGCGATCAGCGAGGGCATGTTCCAGGCGAAGCCGCAGAGGATGGACCCGAGCAGGAACAGGGAGATGCCGAGGAGGATGATCGGCTTGCGGCCGACCGTGTCGGCGAAGCGCGAGTAGATGGGAACGCTCACGGCCTGCGCCAGCAGATAGACCGAGAACAGCCAGGGGAACTGCTGGTAGTTGCCGAGGTCACGCACGATGCTGGGCACCGCGGTCGCGAGGATCGTCGCGTCGATCGCGATGAGTCCGGTCGAGAGCATCAGCGCCCCGAGCACCGGTCCGCGGGCGGAGCGCAGTCCCACGGATGCGCGGTCGACGGAGGCGGTCACCTCAGGCACAAGCCGCGGCGACGCACGACTATTCCTTGCGGTCGGAGGCCGCGTCGCCGGAGGCTGCGTCGGTGCCGCTCTCGGGCTCCGGGTCGTAGAGCACCGGACGGTCGACCGTCTTGGTCACCGCGGCCGGGTCGACGGCGAGGATCAGCATCGACAGGATCAGCAGCGTGGCGATGAACGCGCCGCCGCCCACGACGAGGCCGAGCACGACGGGGGTGAGGCCGTCGTATGTGCCGTTGGCGATCGCGGTGTTGACCCGGAGCGTGAACGCGCCGGTCGTCACCAGGGTCACCACCATCGCGAAGACACCGCACCCCAGGGCGATCCCCAGCAGGTGCAGCGGACGCAGGATGTCCCGACGGGTCGGCTTCTCGTCGCTCATCGGTCTCCTCCGAGCTCGGCAGTCGTCGACGGTGCGGCAGCTGCCGTGTCGTCGGGAACGTCGTCGGATGCGGTGGCGGTGGCCACGGCATCCGCCCGACGCGGGGTCAGGCCGGCGATGCCGAGGAAGACCGCGACGATGGCCGCGTATCCGCCGAAGATGCCGACGCCCAGGATGATGCCGGACAGCACGAAGGTGCCGGCCTTGTCGATCGTGTACTCCTGCAGGAATCCGGCCGGGATGAGCAGCAGCGCCAGCGCGAGCAGCACGCCGAAGGCGCCCACCGTGATCGCATCGCGTGCGAGCGGGTCGGCGGTGCGGCGCGCGCGGAACCCGGCGAGCAGTTCGATCCCACCCGTCAGCAGGCCCCACGTCACGACGACGATGAAGAAGAGGTCATCCGTGCGCCACATCGGGATGCCGGTGACCATGCCCGCGACGATGCCCAGTGCCCCCTGCAGCACCGACGGCCAGCGGGATCCGGCAGGCAGCACGAGCCACGCGGCGAGGATCTGCACCAGGGCGGTCACGAGCACGAAGCCGCTGAACACGGCCAGTCCGACCGGGGCCGAGTGGTCGGAGGAGAAGGTGATCATCAGCGCAGCGGCGGCCGCGAACAGCGCGCGCAGCAACTGGACGTGGCGCGCGGTGAACGCGCGAGCAGGGGCAGACATGACGATGCAGAGTCCTCCGGGGTGTTCCCCCCAGTCTACGCGGGGGCGCGGAGTGGATGCCGCCGCCGGTCGCGGTGACCTCGCTTCGGTACGGGCGGCGGTGCCGCCGTCGCTCAGCCGGGCTGGTCGCCGGTGGCGATCGGGCGTCCGGGGGTGTTCGACCACTGGCTCCACGAACCGGGGAAGACCTTCGCCTCGATGCCGACCTCGTCGAGGATCAGCACGGTGTGCGCGGCGGTGATGCCCGACCCGCAATAGGCGGCGACGGAGGAGCCCGGAACCACACCCACGCTCTCGAACGTCTTCAGCACCGTGGTGCGGTCGAGGATCCTGCCCTCCGGGTCGAGGTGCAACCCGGTCGGGAGGTTCACGGCACCGGGGATGTGCCCGGCCACAGGGTCCAGCGGCTCGGTCTCGCCGCTGTAGCGCTCGGGCGCGCGCACGTCGAGCAGCACGCCGGATGCCGGGAACGCGGCGGCCTCATCGATCGACAGCGCCTCGCCGCCGATCTCGTCGAGCACGACGTCGCCCGCGTCGGGCGTGACATCGTCGGTGGCGAGCGGGAGGTTGGCCGCGATCCACGCACGGATGCCGCCCGCGAGAACCCGCACGTCGACTCCGGCCTGGCGCAGCAGCCACCAGGCGCGCGCCGCGGCGAGGCCCTTCGCATCGTCATAGGCGACCACCACATCGCCGGCGTTCACACCCCAGCGCCGCGCCGCCGTCTGCAGCCTCTCGGTCGAAGGCAGCGGGTGGCGGCCCTCCGATGGTTCGCCGTGCGTGGCCAGTTCGTCATGCAGGGGCACGTAGACCGCACCCGGGATGTGCCCGCTCGCGTACTCCGCGTGACCGTCGGGCTTGTCCAACCGCCACCGCACGTCGAGCACGCGCACGGGCGCGCCTCCGGTCAGCAGCTCGTTCAGCTCATCGACGGTCGTGAAGTTGCTCATTCTGCGAGGCTACCCAGTCGCCTCGGCAGGGGGGCGCGGATGACCGTTTCTGACGTCGAGCGTCACACCGTCTCGGCGCTAGGCTCGATCCGGCACCGTCGAGAACACCGTCGAGAAAGGGCCTCTTCCATGCCCTCCACTCTGCGCTGGATGCGCCTCCGCCCGCAGGAGGCCGCCCTCATCGGCATCACCGCCGTCTGGGGCAGCACGTTCCTGCTCGTGCACTGGGCGATGCAGCACTCGGGTCCCTGGTTCTTCGTCGGCATCCGTTTCCTGGTGGCCGGGCTCATCAGCGTCGTGATCTTCCGGCGCGTGCTGCGCGGCATCCGCTGGCGCGACATCGGCGCGGGTGTCGCGATCGGCGTGATGATCTACCTCGGCTACGGCCTGCAGACCCTCGGACTGCAGACGATCAACAGCAGCACCTCCGCCTTCATCACGGCGATGTACGTGCCGCTCGTGCCGTTCGCGCAGTGGGCGGTGTTCCGCAAGCGTCCACCGACGATGGCGTTCGTCGGCGCGGGTCTGGCGTTCGTCGGCCTACTGCTGATCGCCGGTCCGGACGCGTTCGCCCTCACCCTCGGCACGGGCGAGATCGCGACCATGATCAGCACCCTGCCGATCGCGGCGGAGATCATCCTCATCAGTGTGTTCGCGGGCAAGATCGACCTCGGCCGCATCACCGTGATCCAGCTGCTCACCGCCGGTGTGCTCGGGCTGCTCACGATGCCGGTCGTCGGGGAGGGGTTCCCCGAGTTCTCGTGGATCTGGGTCGGCTGTGCGGTGGGTCTGGGCGCGGCGAGCTGCCTCATCCAGCTCACGATGAACTGGGCACAGAAGTCGGTCTCGCCCACGCGCGCGACGATCATCTACGCCGGTGAGCCGGTGTGGGCGGGCGTCATCGGACGCATCGCCGGCGAGCGCCTGCCCGTGACCGCGCTGATCGGCGGCGCGCTCGTGGTGCTCGGCATACTGGCCAGCGAGCTGAAGTTCGTGCGCCGACGGCGGGAATAGAAACGATCGCGGCGTGTTTCACCCCACATGATTGAAACTTCAACCGTCGTTCCGGTCGCGACCGAGCGCACGCGCGTGCGTGTGCCGCTGCGCTTCGGTGACGGATTCTCCACCACGGCCGACGTCGTCACCTTCGACGGACTGGTCGACGGCCGCGAACACCTCCTCCTCGGCCTGGGCGACTGGCGCGCCGCACTCGAGCGTGCGGCCGACGGCGGCGATGCGCCCCTCGTGCGCCCGCACAGCGAATGCCTGACGGGCGACGTCTTCGGATCGGAACGCTGCGACTGCGGCCCGCAGCTGCGCGAAGCCGCCGAACGCATCGCCGACGAGGGTGGTTTCCTGCTCTACCTGCGGCAGGAAGGCCGCGGCATCGGCCTCTACGCCAAGCTCGACGCCTACGCGCTGCAGGATGCCGGACTCGACACCTACGAAGCCAACGTCGCGCTGGGCCACGGCGAGGACGAGCGCGACTACACGGTCGCCGCCCAGATGCTGCGCGCTGTGGGAGTCGACGGCATCCGCCTGCTGAGCAACAACCCCGACAAGGCCGTGCAGCTCGAAGCGCTGGGCATCGCGGTCACCGAACGCGTGCGCACCGAGGTGCACCTGTCGGAGGCGAACACCCGCTACCTGCAGGCCAAGCGGGATCACACCTCCCACACGCTCGATCTGTCAGCGGCGTGACCCCCGAGGAGCGCACCATGACAGCGGAGCGTGTGCACCCGCGGCGGCTCGACGACACCGAGATGGAGACCTGGCTCCCCGTCATCCGTTTCGTGCAGCTGCTGCCGCAGGTTCTCGACCGCACGCTGAAGGACGAGGTCGGCCTCAACCACGCGCGGTACGCGATCCTCGTGACGCTCGCCGGTCAGGGCGAGGGCGTCGTGACGATGACCGAGCTCGCCCGGATCGCCGGCCTGAGCAGGTCGCGGCTGAGCCACGCGCTCGACTCGCTCGAGGAGAAGGGCTGGGTCTCACGCACCTCCTGCAGCACCGACAAGCGCACCCTGTCGGCTGCGCTCACCGAGGCCGGTCGCGAGATGCTGCGCACCGCGGCCCCCGTGCACGTCGAGCAGGTGCGCGAACTCGTGCTCGATCCGCTCACGGCCGAGGAGCGCGATCAGCTCGGCGCGATCCTCGGAAAGCTGTTGCCCGGCGTGACCGCTGCGCTCTAGCTCCCCGGTACCACCAGTACCTCCCTCTCGCCGCACGGACGGCGTAGCGTCGACCTCATGGACACCCGCAGCGAAGTGCGCGAGTTCCTCTCGACGAGGCGCGCACGCATCACCCCTGATCAGGCCGGTCTCCCGACCTTCGGTGGAAACCGGCGCGTGCCGGGGCTGCGCCGCGAAGAGGTCTCCCTGCTCGCCGGCGTGAGCGTCGACTACTACACACGCCTCGAACGCGGCGACCTGTCGGGGGCATCCGACAGCGTGCTCGACGCTCTCGCCCGGGCCCTGCAGTTGGACGAGGCCGAGACCGCGCACCTGTTCGACCTCGCTCGCACGGCCAACACCTCGCCCGTGGCGCGCACGCCCCGCAAGAAGTCGGAAGTGCTGCGACCCAGCATCCTGCGCCTGTTGGATGCGATGACCGGGGCTCCGGCGTTGGTGCGCAACAGCTACTTCGACTACCTGGCCGGCAACGCGCTCGGTCGCGCGCTCTACGCCCCCGTGTTCGCCGAGCCGCAGCCGAACAGTGCACGCTTCGCGTTCCTCAATCCCGCAGCCCCGAACTTCTACGTCGACTGGGACCGCAACACCCAGGAACTCGTCGCCGCCATGCGGGGCGAGGCCGGCCGCAACCCGTTCGACCGGAGGCTGACCGACCTCGTCGGCGAGCTGTCGACGAGAAGCGACCGGTTCCGGTCGTTGTGGGCGGCGCACAACGTGCGGTTCCACCGCACCGGGGTGAAGCGCATCAACCATCCGGTCGTGGGCGAGCTGGAACTCACCTACGAGGCGTTCGAGCTGCCCGCCGACCCCGGGCTGCAGCTGTCGACCTACACCGTCGAGCCCGGAACCGCCTCGGCCGACAAGTTGACGATGCTCGCGAGCTGGGCGGCGACCGAGGCGGCAGCCGCCGCGCCCACCGACGAATCCGCCCCCGCTCCGGATCGCACCGAGGTGTGAGCTTTCTGCTCTGAGCAGAACGGCTCGAACCCGCCGGATGCCGCGGATTATCGTGAGGCATGGCCGACATCGTCCCGTTCCCGCGCGTACCCCGCACCGCTCGCCCCCGCCTCAGCGACCCCGAGCCGCTGTGGCGCCACCTGCTCGGTGACCAGCTGCGCCGACGACGACACGACCGTGACGAGACGCTCACCGAGACCGCCGAGAAGGCCGGCGTCTCGCCGCAGTACCTGTCGGAGGTCGAACGCGGACGCAAGGAGCCGTCGAGCGAGATGATCGCGGCGATCGCCGGCGCTCTCGACACGAGCCTGATCGAGTTGACCAGCGCCGTGGCCGAGGAGTTGCGGTCGACCGCAGTCCCGGCATCCGCCGCGGTCTCGGTGGCGGCCGTGGTCTCGGTGTCGGCCGGGGCCTTCGCCCTCGCTGCCTGAGCCGCGGCAGCCGGCCCGCCGCACGCCGTGCAGGGAGAGGTCCAGGACGCACGGTGATGTGACGGAATCCGCCCTGCATCGTGAACTTCTCCCTGCACAGCGAACAGGCACCCGCCACCCGAAAGCCCCCGACGTCCCCGTCGGCCCCGACGGCCCCGCTCAGTCGCCGCGCGCCCCCAGCACGGTGTCGATCAGCCCGTACTCCCGCGCCGCGGATGCCGTGAACACGCGGTCACGGTCGGTGTCGGCCCGCAGCTCCTCGACCGTGCGTCCGCTGTGCCGCGCGAGGATCGCCTCCATGTCGGATCGCACCCGCACCACCTCGTCGGCCGCGAGGATCAGGTCGGGGATCGCCCCGCGCGACTGGCCGGCCGGCTGATGCAGCACGATGCGCGCGTGCGCGAGCGCCGACCGCTCCCCCGGCGCTCCGGCCGCGACCAGCAACGCGGCCGGTCCGATCGCCTGACCGACGCAGGTCGTGGCGATGCGCGGACGGATGTGCTGCATCGTGTCGTAGATCGCCAGCGCAGCGCCCGGGTCGCCGCCCTCGCTGTTGATGTAGAACTGGATGCCGGTCTCCGGACTGTCGGCGTCGAGGTGCAGCAACTGCGCGATCAGCGCGTTCGCGACACCCGCGTCGATGCCGGTGCCGAGATAGATGACCCGCTCGGCGAGCAGGTGCGAGTAGACGTCCATGATGCGTTCCCCGCGCGGATGCTGCGCGATCACGTTCGGGATCGTGTAGCCGCTCATGCGCCCGCCCCCAATCCGACGCGGGCACGCCTGCGCGGCATCACCTCGGCGATCGAGCCGACGGTCGCGTCGATGAATCCGTACTCCAGCGCCTGCGCCGCGGTGTACCAGCGGTCGTGCAGCGAGTCCTCGAAGATGCGCTCGACCGGCTGACCCGTGTCGTCGGCGATGAGCCCGAGCACGGTGTCGCGCATGTGGCGCAGGTCGTCGGCCTGGGTCTCGATCTCGCCCGCCGAACCGCCGATGCCCGCCGACCCCTGATGCATGAGGATGCGCGCATGCGGCAGCGCCCGCCGCTTGCCGTGGGTGCCCGCCGAGAGCAGGAACTGCCCGGCGCTGCACGCGAGTCCGAGTGCGAGGGTCGTGACGTCGTTCGGGATCAGCCGCATGATGTCGCGGATCGCCAGCATCGACGGCACGGATCCGCCCGGGGAATGGATCCACAGGGCGATGTCGGTGGCGGGGTCTTCGGCCGACAGCGTGAGCATCTGCGTCATGAGCAGCGTGCCGTTGTCGTCGTCGAGGGCTCCGTCGAGCACCAGCACACGCTCGTGGAACAGGGCTCGACGGGCTTCGGCGCCGAACTGCGGAATGGGGGTGTCTTCGCTCATGCCCTCAGCATCCGTCGCCATCGGCAGCCGTTGGCACGATTCTGCCCTGGGCCGCTCTGCCCGCAGCAGACGCGCCCACGAAAACTCGTCGTAACACGGTGGACTCACGACGCTCCTAGCCTCGGATCATGGCCCCACAGAAGTCTCAGAAGACACCGAAACCGTCGGCATGGTCCGAAGACGGACTCAACTTCCGCACCCGCAAGTGGGTACGCCCCGAAGACCTCAATGCCAACGGGTCACTGTTCGGGGGGAGCCTGCTGAAGTGGATCGATGAAGAGGCCGCGATCTATGCGATCGTGCAGCTGGGCAACTACCGCGCCGTCACCAAGCACATCTCCGAGATCAACTTCGAGGCGTCGGCGGTGCAGGGCGACCTGATCGAGATCGGCCTGCAGGCCACGCAGTTCGGCACCACCTCGCTGACCATGCGGGCGGTCGCACGCAACATGATCACGCGCAAGCGCATCCTCACGATCGAGAAGATCGTGTTCGTGAGTCTCGACGATGACGGCGTGCCCACCCCGCACGGCTACGACGAGATCACATACAACCGCGACCGCATGCCGACAGAGCGTCTCGCCACGGGCACGATCCGCCTCCCGGGCTGACCCCGAATCGGCGCGTCGTCGGGCGGCCCGTCACAGAGGCGACGGCTCCAGCGGCTGCAATTCATCCCCGGATTCGCTCGTCCAGCTCGCAACGCGGCCGCAGATCATGACGAGAGCCTCGTGGAGATCCGCGCCCGCGCGGTGGAGCGCGTTGCCGCCCCACGACACCCAGACGGGGAACTCACCGTCCGGTGTGCGCGAGGAGGTATCCCACAGCAGGTAATCGCCGTTCTCGCTCCACCCGAAGACGTCGAGGGAGGCCACGAGCTCCCAGGAACCGTCCGGCTCGACCATCCAATCGAACTCCTCGACGTGGCCGTCCTCATAGGCCTCGCGGAACCGCCGCGTCAGCGCGCCACCGCGCCCGGACAGACCGTCCGCCCAGCCGGCGAGCACCGGCGGGTAGATCAACCACAGTCCGACGAGACGCGCCCAGCCCGCGTGACGAACGTATCCGCGATACGACGGCGGGAAACCGAGTCCGTCTGAGAAGCGGAACCCGTCGAGTTCCCCGAGGTCGACATGGGAGAGCGATGGCCGGCCGGAGACGCGCAGATCGGCGAAGGGCTGGTGGGGCACGGTCACGACCCTAGGCGAGGTCCGCAGGGAGCAACAAGACCGCCGAACCGGCGCTCAGGCCCGCACGACCTCGTCCGGCAGCGGTGAGGCGCCGACAGTGGCGGGCAGACTCCCGAACGCCTGAGCGAGGTCGGCGATCAGATCATCGGCGTTCTCGAGGCCGATCGAGAGGCGCAGCACGTCAGCAGCAGGGCGCGCCTCGGGCGGGACGGGCCGGTGGGTCAGCGCGGCGGGATGCTGGATCAGCGAGTCCACTCCCCCGAGCGAGACCGCGTGGGTGAACAGCCGGGTCGCCGTCGTGATCTCGGTTGCCGCGGCGAAGCCGCCCCGCATGCGCATCGCGATCATGGCGCCGGTGCCACGCATCTGCCGGTCGAGGATGCCGTGCGGGTCGCCGTCGAGTCCGGGGTAGAAGACCTCGTCGACCTCCGGCCGGTCGATCAGCCACTGCACGATCCGGCGCGCGTTCTCCTGCTGCTGCCGCATCCGTACCGGCAGGGTCGTGAGGCCGCGGTGCAGCAGGTACGCGCCGAGTGGATGCAGCAGTCCGCCCGTCACCGCCCGCACACGGCGCAGGGCTTCGGCGGTCTGCTCGCTGCAGGCCACGACGCCGGCGATCACGTCGCCGTGCCCTCCGAGATACTTCGTGGCGCTGTGCAGCGACATCGCGGCGCCCAGATCGATCGGGTTCTGCAGCACCGGCGTCGCGAACGTGTTGTCGACGACAACGGGCACGGTGCCCGCCTGCCGCACGACATCGGCGATGTCGACGAGCTCGAGGGTGGGATTCGCCGGCGTCTCGAGCACCACGAGCCCCGTGTCGGGACGGATGCTGCGCGCCACCTCATCCGGGTGGCAGTAGGTCGTCTGGACGCCGAGCAGACCGGAGCCGAGCAGGTGGTCGGTGCCCCCGTACAGCGGACGGACGGCGACGACGTGCCGGAGCCCCGTCGCACCCGTGTGCGCGAGGATCACCGCGGTCATCGCGGCCATGCCCGAGGCGAACGCCACGGATGCCTCGGCTTGCTCGAGCTCAGCCAGCGCATCCTCGAAGCGCGCGACCGTCGGGTTCCAGAGGCGTGCGTAGACCATGCTGCCGTCAGCGGGCGGACGGCCGCCGGTCGCCATCGCCTCGTACGAGTCGCCGCCGCGTTCGATGTCGGGCAGTGGGTTCGTCGTCGAGAGGTCGATCGGGAGCGCGTGGACTCCGAGCCCTTCGAGGTCGGAACGGCCGCTGTGCACGGCGACGGTGTCAGGATGCAGCGGTGCAGTCATGCTTCCACGTTGCCTGAATCACGGGAATATTGCCTCTGAACGACAGCATCCACCAGTTCTTAGGCCTGATTCGCTATTCTGAGCAATGATCGGCCGCACGAAAGGACCACTGTTGCCCAAAGCACAAGGCTCCCCGCTCGACGAGATCGACCTGGAACTGCTCGCCGTGCTCACACGCGACGCCGACATCACCAACAAGGCACTCGCCCATCGCCTGAACCTCGCCGAGTCGACCTGCGCGCACCGGGTACGTTCGCTGCGCGAGCGCGGCATCATCCGCGACACCCGCATCCGCCTCGATGAGGCCGCCGTCGGCTTCCCGCTGCAGGCGATCATCAAGGTACGTCTCGCCAACCACACGGGGCAGAAGGTCACGGCGCTGTTCGACGCACTGGCGAGCATCCCCCGCGCGCTGCAGGTGTTCCACGTCGCCGGCGTCGACGACTTCCTCGTGCACGTGGCCGTGGAGGACGCGACGGCGCTGCGTGACATCGTGCTCGAACACATCACGATCCATCCGGTCGTGCGCGGCACCGAGACGCAGCTCGTCTTCGAACTGCGCGACGGCGTAGGCCTGCTCACACGCTGAGCGTTCACAACTCCTCAAGACCGTGCCGCGCACGACGACCGGCAACCGGGATTCCGACCGCGGGCGGGCGAGGCGAGCAGGTTCTTGAGGAGTTGTGAACCGCCGACGCAGGAGATCAGGGCGTCGAGACGACCGCGATCGTTGATGTCGCCGTCGCCGGCATCCGCATCTGCGCCATCGGCGACACCGGTGCAGGCGCCGACACGGGCGCTGCAGCCGACACCGGAACCGCAGCCGACCGACGCGACGGCCGCCCGCCGTCGGCGACCGCGATGATGGCTCGCACCACTCCGCCGAGGATCAGCATCGCGGCGAGCGCCGCGCCCGAGGCGATCAACGGCAGCCACTGATTGGCGAAGGAGGCCGTGAAGCTCATCAAGGCGAACGGGATCCACAGCCCGACCGCGCCGCCGCTGAGCCCCCCGGCTCCACGCATGATCGCGACCCCCGCCACGATCGCACACACGGCGGCGAGCGCCGCCCCGATGATGCCCATCGGCACCATCACGGCCGCCAATCCGTTGGCAACTCCCAATGTCGACATCTTGACCCCCCGGTCTGCGGAACATCCGCTGGTTCCACATTAGGAAAGTGTCGACGAAAGCCCATCCGTCTCAGGTGCGATTCGCGTCATCCTGCAGGAGGATATTGATACTCCGCGAGCGCAGCCCGATCCGGGGTCGATCGGGCCCGATCGAACGGCCGGATCAGCGCCGCGTGCGGCTCTTCGGTCGGGTCAGCATCAGTCGGCGAAGCCGCGACGACCGCGCGACCGCGATGGGCTGCGTGACCACCGCATCGACCACCATGGAACCGTCGCTCGGTCCGACGATCGCGATGGCCGAGGTCTCGGTCGCGTCGATCGGGTCGACCGGCATGCGCCCGAGCGCCCGGTGCGCGCGGATGTACGCCGGCACCAACAGCACGATCGCTCCGACCCACGCCAGCGGGTTGCTGAGCGCGACCCCGGTGAAGCCGATCATCGCCCCGAGCGCCACGGCCGCGACCACGCGCATCACGAGTTCGATCACGCCGGTCACGGTCGGCACGAGCGTGTGGCCCAGCCCCTGCAGCGCGCCACGGAGCACGAACAGCATGCCGAGCGCCCAGTAGCCGCATCCGTTCACGATCAGCATGAGGTGGGCGAGATCGACGACCTCGTCGGAGCCTTCGCCGATGAACAGGCGCACCATCGGGGCACCGAAGGCGATGAGCAGACCGCCGAGCACGATGCCGGCGGCGATGGCCATCCAGGTCGCCTCGACCACACCACGGCGGATGCGATCGGGTCGACGTCCGCCGTGGTTCTGCGCGGCGTACATCGACACCGCCAGTCCGAGCGAGGAGAGCAGCGCGACGGCGAGGCTGTCGACGCGCGATGCGGTCGTGTAGGCCGCGACGGCCTCGGCGCCCAGAGTGTTGAGCGCGACCTGCACGGTCAGCGTGCCGATCGCGATGATCGAGGCCTGGAAGCCCATCGGCAGACCGAGGCGCAGGTGCTCGGAGATGTCGGCGCGTGTGACGCGCCAGTCCGCCCGACGCAGGTGCAGCATCGGCAGGCGGCGGCGCACGAACTCGAGGCACAGCGCCACTGAGACGGCCTGCGCGATCACCGTCGCGAGCGCCGCGCCAGCCACACCCCATGCGAGCGGGCCGACCATGAGCACGACCAGCCCCACGTTCAGCGCGCACGACACGGTGAGGAACACGAGCGGCGTGCGGGAGTCTCCGATCGCGCGGATGATCGCCGACAGGTAGTTGAAGAACATCGTCGCGCCCGCGCCGAGGAAGCTGATCTGCGTGAAGACCGTGGCATCGGCCATGAGCTCGGGCGGCGTCTGCAGCAGGGCGAGCAGCGGCGCGGCGATCAGCGGCGCGACCACCGTCAGCACGACGCTCGTGATGCCCGTCAGGATCACCCCGGTCGCGACGGACCGGCGCACCGCGGCATCGTCGCGCGCGCCGAACGCCTGGGCGATCGGGATCGCGAACCCACTGGTCAGACCCCAGGCGAAGCCGAGCAGCAGGAAGAGCAGTGCGCCGGTCGCGCCGACGGCCGCGAGGGCGTCGACGCCGAGGTGGCGGCCGACGACGATGGCGTCGGCGAACTGGTACAGCTGCTGCACGACGTTGCCGAGCAGCAGGGGGATGGAGAAGGCAAGGATGACACGCCACGGGCGGCCCGTGGTGAGGGAGGTGGCCATGAGGAGGAGCTCGCAGGACTGGAGTGCGGATCGGGGGAGGCTCCAGCCTATCGAATCGATTCGGCACCTGTCATCCATTGGCGCCTCCGGTAGCCCGGCTGAGGGGGCACACCAGGCCCTCCCTCTTCGTGCGCACCGCGCGTAGCGTCGCACTAACGGCGCCACCGATCACATCGGCGCTCCACGAAAGGACGAACCATGCACACGCGCACACTCGGGCAGGGCCTCCAGGTCTCGGCGATCGGACTCGGCGCCATGGGCATGTCGCAGAGCTACGGACCGAACCCCGGGAGCCGCGACGACATGATCTCCGTGCTGCGCTCCGCCCCCGAGCACGGCGTCACCTTCTTCGACACCGCGGAGGTCTACGGCCCCTACGTGAACGAGGAGCTCGTCGGGGAGGCGCTGGCTCCGATCCGCGACGAGGTCGTCATCGCGACGAAGTTCGGATGGCGCATCGAAGACGGCAAGAGTGTCGGGCTCAACAGCAGGCCCGATCAGATCCGGCGCGTGGCAGAGGCATCGCTGCGAAGCCTGCGCACCGACGTGATCGACCTCTTCTACCAGCACCGCGTCGATCCGGAGGTTCCGATCGAAGACGTCGCCGGCACGGTCGCCGAGCTCGTCCGTGAGGGCAAGGTGCGCCATCTCGGACTCTCCGAGGCGTCATCCGAGACGATCCGCCGCGCCCATGCGGTGCATCCGGTGACGGCGTTGCAGAGCGAGTACTCGCTGTGGACGCGCGATCCCGAGACGCAGATCCTGCCGACGCTCGCCGAACTCGGCATCGGATTCGTGCCGTTCAGCCCGCTCGGGAAGGGCTTCCTGACCGGCACCGTCGGCGCCTCCACGGACTTCGCCGCGGGCGACATCCGCTCCACCATCCCGCGTTTCGCCACCGAGAACCGCGAAGCGAACCAGGCATTGGTCGACCACGTCGCCGCGCTCGCGACCGCGAAGGGCGCGACGCCGGGCCAGATCGCGCTCGCCTGGCTGCTCGCCCGTCAGCCCTGGATCGTGCCGATCCCCGGAACGCGACGCACCTCCCGCATCGCCGAGAACGCCGCCAGTACCCAGGTCGCCCTGTCCGCCGACGAGGTCGACGATCTCTCCGCACTCGCGACCCGCGTGGGCGTCGCCGGCGATCGGTACAACCCCCAGCAGATGTCCTTCGTCGACCGCTGAGCGCTCCAGCCCCCACCTCCCGTCGCGATATGACAGCACAGATGCGTGAATAGGCTGCCATATCGCGACGGGAGCAGGGGGACGGGCGGGGTGTGGAGGCGGCCGTGCGGGCTACCGTGGGGGGATGAGTGCGCGCGTGTACCCCGCGACGATCGCGGATGCCGTGGAGCACGAGATCGTGATCCGCAAGTCGCGGTTCCTCACCCTGGTCGCGCCGGTCGGCTCCGTCGATGAGGCGGATGCGGTGATCGCCGGCATCCGCAAGCGCGCCTGGGATGCGAATCACAACTGCACCGCGATGATCACCGGACTGCTCGGGGATCAGGCACGTTCCTCCGACGACGGGGAGCCCTCGGGCACCGCGGGCGTGCCCATGCTCGAAGTGCTGCGCCGGCGGGAGCTGACCGATGTCGTCGCGGTCGTCACCCGCTACTTCGGCGGCGTGAAGCTCGGCGCGGGTGGCCTCGTGCGCGCGTACTCCACGGCCGTCTCCGAGACACTCGACCTCACCGCCCTCGTGCACCGCAAGGCCCTCACGCAGATGACGATCGACGTCTCCCACGCGGATGCCGGACGCTACGACAATCTGCTGCGGGACTGGGTCGGCCACCACGGCGCGGCCCTCGGCGAGCCGAGCTACGGCCGCCTCGCGAGGCTGGAGCTGTGGGTGCCCGCGCCGGAGATCGCCCGCCTCACGGCCGACCTCGCCGCAGCATCCGCCGGCACCGTCATGCCCGCCGTCGGAGCCGAACGCATCGTCGACGTCTGAGCCCCGCCGCCCTGCCCCCGCCCCGTGAGCCGGCAACCCCCTACCCCTGCTCCGGTCGCGATATGACACCCAAGACGCGCGAATAGGCTGCCATATCGCGACGGGAACAGTGGGGTGCCGGGGGAAAGCACAAGCGACGGCGGATACGCTGGGTGTCCGCGCCCTGAAAGGAGAGCGATGTTCGACAGCCCGCTCTCCGCGTCGGCGTACGAGATCCTCGAGGTCGACCCCGCGGTCGACGACGCCGAACTGCGCCGCGCGTACCGATTGCGGCTGCGCCAGACGCACCCCGACACCGGCGGCGATGCGGCGATCTTCATCCAGGTGCAGCGAGCGTGGGAACTGGTCGGCACCGCCGAGGCCCGCGCGTCGTACGACCGCCGCAGCGGCGTCGCCTCGGGCACGACGACCGAGAGCACGTGGAGCGGATGGCGTCCGACCGCCGCCCGCGCCGACACCCGTCCCCGCGCCCGCTCCTACGGGCATCCGGGCGGCTGGCGTCGTGAGCGCTACCTGGTGCTGATCCGCGAGTGGGCGGGCCGCGGCGTCGATGTTCCCGATCCGTACGACCCGGCGCTCGTGCGGTCCGCTCCGCGGGAACTGCGCCGCATGCTCGCCGACGCCCTCGCCGAAGAGGCGACCGCGCGCACGGTCTCCGACCTGGGCATGGGTTTCACGGTGTGGCACGACGTGGCCGCAGGCGCGGATGCCGACGACAAGCTCGACCACGTGGTGCTCAGCCCGTCGGGTCTCTACGGGATCATGTCGGAGGACTTCGGCGGGGTGGTGGGCTTCCGCCGCGGTGAGATCACCGGTCCGAGCCTGGGCACTCGCGCCCCCGTGACCGCCACGCACGCGCGCATGCGTGCCGTCGCGAAGGCCGCCAAGGTGCGGTTCGGCGGAGCGATCATCGTGCTGCCGGATGACGACCTTGCACAGCCCGTGACACCCCTCGGCAGCAGCCGCGGGGTTCCCGTCGTGGTGGTGCGTCGCAGCGCGCTCGCGATGGTGCTGCGTCAGGGTGGGACGGGTGCTCGACCGATCGGCGGCAACGAGCTCTTCGACGTGCGCACCCGCCTGCAGCAGACCGTCCGTTTCGTCTGAGCCGTTTTTTCGTCTGAGCCGCTTCGTCTGAGCCGCTTCGTCTGCGCACGGCCGTCTGCGCACGGCCGTCTTGAGCACCGCCTTCCCGGTGTCGCCCGCCAGGAGTAGCGTTCCGCGCATGGCGATCTCGACCGATGTGCGTGCCTGGCTCCTCGATTCCGACCCGAGCCTGCGATGGCAGGTGGAGCGCGATCTCACCGGCGCTCCACCCGAGGTCTGGCAGGCGACGAGGGCGCGTGTGGCCACCGAGGGATTCGGCGCCGCACTACTCGAACGGCAAGACCCCGACGGGCAATGGGCCGGAGGCGCGTACTTCCCCGCCGGCTTCTTCGAGAGCGCCGAGGCCGAGGCGCCGGGTCAGCCCTGGACCGCCACGACCTGGACACTGAAGGAGCTGCGCGACACCGGCGTGGATGCATCCGCGCTGCGGGGCACCGCCGAGAAGCTGGCCGCGAACAGCCGCTGGGAGTATGAGGATCTTCCCTACTGGGGCGGCGAGGTCGACGTGTGCATCAACGCGTTCACGCTCGCGACCGGGGCCTGGCTCGGCGTGGACATGAGCGCGCTCGCGCGGTGGTTCGTCGACCATCGCTTGCCTGACGGCGGATGGAACTGCGAGGCCGAGGAGGGGCGGTCGACGCGCTCGTCGTTCCACTCGACCCTCAACGCGGTGCGGGAGCTCCTGGTCTACGAACAGCTCACAGGCGACGATTCGGTGAGAGACGCCCGCCATGGTGGGGAGGAGTATCTGTTGGAGCGACGACTGCTCCACCGGCTCTCGACCGGCGAGAGGGTGGGCGACTTCGTGCGGGAGTTCACGTATCCGCATCGCTACCGGTTCAGTGCGCTGACGGCGCTCGACCACTTCCGCGCGGTCTCGCTGCACGAAGGACGCCGGCCGGATGAGCGGCTCTCCGAGGCGGTGGCGCTGGTGCGCGCGGCCCGCAGATCCGACGGAACCTGGAGCCAGGGCGCGCCGCTTCTCGGTCGCACCTGGTTCGTCGTCGACGCTCCCGAGGGAGCCCCGTCACGCTGGCTGACGCTGTTCGGAACGCGCGTTCTCGACTGGTGGGATTCCGCCCACTGACGGCCTCACCGGCCGCCGCACGCCTCCTCACACGCTGACCGCACGCCGCCCGATCGCCGGCCGGATGCTGATTCCCCCACACCTGGGGAACCTCCGCCACCCCGTTGACAGGCTCAATCAAACCGGTTTACACTCGCTGCCGTGCCCACCGTCGAGTGGGTCGATCCCCACGAGGAGGTGGCATGAGCCGCACGACGATCGCCGATGTCGCCCGCGAGGCCGGCGTGACCAAGGCCACCGTCTCGCACGCGCTGAGCGGCAATCGCCCCATCTCGGATGAGACGAAGGCGAAGGTGCTCGCCGCAGCCGAGAAGCTGAACTGGGTGCCCAGCCAGAGCGCCAGGGCCCTCGCCACGCGCCGCGCGAATGCGGTCGCTGTCGTGCTCGCCCGCGACCCCGAGGTCATCGCGAACGATTCGTTCTTCCCGGCCTTCATCGCCGGCGTCGAATCGGTGCTGTCCGAGACCGAGACCGCGCTGATCCTCCAGGTCGTTCCCGACCGCGAGGCCGAAGAACGCGCCTACCGCGCTCTGACCCACGGACGTGCCGACGGCGCCCTGCTGCTCGATCTCCGTGACGACGACTGGCGCGTGCCGTTCCTCGACGACCTGGGCCTGCCCACCGTTCTCGTCGGCGCCTACGAGCAGCCCAGCGCGTTCTCCTGCGTGCGCACCGACGACGCAGCCCCGGTGCGTGAGCTCATCGCGCACCTCCGCGACGCCGGACACGAACGCATCGCCCACGTCTCGGGTCCGCTCGACTACGTGCACTCCCGCGCCCGCGCCGACGCCTACATCGCCACGATCGGCGACGACGCACTGCTGCGCGAGGGTGACTTCACCGCCGCGAGCGGACGCGCGCTCACGGCGCAGCTCCTGGCGCTGCCCGACCGCCCGACCGCCATCCTGTACTCGAACGACACCATGGCGATCGCCGGGCTGTCGTTCGCGCGCTCGCAGGGTCTCGTGATCCCCGACGATCTCGCGATCTCGGGCTTCGACGACGACCACCTGTCGGCGCACCTCTCTCCGGCGCTGACCAGCGTCTCGTCGGATCCCGCGGCGCGAGGTCGCGCCGCCGCCCGCCTTCTGCGGGCAGACATCCTCGGGGCGCAACCGCGCACCGAGATCGTCGACTGCAACGTCGTGCACTTCCGTGAGAGCACCGCGTCGTCGACCGTTCCACCCACTGTGTCGAGGAGGACACCATGAAGAAGATCAGCGCAGTCGCACTCGTCGGCGCATTCGCACTCGTCGCCACCGGTTGTTCCGCGGGCGGCGGCGGGGGCTCCGACTCGGGCTCCGCCGAGGCCACGGGTCCGATCAAGGTCTGGCTCTCGAACAACGAGCAGGAGGTCGCCTGGGGCACCGCGGTCGTCGAGGCCTGGAACGCGGAGCATCCCGACGAGAAGGTCACCGCCCAGGAGATCCCCGCGGGTTCCTCCTCGGAGGAGGCCATCACCGCGGCGATCACGGCGGGCACCGCACCCTGCCTCGTCTACAACGTGGCACCCGCAGCCGTCTCCGGCTGGGTCAAGCAGGGCGGACTCGTCGACCTCAGCACGCTCGACGGCGGCAGCGACTACATCACCGAGCGCAGCGGCGACGTCGAGGCCTACGCCACCGACGGCAGCTACTACCAGCTGCCGTGGAAGTCGAACCCCGTGATGGTCATGTACAACAAGGCACTGTTCGAAGCCGCGGGCATCGACCCGGAAGACCCGCAGATGAACACGTACGACGCGTTCCTCGACGGGGCGAAGGCGATCGTCGACTCGGGCGTGCAGAGCGCGATCTGGCCGGCGCCGACCAGCGAGTTCTACCAGCCCTGGTTCGACTTCTACCCGCTCTATCTCGCCGAGACCGATGGCACGATGCTCGTCGAAGACGGCGCATCGACCTTCGACTCGGATGCCGGCACGACGGTCGCCGACTTCTGGGCGACCATCTACAAGGACAAGCTCGCGCCGAATGAGGCATCCACCGACGACGCGATGTCGGCCGGCACCACCGCCATGCAGCTCGCCGGCCCCTGGGCGATCCCCTCGTACGCCGACACCGTCGACGTGGGCTTCATGCCGGTGCCGACCAGCGACGGACGCGAGAACCCGACGACCTTCGCCGACTCGAAGAGCGTGTCGATGTTCACCTCGTGCGAGAACCAGGGAACGGCGTGGGAGTTCCTGCAGTTCTCGACGAACGTCGACAACGACGGTGCCCTGCTCGAGGCCACCGGACAGATGCCGATGCGCACCGGGCTCACCGACGCCTACGCCGACTACTTCGCCGCGAACCCGAACTACGTGGCGTTCGCCGAGCAGGCCGAGAACACCGCCGACGTGCCCAGCATCCCCAACTCGGTCGAGGCCTGGCAGGCCTTCCGCGACGAGTACTCCTCCGCGGTGATCTTCGCGAAGGAGTCGGTGGGCGACTTCCTCAGCAACGCCGCGTCGAAGATCGACACGCTCGTCGCCGAGTGACCTCATGACCGACAACCGGCGGTTGCGCACCCGATGGCTGGGTGCGCAACCGATCGGCGGCCTCTTCGCGCTGCCGTACTTCGTCTTCGTGATCGCGATCTTCGCGTATCCGCTCGCGTTCGCGGTCTACATCGCCTTCCACGACTACTTCTTCACCGCGCCGAACGTCGAGGTCGACCGTCCCTTCGTGGGGTTCGACAACTTCGTCACCGTGCTCACCGACCCGAGGGTGCTCGGCTCGTTCCGCAACACCCTCGTGTTCCTGGTGATCAACGTGCCGCTCACCGCGGTGCTGTCGCTCGTGCTCGCGGCCGCGCTGAACACCGGCATCCGCTGGGTCGCCGCCTACCGCGTCGCGTTCTACGTGCCGTATCTCACCGCGAGCGTGTCGCTGGTGGGCGTCTGGATGCTGCTGTTCTCCGGCAACGGCCTGATCAACACCATCCTCGGACCGCTCGCCCCCGACCCGTCGTGGCTCGTGAACAGCGGGCTGGCGATGCCGATGATCGCGTTCTACGTCACCTGGAAGCAGCTCGGCTTCTACATCCTGCTCTACCTCGCCGCCCTGCAGAACGTGCCCAAGGAGCTGTACGAGTCGGCCGAAACCGACGGCGCCGGTGCCCTCAAGCGCTTCCTGCACGTGACGATCCCCGGGGTGCGCAGTGCCACCACGCTCGTGCTGATCCTCTCGATCATCACCGGCGCCAACCTGTTCACCGAGCCCTACCTGCTCACCAACGGCGGAGGCCCCGACGGCGCCTCCTCGACCCCGGTCCTGCTCATCTACCAGCTGGGCATCCAGCAGCAGAACCCCGACACCGCCGCCGCGATCGGCATGATCCTGGTGATCCTCGTCGGGATGCTGTCACTCGCCGCCAACCGCGCCACCAGGGAGCGATGATGAGACGTACACGGTCACTGCCGCGCATCCTGAGCATCATCCTGCTCACGGCTGCGGCCATCGGATTCGCCTTCCCGTTCTACTTCATGCTCGTGGGGGCCTTCCAGGAGAACCCGACGAACTCGCCGAGCGAACTGCTGCCCACCAGCGGCTGGACCGTCGACAACTTCATCGCGATCGACTCGCGCATCGACCTGATGGGTTCGCTGCTCAACTCGCTGATCTTCACGGCCGGTGTGCTGCTGGGAACCGTGGTGTTCGGGCTGCTCGCGGGCTACGCGATCGCCCGCCTCGACTTCCGGGGCCGCGGCGTGATCTGGGTGCTGATGCTGCTCGTGCAGATGGTGCCGTTCCAGCTGCTGATGATCCCGCTCTACGTGCAGATCACACGCAACTACGGCCTCGGCGACTCGTACATGGGCATGATCCTGCCGTTCCTGATCAACACGACGGCGGTGTTCATCTTCGTGCAGTTCTTCAAGGCGCTGCCGGTGGAGATCTTCGAGGCCGCGCGCATCGACGGCGCGGGCGAGATCCGCCTGCTGACCTCGGTCGCGATCCCGCTCATCAAGCCGGTGCTCGTGACGGTCGTGCTGGTCACCTTCATCGGGCCGTGGAACGAGTTCCTGTGGCCGTTCCTGATCACGAAGGATGCCACGCTCCAACCGTTGGCCGTCTCGCTGGCCAACTACATCTCCAACGTGGCGCAGTCCACGGCCAACCCGAACGGGGCGATCCTCGCGGGTGCCACGGCGCTCGCCTTCCCCGTCGTGATCCTGTTCGTCGTCTTCCAACGCTTCTTCACCGCCACCGATCTCGGTGCCGCGGTCAAGGGCTGATCCCATCCCCAGAAAGGACATCCATGTTCACCGGAGCATCCTTCCCCCTCGGACCGTTCACGCCCTACGAGGGCAACCCGATCCTGCGTCCGCGCGGCGACAGCTGGGAGTCGGCCAACCTCTACAACCCCGCGGCGCTCGTCGACGGTGACGAGGTCGTGCTGCTCTACCGCGCGCACGCCGACGACATCGTGTCGCACATCGGCATGGCCCGCTCGAGCGACGGCGTGAACTTCACCCGCGAGGACGCCCCGATCCTCTCCCCCTCGGAGGACTACGAACGGTACGGATGCGAAGACCCGCGCATCGCGCTGATCGACGGCACGTTCTACCTCACCTACACGGGGTGGGACCGTCACAGCGCGCAGCTGTGCCTGGCGACCTCGCCCGATCTGCGCACCTGGACCAAGCACGGACCGCTGTTCGAGGACTTCGACACGTTCAAGACCGTCGACCCGCGCGGCTTCAACTGGTCGAAGGCCGGCGTCATCGTGCCTCAGAAGATGCACGGCAAGTGGTGGATGTACTTCGGCGAGGGCGCGATCTACTGGGCCACCAGCGACGACCTGATCCATTGGACCCCGGGCACCGCCGACACCGACCCGATGTACTCCCCGACACCGGGCACGTGGGACGAAGCTCTGGTCGAGATCGGCACGTCGCCGGTCGTCGCCGACAACGGGTTGCTCGTCTTCCTCACGAACGGTGCCACGCGCGTCGTGCACGACGACGGCACGGTCGACGTGGATTACCGGTGCGGCCAGATCGCGATCGATCCGGATGAGCCCACCCGGGTGATCGGGCGGATGCAGGAGCCCTGGCTGCGTCCGCAGACGTTCGAAGACATGCACGGGCTCGTCTCCAACGTGACCTTCGTGGAGGGTCTGGTGAAGTTCCACGACAAGTGGTTCGCGTACTACGGGCAGTCCGACACCACTCTCGCCGTCGCCATCCACGATCCCGCCGAGTCCTGGGGTCGCGCGCTGCGCGACTGACTGACTTCCGCACCCCGACGAATCGCCGAGACCATGACGATTCGCGGAGGATTCACCCCGATTCCTCCGTGAATCGTCATCGGCTCCGTGAATCGTCGCCCCACTCCAACTCCAACTCCAACTCCACCGACACCCACATCCACCGACACAGAGAAGTGACGACATGGACACCTCACGACGTTCGTTCCTGACCATCGCGGCGACGGCATCCGCCCTCGCCCTCCTCCCCGTCGACGCGGCCTTCGCGTCGAACGGGGCAGCAGCGACCGGCGGCTCGCTGCTGCCGGCAGAGGGGGTGGCACGCGGCTCGGCGCGCGGGCGCCGTCTCACCAACCTCGCGCATCTGCGGTTCCTGCTCGCCGAGGTCCCGGTGGCGGCGAGTGCCACGCACACGACCTTCGGCATCGACACACAGCCGGTCGTGCGGGCACCGTGGACGTACGCCGACACCGACGGCGCCGGCGGCTACCGCCCGGTCGGCGGCGGCACACGGGATGCGGCCACCGGGCACTGGACACAGGGTGCGTACAACGCCGACGACATCGCCCGCGCCGCCATCGTGTTCCTGCGCGACTGGAAGGCGACCGGCGACGCGCAGAGCCGCGACGAGGCCCGCGACGTGCTGCGGTCTCTCGCGTTCCTGCAGACCACCGGCGGGGCGAACGCCGGGCGCGTGGTGCTGTGGCAGCAGGAGGACGGCACGCTCAACCCCAGCGCGATCCCGGTCGAGCTGCCCGACCCCTCGGACTCTGCCGAGTCGTACTGGCTCGCGCGCAGCGTGTGGGCGTTCGGCGAGGGCTATGCCGCATTCCGCCGCACGGATCGGGCCTTCGCCGCGTTCCTGCTCGAGCGTCTGCACCTGTGCCTCGATGCCCTCGGGCGTGAGTCGCTGTCGCGCGCAGGGCAGTGGGTGCGCAGCGACGGCAGGAAGCTGCCCGCCTGGCTGATCGCGGGTGGGGCGGATGCCACAGCCGAGGCCATGCTCGGACTCGCCCCCGCGGCAGAAGCCGGAGACTCCCGCAGCCGCCGAGCCCTGCAGACCTACGGCGAGGGCGTCGCGGCGATGGCCAGCGACCCCGCGAAGGGCTGGCCGTTCGGCGCCGTGCTGCCGTGGACCGGCTCCCTCGGGTTCTGGCACGCGTGGGGTGCGGCGGCTCCGGAAGCCCTGGCGCGCGCGGGCGGGCTGCTGCGGCGCCGCGACTGGACGAGCGCCGCGATCGCCGATGCCGGGCGCTTCACGCCGCAGGTGCTGGCGAGCGGCGGACCCCACAACGCGTGGGCCCCGATTCCCGCCGAGGCGCAGATCGCCTACGGTGCGCACGGCCGGGTGGCCGGCGCGGTGCAGGCCGCAGCGGTGGGCGGCGACGGGCTGCGTGTGCTCGCCGGTCTTGCGGCCGGCTGGTTCTTCGGTGCGAACACCGCCGGCATCCCGGTGTACGACCCGACGACCGGCGTCACGTTCGACGGCGTCGAGACCGACGGGCGCGTCAACCGGAACTCCGGCGCGGAATCGACGATCCACGGGCTCCTCACGATGCTGCTGCTGGACGCGAACCGCGACATCGCCCAGATCGCGAGCTCGATCACCGGGCTGTCGTCGTTCACCGGGCTGCGCGTGCTCGAGGCCGAGTCCGCCCGCCTGTCACCGGGGGCCGTGGTCGAGACGCCGGCGGGCGGAGCGTGGATCGGCGAGGGCAACCTCTCCGGAGGCAAGTATGTGCGGCTGGCGAAGGGCGAGTGGGCCGAGTTCGACGTGACCGAGGCCGGCGGCATCCTGCACGGGCTCGTCTGGCGCCAGGCCGCGGGCGCCGGCGACGCCGTGTGGGAGGTGCTCCGCGGGCGACGGACGGTGTGGAGCACGAAGACCGCGGCAGGCGGCACCGGCGACCGCGGATTGACCGAGGCCGACGGGGCGCTCGTGCCGCAGCTGCTGGGCGGCGACCTACCCGAGGGTCCGCTCGTGGTGCGCTGCACCAGCCGCGGCGACGTGCGACTCGACGCGCTGGTGATCCAGCCGCGCGTGGTCACCGCGGTGTATGCGACGACCTCCGGCGCGGCTGTTCTGTACGCCAACGGGTCACGGTCGGAGCAGCGGGTGACCGCACTGGCGCGGGGCAACGGCACGGCGTACGACGCCGACGGTGCTCAGCGCGGTCAGGCCGTGCAGGGCGGGAAGGTGCGGGTGCGCGGGGCGGGATTCACGATCACGCGCGGGTGACGCGAGCTCACTGAGCCGTCGGCGGCGGGGTGACGGGTCGACGGTCGACCACCGGCCAGACGACGAGCAGGAACGCCGCGAACGGCCCGAAGAACAGGGTCAGGAGGAACCACGTCCAGGCCGAGCGGTTGCGCGTGCGCGCGAACCCGCCCGAAAGGATCGCGACGGTGAGCCACATCGCGGAGACCACGGTGCCGAGGTATTCGATCGTCATGCAGGCGAGCCTACGCACGGCGCGGCACGAGACCCGTCGCCGCGTCGGCGCTGCCTCCGCTCCGCTCAGCTCCAGAACAGAGGGAGCACGGATGCCGCGAAGCCGACCACCGCCGCACCGAGCATCACGATCGCGATCGTCGTGCACGCCCGCTCCGACGGCGCGCGTGCGTCGAGACGCATCTGCTCCGGATGACGGTCGGAGACGAAGCCCGACGGCGTGGGCAGCGCGAGGAGATGCCGCACCTCGTCCGGTGACAGGTATCGCGTGTGCGTGCGATCACCGACCGTCCACAGCGCCACGGCGTTGTCCTCGAAATCCTCGAGGATGGTCACCGGCGTTGGGCGGTGCGTGCCCTGCGCACTCCGGATGAGCACGGCGATGAGGGCCAGCGGGACCCCCGCGATCAGACCGACCCAGCCGATGATCTCGCCCACGACGCCGACGACCTCAACGACGTGCACGTGTGGCCTGACGATCGAGCGGAGGGGTCTGTGTGGGCATGTGAGGCGATCCTATCGCCGCGCGGTCAGACCCCGGCGTCCACGGCGACGCCCCCGACACGCCGTTCTTTTGAATAACTCAAAATAGAAGGTAGGGTCGAAGACATGGACACAGACCTCGACTCGGCGCTTCGCGACGCCGGGCTACGGGCGACCGCGGGCCGCGTCGCCGTTCTCGAGGCACTGGACTCCATGGCCCATACGGATGCGGAGCGGGTCTTCCGCGCCGTATCCGTGGTGCTGCCGACCACGTCGATCCAGTCGGTGCACAACATCCTCGCGGACCTGACGACGGCGGGACTCATCCGCCGGATCGAACCGGCAGGATCCGCAGCCCTCTATGAGCGGCGCACCGGCGACAACCACCACCACGTCGTCTGCACCTCCTGCGGTGCGGTCGGCGATGTGGACTGCGTCGTCGGCGAAGCGCCGTGCCTCACCCCGTCCTCGGCCGGGGGATTCACCGTCCAGACAGCCGAAGTCACCTTCTGGGGCCTGTGCCCCAGCTGCCAGAACGCCGCGTAGTCCGACGTCCGCGCCCGCCCATCCGGGCAGGGGTGTTCGTCGCGCCTGCGCGCAGAAGGAGAAGATCATGACGAATCCGAACACCCCGCATCCCGCGACGACCACGCAGACCGGCACCCCGGTCGCGAGCGACGCACACTCCCTCACGGTCGGCGCCGATGGACCCACCGTCCTGCACGACCGCTACCTCGTCGAGAAGCTCGCCTCCTTCAACCGCGAGCGGGTGCCGGAGCGCAACCCGCACGCCAAGGGCGGCGGCGCATTCGGCGAGTTCGTCGTCACGGAGGACGTGTCGGCGTACACCCGGGCCGCCGTCTTCCAGCCGGGCACGACGAGCGAGACGCTGCTGCGCTTCTCGTCGGTCGCCGGCGAGCAGGGCTCCCCCGACACGTGGCGCGACGTGCGCGGCTTCTCGCTGCGCTTCTACACGACCGAGGGCAACCTCGACGTGGTCGGCAACAATACCCCGACCTTCTTCCTGCGCGATGCGATGAAGTTCCCCGACTTCATCCACTCCCAGAAGCGTCTGGGCGACTCGGGCCTGCGCGATGCCGACATGCAGTGGGACTTCTGGACCCTCTCCCCCGAGACCGCACACCAGGTCACCTATCTCATGGGCGACCGCGGACTCCCCCGCAGCTGGCGCCACATGAACGGCTACGGCTCGCACACGTACCAGTGGGTCAACGCCGCGGGTGAGCGGTTCTGGGTGCAGTACCACTTCCTCTCGCACCAGGGCGTGGAGAGCATGGATGCCGCCGAGGCGGAGCAGCTCGCCGGGTCGGATGCCGATCACTACCGCCGCGACCTGTTCGATGCGATCGCCCGCGGCGAGAACCCCTCGTGGGATGTGTACGTGCAGATCATGCCGTACGCCGAGTCGACGGACTACCGCTTCAACCCGTTCGACCTGACCAAGACCTGGTCGAAGAAGGACTACCCGCGCATCAAGGTGGGCACGTTCACCCTGAACCGCAATCCGCAGAACTTCTTCGCCGAGATCGAGCAGGCCGCGTTCTCCCCGGGGAACCAGGTGCCCGGCACCGGCATCTCGCCGGACAAGATGCTCATGGCGCGCGTGTTCGCGTACTCCGATGCCCAGCGGTACCGCATCGGCGCGAACTACAACCAGCTGCCGGTGAACCAGCCGCATGCGGCCGAGACGCGCAACTACATGCACGAGGGGCAGATGCAGTACCACTTCTCGAGCGCGCAGCAGCGGGTGTACACCCCGAACTCGTACGGTGCCGCCGGCGGTCCGGTCGCTGACCCGGCCGCGGGCGTCGAGGCGAGCTGGGAGTCCGACGGCGAGCTCATGCGCGCGGCGGCGACCCTGCACGCCGACGATGACGACTTCGGCCAGGCCGGCACGCTCTACCGCGACGTGTTCGACGACGTGCAGCGCGCACGCTTCCTCGACACGCTGACCGGTCAGGGCCGCGGCATCACGATCGACGTCATCCGCGAGCGCTTCTTCCAGTACTGGACGAACGTGGATGCCGCGCTCGGCGAGGCGCTGCGCACCCGCGTCTGATCCACCCCTCCCGCCATCCCGCCGAGTGCACGACCTGTTGTCGAGTGGTACGCGTCCGTGCACTCGGGGGATGGGAGGGGGCGGGGCTCAGCGCGCGGCGTCGTAGCGGGCGCGGGACTCCTCGATCGCGGCGTGATTCTCCATCGCCCAGTCGCCGATCGTGCGAGCGATCGGGATGAGCGTGCCGCCCCGGGGTGTGAGTTCGTATTCCACCCGGGGCGGCACTTCGGCATACGCGGTCCGGGTGATCAGCCCGTCGCGCTCCAGCTGGCGCAGCGTGAGCGTCAGCATCCTCTGGGAGATGCCCGGGATGTGCTTGAGAAGTTCGCTGAAGCGCAGCCGGTCGCCGCGGAGCGTCGCGATCACGAGCAGCGACCACTTGTCGCCGACCCGGTCGAGCACCTCGCGGATCGCGCGTCCGGCACTCTCGTCCAGCGAGCAGGAACTCTCGTATCCGGGGAATCCGGCGAGTGCACGCTCATCGATGTGCGTCAGTGACACCGATGTGCCTTTTGCATCCACCATCCGCGTACTCCATTCTTGGTTACTGATCGTAACAAGGTCACAGAACAGAACCAAGGAGTTCCCTCGTGCTCATCGCCCTCTGGATCGTCAACAGCCTGCTGGCCCTCGCCATGCTGGGCGGTGGCGGCATGAAGCTCGTCACGCCGAAGCCCACGCTCGCCGCGCGGGGCCTGACCTGGACCGAGGACTTCTCCGCCCCCGTGGTCAAGCTCATCGCCGGAGTCGAGGTCGTGGGCGCCATCGGTCTGATCCTGCCGCTGCTGACCGGCATCGCACCGATCCTCACCCCGATCGCCGGCACCGGGCTCGCGATCATCATGATCGGTGCGACCGTCGTGCACCTGCGCCGCAAGGAGCCCTTCGCTCCCGCCCTGGTGCTCGCCCTGCTGGCGGTCGCGAGCGCGGTGCTCGGCTTCCTCGTCGTCGCCTGACGCTCAGCGCGTCAGAGCGGCGGTAGCTCGTCGGGGTACACGACATCGATCTCAGCGATGTGCTTCGGGAAGTCTTTGCGATTGTTCGTGAGGAACCGATCAGCGCCGGCCGCCACGGCAGTGGCGAGGTGCGCGGCATCGGCGGCGCGCAGCCCGTATGCCACCGCGAGGGCAAGTGCGAGCCGCGCCGTCGCTTGATCGAACGGTCGAAGGTCGAGGCGACTGAGCAGGCTGACCAGCGCCGCAGACTCGCCGGAATCGACGCCGGCGCGGAGCGGCTTCGCGAGCACTTCGGGGAGGAGGAGGACCGACCCGATGGCCGTCTGCGCCGTTCTCCGCTCCGGGTGCTCGACATTCAAGAGCGCGGCCACCCGATCCCCGAGCGGATGCCCAGCAACTGCCGCGTAGATCAGGACGTCGGCGTCGAACGCCGTGATCACCGCGACGACCGGTCATCCTGAATCGACTCGAGCAGCTCGTCCGCTCTGCTCTCGCTGATCGATGCTCGCATCAACGGCTCGGCGCGCGCCCGACTGAGCAGCTCCTCGATACGGTCGGCGGCCGCCCATGCCTCCGGCGAGCGCGTCGCCAACAGCACGTCCGGCCGCACGAGGACCGCGACCACGCGCCCGTGTCTCGTGATCGAGACCTGTTCCCCCGCCTCGACTCGATCGAGCTGCGTCGGCAGGCTCTGACGCGCGTCACTCGCGCTGATGATCGACATGAGTGAATTGTACACCTCCGTACAATTGCGTACATCTCTGCGTCAGGAGCAATCCGACGGGAGGAGAATGGATGCCGTGGCTGTTCCCCTCTCCGACCTGAACCAGATGCCCGCCCCGCAGCAGGTGCACGCCGCCGACGGAACCCGTCTCGCGACGTACACGTGGGGTGAGCTCGATGCCCCTGTCGTCGTGATCGTGCACGGATTCGCGTCGAACGCCCGCGACAACTGGGTGCTCACCGGCTGGGTGCGCGAGCTCACGAAGGTCGGCTACCGCGTGCTCGCCCTCGACCAGCGGGGCCACGGCCTCAGCGAGAAGCCGCATCAGCCCGCGGACTACGGCATCCGCACACTCGCGACAGACGTCGAGACGGTCATGGACGCCTACCTCGTCGACGATGCGGTGTACCTCGGCTACTCGCTCGGAGCACGGGTGGGCTGGGAAGTCGTGCGCGATCTTCCGCAGCGCATCGGCCGGGCCGTGCTCGGCGGCGCGCCGGAGGGCACTCCCCTGGCGCGGCTCGACCTCGATCAGGTGCGCCGGTACATCTCCGACGGCACGCCCGTCACCGATCAGACGACCCAGAACTACATCGCCCTGACCGAGCGGGTGCCCGGCAACGACCTCCGTGCGCTCCTCGCCCTCGCCGAGGGGATGCGCGCGTTCCAGACGATCGACCCCGACCCGGCGGATGCGCCGATCCGGCCCATCCTGTTCGCCACCGGGTCGAAGGACGCCATCATCGAGGGATCCCGCGCCCTGGCATCCGCAGCCCCGCAGGGACGCTTCTTCGAGATCCCGAACCGGAACCACTTCAACGCCCCCGGCTCACGCGACTTCAAGGACGCCGCGCTCGCCTTCCTCGCCGAGGGCTGACCGCTCGGCTTCGCCGGCGCCGCCCCCGGGCATGCAAACCGCCCCGGCCACGCCGAAGGCCCTCCGTCGTGAGACGGAGGGCCTTCGGTGAGCCGGCTCAGACCGCGGCGGTCTCCTCGCGGCGGGGCAGGACCCATCCCGCGCGCGGGAAGTGGCAGGTGTAGCCGTTGGGGTACTTGATCAGGTAGTCCTGGTGCTCTTCCTCGGCCTCCCAGAACGGACCCTCGGGCTCGATCGTGGTCACGGCCTTGCCCGGCCAGAGTCCGGAGGCGTCGACGTCGGCGATCGTGTCACGCGCCATGGTCTCCTGCTCGGGGCTGAGCGGGAAGATCGTCGAACGGTAGCTCGACCCGCGGTCGTTGCCCTGACGATCCTTCGTCGAGGGGTCGTGGATCTGGAAGAAGAACGCGAGGATGTCGCGGTACGTCGTCCGGGCGGGATCGAACACGATCTCGACCGCCTCGGCGTGGCCGGGGTGATTGCGGTAGGTCGCGTGGTCGTTCGAGCCGCCGGTGTAGCCGACACGGGTGGCGAGCACTCCGGGCTGGCGGCGGATCAGATCCTCCATGCCCCAGAAGCAGCCACCGGCGAGGACGGCGGTCTCGGTCCCGGGGGTGCGGGTGATGTTTCCGGTGTCGGTCATGACTGCTCCTCGGTGTCAGTGGTGGATGCGGAGAAAAGGGGGCTGTAGCGACCGTACCCCTCCTCCTCGAGCCGGTCGACCGGCACGAAGCGGAGAGCGGCGGAGTTCATGCAGTAGCGCAGGCCCCCGGCGTCGCGGGGACCGTCGTCGAACACGTGTCCCAGGTGGCTGTCGGCCCCGGTCGAGCGCGCCTCGGTGCGCTTCATGAACAGCGAGCGGTCGGTGCGCGTGGTCACGGACTCCGCGTCGATCGGCTTCGTGAAGCTCGGCCATCCGGTGCCGCTGTCGAACTTGTCGGTCGACGAGAACAGGGGCTGGCCCGAGACCACGTCGACGTAGATGCCGTCGTCGTGGTTGTTCCAGTACGCGTTGCGGAACGGCGGCTCGGTGCCGTCCTCCTGCGTGACCTCGTACTGGAGGTGCGTGAGGTCGCTGACGGCCTCGGAAGTCTTGCGGTAGTCGTTCGACATGATCTGGCTCCTTTGTCCGACGCGGCTGGCTGCGGCGTCTCTCATCACAACCAGGCGACGCCACGTTTTGGTCCCCCGGGGCTGGGAGCGGGCTGTGAGTTTCTGCGGAATGGATAGAGTGTCACGTCTGCACACAACACCCCGGGGAGACATACATGTCGGTTGGACTGCTCGCGGTCGTCGATGACATTCTCAGCGCTGCGATGAAGGCCTCGGCCAAGGCTGCCGGGGTGGTGATCGACGATGCCGCCGTGACTCCGCAGTATGTGCAGGGCATCACGCCCGCGCGAGAACTGCCGGTGGTCGCCAAGATCGCCGTCGGATCGCTGGCGAACAAGTTCGTGATCATCATCCCGATCGCGCTCCTGCTCACCGCGTTCGCCCCCTGGGTGCTGCCCTACCTCCTGATCCTCGGTGGCGCGTACCTGTGCTTCGAGGGCGCCGAGAAGGTGCTGGAGTGGTTCGGCGTGCAACACGGCCACGCCGACGAGGGCGCGCGCAACGAGAACAAGCTGGTGTGGGGCGCGGTGCGCACCGACCTGATCCTGTCGACCGAGATCATGCTCATCTCCCTCGCGAACCTCGAGGCCGGACTCGACATCTGGACGACCCTGGCGATCCTCGCGGTGATCGCACTCATCATGACCGGCGTCGTCTACGGTGCGGTCGCCCTGCTGGTGAAGATCGACGACATCGGCCTGAAGATGGCCAAGAACCCGGTGCAGCGCATCCGTCACACCGGCACCCGCATCGTGCGGTCGATGCCGGCGGTCTTCCGCTTCATCAGCGTGCTCGGAACCGTCGCGATGCTCTGGGTCGGCGGACACCTGCTGCTCGTGAATCTCGGCGAGGTCGGCGTGCACGCCGGAGCCGACATCCTCCACGGCATCGAAGACCTGCTCGAACCGCTCGGCGGCGTGATCGTCTGGATCGGCGACACGCTGTTCAGCGCGGTCGCGGGGCTGATCGCCGGCATGATCATCGTCGGCGTGGTGCTCGGGATCGCCCGCCTGCTGGGCAAGAAGGCGAACTTCCACGAGGGCGAGGAGTCCCCCGCCGACGTGCACGTCTGATCAGCCTCGCTCAGCGGCCGCTCATCGGCAGATGACGTTGGCGCGCGACGAGAGCGAAGAGCAGGCAGAGGATGCTGGCGCCGAACAACACGAACGGCAGAAGAAGACCGCCGGTCGCGAAGTAGATGCCACCGCTGGCCCCCGTCAGGATGAGAGCGAGCGGTCCGGCCCATCCCAGGATCCGCGGGTTCCTGGTCGACGATCGCACCCAGATGATCAGCCCCACCACCGCCATGGTCCCCCCGAGCAGAAGACCCAGCGCGCTGAGCAAGAGCGATACCGTGCTCCGCGAGACGTCCTCCCCGGACGGCACCGCCGCCAGGGCCAGGAGTGAGAAGGTCAGCGCACCTCCGCCGATGAACGCGAGAAGACCGGGCATGATGAGGTCCCTCCCGGTCGGGATGCGAGCCGCACGGGCGCCACGGGCAGCGGTGGGATCGACAGTGCTCATGGCCCCATGAGAGCACACTCGAGCAGACGAACTCCAGAGGATGCTGCGTCAGCTGAGCGTGTGGTCGGCGCTGCGCAGCCACTCGTCGAAGGTGATCGAGCCCTGTTGCGCATCGCTCTCGCCCCGCAGCGAGCCCGACGAGAGGCCCGCGCCGTAGCTCCCGGGGAGCCGCACGCCGAGAACCCGCTGACGGATGCCGTCGAAGGCCAGCTGACGCCGGGCGACGTCGACCAGTTCCTCGTCTCGCGGTCCGACCAGATCGATCGCCCGACCGGCCGGCCCCGCCTCGGCCACCCGCACCAGGTGCGCACCGACCTCACGCGCGGCGACAGGGCGCATCAGGGTCTTCGGCATCAACGCGAACGGGCCCCGCATGCCCGACAGTAGTTGCCCGGCGAATTCGTGGAACTGCCCGGCGCGCGCGATCGTGGAGGGCACGTCGCCCGCCGCGACGGCCCTCTCCTGGGCGAGCTTGCCGGCGTAGTACGAGGCGTCGATGCCGTCGATCCCCACGATCGACAGCGCGACATGATGCCCGACCCCCGCCGACTTCTCGGCGGCCAGCAGATTCCGGGTCGCGGTGTCGAAGAACGACCGCGCCTTCGCCGCCGACAGGGTGGTCAGATTCGTGACGTCGATCACGGCATCCGCCCCGCCGAGTGCGTCGGCGAGACCCGCGCCGGTGAGCACATCCGCCCCGTTCGCGCGCGACAGTACGATGACCTCATGCCCGGCCTGCTGCGCGGCCTCGACGGTGAAGCGGCCGACGGTGCCGGTACCTCCTGCGACGGCGATCCTCATCCGTGTCCCTCTCGTTCGGGGTGGGTCGATCCTCACCCTGTCACAGAGATGACGACCCACGGCCTCGACGTGTGAGGTGTCTGCCGCAGGTCGTAGTCTGCGAGATGCACCCCTGTGAGGAGAACCCGTGGTCGACGATCCGCACGACGCGCTCGACGAGCGCCGCCGACTGTTGTCGGTCGCCTACCGGATGACCGGCACGCTCGCCGATGCGGAGGACGTGGTGCAGGAGACCTTCGTCCGCTGGTACCGGCAGACGGATGCCGAGCGCAGCGGCATCCTGAATCCGGCCGGGTGGCTCACGACCGTCGCGAGTCGGATCGCCCTCGACCTGCTGACCTCCGCTCGACGGCGCCGCGACCAGTACGTGGGGCAGTGGCTCCCGGAGCCGATCCCCGTCGACGCGTTCTCGGGCATCGGTCGGGTGAGCGTGACGTCCCCCGACCTCGACGATCCCCTGGAGCGCGTCACGTTCGAGGATTCGGTGTCGACCGCGCTTCTCGTCGTGCTCGAGGCGATGACACCGTCGGAGCGCGTGGCCTTCGTGCTGCACGACATCTTCGACGTGCCGTTCCCCGAGATCTCGGAGATCCTCGGTCGATCGCCCGCTGCCGTGCGCCAACTCGCGACCTCCGCACGCCGTCATGTGCGGGAGAACCGTGCGACCGTCGTGCCGCGCGCCGAACACGACCGCGTCGTGCGGGCGTTCCGGGCGGCGACGCTCACGGGCGCCGTCTCCGAGCTGGTGCGCGTGCTCGCTCCCGACGTCGAGCTGCGCAGCGACGGCGGCGGTGTGGTGCGCGCGGCGCTGAACATCGTCACCGGAGCCGACAACGTGGCGCGTTTCCTGCTCGGGATCGCCGGCAAGAACCCGAACCTCGTAGCGGAAGAACGGCAGACCGGAGACGGACTCGCCTTCGTCTTCCGCGCCGATGGTCAGGTCGCCTCGGTCATGAACCTCGAGATCGAAGAGGGCCGGGTCCGGCGGCTGTGGATCGTGCTGAACCCCGCGAAGCTGACCTCGTGGAGCGAGGGTTCGTACGACGAATCCCGGCGGTGACGACGCCGACGGGATTCGATCATCAATATGGGACAGCCAGCCCGTCGATCATCGGGAAGTGCTTCACGTTGCGCGTGAGCACGCGCGCACCGAGGAGATCGGCCGTCGCGGCGATGATGAAGTCGGCGGCGTCGATACCGGAGAACGCCGGGAGCCAACGCCGCCCGAGTTCGCCTGCACGTTCGGCGACCTGACGATCGATCGGGTGCCAGATCACCTGCTCGAGCAACGGTGCAACGGCTGCGAGTTCGCTCTCCCGGATGAGAACGAGCAGTTCGGTGCGTACGATCTCGCTCGAGTGCAGAGGGCCTTCTTCGACCGCGGCGATCAGCGCCGCCTGGGCTCCGACCACCCCGCGTGTGTGGTCGATGAAAACCGACGTGTCGACGAGAGTGATCACGAGCCGCCCAGCCGCCTACCGGATCGGAGACCGTGGACGAGTTCAGCGCCGTCGACGTCACCGGGCACAGCGCCGAACGTCGCGGCGAGCGCCGAACGCGTCGCCTCCTGCTGACCTCCCTGGCCGAAGGTCGCGTGGATCGCCTGGCGGATGAGCGCACTCATCGAAAGCCCCGTGCGCCGCGATACCGCATCGAGCACGCGACGGTCGTCGTCGCTCAGCGAGATCTGGGTACGCACAAGGCTCATGATGTAACGAATATACATCATGTAAGTGGAGCGGGGCGAATGAACCCGGAACGCCGAACGGAGCATCCACCCATCCTCCGGCTATCGCACGGCCTGCGATGCCTGACCGCGCCCCACCGCCGACGACGGTGGACAAGCCGGCATGCGTCATCGACCGTGCAGAAGGAGTGCATCCTGCTAACGTCAGCGATGCGCGCCCGAAGCGCAGATGCAGGAGACCCAGTGCAGATCAGGGATGCGGTCGTCGCCGACCTCGAGACGATCACCGAGATTCACAACCACGCCGTGGTGCACACGACCGCGATCTGGAACGAGGATCCGGTCGACATCGACGACCGCGCGGCCTGGCTCGCGGAACGCTCTCATCGCGGATTCCCCGTCATCGTCGCCGCCGATGAGACCGGCGTGGTCGGCTACGCCTCCTTCGGCGACTGGCGTCCGCACAGCGGGTTCCGTCAGACCGTGGAGCACTCGGTGTACGTGCGGGGCGACCAGCAGGGACGCGGCGTCGGCAAGGCACTCATGCAAGAGCTCATCGCGCTGGCGCGGTCGAGCGGGGTGCACGTCATGGTCGCGGCCGTCGAGAGCGGCAACATCGGATCGATCCGTCTGCACGAGAAACTCGGCTTCCATGAGGTCGGACGCCTTCCGCAGGTCGGCGCCAAGTTCGGCCGCTGGCTCGACCTGAGCCTGCTCCAGCTCACCCTCGATGAGCGCCCCGCTCCCACGACCGCATCCTGAACGGAGAACACGATGGATGCGCTGCAATGGCTCGTCGACGCGTTCAACTCCCAGTGGCAGCTGCCCGGCGGGCAGACCCTTCTGGTGCGCGAAGTCGTCGGCAACGTCTTCGGACTCGCGAGTGCGATCGGGGGCATGCGCCGAAAGATCTGGGCGTGGCCCGTCGGCATCATCGGCAACCTGCTGCTGCTGACCGTGTTCCTCGGATCGATCCTGAGCCCTGACCACTCGCTGCCGCACCTGCTGGGCCAGGCCGGACGCCAGGTGATGTTCATCGCCGTCGCGATCTACGGCTGGGTCCGCTGGCGCAATGCCTCAGGCGGCACCGTGACACCGCGGTGGGCACCGACGAGCGCGCGTATCGGCATGGTGCTCGTGATGATCGTCGGCACGGTCGCCCTGACACCGCTGTTCCGCGCGCTCGGCTCGTGGGAGCCCGTCTGGGCCGATGCCTGGACCTTCGTCGGCTCGCTGCTCGCCACCTACGGCATGGCACGGGGCTGGACCGAGTTCTGGCTCGTCTGGATCGCCGTCGACGTGGTCGGGGTGCCGCTGCTGTTCAGCTCGGGGTACTACGCCACCGGCTTGATGTACGTCTTCTACGGACTGTTCACCGCGACCGGGTTCGTGATCTGGTGGCGCGCGCAGGCGAAGGCCTTGGTGGCACCGGTCGAGATCCTGCCGCCCGACCCCAGCCCGCGGCATCCACGCGGCTGACGCGTCTTCGCTGCGTCTGCTACTGCCGCCGCTGCGTACCGTTCGCAGGGCGCGGGGCCGGATGCAGGGAGAAAACCGGCATCCGGCCCTGCATCCTGCTCATCGCCCTGCAGCGTGAACGTCTGCTGCGCGGCCCGGTGACGGCATCCGCCCAGGGATCAGCAGCACCACGCCCAACGCCAGGCTGACGCCCAGGGCGATCATCTCGCCGACCG
This sequence comes from Candidatus Microbacterium colombiense, assembly GCA_029203165.1. NCBI lineage: Bacteria > Bacillati > Actinomycetota > Actinomycetes > Micrococcales > Microbacteriaceae > Microbacterium > Candidatus Microbacterium colombiense. The sequence continues at coordinate 158,968 of CP119308.1, forward strand.
CGTCGCTGACCGGCATGTGGTGCAGGTGCGTGGCGTGGTAGAGGAAGTGCAGCAGGCCGAACACGGTCCAGGCGATGCCGAGGATGCGGAACACCGCCGTGCTGCGCCAGATCAGTCCACCGATGCTGGCTGCGGCGAGCGCGAGGTACATCGCCCCGACGTCGCGGATCAGATGCTCGTTGAAGGGACCGTCGACCGACACCCACGAGCCGAGCACGCCGGGGAACGAGGCGTAGAAGCTGGCAGCGGCGAAGTACGCCCATCCGCCGACGAAGAGGCCCAGTCCGGTCGATACGGCGAGGGCGATGATGTGAAGTCGTCTCATACCCCAGTCGACGACGCAGAGCGCAGGATCGTGAGGTTCAGGAGCGCAACGTGCGCGAGCTCAGTCCGCGTCGCGGCGGAACACCGACCGCAGGAAGAAGTAGACACCCGCCGCGACCACCAGCACGATGGCCAGCTTCGCGATGAACCACAGCACGGAGAAGAGCGCGCTGACCAACCACCACGCGATCACCACGGCGAGGATGACACCGACGACGGTCCAGAGGGAGTTCTTGGTCATGACTCCAGCCTAGGCATTCTTCTGCGAGCGACTCGTCTCAGTGCCGCACGCGCGAGAGGAACTCGGCGGTCGCGGCCTGCTGCGGTGCATCGAACACCTGCGACGGCGGCCCCTGCTCGACGATCACACCGTTCTGCAGGAACACGATGCGGTCGCCGACCTCGCGCGCGAACGACATCTCGTGCGTCGCCATCACGATCGTCGTGCCCTGCCGCTTGAGCTCGCGCACCAGGTCGAGCACCTCGCCGACCAGCTGTGGGTCGAGCGCGCTCGTGATCTCGTCGAGCAGCAGCACCTCGGGCTGCGTCAGGATCGCGCGCACGATCGCCACGCGCTGCTGCTGACCGCCCGAGAGCCGGTCGGGGTACTCACCGGCCTTGACGCCGAGGCCGAGCGTGTCGAGCAGTGTGCGCCCGCGCTCGCGCGCATCGGACGCCGACATCCCGTGCACACGGCGCGCGGCCAGGGTCACGTTGTCGAGCACGGTGAGGTGCGGGAACAGGTTGAAGTGCTGGAAGACGACCCCGATGCGGGCGCGCACGCCGTCGGCATCCACCCGCGGATCGGTGATGTCATCGCCGGACAGGAAGATCTGGCCGTCGTCGATCTGCTCGATCAGGTTCATCGTCTTGAGCAGCGTGGACTTTCCCGACCCCGATGCGCCGATCAGCACGACGACCTCGTGCGCGTCGACGGCGAGATCGACGCCGCGCAGCACGTCGTGGTCGCCGAAGCGCTTGCGCACGCCGCGGGCCTCGATCACGGGAACGGTCATACGACTCCTCCGGCCTGCTCGCGCTTGTTGAGGCGCGAGGTGACGACGTCGGTCAACCGGATCATCGGCCAGCTGAGGATGATGAACATGAGCCCCGCGACGATGTACGGCGTGAAGTTGTAGCTCTCAGCCACCTGCAGCTGCGCGGCGCGGACCGCGTCGACGGCGCCGAGCACCGAGATCAGACCGACGTCCTTCTGCATCGACACGAAGTCGTTCATGAGCGCGGGCACGACCTTGCGCACGCCCTGCGGGATCACGACGATGCGCAGCGTCTGCCCATGCGAGAGACCGAGCGAGCGAGCAGCCACGCGCTGCGAGGGATGCACCGCCTCCATCCCGGCTCGCAGCACCTCGGCGACGTACGCCGAGTAGGTGATGACGAGAGCGATGGTTCCCCAGAACATGGCGGGCATGCGAGGGAAGATCATGAGCGCCGGAATGCCGAAGCCGACCAGGTACAGCACGATCAGCAATGGCACACCGCGGAAGAAGTCGGTGTAGGCCGCGGCGAGCGCGCGCAGCGGGAAGAACACCGGCCCGCGCAGCGAACGCATCGTGGCGAGGAGCGTGCCGAGGATCGCCACGCACACCGCGGCGATCACGAGCACCAGGAGGTTGAGCAGCAGGCCCTGGAAGATCGGTCCGATGCTCTTGAGTGCGATCTGCGGATCGAAGAACGTCTCGCGGACGATCGCCCAGCCGGGGGTGTTGACGACGACGGCGATCAGCACCCCGGCCAGCAGCACGCTGCTGCCGAACGCGATGAGAACCGACCGGGTCGTCGCCCGGCGCCGCAGAGCGCGGCGCGACAGCTCGAGCTCGCTCGGCTGCCACGCCGTCTCGACGGGTTGTGAGGTCATTTCAGGACGGGCACGTCGACCGCGTCGCTGAGCCACTTCTGCTGCAGCTCGTCGAGCGTGCCGTCTTCGCGCAGGGCGTCGACCGCCTCGGTGACGGACGTCGTGAGTGCCGATCCCTTGGGCAGCACGATGCCGAACTCGTCGCCGCCGTCGGCCTCGGCGAACTGGCCGGTGACCACGCCGTCGTCGAGCTGGGCACCCACGACGTAGAACGCACCGGGCAGGTCGGTGATCATGGCGTCGATCTGGCCGCCCTTGAGGGCGAGCACGACGTCGTCGACCGAGTTGAAGACGCTGAGGTTGGCTTCGCCGAGCTGCGCCTTGGCGACCGTGTAGCTCGTGGTGCCGCTGGCGACGCCGACGGTGGCCTTCTTCAGCTCGTCGATCGTGGTCGCCGATGCGGCGGGCGAGTCGCTCTCGGCCACGACCGCCTGGGTGGTCGTGTAGTACGGCGAGGAGAAGTCGACGGCCTTCTTGCGGTCGTCGGTGATCGAGAACTGCTGCAGGTTGATGTCCCAGTCCTTGGGACCCGGGGCGATCGCGCCGTCGAAGGTCGTGCGCACCCACACGATGTCGTCGGCCGAGAACCCGAGCTGCTCGGCGACGGCGTTCGCGACCGCGCCTTCGAAGCCCTCACCGTTCGAGGGGTCGTCGTCGACGAACCACGGCTCGTAGTTCGGCTCGCCGGTGGCGATGGTGAGCTTGCCGGCGGTCACCGTCTGCAGGGCACCATCGGAGGAGCCGGCATCGGTCGACGTGGACGGGCTGCAGGCGGCCAGAGAGGCGACGACAGCGATGGCCGCGACCGCGGTGGCGGCGCGACGAAGGGAGGGAGCGAAGGGCACGGCGACTCCTGAGGGAGGAAGGACGGGTTCGGTTACAGATTAGGCGATGCGGCGAGTCGCCAATCGGCGAAATCAAAACCTGGGGATACGACGCACGAGACGAGTACCTCGGCGTCGTCGAGCGGCCGGGCCGCCTGCCAGACGCCGGCGGGCACGAGCACCTGGGCGGCATCCTCCGGTCCCAACACGATCGTGGTGGCGGTGCCGGGTTCGGCGCCGTCGCCACCGAGGCTCAGCTCGAGCCGACCGGGACCGTGCCACAGCCACATCTCGTCGCTCGTGACGACGTGCCATTCGCTGCGTTCGGACGGCAGCAGGAGGTAGTGGATGCAGGTCGCCGCGGGGCGTGCACCGTTCGGAGTCTCGACCGGGATCGGGCTCGTCCAGGTGCGGCGGAACCAGCCGCCCTCGGGGTGCGCGGCGAGGTCCAGCCGCTCTGCCGTGTGCGGGCGCTGGGTCATCGGAGTCCTCCAGGTGCGGTCGTGAGCGTGGTGAGGTCGAACGACTCGGCCGCGTATCGCACCTCGCCGGCGACGACGGTGGCGGCTGCGCGGCCGGCACCGCTCTCGACGAGATCGGCCACCGCGTCCGGGCCGGCCGGCACGTCGAAGAAGGTGAGGTCGGCGAGTGCGCCCACCGCGAGGTAGCCGGTGCGATCGGGCCCTACGTCGATGCCCATCGCGTGCGCGCCCCCGAGGGTGGCGGCGCCGAGGAGGCGTGCGTGCAGATCGCGGTCGGTGTACCCCTGCGCCCGAGCGATGCGGGCGAGCTGGGCCACGTCGGCGAGCACGTCGAGGGATGGGCTGGATGACAGCGAGTCGGTGCCCACCGCGATCGGACTGCCCTCGCGCAGATACGCCGCGATCGGCGGCTCCTCGAGGCCGATCACGGCATTCGACCGCGGGCACAGGGCGACGGTCGTGCGCCGCTCGCGCAGCACGGCGCGGTCGCGCGCGCTCATGTACACGCCGTGGGCGATGTGGCAGTCGGGACCGAGCACGCCGAGCTGGTCGACGAACTCGGTCGCGCTCGTGCCGAAGCCCGCCTCACGCAGCGCCTGGAAGCTCGCGAGGCCGGCGGTGTGCCAGGCCTGCGGATGCTCGTGAGCGAACTCCCGCTCGAACGCGGCCTCGCCGAGGTGGATGTGGATGCGCCCGCCGCGCTCGCGCACGATGTCGGGGATCTCCAGCAGCGGTTCGATGTCGAGCGAATACGGGGCGTGCGGGGAGAGACCGGTGCCGGGCGGCGTGGGAAGGGCATCGAGCGCCTGCTCGACCTGCGCGCGACCGGTGCGCGCCCAGTCGTCGTTCGTCCAGCTCATCACCTCCCAGTAGGTGATGCCGTGCAACCGGGCATCGTGCAGCGCCGTCGCCGCGGAGCTGTCGGTGACGACGTCCGCCACGGCCGTCGTGCCGAAACGCAGGGCCTGCTCGGCGCCGGCCGCCGCATCCGCCGCCCAGTCGCGGCCCTCCTCGTAGACCGGATCGAAGGCGCGCGCCCAGTCGTCGAAGCCCTCGTACTGGCCGCGGCCGACCTCGGCCATGCCGGTGTACTGCAGATGGGTGTGCGCGTTCACGAGGCCGGGCGTCAGCACGCCGGGCCAATGGACCTCGGTCGGGGTGATGCCGCGTTCCGAGAGCGAGTGCAGCACCCACGCGCGCTCGCCGACGTGCATGATGCGCCCGTCGCGCACCGCGACGGCGCCGTCGACGATCGCCGGCGCCGTGATCGGAACGACGAGTCCGGCTGAGAAGACGGTGACGGCGCTCATGCGTCCACTCCCGCGAATCGCGGCGACCGCCACTCGCGTTGCGCCGCGACCTGGGCCCTGCTGGGTTCGTCGAGGTGCTCTCCCCGCACGGCGAGCGCGGCAGCGGCGATCTCCTGGTCGGCAGCGGCCGGAAAGGCGTGCACGCCCGGAGGAAGCGTCGACGTGAGCAGATGTGCGACGGCCCCCAGCTGCACGGCGAAGGAGAGGTCCATGATCTCGATCGGGTTGCCCTCTGCGGCCGCGAGGTTCACGCATCCTCCCCGTGCGATGAGCAGTGCGCCGTCACCCGCCCGGTCGACGTGGGGCGAGGTCTCGCCGTGCGCCCCGGCATACGGCCGCAGGCTCGTGAGGTCGACATCGACCTCGTGCGGCACCCCGCCGGCGACCGCCACGATCGCTGCGGTGGCCACGACGTCGGCGCCGACCGTGTGCGGAGCGCCGGTCGCAGAGATCACGAGCGCCCCGGGCGCCAGCTCGCGCAAGGATGCGACGGCGTATCCGTCATGCGCCGCGCGCAGGGCACGCACGGCGTCGGCCTCGGCGACCGAGACGCGCGCGCCGAGCGCCCGCAGATGCGCGGCCACACCTTCGCCCACCGGGCCGTAGCCGACCACGACCGCCGGCTGATCGCGCATGGCGATGCCGACGGCATCCAGCGCATCCGCGATCGCGAACACGCACGACTGCCCGGTGCCGTAGCGATTGTCGAAGGACGTCTTGGTCTGCGCGTCGTTCACGGCGATCACGGGGATGTCGAGCACCCCGTCGCGCTGCATGCGCCGCAACGGCGCGAGTCCGCTCGTGGTCTCCTCGGCGGCTCCGCGCAACGACGCGGCGAGTCCCTCCTCGTGAGCGAGCCGGATGACGTGCGATCCGTCGTCGAGCAGCAGATCGAGGCCCCGGCGCAGGAAGGCCACGGCCGCCGCGCGTTCGGCCGCTCCCGACAGCGCAGGATCGCCGTCCACCGGGATTCCGCGAGCGCGGAGCACGGCTGCCACCTCGACATCGATCTCATCGGGATGGGCGTAGACGGCGACGTCGGCGCCGGCGTCGCGCAGCAGCAGCGCGAGCTGCGCGGTCTTCGGCTCGAGCACCATGGCGATGCCGATCCGCACACCGCGCACCACGAGGGATTCCCGGAGCGCCCGCGCGAGATCGGTCGAGACGGTCATGTGCGCGCCGGCCAGATCCACGCGCTTCTCCGCGGTGTCGCGCACGGGCAACGGGTGCCCGTCCATCCGGATGTCGACCGCATCGCCGGGGGCGAAGACGACGCCAGCCTGATCGAGGGAGGCATCGAGAGAGGCATCGAGATGGGCGCCGAGGGAGGCGAGCAGCTGACGCAGTGCATCGGCGACGGCATCCGTCCCCGACACCGAGAACCTCCGGCCGGCGACGAGCAGATTGGTCTCGCGGGCGAAGCGGCGCACCAGCCGCTCCGCGGTCATGGTCGCGTCGTTCACTCGTTCAGCGTAGACGCCTGCGGGCATCGGCCGATCCCCCGAGAAGAACCCCTGGTCAGAAGGGGTGGTTAAGCATTCTGTTATCTCCCCCTGAGAAATCGAACTAGCTGCTTATGTGGCAGGCGGAGATAATCAATCACGAAAGGTCTCACTCCACCCCCCGAGACCCTCAAACCCGACGAGCAGCGGAGCCGTCGATGGTGACGCTCCGTGCTTCGTGAGATTCGAACGATGGTGCCGCGTCACCATGGAAGGACTCTGTCATGCCCATTTCACAGCACGTCAGCCGGCACGAGAGCCGCGCAACCCGCCGGTGGATCGGAGCCGTCGCGTTCAGCGCGGCATCCATCCTCGTCCTCGCCGGATGCGGCGGTTCCGGGAGTTCGGCCGACTCCGGCGACGGCGGTTCCGAGACTCTGGTCTTCGGCCTCTCCGCCGAGCCCGCCACCCCGATCACCGGAATGCAGCAGGGCGGCGCGGTCAACCAGCTGCTCACCATGGTGCATCGCGGTCTGATGACCTACGACGAGAGCGGGGCCGTCGTGCCCGGCGTCGCCGAGTCGGTCGACACCACCGACCCCACCAGCTACGTCTTCACCCTGCGTCCCGACCTCACCTTCCATGACGACTCGGCCCTCACCGCCGAGAACGTCAAGAACTCGCTCGACTACTATCGCGACCCGGAGAACGGCTCGCAGCTCGCCGCCGGGCTGAAGGACATCACCGACATCGCCATCGACGGCGACACCGTGACGATCACCCTCGCGCAGCCGAACACCGCGTTCCTGCAGTACCTCGCCCTGCCGTTCGCCGCCATCGTGCCGGATGCCTCGCTCAACGCCGACACCCCGAACTGGGTCGGAGCCGGCCCGTTCGAGATGACCGACCTCGAACAGGGCATCGGGCTCACGGTGGAGAAGAGCGACAACTACTACGACGCCGAAGACGTGGCGCTCGACACGATCGAGGTGAAGTTCTACCCCGACGGGGAGGCCCGCACCAACGCGCTGCTCAGCGGCGACGTCGACATGATCGAGTACGTGCCGTGGGAGAACTTCCAGCGCGTCACCGATGCCGGTCTCACCGTCGACGCGCAGCAGGGCCCCTTCCAGTACGTCCAGTTCAACGTGACCGAGGGCCCGTTCGCCGAACCGAAGGTGCGCCAGGCCGTCGCCTACGCGCTCAACCGCGACAACGCGGTGCTCGCCGCCTTCCAGAGCAATGGCGCGCCGCTGAACGGCATCGTCATCCCGGAGGACGACCCCGCCTACGACCCGGCCGCGGCCGATCTGTGGAGCTACGACCCCGAGAAGGCGAAGGATCTCCTCGCCGAGGCCGGCTACCCCGACGGCTTCTCGGCCACGCTGCTGTCGACCTCGCAGTACACGTTCCTGCAGGACAACGCCCTGTCGGTGCAGGAGGACCTGCGGGCGATCGGCATCGACGTCACCCTCGACGCCCCCGACTGGTCGACCCGCGTCAGCAAGGGCAACGCGGGCGAGTACGACCTCGCAGTCTCGGGTGACGCCGGCGTCGTGACCGACCCGTCGTACCTGCTGAACTGGGTCGTCGACAGCCGCAACTTCAACGTGGGCTGGGGCTACTCGAACGACACGCTGCGCGGTCTCATCGAGGAGGGCCTGCGGGCCAGCGACGACGACACCAAGCACGAGATCTACCAGCAGGTCGCCGACCTGTGGGCCGAAGAGGTGCCGTTCGCATCGATCAACACCCGCGAGCAGGCCTACGCCTACAACGACAAGGTGAGCGGATTCGAGACCCTGCCCGGGTTCCTCGTGTTCTACAGCTCGCTCAACCTCGCACACGCGTCCGTGAAGTAGGACCCGTGCTGCTCTTCATCGCGAAGCGCGTGGCGATGGGGGTGGGACTGGTCCTGCTGGTCCTCACCCTCATCTTCTCCGCACTCCAACTCGTTCCGGGCGACCCCGCCGTGCTGCTGCTCAGCACCGGCGACGGCGGGGCGCCCAGCCCGGAGGCCGTCGAGAAGCTGCGGGAGCAGCTGGGACTCAACCAGCCGCTCCTCACGCAGTACCTCTCGTTCCTCAGCGGCGTGTTCACCGGCGATCTCGGCGACTCGTTCCGCACCTCGCAGCCCGTGCTCGAAGCGATCGGTGACCGACTGCCCCGCACCCTCATGCTGGTCGCCTACGCGACGATCCTGTCGATCGTCATCGGCGTCACGATGGGCGCGATCGCCGCCCGTCGCGGCGGCTGGGTCGACACGCTCGTCACGGCCCTGAGCTCGATCGGCGTCGCCCTTCCCGTGTTCGTCTTCGGCGCGGTGCTGATCCTGCTGTTCTCGATCACACTGAAGTGGTTCCCCGCCGGAGGCTACGTCGACCCATCGAAAGACCTCCTGGGGTCGCTGGCGAGTCTCACGCTGCCGGCGATCGCGCTCGCGGTCGGGTTCGCCTCGCAGATCGCGCGGATGACCCGATCCGCCGTTCTCGAGGTGCAGACGCAGGACTGGGTGCGCACCGCGAAGTCGGTCGGCCTGGCACCGTTCACGGTGTTCCGCCGCCACGTGCTGCGCAACTCGCTCACCCCGGTCGTCACCGTGGTCGGTATCGGCTTCGGCACCCTGCTCGGCTCGACCGTGCTGGTCGAGAGGGTGTTCAACTACCCCGGCCTGTCGAGCCTGCTCGTCGACGGCGTCACGACGCGCGACTACCCGGTCGTGCAGGGCGTCGTGATCGTGATCGCGCTGCTGTTCATCGCGATCAACATCATCGTCGACATCACCTACGGAATCCTCGACCCCCGAGTGAGGCGAGCATGAAACTCAGCCCCCGCATCCGCCAGGCCATCACGCCGCTGCGGACCGTCATGGTGGTCTACCTCGTGGTGATCATCGTCCTCATGGCGTTCGCCCCCGTGCTGGCGCCGTACGACCCCATCTCCCAGAACGTGGCGCTCCGGCTGCAGCCGATGTTCAGCCCCGGGCACCTGCTCGGCACCGATGAGCTCGGCCGCGACATCCTCTCGCGCATCATGTTCGGCGCTCAGGTCGAGTTGTTCATCGCCCTCGGCGCCACCCTGCTCGCGACCGTGCTGGGCACGCTCCTGGGCCTGCTCGGCGGGTACTTCAACGGGCTCACCGAAGTCGTGACCATGCGTCTCGTGGTCGATGTGATCCTGGCCTTCCCGCCGATCGTGCTCGCGCTGCTGGCGGTCACCCTCTACGGGCCAGGGCCGATCACGCTCATCATCGCGATGGGTGTGCTGTTCGCGCCGATCTTCGCCCGCATCACGTACGGGCAGGTGCTCTCGACCAAGCGTGAGGAGTACGTCGACGCGGCGCGCACGTTCGGCGCCCCGACCGTCGTGATCCTGTTCCGCACGGTGCTGGCCAACGTCTCCGCGCCGATCATCGTGCAGTTCTCGCTCACGATGGCCGCGGCGATCCTCATGGAATCGGGGCTCAGCTACCTGGGCCTCGGTGTCGTGCCGCCCACCCCGTCCTGGGGCTCGATGGTCGCCGCGGGGCAGCGGTATCTGACCACCGATCCGCACGTGCTGCTGGTCCCCGGCGCGGTCATCGTGCTGACGATCCTCGCCTTCGGCATCCTCGGCGATGCGTTGCGCGACCTCCTCGACCCGAAAGCGAAGAAGCGCTCATGAACGAACCGCTGCTGCAGGTCGACGGCCTGTCCGTCGAGTTCCAGACGCCGGACGGCTGGCGCCAGGTCACATACGACGTGTCGTTCGGCGTCGACCGGGGCAAGACGCTCGCGCTCGTCGGCGAATCCGGGTCGGGCAAGTCGGTGACGGCGATGTCGATCCTGGATCTGCTTCCCCCCAACGCGCGACGCACCGGGCGCATCCTGTTCGACGGCGTCGACCTCGTACCTCTGAAGGACAAGGGTCTGCGACCGCTGCGCGGGTCGAGGATCGCGACGATCTTCCAGGAGCCGATGACCGCGTTGAACCCGGTGTACACGATCGGGCATCAGCTGGTCGAGGCTCTCACCAGTCACCACGAGCTCGACCACAAGAAGGCCAGGGAGCGCGCGATCCAGCTACTGCGCGACGTGCACATGCCCGCGCCGGAGGAGAAGGTCGACCACTACCCCCACCAACTGTCGGGCGGCCAGCGTCAGCGCGCGATGATCGCGATGGCGATCTCGTCGGAGCCCGATCTGCTGATCGCCGACGAGCCGACCACGGCGCTCGACGTGACGGTGCAGGCCGAGATCCTCGATCTGATCGCCGAGCTGCAGGATCGCATGGGGATGGCGGTGCTCATCATCACGCACGACATGGGCGTGGTGGCGGATGTCGCCGACGAGGTCGTGGTCATGAAGGACGGGAAGGTCGTGGAGAGCGCGCCCAGCCGCGATCTCTTCCGCGACCCCCAGGAGGCGTACACTCAGGCGCTCCTCGCTGCGGTGCCGCACCTGGGCAAGGCCGACGACTTCCTGTCGGCCGCGCGCAATAAGCTGCGCATCGACGGGGTGACCGCGGCCACCCCGCTGCCCGAGACGGTGTTGCGGCTGGAGAATGCGGTGATCCGCTACCCCGGTCGGTGGCGGCGGCCCGGGTTCCAGGCCATCAACGGCATCGATCTGCAGGTCGCCCGCGGCGAGATCGTCGGGCTCGTCGGCGAATCCGGATCGGGCAAGTCGACGATCGGCAAGGCCGCGATCGGGCTGCTCCCCGTGACCGAGGGCGTGCTGGAGGTGCGCGGCGAGCGCATCACCGGTCGGCCAGGACGCGCACTGCGGCAACTGCGACGGCACGTGACGATGGTGTTCCAGGATCCGGCGTCCTCGCTCAACCCGCGGCGCACGATCGGACAGGCGATCTCCGATCCACTGCTGTGGCAGGGGCTGGTGCGCGACCCCCGCGCCCGGCGCGCACGGGCGAAGGAACTGCTCGAGCAGGTGCAGCTGAACCCGGACTGGTCCGACCGCTACCCGCACGAGCTGTCGGGCGGTCAGCGTCAACGCATCGGCATCGCCCGCGCGATCGCCACCGACCCCGTGCTGATGATCGCGGATGAGCCCACCTCGGCTCTCGACGTGTCGGTGCAGGCGCAGGTGCTCGATCTGTTCCTGGCCCTGCAGCGCGAGCTCGGCTTCTCGTGCCTCTTCATCAGCCACGACCTGTCGGTGGTGGAGACCCTCTCGAACCGGGTCGTGGTGCTGCGGCACGGCGACGTGGTCGAAGAGGGCCCGACGGAAGACGTGCTGCACCACCCGAGCGACGAGTACACGCGGCGCCTGATCGCGGCGGCTCCGGTGCCGGATCCCGAGATCCAGCAGGTGCGCCGCGCCGAGCGGCTCGCGCTGAGGAAGGGCTGATCATGGAGACACGACGGCTGGAGATCTTCGTCGCGCTGGTCGACGCCGGCGGCTTCAAGCAGGCCGCCGCGAGTCTCTACATCACCCCACCCGCGCTGTCGCAGCAGATCTCGCGGCTGGAGAAGGATGTCGGGGTCGCGCTGATCGACCGCACGATGCGGCCGATCGTTCCGACAGAGGCGGGGCGCGAGTTCTACTTCCGCTGCCGGCGCGTGCTGGAGGCGATGCAGCACATCACGCAGCTGCTCGACGATGAGCGCAGTCACGAGTTCGGTCGCGTGCGCGTGGGCATCGTGCCCGCCATGATGTACAGCCGGCCGGCCAGGGCGGTGCGGCGGTTCATCCGCGAGCATCCGGCCGCCAACGTGCAGGTGCGCAGCATCGCGACCTCCCTGCTGATCGACGAGCTCGAACAGGGATCGATCGACGTGGCCATCCTGCTCACCCAGCCGGATCTGAAGGATCTGTCGTCGGCGACGCTGTTCGGCGAGGAGTACCTGGCCTGCCTGCCGATCGATCACCCTCTGGCCGAGGAGGAGGAGATCAGCTTCGCCCAGCTGCGCAACGAACGCATCCTCCAGGGGCCGCGCGTGGCGAACCCCGCCGGGTACGACGCGATCGTGACCGCCTGCATGCGCGCCGGCTTCTCGCCGCGCACGCACGAGGTGATGGGGTCGTATATGGATCACGCCGCCATGGTCTCGGCCGGAATGGGCGTGGGGTTCATCCCCGATTCCCTGTCCGACATCCATCCGCACGATGTCGTCTACCGCCGGCTCGTGAACCCCTCGGTGGGGCTCACCGCGTCGATCTCGTGGTTCGAGCGACGCCTCGACTCCGTGGGGCGCTCGTTCGTGCGCCACTGCATCACCGAGCTCTCCGACCTGGAGAGCATCACCCCGACTGAAGGAGAATCATGAAGTTCGCGATCGGCCAGATGGTCTCAGGAGAGGACAAGGTCGCCAATCTCGCCGAGATCACGCGCCTGACCGAGGATGCCGCTGCCGCCGGTGCGCGACTGGTGGTGTTCCCCGAGTTCGCCATGTTCGACGTGCCGAAGCTCGACGAGCAGTTCATCACACACGGCGAATCGCTCGACGGCCCCTTCGTCACCGGCCTCGCCGACCTCGCTCGGCGCACCGGCGTCGCGATCGTCGCCGGCATGCTCGAGACGATCGAGGGTGAGCCGCGCGGGTACAACACGCTCGTGCTCGTGACACCGGAAGACGGACTGTCGCGGGTCTATCACAAGCTGCATCTGTACGACGCGTTCGGCTTCCTCGAGTCCGACCACATCCGCCCCGGCGACATCGCCGGCCCGGTGACGTTCACCATCGACGACGTGACCGTCGGGATGCTGACCTGCTACGACCTGCGGTTCCCCGAAGTCGCCCGGGAACATGCGGATGCGGGCGTCGACCTGCTGCTGTATCCGGCGGCGTGGATGCCGGGTGCCCGCAAGGAGGACCACTGGAACACGCTCGCCCGCGCTCGTGCGATCGAGAACACGCTCTACGTGGCCGCGGTCTCGCAGGGGCCGTCGATCGGCACCGGCGGCAGCATCATCGTCGATCCGATGGGCATCACCCTCGGCGAGATCGGTGAGCGCAGCGGCATCGCCGTGGCCGACGCCACCCCGCAGCGTGTCGCCGAGGTGCGCGCCGTCAACCCCTCACTCGCCAACCGTCGCTTCACCGTGGTCGCCTCGGCCTGACGCCGTCGCCCCACAGAACTGAAAGGAAAGATCATGTCTCACACGCTCAAGCAGGGAGCCTGGCTCTCGGACGGCAGCAGCGCGATCGGCGAGATCGTCGCCGGGCTCGGCTACGACTTCGTGGTGCTCGACATCGAGCACGGCTCGTTCGACCTGTCGATCCTCGAGCGCTTCATCCCGCTGCTCAAGAGCCTCGGACTCGAAGTTCTGTCGAAGGTGCTCGTGCCCGAACGCGGCGCGATCCAGCAGGCGCTCGACTTCGGGTCGGACGGGGTGATCATCCCCCACATCGAGGGGCTGGAGCACGCCAAGCGCATCACCGACTTCGCGAAGTTCCCGCCGCTCGGCTCGCGCAGCCTGGCCGGTGGACGCACCATGAACTACCGCGGCTACTCGGACGAGTGGATCGCCGCGCAGGACCGCGACATCAAGGTGTTCCCGATGGTCGAGGATCCGGGTGCGCTGCGCGACATCGAGCAGATCGCCGCACTGCCGACGGTCGACGGCATCTTCATCGGCCCCGGCGACCTGGCGGCGATGAGCGGCCGCGGTGCCTACAAGCAGACCGAGGCGGACTTCGACGACTTCCGCAAGGTCATCGCCGCAGCCCGCGCGAACGACAAGCCGTGGGTACTGCCCGCCTGGACCACGATCGAGAAGGAGTTCGCGATCGCCGAGAACGCCGACTACGTGCTGCTGACCATGCAGCACGCCGCGATCTCGGAGGGCTACGGCAATGCCCGCGCGCTGATGGACGGCCTGATCTCGAACGCGCAGGTGCCGGTCGCCTCCTGACGCCCGCCCGACTCGACGCCCCCACGCTGCCCCCGGCGCGGGGGCGTCGTCCTGCGCGGCCCCCGGCCCCGTTCACAACTCCTCAAGAACGCGCCAGATTCGCCCGCATCCGGCCTGTCGGGGGCCGCAGCCACCATTTTCTGAGGAGTTGTGAACGACGCGCACGTCACACTTCCGCCACCTGCGCCGTCATACCTGGTGGAGGCGCAGACGCGCCCCGGAACGAAGGAGATGACGTGTCGCACGTGAACATCGGCAAGGTGTACTCGGCCCCGTACCAGGCGATGCTGGAGTTCAGCGCGAAGGCCGCCGAGGCGGGGGTGGATGCCGGACTGTCGCCACTGCTGGTCGAGCTGGTCAAGATCCGCGCCTCGCAGCTCAACGGCTGCGCGTTCTGCCTGAAGATGCACGCCGCCGACGCGGTGAAGGCCGGGGAGACCGCCGACCGCCTCGCGGTGCTCGCGGGCTGGTGGGAGTCGCAGTACTTCAGCGCCGAGGAGCAGGCCGCCCTGCAGATCGCCGAGCGCGTGACCCAGATCGGCGACCACGGCCGCCTCCCCGACCGCGGGGTGGATGTCGACGGCATCCTGAATGAGAAGCAGATCGCCGCCGTGACCTGGCTCGTCGTCGTGATCAACAGCTGGAACCGCATCGCGATCAGCAGCCACTACCCCGTCGGAGCCTGACAGGTTGCGGCAGGGCCCGCGTCCTGCCGCATCCGGGCACCACCCGTCAAGTCCCTTCCCGGAACGATCTCCCCGAACGAGACTGCCTCTCATCCGACCGATGGGAGCCTCCCCGTGAGCTCGACCACCCTCCACCCCACCACTGCGCGCCCGGGCTTCTCCGCGCGCGGCCCTCTGAGCGACGCCATCCTGCGACGGCTCACGGGCGGGGACGAGACCGACCACGTCACTCTGGCTCGCCACGCGCTCGCCGAGACGCCCGACGTCGTGCGCGATGACGACGTGCAGCTCGCGCTGTTCCTGCTCTACGCGTCGTCGTACGGCTCTCTTCCCGAACTCGACGCCGACCTCGAGTGGGCGCCGGATCTCGTCGCGACCCGCGGCCTGATCGAGGCCGCATTCGAGGCGGCCCTGCGCGCGAGCGTTCCGGCACCGGAGACCCCGGAACCCACGGTCGATGCGGTGGGTCGGGCGCTGTTCGCGCTGGCGGATGCCGACACCGGACCAAGCCTGTCGCGCTACCTCGCGAAGAAGGCGACGTGGGAGCAGTCGCAGGAGTTCTTCCTGCAGCGCTCGATCTACACGCTGCACGAGGCCGATCCGCACTCCTGGGCGATCCCCCGCCTGCACGGTCGCGCGAAGGCGGCCCTCGTCGAGATCCAGTCCGACGAGTACGGCGGCGGGCGCCCTGACCGCGTGCACGCAAGCATGTTCGCGGCGGCCATGCGCGGCGCCGGACTCGACGACACCTATGGCGCGTACCTCGATGACGTGCCCGCGATCGCCCTCGCCTCGCACAACGTGATGTCGATGTTCGGCATCAACCGGCGGCTTGTCGGTGCGATCGTGGGGCACCTGGCGGCGTTCGAGATGACGTCGTCGATCCCGAACCGACTCTACGGCGACGGCCTGCGCCGCCTGGGCTACGGCGAGGAGGTGACCGACTACTTCGACGAGCATGTCGAAGCGGATGCCGTGCACGAGCAGATCGCCGCGCGCGACCTCGCCGGAACTCTGGCCGAGGATCACTCCGAACTGCTGCCCGACATCATGTTCGGCGCCGCCGCCTGCTTGACCGTCGACGGCTGGGCGGCCGGCCACATGCTCGACAGCTGGACGCGGGGCGAGTCCTCTCTCCGAACGGACGGGACCTCGTGAGCGACGGCGACGTGACGATCACGCCCTACCCCGATGGTCCGCTGCTCGTGCGCGGAGCCTTCGACCTGCGCGACGAAGCCGGCGACCCCATCGAGAACCCCCGCCGCACGATCGCCCTGTGCCGATGCGGACTCTCGACGATCAAGCCGTTCTGCGACGGCACGCACAAGGCGGCAGGCTTCCGCACCGACGCGTGACCCCGGTGCTGCACCTGTAGTGCTGGTGTTACACTTGCGCTATGCCCACGAAGAGTCCTCGGACCCACATCACGCACACCCCGCAGGTGCTGCATGCCCTGGACGTGGCGCGAACGCGATGGCCCGACGAGGATCGTGAGAGCGCGCTGATCCTGCACCTGCTGGACGAAGGCGCGAAGTCCATCGAAGAACACCGGGAAGCCGCCGACGCATATCGCGCCGACCGCATCCGGGCTCTCGCCGGCAAGCACTCCGCGCACTACGGGAGCGGATATCTCGACGAGCTCCGCGCGGAGTGGGACGAGTGATCGTCGTCGATGCCGGCGTGCTGATCGGACTGCTCGACGACCGCGATGCGCATCACAAGTCGGCCGTCGCGATCCTCGAGCGGGAACAGCCGCCCTATCTCGTGCATTCGCTCACGCTCGCAGAGGTGCTCGTCGGCCCGGCGAAGCGCAACCGCGAAGAGGAGGTGTGGCGCGACCTTCGTTCGATCGGCGTGGAGGTGGCAGATCTCGGCGACGGCGACTCGCTCACGCTGGCACAGTTGCGCGCCGAGCACTCCTTGAAGATGCCCGACACCTGCGTGCTCGCCGCAGCCGTGCATCACGGCGTGCCGCTCGCCACATTCGACCATCGGCTGGCCGCCGTCGCACGCCAGAGGGACCTGCTCCTCTGAATCGGGCGCGATCACTCCGCGACGAGGGCTCCCCCGGCCGCGCGCCAATCGATCAGCCCGCGCGTCATGCTCGCGGCGTCGAAACCGAGTTCGGCGAGGAGATTCGCCGCTCCAGTGGAGAGCAGACCGCCCGTGCAGAACAGGATCAGCAATCGGTCGTCCGGCAGCTCGTCCGCCCTGTGCTCCAGCTCCGCCAACGGCAGGTGGATCGCACCGGGGATGTGCTGGCGCCGCCAGTCCTGCTCCCGACGCACGTCGACCACCACGGCGCCTGCCGCGATGAGATCGATCGCCTCGGCGGCGCTCACCGTCGGCGGTCGTCGGAAGAAGTGGCGCACGCTCACCGACGAGCTTCCCTTCGCACGTTGATCAACGTGAGCACCCCACCGAGCACCGGGATCAGCGCCATCAGGCGGGTGCGCAGCATCAGGTCGCGCCCGAGCAGTGCCGTCACGGCGACGGCGAGATAGAGCGTGCCGTGCACGGGCCCGAGCACAGACGCGACCCCGTCGATGTGGACGGTCATGAGGTTCACGAGCAGCACCACGATGCTGAGCAGCTCGAGCACGGAGAGCAGCTCGAGCATCCGCAACAGCGGCCTCACGAGGCACCCGGACGCACGATCATGAGCACGACGACGATCGCCCACAGCAGGTTGAACACACCGGTCAGCATCCGCATCGACCGCACCCCCTGCACTCCGGGCGGCCTGGCGAGCGCATCGCGCTGCGCGGGCACGATCCTCAGAGCCAGGAGCCCTCCGGCGACCGCGGTCAGCACCATCGCGATCGTGATCCAGATCTCGCCCAACCTGCCCTGCACGCCCGCGAGCACGAGCCCGACGAGCGGCACCACGAGAGCGAGGATGCCGTAGGAGCGGGTGATGCGATGCAGCAGCCGGGCCACGTCGACACCACCGCGCTCGGCGCCGACGGTGTCGCCGGCGGCCCGCGGCACGAAGCGGGGGAAGAGGCTTGTCGTCACGGCCACGGGTCCGATGAAGAGGATGCCGGCCAGCACATGGGCGGCGAGAAGGAACTGTTCCACACCTTTAGTCTATCTAAAGGTTACTCGCGGTGCGCCATGACCTCCCTCATGTGCGTGCGCAACGCCTCGGTGAGCACCGGATGCTGCGCGGCGAACCGTTCGTCCAGCTCTGCGATCCGCACGGCAGCATCGGCGAGCAACCGCTCCCCGGCCGCTGTCACCTGCAGCTGCGAGGCCGCACCGGCGCGCGCCGTGGCATCCTCGACCAGTCCGTCGCCCTTGAAGGCAGCGACCGCGACGTGCGCGCTGGGCGCCGTGATGCGCGAGCGGCGCGCCAGCTCACTGAACGAGATGCCGGGCATCGCGCGGATGTGTCCGAGCAGCGCGTACTTGCGCGAGGTCAGACCGAGCGGCTTCAGCACCTGGGCGAACTCCTCCTGCCACGCCGCGACCACGGTCAGCAGAGTGATCGTGGGGCTGAACGGCGGCAGATCGGGCACCCGTTCAGGCTACTCGCCGCCGCGTCGCGGCCTGACGTCGACGATGACGACACCGCTTCAGCCCCGATTCAGCCGCGGGCCGCCACACTGGAGGAATGCGGATCCTGGTGGTGGACGACGAGGTGCGTCTGGCCGACGGCGTCCGGCGTGGGCTCGAGGCCGAAGGCTTCGCCGTCGACGTCGCGCACAACGGCGTCGACGGGCTCTGGCGCGCGCGGGAGACCCGTTACGACGCCATCGTGCTCGACCTCATGATGCCGGGGATGAGCGGATGGAAGGTGTGCGAGGCACTGCGCGCCGAGGAGAACTGGACGCCGGTGCTCATGCTCACCGCGAAGGACGGCGAGTGGGATCAGGTCGAGGCGCTCGAGACCGGCGCCGACGACTACGTCACGAAGCCCTTCTCGTTCGCGATCCTCGTCGCCCGTATCCGCGCCCTCGTGCGACGCGGCGCCGTCGCACGACCCACGATCCTCGAAGCGGGCGACCTGCGACTCGACCCTGCCGCCCATCGGGTGTGGCGCGGCGAGACGCCCGTACCGCTGACCGCCCGCGAGTTCGCGGTGCTCGAGTATCTGCTCCGCCACCGCGGCCAGGTGCTCTCGAAACGCGCGCTGATCGACGGCGTCTGGGATGACGACTTCGACGGCGACCCGAACATCGTCGAGGTCTACGTCGGGCATCTGCGTCGCAAAGTCGACAAGCCGTTCGGCCGCGAGGCGATCGAGACGATCCGTGGCGCGGGATATCGACTGGCGGCCGACGGTGGCTGAGCGCAGCTGGCGTTCGGTACGCGGACGCACGACCCTCGGCGCGACCCTCGTCGTCGCGGTCGCCCTGCTGATCGGAGCGTTCTCGTTCTACGGCGTGCTCAGCGCCAGCGTGCACAGCAGCGCCGAGCGTGCGGCGGAGCAGCGCCTCTCCGAGCTCACCGAGCGAGACGACGGCCCCGGCGGGCGGGCGGTCGATTCCCTCGACGACGAGATCGTGCAGCTCATCGGCAGCGACGGGACCGTGCGGGCGGCCAGCGAAGACGCCCGCGAGGCGCTCGGGTCGACGCCGCTCCCCCTCTCCGACGACCCGCAGACCCTGACGATCGATGGTGAGCCGATGCTGATCGTGTCGGACGACCTCGACGACGACGAGACGCTCGTGCTCGCGGTCTCGGTCGAAGACGGCGCCGAGACCCTGACGACGGTCGCGACCCTCCTCGCGGTCGCCGTGCCGCTGCTCCTGCTCCTGGTCGCGGTGACGACCTGGCTCGTGGTCGGTCGCGCGCTGCGTCCGGTGACCCGGATTCGCCGAGAGGTCGACGGCATCACCGCGGAGCGACTGCATCAACGCATCGCCGTGCCGGATTCCGCGGATGAGATCGCCGCCCTCGCGTCGACCATGAACGGGATGCTGGATCGCCTCGACGCCTCCGCGACAGCGCAGCGACGCTTCATCTCCGACGCCTCCCACGAACTGCGCTCCCCCCTCGCGACGATCCGGCAGCATGCCGAGCTCGCGCACGCGCACCCCGACGCGACCAGCATCGGCGAGCTGTCCGAGATCGCCTCCGAGGAGGGTCTCCGGCTGCAGGGCATCGTGGAGTCGTTGCTGCTGCTCGCCCGACTCGACGAAGGAGCGAGCGGGCACACCGAGCCCGTGGACCTCGACGACATCGCCCTCAGTGAGGTGCGCCGGCTCCGCGCCGCGGGCCTCGATGTCGACGGAGCCGGCATCCGTGCCGCGCGCGTGGACGGCGATCCGCGTCTGCTCGGCCAGCTGCTGCGCAACCTCGCCGACAACGCCGCCCGCCACAGCCGCGGGCGCCTGGCGATCGGCGTGGAGCCCTCCGGCGCGCATGTGTTCGTGACGATCGAGGATGACGGAGCCGGGGTGCCTCCGGAGGAACGTGAGCGCGTCTTCGAACGCTTCGTGCGGCTCGACGAGGCCCGCAGTCGGGATGCCGGCGGCAGCGGACTCGGACTCGCGATCGTGCGCGGCATCGCCGCCGCAGCTGGCGGCACCGTGATCGTCGACGACTCCCGCTGGGGCGGCGCGCGGTTCGTGGTCACCCTTCCTCTCGCCTCTTCCTGACGCGCTTCCTGTTTGCTGAAGAGCCCTTCAGGAGGCTTCAGGATGGCTTCAGCGCTCGCGCGGGACGATCTTCACATGGACGACAAGACACCCACCCCCGACCAGACCTCCACCCCTGACCAGATCCCCACATCTGGTCAGACCCCCGCCCCCGAGTCCGCGCCGGCGCCCGCCGCGAAGCCGGGCCGCCGCCACGCACTGCTCATCGGCGGAGGCATCGCTGCTGCGGTCGTGCTCGCGGGTGGCGGCATCGCCGTCGGCGCCGCGATCGGCGACGAGTTCGGCGGCGACGACGACCGCTCCTCCCAGTCGGAAGGTATCCGGCACGACGACGACCAGGATCGTGGCGGCCAGCGCGGCGAGGATCGCGGAGACGATGCTCCCGCCGAAAGCTCTTCGACCGGCGGAGCCACGGCCGACGTCGGCACAGCGTCAGCCGACGAACTCGTCGCGATCGCCGACGCCGCCCGTGGCGCTGCCGACGGAGACGTGACATCGATCGACGCCCAGCGCGACGGCACATGGGAGGTGCAACTGACCACGAGCACCGGCGATGAGACCGAGGTCATCGTCGACGACGTCCTCGCCACGGCAGTGCGATCGACCGACCCGGCCGACGGCGATGACACCGGTCCCGCCCTCACCCTCGACGACGACGCCATCCGCGCGCTGGTCGCCGCCGCCCTGGCCGAGGCCGAGGGGCTGATCACCGACCTCGACGTCGACGACGACACCGTCAGCCCGTACGACGTCTCGGTGCTCACGACCGACAACCGTTCGATCGACATCGACCTCGACGCGGCGTTCGCGGTCGTCGGAACCGGCATCGACGACTGATCGATCCCGCCACCCCGCGGATCGATCGTCGCGCGGGCCGTTAGCATTCAAGGATGACGAACTCCGATCCGATCGACGAAGTCTCCATCGGCGGCGAGGTCATCCGCCTCGGCCAGTTCCTGAAGTTCGCGGGTCTGCTCGACTCCGGCGGCAACGCCAAGGAGGCGATCATCGACGGCTACGTGAGCGTGAACGGCGAGGTCGACCGGCGCCGTGGACGCCAGCTCCGCGACGGCGATGTCGTCGCCTTCGAAGGACGCGCGGCACGCGTTCGCCCCTGACGACCGCATCGGGCGGGTGCCGCGCTCAGCCGCCTACAACGGCGTAGCGGAGGAACATCAGACCACTGGCGAAGCGCTGCTCGTCGATGAGCTCCAGGTCGACATGCACGCCGGTCGGGAAGAATGACCGGCCTCCGCCGACGATCCGCGGCCCCATGAACAGCTGGAATTCGTCGACCAGGCCGGCGTGGATCGCCTCCGCGGCGATCGTGGGCCCGTCGATCGTCAGGTCGTGATCGTACTCGGCTTTCCACCGCGCGACCGCTGCCGGGTCGAACTCCCGCTCGATCCGGGTGCGCTCGCTCGAGACCTCGGCGAGCGTGCGGGAGAACACGACCTTGTCGGCCTTCTGCCACCCGAGCGCGTAGTCGATGCCGATCTGCTCCTGGTCGGGTTCGAGGTGGGCGGTCTCCCAATAGACCATCGTCTCGTACATCCGACGGCCGTACAGATAGGTGCCCACATCGCTGAACTGCTCGTTGATGAATACGTGCAGGTCGGGATCGACGCCCCAGTCGAAGCCGCCGTCGGGGCCGCTGACGTAGCCGTCGAGCGAGGTGATCATGGAGTAGATGAGCCGACCCATGGGGGCGACGTTACCCCGATCCGACCGCGTTGCGGCACCCTTTTCCCATGGATCCGCACGGTGCGGCCATGCTGGTCCTAGCGCGTCACCCACGAAAGGAACAGCATGTTCGGTCATGAGACAGCATCACCGTGGCGTCGGTTCTGGGAGAAGGGCGGATGGTGGCGCTCGCTGCTCGCAGTCGCGATCAGTCCCGGACGACGCGCGGCCAGCGGCACGAGCACGGCGACCGCGAGCACGAAGCGCACCACCGTCAGCACGGCCGGCGACATCTGCGCCAGCGCACTCGACGACACCACGAAGGTCGTCGCCCAGATCACCACCGCGGTCGCATGCGCGATCAGGGGCAACGCTCTGGCCACGGCATCCGTCCTCTCACTCGGGCGATGTTCCCACACCACCCGCCGGTCGAATCACACTCTCAGTCGGCGACGACCGGATGCGCGGCGAGCAGGGTCTCGATCTCGCCCACCTCGCTCGCCAACTGCACGACGCTCTGACCTCGCTCCTGCACGATCACGCTGAGCCCGTCGACCAGCGCGTGGTACTCCGGTGTGACGCACGGCGCAGGGAGGTGTGCGGGATGCAGGGAGGTGTGCGGGATGCAGGGAGGTGTGCGGGATGCAGGGAGCATCCGCCGTATTCACCCTGCGGTCTGCACTTCTCCCTACACGGCGTCGACGCGACTTACCGTGAATTGCTGCGCCTGGGCCCTGCAATTCACGGTTAGTTGATCATCGACGACGTGAGTCCGAGGGTCAGTTGAAGTCGCCGCCCGGCGCCATGTCCATGAAGCGCGAGTAGTGGCCTTGGAACGCGACGGTGATGGTCGCGGTCGGACCGTTACGGTGCTTGGCGACGATCAGGTCGGCTTCGCCCGGACGCACGTCCTTGTCGTAGACCGAGTCGCGGTGCAGCAGGATGACCATGTCGGCATCCTGCTCGATGGATCCGGACTCTCGCAGGTCGCTGATCGCGGGCTTCTTGTCGGTGCGCTGCTCGGGACCACGGTTCAGTTGCGACAGGGCGATAACCGGAACCTGCAGCTCCTTGGCGATGAGCTTGAGGCTTCGCGAGAACTCCGAGACCTCCTGCTGACGCGACTCGACACGCTTGCCCGAGGTCATCAGCTGCAGGTAGTCGATGATGACCATGCGCAGGCCCTCGCGCTGCTTGAGCCGACGGCACTTGGCGCGGATCTCGACCAGCGTCATGTTGGGGCTGTCGTCGATGTAGAGCGGCGCGTCATTGATGCGGCCGCGGGTGGCGGCGACCGTCGTCCAGTCGCGCGGGTCGAGGTTTCCCTTACGCATGTTCTGCAGCGGGATCTGCCCCTCGGCACTGAGCAGACGCATCGCGATCTCGCTCTTACCCATCTCGAGGGAGAAGAAGACGGAGGGGATGTTGTGACCGATGGATGCCGAACGCGCGAAGTCGAGCGCGAGCGTGGACTTACCCATGGCGGGTCGTGCGGCGACGACGATCATCTGACCGCCGTGGAGGCCGTTGGTGAGCTCGTCGAGCTCCTTGAATCCGGTGGGAACACCGGTCATCGACCCGTCGCGCCCGCTGGCCGCCTCGATCTCTTCGAGGGCGGCATCGACGGCGATCTGGAGGGGCACGTAGTCTTCGGCGGTCTCCGAGCCGGTGATCGAGTAGATCTCGGCCTGCGCCGTGTTGACGATGTCGGTCGCGTCGCCCTCACCGGCGTAGCCGAGCTGAACGATGCGCGTGCCGGCGTCGACGAGACGGCGGAGAATCGCGCGCTCCGAGACGATGCCGGCGTAGTACCCGGCGTTCGCGGCCGTCGGCACGATGGAGGTGAGCGTGTGGAGGTAGTCGGCGCCGCCGGCCCTGCTCAGCTCACCGGTCTTGATCAACTCGTCGGTGACGGCCACCACGTCGGTCGGCTCACCGTGCGAGTAGAGCGAGAGGATCGCCTCGAAGATCAGTTCATGCTTCGGGATGTAGAAGTCGGCCCCGCGGAGGGTCTCGATCACGTCGGCGACGGCATCCTTCGACAGGAGCATTCCGCCCAGTGCGCTCTGCTCGGCGAGGAGGTCGTGCGGAGGGGTGCGCTCAGGAGCGCGCTTGCTACCCATGCGATCTTCTGAGATGTCTGCGATCGACACACTGCTCCCTTCGATGCGACCTGGCTGACTTCGATGCGCCGCCACGGGAAGCGGGGCTGTACGCGCATCGGCCGTCCGGAGGCCACTTGCACAGCGAACCAGACGCCCCCGACATTCGGTCGCTCGACCACGGTACGAGCGGCGCTTTCCACACGCAACACAGCCTGTGGATAACCCTGTGGAGAGCGTGCGGACAAAGTCAGAGTGTCTGTGCACAACACATGTGGATAACCCGGTGGAGGGTGATGATTCGCAAGTTTTTTACAGCGCCTGAACTGGTGTTTATCGTTTCCCCAGCCTGTGGATGGGAAACAGCTTCAATACTTCGTTGAAGGTTGATCGATTCGCGGGGGCATGTGTAGAACCTGGGGAAAGTCAAGCCGGGTTTCTCCCGGGCGCGTCACCGTACGACACGGTCCGCATCGCCGCGAAAACCCCCTAGACAGGGGGGTTGCGGGCGAGTATTGTCACCCCCAATCGACGCAGCTGCGCCGATGTACGTTGCCTTCGGAGGGGGAGGTCGACGTGGACGTTCGGGCCACCCGACACGGCGTTCCTGCCGGCGTCCTCTGGGGTGCCATCGGGGTGACCGCATGGGCGGCCATCACGATCCTCATCGGCGGCGGCTCAGCCCACGCCGATGAACAGGATGACAGCCCGCTCTCCCCGCTCACGTCTCTGGTCGGCGACACCGTGAAGGCCGTCACCGCTCCCGTCGCTCCCGTCGTGCAACAGGTGGTCGCCCCGGTCGTGACCAAGGTCGTCGCACCGGTGCAGCAGGTCGCCCCCGCGGTGGTCGCGACGGTGAGCAACACCGTCGCGAAGGTGCCCGTCGTCGGACCGGCGACCGCACCCGTCGTGCACACCGTCACCGAGACGACGCAACAGATCGTGAAGCCGGTCACGGCAGTCCTGCAGAACAACCCGGTGTCGCAGATCACCACCCCGGTGCTGGATGCCGTAGCCGCACTCCCGGTCATCGGCAGCCTCGTGGACGACCTCGGCGTACCGACGGTGGTGCGCGATGTGGTCGGCATCGTCGACGACACCACTGCACTCATCGGCGGTGTGACGGATGCCGTCGTCCCGCCGGTGCTCGAGGGCCTTGATCCGACGACACCGGCCCCGACCACTCCCGCGGTCGATGGTCCGCTCGCGGATCCCGGAACGGCTGCGGGTCAAGGTCTCGCGTACACGTCGAGCGTCAGCCTGTCAGGCGTTGCGGATGCTGAGGCGAGCCGCACTGCGACGACCGCGGTCACGGCGGGCTCTCCCGCATCCGCATCCGCCGTCGGCGACTCCGCGCCCGTCGCGCCGCCGATTCCGTTCAACGGAACCTCTCTGCCTTCCTCCTCCTCTGCCGGATCCGGTGGAGGAGTGGGCCCTGCCCCTGCGGGCCCCAGCGATACGGGCATCCCTGCCCCGCCTGCGGTCGAGCAGGTCTTCGGCGCCTCCGACGACGTTCTTCCGACGTCGCCCATCGCCGACACCGACGTCTCCCCTGACTGACGGGTCGTCACGCCGTTCCCCAGAACGGCAGATGCTGTGCTGCGCGCGCACTCACTTCGCGCGCACCCATCAGACACCCCAGATCATGTCAGGAGAACCATCATGCGTACGTACATCAAGCGGGCCCTCTGGGGCACGCTTCTCGCCGGAGGGATCACCCTTCTCGGCGCAACGGTCGCGAATGCGGCCGAGACGACCGGAGACGACGGACTGCTGTCCGGCACTCAGACGGAGGCGGTGATCTCAGCACCCGTGACGCTGCTGGGTAACGCGGTCTCGCTCCTCGGGGATGCTGCTTCGACAGCTCCCGCACCGGCACCGGCTCCCGCCGCACCGGCTCCCGCTCCCGCGCCGGCTCCCGCTCCGGCTCCGGCTCCCGCCGCGTCGACCAGCGGCGCCGACGGCGCCGCATCCGGTACCCAGGCCGTGGTCACCGTGAACGTTCCCGTCACCGTGTCGGGCAACGCGGTGAGCCTTCTTGATTCCTCTTCGACCAGCACCCCGGCCGCCGCTTCCCAGAGCGCGGCTCCCCAGGCCCCGCCGGCGGCTGGGGTGCCGTCCGTGACCACAGGCGGTGTCGACGGGCTGCTCTCGGGTACCCAGGCACTGCTCCAGGTCAACGCACCGGTGACGGCGACCGGCAACGCGATCTCCCTCCTCGGAGACAGCTCCTCCACCGGAACCGGAACAACCGGAGCATCCGCCCCGGCACCGGCCACCCCCGGCAACACCACCACCGGTGACGACGGCATCCTCGGAGGAACCCAGATCACCGCACCCATCAACGCCCCCGTGACGGCGACCGGCAACGCGATCTCCCTCCTCGGAGACAGCTCCTCCACCGGAACCGGAACAACCGGAGCACCCGCCCCGACACCGGCCACCCCCGGCAACACCACCACCGGAGACGACGGCATCCTCGGAGGAACCCAGATCACCGCACCCATCAACGCCCCCGTGACGGCGACCGGCAACGCGATCTCCCTCCTCGGAGACAGCTCCTCCACCGGAACCGGAACAACCGGAGCACCCGCCCCGGCACCGGCCACCCCCGGCAACACCACCACCGGAGACGACGGCATCCTCGGAGGAACCCAGTTGGGCCTGCCGATCTCGTTGCCGATCACGATCGGCGGCAACGCGATCTCCCTCCTCGGAGACAGCACGACCACAGTGCCGGGAACGAACCCGGGCACGGATCCCGGAACCGATCCTGGCACCGACCCCGGAACTGACCCGGGCACCGACCCCGGAACGAACCCGGGAACGAACCCCGGAACCGACCCCGGAACGATCGTCGGCGCTGCCGGCGCCGTCTCGGCATCGGGTGCTGCCGCCACCGGCCCCGCATCCGGACTCGCCATGACCGGCGGTTCCGCCGATGCCGGCCTGATCGCGACGGGAGCACTGCTGCTCGTCCTCGGAGGGATCGCACTGCTGCGTCGCCGCTCGATGGCGTAGCCCCAGCCCCGGCGTTGCGGGAGTCCTCGGGGGAGGAGACCCTGCACCGCCGGCGCGCGGGCTCGCCGAGACGGTGGCGGGATTCTGAGCTCGTCCCCGTCGACAAGCGCGACCCGCGCAACATCGCGGATGCCTCGTGGCTCACACCACGGGGCATCCGCCGTGCCCGGACTCGGAGTGCACCATGCACCGGCATCCTGGTCCGCACACCATGCGGCCCGCTCGTTCTGCAGGGAGGAATGCGGGATGCAGGACGGATTCCTCGGATGCTCCCTGCACGACGAACTTCTCCCTGCACGCCGCACGTGAGCCGCGCACACGCTCGCCCCGCATCGGCACCCGATCCGGACACACTTGCACGACCCCGGTACACGCGCACGGTCGATTCGGCATCCGGGTCGTGCGGGTGTGTCCGGGTCGTGCGGGTGTGCCGGGCAGGGTCAGGGGATGTCGTCGACCTCGCCGTGCGGGATGATCGCCGCACGGTACTTCTCGACGAGCTCGCGCCAGCCGAAGCCCTCGGTGTACTCGTGCTCGTAGACCGCTTCGGTGAAGTGCCAGAGCAGGTACGGGTGCGCGCCCAACCCGTAGAGCGCGCCGTAGTCCCGCTCGACGAAGGCCGTGCGCTCCTCGGGCGTGAGCACCCGGTCGTCGGTCACGGCATCCGGCCCCGCTTCCCCGTCCAGCCACCCGTCGACGAAGCCCTCGGTGTCGGCGACGTAGGCGGTGACGTTCGCCGTGCTCATCTCGACTGCGCGGATGAACTTGTTCATCATGTACCGGCTCATGCTGCGGCCCTCCACAGGAAGAACGGACTCGATGCGAAGCGCGAGGTCGTGGCTTCGGCGAGTTCGGCCGGTCGGCCCTGCATCGCGGCGAGCGCGGCGACGATGTTCACGTATTGATAGGTCACGTTGCCGGCCGCCATGATGCGGTCGAACCGGCATCCGGCGATCGCGCCGTCGAGGTCGCCCGTGCGCATCCACTCCACGGCTTCAGCGTCGAACGCGGGGTCGGGCGAACCGTTGAAGGTGCGGGGCCCTCCGACATCCGTCGCCATGTGCCCCGAGGTGAGCAGTCCGACGCGGGCGTCGCTGTCCCACGACTCCACCGCGGTGCGCAGGTGATGCCCCAACGCGGCGAAGCGGGCGGCGGTCGGCAGCGGCGGAAGGATGGAGTTCGCGTGGATCGGCACGATCGGCAGGTCGAGTTCCGGGCGCACGTACTGCAGCGGCAGCACGAAGCTGTGGTCGAGGCGCCACTCGTGCGAGACCGAGAAGTCGATGGCCTCGGGCAGCACCTCGCGTCCGGTGATCTGCGTCGCCAGCTCGGGGTGCCCCTGCAGCTCGGCGTACTCCATGCCGAAGGTGCGCACCTCGTTCTCGTAGGTGCCGTGATACGACGCGGCCTTGCCCACGATGAACGCCGGCGAGTTGTCTGAGAAGAACTGTCGCACGTGGTCGGTGCCGAGCACGATGAGCACGTCGACCTCTGACTCCGCCACGGCCTCACGGATGCGGCGGAAGTTCGCCTCGACCGCGATCAGGTCGTCGGGCACAGGCTCGCGCATCGCCCGCCAGAGCAGGGGGTTGTGCGGGGTCGCCGCGGCCATCACCAGTTCAGCCACGAGCGGCTCCCCTCTTCACGGTCAGAGTCATCACAGTCGGAACAGCTTCCGCGCGTTGTCGAGCAGGATCTTGCGCCGCGACTCCTCTTTGAGGCCGAGCGCGTCGAACTCGGTCATCCATCGGTCGGCGGTCATCACCGGCCAGTCCGATCCGAACAGCACCCGGTCGGAGATGAGCGAGTCGGCGTAGCGCACCACCTCGGGGGGCAGGTACTTCGGCGCCCAGCCGGACAGGTCGAGGTAGACGTTGGACTTGTGCCAGACCATCGCCAGGTTCTCGAGGTGCCAGGGCCAGGCGGGGTGGGCGCTGATGATGTTCAGCTCGGGGAACTCGGCGGCCACGTCGTCGATGTACGGCACGGGCCGAGCGTTCTCCAACCGGTAGCCACCACCGCCGGGGGTTCCTGCCCCGGCGCCGGGGAAGCCGGAGTGGAACATCACGACCAGCCCGAGCTCGGCGCAGGTCTCCCAGATCGGCCAGAAGCGCCGGTCGTTGGCGAGGAACTTCTGCCGCGAAGGGTTGAGTTCGCCGACCCCCTTGATGCCGTACTCGGCGTGCATGCGACGGATCTCGGCGACCGCGGCCTCGCCCTTCCACGGGTCGATGCCCGCGAAGGCGAGGAACACGTCGGGGTGATCCTGCTGCGCCTTGCCGAGCAGTTCGTTGGGAGCGCCCTTGATGCCGCTGGTCGTCTCGGAGTCGGAGTTCACGATGACGGCCATCATCTTGCGCTCTCGGTACTGGTCGGCCTGCTCGGCGAACGAGACGACCGGGCGCTCCCGTCCGAAGTGCGCCGACATCTGCGTGTGCCGCTGGCCCATCGCGGCGATGAACTCCTCGGTCTGCGGATGGGTGTGGACGTCGATCGCCACCAGGTCGTCGATGCCGGGCATCAGGCTGCTCCTTCGTTCACCGGTTCGGATTCGTTCGCCGGTTCGGATTCGGATGCGACGCGCAACCCCGTGAGCGCCTCGGTGTCCGCGCCGAGAGCGGGGGCGTAGCGCAGCGCCGGCCGCCCGCTGCGTGCGAAACGGATGCTGGGCACGGGCACGCGCAGGGCGCCATCCGGTCCGTCGATCTGCTCGACCAGACCCATCGCGGCGATCTGCGGATCGTCGAAGAGGTCGCCCACCGAGTTGAGGGGGCCGTGCGGGATGTCGTGTGCGGCGAGGCGATCGAGCCAGTGCTGCCGCGGACGGGTGGCCGCGATCGCCTTGAGCACCACGTCGAGCTCGTCGTAGTTGCGCACTCGCGCCTCCCGCGTCGCGAAGCGCTCGTCGTCCGCCAGGTCGGGCCGCTCGAGCACGTCGAGCAGGCCGGTCCAGAACTTCTCGGGCACCGACATGTGGATCACGAACGCCTTGTCGTCGGACCCGCGGCACGCATACGCCTGGGCCCGCCGCGGTCGCGAGTCGGGAGAGGAGATCTGCCCGGTCTCGAGGAACGCCGAGGCCGACTCGGTCAGGAAATCGAGCAGGGCGCCGACCATCGTGACCTCGACATGCTCACCCTCACCGCTCACGTCACGGGCGTGCAGCGCGGCGAGCACCGCCTGCACCGCCGACATGCCGGAGAGCAGGTCGGAGAACGCCGGGCCGAGCGGACGGATGGTGGATGCCGGCACCACCTGGCTGTACATACCGCCGACCGCCGAGATCACCGTGTCGTAGGCAGGTCGCTTCGCCGAGGGGCCGGTCGGACCGAAGCCCGTGATCGAGCAGGTGATCACGCGGGGGTTGTGGGCGTGCAGGGCGACGGGGCCGAAGCCGAGCCGTTCGGCGACGCCGGGGCGGAAGTTGTCGATCACGATGTCGGCATCCGCGACGAGGGCGAACACCGCCGCGAGCCCGTCGTCGCTCTTGAGGTCGAGCACGACCCCGCGCTTGCCGCGGTTGTAGGCGGCGAACTGGGGGCTCATCGTCGCGCGGCCCTCCCATCGGCGCATCGGGTCACCCTCGGGGGATTCGACCTTCACGACGTCGGCGCCGAGGTCGGCCAGCAGCTTCGCGGCGTAGGGGCCGGAGATGTACTGCCCCAGTTCGACCACGCGGATCCCGGCCAGCGCTCCGGCGCCGGGCGATGCAGAACTCATCACGACTTGTCTCCTCTTCGAGCGGGAATCCGGTCAGCGCACATCGATGACGACCTTCCCCTCCCCCTTGCGGGGGAACTCCTGATAGGCCCTGCCGATGTCGTGCAGAGCGTAGCGCCGACCCACGAGCGCGGGCAGCACCCCGGCCGCGGCGAGATCCAGGGCGTCGGCGACATCGTCGTAGCGCGCGCTGGCCACGCCGAACAGCTTCTTGCGGCGCAGATAGAAGTCGCGGGCGTCGATGTGCAGGTCGACATCGACGGATGCCGAGCAGAACACCGCCCGGCCACCCCAGCGCAGCGCGGCGATCCCCGCCGCCAGGGTCGGCGCATGCCCGGACACATCGATCACGACGTCGAAGCCGTCGACCGCCGCGAGCGCGACGGCCAGAGCATCCGCATCCGGCGCGGTGATGATCCGTTCCTCGCCCAGGGGTTGCAGCGGCCGACGGGATGCGGCCACCACCTGTGCGCCGCGGCCCAGGGCGATCCCCACTGCCGCGCGACCGAGCGTGCCGCCGGCGCCCGTGACGAGCACCCGCTCCCCGGCGCCGAGGGCGACCGTGCGCACGGCGTTCATGATGATCGATGCGCTGTGCACGACGGCGGTTGCCTCCGCGGCATCCAGTCCTCGTCGGTCGATCGCGTTGCGGCTCGGCACGACGGCGTACTCGGCTGCTCCCCCGTCGCGATGCACCCCGACGACCGTCTGCGCGGGGCAGTCGGCTTCGTCTCCGGCGAGGCAGCGCGCACACGCACCGCAGGCGACGTTGGGTTTGACCACGACCGCCTGACCGACCCGCGCCTGCTCGACGCCCGACCCGACCGCGACGATCTCGCCCGCGGGGTCGAGTCCGAGGATGCGAGGTAGCTGCGCCTGCGCGCCAGGGCCGACGCCCGCGATCACGTTGAGGTCGAGTTGGTTGATGCCGACGGTGTCGACGCGCAGGAGGACTTCTCCATCGCCCGGTGTCGGAACCGCCGTCTCGGCGACCGCGAGGCCGCCCAGATCATGGCGGGTCAACACTGCAGCACGCATCTTCACCTCTTCGTCGGGGGAATTCGGTCGGAACCGTTTCGGATACTGTATCCAATTTTCCTCGATGGAGTCCAGACCCGGTTCTCGCACGATATCGCGCAAACGATGGACACTCGACCCTAAATTGGATACCGTATCCCAAAATCCGCGTGAGGCGCCCCTCTCCGCGGGGGGTCGCACGCACCGTCCCGAATGGAGAGTCATGCGCACGACAAGAACCAGATTCGGTATCGCTGCCCTCAGTGGCGCCGCAGCAGTGACGCTGTTGGCCGGCTGTGCTGCGGCGACGCCGGCACCGTCAGAACCCGTCGACCTCGGCGACGGCGAGCCCGGCGCAGCCGAGCAGACCAGCCTCACCGTGGCGATCCCCTTCCCCGACATCACGATGTACTCGATGTTCGTGCTCGCCACCGACCTCGGCTACTACGAAGACGAGGGCCTCACCGTCGAGGTCATCACGGCGGACAACGTCACCGCCGCGGTCGCCAGCGGCAGCGCCGACATCGGCGTCGAGTCCACCGGAACCGTGATCGATGCGATCCGCGGTGGCGTCGAGATCGACCTGGTCTCGGGTCACTACTGCCGTCAGAACTTCGACTTCGCGGTGCAGTCGGATGTCGAGAGCGTGGAGGATCTCGACGGCACCTCGATCGTGCTCGCCGGCACTCCCGGCGACCCCGCCGAGTTCCAGCGGGCCCAGGTGCTCGCCGAGGAAGGGTGGGACGTCTCGTCGATCGATGCCGAGATCGTCTACCCGGGACCGGGTTCGGAATCGTGGACGGAGTTCTTCGTCAACGACAAGATCACCCTGCAGCCGTTCTACGCCGATGACCGCGCTGCGCTCGAGGACCACGGGGCGAACATCGTCGTCGAGTCGTTGCGCAACTGGGCCAATGACGTGCAGATCGCCGGTACCCAGTGGGCACAGGAGAACCCGAACACCCTGGTGCGATTCCTGCGGGCCACACTCAAGGCCACGGACTTCATGACGGCACCGGCGCCGGGCGAGTTCCCGGAGAACGCCGACGAAGCGCTCGACATCTACGAGGCGAACGACTTCGACATCCAGGATCTGCGTGAGTCCGACAGCCCGTGGATCCTCGACGGACACCTGGCCTGCCCCAACCTGTACTTCGACGACGAAGCGTGGGACACGACCATCGAGACGCAGAAGCTCGAACCGCTCGAGTTCGACGCGGGGCAGCTGGCGTACCTGCTGAAGGCACAGGAGCTGCTGGGCCTCGACAACGCCGGGCCGGAGACGCTCACCTACCCGTGATCGGCTGACCCTGAAGAGGCCCCACCGTTGCGCATGGCGGTGGGGCCTCTTCGCGTCTCACGCGCGCTGCAACCAGCTCACGATCGTGTGGTTGAGCGCGGTCGGCACCTCCTGCTGGATCCAGTGCCCGCTGTCGAGGGTGACGACCTCGACCTGCGGGACGAACTGCGCGATCGACTCGGACTGCTGGATCGAGTCGCGCTCGCCGTAGATCATGAGCGCGGGCTTGCCGATGATCGGGTCGACATCGGCGAGCAGATGCCAGTTGCGATCGAGGTTGCGATACCAGTTGATGCCGCCCGTGAACCCCGACGTCACGAACGCCGACACGAGGACCGCCAGTTCCTCGTCGCTCATCACCGGCTCACCGAGCGGCGTCTCCTCCCTGGCGAGTTCGATCAGCGCCATGCCCGGCTGGGGCTCCCGTGCCGGTTCGTTCTGGCGGTACAGGTTGCGGAGGAACTGCGCGGCGTTCTCGTCGAACACGGCATCGGCGACTCCGGGCTGACGGTTGAAGTGCACGAAGTAGAAGTCCTGCCCGAGCACGGCCTCCATGAACTCGATCCAGGGGAGCTCGCCGCGCTCCTGGTACGGCAGGCTCAGGTT
The DNA here is from genome assembly GCA_029203165.1 of Candidatus Microbacterium colombiense. Classification (NCBI taxonomy): domain Bacteria; kingdom Bacillati; phylum Actinomycetota; class Actinomycetes; order Micrococcales; family Microbacteriaceae; genus Microbacterium; species Candidatus Microbacterium colombiense. Next base: position 192,824 of record CP119308.1, read on the forward strand.
GATGACCCGGCGCACGCGCTCGGGGTGCAACAGGGCCAGTCCCCAGACGACCATGGCACCCCAGTCGTGACCGATGAAGGTCGCATCGGCGTATCCGAAGTGGTCGAGAAGGGCGACGAGATCGCCGGTGAGGTGGGTGATGTCGTACTCGGTGACCTCGCTCGGCCGCGACGAGGCGCCGTAGCCGCGCTGGTTCGGCACGATCACGTGATACCCCGCCTCGACGAGAGCAGGAACCTGATGGCGCCATGACGTGGCATGGCCCGGCCATCCGTGGCACAGCACGACCGGGTTGCCGGCGTTGTGGCGGCCGGCCTCGAACACCTCGAGCTCGACGCCGTTGACGGCGATGCGGGTGGGGTCGGGAAAGGCGGACGGATTCATGGATGCTCCTCTGGGATCTGCGCCGAACGCGGGATCGGATCGGCGTGTGCTCAGACCGTACGAAGCATTGTGGACACCTGATGTCCGGGATGCTCGGCAGTCTGGAGTCATGCGAAACGACGCCACCACCCGCGCGCTGCAGCTGTTGTCGCTGCTGCAGACCCATCGGTTCTGGCCCTGCGCCGAACTCGCGTCACGGCTCGAGGTCACGCAGCGCACGGTGCGTCGCGACCTCGACCGTCTGCGCGAGCTCGGCTATCCGGTCGATTCCACCTCGGGGCGATACGGCGGGTACCGACTGGCGACCGGAGCGCACGTGCCGCCCCTGCTCCTTGACGACGACGAAGCCGTCGCGGTGGCGATCGGACTGCGGGCCGCCGCCGAGGCCGCCATCGACGGCATGGAGGAGGTGTCGCTCCGCGCGCTGACCAAGATCGAGGCGCTCCTGCCCCATCGGCTGCGTCGCCGCGTGTCGGCGCTGCACTCGAGCATCTCTCCCCTGCGCCGCGTGGCGGATGACGACAGCATCCATCCGGAGTCGCTCAGTGTGCTCGCCGCTGCATGCCGTGATCACGAGCACGTGCGTGTCGACTACCGCGGAAACGCTGACGCGCGCACTCACCGACGGATCGAACCGCATCAGCTGGTGACGGCCGGCCGGCGGTGGTATCTCGTGGCCTGGGACGGGCACCGCGACGACTGGCGCTCCTTCCGCCTGGACCGGATGGAGCAGCCGCGACCGATCGGCACGCACTTCACTCCGCGCGAGATCCCCGGCGGAGGGGCGGCTGCCTTCGTCGCGGAAGCGATCGGCATCACGACCCGATTCCAGGAGGCGAGGGTCATCATCCATGCCCCGTTCGCAGAGCTAGAGGGCGTTCTCCGCTGGGCCGACCACTCGGTGGAGACGGTGGAGGCGGACCACTGCGTCGTGCGCCTCCGCAGCGAGGACCTCGGGCGGCTCGCGATGACGATCGCAGAGATCGCGCTCACGGCTCCCGTCACCGTCATCGAGCCCGACGACCTCGCCGATACGATCGCTCAGCTCGGCCGAAACCTCACAAAAAGATCATTGTGATCGTTTTGATCTTTTCATACTATTGAAGAATGTCTGATGTCCTGCCTGTCTCCGATGCCAAGCGCCAACTCGGTGCGCTCGTCGACCGTGCCCATCTCACCCACGAACCCGTTTTCCTCTCCCGTCGTGGTCGCCGTGTCGTGGCGATCGTCGACGCGGATGAATTCGATCGACTTCGCGAGATCGCCGAGGATGCCGAAGACGCGGCAGCTGCTGTCGCGGCTCGCCGAGAGGCCGCAGAGACCGAATCACTCCCGGTGCCCTGGGAAGAGGTGAAGGCCGAGCTGGGGCTCCTGTGAGCTACCGGATCGAGATCGCCGCAGCAGCCGGGCGGCAGCTGCGGAAGCTGGATCCACACGCCCGCCGTCGCGTGCAGGCCGCGATCGAACTCCTCGCCGAAGAACCGAGGCCGCCGGCCGCGAAGATGCTCGTGAACAGCGATGGGGCCTGGCGGGTCCGGGTGGGCGACTACCGGGTGATCTACGACATCGAAGACGATCGCCTCGTCGTGCTCGTGCTCGCCGCCGGTCATCGCCGCGAGATCTATCGCTGACCGCCGACGTGAATCGACCCGATCGCGGAGAGGACGAACCGACCCCCGCCGCGCATGAGACGGGGGTCGGAGTCGTGGGTGCCGGGTCAGCCGACGATCCTGCGCTCGTCGTACCAGGGCGCGAGCCGGCGCCGCAGCACCGAGATCAGCAGCAGCGTGAGGTTCGCGATGATCACCATCACCACGACCATCGCGATCGCCTCGTCCATGCGGAACTGGTACGCGGCGAACTCGAGCAGGTGGCCGAGGCCGCCGGTTCCCCCGAGGAACTCACCGAGCACCTCGCCGGTGAACCCGAGGGCTGCGCCGCGCTGGATGCCGGAGAGGCTGTACGGCAGGGTCGCGGGGAAGATGACCTTCCAGCCGAGGCCGATGCCCTTCGCCCCGTACACCCGGGCCGCGTTGACGAGCGAGGGGCTGACGGTGACCGCTCCCTCCATCGTGTTGAGGAGGATCGGGAACACGGCCAGCAGGATCACCAGGGCGATCTTCGATTCGCTCCCGAGGCCGAGACCGAGGATGAACAGGGGCGCCAGCGCGACCTTGGGCGTGGAGTAGAGCACCCACAGGAACGGGGCCACCATGAAGCGCAGCACCGGCGACCAGCCCACCGCGAGGCCGACGACCACGCCGACGACGATCGCGATCGCGAGACCGATGAGCAGGTTCGTGACGCTGAAGACGAAGGCCGACCAGAACTCCGGGTCGACCATCAACCCGCCGAACGCCACCCCGATCGCACTCGGCGCGGGCAGGAACGTCGCGGGCACCCAGCCGAACCAGCTCACCACCGCTTCCCAGATCAGCAGGATGACAGCGACAACGCCGACCAACAACAGGGCCCAGCGTCCCTCACCCGCACGCACCACCCGGCGCGGGCGCACGATGCGGACGGTTCCGGTCGCCGAGACAACGCTCATCGCTTCGCCTTCCGCGTCCAGGGGGCGACCCACCGCTCGACGGCGGTCACCACCTGTGTCATGCCGACGCTCCACAGCACGACGACCGCGATCGCCGCGAACGCCTGATCGGTCTGATACGTGTTCGACGCGCGGATGATGAGCGCGCCCATACCGCTGGCCGAGCCCGCGAGCTCGGCGACGACCATGCCGATCGTCGCGAGCACGACGGCCTGACGGAGCCCGGCGAACAGGAACGGCACCGTGGAGGGCAGGTACACCGAGCGGTACAGCCGCAGCCGCCCCGCGCCGTACACGCGCGCCGCGCGGATGATCGACGGGTTGGCCGTGCGCATCCCGGCCGCGACGTTGAGCAGGATCGGGAAGAGGGCGCTGATCGTCACGAGGAAGATCACGGGTCCGATGCCGAAGCCGAACCACGCCTTCGCGAGAGGTTGATAGGCGATCGACGGGGTCGCGTAGATCGTCCACGCGATCGGTCCGACGACCCGATCGACGGGCAGCGACGACCCCATGAGCAGACCCACCGGGATGCCGACGACCACGGCGAGCGCGAAACCGAGCAGCCACGCCTGCACCGAGATGCCGGCGTTCGAGGCGAGCGCCCCGCTCGACACGATCTCGCCGAAGCCCTGCCCGATCGACAGCGGCGGAGGGAGGAAGACCGGGTTGATCCATCCGAAGACGCCGACGACGAGCTGCCAGAGCACCAACAGCACGACGACCTCGATCGCGATGACCGCCGCCTTGCCCCGGGTGCTGAGACCGGCGAGCCAGGCGCCGACTCCGCCCTTGCCGTAGTTCGGCCCGGCGGCCAGCAGTGAGCTCATTTCGACACCGCTGCCGCCGTCGCCTCGTCTTCGAGCGCCGCCCACAGGTGGTCGCGGAGTTCGAGGAAGCGTGGGTCATGCTGCACGGCGCGCTCCGACCGCGGTCGCTCCAACCCGGTCGTGATGATCTCCTTGATCGCGCCGGGGTGGCTCTTGAACACGACGATGCGGTCGCCGAGCAGGATGGCCTCTTCGATCGAGTGCGTGATGAAGAGGACGGTCTTGCCCGTCGCCTCGATGAGCTTGTCGATCTCGTCGCGCATCACCTCGCGGGTGAGGGCGTCGACCGCGCCGAGAGGCTCGTCCATGAGCAGGATCCGCGGCTCCGCGACGAACGCCCGGGCGAGACCGACACGCTGCTGCATGCCCCCGGAGAGCTCGCGGGGATACGACGACTCGAACCCTTTCAGACCGACCATGTCGATCGCCTCCTGCACACGCTCGCGCCATCCCTCGGCTCGCAGGCCCTTCTGCATCTCGAGTCCGAACTTGACGTTGTCGAACACGGTGCGCCAGGGCAGCAGCGCGTAGTCCTGGAAGACGACGGCCCGGTCGGGTCCGGGGCCGTCGACCTGCTTCCCGTCGATGAGCACCGAGCCGGTGCTCGGCGCGACGAGACCGGCGATGACGTTCATGAACGTCGTCTTTCCGCATCCCGACGGGCCGAGCACCGTGATGAACTCGCCCTCGAACACGTCGAGATCGACGTTCTCGATGGCGATCAGTTTCTTCCCCGTGCGCGCGACGTCATAGCTCACAGAGAGCCCTGTGACCGAGATCAGCGGATCTGCCGATACTCGAGCGGTGTCTTTCACGTCAGTCATCGTCGACCTCTCGTCCTCATCGTCGCGCGCCGGTGCGCGACTCATCGCAGCTTAGGAAGCACCTCGGTGCCGAGGAGTTCGATCTGCTCGAAGAACCGATCGAACTTGAAGCGGAAGTCGAACACGAGATGCTCGGTGCCGACCTCCTCGAACCGCCTGATCTGTTCGACGGCCTGGTCGGGGTCGCCGACGATCAGCTGCCCCTCGAGGTCTTCGACGGTCTCGAAGCTGCCGGACGGCGGCTTCACGGCGAACTTCGCCTTGTTCGCCCAGGCCAGAAGGCCCGGGATGTTCACGTGCTTCAGTGCCTCTTCACGAGTGTCCTCGATCGAGGTGGGAGGGATGACGGCGATGGTCGGCATCGGCCGGCCGTTCTCATCCGTCATGTCGCGCATGGTCTTGATGCGCTTCTCCATCGTGAGCAGACCGGTGCGGCCCGGCATCCATCCGTCGGCGAACTCGGCCGCGAGGCGGGCGGATCGCGGGGTCGCGCCGCAGTACCAGAACGGGATGCGGCCGCCCACGGGCTTCGGCTCGATCGTGACGTTGTCGAAGGTGAAGATGCCGTCGTCGTAGGTGACGTCGTTCTCGGTGAACACGCGCTTGAGGATCTCGGCGTTCGAGCGCACCATCTCGACGCGGTCGAGGTCGCCCCAGCCGATCGCGTCGAACTCGTGGTCGAAGGTGCCGGCCCCGAAGCCGAGGATCAGGCGCGGGCCGAGCAGCTGCGTCATGGTGCCGGCCATCAGCGCCGTGACGAGCGGGTGGCGGAACGGGATGAGCGATCCGGTGCCGAGCTCGATCTTGTCGGTCACCGCACCGATCGCGGTGAGCGTGGTGAGCGCGTCGTAGAACGTGCGGTTCGGCTTCTCCATCTCGCCGTGCGGCTCGAACACCAGGTGATCGCGCACCCACACCGAGTCGAATCCGAAGCTCTCGGCGAGCTTCGACCCCTCGAGCAGCTTCTCCTTGCTCGCCTCTTCGCCGAAGTGTGGCAGCAGCAGTCCGAATTTCATGTCAGTTCCTCTCTGCGGCGAATGCCGCCCTGTCTTCCGCCGATGCGGCGAGCTTTCCGAATGTGCGATCGCCTATGACCTCGTCATCGACGTAGACGTCGACACCGCGCACGAGCGTGCGCTGGATGCGGGCGCTGATGGTGCGTCCGTCGTACGGGGTCCAGCCGATCTTCGACAGCACGCCGTCGTTCGTGATGGTCCATTCATCGGCCAGGTCGGCGATGACGATGTCGGCATCCGCCCCGATCGTGAGCGATCCCTTCACACCCTCCAGGCCGAACTTGGCGGCGGGGATGTGGGCGACCATGTCGATCGCGCGCTGCAGGTCGAGCTCGCCTTTGTTCACGGCGTCGAGCATGAGCTCGTAGTAATACTGGATGCCGGGGGTGCCGGTGTGAGAGCTCCACATCTGCGTCCACCCGACTTCCTTCTCCTCGCGCGTGTGCGGGGCGTGGTCGCTGGCGGCGATGTCGATCGTGCCGTCGCGCATGCCCTCCCAGACCGCGGCGCGGTTGTCATCGGGCACCCAGTAGCTCAGCGCGTACGGACCGAGGGTCTCGACGTCGTGCCAGGTCGACAGGAACGGCGCCCAGTGGTTGACCTCGCACGTGACGTCGATGCCGTTCTGCTTCGCACGGCGCACGGCCTCGATCGAGCGGCGGGTCTGGATGTGCGCGATGTGCACGGGGCAGCCGGATGCTTCGGCGAGCCGCAGCACGACGTCGATCGCGGTGTCCCAGATCACACCCTCGCGGGCGGCGTAGGCGGAGGCGTATCCCTCCGGGGTGTTCTCGCCGCGGGCGAGGTACGCGCCTTCGATGTAGTCCATCAGCGCCTGGTCGTGCGGGTGCACGATGAACCGCTTGCCGGTCTGGGCGATGTGATCCATGATCTCGAGCAGGTGCCCGTGATTGTGGATGCCGGTGCCTGACGGGTGCGGGTAGTCTCGCCCGGTGTCGACGACCATGTAGATCTTGTAGGCGCGGATGCCCATCTCGCTCATGCCCGCGATCTCGCCGAACTTCGTCGGTGCCGGGTTGTGATTCCAGTCGACGATCGACGACTCCTCGTACCGATGGAACACGTCGGTGAGCGTGGCGACATCGGTCGTCGGGGGCTTGAGGTTCGGCATCCCGAACATGGTGGTCACTCCACCCGCGGCCGCCTGCAGGCTGGTCGTGTAGATGTCGTCCTTGTGCTCGTAGCCGGGCTCGCGGGTGTGCACGTGCACGTCGACCATGCCGGGCAGCACGAGCTTGCCCGCCGCGTCGATCGTGCGGTCGGCGGCGATGTCGGTGCCGGCGGCGACGATGCCCGCGACCTTCCCGTCACTCACGAGCAGGTCGGCGACGACCGGTCCTGCGGGGGTGACGACGGTGCCGCCGGTGATCTTCAGTTCCACGCTCATCGCGTGACCTCCTGCTTCTGAACGGACTCTGTGCTCTGGGACTCGCCGATCGCGGGCGAGGGGGTGCTCCGATGCACCAGGTGTGCGGGCCGCACGTAGCGGTCGAACCACTCGACGATGACCGGGGTGGTCTGCTCCCAGTACGTGTCGTACGCGGCGTAGTGGGTGGTGTGCCGCTGCATGATCAGCTGCTTCGGACCGCGCGCGGCCTCGTAGAGCGCCTCGGCGTGATCGGTCGGCGTGGTCGCATCGCCCTCCACGCCGATCACCAGCAGCGGCGTCGTGAGCCGGGCGGCCGCCTCGATCGGGCGGTAGGCGATGATGCCCTCGGCACACGCGAGCGGCACGGCGGTGGGTATTCGGTCGTCGACGTCGGCCTTGATCTTCGTGGCGCGGCGTTCGGCGGTGGGAATCATGATCTCCTCGCGGGGATGCACGATCCGCCCCTCTCCCGTGGTCACGCGCAGACGGCGGTCTTCCGCGAGGGAGTTCTGGAAGTCGAGCCATTCGTACTCGCTGCGCATGCGGTGCAGCCAGTCCTCACCGTCGGCGACGGGCACCTGGCTCGCCGCCGCCTTGATGCGCGGATCGGCATCCGCCAGCAGGACCGCGTTGCCGCCGCCCGTCCCCCCGGTGCCGAACACGCCGATCGCATCGGCGATCACGTCGTCACGGGTGGTGAGGTACGTCACGGCGTTGCGGAGATCCTCCAGCTGCCACGCCGGCGACAGGTACCCGCGGTCACCCTCGGAGTCGCCGAAGCCGCGGTAGTCGATCACGAGCACCGCGAAGCCGGCGGCCACGAGCGCCTCGTGATAGCGGACGTAGAGCGTGGCATCCTTCAGCCCGAGCCAACCGGGTCCCTGCACGATGGCGCGGTAGGGACCGTCGTGGTCGGGGGTGCGCCAGACGGCGGAGATGCGGTGACCCTCGCTGAAGTACGAGACAGGTGTGGTCTGCATGGATTCCTCTCGGCGGATCGCGGCTTCGCGATCGGGCGATCTCAGCCGCTTCTGTGCGGCGATCTCCATCTTCACCCATTTTGGATCCAGAATCCAGTATTGATTTGGATCCAGTATCCGCGCTAGCATGGCGGCATCCCGTCGGCCCGATTGGCCGGCGCATGGTGGTCCCGACCTGGACTGCGACCGCGCTCATCCGCGCCCCTCTCATCCACGTCGTCCGGAGAACCATGCCTGCCACCACCCGCGCGCTCTGCGTCGCCCCCGCCCTCGCCCTCCTCCTCGCCACCGCCCTGGGCGGCTGCGCCTCGACCGCAACCACCCCCGCCGCCGCATCGGATGAGAACGCCGCCCGCACCCTCGACAACTGCGGCACCGAGATCTCCCTCGACGCCCCGCCGCAACGCATCCTGACCATCAAGTCGTCGACGCTGGAGCTGGCCCTGGAGCTGGGAGCCGGCGATCGCATCATCGGCTCCGCGTTCTCCGACGGCCCCGTGCCCGACGACCTCGCCGACCAGGCCGACGGCATCACGGTCGTCTCCGACAAGGTGCCGTCGAACGAGGCGACGCTCGAGCTGGAGCCCGACCTCGTGTTCGCAGGCTGGGAATCGAACTTCTCCGTCGACGGCGCCGGCGAGCGCGCCGAGCTGCAGAAGCTCGGCATCACGACCTACGTCGCCCCCGCCGCGTGCAAGGCCCCTGGTTACATGCCCGACCCGCTCACCTTCGACACGGTCTTCGACGGGTTCGCCGAAGCCGGAGAACTGCTCGGGGAAGAGGATTCCGCGACCGCCCTCATCGCGACGCAGCGCGCCGAGCTCGACGCGATCGTGCCGGACGACCGCGGCCTCGACGCCGTCTGGTACTCCTCCGGCACCGACCAGCCCTTCGTCGGGGCAGGCATCGGCGCGCCGCAGATGATCTTGACCGCCGCGGGACTGCAGAACGTGTTCGCCGACGTGCACGACACCTGGACCTCGACCTCGTGGGAGCGGATCGCCGATGCCGATCCCGATGTGATCGTGCTGGTCGATGCCACGTGGAACACCGCGGCGTCGAAGATCGCCCAGCTCACGGCGAATCCCGTCACCGCGCAGCTCGACGCCGTGGTGCACGAGCGCTACGTGATCGTCGACTTCCCCTCGACCGAGGCCGGGATCCGTAACGTCGACGCCGTCGAGTCGATCGTCGCCCAGCTCGGGGAATGATGAGCGTCACGGTTTGGCTGCCGAGGGCGCTCCCCCGCGCGGCGGCGCATGCGACGGGGAAGCGTCGGCGCACGGCATCCGCGATCGCCGTGCTGCTGCTCGCGCTGGCCGCGACTGTGGTTGCCGCGGTCGCGATCGGGCCCGCCGACATCACCCCCGCCGAACTCGCGGCGAGCGTGTGGGCGCACCTGACCGGGGCGCAGAGCGGACTCACGCCGATCCGCGACGCGATCATCTGGGAGGGGCGGGTGCCCCGCGTGCTCACCGCGGCCGCGGTCGGAGGCGGCCTCGCCCTCTGCGGCGCGGTGATGCAGGCGCTCACCCGCAACCCGCTCGCCGACCCGTACCTGCTGGGGCTCTCGTCGGGCGCATCGACCGGCGCCGTGATCGTCATCGTGCTCGGCGCCGCGGTCGCCCTGCCGTTCGCCGCGTTCGCCGGCGCGCTGCTCGCTCTCGCCCTGACACTCGGACTCGCCCGCGCCGCAGGCTCCGCCTCGTCGACCGCGGTGGTGCTCGCCGGGTTGGCGGTGTCGGCGGTGCTCGCGGCACTCACGAGCCTCGTGATCTTCTGGAGCGCCACGAACGACAGCTACCGCGAGATCCTCAGCTGGCTGCTCGGCTCGCTCGGCGGAGCGGACTGGTCGGATGCCGCACTCGCCGGCATCGCCGTGATCGTCTGCGCCGTCCCCCTACTGGCGTCGGCCCGCCCCCTCGACAGTCTCGTGCTCGGTGACACCGCCGCCGAAGCCCTGGGCATCCCGGTGACGCGACTGCGCGTGCTGCTGTTCGTGTGCACCGCCCTGCTCACCGGAGCGCTGGTCGCGGTGAGCGGATCCATCGGGTTCGTCGGGCTGATCCTGCCCCATGCCGTGCGCGCGGTCGTCGGCGCCCGGCATCGCGCCCTGCTCCCGGTGTCGTTCCTCGCCGGTGCCGTGTTCCTCATCTGGGCCGACACGATCGCCCGCACCGTGTTCGACCCGCGCGAGCTCCCGGTCGGTATCGTCACGGCGCTCATCGGCGGTCCGGTCTTCGCGATGTTGATGCTGCGGATGCGGCGGAGGCAGTCATGACCGGCGGGCTCGACGTGCGCCGCCTGCGCTTCGGCCACGGCGCCCGGATGGTCATCGACGGGATGCACATCTCAGCCCCCGCCGGATCGGTCACCGCACTGCTCGGGCCCAACGGCTCGGGCAAGAGCACGCTGCTGCGACTCATCGCCGGCACGCTGCGCGGTGAGGCAGAGTCGCTCGACCTCGACGGCACGTCGCTGTCGGCGTTGCGCCGTCGCGAGCGCGCGCGGCGGGTGGCGCTCGTCGAGCAGGAGTGGACGGCGGCCGAGGGCATGACCGGCCGCGACATCGTCGGCCTCGGGCTGTTGCCGCATCGCGGGTGGCTGTCGTTCGAGGGCGAGGATGCGGATGCCGTGGCCACCGACGCCGCACTCGCCCGCGCCGGTGCGCTCGCGTTCGCCGATCGCGACGCCGCGACCCTGTCGGGCGGCGAGCGCCAGCGCGTGAACCTCGCCCGCGCACTCGCGCAGCGGCCGTCGCTGCTGCTGTGCGACGAGCCGACGAATCACCTCGACATCCGTGCGCAGCTCGATGCACTCACGCTGCTGCGCTCGCTCGCCGGCGAGGGCATGACGGTGTTCGCCGCCCTGCACGACCTCAACCACGCGGCGGCGTTCGCCGATCGGGTGATCGTGGTCGCAGACGGTCGCGTGCAGGCGGCCGGGGCTCCGGAAGAGGTCCTCACGCGCGCCCTCATCGCCCGCGTCTGGCACGTCGACGCCGACGTGCTGCAGCGGCCGGGCAGCACCCGCCCGCTGATCGTGTTCACGCCCTGAGGGCTGTCGCATCCAAAGCCGCATCCGCCAGCGCGGCCGAGGTCTCGAGGTCGCGCATCCACAGCGGATGCACCTCGGCCCGAAGCCCCGCCTCCTCGACGGATGCGGCGAGCGCGGCATCCTCTTCCGCCATCAGCCATACGTCGAGCAGCCCGCCCCGGGCACGGCTTCTGAGTTCGTCCGCGGCGCGCCGGGCGGGGGACGGATGCGGCGGCGTGGAGGTCGCGATCTCCGAAGCTGTGCTTGGGGAATCGAGCAGCCCGGAGCAGCGGGAACCGTAGTGCCGCCCGACCGCATCAGCCGTGGCGGGGATGCCGACCGCGGCGAGGCAGGCGTCGGCCATGCCGCGCACGGGCGCTCCGGCGATGATGGGCGAGACCCCGACGACCGCCCCCTGCGCCGTTCGCACAGCTTCGGCGATCCCCGGCACGGCGAGGATCGGACCCAGCGAGACGACCGGATTCGACGGCGCGAACAGGATGACATCCGCCTCGGCCAGCGCCTCACGCACACCCGGAGCGGGCGCGGCATCGGCGATGCCCGGCGACTCGAAGCTCCGCGCGGGCAGCGACGCCCGGTGCCGGGTCCACCACTCCTGGAAGTGCATGCGCCCCTGGTCGGTGATCACGTGCGTGTCGACTTCGGCGTCGGTCATCGGCAGCAGGCGGATGCCGAGCGGCCACCGTGACGCGAGCCGACCGACCACCTCGGTGACCGAGGCGCCATCGCGCAGCCACCCCGTGCGGGCGATGTGCGCGCCGAGATCGAGATCGCCGAGGGTGAACCACGGCCACCCCGCACCCCACGCGTGCAGCTCGGCGGCGACGCGCTCCGATTCGCCGGTGCGTCCCCACCCCCGCTCGGTGTCGTTGACGCCGGCGAGTGCGTAGATCATCGAGTCGACGTCGGGCTGCAGCCGCAGTCCGCTGAGCCACACATCGTCACCGGTGTTGGCGATCACGGTGATCCGGGCACGACAACCGCCGGCGCCATCGGGCCACCGTCGCCGAGCCGCCTCGCGCACGCCGAGGACGAACTTCGACCCGCCGACTCCGCCCGCGAGCACCACGATGCGCGGGGCATCGGATGCCGACATCATGAGGCGATCACCAGCGGCGTGCTCACCAGCGGCAGACTCGTCACCGACCGGTCGACGAGTGCACCCGTGCGCGGGCCGAGGCCGGAGCGTCGCGCCACGAGCATGTGCTCGGCGAGGTCGACGTCGCGCCGCAGTCCGCTGAGTACGGGGAACCCGACCTCGACGAAGCCCGACTCGCGGTGGGCATCCGCCGATGCATGCCCGAACCTCGGGTGCAGGGCGATCCCGGCTTGGGCGGTGGCGAGCACCGAGCCGACGCCCTCGGCATCCGCCACGAACGCCCGGCGATACGAAGCCGCGAAGGCGAGCGCCCGTGACAGCTCGTACGGCTGCAGGGCGGGCAGGTCGCCGAGCATCACCGCCCGCGGTCGGCCGAGCGGAGCGGCCGCGATGCCCGTCTCGATCGCCGCGGTCAGCCCCTCGCCGCGATCCCGCACGATGCGCACGCGATCGATCAGGCGCAGCGCCACGGCGGTCACCTCATCGCTCGTCACCACGATGATCTCGGCGACACGCTCGCACGCGGCGGCGGCCTCGACCGTGTCGAGCGCGACGGCCCGTGCCAGCGACTCCCGGTCGACACCCGCGACGCGCAGGCGCGACTTGCCGATCTCCGCACGCTTCACGGGGATCACCACCACCCAGTCACGGGCCGGCGCCGGGCGCGCCTCGCGGATCATGACCCCGTCAGCCCTTCAGTCGCGGAGCGATGTCGCGCTCGAACAGCTGCAGGAACCGCCGCTGGTCGTGACCGGGCGCGTGGAAGACGAGGTGGTTGAAGCCCCAGTCGATGTACTGCTGGATGTCGGCCGCGACGGCATCCGGATCGTTGCCCACGATCCAGCGCTTCGCGATCGTGTCGAGGGGCAGCGCGTCGGCGGCCTTCTCCATCTCGACCGGGTCGGTGATGTCGTGCTTCTGCTCCTTCGACAGCGACAGCGGCGACCAGAAGCGGGTGTTCTCGAGTGCCGCCTCCCGGGTCTCCTCGTACGAGAGCTTGATCTCGATCATCCGGTCGTACGTCTCGAACGAGCGCTCCGACTGTTCCAGCCCCTCCTTCACCGCAGGCAGCAGCTGGTCGACGTACAGCTCCTGTCCCTTGCCCGATGTGCAGATGAAACCGTCACCCGCGCGACCCGCATAGCGCGCGACCATCGGACCGCCCGCGGCGATGTAGATCGGGATGCCACCCTCGGGGCGGTCGTAGATCGAGGCGTCATGGGTGGAGTAGTACTCGCCCTCGAAGTTCACCCGCTCGCCCGACCACAGCGCCCGCATCAGCCGCACCGACTCGCGCAGCCGCGCATAGCGCTCCTTGAACTCGGGCCACTCCTGTTCGCCCGCGCCCCGGAATCCGGTGGCGATCTCGTTCAGCGCCTCGCCGGAGCCGACGCCGAGGATGATCCGGTCCTGATACAGGCACCCCAGGCTCGCGAAGGCCTGTGCCAGCACGGCCGGGTTGTAGCGGAACGTCGGAGTGAGCACCGAAGTACCGATGCGGATGCTCGACGTGCGCTCACCGACCGCCGCCATCCACGTGAGCGAGAACGGGGCATGCCCGCCCGTGTGACGCCACGGCTGGAAGTGGTCGCTGGCGAACACCGACTGCATGCCGTGTGCCTCGGCGGCGACCGAGATCTCGACGAGTTCGCGCGGGTCGAACTGCTCGGCGCTGGCCTTGTATCCGAGGGTGAGTGTCATGTCGCATCCTTCTGTTCGTGTTCTCTGAGGTCTGCCAGGGCGGCGGCGTATCCGTCGCGGTATCCCTGATCGAGTGCTTCGGCGGTGCCGAGCGAGAAGAGGTCGCGCTCCGAGGGCCGCACGATGCTCGAGGCACCGGGGAGGTCGAGCGCCCCGACCAGATCGGCACGCCCGCGCACCACCGCGACCGGGTTGCCGCTCGCCTTGCCTTTGACGAGATCGGATGCCGCGGCGAGCTCGTCGGCCACGCACGGGGTCGTGACGCTGAGCACCTTGCCCGCCTGGTCTGTGGTTCCGCGGAGGTCGGCGATCATGTGCACGCCGCCGCCGCCGATCGCGACGTCGGTCTGCCCTTCGCGCCAGGGCCGCCCGAGGGTGTCGCTGAGGATCACTCCGACCTCGGCACCCGTGGCCGCGCGCAACCCCGCGGCGAGCGCACGCGCCGACCGGTCGGGGTCTTCGGGCAGTAGCAGGATCCAGCCGTCGGGGGTGTTGCTGGCATCGACCCCGGCGGCAGCCGACACCATGCCCAGGCGGTTCTCGACGATGCGCATGGTGTGGCCGTCGAAAGTGCGGGAGGCGACGACGCGCACCGTCTCGGCGGTGATCGCCGCTTCGCGATCCGCGGCTTCGACGTACCGGCCCTCCGCCTTCGAGACGATCTTCGAGGTCACGACCACGATGTCGCCGTGCATGAACTCGACGCCGGTGGCGAGGATCAGGCGCACGAGGTCGTCGCCCGGATGCACCTCGCCGATGCCGGTGAGCGCGAAGACGGTGATCGCCGGGGCGTTCATGAGCGCACCTTCGGCAGGACGTCTCGGCCGAAGACCTCGAGCCACTCCTTCTGATTCGGCCCCACGTTGTGGAGGTAGATGCGGGTGAATCCGAGGTCGGCGTAGCGCTGCAACCGGGCGCGGTGCACGTCGGGGTCGGCCGAGATGAGCAGGTTGGCCCGCATGTCGTCGGCGGTCACCCCGCGCACGAGTTGCTCGAAGTCGTAGGGCGAGCGCACGTCGCCGCGGCGCATGCGGAGACCGGCGATGGGCCATTCGGTGAGCGCGTTCGCCAGCGCCTGCTCCTCGGTCGGCGCCCACGAGAGCGGCACCTGGAGCACCTTGGGCATCGCATCGGCATCACGATCCGCCTCCTTCGCGCCCTCGGCGAAGCGGGCGACGAGGGGGGCGAGGCGATCGATGTCGGCCGCGACGGTGATGAGCCCGTCGGCGCTGCGGCCGGCGCGACGTGCGGCGACCGGGCCCGCCGTCGCGACGTAGACCGGCGGCGCGGTGGGCGGCATGGTCCACAACCGCGTCGACTCCATGCGGAAGTGCTCGCCGCGGTGGCGGGTGTCGCGCCCGGCGACCGAGGCGGTGAAGAGCTTGCGGATGAGGTCGACCGCGTCGAACATGCGGTCGATGCGCTCGGCCGGTTCGGGCCAGTAGTCGCCCGTGATGTGCTCGTTCAACGCATCGCCCGAGCCGACGCCGAGCCAGCCCCTGCCGGGATACAGCGTGGCGAGGGTGGCGGCGGCCTGTGCCACGACCGCGGGATGCGTGCGGAATCCGGGGGTGGTGACCCCGGGGCCGAGGTCACCGGTGGTGTGCGCGCCGATCGCGCCGAGCATGGTCCACACGTGCGCGGATGCCCGGTGCCGGGGCAGCCAGGGCTGGAAGTGGTCCGTGGCCATGATGCCTCGGAACCCGTGGGCCTCGGCGGCGACGCAGTTCTCGATCACCGCGGAGGGCTGCACCTGCTCGAGCATCGCGGCGTATCCGATGTGCATGCGGCCTCCTCACCTCTGCGTCGTCGCTGTTGTACCTATTGAATGGATACTGGATCCAAAAGTCAAGACCGCCCCGCGGCACCCTGCGTCGCGCCCCACCTCCGCCCATTCGCCCCCGCCAGTCAGTGGGGAGGGCGGGGCGCGAGGCGGGTCAGCGGCGCTGCCGCTGGCGCTGCACGGCGAGGGTCGCGGTCGCCGAGGCGTCGGCATCCGCCACCGGGGTCGCGGCGAGCGCCGGGAGTCCCGCCGAAACCGGCTTGCGCGTGCGTCCGATCGCTCGACGCGACAGCGCCCACTGCAGGCCGTAGCCGATCGCGAACACCATGAGCGTGAAGATCAGCGCCATCGCCGCCCCCTGGTCAGGCGCGTAGAGCTGCGCCGATCGCGGGTTGATCATGGCGTAGATGTACATCGACAGCGGGCGCGACGACGGCGTCGCCAGGAACGCCGGCAGCGTGAACTCGTTGGTGCCGAGGATGAACATCTGGATCCACACGGCCATCACCGTCGGCATCAGCAGTGGCGCGATGATGCGACGGAAGCCCTCGAAGCGGCTGGCGCCGCTGGTGAGCGCGGCCTCCTCCAGCTCGGGTCGGATCTGCAGCGTCGCGCTGTAGGAGGAGCGGTAGGCGATCGACACGCGGTACGAGTACGCGATCACGAGCGCCAGCAGCGTGCCGGCGATCGGGATGTACGGGTTGATCACCATGAACGTGAGGAACATCGCGAAGCCGGCGATGGTGGCGGGGATCGCGACCGACGACGAGGCGAACAGGTCGAGCGCCTTCACCCAGCGCGTCTTCTTGCTGCGGGCGATGCCGTAGGCCAGCACGGTCGCGAACACCACGGCGATCGTGGCGCTGCCTCCCGCGATGATCACGGTGCGCCCGAGCGACACCCAGAACTCCGGATCGGCGAGCACCACCCCGAACGCGCCGAAGTCGGTGCGGCTCAGCATCGCGTCGAACGAGAACGCCACCGGGTACGGCGTGATCGCGGCCCAGAGCAGCGCGAGCAGGGGAAGGATGCCGGTCAGCAGGATGAACACGGCGACGAGCAGCATGACCGGGATCTTCCACGGCCCCATCTGCATCGTGGACGGCCGGAACCCCTTGCCCGACACCGAGGCTCTTCGCTCCGCATTGCGGGTGGCTCTCAGGTAGACCGCGAAGGCGATGGTCGTGATCACGAGGAACACCAGCCCCCACGCGGCGGCGAGCCCGTACTGCGGCAGCTCCCCCGCGTTCGAGCTGATGAGGGTCCAGAGCTTGAGGGCGAAGATGCTGCGGCCCGACTCCTGGCCGAACAGCAACGGCACCTCGAGGCTGCCGAGTCCGAGGATGAACGTCAGCACGGTCACCCCGAGCAGCCCCGGCCACAGCATGGGCAGCGTCACCCGGCGCAGGGTCTGCGGCCAGGAGGCACCGGACACCCGGGCCGACTCCTCGAGCGAGCCGTCCATGTTCGTGAGGATCGGCACGATCATCAGGTACGGGAACGTGACGTTCGTGAGCGCCTGGATGAAGATCATGGTCGGGAACGCGTAGGGATCGATCGGCACGTCGCTCGCGAAGGGCAGCAGCCGCAGCAGCTGATTCAGCACGCCCGATTCGGGCGACAGCATCAGCAGGTAGGCCTGCGCCTTCACGATCGGCGGGATGATGTAGGGCACGATCACCAGCACCGAGATCAGTCGACGCAGTGGCGCATCCGTGCGCACCGTGACCCACGCGAGGCCGAACGCCATCAGCAGCGTGAGCAGAGTGGATCCGCCGACGAAGGCACCAGTGGCGCCGAGCACGCCCCAGAAGTCCTCGCGAAGCTGCCACAGGGTGACGAAGTTCTCGATCCCCCACTTCGCCGAGGAGACCCCGAAGGGCAGGAACGGACCACGGAACGCGGTGATCACCTGAACGATCAGCGGTACCGCGAGAAGGATGAAGATGACTGCGCCCGCGACGACCATCGCGATCGTCATCGAGGTGGGACGCCTGCGCCCCGTGGTCCGTCCTGCCTTGAACATCGTTATCCGTTCAGCGCCTTGTCGGCGGCGTTGATCATCGCCTGCCAATCGTCACGAGTGGCCTGCGTCTCTGTCTCCGCACCGTTGTCGAGGCCGAGCAGGAGCGCATCGGAGTTGGTCTTCATGAGGCCTGTCGCCTCGGCGAAGGTCGCGGCCGGGAGCCCCGCGTACGGCACCTGCGTGCTGGCGAAGCGCTCATCCGTCATGCGCAGCGCGATCCAGTCCGGATCGAAGGCGTTCCACAGCGTCCACAGCGCCGCACCCGGCTTGTTCTTGGCGTCGGAGTTGACGCCCGAGAACTGCGCCCACACGCCGGCGTGCTCGAACGGCGACACCTGCAGCGCGGGGTTCGGGTTGAACAGCGTCTGGTTCAGCGCGATCGGCACATCGCCGCTCGACAGCGGGGCGCCCTGATCTTCGAGCAGCTTCATGGTGCCGGAGGAGGTCAGCTCATCGATCAGGTCGAGCATCTTGTCTTCGCCCTCGGCCATGCCGTACCCGGCGAACACGACGGCGTTGTACCCGGCGACCGAGACCTTGCCCTTGTACTCCGGGTCGAGCAGTCCGTCGAGGGTCTCGGGCACCGACTCCACCTTCTCGGTGTTGTACTGCATCAGTGTGCCGTTGACACTGTCGGGCATGAGCTCGGGGGCGCCGATGGTGAGGAACTCCTCGGGCACGCCGAAGCTGGCCCAGTCGACCTTCTCCCAGAAGCCCTCGTCGTACATCGCGCCCATCGAGGTGATCGAGCCGGACACGACATCGGTGTTGCGCGAGCCCGTGGCCTTGGCCGAGATGATCGCCGACGACAGGTTGTAGGTGAGACCGCGGGTCTCGACCTTGATGTCGGGGAAGCGCTCGTTGAACTGGGCGATCACGTCGGGCGAGAGCTCGTACCAGTCCCAGATGACCAGCGTGCCGCCGTCCTCCTTCTTCGCCTGCTCGTAGAGCGCGTCGAGCTGCTTGTCGATCTCGGGCCAGTAGTCGTCGTAGAAGTTCTCGCAGCGTGTGATCGCTCCGACCTCCATGGCATCGCAGGTGGCCGAGGCGGCATCGCCCTTCAGCGCGCTGTCACCGCTCGCGGCGTCGGACGGCGTGCCGCATCCGCTCAACGCGAGCGCGAAGACCGCCGTCGTGGCGATCGCTCCCAAGGTTCTCTTCATGATCTGGATGTCCTCTCTGACATCAGGTGTGATTTCGGGTGTGGTGCGGGTTACGTCATGCAGCCAGCACGCGGCAGGCGTGCGGGACGAGTTCGAGGAAGACCCTGCCGCCCTCGGGGGGTGTCTGAAGCGGAGCACCGCGGCCGACGATCGTGCCGACGGGTTCGCCGGCGGTGAGCACCTCGGCTTCGTACTCGACGATCTCGCCGAGGAACTCCACCCGCACGATGCGCACGGGAAGCACGTTGGGACGCTCGATCGCGGTCTCGTGCCAGCGCACGGTCTCGGGCCGGAACGTGAGCGTCACCTCGTCGCCCGCCGCGACACCGTCGGGCACGGGTGTGTGCAACCGGGTACCCAGGGCCTCGACGACCGCATCCCCGGCGCCGTCCCGCTCGATCACCCGCGCGGGGGTCATGTTCACCCGACCCACGAAGTCCGCCACGAATCGGTCGGCGGGCTGGTCGTAGAGCTCGCGCGGCGTCGCCTCCTGCACGATCCGTCCGCCGTTCATCACGGCGACGCGATCCGACATCGACAGCGCCTCGGACTGGTCGTGAGTGACGTAGAGCGCACTGATGCCGAGGCTGCGCTGCAGGCTGCGCAGCTCGTTGCGCATGGTGTCGCGCAGCTTCGCGTCGAGGTTCGACAGCGGCTCGTCGAGCAGCAGCAGCCGCGGGCGATGGGCGAGCGCGCGAGCTAGGGCGAGGCGCTGCTGCTGGCCGCCAGACAGCGCGGTCGCGGGTCGCTGCGCGAGGTGGTCGAGCTGCACCAGCTCGAGTGCCTCCATCGCCCGCTTGCGCGCCTCCTGCTTCGGAAGGCGGGAGCCCGCCACCTGCAGCGGGAAGATCGCGTTCGCGAACACCGTCATGTGCGGCCAGATCGCGTAGTTCTGGAACACCATGCCGATGTCGCGCTTGTCGGGCGACACGTGCTCGGCTCCCGTCGAGAGCACGCGGCCGTCGAGCGAGATCACACCGCCGTTGCTGCGCTCCAGTCCGGCGACGCACCGCAGGGTGGTCGTCTTGCCGCAGCCCGACGGGCCGAGGAGCGAATAGAACGTGCCGGGCTCGATCGTGAAGGTGACGTCTTTGACGACGGGAACGGCCTCGCCATCCAGCTCGTAGTCCTTCTTGAGCGCGTCGACGACCAGTCGACCGCCGCCGGATTCCGCGGTCATCCGAGTCCTCTCGTCCTTCGATTTTCTGGATGTTGGATCCACTGCAAGTGCCGTCATGACCGTCCCTCTCGTGCGACTGAGCCCGCCGTCTGCGGGACCGGCTGCGTGGCCGGTGCACCCCACGGCCGTGGCTTCTCGAAGAACACGACCACGACGGCGCACACCGCGAACGCGATGGCCGACAGCAGCAGCGACTGCGACATCGCGGCCGCGAGCCCCGCCCCGTCCTTCGCCGACAGGTCGCTGCCCGGATGGATCGCGCCCGGCGCGAAGCCGGTGATGTGCGCGGCGAGGGTGAGGTTCATCAGCACCGCCAGCAGCGCCGATCCGATCACCGAGCCCATCTGCCGGGTCGTGGAGTAGACCCCGGATCCCGCTCCCGCCTGCGTGTGCGGGAGGTTGCGTGTGGCCGTCGACGCCAGCGGTCCGAACATCCCCGAGACGCCGACGCCCAGCAGGGCGGAGGGGAACAGGAGCAGCCAGAACGGAGCGTCGAGTGTCATGGTCGACGCGTACCAGGCCATCGCGACCGCCGAGATGACGAAGGCCGCGAACGTCACCCATCGCGGGCCGATCCGGTCGCTCAGCTTGCCGACGAGCGGACCGAGCACGCCCGAGACCACCGCCATCGGAGCGAGCATGAGGGCGGCGAGCGTCGGGTCGAGGCCCCGGGCGACCTGGAAGTAGAAGGCGAGCGGCACGGGCATCGCCGTGATGCCGACGCCCACGAGGAAGATCGTGGCGTTCGCGACCGAGAAGTTCCGGTCGCGGAAGAGACTGAGCGGCATCAGGGGCTCGGCGCGGTTGAACCGCTGCCAGACGACGAAGAGCACGAGGAGGACGGCGCCGACGACGATCAGCGCCCACACCGTGATCGGGCCGGCGATCACTCCCCAGTCGTAGACCTCGCCCTCCTGCAGTCCGAAGACGAGGAGGAACAGGCCACCGCCGGAGAGCAGGACGCCGATCCAGTCGAACCGGTGCGGGTGTCCGGCAAGATCCGGCACCAGGCGCCACGCGACCACGAAGGCGATGATGCCGACGGGCACGTTCACGAAGAAGATCCACTCCCAGCCCACCGTGTCGGTGAGCACACCGCCGAGGATCGGTCCGACGAGCGTCGCCAACCCGCCGACCGCACCCCACGCGCCCATCGCCTGGCCACGACCGCGCGGCGGGAAGATGCGCGCGATGATCGCCATGGTCTGCGGCGTCATCAGCGCCGCACCGAATCCCTGCACGGCGCGGGCGGCGATCAGCATGCCGATGCTGTCGGCGAGCCCGCAGGCCAGCGACGCGAGCGTGAAAACGACGAGCCCGGCGAGGTAGACCCGCTTGGGACCGAAGCGGTCGCCGAGCCGACCCGTGATCAGCAGGGGAACCGCATACGCCAGGAGGTAGGCGCTGGTGACCCAGATCACCGTCGTGAGATCGGCGTCGAAGGCCGCGAGGATGACCGGGTTGGCGATCGCCACGATCGTCGTGTCGACGAGGATCATGAAGAAGCCGATGCACAGAGCCCACAGGGCCGGCCATGGTCGGACGTTCTGGTTCATGGGTCGCTTTCAGAAGAAGGTCATGCGGGCCGGGGTGCCGGTGTCCGCCCGCTCAGCCCCGTGTGGGAGGACGGACACCGGAGTCGTTCCGAGTGGTTAGCCGTCCGAGGCGGGGATGCCGACGACCGGCTCTCCCAGCAGCGGCGTCGAGACGGCGTAGATCCCGTGGTTGGCGAAGAGCCAGATCAGGTTGCGGTCCCACTCGACGAAGATGCCGTGCACGGGGGCAGCCAGATCGTCGTCGTCCTTCAGTCCGATCGGCGGCACGAAGTACGCGCCGACCTTCGGGTCCTCCGGGTCGCGCACGTCGAAGATCTGCAGTCCCGCGGCGTAGAACGCGTAGGGGATGACTCCGCCGTGGGGCGTTCCCGTGTTGGTGAAGTAGCCCGAGCGCTTCGGACCGAACGATCCGCGCCGCTGCGCCCAGTCGGTGAACTTCGCCTCTGCGGGCGGCAGCGGCCGAGGCAGGGTGCGCACGACGCGTGGCTGCGTCGGGTCGCTCACGTCGATCTGGTAGATCTCCTTGGCCGGCTCGTAGCAGTCGGTGTTCATCGGGTAGCCCGACACGTACACGTAGCCGGACTCCTCGACCTGGGTGGTGTCGACGTTGTCACCCTCGGTGCCGGCGACGCTCGTGGGCAGCGGGCACCAGCCGACGTGGTGGATGTTCGCCGGGTCCGAGACGTCGAGCACGAAGAAGCCCTGACCACCCTGGGCGGCGTAGGCGTAGCGATAGCCCGACTCGACCGACCGCGGCATGAAGACGCCCATGCGCGAGCCGAACCAGCTCGTCTTGTTGTTCCAGCGGTCGTTGCCCTCGAGGTACTCCGAGTCGGCCTCCTCGCCGGCGCGCGACCCCGGCACCCACCAGGTGGAGAGCAGTTCGGGCTTCGCGGGGTCGGACACGTCGTAGGCTGCGTGCCCCGCCGTCCAGAGCGTGGTCTTGTACGGCTGGTTCGTGAAGGTGTTGTCGGGAGCGGTCGCCACGAACAGGTACTTGTCGCCGTAGTAGACCGGCAGGTCGAGAACGCCGTTGCCCTCCTGGATCTCGTCCGGCCCATGGTTCGGGTCGGTCGACACCTCGGTGATGAGCGTCCAGTCGCGCGGGCTCGGGCCGTCCATCTGCCAGGTGCGGAAGCCGCGCAGGCCCTCCCACTCCTTCAGCTGACCCTCGACCGTGTCATCGATCCACTTGTTCGCGACACGTCCCTTGAGGAAGTACCGCGGGGTCTCGCTGGCCTGGATGGCGATGTAGGTGCCGAGCTTCTGGTTCCACTGCACGGTGGTGGCGCCGAACTGAGGGCGAGGGTCATCCCACCCCCACTGCTCCTCGTCGACGATCGTGAGGTCGCGGGGGTCGGTGATGTCGTACAGCTTCCAGTGGTTGCCGCCGCCGTAGTGCAGCATGAGGCGCCGGCCGTCCCAGTCGTAGATGCACTGCCACGAGTGGCTCGTGTTCACCACGATCGGGTAGAACGCCTCGGCGGTCGCATTGAGGGAGTAGGTCTCCGGGTCGCGGTAGTCGAGCTGCCCCGGCCAGTCGACGAACACGTCGCGCGGCACCGAGGGCGTGTGCGCCGGCGGCAGGAACGTGCCGTCGGGCTGCATCCCCCAGGTCGCGGGATCGGGATCGCCCGGTTCACCCTCGACGCGCTGGAAATCCTCCGGGCGGTACTTCTTCGCATCGGGCACGTAGGGAGAGCCGGCCATGTCGCCTCCATTGGCTGAATCGGGTGGGATCGTCACGACGTCGTGTCGTCCTCATCAGATTCACCCTGCGGGAGCGATGCTGTCCAATATCCATACGGGTCAGAGCTATGACCATTCGGACATATCAGCCGAGGGGGCGCGACTCCGTCTGCGCGTACTCCCGCTCGAACTCCGCCAGGCGTGCGCCTTCGTCGCGCAGATGCGTCAGCAGCGCGGCCGCCGCGGGCGACGGCGCCCGATCCTTGGGCAGGGTGACGCCGACCGAACGGCGGATCGAGCTGAGGGGCGTGGGCAGGATCCGCAGCTCCCGATCGTCGACGGCGATGAACATCGGCAGGGCGGCGATCACATCGGTCGAGATGAGCAGCGTGCGCAGCGTGAGCATCGAGGTGCACTCCACGCGGTCGGGCGGAAGCGGCAGCCCTTCATGGAAGAACACCGCCTCGAGCTCGGCCCGCAGTGCGGTCTGGGCCACCGGGAAGATCCACGGGTAGGCGATCAACTCGGCGAGCGAGTTCGCCTTCACACCTCCGAGCACCGGATGCCCGGCGCGAGCGACCAGCCGGATCGGCTCCTGGTGCAGGCGCTCCTGCTCGAGCCGAACCGGCACGGTCGGCGAGAGACGGCCGACTGTCAGATCGAGGTCCCCGGCGAGCAACAGCTGCTGCAGCGTGTCGGGGGTTCCCTCGCGGACGACGACGGTGAGACGCGGATGCTCCGCCTTGAGCGCGGCGATGGCCCGCGGCAGGAGCAGGTTCGATCCCGCGAGGTGGGTGCCGACGGTGACCGTGCCGAGCTGGCCGGACTGCAGGAGGCGAACCTCCTCCCCCGCCGCGCGCAGTTCGGCGAGCACCGAGCGGGCCCGCTCGATGAACGAGTGCCCGTACTGGGTCGGCTTGACGCCGCGCGGCATCCGCTCGAACAGGGGAACACCCAGCACGTCCTCCACCTCGCGGAGACCGCGGGTGACGACGGGCTGGGTGATGTGCAGTGACTCGGCAGCGCGCACGAGGGTTCCCTCATCGGCGATGGCGGTCACGAGGACGAGGTGCCGGATCTTCACCCGGCCGTCGAGCAGTCGATCGGTGGCCATGCTCGGGACTATAGCCGTATGGGCATGGCAATGCATCAAGAGAGTATTTGTCGGCATCCCTCTGAGGTTCTTAGCCTGAGCGCATGCCTTCCGAGACGCTGACGCCTCCCCTCCGTGCCGCCGAGCCACACGCGGCACCCCAGGCGATCCACAACATGATCGCCGGCGAGCGGGTCGAGGGCATCCGCACGTTCCGCAAGCTGAGCCCCGTCGACGGCTCGCTGATCGCCGAGGTGCACGAGGCCGGCACCGAACAGATCGACCGCGCCGTGGCCGCCGCCCGCGCGGCCTTCGACGGACCGTGGGGCCGCATGACCGTGGCCGAGCGGGCGAGGCTGCTGCGCGGCGTCGCCGATGCGATCGACCGCCGATCCGACGAACTCGTCGCCGCCGAGGTGGGCGACACCGGCAAGCCCGAGGCGCTGGCGCGCGATCTGGATGTCGCCCGCGCCGCAGCGAACTTCCGCTCGTTCGCCGACACCGTCTCGGCCGCAGGGCTCGACTCGTTCCTGACCGAACTGCCCGACGGGCGGCGCGCGCTGAACTACGCGGTGCGCAAGCCGCTCGGTGTCGTCGCCGTGATCGTGCCCTGGAACCTCCCGCTGCTCCTGCTCACCTGGAAGCTCGCCCCCGCGCTCGCCACCGGCAACACCGTGGTGATCAAGCCGTCGGAGGAGACGCCGTCGTCGGCCACCCTGCTTGCCGAGATCCTCGCCGAGGCCGGGGTACCCGCGGGCGTGGTCAACGTCGTGCACGGCTTCGGCGCCGACTCGGCCGGCGAGGCCCTGACCCGGCACCCCGGCATCGACGGCGTGACCTTCACCGGCGAATCGTCGACCGGCTCCACGATCATGCGCGCCGTCGCCCCGCGGGTGCGGCCCGTGTCGTTCGAGCTGGGCGGCAAGAACGCCGCCGTGGTCTTCGCCGATGCCGACCTCGATGCCGCCGTCGCGGGCCTCGCCCGCTCGACCTACCTCAACACCGGCCAGGTGTGCCTGTGCACCGAGCGCATCTACGTCGAGCGGGCCGTGTTCGCCGACGTCGCGGCCGGCCTGACCGAACAGGCCCAGCGCCTGCGCCTCGGACGCCCCGAGGACCCGGCCACCACGACCGGCCCCCTCATCTCGCAGGCCCACCGCGACAAGGTGCTCTCGTACTTCGCCCTCGCCCAGGAGGAGGGGGCGACGCTGCTGGCCGGCGGCGGCATCCCCACCCTCGGCGACGGACTCGACGGCGGCTCCTGGATCGAACCGACCCTGTGGACCGGGCTCGACAACTCGCACCGCACCGTGCGGGAGGAGGTGTTCGGCCCCGTCGCCGCCCTCATCCCCTTCGACTCCGAAGACGAGGCGATCGCGCTGGCGAACGACACCGAGTACGGCCTCGCCGCCGTCACCTGGACCAGCGACCTCACCCGCGGCCACCGCGTGGCACAGCAGATGCGCACCGGCATGTCGTGGGTCAACACCTGGTACCTACGCGATCTGCGCAGCCCCTTCGGCGGCGTCGGGCTCTCGGGCATCGGCCGCGAGGGCGGGCACCACTCGCTCGAGTTCTACACCGAGCCGACGAACGTCTGTGTGCAGCTGTGAACGCCGCTCGGGAATCGGATGCCGTGCGCGATGCGGATGAGCGACTGCATCGCGCCTCCGAGACGGGAACGCCGTGCGCCCCGGTGCGCGATCTGCTCGGCGAGACGGATCAGGATGCCGCGTACGCCGTACAGTCGCTCGGTGTCGCCCGTCGCGTCGCCGACGGACGCCGCATGGTCGGCCGCAAGATCGGCCTGACCTCGACCGCGGTGCAGGCGCAGTTCGGCGTCTTCTCCCCCGACTACGGGGTGCTGCTCGACGACATGATCGTCGCCGACCGCGAACCACTCGACATCGGCCGGTTCCTGCAGCCGCGGGTCGAGGCCGAGGTCGCGTTCGTACTCGGCCACGACCTCGAGTCACCGACGACCCACGTCGCCGACGTACTGCGCGCCACGGAGTTCGTGCTGCCAGCGATCGAGGTCGTCGACTCGCGCGTCGCCGGGTGGGACATCCGCATCACCGACACCATCGCCGACAATGCGTCCAGCGGCGCGGTCGTGCTGGGCACCACCCCGCGGCGGCTCGACGGCCTCGACCTCACCACCCTCGGGATGAGCCTCGATCGCGAAGGCGACCCGCTGTCGACCGGGTCCGGCGCCGCCTGCCTCGGCAGCCCGGTCATCGCGGTGGCGTGGCTCGCCCGCGCTGTCGCCCGGCACGGCCAGCCTCTCCGCGCCGGCGAGGTCATCCTCTCCGGAGCGCTCGGACCGATGGTCGCCGCGACCGCCGGCGTCTACCGTGCCCGTCTCGAAGGCCTCGGCGAGGTTCGTGCCGACTTCACGGCCGCACAATCCATCGCCTCAGCGGAAGGAGCCGCGGCATGACCGTCGGCATCGCCATCATCGGGTCGGGCAACATCGGCACCGATCTCCTGATCAAGGTCAAGCGGCTCTCGACCACGCTCCGCGTCGTCGCCATGGTCGGCATCGACGAGCACTCCGACGGTCTCGCCCGCGCGCGCCGACTCGGCGTCGCCACCACTCACGAGGGTGTCGACGGCCTGCTGGCGATGCCCGAGTTCGCCGACGTCGAGCTCGTCTTCGATGCGACCTCGGCCGGATCGCACGCGCGCAACGATGCGCTGGTGCGCAACGCCGGTCGCATCATGGTCGACCTGACCCCCGCGGCGATCGGCCCCTACGTGGTGCCGGTGGTCAACCTCGACGCCCACCTCGGCGCGACCAACGTCAACATGGTCACGTGCGGCGGGCAGGCGACCGTGCCGATGGTCGCGGCGGTGTCCCGCGTGGCGCCGGTGGCCTATGCCGAGATCGTCGCCTCGATCGCGTCGAAGTCGGCGGGTCCGGGAACCCGGGCGAACATCGACGAGTTCACGCAGACCACGGCCCGGGCGATCGAGCAGATCGGCGGCGCCGAGCACGGCAAGGCGATCATCGTGCTGAACCCGGCGGATCCGCCGCTCATCATGCGCGACACGGTGTTCTGCCTGGTCGAGGGCGAGCCGGATGCCCTCGACCGCGACGCCGTCCGCGCCTCGGTCGATGAGACGGTCGCCGCGGTGCAGGAGTACGTCGGCGGCTACCGGCTGAAGCAGCAGGTGCAGTTCGACGCAGTCGACGAGCCGTTCGTGCCCGCACTGGGCCGCGCGTTCCACGGCACGCGGGTGACCGTGCTGCTCGAAGTCGAGGGCGCCGGCCACTATCTTCCGAACTACGCGGGCAATCTCGACATCATGACCTCAGCCGCCCTGCGCACCGCTGAGCGACTCGTCGCCGACCGCACGGAGGTGCTCGCATGACCGCCGGATCCCCCCGCGTCTACGTGCAAGATGTCACGCTGCGCGACGGCATGCACGCCATCGGCCACGGCTACACGCTCGACCAGGTGCGCGACATCGCCCGCGCGCTCGAAGCCGCAGGCGTCGATGCGATCGAGGTCGCGCACGGCGACGGCCTGGGCGGCTCCAGCGTCGCCTACGGCCAGGGCGCCCACACCGACTGGCAGTGGATCGAAGCAGCGGCCGAGGTGCTCGAACGCGCCACACTCACGACGCTGATCCTGCCCGGCATCGGCACGATCGACGACCTCGCCCGCGCACATGACCTCGGTGTCACGAGCGTGCGGGTGGCCACGCACTGCACCGAGGCCGACGTCGCCGCGCAGCACATCGGCTGGGCGCGGGAGCACGGCATGGATGTCTCGGGCTTCCTCATGATGAGCCATCTCAACGATCCGCAGGGACTGGCCGCGCAGGCGAAGCTCATGGAGTCGTACGGGGCGCACTGCGTCTACGTCACCGATTCCGGCGGGCGCCTCACGATGCACGACGTGGCCGCACGCGTCGACGCCTACCGTGAGGTGCTCGACGCCGACACGCAGATCGGCATCCACGCGCACGAGAACCTCTCGCTGAGCGTCGCGAACAGCGTGACGGCCGTCGAGCACGGCGCCTACCGCGTCGATGCCTCGCTCGCGGGTCAGGGCGCGGGGGCGGGCAACTGCCCCATCGAGGCCTTCATCGCGGTTGCCGATCTGCTCGGCTGGCAGCACGGCTGCGATCTCTTCACGCTGCAGGACGCCGCGGAAGAACTCGTGCGTCCGCTGCAGCGCCGCCCGGTGCGGGTCGATCGCGAGACGCTCACACTCGGCTACGCCGGGGTCTACTCCAGCTTCCTGCTGCACGCCGAGCGCGCGGCCGCGCGGCATAGGATCGATGCCCGCGACATCCTGGTGGAGCTCGGTCGTCGCCGCATGGTCGGCGGCCAGGAGGACATGATCGTCGACGTCGCGCTCGACCTCGTCGCCGCCACCTCCACCTCCGCCGCCGCCTCCACCGGGAGCGGATCATGAGCGCCGACACCGTCTTCGCGGCGGCGCTCGACACCGCACAGCGCACCGTCACCTCGATCACGCAGCCCTCCACTGCCGGATCGGTCGACCTCGACACGGCCTATGCGACGCAGCACGCCCTGATCGCGAGGCGGCTCGCCCGCGGCGAGCGCAGGACCGGACTCAAGCTCGGCTTCACGAGCAGGGCGAAGGCGCAGCAGATGGGCGTGGATGACGTGATCATCGGCACCCTCACCGACGGGATGCGGCTCGACGACGGTGAGGTGTTCGACACCCGGTCCGCCATCCATCCGCGGATCGAGCCCGAGATCGCCTTCCTGCTGGGGCGCGACATCGACGGCACCGAAGATGCGGCAGCTCTGGGCGACGCCGTCGTCGCGGTCGCCCCCGCGCTCGAGATCATCGACTCCCGGTTCCGCGACTTCCGCTTCAGCCTCGGTGACGTCGTCGCCGACAACGCCTCGGCCGCGGCGTACACGATCGGCCCGTGGGTGTCGCGCGCCGAGGCCGGATCGCTCGACAACCGTGCCGTGCAGATGGAGATCGACGGCCGACTCGTGGCGACGGGTTCGACCTCGGCGATCCTCGGCGATCCTCGGCGTGCGGTCGGCGCGGCCGCGCGGCTCGCCGCCGCCCACGGCTTCACCCTGCGGGCCGGCGACGTGCTGCTCGCCGGGGCCGCGACAGCCGCGGTCGCCCTCCCCGCACAGGGGTTCGTCGAAGCCACGATCACCGGGGTCGGACGCATCGGCATCCGCTGCATCGACCGGGCGGATCGTCTCGCGACGGAGGGATCATGATGACCGAGAATCGCGGCATCCTCGTCGCCGGCAAGGCCACCCCGCGCGGGCGCTTCCCGCATGCCAAGGTCGCGGGCGATCTCGTCTTCGTCTCGGGAACGTCGAGCCGCCGCCCCGACAACACCATCGCCGGCGCCGAAGCCGACGAGTTCGGCGCCACCCGACTCGACGTCGCGGTGCAGACCCGCGCCGTCATCGAGAACATCCGCGCGGTGCTCACCGAGGCCGGGTGCACCCTCGACGATCTGGTGCAGGCCACGAGCTTCCTCGTCGACATGAACGACTTCGCCGCCTACAACGCGGTGTGGGCCGAGTTCTTCGACGAGCAGGGCCCCGCCCGCACCACCGTGGCCGTGCACGCCCTGCCGCATCCGCATCTGCGCATCGAGATCCAGGCGATCGCACGACGCCCCGAAACCACCGACCGCATCACCGCTGCCACTCTCGAGGAGGAGAAATGAGCACCATCCCACCCGTCATCGATTTCCCCGCATGGATCAAGGAGAACGAGCATCTCCTGAAGCCGCCGGTGAACAACAAGGCCGCCTGGGCGCCCATGGGCGACTTCATCGTGCAGGTCGTCGGCGGCCCGAACCAGCGCACCGACTTCCACTTCGATCCCTACGAGGAGTGGTTCTACCAGTACCGCGGCAGCATGCACGTGAACATCCAGACGCCCGACGGTCTGCAGCGCATCGACATCCGCGAGGGCGAGATGTGGCTGCTGCCCGGCAACATCTTCCACTCCCCACAGCGCCCGGAAGAGGGCTCCATCGGCATCGTGATCGAGCGCATCCGCGAGGAGGGCACGCTCGAGAAGTTCGCCTGGTTCTGCCCGAACTGCAACGCGAAGGTGCACGAGGTCGAGCTGCAGGTGCGCGACATCGTCGAAGATCTGCCACCGGTGTTCCGCGACTTCTACGAGAGCGAAGAGGGGCGCACCTGCCCGCAGTGCGGCGCCGTCCACCCCGGCAAGGGCTGAAGCCCGTTGGGCACGATCGACGTCCACACGCACTTCGTTCCGAGCTCCTGGCCCGACCTGTCCACGCAGGTCGGGCCAGGGCTCTGGCCGTCGTTGCGCGTCGACTCCGAACGCGAGGCGATGATCATGCTCGGCGACACCGAGTTCCGTCGGGTCGGCGACGACTGTTGGGATGCCGCGGTGCGTCTCGAGGCGATGGATGCCGATGGCGTCGAGATGCAGGTCGTCTCCCCCACGCCCGTCTTCTTCTCGTACGACAAGTCCGGCGATGCGGGCGTCAAGGTCGCGCGCATCTTCAACGACCTCGCGCTCGAGATCTGCGAACCGGGCGGCGGACGGCTGATCCCCTTCGCCCAGGTACCGCTGCAGGACCCGGATGCCGCCTGCGCCGAGGCCGACCGTGCGATCGCGTCGGGCCACGCGGGTGTCGAGATCGGCAACCACGTCGGTGACCGCGACCTCGACGACGCGGGCATCGTGACCTTCCTGCAGCATTGCGCCGGCAACGGCATCCCCGTGTTCGTGCATCCGTGGGACATGGCCGGCTCGCCGCGCCTGGACCGGTGGATGGCGCGCTGGCTGACCGGGATGCCCGCCGAGACGCACCTGTCGATCATCGCGATGATCCTCGGTGGCGTGTTCGATCGGGTTCCTCCGACGCTGCGGCTCGCGTTCGCGCACGGCGGGGGCTCCTTCGCCTTCTGGCTCGGCCGCTTCGAGAACGCCTGGGCCCAGCGACCCGACCTGATCGGCGTGAGCGAGCGCCCGCCCTCGGCATATCTCGACCGTTTCAGCGTCGACAGCGTGGTGTTCGACCCGGCGGCGCTGCGCGTGCTGGTCGAGACGCTCGGCGCCTCGCAGGTGATGGTCGGCAGCGACTACCCCTACCCGCTCGGCGAGCGTCCCGTCGGCCGCGTCGTCGATCGGGCCGACTTCCTCGACGATGCACAGCGGGCCGCGATCCGCCGGGGCAATGCCCTGCGCTTCCTGGGTCGAGAAGACTCCGCCCCCGAGACAGAACGGACGACCGCGTCATGACCACCCCCACGACCGACCGCCCCGCCGTGGATCGCGACACCTGCGTCGCGCTCGACGAGGCCGATCCCCTTGCGGCCTTCCGCGCGCGCTTCTCCCTCCCCGACGGCGTCGTGTACCTCGACGGCAACTCCCTCGGGGCCCTTCCCCGCGGCACCGCCGCGCACGTGCAGCGCGTGATCACCGAGGAGTGGGGCACCGGCCTCATCCGCAGCTGGAACGATGCCGGGTGGTTCACGAAGCCGCAGACCGTCGGCGACCGGCTCGCTCCGCTCATCGGCGCCGCTCCCGGCGAGGTCGTGCTCGGCGATTCGACGTCGTCGAGCCTCTTCCAGGCCGCGACGGCCGCTGCCCGCCTGCGCCCCGGTCGCCGGGTGATCGTGGCCGAGCGCGGCAACTTCCCCACCGATCTCTACGTGCTCGAGAGCGTGCAGGAGCTGTTTGGCGCAGGGGATCCGCTCGAACGCCGACTGATCGCCGACGAAGGTCCGACACTCGACGACGTGCTCGATGACGATGTGGCGATCGTCGTGCTCACCCATGTCGACTACCGCACCGGTCGGATGCACGACATGGCCGAGGTCACGCGCAAGGTGCACGCGGTCGGGGCGATCGTCGTGTGGGACCTGTGCCACAGCGTCGGCGCAGTACCCGTCGACCTGAACGGCGCGGATGCCGACTTCGCGGTCGGATGCACCTACAAGTACATCAACGGCGGGCCCGGCTCGCCCTCGTTCATCTGGGTGGCCGAGAGGCATCAGGGCGACGCTCGTCCCGCCGTCACCGGCTGGCACGGGCACGCCGCCCCGTTCGACTTCGCGATCGGCTACGCCCCCGCGCCCGGCATCGAGCGGTTCCGCGTCGGCACCCCGCAGCTGCTGTCGATGTCGGCGCTCGAGGCCAGCCTCGACATCTGGGCCGACGTCGACCTCGTCCAGGTGCGCCAGAAGAGCCTGCGCCTCACCGAGCTCTTCATCTCACTCGTCGACGCACGCCTGACCCCGCGGTGGGGCGTCGAGGTCGTCACGCCCCGCGAATCCGCACGACGCGGCAGTCAGGTGTCGCTCCGCGTGGGCAGCGGCTACGAGATCATGCAGGCACTCATCGCCCGCGGCGTCATCGGAGACTTCCGCGCACCCGATCTCATCCGGTTCGGCTTCACGCCGCTCTACACCTCGTACGCCGACGTGTGGGATGCGATCGACGCGCTCGAAGACGTGCTCGACAGCGGCGAGTGGCGCGAGCCGCGCTTCGCCCGCCGCGGCACCGTCACCTGACCCCCGCCCCGCGCCGTCTGCCCCGTCTGCCCCGTCTGCCCCGTCTGCCCCGTCTGCCCCGACCCGTCATCCGGGAACACTTGCACGACCCCGGCACACCTGCACGACCGATTCGGCATCCGGGTCGTTCCAGTGTGTTCGGGGCGTGCAGGTGTACCGGAGGGTACGTCAGGCGTTGTCGGTTGCGGCGGCATCCAACAGGGCGATCACACCGTCGCGCACACGGTCGAGGTGCGATTCGAGAACGCCGAGCGCCCGGTCGACGTCGCCCGTGGCGATCACGTCGATGAGCTCGCCGTGCGAATGGTCGTGCTCGCCCTGCGTTCCCAGACGCCAGCCCAGCACGTAGCGCCCGAGCTTGAGGCGGAGCTGCTCGATCATCTCCCACATCACCGGTCGCGCCTGTGCGTCGTAGAGGGTCGCGTAGAACTCGGTGCGGGCCTCGACGAACTCGCCGCCCTCCGAGATGTCGTCGGCCGTGCGGGCGAGGTCGTGCAGACGCTCCAGCCGCTCCGGGGTGATCTCGGCCATCGCCAGGCGCAGAGCATCCTTCTCGAGCAGCGTGCGCAGGTGGTAGACCTCGCTCGCCTCCTCGGCCGAGAGCGCGCGCACCATCGCACCGCGGCGAGCGTGGAAGATCACGAGCCCATCGGCCTCGAGCTGGATGAGTGCGGAACGGATCGGCAGCCGCGAGATACCGATGGACTCCGCCAACGTCTCCTGGCGCAGCTTCATGCCGGGAGGGAGGGTTCCGTCGAGGATCGCGTCTCGGATGATGTCGTACGCCATCGCACCGACCGACCGGTATCCGGCCCCGTGCCGCTGCGCGAGCTTCTGCAGCGCGTCGGCCCGCTGCTGCGG
The DNA here is from genome assembly GCA_029203165.1 of Candidatus Microbacterium colombiense. NCBI lineage: Bacteria > Bacillati > Actinomycetota > Actinomycetes > Micrococcales > Microbacteriaceae > Microbacterium > Candidatus Microbacterium colombiense. The sequence goes on from CP119308.1 coordinate 226,528, forward strand.
CGAGACGGCGGCGTTTCCTGATTGCACCATGCAGCGAGAGTATCGGATCATCAGCCTGAATCTGCATTCTGGATCCAAAAAGTCGGCGCGTCGGCATCCGGCCCCAACACCGGCAGCGGCACCCGGCCCCACCCCCGGCATCCGCGTGCACGATGCAGGGAGACGCGCGGGCTGCAGGGCAGAAACCCCGGATGCTCCCCGCACGACGAACTTCTCCCTGCACGCCGCACGCCGCACGCACGCACGCCGCACGCCGCACACGCCGCACGCACACACGCCGCGCACACAAGCCGCCCGGGAACGCTGAACGCCCCCTGTCCCGAAGGACAGAGGGCGTTCGAGAGGTGTCGCGCCTTACTTGGCGGCGACGACCTGCAGCGTGATGACTGCGGTCACGTCGTCGTGCAGACGAACCGTGGCCTCGTGGTCACCGGTCGACTTGATCGGCGCGGTGATGTGCACCTTGCGCTTGTCGATCGAACCGAGACCGGCAGCCGCGACAGCGTCGGCGACGTGATCGGTCTTGACCGAACCGAAGAGGCGACCAGCGGCGCCCGCCTTGACGGCGAGACGGACCTTGGTGCCCTCGAGCGCGTTCTTCAGTGCGACAGCGTCGTCACGATCGTGGATCGCGCGTGCCTGACGCGCGGCCTGGATCGATGCGACCTGCTTTTCGCCACCGCGGGTCCACGCCGTAGCGAAACCCTGGGGGATGAGGTAGTTGCGGGCGTACCCGTTCTTGACCTCGACCACGTCACCGGCACTACCCAGCCCGGCGACCTCGTTCGTGAGAATCAGCTTTGCCATCTCGATACCCCTTACCGGCCGGCGCCAGCGTAGGGCAGGAGCGCCATTTCGCGCGCGTTCTTGATCGCCGTGGCGATCAGACGCTGCTCCTGCACCGAGACACCGGTGATACGACGGGCACGGATCTTGCCGCGCTCCGAGACGAACTTGCGGAGGGTGGCGACATCCTTGTAATCGATGACACCAACCCGGATGGACTTCGCGGGAGCGGTGGGCTTGCCACCCTTCCGCGGCTTGCGGCGGTCGCCGCTCGACTTTCCAGCCATGGTTTTTCCTTAGTGAAGAGCGGATGCGACGCGCTGGCGTGCATCCAGAATTTTGATCAGAACGGGGTGTCGTCGCCGAAGCTGCCCGGAGTGCTCCAGGCATCTGCACTGGTCGAAGAACCGGGCGTGGACCACGGCTCCTCCGACACCTGTGCGGGGCGAGACTGCCCGCCGCCGGCGCCACCGGCTCCGCCGGCACCACCGTTCGAGGCTGCACGGGTCACCTGCGCGGTGGCGTACCGGAGCGAGGGGCCGATCTCGTCGACCTCCAGCTCGATCGCCGTGCGCTGGTTGCCCTCGCGGTCCTGGTAGGAGCGCTGACGCAGACGGCCCTGCGCGATGACGCGCATGCCCTTGGTCAGCGAACCGGCCACGTGCTCCGCGAACTCGCGCCAGACGGATGCGCGGAGGAACAGCGCATCGCCGTCCTTCCACTCATTCGCGGCACGGTCGAAGTTGCGCGGCGTGGATGCGATGGTGAAGTTCGCCACCGGCAGCCCGTTCTGCGTGTAACGCAGCTCGGGGTCGGCCGTGAGGTTTCCCACCACGGTGATGACGGTTTCGCCGGCCATGAGACTTAGGCCTTCGCAGCCTTGGCGGCCTTGCGGGCTGCCTTCTCGTCGGAGCGCTTCGCCTCGGCGATGACCATTGCCTGAGCTTCTTCAGACCGGAGCACCTTGGTGCGCATGATCTGCTCGTTCAGCTTGAGCAGACGGTCGAGCTCCTGCGTGGCCTCGCTGGTCGCGGTGAAGTTGACGACGGCGTAGATGCCCTCGTTCTTCTTCTGGATCTCGTAAGCCAGACGGCGCTTACCCCAGATGTCGACCTTGTCGATCGAGCCACCGTCTTCGGTGATGACCTTCAAGAACTTGTCGAGCGTAGGGGCTACCTGGCGCTCGTCGATCTCGGGGGTCAGAATGACCATGAGTTCGTACTGGTGCGTCACTTACCCACCTCCTTCGGACTAGAACGGCTCTCGGGACTTTCCCGGGAGCAGGAGGGTGTGTGAACGTGCCTTCCTGCAGCATCAGATCGATGCCACCAAGCAGACAACCTTCACAGTCTAACTCAGAGGCGGGCGTGGCGCGAATGACGGATGCTCAGAACCGCCGTCTCGCGGTGCGCGCCACCAGGAAGATCAGGTAGACGCCGCCGAGCACGAGCGTCACGACTCCCACGGGCAGCGCATGCTTCGGCACCGCGTTCTGACCGATGATGTCGGCGAGCGAGAGCAGTGCGGCACCGGTCATGGCGGTCGCGAAGAGATGTGCCGGACCGTTCTTCACGATGAGTCGGGCGAGGTGCGGGGCGGACAGCGCGACGAAGGCGATGGGTCCGATGACCGCGGTGACCACGCCGATCAGCCCGACCGCGAGGGCGACGAGCCCGGCTTTCGTGAGGCCCATGCGTCCGCCCAGGCTCACACCGATGTCGTCGCCGAGCTCGACGAGCCACAGTCCACGCCGAGCGAACCAGAGGGCGATCATGAGCACCGAGACCACGCCGATCGGCAGCAGCGCCTGCTCCCAGCCGACGCCGTTGAGCGAACCGGCCTCCCAGATCGCCGCCGAGACGGCGACCTCCCGGCGGGCGCGCAGCAGCATCCAGGCGTTGAGGGCGGCGAGCACCGCGCTCACCCCGATGCCGACGATCACGATGCGATAGCCCAGCGCCCCGCGCCCGGCGACGAGCAGGGCGACCAGCGCGGCCGTGCCGAATCCGCCGAGCACGGCGCCGATCGCCACGCTCATGCCGGATCCGCCGGCGGTCGTCATCACGATCAGCGCGCCGGTGTAGGCGCCGGTGGTGAGTCCGATCACGTCGGGGCTGCCGAGCGGGTTGCGGGTGATGGTCTGGAACACCGTGCCGGACAGAGCCAGCGCGGCGCCGAAGAACACCGCGGCGAGCGCCCGCGGCAGTCGCCAGTCGACGACGACCATGTGGATGCCGCCCTGTGTCTCGAACAGCGCCTCGATCACCCGGACCGGTGATATCACGGTGTCGCCGATCGACAGGCTCGCCAGGAAGGAGGCCACCAGCACGGCGCCGAGTGCGCCCATCGCCCAGCGGCTGCGGCGGTCGAGGGGGCGACGAGCGCGACGGATGCGGGAGCGCGCCGCGCGCAGACTCTCGGTGCGGTTCGTGTCGCTCACATCTGCACCGGGTTCTTCCGTCGGCCGATCCAGATCAGGAACGGTGCGGCGACGAACGCCATGACGATGCCGACCGGCACTTCCTGTGGCGCGATGATCACGCGACCGACGACGTCGCCCAGCACCACCACGATCGCGCCGATCACCGCGGCCAGTGGCACGATCGCCTTCTGCGACGATCCGACGACGCCGCGGGCGATGTGTGGGGCGGCGAGGCCGAGGAACGCGATGGGACCCGCGACCGCGGTCGCCGTGCCCGCGAGCAGAGTCACGGCGGCGACCGCCCCGGTACGGAGCGCGCCGATCTTCACCCCGAGGCCGGCAGCCGTGTCGTGTCCGAGCGCGAGCACGTCGAGGCTGCGCGTCATCAGCAGGGCGAGGGCGAGACCCACTGCGATCGCCGGACCGGCGAAGCCCAGCACCGACAGGTCGCGTCCCGCGAGCGCGCCCGACTCCCAGCTGCGCATCTGCAGGAACGCCGTGGGGTTCAGCAGCACGAGCGCGGTCGTCACGCCGCCGAGCACCGCGGCCAAGGCGACGCCCGACAGCACGAGGGTGACCGGGCTTCCGCCGCCCGCGGCGCCGAGCAGCACCACGCCGATGGTCGCGATCAGCGCCCCGACGAGCGCGAACGCCATCAGATGGGGGAAGTCGCGAAGCCCGAGAGCCGCCACCGCGATGGCGACGGCGACCGATGCGCCGGCGTTGACGCCCAGCATCCCGGGGTCGGCGAGGGCGTTGCGGGTGAGCCCCTGCATCACGGCACCGGCGGCACCGAGCGCGAGACCCACGACGATGCCGAGCACGGTGCGCGGGATGCGCGACTCCCGCACGACGAGCTGCAGGTCACTGCCGTCGAAGCGCAGGATCGCATCGAGCACCGTGCTCGGACCGACGAACTTCGTGCCGACCGTGAGGCCGATCACCGATGCGACGCCGAGAGCCACGAGTGCGAGCACGACGACGATCGCGACCCGCCCCGGTGATGACCGGTGCGGGTCGCGTGTCGTGCGTGCGGCGGGGATCACTCCGCGGTGTGAGCGGGCCCGTTCCCGGCGACTGCGTCGGCGAGCGCGGGCACGAGGGTCTTCAAGACATAGGGCAGGCTCAGCGGCGACGTGAAGTAGATCGCGCCGGCGGTGGTGCCGTCGGTGTAGACGACCTTGTCGTTCTTCATGGCGTCGATCGCGGTGACGAACGGCTGTGCTTCGAGCGCGGTGATGTCGTCATCCGATTCCGTTCCCCAGATGAGCACGTCGGCGGCGTTCAGCACGTCGAGGTTCTCGACCGGGATGTATGCCTGACCACCGGAGTCGTCCTTCGGGGCGTAGGCGTCGATGTCGGCGGGAATCGTGAAGCCGAGGTCGGTGAGGAAGTCGGTGCTCAGGCCGTCCTGGTAGGCGATCGCCGCGCCGTCGTAGATCGCGTTCTGGAGGAACACGATCGAGGAGTCGGCGAACTCGGGGTGGGCGGATGCCGCATCGGCGAACTGCGCGTCGATGTCGTCGACGAGCTTCTGCGCCTCGTCGGCCAGCCCGACGGCTTCGCCGATCTGCAGCGTCTGCACGTCCCACGGCTCGAAGTACATGGAGTAGTCGCCCGAGTGCGCGATGGTCGGCGCGATGTCGGAGAGGCGGTCGTAGTCCTCCTCCGTCATGCCGGCGTTGGTGCCGATGATGAGGTCGGGGTCGAGCAGGGCGATCGCCTCGAAGTCGAGTCCGTCGCTCGTCGTGAGCACCTCGGGCTCGGAGTCTCCGCGCGCCTCGTCAGCCCAGGGCCAGGACGCGAACTCGTGGTCGCCGTACCAGTCGGTCACGCCGACGGGTTCGAGGCCGAGGGCCCACAGCGTGTCCTGCTCGGTGTAGCCGACGCTGACGATGCGCTGCGGCTGCTCGGGGATCGTCGTCTCGCCGTAGGCATGCTCGACCGTGGCCGGGAACGCGCCGGCGTCGGCGGCGGGCGCCGAGTCGTCGGTGGTCGAGGCAGGCGTCGCGCAGGAGGTCAGAACGGTGGCCGCGAGGGCGGCGGTGAGCAAGGCGGTGAGCGCCTTCGATCGGGAGAGAGGCATGGAGGGGACCTGTTCCGTGAGATAAGGGTTGCCTAAGCGTATCCATACGGTTCCGGTCGCACACGAGCCGTCACGAGAATCAGTAGCCCAGAGCCTGACTGCTCACGCTGTGCGCGACGATCCCTCCGAGAGCGATCAGTGCGATTCCGAGGACCGGGATGATCCATGCCCTGCGCCATCGCCTCAGGAGCAGCGACGCGCACCCTGCGATCACGACGATGGCGATGCAGGCCCAACCGAAGGATTCGATGGCGGTCCACAGCACGTCGACATCGCAGTCGGAGTCGCACCCCGCCACGCTGAACACCCGGAGCCAGACAGATACCCACACGACCAGTGCGGTTGCGATCTGCGCGCCCCACAACAACACGACCCAGAGGCCGCGGGATTCACTGTCTCGCTGATCCATACGTTTCGGTTCGCACACCTCGCGCTACGGTTCGATGCCAAGCTGTCTCAGCGCAGCATCCTCGCCTCGAATCTCGACCGACCAGTCTGGCCTGACGAAGTCAGCTCGGCTCAGTCGCACACGCTGTTCATCGACGGGCTCTCCGGCGCGCGGCGAGACCCGAGTGACACCATTCGGCTGATATCCGAGCTTCTTCGATACGCGAAGAGATGCCTCGTTCCAGGCCGCCGCGCTGGACTCCGCCCATTCGGCGCCGAGGGTGTCGAACGCGAACGAGAGCAAGCCGGAACGCATCTCGGTCCCGAAACCTCGCCCTTGCGCCGATCGCGTGAGCCACGAGCCCGTGTTCACGGTGCGCCGGTCAGCGAAGCCGTAGGCCGCGAGATCCTGCGCGCCGATGACCCGTCCTTCGTGATGAACGGCGAAGGGCACTGTCCAGTTGTGCGGTGAGACCTGATTGCGAAGACTCCATTGGAACTGTGCGAGGTTGGTCGGCAGTTGATCCGGGGAGGCGTCCGTCCAGGGGAAGCCGAAGGGCGTCCGCTCCGGCTCGTGCACGCCGTCGAGCGCAGCCTCAACCAATCCGGGAAGATCGGCATCGCGAACCGGCCGAACTATCAGGTGAGGTGTCTCGATCTCGAGGCCGAACAGCGGCCAGATGCTCTGCAGATCCATGTGGGCGATCCTAGGGTGCCCCGCACGCTCGCCACACTTCGTTACGTGCACGCCTCTGGCGCGCGGATGCCAGACGCTATCCCAGCACAAGGGCACTGTCGATCGCGATGATCGTGACGACCAGGGCGACCGCCGTGATGGCCACACCGATGCCGGGCACCAACCACGCCCTCGGGGTTCGCGACGGCAGCAGGACATAGGCGAGCGATCCGCCCAGGAGCACCGTGAGATCCAAGGTCCAAAACGCGCGGGTCGCATACTCCAGGGTGGGATAGTCGCAACGATCCGAGCAACCGTCGACGTTCATGATCATGCTGAGCACGTACAGTCCTCCGATGACGGCGACGAAGACATGTGCTGCCATGAGACCGTCACCGACCGAGACTCTCGACGGAGGTTCGCCGAACTCGTTCACACCGCACCTCCTGTGTCGAAGCGGTCATCCTGATTCGATTCAGCCTGCCATTCTGTCTGAGCGCTGATCCCGAAGGCCGCACCCTCACATGTGACGGAATCCCGTTCCCACCGCGTCCTGGCCGGTCACCGCGGGCTGATACCTTTTCGCCATGCCTGCGCCCGACGATCGCACCGTTTCCCGTCGAACCGTGATCGGTGCCGTCTGGGCCACACCGATCGTCGCCGTCGCCGTCGCGGCGCCCTTGGCCGCCGCGAGCGAGGTCGATCCGGTGGCCGTCACGGCCGACACGAGCAGTGCCACGCGGTTCACGCTGTACCTCACGACGACCCAGACATTGCCGGCGGGCGTCACCGTGGACGTGAACATCGACGGAACCGCGAACCAGTGGGCGATCAACTCGTCCGGTTCGATCCCGGCATCCTGGTCGCAGAGCCGATCAGGATCACGTGGTGCACGCCTCGTCTCCGGCGCCATCGTCGAGCCCGGAACACTCACCTTCGCGCTCGGCCTCGCGGGCATCGGCTCCTACCCGGGCACCGTCGTGACCGTCACGGACGCCGACGGAGCACTGCTGGCCACCCTCACCATCGCTCTGTGATCGACGTCGATGAACTCCCTCCACCTCCAGCATCGAGAAGGCTCACCAACCTGGGGCTAGCGCTCGTCGTTGGTTCGGTAACAGCGCACGTCGTGCTTTGGGCCGCGGTGTGGCTGCCTGTATACCTCTTCCAACAGAGCATCACATTGTTTTTCTACCCAATCTGGCTAGGAGCGTGGTTGCTACTGGAAGGGCCAACGATTGCCGGACTGGTGATCTGCATCATCGCGTTGACGAAAGGGGTTCCCTCACCACGCCGCAAATGGGTGATCGTCGCGGTGGTGTTCGCCGCCGCCTGCGCGATCGGATCCCTGCCCGCTCTGTGGTGGGGATCTGCGCCGCTCGCGTTCCTGGGAGTCACCGCGCTGTGACGGCGCAATACCCTGGGGAGCACGGGCGTGACTCCGTCGAGCGAAGGGTGCGGGATGCCGATCAGTGAGGTCGAATTCATCGACACCCCTCTGCTGCGCGTCGGATACGAGACGATCGGCGAGCCGGGCGGGCGGACCGTCGTCCTCCTGCACGGGTTTCCCTACGATGTGCGCTCCTACGACGATGTCGCCCCTCGGCTGGCGAAGGCGGGGCTCCGGGTCATCGCGCCGTACCTGCGCGGCTACGGGCCGACGCGGTTCCTTTCGGACCAGACGATGCGCTCCGGTCAACAGGCGGCGCTCGGCCAGGACGTGATCGATCTCCTCGACGCGCTGCACATCGAGAAGGCGATCGTCGCGGGGTACGACTGGGGTGGGCGTGCGGCCTGCGTCTCCGCCGCGCTGTTCCCCGAGCGCATCGACGGCTTGGTGACGGTCTCCGGGTACGCCATCCAAGACATCGCCGGGTCCGTCGAACCGGCCGCTCCTCTCGACGAGAAGTTGGACTGGTATCAGTACTACTTCCACTCCGAGCGGGGGCGGCGAGGTCTCGCACAGTATCGCGAAGAGCTGTGCCGTTCACTGTGGCGCGAGTGGTCTCCGCAGTGGGCCGAGGCAGAGACGGCGTTCACGGCATCCGCCCCCAGCCTGCACAACCCGGATTTCGTCGACGTGGCGGTCCACTCGTACCGGCACCGCTTCGGACTGGCCGAGGGGGATCCGCGCTACGAAGACCTGGAGCGTCGTCTCGCGCAGAGGCCTGCCATCTCGGTGCCCACGGTCTCCGTCGACAGCGGAGCAGATGGGTTCGGCTGGTTCGACTCATCCGAGGATGCGGCCCACTTCTCTGGCAGCTTCGAGCGCGTCGTGCTGCCTGGCGCCGGTCACAACACCCCTCAGGAAGACCCCGCGGGATTCAGCGACGCGGTGTTGACACTTCGCCAGCGGACCCTCTGAGGCGACATCGTGAAGCCGACACTCGCCGCCGGCCTCGCGGGGCTCATCATCGGTACAGCGGTCGCGGTCCTGCTGGCAGGAACAAGCCGCGTCGAAGGATCGGAAGATCCGAACTGGGTGATTCTGTCTTGGGTGATCCCGATGTTCGCGTGTATCGGCATAGCCGCAGGAATCGCCATCCGCGGTATCACCCACCTGCTCGTGCGGCTGCTCTCCTCACGCCCTGGAATCGCTCTGTCCGCCAGCGGCGGCGCTGCGGCGGTCATCGCCGCAGCGCTCTGTCTCATCTGCCTGGGTAGCGCCGAGGACTTTCCGCTCGTTCCGACCACGACGAGCGTGGCAGTCATTGCGGCGATCACCTCAGCTTGGGCAGCTCGCGCCGAAATCAGATCACGGCGGAGCAGCGAATAGCTGACGCGTCCGAGAGGGTCAAAGCGACACCCGTCGGTCAGGCCTCGCCAGCCCGCCAGCCCGCTGGGCCGCGGGGCCTCGCCAGCCCGCTGGGCCGCGGGGTAGCATCCACGCCATGGGCAACACACAACGCATCCACGGGTGGATCCGGTTCGCGAGCGCGGGCGTACTCATCGGAGCATCGCTCTGGACGGTGTGGGTCACGGCGACGTATTGGGCTCCCTGTGTGGGCGCGAGCTGGACGGAGATGAATCCGGCGTGCTCTGCGGCCATGTCCTCTTTCGACCTCATGCCCCTCCTCACACTGTGGGCAGTCATGGCCGCGATCGTCGTCGCGCTCGTGGTCGCACGCGTCGTTCCTCGAGTGCCTCTCGGAGCGGTGGCGATCGTGACGGTCGCTCTCGCGTTCCCTCTCGCGGACTCCGGATTCTTCTGGATCCAATGGGGCAGCGCCGACGGCATCCCCGGACACGGGCTCTGGACAGCCTGCTGTCTTGCAGCTACCGGGCTCGTGCTCCTCTTCCCGGCTCGGCGCGAGAAGCAGAGCGCGCGCGACGAATCACCCGCACGCAGTGATGAATCGCGGGCACTGACGGAGATGTCATGACGCCATCCGACCTGACCACCAAATTACGCACGCGCTACGGCGAGTCCGTCGTGACGATCCGCGCGGATGCCCGCATCGTTCTGCTCACCGCCCCCACTGCTTCACGGACGCTCACTCTCGAGCTCGCCGACGACTCCGTGCGCATTCATGTCGCGCGGATCGTGCATGCCGAGCCCTTCGACGACCCCACTGACTTCCCCCAGCTCGTCGCCGTCATCGACGCGATCCGCGCCGGCGGAGCGCAAGAGCTCTACGGATCCACCAGCAGCGGGGTGACCGGCTTCATCGGGTACACGATCTCCGGCGATCACGTCGCGTACACCCGTCTCGACGACGACGCGGACATCGTCCACAGAGCAACGCTATGAACGGTGCCCCCGCACCAGCCCTGTGCTGCCCGTCTCAGCGCACGAGTCAGTTCAGAACCGGCGGGATCTCCGACCACACGATGCGCTCCTCGGTCGTCGGGGCGACCGGTATGCGCCCGGACCCGTCCGGCTCCGGGATCGCGGCGAGCAACGCACGCGTATAGGGATGCTGCGGGTCGGCCCACACACGGTCGGTCGCACCCGACTCCAGCACACGCCCCGCGAACATCACGAAGGTGCGGTCGGCGATGCGGCGCACCACGGCGAGGTCGTGTGAGATGAACAGCATCCCCGCTCCCGACTCCGCGACGAGGTCGCGCATGAGACCGGCGACGCTGGTCTGGGTGGAGGCATCCAGCGCCGAGATCGGCTCGTCTGCCACGAGCAGCGACGGTCGTGCCGCCAGCGCCCGGGCGATCGCGATGCGCTGCTTCTGACCGCCCGAGAACTGGTGCGGGAAACGCGAGACCACGTTCGTCGGCAGCCCCACACGCTCGAGCCACTCCTCCACGGTCGAACCGGCGGCTCCCCGTGCCCGTGCCGTGGCGATGCCGTCGGCGATCTGGTCGCCGATCCGACGCCGCGGGTTCAGCGAGGTCGACGGATCCTGGAACACCATCTGGATGCCGGTGAGCGCGGTCGCCCGGCGGCGGATGCCGAGCGGCGCGACGGGAGCATCGCGGAAGCGCACGGTTCCCGCGGCGGTCTTCTCGATGCCGACCACAGCGCGGGCGAGGCTCGACTTGCCACTGCCCGATTCGCCGACGAGCGCCACGGTCTCACCCGCGGCGACGCTGATCGACACCCCGTTCACGGCGACCACGGGAGGGCTGCCGGGGTAGCGCACCACGATGCCCTGCGCGTCGAGGACGGTGACCTCACTCATCTGCGGCCTGCCCTTCCGGCGCCTCGTCGATTCGCGAACCCGGAAGGGCTGCGAGCAGCGTGCGCGTGTACTCGTGCTGAGGATCGAGGAACAGCGTCGCGCGATCGGCGTGCTCGACGATGCGCCCGTCCTTCATGACGGCCACCTCGTCGGCGATCGCGCTCATCACGCCCAGGTCGTGCGTGACGAGCAGCACGGCCAGCTGACGGTCGGTCGCGAGGTCGCGCAGCAACGTCAGGATGCCGGCCTGCACCGTGACGTCGAGCGCCGTGGTCGGCTCATCGGCCAACAGCACTTCGGGATCGCAGGCGAGAGCACAGGCGATCGCGATGCGCTGACGCTGGCCCCCCGAGAACTGATGCGGGTAGCGCTTGAGCGCCTCGGTCGGATTCGGCACCTGCACGATCTCGAGCAGTTCGACGGCACGCGCACGGGCAGCCGCTCCCTTGAGTCCGAGATGCACGCGCATGTGGTCGGTGAGCTGACGGCCCACGGGCAGCTGCGGATGCAGGGATGCGGACGGATCCTGGAAGATCATCGCGATGCGCTTCCCGCGGATGCGGTTGAGCGAGCGGCGACCGAGCCCGACCAGCTCGTCACCGTCGAGGCGGATCGATCCCCCGGTCTTCGCCTGGCGCGGCAGGAGTCCGAGCACCGCGAGAGAGGTCAGCGTCTTGCCGGATCCGGACTCGCCGGCGAGGCCATGGATGCGGCCGGCCTGGAGCTCGAGCGAGACGCCCTTCACGAGCGGTCGCCCGATGTCGACCGTGAGGTCGCGGATGCTCAACGCCACGTCGCGCGGCGCCGCGGCATCCTGAACCGTCGTGCTCTGCGCGCTCATGCGGCGACTCCCGTCGCGGACGCCTTGTGGTCGGCCTGCTTCTCGTGGGCGATCTCGGCCGTGGGGTCGAGCACGTCGCGCATCGCGTCTCCGAGGAAGTTGAACGCGAGCACCACCGTGAGGATCGCGAGACCCGGGAACACTCCGAGCCACCAGGCGTCGAAGTTCTGCATCGCCCCGGAGATCATCGATCCCCATTCGGCCGTCGGCGGCTGCGCACCGAGACCGAGGAACGAGAGTCCGGAGAGGAGAAGGATGGCGGCACCGATGTCGAGCGTCGCGAGCACCAGCACGGGGCCGGCGATGTTCGGGAGGATGTCGACGAACAGGGTGCGCAGCGGCGAGTGGCCGAGCAGGCGTCCGGCGATCACGTAGTTCTGCCCTCGCAGTCCGAGCACGATGCTGCGGGTGACGCGGGAGTACTGCGGCCACGACACCACGATCGCGGCGATCACGGCGTTGAACAGCGACGGTCCGAGCGAGGCGGCGACCACCATCGCGAGGATGACGGTCGGGAACGCCATGAACAGGTCGGTGATGCGCATCAGCGTCTCGTCGACCCAGCCGCCGAAGTAGCCGGCGAGCGCGCCGATGACCGTGCCGATGATCATGGCGGCGATCACGAGCATGAGGGCGAGCGGCAGGCTCACGGTCGCCCCGGTCATCAGGCGCGAGAAGATGTCGCGGCCGTTGCCGTCCGTACCGAGCAGCGTGTCGATGCCGGGCTCCTGCAACCGCGGGAGCACCTGGGCGTTGGGGCCGAACGGCACCCACCACTGCGCCGTGAAGGCGACGATGATCCAGGCGCCGGCGATGACGGTGCCGATGATGCCCAGCGGGGTACGCCAGGCGCGGGGCCACCGGAAGCGGAAGCGTCCGGCCGGGGTGGCTGCGGCGATGCGGCTCATGCGATCCTCACTCTCGGGTCGAGGACGCCGTACAGCAGATCGACGACGAAGTTGATGAGGAGATAGATGAGCCCGACCACGAGACCGACACCCATGATGCCGGGCAGGTCGAGGTTCGCGGCGGAGTTGTAGGCGTAGGTGCCCAGGCCCGGCCACGCGAAGACCGACTCGACGAGCACGGTTCCCGAGAGCAGGGCGCCGAAGGCCACACCGACGACGGTGAGGATCGGCAGCGAGGCGCCACGCAGCACGTAGTCGAGGATCACGCGCATCGCGGGAAGGCCCTTGGCCCGGGCGGCGCGCACGTAGTCGCTACCGAGCACTTCGAGCACCGACGTGCGGATGAAACGGGTGAGCAGGCCGATCGTCACGAGCGAGAGCACCATCACGGGAAGGGCGAGGTGGGCGAGGGCATCGAAGTAGCCGACCGCGTCGCCGTTCAGCAGGTAGTCGACCGTGTAGAGGCCGGTCACGCGCGGCGGCGGAGTGATCGACGGCGAGATGCGACCGGATCCGGGGGCGATGCGCAGTTCGAGGAAGAAGACGTAGAAGCTGACGAGCGCCAGCCAGAAGGTGGGGACGCTCAGTCCGACCAGAGTCACGACGCGGATCACCTGGTCGGTGACCAGTCCGCGCCGGTAGGCGGCGAGCGTGCCGAGCACGATGCTCACGACGAGGCTGAGGATGATCGCGCCGATGGCGATCTCGATCGTCGCGGGTACCGCGGTGGCGAGGTCGCTGGTGACCGGGCGTCCGGTCACCAGCGACGTGCCGAGGTCCCCGCGCAGCAGGTTCCCCATATAGATGAAGTACTGGATGAACAGTGGCTGGTCGAGTCCGTGCTCCCGGATGAACGCCTCACGCGTCGCCGGGTTCTGGGACGCTCCTTCACCGAGCGCGGCCGAGACCGGGTCTCCCGGCACCAGGTTGGTGAGCAGGAACGTGACGATCGTCACGCCCACCAACAGGAGCAGGGAGGTCCCGATCCGCCGCAGCAGGTATCCGACCAGAGGCGAACGGCGCCTCTGCGCCTGCCTCTGCACCGCCACTGTCGTCATGGAGTACCGCTCAGCCGGCCGGGGTGATCTCGGCGATGTCCATCTCCCAGACGGAGTTGTACACGGCGCCGGTCACGCTGTCCGCAGCCGCGATGTTGCGGCCCGGGACGATCAGCGGAACGAACGGCCCCTCGGCCTGCATGGCCTCGGCGAACTCGGTGAACGCGCTGGTGCGGGTGTCGGCATCCGTCGCGCTGGCGGCGCCTGCGGCGATACCGGCGATCTCGGGGTTCGCCTCGGCAGCCCAGCCGGCACGCAGGCCGACCTTCAGACCGGGAGCGAAGGGCAGGAAGTTCGCGGAGTCCGCGTAGTCCGGGCCCCAGAACCACAGGCCGAAGCCCTCGGTGCCGTTGACGTAGGCGTCGAGCTCGGTGGCGAACGGCGCGGGTGCGAGTTCGACCGTGATGCCGGCATCCTCGAGCTGTGCCTGGATGCGCTCGGCGAGGGGGGTGAACTCCACGCCGCCGACCGGGTAGTCGTTCGGGAACTGCAGCTTCAGGGTCTGGCCCGTGTAACCGGCCTCCTCGAGCGCGGCCTTGGCCTTGTCGAGGTCCTGCGTCACGCCGCCGTCGAGGGCGCCTTCGAATCCGGGCGGGATGACGCCCGTCGCCTGCACGGAACCGGCACCGGCCAGCTCGAGCAGTGCGTCGTAGTCGAGCGAGTAGCGGATCGCCTCGGCGATCTTCACGTTCGCCAGGTCACCGGCCACAGCCTCGGACTGGTTCAGCAGCAGGAAGATCGTCTGGCCGGAGGGCACCGAGTCGACATTGATGCTGTCGCCGAGGCCCGCGACCTGGTCGCCGTTCAGGTCCATCGCGACCATGGAGTCGTCGCCCTTGAGGTTGGCGAGCTGCGTGGCGCTCTCTGAGACGTTGCGCACGACGACGCGCTTGTATGCCGACTCCTCGTCGCCGTTGTACTCGTCGTTGCGGGTCAGCACGACCTGCGAGCTGAGGTCGAGCGTGTCGAGCACGAACGGGCCGGATCCGGCGGATGCTCCGTCGAGGAACTTCTGCGCGGTGTCGCTGCCGTCGGTGGTGCCGCCGTTCTCGATCACGACGTCGGAGTTGACGATGCCGAGCGCCGGGTTCGCGAGGATCGCGGGCAGCTGCAGCAGCGGGGTCTCGGACGTGAACTGGATCGTCTTGTCGTCGACCTCGGTGATGGTGAGGCCGCCGAGCAGGAAGTTCGGCTTGGCGTCTTCCATGCCCTGGATGCGCTGGAGCGTGAAGACGACGTCCTTCGCCTCGATCGGCGAACCGTCGGAGAAGACGCGGTCACCCTCGAGCGTGAAGGTGAACTCGGTCGCCTCGTCGTTCTGCTCCCACGACGCGAGACCCGGGATCGGCGTCGAGACGTCGGAACCCTTGAAGTCGACCAGCGTCTCGTAGAGCGCCTTGGCGATCATGTTGCCGGTGGGGTCGTAGGTGTGACCGGGATCCGTGGTCTCGATCGAGAACGCGGTGTCGATGACCAGCGAGTCAGAACCGGAGGACTGGTCGCCGTTGTTGGCCGAGTTCCCTCCCGAGCAACCTGCGAGCGCGAGGAGCGCGACGGCTCCGAGCGCAATGACCGACGTGCTTCGGCGTGACGACATGAGGGCCTCCAAAGGCGAGGAGTACATTCGGGTGTAGTCGATCCAGATGTGGACGACCGGTGATCAGATTCGCATCATATGCGACGATGTGTCCAGCAAGGATGCAGATCACGATCATGGTCTGTCCAGAACCTCGGATGTGGAGAGCAATATGTCCAGCAAGGATGCCGAACCGTCGAAGCATTCTGGACGGAATGCCACTCCTCTGGACGAGACCGCGTACAGAATCCTCGATGTGCTGCGTGATAACGGTCGCGTCTCGATCGCCGCTCTCGCCGACAAGGTGGGGATCTCCCGCGCCAATGCGTACACGCGCGTCGAATCACTCGTGCACGACGGCGTCATCACGGGGTTCAGCGCCCGGGTCGATCAGGCCAAGGCGGGGCTCTCGATCGGGGCGCTCGTGTTCGTCACCGTGCTGCCGCAGGCATGGGCGTCTTTCCGTGAACGGGTCATGGAGATGCCCGACGTCGAGTGGTGTGCGATCACCACCGGCGAGCACGACGCCATGCTGCTGATCCGCGCGGTCGACGTGAGCGGCGTGCACGAATTCTCGACCGGCGTCATCGCTCAGCTGCCCGAGGTGCGCACCGTCGTGAGCGTCGTCGTGCTCGACGAGGTGATCCGCCGCCCGTACCTGCTGCCCGCCGACCTTCCCGAGCGTGCGAGCACGAGCGCGCTGCTGGGCATGACGCGCTGGACGCCGGCCTCCCCCGGCCGCGACACTCTTCCGCCCCGCTGATCTGCGCCGGCGCTGCGCGGCGCTCGTCGGTAGCCTCATGAGGTGACGACCACGACTGCCGCCTATTCGGCGCGCGCTGCGGAATACGCCGAGCTGCTCGGCTCGATGTCGGCCGTGCATCCGTCCGACCGGCAGATCGTCGACACCTGGGCCGCAGGGATCGACGGGCCGGTGCTGGACGCCGGCTGCGGCCCCGGGCAGTGGACGGATCATCTGGTCGAGCGCGGGCTCGACGCTCGCGGGATCGACCTCGTCCCGTTGTTCATCGAGCGCGCCCGATCGATGTATCCCGGCATCCGCTTCGATCTCGGGAGCATCGACGACATCGACGAGCACGACGGATCACTCGCCGGCGTGCTCTCCTGGTTCTCGACGATCCATCACGCACCGGAGGCCATCTCCACGCCGATCGCGGAGTTCGCGCGCGTGCTTCGACCCGGCGGGCGGCTCGTCCTCGGGTTCTTCAGCGGAGCCATCGTCGAACCGTTCGACCATGCGGTGGCGCGCGCCTACCGGTGGCCCGTCGCGCACCTGCGGGAGTTGCTCGATGCCGCCGGCTTCGACGTGGTGGAGACGCACGTCCGCGAAGCCCGCGGCGAGCGCACGGTCGGCACGATCATCGGCGAACGACGGATGCCGCACGGGGACGGGAGCACGCGATGACCGAAGACCTCTTTCCCGCGCCGGCGGGACCTGTGCCGGCGGCGGCGTCCGCCACGCTGTCCTGGCCGAGTCCTGAACTCCCTCCCCCGACCCGATTCGTGGAGGGGTTCGAACGGTTCGCGTCGTTCCTGCAGCAGAACGGCACGGATCCCACTGATCTCGTAGGCGACGTGTCGGCGCTGTGGTCGTTCCTGGCCGCTCACCCCGAGGTACTGTCGACGCCGGAGCTGGCCGAGTCGGCGTCGCGATTCGTGGGGAACGTGATCGCCGTGGTGCATCCCACCGCGACGTGGAGCATGGCCGGCGAACTTCAGGTGGGCACCGCGACACGGTCGATCCCGGTGGCAGGGTTGGTGCGCATCATGGTGGAGCAGCCCGAGCATCGAGAGCCGTTCGTGGAGATGCTCTCCACGTGGGATCAGGCCGATCGGGACGATCAGGAGATGAACGACCTCGCGCACCTCGAATCCCACCCGACTCTGAGCGTGCCCACGGCGGCATTCGAACGACCGCCCTTCCCTGATCGGGAGTACCGCGACAGCGACGGCCAGATCATCCCCTACGGGAACCGGTGGGTGGATGGCCCACCCCCGGAGGAGGCGTACTCGCGGCTCTCCCACCCGGAACGGTTCGCCCCGCTGTTGTGTGACCTCGACGCCGTGGTCGCGTACCTGGCCGCACACTACGTGGTCGACGTCGATCGGCAGACCGTGGGCCCGGAGACGCGGGTGGCATTGCGACCCTCCACCGGCGCCCCGGTGACGATCACGGCCACCGTGGAGTCCGCGCGGATTACGGCCGGCGCCCTGTTCCACACCGATGCGCCACAGTGTTCGTGCGATGCATGCGACGAGTCCGCCGAGACGGTGGCCGATCAGCTGGAAGCGGACCTCCTGGCCATCGCGGCCGGCGGGTTGCGGGAGAGGTTCCCGGTCGGAAGCCGTCGATGGCACTTCACGCAGCTGTGCTCCCTCGACGGCGGCTACCGCACGACCAGTAGCGAACCCGACCCCGCACGCACTCCGCAGCAACTCGAGCACGCCGCGCAGGCGCTCCGGAATCTCGCCGACGGCTGGTGGCCGGCGTGGACCCTTCGCACGACGCCTTCCTGACGCACATCCGGTGCGCCTGCGCCTGAGGGCGAGCGCGGCTCAGGCGGCGATCTCCTCGCACACGCTGAGCTGGGGAAGGCCGTGCATCTCGTAGTGCTCGACGAGGCGGATGCCGCCGTCGTCGGTCAGTTCGAGCTCGCTCTCACCGTCGCCGGTCACGACCGAGCCGTCGGCGACGAGCACGTGCACGAACGAGACCCAGATCGTGTCACCCGTGCGGGTGCCGACGAACTTGCCGAACGTGACCGTGTCACCCTCGTATCCGCCCCAGATCGCTCCGTCGCGTTCGAAGTACTCGAAGATGCTGGGTGCGGCGGGGTCGACCGCCGAGGTCGTGGACGACACCATCCGGAATCGGCGGCCGTCGAGGGAAGGGAGCGTTGCAGTGGCAGTCACCCCTCGATTATGGGGGATGCCGTCAGCCCTCGATCGCCGCGCGGTCGCGCCACTCCGCCGCGAGCAGACCGTGGATCAGCATCGTCGTCCACTCCTGCTTGAACCATTCGCTCTCGACGAGACGGGCCTCGCGGCGGAAGCCGATCCGCTCCACGACGCGGATCGAAGCGGTGTTGCGCTCGTCGATCCGGGCGGCGATCCGGTGCAATCCGAGCCCGTCGAAGCCGATCGCAAGAAGCGCCTCGACGGCCTCCGTGGCGAAGCCGCGCCCCGAGAACCGGGGGTCGAAGATGTATCCGACTTCGCCCGAGCGGTCGGTCTCGCTGCGCCAGAACAGCACGACGTCGCCGATCAGTGTGCCACTCTCCTGCTCCTCGACGGCAAGGCAGATCGCATCCCCCTCGGCCGCGAAGCGCGAGTTCGCCCAGGTCGTCGCGATGCGCCGCTCCACGTCGGCCAGATCGAGCGGGTCGTACGGCACGTAGCGCACGACGTCCGGATCGGATTTGTAGGCGTGCATCGCCACCGCATCGGCGGGCGTGATCGGACGCAGCAGCAGACGCTCGGTGCGGATCGGATACTCCGGGGCATACGAGAACCCCACCCCTGATGAGGCGGTCATTCCAGGTCCAGCGACAACAGCCCCGGCCGCTGTGCGGTCTCGGCGTGCAGCGCGTCGAGGAACACCGAGTACTCGGGGGTCATCTCGATGCGCGACGAGCCCAGCATGTGCGTGATGCTGCGGCCTGCGGCGCGGTCGAGCTTCAGGCGCTTCGTGGCGTAGGCGGGCGGTGTGACCCAGATGCGCGTCAGCTGGTCGTACGGGTGATCGACGTCACCGATGCGCAAACCGTAGTGGCTGATCGACAGGTGCTCGGGGGCGGAACGCGCGACCCGGCGACGCTGTGCCGCGCCGATCGCGAACCCGATCGCGACGACGGCCGACATCGGCGCGAGCAGGATGAGCGCCGACAGCTCCCCGTCGAGGAATCCGGGCGTGAAGGCCAGCGCGACGACGGCGAGCGTCACCACGGAGGCGATGACGGCCACGATCGTGAGTTTCGCGGCGAAGCCCCGTTCGCGCGAGGCATCGACACGGAACGAGGTGGGCAGCGCTGCGCGGGCACGCGCGGCCTCGACCGGGTCGACGTGCGCCGGGGTGATCGGGTTGAGTGCCGCGATCAGCTCGTTGAACGTCGCCCGGGAGTATCCGGGAAGTTCGATCGTGATCTCCCGCCCGGCACTGTGCACCACCAGGGCGCGAGTCGTGCCGCTGCGCAGGCCGTTCGTCCGATGCTCGGTGATCTTGGATCGGAATGCGGTCGTGGCGCGCGAATAGGTCTCGCGATTGCCCGGGCGCCCGATCTCGACCGCATCGGCGCCGACGACGACGCGGATGTTGCGGAACCAGAACGCCCCCGACCAGACGGCGGCGGTCAGCGCGACCGCGGCCACCGCGACGATCAGCCCGCGGGTCTGACGGTCCATCAGGAACGGGAGGAACTGCGGGATGATGAACAGCGCCGCGGCCGACAACACCACGGACAGCACGAGCGACCCGATGGTCGCCCTCAGCAGATTCCGGCGGAAGACCCGCTCGCCCGTCACCATCGGAGCCTGATTCACCACGCGAGATCCCCTCAGAACATCACACCATCGACGTTGGGATCATAGGGCACGGCGCCCCCGATGCGCGGGCACGCTCGGCCGTGAAGGGCTCACGGCAGCTGTACCGATGTCCCGCTCTGAGTCGATTCCAATCCGAGGGCCAGCGCGCCCGTCATCACGATCACTGTGAACGACACAACGAGGAGCGCGATCGCGATCATCAACATCGTGGCCTCGAGCCGAGGGGGACGTCGCATCAGCCGGAAGGAGGCGAAGCCGACCAGCGCGATATGCACGACCGCCACCCAAGGAGTGAATATCGCGAGGACCGCCGCGCACGCGAAGACCGCGAGGACCCACCAGTTCGTTCTCACCGGTTGTGTAGCCGCGAAGTCGTCCTGCAAATCGGCCGCGCCGGCCGCAGCCGGGGCTGCGACTCCACTCAGAGACAACACCAGTGCAGGTACGGCAAGTCTTAGAGCGTTGCGAAGACGGTGTGGCACTGCGGTTCCTCCGATACGGAACGGGGCATCCTCAGCCTGGCTCGTATTCTTGGATACGTCTTCCCCTTGAATGGGGGATATTCGTCCTCAGATATGACGACGGCGCGCGGGCACGCTCGGCGGCTCCCCCGCGCATCCCGCACCCCGGTACCGTGGATCGCATGGAGTGGATCGCGAACCCGAGCATCGCCGCGTGGCTGCGGGAGCAGCTCGACGAGGGGTACTCGAGCATGCACGGAGTCGTCCCGCGCGGGTATCCCGCCTACGCCCGGGTCTTCCATCCGGCAGATGTCCGGTCGCTGCCCGATCGCCCGGTTCCCACGTATGCCGAGTGGGAGAAGCTGCCCAGCGAGGAGACCGCCCGACTCGTCGAGCAGTTCGTCGACGCACCGACCACGTGGGCCGACACCGCCGCCGCGTTCGGCACGGTCCTGCATCCGCTCGCGCAGTGGCAACGGATCGTCCGTACCCCCGCAGACGAGGATTGGCGTTCCCGGGTGTCTCCCGACGGGCGTGAGTTCACCGCCCCCATGGAGGGCGAGCTCAGCCCCGCGCATCTCGCGGCGATCGCGGAACACCTCGTCGTGCACACGCGCGCGCCGGATGCCGGCTTCGCCGCCCTGTGGGAGGGGCGCGGCGGACTCGTGGGCTTCTTCGGCGAGACGCCGTCGCGTGCATTCCTGACCTTCACCGACGACCCGAACCACCAGGCCATGCTCAATCGCAGCACGCATGACCCGTTCAACAACGTGTTCCGCAAGCCCACCTGGCAGGAGGGCATCCTCTCGCGTGAGATCTCGGAGGGCGCACGCCTCCAGCTGCCGGGGCGCGATCATGTGCTGTTCTCCGCAGCGCCGCGCGCGTTCGCCGATCCGCAATGGGTGCTGGATGCGCCCTGGCGCGATCGCATCGGTGAGGAGCACGGGTTCGCGCCGTCGGCGCAGCATCCGAACATCCTCTGGCCCGAGGACCGGGCGTGGGTGATGGTGAGCGAGATCGACTTCGACTCGACGATCGTCGCGGGCTCGGCCGACCTCGTCCGGGCGATCTGCGACGACCCTCGGCTCGAGGCGATGCCGATCGCCGAAGGCGCCGACCTCACCTGGGATGCCGACGAGCTGAACCGATGACGACGCCGCCGACCTTCGACTCACGCCCCCTGACCGACCCCGTCGATCCGGCCGCAGTGCGGGCGTTCACGGCGGAGTTGCGCTCCCGCGGCACACGCACGGCCTCCGCCGGCACGGTGATGGGGATCATCATCGCTGTGGTCGTCGCGCTCATCCTCATCCCGACGAGCCTGTCGCTGATCTTCAGCCTGGCCGCGATGTCGGACGCACCGGGAGCGGAGGCGATTCCGCTGATCCTGATCGCCCTGGTGCTCACCGCCACCGGGTTGCTCATCTGGATGGGCGTTCGCAACGGCCGCGAGCGCCGGTACCGGCTCAGCCGCTTCGCGCAGGTGAACGGCATGAGCTACGAGGCCAGGCTCCCGGATCCTCCGCTGCCGGGCATGATCTTCAGCCTCGGACGATCGCGCCTCGCGACCGATCTCGTGCGCGGGTCACGGCCTCGGTTCGTCGAGTTCGGCAACTACCAGTACACGGTGCAGTCGGGGAAGAACTCGACGACATACCGCTGGGGCTACGTGGCCGTGAAGCTCGACGTGCCCCTGCCGAACATCGTGCTCGACGCGAAGGGCAACAACGGGTTCGGGTCGAATCTGCCCGCATCGTTCCAGAAGGAGCAGCGTCTGTCGCTCGAGGGCGACTTCGACCAGCACTTCACCCTGTACTGCCCGGCGGGCTACGAACGCGACGCCCTCTATCTGTTCACGCCCGACATCATGGCGCGTTTCATCGACAACGCGGCCCAGCTCGACGTCGAGATCGTCGACGACTGGCTGTTCCTCTACACGCAACGCAAGGTGTCCACCCTCGATCCTGCGACCTGGGCCTGGCTCTTCGGCGCCGTCGGCGCGCTGCTCACGAAGTTCGACCAGTGGGCACGCTGGCGCGACGAGCGTCTGGAGTCGGATGCCGCGACGGGCGCCGTAGCCTTGCTCCCGTTCGCTCCCCCGGTCGGCCTGCTCACCCCGCCACCGGGGGTCGCGTCGCAGGGCCGACGCCTGAAGCGTCGGGGCCGATGGCTGCCGATCGTCATGATCGTGCTGTTCGGCATCGCCCTGGCCTGGATGCGCACGCGCTGAGACCGACACGGCCGACCGCGCCGATTGTGGGGGTGGGTGCTTTTCTGGGGATCAGCGACCCACCCCATCCCCCCTCGGGATCAGAGGTGGATGTGACTCCCCCTCCGCATGGCGGCTGAGCCGCCGCGCCCGCGGTCAGCTGGGGACTGACGCTACTCGGCGCATACCGGAATGGTATACCGGATGGGGTTGCAAGCCGTTGCGCCTATTCAGCTGCATGATCCCGTTCCGGTCGCGGAGGTAGGCGATCGAGCCGGCGTAGGAGCATCCCGCCCGGATCGGCCTACGCAGGCGGATGCGCCTACCTACGGTTCACGTCGAGGCGACGCGAGCTCGAACGACGCGAGCTCCGCGTCGGCCCGACGGAGTCCTGATCGCCGTCCCCTAGTGCTGGGGAACGTCGCCGGAACTCGCTGCATCCGACTCATGACCGACCGAGACTGAGTTCCTTGGGTTGACAACCATTCGGGCGCGACCGTCGCGCTCCGAGTCCCATCTAGAGAGAGACGTGCCTCACACAGAGAGAGCGTCTATTGGATAAGGAGTTCGAAATGATCAAGTCTCGCGTCCTGAGTTCGAAGCCGAACCGCGTCTTCGCCGGCCGTCAGTAGAAGCAGAGCTACGGCCCCACGAAGTAGTCACGCAAGACGAGGGGACGGACGCATTCGTGTCCGTCCCCTCCCATGCACATAGCCAAAAGGAGGCAGGGATGAAAGAAGAGCTGTACGGCGCCTACCGAGCGATCTGCGATGAGCTCGGTGTGGCGGCCGTGGCGAGGTCCCGGTTCAGAGTCGCTGCAGACTCGGCGCCCACTGACGCAAAGGTAAGGCGGCTAGGAGCGAGAGTTCACACTTGGGCGCTTGTCCGCCAAGATCAACGCGACGGATGCGATCGCTGCGTGGCCTCGATCGCCGACTTCATCGACCACTTCTACCGCGGCGATGAGAACTCCGTCTTCTCTGACTTCAGCGCCTCGATCCTGATCATCAGCCTCCACCGCATCCACGATCTATCAATCGCCCTTACGAACGCCTACGGTGCTCAGAACTGGTCATGTGTCGTCGCGGCGTCGGACTGCTCCAAGTGCGCAGGATCGCGCCAGTCCGTTACCCCGCCCGCGTTGCGGACAATCTCGCGAAAAGCCAACGAAGTGGAGTCACCAATTGCGGACACGGGCGGGCAACGCTCAGTCAGCGCCGAGGCCTTCGTTCGCCGAAATCGCTGGGCGTTCGGCTTTGCTTCGGTGGTGGGCAACCCTGTCCCTGTTCCAGAAGCGACGTCCGTGTCGCTCGTCAATGCCCCGATCCGCACAAGCGCCGATGTCCAGCACTGCGAGATCGCGGGCGGCAAGGGGTTCAGCCCGGAACAGGCGCTCGCCAGTTGCTTGGGGGAGGCATTCGAGCGCTACGCCCTGGCGACCGCGGATCGACGTCAGGTCGTGGTGGGCACGTCAAGTGCGATCGATGGAGCGATCAACACGGGGGCCGTCTTTGGCTTCCCGGTGGTTGATCAGCATCCTTCGATTGTGCCGTTGACAAACGACACCGTCCTTGAGTGGATGGATGCCATAGATCTCCACACCACTCAAGCAGTTCAGATTCCCGCGAACCTTGCACTGTGCCCGTACTTGAGTGACCCCTACTCAACGATCGTCGCCGGAAGCACGAACGGCGCAGCTTCCGGAGCTACGGCTGAGGATGCTCGAACGCAGGCGCTTCGCGAGATCGTGGAGCGCGATGCCTTCTGGTACTACGCAAGGACCGGCGCTACACCGGTCCACATCAAGCTCTCGACGCTGCCGCCGGACATGACAGAAGCGATGCGTTGCTATACCGGAACCTTCACGGTCACATTGCTCCCGAATCCACCTATGGTTCAGCGGGCAAGCCATCCAGGCGATGCCGAACCTCTTCACCGCCGGGGAAAGCACGCAAAGCCTCGAACGTGCGCGAGAACTCTTCGTGGAGACCCAGTCAGTGGACGACCTCATCGATTCCGCAGCTCGGCAGGGGCTGGCTGCATATGAGTTCCCGCTGGTCAACGAACCCGGGTTCGCCGTATCCAAGGTTCTGATGAGCGGCGCAAGCGTGAGCGATGCGACCTACTTCGAAGCCTGCCACCGATTCACGGAGTTTGCCGCGTTTCTGAGCCACCCCGAGCCGCGCATTCAGTACCGCGGTTCACTGTTCATGTAGAGAGTGGATCGACCTTGAAACGTGCATACGCGTTCATAATGCTGAGTGCCGCCGGTGTGGCCTGCTTCGCATCCGTCGACGTGATCTACTTTCAGGCAGTCGGCTACTCGTTGGCATTCGTTGGAGTCATGACTGCCGTTTTCAATATCGCAGTGACGGCTGCTGAGCTTCCGTTCGCAATCCTGTTCGATAGGTACTCGAACAAGTTGGCGTTGCAGCTCGGGAATCTCCTCCGAATAGTCGCATTCGTGTTGTTCTTCTTGAACCTGAACGAGCCGACCCTCCTGCTGGCACAGGTGACCGCAGGCGTTGCCGTTGCCGCAATGAGCGGAACCTCAAACGCGCTGGTCGTAAACGAGATTCAGGCAATAGACGCCAATAGGATCGCCGCAGCATTTGGTCGAATATCGTATCTCGCCGCCTCAGCAGGGATCTTGGGTGGTGCAATCGGGATCTCGTTCTTCGCCGTGTGGCCTCAGGGAATCTGGGTTGCTGCCATCGCGTTCTTCGTCGCCGCTGGAGTTGCGATCGCCACATTCCGGGACACGAAGGCCGATATCGTGAAGATCCCGCTCCGCTCGTTCCTTGGTCAGGCGCTGGGAACTGCACGAACACCGCATGCGTGGCTCCTCGTCGTTACCAACGCGGCCGCTGTGGCACCATTCTTGCTTTGGCAGATCAAGTTCGATCAGGTGTCTCTGGTCTTCCTTGCGTTCGGCTACATCGGTTTGAACGCGGCGAACATCTTCGGCCCACTGATACTCCGAGTTCTCAAGGTTCGAGTGACGCATGTGGCTGCAGTCGCGGCGCTCAATGTGGTGGCGGCGATCATATTTGCGATTGCTGACGGCGCGGTGTTCATCTGGGTGGCCTTCATTCTCCATGTTGCGCTCCATGGCGCCCTGCAAGTCCTCGTGTCAGGGTTGTTCCATGAGGGCATCCCGAACAGCATCCGAGCAACAGCGGGCTCGATAGTCTCCATGGCCGACTCGCTGATCGTCGCAATGGTGGCTCCCGTGGTCGCGATCGTAGGCCAGAATTTCGGAATCGGATGGGGAGTTACGGCCTCGGCAATGCTCTACCTGGCTGTGCTCGTCGGGGGCCTGCACCGCGGGGTCAGGGTGGAAGCCGAAGAAGTGGGAGAGGGAGTCTGAGATGGAATCTTCGAACCAGTGGAGACCGCTGGTGGCGATTCTGGCGAACCCGGAGACGCGACGCATTGCAGCCGAGTTGATGCTCGGCGCCACCCTCGAGTCCGCCACAGCGGGGCTCTCACCGTCGAAGCGCGTACGAGTGACGGAAGCACTCGTCCACGGCGGGCTCGTGAACGCCGCAACGCAGTCGTTCGAGCCCGACGTCTTTCGATCGGTTCTCGACGCGGTGGCCGTTCCCCGGCAGCAGGGAATCGAGCGGTTCCTCGACGGGACGCGCATCCGCCAGTACCCCGCGAATCTCGAAGAACGCGGGGAGCTTCTCGCCCTGGTGGCGCGCAGCGTGATCAGCGCCGACGACGTCCTCACCGAGCGGGAACTGAACGAACGGCTCCTGCCCTACTCCGAGGATGTCGCGGTCTTGCGCAGATACCTCGTGGATTACCAACTCGTCGAACGACGCTCAGACGGAAGCGAGTATGCGCTCACCGGAAGCGGGCCGATCGCCGCCGCCGAGTGAGCGGACGCGGCGCTCTCGTCTCGCGTTACCCAGAGTGACGAGACCGGGCCCACCCCGTTCTGCATGCCCGAGAATGGAAGGTGATGTCTGAACGCGAAGCACACACCCTCTGGCAGGCCGATCGCCGCGCCGCCGTCACCTCGGCGACGGGCAACCTCGCCCTGACCGAGACCCGCTGGACCGGTGAGCGCCCCGATCTGGACGCCGAGCGTCATGCCGCGGCGGCCTCGGTGCAGGTGACGCCGATCGAGCGCAAGAACATCGAGACCGGCGGTTCCGAGCACGGTCTGCGCGTGTGGGACGCGGATGCTCCGGCGATCCGTTCCTTCGAACGCATCGACACCTACGACTACGACCCCGCCTGGGTGCTCGAGGGTCGCTTCACCCCGGTCGCCGGAAACCGCACCGTGCCGTTCGAGCACATCCGCGACAACGGCGGCACGCGCGAGCTCGTCGTTCCCGGCGACATCCACCTCGAGCTCGACGGCCGCGAGTACACGCTCGCCGCGTTCGACGACGGCGGCACACTGCTGCTCGTGTTCGGCGATGAGACGAACGGCTCCGAGACCTACGGGTCGGGACGATTCCTTTTCGTCGAACTGCGTGACGACGAGGGCACGGTCGTGCTCGACTTCAACCGCGCGTTCGTGCCGCCGTGCGGCTTCTCCGCGCAGTACAACTGCCCGCTCCCGCCGGCATCCAACCGCTTCCCCCTGCCGATCCGAGCAGGCGAGAAGAACGTCGTGTTCCGCGACGGCTTCGACATCTACGCGGCCTGACGCCGCACACTCTCACCCTGGAGTACCCATGAGAAGAACACGCCTTCTGGGCGCCATCGGCGCTGTCTCGACCCTCGCCCTCGTGGCCGGTTGCGCGTCGGGCGCCGCCGATGCCACCGCGCACGCGAAGACGCCACGATCTTCATCGGGTCGCTCTACGAGCCGACCAACCTCAGCAACACGCAGGGCGGCGGACAGGGCGTGACCGAGGCGCTCACCGGCAACGTCTACGAGGGCCTCTACCGCCTGACCGACGACGGCGCGGTCGAGCCGCTGCTCGCCGAAGACGCTCAGGTGTCGCGACGACGGCCTCACCTACACGATCACCCTCCGCGACGACGTCACCTTCCACTCCGGCGACCCGCTCACCTCCGCCGACGTGAAGTCGAGCGTCGAGGCCGTCACCGCGGAGGACTCCGTGTCGGCGCGCAAGTCGAGCTTCGGCGTGATCTCCGACATCGCGACGCCCGACGACACCACGGTCGTCTTCACCCTCTCGCAGCGGTCGATCTCGTTCCTGTACAACCTCAGCTACGTCTGGATCGTCAACGACGAGGCCGGCGACATCACATCCTCGGAAGACGGCACCGGCCCGTACACGCTTGACGAGTGGAAGAAGGGCTCGACCCTCACGCTCGACCGCTGGGACGACTACTGGGGTGAGCCCGCCAAGAACGGTGAGGTCGTCTACACGTACTTCACCGACGCGACCGCCGAGAACAACGCCCTGCTGACGGGCGAGATCGACGTCATCACGAGCGTGCAGAGCCCCGACTCGCTCGCCCAGTTCGACACCGACGACTACGTCGTGAGCGAGGGCACCTCCACGACGAAGGAGCTGCTCGCGTTCAACGACCGCGTCGCCCCGTTCGACAACACCCTCGTGCGCAAGGCCGTGTACTCGGCGATCGACACGAAGAAGCTGCTCGAGTCGATCTGGGGCGATTACGGCACGCTCATCGGATCGATGGTCCCCCCGACCGACCCCTGGTACGAAGACCTCACGAAGGTGAACCCCTACGACGTCGATCTGGCGAAGGATCTGCTCGCGCAGGCCGGCTACGCCGACGGCTTCACGTTCACGCTCGACACCCCGAG
This sequence comes from Candidatus Microbacterium colombiense, assembly GCA_029203165.1. NCBI lineage: Bacteria > Bacillati > Actinomycetota > Actinomycetes > Micrococcales > Microbacteriaceae > Microbacterium > Candidatus Microbacterium colombiense. The sequence continues at coordinate 254,902 of CP119308.1, forward strand.
CTACGACCCGCATCCCGCCGTGGCGGAGTTCCTGCAGTCGCAGCTGGCCGAGGTCGGCATCACCGTCGAGATCAACACGATCAGCGCCGACGAGTGGTACACGAAGGTGTTCAAGGAGCAGGACTTCGAGGCCACCCTCCAGGAGCACGTGAACGATCGCGACGTGGTCTGGTACGGCAACCCCGACTTCTACTGGGGCTACAACGACGCCGACGTGCAGAAGTGGGTCTCGGAGGCCGAGCAGGCTCCCACGACCGACGAACAGACGGCGCTTCTGAAGCAGGTCAACGAGAAGATCGCGGAGGATGCCGCGAGCGTATGGTTGTACCTGTACCCGCAGATCGTGGTCGCCTCGAGCGACCTCAGCGGGTACCCGGTCAACGGCCTGAACTCCCAGTTCTTCGCCTACGACATCGTCAAGTCCTGACGCGCGAGGGGGATGCCGCGCGTCGGCATCCCCCTCGTCATCCTGAACCTCATGCTCGCCTACCTGCTGCGTCGTCTCGCGTTCCTCGCGGTGTCGCTCGTCGTCGCCATGATCGCGATCTTCGTGCTGCTGCGCCTGCTGCCCGGCGACCCCGCGAACGCCCTGCTGTCGGTCAACGCGACGCCCGAGCAGATCGCCGCCGCCCGCGCACAGGTCGGCTCCGATCAGCCGCTCCTGCAGCAGTTCACGACCTGGGTCGCGCAGCTGCTGCGCCTCGACCTCGGTGAGTCGTTCCTCAGCTCCCGCCCGGTCGGCCCCGATATCGCCGACCGTCTCGCCGTGACCCTCCCGCTCACGCTGATCGCCTTCGGGGTCGCCCTCCTCGTCTCGCTCATCATCGGCATCACCGCCGCGGTCAAGGCGGACCGCTGGTACGGCATCGCGTTGTCGGGCTTCGCGCAGCTCGGCGTCGCCGTGCCGGTGTTCTGGGTGGGCGTCGTGCTCGTCTGGATCTTCGCCCTCGCCCTCGGCCTGCTGCCCTCCGGCGGGTTCCCCCGCGACGACTGGGAGGATCCGGCCGATGCCCTGCGCTCCCTCGCCCTCCCTGTGATCACGATCGTGATCGTCATGAGCGCGTCGCTCAGCCGCTACGTGCGGTCCGCGACGCTCGACGTGATCGGCAGCGACTACCTGCGCACCGCCCGCGCCGGCGGATCGAGCACGCCGGAGGCACTGCTGCGTCACGGGCTGCGCAACGGTGCAGTGCCGGTCGTCGCGATCCTCGGCATCGAGCTGTCGACGACCCTGCTGGGCGCGGTCGTGGTCGAGAGCGTCTTCACCCTTCCGGGACTCGGCAGCCTGCTGCTCTCCGCCATCGAACAGCATGACTTCCAGGTCATCCAGGGCGTGCTCGTGGTGAGCACGCTGTTCGTGCTGCTCGTCGGTTTCGCGGCCGACATCGTGCAGCGACTGATCGATCCGCGCCTGCGCACGAGCGTCTCGGGGAACCGATGAGCCGCGTCGCCGAGCAGTTGATCACCGGTCCGGTGCGCGTGCGCCGCCGGCCGAAGGCGACCCTGCTCATCGGGCTCGTGCTCACCGGACTCATCGTGCTCACCGCCCTCGTCTCGCTCGTGTGGCTGCCGTATCCGCTGTCCGACACGAGCGGCAGCCGACTCGAAGGACCGAGCGCCCTGCATCTGCTCGGCACCGATCGCCTCGGACGCGACCTGTTGTCGCAGCTCATGTCCGGTGCGCGGATCGCCCTCGTCGTCGGGCTCGTCTCCGTGGCGATCGCCGCGGTCATCGGAATCATCATCGGGCTCCTCGCCGCCTTCGCTCGCCCCTGGGTCGACGACACGCTATCGGCCGGGCTCGACGTCGTGATCGCCTTCCCGGTGCTGCTTCTCGCGATGCTGGTCGTCGCCGTGCAGGGGGCATCGCTGTGGTCGGCGGTGCTCGCGATCGGCCTCGCCATGTCGGCGGTCGTCGCCCGCCTGACGCGCATCCTGGCACGCCGGGTGCTGCAGGAGCAGTTCGTGACCGCCGCACGCACGAGCGGCACCTCGGTGCTCGGCATCGTGGGCCAGCACGTGCTGCCCAACATCGCACCCACCCTGGCCGTGAGCCTGGCGTTGCAGTTCGGCGCCGCCGTGCTGGCCGAGGCGAGCCTGTCGTATCTCGGACTCGGCGCACCGCCGCCCAACGCGTCGTGGGGTCGCATGCTGCAGGAGGCGCAGGGAACCGTGCTCACCGCACCCGTCGGCGCGATCGCCCCCGGCATCGCGATCATCGCCCTCGTGCTGGGCGTGAACTTCCTCGCCGATGGCCTGCGCGATCTTGCCGACCCGACCCGCCGGAGGAGCCGATGAGCATTCTCGAGGTGGCGGGTCTCACTGTGCGCTCCGCGTCGGGCGCCCTCGTGCGCGACGTCTCGTTCACACTCGCGCCCGGAGAGCGGCTGGGGGTGATCGGCGAATCCGGTTCGGGAAAGTCGCTCACATCCCTCGCGGTCACCGGCCTGCTGCCCGAAGCGCTCACGGCATCCGGATCGGTACTGCTCGACGGACACCAGGTCGTCGGAGCGAAGGATGCCGATCTTCGCCCGTTGCGCGGACCGATCGCCCAGATCGTGTTCCAGGAGCCGTTGACCGCGCTCGATCCGCTGATGCGCGTCGGCCGGCAGATCGCCGAGCCGCTGCGTCGAAACCTCGGCCTTCGCGGCGCGGCGTTGCGCTCGGAAGTGGGGGCGGCGCTCGACGAGGTCGCGCTGTCGGAGCCCCGCATCGCCCGCGCCTATCCGCACGAGCTCTCCGGCGGGCAACGCCAGCGCGTCGCGATCGCGATCGCCCTCGCGGCACAGCCGAAGCTGCTCATCGCGGATGAGCCGACGACCGCGCTCGACGTGACCGTGCAGAACGGGGTGCTGACTCTTCTGGAGCGGCTGGTCGCCGAACGCGGCATGGCCCTGCTGTTCATCAGCCATGACCTCGCGGTCGTGTCGCGCATGGTCGAGCGCATCGTCGTGCTGCGCGACGGTCTCGTGGTCGAAGAGGGTCCGGTCGCCCGGGTGCTGCAGAACCCTGCCGAGCCCTACACGCGGATGCTGGTCGACAGCGCCCGCGCGCTCGACGCGTACCTCGATGCCGGGGAGGCTGAGCGATGACCCTGCTCGAGGTGCGCGGCGCCGGCTTCTCCTACGGCTCGCGGTCGGTGCTCGACGACGTGTCGCTGAACGTGGATGAGGGCGAGTCGCTCGGCCTGGTCGGGGAATCCGGGGCGGGCAAGTCGACCATCCTGCGCCTCCTGCTCGGGCTCGCAGCCCCGCGCGACGGCCAGGTGCTGTTCGACGGGGAGCCGCTCGCACTGCGCGATCGTGCGCAGATGCGGCGCTTCCGCGCGAGTGTGCAGCCGGTGTTCCAAGACCCGTATTCTTCGCTCGACCCGCGTCAGCGCATCGACCGCATCATCGGGGAACCCCTGCGCTCGCTGAGGTTGGCGTCGGGCGCCGATGCCCAGGGACGGATCGCCGAAGCGCTCGAATCGGTCGGGCTTCCCGCCGATGTCGCGCGCCGGTACCCGCACGAGTTCTCGGGTGGACAGCGTCAGCGCATCGCGATCGCCCGGGCCGTGGTGTCGCGGCCGCGGGTACTGCTCGCCGATGAGCCGGTCAGTGCGCTCGACGTCACCACACGCGTGCAGGTGCTCGAGCTGCTCGACCGACTGCGCCGCGAGAACGGCCTGTCGCTGATCATGGTGTCGCACGATCTCACGGCGATCGCCTCGGCCTGCGAGCGCACGGTGGTGCTGCAGAGCGGCCGCGTGGTGGAGCAGGGCGCCACGGCATCCGTCCTGCACGCCCCGCAGCATCCGTACACGCGGGCCCTGGTCGACGCCGTTCCCCGGCTCCCCCGCTGACTCCCCCCTCGACGATCGCTACCCAGCCGAGCCCAGCCCGAAGTACTCCAGCTCGGCCTCGTTCAGCATGCGGGAGCGGATCAGGAACCGCATGCCGGTCGGTCCCTCGACGCTGAACCCCGCGCCGCGACCGGGCACGACGTCGACGGTGAGGTGCGTGTACTTCCAGTACTCGAACTGCGACTTCGACATGAACATCTCGACCGGAGCATCCAGTCCGACGTCGAGCCCGCCCAGCAGCACGTCGCCCGGCCCGGTGATGAACATGCCCACCGGGTAGCACATGGGCGACGAGCCGTCACAGCATCCCCCCGACTGATGGAACATCAGCGGGCCGTGCTGCACGGTCAGATCCCGCACGAGGGATGCCGCGGCATCCGTCACGTCGACCCGTTGATAGGTTCCGATGCTCACCATGATTCCGCCTTCCTCCGAGGTCCACCGATGAATCCGGGCGGATGCCGCAGCATCCGCCCGGAGGTCGAACTCAGAAGAAGCCCATGGGCCCTTCCGCGTACGAGACGAGCAGATTCTTCGTCTGCTGGTAGTGGTCGAGCATCATCTTGTGGTTCTCCCGGCCCACGCCCGACTGCTTGTATCCGCCGAACGCGGCGTGCGCCGGGTACTGGTGGTAGGTGTTCGTCCACACACGACCCGCCTCGATCGCCCGGCCGGCGCGGTAGGCGGTATCGCCGCTACGGCTCCAGACACCGGCGCCGAGACCGTAGAGCGTGTCGTTGGCGATCGAGATCGCGTCGTCGAAGTCGTCGAACGACGTGACCGAGAGCACGGGCCCGAAGATCTCCTCCTGGAAGATGCGCATGTCGTTCGTGCCCTCGAAAACGGTCGGGGCCACGTAGAAGCCCTCGCTGAGGTCACCGCCGAGGTCGACGCGCTCACCGCCCGTGAGCAGTCGGGCGCCACCCTGCTTTCCGATGTCGATGTAGCTGAGGATCTTCTCCAGCTGATCGTTCGACGCCTGTGCGCCGATCATCGTCGCGGGGTCCAGCGGGTTGCCCTGCACGACCTTGCCGACCCGCGCGAGACCGTCGGCGAGGAAGCCGTCGTAGATCGACTTCGCGATGAGCGCGCGCGACGGGCAGGTGCAGACCTCGCCCTGGTTGAGCGCGAACATCGTGAATCCCTCGAGAGCCTTGTCGTAGAAGGGATCGGCGGTGTCGCGGGCGACGTCCTCGAAGAACACGTTCGGGCTCTTGCCTCCGAGCTCGAGCGTGACGGGGATCAGGTTCTGCGAGGCGTACTGCATGATCAGGCGACCGGTCGTGGTCTCACCCGTGAAGGCGACCTTGCGGATGCGCTTGTGCTGCGCCAGCGGCGCACCGGCCTCGATGCCGAACCCGTTGACGATGTTCACGACACCGGCGGGCAGCAGGTCGCCGATGATCTCGAACAGGAACAGCAGAGATGCCGGAGTCTGCTCGGCCGGCTTGATGACGACGCAGTTGCCTGCGGCGAGCGCCGGGGCGAGCTTCCACACGGCCATGAGGATCGGGAAGTTCCACGGGATGATCTGGCCGACCACCCCGAGCGGCTCGTGGAAGTGGTACGCCACCGTGTTCTCGTCGAGCTGGCTGATGCCGCCCTCCTGCGCCCGCAGGACGCCGGCGAAGTAGCGGAAGTGGTCGATCGCGAGCGGGATGTCGGCGGCGAGCGTCTCACGCACCGGTTTGCCGTTCTCCCAGGTCTCGGCGACCGCGATCTCCTCGAGGTGCTGCTCGATCCGGTCGGCGATCTTGTTCAGGACCACCGAGCGTTCCGCCGGGCTCGTCTTGCCCCAGCCCGCGAAGGCCTGCCAGGCGACATCGACCGCGCGGTCGATGTCTTCGCTCGTGCCGCGGCCGACCTCGGTGAAGGGCTTGCCGTTGACCGGGCTGACGTTCTCGAAGTACTGGCCCTTGACGGGGTCGACGAACTCGCCGCCGATGTAGTGACCGTAGCGGGCGCGGTAGTTCGCGGCGGCTCCCGGCTGACCCGGGGCCGTGTAGGCGGTGGACACGTCTTCTTCGACGATGGTCATCGTTGCTCCTTCGACGGGCCGCGCGTCGGTGCAGCGGCGTGTCCTCCGAAGGTAGGTCGCCGAGGGTTGCACCCCGGTGCGCAACGTTGCGAGAAGTTGCGGAGGATGCCGGGGCTACTGCGCGCGCTCGATGCGGCCGACCAGGCTCGCGCGCTTGGGCGACCGTGCGGGCAGCATCTCGAGCGCCAGACGGAGGATCTCGGCATCCGCCTGCCCCTCGGGGATCTCGGCGTACGCCAGGAGCACGTCGAGGCTCGCCTCGGAGAGCATCGCCTCACGCAGGCCGGCGCGCACGGTCTCGCGGAACTCCTCGACGCCGGGCGAGGTCGATTCCGGAAGCACGGGCCCGCGATACGCGGTCAGCGCCACCCGATGCGCGCCGCGGTCGAGCAGCGACAGCACGTCGTGCGCATCCGTGTCGAGCGGCAGCGGCAGCCGGTACGGGCGCGACTCGGGCACGAGGTCGGGGGCGGTGCGCTCGAGCACCTTGCGCAGCCGCACCATCTCGGGCCGCAGTGTGTCGGGCGAGACGCCGGGGCCATAGACGAGCTCGCACAGACGCTCGGCGGAGAGCCCCTGCCGGTGTACGGCGAGCATCAACAGGATCGCCGCGTGACGGGCACTGAGCTCGATCATCGACTCCTCGTGCGCCGACTCGGTCTCGAGCCGGGCGCGATCACGTCCGAGCACATGCAGGGTCGCGCGCGCCGTCGCCTTCAGGCGCGCACCGGCCGTATGCGATCGTGGCGGTGTCTCGGCGCGCGAGCGCAGACGCGCGACGAGCATCTCCGATTCCACGGCGCGGGCGGTGGCGTCGACGAGCAGCCTCGCCTGCGGGCTCACGACCTCCGATCCGCCGGTGATGTCGATCACTCCCAGCACCCGCTGGGTCTCGGGGTCGCGCACCGGGGCGGCCGTGCAGGACCACGGGTGCACGAGCCGGTTGTAGTGCTCGGCGCCGCGGATCTGCACCGACTGTCCGAGTGCGAGCGCGGTTCCCGGAGCGGTCGTGCCCACGGCATCCTCCGCCCAGTTCGCCCCGGCCACGAAGCCCATCCCGTCGGTGAGCGACTGCAGCTGTCGGTCGCCCTCGATCCACAGCAGCCGCCCGGCCTGATCTCCGACGGCGATCACGACACCGGAGTCCTCCGACTCCCCGGGCAGCAGCAGCGCACGGATCATGTCCATCGCGGTCGCGAGCGGATGGGCGCGGCGGTAGGCGTCGAGCTCATCCGATGCGAGTTCCAGCACGGGCGCCGCCTCGGGGCCGACCCGTCCGCGCCACGAGCGCTCCCACGATTCGCGAACGAGCGGTCGTACCTGCGCGAGCCGCTGATCGTCGAGGTTTCCGGCGAGGAGTTCCTCGTGCGCGCGCTCGATGAGAAGGCGGGATGTCGCCGGATGGGCGTCCCGGGAGTCGTGCCACGACGCAGACACGGCAGTCTCCGATCATCGACGGTGGAGCTTCATGCCAGTGTATTGGCCGGGATGCCTCGGGGGAATGGGGGTCCGAGTGCTAGCATTCTGCTGTCAGGAGGCGAACATGGCCACGGTGACCATCCGGAATCTCAGCGATGAGGTCGTCGCTGCACTTAAGGCGCGCGCCAAGCGGAACTCCCGATCCATGGAGGCCGAGGTGCGCGAGCTGCTCCTGCGGTCCGTGAACGAGGACGGACCCGACAGTGGCCTGGAGGCGAGCCTGGCCCGACGACTGCCGGAGCGACGCTGGTCGGTCCGCGGCGGTGAGGTCATGGCCTGGATCGAGGCGAACCCCGCCCCTCCCGTCGATGCCGAGGCGTGGCTAGCCGATATCCGTGGCGACGGCGATGACGAAGATTTCCGCAACCCGTGGGAGCCTCGTGATTCTGCTTGACACGTCAGCGCTCGTCGACCTCTCTCTCATCGAGCTCCCCGACGAACCGATCGTGCTGAGCTCGATCAGCTATGCGGAACTGGAGTTCGGCGTGGAGGCCGCGGCAACAGACGAGCATCGCCGTGAACGCACGACGAGGTTGGCCTGGATCGAGGCCAACCTCGGTGCCGAATGGTTACCGTTCGACGTCGCTGCTGCGCAGAGCTATGCGAAGCTTGCGGCCCGCGTCGCCGAGCGACGACCGGCACACGCCCGAAGCAAAGACATCATGCTGGCCGGGCACGCCCACTCGCTCGGCGCGCGGCTCATGACGTTCAACGCGAAGGACTTCGAGCTCGTCGCCGACCAGGTCGAGATCGTCACCCCTACGCTGCGGGTATCCGGGCCGACGCTGCGCTGACTCAGCTGCGCGACGCCCACCACTCACGCAGGCGCTGTTCTGCGACCTCGGGTCCGAGCACGCCCTCGTCGAGCCGCAGCTCGAGCAGGAACTTGTAGGCCTCGCCCACCTCGCGACCGGGCGAGATGCCCAACACGGTCTGGATGCGGTTGCCGTCGAGCTCCGGACGGATGGAGTCGAGCTCCTCCTGCTCGCGCAGCGCCGTGATGCGCGACTCGATGTCGTCGTAGGCACCGGCGAGCCGTGAGGCCTTGCGCTTGTTGCGCGTTGTCACGTCGGCGCGGGTGAGGATGTGCAGGCGTTCGAGCTGATCCCCGGCGTCTCTCACGTAGCGGCGCACGGCGGAGTCCGTCCAGGCGCCCTCGGCGTAGCCGAAGAAGCGCAGATGCAGCTCGATCAGCGTCGCGACCGCACCCGTCGTCGCCGAGTCGAAGCGCAGCGCCTGCATCCGCTTGCGGGCCATGCGCGAGCCTACGACGTCATGGTGATGGAAGGTGACGACCCCGCCGTCTTCGAGCTTGCGCGTGCGCGGCTTGCCGATGTCGTGCAGCAGCGCCGCGATCCGCAGCGCCACGTCCGGTGCGGCGCCCGGATTGCGTGACGTCTCGAGCGCGATCGCCTGGCTCAGCACCGTGAGCGAGTGCTCGTAGACGTCCTTGTGGTGGTGGTGCTCATCGACTTCGAGCCGCAGGGCGCTGACCTCGGGCAGGAACTCGTCGATCAGGCCGCTGTCGACCAGCACGCGGATGCCCCGCACCGGGTCGTCGCTCTGCATGAGCCGCACGAGCTCCGACTGGATGCGTTCGGGACTCACGATCGTGAGGGTCTGGCGCAGCTGGGCGATCGCGTCGGCCGTCGTCTCCTCGACGCGGAAACCGAGCTGAGCGCTGAAGCGCGCTGCGCGCAGCATCCGCAACGGGTCGTCGCCGAACGAGATCGCCGGGTCGGCCGGGGTGCGTAGGAGACCGGCGACCAGATCTTCCACGCCTCCGGTCGGGTCGACCAGCTTGACCGAAGGCACCAGCAGCGCCATCGAGTTCACCGTGAAGTCGCGGCGCACGAGGTCGCCATCGATCGAGTCGCCGAACTCGACGGTCGGCTTGCGGGTGATGCCGTCGTAGCTGTCCGCGCGGTAGGTCGTGACCTCGACCTGTTCGCCCTGCACGCGCGCACCGATCGTGCCGAAGGCCCGGCCGATGTCCCACTGCGCGGTGGAGACGGGCTTGACGATCTTCATGATCTCGTCGGGCGAGGCGTTCGTGGTGAAGTCGAGGTCGTGGGTCTCGCGTCCGAGCAGCGCATCGCGCACCGGACCACCCACGACGGCCAGGTCGAAACCGGCATCCGTGAACGCCGCCGCGAGGGTGCGGACGACCGGATTCTCGGCCAGTGCACCGAGACGAGCGAGGCCGTCAGCCATGTTGAGCATGGGTTCCAGCGTACCGGGCGGGGTCGCGGAGGTAATGTGAGGCCCATCATGCAGCTGAGCACCTTCACGCCTCCCGCCACGCCCGCAGCCCGTGCGGCACGAGCCCTGGCGGCGCACTATCACTCCGAGTCGATGCAGAACCATGTGGTGAGGTCGTGGCTGTGGGCTGAGGCATTCGCCGTCGTCGAAGGGCGGGTCGGCATCGATCACGAGCTGCTGTACGTCTCGGCGATGCTCCACGACATCGGCATCGTGCCCGAGTTCGACAACGTGAATCTGTCGTACGAAGAGGCGGGCGGGCACGTCGCCGTGACGCTCACGACCGGCGCAGGGTGGGAGACGGATCGCAGCCGGCGCGCGCTCGACGTCATCATCCGGCACAACTGGCCGTCGGTCGATCCGGCGATGGATACCGAAGGCTACCTGCTCGAGATCGGCACGGCGCTCGACATCTCCGGCGCGCGGGCCGATGTCCTTCCCGCGAGCTTCCTGCGAGAGGTGCTGGCCGAGTACCCGCGCCTGGAGCTGGCGCGCGAGTTCGGTGACGGCGTCGTGGATCAGGCGACGCGCAAACCGCACACCTCCGCGCACCGGCTGGTCACCGGCGGAGTCGTGGGCAAGCTGGAGAACCACCCGCTCGATCGATTGCCCTGATCCGGGGGCCGATTCAGAACAGCGGGTTCTCACCCCTGGCCTGGGCGATGGCCTGCGTGCGTGCCTGCATCTGGCGCACCAGGAGCGCGCTCATCAGGAACCCGCCGACCAGGGCGACCGCGACGAGCAGCCAGATGCCGACGTCGGAGTCGATCACCTCGAAGCCGTAGATCGCGACCGCGAGGATCAGCAGCACCGGCCCCTCGATCAGCGCGAACCCGAGGAACAACCGGGTCTGCCTGGCGCGGAAGTGCGCCTCGACCGCCCGGACGCGGGCATCGACCGAGTCTCCTCCGGCGTAGCTCATGGCCTCAGGGTACCGATGCGTCCTCAGGACTGCTCGGGCACTCGCATTCCGGGTGGTGGTGACGGATGCCGGAGCATCCGTTCATCTGCCGGACGCTCGGAGGTCAGCCCGTGGTCATCCCGCTTCGATGGGCTGAAGGGGCCCCGTGCGGCTGAGCACGAAAACCCCACCCCACAAAGGACAGACATGACCTCCCCCACCCCTGCGGTGCGGTGGCGGCGTCACGGACTCACGTCCGTCGCGCTCCTCGCCCTGCTCGGCGGCGCCGTCGTCGCCCCCGCGGCCCTCGCCGCACCCGACCCCGAGGTGCCCACCGGTTCGCTGATCACCGGCGATACCGCGTGGCACTACCTGGATGACGGGTCCGACCCCTCGCCGGCGCCCTCGGCCCTGCGCGACTGGACGCTCCCCGCCTACGACGACAGCGCCTGGAAGACCGCAGCCGGATCCTTCGGCGCGAAGAACGGCAAGCTCGGCGCCGTCGGACCGCAGACGCCGAAGACGCTCCTCAACCACTACCTCGACGGCACGAAGGCTCCCACCGTGCCCACGTACTTCTTCCGCACGACCTTCGAACTCGGCACCGGTGTGGCCGAGCAGGTCGCCGCGCTCCAGAGCACCATCACCTACGACGACGCGATCATCGTGTGGATCAACGGCGAGGAGGTCGCCCGCTACGTCGACGGCCGCATCACCGACACGAAGAACGTCGAGTACGCCGGCGACTCCAACGGCGACCCGCTCACGAGCACGTTCAGCGCCGAGGGCGAACTGCTGCACGACGGCACGAACACGATCGCCGTCTCGCTGTTCCAGGACCGTGAGACCAGCTCCGACATCTACTTCGACATGTCGTCGCTGACGCTGATCAAGGCATCCGACCCGAGCACCCCCGTGGTCGCCCCGCCCACGCGCGTCATCCTCACCCCCACTGAGAACCCCGAGATCTCGCAGTCGTTCAGCTGGCTCGCCGGCGACGCCTCGCACACCTCGGGCCAGGTGGAGATCGCCCCGTCTGCCGGCGGTGACACCCGCACGATCGACGCCTATGACGCGGGCGTCGTGAACGGCAACCCCAACAAGCACTTCTCGGCCACGGTCACGAGCCTGACGCCGGCCACGGAGTACCGCTACCGCGTCGGTCTCGCCGGCAGCTGGAGCGACTGGTACGAGTTCACGACCGCCGACCCGAACGCGACGGACTTCCAGTTCATCTACTACGGCGACGCGCAGATCGGCCTCGACACGACGTGGCCGAGCGTCGTGAAGCAGGCCGAGGCGAACGCCCCGCGTTCGATCGGATCCGTGCACGCGGGCGACCTGATCAACACCTCGAGCAACGAGAACGAGTGGGTCAACTGGTTCAAGGGCATGAAGGACTCCGCGGTCCGCACCAACGTGATGGCGGCGCCCGGCAACCACGAGTACTCCGGCGACAAGCTGCTCACGGCATGGAAGGCCGCGTTCGAGTACCCGCGCAACAACCCGTCGACGAGCTCGATCGGCGACCTCGCCGACCTCGCGAAGGGTGACACCGACGTCGCGAAGCAGTACCGCGCGCTGTTCGACCACTGGAGCGCCTTCGCCGCCGAGACGGCGTACTACACCGACTATCAGGACGTCCGGTTCATCACGCTCAACGCGACGCGCGATGCGACATTCCTCACGCCCCCGGCACTCCCGTCGTGCTCGGGTGCGGAGTGCCCGCTGGCGAAGGGCGAGGAGCTGTGGATCCGCTTCCAGGGCGCCTGGCTCGACCTGCTGCTGCAGAACAGCCCGTCGAAGTGGAACGTCGTCACGTTCCACCAGCCGGTCTTCTCCGCCTCCGAGGGTCGCGACGAACCGAAGCTGCGCGCCGACTGGGTGCCCGTCTTCCAGCGCAACGACATCGACCTGGTGCTCATGGGTCACGACCACACGTACGCACGCGGCTACCTGAACACCGACGCCACCGAGACCCCCGGTCTCACCACCGGCCCGGTGTACGTCGTGTCGAACTCCGGCGCGAAGCACTACGACCTCGAGACGCCCGAGAAGAACGTCTGGACCAACAACGGCGCCACCCAGGTGCTGCGCGGTCAGGGCGTCACGACGTACCAGGTGATCGACGTGTCGAAGAACCAGCTCGTCTACAAGTCGTACCTCGCCGAGAAGACCGAGAACTCCACGACCGACCTCCCCGTCGGCGCCGTCTACGACACCTTCACGGTGACCAAGTCTGATGCCGGTGAGAAGTGGGTCACCGAGAAGGGTGTCACGCCTCCCGTCACCCAGCCCGAGGTTCCCGCCGAGATCGAACTGGGTGCGGCATCCGTCGCGGCCGGTGGCAAGCTCACCGTGGCCGGAAGCGGCTTCCCGGCCGACGCCGAGCTGCGGTTCGAGCTGCGGTCCGACCCGGTCGACCTGGGTACGGTCACGGCCGATGCCGACGGCGCCTTCAGCCGCGCGCTCACGATCCCGGCATCCACTCCGGCCGGCACGCACACGCTCGCCGTGATCCGCGCCGACGGCACCGAGGTCACGACCTCGCTCACCGTCACCGCGGCATCCACCGGTGGCAACGAGACGCCCGGCACCGGTGGGGCGACCGACGGCGACCTCGCCACGACCGGGGCCGACAGCATGCCGTACATCATCGGCGCCGTGGTGCTGCTCGCACTGGGTCTCGGCCTGTTCGCGATGCGCCGCCGCCGTCAGCCTGCAGAGGTGGACGCCGAGTAGTCGACGGCATCCGTGGGCGTCGTCGGGCTTCGGCCCGGCGGCGCCCTCTCGCGTTCCGGCCCGTAACGATTCCAGATCGTGCCGCACGCAGGGGCATCTCCCACCCCTGCGCACCCTAGGCTCGTGCCATGCACCGTCGGATTCGCGTCGTCCTCCTGTCTGCCACCGTCGCGGTGATCGGTCTCTCGCTGGCTGCCTGTTCCCCAGCGAATGGGCCGGCTGCGACGCCCTCGTCGTCGTCGCCGCTCCCCTCGCCGTCGGCCACCCCCACGCCCTCCGACCGCACCGTGGAGGTCTCGGTCGAAGGCCTCGCGATCGATGGAGGCGCCGTCATCGGCTACGCCGATTCGGACGCGGCGATCGCCGCCCTCACCGACGCCTTCGGATCGGCACCGACCGAAGGGAGCGTCGAGGGTCCGTACGGCAGCGTGTACGCCGGATTCGACTGGGACGGAACGAAGGCCACGGTCGGTGAGACTCGGTTCGACGTGGTCGTGTCGGCAGATGCCCCCGGGGTCACGTTCCTCACACCGGAAGGACTCGGCATCGGTTCGACGCGTGCGGATGCTGTCGCGGCCGGCGCGGAGGACGAGTGGGATGAGGACGGTGACGGCACAGCCGACTACCTCAAGATCGGCATGCGCGAAGTACCGGACACCGTGTCGCTCGTGCATCCGGGCGAGGTCGGCGTGGAGTACATCACCCTGCAGATCACCGACGACGTCATCACCCGCATCAGCAGCGGCGGCAACGACTTCAGCGACATCTGATCCGACTCGGCTGCGCCGCGCCCGAGCACGACTTCGGATGCCACTCACGACACACCGTCGTTTCGGCATCCTGGGCGGCGTGTCCTCCGCCATCTCCGAAGTTGTGTGCCGGAAGGCTACCCCGCACGTGAGATAACCTTCGACCGAGTCCGTCCCGCCGAAGGAGAGCCCGTGCCCGCGAACGATGTGATGGCCGACGAGACCGATCGGATCGTCGCTGCGGCCCTGCAGGTGAACGGGCGCGCCTCGTGGGGTGAGATCGGCCGTGTGGTCGATCTGCCCGAGCGCACCGTGGCCCGTCGAGGACAGCGGCTGCTCGATCGCGGGCTGGTGCGTGTCTCGACCTACGTCGATCCCGCTCGCGTGCTGCATGCCCGCGCCGTGCTCTTCCGCATCACGACCGAGCCCCATGCCCTCTGGTACGTGGCTCGCACCCTGGCGCGCCGATCCGATGCCTCCTCCGTGTCGGTCCTGGAGGGAAGCAGCGACATCGCCGGGATGCTGCTGCCGCGCGATGACGCGTCGATCCGCGAGCTGCTGTTCACCGACTTCCCCGAGCTGGAGGGCATCGCGTCGATCAACGTGACCACGGTGCTGAAGTTCTTCCGCTCCGGACACGACTGGCGCGCCGGTGTGCTGACCGATGCGCAGGCACGGATGCTCGACGAGTCCTCGGGCTCGGAGGTCGACCCCGCCGATGCACTGAGCGAAGACGAGGAGGCGCTGATCAGGCTCCTGCTGAAGGACGGGCGGATGCCGGTAGCCCAGCTCGCGCGCGCCCTCGGCCTGAATGTCACGACCACCCGCCGGCGCATGGAGTCCCTGAACCGGCGCGGCCTGATGCACCCTCGCACCGAGGTGGTGCCCAGCCTGTTCGGCCTGGGCCTGGAGGCCCTGGTGTGGTTGCGCGTACCGATGGACCGCCTCGAGAAGGTGGGCACCGCGCTGGCGGCTGCCCCCGAGGTGAAGTTCATCGCGGCGACCACCGGAACCTCGCAGCTGCTCGCCAACGTGCTGGTGAAGGACGCCGACGAGTTCTACCGGTTCCTCACCGGTCCTGCCGTGGCGGGACACGACGGCCTCGAGGTCGTCGAGTCGCTCGTGGTCATCACGCCGGTGCTGCGCGGGTCGCTCATCGTTGACGAGGCACCCGAGGCACTGGCCATTGACATGCCGACGGGAGCCATCCGCTTGTAGGCCGATTCTGTTACGAGCGTGTAAAGAAGTGGCGAGATCGTTCGCTAGAGCTTGACGCAGTGGCGAATTAGGGCGACTATCTCTCCAGGGGCCTTCACCCCGGGAGAGGACGACCGTGTTCACGGCAACTGGAGACGACTGGGCGGATCGCGCTGCGACCCTGCGCCTGCGCACCCGCATGTTCATCGACGGCAGCTGGGAGGCCGGTTCGGCGGAGCCCCTCGCCCCGACGAGCCCTCGCGACGGTCGGGCCCTCCCCGAGATCTCTGCCGCCTCGGTCTCCGACGTCGACCGGGCCGTGCGCTCCGCACGCCGCACCTTCGACTCCGGCGTGTGGTCGCGCATCGCGCCCCGTGAACGAGGCCAGCTGCTCATCGCCTTCGCGCAGAGGATCCACGACAACGCGGAAGAGCTCGCCCTCACCATCTCGCTCGAGATGGGCAAGCCCGTGCGCGAGGCACTGCAGACCGAGCTCCGCGCTGTCGTGAACTGCTTCCGCTGGTACGGCGAGGCCGCCGACAAGGTCCTCGACGAGATGCCCGTCACCGCACCCGACAGTCTGGCTCTGGTCACCCGCGAGCCCGCCGGTGTCGTCGCGGCCGTCGTGCCATGGAACTTCCCGCTCACGATGACCGCCTGGAAGCTCGCCCCCGCGCTCGCGGTCGGTAACAGCGTGGTGCTCAAGCCCGCCGAGCACACCACGTTCTCGGCGCTCCGCCTCGCGGAGCTCGCCCACGACGCCGGCATCCCCGCCGGAGTGCTCAACGTCGTCCCCGGTGCCGGACACATCGCCGGCCGTGCGCTCGGCGAGCACCACGACGTCGACGTCGTGACCTTCACGGGCTCACCCGAGGTGGGCCGCCGGTTCCTCGGCTACTCCGCGGCATCCAACGGCAAGCGCGTCTGGCCCGAGCTCGGTGGCAAGACCGCGAGTCTGGTGCTGCCGGATGCCGATCTGGAGAAGGCCGTGCGCGCCACCGCCGACGGCTGCTTCTACAACCAGGGGCAGATGTGCACCGCATCCTCCCGCCTACTGGTGCCACGTGCACAGCACGAACGCGCCATGGAGATCGCTGCCGATGTGGCGCGGAACAGCCTTCCCGCCGACCCCTTCGATGTGAGCACCTCGATGGGTGCGATCGTGAGCGAGAAGCAGCTTGCGGGAATCGCGGGCTTCGTGGAGCGCGCCCAGGCGGAAGGCGGCGTGCTCGCCGCCGGCAGCGCGGAACGGTTCTCCGCCGTCGACGGCGGCAGCTACTTCGCCCCGGTCGTGCTCGGAGTGACCCCTGCGCACGAGGTCGCCCAACGCGAGGTCTTCGGCCCCGTGCTCTCGGTCATCGCCTACGACGACGTGGAAGACGCACTCACGATCGCCAACGGCACCGAGTTCGGGCTCGCCGCGGCGCTGTGGAGCAATGACCTGAACGCCGTGCACACCCTCTCGCGCCGACTGCGCGCCGGGATCGTCTGGGTCAACTGCTTCGAGGAGGGCGACATGACGATCCCGTTCGGCGGGGTCAAGGGTTCCGGCTTCGGTCGTGACAAGAGCCTGCACGCCATGGAGAAGTTCACCGATCTGAAGACCACCTGGATCGCACTCTCGTGACCCGTCCCTTCATCGGCATCACCACGTGGCGCCGTTTCATCGACACCGACCTGGGCACGGGGCGACCCGCGCACAGCCTCGGCACCGAGTACTCCGCGCCCATCGAGGCCGCAGGGGCAGCCGTCGTGCTGTTGCCGCCGACCGCGGGTGTCGACGACGTGCTCGACCGCCTGGACGGACTCGTGCTCTCCGGCGGCGAAGACGTGCATCCAGCACGCTACGGCGCCGAGCCGCAGACCGGAAAGACGTATGACCCGGCCCGCGACGAGTTCGAGATCGCTCTCGCGCTCGGCGCTCGCGAGCGCGGCCTGCCCGTGCTCGCGATCTGCCGTGGCATGCAGGTGAGCAACATCGCGTTCGGGGGCTCCCTGATCGTCGACATCCCCTCCACCGATGACCATCACCCCGTGCGCGGTGCCGATGAGCAGCTCTCGGCCAGGCATCCCGTCTCGTTCGCGGCGGACAGCCGACTCGCCGCCCTGTACGGCGTGCGCGACCGCGTCGTGAACACCATCCACCACCAGTCCGTCGACATCCCCGCCCCCGGTCTGCACCCGGTCGCGTGGGCGCCGGACGGCATCGTCGAAGCAGTCGAGGCCGACGGCGACTGGCCCTTCTGGGCGGTGCAGTGGCATCCCGAGAAGATGATCGACCCCGTCGAGGCCGCAGAGGAGCTCCCGCTGTTCGCGGCGTTCGTCTCGGCCGCCCGTGAACGAGCAGTGGAACACGCCACTGCGGAGAAAGGAACACGATGACCAAGCAGGTCTTCCTCGAGTACGAGAACGGCGTCCGCGCCGTCGCCACCCTGTTCGAGGACCTCGCCCCTCGCACGTGCGAAGCCATGTGGGGTGCGCTGGAGAAGCCGGTCACCATGCAGGCGATGCACGCCATGTACGCCGGACCCGAGGTCATGGTCGGACTGCCCGAGGAGGCGCAGAACTTCGACCCCGAGAAGGTGCCGTTCGAGAACCAGCAGGTCGTGCCCGCACCGGGCGATCTGCAGTGGTACTGGCAGCGTCCGATGCAGATGGGCGGCCTGCCGTTCGAGTGGTACGAGATCGGAGTCTTCTACGATCGTGGTGCACGTACTCTCGGCCCGCTCGGATGGACACCCGTCAACATCTGGGGCGGCATCACCGAAGGATTGGCGGAGTTCGCCAAGGAGAGCGCGGCGATCCGCATCGACGGAGCGAAGCAGCTCACCATCGGACGCCTGGTCTAGGCGTCCATTCCGTGCTGGACCCATCCCGAAGGAGCAGTGCATGAATACCCGAAGAATTCTCACGACCGGAGCGCTCGTCGCCGCCGGTGCCCTCGTCCTCGCCAGTTGTTCAGCCGGTGATGACAGCGCAGCATCAGGAGGCGACAAGGAGTTCGCCGGCGAGACCATCGTCGTCACCTCGTTCGGTGGCGACTGGGAGAAGGCCTTCATCGAGGCCGTCGTCGATCCCTTCGAGGAGGAGACCGGTGCGAAGGTCGAACTGATCACGCTGTACAGCGCCGACGCCCTCGCGCAGGTCACCGCCCAGAAGGCGAGCCCGCAGATCGACGTCGTGCACTTCTCCGGCGGCCAGGAGTTCACCGCGGCCAAGGACGGGCTCATCGCCCCGATCGCTGCCGACGAGCTCTCGGAGTCCGGTGACCTCATCGACCTCGCGACCGCCGGTCTTGAGCGGGGCGAAGGACCCGTCATCCAACTCGCCCCGATCGGGCTCGTCTACAACACCGAGGCGGATGCCCCCGCTCCCACCTCGTGGCTCGATCTGTTCGACGAGGCCTATGCAGGGCATGTCGCGCTCACGGACTTCTCGAACACGTACGGAGTGCTCTCGATGCTCCGTGTCGCCGACGCACTCGGCGGCGGCATCGAGGACCCGTCCCAGGCGATCGCCGACCTCGGTGCCCTGGCATCGTCCGGTGACGCGATCGTCGTCCCCACCTCGCCCGATCTGCAGACCGCGTTCGCCCAGCGCGCGACCTGGATCGCTCCCTACGCGATGGACTACGCCGGCACGCTGCAGGACGCAGGGCTGCCGGTCGAGTTCATCGTTCCGGAGGAGGGGGCCACGGCATCCCTCATCACGGCGAACGTGGTCGAGGGTCGCGACAACCCGGAGCTCGCCAAGCTCTTCATCGACTTCGAGCTGCGCCCCGAAGCGCAGACCGTCTTCGCGGAGAACATGCGGTACTCCCCGGTGAACACCAAGGCCGAGCTCTCGGGCGACGCCGCGGATGCGGTGCTGACCGGTGACGAGCTGGACAACGTGGTGGTCTACGCGCCCGGCGACATCGCGGCCGACCGTCAGTCCTGGACCGACGAGTGGAATGCGCTGATCACCAAATGAGCGTCCGAACCCGTAGGGAGCCCTGGCTCCTGCTCCTGCCGGCGATCGTGCTGCTCACGCTCGCCTTCATCACCCCGGTGGCTGGCATGCTCCTCATGAGCGTGCAATCGTCGGCAGGCGGGTTCACCCTCGACAACTTCACCCGGTTGTTCACGAGTGAATATCACCTCCAGGCGGCGCTGCGTTCGCTCCGCCTGGGGGTGATCCAGACGGTCATCACCCTCGTCCTGGCCATCCCCCTGTCGTACGTGATGGCGCGTGCCGGATCGAAGGTGCGCTCCTTCCTCCTGATCGTCGTCATCCTGCCGCTCATGACCAGCGTCGTCGTCCGCACGTTCGGATGGGTGGTGCTGATGGGCCCGTCCGGTCTGCTGATGAAGATCCCCGGCGCCGAGTTCCTCGTCGGCGGCACCCAGGGCTTCCTCGGCACCGAGACCGGTGTCGTGATCGCGATGGTGCAGGTGCTCCTGCCGTTCGCCGTGCTGAGCATCCTCGGCGTCATCTCCGGCATCACTCCGCAGCTGGAGGAGGCATCGCGCACGCTCGGCGCCGGCTTCTGGCGCACCCTCCGGCACGTCGTCCTCCCCCTCGCCGTCCCCGGCATCGTCGCCGGTGCCTCGCTCGTCTTCGTCCTCTCGGTGAGCTCGTTCATCACCCCGCGCTTCATCGGCGGGGCGCAGATCCCCGTGTTCGCCCAGACGATCTATGTCGACGCGACCACCAACCTCGACTGGTCGTTCGCGGCCGCGCAGGCCGTGCTGCTGTTCGCCGGCGTCATGCTCGTGCTCGCAGCGACATCCCGACTCGGGAAGCAGAAGGTGTGACCATGGTCCGTTCCGTTCCGATCCTCGGCAGGGTCCTCGCCATCGTGCTCGGCGTCGTCGTGACGCTGTACATGCTCGTCCCCCTCATGGTCGTCGCCGGCGCATCCGTGGGCGAGAACCGCTTCCTGACGTTCCCCGGCCAGGGCTTCACGCTCGACTGGTACGTCGAGGCACTCACCTCCGACACCTATCTCGAGCCCTTCCGGTTGAGCCTCATGGTCGGCATCACGGTGGCGATCGTCGCCGCATCCATCGGCACCGCAGCCGCCCTCGCGCTCACCCGGTTCAAGGTTCCGGGCGGCGCCGCCATCCAGGGTCTGCTGATGTCGCCCCTGACGATCCCCACGATCATCCTCGCGATCGGGGCCCTCTCGATCTCCTCTCTCACGATCGGGGCACCGAACGTCGGGGTGCTGATCGCCATCCACGTGGTCATCGCGATCCCCTACGTCATGCGCACCGTCACGGGCGTCATGACCAGGGCCGACCACTTCACCGAAGAGGCCGCCCGCACGCTGGGCGCCAGCGCCTGGAACCGCTACCGCCTGGTGGTGCTCCCGATCGCCCGCCCCGGCATCGCCGCCGGCGCGTTCTTCGCCTTCAACATCTCCTTCGACGATGCGGTCATCGCCCTCTTCCTGCGCACTCCGCAGCTGGAGACCCTGCCCATCGCCATCTACGGCCAGCTGGAGTTCAGCACGTCGCCCACCGTGGCGGCAGTCTCGACCCTCATGGTCCTGCTCACCGTCGTCCTCATGATCGTGCTCGAACGCATCATCGGCCTGGGAAGGTTGTTCGTCTGATGACAACACTCACCATCACCTCACTCACCAAGGACTTCAAGGGAACGTCGGTGCTCAAAGGCATCGACCTCTCGATGCAGTCGGGGGAGTTCGTCTCCCTGCTCGGCCCGTCCGGGTGCGGCAAGACGACACTCCTCCGCTGCATCGCGGGGTTGGAGTCGCCGAGCGGCGGCACCATCGAGATCGCAGGGCAGGACGTCACCAAGCTCCCGCCCGAGAAGCGCCACCTGGGCATGATGTTCCAGAGCTACGCGCTCTTCCCGCACATGAGCGTGGTCGAGAACGTGCGTTTCGGCCTGCGGATGTCCGGCGAGAAGTCGAAGGCAGAGCAGAAGGAACTCGCCGTTCGCGCGCTCGAGCGGGTGCAGATGGGTCACCTCGCCGATCGGATGCCGGCGCAACTCTCCGGCGGTCAGCAGCAACGTGTCGCACTCGCCCGCGCCATCGCCTTCGAGCCGCGGGTGCTGCTGCTCGACGAGCCGCTGTCGAACCTCGATGCCCGTCTGCGCGAAGACATGCAGGTCGAGCTGAAGGAGCTGCACCGCACACTCGGCCTGACCACGGTATTCGTCACGCACGATCAGGAGGAGGCGATGAGCCTGTCCGACCGGATCGTGCTCATGAACGCCGGCGTCATCGAGCAGGAGGGTGCGCCCGCCGATCTGTACGGCGCCCCGCGCACCCCCTTCGCGGCCGACTTCATCGGCGCGGCGAACCTGCTCCCTGCGACGCGCGCGGGCGCGACTGCCACTTTGGACGGCACGGCGATCCAGGTACCGCTGACCGCCGAAGGCCCTGACGGGGTCGGCGAGGTCGTGCTGCGCCAGGAGGATCTGCGACTGTCTCCCGCCGTGGGCAGCGATGCGCCCGTGGCCGTCGAGGTCGTCACGCACGTCTACCGCGGTGCCGACATCGTCTACATCGTCGAGCTCGCCGGTCGCCGGCTGCGCGTGGTGCGTCCACGGCACGAGGCCCCGATCGCCCTCGGCACCGCCGGCCTCGGCTGGCGTGACGGCGCGGTCCTCTGGATCGCGGCTGCCTGACCCCCGGGTCGGGTTGCCTGACCCCCGGCCGCGAGCGCCGTCCTGGGACGCCGAACCCTGCGGCCTCGCCATCCTCGGTCGTAGGATCGGGGCGTGACCGCCGACGAGCACTCCGACACCTCACGCCGAGGATTCCTCAAGATGGGCGGCGCCGCCCTCGCCGGCGCCGTGGTCGGCGGGGCGGGAGGTGCAGCGATCGGCGCCGGTATGGCCGCGAACGACCGCCGCGGCTTCGCCACCGAGCCCGATCCGTTCGCCGCCCTCACCCCCCGTAAGGAGCCCGGCTTCGACCATGTCGTCGTCGTGATGGGCGAGAACCGCTCCTTCGACAACCTGCTCGGCTACCTGTACGCGAAAGACACCCTCCCCAGCGGCGAGACCTTCGACGGACTCGCGTTCGGCGACCACAGCAACACCGCGCCCGACGGCACCATCGTACCCGCGCATGTGCACGGGGGAGACACCGACCGCATCATGAGCCTTCCCGACCCGGATCCGGGCGAGGAGTACCCGCACGTCAACACGCAGCTCTTCGACACGATCGACCCGGCATCCAACGCCGACCTCTACGTCGACGGCATGCACGCGCCGTTCAATGCTCCCGCGCACGGCACGAAACCGACCATGGCGGGGTTCCTCACCGACTACCACGTCAACCTGCGCCGACTTCGCAGGGGCGTCGAACCGTCGATCGACGAGACCAGACACATCATGGGCTCGTTCTCGCCCGAGATGCTGCCGGTGCTGTCGACCCTCGCCGCCGAGTTCGCGGTGTTCGACCACTGGTACGCCGGAGTGCCCTCCCAGACCTTCTGCAACCGCTCGTTCTTCCATGCCTCGACCTCGCACGGCTTCGTGACCAATCAGGCCGGCGGCGGGTACCGCAAGTGGCTCGACGCTCCCGCCGCCCCGACGGTGTTCAACCGGCTCGAAGACGCGGGCGTCTCGTGGAAGGTCTACATCGACAAGATCCAGCTCGTCTCGTTCACGGGGATGCTGCACGCCGCGGTGCTCGAGAAGTACTGGCGCACCGAGCACTTCGGCACGATGGAGGACTTCTACGCCGACTCGAAGAACGGCACCCTCCCCGCCTACGCGTTCATCGAGCCGCGCATGGTCTACGACCACAACGACTTCCACCCCCCGTTCGGTTCGGTGCGGGAGAGCGCGGTCGACGGCTCCGACGTGTTCGACAGCGCGATCTCCGATGTGCGCGCGGGCGATCGACTCATCCACGACATCTACGAGGCCGTGCGCACCAGCGCCTCGCCGAGGGGCTCGAACGCCGTCAACACCCTGCTGCTGATCACCTTCGACGAGCACGGCGGATGCTACGACCACGTGCCGCCTCCCTCCGCCACGAAACCGACTCCCGACACCGGTGCGGGCGAGATGGGTTTCACGTTCGACCGACTCGGATGCCGCGTGCCGGCGATCGCGGTATCGGCGTACACGCGGCGCGGCTCGATCATCCACGACGAGATGCACCACGGCTCCGTCACAGCCACGCTCTCGCGCCTGCACGGGCTGAAGCCGCTGAACGACCGCGACCAGTCGGCCAACACGCTCATGAACGTCGTGAACCTCACCCAGCCGCGGCATCCCGCCGACTGGCCGATCACGACCCCCGCCTACACGCCGCCGAATCCCGAGCAGAATCCACCCCACCCCGGCGAGAAGGATCAGGAGAGGCCGCTCACTCCCCCTGCCCGCGGACTACTGGGGTTGCTGATCGCACGTTATGGCCGTCCGGACGAGCCGGAGCCCGAGACCTTCGCCGACGCCTACCGCCTGCTGCACGAACACGGCGAGGAGCTCTTCGGACCGCCGAAGGGCTGACCGCTGACCGCTGACCGCCCCGTTCGACCGCGGCGCCCAGCGCCGGATCACTCCCGCTTCGAACGCCGCCGGCGCGACACGATCAGCAGCGTTGCACCGAGGATGAGCACGACCCCGCCGGCGGCGGCCCACGCGAACGTCTCGGGTCCGAGTCCGGTACCGGCGAGCGGACCGCCGCCGGCGCCGACGCCGGGGGTCGGACTCGCGGTGTCGGTCGGTGTCGGAGTCGGGCTCGGCGTGACCACCACGGCCGAGAGCGTGAAGTCCTGATCCGCGACCGCCTCACCCGCAGCCGTGATCACCACGGTGCGCGTCGCGGGGCCGACGATCGTCGTCCCGTCCGGCGCGACCACCGTGAGCGTGTACGTACCCGGCGGGAGGGCACCGAGCCCGAATGATCCGTCGGCATCGGTCGTCTGCTGCTGTGGCCCTGTCGGACCCGTGATCCGGATGCCGACTCCACCGACCGGATCGCCGCCGGCGGTGCGCACGACACCGTCGAAAGCACCCAGGCGCGCGAGCGCGAAGTCCACGTCGTCGATGTCATCCGCACCCACCGCCTCGGCGCGGGTGACGGGTCCGTCGGCGACGTAGCCGCCCGGAGTCGTGATCGTGATGTCGTAGTCTCCCGCCGACAGTCGTGGGAACGAGTAGGTGCCGTTCGCATCGGTCACCGTGCTGCGGGTGCCTCCCGCACCGCTCGCCGTGACGGTGACTCCCGCCACGCCGCTGCCGTTCGACGTCACCGTACCGCTCAGTGCGGGGTTCTCGGCCAGCTCGAAGTCGATGTTCTCGATGGGAACCTCGCTGTCGGCGGGAATCGTGAACGGCGCAGGAGCATCGGTGATCGTGTATCCAGGAGGGGCGGTGATCGTCGCGGTGTGCGTGCCCACCGGAACCGAATCGAACAGGTAGCGCCCATCGGCATCGGTGGTCGCGGTCTGGCCGTCGATCGTCACTGTCACGCCCGGCACAGGGTCTCCGTCGTCGTCGGTGACCTGCCCCGAGACTGCGACAGGCACGATGTCGCGCACGGTGAAGTCGGCGACGGCATCCGCATCCGTGAGGTCGGCGGCCTGCACGGTCGCTCCCGTCGCGATCTTCCCGGCCGGAGGGCTCACGCGCACGAGGTATCCGTCGGTCGCGACGAACCCGGGGAACGCGTAGGAGCCGTCGATGCCGGTCGTGCTCGTGCCGACGACCGTGCCGTTGGCGTCGACCAGAGTCAGCGCGACGCCCTCGAGCGGGCCGTCGACCACATCGGTGACGGTACCCGTGATGTCACGGGTCAGGGAGGCGAACCAGGTCTGGTACACCGGGAACCCGGCGCGACGGGTGAAGACGACGCTGAGGGAACGGATCGGCACGTTCGGCTCGAACCAGGCGGCCGCGCCACTGGTGTCGGCCGCAGCCGCGTTGCCGGTGAGGGTGAGTGTCGCCGGGTTCCAGACGGGCACGTCATCCGCGGCGCCTGTGCAGGAGGGCTTTCCCACGATTCCGGGGGCACAGTAGTTGAACCCGCCCTGGAAGCCGAGCTCGGCCGCGGTGAGTACCTGCCCGTCGGCACCGATCGCGTGGATGCGCACCGCATCGGCGTCGATGTCGCCCAACACGAAGGCCCACCCCGACGCGGGCGTCGGTGCGGGGAATGAGTAGGTCGTGGTCGACGGGCTCGACGCGTTGTCCGCCTTGGGCCGCAGGTTCAGGTAGGGCTGATTCAGGCTCGAACCGTACTTCGCCCCGACGGGCGTGCCCTGCGCCAACCACACGGATGCCCCGGAGATCACACCCACCTGGCCGGCGCGGGAGTCGCTCGTCATCGTCGCCGTCACGGCCGGTTGTGCGGCGATGGCGACGGTGGTCGTGTAGGCGCCGCCCGTGCCCGTCAAGGGCTGCCAGGTCGCCCAGGTGGTGGTGGTGGCCGCCGACGCGGGCGCGGCGAGCAGAGCCGCCGTCAGTACCACGACTGCTCCGACGAGAGTGCCCTTGCCACGCGCACGCATGCGCACAGGCTACTCCGGTATACCGGAATGCCACAGGATGGATATGGAGTCGACCCCGTGGACCCGGGCCGGGCACCTCGGTACCCGGCCCGGGAGATCAGATCGCGTAGCCCTGCACGGCGCCCTCCGTGTTCGGCTTCCACCCCAGGGCGGGAGCCACGTGCTCGGCGAACGCCTGGAGCACATGCAGGTTGTAGTCGACACCCAGCTGATTCGGGATCGTCAGCATCAGGGTGTCGGCCGACATCACGGCCTCATCCTTCTTCAGCTGTTCGATCAGCACATCAGGCTCTGCCGCGTAGGTCTTACCGAACGTCGAGCGGAAGCCGTCGATCACACCGATCTGGTCGCCGTTCTCCTCACTGCGCAGCCCGAAGTAGGCGCGGTCCATGTCGGAGATCAGCGGGAACACGCTACGACTCACCGAGACGCGTGGAGCACCGGTGTGACCGGCATCCTTGTACGCGGTCCGGAACAGGTCGATCTGTTCACGCTGCAACTCGTGGAACGGCTGCCCGGTCGCCTCGGTCACGAGCGTGGAACTCATCATGTTGAGCCCCTTGCGCCCGGTCTCCTCGGCGGTCGCGCGCGAGCCGGATCCCCACCAGATGTGATCACGCAGCGTCGGCGACTGCGGCTCGATCGCGAGGTACCGGCCGGCACCCACCATCCGCGGGTCGCCGGGAGCGAGTCCCTCACCGTCGATCGCCCGCAGGAAGATGTCGAACTTCTCTCTGGCGAGGACGCCACCGCGCTCCGGATCCTCCTGGTCGAGGTAGCCGAAGGTCTCGTACCCGCGCAGAGCCGTCTCGGGTGACCCACGGCTCACGCCGAGCGCGATGCGTCCGTCGGCGATCAGATCGAGCGCAGCCGCCTCCTCCGCGAACTGCAGCGGGTTCTCGTAGCGCATGTCGATGACACCGGTGCCGACCTCGATGCGCTGCGTGCGTGCAGCCATCGCGGCCAGCAGCGGCATGGGCGACGCCGCCTGGCGTGCCCAGTGGTGCACACGCACCGAGGCGCCGTTGACACCGATCTCATCGGCACCCTCGGCGATCGCGATGGTCTGCTTCAGCATGTCGCCCGCCGTGCGGGTCGCCGAGCCCTGCACATCGGCGTAGTGCCCGAAAGAGAGGAATCCGAAAGCCTTCATGATCTATGCGAACGAATGGATGCCGCGAACTATTCCGCCGGCACCAGGAAGCCGTCGAGCACAAGAGCCCGGATGCGCGGCTCCATCTCCGCCCAGAGATCCGCGAGAGGCACCTCGAACAGGTCCGCGAGCGCCGCGGCGATCTGACCGACGGTGAGCTCCCCATCACAGGCGCCGACGAATGCGGCGAGCGCGGGGTCGACGTTGATGGTGCGCGCGAAGCCGCCGCCCTGGCGCAGTTCGATCACGCTCGGGTCGTCATTGCCGGGCAACAGGTGGCGCGCCTCGGTGACATCGGACGCCGTGATCAGCGTCGCCGGGATGCCGCCGTCGAGCAGATCATGCCCGTGCAGGCCGGTGCCCAGTGCCTCTCCGACCCCCGAGACGTGCTGTGCGAGCCGTTCGGTACGCCGGAGGGGCGTACCGACGCCTCGGCGCAGCAGCACATAGCCGAAGCCGATCGACGACACGTCGCGCGCGGCGAAGTCGTCGAGCCAGGCGGTCAGCAGCGGGGTGAAGGCCGCGTCGCGCGGGGTGGTGCCACCGTCGCGGATCCACAGCTCCGCGTACGCCAACGGGGTGAGCTGTTCGCGCTCGACCACCCACAGGTCGAGATCGGTCGGCACCCAGGCCTCGAGGCGAGCGAGACCTGTCACGCCGGCGCGCGACTCCCAATTGCCGAGCAACTGCGCGATGCCGCCCGCGGTGAGGAACATCGGTGCCGTGCGCACGAAGAGCTCGACCAGCGCGTCACCCACCAGTCCCCCGTCGCGGTACTCGTACTCCGGCACATGCTCGCCGCGCGGGGTGATGACGAACGGGGGATTCGACACGATCAGGTCGAAAGCCTCGCCCTCGACAGGCTCGAACATGCTCCCCCGGCGGAACTCGATGTTCCCGACACCGTTGATGAGGGCGTTCATCTCGGCATACGCGAGCGCCCGCGCCGAGATGTCGGTCGCGATCACGGTTCCCGCCCGACGAGCGACGAGCAGTGCCTGGATGCCGCACCCGGTGCCGAGGTCGAGGGCGCGGTCCACCTCGATGGGCACGACGATCTCCGCGAGCGTGCGCGAAGCCCCGCCGACCCCCAGCACGTGATCGGCCGGGAGCGCACCGTCGAGCGCGACCTCATCCAGATCGCTCGCGATCCACCATTCCCCCACGCCGTCGGCATCGACGAACGACTGCGGCCGGAGCAGGGCGACGGGGCTCACGGTGTCGGCATCCGCCACCGCGAGTCCGAGCGAGACGAGTCCGTCGATTCCCAGGCGCGGAAGCGCGGTGGCGACCGTCGGCACCGGCTGCGGCATGCCGAGCACGAACAGTCGGCCGAGCGTCGCCAGCACCCCGGTGTCGCCGGCGATGGCGCGAAGGATCGGTTCGCGCATCCCCCGGGCCAGGGCATCGTCGGCCTCTTCTCCCCACAGCCGCCGCAGAGGCTCTGATCGGAGGTCGGCGGCGTCGAGATCGGCGGCGAAAGCAGCGCACTGCACGGGCTCGGGAACGGGTGCGGGGGTGTCGGACACGGCCGTCACTCTACGCGTCTTCAGGGTTCTCCTTCCTCCGGCCTCCTAGAATCACAAGGTCAGTACTCACGATCAGCCCCATCCCGGGCGTTCGAGGAAGACCTTCATGACCGCGATCACCCCCGAAACCGGCCTCCGCGCGCGCCTCCTGCGGCTCACGCGCAGGACCGCGGTCTTCGCGATCGCTCTCGGTGCCTGTGGGTTCGTCGCCCCGACGGGTGCGATCGCGGCAACCGACGCCGAAGCGGGCGATGAGAAGACCGTCGAGATCCATGTCTCCGCCGGTGCCCGCGGCACCGTATCGCCGAACGGTTCGACCACGGCCATCGTGACCGTGCAGAACGACACGGACTCCACCCTGTCGAGCGGTCGGGTGCAGGTCGAGATCAATCGCACGCCGCTCGCCGACGATGCCGCCGTCACGAGCTGGCTCGACGACGGCGAGGCAGCGGGGCAGTTCTCCTCACTCGGGTCGGAGTCGACCACGGAGGTGAATGCCGGCGAGGAGGAGACGACGACGATCTCCATCCCGAACGAGGCCCTCGGCACCATCAAGCCCGGCGTCTATCCGCTGCGCGCCGAGCTGGACGGAGCCGACACCGGCACCGCCGAGGCAGACGACCTGGTCGACCGCGATGCCTCCGCCACGAGCGTGCTCGTGGTCACGACGGGCCAGAGCGCGAAGGTCGGCGTGCTCGTGCCGATCACCGCCACCGCCACCGATGGCGCTCTGCTCACCGCTGACGAGCTCTCCGCGCTCACGGCAGAGGACGGCGCCCTCACCGCCCAGCTCGACGGCATCGTCGGCACCGCGGCGATCCTCGCGATCGATCCGGCGATCCTGGCGGCGATCCGGGTGCTGGGCACCGCGGCTCCGGCGTCGGCGACCGACTGGCTCAGCCGACTCGACGACCTCCCGAACGACCGATTCTCCCTCCAGTTCGCAGACGCGGATGCAACCGCGCAGGCGCACGCGAAGCTGCCGGCGCCCCTACAGCCGACCACGCTGTCGCCGTTCCTCGACCCCCGCAATTTCCCGTCCACCCCCGCCACCCCGACCGCGACGAACGGCCCGGCATCCGACGAGTCCCCCACGCCGGCTCCCACCGACGCTCCGGCACTTCCCGATGATGCGGAGCTCTCCGCCCTCGACGGCGCGCAGGAGGGCATCCTGTGGCCCAGCGGCGATGTCACCCAGGCCGACCTGAAGACCTTCGACACCTATCTCGACGGCCCGGCGATCACCGTCGTCCCCTCGAGCAGTGTCGGCGACGCGACCGCCGCTCACGGCACGGCCGGGGGCTCCGAACTCCTGATCACCGACGACGCGGCATCCGACGCCCTGACGCGTGCGGCGAACTCCACGAGTTCCGTCACCCGGCAGCGGTGGCTCGCGGCAGCGAGCGCACACCTCTATCTCGCGGCGACGAAGGCTCCGGGGGTGCCGCTGCTGGTCGGGCTCGACCGTGACGAGACGCGCGATGCCGATGCCCTGCGCGATGCGATCTCCACCGCCGACACGATGGGATTCGGTCTGCCCGAGCTGCGGGCCACGGCCGCGACCGCGGTGAAGCTCACCGCCGAACCCGACACCTCTCGCGCGGCCGCGGTCACGGATCTGCTCGCCGACGAGCGTGCGCTCGGCAGCTTCTCCACGATCCTCGCCGACTCGCAGGTGCTGCTGAGCCCGGAGCGCATCCGGATGCTCCGCACCCTCGCCGTGGGTGTGCGCGCCTCGTCATTCCTCGACGGGGTCACCGAGCATCGTGCCGCGACCCGCGAGACTCTCGCGGCCGTGAGCATCCCGCCGTCGAGCACCATCCAGCTCCTCACCGCCGCGGCAGACCTCCCCTTCCGGGTGCGCAACGACCTGCCCTGGCCCGTGACCGTGCGCCTGACGGTGATCCCGACCGACCTCCGCCTGGACGTCGAGCCCGTCACCGAAGCCGTGGTGCCCGCCAACTCGAGCACGCGCGTCAAGGTGCCCGTCGCCGCCCGCGTCGGCAGCGGCGAGCTCACCCTGCGACTCAGCCTGTCGAGCCCTACGGGCGTGCCCATCGGCGGCACCGACAGCGTACGCGTCGCCGTCCGCGCCGAATGGGAGACGATCGGGCTCGCCGTCTTCGGCGGACTCATCGTCGTGCTCATCGGCCTCGGCGTGTGGCGCACCGTGCGGCGCCGACGGAACGAGGCGAGTGTGCAGGAAGAGGATGCTGTGAACGACGCCCCGGACACCCTCTCGCCCGAGAAGCAGAATGAGTAGCCTCGGTCGCGCGAGCGCCATCATCGGCGCGGGCACCATGGTGTCGCGCGTCACGGGTCTGCTGCGCAGCATCGTGCTGGTCGGCGTCATCGGCTCGTACAAGTCCGGCCCCGCTGATGCCTTCACCTTCGCGAACCAGCTGCCCAACAGTGTATTCTCGCTGATCTCTGTGGGCATCCTCACGGCCGTCATCGTGCCGCAGATCGTGAAGGCGACGGCGGATGCCGACGGAGGCAACGCCTTCATCTCGAAGCTCTTCACGTTGGGCACCGTGGTCCTGGTCGCGGTCACCGGAGTCGCGACGGCCGCGGCACCCTGGTTGGTGCATCTGGCCGCGGGGAAGGCGACCCCCGAGATCATCGCGCTCGCGACGGCCCTCGCGTACTGGTGTCTCCCCCAGATCCTGCTCTACGGTCTCTACGCACTGCTGGGCGAAGCTCTCAACGCTCGACGCATCTTCGGCCCGTTCACGTGGGCTCCTGTCGTCAACAACATCGTCTCCATCATCGGCTTCCTGATCCTGGGCGCGGTGTTCGCTCCGGTATCGACGAATGCCGCGGAGTGGACGCCGGCCATGATCAACACCCTCGGTGGCACGGCGACCCTGGGCATCGCGCTCCAGGCCGTCATCCTGCTGGTGTTCTGGCGCCGAACCGGACTCGCCCTCAAGCCTGACTTCCGTTGGCGCGGCGTCGGGCTCGGCACCGTGGGGCGCCTCGCGGGGTGGACGTTCCTGATGGCGTTCGCGAGCCTCGCCGCCGGGATGCTGCAGGGATTCATCGTCAGCGAGGCGGCCGGCGCGGGAGCTTCGGCGACGGTCACGGCGAACGCCTGGCTGATCTTCATGCTGCCCTACTCCGTGATCGTGCTCTCGATCGGAACGCCCTACTTCACGCAGATCAGCGAGCACGCGGCGGCTGGACGCGATGGCGAGGTGCGTGCCGACATCTCTCGCAGCATCCGGACTCTCCTCTTCTTCATCGTCGCGGCGGTGGCTGCGGTCGCGGCGGCGGCTGTTCCCGCATCGCGGGTCTTCACCAAGGATGCCGAGGGGGTCACGGCAGCCGATGCCGCCCAGTCCGCTTCTCTGGTGCTGCTCTGCTACCTGCTGAGCCTGATCCCGCTGACCATCCTCTTCATCGTGCAGCGCACGTTCTATGCCTACGACGACACGCGCACGCCGTTCTGGTTCACGATCTTCCAGTGCGTGCTGATCGTCGCGACCACCCTGGCGGCGTGGGGTCTGCTCGAGGCCGGAGTGATCCCTCTCACCTCACTCGCCGCCGCGATCGCTCTCGGTCAATCGATCGCGACGACGGTCCAGACGCTCGTGGCCACGTGGCTGCTGCACCGCAGACTTGGCGGACTGCAGGTCACATCCTGGCTGCTGACGATCGCACGCTTCGCCGTGGCCGGCATCCCGGCCGGGTTCGCGGGATGGGGCGTCTACGTGCTCGCCGGTGCCGCAGACGGATGGATGGTCGGAGGCCAACTCCTCGGCGCCATCGGCACAGCCCTCATCGGCCTGGTCGTGGTCGTCGTCTACATCGGCATCCTCGCTCTGATGCGCGCCCCCGAACTCACGGTCGCCGGCTC
The DNA here is from genome assembly GCA_029203165.1 of Candidatus Microbacterium colombiense. Taxonomy (NCBI): domain Bacteria; kingdom Bacillati; phylum Actinomycetota; class Actinomycetes; order Micrococcales; family Microbacteriaceae; genus Microbacterium; species Candidatus Microbacterium colombiense. The sequence goes on from CP119308.1 coordinate 287,139, forward strand.
CCTCGTACGGCGCTTCCTGCCCGGTCGCTGACCGGTCGCTGATCCCGCCGTTGAGGCGTCTCACAGCGCGGCGCGAGACCCTGGTGAGGGAATGCCTCGCGGCTACCATGGGTTGAAGCACTCGAAGGTCATTCGACTGCAGTTTCTAAGACGGAGAGCACATGCGTCAGGTCATCATCATCGGCTCCGGCCCCGCCGGATTCACGGCTGCCATCTACGCGGCCCGAGCGAACCTCAAGCCGCTGCTCATCGCGAGCTCGGTCGAGGTCGGCGGCGAGCTAATGAACACCACCGAGGTCGAGAACTACCCGGGGTTCCCCGAGGGTATCCAGGGCCCCGAGCTCATGGCCAAGTTCCAGGAACAGGCCGAGAAGTTCGGCACCGAGGTCGTCTATGACGACGTCATCGAGCTCCAGCTCGACGGCCCCGTCAAGAAGGTCATCCTCGGCAGCGGTGCAGAGCACGAGACCCAGTCGCTCATCTACGCGACGGGTTCGGCATATCGCAAGCTCGGCATCGAGGGCGAAGAGCGTCTTTCCGGCTACGGCGTCTCGTGGTGCGCCACGTGCGACGGTTTCTTCTTCCGTGAGAAGACGATCGCGGTCGTCGGCGGCGGCGACTCGGCAATGGAGGAGGCGACCTTCCTCACGCGTTTCGCGGAGAAGGTCTACGTCATCCACCGCAAGGACTCCCTGCGCGCCTCGAAGATCATGCAGGAGCGTGCATTCGCGAACGAGAAGATCGAGTTCGTGTGGAACAGCGAGGTCGCCGAGGTGCTCGGTGGCGATTCTGTCACCGGCGTGCAGCTGCGCTCCACGGTCGACGGCACGCTGAGCGACCTGACCCTCGACGGTGTCTTCATCGCGATCGGCAACGACCCGCGCACCCACCTGGTGCACGACAAGCTGACGCTCACGGCCGAGGGCACGATCTGGGTCGACGGCCGCTCGTCGAAGACCTCGGTCCCCGGCGTCTTCGCTGCGGGCGACGTGATCGACCCCACCTACCGCCAGGCGATCACGGCTGCCGGCTCGGGAACGGTCGCGGCTCTCGACGCGGAGCACTTCCTCGCGGATTTTGACGACGCCTCGGTCGAGTTCCCGGCAGCCGAGGCCGCCGAGATCCTCACCGCCTAGTCGGCGGGAACAGTTTCACCTCGTCTGCTGTTGTAGCAGGCGAACCTCGAATCAAGGAGAACTCTGATGAGTGCAAAGGCTACGAGCCAGGCGACCTGGGAACAGGACGTTCTGCAGGCCGACGGTCCCGTGCTGGTGGACTTCTGGGCGGAGTGGTGCGGCCCGTGTCGCATGGTCGCCCCGGTGCTGGACGAGATCCAGGCCGACAACCCCGACAAGATCACCATCCTCAAGCTGAACGTGGATGAGAATCCCGAGCTGGCGATGAAGTACCAGATCACGTCGATCCCGGCGATGAAGGTCTTCAGTGGTGGTGAGGTCAAGACGACCATCATCGGCGCCAAGCCCAAGTTCGCGCTCGAGAAGGACCTCGCCGCCTTCATCGGCTGATCTCCTGACACGCACAGGCCGTCGTCTCCTCCGGGAGGCGGCGGCCTTCGTCATTCCCCGGCATACGTCGTTTCCCCCGGCATACGTCGCGACGATTCGCCGAGACTGTGACGATTCGCCGAGGTTTTGGGGCGATTGCTCCGCGAATCGTCATCTCCTCGGCGAATCGTCGCCGGTCGCGGGGACCGAAGAGGGGAAGCGAGTCCGGAATGGATCAGGATGCGTCGGCGACCGAGGGGTCCCAGCGTCGATAGCGCTGCTTCTCGTCGAGCAGACCCCACACCGCGTTCGTCAGATCGGGGTATTCCAGCGCGATCTGCCGAAGAACCCGGTAGTGGCGGGCTTCATTCGGCCGCACGCCGTCGTTCGCGGTGATGTTGTCGGCCCGCAGAAGGTAGACCACGAGCTCGTCGACGCTGGGGAGCTCCTCCATGAACTCCCACGGATCCTCTCCCCCGAGCAGCCGCTCCTGCACGATGACCGCCAGCTCGTCGGCCGCTTCAGCGCGCAGCACTTCCAGGCTGGCGCGGCGCGGGACGGACTCGGTCATGCCTCCAGCCTACGCGCGCGAGCGACGTGGTCGGCGCTGCACGGTGACCTCGTCGCTCATCTCCTCCAGCTCTTTGCCCTTGGTCTCGGCGACCTGGAAGTACACGAAGAAGAACGACAGCAGGGCGAAGAAGGCGTAGAACCCGTAGGCGAACGGGAGGCCGATCTGCGCGAACGCGGGGAAGGTCGTCGAGATGAAGAAGTTCGCCGCCCATTGAGCCGCCGCGGCGACCGCGAGTGCGCCGGCACGGATGGAGTTGGGGAACATCTCTCCCAGCAGCACCCAGACCAACGGTCCCCACGTCGCGCCGAAGAACACGACGAAAGCATTGGCGCAGATGAGGGCCACCGTCGACCAGGGGTCGGGGAGGGTCACCGCGCCAGCCGAGTCGAGCGTGCCGAACGAGAAGGCCAGCGCCATCAATCCCAGCGAGACCGTCATGCCCACCGAGCCGACGAGCAGCATGATGCGTCGGCCGACGCGATCGACAAGCAGGATCGCGACGATCGTGACGACGATGTTTGTCACCGACGTGATCACCGTGATGGTGAGCGCTTGGGATTCGCCGAATCCGACGGACTGCCAGAGCGTCGTGGAGTAGTAGAAGATCACGTTGATGCCGACGAACTGCTGGAACACGGAGAGCAGGATGCCGACCCACACGATCGGTTTCAGCCCGAATCTATTGCCACGGAGGTCGCGCAACGACTCCCCACGTTCGGTGTTGATCGTGCCGGTGATCTCCTTGATCTTCGCGTCGACATCGACCGTTCCGGTGACAGCCGTCAGCACCTCGGATGCCTTGTCGAGTTGCCCCTTCGCGACGAGGTAGCGCGGAGACTCGGGGAGGCGCAGCGCCATGATGCCGTAGACGACCGCGGGGATCGCCTCGGCGATGAACATCCATCGCCATGCGTAGAGGCCCCACAGCGGCTCCGCAGCGCCACCTGCGACATCCGCCAGCATCGCGTCGGAGAGGAGCGCCACGAAGATGCCGGTGACGATCGCCAACTGCAGCAAGGATCCCAGGCGTCCGCGCATGTGCGCCGGCGAGACCTCCGCGATGTAGGCCGGGGCGATGACCGACGCGGCTCCCACACCGAGTCCGCCGACCACTCGCCAGATGATGAGGTCGACGACACTGAATGCCAGGCCCGACCCGATGGACGACAGCAGGAAGAGCACCGCTGCGACCACCATGATCGGGATGCGCCCGTACTTGTTGGCCAGAGGCCCCGCGAACCACGCACCGACCGCGCAGCCGATCAGGGCCGACGAGACCGCGAAGCCTTTGAGCCCGACGCCCAGATCGAATCCGGATGCCGATCCGGCGAGAGCATCGACGGCGCCGTTGATCACGGCGGTGTCGAAACCGAAGAGGAAGCCGCCGAGCGCAGCAGCGATGCTGATCGCGATCACGCGGCCCCTCAGAGCGGAACCCGATGGTGTGGCCGACATGATGTCCTCCCCGACGTCGTGTAGACGCGAGTCTAGGCCTGTCGACGCCCGATCGGGGCGGGATCAGCTCTTGCCGTAGCCCTCTTCGCCGATCTCGTCGAGGATTCGGTTCAGATCCTGGATCGACGCGAAATCAATTGTGACCTGACCTTTTCGTGCACCGAGAGCGATCTTGACGCGAGTGTTGAGTCGGTCGCCGAGCTTTCCTGCAACCTCGTCGAGGTAGGCGCGTCGTGCTCCCGGTGTCGGTTTCGACGTCGTGCCGGCCGATGCCGGAAGATTCTTCGCGGCCTCTTCCGTGGCACGCACGGACAGGTCTTCGTTGACGACCTTGTCGGCAAGGCGCTGCATGGCCTCGGGAGACTCCAGGCTGAGGATCGCACGGGCATGACCCGCCGTGAGCACTCCCGCTGCCACGCGCTGCTGCACCGGCACGGGGAGCTTCAGCAGACGGATCGTGTTGCTGATCTGCGGACGCGAGCGGCCGATGCGGGTCGCGAGCTGCTCCTGGGTGATTCCGAAGTCCTCGAGCAGCTGCTGATAGGCCGACGCCTCTTCGAGCGGGTTCAGCTCGGAGCGGTGCAGGTTCTCCAGGAGGGCGTCACGCAGGAGATCCTCGTCCGCGGTGTCGCGGACGATGGCGGGAATCGACTCGAGGCCGGCCTCACGAGCAGCGCGTGTGCGCCGCTCCCCCATGATGAGCTCGTACTCGCCGTCGGCGTTCTTGCGCACGACGACAGGCTGCAGCACGCCGAACTCGCGAACACTGTGCACCAGCTCGGCAAGGTCTTCGGCGTTGAAGTGCGTACGCGGCTGACGAGGATTGGGGACGATCTTCTGCGGGTCAACCTGCACGAGGTGGATGCCGGGAACCTCCGCGAGATCGGACTCGACGACCGGTGCCGTGGTCTCCGGGCTCGGACGAAGACTCGCACCCGGGAAGAACACGTCGACGGGCCGCTCCGACTGATCGGTGGTGGGGATGAGAGCGCCGATGCCTCGACCCAGTCCAGTGCGCTTCGCCATCATTTCTCCTTGCTCTGCGTCGCTGTGCGCGACGCGATCTCGACGGCGGCTTCGCGATAGGCGATGGCACCGGCCGATTGCCCATCGTAGGCGATCACGGTCTGTCCGAAACTCGGTGCCTCCGACACCCGCACCGAGCGCGGGATGACGGTCTGGAGCACCTGGGTCGGGAAGTGGGTGCGAACCTCGTCTGCGACCTGCTGCGCGAGGCGTGTGCGGCCGTCGAACATCGTGAGCAGGATCGTCGAGAGGTGAAGCGAGGGGTTCAGATGCTTCTGGATCATCTGAATACTGCCGAGTAGCTGGCTCAGACCCTCCAGCGCGTAGTACTCGCACTGAATGGGGATGAACACCTCTGACGCAGCGGTGAACGCATTGATCGTGAGGAGACCGAGGGACGGCGGGCAGTCGATGATCACGAAATCCATCGGGCTGTCGACGAGGTAGTCCTCCAGCGCCCGACGCAGGCGGTGCTCGCGGGCGACCTGCGCGACCAGCTCGATCTCGGCACCAGCGAGATGGATCGTGCTCGGAGCGCAGAACAGGTTCGAGTCTTCGGGACTCTGCTGCACGATGTCAGCGAGGGGGAACTCCTCGATCAGGACGTCGTAAACGCTGGGAACGTCGGCACTGTGCGGCACGCCCAGTGCGGTGGAGGCGTTGCCCTGTGGGTCGAGATCGATGACCAGGACCTTCGCGCCGAGCCCCGCGAGGGCTGACGCGATGTTGACAGCGGTCGTCGTCTTGCCGACGCCACCCTTCTGGTTCGACACTGTGAGTACGCGTGTGTCCCCCGAGAACTCCACCTGGGTGGATTCGAGTGCACGCCGACGGGCGGAGAGGTCTGCGAGTTCCCGCGCGAGCGGTGTATCCATACCGAACGATTCGTTCGAGGATGCCTTTTCGGACTGTTTCACGTGAAACATCCACTCCTTTCGGGGCCGCATTCCACTCTAATCGCTGGCAGGGACGTTCCCCTCCGATATGCCCACCCCAGCACCACAGATGCCCAGATATTCACGCACCACACAACGTTTCACGTGAAACATCCCGCCGCAGTGCGCCGCAGAGCCAAGGCGATATCCCCCAGCGTCATGGCGCACTCCCCTATGCATGGAACCCCAGGACAAGCACTCCACTCGGCAGCCCCCCAGCGCAAGACAAGCAAGCAATGTTCCACGTGAACATCCACCCCAGATGGAGACGACACCAGGGTGGAGTGGTGTTGCCGGAGTGAGCATCAGGAGGGACCCCCGCTTGCGGGGAGGGCGCCCATTCTGGGAGCGAAGGCAACACCTCTCGACCCGGCAGCCAAGGTCACAATAAGCGACACGAGTGTTCCACGTGAAACATCCACCCCAGAGCAGCACAGTCGAATGGAACGATATCCCCCGACATCTGCGACGAGCTCCCCGCCCTGCGAACCTCATGGAGACGACACCAGGGTGGAGTGGTGTTCCCGGAGTGAGCATCGGGAGGGGCCCCCGCGTGCGGGGAGGGCGCCCGTTCTGCGAGCGAAGGGAACTCCACTCCACCCGGCAGCACAAGCAACCAACACGAGATCGATGTTCCACGTGAAACATCAGCCGCGGCGCCGGGTCAAAGCAAGTAGCCAGCCACACAACAACCACTCCCAACCGACGAACCTCCGGCGGAACGACACCAGGGTGGAGCGGAGTTCCGGGAGTGAGCATCGGGAGGGGCCCCCGCGTGCGGGGAGGGTGCCCGTTCTGCGAATGAAGGGAACACCGCTCCACCCGGCAGCGAAAGGCGACAAGAGGCGAGATCGATGTTCCACGTGAAACATCAACCCCGGAAACTAGCGAACGACCGCCCGCAAAACCCGCGTCGTCTCCGTGAGGACGCCTTCGCCCAGTACCTCGACGCGCACGTTCGACAGTCGGAACTTCGTGATCTGCTTCTGCGCGGCATCGATCTCGTTCGACACATTCATGCCTTTGAGCAGGGTCAGCTCTCCACCGTCACGCACGAGAGGCGCGGTGAGAGGGATCAACGTACGGAGCGCACTGACGGCGCGGGCCGTGACGACATCGAATCCTTCGGGCGGACGCACATCCTCAGCGCGGGCGCGATACACGACGACGTTGTCGAGCCCGAGCGCGTTCACCTGTTCCGTGAGCCAGGTGACGCGTCGCTCCATGGGCTCGATCAGCGTCCAATGAACGTCGGGACGCGCGATCGCGAGCACCAGTCCAGGCAGCCCCGCCCCGGAACCGATGTCGGCAACGGATCCATGGAAGAGCGGAGCGGCGATGGCGCTGTTGAGGATGTGTCGGGTCCAGAGCCGAGGCAGTTCGAGCGGGCCGATCAGCCCACGCTCCTCGCCCTGTGCAGCAAGTGCCGCCGTGAACGCCCGCGCGACGTCGATGCGACCGCCGAAGAGGTCGCTCGCCGCAGCCGGCTCGGTTTCGAGATCGCTCACGAAAGCACTCCCGCGAGATGTTTCACGTGAAACATCAACGACGGCGGAGCACCGTGTGGCGGTCGGCACCCTCGCCGTACGACTCGGAAACGAGGCCGCGGTCTGATGCGATGTCATGCACCAGCTTGCGCTCGTAGCTGGACATCGCGGGCAGGGAGGCCTGCGACGATCCTTCGTCGAGCTTCGCAGCAGCGGCCTCCACCAACGTCTCGAGCTGGCGGCGACGCGTGTCGCGTGATCCACCGATGTCGAGGATCAGACGCGAGAAGGAACCGGTCTTGTTCTGCACGGCCAGACGCGTCAGTTCCTGAAGCGCCTGCACGGTGTCGGGTGCGGAGAGCAGCGCCAGGCCGCCATCCTCCGCTTCGACCGACACGTACGCACGACCTTGACGAACGTCGAGGTTCAGGTCGCCATCGATGTCAGCGATGTCGAGGAGCTCCTCGAGGTAATCCGCTGCGACGTCGCCTTCGTTCTCGAGCTGCGCCACAGTGGGCTCGACGCTCTCCGTCACGATCTCGGTCATGAGGCGCTCCCCTTCTTCTTCGCACGCTTCTTACCCACGGGCTGCTGACGCTTGGGGGCCTCAGCCTTGGCCTTCTCGACCTCTTCCAGCTTGCGCTGCTGCTCGGCTTCATAGACGGCCATCGGAACGACCTTGCCCGAGGCATCGAGCGCCTTACCCTTACGTGCCAGGCGCTCTTCGCGTGCCTTGGCCGCCTCGGATCCGGGCGTCGGCATCTCGCGGATGACGAGGAACTGCTGGCCCATCGTCCACAGGTTCGAGATGAACCAGTACACGACGACACCGAGCGGGAAGAAGACACCCGAGAAGATGAAGCCCAGCGGCAGCACGTAGAGCATGATCTTCTGCATCTGGTACGCCTGGCCGGTCTTGGCCTCGGGCGACAGGTTCTTCGAGATGATCTGCAGCTGGGTGAAGAACTGCGAACCGATCATGAGCACGACCAGCGTGACCAGGATGATGATCGCAGTGGTGTTGTTGGCGTCGACTGCGTTGCCCAGCGTCTCGTGCAGCGAAGCCACTCCGAAGAGCTTGGCGTCGTAGAACTGCTCGGTGAGCTCGGCGTTGAGGAGTCCGACGCCACCGATTCCCGCGGCATGGTGCTTGGTGACGTCACTCAGAACGCTGAACAGCGAGAAGAAGACAGGCATCTGCACGAGCAGCGGAAGACAGCTCGACATCGGCGTCGTGCCGTGCTTCTTGTACAGCGCCATGGTCTCGCGGCTCATGGCCTCGCGAGAGAGCTGATCCTTCTTGCCCTTGTACTTCTCCTGAACTTTTCGCAGTTCAGGAGCGATTTCCATCATCTTTCGCTGGCTCTTGATCTGCTTCACGAAGAGCGGGATCAGCGCAGCACGCACCACGATGACCAGGCCGACGATCGACAGGACCCAGGTGAGTCCGGAGGCGGCGGGGAGTCCGACCGCAGTGAGAAGCCAGTGCCAGGCGACGAGGACGAGCTCGACCAACCACTTCAGCGGCCAGAGGATCGTTCCGATCAGATCGAAACCTCCGGAAGAGGGCGCCGGCGACGGAGTCGCGCTGGCGAGCAGGAGATCGAGACCCACTGATCAGTCCTTTCGGGCAGGGACGACGAAACCGCGAGCAGTCAGGTCGTAACGGAAGTGCTTGTGCGGTGTGACGTCGTCGACGCCTCCGCGAGTCCAGGGATTGCAACGAAGGATGCGCCATGCCGAGACCAGGGTTCCCCGCACGGCGCCGTGCTGTTGCACTGCCCCTACAGCGTAGGCGGAACAGCTGGGATAGTACGCACAGACATCTCCGTACATCGGGGAGATCACCGCCCGATACCCCGTCAGGAATCCCAGCACGAGATTCCGGGGGATCAGCGGGATGCTGCGCAGCACGCCGGTGCCACGCAGCTGGGCGTCTCCGATCGAGGATGCCGGGAGCGCGGTCATCGTGACTCCGCGAGGGAGGACGACCGCAACCTGCCGAGGCACCGATTCACATCGGCGCTCAATTCGGCGTACGTCGCGGCAGCAGACGCAGGAAGGGCACGGATGACGACATCCGTGCCCTCAGGGACGCTCGACAGCGCTTCCGCGCAGACGGCCTTGAGCCGACGACGTACGGAGTTGCGCACGACGGCGTTCCCCACCTGCTTGCTGATGATGAAGCCGAACCTGACGGTTCCGCTCTCGCCCGTCGACAACATCGACGTGACGACGCGCGCCCCACCGCAACGGGAACCACGACGAACGACCAGACGATAGTCGCTCCCGCGGGTCAACCGAAACGGCCGGGCGAGCACAGCGGACTACGCGGAGAGCTCGGTGCGGCCCTTCGCGCGACGAGCGGCGAGGATGCCGCGGCCGGCGCGGGTGCGCATACGGGCGCGGAAGCCGTGCTTCTTGGCGCGACGACGGTTGTTGGGCTGGAAGGTGCGCTTGCTCATGGAATCACTCCGGGAATGCTGCCACCGGATTCACTGCGACCGGAGACATGGGGAACTGCCAAAAAAATGGCATAAGTCAACCAAGTAAGGGTACGTCTTGGCGGCGCGCAGAGCAAATCTGCGCGCTGGGGAGCGTCCGTCCATCGGGAACCGCACAGCCATTATCCACAACCCACGACCACACTCGCGGTACAACACGCTCGCGTGTTTTCAAGGGCAGGTTGCCGTTCACGGCCGGGATGACTACCGTGGCAGAGCAAGTTATCCACAGGGGACCGCGGCATCGGGGAACCCTCATCGAGACCCCGCCCGGAGCGTCATGTCCACACCAGCCCAGCCCGATGTTCCGATCTGGACCACGGTGCAGGAGCTGCTCGAGGCGGACGACCGAGTCACCCCTCAGCTGCAGGGCTTCCTGAGCCTGGCGGTTCCGGCCGGCGTGATGGCGGCGACCCTCTACCTCGACGTGCCGAACGATCTGACCGCGGCGCAGATCAACAAGCGCCTGCGGCTGCCGATCATGGAGGCACTGACGCACATCGGCGACGAGGTCACCGCGTTCCGCGTGGTCGTGAACCATGAACTGGCCGAACAGCCGACCGCCCCCATCGCCGTGAGCGACTTCGGTCGACAGGACGGCGACTTCGCCCGGCAGGATCATTCCCGTCAGGAGCACATGCGCGTCGACTCCCCCATGGAGCAGCCGACGCCGATGCGCCATGAGTCACGGCTGAACCCCAAGTACACCTTCGACAACTTCGTGATCGGCCAGTCCAACCGTTTCGCCCACGCGGCAGCGGTCGCGGTGGCCGAGGCGCCGGCGAAGGCGTACAACCCGCTGTTCATCTACGGCGACTCCGGCCTGGGCAAGACACACCTCCTCCACGCGATCGGCGACTACGCGCAGTCCCTCTATCCGGGTGTCAAGGTGCGGTACGTGTCGAGCGAGGAGTTCACGAACGACTTCATCAACTCGATCGCCAACAACCGCGGAGCCGCATTCCAGGCGCGGTACCGCGAGGTCGACATCCTCCTCATCGACGACATCCAGTTCCTCCAGGGTCGCGCCGAGACGCAGGAGGCGTTCTTCCACACCTTCAACACGCTCCACGATCACAACAAGCAGGTGGTGATCACCAGCGATGTCGCGCCCAAGCATCTGACGGGGTTCGAGGATCGGATGCGCAGCCGGTTCGAGTGGGGCCTGATCACCGATGTCCAGGCACCCGACCTGGAGACGCGTATCGCGATCCTCCGCAAGAAGGCGCAGAGCGAGGCGCTCCACATCCCGGACGAGGTCCTCGAATACATCGCGACCGTGGTGTCGTCGAACATCCGCGAGCTGGAGGGTGCACTCATCCGCGTCTCCGCTTTCGCGAGCCTGAACCGGTCGGCGCTCGACATCTCTCTCGCGCAGACCGTGCTCCGCGACATCATCGACACGGCTGAGGACAACATCATCTCGCCGACCGACATCATCACGGCGACCGCGCAGTACTTCAAGCTCACGGTCGACGACCTGTACGGATCGAGCAGGTCTCAGCAGATCGCGACGTCCCGTCAGATCGCGATGTACCTGTGCCGCGAGCGGACGAGCCTGTCGCTGCCGAAGATCGGACAGCTCTTCGGCAACCGCGACCACACCACCGTGATGTACGCCTACAAGAAGATCAGCGAGCTCATGAAGGAGCGTCGGTCGATCTACAACCAGGTCACCGAGATCACCACGCAGCTCGGCAGACGCTGACGCGCAACGCCTGCATCCGAGGGGGGCACGGCATCCGAAAGGGTGCTGTGTCCCCCTTTCGGCCTACTTGACACGAAAATCCGGCTCCGATAAATGCTTCTATGCACATGTGGATAACTTGTGGATGATCCGCCTGCAAAGAGGGACGAATGTGGGCTGATCGACCGAACCTGTGGATAACTACAGGGAGACGACCGGGGGCCCCGAGTCTCCCCATCCGCGTATTCCTCAGGGATTCCACAACTGACAAGCGTGTAGTTCCCTACTCGCGCTTGATATCCACCGAGTTATCCACAGTATCCACAGCTGTTAACACCGTTAAGGAGTTAACCCGAAGAGACCGCGATCCGATCACCAGAACAGACGAACGGCGAGATCCGAATCCCAAAACCCGTGGGCGTAGGGATCAGCGGGGCTGTGGGGCTAGCATGGGAAGCCCTGCACAGGGACAGACGACAGATCGTCGCAGAACGAAGACAAGGGAGCACCCGTGAGGTTTCAGGTCAACCGCGATGTCTTCAGCGAGGCAGTGTCGTTCGTTGTCAAGCTGCTTCCCCAGCGGAACCCGCAGCCGATCCTGGCCGGTGTGCTGATCGAAGCCGACGGATCAGGCCTCACGCTCTCCGCATTCGACTACGAGGCCTCTGCACGGACGACCATCGAGGCGACCGTCGAGACCCCGGGCACGATCCTGGTTCACGGTCGCCTGCTGTCCGACATCGCCAGCCGACTCCCGAACGCTCCCATCGAGATCGCCGTCGAGGATGACGGTGGCATCACCGTGACGTGCGGCTCCGCTCGCTTCACCCTCGCCGCCATGCCCGTCGAGGAATACCCGTCGATCCCCGAGGTCTCCGGCTCATCCGGCGTCGTTCCGGCTGACGATTTCGGAACCGCCATCTCCCAGGTCGGCTTCGCCGCCTCCCGAGACGACGTCACCCCGGTGCTCACGGGTGTGCAGCTCGAAGTCTCGGGACACAATCTCAGCCTGGTCGCCACCGACCGCTACCGCGTCTCGCTCCGCGACGTTCCGTGGGATGGGGAGGCCGTCGAGGCGACAGCCCTCGTGCCGGCACGTACCCTGCTCGAGGTCGGAAAGACCTTCGGTCACGCGGGCACGATCCAGATCTCGTTCTCCGGTGCGGGCGATCGCGAGATCATCGCGTTCACCTCGGGCAACAAGACGGTGACATCCCTCCTGATCAAGGGCAATTTCCCGCCCGTGCGTCGACTGTTCCCCGAGCAGACCGATCACTACGCCGTCGTGAACACGGCCGACCTGGTCGAGGCCGTGCGACGCGTCGCTCTGGTGCTCGATCGCGCCGCCCCGCTGCGCTTCACCTTCTCGAGCGACGGCGTCACGATGGACGCATCGGGCAGCGAACACGCCCGCGCCTCCGAGTCGGTGGATGCGATCCTCAACGGCGGCGAAGAGGTCACGCTCGGCCTCAACCCGCAGTATCTGATCGAGGCACTCGGCGCGGTGAAGAGCGAGTTCGTGCGGGTGACGTTCACCTCGAGCGACAACGCGAACAAGCTGAGCCCCGTGCTGATCACGAGCCAGACCTCGGTCGACCAGGCCGGGCTCGACTCGTTCAAGTACCTGCTCCAGCCCAACCTCCTCCTGCGCTGATTCTCGTCCGCTCCTCCCCGGAACCGGACTGTCAGAGGCCGAAGGTAGGCTGACTCCGTGATTGTGGAGCACCTGAGTCTGGTCGATTTCCGCAACTACGCGACCGCGGAACTCGCACTGCACCCCGGTCCGAACGTGCTCGTCGGCCTCAACGGACAGGGCAAGACGAATCTGGCCGAAGCGGTCGTCTTCCTCGCCACACTCGGGTCGCACCGCGTGTCGTCCGATGCGCCGATGGTGCGCGATGGGCAGGAGTACGCCATCATCCGCGCCCGCCTCTCGCACGGTGAACGCAAGGTCCTGGCCGAGGTGCAGCTGAATCGGCAGGGCTCGAACAAGGCGCGCATCAACGGCTCCCCGTCGAAGACCAACGAACTTCCCCGATATGCGCACGTCGTCCTTTTCGCTCCGGAAGATCTTCAGATCGTGCGTGGCGATCCCTCGTCACGACGACGCTTCGTCGATCAGCTGCTGATCCAGCGCACGCCGCGTCTGGCGGCCGTCCTCGGCGACTACGACCGGGTGCTCAAGCAGCGCAATGCGCTGCTGAAGTCGGCACGAGCCCGCGGAATCAAGGGCGAAGGGCTCAGCACACTCGATGTGTGGGACGACAAGCTCGTCGCCCTCGGTTCCGAGATCATCGCCGCCCGCCAGCGGTTGGCGGCCGATCTGCAGCAGCCGGTCGCCGATGCCTACGAGGCGATCGCCGGTGCCGACCACCAGCCGCGGCTCGAGTGGGCCCTGTCCGTGCGCGGCGCCGACCCGGAGGACGACGCGGACAGAAGCGAGGGCGATGTGGATCCCGCTGCGGTCTCCACCGGTGACATCAGCGAGATGTTCCGTGCATCGTTGCTCGCGAAACGTTCGAACGAGCTCGAGCGCGGGCTGACCCTCACCGGTCCCCACCGTGACGACCTGATTCTCCGCGTGCGCTCACTTCCGGTGAAGGGCTACGCCTCGCACGGCGAATCCTGGTCGATCGCCCTCGCGCTGCGGCTCGCATCGGCGGAACTGCTGCGCAGTGAATCCCCCGCGGGCGACCCGGTGCTGATCCTCGACGACGTGTTCGCCGAGTTGGATGCCGATCGCCGCCAGCGACTCGCCACTCTCACCGCCGGCTACGAGCAGGTGGTGGTCACTGCGGCCGTGGAGGAGGATATTCCTGACGTGCTCCACGCTCACGTGGTGCGGATCACCGCGGGAACCATCAGCGACGAACGGGAGGAGGCGACACATGGCTGACATCTCCACCGATCCTGCTCCCGCGGTATCCGATGCTCCCGAGACGGTTGCGACCTATCTCCGGCTCCGTGGCCTCAAGCCGAGTTCCAACTCCTGGAAGCGCAAACGTCGCCTCGTCACCGACGACGACAACGCCCCGTTCACACCGGGTCGCGATCCGGGCTCCCTCGGGGATGTGCTCGACAAGCTGACGCGCGACTCCGGTTGGCAGACCACACTCGCCCGCGAAGACCTCGTACGACAGTGGGCCGATCTCGCCGGGGCCGACACCGCGAAGCATTCGGAGCCCGTCTCGCTGGAGCGCGGCCTCCTCACGGTGAAGTGCGATTCGACGGCGTGGGCGAAGAACCTCCAGTACATGCGCGCGACCATCGTCACGGAGATCGGGCGGCGCTACCCGGATGCCGGTGTGGAGAACCTCCGCTTCATCGGACCGGACGTTCCCTCCTGGAAATGGGGCCCCAGAGCCGTTCCAGGGCGGGGCCCGCGCGATACCTACGGGTAGGACACCATCGGCAGGGTCCGAACGTCTCAGAGGGCCACACGCGGCCGTTGAGCGGCATTTCACGACAAAACCCGGCTAGAATGGGAGTTCGTGATATCGATGTGGAGAATGCCCTCTGATGACGCCTGAATCCCCTGCTGACGAGACGGAATCGAACACCGGGGGAACCCCCGCCGCTCCGGCGGATGCAGTGACCGGAGAGGCGTCGGCCGCACCCAAGGCACAGCAGCCCGGTGAGTACGGCGCCGACTCCATCCAGATCCTCGAAGGTCTCGAAGCGGTGCGCAAGCGCCCCGGTATGTACATCGGATCGACCGGTCCGCGCGGACTGCATCACCTCGTCTACGAGATCGTCGACAACTCCGTCGACGAGGCTCTGGCCGGTTACGCCGACACGATCCTGGTCACGCTCCTGCACGACGGCGGTGTGCGTGTGGTCGACAACGGCCGCGGCATCCCCGTCGACCCGCACTCCTCCGACCCGAACAAGTCGACGGTCGAGGTCGTGCTGACGATTCTGCACGCGGGCGGAAAGTTCGGCGGCGGAGCGTACGCGGTGTCCGGCGGCCTGCACGGTGTGGGTTCCTCCGTGGTCAACGCACTCTCGACGCGTTTCGACGTGGCGGTGAAGCAGAAGGGTCACGTCTGGCGCCACAGCTTCGCCGACGGCGGCACTCCGCAGCAGAAGCTCGAGAAGGGTGAGGAGACCGACGAGACCGGAACCACGATCTCGTTCTGGCCGGATGCCTCGATCTTCACCGAGACGATCGATTTCGAATACGACACCCTGCGCACCCGCTTCCAGCAGATGGCGTTCCTCAACAAGGGCTTGCGTATCGAGCTGAACGACGAGCGTGCATCGTCGACGTACGAGGTCGAGGTCGACGGCGAGACCGTCGCGAAGCAGCCGGGGGACGTGTTCCTCTACGAGCGCGGACTGGTCGACTATGTCGAGTACCTGAACAAGGTGCGTCACGCCGAGGTCGTCAACGAGGAGATCATCGCGTTCGAGTCGGAGGACACCGAGCGCAAGATCTCCCTCGAGGTCGCGATGCAGTGGACCACCTCGTACACCGAGAACGTGTTCACCTACGCGAACACGATCAACACCCACGAGGGTGGAACGCACGAGGAAGGTTTCCGCGCGGCCCTGACGACGCTCGTCAACAAGTACGCGCGCGCCAACAACCTGCTCAAGGAGAAGGACGACAACCTCTCCGGCGACGACGTGCGCGAGGGTCTGACCGCCGTCATCTCGATCAAGCTCGGTGAGCCGCAGTTCGAGGGCCAGACGAAGACGAAGCTCGGCAACACCGAGGCGAAGGCCTTCGTGCAGAAGGTCGTCGGGGATCAGCTCGGCGACTGGTTCGGACGCAACCCGGCGCAGGCCAAGAACGTCATCCGCAAGTCGATCGATGCGGCGACCGCGCGCATGGCGGCACGGAAGGCCCGCGAGACGGCGCGCCGCAAGAGCGTGTTCGAGTCGGCGGCCATGCCCGACAAGCTCAAGGACTGCACCAGCAAGGACCCGTCGATCAGCGAGATCTTCCTCGTGGAGGGTGACTCGGCCGGCGGTTCCGCCGTGCAGGGTCGCGACCCCCACACGCAGGCGATCCTCGCGCTGCGTGGCAAGATCCTCAACGTCGAGCGTGCGCGTCTGGACAAGGCACTGGGCAACAAGGAGGTCCAGGCGATGATCCAGGCCTTCGGCACGGGCATCGGCGAAGAGTTCGACATCGAGAAGGCGCGCTATCACAAGATCGTGCTCATGGCTGATGCCGACGTCGATGGCCAGCACATCACGACGCTGCTGCTGACGCTGCTGTTCCGCTACATGCGCGGACTCATCGAGGCCGGCTTCGTCTACCTCGCCATGCCGCCGCTGTACCGACTCAAGTGGTCGAACTCCGCGCACGAGTACGTGTTCAGCGACAACGAGCGGGACGCGCTGCTGAAGCACGGTCTCGAGAACGGCAAGCGGATCCCGAAGGATGCCGGCATCCAGCGCTACAAGGGTCTCGGTGAGATGAACCCGAAGGAGCTGTGGGAGACGACGATGGATCACTCCACCCGCACCCTTCAGCAGATCACCATCGAGGATGCCGCCGCCGCCGACGAGATCTTCAGTGTGCTGATGGGCGAGGACGTCGAGTCCCGTCGAAGCTTCATCCAGCGCAACGCCAAGGACGTCCGCTTCCTCGATATCTGATTCCGCAGGGCTTCGAGCCCCACGGATGTCAGACGAGGACGCGACACAGAGAGATTGACACATGACTGACGAAGAACGCACGGAGCCGGACCACGATCACGGCAAGATCGACCAGGTAGACCTGCAGTCGGAGATGCAGCGCAGCTATCTCGACTACGCGATGGCCGTGATCGTGGGCCGCGCACTGCCCGATGTCCGTGACGGACTCAAGCCGGTGCACCGCCGCGTGATCTACGGCATGTACGACGGTGGATTCCGCCCCGACAAGTCGTTCTCGAAGTGTGCGCGCATCGTCGGCGAGGTCATGGGGCAGTACCACCCCCATGGTGACTCGGCGATCTACGACGCCCTGGTCCGTCTGGTGCAGCCGTGGTCGCTGCGGTACCCGCTGGCGCTCGGGCAGGGTAACTTCGGCTCTCCGGGCAACATGGGCGCCGCAGCTCCCCGATACACCGAGACGAAGATGGCTCCGCTCGCGCTCGAGATGGTGCGCGACATCGAAGAAGACACCGTCGACTTCCAGGACAACTACGACGGTCAGACGCAGGAGCCGACGGTGCTGCCGGCGCGCTTCCCGAACCTCCTGGTCAACGGCTCGGTCGGTATCGCGGTCGGTATGGCGACCAACATCCCGCCGCACAACCTGCGCGAGGTCTCGGATGCCGCGCTCTGGGCGCTCGACAACCCCGGTATCCCCCGTGAGGAGCTCCTCGACGGGCTGATCCAGCGCGTTCCCGGTCCCGACTTCCCGACCGGCGCGCAGATCCTCGGAACCAAGGGCATCCAGGAGGCGTACCGCACGGGTCGTGGTTCGATCACGATGCGTGCCGTCGTCAACGTCGAGGAGATCCAGGGCCGCACGTGCCTCGTGATCACCGAGCTGCCGTATCAGGTCAACCCCGACAACGTGGCGGTGAAGATCGGCGATCTCGCCCGTGACGGCAAGATCACCGGCATCGCCGACATCCGCGACGAGTCGTCCGACCGCACGGGTCAGCGCCTGGTCGTCGTGCTCAAGCGCGATGCCGTCGCCAAGGTCGTGCTCAACAACCTGTACAAGCACACGCAGCTGCAGGAGAACTTCGGCGCGAACATGCTGGCGATCGTCGACGGCGTGCCGCGCACGCTCGCGATCGACGGATTCATCACGAACTGGATCACGCACCAGATCGAGGTGATCATCCGGCGCACGCAGTTCCGCCTCGCCAAGGCCGAGAAGCGCATGCACATCCTGCGCGGCTACCTCAAGGCGCTCGACGCGCTCGATGAGGTCATCGCGTTGATCCGTCGCTCGCCCACCGCGCAGGAGGCGAACGAGGGACTGCAGAAGCTGCTCGACATCGATGACGATCAGGCCGAGGCCATCCTCGCGATGCAGCTGCGTCGCCTGGCCGCCCTCGAGCGGCAGCGAATCCTCGACGAGGCCAACGAGCTCGAGGCCCAGATCGCCGAGTTCAAGGCGATCCTCGCCGACGAGTCGCTGCAGCGCGACATCATCCGCGAAGAGCTCACCGGCATCGTCGACCGCTTCGGCGACGATCGCCGCACGCACATCCTGCACGGCTTCGACGGCGACGTCTCGATGGAAGACCTCATCGCCGAAGAGGAGATGGTCGTCACCGTCACGCGTGAGGGCTACATCAAGCGCACGCGCAGCGACAACTACCGCTCGCAGCACCGCGGCGGCAAGGGAGTGAAGGGTGCGCAGCTGCGCGCCGACGACATCGTCGAGCACTTCTTCGTCACCACGACGCACCACTGGTTGCTGTTCTTCACCGACAAGGGTCGCGTCTACCGCGCGAAGACCTACGAGGTGCCCGAGGCCGGCCGTGACGCGAAGGGCACGCACGTCGCGAACCTGTTGGCGCTGCAGCCCGATGAGAGCATCGCTCAGGTGCTCGACATCCGCGACTACGCCGTCGCCGACTATCTCGTGCTGGCGACGCGCGAGGGTCTGGTCAAGAAGACGCGTCTCGACGTGTACGACACGAACCGTCAGGGCGGCGTCATCGCGATCCGCCTGAACGATGAGGACGAGCTGGTCAGCGCGCTCCTGGTGAACGCCGAGGACGACATCCTCCTCATCAGCCGTCGGGGCATGTCGGTGCGCTTCGAAGCGACCGATGAGGCCCTGCGTCCGATGGGTCGCGCGACCGCGGGTGTGCGGGGCATGAAGTTCAAGCTCGACACCGACTGCCTGCTCTCGGCATCCGTCGCGGCACCCGGCAAGTTCGTGTTCGTGGTGACCGACGGTGGCTATGCGAAGCGCACCGCGGTCGAGGAATACCGCGTGCAGGGACGCGGCGGAACGGGCATCAAGGTCGCCAAGCTCAACGACGATCGGGGCACTCTCGCGGGTGGTCTGATCGTCGCGGATGACGACGAGGTCTTGGTGGTTCTGTCCAGCGGCAAGGTGGTACGCTCTGCCGTGGCCGAGGTGCCCGCCAAGGGCCGAGACACCATGGGAGTGGTGTTCGCACGGACGACGGAAGCCGACCGTATCCTCGCCATCGCCCGCAACAGTGAGCGGGGCCTCGCAAGCGACGAGGACGCCACGGAGGCGGAGGGGGAATCCGAAGCCCCTGAGACGACACAGAACCCTGAGGAAAGTACGGACGCATGAGCACAGTAGCCGACAAGCTGGCGAAGAAGTCCACGCGCAAAACAAGTGGAAAGCAGGTCCGCCTGCGTCTCGTCTACGTCGACTTCTGGTCGGCCGTGAAGCTCTCGTTCCTCGGAGCGGTGGCGCTCGCTGTCGTCACGATGGTGTCGTTCTTCCTGATCTTCCTGGTGCTCCAGGCGACCGACATCATGGCCACGGCCGATGAGTTCGTGCGCAGCTTCTCCGACGGTGCGATCCCGCTCTCCGAGCTCGTGGGTCTGCCGCAGGTGATGGCGTTCGCCGCCGTCGTCGCGATCCTCAACCTGATCGTCTTCACCGTGCTCGGCGCCGTGATCGCCGGCATCTACAACCTCGCCGTGAAGGTGACGGGCGGACTGCTCGTCGGTTTCATGTCGAACTGAGCCACTCAGACCGATCGTTCGAAGGGGCGGATGCTGCGGCATCCGCCCCTTCGGCGTTTCCGGCGGTCCGGGGTAGGGAAAACCCGAACGCAGGTGTCCGGATGACTCGGTATCGGCGCGATCTGGCCGCCCGTACCTTGGAACCATGACCACTCAGACAGCGCCCCCGCCGACGGCCGTGTCCGCGAAGCCACCGCGGCGAATCTTCACGACGGTCCTGCATCTCGCCGGCGTCGGGATCATCGGCGGCGTCATCTTCTCGACCCTCGGAGGACTGCTCGGCACGGGCCTCGGCCTCCTCTTCGCCGCCGGCATCGGAATCGTGCTGCTCGTCGGCCTCGTCTACGCCCTGTTCGGCGTGGGATGGTTCGAGGTCACCCGCGTCAGCTCGCTCTACCGTGTGCCCCTCGCCCCTCTGCGGCTGCGTCCGCGCGACCGTCCGGGTTTCGGCGGCTGGTTGCGCGCACTCGGACGCCAGGCGATCGACGGGCGGATGTGGCGGGCCATCGCGAACTTCGCCATTGCGGCCGTGTTGGGCTTCATCGTTCTGCGGCTGTTCTGGGCACTGGTGTGGTCGGTCTTCATCTCCTTCGCGCCTCTCACCTCGGCTGAAGCCGTGCTCGGGCCCTTCGGCGGTAACGGAATCCCCGTCGCCTGGGCCCCGCTGGTCGGCATCCTCGGCATCGCGGCTTCGGTCGTCGGCATGATCGGGTTGGCTCTGCTGCACCGCACGCTCGCGTTGGCGATCGTCATCCGCAGCCGCGAGACCGAGCTCACCGAGCGTGTGCGCACCTCGACCGCGCAGCGTGAGGGGGCCGTTCGTGCGGCAGACCTGGAGCGCACCCGCATCGAGCGCGATCTGCACGACGGCGTCCAGCCGCGACTCGTGTCGGTCGGCATGACGCTCGGGCTCGCGCAGCAGAAGATCGACAGCGACCCGGAGACCGCGAAGGAACTGATCTCCGAAGCGCACACGTCGACCAAGGCGGCCATCACGGAACTGCGGCAGCTCGCCCGCGGCATCCACGCCTCGGTGCTCGATGACCGTGGCCTCGATGCAGCCCTGTCGGCGTTGGCCGGACGATCGCACATCCCGGTGAACCTCGACGTGCGGATGGAGGGCCGCTGCAGCCGCGAGGCCGAGGCCGCCGTCTACTTCTCGATCGCAGAATCGCTCACCAACGCTGCGAAGCATTCGCGGGCGAGTGAGGCTCGGGTCACGGTGCGCATCCGCGAGGGCAACACCCTGTGGGCGCGTGTCGAGGACAACGGCATGGGCGGTGCGCAGGTGCAGCCGGGTGGCGGCCTCGACGGCATCGCGAACCGCGTGCTCGCCGCCGGCGGCACCTTCCGTCTCGACAGCCCGCAGGGCGGTCCGACCAGCCTGGAGGTGAACGTGCCATGCGCATCCTGATCTGCGAGGACTCGGTCCTGTTGAGGGAGGGCCTCGTGCGCCTTCTCGAAGACGCCGGGCACAGCGTCGTCGCCGCCCTTCCTGACACGTCCGGACTGGCCGAGGCCGTCGCGACCACCGTCCCTGAACTCTGCATCCTCGATGTGCGGCTCCCTCCGACGTTCACCGATGAGGGCATCCGTGCGGCGCTGAGCCTGCGGTCGACGCATCCGACGCTCGCGATCCTCGTGCTCTCGCAGTACGTCGAGGAGCGCTACGCATCAGATCTCATCGCCGCGCAGGGCGGCCCGTTGGGATACCTGCTCAAGGACAGGGTCGCCGACGTGTCGGAGTTCCTCGAGTCGGTGCACCGCATCTCCGAGGGGGCGACGGTGCTCGATCCCGAGGTCGTCGCACAACTCCTCACCCGCAGGAACAGAGATGATCGGATGCTCCGGCTCACCGAGCGCGAGCGCACCGTGCTCGCACTGATCGCCGAGGGCAAGTCGAATCAGGCGATCGCCGCGCTGCTCTTCCTCTCGGAGGCGAGCGTGGAGAAGAACATCACCGCGATCTTCCAGAAACTGGGCTTCGAGCAGGACGAGTCGGGCAACCGCCGCGTGCTCGCCGCCCTCGCACACATCGAGAACACCGGCGGCCCGACGCCGCCGACCGGCCAGACAGGAGTGGCACGATGACCACCGAGCAGAACGACATCCCGGGCGGCCACACGCCGCTCACTCCCCCGCCCGTCGCCGGTCCTCCGGCATCCGCACCGACCGGTGGCCCCGTGCCGCCGCAGGGAACCCCGCCCTCGGGCCGGTCCGGGGGTGCCACCGCGATCATGGTCGTCACCGCCGTGGTCGGCGGGCTCGCGCTTCTCGGCACCGGGGGCACGGCCGCCGCAGCGGCGGCGGGGAACCTGCTGTCATCGAGTCGACCCGACTCGGTGCAGACGGTGGCCGTCGACGGCATCGACAGCATCGATCTCGATGTCGATGCGAGCAGCATGCGCATCGAGTTCGGCGACGTCGACGAGGCGGAGCTCTCGGTCACCAACTCCCGAGGTTCGGCGTGGGACTTCGAGCGCGACGGCGATGAGCTGATCGTGCGCAGCCCGGACGGGGTGTTCGGCTGGTGGTTCAAGAGCTGGTTCGGTGACGAAGAGGTGGCGGTGCTCACGTTGCCCGACAGCCTGCGGGGTCCGGCGCTCTCGGCAGACCTCAGCCTCGACGCGGGCAGCCTCGATGTGGCCGGCGACTTCGGTGACCTCGCCATCTCCGTCAGCGCGGGTGCGCTCGACGTGGAAGGCTCGGCGCGGACTCTCGATGTCGACATGAGTGCGGGACGCGCCGATGTGCTGCTCGACGGTGTCGACGAGGCCGACCTCGGTGTGTCGGCCGGCGACCTGCGCGTCGAGCTGACGGGCTCCGCGCCGACGCGGACGGGGATCGATGTGAGTGCTGGATCGCTCGATCTCACCGTGCCCGACGTCGAGTACCGCATCACGCAGGACGTCAGCGCGGGCACGCTCAATGCCAAGGTCGAGCAGGCGTCCAGCGCCCGACGGGCCATCGACGTCGAACTCTCGGCAGGCACCGTCACCATCCGTCCCGCCGGTTGATCCGCGGTCGAGGGCGAGCATCCTCCGGGGTGGTCACCCTCGATTCGGTATTTCCGTGAAACTCGGGTAAAGTTTCGGAGGTTGACGGGGCTATAGCTCAGGTGGTTAGAGCGCTTCACTGATAATGAAGAGGTCCCAGGTTCAAGTCCTGGTAGCCCCACACTTTCAATTCAATATTTCCCTCACGGGGCCTTAGCTCAGTTGGTAGAGCGCCTGCTTTGCAAGCAGGATGTCAGGAGTTCGAATCTCCTAGGCTCCACACTGTGTTGAGACAGTTCAGGAAGCCCCGCCTCGTGCGGGGCTTTCCTGTTCTGTTGCCGCAGCTCTCGTCGCGGTGGAATGTAGCTCGGGTAGGTGGCCGGATCGCGACCCGAGCGATAGTGATGCTAGTAACCCTGGGCAGTAGCGTCTCAAACGAGGGCGCCTGTCGTCGCATTTGATCCCCGACCGGCAAGTCCTATCACCTCTTTCGGTGTCTATCGGACTGTGAGCTGCTTAGGCAGCGACTAGACGAGACGAGTAGACAGATACTCAGCTCCGGGGCTTCGCAGCCCGGTTCGCGGTCTGAGTCCGACCTTCGCGCGCGACGCGGCGACACCGAGCAGTGTTCTGATGCGAGAATCGGTATGAAAGGAGGCCAGATGGGCGACTCCGCTGGTTCATCCTCTGCAGAGGTGCGTTTCCTTGGCAACCTCAAAGCATCGAAAGTAGCTTCAGTGACGACGACTGCGACCCCAGACGTCGTTTGCCTGAGGCGTGTGACCTTCGTGGAACCTGATGGCATCGTTGCGTTGGCGGCGAGACTTCACTCCTGGTCCCGGGAGAATTCGGACCTATCTGTGGTGGCACCCGAAGACTCTTCGATCGCCAACTACCTCGCGCGGGCCCATCTCAGCCATCTCCTCGATGAGATCGGCTCTGAGCACAACTTCCCCGTCGTTAGAGAAAGGCATCTGGGAAGCAGCCTTGTGCCGCTCATGCGGGTCGAGAGCGTCGAGCAGGCTCAGGAGCTCGCGACCGCCGTTGTCGACTTTGCTGCGCGACACAACCCGGAAGCAGCTGACGCCCTGGGTGCGGCACTGTGCGAGGCGGGTGAGAACGTCGGATATCACTCGGGCCAGCAGTATGCCTTCGGGCTTGCGCAACACTATCCACGCCAGCAGCGGTTCAATTTTGCGTTGGGTGATGCGGGCCGGGGACTCCAATCATCGCTTGCTCATAAGGGAGCAACTGACGATGCATCAGCGATCCGGCTCGCGTTGACGCCGGGCGTCTCAGCGACTAACGAGAAGGGGCGTGGGTACGGTCTCTCGTCGGTGGAGGAGCAGATCGTACTGGGGCTTGCCGGGAAGCTTTCGTTGCTGTCGGGTGAGGCCGTAGTCAACGCTCATCCGGTCACCGGCCGCGTTCATCAACGGATTGATGGCCGCTTCGATGGGACGCTGGTCTCTGGGACCTTCCGAGCGCCACCTGCGCGTAGATAGTCTTCGAACCTAGAAATGACCAGCGAACATGTAGGAATCCTTGATAGCGTGAGCGTAAGTATCGTAAGGAGTCGAGAATGAACGCTGATATCACGCTTCCTCGCCTTGCTGGAACCCGGGCCGCCGCTGATGCGCTCGTGGACAGCGCTGATCTACGCGGTGCGGATGAGGTAACGGTGTATGCCCGAGCTGTAGCGAGCGCTGCACAGTCGTTTGCTGACGAGTTTGTGCGCAGACTTGATAGTCGAGGGGTTCACCATGTGCGGCTGGTAGGTTCATCGCCGAGGCTGACGGACTACTTGGTTGCTTCATCGAAGAGGCTTGGCTCGATGACCGTGTCTACCTCCAAGGTCGACGACCTCATCGAGCACTGATGACTACCTGGGGATTCCCTCGTTCAGCTTGCGGATGAGGGAATCAAATTTACCGTCCAGGTCGCTGACGCTCGTGTCTTCGTTGTGACCGGCGTATAGCTCTCCCGTTGCGACGAAGTCGCTCACGAGAGAATATGTGGCTGCGTCCCCGACAGCGGCGACTCGAGAGTGTACCGTCGAGGTGGCCTTGAATAGAGCACCGTCGGCTTCCTCGCTAGCGGTGGCAGTTGGACCGCCAACGATCCCGCCAAGTCGAAGATAGGTGGTATAGGCATCCCCAACGGCGGTGAGAGCGCGATCTCGAACCTCTCGACGGAATCCTTTCGCGGCACGGCGGCCTTCGGCGAAGCTGTTGATACCGGCAGCTGCTGCCGAAGATCCCGCAACAGTGACGATGATCGCTCCAACAACCACCCAAATATCTCCGTCGAGCAGCTGCTCGATCAGATCCTCCATGAGGCGCCCTCTCCGTTGAACCGATAGTAAACCAGCCAAGGGCTTTGCTGGTCCTTGGTAAGCGTAGGAGTTCGAATCTCCTAGGATCCACACTGTGTTGAGAAAGTTTGATCAAGGCTTCGAGCATCGCTCGAAGCCTTTTTCTTTGTCTCGATCTGCCGAAGACGAGTCATCCACAGGTGTTAACAACCCTGTTAACAACTCCGCGGATCACGGGGCGAACGTCATCCAGGTGTGTGCGATGACGCCGATCACGAGGATGACGAGTGCGATCACGTCGGTGATGACCACCTGTCGGATCTTGGCATTGACTCCTCCGGCCGCGCCGGCGAGAGCGAGAAACGACACCACGCTGAGGAAACCGGCGATGAAGGCGATCGTCCGGACCTCGGGTACGAACGCGGCGTAGACCAGTAACGCACCGAGCATCCCGAACAGCACCGCTCGGTGACGCATCAGGATCTCGAGATTCTTCTCATCGATCGGAACGCCGTACAGACGGGTCAGGGCGGCGGAGCCGCGGATTCCGGTCAGCGGAAGAAGGTGGATGCCACCCACGATCGCCAGTGCCGCCGAGACGAGAAACTCCATCGGGATCCTCCAACGTGGATGTCCATGGTCGACCGAATGGCCACACCCTCCCTCACTGAAGTGGATCACCGGCCGGTGGGCTACCCCGAGAACGGGGGGAAAGTCATATCCCGGAGGGAATCGGCGCGTGCCATGTTCCTGCGTGTGCCCGTATCCCGCAGCACTCTTGCGTGCCGCGAAGCGCCCATGATCTGCTGGCAGCATGAACTTCTTCCCGCCAGACCCGGAGATCACCGAGCCCGAGGAGAGCGAGAGCAACTCGCCCCGGTGGTGGAGCAGTCCTCAGGATGAGCTGCCCGCACTCCTCCCCGTCTCGGAGACTCTGGCGGTGACCGATCATCTCGCCATCGCTTTGGTGGTCGTCGCGGTCTACAGCGACGGCGTGGAGTTGCGGGTGGATCGTCGCCTTCGCCGGAACGGGATGCCGCTGACGGAGTGGAACGAGCTGTGCGCGACATTCCTGGAGTACCTCCCCTTCTCGGGCCCCTCGGGGCAGGCCGGTCGGCTCCGGTACGGAATGGTGCTCGGCAACGGTGACAAGCTGCTGGCCGACTCGCCGTACTCCGATGTCGGCGATCCGATGGCCGAGCCGCAGGGGCACGTTCTGCACAGCCAGCAGCAGGGCGGTGGAGGCGGAGGGAGCTCCTACGCCGGCAGTGATCACCTGTGGCTGTGGCCGGCGCCCCCGGCGGGGCCGATCGAGCTCGTGGTGCAGTGGCCGGCCCTCGGCGTCGAGGAGACCCGTATCGTGCTCGACGGCTCGGCGATGCGTGAGCTCACCGAGCGGGCGAAGCCGTACTGGCCCTGACGCGCAGGCAGATGGCGCCCGACACTCAGCGTCCGCGGCGCCCGAAGCGCTCGCGGGTCGCATCGTCGGGCGTGTAGACGACGAGTTGGATGTCGGTCTGATCCGACGGGCGCAACTGGTGGTGCTCGAAGACCAGCCGGCCGAGTTCGGGATGCTGGAACACGCGCTCCCGTGACTGGAAGCCGCGGATGTCGTGACTCTCCCATCGTTCACGGAACTCCGGGCTGGCCTCGATCAGCCGTGACACCAGGTCGCGGTAGCGGGGGTCACCCAGGCGCGGGCCGGCTTCGGCGCGGAACTCGGCGAGGAATCGGCGGCTGGTGACATCCCAGTCGTCGAGCAGGGAGCGCACGTACGGATCGGTGAAGATCAGCCACAGCAGGTTGCGCTGCTCCGGCGGGGTCTGTGCCACGTTCGGATACAGCGCTTCATAGGCCGCGTTCCAGCCGGCGACGCCCCAGTCGGGGGCCAGGGCGTAGGCGGGGTGCTCGTCGAGCGCGTCGAGGAACCGTTGCACGTGCGCCGGTGCCGTCTCGACGGCCTCTCCTCCGCCGGGTCGTGCCGCAGCGAATCCCGCCAGGCGCAGCACATAGTCGTGCTCGGTGATCGTGAGGTGCAGCGTGGTGGCGACGGCATCCAGCACCTGCCGTGAGGGATTGATGCCGCGCCCCTGCTCGAGCCAGGTGTACCAGGTGACGCTCACGCCCGACAGATACGAGATCTCCTCGCGGCGGAGCCCCACCGTGCGGCCGCGTCCGGCCGGGGGCAGCCCGAAGTCGGCGCGGTCGAGATGCTCGCGACGGGCGCGCAGGAAGGCCCCGAGTTCCTTCCGCTGCTGTTCGTCGCTGGCCATGCGTACAAACCTAGTGCTCCCACTACTAGTGTCAGCGCCGTCTTCCGGATCACCGCGCGCGAGGGCAGGGTGGAACAATGCCCACCCCCCTTCGCTCCCGTACCGTCACGCACGGCCGCAACGCCGCAGGAGCCCGTGCCCTGTTCCGCGCCGCCGGCGTCAACCCCGCCGACTTCGGCAAGCCGATGATCGCCGTCGCGAACAGCTTCACCGAGTTCGTCCCCGGTCACACCCACCTGCAGCCGGTCGGGCGCATCGTCTCCGACGCGATCTCCGCCGCCGGCGGCATCCCGCGCGAGTTCAACACGATCGCGGTCGACGACGGCATCGCGATGGGCCACGGCGGCATGCTGTACTCGCTGCCCTCGCGCGACCTGATCGCCGACTCGGTCGAGTACATGGTCAACGCGCATCAGGCCGACGCGCTCGTCTGCATCTCGAACTGCGACAAGATCACCCCGGGCATGCTCATGGCCGCCCTGCGCCTGAACATCCCGACGGTCTTCGTGTCGGGCGGACCGATGGAGGCCGGACGAGCCACCCTCGTCGACGGCACGGTGCGCACCCTCGACCTGGTCGACGCGATCTCCGAGGCCGCGAACGACACCGTGTCGGATGCCGACATGAAGCGCATCGAGGAGAACGCCTGCCCGACCTGCGGCTCCTGCTCCGGGCATGTTCACCGCGAACTCGATGAACTGCCTCGCCGAGGCGCTCGGCCTCGCGCTGCCCGGCAACGGCTCGGTGCTCGCCACCCACACCGCCCGCCGCGCCCTGTACGAGAAGGCCGGCGAGCTCGCGGTCGAGATCACCAAGCGCTTCTACTACGACGACGACACCTCCGTGCTGCCGCGCGAGCGTCGCCAGCTCCGCCGCGCTTCGAGAACGCCATGGCGCTCGACATCGCGATGGGCGGCTCCACCAACACGATCCTGCACCTGCTCGCCGCGGCGCACGAGGCCGGCGTCAGCTTCGGCCTCGACGAGATCGACGCCGTCTCGCGCCGCGTGCCCGTGCCTCGCGAAGGTCGCTCCCAACCCGGCATACGGCCGCATGTACTACATGGAGGACGTGCACCGCGCCGGTGGCATCCCCGCGCTGCTCGGCGAGCTGCGCCGCGGCGGCCTGCTCGACGAGAACGTGCAGCACCGTCCACGCCACGTCGCTCGGCGCGTGGCTCGACGACTGGGACGTCCGCGGCGGCAAGGCGACGACGAGGCCGCGAGACTCTGGCACGCTGCTCCCGGCGGCGTGCGCTCCTCGACCGCGTTCTCGCAGTCGGAGCGCTGGGCGCGCCTCGACGACGGATGCCGCGACCGGCTGCATCCGCGACGTCGAGCACGCCTACTCGGTCGACGGCGGCCTCGGCGTGCTGCGCGGCAACCTCGCCGTCGACGGCGCCGTGGTGAAGACGGCGGGCGTCGACCCGTCGATCCTGGTCGTTCTCCGGCCCCGCCGTGGTGTGCGAGTCGCAGGAGGAGGCGGTCGCGAAGATCCTCGGCAAGAAGGTGCGCCAGGGCGACGTCGTGGTGATCCGCTACGAGGGGCCCAAGGGCGGCCCGGGCATGCAGGAGATGCTGCACCCGACCTCGTTCCTCAAGGGCCGCGGGCTCGGCAAGGTGTGCGCGCTGATCACCGACGGCCGCTTCTCGGGCGGCACCTCGGGTCTCTCGATCGGCCACGTCTCGCCCGAGGCGGCGGCCGGCGGCGTGATCGCGCTGGTCGAGGACGGCGACATCATCGACATCGACATCCCCTCGCGCGGCATGAGCCTGCGGGTCGACGATGCGGTGCTCGCGGAGCGTCGCGCACGCCTTCTGGATGCCGGTGGCTACCGCCCCGTGGATCGCACCCGCCCCGTGTCGCTGGCGCTGCGCGCCTACGCCGCCATGGCAACCTCGGCCGACCGCGGTGCGGTGCGCGACGTCGAGGCTGTCGAGCGCGCACTGCGGGAGCAGGAGCAGCGGAGCGCCGCCGCCCTGGTCTGACGCGGCATCCATCGCTCCCCTGTTGCAGAAACGGCAAACGAGGTGGATGCCGCGACCTGCCGGGATCCATCATGGAGGTCGCCCGCGCACCGTGCGTGGGCGAGAAGGAGCCATCATGACCGACCCCTCACCCCTCACGAGCATCCGATGAAGGCACTGCTGCTCGGGGCGCGCGGCGCCGTCGGTACCGTGATCCGCCGGGAACTCGAGAACGGCGGGCATGAGGTGACGTCGGCCAGCCGCGCCGCGTCCGACGGGGTCCGCCTCGATCTGCGCGGCGACCTCAGCTCGCTGCCCGCGCTCGCCGCAGCCCACGACGTCGTGATCAACGCGTCCGGCATCGAGCGCGTCGAACTCGCCGTCGCCGTCGCGCCCACCCCGTTCGTCGACATCTCCGCGACCGGCGCCTATCTCGAGGCTGTGCGCGAGGCGGCATCCGGACCCGTCGTCCTGGGCGCCGGCCTCGCACCGGGGCTGACCACGGTGCTCGCCTCTGCGATCGAGAGCCGACCCGGTGACGAGATCGACGTGCTCGTGATGCTCGGAAGCGGCGAACAGCACGGACCGGCCGCGGTCGCCTGGACCGCCGGACTCGTGGGCACCGATCTGCACCGGCCTCCGGAGGGCGCTACCGTGCGCAATCTCCGTTCGAGCCTGCGCGCGGAGGGCCCGGACGGCCGCACCCGCCGGTACCTGCGAGCGGACTTCCCTGACCACATCCTGCTGGCTCCGACCGGCTCGCCGACCATCCGGTCCTACCTGACGCTCGGCTCGGCGGCGATGACGGCATCCCTCGCGCTGATCGGTCGACTGCCTGCGCTCCGGGGCGTCCTCGGGATCGCCCCGCACCTCGGCAGCGACGAGTGGCACGTCGTGGCGCGCAATCGCCGCACCGGCGAGCGTCAGCAGGCGGCGGGAACCGGCCAATCCGAGGCCACCGGCCGGCTGACCGCGCTCGCCGCTCTTCGCATCGCCGGATCGATGCAGGGTGCGGTCACGATGGCCGATCTGGTCTCGGTCGACGAGGCCGTGTCGGCGCTCAACCCACAGACGCGGCTGTCGACCGCCGGGAGATGAGCTGCATCGGGATCACGACGCTCTCGTAGGCGCGGGTGCGGTCGCTCAGACGAGCGACGGCGAGGCGGGCAGCTTGGCGTCCGAGAGCCTCGACGTCGCCCGTCACGACGCTGATGCCCAGCACCTGAGCCCACTCCGGTTCGTCGAAGCCGATCACCGCGGGGGAAGCCCCGTCGTGATCGGAGATCTCCTCCATGACGCCGAGCAGGATGCGGTTGTTCCCGGCGACCACCGCCGTCGGCGGATGATCGAGGGCGAGCAGCTCGCGCATGCAGTCCCGCGATGACGCGACGTCGTGCGCGTCCGTGCGGAGAAGGTCTCGCCAATCGGAACCCTCACCGGGAGGGAGAGCGTCGAGCACATCGCCCATTCCGGCCAGGCGCTGCCGGTACGTGGGCAGCCAGGCGTAGTCACCGATGAATGCGATGCGGCGGTGTCCGGCTTCGATCAGATGCCGCGCCGCCAAGCGCCCGCCTTCGCGGTTGTCGAACACGACCGAGTCGGCATCGAGATGCTCGGCCGGGCGGTCGACGAACACGACGGGGATGCCGCGGGCCTGCAGCTGCGCGTAGTCGGAGTGATCGGTCATGGCCGAGACGGTGATGACGGCCTTGGTCTGGCGGTCGGCGAGGTCGTGGGCGACGCGTTCCTCCTGCTCGGCCGACTCGCGGGAGTTCGCGACCGAGAGGTGCATGCCCCGAGGACGGATCTCGTCTTCGACCGCCTGCGCCAGCGCGGAGTAGAAGGGGTTGGTGAAGTCTCCCGTGATGAGCCCGATCGAATCGGCCAGGCGGCCACTGGCGAGCAGGCTGGCGGCGGCATTGCGCTGATAGTCGAGCTCGGCGGCCGCCGCGAGCACGCTCGCGAGGGTCTTCTCGCTCACGTACGACTCGCCGCCCAGGGCGCGGGATGCCGTCTTCAGGCTGACTCCGGCGCGGGCAGCCACCTGTGCGAGCGTCGGCCGCGGAGCGGTCTCGTCATCGGTGCGTGTCATGCGTCCCCCTTGCCCGCCGGGGGCGGATAGCTCATTATCGCGGTCGTCCGATGCAGATGCACCTTCCCTGGATCGCGAACGCTGTGGTAGCGTCCTCATCATATGACAGCGATGTCATATCGTCACGCGGTCTCATCGGAAGGCCCGCGGCAGACGGACGACACACAGCAGTGGAGTTTGAGGAGCAACCATGAGGGTCCCCAGCCCGAGCAATCAACGCCCCGCGCGCCGATCATGGGCAGCGGCCGGCGTCGCCCTGACGGTGGGCATGGCCATGCTGACGCCGGTGCAGGCATCAGCGGCCGCAGGATCGACATTCTCGTCATCCTTCGAGACCGGCGACGCCGCACCCGTGCTGACCGGCACCGGAAAGGCGGTCAACGTCACCGGCAGCCAGTTCGCGCCGGGCAGCGTGCTCAGCGGCGTCACCGCGGTGACGGCATCCGCTCAGAACACCCCGAACGAAGCCGCCACCTTCGTCGCCGACGGCAATGCCTCGTCGAAGTGGCTCGCCTTCACGAACAAGGCGTGGGTGCAGTACCAGCTCGCGGCTCCGCAGCCGATGGTGCGCTACATCCTCACCTCCGGCAACGACGAGCCCGACCGCGACCCCAAGGACTTCCGCGTGCAGGGCTCGAACAACGGCACCGACTGGGTGACCGTCGACGAGCGCAGCGGCGAGCTGTTCACGGGCCGCGGCGAGACGCGCTCCTTCACGCTCGCCACCGCGAGCACCGCCTACACGTACTACCGCCTCGATGTGCTCGCGACGAAGACGCCGAGCAAGAACATCGTGCAGCTGGCCGGCTGGGAGCCGATCGCCGTCGACGGCGCGACTCCGGAGCCCGCAGACCTCAAGCTGCAGATCGGCAACGGGCCCACCAGCTCCGACACCGCCAAGACGGGCGTGGGCTTCACCGGCACGAAGGCGCTGCAGTACACCGGGCGCCACCTCGACGCCGGGCCCGCCTCCTCGACGAGCGTGCTGTACGACGACGCCGGCATCGCGCTCGACGACGACAGCCAGCTGTCGTACCTCGTCTTCCCCAACCTCGACGGTGAGCAGACCTACGCCGCCACCTTCGTCGCGGTCGACCTGACCTTCGACGACGGCACGACGCTCTCCACCAGTGGCGCCGTCGACTCCTACGGCTACGGCGCGAGCGCCCGCCAGCAGGGCCAGGCCAACGTGCTGTGGCCGAACCAGTGGAACAAGGTGACGGTCGACCTCGGCCAGTTCGCCGGACGCACGGTCGACGACATCCTCTTCACCTACGACCACCCCGGCACCGACGTCAAGGGCGTCGAGGTGCCCACCGGTGAGACCGCCTTCAGCGGCTGGCTCGACGACGTCGCGATCGGTGCGGCCGAAGAGCTCGACACCTCCGACGGACTCGTGTCGTACGTCGACACCCGCCGCGGCACGAACTCGACCGGCGGCTTCTCGCGCGGCAACAACCTGCCGGCGACCGCCTGGCCGAACGGGTTCAACTTCATCACTCCGATGACGAACGCCGACAACGTGGGCACGATCTACCAGTACCAGCGGGCGAACACCGCGCAGAACCTGCCGGCACTCAACGGCATCGGCTTCTCGCACCAGCCCAGCATCTGGATGGGTGACCGCAACCAGATCGCCGTGCTTCCCGCCGCGAATGCCAACCCCACGTCGTCGTTGAACGACCGCAAGCTCACGTTCCACCACGAGAACGAGACCGCGCGGCCCGACATCTACGGCGTCGAGTTCGACAACGGCATCAACACCGAGGTCACCGCGACCGACCACGGCGCGATCTATCGCTTCGAGTTCACCGGCGACGCCAGCTCCGTGCTTATCGACCAGCTCGTGAATAACTCGAAGCTCACCGTCTCCGGCGACACCGTCTCAGGATGGGTCGACGGCGGCTCCGGCTGGCCCGGTCGCACACGCATGTTCGTGTACGGCACGTTCGACCGCCAGCCCACCGCATCCGGCGCCACCACCCGTGGTGACCGCAACGGCACCGCGCGCTACGCGGCGTTCGACACGACGACCGACCGCACGGTAGAGCTGCGCCTGTCGTCGTCGTTCATCTCGCAGGATCAGGCGAAGGCCAACCACGGCTTCGAGCTCGAGGGCGTCTCGTTCGACCGCGCTCACAAGGCCGTTCGCGATGCGTGGAACGAGCGACTCAGCGTCGTGCACGACGTGAAGGGCGCGAGCGACACCCAGCTCGTCACCCTCTATTCGAGCCTCTACCGCCTGAACCTCTACCCCAACTCGCAGTTCGAGAACACGGGAACGGCCACCAAGCCGGTCTACAAGTACGCCAGCCCCGTCTCCGCCACCAGCGGATCGGCGAGCGACACCCAGACCAACGCCAAGATCGTCGACGGCAAGATCTATGTCAACAACGGTTTCTGGGACACGTACCGCACCGCCTGGCCGCTCTACTCGCTGCTCTACCCCGACGTGACCGAGGAACTGGTCGACGGCTTCGTGCAGCAGTACCGTGACGGCGGATGGGTCGCGCGCTGGTCCTCCCCCGGCTACGCCGACCTGATGACGGGCACGAGCTCCGACGTCGCCTTCGCCGACGCCTACCTCGCAGGTGCGCTCAGCACCGACACCGCGCTCGAGGCCTACGACGCGGCGGTCAAGAACGCCACCGTGCTCCCGGCATCCAACGCCGTCGGACGCAAGGGACTCGGCCAGTCGATCTTCCTCGGCTACACCGAGGCGAGCACGCACGAGAGTGCATCGTGGGGTCTCGAGGGCTACATCAACGACTTCGGCATCGCCGAGATGGCCAAGGCGCTCTCGGAGGACCCGAAGACGCCGAAGGACCGTGTCGCGCAGCTGAAGGAGGAAGCGACCTACTTCGAGGCACGTGCCGAGCACTACGTCGAGATGTACAACCCCGAAGCGGGCACGTTCACCTCGCGCAACGCCGATGGCAGCTGGACCGCCGGGGCGGACTTCGACAAGAAGGCGTGGGGCGGTGCCTTCACCGAGGCCAGCGCCTGGACGTTCGGGTTCCACGCCCCGCACGATGTCGACGGTCTGGCCGCGCTCTACGGCGGACGCCAGGGACTCGTCGACGTGATGCACGACTTCCTCACCACCCGTGAGAAGGCCGACCACTCCGGCATCCACGAAGCACGTGAGGCTCGCGATGTGCGACTGGGCATGCTCGGCATGTCGAACCAGATCGCGCACCACATCCCCTACGTGCTCGCCGAGGCGGGCGACCCCTCGGGGGCGCAGGAGCTCATCCGCGACATCCAGGACCGTCTGTTCGTCGGATCCGACATCGGCCAGGGCTACCCGGGCGACGAGGACAACGGCGAGTTCTCGGCCTGGTACGTCTTCTCGGCGCTGGGCTTCTACCCGCTCGAGGTCGGATCGGGGAACTACACGATCGGCACGCCGCTGTTCGACAGCGCGACGCTCTCGATCGGTGACACCGACCTGGTCATCAACGCACCCGGTGCGTCGGCGGGCAAGGACTACGTCGCAGGCGTCAGCATCAACGGCACCGCCATCGACCAGACGACCTTCGACGGCGACCTGGTGCGCGAGGGAGGAACGCTCGACTTCACGATGAGCGCGACACCGTCCGCCTGGGGCGCGAAGGATCTGGGCGAGAGGCTCGACGTGCCCACCACACTCGTCGACGCCACCAAGGTCGGCCGGGGAACCCTCACGGCGACCGACGGCACTCCCGTCGGTTCGCTGATCGACGACAACATGACCTCGAAGGTGACGTTCGCGGGCGACTCGACCGAGTTGCTGTGGACCTCGCAGTCGGGACCCGTCTCGATCGGTCAGTACACGCTGACCAGCGCTGCCAAGGCGGATGCTCCGTCGAGCTGGACGCTCGAGGGCTCGGTCGACGGCAAGACCTGGACCGAGATCGACAGCCGCGAGGGCGAATCGTTCACGTGGGATTCGCAGACCCGGCCGTTCTCGGCGCAGAGTCAGGACGGCTACACGAGCGTGAAGTTGACGCTCACGTCATCGAGTGCGGCGCTGTCGCTCTCGGAGGTCGAACTGTTCGCCTCGGCCTCGGCCGCTGACGGGCTCGCGATCTCGGCCGGTGCGCCGCAGCGCGTGAAGGTCGACACCGCGTTCACCGGATCCCTGGCGACGATCGTGGGAACCGAGACGGATGCCGCCGGCTACACCGTCACGGTCGACTACGGCGACGGCACCGAGCAGACCGACGTGAAGCTCGCGAAGGACGACCTCGGCGGGTGGAAGGTGAGCGCACCGCACACCTTCACGGCTCCGGGAACGTACTCGGCGGCCATCACGGTGCGCGACTCGAACGGCGCAGTGGCTCAGACCACGGCATCGGTGACGGTCTACCGCGATGAGACGCTGGTCGGCGCCTTCAACAACGTCTGCATCGGCGACCTCGATGTCACCGCGGCGAACTGCGACTCGCAGGGTCACGGCTACTTCCGCGACAAGCTCGTCGCCGACGGCTTCGTGCAGGGCGAGACCCTGACGATCCCTGGTACCGAGCTGACGTACGACCTGCCGGAGGTGGCACCGGGCGCGCCCGACAACATCACCGGTGAGGGTCAGACCGTGCGCATCTCGCTCGGAGACGGTGCGAAGAAGCTCTCGTTCATCGGAACCGCGACCGAGAGCAACCGTGACTCGGAGGCCGTGCTGCACTTCACCGACGGGACGGAGCAGCGCGTGCTGATCAGCCTCGGCGACTGGGTCGGCGCATCGGGGAACCCCTACGAGGGCAACACGGTGCTCACCATCTCGGAGGGACGCCTCTCCGGGACGGGCGCGGAGTCGAGCATCAAGAACACGGCGATCTACGCCACCGCACCGGTCACGATCGATGTGGATGACGTGGGTGCCCCGAAGGTCGTCGAGTCGCTGACGATGCCGAAGGAGGCGGGTTCGTTGAACGACGGACGCGTGCACATCTTCGCCATCGCGTCGGACGGCGACCGTGCCGCTGCTGCGCCGCTGAGCGTCACGGCAGGCACCGTGTCGGGTCAGATCACGGGCGAGGAGTTCGACGCGACGCTCGCCACGGTCACCGGCGGCGCCGGAGACACCACCGCGACGGTCAACTGGGGCGATGGTTCGGCCATCACCGCGGTCGAGGTCGTCGACGGAGTCGTCGCTTCCAGCCACACCTACGCCACGGCGGGCACCTTCACGGTGACGGTCACGGCGGACGACGGTGTGCAGTCGGCCGCGAAGACGCTCGAGATCGTGGTCGAGGATCCGGAGCCCAGCTACACGCCGGAGATCACGGCACCGGAGCAGGCGCGTCCCGGCGACACGGTGGAGATCACCGGTACCGGCTTCGCACCCGATGAGAACGTCTCGATCCGTATCGACGACGAGGAGCCGGTGGTCGTGGAGGCCGACGGCGACGGCGGCATCCGCGGTGACATCATCGTGCCGGAGGATGCCGTGGATGGCGATCACCCCGTGGTGGCGCTCGGCGACGTCTCGAACGTCGAAGCGAGAGCGTCTCTCCGGGTCACCGCCGAGGCCTCGACGCCGCAGAGCACCTCGGTCACGCTGGCCGCGGGCTCCGACGACCCGGTCGCCGGTGAGTCGATCGCACTGACGGCGACGGTCACCCCGGCCGGCGCCGCGGGCAAGGTCGACTTCCTCGAAGGCAGCACCATCGTCGGATCGGCGACGGTCACGGCCGGAACCGCGACGGCCGACGTGCTGATCGCGACCTCGGGAAGCCACACGTTCGTCGCCCGGTTCGTGCCGTCCGACCCGGATGCGTACCGCGGCTCCGAGTCGTCGCCCCTCACGCTCGACGTCCGTGGCACCCCGGTGCTCGAGGCAGAGGTCGTGCTCGGTGTGAAGAGCGTGGTGCAGGGTGGAAGCCTGGAGGTGACCGGCCGCGGCTTCGCCTCGGGCGAGAAGGTCACCATCACGCTGCACTCCGACCCGATCCGCCTCGGTGAGGTCACGGCAGACGGAACCGGAGCATTCCGGGTCACCGTGACCGTGCCGGCATCCGCACCGGTGGGCGCCCACACGCTCATCGTCGAGGGCGCGGACTCCGGTCTGAGCGCCGAGGCTGCACTGCGGGTGACCGCGGCAGCCGGCGGTGGCGACGGTCTGGCCGGAACGGGAGGCGCGATCCCCGTCGTGCTCATCTCCCTGGTGCTGATGCTGCTCGCCGCAGGTGGCGTGCTGGTCATCCGCCGACGCCGAGTGGAGTCCTGACCCCCGCAGGTCTTCACCGACGAAGCCGCTCACCCCTCCTCGGGTGGGCGGCTTCGTCGTTCCGTGCGCTGCGTCAGACGATGGTGAGGGTGTGCGGGGCGACGTTCAGGCGCTCGCAGCCGTCGGCCGTGAGCACCACGATGTCTTCGATGCGGGAGCCCCATTCGCCGGCGAAGTAGACACCGGGCTCGATGCTGAAGGCCATGCCCTCGCGCAGCACCAGGTCGTTGCCCGGCGCGATGTAGGGCTCCTCGTGCACCGAGACGCCGATGCCGTGACCCGTGCGGTGCAGGAAGGCGTCGCCCAGTCCCGCGTCGGCGAGCACGGTGCGGGCGGCTGCGTCGACGTCGGATGCCGTGGCACCGGGCCGCGCCGCATCCACCGCGGCCTGCTGCGCTCGCACGAGCACCGCGATCCGTTCGGCGGCGGCGGGGTCGGGGGTGCCGACCGCATAGGTGCGGGTGCTGTCGGAGTTGTAGCCGCTGGGCACGGCCCCGCCGATGTCGACGACGACGATCTCGCCGGACCGGATGACGCGGTCCGAGACCTCATGGTGCGGATCCGCGCCGTTCGGGCCGGAGCCGACGATCACGAACTCGACGCTGCGATGTC
Source organism: Candidatus Microbacterium colombiense (assembly GCA_029203165.1). Classification (NCBI taxonomy): domain Bacteria; kingdom Bacillati; phylum Actinomycetota; class Actinomycetes; order Micrococcales; family Microbacteriaceae; genus Microbacterium; species Candidatus Microbacterium colombiense. The sequence goes on from CP119308.1 coordinate 325,411, forward strand.
CCTCGGCGACGATGGCCTCGGCGATGTCGGCGGCGACCTCGCGCTCCGTGCGTCCGGCCCGCAGCCACTCCGGCACCCGCCGGTGCACGCGATCGATCGCTTCACCGGCGCGCCGCAGTTCCGCGATCTCGGCGGCATCCTTGATCATGCGTCCCTCGCGCAGCACGGGGGTCGCGAGCTCGATCCGCACGTCCAGCCGCTCCGCGAGCGGGATCACATGCAGCGCGGGCAGGGCATCGGACACCGCGACTCGCGTGCCACCTCCGACGGCATCCGCGACCAGGTCGTAGGGGTTCTCACCGTCGACCCAGTCGGCGATGCGCAAACCCAGCGCGCCGACGGCGGTGGATCGCACCTTCGCGAGTTCCATGCGCGGCACCACGACCGTGGGTGTGAGATCGGGTCCGAGGACGAGTGCGGTGAGGCGCTCGATCGTGTCGCCCTCGACGCCGACCAGGTACTGCAGGTCGGGTCCGGGGCCCACGATGACGGCGTCGAGCCCGGCTTCGGCGGCGAGGGCCGCGGCACGATCGAGACGGGCGGAATACACGGCGGAGGCGAAGGGCGGAGTGGTCACGGCATCCACGCTACTGCGGGGTTCCGGCCGTGTCTGCGCCTGTCTGCTCCGACCGCCGATCGTCAGCTGATGGCGAGACGAATGCGCTCCGTGAGAAGTTTCCGGTTCGCGGATGTCAAGTCCAGGATGGCGTAGGCGGTGGGCCACATCGTGCCCTCGTCGAGGTTCGAGATCGGCTCGAAGCCGAACGTGCCGTAGCGCACCTTGAACTTGCTGGCCGGTTGGAAGAAGCACAGCACCTTGCCGTCACGGCCCCAGGCGGGCATGCCGTAGTAGGTGCGAGGCACGAGTTCGGGCGCCACCTCCGAGACGAGGGCGTGCAGGTCGGATGCCAGCGTCTGATCCTCGGCGGTGAGCTTCTCGATGGCCGCCTTGATGTCGGCCTCGCCTGCGGCGCGCAGCTCCTCCGGCGACTGCTTGGCGCGCGAGCGGCGGGTCTTGGCCTCCTTGGCGGCAGCCTGCATGGCCTCGCGCTCTTCGGCGGTGAAGTTCTTGGTGTCCTCGGCCATGGTGCATCCTCTCGGCGGTGGGTGTGGGATTCAGCGTACGGATGCCGCGCCCCGCCGCGCTTCTCGATTCGTGATCGATCCCGTGGCCGGCCGCGCCCGTCCCTGCCAGACTGACGCCATGACGACAGTCTTCACCGGCCGCATCCGTCCGCTCAGCCCCACCGTCGACACCCGGGCGGAGGCGATGGCCGTCGAGGACGGCCGCGTCGTCGCGATCGGTTCGACCGCCGAGCTGCACGCTCGATTCCCGGATGCCGAGACCGTCGCGCTCGACGGCTGGGTCATGCCGGGGCTGATCGAGCCCCACGGACACCCCGGATTCTCGGCGATCGTCCTCTCCGATCTCGTGGTCGACATCCGCCCGGTGGTCGTGCCGGATGCCGATGCCGTGCTCTCCACTCTCCGCACCGCCGTCGCCTCTGCCGCCGGCGCCGCCGTGTTCGCGAACGGCTGGGATGCGCTGCTGCAGCGTGGGCTCCCCGAGCCCGACATCCGACTGCTCGATGGGCTCGCCGGTGACGTGCCTCTCGTGGTGATCCACAACTCGGGCCACTCCGCCTACTTCAACACCGCGGGAGCGCGGGCCGCGGGCGTCGACCGCGCGACACCCGACCCCGTGGGCGCGTCGTTCGGCCATGATGCCGATGGTGAGCTCTCCGGGGTCGCCCTCGAAGCGGCGGCGGTGGAGATGATCCTCGCTCCGCTTCTCGCGGCCGCCCAGCAGCACCTGCCGCAACTGCTCACCGGTCATCTGCGAGATCTGGCCGCGCGCGGCATCACGACCGTCGCGGATCTCTCCTGGAATGCCGAGCTCAACCCGCTGATCGCGGCGCTGCGCGGCCAGGGTGCGCTCCCCCTGCGGCTGCGCTGGTACGAGATGTCGCGCCCCGGCGGCACCGTGAGCCCGCGCGCCGACGACGACGACCCGTGGTTCCGCCAGACCGGGGTGAAGACGTGGTCGGACGGCTCGCCCTGGGTCGGCAACATCGCGACCTCCTTCCCCTACCTCGACACACCGGCCACGCGTGATCTCGGCCTCGAGCCGCACCACATCGGGCACGCGAACTACACCGCGCAGCAGCTGCAGGAGATCGCCGAGCCGTACGCCGCCGGGCGATGGCAGCTGGCATGCCATGTGCACGGCGACCGGGCGATCGACACCACCCTCGACGTGTACGAGCAGATCATCACCCGTCACGGTCTGAGCGATCACCGGTTCCGGCTGGAGCACTGCGGGGCGATGACTCCCGCCCAGTTCGATCGCGCGGCCGCGCTCGGCGTCACGGTGAGCCTGTTCGTCGACCACATCACGTACTGGGGCGAAGTGCTGGTCGACGACCTGTTCGGTCCGGAGCACGGCGGTGCCTGGGCCGACGCCGGAGCAGCGTTCGCCGCCGGCCACCGCGCGACCTTCCACAACGACGGGTGGGTCACGCCGAACGAGCCGTTCCGCAACATGGCGGTGGCGGAGACCCGCACCACGCGTAGGGGGTATCGGATGCCGGGCGGCACGCCGGTCACGCGAACCCAGGCCCTGCAGGGCCATACGACCAACGCCGCCTGGCAGTTGTTCAGCGAGAACGAGGTCGGTGCTCTCGTGCCCGGACTGTTCGCGGACTTCCTGGTCGTCGACCGTGACCCGGTCACCGTGTCGGCGGAAGACCTCGCGAACACCGCGGTCGTCGCCACCTACGTCGCCGGATCGCGGGTGATCTGACACACGGACGGCGGTGTCGTGGGCGCCCGATAGTGTGTGATCCATGGACCTGCGTGTCGCGGCATACGCGGTCGTCACCGATGACGACGGCCGGCTGCTGCTCGCGCGCTGGACCGAAGGTCGACGCGTGGCCTGGACCATGCCCGGCGGTGGCCTCGAACCGGGCGAATCGCCGGAAGACGCCGTCCGCCGTGAACTCCGCGAGGAGACCGGCTACAGCGTCAAGGTCGGCGAGCTCCTCGGCATCCATTCCCGTGTGATCCCCGCCACGCAGCGCGTGCAGAAGGCCGCCGAGCCCCTGCACACCCTGCGCATCGTCTACCGCGCGCAGGTGACGGGGGGAAAGCTGCGGTTCGAGACCGACGGTTCCACCGACATGGCCGAATGGTTCTCACGTCGTGCCGTCGCCGAACTGCAACGGGTGAAGCTGGTCGACATCGCGATGCGGATGGCCGGCATCTACTGAGCGGTCGGACCTGCCGTCAGTCCCGACGCTCCTCAGGCACGGAGATGTCGGCGACGGTCGCGCCATAGGCGGCGATGAGATCGTCGGCATCCACGAACAGGCTGTAGCCGTGGGCTCCCGCGCCCATCGCGATGCGTTGACCCACGATCGACTCGTCGGCGAAGATCGGCCAGTCGGTCGTGCTGCCGATCGGCACGATGGTTCCGCGCTCGTATCCGGTCGCCGCGAGGGCGAGCTCCGGCTCGGGCAGGCGTAGCTTGTTCACCCCGACCACCGCGCGCAGCTTGGGCCAGGAGATCGAACGGCCGCCGGGCACGAGCGCGAACAGATACGTGTCGTCGGCGCGTTTCACGACGAGCGTCTTCACGATGCCGGATGCCGGAATGCCCAACAGCTCAGCCGCCTCGAAGAGACTTCCGGCCTGCGGGCGCTCACGGATGTCGACCGCGAGCCCACGAGCGGCCGCGGCCTCCCTCACCCGGACATGCTGATCCCCTCCGGCACCCGAAGCGGCGGAGGGGAGATCAGACGGAGTCACGCGTCGGGAGCAGACAGCGGGTCGTCGGCGACCCAGAGCTCGTCGTCGGCGCGGAGTGCCTGCCAGGCGGCGTACAGAACGCCGACCGCGGCTGCGGCGCCGAGGATGATGGCGACGACCGAACCCAGACCGGGTCCGCTCTTCTGCGGCTTGGTGGCCTTGCGCACCTGCTTCTCGATGCCGTGGCGCTTGGCGTTCGCGACGTCCCACGCGGTCAGGGCGCTGCCGACGACACCGCCGACGATCGGCACGACGCGCTCGTCGACGACGTGCTTGCCGATCTTGACGCCGCGGTCGACGACCGGCGCGACCTTGCGGTTGTAGGTGTCCTGCACGACAGGGACCACCTGCTCGCGGCCGAGGTTGCCCAGCTGACGGCTGGCCTCTCGGGCGACATCTGCGGCATGACCGACCAGAACCTGCTGCGACTCCCAGAGCTGGGTGGCGTCGTTCTGCAGTCGGCGCAGTTCTTTCTTCCGCTTGCGGCTGAGGCTCACGATGTTCTCCTGTCGATTGGAGTGCGGGTTCCCCATCTTGCCAGACGAGTCCGGGTGCGAGGTGGGAAAACGCGCACCCTTGCCAACTCGCCGCCCGACCTGTACCTTTCCCGTTCGTCCTGCGCGGACAACAGGGACAACTCATCGGAAGCTCTGCGAGAATGAGGGCATGCCTCACGCCTCTCATGTCGCAACCCTGCACACCAACCACGGTGACATCGTCATCAACCTCTTCGGCGACCACGCCCCGAAGACGGTCAAGAACTTCGTCGGCCTCGCCGACGGCACCCAGGAGTGGACGCACCCCGCCACCGGCAAGCCGGGCGAGGGCGCTCTCTACAAGGACGTCATCTTCCACCGCATCATCCCGAACTTCATGATCCAGGGCGGCGACCCGCTCGGTCAGGGCGTCGGTGGTCCCGGCTACAACTTCGACGACGAGATCAACATGGAGCTGAACTTCAACGCTCCGTACATCCTCGCGATGGCCAACGCCGGCCTGCGCCGCAACGCGATCACGGGCAAGCCCGAGGGCACGAACGGTTCGCAGTTCTTCATCACGACCGACCCGACGCCGTGGCTGCAGGGCAAGCACACGATCTTCGGCGAGGTCGCCGATGACGCCTCCAAGGCCGTCGTCGACGCGATCGGCGCTGTTCCCACCGGTGCGGGCGACAAGCCCGTCGAGCCGGTCGTGCTGCAGTCGATCGACATCGTCGCGGCCTGACGACAGCTGCGGCCGATCCGGATGACGACGCCTGAGTTCACGAGCAATCGCGACAACTTCTGCTACCGGCATCCGGATCGGCAGAGCTTCGTGCTCTGCCAACGCTGCATGCGCACCATCTGCCCCGAGTGTCAGACTCAGGCGGCGGTCGGGGTCATCTGCCCCGAGTGCATGCAGGAGCAACGCAAGAACCGCACCCCGGCGCAGAAGCGTGCTGAGCGCCGCTGGGGCAACCGGGGATCCGTCGCCGCCGTGCGCAGCGGCCGACCGATCGTCACGTACGTACTGCTGGCAGTCACGTCGTTCATCGGACTCGTGCAGCTGATCCCCGGGCTGGACGGGCCGATCAAGCAGGCGCTCTGGTTCTATGCGCCCTACCTGTACCCGAACCTCTTCGCGCTCCCCTTCGAGCCCTGGCGCCTGATGACGGCGCTCTTCGTGCACGGCGGCTTCGTGCACCTGGCGCTGAACATGCTGGCGCTGTGGATGCTCGGGCAGAGCCTCGAGCCCATGCTCGGCCGTGCCCGGTATCTCGCGCTCTATCTGATCAGCGGTCTGGGCGGATCCGTGATGGTCGCCCTCATCGCCCCCGGCAACCCCACGGTCGGCGCATCCGGTGCGATCTTCGGCCTCATGGCGGGCCTGTTGATCATCGGCCGCCACATCGGAGCGAACGTGACCGGCATCCTGGTGATCCTCGGCATCAACTTCGCCTTCGGCTTCTTCGCCGGGGGCATCTCCTGGCAGGCCCACCTCGGCGGGGCCATCGTCGGCGCGCTGATCGCCTTCATCTACACCCGCACTCGGCGTCGCGAACAGCGCACCTGGCAGATCGTGCTGTTGAGCGCGACCGTCGTGCTGCTGCTCGCCGTGGTGTTCCTCGTACCACCACTGTTGCTCTCGGCCTGAACCTGACTTGTTAACAGGGTTTTCAACCCCTGTGAATAACACCGGTGTAATTCTCCCCAGACTGTGGAGAGATCTGTGGATAACTTGTTGAGGGTCTGTGGGGTCCTGGGGAGTGTGAACTCCCTTCGTTCGCAGAGCGGGTGCCCTCCCCGCTTCGCGGGTCCCCTCCCGATGCTCACTCCCGGGAGTTCCCACTCCCCAGGACGGCCGTCCAGCCTCACCGCGTAGGTATAGGGGATGACGAAGGGGCCCATCGCTCTGCGAGGGGCCCCTTCGTGGAAGTGCGTGGTGCGGGTCAGCGCCAGCGCGTGGTCATGAGGAAACCGATGAGGGCGATGCCCAGACCGATCGCCAGGTTCCAGTTGTCGAGTCCCGGAATCGGGAACTGCATGCCCGAGATGTAGAACACGAGGATCCAGGCCAGGCCCAGCAACATGAAGCCGACCATCACCGGCTTGAACCATACGGCGTTGGGAGCTGCCTCGCCTTCGGCGCGCTCGACGGCGGGTTCTTCACTCTTGCGGTCTCGTGCCATGCCGTCATTCTACCCAACAGTCCCCTTGTTCATGGATGCCGGATTCTGGAGCCCCTCGGCATCCGTTCAGCACCGCGGGATAAGATCTCGGCCATGACTGCATCCGTCGTGCCTGGGGGGCGACGCCCGCATCGTTCCCGGCCTCGATCCCGGGCGACGTTCGCGAGCGTGCTCGGCGAACTCCTGTTGACCGCGGGAGTGCTCGTGCTGCTGTTCGTCTCGTGGCAGATGTGGATCGGCGACATCATCATCGCCGCGCAGAAGAACGAAGAGGGCGCAGCGGTCTCCGCGCAGTGGGCTGCGGGCCCGGCGCCCGAGCTGCCTCCGCTCGTCGAGACCGACGACGGCACCACCGAGTACGAGCCCGTGATCCCGAAGGCTCCCGCCGACACCGAGAAGCTCGGCCAGATGCACATCCCGCGCTTCGGTGCCGACTACAACTTCGGCATCTACGGCGGAACGAGCCGCGCGCGCACGCTCGACGACCTCGGCATCGGCGTCTACACGAACTCGAAGATGCCGGGCGAGGTCGGCAACTTCGCCATGGCCGGGCACCGCACGACTTGGGGCAAGCCGTTCAACCAGCTCGACAAGCTGCAGCTCAACGACGCGATCGTCGTCGAGACGCCCGACGGCTGGTTCACCTACCGCTTCCGCACGCTCGAGTACGTCAAGCCGACGCAGACCGATGTGCTCGCCGACGTGCCGCAGATGCCCGAGGTCTCGACCGGCGAGCGGTACATCACCCTCACCGCCTGCTCACCGCTGTACTCGCTCGCCGAGCGCATCGTCGCCTATGGCGTGTTCGAGAGCTTCCAGCCTCGCGCCGAAGGACCGCCCACCGCCCTGACCGATCCGCCGCCGCCCCCGGCCGCGCCTTCGGTGTAGGTTGTGGAAAGCGACGAGGGAGAACTCTGATGTACGCCGGAATCTGGCGCTTGCTGCCCGGCCCCTGGTGGGTGCGGGTGTTGATCCTGTTGGTCGTCATCGCGGCCGTGCTCTACGCGCTGTTCTACTTCGTGTTCCCCTGGGTGAGCCCGATCGTCTCCCCCGGTGAGATCGACCTCGAATGACCCGGGTGCTCGTGGTCGACAATCACGACAGCTTCGTGCACACCCTCGTCGGCTACCTGCATGAGCTCGGCGCCGAGACGCTCCTGATCGAATCGGATGCCGTCGATGCCGACGAATTCGAGCGCCTGTTTCCCGCCTTCGATGCGCTCATGCTCTCCCCCGGGCCCGGTACCCCGGCCGACGCGGGAGTCTCGATCGATGCCGTCCGCATCGCGGCTCGTACGGGACGGCCGCTGCTGGGGGTCTGCCTCGGGCACCAGGCGATCGGGGCGGCGTTCGGCGCTCCCGTGACGGAGGCCCCCGAACTCATGCACGGCATGACCTCGGCCATACGACACGACGGATCGGTGTTGTTCGGCGGGCTCCCCTCACCCCTCGACGTGGGCCGCTATCACTCGCTCGCTCTCGTCGAGAGGGATCTGCCCGCCGAACTGCGGGTGACGGCGCGCACCGAGAACGGCACCGTGATGGCTGTCTCCCACACGAGCCTCCCGATTCACGGGGTGCAGTTCCATCCGGAGAGCGTGCTCAGCGTGGGAGGCTATCGCCTGCTCGCGAACTGGTTGGAGTCGGTGGGCGACTCCGACGCCGTCGCCCGCTCCGACGCGCTGCATCCACTGGCGAACTGAGCTCGTCGGCTGAGCTCGTCGCGCGAGCTACTCGCCGGTGCAGTAACGCAGCTCGACGGCAGAACCGATCGGCACGTCTCCCGGCGCCACCGACATCGACATCACCGTCGCCGGATCGGTCGCCGGGCAGTCCGGTGCCTCGACGGGTGTCGCGGTGAGTCCGAGATCCTCGAGATTGGTGGTCGCCGCGGCGAGCGTCCACCCGGCGAGGTCGGTGAGCGTGACCTTGCCGCTCGCCACGACCAGGTCGATCACCGACTTCGGCGCGACCTCGGCATCTTCGTCTTCGCTGGCCGAGATCACCGTGTCGGCCTTGATCGACTTGTCGTTGCGTTGGATGACCGTGCCCAGTTCCAAACCGGCGCTGGCCAGGGCTTTCTTCGCATCCGCGAGTGACAGGCCCTCGAGCTGAGGCACCGTGGCCGTTTCCACGCCGGACGAGACGTAGAGGGTGACGGTGTCGCCCTCGCTGACCGTCTCGTCGGCTTCGGGGTCGGTGCGGATCACGTTGCCCTTGGTGATGTCGGTACTGGTCTCGATCACGATCTTCGTCGTGAGATCGAGATCGGAGAGATCGGATTGCGCACGCTCCGACGACACATTGACCAGGTCGGGGACCACGCGGGAAGTGGCCGGCACCTCGGCCGGGCGCATGCTGATCGTCCAGACCCAGAACAGCACGGAGGCCAGCAGCACGGCGAGCAGGGCGACGCCCGCCCAGATCCACGCCACCGGGGGACCGGATTGCGTGCGGGCCATCGTGGTGTCGGTGCTCAACTGCCGCAGCGACCGTGCTGTCTCCTGCGCCTGACGGGGGCTCGGGCCGTACAGCTCGCTCGTCAGCGCACCGAGCTGCTTGCGGCTGGGAGCGATACCGGTGACGGCGCCGTCGAGTGCGGCGCGGAAGTGCGCGGCATCCGGGTAGCGCTGGTACGGATCCTTCGCGAGCGCCCGCAGAACAACGGGGTCGAGCGCGCCGGGGGAGTCTTCGTTCACCTCGGTGGGTGCCAGCGGAGTCTCGCTGACGTGCTGGTAGGCGACCGCGACCGGGGACTCACCGCGGAACGGCTGGCGTCCCGTGAGCAGTTCGTAGAGCACGACTCCGGTGGAGTACAGGTCGGCGCGCGCGTCGACCGGCTCGCCCTTCGCCTGCTCGGGGGAGAAGTATGCCGCCGTACCGATGATCTGCGTCGTCTCGGCGACGGTGGAGGACGAGTCCGACACCGCGCGCGCGATGCCGAAGTCCATGACCTTGACCTGGCCCTTGTCGGTGACCATCACGTTGCCGGGCTTGATGTCGCGATGCACGACGCCGGCGCGGTGGGAGTAGTCGAGCGCTTCGAGGATGCCGTCGGTGTAGCGCACCGCGTCTTCGACGGGAACCGGACCCCGGGCGATGATGTCCTTCAGCAGGGTGCCGCTGATGAGCTCCATCACGATGTAGGGCGGGTCGTCTGACGGGCTCTCGCCGTTGGAGGGGTCGCCCGCGTCGTACACGCGCACGATCGACGGGTGCGACATGCGGGAGGCTGCCTGCGCCTCGAGGCGGAACCGCGTGCGGAACGCCGTGTCACGGGCCAGATCGGGGTCGAGGATCTTGATCGCGACCTCGCGGCCGAGCGTCAGATCCTGACCGCGGTACACCTTCGCCATGCCGCCGTGCCCGATGAGCTCGCCGACGCGGTACCTACCCGCGAGAACGCGTGGCTCTGTGGACACCGACTACCCCCTGGAACGACTGTGACTGAGCAATAAGGCTACCCTTGTGCGCCGCCGTCGCCGTCACCCTCGCCGGGGTCGACCACGGGAGCGGTGATGGTGACGGAGAGCGGCGGGGAGGCATCCGACGTGCGCTGGTCGGTCCCACCGGAGCACAGGCCCTGGTACGTCGCGATGAGCTGCTGCCCGACGGCCGTGCCGACCACGACATCCGCATTGCGCTGGGTGGCGGGGAAGGTCGGGCCGCCCGAGACGAACGTGCCGTTCTGCAGCGAGACCGTGTAGCCGGAGAGCGTCGTGCCGCTGGGGCAGGTGAACCCGGTACCCCAGGCGATCTTCACGGTGCTGCCGGCGACCGGGTCACCCGTGATCGTCGGGCGGTCGCTCGGCACCGGGAGTGCCGTGCGCGCGGAGTAGACCGTGAGCGTGATCGCCCGCGTGACGTCGACGTTGCCCGTGGGCTCCACGTTGTAGACACGACCGACCTCGGAATCCGAGGGAGCGGGGTCGCCGTTCACGCAGGCGATGTCGCTCACGAAGCCATTGTCGGTGAGCGTCTTCGTCGCGGTCGCGCAGTCCATGCCGTTCAGGTTGAGCGCACTGACGTCGACCCGCGTGGGGCCGGGGTCGGGGGTCTCGCTCGGCGTCTCCGGGGGAGTGGACGACTGGGTCGGGGTGTTCGACGGCTTGTCGTCGTCACCGGCGCCCTGATTCATCAGCGCGAAGACGGTGCCACCGAGCACGATGACCAGCAGCGCGATGAGCGCGATCAGCGGCCACGTCCACGGGCTGCGCTTCTTCTTCGGCTTCTCGTCTTCGTCGTCGTCGGCACCGGTCGGCAAGGACGCGGTCGTCGGAAGGATGCGCGTCGTGCCGTCATCGCCCGTGGCGGTGAGGAGGCGGGTTGCGTCGTCGTCGCCGGCGATGCCGCCCGTCGCGATCGCGGGCACGGCGATCGCGGCCGAGTTCAGGTCACCGCGACGCAGCGCCTGGGCGGCGCGCGCCACAGTGGCGGAGGAGGACGGACGATCGCTCGGCTTCTTGGCGATCATCGCCATGACGAGGTTCTGCACCGGGATCGGCACCGTCGGCGGAAGCGGCGGCGGCTGCTCGTTGATCTGCGCCATCGCGATCGCGACCTGCGACTCACCCGTGAACGGGCGCTTGCCGGCGAGGCACTCGTACGCGACGATGCCGAGCGAATAGGTGTCGGTGGCGGGGGAGGCCGGGTGACCCGACGCCTGCTCCGGCGACAGGTACTGCACCGTTCCCATGACCTGACCGGTCGCCGTCAGCGGCACCTGGTCGGCGATACGGGCGATGCCGAAGTCGGTGATCTTGACGCGGCCGTCGGGCGTGATCAGCAGGTTTCCGGGCTTGATGTCGCGGTGCACGAGACCGGCCGCGTGGGCGGCCTGCAGAGCGGATGCCGTCTGGGCGACGAAGTCGAGCGTCTTGTCGGCGCTCAGCGCACCGTCGCGCTCAAGCATGGTCGACAGGGCCTCACCCGGCACGAGCTCCATGACGAGGTAGGCGCTGCCGTTCTCCTCGCCGTAGTCGAACACGCTGGCGATGCCCTCATGGTTGACGAGAGCGGCGTGCCGAGCCTCAGCCCGGAAGCGCTCGAGGAACCCGGGGTCCCCCATGTACTCGTCCTTGAGGATCTTGATGGCGACCACACGTCCGATGACGTGATCCGTCGCCTCCCACACCTCGCCCATGCCGCCGATCGCGATTCGCGACAACAGCTCGTAGCGACCACCGAACGACACACCCTGCGTCGGCCTCATCTGCCCAGCACCGCCTCTATGACCTTCTTCGCAATCGGAGCGGCGATGGTGTCGCCGGATCCGGATTGTCCCTGACCGCCGCCGTCTTCGACGACGACTGCTACTGCGACCGCCGGGTCGTTCGCCGGCGCAAAACCGGTGAACCACAACGTGTGCGGCTTGCTACCGTTCTCCGCCGTGCCGGTTTTCCCGGCCACGTCGACCCCGTCTATTCTTGCACCCTGCGCCGCGCCCGTTGCGACGCTCGCGACCATGGCCGCCGTCACGTCGTTCGCGACATCCGCTTCCATCGCACGGCCGAACTCGCTGTTGTCGAACGCGCGGATCACCGACAGGTCGTCGCCGATCACGGCATCCACCATGTGCGGGTTCATCACGACACCGTCGTTGGCGATTCCCGCCGCGACCATCGCGATCTGCAGCGGCGTCGCGGTGACCTGTCCCTGGCCGAACCCGGTGAGCGCGGTCTGCGCATCGTCGAGTGCGCGGGGGTAGCTGGAGGGGGTCGACTCGAGCGGCGTCTCGAAGCTCTTGTTGAAGCCGAACTTCTCCGCCATCTCGCGGATCGCGTCGTCGCCGAGCTCGACTGCGAGCTCCGCCATCGGGATGTTGCAGCTGAGGCGCACCGCATCCGCGATCGTCACGGTCGATCCGCTGCCGCAGGTGGTGCCCGAGGCGTTCGAGACCTTGTTCGACGACCCGGGCAGGGTGTACGAGGCTGGGTTCGGCAGAGTCGACTGCGGAGTCCAGTCACCGCTCGCGAAGGCGGTGGCGGCCACGAGGATCTTGAAGGTCGACCCGGGAGGGTTCAGATCTCCCGCGATCGCACGGTTCGAGAGCGGCTTCGACGGGTCGGCGACCAGCTGGTCGTAGGCCGAGTTCGCGGCATTCGCATCGTGCGTGGCGAGCAGGTTCGTGTCGAACCCGGGCGTCGACGCCATGGCGAGGATGCGGCCGGTCTTCGGCTCGATCGCGATGACCGCACCCTGCAGCCCGTCGAGAGCTTCGTAAGCGGCGCGCTGTGCAGCGGTGTCGAGCGAGAGCTCCACACTGAAGCCGCGCTGCGGCTGCCCCGAGATGATCCGCTCGATCTCGGCGAAGAATGCGTTCGATCCGGTGCCCGACAGGTCGCTGTTCATGGCCTGCTCGATGCCGGTGGCAGAGCCCAGCGCGGGGTTGAAGTAGCCCGTCACCGGCTCCCACATCGCGGCATCCGAATACACGCGCTGGAACTGGTACTGGTCGTCGCTGGGCACCGAGGTGGCGATCGCGACGCCGTCGACGATGATCGCTCCGCGCTGGATCTGGTAGCTGTCCAGCCGGGTGCGCTTGTTGTGCGGATCCTGCGCCAGGGTGTCGGATTCGACGACCTGGATCCAACTGGTCGCGGCGAACAGCGCGATGAACATGAAGAGCATCACGACGCTGAGGCGACGGAGTTCGCGGGTCATCCGATGACCACCCTCGGCTGGCGGCGCACGCCGTCGGAGATGCGCAGCAGGAGCGCGACGATCAGCCAGTTCGCGACGAGCGAGGAGCCACCCGCGGCCAGGAACGGCGTCGTGAGTCCGGTCAGGGGGATCACACGGGTCACGCCGCCGACCATGATGAACACCTGCAATGCGATCGTGAACGAGAGCCCGGTGGCGAGCAGCTTGCCGAAGTCGTCCTGACCGGCGAGCCCGATGCGCACGCCACGGCTCACGAACACCATGTAGAGGCAGAGGATCGCGAACAGGCCGATCAGCCCGAGCTCTTCACCGAGGCTCGTGATGATGTAGTCGCTGTGGGCGAGAGGGGTGACCTCGGGACGCCCCTGGCCCCATCCGGTGCCGATCAACCCGCCGCGGGCGAGACCGAACAGACCCTGCATGGGCTGATAGCCCGCACCGTCGGGGTCGACCTGGTTCGGATCGAACAGGAAGAGCCAGTTGATGAAGCGGCCGCGCACGTAGCTGAGGATCTGCGTGGCCACGGCGACGCCGGCGACCACGAGGGTCAGACCGATCACGACCCAGCTCGTCTTGCCGGTCGCGACGTAGAGCATCGCCACGAACATGCCGAAGATCAGGGTTCCGGTTCCCAGGTCGCGCTGCAGCACGATGATGCCGAGCGAGATCACCCACACCACGAGCACGGGGCCGAGCTCGCGCATGCGCGGCCAGGTCATGCCGAGGAAGCGGGTTCCCACCGAGGTGAGGCTCTCGCGCGTGCGCACCAGGTAGCCGGCGAAGAAGATCGCCAGGCAGATCTTCGCGAGCTCACCCGGCTGGAAGGCGAAGACGCCCCCGAGCGACACCCACACCGCGGCGTTCGCATCGGGGATGCGCAGACCAGGCACGAACGGCAGCAGGAGCAGCAGGATGCCGGCGAGGCCGAAGATGTACGTGTACCGGAAGAGGATGCGGTAGTTGCGCAACGCGATCACGACCGCGATGGCGCCCGCGAGGGAGATCGCCGTCCACGCCAGCTGCTTGGTGGAATAGGCGTCCCACCCGGTGTTCTTGAACGCGATGTCGATGCGGTAGATCATCGCGATGCCGAGGCCCGAGAGCAGGGTGGCGATGGGCAGCACGAACGGATCGGCATCGGATGCCACGGCGCGCAGCACGAAGTGCAGGGCGAAGGCGAGCACGGCCAGTCCGCCGCCGATGCCCAGCACGACGGGATCGATCACGCCGAGCGCGCCCAGCTGCACGAGGGTCAGCGAGGCACCGGCGATCGCGAGGGCGAACAGCAGCAGCCAGAATTCGCGGTTGCGCTGCGTCTGAGGCAGGCGGATGCGCTTGAGCGCCTTGATGACGCTGGTGTCGGCGGCGACGTCGGTGCTCATCCGGCATCTCCCGCGGGGGTCTCGGTCAGCGTCGGCGTGGGCGTGGGGAGCGGTGACGGGATCGCGTTCGCATCCGCACCGGCACGTAGCCGGTCGACGATGGCCATGGCATCCGACAGCGAACGGGCCGAGATCGTGCGCTCGACCGAGGACCGCTGATACTGCGGCAGCTCGGCGAGCAGGATGTCGGTGTCCTGCACCGGGGTCGACAGGATGATCGGCCCGATGTTCTGCTGCACGCCCTGGAAGATCACCACGCTGTCGTCATCGGCGCCGATGAAGTAGCGCGTCTGCGTCCAGCTGTAGGCCGCGAACGCCGCGAAGCCGAGCATCGCGATGACCACCAGCACCCCGGCGATCCATCCGAGGCGTCGGCGCTTGGCGCGGCGGCGATCCTCTTCGATGAGCTCCTCGAGGTACTCGGCGGCAGGCTCGAAGTGGCTGGGCTCGTTGGCCGCCTGGCGCACCGGGTGCAACCAGTTCGAACGGGCGGGGCGCAGCGAGGGCACCAGGACGCCGGAGGGGTTCGATGCGGCACCGACGATGGTCGCGGTGCCGGACGACAGTGGATGCTGACCGCCCACGTCGACCAGGACGATCGTGACGTTGTCGGGTGCTCCGCCGTCGAGGGCCTGCTTGAGCAGGTTGTCGGCCGTGCGGCCCGGGGCGACGCCGAGGCGCATGGCCTTGAGCACACGCGTCTCGTCGACGACGCCGGAGAGTCCGTCGGAGCACAGCAGCCAGCGATCGCCGGGCTGCGTGGGCATGACGAAGAGATCGAGCTCCGGATCGGAGTCCATGTCGCTGAGCACGCGCATGAGCACCGAGCGACGCGGGTGATACCGGGCCTCTTCGGGGGTGATGCGGCCCGAGTCGACCAGCCGCTGCACGAAGGTGTGGTCGGCCGTGATCTGGGTCAGCGCGTCGTCGCGGTAGAGGTAGATGCGCGAGTCGCCGATGTGGCCGATCACGGCGTAGTCGTCGACCATGATGATCGCGCTTACCGTGGTGCCCAGGCCCGCGAGCTCGGGACGTTCCTTGGCGGCGCGGATCAGATCGCCCGCGGCCGTCGTCACCGCGGCCTGCAGCGACGCCTGCGCGTCATCCGTCGAGGCGTAGGCCTGGTCGAGAGGCTTCAGTCGCTCGACCGCGATGCTCGAGGCGACATCGCCGCCCGCGTGACCACCCATGCCGTCGGCCACGGCGAACAGGTTCGCGCCGGAATAGCCGGAGTCCTGGTTGTTGGACCGGACCTTCCCGGTATGGGAGATCGCGGCGCTCGAGCCTTCGAAGACCATGCCGGCGTCAGGCTCGCAGCTCGAAGGTCGTGGCGCCCACCTTGATGGGCGTGCCGAGCGAGAGCGACACGGGGGAGCCCGTCACGCGCTGGCCCGCCACGAAGGTGCCGTTGGTGGAGTCGAGGTCCTGGATCGCCCAGGCGTCTCCGCGCAGCATCAGGCGCGCATGGTGGCTCGAGGTGTAGTCGTCGCGGATCACGAGTGCCGACTCGCTGGAGCGGCCGATCGTGAGGGAGTCGGCGCCCAGGGGAAGCTCCAGGCCCGCCTTGGGGCCCGAGGTGATCACCAGACGCTTGGCGGTCGCGATCGTCGCGGGGCCGGTCGAGGGCTTCGCGGATGCCGGGCGCGAGACGGGAGCGGCGGGGGCAGCGCTCGCCGCAGCGGCAGGAGCGCCGGCCGTCGCCTCGACGGGGAGCTTGCGCACCTTCACGCCGAACAGATCGGCGCGCAGGGAGTAGATGACTCCGAACACGAAGAACCACAGCACGATGAGGAAACCGATGCGCAGCAGCAGGAGGACGAGTTCACTCACGACAGTGCTCCGAACGCCCGGGTGGAGTCATCCGTCGGCCGCGAAGGCGTCGCGACGGGGACGATCTTGAACACGAGGTCGGTACGACCGATCGTGATCGTGGTGTCGGTGGGCAGGGCGGCCTCGCGCAGCTTCTGCCCGTCGACCTTCGTGCCGTTGGTCGAGCCGAGGTCGCGCATCATGGCGCGCTCGCCGTCCCAGAGGATCTCGGCGTGCTTGCGGCTGGATCCGGCATCGGCGATCGTGATGTCGGCATCCGTCCCGCGGCCGATCACCGTGCGGGCACGCGTGATGGAGTGGCGGCGGCCGTCGACGTCGACCACGGCCTGCCAGGTGACGCGACCCTCGACGGTGCCCGAGTTCACGCGCACCGTGCCGGTCGCGACCTTGTCGTCGGCTTCGAGCGCGATCGACAGGGGGCCGGAGAAGCTGTAGCCCTGTGCCTTGGAGTGCTTGGTGAGCAGTGCGTGCAGCTCGTCGGTGAGGGCGCCACCGAGTCCGCGCATCCGCTCCGCGTCGTCGGGGCTGAGGCGCACGACATAGCTGTTGGGCGCGATGATGCGGTCGCGGCTCACGACCGCGGCCTTCGTGTCGGCCTCGCGGCGGAGCGCCGAAGCGATCTCCACCGGTTGTATGCCGCTGCGGAAGGTCTTCGCGAAGGCGCTGTTCACAGCGCGCTCGAGACCCTTCTCAAAGCTGTCAAGTAGTCCCACTGGGCTCCTCTGGCATGCCGACCGGTAGGGCCATCGTAGCCAGGTGACCTGGAAGTGCGCCCCGGAGTGGCTCCGTGGCGCGTAATCCGGGGTGTTCCGGGGGTCTTACGGGGGTGCTGCGGGGGTGCTGCGGCGGTGCTGCGGCGAGACACAGCTGTTGCCGCGACACACCACACCTGACGTGATGTCTCATGCCGGGCGTGGTTTCTCGTGCGCGCGGACGGGTGATATGCTCGGGAAGTTGAGTTCTTCGGAGCGAGACACTCGCGCGAGTGGCGGAATGGTAGACGCGCTGGCTTCAGGTGCCAGTGTCCTTACGGGCGTGGGGGTTCAAGTCCCCCCTCGCGCACAGCGAGTCGAGTTGTGAAGAAAGACCCGGTCCTTTGGGAACCGGGTCTTTTCTCGTCTGAGGGGCATTCTTCTATACGGTGACCGGATACCGGGGAGAGAACCGGAGAGGCCGTCCCATGAATCCACTGCTCCCGTCCGTGATGGACATCGCGCTCAGCGCCGCGCTCTTCGCCGTCTTCGTGCTGACGATCGTCGCGCTGGTGTCGTGGGTGCGCACCCCGCTGCCAAGCAGAGGAGCGGCCGCCCTGTGGGCGTGTGCCATCCTGCTCCTCCCGCTGCTCGGGGCCGTGTCGTGGTTCACGTCGCAGACGTATCGATCGCGGCGCGCGACCCAGACGTGATCCCCCCGCCTCAGCGGGCTTCCCGGCGCAGGAGGATGCTGAGACGGATGGCGGAGACTGCGAAGAACACGGCGCCGATCGCCGCATAGCCGCCGACGCCAACGATCATCTCCGACCCCTGAATGCCTTGGAACAGGAAGGCCGAACCGGCGAAGACCGAGATCCCTCCGCTGAGCATCTGCGGCACCTGTCCACCGGAACGACGGTTGCGGATCGCCGAGATCAGCTGCGGGATGCCGGCGCCGATCGCCCACGCACCCCAGATGGCGAGGGCCGCGGCGAGGGAGACGGTCGATGCCACACCGAGCGCGATCGCGACGAGCACGCTGACCACCACGTTGATCCACTCGCTGGTCGCGGAGCGGTCGGCGTCGGGCCGCGCGCGCAGCTGCCACAGCACCGCACCGGCATCGAAGAGCGGGTATGCGATCAGCAGCACGGTGAGGAAGGGCCCCGCGCTGCCACCGGTGGCGAACAGGAGGGCGACCCAGACGAGCGTGAACGCGACGCGCACGATGTACAGCGTGCGCAGGGAGCTGCTGAGCGATGTGGTTGCGGCCGGTGCGGAGGTGGTCATGAGGATGTCTCTTTCGTGGAGGTCGAGTGGTCATACAGCCCTGTAGAGTTACTAGTACGTCTACATGAAGAACCGTAGACTCATAACCGTGTCGGCGCAAGCCGGCGGACCCGACCGGAGCACGCATGCACGCTGACGCCATCGATCCCACGCAGGCCACCACCCCGCGCACCGACACGCGTGCCCGCATCCTGGATGCCGCGAACGAGCTGTTCTACAGCCAGGGCATCCGCGCCACGAGCGCGGATCGGATCATCGAGCGCGTCGGCATCACGAAGGTGACGTTCTACCGCCACTTCCGCACGAAGAGCGACCTCGTCGTCGCCTATCTCGCTCAGCAGGCAGAGCGCGAGCAGGCGTGGATGACCGGCGTCGCCGAAGCGGGGGAGTCGACCGCGATCCTCGCCGCGCTCGCCGCGGGAATCGGCGACGCCAGCTGCACGGCCGGCTTCCGGGGGTGCGCGTTCATCAATGCCGCTGCGGAATTCGCCGACCCGGCCGATCCGGTTCGCCTCGCGGTCGACGCGCACCGCGGATGGATGCGCGAGTACTTCGCGGCCGTGGCGACGGATGCAGGGGCGGATGCCGCGGCATCCGTCGCCGACCAACTGATGATCCTGCGTGACGGCGCGATGGTGAACGGCTATCTCAGCGACGCGGCGACGCTGTCAGCCGCGCTCGAGGCCGGCTTCCGCTCGGTCGTCGCGCCCCGACACCACTGAGGTCACAGACCCGGCGAGAGGAAGAACATGAGCGACGACGGATGGCTGAAGCGGCTCGAGGCCGAGCATCTCGAGCTGGAGCTCACACGATTCGATCGAGCGGATGCCTGGCATCTCGGCCGTGCGATCGCGGAGCATGCGTTGGCCGGGTCGCATCCCGTGGCGATCGATGTGCGCACGGCAGGCGGCATCCTGTTCCACGCCTCGATGCCGGGCGCGACCGCCGACAACGACGAGTGGGTGCGGCGCAAAGCGGCGACGGCTCTGCGCTTCGAGACGAGCACGGCCCTGCTGGAAGCGCGCGTGGCGGCCGGCGGACGGGACATGTTCGAACCGGGGTGGCTCGACCCGGCGGTCTACGCCGTCGCGGGCGGGGCGGTTCCGATCCGCGTGTCCGGGGTGGGAGTCGTCGCGGTGGCGACGGTCTCGGGGCTGCCGTCCGCTGACGACCACGACCTCGTCGTGCAGGCGCTGACGGAACTGCGCGCCCGCTAGGCACCGATGGCGAAAGCGGGGTGAACACACGCGGGAGCCCCTCCGCTCCTGCGCGCATTCACCCCACGACCATCCCCCCGGATCAACGCCTCCCAGCCGTCCCCTCAGTATTGCTCGCGCCCGCCGCCGACTGGCCGTTCACAATCGATGTGAGAAACGTCGGTAAGGAATTGGCCGCTCGCGCAATAGGGGCGCGATATCGGGTGAATACTGTGAGCGCGGGCACGCCGGACAGATATCCCGGCTTCTGACGATGGCCACGGTGAACAGTGCCATCGGCGCCGCAGCAAGCCCTCGGTATGGTTTCCCCAGAACCCCCGGGGGCTTGCCCATGCTGGGAAGTAGGCGCGAGTGGGCCTTCGACGTACTGAGCGAAAGAGATTCACCTTCATGCAGATTCTGAGCGAGATCTACCGTAAAACATTCGTGGCGGGCGTGATCGTCATCTCGGTGCTGAGCGCGGCATCCGCCGTTCTCCTCATGCTGGGAACGCCGCCGCGCATCTCGCGCATCGACCCGGCGATCGTGACCATCGCCGTTGTCTCGATGCTGGTGCTGTTCGGCACCGTAGGGCCCCTCATCGCCCTGCTCGTGTGGAGCCGTCGTCGTCGCCCGAGCATCCTGCTGGCGATCGTCTTCATCGTCGTGATGTTCTCGCATGCGGTCAGCCTCGGAGAGCCGGTCGCCGTTCCGGGACAGTCCCTGACATCGATGCTCGCGCTCGTTCTCGGCGGGTTGACCGGGATCGCGATCCTGGTGCTCGCCATTGAGAATCATCGCGCGGTTCCGGTGCCGAGCGCGCTCTGACCTGACGAGCGGGTCCCTTGCGGCAGACTACGGAGCGAGGGAAAGGGGCCGCCATGGTGCAGCCATCACGAGACGAGGCGAACCCCCGGCGCGGCGGAGTCTTCCGTCGACGACCCTCGGGCGGCGTGGCATCCGACGGCATCTCAAGCCGCCGCACACGTTACGTGGACGACGGGCATCTGGTGCTGGCCCCGGGCGGCACCTCCGTCGACGACGCAAGCGCGTTCATCGAAGCGGATGCCGGGCGCACGGCGCTTCTGCTGTATCCGACCCCCACGCCGGAGGACATCGCCGAGCTCGCGAGCGCGTGGCACCTGCATCCGTTGCTCGTGGAGGACCTGCTGCACGCGGGGCAACGTCCGAAGCTCGAGCGCTACGATGACGCGCTCTTCCTCGTCGTCCGTTCCGCCTGGTACATCGACGCGGCGGAGGATGTCGACTTCGCCGAGTTCCACATCCTGGTGCGTCCGCAGGCCGTCGCGATCTTCTGCCAGGACGGACGGTGGATCGACGGGCTCGACGCAGCCGACGCATCGGGTGCCGCCGATCGCGGCGACCAGACCCTGCTCGCCGATGAGCAGTTGCTGCACCACGGACCCGAGGCCGTCGTCTACCGGCTGCTCGATGCGATCGTCGACGGCTACGTACCGGTGCTGCGGGGTCTTGCGATCGACCTGGAGCAGATCGAACGGCAGGTCTTCAGCGGAGACGCCGGCGTGACCGAGCGGATCTATCGGTTGAGCCAGGAGGTGATCGACCTGCAGCAGGCGACCTCGGGGCTCGCCGATGTGTTGAGCGCCCTGCGCAAGGGTTTCGATCGCTACGGCATCCCCGGCCCGCTCCAGACCTATCTGCAGGATGTGGCCGATCATCTCAGCCGCTCCAGCACGCAGGTCGCGGAGCTGCGGGAGTCGTTGTCGCAGATCCTCACCGTGAACGGGACCCTCGTGGCCCAGCGGCAGAACGAAGACATGAAGAAGATCTCGGGATGGGCGGCGATCCTCTTCGCGCCGACGCTGATCGGCGCGATCTACGGCATGAACTTCGACAACATGCCCGAGTTGCACTGGGCCTTCGGGTACCCGCTCGCGGTCGGCGGGATGATCGCCTTCGCGCTGATCCTGTACGTCATCTTCAAGAGACAGAAATGGATGTAGACGGCCCGACCCCGCCGCCTGACGGGCAGACTGGAAGCACCGTACGTCGACTCCCGGAGAAGTGATGTCTCAAGAGCAGCCTCGCAAGGTCCCCACCCAAGCCGTCCTCACGGTGCAGCAGGTCGAACAGGTGAGCCCCGAGCTGGTGCGCATCACTGCCGGGGGCGACGGCTACGAGGCGTACAACGACAACTTCTCCACCGACAAGTACGTCAAGATCCTGTTCGCCGACCCGCGTCACGGCCTCGTTCCGCCCTACGACCTGACGCAGCTTCGCGAGGAGAGCCCCGAGAAGCTGCCGACCCGCCGCACCTACACGATCCGCTCGGCCGATCCGGAGCAGCGTCGCGTGGTGATCGACTTCGTCGTGCACGGCGACGAGGGCGTCGCCGGCCCGTGGGCGCGCGCCGCGCAGGTGGGCGACACTCTCGTCATCAGTGGCGCAGGGGGTGGCTACCGCCCCGACCCCGCGGCGCCCTGGCACCTTCTCGTCGGAGATCACACCGCGCTGCCGGCGATCTCGTCGGCGATCGAGGCGATGGATGCCGCCGCGCGCGGCCACATCGTTCTGACCGTCGCGGGCGACGCCGATCGCATCCTTCCTGCCGTCCCGTCGGGGGTCACCCTGCGCTGGATGCGCACCGATGATGAGGCGCTCGCCGCTCTGTCGGATCTCGATTGGGCCGACGGGCATCCGCAGGTGTTCGCGCACGGGGAACGCGGAACCATCAAGGAGGTGCGCGCCCTGCTCAAGCAGCGCGAGGTGCCTCGGGAGTCCCTGTCGATCTCGGCGTACTGGGCTCGAGGCCGGGCCGAGGATCAGTTCCAGGCCGAGAAGCGCGAGCCGATCGGGCAGATCGAGTAGGTCGCGCGCGGCGCTCGACCTCAGCGAACTTGTATCGCTCTCTCGGAACAAGTTGTGATAGACATATGACACAACTCTTCTGATCGGAGGCGACATGTCGCTGAGTGGCGTACTCACGTTCGGCCTGGCCGACATTGCCGGAGCGGCGTTCTCGTTGCCACTGTTCTCGCTCTTCATCGCCGTGATCGTGGCGGGCGGGATCGCCATCGTCGCGTCGCGCCCGCGGGATGTCGCCGACGCGGCCGGATCATCGCCGCGGTCGACGGGCCTCCCGGCCGGAAGCGGCTACCGCGCCGTCCGGATCGCCTTGACGACCGCGGCCATTGTCGTCATCGTCGTGTTCGGCGTCGAGAACGTGCTGCGGGGGTACGTGCTCGACCTGTACGGGATCACGGCCTGGTGGCGCTTCGCGACCCCCGTGTTCGCGGCCGGGCTCGCGCTCGCCGTGATCGCCGCGGTCGCCGCTCGGAGCGCGGCCCGGCCGGTCGTGCCCGTCGTCACCGGTGAGCGCCGCACCTGGAGGACCTTCGTCCCGCGTGCCACCCTCATCGGGGGAGCGGTCGCGCTGGCGGCGGTGCTGGTGACCACGATCGCCGCGGGACTCGTCGCCTACGTGGGCAGCAACGGCGAATCCGCCTGGCTGGAGATCCCCATCAACAACGCTCCCGAGATCGACCCGGTGCGCCTCAACTTCTACGGCTGGACCTTCGGCATCCCGGTGCTGATCTGCGCCGCGCTGCTGGTGGCCGCGACGGGGGCGCTGCTCCATCTCACCGCAGCGCGACCGTACATCCGCCCCGAGACGGTCGTGGTGGAACGCCAGGAGCGCCGCGCCGCCGCGCGCGACGCCGTGCGGATCGCGACGGCGGGCCTGCTGCTCGCGCTGGCAGGGGCCTGGCGGCTGATCGCCAGCGCCGGCGGGGTCTCGGGCCTGACGATCGACGGACAGAACGATGGGGCGATGTTCGAGGTGATGTGGCGGCACTCCGAGCTCGCGCTCGCCGCAGGACGCTGCGCGCCGGTGCTCGAGGTCGTGGCCTTCGTGCTCCTGCTGCTGGTCATCGGTCAGGCGGGTCGCGCGAAGGCGACGCGCTCGTCGGATCGCGCAGAGGCGGCATCCGAGGCCGAGGTCGCCCGATGACGGCGTCATCGATCCTCGCCACCGCAGACGAGAGCAGTCCGACGCAGGACATCTACCGGCAGCTGCGCGGACTGATCGTGTCGGGCAGGCTCGGCGCGAAAGAGCGGCTGCCCACAGTGCGGCAGACGGCGAGCGACCTCGGAGTCGCCGCGGGAACCGTCGCCAAGGCCTACAAGATGCTCGAACAGGACGGACTCGTCATCAGCCGCACGGCAGCGGGCACCCGCGTCGCCGAGTCGGCCGCGCTGCTCCCCGCATCGGTGCTGCGGCACATCCGTGAACTGGTGACGGAGGCGATGGACGCAGGCGCCGACCCTGACGATGTGGTCGACGTGCTGCGCGTGGTGTGGCGGGCGGATGCCGGCGAGGCTGCGGTCGAGTAACCGACGTCGAGCAGCGACGTCAGTTGGCGCTGCGCAGCGTGGACGCGCGCGTGTGCCGCAACAGCGGCAGCTCGATCGAGGTGCCGGGTTCCACGACGTCTTCCAACAGGTCGATCAGCAACCGCACGCAGGCCGCACCCGCATCGCCACCACGCGCGTCGACCGAGGTGATCGGTGGATGCAGCGCCTCGTTGGCCTGGCTGTCGACACACGAGGCGAGCAGGAAATCGGTGCCGATCCGCAATCCGGTGGCCGTGATCGCTGGAGCGACCGCCGCCGCGACGCCGTCACCGGCCGCGACCAGGGCGTCGGTCGCGGGGTGAGCCTGGAGCAGTTCGGTGGCCGTTCGGCGCAGGTCCTCCGGTGACGCGCCGAAGGGCGATTCGACGATGACCGGCGTGATCGACCGCGCGGTGCACCAGTCGACATACGCGTTGCGGATGTTGAGCGACCACTCCGACACGGTCGTCGATGCGATCAACGCGGGTGCCGTCGCCCCCTCGGCCGACAGATGATCGAGCAGGTCGATCGCCTGGGCGGCGTGATCCGACCACACGACCCCCGAGGGCTCGCGCCCGCCGGGGAAGTGCTCCGACGACACCGTCATCAGCCCCGTCGCCATGAGTCGATCGAGCGTCTCGTCGCCGTCGACCGGGTCGATCAGCACGAGACCGTCGACGTGCGGCACGTGAGCGGCCCGCTCCCGGTTGCCCGCGACGATGAGCGTCACGTCGTAGTCACGCTGCGCCGCCTCGTTGACGGCGCCGTAGACGAACGAGAGGTAGTGCTCGCTGCGCACCAGCACCTGGGGGATGTAGAGGCCGATGGCGCCGGTCGTCGCCGTGCGCAGCGACCGCGCCGACCGGTTGATCGAGTAACCGAGCGATGCGGCGACGTCGAGAACGAGACGTCGCGTCTCCTCAGAGACCCGCCCGCCGCCGCGAAGGGCATCGGACACAGTCGTTTTGGACACGCCGGCCGCCTTCGCCACATCCACAATCGTCGCCGATGCCACGCGTCCCTCCCGAGTCTTCGCCATTGTCTCAGAAACCCTTCCCTTCAGAAGATCTGCCATTCCTCGCGCGTCACCGTGCAGGGTCCGCCCGGGTGGAATTCCAGGTGTCCGCCCTCCACATCGATGCCGATCGTGAGGAGCGTCTGCCACCGGTGCTCGAACGTGAGCGAGGGATCGGGGTGGCAGCACACGGCGGCGCCATCCGACTCGTGCACGAGCATCGCCTGCGCGCGGGCGACGGGATCGGCGGTGCGCAGGAGTTCGCTGCGGTCGCGGAGGTGGGTCAGGCGGGGGAAGGTGCTCGAGGTCGCAGGCACCAGTTCACCCTCGGCGAGAGCGTCGGCGAGGAAGTGATTGGTGTGCACGAGCAGGCCGTCGTCATCGGGCTCGACGACGGCTGCGCCGCTCGGACTCAGCTCGATCGACACGGCTCGTCCGCCACCCGCGCCGCCGGAGACGACCGTGAGCACCGTGGATGCGCTCACCTGGGCGGAGCGGGCGATACGGATCGCCTCGTCGATATCGTCGGCGCCGTCGAGCACCCCGCGGGCCACGGCATGCACGGGAACGCCGATCCCGTCGCCGTCGTCGTCGTGGTTGAGGATGTTGAAGTGCGAGCCGAGGCCGGCATCGTTCACACCGACCTTGCCGAGGATGCCGAACTCCGTGAAGTAGCGGACCTCCCGGTCGGGGCGCACGCGTGCCCGCACCACCAGCTGATCGGCATTGGACACGTCGTGCCAGTCCCACGTCTGCATGGTCCATGGTGCGCGACCGTCGGCGAGGGTGACGACGGTCGAGCACTCCCCTTCACCGATCGCGCCGACCGTCGCGAGGATCTCGGTGCGCGCGTTCAGCACCCCGATCTCCCACGGCTCGACGCCGGCGCCCTCGGCCAGGCCGCGCGCCTCCGCACCGAGCGGCGGCGACCACCGCTCGATGTTCTCGAGAGCGGTCAGACCGATGCGGGGAAGGTCGGCGGCGGCGACGCCGACCACCTCGAAGAGTTCGCGGTAGCTGCGCAGATTCCACGCGATCCCGTCTGCGCTGAAGCGTCCGATCTCCACGCCGCGCGCGAAGGGATCGACCTCATCGGTCTCGAAGCGGCGAATCGCCATGGAAGGTTCCTCTCAGATCGTGGGGATCCCGCGGGCCGAAGGCGGCGGGAAGGGAACGGGAGTGCGTCGTCATGTCGCCGCACGCAGCACGGCATCCCACGCCACCTCGGAGGCGATCGTGCCGAGTGCGATCGAGTTCACCGCCTGCTCGCCCAGTCGGGTGCTGCCGGCGGGCGGGAGCGTGATCTCGTCGGTCGTCAGCGCGAACAGGGTGTCGCCGTCGTGGTTGGTGTGGAAGGGCTGGATGGCGCGATGCATCGACGAGTGCACCTGCCGCGCGAACAGACGCAGCTCCTTGTCGTCGAGCGCGACGTTGGTGACGACGGCCGTGATGGTGGTGTTCCCGGCGGAGGTCGTCGGTGCTGTCCCGGTCGCGAGCGCCTGCTCGTAGTCCGTGAATGGATGCCGGCGGGTACCCGACTCGGCGTCGTAGTTGCCCCGCACCACGGCACCCGAGCGGTCGATGATCACGCCGACCGGGTTGACGACGGTGAGGACGAGGATCCTGATCTCGCCGATCTGACGGAAGGCCACGCCCTGTCCGGAGAACTCGGTGCGCGACGGATCGATCTTGCCGGTGGATGCGGAGACGCCCGCGCCGACCCGGCCAACGGCGACGCTGTCGGTGCGGGCGGCGAGCAGGGCGGCGCGGCCGAGCGCGGCATCCGGCATGATCCCCGTCGACCGTGCGGCCAGGTCGAAGATGACGGCGCCGGAGGTCGAGCGCAGGGCCTGCCAGCCGACCCGCCCCTCGGCGCGCGCGAGGAGTTCCTCATCGACACCGGTCGCGGCGGCGAGTCCGTACGACGAGCCGCCGGCGAAGCAGATGGCGTCATTCACCTCTTCGTAGCGTCCGATGATGCCGATCGCTCCGCCGCGCGCGTCGACCGAGGTGCGCAGCCCGCGATCGAACGCGAGCACGGTCGCGCCGGTGGGGCCGTCGGCGTACTCCGCCGTGCCGATCGAGACCCCCGGGAAGTCGAAGGCGACCTGGCCGCGTCCGACGCCGTGGGTCGGCACGAGTTCGAGGTCGTCGTTGCCGATGCGATCGCCCGTGACCGGCAGGGGCACCAGGCGGTGGGGAGCATCGGGATCGGCGACTGCCGGATCGATGAAGGTCATGCTGTCTCCTCGGAGGGGGTCGGACGGTGGGGCTGCCGGTTCAACGGGCGGCGCACAGGACGGCGTCCCATGCCAGTTCGGAGGCGAAGGCGCCGAGCGCGAGAGAGTCGACGGATGCCGATCCGTCGGTCGACCCCGGGACGAGATCGACCTCGTCGGTGGTGAGCGCGAACAGGGTGTCGCCGTCGAGCGCCGTATGGAAGGGCTGGATGGCGCGGTTCATCGACGAGTGCACCTGACGGCTGAAGTGGATGAGCTCGTGCTCGCTCAGCCGCACGTTCGTCACGACGGTGGTGATCGTCGTGTTGCCCCGCTGCGCCTCGGGACGCGCACCACCGGCCTGGGCGTTCTCGATCGCTGCGAGGTACGCGGGTTCGAGGCGGGAGCGTGTGCTGTCCCGCTCATCGAAGTTGCCGCGGACCACGGCGCCCGTGCGGTCGACGATCACGCCGACCGGATTCGGGACCGTCACCACGAGCACCCGCACGTCGCCGATGCGACCGAACGCCGCGCCCTGCCCCGTGATCTCGGTTCTCGCGTAGTCGATCTTGCCCGCTGAGGCGGAGGCCCCTGCACCGATGCGACCCACCGGCACCGCACCGTGGGTGGCGTCGCGCACCGCGGCGCGTCCGAGTGCCGCATCGGGGATGATGGCCGTCGCCCGCGCAGAGAAGTCGTAGATCACCGCGGTCGACACGAGTGCGAGGTCGTCGACGGTGCCGCGGTTGCCGTTGCGGAGGCGCAGTTCGTCGGCCACCCCGGA
This sequence comes from Candidatus Microbacterium colombiense, assembly GCA_029203165.1. Lineage (NCBI taxonomy): Bacteria > Bacillati > Actinomycetota > Actinomycetes > Micrococcales > Microbacteriaceae > Microbacterium > Candidatus Microbacterium colombiense. The sequence continues at coordinate 353,330 of CP119308.1, forward strand.
TCCGGCGGACAGCCCGTATACCGATCCGCCGGCGAGGCAGATCGCGTGGGCGAAGTACTCGTAACCGCTGCTCATGCCGATCGCTCCGCCGCGCGCGTCGATCGCCATCCTCGCGCCGGCCGGCACATGCACGACCGTGCACCCGGTGGGTCCTTCGGGGTAGGTAGCGACGCCCACCTCGACGCCGGGGAAGTCATAGGCGACGACGTCGTCGGCGCTTCCCTGGATCGGTGTGAGCGAGACGTCGCGGTTGAGGGTGCGGGGCCCCCAATCGGGGACGCCCGCCAGTCGCGGGGCGGCGGTGCCGGATGAATGGGTCATAGTGCCTCCAGGAGTTGGCGGGAGTATTCGTGGGCCGGTTCGGCGTAGAACCGCTCGGTGTCGGCGAGCTCGACGATCTCGCCGAGGCGCATCACGGCGATGCGGTGGGCGACGTAGCGCACGGCGGCGAGGTCGTGGGAGATGAACAGGGCCGCGAAGCCGTGCTCCTCCTGCAGGTCGCGCAGCAGGTTGAGGATCTGCGTCTGGACGGAGACGTCGAGTGCGCTGACGGCCTCGTCGAAGACGATGAACGGCGGATGCGTGATGAGCGATCGTGCGATCGCGACGCGCTGGCGCTGCCCGCCAGACAACTCGTGGGGGTAGCGGTCGGCGAGGGACAGATCGAGACGCACCGCGCTCAACATGTTCTCGACCGCGTCGCGATGCGCGTGCAGACTGCCGCCCTGCAACGCAGCGAGAGGTTCCGCGATGGACGCGGCCACCGGGAGCCGAGGATCGAGCGACCACAGCGGGTTCTGCGGAACGAGCTGACGGCGACCGCGCGCGGACTTGGGGGTGCCCAACGGCTCGCCCTCGAACAGCACGCGTCCACCGGTGGGCTTCTGTAAGGCGAGGGCCACGCGACCGGTCGTCGACTTGCCGGAGCCGGATTCCCCGACGAGCCCGAGCGTCTCGCCGCTGTGGATCTCGAAGGACACGTCTCGCATCGCCTCGACCCGGCGGCGCGTCGGCCCCCATCCGCTCGAGAACGTGCAGGAGACGGCATCCAACGTCATGACGGCGCTCATGGACGAGCCCCCTTCCGTGCCTGGGCGATGACGCCCGTCTCGATCCGTTCGCCGGGGCGGGCGCTCGCCGGGTCAGCCCCCGCGAGGGCAATCGTGTACGGGTGGGTCGGGCTCTGCAGCACGGTACCGGCGGGGCCTTCCTCGACGACTGCGCCGTCGAACATGACCGCGACGCGTTCGCACCACCGGCCCACCGACCGCAGGTCGTGGCTGAGCCAGACGACGGTCGTGTCCTGTTCGTCGGCGATCTCGAACAGCAGGTTCGTGACCTCGTGTCGCACACTGGAGTCCAGCGCCGCGGTGGGCTCGTCGGCCACCAGGACGCGAGGATTCCGGGCGAGGGTCATCGCGATCACGACGCGCTGGGCCATGCCACCGGAGATCTGATGGGGGAAGAGTCGCAGCACGCCGCGGGGGTCGCGGATGCGCACACGATCGAGCAGCTCGGCCGCGTCGGCATCCGACGTCACGATCCCGGGAAGAGCGAGGCGCAGCTGGCGACCGATCCTCATGGTCGGATCGAGCGACGACACCGGATCCTGCGGGATCATCCCGACGACGTCGCGCCGCAGCGCCCGCACCTCGGCCGAGTCCATGGCGAGCACGTCGCGGCCGTTCACCGCGACACGACCGGAGGTGACCGAGCCGTTGGCGGGCAGAAGCCGGGAGAGGAGCGCGGCGACGGTCGACTTACCGGACCCCGACTCGCCGACCAGCCCGATTCGACGACCGGCGGCCACCTCGAGCGTCGCGTGGTCGAGTGCGCGCACGCGACCACCGTCCCGACGGACGTACTCGACGACCACGTCGGTGATCTCGATCGCGTGGACCACCGGAGAAGCCGGTGACTGTGCGGGGGAGGTCATTCGAGGCTCCTCGTCTCACGGGGTTCGAACAGATCTCGCAGGCTGTCGCCGAGGATGTTGATCGCGAGGATCGCGATCACCAGCACGACGCCGGGAGCGAGCAGCAGTGTGGGCGAGGTCACCATGTAGATCGCGCCCTCGCGGATCAGGAGGCCGAGGGAGGATGCCGGCAGCTGCACGCCGTATCCGAGGAAGCTCAGTCCGCCCTCGACGAGGATCGCGACCGAGAGCGCATAGGTGCCCTGCACGGCGATCGTGCCCGAGACGTTGCGCAGCACGTGGCGCACGAGGATGCGGGGCGTGCTGACGCCGGCGATGATCCCGGCGGTGATGAAGTCGCGCCCGGCGACCGACCGCGCCTCCTGGCCGACCATCCGCGTCATGAGCGGCACGGTGACCAGCACGATCGCGGCAACCGCCGTCGTCACGCCCGGTCCCACCGCCGTCGCCACGAGGATCGCGAGCACGATGGCCGGGAACGCGTAGAGGATGTCGCCGATGCGCATGATGAGGCCGCCGGCCAGACCGCCGTGGTAGCCGGCGATCATGCCCGCCGTGGCTGACACGAGCGCGGTGATGGCGACGGCCAGGACCGACAGGGCGAGCGTGGTCGCGATGCCCTCGAACAGGCGGGGCAGCAGCGACCTGCCCAGCGAATCGGTTCCCAGCGGCCACCCCGGCGCGGGCGGTGCGAGTCGGGGTCCGACGATGGTCGACGAGTCGCCCCCGATGTGGAGGAAGGTGCCGGCGACACCGATCAGCAGGATGCCGACCAGGACGCCCAGCGCGATGCGGCCGAGCAGGTCGATGCCTCGGAACGTCGTCGACAGGCGCCGGGCGCGCACGCCGATCAGGCCGGTGGCGGGGGGAACGGGCGAACTCATGCGAGGCCTCTCTTCCGTCCGGGCGTGATGCGAGGATCGACGAGCGCCGTGACCACGTCGATCACGAGGCTGCAGAGCACGAAGATGACGGTCGCGAGCAGCACTCCCGTCTGCACCACGGCGATGTCGCGGCGACCGAGACCCTGCACGAGGTACGAACCGAGCCCCGGCACCGAGAACACGCTCTCGACGAGCACGGCACCGCCGAGGAGGTACGCGAAGATCGTCGCCGTGAAGGTGAAGACGGGGATGAGCGCATTGCGCAGTACATGGTGCCGCACGATGAACGCCGGACGTTCACCGCGCGCGACCGCGGCGAGGATGTGGGGCTCGACGAGCACACCCATCACCGCATCGCGGGTGGTGCGTGCCGTCGCGGCGACGCAGAACACCGAGAGCACGAGCGCCGGCAGGAGCAACGAGACCAACGCTGCGCCGACGTCGTCGCGCGGAGAGACGAAGCCGGTGACGCTCAGGCCGAGGTCGAAGCGGGAGAACAGGTACACCACCAGCGAGCCCAGGACGATCTCGGGAACACTGATGCCGATGCTGCCCAGGAGGCGCCCGGTGATCGCGGACCGCCCGCGTGCCGGCCGCGTGCCGGCGTAGATCCCCAGCGGGATGCCGACGGCCAGCGTGATGATCATCGCCATGACGGCGAGCAGCACGGTCGTGGGAGCCCGCAGTGCGAACTCGTCGAGGACCGGGTTCTGGCTTGCGACCGAGATCCCGAAGTCGCCGTGCAACGCCGACGTCATCCACGCCCAGTACTGCTCGGGCAGACTGCGATCGAGGCGGAACGTCTCCCGGATCGCGTCCTTGGCCGCGTCCGAGGCGAGCGGCCCGAGCAGCAGCTGGGCGAAGTCGCCGGGGAGGCTGCGGACGGCGACGAAGATCAGGATCGACGCGCCCACGACGACCGCGAGGGCCGTCACCAGCCTCCCCGGCAGCATTCGCAGAATCCGCATGGCGTTACTCTGCCTCGATCAGACGGAAGTCGGAGGCGAAGCGCAGCACGTTCCCGTAGCCCTCGTTGGTGGAGATCGTCGGGCTCAGGGCGTCGGAGCGGAAGGCGATCTGACCGGGACGGTTCACGAGCGCGACCATCTGGGCGTTCTCGTCGACCGCCGCGCAGAGCTCGGTGAAGACGTCGGCACGCTCCGCACCGATCGGGGTCTCGGCAGCTTCCGTGATGAGGGTGTTGATCTCGGGGGTGGGAGCCATGAATCGTGCGGTGAAGCCGGCGGTGTCGGTGTTCCACCAGTTGGTGACCAACGACGCATCGCCGTATCCCGCGAACCAGCTGATGCTGAGATCGGCATCCGCGGGCACCGCCGGGTCGCCGTACAACGCCTCGCCCCAGATGCCGTCATCGAGGATCTGCACGTCGAGATCGATGTCGAACGCCGCGAGCTGCTGTTGGATCACCTGAGCGATCGCGCCGGGGCCGGCCTCACTGTTCCAGGTCTTGAGGGTGAGGCTCAGGTTCTCCGCACCCGCATCGCTCAGGAGGTCGCGGATCTCGTCGTCGCTGATCGTGGCCGAGGGCAGCTCGGCGGGGTCACAGGCATCCGGAAGTGCGAAGGGGGTGAGCGCGGTGGGCTTCGCGTTGCCGGCGAGGGCGACGTCGGAGATCTGCTGACGATCGACGATCGCGTTGATCGCGAACCGCACACGCTCGTCGGCGAGAGGGGAATCGGGATCGGCCCCGTTGAGCACGAGGTAGAAGAAGTCGGTGTTCTGTTGGTTGACCACGGTCGCGGCCGCCGTCTGCGCGAGAAGGGAGGCGGCATCCGGGTTGTTGAAGATGACGTAGTCGGCGCTTCCGTCGCGGATGGCGGCCAAGCGGGCGGCTTCGTCGGGGACGACGTCGAGGGTGATCGTGTCGGGCGAGTACTCCGTGCCGTTGTAGTGCGTGTTGCGCTCGAACGTCCAGGACTGATCCTGCACATGGGCGGTGGGAGTGTAGGGACCGCTGCCGACGACGTCGGTCTTGAGGTCGATCTCGCCCGCGTCGATCTCGGCGATGGGGAGCACCGAGGTCGCGACGTGGGCGAGCAGGCCGAACAGGGGAGAGTACGCCTTCGAGAGGTGGAGGGTCACTTCTCTGTCGCCGGTCGCCTCGACCGAGGAGATCACGCTCGCCTGCGCGGACCACGCGCCGCCGATCGTCTTGAGCCGTTCGAAGCTCCCGGCGACGTCATCGGGGGTGACGGCACGCCCGTTGGAGAACGTGGCTCCCTCGCGCAGCGTGAAGACGTACTCGGTGGGGCTCTTCTCCTCCCAGGACTCGGCGAGGCCAGGGGTGGGCGCGAAGTTCTCGTCCAACCCGACGAGAGTCTCGTAGGAGAGGCCGAGGATCATCCACGACCGGGCGGTGTCGGCCAGCTGCGGGTCGAGGCCGGCTGCTTCGACGCTGTCGTAGTCGACGGCGACGGTCAGGGCACCGCCGGTCGGGAGGGCGGTGTCGGCGGAGGCGAGGAAGCCGGTCTTCGCCTCGGGTGCGGTGCCGGAGTCGGGTGTGGTCGAGGCCGAGCAGCCGGCCAGGACCAGTGCGGTGGTCAGTGCCAAACCGATCGCGGGGATCTTCGTGCGCATGTCGGAGTCCTTCGAGGGTCGATGGTGCGGGAGTGGTGCGGGTAGGTGCCACAGTCGTGCGCGGTCCGAGTCGGCGACTCTGCCGGATCGTTCCGGCGCTCTTGCAAGCTAGCCGTCGTCAAGCCTGCCGTCAAGAGTGGATCTGCGATGACTTCGGATCGAAACACTCCCGTAATCTCGCGGATCGGATCGTTCCGGCATGGTTGACGAAAGTCCGTCGACCTCGCTACAGTGCGATCGAGCCGGATCGTTCCGGCATTCGATCCGCCGTGTGCGCGTTCGATCCCGGCGATCGAACGACACCACCGAGCAGGAAGGGCACCGTGGAGGCGAACCGCATCGTTCTCGACAGCGTCGTGCGCTATCCCGTGAAGGGCCTCGCCGGCGTGCCCACGCCCGACCCGGTGCGGCTCGAACCCGGCGGTGGACTCCGCTGGGACCGGTCCTTCGCGATCGCCCGTGAGTCGTCGATCCCCGACGGCGGCGGCTGGCGACCGCGAGAGGAGTTCTTCCACCTCGCGCGCCACGAGCAGATCGCCCGCATCGCCGTCGACTTCGCGGATGCCGAGACCGACGCCCCGCATCTCACGATCACGTCGGCGGACGGGCGCGCGGCATCCGCCCGGCTCGGTGCTGCCCCCATGCCCGACACGGGGGCGATCGACGGCCTCCTCCGAAGCGCACTGGACGAGGGACGAGCCGATCCGCGACTGATCACCACCGGTTCGGCCGGGCTCTGGGACTGGCCGAGAGCGCACCTGTCGATCATCAACCTGGCGACCCTCGAAGCGCTCGGGCGCGAGGCCGGCGAGCCCGTCGATCGCCGGCGCGTGCGCGGGAACCTCTATCTGACGGGCCTCGAGCCGTTCGGGGAGTTCGCCCTGATCGGACGCCGCATCCGCATCGGCGAGGTCGAGCTCGAGATCTTCCAGCCGACCGACCGCTGTCGCGCCACCACCATCCGTCCCGTCGACGGGGTCTCCGATCTCAACATCCCCGCTCTGCTCGGTGCGCGCTATGGCCACATGTTCTGCGGCGTCTATGCGCGCGTCGTGCGCGGGGGCACACTCCGCGCCGGCGACGAGGTGCTCGACACGGGGTCGACGATCGACCCCGCCCCGGCGGGGGAGTCGGGCTGGCCGCGCACGGCGCAGATCGTCGAGAGGGTCGGCGAGTCCGACGACGTCGTGAGCTTCTGGATGCACGATCCGCTCGGTCTGCTGCACGCCGCGCAACCGGGAACGCACGTGCGGCTCCACCTGCCGCAGGAACCCGCTCCGAACTGGCGCTCGTACACGATCTCGGGCGTCGAGCCCGGTCGGTTCCGCATCAGCGTCAAGCGCGACGGGCGGCTGTCGACGCTGCTGCACGAATCCCGCCCGGTGGGGTCCGACATCGTGGTGAGCGGACCGCACGGCACCGCGGAGGCCGACGATGGTGACCGCGATCTGCTGCTGGTGACCGCCGGCATCGGCATCACCCCGGCAGCGGCACTCCTACGTTCCCGATCGGCGCAGTCGAAGGCCGGGCGCGTGCGCGTCGTGCACGCGGAGCGCTCGACCACGTCGCTGCCGTTGTGGGCCGAGGCCTGCCGAGCGATCGGCGATCTCTCCGACGCACGGGCGTCGCTGCATCTCACGCGCGAGACACCGCCGACCGAGTCGGTGGGCTTCACCGCGGTCGCGGGGCGGCCGGATGCCGATGCGCTCCGTGCTGCGATGGCCGATCTGGATCTCGCGCGCGCCGATGCCTTCGTGTGCGGACCCGGCGCGTTCGCGGCCGGTGTGCGCGACATGCTCGTGGCCCTCGGGTTCCCCGCCGACCGCATCCGCGTCGACGCGTTCTACTCGCCCGCCACCCCTGACTGGGGTCCTCCGCGAAGCCCCCGCGCGGAGGGCCCCTTGCCCGTCGACTCCTCAGCGGGCGCGTTCGTCTGGGAGCCGGGCGCGGGAACCCTCTTGAACGCTGCGGAGAAGGCCGGCCTCGATTGGCCGAGCGAATGCCGCGTCGGCGTGTGCGGAACGTGCGTGCGCGCGGTGGCAGCGGGAGAGTTCGAGTACCTCAACGACCCCCTCTTCGATGCAGGTCCCGGGCGAGTGCTCGCGTGCAGCGCAGCGCCGCTCACCGCGCTGCGTCTCGACGGGCCTCCCGACGCATCATCCCTCGACCCCCTTGGAGCATCATGACGACCGATACGCCGACGGCCTCTCACTCGACCTCGCTCGTTCCTCCGGCCCCGCCCCAGCTGACCGAGGCGGACGCCGTGCGGATCGCGGCGGACCACTTCGGCGTCGTCGGCGAGGCGCGCAGCCTCGGCAGTCATGAGGATCGCAATTTCCTGGTGACGGTCGGCGCCGAGAGGCTGCTGCTCAAGATCGCGAACCCCGTGACGTCGCTCGCCGAGGTGTCGGCGCAGTCTGCGGCGGCCGCGCACCTGTCGCGCACCGCGGTCGGGATCCGGGTGCCGCAGGCGAGAGCCACCACCGACGGGGAGGATGTCGCCCGCGTGCCCCACGCCGGCACGGTGCTGCACGTGCGCCTTCTGGACTTCCTCGACGGGGGCACACTGTCCGGGGGTGCGCACCTCGGCGCCGCCGCCGTCGAGGCGCTCGGCTCTCTCGCGGCCCAGGTCGATCTCGCCCTCGCAGACTTCGATGCCCCCGGGGTGGAGCGCCCGCATCAGTGGGATCTGCGTCAGTCCCGCGTGGTGCTACCCGAACTCTTCGCGCACCTCGACGATGCGGTGCTCCGGGGTCGCCTCGCGCAGATCGCGGAGCACGCCTGGGCGGCGCTGGAGCCGGTCGAGGACGAACTTCCGGTGCAGGCCGTGCACGGCGACCTCACCGACGACAACGTGGTGTGGAGCGACCCCCGTCTCCGTGTTCCCGATGGTGTGATCGACCTCGGCGACCTCAACCGCACCTGGCCCGTCGCCGGCCTGGCGATCACGATCGCCTCCCTCCTGCATCACGAAGGGATCGACCTCCCCGCTGCCCTGCGCGCGCTGCGGGCCTACCATCGGGAGCGCCCGCTCACCGGGAGCGAGGCCGCGGCGCTCTGGCCGCTCGTGGTGTTGCGTGGCGTGCACCTCGTCGCGAGCGGACATCACGTGGTGACGCGTGAGCCCGACAACGCCTACGCCCGGGGGAATCTGCAGCAGGAGGAGCGGATCCTGTCGGCGGCGACATCGGTGCCCCTGGCTGTCGCGACGCGTCTCGTGCTGCGCGCGTTGGATCTTCCGGCACCCGTCGCCGACCTCCCTCGCCACGGCGCGTTGATGCCGGGGGTCCCTTCGGATGCCGTGGTCTCGGTCGACCTCTCGGCCGACAGTCCCGCCTTCGAAGACGGCACCTGGCTCGACCCCGCGATCGAGTCGTGGGTCGTGCGGGAGGCCCTCCTCTCCGACGCGCGCGCGGTGACGACCCGATTCGGCGAGGCCCGTCTGTCGCGGGCGTCCCGACATGCGCAGTCCGCCCCCGAGACGGTCGCGACCGGCGTCGACGTCTTCCTCGATGGCGAGGCCACCCTCGTCGCTCCCTGGAGCGGCATCCTCACCCGGACATCGCGCGGGCTTGCGCTGAGGGATGCCGAGAGTGCGCGGAGCGTCCTCCTCGAACTGCTGGGCGCGACACCGATCGGTGGCCCGCTCGACGCGGAGGTCGATCAGGGGGATCGCGCCGTCGAACGGGGCGCGGTCATCGGGACCGCGCGTACTCGCGTCTTCGTCCGTGTCGTGCGCGATGCCGACGTGGGGGAAGCGTCGGAAGGCATCGTGCCGGAGTTCGTCCCGGCGGCTCTCGCCGATGCGTGGCTCGCCGTCGTGGCCGATCCGACGGCGCTGCTGCCCGGTCGCCCCTCTCCGGTCGAACGCGCGGATCCCGCCGAGCTGCTGGCCCGCAGAGGCGCGGTGTTCGCCGAGGTGCAGGAGCACTATTACGAGGCGCCCCCGGTGGTCGCCCGCGGATGGAAGCAGTACCTCATCGACACCGATGGCCGCGTCTACCTCGACATGGTCAACAACGTCAGTGCGGTGGGCCACGCGCACCCGCGCGTCGCGGCGGCGGCCGGCCATCAGCTCCGCACGCTGAACACCAACTCGAGGTTCCACTATCCGGCCGTCGTGGAGTACGCCGAACGGCTCGCAGCGCTGACCCCCGCCGCACTCGACACCGTGTTCCTCGTCAACAGCGGCTCCGAAGCGGTCGATCTGTCGCTGCGCCTCGCCCGCGCGGCGACCGGGCGACGTGATGTGCTCGCCGTCCGCGAGTCGTATCACGGGTGGACCGACCTCGCCGATGCGGTCTCGACCTCGGTGGCCGACAACCCGGCGGCCCTCGCGACGCGGCCGGACTGGGTGCACACGGTCGACGCGCCGAACGCCTACCGGGGCGTGCATCGCGGTGTCGAAGCCGATCGCTACGCGCATGACGCAGTCGCCGAGATCGAGCGTCTGGCCGCGAGCGGCCGTGCGCCGGGCGCGTTCATCGCGGAGTCGTTCTTCGGCAACGCGGGCGGTGTCCCACTGCCGGACGGCTACCTCGACGCCGTGTACACCGCCGTGCGAGCGCACGGTGGTCTCGCCATCGCCGACGAGGTGCAGGTCGGGTTCGGGCGTCTGGGCGAATGGTTCTGGGGCTTCGAGCAGCAGGGCGTCGTGCCCGACATCGTGGCGGTGGCGAAGGCCATCGGCAACGGGCATCCGCTCGGGGCGGTCATCACGACGCGTGAGATCGCCGCGGCGTATCGCCGTGAGGGCTACTTCTTCGCGTCGACGGGAGGCAGCCCGCTCTCCAGCGTCGTCGGGTCGACCGTGCTCGACATCATCCGCGACGAGGGTCTGCAGGAGAACGCGCGCACGATCGGTGAGTACCTGCGTGAGCAGGTGCTCGCTCTGGGCAACCCGCTGATCGGCGCCGTCCATGGCTCCGGGTTATACCTCGGCATCGAGCTGGTAATCGATCAGACGACCCGTGAACCGGCGACGCCGGACACGGCCGGAGTGTGCGAGCGGATGCGCGACCTCGGCGTCATCGTGCAGCCGACAGGCGATCATCAGAATGTGCTCAAGATCAAACCGCCGCTGTGTCTCGAGCGTGAGGATGTGGACGCTTTCGTCGCTGCCCTCTCCCGGGCGCTCGCGGGGGTGAGCTGACGCAACCAGCCTCTTGCGCACTTGTTCTGCATATATAGAATAAGCGCATGGCGAAGCTGACACGGGTCACGGCACCCACCCTCGACGTGGTGCAGGTTCTTCTCGGGTCGGCCGAGCCGGTGTGGGGGCTCGCCCTCGCGAAGGCGGTCGAGCGCGCGCCGGGCACCGTGTACCCGATCCTGTCGCGGCTCGAAGACCTCGGGTGGCTCGTCGGCGAGTGGGAAGGTGATTCCGACCACACCGGTCCGCGCCGACGTTATTACCGACTCACCGACGAGGGCCGCGCCGAAGCCGCGGCGGTGATCGCCGCCCGTCAGCGTCGAGTGGTGACCGTGCCGAGCCCGCGCCTGGCATTCGGAGGCTCGGCATGAGCGCGGCGGAGACGCTCATCCGCGTCGCCGCCGGGTTCCTCCCGCGCGACCGACGGGCCGTGCGCCGTGAGGAATGGCTCGCCGACCTCGCCGGTGCCGAGGAGGTCGGCATCCCGCCCCGCCAGGTCGTGATCGGCGCTCTCGTCGCGGCGATCAGCGAAGGCGCGCGCTCGTGGCGCTCGTCGTTCACCCCTCGCCGCGCATTGGCGGTGGCGTTGATCGGCGCCGGCGTGCTGGTGGTCGGGGTTCCCGCGGCAGCCATCGCCGTCGCCATCGCGAACGACGCGCGGGGAGTCGTGACGGTCGAGGCCACCGAGTCCGGCGACCGGGAGGTGTTCTGGCGCGATTATCCCGGCATCCCGGAGCTCGATCCGGAGGACGTGCTCGACGGCCCGACGCTGGAGGAGGGTGAGGCGGATGGCCGGGAGCTGATGGCCGAGATCGAAGCGGCCCTCACGACCGAGTTCGGACTCGACTGGGCCGCAGCGCCGACGGGGAACGGCGATCAGGTCGCCTTCCCCGCGCAGAACTACTACGGCGGGCCGTCGCTGCTGCAGGTGCTCAACGTGAGCGGCCGGCAGTCCACGAGCGTGCCGGCGACGTGGGCAGAGAAGGAGCGGATGCTGGGGATCGTCGAGACCGTCGCGGCACGTCATGGATTCACGGATCTGACGCTCGATCACGACGCGTCGTACATGACCGCGGCCGACCGCATCGAGACGTTCGGCGCGGCGACCCCTGAGGAATCGGTGATCGTCTCGGGCATGCTCGAGGGCCCGACCGGACAGTGGATCATGTTCAGCCTGCAGGACTTGTCGCTCGATCAGGACGGGCGCTTCACCGAGCAGGCGGAGGAGTCGGCACAGAACGGTTCGCTCCCGAACTCGATCTCTTTCATGTACGGCGCGAACGGGCTGCTGGCGAGCGCCGATCGGGCGGAGTTCGAGAGCCGGCTCGAGCCGTACCGCGGGCTCGACCGCCCGGAGCCGCTCGAGAGCTGACGCCCGTACGGGGTGGGTCTGCGGCAGTACGGGTCTGCCGCATCCCCTCCTGAGAGGTCGCAGATGGTCGCATCCTGTCGGGCGAAGCGGCGATTCGTGCCACCTCACCCCTGGGTGGGGTCACAAGTGGTCGCCTCAGGATGCTCGAAGCGACCAGATGCGACGCCTCGCGGCGGGAGGGCGTCGTGAATGGGCGGCGCGCGGGCTGCCCCTCGACTACTCGCGCATCCGACGCAGCAGCCACACGAAGTACGGGGCGCCCACGAGCGCGATCATGAGCCCCGCGGGCAGCTGCGACGGTGCGATGAGCGTGCGGCCCAGGGTGTCGGCGACCAGCACGAGGAGCCCTCCCAACACCATCGCCACGGGGATCACGCGTCCGTGGCGGGAGCCGACGAGCGTGCGGGCGAGGTGCGGGGCGACGAGTCCGACGAATCCCACCGTTCCGACGGCGACGACCGCCACCGAGGCGAGCACCGCCGCCAGCGCGAGCACGCCGAGCCGGGTGCGCTCGGGCGGAACGCCCAGGATGCGGGGCGTGTCCTCGTCGATCGCGAGCAGGTCGAGTTGGCGCCGCATGCTCAGCAGGACCGGGATCGCGACGAGCAGCACGATGGCCACGGGCAGCACGTCGGGCAGTGATCGCCCGTACGTCGTGCCGGAGAGCCAGGTGAGGATGCGCGGTGTCTCCCACGGGTCGGAGCGCAGCAGCAGGAAGGCGGTGACGGCGCTGATCGCATAACTGCATCCGATGCCGATCAGCACGAATCGGTCGGGCAGCAGCCCTCCGCGCCAGGCGAGCAGGGTGATGAGGCCGAAGGTCAGCAGGCCGGCCGCGATCGCGAAGGCGATGAGCATCAGGCGCCCACCGCCACCGATTCCCGTGGTCACGACGATGACGGCGCCGAGCCCTGCCCCCGCCGTGATGCCGAGCAACCCGGGTTCGGCGAGCGGATTGCGCACCGTCCCCTGCACCGCGACTCCGGCGAGGGCGAGGGCGGCACCGGCGAGCACGGCCGCCGCGATCCGCGGAGCGCGTTCATCGAGCGCGCGGGTGACGAGGTCGGGTGCCCCCTGCTGCAGCCAGAGCAGGATGTCGCCGGTGCGCAGCCACAGGCTGCCCGCCAGCAGCGCGACGACGATCGTGACGACCAGGGCCGCGATGGCGATCAGTGCGACGTTCACGAAACGCCGTCGGGTGCGCAACGTGGAGCGCACCGCACGGATCGCTCGGGCCGCCCCCGCGTCGCGCATGCGTAGAGCCAGGATGACGATGACGATGCCGCCGAGCAACGCGGTCGGGATGCCGGTGGGGATGGAGGTCGCACCCTCGGCGCCGAGGATCGCCCGCAGCGCGACGTCAGCGAGCAGGATGAGCAGCGCGCCCAGGAGACCGGCGGTCGGGATGAGGAAGATGTGGCGACGCAGTGCCGTGACGCGGTGCGCGAGCAGTCGCGCCAGCACCGGGGCGCCGAGTCCGACGAAGGCGATGGGGCCGGCGAGGGTGACGGCGGTGCTGGTGAGCAGCACGGCGCACAGCACGGCCGCCCCACGCGTGGAGCGCACCGGAACTCCGAGCGACGACGCGGCGTCTTCGCCGAGTCCGAGCACATCGAGGCGACGCGAGAGGAGGAGGGCGATCAGCAGCACGGCGACGATCATCGGCGCGGCACGCAGCGAGGCGTCGAGGTTGAGCTGGCCGAGTGATCCGCTGCCCCAGGCGAACAGACCGGTCGTGTTCTCCTTGAACAGGATGAGGAGCATCGCCGTGCCGGCATCCAGAGCCATCGCGATCGCGGATCCGGCGAGGATCAGACGCGTCGTGGTGGTTCCGGCCGCGCGGCCGGTGAGTCCGAGCACGAGGGCTGCCGCCAGCAGACCGCCAACGAAGGCCACGCCGCTCGAGGCCCACAGGGGCACCGACAGGCCGAAGGCGGCGACCGCAGTGAGGGCGAAGTAGGCGCCGGCGGTCACCGCGAGCGTGTCGGGTGAGGCCAGAGCGTTGCGCGTGACCGACTGCAGGAGCGCGCCGGCGACCCCGAGCGCGAACCCCACAGCGATGCCGGCGAGCAGTCGCGGCAGTCGCGAGCCGAGGAAGATGTCGCCGGCGGAGACGCCACCGACGCTGACCTCCTCGCCGCGCAGGGCGCGCAGCAGGTCGGTGCCGCCGACTCCCGATGTGCCCTGGGTCAGGTGCCAGAGGCCGACCGCCGCCACTGCCACGACGAGCGCCAGCAGCAGGCCGAAGCCGCCGAGCAGGGTGCGGCGGGTGGTGACCGTCTCGCCGCCGACCGGCGTTCCGTTGTCGGAACGCCGGTCGGCGGTGGTGAGAGTGGTGGTCGTGGTCACTTACCGACGATGACGTCGACGAAGGCGTCGATCGCCTGCTCTCCCGAACGCGGTCCGCCGGCGCCCCAGACGCCAGGGGGGAACTCGAAGGCGCGGCCGTCCTTGACCGCGGGGAGCGAGGTCCAGATCGAGCTCTTCTCGAGCTCGGTGACGTAGCTCTCGGCCGTGCCGTCGTTCGAGTAGATGAGGTTCGCGTCGCCGACGGCGGTCAGCCCCTCAATGTCGGTCTGCGCGAGGCCGTACGCGGGGTCGACGCCGCCGCTGCCGTAGGACTCGTTGATCTCGTTCGTCCAGGCGCCGGTCAGGCCCAGCTCCTCGCCCAGCTCGGTGAACAGCGCGCCCTCGCCGTAGGGGCGGATGACGACGTTGCTGCTCTCGATCCAGCCGTCGAAGAACACGAAGTCGGTGGTGGCGAGGTCGGCATCCGCGACCTTCTCCTTGGCGTCGGCCAGGTGCTGGTCGAACTCGCTGAGCACCTGGTCTGCGCGCTCGGTGCGACCCGTCGCCTCGCCGATCAGCGAGAAGACCTTCTTCATGTTGGCGATCTGCCCGGTGCCGTCGGCCCCGATCGTCGCCAGCACGGGGATGTCGCGCTCTTCGAGCTTCTTGAGCAGCTCGTCATCGGCACTGTATGCCTCGATGATGATGAGGTCGGGGTCGGTGCCGTAGAGCGTGTCGAGGTCGGGCTCCCCGCGCTCGCCCACGTCGGTCACGCTGTCGGGCAGCGTCTCGGCGCTGACGTACGTCGTGTAGTCGGCGGTGGATGCCGCGCCCACCGGCGTCACGCAGAGTGACAGCAGGTCTTCGGTCTGCTGCCATTCGAGTACGACGACGCGTTCGGCCGGCTTGTCGAGCTCGACGGTGCGGCCGAGGCTGTCGGTCAACGAGACCGGACCCGTGGAGGTCGTCGTGGTGTCGTCGGTGCAGCTCTGCGACGACACGGCGTCTGCGGTGTCGTCACCGGCGCTGACGTCGGTGGTGCCGCAGGCGGTCAGCGTGAGCGCGGCGATGCCGGCGACGGCGACGGCCGCGAGGAGGCGGGTGCGGGGCATGGAGGTGTCCTCTCAGGAACGTTCGGTGGCAGGGGGAGCGGCGGGGGTCGACTCGTGCAGCCGCGGGGTGTGGCGACTGACCGGATCGATCCGCAGCCGATGGGTGCGGGGGTCGATGCTCACATCGACGCTCAGCTCGTAGGCGGCGCTGATGTTCTCGGCGGTGAGCACATCGATCGGGGCGCCCGTCGCCAGGATGCGACCGGACTTCATCAGGAGCAGGTCGTCGGCGACGCGCGCCGCGTGGTCGAGGTCGTGCAGCACGACGCCGACCGCGACGCCGTGGGTGTCGGCGAGGTCGCGGATCAGATCGAGAGTCTCGACCTGGTACCGCAGATCGAGGTGATTGGTCGGCTCATCCAGCAGTACGACGCCCGTCTCCTGCGCCAGGCAGGCCGCGAGCCACACGCGCTGCAGTTCGCCGCCCGACAGCTCACCGGCCGCCCGCTCGGCCATGCCGTGCACGCCCGTCGCGCGGAGGGCCGTGTCGACCGCGGCTCGGTCCTGATCGCTCATCCCGGCGAAGCGGCGGCGGTACGGATGCCGCCCGAACGACACGACCTCGCGCACGCTGAGCCCCTGGGGGGCGACGCGCGACTGGGCGAAGAGGGTGACCTCCTGCGCGAAGTCGCGGGCGCGCAGCGTCGACACATCGCGTTCGTCGGTTGCGGCGCCGAGCACGACCTGTCCGCGGGAGAGCGGATGCAGCCGGGCGAGACCGCGCAGCAGGGTCGACTTCCCCGACCCGTTCGGACCGACGAGTGCGGTGACGCGTCCGGGCAGGAGCTCGACCGAGACGCCGTCGACGACCGGCTGCCGATCGAAGCCGAGGGTGAGGTCGTCACCGGAGAGTCGCGAGGGTGTGCGGGATCCCTCAGGGGAGGGCGAGCCGGTCTGCGCGGTGGCAGACGATCGGTGGGCAGCAGCCATGGAGGGAACCCTGCATCGGGAGACGGGAGGTGCAGGACCCGAGCCGCCGAGGCGGCTACGCAGGAGGCCGAGAGCGGCATCCGTTCTTAGGGTTACCTTGCCTCACCAGGCTAGATCGAGGGTCGGTCGTCCGCAATGAACGCCCAACGCCACCCGATACGGCGTTTCAGACAGCCGTCGCGGGCGTCGAGCGCCCGGCCGCGATCGACGCCAGATATGCGCCGGGCGTCACGCCCATGACCCGCTTGAACGAGGCGATGAACGTGCTCGACTGCGCGTAGCCCATGAGTTCCGACGCCTCCTGCACCGCCAGGCCCTCCGTGAGCAGAGACAGTGCGTGGTGCACGCGCAGGATCTGCCGCCACTGCAGGAACGACAGGCCGGTGTGAGCGCGGAAGAGCCGGGCGACGGTACGCTCGCTCGCTCCGATGAGGTCGGCCCAGTCGCGCAGCATCCGATCGTCGGTGGGGTCGGCGAGCAGCGCCGACACGATGGGATCGAGGCGCGCGACGTTCGGCACCTGCAGCGAGAGCTGCTGCGTCGAGGGGGCGAGCACGTCGAACACCACCGATTCGGCGCGCGTGCGGGCATCATCGTCGAGGTGCGATCCCTCCAGATGCGTGAGCAGCGAGGCCAGCAGGGGAGTGATCGCGATCACGGTCGCGTCGGCGAAGTCGACCGGGGAGCGGTCGGGGTCGAACATCGCGTCGTACAGCACGGTGCGTGCGGTCATCCGCCCCGAGTGCATCATGCCTGCGGGGATCCAGAGTCCGTGGCCGTCGGGCACGGTCACGAGCGCATCGTCGAGCCGCACGGTCATCGCGCCTCCACGCACCCACACCAGCTCGTGCAGAGGGTGACTGTGCGGATCGAACTCGAGCGGCACCGCGACGAAGGCGCTCTCGGAGAGGATCGCGAAGGGTGCGGGAATCTCGTGCGGCACCTGCACATCGTGCAGCACCACCGTGTTCTCCTCCCGCAACCAGGCGCCGCGCCCCGGTGTCACCGCGCCTGTCGGGTCCATGGGGAAAGTCTACGGAAGCCGTTCGTAGGGTACTCCCGACCTCGTTCTCGCTTCTCTTCCTCTCTGAGCGGTCGCAGATGGTCGCATCCTGTCGGGCGATGCGGCGATTCGTGACGCTCTCGCCGGGGTGAGGTCGTGAATGGTCGCCTCAGGATGCTCGAAGCGACCAGATGTGACGCCCCTCGGGTCAGGACCCCTGCAGGTGAGCGCCTCTCCAGACTTCGACGGGCACTCCGGCGCGCCGGAACTCGCGGATCGATCGGCGGGATGCGCCGACGAGCACCGTACGCGCACTCCGGCGTGCGAGCGGGAGGTCAGTCGCGGAGTCGGTGTAGAAGGTGCCGATGCGCTCGTCGGGGTGCGCGCGCCGGAACGACTCCACCTTGTTCGACCCCACGTTGTGCCAGGCGAACCTCGGGCCCTGCGCGCCGAACGTGAACGTCGAGGCGTGCACGGTGACGCCGGTCAGGCCGATCTCTTCGAGGTAGCGCACGGCCAGCGCGTGCTCCGTCGCGGTCGACACGACGCAGTCGCCGTCTCCCAGAGCCGCGCGCAGCTCGCGCATCACGGATGCCGAGGCGTTGCCGCGGCGTCGGGCAAGCCGAACGGCGACGCGCTGCACCAGCTGTCGGTAGCGCTGCTCCCCGACGCCGTGCAGGACGACCGCGACGATCGCGCGGTTGACGCGGGGGCGCAGGGTGCTATCGGCGCGGGCGAGGGCGGCGACGATCGCGAGTGCGGCGACGGGGACGATCAGCCAGGGCCGCGCCCGGAGTCGTGCGAACACGAGCGTCGCCATCGTGTCGGAGCGGCTGAGCACCCCGTCGAGGTCGAAGACCGTGATCACTCCTCGTCGACCGACCTCTCGATGATCAGCGAGACGCGGTCGGCACGGTACACGTCGACCGCGTACTCCAGGCAGGCTCCCGAGTCGACGAAAGTGCGGCGCGTCAGTTGCAGGCCGCCGGACGCGTGCCTGGATCCGAGATGCGTGCTGGTCTCGGCGTCGAGCACGACGACTTCGAGTTCGGCAGAGGTGCGGGTCACCCTCAGGCCGAAGCGGCGGCGCACCTCCTCCCACAGCGAGCCTCCGAGGTCGCCGTCGAGCAGGCCGGGCACGAGGTCGGCGCGGTAATACGTGGTCTCGACCGCGAGGGGCTCGTCGTTCGAGCGGCGCAGACGGCGCAGGGCGTAGACGGGGTGGCCGACGGCGACGTCGAGGCCGGCCGCGACCGCCGCATCTGCCGCGCGCTCCTCGGCCCAGAACAGCTCGGCGCCCGGGTGCCGCCCGGCGCGCGCGACCTCTTGCGAGAACGATCCGAGGCGCAGCTGCACCCGCGGTTCCGAGACGAAGGTGCCGCGGGTGGCATCGCGATGCACGCGGCCGTCCTGTTCGAGAACGCCGAGTGCGCGCCGGAGAGTCATGCGGCTGACCCCGAGCTCGACGCAGAGTTCTCGCTCGGGCGGGAGCGGTGAGCCGAGGGGGAACTCGCCCGCCGCGATGCGCGTGCGCAGCTCGCCGGCGATGCGGAGATAGGCGGGTTCGCCGGGTCTCCCCGGGGTGAATTCCTCCGCCGTGTCCATGCTCACTCTTGACACGCTACCCGGCACACCCCTAGCGTACCTTGGTATACACCAAATTGGTCTAGACCAACCTGTCCAAAGAAGGTCGAGTCATGGAACAACCCGAAGCTGTATCCACGCAATCGTCCGGGCAGACAGGCACGCGCATGAAGCGCGAGTTGGGTCTCTACGCCTCCTTCGCCGTCGCCTTCGGGTTCGTCTCGATCGCGACCGGCATCTTCACCACCTACGGCGCCGTGCTGAACAGCAGCGGACCGCGCGGCATCTGGGCCTGGCCCATCGCGGTGGTCGGCCAGACGATGGTCGCCCTGATCTTCGGAGCCCTCGCCGCGCGCATCCCCATCAGCGGATACGCCTACCAATGGGTGTCACGCCTCGCGAACCCCATCCTCGGATGGCTCACCGGCTGGGTGTCCTTCGCATTCCTCGTGATCGTCGTCGTCGCCGTCGACTACACGATCGCCGCCACGATCCTGCCCGAGCTGTTCGGCTACAGCCCGACGCCCGCGAACTGCTGGGTCATCACCGCGGTGGTCATGCTGCTGCAGGCCATCCTCGTCGCGCTCAGCACGAAGGCCACCAACCGCGTGAACGAGGTCGCCGTCACCGTGCAGATCATCGGCATGATCGGCATCACCGTGCTGCTGTTCGCGGTCGGTGCGGCGCTCGGTCGTCTCGACTTCTCACAGCTGTTCGCGACCGCCCCGGTCGCCGAGGCCGCCTACTGGGACTTCGGTGGACTCACGAACGCCGGGCCGTTCCCGCTCGCCTTCCTCCTCGGGGCCTTCACGATCGTCGGCTTCGAATCCGCCGCCAACCTCGCCGAAGAGACGAAGAACCCCGAACGCGTCATCCCCCGCGCGATGGTGCAGGCGGTCATCGCGCTCGGCGTGCTCGGGATGCTGTTCCTCATCGCGGTGACCGCGCTCGCCGGAGACACGACCGAGCTCGCGAAGTCGGCGACACCCGTCGCGACCGTCATCACCTCGGTGCTCGGTCCGGTCGTGGGCAAGGGGCTGCTTGTGCTCGTGGTGATCTCGATCTTCTCGTGCGGCCTCGTGATCACCCTCAGCGGCACGCGTCTGATCTGGGCGATGTCGCGCGACGAGCGCTTCCCCGCATGGCAGGTGCTGCGCCGCGTGCACCGCAGCCGGCACACGCCGGTCGCCGCGACCATCGGCTACTTCCTGATCACCCAGGCGATCCTGGCGTTCTTCAGCGGCACGAGCGATGCGCTCTTCATCCTGTTCTCCGCGGCCACCCTGCTGCCGGCGATCATCTACGCGGGCACCGTGCTGCTCTACATCGTCAAGCGGCGGTCGCTGCCTGCGAGCAAGGGCTTCACGCTCGGACGCTGGGAGGTGCCGGTACTGATCCTCGCGAGCATCTGGCTCGTCTACGAGCTGTTGATCTTCCGCGACGTGTCGTTCGAACAACCCCGGCTCTATGTGGGCATCATGCTCGTCATCGGCATCGCCTACCTGATCTACCTCATCGTCACCCGCGGCAGGAACGGCCTCACGATGCCCGACATGGCCGACGTCGACCGCAGCTTCGACGACGACACCGTCACCCCCGTCCGCTGACCCCGCTCCCCATCGAAAGAAGAAGCACCATGCGTTCGCACTCCCCGTCCCGTCCCGTCGCCGTCATCGGTGGAGGCATCGTGGGATCGGCACTCCTCTACACCCTCGCGCACCGTGGGGTGGATGCCGTGCTCCTCGAGGCGGAGCCCGCTCTCGCCCTGGGGGCCAGCGGCACGAACTCCGGAGTGCTGCACACGGGGTTCGACTCGAAGCCGGGCGAGCTCGAGACCGAGCTCATCCTGCGGGCGGCGCGCATCCGCCCCGCGATCCTCGAGGCGCTCGGGGTGCCGGTGCTGCACACCGGCGCGGAGCTCGTGCCGCACGGCGACGCCGACCACGAGACGGTGCGGGAGCTCGCGGCCAACGCGGAGGCCAACGGGGTGGCCGTCGAGGTGCGGGATGCCGACGGCGCCCTGCTCGTGCCGGGAGAATCGGTCAGTGACCCCGTCGCCTTCGCACTCGCGCTCGCCGCGTCTGCGGTGGCGGCCGGAGCGCGGGTCGAGGTCGAGGCGCGCGTCGTGGAGATCACCCCGATCGACGATGGTCTCGTGCTGCGCACCGATGACGGCCGGCAGTTCGAGGTCGCCGCGGCGATCAACGCGGCGGGACTGCGCGCCGACGAGATCGCGCGCCTGATCGGCGACGACTCGTTCGAGATCTATCCGCGCAAGGGCGAGTTCTTCGTGTTCGAGCTGCCCGACGGTGCCAGGCTCGACCGCATCATCCTGCCCGTGCCGACGGCGCGCACGAAGGGCGTGCTGGTGTTCCCGACGCTCGACGGCAAGGTGGTGGCCGGTCCCACCGCGGTGGACCTCGACGACAAGGACGACTGGTCGGTGCGGCCCCAGGCCCGAGAGGAGATCCTCGCGAAGGCCGTGCTGCAGTATCCCCCGCTCGCCGGACTCGAACCGATCGCCGCCTACGCGGGTCTCCGACCGGCCGGTCGTGGGAGCAACTACGTGATCGGTCACTCCGCGCAGAACGAGCGCCTGATCAACGTGGCGGCGATCCGCTCCACCGGGCTCACGGCATCCCTCGGCATCGCCGACTACGTCTCGGAACTGCTGCCTGCGCTGGGCATCGAGGTGGGCGAGCTGCGTGCGCCGACGGTCGCCGAGGTCCCGACAGCCGCAGGGCCCTGGTGGCGCCGCACTGCCGACCACCACGATCTCACCGCGCACTGACCGCGAGGGCGGAGGAGAATCCAGGGACTCCGCGTCGCACACCACACGAAGGACACCACATGACCACGGTTCTGGCGATCGATCAGGGCACCTCGGGCACCAAGGCCGTCGTCGTCGACGAGACCGGCGAGGTGCGGGCGTTGAGCGAGGTGTCGGTGCGCCCGACCTACCTGCCGGGCGGGGGCGTCGAGCACGACCCGCAGGCGGTGCTCGACTCGGTGCTGCGCGCCGGTCGGGTCGCCGTGAACCAGGCGAACATCGACATCGATGTCGTCACCCTCGCCAACCAGGGTGAGACCGTGCTCGCGTGGGACCCGGACACCGGCCTTCCGCTGTCGAACATGATCGTGTGGCAGGACCGTCGCTCCGAGTCCGTCTGCACCGAGTTGCGCGATCATGCCGACGAGATCGCCGCACGCACCGGGCTCGTGCTCGATCCCTACTTCAGCGCGCCCAAGCAGGCGTGGCTACGGCGGAACGTCACGACCGAGGGTGTGGTCACGACGTCCGACACCTGGCTACTGCATCAGCTCACCGGGGAGTTCGTGACGGATGCCTCCACCGCCAGTCGTTCGCTCGTGCTCGACCTCGACACCGCGGCCTGGGATGCCGGTCTGCTCGACCTCTTCGGACTCGCGGACGAGCGGATGCCGACGATCCTCGCCTGTGACGACATCGCCGGCTCGACCACGGCGTTCGGCGGAACGGCGGCCGTGGGCGGACTGATCGTCGACCAGCAGGCCGCACTCGTCGCACAGAACTGCCTGCGCCCGGGCGAGGCGAAGTGCACCTTCGGCACGGGGGCATTCCTGCTCGCGAACACCGGGCACGAGGCCGTGCGCTCCTCGGCGAACCTGTCATCGTCGGTCGCCTGGCAGCAGGGCGGACAGACGACCTACTGCCTCGACGGACAGGTGTACACCGCGGCATCCGCCGTGCAGTGGCTCGAGAAGCTCACCTTCATCGACACGGCCGCCGATCTCGATCGCGTCGCCGCCGACGATGCGCAGGGCGTGTTGTGCGTGCCGGCGCTCGCCGGTCTCGCGGCGCCGTGGTGGCGACCGGATGCCACGGCGACCTTCACCGGCATGACCCTGTCGACCGGCAGCGAACACCTCGTACGCGCGGTGCTCGATGGCATCGCGGCCCAGGTCGCCGAGCTCGCCCGCGCGATGGCGACCGATCTCGGGCAGCCTCTGCAGCGGTTGCGGGTCGACGGCGGACTCACGCAGAGCCGGGTGCTGATGCAGGCCGTGGCCGACCTCATGCGCATCCCGGTCGATATATACCCCTCGCAGCATGCGACTCCACTGGGGGCTGCCGCGCTCGCCCGCTGCGCCATGAATCCAGAGCTCGCTCTCGACGACGCGATCGTGTCGTGGACGCCGTCGCACACCTTCGAGCCGCAGTGGTCCGACGCCCGCGCCGAGGAGTTCTCCGCACGTTGGCGCACCGTGGCCGACTCCTTCTCCTGACCCCTCGACATCCCACCCCTCGACATCCCACCACTCGACATCCCACCCCTCATCCAGGAGCACCGCGTGACCCTCGACCCCGCCGCCCACCAGCCGTACACCGACCCCGACGACTTCATCCGCGAGGTCACCGATCTCATCTGGGTCGACCGTTCGATCAGCTTCATCCGCGAGAACTACGAGCCGGATTCGATCGTGCACGGCGGCTTCGGCACCGCGACGACGCGCGACGAAGTGCTGGAGGGCACGCTGATGCGCATCGCCGAAGCACCCGATCGCGTGAGCCAGACCGAAGACATCATCTGGGAGCAGCGCGGCGACGACGCCTTCCTCAGCTCGCACCTCGTGGTGGTCGGCGACCTGCTGTCGCCGCGGTGGAGCCGCACCATCGCGAACTGCCTGTATCGCCGCGGACGCATGGTCGAGGAGTGGGTCGTACGCGACACGCTCGCCGAGGCGCTGCAGGACGGTCTCGACCCCGACGAGCTGGCGCGTGAGCACCTCTTCCGCGGATACGTCGCGAGTTGGGCCGATGCCGCGCCGACCGACCCTATCGCCGCCGGCGACTCCGGGCCGCGTCCCGATGACCACCGCACCGAGGTGCAGACCGTGCTCGATCTGATCCGCACGGTGTGGAACGAGCGCGACCTGAGCCTGGTCGAGCAGTACTTCCACCGCGACCTCACGCTGATCACGGTGGGCAACCGGCACATCATCCGACCGGAGGGGTATCGCCGCGCCCTGCTCTCGCTGCTCGAGTCGTTCCCGGCCGGACAGTTCGAGGTGCGTGACGTGCAGGTGAACGACGACGTGCGCTATGCCGGGCTGCGGGTCGCGGTGACATGGAAGTTCGTGGGCGACTACACCGGCGTCCCGAACTACGGACCGCTCACCGGCAAGCCGATCGACCTGCTCGGCATCTCGCAGTTCACGCTGCACCAGGGCCGCATCGTGAAAGAGGTGCGACTGTGGGACGACATCGCCCTGCGCACGCAGATCGCGAGCATGCGCGGCGACGAGCCGGTCGGCCCCTCGAACATCTACTGAGGGCGGCAGTGCGCCCGCGAGTTACCGGAGGATGCCGCGTCGGCGGGCAGCGGAGACGGCCGCCGTACGAGAAATGACGTCGAGCTTCGAGAAGATGTGCGCGAGGTGCGACTTCACGGTCGTCTCGCTGATGAAGAGTTCGTTCGCGACGTCGGTGTTGGAGCTGCCGGCGGCCACGAGCTCGAGGACCTCGATCTCGCGGCTGCTCAGACTGATCTGCGGCGCGCGCATGCGGTCGAGGAGCCGTGAGGCGATCACCGGAGCGAGCGCGCTCTCTCCTGCAGCGGCCGCGCGGACCGCGGCGATGAGTTCGTGCGGAGGAGCGTCTTTCAGAAGGTAACCACTGGCGCCGGCCTCGACAGCGCTGAGGATGTCGGCATCCGAGTCGTAGTTCGTGAGCACGAGCACGTACGGGGCGGCATCGAGTGCGCGGATGCACCGGGTGGCGTCGGCGCCGGTGCTGGTCGTGTTCGCGCCGAACTGCAGGTCCATGAGCACGACGTCGGGGCTCAACCGCTCGGCGAGTTCGACGACTTCATCCGGGGCGCCCGCCTCGGCGACGATCTCGACGTCCGGCTCCAGACTGAACAGTGCGCTGAGCCCCGCGCGCACGATGGGGTGGTCGTCGGCGATCACGAGCCGGATCATGCGAGCTCCGTCACCCGGAGATCGACGGCCAGGGTCGTTCCCCGGCCGGGCGGCGAATCGATCGTGAGCGTGCCGCCGAGCTGCTGCACACGCTCGGCCGTGGCCTGCAGACCGAACGAGTCCGACTTCTCCGCGGCATCCTTCGACGTCAGCACCGGGTCGAATCCGGTTCCGTCGTCGGTGACCGTGAAATGCAACCGGTCCGCATCGATCGCGATGGTGATGGTCGCCGTCGTGGCCTGCGCATGCTGGATCACGTTCGCGATCGCACCCTGGGCGATGCGGAGCAGCGCCGTCTGCAGATGCATCGGCAGCGTGACCGTGTCGGAGACGCGCACCTGTACGTCGAGTCCTCGACTCGCCCACTGGGTGCCGGCGAGACGGCGGAGTGCTCCGCCGAGGGTCTGGTCGTCGAGTTGTGGCGGGGTGAGCTCGCGGATGAAACGTCGTGCTTCGACGAGGTTCGCCGCGGCCGTCTCGCGGGCGAGGCGGATGTGTTCGATGCCCGGGCGCCCAGGGTCGGCGCGTTCCGCGGCGTGCAGGAGTATCTGGATGCTGGAGAGGCCCTGTGCGAGCGTGTCGTGGATCTCGCGAGCGAGCCGGGCGCGTTCGGCGAGCACCCCCGATTCGTGCTCCGTCGCCGCGAGCTGACCCCGCGTCGCGAGGAGTTCGGCCACGAGCGCTTCGCGCTGTTCGGCCTCGCGGGCGAGTGCTTGATAACCGAGGCCGATCAGCAACGCGACCCCCGCGCCGACGAGAGGGCCGACGACTCCGCCGACGGTCCATCCGCTGTGGATGCCGAGCGCGCAGATCGCGATGATCGTCGAGACCAGGATCGCCGCCGACCCCCACCAGCGCCCGAGCAGGTGGAGGTAGAGGAAGAACAGCGGGAACACGAGGTAGGCGGCATCCGGGATCATCCACAGCAGCACGGCCCATTCGATCGTCAGAACCGCCAACCACGCCAGCGGCGAGACGCCCCGGGCGCGGGTGGTGCGGGTCAGCACCGCGCCGAAGGCGTACGTCACGACGAGCGCGATCGTGACGGCGATCACGGCGATGCTCGCATCGGTCGGGGCGACCAGGGCTCGGACGACGACGAGACCTGCGAGGGCGACGAAGAGCACGTGCAGGCCGGTGCGCAGACCCACGAAGACCGGGGTCAGTGCGGTGTGTGGCATGGGCTGAACTCTACGCCGCGGCCCGACTCCGGTCATCGTCTGAAAGGAGGATCTGCCGGTGCACACCTCGGGTGGGAAACAGTGTTCCGGCGGCCGATGACCGATCCCCGGCGGCGCAGGAGAGTGGAAGGGTCGTCGCGTTCGGCGGCAGGAAAGGCACACACCATGTTCGTCGCACTCCGTGAGCTGCGCTTCGCCAGAGGTCGATTCCTCCTGATCGGCGCCGTCGTCGCGCTCATCACCGTTCTTGTCGGCTTCCTCAGCGGTCTGACGGGCGGTCTGGCGACGCAGAACATCTCGGCCGTCGTCGGCCTGCCGGCCGATCGGATCGTGTTCTCCGCGCCTGGAACGGGCGAGACATCCCCCAGTTTCGCCGACTCCGCCATCACCGAGCAGCAGGCGACGGACTGGGCGGCGACGGCCGGGGTCGCGAGCGCCCGGCCGGTCGGGATCAGCCAGACCCGCGGTGAGGCGGGAGAAGTCCGCGCGGCGATCGCCGTGTTCGGCGTGGAGCCGGGGTTCGACGCGACCGCCCCCGCGGTCGACGGGCGGCTCGGCCTGTCCGATCCCGCTGCCGATGCGCTCGGCGTGAAGATCGGAGAAGACGTCACGATCGGGGGTTCCGCCTACACGGTCGAGACGATCGGCGGCGACGGCTGGTACAGCCACACTCCTGTCGTGCAGATGACGCTCCACGACTGGCAGGACTACTCGGCATCCACGGGCAATCCCGATGCGTACGCGACCGTGCTCGCCGTGACCGGGAGCCCGGAGTGGGATGCTGCCGACGTGGCGAACGGCACGGTCTCGGAGTCCACGCTGGGGTCGCTCCTGGCGCTGAGCGCGTTCCGGTCCGAGATCGGCTCGCTGCTGCTGATGGTCGGGATGCTGTTCGGGATCTCCGGACTCGTGATCGGCGCGTTCTTCACGGTCTGGACCATGCAGCGCAAGGGCGACATCGCCGTGCTCAAGGCGCTCGGTGCGAGCACACCGTCGCTGGTGCGCGACGCCCTCGGTCAGGCACTGATCGTGCTGCTGGCGGGGATCGGGATCGGGTTGGGCGTCGTGGTCATACTCGGCACGCTCGCCGGCACCGCGCTGCCTTTCCTCCTCAGTCCGATCACGACCGTGCTCCCCGGTGCGATCATGATCATCCTCGGCCTTGCCGGAGCCGCATTCGCGCTCCGTTCCGTCACCTCCGCTGACCCCCTCACCGCCCTCGGGAGCAACCGATGATCCGCCTGAACGACATCACCCTCACATTCCCCGACGGCGACAGCCGCGTCACCGCGGTCGACGGTGTCTCGCTCACCGCTCACCCGGGAACCGTCACGGGCATCACGGGGCCCAGCGGGTCGGGCAAGTCGAGCCTCCTCGCCGTGGCGGCCACACTGATCCGTCCCGATAGCGGCCAGGTCTTCATCGACGACATCGATGCCACGGAGCTGAGCGCTCGCGACGCGACGGAACTGCGCCGCGAGAGCATCGGGATCGTGTTCCAGCAGTCGAACCTGATCCCCGCGCTCACGGCCCGTGAGCAGCTCACGGTCATGAACGAGCTCGGCGCCGCCGGCAGTCGTCGCCGACGTGGTGAGACCGTGACCCGTGCGGATGCGCTGCTGGATGCGGTCGGACTCGCCGACCACGGTGACAAGCGACCGCACCAACTGTCCGGTGGGCAGCGTCAGCGGGTGAACATCGCCCGAGCGCTGATGAACGACCCGAGTGTGCTGCTGGTCGACGAGCCGACGAGCGCCCTCGACCAGGAACGGGGAGCGCGCATCATCGACCTCATCCTGCGCCTCACCGACGAGCGGAACACCTCGACGCTGCTCGTGACCCACGACCTGGTGCACCTGCCGCGCATGCACGGGGTCGTCCATCTCGTCGACGGCCGGTTCGTGGAGGCTCCGGTCGCGGCGTGACCCGGCGCTCGGCATCCGCATGGTGCAGGGAGAACTTCGTGATGCAGGGGGTTCTCGGCGGATGCTCCCTGCATCCGGTACTTCTCCCTGCATGATGCCCGGCGAGGACGCCCGTGACCTGAACCTCAGCGCCGGACGGGGTCCGCGTCGCCGGCGAGGAAGCGCTCGAGGTCGCGGCGCGTGGGCGCGGCCTCCCAGTCGCCGGGGGTGAGGCAGGCCATGGCCCCGGTCGCATTGGCGCGGCGCAGGGTCGACGCGACATCGAAGCCCTCGAGCAGCGCACTCAGGTACCCGGCGACGAAGGCATCGCCCGCCCCGACCGTGTCGATCGGGTCGATGACGAAGCCGGGGGATGCCGTCACGACGCCGGATGCGTACACGGTCGCGCCGTCCGGCCCCTGCTTCACGACGGTCGTCGCACACCCGGCATCCCGCAGCAGGGCGGCGGCGTCGGCCGGCGACGTCTCGGGGTACAGGATCGCGAACTCGTCATCGCCGCCGAACACGATGTCGGCGCGCTCGGCGATCTCCCGCAGCACGGGACCGGCGGCGGCCGGAGTGGCCAACGCCGACCGGTAGTTGATGTCGAAGCTCACCGTGACCCCGGCGGCCCGTGCGCGGTCGACTGCCGAGAGCACCGCCGCGCGAGCCGTCGCCGACAGCAGCGGCGTGATGCCGGTGACGTGCAGCAGCGATGCGCGCTCCACCCACCCCTCGGGCAGGTCATGGGCCGCGACGCGGGATCCCGCCGAGCCCGCGCGGTAGTACATCACCGCAGTGGATGCCGCAGACGGCCGCTCCTTGACCATGAGCCCGGTCGGAGCGCCGTCATCGACGATGGCGTGCACGACCACACCCTCGCCGCGGATCTCCCGCCGCACGCGTTCGCCCAGCGAGTCGTCGCCGACGCGGCCCAGCCATGACACGGCCGCACCGAGTCTGGCCAGGCCGATCGCGACGTTGCTCTCGGCACCGCCGACGCCCAGCGCGAGTCCGTGGGCGTGCTGCAGCGAGCCGATCTCGGTCGTGCGCACGAGCGCCATGGTCTCGCCGAGCGTGACGACCGACGCCGCGCTCACCGGGCGCAGACCTCGACGAACGCCTGCGCGCGATCGCGCAGCGCCACCAGGTCGCCGCCCGCGAACGCATCGCCCAGCAGCGGCCCACCCACGCTCACGGCGACCGCGCCGGCATCCAGCCAGGCGGCGGCACCCGCGAGGTCGATGCCACCCGAGGGCACGGCGACGAGATCGGGGAACGGTCCGCGCAGGTCCTTCAGGTACCCCGGGCCGACCTGACCTGCGGGGAACACCTTCACGGCGGATGCGCCGGCCGACCAGGATGCGAACAGCTCGGTCGGGGTGAGTCCACCGGGAACGATCGGCACACCGGCATCCGTCGCCTGCTGCACGAACGCGGTCGAGGTGATCGGGGTGACGAGGTAGCGGGCTCCGGCGTCGACCGCGCGGCCGATGTCCGTACTGTTCGTGACGGTGCCGACACCCAGGTCGGCCACCGTGTCATACCGGTCGCGCAGCGCGGTGAACCGGTCGAAGGTGCCGGGCGTCGTGAGCGTCAGCTCGATGCTGCGGATGCCGGCATCCACCAGCACGTCGAGCACGGCGTCGTAGTCCTCGGCGTGCTGCGCCCGTGCCACGACGATCAGTCGCGACCCGACCGTGCGTGCCGGCAGGGCGACGCGGGCGTTCTCACCAGTCATGGACGGTCCCGTCGAGCAGGCGGTTCACGGGCAGGTACGCCTTCGTGTAGTCGTATCCGGCCGCGGCGGTCTCGTCGAGTTCGACACCCAGTCCCGGCTTGTCGCCCGGGTGCAGGAAGCCCTTGTCGAACGTGAACGAGGTCTGGAACACCTCGAGCGTCTGCTCGTTGTGGGGCATGTACTCCTGGATGCCGAAGTTGTGGATCGCGAGGTCGAGGTGCAGGGCCGCGGCCATGCCGACCGGCGAGATGTCGGTGGGGCCGTGGATACCCGACTTGATGCCGTAGATCGCCGCGAAGTCGAGCAGCTTCTTCATCGCCGTGATGCCACCGGTGTGGGTGACGGCCGAGCGCACGTAGTCGATCAGGCGCTCGGTGATGAGGGTCTGGTAGTCGTAGACCGAGTTGAACACCTCGCCGATCGCGAGCGGCGTGGTGGAGTGCTGACGCACGAGCCGCAGCGCGGACTGGTCCTCACCGGGCGTGCAGTCCTCGAGCCAGAACAGGTCGTAGGGCTCGATGTCCTTCGCGAAGCGGGCGGCCTCGATCGGCGACATGCGGTGGTGGCCGTCGTGCAGGATGCGCAGGTCGGTGCCGAAGTCCTCGCGGATCTGGGCGAACACCCCGGGCATGTGGTTGAGGTACTGGCGGGTGTCCCAGCGCTCCTCGCTCGGGCGTCCGTCGGCCGCGCGCTTGGCGGGCTCGTAGTCGTAGCGCACACCGGGGCCTGAGGCCGAGACGCCGTAGATCTGGCCGAGGCCGGGAACGCCGGTCTGCACGCGCACGGCTGTGTAGCCGAGCTCCTCGTAGCCGGTGATCGCGTTCTTGAGCGCGGCGTAGTCCGTGCCGGAGGCGTGGGCGTAGACCCGCACGCCCTCGCGGCTCGCGCCGCCGAGCAGCTGGTACAGCGGCATCCCGGCCTTTTTGGCCTTGATGTCCCACAGCGCCATGTCGACCGCGGCGATCGCGGCCATCGTGACGGGGCCGCGGCGCCAGTACGGTCCGCGGTAGAGGTACTGCCAGGTGTCTTCGATCCGGTCCTCGTCGCGTCCGATGAGCATCGAGGCGACGTGGTCGGCGAGGTAGGAGGCGACCGCGAGCTCGCGGCCGTTCAGGGTGGCGTCACCGAGACCCGTGATGCCGTCGGAGGTCGTGATCTTCAGCGTCACGAAGTTGCGGCCGGGGCTGGTGATGTTGACGTCGACGAGCTCGATGGTCATGGCGTTCTCCTGGTGGTGCGGGTCGAGGTGTGGGGTGCGGACGTTCGGGCGTCCGCACCCCGAGTGGGTGTCGGTCCGGTCAGATCGCGTCGCGCGGGTCGGTGAGATCGCGACCGGCGACCTCCGGCATCCAGATCGACGCGATCAGTGCGCTCAGCGTGAAGATGAAGAGCATGATGATGATCGGGATGAACGAGCCGGTGACGGCCGAGACCCAGGCGGCGGCGATGACGGGACCCGCACCGGTCGCGACGATGGCCGCGATCTCGCGGGCCATGGCCGTGAACGTGTAGCGGTTGCGGGCGCCGAAGAGCTCGGGCAGCGTGAGGTTCTCGAGCGACGCGAAGCTCATCACGGCGAGGTTGTGCAGCACGACGTAGCCGATGAAGACCTGAAGGGTGACACCGCTGCTGATCATGAGCATCGTCGGGATGATGACGATGAGCGCGATGACCGCCCAGATCATGTACATGCGCTTGCGGCCGAACTTGTCGCCGAGCCAGCCGGAGAGCGGCACGGTGATGAAGGCGACGAGCGACGACACGATCACGGCGTTGACGCCGATCGAGCGGTCGAGCAGCAGCACGACGGTGATGTAGCTGATCAGGTAGGTCTGGATCATGCCGGAGTTGCCGGCCTGGCCGAAGCGCAGCAGCAGGGCGATCGAGAACGCCTTCCAGGGCTTGCGGTTCATCGCCTCGAGCGTGCGCACGTCACCGGTCTCGGTGGCGAGCTGGATCGTCTCCTCGCGAGAGAGCGCCTTGCCGTCGACGACATCCTCGCGCTCCTCGAAGACCGGGGTCTCCTTGAGGTTGAAGCGCACCCAGATCGCGAAGAGCATGATGATCGCGCTGCCGATGAACGGGATGCGCCAGGCCCAGTCGATGACTTCCTGCTCGCTGTAGGCGACGAGCAGGATCGCCCAGATGCCGGAAGCCAGCAGGGTTCCGCAGTTGGTGCCGAGCGCGACGAGCGAGGCGATGATGCCGCGGCGCTTCGCCGGTGCGTACTCGGCGAGCATGACGCCGGCGCCCGAGATCTCCGCACCCGCTCCGAAGCCCTGAGCGATACGCAGGAGCACGAGCAGGATCGGCGCGAGCACGCCCACCTGGTTGTACGTCGGCAGGAAGCCGATGAGGGTGGTGGCGAGACCCATCAGGAGGATCGTGTAGAACAGCACCTTCGTGCGGCCGGTCTTGTCGCCGAGCCGTGCGAAGAAGAATGCGCCGACCGGGCGGGCGACGTAGCCGACGCCGTAGGTCGCCATCGCGGCGACGACCGCCACGGCGGGGTTCTCCGAGGAGAAGAACAGATCGGCGAAGACGAGCGCGGCAGCCAGTGAGTAGAGCTGGTAGTCCATGAACTCCAGCGCCGTGCCGAGCCACCCGGAGATGGCGGCGCGGACCAGATCCTTGACGGACCTCTTCGCGGTGGGGTCGTCGACGGCCTGTGCCGTCGTCTGCGGTTCTGACATGGGAGGTACTCCTTCGGACCAGGAACAGGGTGGGGGTAGCGCTAGAGGGAGAGCAGGACCTTCGCCGAGGCGGACGAGTCGCGAGCGAGCTCGAAGGCCTGGACGGCGTCGGATGCCGGGAGGACGTGAGAGACGACGGGGTCGAGTGCGTCGGACTCGGCGAGCATCGCGACGGCATCGTCGATCTCGGTCGAGAAGCGGAAGGCGCCGCGGATGGTGAGCTCCTTCGCGAGCATCGGCGCGAGGTTCACTCCGATGTCGGCGTTGGGCAGCATGCCGACCTGCACCACGGTGCCGGCACGACGGACCGCGCGGACGGCCTGGGTGAGCGCGACGCCGACGCCCGAGCACTCGAAGACGACGTCGTACGACTCGTTCTCGATGGTGTCGCGCCCGACGAGCGAGACCTCGGTCGCGCCCAGCGCCGTCGCGCGGTCGAGGGGCTCGGGCCGCACGTCGCTGGCACCGACGACACCGGCGCCCGCATGCAGGGCGGCCGCGACGACGAGCAGGCCGATGGGTCCGGCGCCGACGACGAGAACGCGCTTGCCGGTGATGTCTCCGGCGAGGCCCACGGCGTGGATCGCCACGGCGAGGGGCTCGGCCAGCGCGGCGCGCTCGAGCGGCAGCGAGGCGGGCAGCACACGCACCATGTGGTCTTCGACGATCAGCAGCTCAGAGGCGCCGCCCTGGCGGTGGGGGTTCGCCGCGGCGCTGCCGAAATAGTCGCCGCCGGGGCGCAGGTGCGGGTGCTCCTCGAGACCGGCGACCGAGGGGCCGTACCGGGCGGGGTGCACCGTGACGGGGGTGCCGGGCGCCAGGCGGCCGGACGGGTCGAGGTCGACGACGCCGGAGAGCTCGTGACCGGGGGTCAGGGGCTCGCGGATCGTGTACTCGCCGTTGGCGCCGTGGAAGTAGTAGTGCAGGTCGGAGCCGCAGATGCCGACGAAGTTCACCCGCAGGCGCACCTCGCCGTCAGCGGGGGTGGGGACCTCGCGGTCCTCCCAGCGGATGTCTTCCTTGCCGTGGATGGCGAGAGCCTTCATGGCCGTCCCTCCTTCGTGATGATGTGCGACGCCGAGACCGCGTCGGAGATGGCAGCGTCGACGCCGCGGCGCTGGATCGTGTCGACGAGCTCGCCGACGCGGGCGATGAACGTGTCCTGTCCTGCGAGTTCATCACCGAACAGTTGCAGCTCGGCGATCACACGCTCGGCCAGCTGGTGGCCGTCGCGCGCGGTCGCGGCGAATCCGGCGAGGCGCTCGCGGGCGGCATCCGTCATCGCGGCGGCGTGCAGTCCGGGATCGAATCCGGGCAGCGGGGCGATGCACGACAGGTAACCGGCGACGGTCAGCGCGATCAGGTGCGGCATCTCGCCGCCACGCAGAGCGAGCATCGCGGGCTCGGGGATGCGCTGGCGCAGCTTGACGGAACCGTCGGTGCCGACCTGGCTCGTGCGGTGGCCGAGCGCGGTGTTGCCCCAGCGCTCGAACAGCTGGGTCTCGTAGTCGCGGATGTCGACGCCGGAGGGCACGTCGACCGAGGGCTCGTATTCTCCGCGCAGGATGGTGCGTGCGGCATCCTCGATCTCGTCGAGTCGGATGGCCTCGGGGATCGTCGCGACACCGCGCAGGGCACCCAGGTAGGCGATGAGGGAGTGGGTGCCGTTGAGCAGTCGCACCTTCATCTGCTCGTAGCGGCCGACCTCGTTCGTGAACACCGCACCGCCCGCTTCCCATGCGGGGCGACCGCCGGCGAAGCGGTCTTCGATCGCCCACATCGTGAACGGCTCGGCGGGTACGGGCACCTCGTCGCGCACACCCAGGAGGGCGCTGACCTGCTCGCGCATCTGTGGGGTGGTCGACGGCACGATGCGGTCCACCATGCTCGAGGGGAAGGTCACGGACTGGTCGAGGAAGGCCAGCGTCTCGGCACCCTCGTTCTGCGGGAGCGCGTGCAGGAACTCGCGCACGAGCTTCTCGGTGTGGGCGCCGTTCGCGGAGAGATTGTCGCAGCTGAGCACGGAGAGAGGAGCGCCACCGGTCGCGGCGCGCGCCTGCAGCCCGCGGGCGAGCTGTCCGATCGTGGTGAGCGGTGCGCCCCCGCGCAGATCAGCCTGGATGAGCGCATCGTCGAGGTCGAGGTGCTGGGTCGCCGCCGAGTAGCTGTAGCCGTTCTCGGTCACCGTGAGGGTCACGATGCGGATCGC
Source organism: Candidatus Microbacterium colombiense (assembly GCA_029203165.1). Classification (NCBI taxonomy): domain Bacteria; kingdom Bacillati; phylum Actinomycetota; class Actinomycetes; order Micrococcales; family Microbacteriaceae; genus Microbacterium; species Candidatus Microbacterium colombiense. Next base: position 387,879 of record CP119308.1, read on the forward strand.
CGGATCGGCGAGGTGCGCGACGACACGCTCGGGCTGGGCGGCGCCGACGAATGCGTCGGTGTGCACGCCGGGGATGATGAGCGACGTGCCGACGGGCGAGATCGTGGCGACCGAGTAGAGCAGGTCCTGCGCATGCAGGGCGTCGACGACGGTGCGAGAGCGCGAGGCGACGCCGATGATGCCCCAGTCGCCACCGCTGCTCTGCAGGGCGGCGGCGGTGTACACCGCCTGGTGGGCGCGGTGGAAGCTGCCGAGGCCCAGGTGCAGGATGCCGGCGGACGAGGGGGCGGCGAGAGGGGTGGTCGTGCCGGACGACGCGCGGCCGAGCGTGGCCTGAATGCTCATGGGGTGTTCCCCTCACGGGCTTCGGCGCACCACTGGGGGTGATCGGCGATGATCGTCATGTAAAGAAGTGTGTATGAGTTGTACAAACTTGTCAACCCGTTTCACGGCGGGTCCACAGAGTTCGCTCCACGGGCAGTGCTCCTGCTGCGTTCGGTGTTGGTGGTCACGTGGAAGGTACTGTCTTCTCCAGGTGATGTGATTGTGGATTCGAGTTGTATTCCCTCGGGGTTTTCGTACCTTCTAGGCTTCGGGATGGGGATCGCGGCAACCGTGCTCAACTCATGGTTGATACTGCTTACGCGCGCCGTCTACCGAGACGACAGCGGGCTCAGGAGGAGCTTTGCGAACGCGACGCCTCTGTGGGTCGCGGGGGTCGCCGGAGTGGCGGCTTTGCTTGTCAGCGGTGGTTGGCTGCTGGGGTGGGCGGAGAAGTGCCTTCCGGGCGATGGCTGGAGGATCCCCGGAGTCTTGGTTGTCGGAATTGGCGTCGCTCTGGCGTTGACCGCGGCGGTTCGACTGGTGATCGGCCGCGTCCAAGTCGGACGTCAACGCGAGCCTGTTGAGAGCCACGACGACATCAGCGGTCAACACTCGTCGACAGATCCCGAGATTTTCGAAGAACGTCTTCCTAAGTTGCCCCCGGAGCGCCGGCGAGTGATCGTCGAATACGCCCTCACATACGCAGTTGCGGACGTTGTCATCATGATCGGTGTCGGGCTTGTGTAGGGCCGGGCAGGATGGCACTAAGGCGCTCGTATGATCCGACGGGGCGGACTTGGAGAATGTGGGGCAGCTGGAAATGAGTCCAGACGAAGCAGTGAACCATTTCGTGAGACGAGAAGCCGTGAACCCCGAAGTCGCTGAGTCGATTGAGGTTCGTGGCGACAGGGCCCACTTTCGCGCCGAGCTCAACGGACGTTGGGCGCTCGCTCAGACTCCTGGTGAGAGATGGTTTGCCGTGGATACTGATCAGGGATTCTCGTGGAATCGCTTCGACGAGGACGCATCGGCATCCGAGATCAACATGTACTTGGATACTCTCGTCGACGTTGCTCGAGCGTATGTAGAAGGACGGTATAGCCTCGCTCGTTCTCCCGCTCTCAGGGCGCCCGAGCTGCAAATCGTGACCGAAAATGAGACCGCAGTGCTGACGCTGGGGCTGCCTGATCTCATTCGTCGATTCTTTCGCCGCTGAAAGTCGATCCCCTGGAAGAGGCTGCGATTTTGAACTGGATCTTGGACACCCTCGGCCCTGATCTGCTGACCCCTCCCGCACTCATGCATCTGCGGGCTGGGTCTCTTCTCAGCGATGAAGACGTCATTTCAATCGAACTGAGCAGGATGGTGGCGGGGTGCGCAATGGAGCCTGGCGAAGTGAGAATCGCCTCACTGTTTCACGACGAGAGCTCCTATGTTCCTTACCTGTTGCAAGACCTCGTTGGCGCAGCGGAACTGACCGCGCGAGAGAGCGAAACCATCCTCATCGCTCGGCTGCTGCATGTTCGTCGATCGTGGGACACGCTCGACGAGGCCGGGTTTTACATCGAAAGCGAGATCGATGACTGGGACAGTGACGGCGAGTACGAAGCTCTCCGCTTCTCGATGCTACCGTCGCGTGGAGAAGGCGGCGTAGAAAAGTATCTCGCTCGGCTTGATGCACATGTGAGGCACCGAATCGCTGTGCTGAAAGGAGACTATGATCGGACTTCCTGACCAGGGCAGGCTCATTGTGGAGCGCGGAGGTCATTTCGTTCAATCGTTTGGTGATAGCCAACGGAGCGGTCTCAACTGCACGTTGGGCTTGGGGTCTGGGGAATCGCATCGGGTTTGCCATAAACAGATGGAGAGTGACACCAATCTTTAGCAGATTCTTTTCTGAGCTATGGAGTAGCGGACTCCTCTGGGGCTCCGCGCTGGGGTTCGCACTGATTGTCTTTCTTCCCGGTGACTGGGCGTACAAGATCTTTGCGATGGCTTTGACGAGCGTGCTCGTCACGTCCGCGGTAGTCTTTCGGTTGCGACACGGTCGCGTCCCAGAGAGGACGGCAACGGATATTGCGGCCGAGTATCTTTCGATACTTGAGCAATGGTCGGCGAAGGTGTCGATGCGATCGGCTGACCGTCTGCTCGCAAAGCAGGAGAAATATGCCCGGAGGCTGGCCGAGACGCCGGAGGGTCGGGCAGAAATTGAATCTCTCACGGATCATCCCCTCGCAGGGGTGCGGATACTCTCCGCGCACGCGACGTACTTCTGGAACGAAGGGCTTGCAGTAAAGACCCTTACGGCCGTTGCGAAGGACCCTCGGCTGGAGCGTGTCTTTCGGGACTTTGCGCTTGCAGGGCTGAAGGTGCTCCCCGAGCTCGCGGGTCGCGCCGAGTGAACGGACTAATGTTCTCACCGCGTTCGACGTCACGGGCAACGCCATAAAGGTAGGAGACCTGGCTCTCGCATACGATGTCATGGGCCGTCGTGCAACGTCCATAAACGGATCGAACCACGGCCGCTTTCGTACGTGACGCGGATAGGCGCATCAGCTTCGAGAGCGGCGTAGACAACGACTACGTCTGGCCCACCGACCCCATCGGAAGCAACGACCTCTCAGGTAAGGCTGCGTGGGATTGGGAGAGTTTCTGGCGTACTGCAGCCACCTATGCGGCCAGCAACGGTTTCTCCGAGCGATTCCGTTGGCCGCGCCTCGCGGGTACCGCCGTTCTGGATGCTGCGATCGGAGGCGGTGCAGGGGCTATTCTCAGAACAGTCGCATGCTCCACCACCGCAGCGCGTCCCTTCCAAGTCGGACAACGAAGCTTTCGTATTCACTTCGACCAGAAGCCTCACGGCGATAAATGGTGGAATAATCGGTCGCATTGGCAGATAAATACTTGGCGTGCGCGTGTGAAAGGATCTCACAGAAGTATGCGCTTTTACACGTTCTTTAACTGCCACCGGCAGTTTGTGTCACCAATTTCGGCCCGCTACCTAAGGTAATCCAATGTCGCCGTTCGTAGTATCCTTAGACGAGATCGATGATCCTGTATTCGACCTCACCACGATCGATCTCCGGTGCGGCATTCTCTCACTTGCGGGGTACGTTGATCTCAGTCGGGGAAGGCTTCTGAGCCGCAGGATAATTTTCGGCGCGAGCGAAAGCAGTCGACGAACTGGTTGGGTCAGACGTCAACTGATATTCCGAGCCGGGGGAGTGGATTCGTTTGACGTCGATGACGAGGCCGGTATGGGTGAGATTGTCCTCGAATCCATCGATACATCTCCGGACAGGATTCTTCTGCAGGGGGTCATACCTTGCCGAATCGAACTGCGAACCACGACGAGCTCGTGGGCACGTTTGGAACTTGGCTCGACTCTCGAAGATCGCGGCTCTTAGAGGTCCGAATGAGTATGTTCGGCGCAGCCGTTACGACGACGTACCTGTATGCCGCGGGTGATGATGTGCCGTTTGCGACGAAGATCGGTGGAGCGCTGACGCGGTCGGTCGCGCTGCCCGGTGGTGTGTCTGTGACGTTGGGGGCGACGCCGTCGTGGCAGTATCCGAATCTGCTCGGGCACATGCTCGTGACCGGCAACGGTACGAATCACGGTGCGATGCAGCTTTACGACCCTTACGGTCAACCGTTGGGTATGAGCGCGTTCGCGATCGGCACGGTGGTGGCGAACCGGGCCGAGACGACAGCGACATCGCGGGCACATACCATCGGGTAAACAAGGCTAACTTTCTGGTGAGGCTGCAGATGCAATTTTGGAACCGGAGAACGATTCGAAAAGGTCGATCTCCTTGCGGATCGCTTGTCGGAAGGGTATCGATTACCTCCTCTGTCCGATCCGCAGTGGGCGACGTCCACCGAGGCCTGGGAGTTGCTGGTTGACGTGGATAGGTTGCAGGCAGACCTGGCGGGGAGTTGCACGTGGAGCGAAGGTGCGGAAGGTCAAGAACTACGGCACAAGTTAGTCTCTGACGCGTTGAGCATGTCTCGTCGGGCCCAGTATTACCACCTCGAATCGGTAGCCAACACGTTGAACGAAATCGCGAAGGCCATATCCGTGTATGCCTCGAGCACGAACAACGGCTGGCCTATAGATTTCGAGTAGGGAGGCTCATTGCGTATGCGGCCTGGGTCGAGCCCCATACGCCAGCAGAGTGTCGCCGAGCGCGGACGGCGACTTGTGCCGGCTACATGCTTCTTCGGACTAGCGCCGCTGATCGCGCTGATGACGGCGGGCGATGAGATTCCCCGATTCGTCATCGGCGTGATGATCGTGCTGATGGCGATCTGCACGTGGTGTTGGGTGCGTCTTCGATTCACAGGGGTTCGTGTCACTGAGGACGAGCTGATCGTCACGTCGTGGTGGACTCGCCGCGTCTACAAGAAGACCGACATCGCTCGCTTCCGGGAGGAGGCGTATTTCGGGGTCCTGTTCGTCACCGGATGGCAGGTCGGCGGGGGAGTCCTTCAGAGTGGCATCGTCCATGCCGAGATGCGAAGCGGTAAGTCCGTACCGCTGCATGGGAACGTCTGCAATCGGCGAACCGCGCGTCGCACTTCCGAGGTGCTGAATCGTTGGGTCGGGTCCGAGCTCGGTGCGGGCACAGGGCCTCGACGGGCTGCCAGCAACCGGCGCGACCGGCGCCCAGAGTCCCTCCTCGAGTAACTGTGCCTTCAGATGGTGCAGCAGGGAGACAGGCCATCATTGTTGTGGGAAACGGCGCATCATCGGCTGGTCATAGCCGTTCGCCGTGCCGAGTCCGAAGGTACCCGCGGGTGGCCGTAGGAATGAGTCGTTGACCACGAGAACAGGGCAGGTAAGAAATGGAAGAGGTGAGGATTCCAGCGAGAGGGGCTCAGGTTCTCGCTCTCATAGTGGGCGGGTTCTGGAGCGGATTCCTCTTGCTGTTGTCGTTCGGGTCAGAGCACTGGTGGCTTGCTGCGTCGGTCGTTTCGATCAGTGCGGCTGCGTGCGTTCGCTCCCTGTTCCTAGGGATGACGATCAGTCCCGGTTCCGTCGTCGTCACCTCCTGGCTGCGCGTCCACCGGTTCGAAGAGGGAGACGTGGAGGCCGTCGATTTCGATAAGTACACCGGAGTCGTGGGGTTCGCTCTCGGCTTTGTGCCGCCGTTCGGAAGTATTCGTATGATCGAGGTGAAGCGGGTCTCCGCGTGGACAATGATCTCGCTTCCGGTGACAGTGGGGAGACGGAACGCGGTGCTCCGTCTTGCGCGTCGTATGCGTGTTGCCCTGGGGCTGCCGTCGCGCTGAGCTTCGAACCGGGTCCGATACAAAGGTTTCGCAATCTCGTGCTCGGTCGCGATCATAGGATTGCGGGATGAGGGGGAGGCGACAGTGGCAGCGACATTGACCGACGTTGCGAAGCGCGCAGGCGTGTCCATCGCGACGGCGTCACGCGCCTTCGGCGAACCCGATCGCCTTGCCCCTGCCACGCTGGAGCGGGTGCTTGGAGCGGCGACCGACCTGGGATATGCGACTCCGCAGTCGGCCACCGCGACCCGCACGCTCGGCGTCGTCGTGCCCGATGTCTCCAACCCCGTGTACGCCACGTTGCTCAAGGCGATCCAGGGCCAGGCGTGGCACGGCCGTCACCGCATCGTGCTGTTCGACGCCGACGAAGACCTGCGGCGCGAGCGGGAGCAGATCGAGCAGGCACGCAAGCTCGACGGCATGCTGCTGTGCTCGCCGCGCCTGCCCGACGCCGATGTGCTCGACCTGGTCGGCGACACCCCGTACGTCGTGGTGAACCGGCAGATCGACGGCGCCTCCTGCGTGCTGATGGACACCGAGCACGGCCCGAGTCAGGCCATCGAGCACCTCGCCGCCCTCGGGCACACGCACATCGCCTATGCCGCCGGCCCCCGCGGATCCTGGGCCGACCTGCGTCGCGCCGACACGATCGCGCGGGCGTGCGAGCGCCACGGCATCCGCCTCACGCCACTCAGCCATCACGCCGCCTCGATCCAGGGTGGCCGCGCGGCGGCCGCACCGGCGGCAGCGAGTGGCGCGACTGCGGTCGTCGCCTACAACGACCTCGTGGCCCTCGGGCTGGAGGCAGGCCTGATCGAGCTCGGCCGCCGCTGCCCCGCCGACATCAGCATCGTGGGCATCGACGACATCGATCTGGCGGGCGCCGTCACCCCGGGGCTGACCACGGTGCGCATGCCGATCGCGCGCAGTGGTGCGCTCGCCGTCGATCTGCTTCTGCAGGCGATGGCGGGGGTCGTGATCAGCGACGTCGCCACGCTCAGCTCGCAGCTGATCGTGCGGGCGTCGACCGCCGCTCCGCGCGCCTGACCAGAAAGCGCTTCGTGCGAGTCCTCACCCAACGCGGTGAGGGGTCACGAAACGCCGCGCCAGAATGCCCGTCAACGGCGTGTCTTGACCCCTCACGCAAGTGGTGGGGCGTCAGCGCCCAAGCGCACCTCGCCGAGCAGTCGCGCGCTCATCCGGGTGAGGGCCCGGCGCGAGAGCAGTCTCGTCGCCAGGGCCAGCAGGTGGTTCACGCCGCCGGAGACGACGCTGGGCCTGCCGTTCGCGCGGTCCAATTCGCGGAAGGCCGTGTCGATCACCTGCTCGGAAGTCTGCTGCCGACCGACCGACGCGGCGTCCGTGCCGACCACGTCGAAGAACTCGGTCTTGGTCGAGCCGGGGCTCACGGCGAGCACGCGGAGCCCTGTGCCGCGGGCCTCGGCCCAGAGCGATTCGGTGAAACTGAGCACGAACGCCTTGGTCGCGCCGTACACGGCCATGCCCGGCGTCGGCTGATATGCCGCGGTGCTCGCCACCGTGACGAGTGCGCCGTGGCCCTCGAGCAGCTGGGGCAGGAAGGTTCGGGTGAGTTCGACGAGCGTCAGCACGTTCAGCTGGATCTCGCTGCGCGTGCGTGCGGGGTCGGCCTGGTCGAACGCGATGTGCGATCCGAAACCGGCGTTGTTCACGAGTGAGGTGATGCGGATGCCGCGGCGCTCGAGTTCGTCGTGGAGTGCGGATGCGGCTCCGGTGACTCCGAGGTCTGCGGGCACGACCTCCACCGTGACCCCGGTGGATGCCCGCAGCTCACGGGCGAGTTCCTCCAGCCGGTCGGCGCGGCGGGCGACCAGCACCAGATCGGATCCCCGGGCGGCGAAGCGGCGGGCGAAGTCGACGCCGAGTCCCGAGCTCGCGCCGGTGATGAGTGCGGTTCCCCCGCGAAGGTCGAGCGTCATGGTGCTGCCTCTTCCGATCAATGTTGTCAGTGACATCATTGTGCACACCTCGCCCTCTTGTTGTCAATGCCAACATCGCTTGTAGGATGGATTCGTGCCCGAACAGCGCTACCACCACGGCGATCTGCGTCGTTCCCTGCTGGAAGCTGCCCGAACGACGATCGAGGTCGACGGCGTCGAATCGCTCTCGCTGCGCCAGCTCGCACGTGACGCCGGTGTCAGCCATGCGGCGCCGAGCCGGCACTTCCGCGACAAGCAGGCGTTGCTCGACGCGCTCGCCGAGGACGGGTTCCACCGGCTGAGCGCCGCGCTCGCCGAGGCGGCATCCGGAGACGTCGTGACGGCGGCGCAAGTACGCCGCCGGTTCGACGAGCTCGCCCGAGGGTACGTCGCCTTCGCGCTGGCGCAACCGACACTGTTGTCGCTCATGTTCGGCCTGAAGCACGCCCCCGACGCACGCGCCGAGCTCCTCGAGGCCGGGCACGCGTCCATGGAGCTCACGATGCGCGTGGTCGACTCCGCCCAGACGATCGGGGCGATCGGCCCCGGCGATGCGCAGCGCATCGCGCTCACCGCCTTCGCGACCTTCCACGGCATCGCGACCCTCGCCTCAGGCGGGCTGCTCGACGGCGTTCCGGTCGATGATCTCGTGATGACCGCGAGCGACATCTTCTGGCGAGGACTGCAAGCGGCGGGCTAGCAAGCCAGGGATTCTGACCGGGGCGCGGTTGAGGTAAGGCGAAATCATATGAATCTGCTCGCCGCTACCCCGGGATACCGGCGTTCGGAGCGCCGAAACCCTGTCAATGTGCGTTCCGGAGCCGGTTCGGTCGGCCTCATCGGCCAGGCTGGTTCCATCGAAGGGGAGTAGCTCCGGGTGCAGGTCGGCCCGCGGAGGTGTCGACATACTGGCGTTCACGGTGATCGCCCGGCACCCCATCCGTACGGCGTCGTGTCGGGGGATGAGCGAGACCTTCGGCCCGCCCAGGCCGAAGTTCGCTGTACCCGCTTCGGTCGTGACCGACCGGAGTCGCTTCATGCCTTCCGCCCTTCTGCGCCGTATCGGCGTCTGTCTTCTCATCGCCGCGCCGGCGATCGTCCTGCGCGTGCTGGGGATTCACCTGAACCCTGTCGTTGATCTCCTCATCTTCGGTGCCGCCGTCGTCGCCGCCAGTTTCCTGCTGGCCTGGGCGGCAGAGGCCGCTCAGAAGGACATCTCCGGGGCGCTGGCGATAGCGATTCTCGCGCTCATCGCGGTGCTTCCCGAGTACGCCGTCGACTTGTACTACGCCTACCGATCCGGCTCCGAACCTGCCTACGAGCAGTTCGCCGCGGCCAACATGACGGGCTCGAACCGACTGCTGCTGGGATTCGGGTGGCCGCTCGTGGTGATCGTGGCCCTTCTCGTCGCCAACCGAGGGCTGCGGCGAGGAAACCCCGCGCGCGCCCGGTTCCTGCGGCTGCCGAAGGAGTCTCGCCTGGATGTGGGCTTCCTTGCCGTGCTCGCCGTCGTCGCCTTCGCGATTCCCCTCCTCGGCCACATCCCGATCTGGTTCGGGCTCGTGCTCATCGCCATGTTCGTGTACTACCTCTGGAGAGCGAGTCAGACGCACAGCGATGCGGAAGAGGAATTCGTCGGACCGGCCAAGCTCATCGCCGAGATGCCCGGCCGTGTGCGTCGCCTGACCGTGATGAGCCTGTTCGTCGGGGCCGCGGTGATCATCCTCGCGTGCGCCGAGCCGTTCGCCGAGGCATTGGTCGCCTCCGGATCCTCGCTGGGCATCGACAGCTATTTCCTGGTGCAGTGGCTCGCGCCTCTCGCGTCCGAGGCGCCCGAGTTCATCATCGCGGTGATGTTCGCGCTGCGCGGATGGGGAGCGGCAGCGATCGGCACGCTCATCGCGTCGAAGATCAATCAGTGGAGCCTGCTCGTGGGCTCCCTGCCGATCGCTCACTACTTCGGTGGCGGCGGCGGTGACCTCCCGCTGGACACCCGCCAGATCGAGGAGTTCGTGCTCACGGGCTCGCAGACCGTGATGGGAGTCGCGATCATCATCGCGTTGAGGTTCCACCTGTGGTCGGCCGTGTCTCTTGCCGCGATGTTCCTCGTGCAGTTCTTCGTGACGGACACCGGAGGGAGATATGTCCTCTCCGCCATCCACATCGCCGTCGCGGTCATCCTGCTCGTGATCAATCGCCGGGAGATCGTCCCCACCTTGCGTGCACCCTTCCTCCGGACAACCGCTCCGCCTCTGCAACCGAGCGCAGAGGCGGAGCGGGTCTCACCGTGAGGTGCCGCATCACCCGAAGGTGAAGGAGTAGACCTCGACGCCTGCGCCGACGGTGAGATCGACCGTGCCGGTGGTCGCGGCATCCTTCAGCAGGCGATAGGAGTCAGGCGTGCCGTCGACGTCGATCGTCTGCGTCTTTCCGCCGTCGACCGTGAAGGTGACTGTGCCCTTGCCTGCGAGCACGACCCGCGCCTCCGCCGCCGTGTAGTTCAGGCGGATGTTCGCCTGGTCTCCCGTGGGCGTGGCGTACTGAGTCTCGATGGTCCAGTCGCCGTCGAGCGCGAAGGTGTCGGCGGGCTGATCCTTCGGGAAGGAGTAGGTGTCGTCGCCTCCGCTGTAGTCCGTCTTGCCGGCGTAGTTGACCTGCTTGGTCCACCCGAGGAAGGTCTCCGGGGTGATCGCCGTGATGTCGGGAGTGTCGTCCTTCACGTCGGTCGCGGCCGGGAGCTGCACGCCCGGGTCGGCATCTTCCAGGAGCTCGCGGATGAGCTTCTCGGTGGCGGCGTAGTGGCCTTCGCCGAACGAGATGTGCCGCACGGTGCCCTCGGCATCGATCAGGTAATGCGCCGGCCAGTAGCGGTTGCGGTAGTTCGTCCAGGTCGACAGGTTGTTGTCGAGCGCGACCGGATACTCGATACCGAAGTTCTCTGCTCCGGCGCGCACGTTGTCGGCGTTCTTCTCGAATGCGTACTCGGGAGAGTGGATGCCGATGACCTGCAGGCCATCGTCCCGATAGGCCTCATCCCACGCCACGACATGGGGCAGGCTGCGCTGGCAGTTGATGCACGAGTACGCCCAGAAGTCGATCAGCACGACCTTGCCCCGGAGCGATTCGAGATCGATGCCCTGCCCGTCGGGAGTGTTCAGCCACGACTCGATCCCCTTGATGCTGGGGGCCGTGCCGCACGACTCGAGCACGTCGGCGCCGTTGGTGCACTTGTCGAGATCCTTGTTCTCGTCGGTCACGATGCCGCCGAGGTCGAGCGCGTCCTGCACCTGGTCGTTGTCGGCGAGCTGCTCCTGCAGCGTCGAGGTGTAGTCCGGGAGCAGTCGCTGCAGCGCGGCGGGAACGTTGAAGACCAGTCCGATCGCGAGCGCGATCATCGCGACACCGGCGGCGATGCGCAGGCCGCGCTCGCGACCGCGGAACGCGCGGATGCGCTCGACCAGCCCTCGCCCGGCGAGGGCGAAGGCCAGGAGCGGGATGGCGACACCGATCGCGAACGACAGGGTCAGTGCGATGATCTCGGGGCCGATGCGTCCCGTCGATCCCGCCACGATGATCGCGGCGAGCACAGGACCGGCGCACGGCACGAACACCGCGCCGAGGGCGAGGCCCACCGCGAATCCGTTGCGCTGGTTGTTCACCTGGCGCTGGGGGATCCAGGAGAAGGGCTTCTCGAGCAGTCGCTCGACCGCCGGGATCAGCAGACCCACGCCGATCAGGATCAGCACCCCGATGCCCACCCACCGGATGATGTCCTGCGGCAGTCCGAGCGCTCCCAGGATGACCGAGCCGATCAAGGTCACGATCGTGAACGAGGTGACCAGTCCGAGGATGACGAAGTACGGCCGCCAGCGGGATGCGGGTGGCGGTCCGTCGTCGGAGGTGGAGGTGCGCGCGGACTGCGCCCCGCCGGTGAGGAAGATGACCGGGAGCACCGGAAGGATGCACGGCGAGATGCCGGTGATCAGTCCTCCGAGGAAGCCGATGACGATGAGAGCAAGCATGGGATCCCCCGTATGGTCGATGCCAGCTGTTCGTCACGATCTGCGGAACGGATTGGATCTGTGGCGCGCGAATACGGGTTTCGGGTGTCAGAAAACCCGCGTGTGCGAATCGTGCTCATCCCTTGAGGTGCGTCCTCAGTGACGTGACGAGCAGCTCCAGCCCCAGTTCGAACGTGCGATCCGACCGCGCGGTGCCGCGCTCGGCGCCGTCGAGCATCCGCCCGAGTGTGCGGGTCTCGTCCTGCGGTTGCCACACGTCATCGGGTGAGGCCAGGTCGAGGCCGAAGCCGATGGCGAACGCATCGATCACGGCGATCACCGCGAGGATCTCCTCTTCCGGGAATCCGCCGTCGAGCAGCACGGTCGCCAGGTCGTCGTAGGCGGCGATGACGGCCGGGTGTGTGATCGTCTTGCCCACGAGCAGCGGAACCAGCAGCGGATGATCCGCGTACATCCGGCGCTGCGAGCGGAGGAGCGACACGAGATGCACGTCCCACGGGTCCTCGTCCGGTTCCACGCGGTAGTCCTCCACGAGCCGGCCGCGCATCAGCTCGACGATCTCGTCCATCCCCCCGACGTGGTTGTAGAGAGAGGAGGGGCGCACGCCGAGTTCACGTGCGATCGCGTTGACCCCGAACGGCTCTCCCGCCTTCGAGAGCGAGAGGGCGGCCGCCCCGATGATCTCGGGGGACAGCAGCGGGGTGGACGGCCGGGGCATGGACCCTCTCCTTCGACGATCGAATCTCCGTGAATCGGGGTCTTCCCACGAGTGCCCCTCCTGTGCATAATAGTGAACACCATTCGTTTACGAACACCATTCGTTTTCGGATCGGATGCTCCACCGCACTCTCCAGCACCACCCTCCGCGCACATCGTCGTGCCCCACCCCTCCTGGAGTCTCATGACCATCACCGACCTGAGCACCCGCGTCCCGCTCCGACTGCCCACCGCCACCGCCACATTCGCGATCGGCATCGCGGGCTATCTCGGCGTGAACCTCTCGCCCTACATGATCACCGCCGCGCAGACCGGCCTCGGCATCGATGTGCTCACCGCGAGCTGGCTCGTGACGGCGACCCTGCTGCTCACGGCCGTGACCGGACTGAGCATCGCACCACTGTGCGCCGGGCCGCGCCGCCTGGCCGTCGCGCGCACCGGCCTGGCGATCGCCGCGCTCGGATTCGCCGCCGCCGCGTTCCTCCCCGCCGTGATGGTGCCCGCTCTGCTCATCGGCGGAATCGGTGCCGGTGGTGCGGTCGCCGCATCCGGGGCCGCGCTCGCCGCCTTCCGCAATCCCGACCGCGTCGCCGGGTTCAACGGACTCGCCAACCGCGGCATCATCACGATCGTGCTCGCGGTCATCCCGCTGATCGGGCTCGCACCGATCGACGTGTTCGGCACGCTCGCCCTGTTCAGCGTGATCGGCATCGTCGTCTCCGCCTGGCTGCCGTCCGCTCCCGTCGCCGACCCGCAGGCTGCGGCCGCCGTCGCCGAGGCCATGCCCATCGAGGTGCCGCCCACCGGCGCGGTCCGCGTCTCACCGGCGCGCTCTCGCACCACCACGATCGCCGGGTTCGTGCTGCTCGTCGTGTTCGCGCTGTGGGCGGTGAGCGAAGACTCGCTGTGGGCCATGGCCGGGATCATGGGCGCCGACCAGGCTGGACTCACCCCGGAGGGACTCGGCCTCGCACTCAGCGGAGCGACCGCGGGGGGTCTGCTCGGTTCTCTCCTGCTCATGGTCGTCGGGTCCCGCCTCGGTCGCGCCGTGCCGCTCATCGTGCTGCTCGTGCTGGGCGGCGTGCTCAAGATCGTCGAAGGCTTCGTGACCGACCCGACCGGGTTCATCGTCGTGTTCATCGCCTGGAACACGATCTATGCCATCGCGTTCATGTACTTCGTCGCGACCTCCGCAGCGCTCGACGCCGACGGTCGGTGGTCGGGTCCTCTTCTGGCCGTCTACCTCGTGGGCTCGGCGCTCACCCCGGTGATCGGCGCCGCGCTTGTCGGCCTTCTCGGCTACCAGGGTTTCGCGACCGCGCTCGGTGTCGCGAGCTTCGTGCTGGCGATCCCGGCGGGAGCCGTCGCGCTCGCCTCGACTCGCGCGGAACGCTCCCTGCACACCCCGATCCCGGCGACCGTCGCATGACCCGCACGCTGTACCGCAATGCCCGCTTCTTCCTCGACGAGGGCGAGGGGCTCCCCGCCGAGGCCGTCGTCGTCGAACACGGCACCTTCGTCTTCGTCGGAGCGGAGGTGGATGCTCCCGGCGCCGATGCCGTCGTCGATCTCGCCGGCCGCACCGTCCTGCCCGGCTTCATCGACGCCCACACCCATCTGCTGATGTTGGGCGACGCACTCGGACAGGTCGGCCTCACGGATGCCGCATCGCTCGTGGCGATCCAGGAGCGGCTGGTGGCCGCGCACCACTCGGCCACCGACGCACTGCGCGGGCGCGGCTGGTTGTTCGACGCGATCCCGGGCGGCGCCCCGACCGCCGCGATGATCGACGCCGTGGTCGTCGACATCCCGGTGTATCTCGACGCGAACGATTACCACTCCTGCTGGGTCAACACCGCGGCGCTGGTCGAGCTCGGCATCACCCGCGACACCCCCGATCCGATCGGCGGACGCATCGAACGTGGTCCCGACGGCGAGGCCACCGGCATGCTCTACGAGACGGCCGCGCAGCAGTACGCGTGGGCTCACCGCGACGCGACCGCCACCGACGCGCAGCGCGACGCCGGCGTCGATCGGGTCGTGGCCTCGTACCTCGCGGCCGGCGTCACGGGAGCCGTCGACATGGCGTTCGACGAGCTCGGACTCGCGGCGTTGGGGCGGGCGGCCGAGCGCGACGCCCTCCCGCTGCGGATCGCGGCGCACTGGTTCGTCGGCAACACCGGAGACGATGAGGCGAATCTCGCGCAGGTCGCTCGTGCCGCAGCGCAGGCGACCGCCCAGAGCGCCGGCGTGCGGGTCATCGGCATCAAGCTGGTGCTCGACGGCACGATCGACGCCTGCACCGCCGCGATGACAGCACCGTATGCCGACGGATCGAACGCTGGTCCGATCTGGCCGGCCGAGCGTCTGTTGCCCGTGGTGGCCGCCGCCGACGCCGCAGGGCTGCAGATCGCGATGCATGCGATCGGCGACGACGCGAGCACGCTCGCGCTTGATGCGATCGAGCACGCCATCGCGGTGAACGGCGGCATCCCCCGCCGCCACCGGATCGAGCACCTGGAGTATGCGGCCCCGGGCACGGCCGAGCGGATGGCGCGGCTCGGGGTGACCGCGTCGATGCAGCCCGTGCACGCCGACCCCGCGATCTTCGCCAACTGGGCCGCCCAGCTCGGCGACGACCGGGTCGATCGGGCGTTCGCGTGGCCGGAGTACGAGGATGCCGGCGCGCTGCTCGCCTTCTCGACCGACGCGCCGACGGCGCCCCTCGAGGCGCTCGCGAACATGTACGTCGCGGCGACCAGGGCGTCGGCGCTGGACACGAGTGTGCCGGCGGTGCATCCGCAGTACGCGCTGCCGCTCGGGCGAGCCATCGCGCACGCGACCCGCGATGCCGCGGCATCCATCGGTGAGGGTGGGTCTCACGGTCGCATCGCCGAGGGGTACGCCGCCGACTTCATCGTGCTCGACGCCGACCCGTTCGCCTCGGGGCCCGCGTCGCTGCTCACGGCGAACGTCGTGCGCACGGTGATCGCGGGCCGCACGGCGTACGAGCGCTGACCGCGGCGCCGGGCGGCAGGTGAGCACAACTTCGGATGCCGCGGCCGACACTCCGCGGCATCCGGTGCTTGCGCGGGGTGTCGGGGCCGAGGTCCGAAGTCGTGCACGAGCGCTAGGCCCGACGCCGCATCACTCCCCGGAGTTGCTCTTGAACTGACGCTCCCAATCGCGCAGCTCGGAGCGTCCGATCAGCGAGTCGAGCGACACCTGGAACATCAGGCCCTTGCGCGCGTTGACCTGCTTGATGTTGTCGACGATCTGCGTCGAGACTGCGGTGAGAGCCTCGCGCACCTCGCCGATGCGCTCGTCCGGCGCGTCCCACAGCTCGGGATGCGTGAGCAGATCGAGCAGGTAGTCGCGGTCGAGCGCCGCCACGAGCCGTGCCAGCTTGTCGGAGTACTCGGCCTCGGCCAGCGAGCTCTGGTGCTCGCCGGCCTTCGCGCCGAGCCGTGCGAACAGCTGCTCGACGTGCGAGGCGAGCGCATCGATGCCTGTGGCGGTCTCCGCGGCGACGGGATGGCCCGGAAGTCCCGCGTAGTCGACCCGCAGCTCGCGCAGGCGGTCCACGCGCGCGCGGATCGCCGGGGGCATGCCGCCCTCGATCGCGACGGGGGCCCTGCGCCGCCGGCGGGCGAGCACGCCGATGGCGGTCACGGCGACGGCGACGACGACCACGCCGCCGATGACGCCGGGCACCAGCAGTCCGGCCGCGCCGTCGCCGCCGGACGGAGCATCCGGCATCTCGGCGGAGATCTGCTGCACGGTCTCGGTGAGCGCGGTCTGCACGTCGCCCCCGGCCGCCGTCTCGTTCTGGTTGGCGATGCGCATGGCCTCGTCGCCGTCGATCGCGACCGAATCCGCCTGCAGGTCGCCGTCGAGCGCGATCACGACCGTCTTGTATCCCGACGACCCGGTGATCTGGTCGAGCACCCAGGTCGAGTAGGGGTTGTCGAGCTTCGCATCCGCGGGCAGCACGACCACGGCGATCGATCCGTCGGCCGGCACCGTGCTCTCCAGTGCCGCCTGCAGTTTCGCTGCGCCGGCGACCTCGGGCGACACGTAGACGCTGTTCGTCTGGAGGCCCGACAGGGCGTCGTCGACCAGGCTGTTCCCGGATGCTGCGGCGATGTTCATCCGCACCTCAGAAGTTGTTGATGACGGAGGCGAAGACGAGGTCGATCCGTTCGGCGTTCGAGGCGTCGAACATCTGACCGCCCGTGACATCGGCGATGCGCTGCAGTGCGGAGGTGTCGGCGCCCTCGCCGTAGGCGATGGGGAAGATGCGCACGGGCGCGTCGCCGCCGCCCTCGCCCGAGCTCTTCCCGATCTTCGCGATCAGCGAGTCGAGCGAGGTCGTCGAGTCGGTGTCCTCACCGTCCGAGAGCACCACGATCGCGTTGATCCGACCCGGCTCCGCGCGCTCGCTCATGGCCTCATAGGCGGTGAGGATCGCGTCGTAGAGCGGGGTGCCGTTGCGCTGGGCGTAACGGAGATCGGCGAGCGAGGAGTCGAGCTTCTCGCCGTCGGAACCGAGCGCCGTGACGTCTCGCAGCACCTCGATGCCTTCACCGGCACGCGAGGAGACCCCGGTCGTGAAGGCCCAGACACCGACCTCGTCGCTGGAGCGGAAGTGTCCCAGCGTCGTCTGCGCGCCTTCGATGGCGCCGTCGAGGCGGGAGCGTCCGTCGCCGATCGGGTCGTCCATCGAGCCTGAGATGTCGATGAGCTCCAGCACCGATGAGGGCTTGCGCACCTGGGTCCACTGGTCGATCGCGGTCGAGATCACGTCGACGTCGGGCTTCGGAAGGGTGACGGCCGGCTGCGCGGGATCGACGCCGTAGTTCGCGGTGAACAGATCACCGAGCGGCACCGACTCGTCGAGCGGTCGGAACCCGAAGTCCGGAAGGATCTTCTGCGCGGCGGTCGTCTGCAGGAACGCGGCGAACGCCTCGCCGGCCGTGCGCTGCTGGGCGGTCACCCAGTCGGCGCCGAGCACGGTGACCGGGTTGTCCGACCACATCGAACCGCCCTCCGGGTAGACCGCGACGAGCTTGGTCTTGGGTGGAGTCAGCGTCTCGCCGGGCTGCACGGTGTGCGAGTCGGGGTTTCCGGTGTTGTAGTTCAGCAGCGAGGTCTCCTCGAGCGCCACCGCCGACACGTAGGCCGATCCGTCCGCCCCGTTCTGCGTCTCGTCGTAGAGCGTCGAGAGCACGTTGCCCGTGGTGTCGCCGTAGTGGATCACGCACTCCTCGAAGACGCGGGAGAAGTCGGCTGCGGCATCCACATCGGCCGAGGTGAGACCCTCCGCCTTGCCGGATGCCTCGTACGACTGCATCAGGATCGTCGACAGGCCCGTCGTCGAGGTGTTGGGGTTGGTCTTCGAGATCTTGAACGCACCCCAGATGTCCTTGCCCACGCTGCCCCAGCCGGCAGGATCCTGGCACAGGCCCTCGAGGTCGGTGATGCTGATGGGCTGGTCGGGCCAGCCGAGCGCCTCGGCCATCGGCTGGGGCATGCCGAACACGACGGGGGTGCGGGTGAACGACGCGGGCTCGCCGACGACGTTCTGCGAGGCGGCAGCCGCGACGCGGTCGGTCCAGACGGTGGATGCCGGCGACCACAGTGTCGGCCACAGTTCGGGGTCGTCCGAGGGCCACTCGTCGCCCGAGGTGAGATATCGCGCGGCGTTGCCCGACGACACATTCGTCGGCCGCACCGTGGCGCAGGTGTCGAGACCCTTGTGCTCGGGCGAGTCCTTGAAGGCGGAGGCCAGCTCGTCGAGCATGTTGACCTTCTCCGACGAGGTGGCGACGGTGATGTGCGTGCAGCCGTCGTCGGGGAAGCCCTGACCGGTGCCGTCGGTCGTGCCGGTGTCGTCGCTGCCGGTGCAGGCGGCCAGCACCAGGGCGGTGACCACGGTGAGCGCGAGCACGGCGGGCGTGCGGCGGCGAGCGGACGACGATCGTGCGATGCGGTGCGCGGTCATGGGCCTAGGCTACCCAGATATCTCGCGGCCCGGCACGAGAACGTGCGGTCAGACGATCGCCGTGCTCCCCTGCAGCTTGCCGCTTCTTGGAGCTGTGTGAGCCCTGCGAGGCGGGGCATGCGGGCGCTCACTGCGCCCGCATGTACTCCTCGGCCGCCTGCACCTGCGCGGGCGAGGGGCGGATGCCGGTGTACAGCACGAACTGCTCGAGCGCCTGGAGGGTCGCCACCTCTGCGCCGGTGATGACGGTCTTGGACGCAGCGCGGCCCGCGTTCACCAGCGGCGTCTCCGCCGGGAGCGCCACCACGTCGAACACGACGGAGGCCCCGGCGATCGCCTCGCGCGGGAACGACAGCGCATGCTCATCGGATCCGCCCGCCATGCCGATCGGTGTGACATTGACCAGGATGTCCGCCGTGACGCCGTCGACGTCGGCCCGCCAGCCGAAGCCATACAGATCGGCGAGGCCGCGCCCCACCTCCTCGTTCCGAGCCACGATCGTGACGCTCTCGAATCCGGCATCGCGGAACGCCGCCGCCGTCGCCTTCGCCATTCCGCCGGAACCGCGCAGCAGGACCGACGAGGCGGCGTCGAGGGTATTCCGCTCGATCAATTGGGCGATCGCGGAGTAGTCGGTGTTGTACGCGGTGAGCACGCCGTCGTCGTTCACGATCGTGTTCACCGATTCGATCGCCGTCGCCGACGCATCCATGCGGTCGACCAGCGCGATCACGTCTTCCTTGTACGGCATCGAGATCGCGCAGCCCCGGATGCCGAGGCCGCGCACCCCGGCGATCGCCTGGGCCAGATCGGTGGGCGCGAAGGCCTTGTAGATCCAGTTCAGATCGAGCGCCTCATACAGGTGGTTGTGGAAACGGGTGCCGTTGTTGCTCGGCCGCGCCGAGAGCGAGATGCACAGCGTCATGTCCTTGTTGAGCGTGGTCACCGCCCCAGGTTACTCGCGTGCGCAGCTCGCCGGCGGCCCCGGCGCAGGAGCTGTCCAACCCCCAGAAGGGGGGATGCGAGCGCGGCCGAAATACTGGCTGATCTCTCTGAACATCCGCATGAATCCGGACGATATTCCGGCGTAACCAAGGCGATACCTCGGCGCCGCCCCGGCGGGGTGACGCGGCGGATACGTTCTTGCACGCAGTGATGCTGGCGGCGTCATGGATGCCGATATGCCGGCATTCGACTGCGGAACGGATCTGGGGAGAGAGCATGAGAACAAGCGCGCATTCGCGATGGAGGTCGGCCGTAGTCGGCGACCGACGCGGCGGCAGCACAGGAGTCACGGCCCGACGTCGGCTGCTCGCGATGACACTGGTGGCGGCGTTCGCGGTCGCCGGATTCGGATCGGCGGCGCTCCTGTCGCCCACCGCGGCCATCGCCGCACCCGGAGACCCGTTCGACCCGTCCGTGGGACGCGTCTTCGTCGCCCAGGATGATCCGACGCGCCTCTACTCGGCGGTTCAGGGCGCCGGTGCGATCTCCTTCCAGCCTGAGGGCGCCGTATCGGGCATCGGCTACAACGCGATCGGATACAACACCACCGACAACTATCTCTACGGGCTGCGCCGCGACGACGGCTCGCGCACGGTCCTCCTTCGAATCGGACAGGGCGGAGTCGTCACCTCTCTCGGCGCCGTGTCAGGGCTGATCGCTCCTCCCGTCGGAGAGGTGTTCAACCAGGGGACGTTCGGATCGGGTGCCACGGCTCACGTGCTCTATGTGCGTGGCTCGCAGGCCTCTTCGAACCAGCTCTGGGCGATCAACACGACGACGCGTGCCGCGACCGCGATCACGTTGTCCGCCGCCGTGCCGAACCTCTCAGACCTGGTGTGGAAGGACGGATTCCTCTGGGGCATGTTCAGTAATGATGCGATGTATCGCATCGATCCGACGACGGGTCAGGTCGCGTCCTGGGCGACGGGGCTCGGGCTCAACACGGCCTATGGGGCGCAGTGGGTCTACGGGAACGGGAACATCGGGCTGTCCGCCAACACCACCGGAACGATCTACCAGGTGTCCATCGCGAATCCGACATCGGCCGCGCCGACGTTCGCACTCCTCTCGACGACCACCGGACCCGCATCCGCGAACAACGACGGCACGGCCGTCGCCGGGATCGACGTCGACTTGGGCATAGTGAAGACGGGCCCTGCGGTCTACGCGCCCGGTGCGGCGATCACCTACACCCTCACTGTCACGAACCACGGCCCCGGCGTCTCGTCCGGTTTCCAGGTGACCGACCCCCTGCCTGGCGTGATCACGGGTGGTTCCTCTCCCACAGCGGGGTGCGTGGTCACGACGGGCACTCTCCGATGCGCGCTCGCCGGACTGACGGTCGGTGCGACCAAGACGATCACCGTGAATGGCACGGTGGCCGCCGGAACGACCGGTCTCCTCACGAACACCGCACGGGTGATCGGCAACGAGCGCGATCCCAACCCGGCCAACGACCTGAGCACGACGACAGCGGCGTTCTCGGCGGGGTTCCGCTGCACGGCGGATGTCGTCTACGGCGTCACCTCCACCGTGACCACGGCGGCGATCCTCGGGATCAACCGCACGACGGGCGCGACGGTGCAGGAGGGGGTCTTCGCGACGGGCTTGCCGATCATGCTCAACGGTCTCGGCATCTCGGCCGATGGGCGGTACGCGTTCGCGGTGTCGCAGTCGGGATCGAAGCTGGTGTACCGCTACGACACGACGACCGGTACCTCGAACCTGGCGGGCACGATCCCTGAAGCGGCGGCGGCGACTCTCTACATGGGCGCCGTCAACCCGTCGAACGGGCTCTACTACGTCGGGGCGAACGACGGATCCCAGCAGGTCTTCTACGCCTTCGACACGGCGACGAACACCTCGCTCGGTGAGCGGTTCCGTCTGCCGGCGCCGATCACGGGATCGACCTACAGCGACCTGACCTTCGACAGCCAGGGTCGCGCGTACATCTCCAGTTCCTCGGGCAACGGAACGCCGACGGGGAATCGACTTCTCGTCATCGAGACGCTCCCGACGGACGGCAGTGTGGCCACGACCCGGCCTCTCGCGAACCTCGAACCGTCGACCGCAGGCTTCCAGGGCATGGCCTTCGGCAGCGATGGCTACCTCTACACGCAGCACATCGGCGTATCGAACCGAGTGCTGACCCGCATCGATCCCAACTCCGGTGCAGCGGTCTCGAACGCGATCATCCAGAATCCGAACGGCACGACGAACACCACGGTGAACGACCTCGCCTCGTGCAGCCTGCCGGGCACGATCACCGCGCAGAAGAACATCGCGGATCGCCACACGGCGGGCGATCAGTTCACGGTGACGATCACCGGCAACGGCGTCGCGATGGGGAACAGCGGAACGACGTCGGGAACGAGTACGGGGCTCCAGGGTTCTCCGGCAGCGTCCGCCGGCCCCGTGGTCGGAGTGCCAGGACGCACGTACACGATCACGGAGACTCCGAGCGGTGGCACGTTGCCGGCGAACTACCGGAGCAGTTGGGAATGCCGGAACGCAAGCGCGGGCGGTGCGGTCATCGCAGACGGAAACGGAACGAGCGGTACGGTCACGATGCCGCCGGCGACCCAGCCGGGTTCGCACATCGTGTGCGTCTTCACCAACATCCCGATCCCGACGTGGACGATCGTGAAACAGGCGTTCCGCGGCATTGATGCGCTCGATGCCGGGTCGACCGTGCAACCGGGTGACGAGATCACGTACCGCGTGACCGCCACGAACACCTCGGCGACACCGGTGACGGCGGTCGTGTTGACGGATGACCTCTCCGACGTGCTCGACGACGCGGTCTTCGTCGCCGGCTCCGCGCAGCTGGCCATCACTGCCGGTGCAGCGGTTCCGGTGGCGGATCCGGCGGGAAACGTGCTGAAGGCCGGCCCGTTCGTGCTGCCGCCGTCAGCCACCGCGACGCTCACCTACCGCGTGACGGTGCGGGACGATGCCTGGTCATCGACTCTGCGCAATGTGGCCACCGCCGCGGGCGGCACGCCGGGCGAGCCGACGCCTCCGCAGCCCTGCCCGACGGATTGCACGACGACCCAGATCACACCATCGCCCGTGCAGATCCAGAAGGTCGGTGAAGCGTCGACGGGATCGGTGGTGCCCATGGACGGTTCACAATGGGCGATCTTCGGCGCCGCGACCGGAGGGATCGCGCTCGTGGATCCTCTGTCGCCCGCACTCTCGGGCGGAGCTCCCGTCACTGGACTGTTCCGGGACGTGACATTGACAGCCGGGACGTACTGGCTGGAAGAGACGCGCGCGCTCGGCGGCTTCGCGTTGCTGTCGCAGCGGATTCCCTTCACGGTCGCACCGTCGGGAGACGTGACTCTGGGGATCACGGCCGGAACGAACGTGACCATGGTCGACCTCGACGGTGTCGCGACGATCCGCGTCGAAGACGTTCCCGCCCTGGACCTGCCCGATGCCGGTGGCCCCGGCGTCGCAGGCATCTATCTGATCGGCATCTCGCTGGTCGTCTCCGGCGCGCTCGCCGGAGCCTTCATCATCGTGCGACAGCGGCGGAGAGCATCCGTCGACATCCACGAACCACATGCGTGATCACTCACGCGCTCACCAGACCCGAACACGAGGGGAAGAAGAAATGACAACCATCAACACGACGAGGCGGCGCCTCGGGGCCGGTCTCCTGGCCGGGGCCATCGCGGTGGCTCTGGGGCTGGCTGCGGCTGCACCCGCGTCGGCCGCACCACTGGTCGATCCGGACGCCATCGGCTCCATCACGGTGCACAAGCTGCAGGCGCCCGATTCGCCGACCGGCCTGCCGAACAACGGCACACCCGTCGATACGACCGGTCTCACTCCGCTGGCCGGGGTCGGGTTCCAGGTGCGGCAGGTGACCGGAATCGATCTGTCGACGAACAGCGGATGGGCGGACGCCTCCACGCTGTCGGATGTATTCGACGCGGCTGACGCTGAGGGCTCGATCACCGACGCCGGGTTCGCGCTGGCAACAGGTTCGTCGCTGGTGACGGATGCCGCGGGCCAAGCGGCATTCACCGGTCTGCCCGTCGGTTTGTACCTGGTCGAGGAGACGAGCTTCCCGGCCGGGGTGACCCCGTCGGCGCCGTTCCTCGTGTCCGTGCCGCTCACGGATCCCGAGAACCTGGACGCGTGGCTGTACGACGTGCACGTGTACCCGAAGAACGCGATCACCACCGCGACGAAGACCGTCGAGGATGCCGATGCGGTTCAGCTGGGCGATCACGTCACGTTCACGATCACGTCCGACATCCCGAACGTCGATCCGATCGACGGCTTCCGGATCGTCGATGTGCTCGACCCGAAGCTCGACTACGTGGCGTCGACGGTGACGCTCGCGGATGGCACGTCGATCACCGAGGGTACCGACTACACGATCGTCCATACTGCCGGCACGAACGCGGTGACGGTGGAGTTCACCGCAGCCGGCCGGGTGGTGCTCGCCGAGAACAACACGACGCAGGTCGTCGTCGACATCGTCACCACGGTGAACACGATCGGCGAGATCGCGAACCAGGCCCTCATCTACCCGAACGCGGCCTCCCTCGACATCGAGCCCGGCGAACCGGGCGGTCCGACCACGACCCCCGAGGTCGAGACGCGCTGGGGCAACATCACGCTCGAGAAGGTCGGCGAGAACAGCGCGCCGCTCACCGGCGCCGTGTTCCAGGTCTTCACCTCCGCGAGCGACGCCGCAGCGCAGACGAACCCTGTCGCACTCGACGGCGAGACCGAGTTCGAGGTGACCGCCGCCGACGGTACGCTCACGATCGCCGGGCTGCGCTACAGCGACTTCGCCAACGGCGCCACAGTCGCGCCGGGAGATGCAGGCTACCTGCAGTACTTCCTGGTCGAGGTGCAGGCGCCGGACGGATACGAACTCCTCGCGCAGCCGATCGAGTTCACGATCTCGGCGGCGACGACCGCAGCCGGCATCGATCTGACCGTGACGAACGTGCCCCACAACGGCGGCTTCCAGTTGCCGTTCACGGGCGGTACCGGCTCCGGCCTGCTGTACCTGGTGGGCATCGGCCTGATCGCCGGTGGCATCGTCTTCCTCGTCGTCAAGCGACGCCGGAACGCGTGATCTCCCACTGGTGACGGACCCCACACCGTCACCCGAGGGGGCGGCCTTCTCCCCGGCCGCCCCCTCACCTTTCGATCGAGAAGGATGCGCGATGGTCGATACAGTGGTCAGCGATGCTCCACGTCGTTCTGAGGAACAGCGTTCTCACGCGCGCTCCGGACGGCGGTGGTCGCCCACCAGCGTCGTCGTCGCCCTCGTCGTGGTCTTCGGGGCCGGCCTCATCGCATACCCTTCCGGTGCGACGTGGATCAGCGATCTGACCCACGCATCCGTCGTCTCCGGCTACGCGCAGGTGGTCGACCTGACCGGCGAGACAGAGCTCGCTCAGCTCCGGGCCGATGCCGTCGACTACAACGCGAGCCTTCCCGACGGCCCGCTGCGCGATCCCTACGTGCTGAACGCGCAGGGCGGATCCGACGATCTCGAAGACGGGCGCACGGACTACCTCTCGCAGCTGTCATTGCGCGCCGATGCGCCGATGGCGCGGATCAGCATCCCGGCGATCGGTGTCGATCTCCCGGTGTATCACGGCACGGATGATGCCACCCTGGCACGCGGCATCGGGCACCTCTACGGTTCTGGTCTGCCTGTCGGAGGGGCGGGGACGCACTCGGTGCTGACCGGTCACTCGGGAATCCCCGGCGCGAGTCTGTTCACTCGACTGGATGAGGTGCGGATCGACGATCTCTTCACGATCGAGGTCGCCGGGGAGACCCTGACCTATCGCGTCGATCGCATCGAGACCGTCCTGCCGGACGACGGCGATCACCTCCGCCAGGTCGCGGGCCACGACTACGTCACCCTCCTGACCTGCACGCCCACCGGGGTGAACACCCATCGTCTGCTTGTTCGAGGGGAACGGGTCACCACTGCTGCAGGTGCGGATGCCGAGACCGCGCTCGCGGCGTCGGCACCTCCGGGCATCCCATGGGACGCGATCGCCGTGCTCGTCGGAGGGCTCGGCATCGCGTTCACCATCGCACGACCGCGCCCGACGCGTCGCTGATCAGCCGAAGCCGAGGTCGGGAACGACGCTCTCGTTCAGTGGTCGCAGAGCGTCGCCGTCACCGCTTCGTCCGACACGGGAGAAGAACGCGACCCGATCGGCACGGAGTGCGACGGTCGAGAAGCACAGAGGAGTTCCCGACTCGTCGTACATGACCTGCTCCAGGCTGAGCAGAGGGCTCAGGGGAAGCACACTGAGCCGACGGGCGACCGACTCGTCTGCGAGCATCGCACCGATGAGGAACTCCGACGACGAGAGCGTCAGGCCCCCGTTGTGCAGGAACTGGTAGATGTTGTGCCCGAAAGGCGCCGTCTCCAGGGCCGCACTCTTGGGCAGCACGAAGTAGTTCGTGGACACGGCACTCGCGTAGTCGCCCGGGGCGGCGAGGTACTCCACGCGCAGCACCTGAGGACCACAACCCGGCATCCGCACCAGTGCGACGGGCGGGGTGGCGATGATCGTGCGATCGACGACGCGGGGATAGGTGGACTGCTCCGGAATGACATCGACACCGTGGAACTCGTAGAGACCGAACACCGAACCGATGTCGGCATGCGTTCCGACGCCCTGCTCGCGGCTGACCACTCCCGTGGTCTTGAGGTCTTGAAGCACGTCGCGCACGACCGCCCGGCTGGCGCCGTAGTCGCGCATCAACTCGTGCTCGCGGGGGAGCTTCCCATCGGGGAAGTTTCCGCGCACGATGGCCGCGCGGAGAAGAAGGGCCAGTCTGCGTCGGTCGGCGTTGCCCGAAACTTCGCGGAACTGCGGGGAGGAGTCTCTCAACACAGGCGCCATCATAGATTCGAAATCGTGGTCTGGATAGGCCCACAACTCGCGGATTCGGGGGAGACGGGCGACGGAGGTGCCTCCGTGCTGTTCGCCCTGTCTCCTCCCGAAACCTGCGATCCTTGCGGATCAGTTCCCCGACCTTCGCCGACCCCGCCGTCTGGAACAAGATTCCATGGCGGGCTCGGGCTTCCTCCCCTATGGTGAAGGTGCATGCACAAGGGGATCAGATCGTCACCGTCATCCCCAGAAGACGGGCAGCCTTCCCCAGAGGCTTGACGATCCGTGCATGCGATTGGGCCCTCTCGAGTAGTTCAGTCCCCAATGGACTATTCGAGGGGGCCGCTGTCGACCATCTTCGCATCATTTTTCGATTTTGTCCCCCATTTGGGGGACAAAGATTGAAAAGAGGGTCTATGCTGGAATCTGACGCACCCTCCGGTCGTCTTCGGCCCTCATCGCTCCCCCCGCGGTGAGGGCCACACCATTTTCCGGGCGCCTTCGGAGCGTCCGAGGCTGGGCTCCGGTCCGCCCGGGCGTGTCGCGCCGATTCCGCTCATGCAACATTTGGGTTACCTTCTGTCACCTGCTCTTCCCCTCAGCGCCTCCTCCACTAGCGTTAGCGATGTCGGGGCATCCCTGCGTCGGCTTCTTCACCCAGCAGAACAGGCAGTACATGAGCACCCAGGGCACGGTTAAGTGGTTCAACTCGGAGAAGGGCTTCGGCTTCATCTCCCCCGACGACGGCGGCGCTGACGTTTTCGCGCACTACTCCGCCATCGAGTCATCCGGCTACCGGTCTCTTGAAGAGAACCAGCGAGTCGAGTTCGACGTGGCGCAGGGCCCCAAGGGCCTGCAGGCTGAGAACATCCGCGCTCTCTGAGCCGGACAATGCACTGAACTCCCCGACCGGGAGCCGCATCATCGCGGCGTCCGGCGGGGAGTTCTGTGCTTTCAGGCCTGGTTCGAGACGTGCGGCCGCGCGTCGGTCAGCGCAGGAGCAGGGCGCGTAGTTCGTCGACGGTGGATGCGCGGAACGCCGCATCGTCGCCTTCGTGCTGCTCGCTGAAGCCCCACTCGACGAAGATCACCGGCACGTCGTTGGCGTTGCCGCCCTCGACGTCGTGGTGACGATCTCCGATGAGCACGGGGCGCGAGACGTCGGCGCCGAGTGTCGTGAGCCGTCGCAGCGCCTCGGCCACGATGTCGGTCTTCGACGCCAGCGTCGACTCGTCGGGGGTCGCGCCGACGGTCGTGAGGAAAGACGGACGCAGCCCGAAATGATCGATCAGCGCGTCGACCTGATTCTCCGGCTTCGAGCTCGCGGTGGCCTGCGGCACCCCCGCAGCGTGCAGTTCTTCGATCAGCCCGGTCACCCCGGGGTAGGTCGCGACGTCGGTCGTGTACCCGT
Source organism: Candidatus Microbacterium colombiense (assembly GCA_029203165.1). Classification (NCBI taxonomy): domain Bacteria; kingdom Bacillati; phylum Actinomycetota; class Actinomycetes; order Micrococcales; family Microbacteriaceae; genus Microbacterium; species Candidatus Microbacterium colombiense. Next base: position 415,511 of record CP119308.1, read on the forward strand.
CGGCCTTGCCGAGCGTGCGGTAGAACGCGACCGCTTCGGCCGATTCGACGGGCGTCATGCCCGCCTGGTCCTGGAAGGACTGGAACATGGGCGGTCCGATCCAGTGGGTCAGCTCTTCCCGCGTCGGTGCCGGCTTCCCGAAGTGTGTCAGAGCGACGTTGAGCCGGCGGAGGATGCCCACCGAGGCGTCGACGATCGTGCCGTCGACGTCCCACAGCACGCAGGAGTAGGGGGAAGAGGCCATGCCTCCAGCCTATGGGCACGGCGGACCGGTGATCTCTCCCTTCCGGGTGTGCTCCTGCACCGATGGGCGATCGAGCCGGTTGTCCCCCATCCCTGTCAGAGGCGACAACCCCCGCCTCGGGGGCATGACAGGCTCAGACCCTCGCGTGAGAATGGAGGGGTGTTCGTGTCGGTGGAAGTCATCACGATGCTCGCGTGCGCGGTGTCGATCATCGTCGGCCTCGTGAGCGCGTGCGGCTGGATCGTCAGCCGGATGGATGCGCGATTCGCGCAGATGGATGAGCGGTTCGAGCGGATGGACGCGCGGATCGACGAGAAGTTCGCGGCACTGGAGAGCAGACTCGACGCGAGGATCGATCGGGTCGAGGAGCGGATGGACCGGATCGAGGAGCGGATCGATCGGGTCGAGGAGCGGATCGGCGGCGTCGAGCACGAGCTGTCCGAGGTCAAGATCGCGATCGCGCGGCTGGAGGGCCCGACGCGACGGCTCATCCCGGTGCGATGACGGGGGCGTCTTGGCGGCGGGTCAGAAGAGACGCGGGATGCCGGACTCGATGCCCTTCATGTCGTCGTAGTCGAGCACCAGACAGCGGATGCCGCGGTCCTCGGCGAGCACGCGTGCCTGAGGCTTGATCTCCTGCGCGGCGAAGACGCCCTGCACGGGGGAGAGGTGCGGATCGCGGCCGAGAAGCTCGAGGTAACGGGTGAGCTGTTCGACGCCGTCGATGTCGCCGCGACGCTTGATCTCGACGGCGATCGCTGCACCGTCGGCGTCGCGCACGAGGAGGTCCACCGGGCCGATCGCGGTCGGGTACTCGCGGCGCACGAGCGTCGCGCCCTCGGAGATCCGGTCGACCTGTTCGGCGAGGAGGCGCTGCAGGTCTGCCTCGACGCCGTCCTTCTGCAGTCCGGGGTCGATGCCGAGCTCGTGCGAGGAGTCGTGGATGATCTCGTAGATCTGCACGCGCAGCGCATCGCCCGTCTTCTTGTGGGTGACGCGCCAGACCTCGACGACGCCGGCGCTCGCTTCTTCCTCGCCGGGCTCTTCGGGGGCGAGGGAGCAGGGCGGGCTCATCCAGTTCAGAGGCTTGTAGCTGCCGCCGTCCGAGTGCACGAGCAGACTCCCGTCCCCCTTGTGCACGAGCAGGCGCGTGGCAAGCGGGAGATGGGCATTGAGCCGACCGGTGTAGTCGACCGAGCATCGGGCGATGACGAGACGCATCCGTCGAGCCTAACGGCATCCGGGGTGCGGCATGCGCTCAGTCCGCCGGGGCCGCTACGGGTGTCTTCTCGTCGGCGCGGAGCGGGCGGGCAGCGCCCGAGAACAGACCCGACGCCACGACGAGCGCGACGAGGATGAACAGCGTGTTGAGCAGGCCGATGTGCTCGCTGATGAATCCGAGCACCGGGGGTCCGCCGAGGAAGGCCACGTAGCCGATCGTCGCGGCGGCGCTCACGCGCGCGGCCGCCTTCGCGGGGTCGTCGGCCGCGGCGGACATCCCCAGCGGGAAACCGAGCGAGGCGCCGATGCCCCACAGTGCCGCGCCGACGAGCACCAGGGGAAGGTTCGGGGCGAGGATGAAGAGAAGGATTCCGGATGCCGCGGCCACCGCGAGGATCCGCAGCACGACGACGCGGCCGAAGCGGTCGACGAGGGGCCCGCCGAACAGTCGGACGACGGTCATGCCGACCGAGAACACGGCCAGCGCGACAGCGCCCGTTCCGGTGGTGAACCCGTGCCCCTGTTCGGTGCCCAGGGCGATCCAGTCGTTCGCGCCGCCCTCGGCGAACGCCATGCCGAGCATGACGACGCCCAACAGGTAGGTGCGCGGCTCGCGCCAGGCTTCGAGCGCGACGTGCATCCGCTCGCGCCAGTGCGGCTTCTCGGTCTCGGCGGGATCGAGCGCGGCCTCGCGCGACGGCACCTGGGTGAAGCACACCACTCCGAGCACCGCGATCAGTGCGCCCATGATCGCGGCGTGCGTGGCCACGGTCAGCGTGAGGTGTGCGGCGAGGGCGCCGATGCCGGCCCCGATGACCGTGCCGAAGCTGAAGAACGCATGGAACACCGGAAGGATCGTCTTGCCCATCTGCTGCTCGATCGCGGTCGCCTCGACGTTCATCATCACGTCGAGGCTGCCGTTGCCGAAGCCGAACAGCACCATGCCGGCGAGCACGACGGGGATCGAGGTGAAGACGGTCGCCCCGAGGCCCACGAGGGTGATGCCGATCGCGAAGAGCAGGATGGTGAGGAGCATGCCGCGCCGCGCACCGGTGCGCGCCATCACCGCGGGGCTCGTCGAGATGCCGATGATCGAAGCCGCGCCCATGCCCAGCAGGATCATCCCGACCTGTGCGTTGTCGAGACCGAGGTCGGCCTTGATGCTCGGTACGCGCGACGCCCAGGTGGCGATCGAGAGGCCGCTCGCGAAGAAGATCGCGAAGATGGCGGCGCGCCAGCGCACGAACTGGGAGCGAGTGAGGACGGGTTCCATGTCGCACAGCTTATCGAATCGATTCGACTCCGGGTGACGAAAGAGAGCTATCCTCGAAGTATGAGCAGTCATGAGACGCCCCGGCGCGCGACGATCGCTGATGTCGCACGCGAGGCGGGAGTGGCGACCTCGACGGCCTCCGTGGTCTTCAGCGGCAAGGCCAAGGTGGCCGCGGCCACCCGTGAACGCGTCCTCGCCGCGGCGGCCGAGCTCGGATACGCGGGTCCGGATCCCCGCGCGGCGTCGCTGCGTCGCGGTCGCAGCGGGATCGTCGCGGTCGTGCTGGAAGGTCATCTCCGCGCCGCGTTCCTCGATCCGGTGACGACGGCGATGATGGACGGCTTGACCGATGGCCTGGCCGAGCTCAGTGCCGGCATCCTGCTGATGCGTGATGAGCCGGGCGAAGACGGGTCCGCCCTGGCCAGCGCACCGGTCGACGCCTTCGTGCTGATCGGATGCTCGGGACGCACGCGCGCCTCGCTGGAGGTCGTGCGCGGCCGTGGGCTCCCCGTCGTGGTGATCGAAGGCGACGCGGGCGACGGCATCCCGCGCATCACCCTCGACAACACCGCCGCCGCCGCGGATGTCGCCCGGCATGTGCGGGATCTCGGGCATCGCGACGTCGCGCTCGTCACGCTGTCGCCGGATGCCGAGCGTCAGCGGGGGCTGCTGACCGACGAGCGTCTCGCGACCGCCACGGTCGACGTGACCATCGACCGCCTCGCCGGCATGCGCGAGATCTTCCCGGATGCGCCGGCCATCTCGGCCGCCGGCAGCCTGATCGACGAGGGGCTCATCGTCGGACGGATGCTGCTCGAAGATCCAGCGACACGTCCCACTGCCGTTCTCGCCCAGAGCGATCTGCTCGCGGTCGGCGTGATCCGGGCCGCCGAGGAGCTGGGGCTGCGGGTGCCGGAGGATGTCTCCGTGGCAGGCTTCGACGGCATCGCGGTCGACGGCCTCGGCGCGCAGACCCTCACCACGAGCGTGCAACCCGCGGTCGAGAAGGGGCGAGCGGCGGGCGAGCAGGTCGCCCGGATGCTGCGGGGCGAGCAGGGCATCACGCAGCACCTGACCTGCCGGTTCCGCGCCGGAGAGACGACGGCTCCGCCCCGTTCATGACGGGGTGACGCTGCGCCGGGTGGCTCAGCTCTGTGGCGGGCTCAGCTGTGTGGCGGGCTCAGCTGTGCGGCGGGCCCAGTGGCAGGGGTCTCGAGCCGAAGTCGAGGATCCGGTAGCGCCCACAGTCGATGACCCGATCGGGCTCGATCTCGAGCGGAAGCTGCCAGGTCACGGTCTGCGCATCCTCGATCAGGAACGACACTTCGCCGACGTCGAGATCGGTGCGGTTCACCAACCAGGCGTATCCGTTCAGCTGGTGATCCACCTGTACGAGCTGGGCCGGATCATCGAGGTGCAGCTTGGGGAGCCGCACGGTCCAGAACTGGCCGGCGCCCGTGCGGCCGGAGGCGTCGACCCAGTCGGTCACGCAGGTGAGGTCGGCATCGGTTGCCTGAGCGGCGGAGGCAAGACGAGGGATGCTGACCAGGGATCCGACCACCAGCACGACGGCTGCGGCCGCGACCACGAGGCGGGCCCGGATGATCGGGAGTGCACGCGGGGCCGCGACGAGCGCGAGCACCGGGGCGAACGCGAGTGGTTGGAGGTAGCGGGCCGCGTGGGTGCCCAGCGCGATGGCGCCGAGGAGCACGAGCACCGGGATCACCCATGCGGCCAGGGCGGCGACGCGTTCGGACGGTTCCTGGACGCGGGTCGAGCGGATCACCGCGAGAACGAGCAGCGTCGCCGTGAGGAGCGTGCCGATGATGCCCAGAGGCGTCGACAGGCGGTCGCCGAGGAGTCCGGCGTAGTACCCGACGGACTCGACCCAGCGCTCGGGTTGGGCATAACCGGCCCCGGTGTTCGCGATCCATGCCGCGAACGGAATGCGTCCGACGAAGCCCAGTGCGGTGCCGCCGATCAGGACGGCGAGCGGCAGCAGCATCCGTCTTCGGGAGGCGGGGCGTCGTGCCAGGAACGCCAGGACGACCGCGAGCGGAACGGTCGCCCAGACCGCGAAGAGGGGGTTCGAGAGCGTCGCCGGCGTCGCCACCGCCGCCAAGGCGACGAGCAGGCCGATTCCGCGCTTCTCCCTCGCGACGAATCGGCGGATCAGTCCGACCGCGAGCACGACCGCGATCACCGTCGTGGAGTAGTAGGTGGTTGTGAGCAGCAGTGAGGCCAGCTCGAGGGCATCCCGCGAGGCGGAGGTCTCGGTCATCGCGAGCACCCCGAAGGCCGCCGTCGCGATCAGCGTCCACGCCACCGGCGCTGTGCCGCTGCGGCGTCTGCCCGCCGCCATCCGCAGCGCCGCGTAGAACAGGAGCAGGTTCACGACGGCGTTGGCAGCGAGCAGGCCGTTCACATCGAACGGCAGGAGCAGATCCAGGCCGGCGAACACGGCGGTCTCGGGCAGGAAGAGCACGCTCGACATCGCCCAATGCGAGGGGGAACCCGACAGCGTTGACTGCGCGAACATCGCCACGATGAGGGAGTCGCCGTCTCGGAACAGCAGCTCGGAGCGAGCGGATGCCGCGACCTGAGCGCTCACGATCAGGGCGAGAGCCAGGGCGGCGAGCCACCCGGTCAGCTCGCGCACCCACACCCGTGTCATGCCCGCTACTCTGCCACGGCCCGCCGGGCCGAGATGCCGTCTGAATGATCTCTTTTCGCCGATTTCGATAGGCAGAATGTTGCGTCAGGGCGGCGAAACGAGCCATTTCACCGCCTGCTGATCGAAGACCGCGCACCTCAACGCCTCAATCGCCCGGTAAACTAGGGGTGACCTGCCCGCCTGTGCCGCCTCCCGGCCGACGAGCCCCAAGGAGCCGCGTATATGCTGACGCTCCTCGCCGTGTTCCTCCTCGGGTCGCTGCTGATGCCCGTGCTGGTGCGCTGGTTGGGCGCGCAGGCATTCGCGATCGCCGCGCTCGTTCCCGCCGCCGCCTTCGTGCACGCGCTCGTGATGACGCCGCAGGTGCTCGACCCCGCGGCCACGCCGTTCGAGTCGGTCGAGTGGATTCCGCAGCTCGGCTTGAACCTCTCCATGAACATGGACGTGCTGGGCTGGGTGCTGACGCTCATCGTCACCGGCGTCGGCGCGCTCGTGCTGCTGTACTGCCGCTGGTACTTCCACGACGACTCCGCGGGAATCGGCCAGTTCGCCGCAGTGCTGCTGGGCTTCGCCGGAGCGATGTACGGTCTCGTCCTCACCGACGATCTCGTGATGCTCGTGATGTTCTGGGAGGTGACGAGCATCCTCTCGTACCTCCTGATCGGCCACTACCGACGGCGCGCGGCCAGCCGTCGTGCCGCGCTGCAGGCGCTGCTCGTGACGACCCTCGGCGGGCTCGTCATGTTCGTGGGCGTCGTGCTGCTGGTCGTCGACGCCGGCACCTCCAGCATCCGGGAGATCCTCGCGCTCGCGCCCACCGGTCCGATCGTGGATGCCGCGATCGTGATGCTCCTGATCGGCGCCATCAGCAAGTCGGCGCTCTTCCCGTTCCACTTCTGGCTGCCCGGAGCGATGGCCGCGCCCACTCCTGTCAGCGCCTATCTGCACGCCGCTGCGATGGTGAAGGCCGGTATCTACCTGATCGCGCGTTTCGCCCCGATCTTCGCATTCAGCGGCCCGTGGCGCCCGATCGTCATCAGCCTGGGCATCATCACGATGCTGCTCGGCGGCATCCAGGCGCTGCGCGAGACCGACCTCAAGCGCATCCTCGCCTTCGGAACCGTCAGCCAGCTCGGCTTCTTCGCGATCGTCGTCGGCTACGGCACCCAGGCGTCGGCTCTCGCCGGCCTCGCGCTCGTGATCGGACACGCGCTGTTCAAGTCGGCGCTCTTCCTCATCGTGGGAGTCATCGACCGGCAGTTGTCGACCCGTGACATCAACGAGCTCTCCGGGGTCGGTCGGCAGGCACCGGTCATGGCGACCGCGGCATTCATCTCGGTCGCGTCCATGGCAGGCGTGGCGCCCACGCTCGGATTCGTGGCGAAGGAGTCGACGCTCACCGCCCTCCTCGACGACGCCCTGGCCGGCTCGCCCTGGGGTCTGATCGCGATCATCGGCGTGGTTCTCGGTTCCATGCTCACCGCGGCATATGGCGTCCGCTTCCTGTGGGGAGCGTTCTGGACCAAGCGCGACGAGCGCGGCGACCGCCTGCCCGACACTGCATGGCCCGACCCGCCGGTGGGCTTCCTCTCGGCGCCGATCATCCTCGCCGGTGCGACGCTCGCCGCCGGCATCGGCGCCCCGGCGCTCGACGTCGCCCTGCACGGATATGCGGTGACCGCCACCCCGGGCCTCGACGCCGCCGGGGAGGCGACGGAAGGCCCCGGCCACCTCGCCCTGTGGCACGGGTTCGAACCGGCGCTCGGCATCTCGATCCTCTCGATCCTGCTCGGATTCGGCCTGTTCCTCCTGACCCGCCGCACCGGTTGGGACCGCAAGGCCCGTCTCATCCCGTTCACCGCCGCCGACGTGTACTACCTCGTCGTGCGCGGCGTCGACCGACTGTCCGTGCTGAGCACGACCCTGACCCAGCGCGGTTCGCTGCCGGTGTACGTCGGCACGATCTTCGTGGTGTTCGTCGCCGCGGAGGTCACGGCTCTCGTGGCGAGCGACATCGACCGATTCCAGCTGTCCGCCTGGCACACGCCTGCCCAGATCGTGGTGGCGCCGATCATGGCGGCGGCCGGCATCTTCGCCGTCCGTGCCCAGAAGCGCTACACCGGCGTCGTGCTCGTGTCGGTCACCGGGCTCGGCATGGTCGCGCTGTTCGCGACGAGCGGCGCCCCCGACCTGGCGCTCACCCAGATCCTCGTCGAGACCGTCACGATGGTCACGTTCGCCCTCGTGCTGCGCCGGCTTCCCGCCCGCATGGGCGAGCACAATGCCTCGGTCGGCCGCATCCCGCGCGCTCTCCTCGGCATCGGTGTCGGCCTCACGATGGCGCTGATCGCCGTCGTCGCCACCCAGTCCCGCGTCGCCGACCCGATCTCGGCGGCGTTCCCCAAGCTCGCCTACGAGATCGGACACGGCAAGAACGTCGTCAACGTCGCCCTGGTCGACCTGCGTGGCTGGGACACCATGGGCGAGCTGTCGGTGCTCGTGCTGGCGGCGACCGGCGTGGCATCCCTCGTCTTCGTGACCCACCGCGCCGACCTGCTCGCCGCCACGCGCACGCTGCCCCGCGCGACCAGGAAGGCCGCGCGCAGCCGGCCGCTCGTCGAGACCACCGAGGGCATCCGCTTCCAGACCGTCGAGAACCAGGCCAGCCCCCGTGCGTGGCTCGTGGGCGGTCAGAAGATGAAACCCGAGAACCGGTCGATCCTGCTCGAGGTGATCGTCCGCATCCTCTTCCACACGATCATCGTCGTGTCGATCTTCCTGCTCTTCGCCGGACACAACCTCCCCGGCGGCGGATTCGCCGGCGGTCTCGTCGCGGGAATGGCCCTGGTCATGCGCTATATCGCGGGTGGACGCTGGGAGCTCGGCGCGGCAGCCCCGACCGATGCCGGACGCCTCCTGGGCGCGGGTCTGATCCTCGCGGTCGGCACGGCCGTCATCCCCCTCTTCTTCGGCCTCGCGCCGCTCACCAGTTCGTTCTGGGAGTGGGAGATCCCCGGCATCGGACACATGGAGTTCGTCACCTCGACCATCTTCGACATCGGCGTGTACCTCGTCGTGATCGGCCTCGTGCTCGACGTGCTGCGCAGCCTCGGCGCCGAGGTCGACCGTCAGGCGCAGGACATGCGTGAGCGGGGGGTGAGCGTCTGATGGATGTCTCGCTGACCCTGATCGTGATCATGGCCATCCTGTTCGCGTGCGGTGTGTACGCGATGCTCGAGCGCAGCCTCACCCGCGTGCTCATCGGCTTCCTGCTGCTCGGCAACGCGACCAACCTGCTGCTGCTGATCGTGATGGGCGTTCCCGGTAACGCGCCGTTCTACGACGCCGAGGGCGATGTGAGCGACCCGCTGCCGCAGGCGCTCACCCTCACCGCGATCGTCATCACGTTCGCCGTCTCCGCGTTCCTCCTCGCCCTCATCTACCGCTCCTGGCAGCTCGGTCAGGCCGACACGGTCGAGGACGACGAGGCCGACATCGCTCTGCGCGAGCGCACCGACGCCGACGAAGACCTCATGGACGACGAGGGTGACACGGACGACGACGAGGCCACGACCGACTTCGTGGGCGTGCAGACCGCTCCCATCACCGTGCTTCACATGAGAGACCACTCCGCCATTCAGGACGACGCCCCCACCGACCTCCCGTCCCGCCCCTACACCGGCAACGATGAGGAGGACCGCCCGTGACCGCGCTCGTCCCCCTGCTCGTCGGGCTGCCGCTGCTCGGCGCGGCCATCACCCTCATCTTCGGGCGCAATGCCCGTCTGCAGGTCGCCGTCACCGTACTGACCCTCGCAGCGGTCTCGGTGATCGCCGCCGTGCTGCTCGTGGCCGTGGATGCCGGTGAGCCGCTCGCGGTCTCGGTCGGCGGATGGCCGGTGCCCTTCGGCATCGTGCTCTACGTCGATCGGCTAGCCGCCCTCCTCGTGCTGATCTCGAGCATCGTGCTGCTCGCGGTACTCCTCTTCTCGATCGGCCAGGGTGTCGCGGACGGCACCGACGAGACCCCGATCTCGATCTTCAACCCCTCATACCTGATCCTCGCGGCGGGCATCTTCAACGCCTTCATCGCGGGTGACCTGTTCAACCTCTACGTGGGCTTCGAGATCCTGCTCGTCGCGTCGTACGTGCTCATCACGCTCGGCAGCACCGAGTCGCGCATCCGCACCGGCGCGGTCTACATCGTCGTGTCGCTGGTCTCGTCGATCCTCTTCCTCGCCGCGATCGCCATGATCTACGGGGCGCTCGGCACCGTGAACATGGCGCAGATCGCCGAGCGGATGACCGAGCTCCCGCAGGAGACGCAGCTCGTGCTGCACCTGATGCTGGTCGTCGCGTTCGGCATCAAGGCGGCCATCTTCCCCGTGTCCTTCTGGCTGCCCGACTCCTACCCGACCGCTCCGGCCCCCGTCACCGCGGTGTTCGCCGGCCTGCTGACGAAGGTCGGCGTTTACGCGCTGATCCGCACCGAGACGCAGCTCTTCGCCGACAACAGCATCGACACCCTGCTGCTGATCATCGCGCTCGCAACCATGATCGTCGGGGTGCTCGGCGCCGTGGCACAAGCCGAGTTGAAACGCATCCTGTCGTTCACCCTGGTCAGCCACGTCGGCTACATGATCTTCGGGTTGGCGATCGCGACCCCTGCGGCGATCGGCGCGACGGTGTACTACATCGTTCACCACATCGTCGTGCAGACCACCCTCTTCCTCGCCGTCGGTCTGGTGGAGCGTCGCGCCGGCAGTACGTCGATCCTTCGCGTGAAGGGGCTGCTGAAAGTCGCACCGGTGATCGCCGTGCTCTACTTCATCCCCGCGATCAACCTGGGCGGACTGCCGCCGTTCTCCGGATTCATCGGCAAGTTCGCGCTCTTCGAGGCCGCGGCATCCGTCGGCACGCCCCTCATGATCGTGCTGATCGTCGGCGGCATCGTCACCTCCCTGCTCACGCTCTACGCGCTGATGCGCGCCTGGAACCTCGCCTTCTGGCGCGAGGAGGAGGACTCGAGCGAGACCGAAGGACGCATCTCGTACCTGGGCAATGCACCCGCGGCAGACGAGCAGCAGGAGCGCCGCCGCATCCCGAAGATCATGACGTATGCCACGGCGGGCATGGTCGCGGTCACCGTCGCGCTCACGGTCTTCGCCGGACCGCTGTACGCGCTCTGCGACCGCATCGGTGCCACGCTGCTCGAGCCGGTCAGCCTGGTGCAGCTGCAGGATGAGGTCGACGGATGAGCGCCGCGGGCAAGCGCCACCTCTGGCGGGACATCGGGTCCCAGCTGCCGTTCCTCGCCTGGCTCGTCGTGCTGTGGATGCTGTTGTGGGCGCAGTTCACGGTGCTGTCCTTCCTCACCGGACTCGTGGTCGCGATCTTCGTGACGCGCGTCTTCCGGCTGCCCACCGTCGCCCTCTCGGGACGGATCAACATCTGGTACGCGGCACTCTTCGTCGTGCAGTTCCTGTTCGCAGTGCTGCAGGGCGCGCTGTACGTGACCATCCAGGTGTTCGACTTCCGCCGTCAGCCTGGCGCCGCGATCATCGGGGTACCGCTGCGCTACGCCGACGATCTGGTCATGACGCACGTCGCCGTCACCGCCTCACTGATCCCCGGGTCGCTCGTCGTCGAAGCCGATCGCGACCGCCGCATCCTGTACCTGCACGTGATCGGCGTGCGCAACGCGAGCGACGTCGAGAAGCAGCGCGAGGGTGTGCTGGTCTGGGAGCGGCGCATCGTGCGCGCACTCGGAAGCCCGGCGCAATATCGTGCTCTCCGGGCTGACGAGCGTGCAGGATCGCTGAAGGGCGGTGCTCGATGAACGTGCTCCTGATCGCGATCATGGTGGTGTTCGGCATCGCCGCCATCCTCACGCTCGTGCGGATCGTGCGCGGGCCCTCGATCCTCGACCGCGCCGTCGCCTCCGACGTGCTGCTCACCGAGGTGATGTGCGTGCTCGGTGCCGAGATGGCGATCAACGGGCACACCCGCAACATCCCGGTACTGCTGATCATCGCCGCGATCGGGGTGTTCGGCTCGATCGCGGTCGCACGCTTCGTCGCGAGAAGGGACAATACGGCACCATGAACGTCTTCGGCCTTCTGATCCCCGACGCCGTGATCGATGTGGCGGTGCTCGTGCTCATCCTGCTCGGCGCGGTGCTGTGCCTCTCGGCAGCCGTCGGACTCCTGCACTTCCGCGACGTGCCCTCACGCCTGCATGCGGCGACCAAGCCCCAGGTGCTCGGGCTGGTCTTCATCTGCCTCGCCATCGCACTGTCGCAGCGCAGCGTCGGCGGCATCCTGCTCGGTCTCGTGCTGGTCGCCCCGATCGTGCTCATGCAGTTCGCGACCGCGCCGCTCTCGGCCCACATGGTCGGACGCCAGGCCTACCGCAACGGCACGACCGAGCAGCGCGTGCTGGTCGTCGACGAGCTGGCCGATTCGAAGCAGACCCCGCCCGCCGCCGGCTAGTCGCCCGCGCTGTCGGGGGCCTGCGTCCGTCAGTTCATAACTCCTCAAACTTCCAGCGAATGGGCGGCCTCAGCCCCGAAGTCAGTCCCTCAGCGCCGGTTTTTGAGGAGTTGTGAACCAGTCCTGAGCGGCACCACTCCTCCTGCACACCGACGGGCCGCGAGCTGGTTGTGCGCATCGGGCGTTTCGCGCCCCGGCTCACCCCAGAGTTCTGCACACTTCGGAGGTGCCCCCGAAGAGTAAGTCCGTCGCGCAGCGCGTTGCAGACACGTATGACCGCACAGTTTTCACACGGGCCGACCTGCGTGTCGTGGGGATGTCGGGTCGGGAGATCACCGACGCCGTTCGTCGTGGTCACCTGATCCGTGTGCGAAGAGATCGCTACCTCCGCACGTCCGCGAATCCGGAAGTGATCGAGGCCGTCCGTATCGGAGGTCGGCTGTCGTGCTTGTCGCTCCTCAAGACTCTGGGCGTCTTCGTACACCGCTGCAGCAAGACTCACGTCTTCGTCGAACCGGGGACATCGCGGATCCGCCCCGGGGACCCGCAGCATGTGGTGGTGCACTGGAATGCCGTGGCAGATGCAGAGGCACCCCTCCACGCGGCGTCGCTGATGGACGCCGTGAGGCAGTCGATGCGGTGCCAGGCGCCACGAGCGGCCCTCGCGACACTCGACAGCCTCGCTCATCATGGCGTCCTGACGCGGGAGCAGATCGACGAGGTCCTCCTCGCTCTTCCTTCGCGATTCCGAGCGCTGGCGAGGTTGGTGGATGCCTCAGCGGCGTCGGGTCCGGAGACGTATGTGCGCCTGCTTCTGCGGTCGCTCGGAGTCGATTTCGAGACGCAGGTGCAGCTGCCCGGCGTCGGGCGGGTGGACTTCTTGGTGGACGGATGGCTGATCATCGAGTGCGACAGCAGGGAGTTCCACGAGGGGTGGGGGAAACAGGTGGAGGATCGGCGCCGCGACATCGCCGCCGCGCGGCTCGGATACGTCACCATTCGCCCGCTCGCGACCGAGATCCTTCGGGACGACAGCACGGTTCGCGACATGTTGCAGGGTGTGATTTCGACGCTTGGGCCGAGGTTCACGGCATGATTCCGTTCACAACTCCTCAAGCGTCGCTCAGCGCGGGAGTCTTGGGCCGCAAAAACTGCGTGATCACGCGAGCCGCCTCAGAGCGGCCGTCTGGTCTTGAGGAGTTGTGAACGGCGGGGCGGGCGGGCCGCGCCTACAGCCGGTCGGCGAAGCCCTGGATCAGGCGCGCGGCCGGCTCGGAGTCGCTGATCAGCGTGCCGTGACCGTGGTCGGGGATGACCTGGAGGTCGGCGCCGGGGATCTCGTCGATGATCTCCTGGCACCAGCTCATCGGTGCCAGCGGGTCGCTCTCGCCGCGCAGCACCAGCACCGGTGCATCGATGCGGGCGAAGGCCTTCTCGGGCTGGTGGGCGATCGTCGCGCGCATCTTGCGGAACAGGTGCGGCCCGCCCCGGAGGTACTCGCGCGCTCCGCGCCAGATCACCAGTGGGCGTTCGCCGACCAGATCGCGCAGCAGATAGCTCGCCTGCGCCCCGAGGTTGCGGGCCGCCTTGTTCACGGTGGGCCCGGCCAGCACCACACCTTCGACGAGAGTCGGATGCCGTGCTGCGAGTTCCGCCGCGATCTGGCTCCCCATCGAGTGCCCGATCACGACCACCGGTCCCGCATCGACGTGCCGCAGGTATGCCGCGACGAGGTCGGCATGTCGCTCCATCGTGAGGGTGCGCGTGGGTTCGGGTGCTTCACCGAAACCCGGGAGGTCGAGCGCGATCACGCGTCCGCGCAGTCGCTGGACGACGTCGAGGTAGACGCTGCGCCCCATGCCGATCCCGTGCAGCAGCAGGAACGTGTGCCGCCCCTCACCGAACGCCTCGGCGATCAGTGTCGATCCACCGTGTTCGAACTCGAGCAGCGTGACGGGGGTGCCCTTCGGGGCGAGATAACTGGTCGGCACCTGTCAACGCTAGTCGAGATTCCTGTGCGGCCCGCCGACCGCGCGCCCGTTCAACCCGCCGGGCGCAGCACCAGGGTGTCGATCGTCGCGGCATCCACTGCATCGGAGGAGAACGCCCAGGGCTTCTGGATGCCGGCGGCCCAGTCCTCCGTCTGATCGATGTAGTGCTCGTGGAAGGCATGGCCGGAGGCCCCGGTGAGGTGGTTCCAGGTGGATGCGTCGAGGTCGGACATGTCGATCACCATGCGCATCGACGGCACCGTCGTGGTCGCGTAGCTCTCGCCGAGCTCCCATCCCGTGGCGTTCACGACCGAAGCTCCGCCGCTGACCGGGAAAGGTCCGCGGTTGAACAGCGCCTCGATGGGAGCGATGCCCGACGACCCCAGTGTGGAGCTGCGGAGGGTGATCGAGTGCAGGGTTCCCCAGTTCCACCGCGCGACCGTGGTCCCCTGCAACGCGGACAGCTCGTCGTAGGACTGCTCGGCCGACAGTGCGAGCATCTCGTCCTTGCCAGACACATCGAGGTTCTCGTTGGTCCACAGCGCATCCGACGGGTCGTCGAGCATGGCCGAGACCACCGTGAAGAGGCGGCTCTGATGACTGATCGGCAGCGGCTGATCGCGCTCGGAGAAGATGTTCTGCACGAGGTTCGACCAGAGCACGTTCGCGTAGGCGGCCGCCGCAGAGGATGCCGTGTTCTGCGCGTCCCAGGACCGCAGCAGCTCGACCGCCTCCTGAGGTCCGGCCCCGGTGACCTCGACGTCGCCCAGCGCGGTCGCCAACTGCTTGCCGATCCACATCTCGCTGTCCATCTGGATGTCGCGCATGTCCTGAGCGGTCAGAGGCGCGGCCGCCGCACTGCGCTCGATCAGGTGCGTGATCCGCGCCGCGCGATACCCGTAGTCCCAGTCCCTGGAGAGGAAGTACTCGTACTCGTCCGAGACGATCGCATTGTTCGCCGTGACGATGTACCCCGAACTCGGGTTGTACGACACGGGAAGGTCCTCGAACGGGATGAACCCGGTCCAGTCGTAGCTGCTGTCCCACCCCGGCTGCGGCATCCATCCGTCTCCTGCCCCGCGGATCGGCAGGCGGCCGGGCGCCTGGTAGCCGATGTTGCCCTCGGTGTCGGCGTAGATGAGGTTCTGCGCCGGCACGTCGAACAGTGAGGCGGCCGCGCGGAAGTCGTCGAAGGTCTGTGCGGTCGACAGCGCGAAGATCGAGGTCGCGGCCGTTCCGGGATCGAGTGCGGTCCAGCGCAGGCTCACGGCGTACTCGCCCTCGACCCCCTCGGTCGCCGGCGCATCGGACTCTGCGCCGCCGGCCAGGAGTCCCCCGCCCGGGGAGTCGGCGAGGGCGGTGAAGTCGTCGGTGAGTCCCGAGATGATCGGGCCGTGCACGGTGGAGCGGATGGTCAACTCGATGTCGTCGCCGCCCGCGACCTTGATCGTCTCGGTGCTCTCCTCCAGCGGCACGAGTGCCCCGTCGCGCCAGTACTGGTCGCCTTCGATCTTCTCGACGTAGAGGTCGGTGACATCCGTCGTGAGGTTCGTGAACCCCCAGGCGACGGTCTGGTTGTGTCCGATGACGATGCCGGGCAGTCCGGAGAACGAGAATCCGCCCATGTCGAACGGGCAGGACTCGTCGACGGTCGAGCACTTCAGTTGCACCTGATACCAGACGGAGGGGAGCGACGATCCGAGGTGCGGGTCGTTGGCGAGCAGCGGCATCCCGGATTCCGTCAGGGTGCCGGAGACGACCCAGGAGTTCGATCCGATGCCTTCTCCGAGATCGCCGACCAGCATGCCGGCGGCTTCGATGACGCTCGACGTCTGCTCCCATTCCACCCTCGTGCTCGCCTGCTGCACTCCGCCGTCGTCCTGCAGCGTCGTGAACGCGGCGGTCGCGTCGGTCTCGACGGCGGGGACCGTCGAGATCTTCGGCACGATGACCGGGTTCTCCTCGAACGGGTAGGCGGGGTACAGCTTCTCGAGGATCTGTGAGGTGCTGACGGCGGTGTCGGGATCGGCGGTCTCGCCGGGATCCAGCTCAGCGGCGAGCAGGGCGCGCTCGGTCTCGTCCTCGATGTTGCCGCGAAGATCCCAGGCCATCGCCTTGAGCCAGGCGACGGAATCCGCGGGCTCCCAGGGCTCGGGGGAGTAGTCCGGGTTCTGTATGCCGATCACCGCATATTCGAGGGAGAGCTCGGCGCCCGACCGTGAGGCGAGGTAGGCGTTCACGCCGTCGGCGTAGGCCTCGTAGTAGCCGAGGGTCTTCTCGTCCATCGCCGCGACCTCGGCTTCGGCCACCTTGCGCCAGCCGAGCGTACGCAGGAACGCATCCGTGCCCGCCTGGGATTCGCCGAACATCTCGGCGACACGGCCCGCGGTGACGTGGCGGCGGAAGTCCATCTCGAAGAAGCGGTCCTGCGCGTGCACGAATCCTTCGGCGAAGAAGAGGTCGTCTGTCGTGTCGGCGGTGATGGTGGGGATGCCGCGGTCGTCGCGCTGCACCGTGACCTCGGCTGCGAGTCCGTCCAAGGTCACGGCTCCCGAGGTCTGAGGGAACGAGCGTTGGATCGTCCACGTCACGAAGAATGCGGCGGCGACCGCGATGACCACGATGCCGGCCACGACGAGGAAGGCGATGCGCCCAACCCGTGGCCACCAGGAACGGCGGGGTGCGTCAGCAACGGGCTGCGAGTCTGTCGTCATCGTCGAGAACTCTTTCGGGGGAGAACGAGGGACTCGGTTCCACCGAGTCCGAGCACGCGTTTCGGGACGCGCCCTCGCATCATACCCACAGGTGTCCGTGCGCAGGGGAGTCGTCCCCTGCGCACGGAGCGTCACCCGATCAGGCTCGGCTGCAGATCGCGCAGCGTGCGGCGGTGCGTCATGCGTGTCACGCCGAGCATCGCGAGCAGCAGCGCGCCGACCAGCCACATGCCCAGCACCGCGAGGTCCCATCCGGCGCGGCCGAGGTTCCCGCCGTACATGAGCTGGCGCATCGCATCGACCACATAGCCCAGCGGCAGCACGTGATGCAGCGCGGCCAACGGGGCCGGCAGCGTCTGCCAGGGGAAGGTGCCGCCTGCGGTCACCAGTTGCAGCACCATGAGCACGAGCCCCAGGAACTGGCCGACCGATCCGAGCCACACGTTGAGCGCCAGGATGATCGCGGCGAACGTCGCCGAGGCGAAGATCATCACACCGAGCGTGCCGATCGGGTTGTCGAAGGTGAAGCCGAGGGTGATCGCGAGGACGCCCATCAGGCCGACCATCTGCACGGCGCCCAGCATGGCGGGGGTCAAGCCAGCCGGCGAGCGTGATGCGGATCGGCGAGTGCAGCGCCGTGATCGCCCGGCGCGAGATCGGCTTCACGATCAGGAACAGCGCGTAGATGCCGATCCAGGCCGAGAGCGCGGCGAAGAACGGGGCGAGTCCCGCGCCGTAGTCCTCGGCAGAGGCGACCTTGTCGCTCGACACCTTCTCCGGGTCGGCGATCGTGTCGGCCTGCTGGGAGCGCAGGTCGGGGGTGGATGCCGGAATCGCATCGACCCCGTCGGACAGACCGTCGCGCAGTTCGGCGGTGCCTGAGGCGAGGGTCTTCAAGCCGTCGCGCAGCTGGGCGGCGCCGTCGTTCGCGGCGGCGGCTCCCGACGCGAGGGTCTTCGCGCCACCCGCGAGGTCGGACGCACCCGAGGCGAGGGATGCCGCACCGGCCGCGAGCTGGTCGACCTTGCCGATCGCCGTCTGCACCTTGGTGTTGCCGTCCTGCAGGCGTGCGGCCAGGGGGTCGAGCGCGTCGAGCACCTGGGCGATCTCGTCGGCACTGAGCCCCTGCTCGGTCAGGGCGGCCTCGATGTCGGTGCGCACCTGCGGCAGGGCATCGGCTGCCTGCTGCACCGCAGCTCCCGCGCGATCGGCGGTGTCGGCGAGCTGCCGGTTGCCCGCGCTCACCTGCTGGGCGCCGGAGGCGAGGGTCTGCGCGCCCGCGGCGAGCTTCGTCGTGCCGTCGGCCAGTTGCGCTGTGCCGTCGGCCAGCGTGGTGCTTCCGGATGCCGCGCTGTCGGCGCCGTCCGTGAGCTGGGAGGCCCCATCCACGGCCGTCACGAGACTGTCGCGCACGTCGCTGAGACCCGTGAGCAGACGTTCAGCGGCCTCGCTGCCGACCATCTGTGCCACCGAGCTGCGGATCTTCTCGACGGCCTGCGTGCCCATGGAGGAGGCGAGGTAATTGTTCGCGTCGTTCGTCTCGAGGTCGATCCGGGCTTGATGTGGGTCATTGCCTGCCGCCGAGGTGAGGGCGGAGGAGAAGTCGGCGGGGATCGTCACGGTGAAGTCGACGCTGCCGTCGCGCAGGGCGTCGGCGGCCTCGTCGGCCGTCATCCGCTGCCAGTCGAACGCGTTGCCCTCGATCAGGTTGTCGGCCACGTCCTCGCCGTAGTTCACGGTGTCGCTCGACGCCTCCGTGCCCGTGGTCGGGGCCGGCGCGCCCTCGTCGTCGACCACCAGGGCGACAGGGACCTCGGGGAACTTCGCGTAGGGGTCCTGGTTCGCCCACAGGTACAGGCCGCCGTAGAGGATCGGCACGCACACGAGGGCGATGAGTGCGATGACACCCATCCTGCTCGCGGTGAGGCGCCGCAGCTCGGCGGCGATCATGGCGGGAACCTTCATCGTTCGGCTCCTGTGTCTGTGTCTGGGGCTGGGTCTGTGTCTGGGGCTGGGGCTGGGGCTGGGGTTGGGTCTGTGTCGGTGTCGAAACCGAGGTCGACGGCATCCGCGTCGGCGTGTTCATCGGCGACATGCTCATCCGGGGGAGAGTCGTCTCCGTTTTCGGACGGGGGCTCCACCTCGGCCTCGACCTCATCAAGCCTGGGCTGCGGGCCGGAGGCGTTGATCGCCTCGAACTCCTGCATCCGTTCGAGGGCGACGGCGGCGGATCCGCCGATGATCACGAGCATGGCGTAGCCGCGGTCGGCGAATTCCGCGGCGATGCGCCACCATCCGTCGGGGGTTCCCCCGTGACGGTCCGGCGACACCAGCACGACACCGTCGACGCCCTCGCGCAGCACGGCCAGCTCGCAGAGGATGCGCACGCGCACCGCGGGGTCGATGTTGCCGATCGGCACCGATGCCAGCTCAGCGAATCCGAGCTGCGTGAGCCAGCGTCGGGCGTGCACGGGCGTCGCACCCACGCCGGCGAACATCAGCTCTTCGCCGACGACGCCCGACAGCGCGATGTCGGCATGCGGATCGCTCACGTCGGGCGCATCGACCAGGGCGACACGGCGGCGGAGGGCCTTCGCGTCGGCAGTGTCGTCGATCGTCACGCGACCGGCGTTCGGCCGCATCCGCCCGCTCGCGATCAGGCCAAGGACGGTCGGACGCTGCTCGGTCTCGGCCAGGGCGTAGCGCACGGCCCCGCTGTGGAACTCGAGGCTGGTCGTCGGGAGCGCGCGGCCCTTGTCGACGCTGTGGAGTGTGATCCTCATGCTTCGTCCTCCTGCGTCGCGACATCGGGATGCGCCGTCAACAGTGCCTCGGCCTCGTGCCAGGAGAGCCCGGCGATGCTCAGAACTGTCCGCACGGCGATGCCTTCGGCCTGGGCGCTGGACGCATCGGTGCGCGACACCACGGCGCGCGCCATCTCCTCGATCAGGCGCGCGAGCGTGGGAGCCGTGAGGTCGGTGCGGAAGCTGCCGTCTTCCTGACCTCGCTGCACGAGGGCGGCGAGGGCGAGACGCAGGGGGGCGAGGGCGGCGGCGGTGTGCTCGACGTGCGCTTCGTCGAGCGCGAGGGCGGCGGCGACCTGCACGTGCGCCGCCTCTTGCCACAGAAGCGCGGCGAGGCGGGCGAGGGCGAGGCGGGCGTCGGCATCGGTCACGGTCGCGGCGATCGCGTTGAAACGCTGCGCTCCGTGCGCGATGAGCTCGCGGATGAGGGCCTCGCGGTCGTCGAAGTGGCCGTAGAGCGTGCGGCGGGAGAGTCCGGCGGTACGGGCGATCACGTCGATCGAGGCATGAGGGTCGACGGCGAGGGCGGTGCGGGCGGCGGAGAGGATGCCGGCGCGGTTCTCGACGGCATCGCGGCGGGGTGCGCGGGTTGTCATGCCTCCATCGTACTTATAGTGCACAACCATGTGCAAGATAGTTCGGCGTACTCACAGGTGCTCCACGCCCGCCGTTCACAACTCCTCAAACTTCGGGGGAGTGTCGCCGGAATTCTCCGGAACGGCGGGCGCCACGGCATCCCAGCCGCCCGGCGTTGAGGAGTTATGAACGCGCGCCGGGCGAGACCACGCACGCAGAAGGGGGCGGATGCCGCAGCACCCGCCCCCTTCTGGCAGAAACGTCAGTCGGTGCCGGAGTCGAAGGCCGCGCCCTCGGATGCCGAGTCGACGGCCCCGGCGAGCGTCTCGTCGACCTCTTCGACGGAACCGGTGATCTCGCCGGACTCACCCGCCGTCACGCGTCCGACGAGCTCGCCCGTCGCGCCGCCGACCAGGCCGAGTCCGGCGTACTGCTCGAGGCGTGCCCGCGAGTCGGCGATATCGAGGTTGCGCATCGTGAGCTGGCCGATGCGGTCGACCGGGCCGAAGGCGGCGTCGCCGACGCGCTCCATCGACAGCTTCTCCGGGCCGTATGACAGGTTCGGCGACACCGTGTCGAGGATCGTCCAGTCGTCGCCGCGGCGCAGGCGGATCGTGACGGTACCCGAGATCGTGAGGCCGACCCAGCGCTGGATCGACTCGCGCAGCATGAGCGACTGCGGCTCGAGCCAGCGTCCCTCGTACATGAGGCGGCCGAGGCGGCGGCCCTGCTCGTGGTAGGTAGCGAGGGTGTCCTCGTTCAGGATGCCGTTGACGAGACGCTCGTACGCGATGAACAGCAGTGCCATGGCCGGGGCCTCGTAGATGCCGCGCGACTTCGCCTCGATGATGCGGTTCTCGATCTGGTCGCTCATGCCGAGGCCGTGGCGTCCGCCGATGGTGTTGGCCTCCATGACCAATGCCACGGGGTCGCTGAACTCGACGCCGTTGATCGCGACCGGGCGACCGGCCTCGAAGGTCACGGTGACGTCTTCGGTCTCGATCGCGACCGAGGGATCCCAGAACTTCACGCCCATGATCGGGTCGACGGTCTCGAGCGACACGTCGAGGTGCTCGAGGGTCTTGGCCTCGTGCGTCGCACCCCAGATGTTCGCGTCGGTCGAGTAGGCCTTCTCCGCCGAATCGCGGTACGGGAAGTCGCGGGCGACGAGCCAGTCGCTCATCTCCTTGCGGCCGCCGAGCTCGGTCACGAAGTCGGCGTCGAGCCACGGCTTGTACACGCGCAGGCGCGGGTTGGCGAGCAGGCCGTAGCGGTAGAACCGCTCGATGTCGTTGCCCTTGTAGGTGGAGCCGTCGCCCCAGATGTCGACGCCGTCTTCCTTCATCGCACGCACGAGCATGGTGCCGGTGACAGCGCGACCAAGGGGTGTCGTATTGAAGTAGGTCTTGCCGCCGGAGCGGATGTGGAAGGCGCCGCACGACAGCGCGACCAGTCCCTCTTCGACCAGCGCGGTCTTGCAGTCGACGAGGCGCGAGGCTTCGGCGCCGTACTCCAGCGCGCGCCCGGGGATCGATGCGATGTCGTCTTCGTCGTACTGGCCGAGGTCGCCGGTGTACGTGAAGGGCACAGCGCCCTTCTCGCGCATCCAGGCGACGGCGACGGAGGTGTCGAGTCCTCCGGAGAAGGCGATGCCGACGCGCTCGCCGACGGGAAGGGACTGGAGGACCTTGGACATGCTCCCCAGTCTATCGGCGGGCGGCGTGTCGCCCTGTGCCGCATGACGCTCGGGCCCGGCGCACCGGGCGTCATGCGACGTGGCCAGGGTGCGGCCGTGTCTCAGGCGCGGTCGTGCAGTGTGATCCGGTAGCCGTCGGGGTCAGCGAACGTGAACGTGCGGCCGAAGGGTCCGTCGATCGGGTCGGCGACGATCGTGTGGCCGTCGGCGACCAGGGCGTCGTGGATGCTCTGCACATCGGTGGCGTGCAGCCAGATGGCCGCGCCGATGCCGGGCTGGCTGACGGAGTCGAGGTCGGTTCCCGGGGCGAGGTCGCGGAGGGCGAAGGCGATCGGCGCTGTGTCGAAGACGACGGCGTGCGGTGGGCCGGCCGGGGAGCGGACGAGGCCGAGGTAGTTCTCGTAGAAGGCCCGCGATGCGGCGAGGTCGCGTGCCTGAAGGGAGATGAAGTCGGGGCCGGTGACGGGCATGTGAGTTCCTTGCTCTCGGTGTCAGTTTTCTGACATGAGTCAATCTATGTCAGAATACTGACATGAGTCAAGACGGCATCGACCTGGAGACCTCGCTCGGCTATCTGCTGAAGGAGGCATCGAGTGCCCTCCGCTCCGCGATGGAAGACGTGTTGCGGCCCCTCGGCATGACGATCACGCACTACTCCTGCCTCGAGCTGCTGGCCCAGCGCCCCGGGCTCTCGAACTCCGCGCTCGCCCGCGGTGCGTTCGTGACGCGGCAGTCGATGAACGTGCTCCTGCAGAACCTCGAGCGCGACGGATTCGTGACCCGTCCGTCCGAGGCTCCGGTCGGCAAGGTGCTGCCGACCAGCCTCACACCGCGCGGACGCCGCCGCCTGGCGACGGCGAGC
Source organism: Candidatus Microbacterium colombiense (assembly GCA_029203165.1). Classification (NCBI taxonomy): domain Bacteria; kingdom Bacillati; phylum Actinomycetota; class Actinomycetes; order Micrococcales; family Microbacteriaceae; genus Microbacterium; species Candidatus Microbacterium colombiense. The sequence goes on from CP119308.1 coordinate 438,056, forward strand.
GCTGCGGTGCGTTCGGTGGAGCAGCGGATGCTGGCACGCATGACCTCGACCGAGCAGGCGAACGCGTTCGCGGCACTGCAGAGCATGATCACCTCCTTGCGCGCCGGAAGCGGTGGCAGCGGCGCCGGCAGCGGCGACCCCGACAGCACCGACGACGCCGGGTAGGCGGGTCGTCCCTGACAGCAGGCCGCCGAAGTGGGAGAGTGGCCCACGGAGGTAGGACATGGCCGAAGCAGTGCTCTGGGGTGTGGTCGCGGCGGCGCCACTTTTCATCGGTGCGGTGCTCGCGTTGCTCCGGAAATGGCCCCCGCGGTGGCTGGGCATCGTCCTCGGCTTCGGTGCAGGCGCCCTGATGGCATCCATCGCCTTCGAGCTCTGGGAGGAGGGCCTCGCGCTCGCCGGTCCCATCCCGCTCGTCGCCGGCGTGGCCGCCGGGGCACTGAGTTACTACATCGCCGACCGCATCCTCGACGCCAGGGCGGCGAAGGCGAAACAGCAGGCCGGCGGCGGTCAGCTCGCCGTCGGGGCACTGCTCGACGGCATCCCGGAGCAACTCGTCCTCGGCATCGGACTCGCCTCGGGCGAACCGGTGAGTGTCGCGCTCGTCGTCGCGATCCTCGTCTCCAACCTGCCCGAGTCGATCGGCTCGGCCTCCGACCTGCTGCAGTCCGGAATGGCCCGCTCGCGGGTGCTCTGGCTCTGGGCCGGTGTCGCCGTGATCTGCGCGCTCGCGACGGTCGCCGGCTTCGGCCTCGCCAGTGCCACGGGCGACGAGTTCCGCGCCGGGGCGAGCGGTTTCGCAGCCGGCGCCCTGCTGGTGATGCTCGTCGACTCGATGATCCCCGAGGCGCAGCAGAAGGCGAAGGAGTCGACGGGGCTCGCGACCGTGCTCGGCTTCGCGCTCGCCGCGGGCCTCGCCCTCTCCTCCTGACCTCGGCCGACACGGCCCCGCCAACCGGCGGCTCCGGCGCTGCGGATCGACCGCGGCTGGCGGGTTACGCTCAGGGGCGACGTGCAGGAGTCTGGCGGGAAGCCGCCGCCGTGGCGACCGAGAACAAAGGAGTTCTGATGACCGAAACGACCCTCCGCCCTCCGTTCGACCCGGAACTGGAGGCGGCACTCGCCCTCGTCGGCGACCAGCTGCCCTCGACGCTGACGCCCGAGATGATCCCGTTGCTGCGCCAGAACCCGGTGAGCGCCGACGACGAGATCTTCGCCGTGCTCGCCGACCGCGGCTTCACCCGTCGCGACGTCACGATCGCCGGTCACGAGGGCGATGACATCGTCGTCACCGTGATCGAGAAGGAGGGGCGCACCGGCACCGGCCCCGGCTTCTTCCACACGCACGGCGGCGGCATGATCATCGGCAACCGGTGGCTCGGCGTCGTCGGTTTCCTCGACTGGGCCGAGCGTTTCAACGGGGTCATCGTCACGGTGGAGTACCGCTTGGCGCCGGAGTTCCCCGACCCCTACCCGGTGGAGGACTGCTACGCGGGGCTCGTCTGGACCGCCGATCACGCGGCGGAGCTCGGCATCGACGCCACCCGCATCCTGATCGGCGGGGGCAGCGCCGGCGGTGGCCTCGCCGCCGGTACGACCCTGCTCGCCCGGGATCGTCGCGGCCCGGCACTCATCGGCCAGCTGCTCATCTACCCGATGCTCGACGACCGCGACGAGAGCGTCTCGACGCAGCAGATCGACGGCATCGGCGTCTGGGATCGCGGCTCCAACATCACCGGATGGAGCGCGCTGCTCGGCGACCGCAAGGGCACGGACGACGTGTCGATCTATGCCGCCCCTGCTCGCGCGACCGATCTGACCGGACTCCCGCCCGCGTTCATCGACTGCGGCAGCGCCGAGGTCTTCCGCGATGAGGATGTCGCCTACGCCACGAAGCTGTGGGAGGCCGGGGTTCAGGCGGAGCTGCACGTCTGGGCCGGGGGATTCCACGGATTCGATATGTTCGCGCCGCACGCCGCCGTCGCCCAGGCGATGCTCGCCGCCCGGAACGACTGGGTGAACCGGCTGCTCGGCTGATTCCGATGCCCTATGGGGTCGCCGGTCGACCCCATAGGGTGGAATCCCCGTGCGATGGAGCCCGACATGCAAGATCTGCTGGGGCGGCTCACCGCCCTCGACCCGGATGCGAGCGAGACCCTCAAGGTCGTCTCCTACTTCGACACGCTCGTGGCGCGCTCGGTCGGCGTCGAGAGCATGCTGCGGGGTGCGGCGGTGCTCAGCGGAGCCACGGTGGGGCAGCGCGATGCGCGTCAGATCATCCGCGTGCGCGCTGACGGCGTGCGCATCGAGCCCGTCGATCCGGGTGAGCGATGGATGCTGCGCGACAGCGGGACGGATGCCGTCGCCTGGATCGAGCGCGAGGGAGAGCCGCACACGAATGACGCGATGATCCTCGAGCGCCTCACGCTCGCCCTCGGCATCCTGCGTGCCCGCCGCACCGGCGACGCGGAGAGCGCGGTCGAGCTGGTGATCAGCTCCTTCGCGGGCGAGGGCGAACGATCGGCCGCTCTGAGCCGGCTGCGGCTGCCCGTGGGCGCGGTGCGGGTGATCGCCTCGCCGCCCGATCCGGCACCGGCGTTGCGGCATCCGTCCGCCGTGGTCGCCACGCGTCACGGGCTCACCCGGGCCACCATCATCGCCGCCGATGCCACCCCCGCCGAGGCCTGGGAGGGCGCCGACGATCTGCGCCTGGGCATCGGCAGCGCCGGAACCGGGGCGGAGCTTGCGGGATCGTGGTCCGACGCGCTGATCGCCGTGCGGTTGACCTCGCCGGAGGAGCCGGTCGTCGATGCGGAAGACCTCGGTGCCTTCCTGTTGATCGCCGCCGCGGCCGACTCCGGGGCGATGCATCCCGACGCCGCCGCGCTCGAGCGGCTCGATGCCCGCACTCGGGAGCTGCTCGATGCGGTGGTCCACGAGCAGAGCGTGCGTGCAGCCGCTGTGCGCCTCGGCCGTCACCACTCCAGCGTGCAGGACCGGCTCATCGCCGTGATCGATCAGCTCGGCTACGACCCGCGCACGCCGCGGGGGCAGATGCGATTCACCGTGGCGCGGATGCTGCTGCGCCTCGCGCACTGACGCGAGGCCCGACGGTCACTCGAACCCCGGGTACTCCTGCAGCTTCTTCTCGAATTCGGCACGGTCGGACTCGCGCAGCACGGCGCTGGCGATCACGGCGAGCTGCAGACCCTCCAACGGCTCGCCCGTGCGGGCGTTCTGGGCCTCACGTGCGACCAGGAAGTCTCCGGTCGGATCGTTCGAGAGGTCGTAGATGTTCGCGTAGAACCGCAGAGGCTCGGGGTAGTTCTCGGTGTAGTACTCCCACGTGTGCTGGGTGCGCGGGTCGTCGCTGCCGTAGAGCTTCGCGATCATCGAGGGATCGACGCTGGAGTTGACCGGATCGTTGAAGCTGTACAGATTCCACAGTCCGTGCTCGATGACGACCTCGTCGATCACGCGCATGACCTCCGCCTTGCGCGCCGGATCCTGGATCGGCTCGTTCGTCGCCCACCCGACCGAGGTGTATTCGAAGAGCATCGACTCCCCGCCGTAGCCGTTGCGCTCCGGGCGCAGGTCCTCGTCGCCCACCGGCACCCAGGTGTACCCGAACCGTTCGCTCAGGCGCGTGCGGATGTCGGCGAACAGGCTGTCGGCCGCGGCCCGCACCTCTTCGAGCGACTGCTGGTTCAGCACGTTCTGCGACGCCGTGCCCTTGATGCCGGGGTACGCCTCCTCGTGCTTCTGCTGCTCGGTCTTGACCCCGTCGTAGTTCCCCGAGGCCGAGGTCTGCAGCGCGCTCATGCCGCCGACGGTCGCGACGTTGAACAGGATCGTGATCACCAGGGCGACAGCGCCGAGTCGTCGACCGCGGGCCGAGATCAGCGCCGCGACGATGACCGCGACGATCACGAGCTGCAGGGCGAGCATCGTCGCGCCGTAGAGCAGATCGGTGCCCCCGGCGAGCAGTGCACCGATCAGGATCAGCGCGAACAGGATGGCGGCGAGCAGAGCGATCCACCCGATGGCGTTCGCGGGCTGCTTCTCGGCGGCAACCGAAGGGTCGGTGACGGGCAGGGGAGGAACCCAGGATTCCGGACCCTGCTGTCGGCGCGCACCCTTGTATCCACCGGGCGGGGGAAGGGGCGGCGCCCCCTCGGTCCCAGCGATGTACCGCGCGCGCTGCTTCTCGTGATCCATCACCATGGCCTGTCCGTTCCCGAACCGCCGGGGTCGTCACTGTTCTGCTGCTGATCCCGCTCCTGCGTGCCCTGTTCGAGCTTGTCCTGCAGATCCTGCAGCTTGTCCTCCGATGGCTGGGGCTCCTGCTCGTCCGGCTCTTCGGCCGGCGGGGGCTGCTGCTGCTCCTGCTGCTTCTCCTTGAGACGCTGTTCCGCCTCGTCGAGGGTCTCGGACATGTCGCGCTGGGGGTCGGACGACTGCTGCTGCGCCTCGTCGCTGTTGCATGCGTCCGGCGTCTCGACCGTGATCGTGAGCGCCTCGGCATACAGCTGCGCGGCACCCGCGCCGTCGCCGTCCGCCCGGGCGGCATCGCCCATGCGTTCCACCACGAGTGCGAGGTTGATGCGCACGCCGCAGACCTCGAGGCCGCGCGCGAGATCGAGCGCCTCTTCGAGCTTCGCCCGGGCCTCGGGCAACTGTTCGGCTCCCGCGAGCGCGGTTCCCACGTTGAACGGCGCCTTGTACGGTTCGAACCAGTTCAGGAACTCCTGCCCGCGGGCCGCCCCTTCGGATGCGGCGTAGTCATCGACCACGTAGGCGGTGATCGCCTGATGCGCGAAGGCGTACATGCTCAGCAGCTTGCCGACGAAGAGCAGCGCGACGAGAGTGAGGGGCAGCGTGCCGATCGCGATCCATCGGCGGATGCGGCGGCGCCGGCGGTTCGACGCGAGCAGCGCGGCGGCAACGTGCGAGGAGTCGAGGGTCATCGCGCGCCTCCTCTGCGTGCCGGGCCGTCGGGGCGTGGGGCGCGGAGCTGACGCAGCCGCGCGATGAGCATGGTCGCCCGTGTGAGCTCGAAGCCGAGGAGCGCCACGATCACGAGCGCGGCGATCCAGTACAGCTCGGTGACCTTGCCGGTCGTCCCGGATTCGGTGTAGCTCGTGGTCGTCGACGGGGCGTCGGGCAGCGTCGGTGCGGCATCCGCTGTGCGGTGCTGATACTCGACATCCAGCTGACCCGCGACGAGCTTCAGGTTCGTCTCGTCGATCGTCGACAGGGCATCGGAGCCCTCGTACTCGATGTAGTCCGATCCGCCCCCGGCCACGCCGCCCGTGGTGATGCGCATCGGTCCGCCCTCGGCCGTGCCGTAGCCGAAGACCGCGCCGCTGTCGGTGTACTTCGTGCTCGCCGAGAACGACTCCGGTGGGGAATCGACGGTCTGCTCGCCGTCGCCGAAGTAGAACACCATGCGCGAGCGCTCCGGTGACGACTCCGCCGCACTCTTCAGCGTCTCGGCCAGGAGGGGGGCGGCGATGCCGATGGAGCTGCCGCGAGACAGACTCGTCACCTCGGGCCGGAGCACCTCGAGCGAACCCATGACCGCAGTGGTGTCGGTCGTGAGCGGCATCCGGAGCTCGGCGGCCGCATCGAAGGTGAGCAGGGCGAAGCGCGCACCGGGGTACTGCTGAACGATCGCCTGCACGTCCGCCCGCACGCCGTCGAGACGCGGACGGTCGCCGTCCCAGTCCTCGGCGACGATGCTGGCGGTGGTGTCGACCACGAGCACGATGTCGGTGTCTGTCGCGAGCGTCTGCGTCGCGCCACCCGGGATGCCGGGGCGCAACAGCATCGCCAGGCAGGCGAGCACCATCACCAGACGCAGCGCCCACAGGGATCGGTGCCGCACCGCGGCCGACGCGGGCGGTGGCGCACCCGTCGAGGAGCGGGGGACGCGCACGAGCAGCCAGACGACGAGCGCGACGATCGGCGCGAACAGCAGCACCAGCAGCAGAGGGTGCAGGACGGGCTGGAAGATCACAGTCGCACCCTCCAGACCACGATGATGAACCCCAGCACGGCGACCGACAGCACGACGATCCAGAGGTTCGGTGTATCGGTCCACACGATCTGCGCCTCGCCGCGCAGTGCGGTGGCTTCCTGCTCCTGCACCTGGGTGACGATGTCGGCGACGGTCGTGGTGTCACGCAGCCCGAACGCCGCGCCACCGGTCGCCTCGGCCGCGGCGGCCAGCTGGGCGCTGACCTCTGCATCCTTGCCCTGCACCGGGTTCAGGGCGAAGACGCGAACACCCTTGTCCTTCGCATACGCCGCCGCCTCCTCCAACGTCACGATCGAGGCTCCGTTCACCTCGTTGTCGGTGGCGAAGATGACCGAGCGCGATCGCTCGTCGTCGAGGCGGTCGAACCCCATCGCGCAGGCCGCGAGCCCGTCGCCGATCAGCGAGGCGCCGTTGCCGTTGAGGGTGCCGACCCAGTGCTCGGGCACCTCGTCGACGTAGTCGAAGCTCTCCTTGATGCTCGCCAGATGCGTGCGGATGAAGTCGTAGTCATCCGTCAGCGGGAAGATCTGCACGGGAGAGCTGTTGAAGATCGTCAGCCCGATGCGCTCACCCTCGAAATCGTCGAGCAGCTCCTCGAAGACGCTCAACACCTCGACATCGACCTCGGTCATCGACCCGGAGACATCGAGGCACAGCATGATGTCTCGGCTGGTGTTGACCGGCTGAACGGTCTGCGACGACATCGGCCGCGCCGCCACGACCCCCGCCGTGATCACCGCGACGGCACCGAGCGCGAGGATGCCGGAGAGGGCGAGCACGCGCCGCAGGAGTGCGTCGCGGAAGCTGGGCAATGCGCGCAGACGCTCGGCGCGGGCGATGCGCGCGGTCTCGGCCTCGGCGGAGCGACCGGACCGACGAAGACCCAGCACCAGGCCGACGCCGAGGGCGACCACGACCACGCCGATCGCGACGAGGATCATCCAGAAGTTCGCTAGTGCCACGTGTGCACCACCGTTCGCGCCGCGGCGGCACCGGCGATCGGATCGATCGGTGGTCCCTGGCGGAAGATGCTCGGGTAGTAATGACGACTCATCGCGTCGATCAGCGCGGGGTGCACGCCGCGGGACTTCAGATCGTCGAGCGCGAGCACGGGAGCCTCGAGCCCGCTGTACTCGTTGACGAAGGTGCGCACGACCCGACTCAGCTCGAGGTTCGCGTTGCGCGGTGTGAGCCGGCGCTCGCGGTAGTCGGTCTCGATCCGCTGGATGCGGTCGAGGTACTCGGTGCGCAGCTGCGAGAGCACGTCGCCCGTCGACGGCACCGGTCCCCCGGAGCCGGGCGCTGCGACGGCGCGGCGCGGTCTCGTCAGCACGATCACGAGCCAGGCGGCGGCGACCAGCAGCACGAGGATGCCGATGGCGAGCAGCATCCATCCCCAGCCGTACTGCGCCGGCGGGTAGAGCTCATCAGAACCGGGCATTCGACCTCCGGTTCAACAGGTGCAGAAGCTGCGCGACCGCGTCGTCCTGCCCGTCGAGCACCGCATGGCTGATCTCCATACGGGTCAGGGCGTCGGCGAGGTGCACGGCTTCGGCCTGCGTCTGCGCGGTCAGCTCGCGCACGATGCCGAGGTCGCCCTGCACGAAGTCGGGCACCTGCCATCGGCTGTCGACATCGCTGCGGGTGCGTCCGGTGGGGTGATCGAGCACCGGTTCGGCGTCGCGCACCGTGAGCCACAGCACATCGTGCTGCACGCGCAGGCGCCGCAGCATCCGCTCCGTCTCCGGTGTGATCGGGGTCTCGTCGGTGACGACGACCACGATCATCCGGCGCGAGATCGTGCGGGTGACGTACGAGAGCAACGCGTCGCGGTCACTCGGGGCCGTGCTCTGCTCGATGGCTCGGTCGATCGTGCGCAATGCGTGCTCGAGCGCACCCTCGCTGCGACCGGGAGCCAGCCGGCGCACGCGGGCGGCATCGCCGTAGACGGCGGTGAAGTCGTCGCCGTGTCGCAGCGACAGCACGCCGAGCGCGCCGGTCGCCAGCACGGCGAGGTCGCGCTTGGGCCGTTCGTCGGCGGCGAGGGCGGTCATCGAGCGCCCCGTGTCGACCACGAACATGACGGTGTGCATGCGCGTCGCCCGGGAGCGCTTGACGAGCGGGGTGCCCAGGCGGGCGGTCGCGCGCCAGTCGATGTCGCGCACCTGGTCGCCGTACTCGTAGGCGCGCAGATCCTCGAAGTCGAGACTGCGTCCGTGCAGCAGCGATGCGTAGGCGCCGTCGAGCGCGTGCATCGACTTGCGCGACGAGTGGATGAAGAGCTTGCTCTTCACCTGCGCGATCAGACTGGCCATGTGCGGGAGAACCGGGATCAGGGGGTGGGCACCGCGCCGAAGATCTGATCGATGATCTCCTCGCTGCGGATGCCCTCGGCGTCGGCTTCGAACGTCAACAGCACGCGGTGGCGCAGCACCAGATGACGGAGCTCGCGGATGTCTTCGGGGAGCACGTGCGCGCGCCCCTTGAGCAGCGCGAGCGCGCGGGACGCCTGCAGGAAAGCGATGCTGGCGCGCGGGCTGGCTCCGTACTTGATGAAGCGTGCGCGCTCCTCGCCGATGTACGGCGCGGGGTTGCGGGTCACGTAGGCGATCGACACGATGTAGTTGCGGATCGCGGGGTCGACGTAGATGCGACTCGCGACGTCCTGCAACAGGTGCACATCGTCGAGGGAGACGGCGCTGGTGACATGACGGTCGGGATCGAGCACGCCGGAGTCGATGCGGCTGAGGATCTCGAACTCCTCGGCCGGGCTCGGGTACTCCACGATCTCCTTGAGCAGGAAGCGGTCCATCTGCGCCTCGGGCAGTTCGTACGTGCCCTCCTGCTCGATCGGGTTCTGCGTCGCGATCACGAGGAAGGGCTTGGGCAGGTGATGCACCTCGCCGCCGATCGTGGTCTGGTGCTCCTGCATCGCCTCGAGCATGGCGCTCTGCGTCTTGGCGCTGGAGCGGTTGATCTCGTCGAGCAGCACGAAGTTCGCGTGCACCGGGCCCAGCACCGTGCGGAACGAGCCCGTCGCGGAGTCGTAGATCTGGCTGCCGGTGATGTCGCTGGGCAGCAGGTCGGGGGTGCACTGGATGCGCTTGAACTGGGCCTTGACGGTGTCGGCGAGTGTGCTGGCGGCGGTGGTCTTCGCGAGCCCCGGCACGCTCTCGAGCAGGATGTGGCCGCCGGCGATGAGTGACACGAGCAGGCTCGTGCGCAGCCGCTCCTGGCCGACCATCTTGGCCGAGTACGAGTCGGAGACGATCTTCAGAACCTCGGCGGCGCGCGACATCTCGGCCGCGGTCGGTGCATCCTTCGCGAGTGCGCTGGGCGCGGGCGCGGCGGGAGCGGCGGGCGCGGCGGGAGCGGCGGGCGCGGCGGGTGCGGGAGCGGATGCGGCGGCAGGAGGCGCGGGCGGAGGCGGCGGTGCGGATGCCGTCGGCGGATTGTGCAGGTCGGGTTCGTTCATCGTTCTCTTCGTCTCCCTCGTCCACACCGGGGCCGCGCGGCCCCTCCGCCGACCAGCGTAATCGGTGCGCCTGACGTCGGGCCGCCCCGGGCACGTTTGCACGACCGGAGAACAGATGCACGACCGATCCCGCGCATCGGTCGTGCATCCGAGTGCGGGTCGTGCAGGTGTGCCTACTCGGAGGCGACGCGGATGCCGCGGCGGCGGCCGACCCAGACGACCCCGGCGGCGACGGCGATGATCGCGACCGCGATGCCGACGATGTACCCCGCGACTCCCAGATATCCGCCCGGCACCTGGTTCGGGTCGAGGAACGGGTAGGGGTACCACCAGGGGTTGCCGCTGAGCGGGGCGGTGATGAAGTTCGCCCGCAGCAGGGTGTACACGGCCCAGACGATCGGGAAGATCGCCGCGATCCCGACCGCCGACCAGCCGAGCGCGCGGCGGCGGGGAGCGAAGAGCACATCGGCGAGCATGAGCAACGGGATGATCACGTGCAGGCTCTCGTTGGTCCACACCTCGGAGACGCCATCGAGTGGGATGTTGCGCAGCAGCAGGTTGTAGACGATGCCGGTGACGATCATGTACGTGCTGACACAGGCGAAGAGCAGCGTGAGCCACCGCGGCTCTGGCGTGTTCTCGCGCCGCGCGCGCAGCATCCAGATCGCACCGATCGCGAAGGTGATCACGGCGCCGATGTTGGAGAGCACGGTGAAGTAGCTGAAGAAGTTCGCCACGACGGTGGGAACGTGGCTGCCCCACGCGGTCGTCGCCGCCAGGGCATTGTCGATCGACATCGAGATCTGACGGATCAGCGCCGCCGTGCCGAGAAGGGCTGCGGCGATGCGCAGAAAGGGCCACCAGGTCGTCATCATGCCTCCGCCGCCACTGTAGCGGGCAGGGAGAGACGACCTTCGAGGGAAATTGCTGGATCGACATCCCGGAATATCGGTAGTCTCCTGCACAAAGGGCGTCGGTCCGAGGCGTCGTGACAGGGGCAGGATGAGCGAGACCGCTGCGAAGGTGACCACGAACACGAGGTCAACTGGCGTGCGGTGCACATCCAGACCGGCAACAGCATCCAGATCGTGCCGAACTCGACGCTGTCGGGGGCGTCGTTCACGAACATGAGCGCACCGACCGGCACGTATTCCGCCACGACGACGGTGACATTCACCACCGACGATCCGCCGCACGAGGTCATGGCACTGCTGACCGAGATCGCCGATGTGCTGCCGATGAGGCTGGAAGACGAGCGCGCCGAGGTCGACTACCTCGGCAAGGGTGCGTACGAGGTCACGATCCCCGTGCACGCCCCCGCCGAGGCGCAACGGGCGCTCTCCCTCTACCTCTCCTGGCTCTGGTACGCCTCGCGTCGGCGCGGATTCGCGCTCGACGGCGACTCCAGCGACCCGATCGCCGAACCCTCGCGACTGGTCGAGGCGATCGAGCGGGTCGGACCGACACTGCATCTGCGCGACGAGGATCGCGAGGAGGTGCTCGCGACCTCCCGCCTCGAGCGGTACGGCATCGGCGAGATCGTGTTGCGGTCGGGCATCGTGCCCGACCGCGTGATGATCATCGTCTCGGGTCGTGCCACCCTCGCGCTGGAGGCGGACGGGGGACGGATCGACTTCGGATCGGCCGAGCCCGGCGACCTGATCGGCCACACGGCTCTGACGCGCGAGCGCACGCAGGCCCTCACGGTGGCGTCCGACATCCTCACCGTGCTCTCGGTGCCGCTCGGGACCGTCGATGCGCTGATCCGCACCCGCCCGCGTCTGGCGGCGGAGATCGGTGAGGCGCTGGAGCTCAAGCGCAAGCTCGCCGCCGATGCGCTCGCCGCGCTCGGGCTCTCGCGGGCGGCGGTGACGGAACGTCGGTCGCCGGGGCGCGGGCAGAGCGGACTGCGCTGATCCGCGTGCTTCTCGAATGATCCGGCTGCTTCTCAGGTGATCCGCGTGCTTCTCAGCGACGAGTCCGGTGCCCCCAGCGCAGGCGTGTGACGAGGACTCCGAGCAGGCACAGCGCCCCGCCCAGGAACATGAGCGGTGTCGGCACCTCACCGAGGATCGCCCACGACATCAGGATGGCGACGGCCGGCACCACATACGTCGTGGCCGACGTCTGGCCCGCGCTGCTGCGCTGAAGCACGTAGGCCCAGGTCGTGAAGGCGATCGCCGTCGGGAAGATGCCGAGGTAGACGACCCAGAGCGTGGCGTCGAGCGGGGCGGTCTGCACGGCCTCGATGAGGCTGCCCGTCCAGGGGAGCAGGGCGACGGTCCCCGCGAGGGCGCCGAACCACGTCAGCGTCGTCGCGTCGGCCCCGGCGCTGAGCAGATGCTTCTGCACGAGCGTGCAGCCGGCGTACATCACCGCGGCGAGCAGGGCGAGCAGCAGTCCGGTGATGTCGGGCCCCGCGCTCGTCGAGGAGTTCATGCCGATCAGCACGACGCCGAGGAAGGCGATCGGCGCCCCGATGACCAGCGGCTTCGGGAAGCCCTCGCGCAGGAACAGCCCGCTGAAGATCACGACCATGAGGGGTGCGAGGTTCACGACCATCGCGGCCGTGCCGGCGTCGAGCGTGCGCTCGGCGGCGTTGAGGGCCAGGTTGTAGATGCAGAACCAGCCGACGCCCCACACCGCGATGAGCCACCAGTGCCGCTTCGCCGGTATGCGGATGCCGTGCCGCACCGCGATGATCGCGAGCACGACGCTGCCCACGGCCATGCGCAGCAACGCCAGGGCACCGGGATCGAAGTGCGGGCCGGCGCCGCGGATGCCGATGAACGCGGATGCCCACAGCACGACCGTGACCAGGGCCGCGACGAGCACGAGCGGCCCCTGCGTCTTCGTGCCGGGGCGGCCGGGCGCACCGGAGGGGACTTCTGACATCCTTCGATCCTGACAGGGGTGTCCGACATCGGCGAGCAGCGGAGGTGACACCCCTCGTCGCATTTCAGACGATCCTCCGGTCGCGATATGTCAGCTCTCACCGCCGTGTGGGCTGTCATATCGCGACCGGAAGGGGGCGTCCGAGCCTGCCGATAAGATGGGATCGCCCGAAGAGGGCCAGCTCATCGGCCGGTGCAAACCCGGCGAAAGCAGGGGGGACACCCATGCCAGGAATCGTTATCGTCGGCGTGCAGTGGGGCGACGAAGGAAAAGGCAAGGCCACCGATCTGCTCGGTGAGCGCACCGACTGGGTGGTGAAGTTCAACGGCGGCAACAACGCCGGGCACACCGTCGTCGTCGGCGACGAGAAGTACGCGCTGCACCTGCTGCCCTCCGGCATCCTCTCCCCGGGCGTGAACCCGGTGATCGGCAACGGTGTCGTGATCGACCTCGAGGTGCTCTTCTTCGAGCTCGAGGCGCTCTCGGCCCGTGGCATCGACGTCTCGCGCCTGCGCGTCAGCGCCAACGCGCACATCATCACGCAGTACCACCGCACGCTCGACAAGGTCACCGAGCGCTTCCTCGGAAAGCGCATGATCGGCACCACGGGCCGCGGGATCGGACCGGCCTACGCCGACAAGATCAACCGTGTCGGCATCCGCGTGCAGGATCTGTTCGACGAGAACATCCTGCGCCAGAAGGTCGAGGGCGCCCTCGACCAGAAGAACCACCTGCTGGTGAAGATCTTCAACCGCCGCGCCATCACCACCGACGAGATCGTCGAAGACCTGCTCTCGTACGCCGAACGTCTGCGTCCGATGGTCGCCGACACGGGCTACCTGCTCGCCGAGGCTCTGGACCGCGGCGAAGTCGTCGTGTTCGAGGGCGGCCAGGCGACCATGCTCGACGTCGACCACGGCACCTACCCCTTCGTGACCTCGTCGTCGGCGACGGCGGGGGGCGCGGCGACGGGCTCCGGCGTCGGACCGGGCTCGCTCGATCGCATCGTGGGCATCGTCAAGGCCTACACGACGCGCGTCGGCTCCGGCCCCTTCCCGACCGAGCTGTTCGACGAGCAGGGCGACTGGCTGCGCTCGCGCGGCTTCGAGTTCGGCACCACGACCGGGCGCCCGCGCCGGGTGGGCTGGTACGACGCCCCGATCACGCGCTACGCGACCCGGGTCAACGGCATCACCGACCTCGTGCTCACCAAGCTCGACATCCTCACCGGACTCGAGCAGATCCCCGTGTGCGTGGCCTACGACGTCGACGGTGAGCGCTTCGACGAGGTGCCCGTGAACCAGACCGACTTCCACCACGCAACGCCGATCCTCGAATACCTGCCCGGGTGGAGCGAAGACATCTCGGTCGCGCGCAGCTTCGACGACCTGCCGAAGAACGCGCAGGACTACGTGCTGGCGCTCGAGAAGATGAGCAACACGCGCATCTCCGTGATCGGTGTGGGCCCGGAGCGCGACCAGGTCGTCGTGCGTCACGACCTGCTCGACTGACGCGCGGCGCCGCTGAGATGACGCGTTTCTGGCTGGGAGGCTACGGCCCCGGCATGGAGGGTTCCGCCGAGGGGATCGGATTGCTTGCCGGCGACTCGGGCCGCGAGGCCTCGACTCTCGCCTACCGCGGCGCGGTGACGGACACGCCGTCGCCGTCGTGGTTGGCCCGGCATCCGCGCCTCGACGTCGTGTATGCGGCGCTGGAGGGCGACGCTGCGGTGCAGGCGTTCGCGCGCACCGGCGAGACATCGCTCACCCCGCTCGGAGACCCGGTCGAGGCCGGACAGTACGTGTGCCACGTGGCCGTCGCGCCCGACGGTTCTGCGCTGATCGCGAGCTGCTACGGCGACGGCCGCGTGGTGCGTATCGCGTTGGATGCCGAGGGGCGTCCGGTGGCGGATGCGGGCAACAAGGCTGCTGCCCTCCGTGCGGCCCTACTCGGCGAACCGCAACCGGAGACGACTCCCGCCGGCGTCGGCGTCGCGGCATCCGATCCTTACGGTGTGGAGGGCCGGGAGTCGCACGCGCACGCCGCGGCGTTCCTTCCGGACGGTCGGATCGCGACCACCGATCTCGGATTCGACGTCGTGCGCATCTGGCGCGCTCACGCGAGCGGGCTCGCCCTCGATCATGAGGTCGTGCTCCCGCAGGGCACCGGACCGCGTCACATGGTCGTGCACCCCAGCGGGCACCTGCATGTGGTGACCGAGTACTCGTGCGAGGTCTTCACGCTCGCCGCGGGCGTCGATGGCACCTGGAGCGTGGTCTCGTCGGTACTGTCGAGCCCGATCGCCCAGGTCGGCGCGGACTTCCCGGCCGAGCTCGCCCGCACCCGCGACGGTGCGTTCCTCTACACGGCTCTCCGTGGCAGCAACACGATCGCGACGCTGCGTGTGCGCGGCGGTGGGGAGTCTCTCGAGTCGGTCGCGCTGGCGGATTCGGGCGTCGACTGGCCGCGGCACCACCTCGTGTACGAGGGCAAGCTGCTGGTGGCGGGGCAGCGTTCCGACACGATCACCCTGCTCGACCTCGACGATCGCACAGGTGCGCCGCTCGGCATCCGGCATGAGGCCGCAGTGCCTGCGCCGACGCACTTCCTTCCCGTGCGCTGAGGCGCGCCCCCTCGCGTTCAGGCACGCCCCTCTCGCGTTCACAACTCCTCAAGAATGCGCGCCTGCCGATGCCGGCGCCGGCCGGATCGCCGTGTTTCCGGGCCTCAGGCCGGTGGCGCCGCACGCTTCTTGAGGAGTTGTGAACCGCGGCGCTTGACCTCAACCTTTGTTGAGGTTCTACGGTCGAACCCATGACGACAGAAACCGGCGTGACGCCGACGACGGGCCGCACGCCGGGCATTCTCAGCGCGGCGTACCTCTGGATCACGATCGGCGCGTGTGCCCTCGTGTTCCTCGGCGCGTTCGAGTCGCTGGCGGTGACGACGGTGATGCCCGTGGTCAGCGCCGACCTCGGTGGGGAACGGCTGTACGCGCTCGCCTTCGCCGGCCCTCTCGCCACCGGCGTGATCGGCATGGTGACCGCGGGCAACTGGGCCGATCGCCGTGGACCGGTCGAGCCCCTGTACACCTCGGTCGTCGTCTTCGTGATCGGACTGCTCGTCGCCGGTTTCGCGCCGAGCATGGAGGTCCTCGTCGCCGGCCGCTTCGCCCAGGGTCTCGGCAGCGGTGCACTCACCGTCGCGCTGTACGTGGTCGTTGCAAGGGTGTACCCGCGCGAACTCCTGCCCGCGATCTTCGCCGGTTTCGCGGCGGCGTGGGTCGTGCCCTCGCTGATCGGTCCGACCGTGGCGGGAGCCGTGACCGAGCTGTGGAGCTGGCACTGGGTGTTCCTCGGCGTGGTCGTTCTCGTGCTGGTGGCTCTGCTCATGGTGGTCCCCGCGCTGCGTGGACTCTCGCGCAACGATGGCGACGCGTCGACACCGTGGGCGTTCGGCCGACTCGGCTGGTCGGTGCTGGCCGCCGTCGCCGTGCTCGGACTGAACCTGCTCGGAGATGTGCCGGGAGCAGGTCCCCTGCTGGCCGCGGTCGCGGTGGTCATCGCCCTGATCGCGGTGCGGCCGCTCCTCCCCCCGGGCACTCTGCGCGCTCGCCGGGGTCTGCCGTCGGTGCTGCTGGTGCGCGGTCTGGCGGCTGCGGCGTTCTTCGGCACCCAGGTCTACATCCCGTATCTGCTCACCGACCGCTATGGGGTGACCCCGACGCTCGCGGGTCTCTCGCTGACCGGCGGCGCCCTCGCCTGGTCGGTCGCGGCCACCGTGCAGGGGCGTATGGGCGCTCGCCTGTCGAGCATCCTCGCGGTGCGGATCGGCACGGTGCTCGTGCTCGTCGGAATCGCCCTGGCCCTCGTCACTGCGGCCTTCCGAGCGGATGCCGCGGTGATCATCGTCGCCTGGATCATCGCCGGCACGGGCATGGGGTTCATGAGTCCCCGGACCAGCGCGCTGACGCTCGAGATGTCGACGCCCGAAAATCAGGGGTTCAACAGCTCGGCCATGACGGTCGCCGACTCGTTCGGCAGTGCACTCGCGCTCGCGATCACGGGAGTCCTCTTCGCGACGCTGGCCTCGGTCACCGACCCGTTCACGGCGGTGTTCGCGCTCGCCGGGACGATCGCGGTCGCCGCGGCAGTGTTGTCGCCCCGGCTCGCGCCCCGCTCGCGCGCGTGACGCAGGGATTCTCGTACGTGACGCAGGGATATGTGCGGGATGCAGGGCGGAAACGCGGGTTTCGCCCTGCATCCCGACCGCCTCCCTGCAGTGCGCGCGCGTAGGGCGCCCGCACACCTCCCTGCAGTGCGCACGCGTAGGGCGCCCGACCTCCCTGCAGCGCGCACGCGCAGGGCGCCCACCCGCGCGGGAACATCCGCCCCTGCTTTCGACGTTGGTCTTGAACATGACGACCGGTGACGAGAGGCTGAGGGCATGAGCGACGAGAACACACGCACCGACGAGTACGACCTGATCGTGCTGGGCGGAGGGCCTGTCGGCGAGAACGTCGCGGATCGCGCGGTGCAGGGCGGGTTGACGGCCGTCATCGTCGAGAGCGAGCTGGTCGGCGGAGAGTGCTCCTACTGGGCGTGCATGCCGTCGAAGGCGCTGCTGCGCTCGGCCCAGGCACTCCGTGCGGCGCAGCATGTGAAGGGTTCCGCCGAAGCGGTCACCGGAAAGCTCGATGTGCGCGCCGTCTTCGATCGCCGTGATTCGTTCACGAGCAACTGGTCGGACGACGGGCAGGTCAAGTGGCTCGACTCGGCGGGTATCGATCTCGCTCGCGGCCATGGGCGTCTCTCGGGCGAACGCGAGGTGACCGTGACGGATGCCGACGGCGGCACGCGCGTGCTGCATGCCCGTCATGCGGTCGCGATCAGCACGGGATCGGATGCCGTGATCCCGCCGATCGACGGACTGCGCGAGTCGTCGCCGTGGACCAGCCGCGAGGCGACCAGCGCGGAGGATCTGCCCGATTCGCTCGCCGTCATCGGCGGCGGCGTCGTCGCCGTCGAGATGGCCACGGCGTATGCCGCTCTCGGTTCGACCGTGACCCTGATCGCCCGGGGTGAGCTGTTGGCCGCCATGGAGCCGTTCGCCGGAGAGCGCGTGGCAGCGGGACTCCGCGAGCTGGGGGTGGACGTGCGCACCGGCACCGGCACCACCTCGGTGCACCGCGGCGACGACGGAGTCACGATCACCCTCGCCGACGGCTCGACCGTCGTGGCGGCCGAGGTGCTCGCCGCGACCGGTCGCTCTCCGCGCTCCGGCGACATCGGACTCGACATCGCGGGTCTCGAGCCCGGCAAGTGGATCGAGACGGATGACACGCTGCGCGTACCCGGATCGGACTGGCTCTATGCGGTCGGCGACGTGAACGGACGCGTGCTGCTCACGCACCAGGGCAAGTATCAGGCGCGTGCCGCCGGCGACGTGATCGTGGCGCGGGCGACGCGTGAGGACGTGCTCGACGGGCCTTGGCAGCGGCACGTCGCCACTGCCGATCATGCAGCGGCTCCGCAGGTGACGTTCTCGTTCCCGGAGGTCGCCTCGGTCGGTCTGACCGAGCGTGCCGCGCGCGAGGCGGGGCACGCGATCGAGGTCGTCGACTACGACCTCGGCTGGGTCGCCGGAGCGAGCCTCTACGAGGACGGCTTCGCCGGGCAGGCGCGACTCGTGATCGACACCGACCGTGACGTCGTCATCGGTGCGACCTTCGTCGGTCCCGAGGTCGCCGAGCTCGTGCAGACGGCGACGGTCGCGATCGTCGGCGAGGTGCCGATCGCGCGGCTCTGGCACGCGGTGCCGTCGTACCCGACGATCAGCGAGGTCTGGCTGCGCCTGCTCGAGGGCTACGGGCGGCAGTCGGCGTGACCTCACGGGGTCGGGGATGCCGGGAACGGGCGGGGCTGTGCGCCATCCGTTCCGGCATCCGCTCCGAACAGCAGACGACCCACGGGGTCATCTCTGCGCGCCTGGACGGAGCAGCCGATTGTTTCTCATATTGACGACGCTTCGCGCAAGCCCGGCGCGGATGTCGCAGACCTCTTATACGCTCGAACCCGAATCCGAGGAGGCAGGACCATGAAGGCTGTACTCGCAGGAACCGTCATCGCCGAAGCAGCAGAGAGCGATCTCGTGAAGATCGAGGGGAACTGGTACTTCCCACCCGCATCGATCACGTCCGGTGTGCTCGTCGAGAGCCCCACGCCGTACACGTGTCCGTGGAAGGGCGCGGCCCAGTACTTCTCCGTCCAGGCCGACGGCACGCTCCACAAGGACCTCGCCTGGTCCTACCCGACGCCGTATCCCACCGCATTCGACCGCGTCGGCAGGGACTTCTCCGGCTTCGTCGCCTTCGACCCGAGCGTCGAGATCTCGCAGTGACCTCCGTCTGCCGGCGCCGCGGCGCCGACGCACGCCTCGTCGATCGACCGACTGGAGACCAGCCATGATCGAATTCCGTAACGTCACCAAGCAGTTCCCCGACGACACCGTCGCCGTCAACGACTTCAACCTGGTGTTGCCGTCGCGCAAGACCACCGTGTTCGTCGGTTCGTCCGGCTGTGGCAAGACCACCCTGCTGCGCATGATCAACCGCATGGTCGAACCGACCTCGGGTGACATCGAGATCGACGGCGAGAACGTGCTCGTGGGTGATCCCGTGCAGCTGCGCCGCCGTATCGGCTACGTGATGCAGAACTCGGGCCTCATGCCGCACTTCTCGGTGATCGACAACGTCGCCACCGTCCTGCGACTCACCGGCGTCAAGAAGCCCGAGGCACACAAGCGGGCGCGCACCCTGCTCGACACCGTCGGCCTCGACCAGGCGCTCGCCGATCGATACCCGAGTCAGCTCTCGGGCGGTCAGCAGCAGCGCGTCGGCGTCGCCCGTGGCCTGGCAGCCGATCCGAACATCCTGCTCATGGATGAGCCCTTCGGCGCGGTCGACCCCATCGTGCGCGCCGATCTGCAGCAGGAGACGCTGCGTCTGCAGCACGAGCTCGACAAGACGGTCGTCTTCGTCACGCACGACATCGACGAGGCGTTCCTGCTCGGCGACCAGGTCGTGATCCTCGACAAGGGCGCCCGCATCGTGCAGGTGGGCAGTCCGAGCGAGATCATCGAGAACCCGGCCGACGACTTCGTGGCCGCGTTCATCGGTGCCGACCGCGGACGACGCGCGCTGCACCTGAAGCAGACGCCCCACGGCACCGTGGTGGTCGACTCGGAGGGACGCACGCAGGGAGCGATCGTCAGTGCGCCGGATGCCGCCGAAGCTCCGGATGCCGCGACAGCCGGTGCCGCGACAGCCGGTGCCGCTCAGGACGGCTCGCCGTGAACTGGGTCACCGACAACCTCGGCCTGATCTTCGAGCTCACGCTCGTGCATCTGCGCCAGAGCATCGTGCCGATCGTGATCGGCTTCGTGCTCTCGTTGCCGCTGGGCTGGGTCGCCTGGCGCTACCGCCTGGTACGGGGCCCGATCATCGTGCTCACCGGTCTGCTGTACACGATCCCGTCGCTCGCGCTGCTCATCCTGCTGCCCGCGACGCTCGGATACTCGGCGATCAGCGAGGCCAACCTCATGATCGCGCTCACGATCTACGCGATCGCGATCCTGGTGCGTGCCGTGTCCGACGGACTCGATTCGGTCGATGACGGCGTCCGCCAGGCAGCGACCGCCACCGGCTTCGCGCCGTTCCGCCGGTTCTGGGCGGTCGAGTTCCCGCTCGCCGGGCCCGTGATCCTGGCGGGGCTCCGTGTGACGGCGGTGAGCACGATCTCGCTGGCCACCGTCGGCATCCTGATCGGTGTGACGAACCTCGGCTACCTCTTCACCAACGGACTCGAGCGGCGCATCATCGCCGAGGTGTTCGCGGGTGTCGTCGCGGTCGTCGTGATCGCGCTGATCCTCGACCTGATCCTGCTGCTCATCGGCCGTGCGCTGATGCCGTGGACCACGGCCGCCAGCCGCGTCTCCACAGCGCGGGCCGCCGTCCCCGTGAGGGCCGCCGCATGAATCTCTTCGCGGATGCCTTCGCCTGGATGTTCGCCCCCGCGCAGTGGGAGGGCCGCTACGCGCTGCCCGTCCTGCTCGGTCAGCACCTCGCGCTCACGGCGATCTCGGTGCTGATCGCCGCGGCGATCGCGCTTCCGCTCGGCTGGCTCATCGGCCACACCGGCCGCGGTCGAGAGATCGCCGTCGCCGTCTCGGGCGCCGCACGCGCGATCCCGGCGTTCGGCCTGATGATCCTGCTCGTGCTCCTGCTCGGTGTGCTCCGGGTGCCTCAGGCCGCGGTGATCACGTTCGTGCTGCTCGCGATCCCGTCGCTGCTCGCGGGCGCCTACACCGGTCTCGAGGCGATCGATCGTCGCGTGATCGATTCGGCACGGGCCATGGGCATGACGGAGTGGCAGATCTTCTGGAAGGTCGAGGTTCCCCTCGGGCTCCCGCTGCTCGTCGGCGGTATCCGCTCCGCTCTGCTCCAGGTCATCGCGACCGTGACGATCGCCGCGTATGTGAATCTCGGCGGGCTCGGGTATCCGATCATCCAGGGCATTCCGTTGCGACGCTTCGATCAGGTGCTCGGTGGAGCCCTCATCGTCGCGGTGCTCGCGCTCGTCGTCGATCTGCTCCTCGCCGCGGCTCAGCATGCCGCCGTCCCGCGCGGCCTGCGCACGGGGCGTCCCGCGCGTCGCCGCACCCGTCGGCTCACACCGGCACCGGCCCCCGCGACGGCCGCCGCCTGAGCGCGCAGCCCCAGCACGGCCCGCACCAACCACAGCCAGCACCAACCACAGCCCGCACCAACCACAGAGAAGTCCCAGCAGTCCCAGAGAAGAGGAATCCCATGTTCACAGCACGAGGCAAGCGCTCCGTCTTCGCCGTCGGCCTGGTCGCCGCGGCAACACTCGTCCTGTCCGCCTGCGGTGGCAATCCGCTCGAGTCCCCCTCGGAGGGGAGTTCGGGATCGGGCGACGGCGACACGATCGTTGTCGGCTCGCAGGCGTACTACTCCAACGAGATCATCGCCGAGATCTACGCGCAGGCGCTCGAGAATGCCGGTTTCACGGTCGAGAAGAAGCTCAACATCGGACAGCGCGACGCGTACATGCCCGAGGTCGAGTCCGGTGAGATCAACGTCTTCCCCGAGTACACCGGCAGCCTCGCGGAGTACCTGTCGGAGGACGGCATCGACGTCACCAGCCCCGACGACGTCTACAAGGCACTGCAGGATGTGCTGCCCGACGGCCTGACCGCACTCGACTTCGCCGAAGCATCCGATCAGGACACCTACACGGTGCTCAAGAGCTTCGCCGACGAGAACGGCCTCAAGACCATCGGCGACCTCTCGAAGGTCACCAGCCCGGTCACGATCGGCGCGGCGCCGGAGTTCGAGCAGCGCCCGTACGGCCCGGCCGCGGCCAAGGAGGTCTACGGCGTCGACCTGACGTTCTCGGCGACCGGTCCGACCACGCTCGAGTCGCTGCTCGCCGGCGAGATCCAGGTGGCCGACATCTACACCGCCGACCCGTCGTTCCAGACGCAGGACATCGTTGCTCTGGAAGACCCGGAGAACCTGATCCTGGCCTCCAACGTCGTGCCGATCGTGTCGAGCGACATCGCCGACGACGTGTCCGACGTGCTCAACGCGATCAGCGCCAAGCTGACCGCCGAAGAGCTCGTGGCACTCAACGTGCAGAGCACCGTCGACCAGAAGTCGTCGGCCGACATCGCTGCACAGTGGCTCAAGGATCAGGGCCTGATCTGATCGCCTGACCGCATCATCGAAGTGCCCGGGGCCGCTGGCCCCGGGCACTTCTGCGTTCAGCCCCGGGCTTCGGGCGTCGGGTCGGGGCCTCGGGCGCGCCGGCTCTTCGCGTCCCGACCTCCTTGTGTCGCCCAGACCCCCTTGTGTCGCCCAGACCCCCTTGTGGTGTCCAGACCCCCGCGCAGCTGCGCATCTAGACGGGGGTTTCGACGACAGGCGGGGGTTTCGACGGCAGGGGGCAGGGGCACCGGGCAGGGCAGGCGGCGAAGGCGGGCGACGGGCTAGATCCGGGCGTCCTGCCGCGGCACCCAGACCTGCTTGATGATGATCAGGATGGATGCCGCGACCGGAACCGCGACGAGGGCGCCGAGCAGTCCGAGCAGCGTGCCTCCCGCGAGGGCACCGATCACGACGAGCGAACCGGGGATCGAGATCGCCTTGTTCATGACGCGAGGCGTGATCACGTAGGCCTCGATCTGCATGTAGATCAGATAGACGATGCCGAAGATCAGCGCGCCGATCGGGTTCGTGAACAGGGCGATGCCCGTGCCGATGGCCCAGAACATCACCGATCCGACGAGAGGGATCAGCGTGATGCAGAAGGCGACCGTCGCCATGAGCGGCGGGAACGGCAGTCCGATGACCATGTAGAGCACCAGCGTCAGCATCGCATTGATGAATGCGAGGACGACCATTCCCATCACGTAGCCACCGACCGAGTCGGTGATCTGATCGGTGATGTCTGCGGCGCGTGCACGGTCGCGCGCGGGAGCGAGGCGCAGCAGGCTCGTCTTCATGCCGGGAAGCGAGGCGAGGAAGTAGAGGACGAGTACCAGCACGATGATCGCCCCGGAGAGACCGCTGAAGATGGTGGCGCCGACCTGCAGTGCGCCGCCGCCGATGCTGGCGATGTTGCCGGGATCGGTGAGGAACTTCTGCACATCGGCGACGATGCCCTGGAACTGATCACCGAACTGATCGTTCAGGGTGGCGTAGATGTCACTGGCTTGGAAGTCGCGGACCATCCCGGGCACGGAGCGCACGAAGCTGGCGATCTGCTCGATCACGATCGGCAGCACCATCCAGAGGATCAGTGCGACGACCACGATGAGGCCGAGGATCACCACGAGCACGGAGATGGCGCGTGACAGACCGCGTCGCTCCAGGAACCGCACCGACGGGTCGAGCCCCAGCGCGCCGAAGAGGGCGAGGGCGATGTAGATGAGCACGGTGGAGAGGTTGGTGAGCGCGAGGCCCAGCACGAAGGCGGCGAGCCCACCGAGCGTCACCAGGAAGCCGAAGACGAAGGGGCGGTCGATGCGCGTCCAGAACGATCTGCTCGGAGTCATCGGCTCGATCACGACCGCGCGCCTCGGTGCCTGCGTCTCGACGGATGCCGCGGCCGGTGCGGCGGCATCGGCGGTCTCGGCGGAGACGGCCGCGTTCTGGGCGGGCGCGGATGCCGACGGCTCTTCGTTGCTCATGTGCTCACGATAGCGGTGCCCGCGTCGGGACCGCGGGTTCTGACGGCTCTAGAGTAGGGGCATGACCGCCGCACCTGACCCGCAGTCCGAGCTCCTCCGACTCCGCGCCAGCATCGACAACATCGACGCCGCGCTCATCTTCATGCTGGCCGAGCGATTCCGTGCCACGCAGCAGGTCGGCCACCTCAAGGCCGAGCATGCGATGCCGGCATCCGATCCCGGCCGCGAGGAGCAGCAGGTCGCCCGTCTGCGAGCGCTCGCCGAAGAGGCGCACCTCGATCCCGAGTTCGCCGCGAAGTGGTTCAACTTCGTCGTCGCCGAGGTCATCCGCCACCACACGGAAGCAGCCGAAGGCCGCTGAGCCTCGGCATGACGCGACCGCATCGGGGCGACGGATCCCGGAGATGATGACGATTCACGGAGAGATTCGTCCGATTCGTCGGCGATCCGTCATCCGCTCGGCGATTCGTCACCCGGAGCGGGTCAGACGGCCAGGACGCGCCCGGTGATCACGCCCTCGACCGCGCGCACGTAGGCCGTGCCGACCTCTTCGTCGGTGACCGGTCGGTGCCCGGGGAACGAGGCGAAGTAGCCGGGGGAGTTCGCGAGCACATCGGGCGAGACCGCGTTGATGCGGATGCCGCGCGGCGCCTCGGCGGCGGCCGTGATCACGAACGACTCGAGTGCTCCGTTCGCCATGGCGGCCGCGGCGCCGGTGGCGATGGGCTCGCGGGCGAGCACGCCACTCGTCACGGTGATCGAGCCGCCGTCGTTGATGTGCGCGAGCGCCTGGCGCACGACCTCGATCTGAGCGAGCGTCTTGCCGGTGAAGCCGGCCACATAGTCGTCGCGGTCGAGCTCGAGGAGGGGCTTGAACGGCACGGATCCGACGGCCACGACGACCGCGTCGACATCGGTGACCTGCGCGAACAGCGCGGCGATGGATGCCGGGTCGGTCACGTCGACCGAGACGTCGCCGCCGCGCGATGCCCGTACGACCTCATGTCCGCGTTCGTCGAACGTGCGCGCGACGACGGCGCCGATGCTGCCGGTCGCTCCGATGACGAGTGTCTTCATGCGGGATTCCCTCTCGGTCGGTCACGGCATCCGCGCGGACGCCTCCTCGAGTCTCGCATCCCGACCGGGCCCGCGGACCGGATCCCACGAGCCCGGGCTCAACAGGCGCGAGCTCAGCGGGCGCTGAACTCCGCCGCCACCACGCGGGCGGCTGCGCCCTGCAGTACGGCGTGGGTCAGAGCCGAGGCACGCACGACCGGCCCGAGAGAGGGGTGCGACGCCGCGGCGACGGCGGATGCCGCGGCGGTGACGAGGGCGGAGTCCACGATCGCTTCCGGCCCGCTCAGCACGATCATCGGCAGGTCGACCGCGGCGGCGATGACCGACAGCGAGGTGCCCAGGCGACCACCCGCGGCGGCGAGCACGTCGTCGCGTGCGGCATCCGGCTGCTGCTCCAGGCGCCGGGTGAGCGCAGGCACCGATGCCCAGGCGTGCACGCAGCCGACCCGTCCGCAGGGGCAGTCCTCGCCCGGGTCTCCACCCGCGATCACGTGGGCGAGCTCGCGGGCTCCCGTCGAACGTTCGACGGGGGAGCCGTCGTCGGCGAACGCCCTGATCGCTGTGCCGATGCGGCCGCCCAGACGTACGAGCAGGAAGTCGGTGTCGACCGGACTGAACCGCAGCTCGGCGTCGGCGGCGAGGTCGGCGTCGTCGAACACGTGCACGGGCGCATCGCTCGCCTCGGCGAGGAGTGCGCCGAGCCCGAGCAGGGCGGGGGCTCCGGTGGGCATGCCGATGCCGATCCCGAGCGGAGGGTGGCCGGCGAGCGAGGTGAGCTCGGTCACCAGCGCCGCAGCGGCGCGGCCGGGGTCGCCGGCGGTCGGCCGCACGAGCCGGTGGGCGAGGCGTCCGTCAGGGGTGGCGAGTGCCCCTTCGATGCGATCGGTCGCGCTGAGATCGAGGGCGATGACCTGCACGGCGCGCTGATCGAACTCGAGCATCACGGCCGGCTTTCCCGGGCGCGGGTCGCGGCTCTGCCCGCTCTCGCGGAGCACACCCTCGTCGAGCAGTCCCTTCACGAGCTCCGAGACGGTGGGGCGCGCGAGCCCGGTCAGACGGGCGAGATCGGCGCGGCTGACGGTCGGGTGCTGCATCAGGGTGCGCAGCACGAGGGTGCGGTTGCGAAGACGGATGCCGTGGGCATGCGAGTTCACGATCGGCGGGCGTCCTATGATCTGGGGGTAGTGCACGATGCTCCCTCGCAGGCGGCGACACTGTTCACCGGACTGCGCGCAGACCACTAAGTTCAGTGAATAAACTAACTACGCTGAGCGTACGGAGTGCCATACGATCTGTCAATCGCGCTCGCCCGATGCGTGCCGGAACGGAAACCCATGCTGAACAGCGACGATGCCCTCGACACCCAGGCATCCGTTCGGCGCGCCAACCTGCGGCGTGCACTGCAACTCGTCTTCCGGAGCCCCGGCACGCAGACGCGCGCGGGCATCTCCCGGGCGACGGGGCTGACCGCAGCGACGGCCTCTTCCCTGGTGGCCGAACTCATCGCGAGCAGGCTCGTCGTCGACGGCGAGCAGGCGGCCAGCACGGGCGGAAAACGTGCGACGACCCTGAGCATCGACGCGAGCCACCACCTGATCCTCGTGCTCGTGATCCAGCCCACCCATGCGCTCGTCTCCCTGGTCGCGTTGGACGGTGCCGAGCTCGATGCCCGCCGCGTCTCCTACACGGCCGAGACGCGCGACGAGGCTCTGGACGCCGCGCTCGTCGCGGTCTCCGCCGAGTACGGCTCCCGCGTGATCGGCGCGGGCGTGCAGCTGCCCGGCACCACCGACGGCCGTTCGGTGCTCGAGAGCGTGCAGCTCGCCTGGGAGGACGTGCCTCTCGCCGACCGCTTCGAAGCACTGCTCGGCGCCCCGGTGCTGCTGATCAACGACGTCGACGCCGAAGCCATCGCGGAAGCCGGCAGAGACGAATCCCCCTCGGGCTACCGTCTGTTCATCCACCTCGGCGGCGGAGTCGGCGCGGCTGTCACGCTCGACGGCGAACTCGCACCGGGCCCGCGCGATCGGGCAGGGGAGATCGGCCATGTGCAGGTGGAATTCGGCGACACGGCGCGGGAATGCCGATGCGGTCGCACCGGATGCCTGGAGTCGGCGGCATCCCTCTCGGCCCTGCTCGGGGCGGAGTTCACCGACGCGATGGACCCCGACGAGGTCGCTGCGCTCGCCGCATCCGCCGATGAACGGCACCTCGACGCGGGCGCTCGCGCTCTGGCCCGGGCCATCAAGCTCATCAGCGCCCTCCTCGACCCCACCGAGGTGGTGATCGGCGGCCCGGCCACCCTGCTCGGGGATCGCTTCCTCGATCTCGTGCGCCGGGAGGCGGACTATCCGGCCCGCGGCACCTCCGTCGTCCCCGTGCGATATGCCGATACGCGGGGCGCGCTCTCCGCGGGGGCCGCCCAGGCCGCGCTCACCTCGGTGCTCGGCGTGCGGTGGAGCCCCTCTACTTGACGCTGCCGGCGGTCAGGCCGCCGACGAGGCGCTTCTCGATCAGCATGAACAGGATGACCACCGGCAGGATCGCGACGATCGAGACGCCGAACACGTACTGCCAGCTCGTCTCGTACTGACCCACGAACTTGGTCAGGGCGACCGAGAGCGGCTGGTTCTTGTCGGTCGACAGGATCACGAGGGATGCCGCGAACTCGTTCCAGCACGCCACGAAGGTGAACACGATCGCGGTCACGATGCCCGGCCATACCAGCGGCAGGTTGATCTTGAAGAGCACCGTGAAGCGTCCGGCGCCGTCGATCTGCGCGGCCTCGTCGATCTCCTTCGGGATGCCTGCGAAGAAGGAGTGCATGATCCACACGGCGAACGACAGGTTGAACGCCGCGTTGATGAAGATCATGGCGACCCACGTGTCGCCCAGGCCCAGCGTCGTGAACTGGCGGAACAGACCCGAGGTCAGCACGGCGGGCTGCAGCATCTGCGTGACGATCACGAGGAACAGGAACACCATGCGGCCGGGGAACGTGAAGCGCGCCGTGTAGTACGCGGCCGGCAGCGAGACGGCCAGCACGAGAAGCGTCGCGAACACGGAGATGACGATCGTCGAGATCAGGTTGTACGGCAACGGAGTCTCGGGCGTCGACCACATCGTGATGAAGTTCTCCCAGTGCCACTCGGTCGGGAGATAGGTGGGGTCGACCGAGCGGATCTGGGACTTCGTCTTCACGGAGCCGAAGAACATGATGAGGTACGGCAGTACGAAGATCGCGAGCACGAGGAAGCCGGCGGCGGTGCGCAGGATCACGCGCGGCAGGGTGACCTGATCGACGGTGTAGCGGCGCTTGCGTCCGGGAATCGGCGGGATGCTGCGGCCGCCGCGGCCTGCGGTGGTGACGAGCTCTGTCTCGGTGACGGTCACGATCAGACCTCCTTCATGGGCTTGACGATCTTCACGTAGGCCGCGACGATCAGGATCACGATCAGGAAGGCGACCACCGACAGGGCGCTCGCGACATCGACCTTCTTCTGCAACTCGATGTACTTGAAGATCATGGTCATGATCGTGTCGGCGCCGTATCCGGGGATCGATCCGGTCATGACCTTGAGGATCGGCAGCGAGTTGAAGACGTTGATGATGTTGATGAGGATGGCGACGGCCAACGCACTGCGCAGCTGCGGCAGCACGATCGACCAGTAGGTGCGGGTGGGGCCGGCGCCGTCCATCTTCGCCGCCTCGATCGCATCGGCCGGCACCGACTGGAGCCCGGCGAGGATCGTGTAGGTCGTGAACGGCAGCGAGACGAAGATCGCGATCACGATCGACCAGATGAACGCCGTGGTCGGGTTCTTGGTCCACCCGTAACCGACCGAGTCGGAGGAGAGTCCGATGTCGTACAGGAACTTGTTGAAGACCCCGAAGTACGGCTCGAGGCTGTAGTAGAAGACCATCGTCGTCATCACGACGGATGCCGCCCACGGCACGATCACGGCCATGCGCACGATCTGCCGGCCGGGGAAGGCCTTGTTCAGGATCTGCGCGAGACCGAGCGAGATCACGACCGTGAAGACGACCACGGCGACGACCCACACGATCGTGCGGAAGAAGATCGGCCAGAACTCGGCGAAGGCGAAGACCGTGGCGAAGTTGTCGAACCCGACCGAGCCCTTGTCGAGGCCCGAGAGCGAGATGTCGCGCGTCGAGTTGTAGAACATCACGCCGGCGGGGAAGAGCACGACGCCGATGATGAGCACCAGTGCGGGTGCGATCCAGGGCAGCGCCTGGATGAGGTCCTTCGCGCCGGGGCGACCGCGCTTCGCGGTGTCGGCGCTCGGGGTGCGGGGGCGGCCGGTGGCCGCCCCCGCGAGGTTCGAGGACTCTGTCTTCTGGCTCATGGTGTACCCGAACCTCTCCGATCGGCGGGCGTCAGCCCGCGTCGACCTGTGCCTGGATCTCGGTCAGCACGTCCTGTGCCGGCTTCGACTGCAGCTGCCCGAACAGCGACTTGAAGGCGCCGTCGGTGGCGGACCACTTCGGGTTGGTCGAGGGGTAGAACTGCGCGTCGGGCAGCACGTCGAGGAAGGGCTTGAGTGCCTCCTCACCGGAGAGCTGCTCGGCGCCGGACTTGGTGACGGGGAGGAAGCCTTCGGCCTGCACCCACGGCACGTACACGTCGGCCGAGTAGTAGTAGTCGAAGAACGCCTTGATCGCCTCCTGCTTGTCGCCGTCGTTCTGGAACGCCATGAGCTGGTCCATGACACCGAGCGTGAAGGGCGAGCCGTCCTTGGTCGGGATCGGCACGATGGAGTAGTCCAGGTCGGGGTTGCCCTCGGCGATCTGGCCCACCGTCGGCGGGAGTCCGACCTGCATGCCGATCTTGCCCTGGATGAAGATGTCCATCAGCGGGGAGCGCTGCGTCGAGCCCGGGTCGGCCTGGGTCGCACCGGCGTCGATCATCTTCTTGATCTGCTCGGCACCGGCCAGGTTCTCCGGGGTGTCGATCGTGATGTCGGATGCATCGCCGAACGAACCGCCGCCGCCCCACAGCCAC
Source organism: Candidatus Microbacterium colombiense (assembly GCA_029203165.1). Classification (NCBI taxonomy): domain Bacteria; kingdom Bacillati; phylum Actinomycetota; class Actinomycetes; order Micrococcales; family Microbacteriaceae; genus Microbacterium; species Candidatus Microbacterium colombiense. The sequence continues at coordinate 467,837 of CP119308.1, forward strand.
ACGGCCGCCTCGGCCTGCGCCTCTTCGGAGCCGAGCGGCATGCCGTAGCCGGCGACGCCGCCGCCGAGTGCCGACACCTTGGTTGCGGCATCCAGCAGGGAGTCCCAATCGGTCGGCGCCTCGACGCCGGCCTGGTCGAGCAGGGCGTTGTTGACGAACAGTGCACGGGCGGAGGCGATCAGCGGCAGAGCGTACGCCGTGCCGTCGACCTCGGCGTTCGCGAGGAACGAGTCCTGGAAGTCGGAGTAGGTGTCATCCGAGACGACGTCCTTGACCTCGTAGAGCAGCTCATCGCCGACGAAGCCCGCGAACGGACCGCCGTTGTAGATGTCGGGAGCCTCATTCGCCTGGATCTTGGTGGAGACGACCTTCTCGAGGTTGTCCCACGACTGCACCTCGAGCTTGACCTTGATGTCGGGGTTCGCCTTCTCGAATCCCTTGATCACGGTCTCCCAGTTCGCCTTGGTCCCGTCGGAGTAGCTGGGCACGAGCAGGTCGAGTGTCGTCGATCCGCCGGCGTCGCCGCTGTCGCCGGTGGAGCCGCCGAAGCCGCACGAAGCGAGCGTGAGTGTGGCGGTTGCCGCAAGAGCGACAGCGCCGAATCGCAGTGACTTCTTCATGTGTGTTGCATTCCTCACTGTGTGTGGGTTGCCGCTCCACCCGAGATCGCTCCGTGAGGAGGTCTCTGCTGTGGGTGGAGGGGGCGCGGTGCACAGTCGCAAAGCACTTCACGCGACAGTGCGTGGTGATCGCTTCGCCGGGTGGCATCTGCGATCGTTCGAGCCGGTCGAGCTCGGGGTTCGGAGCCGATAGGGCTTGACTCCGGGTGATGAAACTTGTTCGATTATTTGTCAGGCGAATAAACAAATCAAGAAAATCCTTTTGCGGATGATCATGGACGCCATACTATGATCGACTGCAGGCCAAAACAATCACAATCACGCAAAGATTGACCAGAAAGGCACTTCGATGACTGGATCGTCGCCCGGCGCGCACATGCGCGAAGAGCTCATTTCGCAGCCCGAGACCTGGGCGGCGGCTGCCGATCTGCGCGACGCGCAGGCTGTTCTTCCGGTCGCCGGAGCGCGCATCGCCGTCGTCGGATGCGGAACCTCGTGGTTCATGGCGCAGTCCTACGCCGCCCTGCGCGAGAGCGCGGGGCAGGGCGAGACCGATGCGTTCGCGGCATCCGAGGCCTTCGTCGACCGCGGGTACGACGCCGTCGTCGCACTCACCCGCTCGGGCACCACCACCGAGGTCCTCGAACTGGTGGAACGGATCAAGGGGCGCGTTCCGACGATCGGCGTGATCGGCGACCCGGAGTCGCCGCTCGTCTCGCTCGTCGACGACGCGGTGCTGCTTCCCTTCGCCGATGAGCAGTCGGTCGTGCAGACACGCTTCGCCACCACCGCGCTCGCGCTCTTCCGCGCCTCGCTCGGCGAAGACCTCACCGCCGCGATCGAGGATGCCGCCGCGGTGCTCGCGGCGCCTCTGGAGGACGAAGAGCTGCGCGACGCGGAGCAGTACACGTTCCTGGGTCGGGGATGGACCGTCGGGCTCGCCCATGAGGCGGCGCTGAAGATGCGGGAGTCGTCGCAGTCGTGGACCGAGTCGTACCCGTCGATGGAGTACCGGCACGGTCCGCTCGCCATCGCCGCTCCCGGCCGCGTCACCTGGCAGTTCGGCGCCGCGCCGGAGGGCCTCGCCGCGCAGGTCGAGGCGACAGGCTCACGATTCGTGGAGCATCCGATCGATCCGATGGCCGACCTCGTGCGTCTGCACCGGGTCGCCCTCGAGCGCGCCCTCGTGCGCGGACTCGACCCGGACCAGCCCCGCAACCTCACCCGTTCCGTCATCCTGGACGCATGACATCGACGTCTGATCGGAACCGATGATGACCAGGTCTGAGCGGGAGGCGCTCGCCGCCGTGCGCACGCTGGGCCCCGGCGCCCCGGTGCTGGCCTTCGACGTGGGCGGCACCGACATCAAATCGGCGCTGTTCGACGCCGACGGCACGACACTCGGCCTGCGGCGCACGCCGACGCCGGTCGTCGACGGCGACCGCACCGCGCCGATCATCGAGCGACTGGGCGTGCTGGCGGCCGAACTGCGTGCGGCGTATCCCGCCGTCGTGCCGCAGGCCGCGGGGCTCGTGGTGCCCGGGATCGTCGATGCGGATGCCGGGATCGGCGTGTTCGCGAGCAACCTGGGGTGGCAGGACTCTCCCCTCCGCGAGCTGGCGAGCCGCGGTCTCGGACTCCCGGTCGCCTTCGATCACGACGTGCGCGCGGCCAGCTGGGCGGAGCATCTGCTCGGCGGTGCCCGCGCCTACGAGAACTCCGTGGTGCTCGTGATCGGCACGGGGATCGCGGGCGCCATCCTGGTCGACGGCGTGCCGTACACCGCCGGGGGATACGCCGGCGAGATCGGGCACTCTCCCGTCGCCGAGGGGCCGATCTGCCCCTGCGGTGCACGCGGATGCCTGGAGGCCGTGGCCTCGGCCGGAGCCATCGCCCGCCGCTATCACGAGGCCACCGGCGTCGCCCCGAACGGTGCGAAGGATGTCATCGCCCGTGCGGCGACCGGTGACCCGGCGGCCAGGGACATCTGGGACTCGGCGCTCGATGCCCTCGCCCTCTCGCTCGCGCAGATCACCGCGGTCATCGCTCCCGAGGCTGTGGTCATCGGCGGCGGGCTCTCGCGGGCGGGCGGGTCGCTGTTCGACGAGCTCCGCACCCGACTCGCGGCCAGGCTGAGCTTCCACCGGCTGCCCGTGCTCGTGCCGGCGGAGCTCTCGGGCAACGCCGGGCTGCTCGGGGCGGCGCTGCGGGCGCGGGAGGTCGCATGATCCTCACCGTCACCCCGAACCCCGCCCTCGATCTCACCTGGCACGTCGAGCGTCTGAGGGTCGGTGAGACGCACCGCGCGGATGCGGGTGCCGTGCGCGCCGGCGGCAAGGGGCTCAATGTGGCGCGGGTCGCGCACGCTCAGGGTGCGTCGGTGCACGCCATCACGACCGTGGGCGGCCGCACCGGTGACGAGTTCGCTGAGGAACTGCGGCGCAGCGGCATCCCTCACTCGCTCATCCCGGTCGCAGCCGACACGCGGCGCAGCATCGCGGTGGTCGATGCCGCACTCGGCGACACGACGGTCATCAATGAGCGCGGCGTCAACCCGAGCGACGAGGAGTGGGGGGCGCTGCTCGCCGCGGTCGTCGACTCCCTCCCGAGCGCACGGGTGCTGGTCGTCTCGGGCAGCCTTCCTCCCGGCGCCCCCGAGAGCCTGCTGCCGCTGCTGATCCGGGTCGGCCGCGACGCCGGCGTACCCGTGATCGTCGACACCTCCGGCCCCGCGCTGCTTCGCGCTGCCGACGCGGGAGCATCCGTCCTCAAGCCCAACCGCGCCGAGCTCGCCGAGGCCACGGGCATCGCCGATCCGGTCGCCGGCGCGCGGTCGCTGATCGAGCGCGGCACCGAGCTCGTGCTGCTCTCGCTCGGTGCCGAGGGGATGCTGGCCGTCACGGCATCCGACCTCGTCCATGCCCGCCTCGATGAACCGCTCGCGGGCAACCCGACCGGCGCCGGCGATGCCGCGGTGGCGGCGTGCACCGTGCTCTACGCGGAGGGAGAGCGCGATGCCGAGCAGATCCTCCGTCGAGCGACGGCCTGGTCGGCTGCTGCCGTGCTGATGCCTCTCGCCGGCGACATCTCCCCCCGCTGGGCCGAGCTCGCCTCACACCTGCGTGTCTCACGCCCCGTCCCGAAGGACTTCTCGTGACCCTCGTCTCCGCCCGCGACCTCGTTTCCACCGCATCCGCCGACGGCCGCGGGATCGGCGCGTTCAACGTGATCCATCTCGAGACCGCCGAGGGGCTGGTGCGCGCGGCCGAGCTCGCGCAGTTGCCGGTGATCCTGCAGATCTCGCAGAACTGCGCCGACTACCACGGGGGACTCGAGCCGATCGCACTCGCGACCCTCGCGATCGCCCGCCGCGCCGTGCTCCCGGTCGCGGTGCACCTCGACCACGCCGAGCGGCCGGAGCTGGTCGACGAGGCGATCGACCTCGGGTTCGGTTCCGTGATGTTCGACGGCGGAGCGCTCCCCTACGACGAGAATGTGGCGGTCACCTCCGAGGTCGTGACGCGCGCGCACGCGGCGGGCGTCTACGTCGAGGGCGAGCTGGGCGAGGTCGGCGGGAAGGACGGTGCGCATGCGCCCGGTGTACGCACCGATCCGGACGAGGCGCGAGCGTTCGTCGCCGCGACCGGGGTCGACGCCCTCGCCGTGGCCGTCGGATCATCGCACGCCATGCTCGACCGCACGGCGGCGCTCGACCTCGATCTGATCCGTCGCCTGCATGCCGCGCTGCCCGTGCCTCTCGTGCTGCACGGATCATCCGGAGTCTCCGACGCCGTGCTCGCCGATGCCGTGCGCGCCGGCATGACGAAGATCAACGTGTCGACACATCTGAACGGGCATTTCACCCGCGCCGTCCGCTCGGTGCTCGCGGCCGACGACCGCCTGGTCGACTCGCGCAAGTACCTGGTGCCGGCGCGCGAAGCGCTGTCGATGGAGGCGGCGCGGCTGCTGCGCCTGTTCGCCCTCGCCGAGGACGATACGGTGGCGGGATGAGACCCCGCGACCTGCCGCCGCTCTTCCGGGGGCGGTCATGAAGCGCGCCGCTCGCCTGAATGCGATCCTCGACCAGCTCGCCGAGGCGGGCGAGGTCACGGTCGATGAGCTGGTGGACCAGTTCGGCGCCTCGGCCGCGACCACCCGTCGCGATCTCGATTCTCTGGCCGAGCAGCGTCTGCTCACCCGAACCCACGGCGGTGCGGTGGCGCAGGCCGTCGCGTACGAGCTGCCCATCCGCTACAAAAGCCACCTGCGCACCCACCAGAAGGCGAGCATCGCCCAGGCCGCGGCCGCCCTCGTCTCACCCGGCATGGTCGTCGGACTGTCGGGCGGCACCACCACGACGGCGATCGCCGCGGCGCTCGCCGCACGCGACGACCTGGCCGCGGGCATCACCGTGGTCACCAACGCGGTCAACATCGCCGCGCAGCTGGCCACGCGCCCCGACATCAAGGTCGTCGTCACGGGCGGCGTCATCCACTCGCGCAGCTACGAACTGGTCGGGCCCTTCGTGGAACAGCTGCTGCGCGGTGTGCGACTCGACATCGCCTTCATCGGCGTGAACGGGATGGATGCCGCATCCGGCGCCACCACGCACGACGAGCGCGAAGCCGCCGTGAACCGCATGATGGCCGAGCGCGCCCGCCGCGCGGTGGTCGTGACGGACGGCAGCAAGCTCGGCGTCGTCGCGTTCGCGGCGGTCGGCGGCGTGGAACTCTTCCCGACCGTGCTCACGGATGCCGGGGCCGATGCCGATGCCGTCGCCGCGCTCCGCGATATCGGTCACGAGGTGCTGCTCGCGGGGTAGGGAGCGCGGACTGCGCTTGATCGGGTCAGGCTTGCATCCTGCGCGTGAGGGACGCGGGCAGGAGAAGTCGGCGATCTCGTCGAGCTGAGCACGGAGCGTGCGTGGCGACAAGGCCTGGTGTGAAGGTCGCGTGACGGCGCGTCGACGGAATCGTCAGTACGCCTAGAGGTCGAGGCGATGCGGGATGGCGCCGTCTCCCTCTCGGTACGGGGCGAAGCCCATGGCTGAGTAGTACGCCAGTGCTGGTGCGCTGTCAGCACCGATCGTCGCGTCGATGTGTCGCAGCCCGGCGGCCCTCGCCGCTGACAGCGAGATGGCGAAGAGCCGGCGCCCGATGCCGCTGCGTCCAGCATCCGGGTGGATGTGGGTGCCGATGATCCCCCACCCCACGGTCACGTCGTACGGGTTGTCCGGCCATGCCCGCTTGAGTGACTGGAAACCGACGACGCGGCCGCCCTGAACAGCGACAGTGCACGCGACGGTGTGCTCGACAGCAAGGTAACGCTCTCTGATCACAGCGACATCGACCGGGCTCGCCCGGAGTCCCGCGCGATAGATTGCGTTCTGCACCTCGGTCATGTCCTCGGCATCGGCAGGGTCGGCTGGCCGGAATTCGATCACGGTCCAGCTTCTCATGCGGTGCGGGTGCGGTCCGCTGTCGGTGTCGCCGGGGCCGATGCCGTCGCCGCGCTCCGCGAGATCGGTCACGAGGTGCTGCTCGCGGGGTAGGGTCTACCGTCATGACGGTGCCCGTGCACAAGAGCCCCACTTCCCGCGCCGTGGCTCTCGGCCTGCTGATCGTGCAGGTGCTGGTCGCGGGAGCAGCAGGCTACTGGGTGCTGATGCAGACGCTCCTCATCGCCGGATGCGGAGATGAGTGTGCGTACGACGCCGTGGCTGGAGCGTGGCGGGCCCAGTTGTGGGTGAGTCTGGGAAGCGTCGTCTTGTCCAGCGTGCTCATCCTGGTCTTCCACGCGCGCGGCAAAGAGACCTGGTGGGTGCCGACAGCGGGGCTTGCCGTCGTGGTGATCACCACGATCGCCACGACCGTCGTGATCAACGGTGCGACGAGTGTCTGAGGCTGGCGATCGCGCGATTGGTCGAGATCTCCTTCATGTCGGGCGCGGGCGGGTGAGGTGCGACGGGGTCAGCTCGCTGAGGCGACGGCGCCGATCAGCTCGTCGGCGACGGCGTCGAATCGCTGGAGTGAGCCCTGCGCTCGGGCGACGATGACCGCCCCTTCGCTCGCGGCGATGAGAAGCGCGGCGAGCGAGGCGGCGCGATCGGCGGACACGCCTCCCGTGCGGAGAAGATCGGCAAGAGTGTCCTGCCAGTCGCGGAAGACGGCCGCCGCGGTCTCGATGAGGGCCCGGTCCTCTGTGGCGACCGTGACAGCGACGACCGCGCATCCTGCCTGGTGGTCGGAGGCGACGAGCACGTCGCGCCACAGCTGCACGAACGCCTGCGCGATCTCTGTGGCGGGTCGGTCGCGATGCTCTTCGAGTGCTGCCAAGGCGCGTGCTTGGGCGAGTGCGAGAGCCTCGGTCACCAACTGGTCCTTCCCCTCGGGGAAGTGGTGATAGATCGACCCGCGCGGTGCACCCGAGGCGGTGAGAACTTCGGAGAAGGATGCTCCCTGGAGGCCCCGCTTCGCCAAGAGGAGGGCAGCGGTGCGCACCATGCGATCGCGTGCGTCGGTGACCATGTCGCCTCCTTCTCTTGACTATGACGATAATCATATTCTATCGTCTATGACGACCGTCATATTCATGATGGGTCCCGACCGCAAGGAGCGTCACCATGCCCATGATCGATATCTACGCCACCGTCGGAACCTTCGCCGATGTGCACGCGCTCGCCGTCGAGGCCGCGGCGACGGTGAAAGACGTCGAGCAGGTGCCCGACATCCCGATGTTCCGCATCAACACCGCCGCATTCGTGCACGAGCTCCCCGAGGGCAGCATCTCCAACGTCGATGGCGCCTCGAACCATGTGCGGGTGCAGGTGCTGACGAACGCGGGAGCCCTCGACCGTGAGAAGCAGATCGCCGTCGTGCGACGACTGACCGATCTCGTCGCGCGCGCAGCGGGAGACGACTCGCTCGCTCAGCGCACCTGGGTCTCACTCATCGAAGCGACCCCCGGTGGATGGGGGCTCTGGGGTCACGCGCACACCAACGATGAGATCGTGGCGGCCGCTCGTGCGGAGATCACGACTCTGCAGGGCGGGGCGGCAGCATCCTGATCGCCGGGGCAGAACGAAGGCCTCGGCGTCCCCAACACGCCGAGGCCTTCGCGAGGGTGCCGCGGCTGCATACCGCGCGTCCCTCTGAGTAGTCGATGTCCGTGTCATCCCGCACTCCCCAGTGCACAGGACTCTCCGTTGTTGCGCCTCCCTTGCGCCCCGTACCTCCGGGGCCCTCCGCATGACACCTTCCGAAGATCAGGAGCGGGCACCCTCCCCGGTGATACACCGAATGGAGAAAAAGTTCAGAATCCGCTGCCGTGGCACTGGAACGGAGCGCGGTGCCCGGTCTCCGCGGAGGCCTGTGCGAGTGCTGTCGCCGCATCCGCTCCGCGCGCGAGCTCGGTGTGCACCGCGCTCAGCAACTCGCTCGCCACGTCGTCGGGCACCACGACCGGCGCCGCGATCACGCATCGGGTGCCGGCGTGCAGCCACACTCTCGTCATGCCCAGAGCCTCTTCGCCCCATCGCACCGACGAGCGTCCGAGCTCGCACGCCGACAGGATGACCGTCGCCGGCGCCGTCGGGATCAGATCGACGTCGTAGCCGAACAGGGTGCCGTCGGCGAGCTCGAAGCCCGAGAACAACGGGTTGTCGACCGCGTGTCGGCCGTGAGCGGCGATGTGCAGCAGATCGGTGGTGCCGGCGAGTGCCGTGACCGCGGTGACGGTCGCCTCCGGTCCGTGCAGTTGCACCGGGGATGCGCCCCACGCCGCGGCGGCCTGCCGGATCTCCTCACCGGCGCGTGGCACGCGCGGACCCGCGGCGAATCCGATACGACTGCTCTCCTCGAGGGGGCGCCGACGATCGGCGCTCCACCGCGACACCGACGTCGCGAGGGTGAACGGGGTGCCGTGCATCCCGGGGAGCATCGCCCACGGCACTCCGGCCAGGATGCCGGGCGAGGTCACGACCAGCCGCCGCGCCGACCCCCGCACGGGGGCCACGAGTTCGGTATCGAGCACGGCCAGGCGTGCGTCGAGCGAGCGGGCGATCACCTCGGCCATCAGCCCGCCGCGGGTGAGCGCGGCCACATCGAGATCGGCGCGCAGTCCATCGAGCGCCGCCCGTACGCGTGACAGCGACAGGTCGACGATGCGCGCGGCGGATGCCGTCACCATGACGCAGTGCAGCGCCGTGCCGGTGAACACGTAGGCGAGCACCGCGGTATCCGCATCGAGCAGCGCCGTGGTCTCGGCGAGGTCGACACGTTCGTTCGTGCCCCCGGAGCGGGTCGAGGACCACTGCCGTTCCCGCACCCGATCGCGCAGCACACGCACGCGGGCATCGGTCGTCCAGTCGTGACCTGCGAGGTCGGCGCGCAGCATCCGCAGCTCCGCGAGATCCGTCGCGAGGGCGTCGTCGTGCGGAGGGCGTAGCGGCGCGACCTGCTGGCTGAGGTGCCGTGCGCGCTCGGACCAGGCGAACAGCGTCTCCGGATCGCGGGTGCGGGCGGCGGCAGTCAGCCCGGCGAAGACGAGCTCGCTCCCCTGCATCGCCACCGAGGCCTGCAGGTCGAGCGCACCGAACGACTGCTGCCATCCTGCGAGCAGGTCGAGGCCGTCGGCCGCGGCGCGCATAGCCTCGGTGTTGCGCCCCCGGCCCACGGCACGGAGCGCGCGTACTTCGTGGGCTCGCAGTTGGAGCGGGGTGGGGTCGTCCTGAGTGATCTTGGGCATTCGCCCGTGGCCGGCGAGACGTGCGACCATGCGCAGTGCCGTCGCCTCGGCGTGAGATCCGTTCCGCACGAGCGCGGCGGTGGCGACCGAGAAATCCGCAGCTGGTGGTGGTGAATCAGGTAGCGCGCGGGTGCGTGCCTCCAGGCGCAGCGCTTCGGATCGTGCGGCCCACCCGTCGCTGCGCAGTGCTGTGAAGCGACGCATTGCGGCGGTCGCGGTGCGCTCGGCGGCGACGAGGTCGTGGCGGAGGAGGGAGCGGGCGAGGTGGTACTCAGCTTCCCCGCGCGCCTGCCGCATGCGCTGGGCGCCGAATCGCTTGACTACCTCGCCGAGCAGGACTTCTGCCTCGGTGGTCAGTCCGGCGTCACGAAGCACCTCAGCGCGATCGAGGTCGCTGATCGCCGTGGCCAGTTCGCTCGTTTCGGCGAACACGGGGCGAGATTCGGACATCAGTTGGAGGGCGGCGACGAGGTCGCCGCGGAGGAGCGCGGTGTAGCCGAGGTTGTGGCGGGCTCTCGCGAGGGATTCCATGGCGTTCGTGGCTTCGAAGACCTCGATTGCATCGAGGAGGTCCGCGGCGCACCGGTCGAGATGATGCTGTTGCATCAAGACCATGGATCGGCTCATCAGGAGGTTCGCGAACTCGATCGTCCCACGAGGGATGGTGTCGATCGCGCGCGTGAGCAGCTTGTCGGCGCTGTCGAGATTCCCGGCGTGCATGAGGAGGATTCCGAGCTGGCCACTCAAGAGCGCGATCGTGTTCGCACTCAGTCCCTCGCGTCGGAGCAGCTCGCGCGACAGCGCTTCCGCGGAGGAGTGCTCACCGGTCTGGTCGAGGACGTACGCGATCGTTCCATCGATGCGGGCACGGAGGTCAGGGTCCTCGGTACGCGCAGCGGCCAGATCCAGCGCGCGTCGAGCGCGATCGAACCGACGTGCGTTCGCTGCCTCGACCCCGCGACGGTGGAGTTCCTCAGAGGACAGAATCATCTGATCAGCATGCCCGGTGTGCGCTCGCCGCGGAAGCACCCATCACCTCTGAGGGCTGCGGCTCAGGCGCCTCCCTTCGAGAGGGGAAGGTCCGCGAGCACATCGATGACCGCTGCGGATGCTACCTCCGACCCGACACCTCTCAGCGGCACAGTGCCGAGGCGAGCGGCAATCCGTCCCGCGACGAAGGGAGCAGCGAAGGAAGTCCCGCTCCATACCGCGAACCCGCCGCGATAGTCGTCGGGATCGATCGTCTCGCGGTGCAGCGCATCGAAGTCGGCTCGCGTCGAAGCCTGTTCACCGCCGACGAACGTCGGAGAGGTGCTCACCACGGCTGCTCCGGGCGCATAAGCATGGACCCAGGGGCCGACGTTCGAGAAGAGCGCGACCGTCCGAGACGACGGATTCAGTGCGCCGATGGCGAGAAGCGGAGCGTTCGTGTCATGCCCGATCCCGTTGTCGGCGCCCGGCCAATCCCACAGCGACGCGGGGAACGAGGGTCGGTCGATCGTGTCGTTGCCAGCCGAACAGACGACCACGCATCCGAGTTCCCGTGCCGTGGACAGGAGGGCATTCAGGGTGAGCGTGAAGAGTCCATCGAACGGAGTCTCGTGGTAGTAGCCGAGGGAGAGGCTCAGCACGTCGATGGGATGACCGGTCTTCGGGTCCTCGCGGTGTCTGCGCAGCAGCTCGATGACCTGGGCGAGCGTTGTCAGGAAGGTGCTCTCATCGACGACGCCCAGCCCCCCGGCCATACGGATCGAGAGGATGTCAGCGTCAGGCGCCGTCTGCCGCACGATGCCGGCGATGAACGTGCCGTGGCCGGCGACCGGATCGATGCCGCCATCAAGCGGCCCGTACAGGTCGGGGAAGCGCTCTGGGTCTGCGTCGTCGACCACGCCGACGGGTGCCCCGTCGAGTGTGACGTCACGCGTGACGATGTCATCCGGCAGCCACTCGTGCTCTCCGCACCCGGTGTCGAGCACGGCGACGACTGGTCTGCGTCCTCTGCGAGGTGCGGACTTCCGCTGGGGTGCGGGCCCTACCCAGCTCACAGGCTGTCGGCCCCCGCGACCGGAGGCGAGGTAGTCCTCGCTACCACCCCCACCCCTTTCTCCTCCCGCAGGGTTCGTGTGGCTGAACGGGTTCGTGTGGCTGAACGGGTTCGTATGACTGAAGGGATTGAGCCCGACGGGGTCGATCGAGAGCACGTGCTCAAGGCTTGTGCGCGGCATCGTCGATCTCGACATGCGGCGTGCCCGCTGCAGAACCCTCCACGCATCCGGTGCGACCGGAGACTCCCCGCGGCTCGGTTGGTCCGGCGTGGTCAGGCGCGCGCGCAGGAAACCCGGCACCCCGGGGACGAGCTCGCGCAAGGTGCCGTCGCCCTGCTCGATCTCGAGTAGCCAGCCGAAGCTGTCCGCAGAATCGCGGAGCGTGCGGATCTCACGATCGAAGGCCTCGTTGTCGTCGAGGTCCTGCGTGATCAACAGTCGTTCCGGAAGGTACGCGGTCGGAAAAGCTCGGATGCCGCCAACAGGCTCGAGGCTCGGATCGAGCGCGGCCCCTCGCTGCATCGAGCCTTCCGCGCGGTCTCTCCACGTCCACCCCTTGGGCTGCTCCATCGGTCATCCTCTCCGTGCGGGTGGCCCCGCCCCTATGCCCGAAGGCGGTCTACATCTCGAACTGCGGCGTCGACAGCGTGCGGGGTCCCCCATCTACGCCGGTCGTCGTCAGATGCACCCGTGTGAGTCCGGGTGGTACGTCGTCGAAGGAGAAGCGTCCGGTTTCGGCGGGCTCCGTCGCGCGAGACCTCTCGCCCTGGACGAGCGCGATCTCGGCGGCCGCGGTGTCGACCCACCCGTCGACGCGTCGGCGTCCGGATGCCGAGGTCGTCACATGCAGCAGGATGCTGGTGACGCCGTCGCTGAACTGCAGGGTCAGCGCATCGGCATCTCCCCTCACCGGACCCAGTTCACTCTCGACCAGGGTCAGCAGCGCGTACTCGTGGATCAACCCGTCTGCCGCGACCGCGGCGACCATCCGATCGATCAGGGTCGCGGGCACCGGGTCGACATCTGCCCAGAGTGCGCGCAACTGGGCGAAGATCTCGGCATCCTCATGTTCGCTCATGCGACACCTCTCGATGGCGTCGGGGCCGTCGGGGCTTCGAGCAGGTCGCGGAGCTTCGCGAGGCAGCGCTGCCGCGTCGGACCGATGCTTCCCACCGGCATCGCGAGCTCCTCGGCGAGGCGCGCATAATCCGGGCGATCCTCGAAGGCGATGACGCGCAGCAGACGCTGGCAGCGTTCGGCCAGGCGTCGCACGGCCATCCAGAGGCGCCGTCTCTCATCGCCGATCGCGGCGTGCTCTTCGGCGGACGCCTGCTCCGGAAGGAGCACGTCGAGGTCGTCGGAGTCGGCGGTGTCGATCCGGCCGTGTGCCTTGCCGACCTTCCAGGCCTCGCGGCGGGCGGTCGTCGTGAGCCAGGCGGACACGGCCTTCGAGTCGGCGATCGATCCGTGACCCCGTACGAGCTGCAGCCAGGTGGTCTGCACGACGTCTTCGGCGAGTGTGCGTTCGAGTCCGTAGGCGCGCACGACGTGCCACAGCACGGGCGTCATGAGACGCACGAGCTCGTCCATTGCGTGACCGTCGCCCTCATGCCATGCATCGAACAGGGCCGAGGCCCGTTGCCAGCGAGCGGTGCCGTCGTCCGATGCAGGATCGAGAGCGGCGCCGGGTGCACCGTCGATCATGAAGCCCATTGTGATCACACCTACCAGGAGCACGGCAAGGGTTTGGTGATACATCCGGCGTCAACAGGTCTCTCCTCGGGCGGCAATCATGCGACCACGTCATCTGAATGATCCGATGCCATCGTCAGACGGCACTATGTCGTCACACGGCATCGGATGCCTCAAAAGGGTTGGCAACACCGGGGGATTGCGGTATTCAGTTGACAGGGAGGCATGGTCTGTGACGCCCAGAGCCGAGGCGAAGACCAAGGCTGGGCTCGAGGGGCGACTGGCTTTCGACTACCATCGCGCGCCTTGGTGCGCGATCCGTGAAACAGGTGAAAGGGGGTGTGCAATGCAGGCAAAGACCGATGTGAAGGCTGGGCCCTTCTCGAGGACCAACTGACGTTCACTACTGAAGCTTTAGCCCCTGCGCATCCGTCGTGGGGGAGCCGGGTGGTCGAGCCGCTTCGCGCGCGGGCCACCCGGTCTCATTTTCTGATGGAGGCAAGAGTGGCACGGTATCGGAGAAACCCGCCGGAGGTCGTTCAGACATCGTGGCTGGATTGTGGTCCAGCGGCCCTCACCTCATTGCTGCGGGGATTCTCGGCTCCGGCGCCGTACGAGCGTCTCCGCGCGATGTGCAACACCGGAATCGACGGAACCTCCATCGACAGTATCGAGGCGGTGGCGGTGGCGGCCGGACTCGACGCGGTTCAGATGGTCGTACCGGCCGAGCAGATACTCGCCGTGCCGGAAGAGTATTTTCCGGGGATCGTCGTGACGGTGCTCCCTGATGGCTTCGCTCACTTCGTGGTGGCCTGGCGGCGCGGACGGCGACGTGTCGCCCTGATGGACCCGGCGTCGGGTCGAAGAAGTCTTCCACCCAGACAGTTCGCGACTGAGTTGTATAGACACGACCTCGAAGTGCCGACGGAGATGTGGCGCGCGTGGGCGAGCGGGCCCGAGTTTCGAGAGGGCCTTCTCAGGCGCGCGATTGCCGTCGGAGTGGCTCGCGACTCTGCGGCGGATCTGGTCGCGCTCGCGCTGCAAGATGAGGGGCCGCACGGCCTCGCGGCCCTTGACGCCGCGTTGCGGTCGGAGGAGCGTGGCAGTGCTCGCTTCACGCGCAGCGCGGTGCTGCATGCGCGTCTGCGGGAGCACGTCGTATCCCGGGGCACGAGCCTGGAGCGTTCTTCGTGGTCGTGTGTCATCCCGGACGACGTCTCTAGCGGGCAGGTCACTCTTCGCGGAGCCGTTCTACTGAGGGCCAAGTCGTGGAACGCCGACGCGGCGGAACCGCAGACGCGTGCTGAGTTGGCCATACCGGAGCCGAATCCGTATCGGACTGTGATTGAGGCGGTGAAACGGGTCAGCTGGTTGCCGGTCGCGCTTATCCTCATCGCGTTCGCAACCGCCGTCGCGAACGCACTTCAACTCCTCGGGTTCCGGTCGATGCTCGGTCCCGACGGCCTGCATTTCGGTCTGATGATCGCGATAATCCTGGGGCTGACCGTATTGCGGGGAGTCGCCACCGTGGGCTCGCTTGCGCTCGGGCGACAGTTGGATGTGCACGTGCGTGGAGCATGGATGCGGGCGCCGAGCAAGCTCCCCGCGTCGTTCATCCGGTCTCGGCCGGTGTCTGACATCGTGTTCCGAGCTCACAGCACCCATCGCCTTCGAGAGTTCCCGAGCCGCGCCATGCAGATCCTGACTGCTGCTTTCATCGCCACGATCGCGATGGCTGTAGTGATGCTCGCCGCCCCCCAAGCCATGCTTGCGGTCAGCATGCTGTTCCTCGCCGCCGTTTCGATCCCCTGGCTCTTCTCGCGCGCTCTTGCGCAGGCGGACCTTCGGGCGCAGACCCTCAGCGGGTGTCTCGCCCGCCCAGTGTCGGATGCCCTGCTCGGAGCCCAAGCGCTCCATCAGAAGGGCGTCGCGTCCGCGCTTCTCGCTGAGCATGATGTGCTCGCCGCGGGGTGGCAGAGCGCACTGCAGCGACTGAACTTCCTGACCGGACTCTCCCGAGCGATCGCGGGCTCTGTGGCCGTCCTCGCCCTCGCCTGGTGCCTGCACGATGTCGCCGGCGAGAGCGCAGGGCTCACTCTTCTGGTGATGGTGCTGGGGATTCTGATCATCGATGCGGGCTCGACATGCGCACAGGTCTTGCAAACGTTCCCTTCTGTGCGCTCAACTCTGCTGCGGCAAAGCGGCCCGCTCAATGCGGTACGCATCGGACGGCAGTGCCCCACTGCGAGACTCGACGCGGAGTCGGCGATCGTCCTGGAAGAGGTTCACGTTCAAAACGGATCTGTCGATGTCCTGCGCGACGTCAGCCTGAAGATTCCTCACGGTGCTCATGTGGCGGTGGTGGGCGCGACTGGATCTGGGAAGTCGACGCTCTTGTCCGTCGTGTTGGGAACGACGGAGACCAGTGCGGGAACGGTCAGTCGCGCTGACCGGCGAGACACCGCCGGATCAAGTTGGGCGGCACCGACCGCGTGGCTGTGGGGAGCGACGGTGCGGAGCAACGTCGCGTTTGCAGGGTCGAGGCTCTCCTCGTCTGTGGAATCACGGTTGTCTCTGGTTGGTGTGGACGATCCCGAGGCCTTTGCGCGTCGGGAGGTGGGCGAAGGAGGAGCGCTTCTCTCGGACGGTGAAGCACAGCGAGTGCGACTGGCTCGAGCGCTTGGACGACCGGATGCGTCGGTGGTCGTGCTGGATGAGGCCCTGCGGGGGTTGCCGCGAAAGCAACGTACCGCCACGCTCGGCGCCATACGAGAAGTCTGGTCAGAATCAGTGGTGCTCTGCGCATTGCACGAGATGTCCGATGCTGCCACGTTCGATCTCGTCGTAGTGATGGAGGGTGGACGAGTGGTGGAGTTCGATGATCCTCGCAAACTGCTTGCCGATGAGACCAGCCGTTTCCGCAGACTTGCGCGCTCTTCCGAGCGACGGCCTCACGGATGGAAGCGCGTCGACCTCGCATCTCTTTCATCGGTGAGCGCGCGACACGGCGCCCCTGACAGCTCCGTTGACTCATGAGTGGAGTCGTGCGCCGTGGGTCTGTCAACGTGTCATGGCTCGTCGTCTCCATCGTGCTGGAGATGTGCGCAATCGCGGTCCTGGCTGTCACCGTCGGATGGGTTGGATCGAACCTCTACGACGGCAAGGCGGTGGACTGGAGGATTTTCGCCTTACTGATGGCCGCCTTCGTCCTGTTGCGAGCGTCGTCCGGCACCGCTGCCGGTACCTTTGGGGCCCGGGTAGGAACGCTGTACCGACGGCGGGCGCTCGTCTCCTCAGTAACGGCGTCCCCGGATCGGGTGAAGTCGATCGGGCCTGGATCGGCCCTGTCCAAAGCGCTCGACGTAGAGGTCGTGGGTGACTTCCTCGCTCGCGCAAGCGTCGGCTGGATCTTGGGGAGCCTCGAGGTCGGGGCGGCCGGTGTCCTCATCCTCGTCTCGGGACTCCCCGTTCTCATGGTGGGGACGGTGGGCGTCGCCGTCGCATTGTTGATGGTCCTCGGTGCAGCGCTGGTCCGGGCCAGGCGTGACTGGCGTTCGTCGCGCCTGTCTATTACAGCGCAGTCCATGGAGGGACTGCTCGGGCTCGAGACCACCCAGATCCTCGACCGGAGCTATGCGAGTGCAACGCAGATCGATGCTGAGCTGAAGGAGTACCGCCGGCTCGCCGGCCGAGTGGATGCGGTCGCCGTCATTGCGTCGGTGCTGCCAACCGCGGCGCTCGTCGCGGTTGTCCTCATCCTCTTCCTGGGGGGATCCGATCCGGGGGCGCCGGGGACCATCGCGGCCGGGATTGGGATAGCGCTCCTGGCCACCTCCGGCATCGAGAGGCTCGCTGCCGTGATCGTGGACACAGCAGCGACCATGGACGCAGCGCACGGCCTCCGCGAGTTGGAGAGCTTCACGGTGACGTCGTCCGAGGTCTCCCAAATTGCCGCCCTGGCTGGCGCTGTTCATCAGCACTCCTGGGACGAAGATACGCTGCTCGAGGCGTGTCACGTGACAGCGACGTTCGCACTGGGCCAAGGGCTCACGCGCCCGGTGGACATCGTCATCCGTGACGGTGACCGACTGCTCATCAGCGCCCCTTCGGGGTTTGGAAAGACGACGCTCGGCGAGGTCCTCTCCGGAGAGCGGGAGCCGACCGGAGGAGTTGTCAGACGTCGCGATGGTGTCGTCATCACGCGCGTTCTACAGGCAGACGACGACCACATGTTTGGAAATAGCCTGCTGTTCAATGTCGCGAGCGGGGTCGAATGGCCGCCCAGCGACTCGCTGCAAACCCGTGCTCGCGCGCTGATGATCGAGCTCGGGCTCGGCAGCCTGTTGGACACCATGCCCGCGGGGTTTGCGCAGCCCGTGGGGGAAGGGGGATGGAGGCTATCGACGGGGGAACGAACACGGGTGTCTATCGCGGCAGCGCTGCTCCGCGAACCTGACGTGCTGATCCTCGATGAATCGATCGCTACTCTCGACGGTGAGACAAGGGAGAAGATCCTCGCGGCCTGCGTGCGTCACAGCCGCGCGACGCTGCTTTTTGCCCACTGGGACTGACTCTTGTCGCCGCTGGCAGACTCGCCACGGCACGGACGACGAGCCGATACCGTGGAGGGGTGATCCCTCTCGCCATCGTGCTGTTTCTCAACGCCGCCTTCAACGCCCTCGTCTGGCCGAGGTTCTACAAGCGCGTTGCCAACGACCCGCGTGCGCGCGACGAGAACGGCAAGGCGACGCCGTTCCTCACGGTGCACGTAGTGCTGATCTCGATCGCCCTCGTGCTCGCACTGGTGTCGGTGCTGCTCGGCATCGCGGCTCTCACCGGCGCGCTGTAACGCCCGGCCGGGCGGTCAGCTGACGACGGGCTGCTGCAGCTCGGTGATCCAGTCGAGCTGGTCTTCGGACTCCGCTCGTACGTACACTTCGCGGCATGGTCCCTCGGCGTGGGCTCCGCGTACGGTGATCGCGTCGTACAGTGCCTGCCAGCTCCGATCGATCGTCGCCATCTCGCCGAGGTGGAGGCCGGTGACGGCGCTCGCGGCGGCGGGCAACTCCACGATGTCGATGCCGTCGAGCGCCGGACCGTCGTACACGAAGCCGGCCGTGATGCGCACGCCGTTCTCGTCCATGTCGTACTCGGCGATCGGTGTCGCCAACGAGGCTCCCGCCGGAGCCAGCGCGTCGGCGACGCGGTCGAACAGCGGGCCCACGACCCCGGCGACTTCGGGCTGCGTCGCCACCGTCTCGGTGAGGGCCGCCAGCCGCACGGCGGGAAGGGGCTTCTCGGTGATCTCGATCTCGGACATCGGTGTCTCGCTCTCTTCCGCGGGGAGGGTGGTGCGCCCACGATAGTCCAGCGCACCGACACGGCGGCGGCCGCGTCAGCCCACCTCGTACTGCCTCGCGTGTTCCGCCCAGCGTGATTCGACCGGAAGTGCGCGGAGGGCCCGGTTGCCGACGGCCAGGCCGACCGCGATCAGACACAGCGCCGCGCAGATGAGGATCGTCCCGTCGCGACCGAGAACCGTGAGGCCGAAGCCGGCGATCAGCGGTGCGAGGGGCATCGCGCCCATGCCCAGCACGCCCGCGGCGCTGCCTGCCCGACCGAGCAGATGCGTCGGGGTCGCGACCATGAAGTAGCCCATCATCCCGGCGTTGAGCGACGGCAGCAGCAGCACCGCGCCGCCGAGCACGGCGATGATCGCCCACGGAGTCGTCACGAACGAGAGCCCGATCACGGCGACGGCGGCGACCGCGAGACCGGCGATCGTGAGCACGCCGGCACCGATGCGGGGCACGAGCAGGGGTGCCACGAACGCTCCGACGAGCATCGCGATCCCGATCCCCGCCGAGATCGTGCCGATCATGAGTTCTGAGTATCCGTCCTGCTGCAACGCGTAGATCACGGTCGTGATCGCGGCATTGAACCCCAGGTTGATCATCGTGGTGATCACGAGCACTCCACCCAGATCGGGGCGCGAGAGCAGCCAGGTGAAACCCTCGCGCATCTCCCGCCACACGGATGCCGTGTCGAAACCGGGATCATCTGCCGCGGGGGCGGCGTGTTCGAGCGCGGCGCGCCGGAGCGCGGGCGCTTCGTCTCCGTTTTCGCCCGCAGCGGTCGAGCGGCCGCGCTCCAGCATCCACGCGGTGAGCGCGGCGATCACATGACAGACGGTCATGGCGACGCCGATCAGCCAGCCGCCCACGCCGAGCAGGAGTCCGCCGAGGGGGCCGCCGGCGAGCTGCAGCGCGGCATCCCGGCCCTGGTTCGCGGCCTGCGCGCGGCCCATGGCGTCGTCGGGCACGATCTCCTTGATCGCACTCTCGCCCGCGACGTCGAACAGGCCGCTGCGCGCCGCGAGCAGCACGTCGATCACCAGCAGGGTCACGAAGGTGAGCGAGTCGGTGAGGGCGAGCGCCGTGAACGCGCCGGCGAGCAGTATGCCGAGGAGCGACCCCCACAGCATCAGGGCGATGCGCGGATGCCGATCGGCAAGGATGCCGCCCATCAGCGTCGCGAGCAGGCGGGCGACCATCGCCGCGGCGCCGACGATGCCGGCCTGGGCGGGGTCGTTCGTGATGATCAGGGCCAGCAGGGGGATCGCGAATCCGAACAGTGCCGCGGCCATGCCCTTGCTCGTGTCGCTCACGAGCCAGATCAGATAGCGGGTGTTGCGCCACAGGCGGTGCGCGGTCACGGTGGTCATGCCTTGAGAGTAAATGCGCAAGAACAATTGCGCAAGTCTTATTGCGCAATTGTGAGTGCGGATAGACTCGCGCCATGAGCGAGGAGCAGAAGCGACCCGATCCGGTGTGGATGACATCGGCCATGCTCAAGGCGTACACGCATCCGCTCCGCCGCGAGATGCTGCATCTGTTCCGTCAGCGCGAGCACCTGCGGGCGGCCGACATCGCCGAGGCGCTGGGTGTCGCGGCCAACAGTGCGAGTTTCCACCTGCGGGTGCTCGCCGACGCGGGGCTGATCGAAGAGGCGCCGGAGCGCGCCCGTGACCGCCGCGATCGCGTATGGGCCCTGCGCAAGCAGGCGCTGAGCCTCGGCGGGCCGGAGAACCCTGTGCCGGACGAGGTACTCGGTGGGGTCATGATGAACGCGCTCGCAGAGGAGCATCACGAGATGCTGCGCCGC
Organism: Candidatus Microbacterium colombiense; assembly: GCA_029203165.1. NCBI lineage: Bacteria > Bacillati > Actinomycetota > Actinomycetes > Micrococcales > Microbacteriaceae > Microbacterium > Candidatus Microbacterium colombiense. The sequence goes on from CP119308.1 coordinate 488,103, forward strand.
GTGCTCGCCTGGACTCCCGAGTACATCAGCGGGCGCACCACCGAGACCCATGCGGCATTCTCCCAGCGCTCGGTGCGACTGACCGGGGCCGAGTTCGATGCACTCGTGGAGCGCATCGAAGACGTGATGACCGAGGCGGTCGAGGCGCATGACGCCGGCGACCCCGACAGTCGTGCGTGGCAGATCGACCTCCTGGCCGCCGATGACCGGATCTGAGCTCGGTGTGGGCGGGTGCCGAAACGGCGACGATCCGCAACGCGATCGGCGCGGCGCGTGAGAACGCGCCGCGCCGAGAGCGGATGATCCGGACTTTCGCCCGCCAGGCGAGTGAGCTCAGGCGAGTGAGCTCAGGGGATCGCCCGTCGGAAGGCGAGGAACGAGACCCCGGTGAGCACGGCGACCACGACGAGTCCCCAGAGGGCCAGGCCCAGGGCTCCGAGGTCGCCGATCGTGCGCCACACGCTCATCCACAGCTCGAGCCGCGTCGCGAGGAACACCAGTCCGACCAGCACCAGCCCGAGCCCCACACCCACGACGGTGAGCACGAGCGGCCCCCAGCTCTTGTAGATCGTGGCGCCGGTGAAGCCGACGACGAACAGCAGCAGGGCGAGCGTGAAGTAGACCACGAAGGCCCCCACCGGTCCGGCCTGCCACAGCCACGGCAGGTAGAACACGTAGCCGTTCACGCCGTAGCCGTTCGTGGCCATCTCGATCCCGCCGCCGATCAGGAAGATCACCCCGAGGAACGCGCTGCCCAGGATCGCCGTGAGCATGGTGCCCGCGAAGAACTCCCGCCGCGTGATGCTCATGGCCTGCGAGAACGGGAACGTGAGCGTCATGGCCGAGATGCCGATCGCGAAGAAGTACCACAGGGGAGCCTGACCCCCGCCGCCGTACTTCGGGCCGTCGGTCGGGATCATCGCGTAGATGAGGATCGAGAGGGCCGTCGCCGCACCGAGGATGATCAGCGGGACCCAGATGAACGTCTGCCGGTTGATGAGCTGCAGGCGGATGACGTTGAGCGTGCGTCGCATCAGCGGACCTCCTCTTTCACGGCCGACCGCGCGTCGGCCTTCTGGGTGAGTCGCACGATGAGCTGCTGCAGCGACACCGGCGCCAGGTCGAGACCCGCCGATGTCACCTCGGCTCGCTCCTCGGTGGACAGTGCGCCCAGCACGGTGACGGATGCCACGCGGCCGAGCGCTTCTCGATGAAGCACCTCGCGGCCGCCCACCCAGGCGTCCACTGTGGCGGCATCGCCGACGACGGTCACCGCGCGATCGCGCACGGCATCCGTGTCTTCGTTCAGGAGGATCGTGCCGTTGTCGATCACGATCACCTTCTCGATGAGGTTGGAGACCTCGTCGATCAGGTGAGACGAGAGGATGACGGTGCGCGGGTGCTCCGCGTAGTCCTCGAGAAGCCGGTCGTAGAAGATCTGCCGGGCGACCGCGTCGAGGCCGAGGTAGGGCTCGTCGAAGAACGTGAGGTCGGCGCGCGAGGCGAGGCCGATGATCACGCCGACCGCCGACAGCTGCCCGCGGGAGAGCTTCTTGATCGTCTGCTTCATGGGCAGCTGGAACTCGGTGACGAGTTCGTCGGCGAGGGCCTGGTCCCAGTTCGGGAAGAACAGGCTCGCAGCCTTGAACGCGTGCTTCGGATAGGCGTCGTCCGGGTACTTCTGGCTCTCTCGCACGAAGCAGATGCGGCCGAGCACGCGCGAGTTCTCGTAGGGGTGCTCGCCGAACACGCGCACGGTGCCGGACGACTCGAAGTTCTGAGCAGTGAGGATCGACATCAGCGTCGTCTTGCCGGCCCCGTTGCGTCCGAGCAGGCCGTAGATCGCGCCGCCCTCGATCGTGAGCGAGACGTCGTCGAGCGCTCGCTTGTCCTTGTAGCGCTTGGTGAGGTTCTGCACCTCGATGACGGTGGTCATGCGGGGTTCTTCCCTTCTGCGATGGTGTGTGCGGCGCGCTGCCGGAGCAGGTCCGCGAGGTCGTCGGCGCTGAGCCCGAGCGTGCGGGCTTCGGCGAGGAGTGGGTCGAGGTAGCGGTCGGCGAACACGGCCCGACGCTCGCCGAGGAGGATCTCCTTGGCGCCGTCGGCCACGAACATCCCGATGCCGCGGCGCTTGTACAGCACGCCCTTGTCGGTCAGCATGGCGACTCCCTTGGCTGCGGTGGCTGGATTGATGCGGTAGAACGCGGCGAGCTCATTCGTGGAAGGAGCCTGCGCCTCTTCGGCGAGCGAGCCGTCGACGATCGAGTCCTCGATCTGCTCGGCGATCTGGAGGAAGAGCGGTTTGCCTTCTTCGATCACGAGTCCTCCGGTCGGTTAGTGGGTTACTTACTCGACTAACTAACCATGCAACCCGAAGGGTGTCAAGGGCGTGTGTGGCGGGCACAGTTTCGGGGCGGATGATCCGCGCGGATCCCGGGCGGATGTGCGGCGGGCTATGCCGTGATGTCGCGACGCTCGAGCACGAGGGCGGATGCCGCGGCGAGCACGAGCGCGATCCCCCAGACGAGCGCGAGACCGCCGAGATCCACACCGTCGAGCAGGGGTGACCGGTGGTATACCCAGGCGTACGGCGAGAGTGCGTTCAGCCACTCGACGTCGGAGGACTGCTTCGCCACGGCCTGCAACACGTAGCCCAGCACCGCGATCCCGGCGCCGACAGCGGTCGCCCAGACCTTGCGCCCGGTGAGCGCACCCGCGAAGAGGCCGGCGGCGGCGCTGAGGAACGCGAGTCCGACCAGGGCGGCGCTCGCCCCGATGATGCGCGGCGGATCGATGCCGAGCTTCGCCGGTTCGTTCATCACCCACACCAGCACCCCGGCGAAGGCGCCCAGCCAGGCCAGGCGCACGAGCACCGAGAGCGCGGATTCGGCGGCGTAGCTGACGCGACCGATGCCGTGGGCCAGGTCGAGTTCGAGGCGGCCGGACTCTTCGGCACCGGCGATCGCACCGGCACCCCAGATGACCGCGGCGATCGTCAGCAGCAGGAACCCGATGAGGCCGTAGAACGTGCTCTGCGTGTAGCCGGCGCCTGTGGAGATCTGGTCGTAGCCGATCGTCTGCACCAGCTGCTTCGGGAGTGCGTCGATGATGCTCTGCAGTTCCCCGCCGGTGCCGAAGCTCGGGTACAGGGGCAGGTACAGGAACAGCACCGCGGCGACGCCGACCGACCAGCCGAGCACGCCACGCCACGACTCGCGGATGCTGCGACGGAACACCGGCAGCGCGCTACTCATGTCCGTCACCGCGCTCCTGCGCGGCCTCCCCGTACAGCCGCAGCACGGACTCCTCCAGGTCGGGCTCCTCGATCGTGAGGTCACGCACCTCGAATCGGGCGAGGTGCTTCAGCAGCGGATCGATCGCGCCGTCGACGGTGCCGGAGAGGTGCACGAGGCCGTCGCGTGACTGCGCCTCGACCCCGCCGAAACCGGGCACCGAGGCGAAGGAGGAGTGGATGCCGGCGGCATCCGTTGACGCGATCGACGCACGCACCCGCCGCACCGCGCCGAGTCGCAGCGACGCCACATCCCCGTCGGCCACGATGCGTCCGTCGGCCAGCACCGCGACCTCGTCGGCGGTCTGCTGGATCTCGCTGAGCACGTGAGAACTGAGCAGCACGGTCTGCCCGGCGTCGCGTGCCTCGCGCACCATCTGCAGGAACTCGCGCTGCACGAGCGGATCGAGGCCGCTCGTCGGCTCGTCGAGGATGAGCAGTTCCGGGTGGTGCATGAACGCCTGGATGAGCCCGAGCTTCTGCTTGTTGCCCTTCGACAGGGTGTGCACGGGGCGGGTGAGATCGACACCGATCCGCTCCGCGAGCTGCTGCGCGGCGCCGGGAGCGACCGGGCCCGACACCTCGGCGTAGAACGCGAGCAGGCGATGACCGGTGACGCGACCGTCGAGATGCAGCTCGCCCGGCACGTATCCGATCCGGCGCCGGAGGGCCGCGCCGCCGCGCCGCGGATCCTCGCCGAGCACCAGAGCCGTGCCGGAGGTCGGTCGGATGATGTCGACCAGGGTGCGCAGGGTGGTCGTCTTGCCGGCGCCGTTCGGGCCGATCAGTCCGAAGACCGTGCCGGGCGCCACGCGCAGATCGAGCCGGTGCAGCGCGGTGTGGTGGCCGTACTTCTTGTGCAGCCCGGTGATCTCGATCGCAGCGCTCATGGTGCCGTCCCTCTCCCGCTCTCCGGAGCGTATGCACGGGGCTGGTCGGCGTCAAGAGCCTGCGCGTGCGCCGCGTACAGTGGGCTGGTGCCGGAGTTCCCCTACAGCCGCCTGCGCCGCTGGCCCGACGTCGAGGCGGACAACCTGCAGGCGCACGACGCGACCGACCTGCTGCTCATCGCGCGCGCTGTCGCCGCCGTCTCTGAGCGGGGGCTCGGCGGCACCGAGATCGCCGTGATCGGCGACGAGTACGGGGCGATCACGCTTGCACTGGCCGACGCGGGGCTGCACGGAATCCGCGTGCATCAGGATCTCGCGACGGGGCGCCGTGCGCTCGCGCGCAATGCCGAGCAGCTCGAACTCGACGGCTTCCGCCCCCACGAACTCGATGCGGCTCTGCTCACCGGCGCCCGCCTCGTGCTGCTGCAACTGCCGAAGGGGCTCGCGGAGCTCGAGCAGATCGCCGACGCTGTCGCCCGATGGGCCGCGCCTGACGTGGTGCTCATTGCCGGAGGACGCGTGAAGCACATGACGCTCACGCAGAACGAGGTGCTGGGTCGCAGCTTCGACCGGGTGCAGGCCGAGCGCGCCGAGCGCAAGTCGCGGCTGGTGATCGCCGAAGAGCCGCGGGAGGTGCCGGCGGCTCCGCCCTACCCGGTCACCGCGGTGCATGACGGCATGACGGTCGTCGCGCACGGCGGGGCCTTCGCGGGGCCTCGGATCGACATCGGCACGCGGGTGCTGCTCGAGGTGCTCGACGCCGACCGTTCACAACTCCTCAAGAACTCCCCGAATCCGGCCGAATCGGGGCCGAATCCGGCCGACAGCGGCAGTTTCTCCGGAGTTGTGAACGCCCACCCGGCGCGCACCGTCGTCGATCTCGGCTGCGGCACCGGTGTGCTGGCTGTCGCGTACGCCCGGGCGCACCCCGATGTGCGCGTGATCGCGACCGACCGCTCCGCCGCGGCCGTCGCCTCGGCCCGCGAGACGGTTGCGCGCAACGGTCTCGCCGACCGCATCACGGTCACCCACGACGACGCCGCGTCGGACCTGCCCGATGCGAGCGCCGACGTCGTGCTGCTCAACCCCCCGTTCCACCTCGGCAACAGCGTGCACACGGGCGCGGCGACGAGGCTCTTCGGGGCCGCGGCCCGGGTGCTGCGACCGGGCGGTGAGCTGCTCACGGTCTTCAATTCCTCCCTCGCCTATCGCCCCGAACTGACCCGTCTGATCGGTCCCACCGAGCAGCTGCAGCGCACCTCGAAGTTCACGGTCACGCGCAGCATCCGCCGCCGCTGACGCCGCATCGACGCGCCCGTCGGGGTGATGCACGGAACACTGACAGAACCCTATGCAATCCCCGGTCAGACGGTGAAAGCGCCGCCCCTCGCGCGCACCGGATTTGCCCCTGACCGGCCATTTCGTTACGTTGGAATGCGGGCCTGACGGTCCGAAGACCAGTCCGCGGTCACGTCCTTCTTTCGATGAGCTGTGCTGCGAAGAGGCGTGGGCGTATGGTCGATTCTCTATCGCGGTGGATCCTAAATCCGCCGTCCGCGCCGCCACAGCATCATGTCGAAACGGCCGGGAGGATCACCCGGGCGTAACCGAAGCAGGCTCAGCCACCCGAAGGCGAGCCGCGGGGGAAACGTGTCCGAAATCGCTCTTGAAGCGCGCAATCTGTACAAGGTGTTCGGGAAGAATCCGAGCAACGCCGTCCGTCGACTGAAGGCCGGTGAGAGCAGAGCAGACGTCACCGATTCCGGAACAGCAGCCGTCATCGACGCCAGTTTCACCGTGAACCGCGGAGAGATCTTCGTGATCATGGGCCTCTCGGGCTCCGGCAAATCGACCATCATCCGCATGCTCAACGGTCTGCACGAGGCGAGCGACGGATCCGTCGTCGTGAACGGCGACTCGATCACCGGCATCCCGAGTTCCCGTCTGCGGGAGATCCGTCGCGACCGCATCTCGATGGTGTTCCAGCACTTCGCCCTGCTGCCGCACCGCACGGTCGCCGCGAACGTCGCCTACCCGCTCGAGCTCAAGGGCATCGGCAAGGCCGAGCGCCTCGCGAAGGCCGAGGAGATCCTGGGCCTCGTGGGTCTCGAAGGGCAGGCCGAGAAGCTGCCCTCCGAGTTGTCGGGCGGCATGCAGCAGCGCGTCGGCATCGCCCGTGCGCTCGCCGCCGACAGCGACATCCTGCTCATGGACGAGGCGTTCAGCGCACTCGACCCGCTCATCCGCCGCGAGATGCAGGAGCAGCTGCTCGAACTGCAGCAGAAGCTCCAGAAGACCATCGTCTTCATCACCCACGACCTCAACGAGGCGATGTTCCTCGGCGATCGGATCGCGGTCATGCGCGACGGTCGCATCGTGCAGATCGGCACCCCGGAAGACATCCTCACCGACCCCGCGAACGATTACGTCGAGCAGTTCGTGCAGGACGTCGACCGCGCCCGCGTGCTCACCGCGGCCAACGTGATGGAGCGGGCCCGCCCCGTCGTCCCCGAGACCGCCGGTCCCCGCACGGCCCTGCGTCAGATGCGCGACGCGTTCATGTCGGCGACCTACGTCACCGGCCGCGACCGGAAGCTGCTGGGTATCGTCACCGACCGCGAGGCCGTGAAGCTCGTGCGCAACGGGGTGTCGACGCTCGCGTCGATCCTCAAGCCCGTGCCGCAGAGCGTGAGCGAGGACGAGGTGCTCATGAATCTGTTCGTGCCGTCGGTCGAGTCGCCGCTGCCGCTCGCGGTGGTGGATGCCGAAGGCCGGCTGACCGGAGTGATCCCCCGCATCACCCTGCTCGCCGCCCTGGGCCCCGGACCGGGTGCGACGGGGGAGCTGACGCTGCCCCTGATCCCGATGCCGCAGGCCGAGATCGACGCCGTGCTGGATGACGGGTGGACCGCCGAGCCGCTTCCCACGGCCCCGACCGCGGAGGAGGTGCGCTGATGGACGGTTTCCGCATTCCGATCGGTACCTGGGTCGCGTCCGGCGTCGACTGGATCAAGACCAACCTCGACGGCCTGCTCGACGTGGTGTCGTTCGTGGTGAACTTCCTCGTCGACGCGCTCACTCGCGCGCTGCTGAGCCCGCACTTCATCGTGATCATCGTGCTCGCCGCGCTCATCGCCTGGGTCGTGCGCTCGTGGCAGCTCGCGATCGGCACCGTGGTGTCGTTCGGGCTGATCGTGGCCATGAACCTCTGGGTGCCCGCGATGCAGACGCTCGCGCTGGTGCTCGTCGCCGCGATCGTCGCCGTGCTGATCGCGGTGCCGCTGGGCATCTGGTCGGCGCGCAACGCGTCGGTGCGCGCGGTGCTCAAGCCCGTGCTCGACTTCATGCAGACCATGCCGGCGTTCGTGTACCTGATCCCGGCCATCGTGTTCTTCGGCATCGGCGTGGTGCCCGGACTCGTCGCCACGGTCATCTTCGCGTTGCCTCCCGGTGTGCGGCTGACCGAGCTCGGCATCCGCGGCGTCGACTCCGAGACCGTCGAGGCAGGGCAGGCGTTCGGCGCGAAGCCGGGGCAGATCCTGCGCGGCATCCAGCTGCCCCTCGCGATGCCGACCATCATGGCCGGGGTCAACCAGGTCATCATGCTCGCCCTGTCGATGGCTGTCATCGCCGGTATGGCGGGCGCAGACGGACTCGGGAAGATGGTCGTCGAGGCGATCTCGACCATCAACATCCCCAAGGGTGTGGAAGCGGGGCTGGGCGTCGTGCTCATCGCCGTGTTCCTCGACCGGGTGACGGCGGCGCTGGGCGCGGCCGGTCAGAACTCCTCGTCACTGCTGGGCCTGCTCGCCCGTCGTCGCGACCAGCGCCGACTCGACGCGGCAGCCGCTGCGGGCGAGGCTGCTGCTCACGGCGCCGCTGTTCACGGCGCTGCTCACGACGGCGTCGACGGGGCGGAGCAGGATGCGGCATCCCCGCACCGCGCTCCCGTCGCCGCCCCCTGACCCCCCCCGCCCCTCTGACCCCCGCGCCTTCGGGCGCACCTGCAACACACACAGCACACACATACGGAACTGGAAGAGATCACCATGAAGAAGAACATCGTCACCATCGCGGCGCTCGGCGTCGCAGCATCCCTCACCCTCGCCGGCTGCAGCGGCGACGGCATGGGCGGAACCGGCGGAGGCACGGGCGACGGCGGTAGCGGCTCGGGCGACAAGGGCACGATCACGCTGGGCTTCCTGCCCTCGTGGACCGACGGCCTGAGCACGGCGTACCTGCTGCAGGACCAGCTCGAGAAGATCGGCTACACGGTCGAGATGAAGACGCTCACCGAGGCGGGTCCGCTGTACACCGGTCTCGCGCAGGGCGACGTCGACATGTACCCGTCGGCCTGGCCCGAGCTCACTCACGCCGAGTACATGGACACCTACGGCGACGACATCGAGGACCTCGGCAAGTACTACGCGAACGCGAAGCTCACGCTCGCGGTGCCGGAGTACTCCGACCTGACCTCGATCGAAGACCTCCAGGGCAAGGGTGCCGACTTCGACGGCAAGATCTACGGCATCGAGCCGGGCGCCGGCCTCACGAAGCAGACCCAGAAGATGCTGCCCGAGTACGGCCTCGACGGCGAATACGAGCTGGTCACCTCGTCGACCGCGGCGATGCTCACCGAGCTGAAGACCGCGACCGACAAGCAGGAGGATGTCGTCGTGACCCTGTGGCGTCCGTTCTGGGCCAACGACGCGTTCCCCGTGAAGGACCTCGAAGACCCCAAGGGCGCGATGGGCGAGGCCGAGGGGCTGCACTTCCTCGGCACGAAGGGCTTCGCGGAGGAGTTCCCCGAGGCGGCCGAGCTGATCAAGCAGATCCAGCTGGACGACGAGCAGTACGGCGCGCTGGAAGACCTCGTGGTGAACGAGTTCGGCGAGGGCCAGGAAGCGGATGCCGTCGACGCATGGCTCGAGCAGTACGGCGACCAGTTCGACTGGGTCGTCACCAGCTGACCTGAGTAGCCCTTCCGTGCACGCACGGAGGGAGGCGAATACCCCGGGGTAGGAGTGGATGACAGCATCCGTCCTACCTCGGGGTATTCGCCTCCCTCGGGGCGGGGGTCACGGCGCCGATCAACTGATCCTCCGGCGATAGGCGAGCATCGCGAACACGTAGGCGACCACGAGGATGCCGACGCACCAGGCGAGTGCGACCCAGATGTCGGTCCCCACCGGTTTCTCGGCGAAGAGCGCCTGGATCGTGTTGACGATCGAGGTCACCGGCTGATTCTCGGCGAACCACCGCACCGGGCCCGGCATGGTGTCGGTCGGCACGAAGGCCGAGCTGATGAACGGCAGGAAGATGAGCGGATACGAGAACGCGCTCGCCCCGTCGACCGTCTTCGCGCTGAGGCCCGCGATGATCGCCAGCCAGGTCAGGGCCAGGGTGAACAACAGCAGGATGCCGATCGCCGCGAGCCACGCCAGCGGGCTCGCCCCGGTGCGGAATCCCATCAGGAAGCCGACGCCGAAGATGATCGCCAGGGTGATGCCATTCGCCACGAGCGATGTGAGCACATGGGCCCACAGCACGCTGGATCGCGCGATCGGCATGGAGTGGAACCGCTCGAAGATGCCGCTCTGCATGTCGGTGAGCAGCCGGAACGCCGTGTAGGCGATACCGGAGGCGATCGCGATGAGCAGGATGCCGGGCAGCAGGTAGTTCACGTAGTTCTCTGCGCCGGTGCTCTGGCGCAGGGCTCCTCCGAAGACGTAGACGAACAGCAGCATCAGCGCGATCGGGGTGACCGCCGTGGTGATGATGGTGTCGGCGCTGCGGAAGATGTGCCGCATCGAGCGGCCGGTGAGTGTCGCGGTGTCGGCGACGAAATGCGTGCTCATGCTGCGTCCTCCTTCGTGACCGGGGCGCCGACGAGGGTGAGGAAGATCTCCTCCAGGCTCGGCTGCTTCTCGACGTACTCGACCTTCGCCGCCGGAAGCAGCGTCTTCAGCTCGGCGAGCGTGCCGTTCGCGATGATGCGTCCCTCGTGCAGGATCGCGATGCGGTCGGCCAACTGCTCCGCCTCATCGAGATACTGCGTGGTGAGCAGCACCGTGGTGCCGGTGTTCGCGAGCTCCTTGACGACGTCCCACACCTCGATGCGTCCCTCGGGGTCGAGGCCGGTGGTCGGTTCGTCGAGGTAGATGACCTCGGGATGCCCGACCAGGCTCATGGCGATGTCGAGCCGTCGCCGCATGCCGCCGGAGTAGGTGCCGACCTTGCGCGACGCGGCATCCGTCAAGCGGAAGCGCGTCAGCAACTCATCGGCGACGGCGGCGGGCGACGGCAGGTGGCGCAGTCTCGCGACGAGCACGAGGTTCTCGCGACCGGTGAGGATCTCGTCCACCGCCGCGAACTGCCCGGTCAACGAGATCTTCTCGCGCACCTGCAGCGGGTTCGCGGCGACGTCGATCCCGTGCACCGCCGCGGTGCCGGCATCCGCCGTCAGCAGTGTCGAGAGGATGCGGACCATCGTGGTCTTGCCCGCACCGTTCGAGCCGAGCAGGGCGAAGACGCTGCCGCGCTGCACGTCGAAGTCGACGCCGCGCAGCACGTGCAGATCCTTGTACGACTTCTCGATGCCGCGCACCGAGATCGCTGCCTCCGTCATGATCGTTCCTCCGTCTTCTTCGCCTTGTCGACGGCCGTGATCAGGCGTGCGCGCTCCTTGTCGATCCACTGCTTCCCGCCGTAGGCGAGGGTGTAGTTCTCGGCGAACTCGACCGGGTCGTCGCCCACGATCGCGCTGACCGGGGTGCCGTCGATCGCGGCGCGCTCCCACAGGTCGGCGTGGTCGGCGATCATCTGCACGAGGGTGTCGCCGTCGGTGATGCCGCCGTAGTACATGAAGTATCGGTCGAACGCCTCGGCCGCGCCGCGGTACGGCTCGGGGAGGGCGTCGAGACGCTTCTTCGCGTCGCGGTACTGCTTCTTCTGCTCGAGCGATCCGGTGAGCGCTTCGATCCATCTGGCAGCCATGATCAGTTCTCCTTGCTGGTGGTGTGTGTGGTGCCGGTCGTGTCTGTCGTGCCGGTCGCGCGGAGGTGCTCGATGCGTCCGGCGAGGAACCCCCAGGTCTTCCAGAACTCCTCGAGCTCTGCGCGACCCTGCGGATTGAGGGAGTAGACCTTGCGGGGCGGCCCCTTCTCGCTCGGCACCTTCTCGACGTCGACGAGTCCGCGCTGCTCGACCCGCACCAGCAGGGCGTAGATCGTGCCCTCGGCGATGTCGGTGAAGCCGTGCTCGCGCAGTCGTGCGGTGATGTCGTATCCGTACGCCGGCTGCTCGGCCACGAGCGCGAGCACGATGCCCTCGAGTGTGCCCTTGAGCATCTCGGTCATCTGTTTTCCCATGGTGCTCCCTCCTTCGTCCGTTGGTACTCAGTGATGATGAGTACCGGTACAAAGTAACACTGAGTACCGGTACTTAGCAACACTGAATACTGAACTTCTTCGGATGCGCGTGGCGGATGGCGGAGCTGTGGTGCCACTTCTTTTTACTTGACGATGTAACTTAACCTTGGAAAGATAATCCCGCCAGCGCGACGATGCGATGGCGGAAGGAGCCATGATGGCTGCACTCAGACGTCTGTCCTTGGCCACGGTGGCCGCACTCGTCCTGTCCGGAGGGCTGGTGCTGGCATCTCCGGCAGCGGCCGTGACGGACCACACGGTGACATCTCCTGATGGGGGAACCGCCCTCACCGTCCGCAATGAGAACGACGGAACCCTCACGTACACCGTCGTTCAGGACGGCGTGACCGTGATCGCGTCGTCGAAGATGGGGGTCGTCACCGCTGCCTCCGACCTCTCGACCTCACTCGCCTTCGATTCGGAGACCAACACCGCGGTCACGCAGAACTACACGCTGGTCGAGCACTTCAACGGGTCGGTCTCTTCCTCCGCCAATCAGATGACCCTGCGCTACCACCGGGGGAGCGCCCAGCTCGCCGTCGTGGTGCAGGCGCATGACGACGGCGTCGCCTTCCGCTATGAGGTCTCGGGCGTGGGCAGCACCACCATCACGCGCGAGGCGACGACCTTCGCCCTCCCCGCTGACACGGGTCTCTGGGCGAGCGACTACCGCAGCGCCCGCGACTACGAAGATGCGTACCCGTACGTGTCGGCCGCATCGATGGGCACCCGGCACTTCTCGATGCCGACCCTGGCGAGCATCGCGAACAACGCCCGCTGGGCGCTGATCTCCGAGGCGGCGGTGTACGTCAACCCGACGTATCCGGCGACGCGGCTCGACGCGCAGGGCAACGGCAACCGCACGCTCAAGGTGCAACTGCCCGGCCCGGACAACGACGTCTTCAACACGTCGACCGCTGCCACCCAGGTGGCGACCAATGGATCGTTCGTGACCCCGTGGCGTGCGATCGCGGTGAGCTCCGCGCTCGACGAGATCGTCAACACCAGCCTCATCACCGACCTCAACCCGGCGCCCGCGGCGGGCACCGACACGTCGTGGATCCGTCCGGGCAAGGCGCTGTGGTCGTGGTGGTCGAACGAGGAGAAAGCCTCGGAAGGCGACGACATGGTGCGCTCCCAGAAGGAGTACATCGACATCGCCGAACAGCTGAACATGCAGTTCGTCACGGTCGACTGCTGCTACAACGACGCCGACGGATCGATCGAGCAACTCGTCGCCTACGGCAAGAAGCGCGACATCGGCATCTTCATCTGGAAGAACAAGGGCGACTACGTCAACGGGGATGGGTCGTACTTCACCCAGGCGCAGCTCGACACCGCCATGCAGGCCGTCGCGAACCGCGGAGTCGCCGGCGTGAAGATCGACTTCATGCAGAGTGACCGGCTCGACACGATGGCCCTGTACGACCGGATCGCGAAGGCGGCCATGAAGGCGCACGTGCTCGTGAACTTCCACGGCAGCACCAAGCCCTCGGGTGAGAACAGGACCTATCCGAACATCATCACCACGGAGGCGATCCTGGGCAACGAGCAGTACAAGTACGGGCGTCCGCCGACGGCCGTCGACAGTGCGACCTACCCCTTCACGCGCAATGCGGTGGGCGGGATGGACATGACCCCGGTCATCTTCTCGAACCCGAACCTGCTGACCACGCACGCGCATCAACTGGCTCAGAGCGTGTTGTTCAGCTCGGCGATGCAGCACTTCGCCGACTCGGCTGCCGCGTACGAGACCTGGGTCGGGCGGCATCTGCTCAGCGCGGTCCCCACGGTGTGGGACGAGAGCAAGCTCGTGGAGGGATTCCCTGACGACTTCGCGACGATCGCGCGACGGTCCGGCAGCGAGTGGTACATCGGATCGGTCGCTGACGCGGCTCGCACGACCAGCATCCCGCTGACCTTCCTCGGAGCAGGGACGTTCACCGCGACCCTGTTCAAGGACGGTGCGAACGACCGCCAGATCGTCACGCAGACGCTCTCGGTGACCTCGGCGACGACACTGGCCGTGCCGATCCGGGCGCATGGCGGACTCACGGTGCACATCAGCGCGAACCCGCTGCCGTTCAGCGGCACGAGCGACCGGGTGCTCGAGGCGGAGGCGAGTGGGAACACGCTCGCCGGTGGTGCCAGCGTCGCGTCCTGCCCCGGATGCTCGGGTGGTTCGAAGGTCGGCAGTCTCGGCAACGGGGCGACCGTGCGGTTCAACGCCGTGCAGGCGCCGGTCGCCGGGGCCTACGTGCTGCGGGTCGGATACCTCGCCGAGGATCCCCGCTCGTTCACGGTGTCGGTCAACGGCGGCACGGCGCAGACGGTCTCGCCGCCGCGCTCAGGCAAGGGGAACGCGGGAAACCCGAGTGGATGGGACATCGTGCGCGACGTCGAGGTGCCCGTCACGCTGACGGCCGGCGCGAACACGATCACGATCGGCGGATCGAGTTACGCGCCTGACATCGACCGCATCATCGTGCTGCGCTCGTATGAGGCCGAATCGGCGAGCAATACCCGCACGGGCACTGCGGTGACGGCCTCCTGCACGGGCGCGGAGTGCTCCGGGCAGAAGGTCACGGGACTCACGGGTGCGTCGACGCTGGTGTTCGCCGGCGTGCAGGCGCTGACGGCCGGATCGACCACCGTACAGATCCGCTACACGGCAGCGACCGCTCGTACGGCTCAGGTGCGCGTCAACGGCGGATCGCCGATCACGGTGGCGTTCCCGGTCACGGCGAACGCGAACGACGTGAGCACGCAGACGGTGCATCTGCCGCTGACCGCGGGTGCGAACACCATCACGATCGATGCGGCCGGTGGCACGGGGCCCGACGTCGACCGGATCGTCGTCCGGCAGTAGCCGCGACGACGGGCGGCCGTCGCGAGAAACACCTCCTGCGGCGAGACATCACGCAGGAGCGTGTTTCTCGCGGCGGGAGGTGTTTCTTGAGGCTGGGCGTGTTTCTTGAGGCTGAGCGTGTTTCTTGAGGCTGGGGTTACACCGCGGTCAGGTGCAGCAGCATCGCCTGGCCGGGGTTGAGCAGAGGCAGGGGGAGGCCCTGCGCCAGGGCAGCGCCGGTGAGCGTGAGATCGCCGTCGGCGCGGAGCCAGGCGGGGTCGGCCACCTGGTGGCGGCTGGCCGCACCGATCTCCTCCCGGGCGCGCACGCGGTACAGCCTCGTCGCGTCGAGTCCGGGGAGCGGCACGCGCGCCGTGTTCGCGGTTCCGCTGGTCTCTACGCGCACCCAGGCGAACACCGCTTCGGAGGCGTCGGGCGCCACGACCCCGTGCAGCAGGGCACCCCGGTCGACGTCGTCACCGCGCACCGTGACACCCGAGTGGATCAGGCCGCGCAGCTCGCGGTAGAGCGCCGTCCACGTCGTGATCGCGGCACGCTCGTCGTCGGTCGCGGTCGTCAGATCCCACTCCAGTCCGGCGTGGCCGAACAGGGCGGTGATGGCACGGAACGAGAAGTCGGCGTGGCGGTGGGTCGTGTGCGATTCGCCCGGACCGATGTGTGCTCCGATGAGTTCGGGGGGCAGCAGCGTCTGTGTCCAGCGCTGGATCTGCTGTCGCTCGATCGGGTCGTTGCAGTCCGACGCCCAGACGCGGTCGGTGCGGGCGAGCACGCCCAGGTCGGTGCGGGCGCCTCCACTCGCGCACGATTCGATCTCGAGATTCGGATGCCGCTGGCGAAGCTCGTCGAGCAGGCGGTAGAAGCCCAGCGTGTGCGCGTGCACCCGTCGCGCCCCACCGGCGCCGATCGCGGCGTGCAGGTCGCGGTTGTGGTCCCACTTGACGAAGTCCACGGCGCTCTCGTCGATGACGCGGTCGAGCCGGTCGAGCAGGTGCTCCACCACCTCGTCGCGCGACAGGTCGAGCACGAACTGGTGCCGCCAGGCGAGCGAGGGTTCTTCCTGCAGGAACCATTCCGGATGCTGCCTGGCCAGCTCGGAGTCGGGATTGACCATCTCGGGTTCGAACCACAGCCCGAACTGCATGCCCAGGGCGTGCACGCGATCTGACAGCGGCTTCAGGCCCTGCGGCCACACGTCGGGGTCGACCGACCAGTCGCCGAGCCCGGCGTGGTCGTCGCGACGCCCGAGGAACCAGCCGTCGTCGAGCACGAAGCGCTCGACCCCGACCTCGGCCGCGGTCGTCGCGAGTCGGGTCAGTGTCTCGAGGTCGTGGTCGAAGTACACCGCCTCCCACGTGTTCAGCAGCAGGGGTCGCGGGGTCTGCGGATGACTCGGCCGGGCGCGCATCGAGGTGTGCAGGCGCGCGGTGATGCCGTCGATCCCGGCGTCGCTCCAGATGAAGACGATCTCGGGGGATGCGTATGTCTCGCCCGGCGCGAGCGCGATCTCGCCCGCATCCACCAGCTCGCCGCCGCCGAGGGTCGAGCGGTGCACGCCCGCCCCTTCGGGCAGGCGCTCGACGAGCATCTCCTGGTTGCCGCTCCACGCCACATGGGCCGCCCAGATCTCGCCGGTCCGGAAGCGGAAGCCTTCGGTGCCCGCGAGCGTGAGGAACGATGAATCATGCCCTGGTCGGCCGCGGCGAGACGACCGCACCCAGGTGCCGTCGTTGATCGGGGCGCGCTGTGGGAGGCGCTCGTTCGTCCATCGACCGCTGAAGTCCAGGATCTCCGCGGCGCGACTCGGCAGCGGCACCAGTGCTCTGGCGGCCGTCACATCGACTCGCTGATCCACGCCGATGTTCGACACCTCGACCGCGGCGTGCAGCACGCCCGCCGCATCCAGCCGGTATGAGAAGGCGACCTCGACCGAGGCGGAGGCCTCGCGCAGCACGAAGCGCGCGCGTTCACCGTCGCCCGTGCCGCTGATCAGGGCGAACCCGTCGAGGATGCGCTCGCCGGTGTGCGCCTCGATCGCGGGGGTGCCCGACCAGCCGTGCGCGCGGCCTGCGGCGATCGAGAACGACCGCGCGGTGTCGAAGGAGCTGTTCATCACGGCGGGCTCGGCGGTGGCGAGCATGCCGGGGACGTCGGCGTCGCGCAGCGCTGATCCCCAGTGCACGATCGAGGGCGCCCCGAACGCATCGGTCGCGAACAGCACGCTCACGCCGCCGTTGCGCAGATGCACCGGTGCGCTCTCGACTTTCTGAGCATCGTGAAGTTTGATACTTGACGTCATGAATTAATGATGCGTATTCTCATCGAAGACCGCAACTCGAACCCGATCGACAACGGAGTCCTTCCCGTGACCCATGCCCTATCCGAGACCGTCGTGGACGTCATCCACGGCGAGCGCCGTGCCGTCCTCACCGCCACCGCTGAGCGCCCGACGCTCGTGTGGGACGTCGCCGGCGAGATGCTCGCGACGATGCCGCTCGGCCTCGAGGTCGATGGCGCAGACCTCGGTGCGGGCGCCCGGATCGTCACGTCGACCGAGCGCGAGGTGCGCGAGGAATGGACGGCCGCGTTCGGCAAGGCGACCGGCGCACAGAGCGGGACGCACATCGAGACCACAGTCGTGCTGCGCACCGGTGAGCGGGAGTGGGCGGTCGTCATCCGCGTCTCGTCCGATGGCTTCGCCTTCCGCTATCGGCTTCCCGCCGACGCCCGTGGGCTGGGTGCCGAGCACACCCGCGTCATCGTCGCCGCCGAGTCGCGCGCCTGGGTGCTCGATTACCAGACCTGGTACGAGACGCCGCGCTACGGCGCCGACCTCGACGGCCTCGCCTCCGGAGACTACGGGTTCCCGCTGCTGCTCGAGGTCTCGCCCGGCCGATTCCTCTTGATCTCCGAGGCGGACATCAATGGTCGCACCTCGGGCGCACATGCTGCATACGACGGCGAGCACTTCCGGATCGTGCCGGCTGACGCCCTGATCGAGGTCGAGGGCGCACACCTCACCCCCTGGCGGGTGGGCATCGCGGGCTCCCTGGCCGAGGTCGTCGCATCGACCCTCGTCGACGAGCTCGCTCCGGCCGCGGCTTCCGAGGCCTTCGTCGCCCGCCCCGGCCGCGCCGCATGGTCATGGTGGTCGAGCCAGTACTCCGGTGCGTACCTCGACGTGCAGAAGCGATTCACCGACTTCGCTGCCGAGCAGGGCTGGGAGCACGTGCTCGTCGACTGCGGATGGGACGCGGCGTGGGTGCCGGAACTGGTCTCGTATGCCAGCGTCCACGGCATCCAGGTGCATCTGTGGAGCTCGTGGAGTGACCTCGACGGCGAGGAGAGCCTGCGCAAGCTGGCGCTCTGGCGTTCGTGGGGCGTCGCGGGCATCAAGGTCGACTTCATGGAGTCGGAGGCGCAGGAGCGCTACCGCTGGTACGACGCGATCATCGAGGAATCGGCACGAGTCGGACTCGCGGTCAACTTCCACGGATCGGTGATCCCGCGGGGCTGGGCGCGCACCCACCCGCACGTCGTGAGCTACGAGGGCATCCGCGGCGCGGAGTACTACGTCTTCTACGGCACCCCGCTCACGGCGGCGCACAACGTGATCCAGCCGTTCACGCGCAATGTCGTGGGGTCGATGGACTACACCCCCGTCACCTTCAGCGCTCCGGAGCGCGAGACGAGCGACGCCCACGAACTGGCGCTCGGCATCGTCTACGAGAGCGGGATCACGCACTTCGCGGATGACCCCGACCAGTACCGCACGCGGCCGCTCGCCGCCCGGTTCCTCGCTGACCTGGCGCCGACGTGGCACGAGGTGCGGCTGCTCGACGGGCACCCAGACACGCACGCGACCCTCGCGCGGAGGCACGGCGACCGCTGGTTCGTCGGCTGCATCGGCGCGGAGCCCGGTGGCGCCACGGTCTCATTCGACCCGAGCGCGTTGGTCGACGGCCCCGCCGAGGTCTGGATCATCCGCGACGGCGAGGGGGGCCTGGTCGAGGACCGCCTGCAGGATGCCGCGGGCCTGATCGATGTCGTGCTCGCCCCTCGGGGCGGCTTCGTCGCGATCGTCGTGCCCGCCGGCGCAGAGGTGCATCGTGCCTCCGCCCGAACCCCCCTGCCCGCGCCGACCCGCGCCGACGAGCTGCTCATGCTCACCGGCGACCGCGTCATCATCGACACCGATGCCGAGAGCATCCGCCTTCCGCTCGGATGGGAGGCGTCCCGTGTGAGCGAGCGCACCTGGTCGGCCGCCCCCACGGTGCCGGTCGCTCCGGGCACGCTCGTGGTCGCGACCTTGGAGAAGCCCGGCCACGACGGGGTGCCGGTGGTCTCTCACGTGCGGATCGTCGCTCCGCTGGCCGGCGAACCGCATGACCTGTCGGACGCGGCCTTCCTGTCGACGAGCAACGCGATCGGTCCGGTCGAGCGCGGTCTCGCGAACGGTGGGGGCGATCCCCGTGACGGCGCCGCGCTCACGGTGCGCGGCGAGGTGTTCGCCGACGGGCTCGGTGTCGCGCAGTCATCGTCGGTCGTGTTCGCGATCCCCGGTGCTCCGCGGCATCTGACCGGATCGGTGGCCGTCGACGACGAGACTCCGGCGGCCGACGCGCACGCCGAGATCGTGCTCGACGGCGAGGTGGTGGCACGCTTCGCCCTCACCGGCGGGAGCGTCCCGACACCCTTCGAGATCGACGTCGACGGCATCACGACCCTGGAACTCCGCACCTCCCCCGGTGCGGCCGAAGAGACGCACGTCGACTGGCTCACGCTGCGACTCGCTGATTGACGACCTGGCAGAGACGCCAGGCTGACCTAGAGGAGAAGAACACATGCGCAGATCGACCACAGCCTCCGGTGTGGCGGCTCTCGCTGCCATCGCCCTGCTCGCCGGATGCTCCTCCGGCGCCACGACGGGCGGTGACGCCGAAGGCGGCGACGTGACCCTGACGTACGGGGTCTGGAGCCAGGACGAGACGATGCAGGCCCTGATCGACGCGTTCGAGAAGGAGAACCCCGGCATCACCGTCGACCTGCAGGTCAACCCGTGGAACGACTTCTGGACCAAGCTGCAGGTGGGCGCGCAGGGCGGCACGGCCCCCGATGCCTTCTGGATGCTGGGCGACCGGTTCCAGGTCTACGCCGCGAACGACCAGCTGCTCCCGTTGAGCGATGCGATCGAGGATGCCGGCGTCGATCTCGGCGTCTACCCTGAAGCGCTGGTCGACCTGTTCACGCTGGACGACGAGCTGTACGGCCTCCCGAAGGACTTCGACACGATCGGGCTCTGGTACAACAAGGAGCTCTTCGACGCCGCCGGGGTCGACTACCCGACCGCGGACTGGACCTGGGACGACGTCAAGACAGCGTCCGCAGCACTGACCGACGCCGACGCCGGCGTGTACGGGATCGCCGCTCCGCTGAACCGTCAGGAGGGCTTCTACAACACGGTCGCCCAGGCCGGAGGGCACATCATCGAAGACGGCGCCTCGGGGTACGACGACCCGAAGACCCAGGAGGGCATCCAGTTCTGGACCGACCTCGTCGCCGACGGCTCGTCGCCGACGCTCGAGCAGTTCGCCGACACCGAGGCGGTCGCCCAGTTCGAGAACGGCACCGTGGCCATGTACTACGGTGGCTCGTTCTACGCGCAGCGCTTCTACGAGAACGCCGACCTGCGCGCGAAGATCGACGTCACCGTGCTGCCCCAGGGCGCCGAGCGTGCGACGGTGATCAACGGCATCCAGAACGTCGGGTTCGCCGGCACCAAGCACCCGGAGGAGCTGAAGAAGTTCCTGCTGTTCCTCGGAGGCAAGGAAGCGGCCGAGATCCAGGCCGACACGGGAGCCGTGATCCCCGCGTACGAAGGTACGCAGCAGGCGTGGGTCGACTCGATGCCCGAGCTGAACCTGCAGGCGTTCATCGATGAGGTGCCCTACGGTGTCGTGTACCCGGTGTCCGCGGACACCGCGGCGTGGAACGCGCTCGAAGACGAGTACCTCCCCGCCGCGTGGAACGGCACCGACAGCGTCAAGACGGTCGCCGACAAGCTCGCCGCCGCAATGAACGACGCGCTCGCGAAGGAAGAATGAGCACTCCCACGACCGGGCGGGGCGCTGCAGAGCGCTCCGCCCGCACCACCCGCACCCGCAGCCGGCTCCGGCGCAACGCCCCGGGGCTGGCCTTCATCGCGCCCGCACTGGTCGGCCTGCTCGCGCTGTACATCGTGCCGCTGCTGACCACGATCTACCTCAGCTTCACCAAGACCAAGCCCTTCGGGGGCGAGACCTTCACCGGCATCGACAACTATGCCCGACTGGTCGCGGACCCGCAGTTCTGGTCGGCGCTCGGCAACAGCGCCGTCTACACCGCGATCGTGCTCATCGGCATCCCGATCAGCATCGTGCTCGCCAGCCTGATCCATGCGGTGCGTCGCGGCAAGAACATCTACCGTGTGCTCTTCTTCCTGCCGATCGTCACCCTGCCCGTCGCGGTGGGGATGGTCTGGCGGTACATCTTCAACGGAGAGTTCGGGCTGCTCAATCAAGCTCTCAGCCTCGTGGGCGTCGACGGCCCGAGCTGGGTCGCCGACCCGAGCGTCGCGATCTTCGCCGTCGCGATCGTGGGCATCTGGATGAGCCTGGGAACCAGCATCATCATCCTCGGAGCCGGCCTGCAGGGCGTTCCGCCCGAGCTGCTCGAGGCGTCCTCGCTCGACGGGGCCGGGCCCATCCGCCAGTTCTTCGCCGTGACCCTTCCGCTGCTCTCGCCCAGCATCTTCTTCGTGTCGGTGCTGTCGGTGATCTCGTCCCTCCAGATGTTCGACCTCATCTACGTGATGCTCGTACGCGGATCCCAGGCGGAGACGGCATCCCAGACGATCGTCTACTACTTCTTCCAGCAGACCTTCCTGCGGTTCGACCGCGGCTACGGGGCGGCGATCGCGATCGTGTTGCTGCTGGTCATCATGCTCGTGACGGCGCTGCAGTTCCGGCTGCAGCGAAAGGCGGTGTTCTATGGCTGAGATCGCCACCCTGGTCGCTCCCCTCGCTCGGAGCGGAGCCCCTGCGGCGCGGCCGGCCGGCCGTCGTCGCCGCCGCTCGCAGTGGTCCCTGCACCTCGTGCTCATCATGTGCGCCTCGCTGATGGTGCTGCCGTTCGTGTGGCAGCTGCTGACGGCGTTCAAGTCGGTGTCGGAGTCCCGTGCCGTGCCGCCGGTGCTGTTCCCCGAGATCCTCGACTTCGGTGCCTTCGAGCGTTTCTTCGCGACGGTGCCCTTCGGCAGCATGCTGGGCGTGTCCGTGCTCTCGCTGCTGCTGCGCGTGGCGGGGCAGCTGGTGATCTGCACGCTGGCCGCCTACGGATTCGCGCGTTTCCGTTTCCCCGGTCGTGACGCGCTGTTCCTGCTGTTCCTCGTCATGCTCATGGCGCCCAGTCAGCTGTTCCTGATCGCCCAGTTCGACCTGATGAAGACCTTCGGGCTGCTCAACACGGTGCCGGCGATCGCGATCCCCGGCATCTTCTCGGCGTTCGGCACGTTCCTGCTGCGGCAGGCGTTCCTCGCTCTGCCCGCCGACTACGAAGAGGCGGCACGGCTCGACGGGGCGAACGCGTTCCAGATCTTCTGGCGCGTGATGCTGCCGATGGTGGGCCCGACCGTCGCGGCGCTGGCCGTGCTCACCTCGCTGTACTCGTGGAACGATCTGCTCTGGCCGCTCATCGTCACCTCTTCGCCCGACACCATGACACTCCCGGTCGGCCTCGCGAACCTCCAGGGACAGTACGGCACCGACTACCCCACGCTGATGGCAGGATCGTTCATCGCATCCCTGCCGCTCGTCGTGATCTTCATCGCCCTGCAACGGCAGTTCTTTGCGGGCATCGCCTCCAGCGGTCTGAAAGGCTGACGTTGTGAATCGCATACCGGTGACCTCGCCCGCATCCGTGGCGGTCTTCCGTCGCATCCTCACGCACGGGCCCCTGGGCCGCGTCGACATCTCCCGCGCCACCGGGCTCTCGCAGGCGGCGGTGACGAAGGCCGTGACCCCGCTGATCGGCGCCGGGTTCGTGGTCGAGGCCGACGAGCTGCGCGCGGCACCGTCGATCGGCCGACCGGTCAGCCCACTCGCGGTCGCGCGGGGACGAGCCCACATCATCGGGATCAAGGTCACCGCCGAGCGCACGTACGGCGTGCTGACCGACCTCGGCGCGACCGTGCTCGCTCGCACCGATGCGGTCAACGCGAGCTCGGCGGTCGAGCATGTCGTCGAGGCCGTGCATGCCGTGGTCGACATCCTCCGCGCGGCCTCGCCCACACCGGTCGACGGCATCGGCGTGGCCGTGTCGGGCGACGTGGACCGTGACGGCGGCATCGTGCGCGACTCGCCGCTGCTCGGATGGCGCGGCGTGCCGCTCGCCCGCATCCTGGAGGAGTCGATCGGGGTGCCCACGATCCTCGAGAACGACGTGCGCGCGCTCGCCACCACCGAGCTGCTGTTCGGCTTCGGACGCGACGCCGACTCCTTCGCCGTCGTCACGATCGGCACGGGCATCGGCTGCGGGCTCTACCTCAACGGCAGGGTCGTGCAGGGGGCGCACGGCGTCGCCGGCGAGATCGGCCACCTCCCGCTCGGCCCCGTGGATGCCGTCTGCAGCTGCGGCCGCCGCGGATGCGTCGAGGCAGTCGCCTCCACCGCCGCGATCCTGAACGAGATCCGCGCCGGTCACGACGACTCCTCGCTCACCGTCGACGATGCCTTCGCGCTCGCGCACGAAGACGACCCGGTCGCGCGAGTGGCCTTCGAGCGCGCGGGTGGGGTGATCGGTTCGGCGCTCGCCGCGCTGGTGAACCTCACCGGACCCGAGCTCGTCGTCATCGCCGGCGAGAACGTGACCGAGTACGGACTGTACGAGGACCGACTGCGTGCGACGTTCGCCGAGCACGCGTTCGGCGCCGCGAGCGACTGCACGATCGTGCTGCGTCCGCACGTGTTCGACGACTGGGCGCGCGGGGCTGCGGCCTGCGTGATCGAGGTGATCGCGAGCGGGATCGCCGCGCACGGGTAGGGCGCGGGGCCGGGGCGCGGTGCGCGGAGTCGCGGAGTCGCGCGTTCATAACTCCTCAAGAACGCGCTCGGCCGGTGGGGCCGTCCGCGTGATTCCGGGCGCACGTCCCCGACAGGGTCACGTTTCTCCGGAGTTATGAACGCGTCTGGCGGGTCAACCGGTCACGCGCGGGCAGCCGCGACCTGCCCCTCGAGCAGGGCGAGGGTGCGCGAGGCCTCCGGCTGCAGCCCGAGAATGCGGGCGAGTTCCAGGGCGAGGGCCGCGTGGCCGGTCGCATTCGGGTGGAACGGGTCGTTCATCAGCCCCCAGGGGATGCCGCCTCCGCCGAGCTCGGTGAAGCGGGCGAGCTGATCGACCAGGATCACGTCGTCGTGCGCCGCGACAGTGCGCACGGCAGCGGCGAACTCCTCGATCCGGGCGCGCTCGGGAGCGTTCGCGGCATCGACGGACGGCGGGGTCTGCAGCACCGGGACCGCGCCGAGATCGCGCACTCGCGACACGAACTCGTTCAGCGACGCCGCGTACTCGTCCGGCGAGATGACCGCCCACACGCCGCCGGTCGACATGTCGTTGGTACCGATCATGAGCGTCACGACATCCGGCCGCCACGACGAGACGCGGCGCTCCCAGTCGCCCAGGATGTCGACGATGCGGTGGCCGCTGATGGCCGAGTTGACGACGATGTCGCGCACCCGCCCGAGCTCCTCGCGGATGATCTCGTGCAGATGCTCGGGGTAGCTGCGCCCACCCTGCGTGTGCACGAGGCCGTGCGTGATCGAGTCGCCGGTGATGACCCAGTTCAGTGGCTCGTCGCTGGCGAGGGCATCGGCGAGACGGCGGAGGTCGGCAGCGGCGGTGGGGGAAGAGTCGTTCGGCACGAGGACGAGCCTATCCGCCGCCCCGTTCGCGCCCCGGATGCGAAAGACTGGTCTCATGACCTCGCCTGTGCTCGACGCCCTCCTCGCCCGCATCGTCGACAGCGGACTCCTCGACGAACCGGTCGCCGAGAACGGTCTGGTCTACGGGCGCGCGAGCATCGATGCGGCCGGATCCACCGTGACGGTGAACGTCGATCCCGAGCTGGAGGACGGCGATGACGACGACATCGACACCGACGAGCTCGTGGAGTCGATCTCCCGCATCCTCTCGATCAGCGAGTCGCGGTGGCGTGCGGTTGTCGATGAGGTGGCTCTCGACATCGAGGATGCGGTCGACGACGAGCCCGTGATCGAGCAGGTCGACCTGCGCGATGATCTCGAGGCGACCTCCGTCGTCGTGTTCGCCGACGCCCTGTTGCTCGCCTTCGATGCCCCGCGTCAGTTCCCCGACTCGCGCATCCTGGTGCAGCTCGACGAAGACCTCGAGGTCTCCGGCATCGAGGTCAGAGATCGTGAGGGGGCCACCGAGTTCGACACGCTCGATGACCTCCTCGACCACATCAGCGGGCCCGACGACGAGTGATCGCCCCCGGCATCCGACCGATCACAGCCACTTCTTGAACTTGAAGACGCCGTAGAGGCCGATCGCGAACGCGGCCATACCTCCGAGCGCGAGAGGGTAGCCCGCGGCCCAGTGCAGCTCCGGCATCACGTCGAAGTTCATGCCGTAGACGGTGCCGACCAGCGTCGGGGCGAAGATGATCGCCGCCCACGAGGAGATCTTCTTGATCTCGTCGTTCTGGGCGAGGCTCGCCTCCGACTGCCGCCGCGCGACGAGGGCGGACTGCACGGTGAGCGCGTTCTCGAGGATCGCGCGGAACGAGTCGACGCGCTCGTTCACCCGGATCGTGTGGTCGAGCACGTCGCGCAGCGAGCGCTGCAGCTCCTCGTCGATGCGGTACTTGTCGGATCCGCGGCGCAGCCATTCCAGCATCCCCGTGAGCGGGTGCACCGCCCGCTGGAAGTTGATGACCTCGCGCGAGAGCTCGTAGATGCGCCGGGAGAGGGCATCGTCGTCGCTGTCGCCGAAGAGCTGATCCTCGATCTCGTCGATGTCGTTCAGCAGCCCGGTCACGATCGGCTCGTATCCGTCGACGACCTCATCGAGGATCGCGTAGAGCACGGCTTCGGGACCCATCGCGAGCAGCTCGGGGTGGGCCTCCATGCGCTGCCGCACAGCCGAGAGGTTCGGCGATTCCGCGTGCCGGATCGTGACGACGAAGTCGGGGCCGACGAAGAGGTGCAGCTCGCCGAACTCGATCGACTCCTGCTCGTCGCGGTAGCGGGCGGGGCGCAGCACCGCGAACAGGGTGTCGCCGTAGCGCTCGACCTTCGACCGCTGGTGTCCGGAGAGTGCGTCCTCGACCGCGAGGGGATGCAGGTCGAACTCCCGCGCGACCGAATCGACCTCCTGCGGGCTGGGTCGGTACAGGCCGATCCACGCGATTCCGCCGATCGCACTGAGGGTGCGGGAGGTGTCATCCAGGTTCTTGAGGGTCTCCACGCGACGTCCGTGGACGTACACGCCGTTGTCGATGAGGGCCATGATCGGCTCCGTTCTCGCGCGCGCACACGACAGCATCAGGCTGTGTGCGCAGAATTCGTCAGGGGGCGGATGACGCCGCCGACGGCTGCGGAGAAGGACGTGCGATCGCGGAGCGGATGCTCAACGCGCGAGCGCAGGGAGTCGCGACGCAGCGGTGGCGGCGTCGATACTATCGTCGGACATCGCCATCACCGCCTTTCGGACGCTCCTGGGGTCGATCGACCCAAGGGGCGAGCTTACTCCCCGTTCCTGGGGGTTCGCGCCGTCGCTGCCGGAACCGTGGTCCCACGAGTGCACGACATGCGGGCGAGTGCACGGGATGCTGACGCGCAGAACCCGTGCACTCGGCAGGAACCCGTGCACTCGGCACCAGCCGAGCCCCGCAGCGTCTGTGCCGGTCAGCGCGGAGGGATGCCGACGAGTTCGGCGCTGCGCTGCCACAGTGCCTCGGCGAGGGCGGCGTCGTCTGTCTGCGGGTTCACGCGGTTGCTCAGCACGCGCTCGTCGTAGTAGGCGCCCGAGAACCAGGTCTCATCCGGGGTGCCGTCGATGAACCAGCGCAGGGTGCCGCCGCCCTGCTCCGCGCTGATGAGCAGCAGTCGCTTCAACGGGGTGCGGTACACGAGCCGCATGATGCTGGACGACTCCGAGGCGAAGTTCGTGCTCACGGTTCCGGGGTGGAAGGCGACCGCGCGCAGTCCCTCGGCGTGGAACCTGGTGTGCAGGCTCTTCGTGAACAGCACGTTCGCGAGTTTCGCGTCGCCATAGGCCTTGTTGGCGCTGTACTTCGTGCGGTTGTCGAGGTCGTCGATGTCGAGGTGTCCGAACAGGCGGTGGGCGACGCTCGAGGTGTTGATGACGGCGGCTCCCGACCGCAGCAGCTGGGGCAGCAGCAGGTTCGTGAGCAGGAAAGGAGCCAGGTGGTTCACCTGAAGCGTCTTCTCGAACCCGTCGACCGTGGGGGTCCGGTCGCCGAAGATGCCGCCCGCGTTGTTGGCGAGCACATCGATGCCGTCGTCGCCCACTTCGGTGGAGATCTGTGCGGCGAGCTGCCGCACGTCGTCGAGTCGTGCGAAGTCAGCGGTGAAGTGCATCGCTCCGGTCTCGGCGGCGACGGCTCTGGTCTTCTCCGCGGAGCGGCCGACGAGGATCAGCCGGTGTCCCTCGGGGGCGAGTTGCCGAGCGGCCGCAGCGCCGATGCCATCGGAGGCGCCGGTGATGATGATCGTCTTCCGCGTCATGAGCTGCCGTCCGTCGAGGTCGGAGTGGATGCCGGGGGGCGAGTGGCTGTGCATCCGTTACCCGTCGATCCCTGCTCGTTCGATGCTAGGGCAGATCGTGTCGTGGCTCGCGACATCGGGCGCCGTCGGGCGCCGCGCGGCTCTGGCATGATCGGGTATGAAGCCGCGCCTGCGGTGTCGACGGTGGTGACGGCAGAGGGAGGGCGTTTTTGCGACTCCTCAGCGGTCTGGGTGCGATCCTGTTCCTCATCCTCCGGGGCTGCGTGCTGTGGCTCCTGATCCCGTTCGCATTCCTGGCCTGGCTCCTCTTCCATTCCTGGGCGCAGCGAGCCACGCTCCGGCAGGCGCTGTGCTGGTACGACGCTTGCCTGACACTCGGGCTGGTGCGCGGGATGCTGCGCCCGTTGCTCCGGCCATCGCGCAGTTTCTCCGTTCGAGCCCTTCCGCGGATGAGTGCGCTCGAATCGCACCGGATCCGCCTCGTCGGCATGGACGTCGTCGACCTGGTCGGATGATCGGCCCTTCGCTCACCCGACCCACCCACGCCCGTCACCGCAGGTACGCGTCGACGAGGAGGGCACCCCGGATCGTGCGCAGCTCGTCGATGATGCGGGCGATCCCCGACGCGCCGACCGAAGACAGCACCAGGTCGTGCGGGCCCAGCGGTTCGAGCGTGCCGGTGCGGATGCGGATGACCTCCCACCCCGCGGCACGAAGCGCTCGGTCCTTCCGCAGATCGGCATCCTGTCGCTTGCCCACGTGCTCAAGGCCGTGACGTCCGACAGTGTCGTACTCGATCGCGACCCGCAGCTCGGGGAACACGATGTCGGGCCAGACCTCCGTGTGGCGGAAGAACGGCCGTGACACCTTCACCGCGTTGATCGCGGCGTCGAACTCGATCCGTGCGGTGAGGCCGGCGCGGAGTCGCCCCTCTGCGGCGGATGCGGGGCGCGGCGCGCATGTGCTCACGAACGCGGTGCCGGTGGGCAGATCGGGGGTCTTCGTGCAGAGCGCGGGTGCGGGGCGACGCGGCGCGCGGGCAACGGGGCGAGCCTCGCCCAGCACGACCGGCTGCGGCCGGGCGAGCGAGGAGCAGTCCGGACACCACGCCGAGCGTCGCCGCACCGGGCCGGGGCGCTCGCGCTGCTCGGTCGGAGTGGCCGCGAAGACGTGTCCGACCGGGCACTCCCAGCACAGCAGCACGTCGGCCGCGAGAGGGATCTGCGACAGGACGATGCCCTGATTCAACTCCGGATGGTACTGCCGCACCAGCTCGGGATACGCCGCCCACCCGGCGCGATACGTGCCCACCGCATACGGGACGGCGCGACCGCGGGAGAACTGCCGTCGCGCCCACCACTGCATCACCGGCTCAGGCACGCGCCGACCATACGTGTGGCCGCCGACATCGCCGTTTGTGCGACCCGATAGCGACGCCGATGTCGTGGGTCCGTGCGACGATCCGCACGGGGCGGGAGACAGGGGAACACGATGCGCGGGGAAGCGACGGTGCTGCACGCCGACCTCGACGCGTTCTACGCGTCGGTCGAGCAGCGTGACGCGCCCGAACTCCGCGGTCGGCCGGTGATCGTGGGCGGCGGGGTCGTGCTCGCCGCGAGCTACGAGGCGAAGGCGCGCGGAGTGCGCACAGCCATGGGTGGCAGACAGGCGCTTGACCTCTGCCCGGATGCGGTCGTCGTCCCGCCGCGCATGGAGGCCTACTCCGCCGCGAGCAAAGACGTGTTCGCGATCTTCCGCGACACCACCCCGCTCGTCGAAGGGCTCTCGATCGATGAGGCGTTCCTCGAGGTCGGTGGTCTGCGACGGATCGCCGGCACGCCGGAGCAGATCGCCGCGCATCTGCGCGAACGCGTGCGAACCGAGGTCGGGCTGGCGATCTCGGTCGGGATCGCGCGCACCAAGTTCCTCGCCAAGGTCGCGAGCGCCGTGAGCAAGCCCGATGGGTTGCTGCTCGTCGAGCCCGAGCGCGAGGAGCAGTTCCTGCTTCCGCTTCCGGTCGAGCGGCTGTGGGGCGTGGGTGCGGTGACGGCCGAGAAGCTGCACCGCTACGGCGTGCGAACGGTCGGACAGCTCGCCGAGCTCGAGGCCGCGACGGCGGAACGGATGCTGGGAAAAGCAGTGGGAGCGCACGTGCACGCCCTGGCCCGGCTACGGGATCCGCGGCCGGTCGACACCACCCGGCGACGCGGATCCATCGGCTCGCAGCGCGCACTCGGCTCGCGTCCGCGGGCTCCCGAGGAACTCGACCTCATCCTCACCCAGATCGTCGATCGGCTCGCGCGACGGCTCCGCGACGGCGATCGCGCGTGCCGTTGCGTCGTGCTGCGCCTGCGCTTCGGCGACTTCTCGAGGGCCACGCGCTCGCGCACACTGCGAGGGCCCACCGACCGCACCGCCATCCTGCTCACGGTGGCTCGTGCTCTGCTCACCGCCGCGCAGCCCGAGATCGCCGCGCGCGGCATCACCCTGATCGGCCTGTCATTGTCGCAGCTCGAGCATGCCGATCGGGTGCAGCCGGAGCTGCCGATCGATTGGGGCGACGAGGCGCGCCTCGACACCGTGCTCGATACGCTGCGCGAGCGCTACGGCACGACCTCGGTGTCGCGAGCGGCGCAGCTGGGGCGCGATCCGGGGTGGTCGTCGCCGATCCTGCCGGAGCACGAGTGACCGCGGTCAGGCGGCGGGGCCGCCCGCGCCGCGGCTGCGGGCGACATAGACCGTGTTCGACGACGTTCCCCCGGTCACCGCGTTCGCGAAGTCGACCACGTGGGCCACCGCATCGTCGAAGACCGCGCGCAACGTCGTCATGAAGTCCTCGTCGGGCGGATCGTCCGACCACAGGGCGAATGCGCCGTCGTCGGTCAGATGCCGATCGAGGGCGCGGAGCCCGTCCACGGTGTACAGATCGGCGTGCGTCGGGTCGAGCTGGTGCCGCGGGGAGTGATCCACGTCGAGGAGGATCGCCGTGTACGCAGGCTGCCCTTCGGCGGGCTCTGCACGCATGAGGGCGAAGAAGTCGTCCTCGACGAGTCGCGTGCGTTCGTCGTCGACGAGCTCCGCCGAGACCGGAAGCAGCTTGCGCTGATGCCATCCGATCACCGCTCCGAGTCGATCGACGACCGTGAGCGAGCCCACGCGTTCGTCGCGCAATGCCGTGACGGCCGTGTACCCGAGCCCGAGACCGCCGACCAGCACGGCGAGGCCATCACCGGAGACCGCGGCGAGTCCCAGTCGGGAGAGCTCCTCCTCGGCCACGGTGAACAGGCTCGACATCAGGAATTCCTCGCCGAGCTTGACCTCGTAGACCTCCTGCCCCACCGACGGCTCCATGCGCCGACGCAGCATCAGGTCGCCGATCGGCGTCTCCTGGAAGTCGAGCTCTTCGAATCGAGTGATCATCGCGGTCAGGCGGTCTCGTCGCGCAGAGGCAACCGCATCCGCTCCGGCTCGGGCTCCGGCTCGGGAGCGACGGATGCCGGTGCTGCGGCCTGTGCCGGCAGCTCGCGCGCGACCTGCTTCTCGAGCACGGTCACGGCGTCGTCGCTCAGCAGGATGAGGCCGTCGAGCTCCTCGCGCACGCGCTTGTACGCGATGTTGCGTTCGGCCTGCGTCGCCGACTCATCGACCGCGACCTTCAGCAGTTGCTGTGCGCGGTCGAGCCTTTTGCGCTCGGGCTCGGTGAACGTCGAGTCTCGCAGGCGCCGCGCATCCCTCTCGGCGATCTCGAACGCCACGGCGTAGTCGCCGACGGCCTGCAGGTATTCGCCGACCTGCTGTTCGCTGACCTTCGCCTCGGCCGAGGGCGGGCGCAGAGCATCCGCCTTCTTCTTGGCCCGCAGGAACGCGGCGGTCAGCGGTTGACGACCGTCGCTCATGGCCGGGAAGGCGATCAGTTTCGCGACGTCGAGCTCGTAGTCGAGCCAGTGCGCGGTGATCTCATCGTGCTCGGCGAACAGGCGCACGAGCAGGTCGTTCGGGGCGACGGATGCCGTGGTGTCGATGATCGAGGGGCCGCGCCGCTTGGCCTGCTGCGTGAGTCCGCGGGCCTCGATCTCAGCGGTCTTGAGCTGCGCCTTCATGCGCAGGGTCTCGAGCCGACGCTCGTGACGGCGCTTGGAATTGCGCTCCCACGCCTTGGCAGCGC
Source organism: Candidatus Microbacterium colombiense (assembly GCA_029203165.1). Lineage (NCBI taxonomy): Bacteria > Bacillati > Actinomycetota > Actinomycetes > Micrococcales > Microbacteriaceae > Microbacterium > Candidatus Microbacterium colombiense. The sequence goes on from CP119308.1 coordinate 519,549, forward strand.
CACCGGCCACCCCCATGATCGGGAAGATGATCCACCAGGGCACAGTGCCGAGCCACGTCCAGAACGGTTCCATGATGTGCTCAGCCTACTTCTCGCACGCCCGCCCCGCGGAGATTCTCCGGCGGACCCCGCGTGCTCCCCGTCCCGGGCGACCGGTCGCAGATGGTCGCATCCACTCCCTCGTGGCGACAGGATGCGATCTCCCCCACGCGAGGCCGGGCGCATGTGGCCGCATCCGCACCTCCAGAGCGGCAGAATGCGCCCGCCTGCGCCCGCCTGCGCCCGAGCGCCCCACTACCCCCAAGCTGTGGTCATTGATATAGTCAACGCAATTGACTTGCACGTTGGGCACGAGAGTTGGACGATGATGACCACACCCCGCACGCCGATCACGGTGGACTGCGACGGCATCGCGATCGCGGCCGAGGTCGGCGGATCCGGCCCCGCCGTGCTGCTCCTGCACGGCTACCCCGAGACGAAGGCGATGTGGAACGACGTCGTCGAGCAGCTGTCGGTCGACCGCACCGTGATCACCACCGACCTGCGCGGATACGGTGACTCCGCCAAACCGCGCGGGGCCTCCTACGCCAAGCGCGACATGGCCGCCGATCAGGTGGCTCTCATGCGACAGCTCGGCCACGAGCGGTTCACGGTCGTCGGTCATGACCGGGGAGGCCGGGTCGGGCACCGCATGGCGCTCGACCATCCGGATGCCGTGGTGTCGCTGGCCGTGCTCGACATCGTGCCGACCCTCCACATGTTCGATCACGTCGACCGGGCGATGGCATCCGCCTACTTCCACTGGTTCTTCCTCGCGCGGGACGACGGAATGCCGGAGGCGCTGATCGGCGCCGACCCTGAGACCTGGTTGCGCAGTCGCTTCACAGGACGCAGGCACGCGGGCGATGCGCTGCCCGACGCCTACGACGAGTACCTGCGCTGCTTCGACCTCGACACGGTGCATGCGTCGGGCGCCGACTACCGTGCGGCAGCCACGATCGATCTCGATCACGACCGCGCCGACCGCGATGCCGGCCGCACGGTGGACTGCCCGGTGCTCGCCCTGTGGGGTGCGCACAGCTACGTCGGCCGCAACTTCGAGGTGCTCGACACCTGGGCCCCGTACGCGCCCGGCGTCACCGGAGCGGCGATCGACGCCGATCACTACCTCGCCGAAGAGGCGCCGGATGCCACGGCTACAGCTCTTCAGGGATTCTTCGCGACGACGGGAGCAGCGGCATGAGCGCACGTGACGAAGCGGTCGACCGGCTCGACCGGCTCGTGTCGATCGAGACGCCGACCGGAGACATCGACGGCCTCGCCGCCGCACAGGAGCTCGTGCGCTCGTGGCTGGAGCCGGTACTGGGCGAGCCCGGCATCCGGGAGACCGTCGACGGCGTCACGCATCTGCGGTGGCCGGGCGGCGACGACCCCGCGGTGCTACTGCTCGCGCATCTCGACACGGTGTTCCCGAAGGGCACGATCGTCGACCGGCCGTTCCGGATCGACGGCGACAGGGCGACCGGGCCCGGCGTCTTCGACATGAAGGCCGGCATCGTGATCCTGGCCGCGGCCCTCGCCCGCGCCGAGCATCCCGAGCGCGTCGCTGTGCTGCTCACGAGCGACGAAGAGGTCGGATCGCTCACCTCGCGTGGACTGATCGAACGCGAGGCCGCGCGCGCCGGCGCTGTGCTCGTGCTCGAGCCGAGTCTTGACGGCGCCCTCAAGATCGCCCGACGCGGCGGCAGCATCTACCGCGTCGCGATGACCGGACGCGCGGCGCACGCCGGACTCGAACCGTGGAGAGGGCGCAGCGCGCTCACCGAGCTCGCCCACCATGTACTCGCGCTGCCGACGCTCGCCGATGCGGAACGCGGCACCACGGTCAGCCCGACCGTGGCCGCGGCGGGCACGGTGACGAACGTGATCCCCGAACATGCCGAGGTGCGCGTCGACGTGCGCGCCTGGACGCTCGGCGAGCTCGAACGCGTGGATGCCGCGATGCAGCGCCTCGATCCGCACACGCCCGACGTGAGCGTCGAGGTGACGGGCGGCATCAATCGTCCACCCATGGAGGAGAGCGCATCCGCCGAGCTCCTCGCCTGTGCCCGGCGGGTGGCGGCGCGGCTCGGTCATCCCTCGGTCGAGGCGGTGTCGGCGGGCGGTGCCTCCGACGGCAACTTCACGGCCGCCGTGGGCGCCCGCACCCTCGACGGCCTCGGTCCGCTCGGCGCCGGAGCGCACGCCGACCACGAGTGGGTCTCGGTCGACTCGCTCATCGAGCGGATCGACCTGGTGACCGGGATGCTCGACGAGCTCACGGCCTGAGCCGGGCGCCGCCTCAGACGCCGGGCGCCGCCTCAGACTCCGGGCGCGTGCCGCTCGATGCTCTCCAGCAGCAGGTCGAGGGCGGTCTCCCAGGCGCGGGGATCGCGGATGCCGGGAAGGGCGTCACCGGCCCAGGCGATCTCCGGGTACTTCTCGGGGTCGAGTCGGCGGTAGTCCATCTGCCAGGTGAGCTCATCGGCATCCTGCACCTCGGCGGGCAGCACGCTCAGCGCTGCCTGGATGCTGGAGGCCGAGCGGATCAGCTGGCCGAGCGCGCGGGCGTAGAGGGCCGCCTGCTCGCGGTCGTAGCCGCCGCGGCGCAGTGCGCCGATCGAGAACTCCATCGAGGAGAAGTCGGTGGGGCGGCGCAGCGCTCGCTGCAGAGCGAGCTCGGGGTAGCGCATGTAGTGGTCGTGGATCAGATGCGCCTGCGAGCGCAGGTCGGCGAGCCAGTCGTCGGTGGCCACCATGACGCCGCTGTACGAGCGGGTGCGGAGCATGTCGATCAGCGCGAGGAGGAGTTCGTCCTTGTCGCGGAAGTGGCGGTAGATCGACGTCGGATGCGCGCCGAGCTCTTCGCCGATGGATTGGAACGTGAGGCGGTCGAGCCCGTCGCGTTCGACCACGCGATCGGCGGCGGCCACGATGATGTCGCGGCTGAGCGAGTCGCGTGCGCGGCGAGGGCGTGCAGAGCCTTTCGCCGGGGTCTTCGCCGTCACCGATTCCGCGGCCTTGCGTATCGCCATCGAGAACTCCGTTCACACTGCGCGACCGGTTCGGGCCGCGCAGACATCACGGTACCCCACCGTCGTCACGGAGTCTGTCAGTGGCATAGGCAACGTCCACATCCGAGCACGACTTCGGAGTTCAGGGCAGACACCCCGCGACGACGGGATGCCGGTCGGCGCGTCACGCGCCATCTCCGAAGTCGTGCACGCACAAAATGCGTTCATACCGAAGGAGTCGTTGACCCCCAAAGGGTGATGCAACGATTTTTTGGGGGTCAAGGTGCAATATTCTGACGCCAGACGTGAGATTTGTGGTTCCGGGGAGGGAACATGATCGATCCTCGCAGCGATGCGGAGCTGCTGAGCGCGCTTCGACTCGGCGACCGAGGAAGCTACGAGGCTCTCTGGCGCCGTCACTCTGAGGCAGCGCGCCGCTACGCCTATCGTCTTCTTCCCGGGCGCGCGGATGACCTGGTCTCCGAGTCGTTCCTGGCGATCTATCAGCAGGTGACGACGACCGACAAGGGGCCGCAGTTCGCCTTCCGTTCCTACCTCAAGACCGTGATCCGCAACACCGCCATCGCCTGGAGAAGGGATGCCTCGCGGGTCCTGACGAGTGATGACCTCGATCAGGTCGACGTGCGCGATGGGCTCAGCGCTGTCGAGCAGCAGGCGAACTCGGCTGATGTGGTCGCGGCCTTCCAGGCTCTGCCGGCGCGTTGGCAGCGAGTGCTGTGGCTTGCCGAGGTCGACGAAGTCGACCGGCCGGCGATCGCCCGAGAGCTCGGGATCAAGCCGAATGCGGTGTCGGCCCTGCAACGTCGTGCACGCACGGGATTGAAGTTCCAGTGGCTGAGCCGCCAGATCCCCGCGGCGCTGCGCGATGACTCCACACATGTCGCGCGCCTCATCCCGCAGTATCTGACGGAACCGAACAATCTCGCGGTCGGCGTGGAGGTCGCCGACCACCTCCCGACTTGCTCGATCTGTCGTGAGTTGCTGCAGAGCACACGCGGCGGTGCCTCGCGGCTGCAGGGCACGACACTCGCGGTACTGCTGGGCACCGCCGGGGTCGGGGCCCCGGCGATCTCCGCGTTGTCGTCCGGCACTGTCGCCGTCGCAGCGCTGACGGGTGTCTCCGGCTGGCTCCTCGCCGGAGGGCTAGGGGCTGTGACCCTCGGAGGCATCATCGTGGCGGCGCTCATCATCGGGCCGGTGCCCGCGACATCGCAGGCGGACGCCGGCTCGATCCCGTCCGACACGCTCTCAGCCGTCGTATCCGATCCCGAATCCCCGCGCCTTCCCGGGCCGGATCTGCTCCCCGCGCATCCGCCCCTCTCGCCTCCTGACCAACCCACAACCGGGCGGTGGATCCTCGATCCGAGCATCCCTTCGGCGGGGCTCTCCGACGATCCCGATCAAGATATGCCCGTCGCCCCGACCCGCCCCCAGCCCGCCGGGCCTGAGGCCCCTGGGCCGGGCATCGACCCGCGATCGACGCTGTCTCCGGGCGTCACCAGTCCTACCGCGTCGTCCGGCTACCTCTCTCCGGTGATCGCGGGCCGCACGAGTCCGGGCGACAGCATCGTCGTGGCCCTCGGTTCCGAGCGCTACACACCGGCGGTGGCCGACGACGGCACGTGGAGCTTCGACACCCGCGCTCTGCAGCCGAACGCCGGAACCCATCCCTACGAGGTGTGGGCGTACGACGCGACCGCGCAATCGGTCGTCACGTCCGGTGCCTTCACCGTGCTCCCGATCCAAGTGCAGGGCTTCGAACAGCTCACCGGCTTCGAGGACATGCTGGTCGCCGAAGCGCAGACCACGGGGGTCGTCATCGCCGTCACGGGTCCGCCGAACGGCCGGGTGTTCATCACCTCGATGGAGGGGCATTCCGCGACGATCACCCTCGACGCGAACGGGTACACGCGCAAGCGTCTCCTGATGGATGCTGCGGGCTGGTACTACTTCACGATGCGGGCGCTCGACAGCGACGGATGCTGGGGCCCGGCGTTCGAGGCGGCCGTGGACGTCTACGACCCCGACGTGATCTTCGATCCGTGGGGCGGCGGCCCCGACAGCATGACCTTCGAGCTGGTCGATCCGTAGCCGGTTTCTCATCGGTGATCACGCCGGGTCCTTCTCGCGATGAGGCTCGGCGTATCCGTCAGCCCAGGCGATCTGTGCCAGCTGCAGCTTCGACCGCGCCGGACGGCCCGCAGAGGTGAACTTGTCTCGCACGCGATTCAAGTACTTCCGGGCCGTGTCGTGGCGGATGCCCATGGCATCCGCCGCTTGGCTGATGGTCAGACCGTTCGCATAAAGCGCGAGTACGCGTGCCTCCTGCTCGCTCAGGCGGGTACCCGCAGACGAGACATGGATGATGGCGTGAGCGGAGGGCGTCGTGATCGTCCCTCCGCTCAGCACGATCGCGGCGGCCGCGACGAAGTCGTCTTCCGCGTCGGCGGTGGACACGAAGCCCTCGGTGCCGGCATCCGCGACTCGACGCGCTGTCGTCCGAGTGCTCGGCGACGTGAGCGCGAGCACGCGCATGCCCGCAGCCCGCAGAGCCGCGAGTGCAGACACATCGTTCGACGACCAGGGTTCGAACGGAAGAGCGAGGACGAGCAGATGCGGCTGCGGAGACCCTCGTCGTGCGTGCCGTCGTCGCGTGCCGAGAAAGATCCATCACAGAGAGAAGGTGTACGTCGGTCGGAAAAAGTGACGTTCGACAATGACCTCCCTTCGGGGCCGGTGGAATGGTCCGCTCAGCCCTCGCGGATCGTCATCCTCGTGATCCTGTCGCCGGCGACGTCGAACGTGAAGGCGCTCACACCGTTCGCGTGCGTGCTGCGCCAGTCGCCGACGACGACGGTCCGCTGTCCTTGCCGTGTGACGGTGATGACGCGGAGGGTCCCGGCGGAACCGATGAACTCGCGGTCGCTCCAACGGATGATGGCTTCGGGCCCCACGAACTCGCGCCCCCAGTCATCGACGACGCCGTCGGGCGCAAAGGCGGCGATGAACGCGTCAGCGTCGTGCGCGTTCACGGAAGCGATGAAGTCCGCCAGCAGCGGCGGCAGTGAATCGGTCATGGTTCCTTCGTTCGTGGGTGAGGCGGCACCCCGATAGTAGGGGCGTGATCGGGCCCCGCCTCTGTGCAGTGAGACGGGGCCCGAGTCGTTCTGTCAGTCGGCGTCGACAGTTCTGCGGCGAGCGCGTCCTGCGAACAGGATCAATACGCCGAGAGCGAGAAGCGTGCCGGCCGCACCGACTGCGATACCGGGAAGGGCGCCACCCGTCGTTGCCAAGCCGTCCTTCGGCCCGGTCGAGGGTGTCGGTGTGGTGGGTGCCTGTTCGATGGTGACGGTCTGTGCGGCGTCGTCGATGTCTTCGTGGACGGCGACGGGTTCACCGGTGGTGTCGGTTCCTTCGTGGAGGCGTTCGAACGCGACGAGGGTCGTGCCGGCGTATCCGGTGGGGATGGTGAAGGTGACGTCGATGGTGCCGTTCGCGGTTTCCGGGGTGAACGTGGTGCTTCCGGTGATGCCGGTGGCGGTGCCGTCGGCCTTGTTCTGCAGTTCTCCGGTGAGGGTGTACTCGGTGCCGGGGGTGAGGTTCTGGTAGGCGACGGTGTCGATGACGGTGCCGCCGTTCCAGGGCAGGATGCGGTCGCCGTCAGCGGAGTCGACCAACGATGTGCCGATCGAGGGGAGCGGTGCGGCGGGTGCCTGTTCGATGGTGACGGTCTGGGCGGCGTCGTCGATGTCTTCGTGGACGGCGACGGACTCACCGGTGGTGTCGGTTCCTTCGTGGAGGCGTTCGAACGCGACGAGGGTCGTGCCGGCGTATCCGGTGGGGATGGTGAAGGTGACGTCGATGGTGCCGTTCGCGGTTTCCGGGGTGAACGTGGTGCTTCCGGTGATGCCGGTGGCGGTGCCGTCGGCCTTGTTCTGCAGTTCTCCGGTGAGGGTGTACTCGGTGCCGGGGGTGAGGTTCTGGTAGGCGACGGTGTCGATGACGGTGCCGCCGTTCCAGGGCAGGATGCGGTCGCCGTCAGCGGAGTCGACCAACGAAGTGCCGATCGAGGGCGCGGCGACGGCGGTCGTTGTCCACTCCACCGTCGCAGCGTCGGCGGTCGTGGCCGTGCTCGGCGCGACCAGGATGATCGTCTGCGCGTGGTTCTCCGCCGTGGGCGTCGGCGCCGCGCTCGACGGTACCGAGATGATCTTGCCCGTTGCGCTGGATCCCGTCGCGGTGACCGAGACGGTTGCCGAACCCGCGGCGGTCGATCCGCGCAGGTCGAGGTACAGCTCCTGGCCGTCGACGACGGCGTTCGAGGCGATCGCGTCGCCATTCGCATCCACGAGCGAGACCGTGGGGTCGACGGTCACGCTGACGGTCGGCTGGCTGGTGTGCACGACGAACGGGCCGACCAGCGAGTCCGCGGTCTGCGCGGCGGCGGGCGCGTCGATCGTCGCGGTGACCTCGAAGTCAGCCGGTGTCATCCCGGCGTTCGCGTTCGCACCGTTCACCAGATGCCAGTAGGCGGCCTCCGAATCCGGGGTCTCCCAGTTCCACGCGGCGTCGAAGGTGAGGTCGGTGTAGCGCCAGATCGCGTACTGGGTCGCCTCGATCGCGTCGTTCCGCGAGATGTCGGGGACACCCGCCGCGGCGCCGAACTCCTCGAGGGTCAGCGCCGGATAGCTGTGGGCGAGCACCCAGAGCACCTTGCCCTGGACTGCGGGGTCGGTGACGTAGTTGTCGCCGAGGTAGTCGTCGAGGTTCCCGACGTAGCCCTCGAGCTGCGTGCGCGCAGACACGTCGTGCTCGATGCAGTACGCCCAGAAGTCGGGGTCGCCGACGGCCGGAGTCTCACTCCAGATCGGGAACACGCCCGTGCCGCCGTAGCCCTGCTTGCTGCCGACGTAGACCGGGTCCCCGGCGTCCACAGCGGCCGACGCCGCGGTCGGCGCGATCAGCATCCCCAGCGCGAGCACGCTCGCGCCGACCCAACGCCCTACCCGGCTCCGATAATTCTTCTGCTGATTCACCATGCACTCCCTGCGTTCGCGCCCCTGGCATCTCCCGATGGAATCGTTTCAGGGCATTCTCGATTGACGGGCATCGGAGAACAGGGGGAGTGTTCCGCGATCCTCTCCGAAGGAGTGCGGGGTCGACGAAAGGTGACGCGGAGCGGTGATGACCGCTCGCGTCTTTTCTCGACGTCAGCGCAGGACCACGTCGATCGTCTCGGTGAACGGGTCGATGTTGATGTTCGTCGTGATCGAGTACCCGGATCCGGAGGGGCCCGTAGGGCGGAACTGGATACGGATGTTGGTGACGTCGCTGCCGGTGATCACCGCCGTGATCGAGCCGTCGGGGTTGGTCGTCACCACGATGCCGATCGCGTTGACCAGCTGCAGCGTGACGCCAGGATCGGGGACGATCATGACGGTAGTGCCTGAGGGGAGCAGGGCGAGGTCGCCGTTCGCGTCGCTGCCTTCGACGGTGTAATTGGTCACGTTGCCGCTGACGACGCTGACTGTCGCGCCTGTTGCCCAGAACGTCGCTGCCGGTGTTGCGATCGAGGCAGCGGCGAGAGGGGTGGCGATCGCGGCGGCGACCACGGGAGCCGACCAGGCCGCCCCGAGAACGACGGTTCGGCGCGAGATTCCGGGAGTGCGGGCATTTTCCTGCATGTGTGTGTTCCGATCTGTGTGGTGCAAGCCTTTTGGCGGCGGTCAAGGAACAAGGAGTCGGCTCGGAGGCGGAGGTGACGCGGTCGGCGTGATTCTGGTCGCTCTGCGCCTACGATGCACTAGCCAGTGTTATAGTCAACGTCATTGGCCATGGAGTGAGAAGGAGCGAAGATGCTCGACGTCCCCGCAGTCGCCGCCGATGAGGCGCTGGATGCCCGTTTCGCGGTGCCGTTCCTGTTGACGGTGCGGCCGGTGCCCGGCGCCGACGACCTCGCCCTGCTGGTCGAGAACCACCCGGACGGTGCGCGCGGCCGCGTCTGGCGAGCGCCCGCCGCTCCCGGCGACCTGCTCCCCTTCCCGGTGGGCGTCGGTGCGATCCTCACTGCGGACGGACGCTATGTCGTCGATCTCGACGATGACGGCGGCTCGGAGGTCGGTGGACTCGTGGCGCTCGCGGTCGACGGCTCCGAGCGCATCCCCCTCACGCCGGGTCGCGCGCCCTACGTGCTGCGCGGACTGGAGTCCTCGTACGACGGTTCGGCCGTCGTCGCGACCGTCGTCGATGAAGACGGCTTCCATGTGCTGGTCATCCCGGCCGCGCCCTGGGGTGCGCCGCGCGTGGTCTACTCGAACCCGGTCGAGGCCTGGTACGGCCAGATCTCACCCGACGGCACCCTCGTCTCGGTCGACACGACCGCGCACAATCCCAGCATCCGTCGTCCGCTCGTCACCGTGGTCGATGGTGCGACCGGTGCAACGGTGGCCACGCTCGACGATCTGCCGGACGGCCCGATCCGCGCGGTGCGCTTCGCTGCGGAGGCCGGCGACGACCGGCTGCTGGTGAACACCGAGCGCAGCGGATTCTCGCGCCCCGCGATCTGGCACGTGCGCACGGGGGAGCGCGTCGACTTCGACCTGCCAGCGCTCGCGGGAGAGGTCATCCCGGTCGATTGGCACTCGGCATCCGGTCGCATCCTCGCGGTGCACGTGGATGACGGCATCCATCGCCTCGTCGAGATCACGGAGGCGGATGCCGCGGTGCGCCTCGTGGTCGAGGGTGGAAGCGTCGCCGAACCCGATGTCGCCGACCTGCACCCGTTCCAGTGGGCGTCGTACTACGCGCCCGACGGTGCGATCCGCGCGACGCGGTCGAGCTGGCATGTGCCGCTGCACGTCGTCGAGGTCGCCGCCGACGGGACCGCGGCGACAATCATCGAACCCGCGCCCGTCCCCGCGGGTCGGCCACTGGAGTCGACGATGGTCACGAGCGCCGACGGCACCCGGGTGCAACTGTGGTCGGGCCGACCGGCCGGCGAGGTGCGCGGCACCGTGCTCGAGATCCACGGTGGACCGAACCTCGTCACCGTCGACCGCTACGATCCCTCGGCGCAGGCGTGGCTCGATGCCGGCTTCGCCTACTCCTCGCTCAACTACCGCGGGTCCGTCACTTTCGGTCGTGCGTTCCGCGAGGGATTCTGGGGTGTGGGCGGCGACCGCGAGATCGAAGACGTGGATGCCGCGATCGCCTGGCTGCGCACGCAAGAGCTCGCCGATCCGGCCTCGACCTTCATCACTGGTGCCTCCTACGGCGGCCACATGACCCTGTTGAGCGTCGGGCGACTCCCCGAATTGTTCGCCGGCGGGCTCGCCCATGTCGCGGTCGCCGAGTGGTCGGCAGCCATCGCCTCCATGAACCCGGCGGTGCGCAGCGTCTGGAGCTCGTGGGTACCGCCCGAGATGGTCCAACGATTCTCGGCGATCACCTATCTGGCCGACGTGCGCGCCTCGGTGTGGATCAACCAGGGGTCGGTCGACACCCGCACGCCGATCGTCGGGGTGCAGCGCTACGTCGACGAGCTGTCCGCCGACGGCGGCGATGTCGTGCTCGACATCTTCGAGGGCGGCCACGAGCCGACCGGGCTCGCCGGGGCCGTGCACGACCAGCGCCGCATGCACGAACTCGCGCTCCGTGCGCTCGCCGGACAGCGCTGGGACGGCGCCCATCTCATCCCTAGTCACGAACATTGACTAAAGTGCTTGCTATCTCTGTCTCTCCGTCCTAGAGTCAGACCACTACCCGCACCACAGCACCTCCTGCACTGTTCCTTCGTCGCACGCTCACTGGAGATCCGTCCATGTCGAAATCACTGCATCGCACCGTCGTACCCGCTTCCCGACGCGGCATCCTCGCCGTTCTCACCACCGTCGTGCTGGTCGGCTCGCTCGCCGCCTGCACCTCCTCGCCCACGACCCCCGAGCCCAGCGACGTCGCAGTGGCCGACGGCGGCGAACTCGTGATCGGCGCCGAGCAGGAGCCCGACTGCACCGACTGGATCGCCACCTGCGCCGGTTCCATCTGGGGCAGCTACATCATGCAGACGCCCACCCTGCCCAGCGTCTTCCAGACGCGTCAGGTCGACAAGGAGTGGGTGCCTGTGCCCTCCGACCTCGTCGCCGGAGAGCCCGTCGCCGAGGTCGCCGACGACGGCACGCAGACGATCACGTACTCGATCAACCCCGACGCGGTGTGGTCCGACGGCGAGCCGATCACCTCCGCCGACTTCGAATACACGGCACTGCAGATCCGCGACGGCGACGACATCTTCGACAAGACCGGATACGACCGCATCTCGGCGATCGACGCGACCGACCCGAAGACCGCGGTGGTCACGCTCGACTCCGCCTATGCGGGATGGCGCACGCTGTTCAGCGTCTACGGCCTGATGCCCGCCCACCTGCTCGACGGGCAGGACCGCAGCGCGCTCATGACCGACGGCTACGACTTCAGCGGCGGCCCGTGGAAGATCGAGAAGTGGACCCGCGGCACCTCGGTCACGCTCGTTCCGAACGAGAACTACTGGGGCGAGAAGCCGCACCTCGACAAGGTCACCTTCCTGTTCCTGCCCGACACGACCGCGGCGTTCCAGGCGCTCAAGAGCGGCCAGGTCAGCGCGCTCTACCCCTCGCCGCAGCTCGACGCCCTCACCCAGATCGAGGCGGGTCTGCCCGGCATCCAGTCGCAGGTCGACGCCCGCAGCGGCAACCTCGAGGCGATCTGGCTCAACAACGCCGCGGCCCCCTTCGACTCGGTCGCCGTACGTCAGGCGCTCGCGTACTCGATCGATCGCGACGCGATCGTGAAGCGGCTGTTCGGCAGCCTCGGCATCGACAAGGCGCAGCAGAGCTTCAACTCGCCCATGGTCGCCCCGTTCGCCTCTGACGACTTCTCGCAGTACACGCTCGATCTCGACAAGGTCGACGAGCTCATGAAGGGCGACGGCTGGAAGAAGAACTCGGACGACGTGTGGGCGAAGGGCGGCGAGACGGCGACGTTCTCGATCAAGACCCTGGCCGGCAACAAGCGCCGTGACCTCACCGTGCAGGTGCTGCAGTCACAGCTGGCGGATGCCGGATTCGAGATGACGATCGATCAGGTCACCCCGGCCGATCTGTTCGGCACCATCGCACCGGAAGGCGACTTCCAGGCGGGGATCTGGGCCCTGGTCGACACGTTCCCGGACCCCACGCTCTCGTCGACGTTCTCGTCGGTCAACATCCCGAGCGAGGCGAACGGTTTCTCCGGCATCAACTTCTACCGCACCGACATCCCCGGTCTCGATGATCTGCTCGGTCAGGTCGACAGCGAGATCGACACGGATGCCCGCATCGACGTGTCGCACGAGGCCGACGCGCTGATCGCCGAGAACGTGCCGTCGCTGCCGCTGGATGCCGTGCCGAACGTGCTCCTGTGGAGCGACAAGGTCGCAGGCCCCCTGCAGATCAACCCCGTCGAGGGCCCGTTCTGGAACCTGGCCGAGTGGGGCCTGGCCGGCTGAGGCCGCCCCGGGCTCGACCATCACGACACGAGGCGACGACATGATCACGTTCATCACACGACGGGTGCTGTACTCGGTCCCGGTGATCCTCGTCGCCTCGTTCGTGCTGTTCTGGGCCGTGCGGTCGACGTTCGACCCGCTCGCCAAGCTGCGCCAGGCGCACGACCCCGCGGTGCTGGCGCGCGAGGTCGAGCGCCTCGGGCTCGACCGTTCGGTGCCCGAGCAGTACTTCCTCTGGCTCCGCTCGCTGCTGGTCGGCGACTGGGGCGTGAGCACCCGCACCGGAACACCCGTGCTGCCGCTGATCGGCGAGGCGCTGTGGCCCACGCTGCAGCTCGCGTTCTGGGGACTGATCGTGGCGGTGCTCATCGCCGGCGGCGTCAGCGTCTACTCGGCCGTGCGGCAGTACTCTCTCGGCGACAATCTGCTCACGGGCGCCTCGTACATCGGCATCGCGATGCCCGCCTTCTGGTTCGGGCTCATCCTGATCCAGACGTTCGCCGTGTGGCCGAAGGAACAGTTCGGGCTCAGCGAGCCGCCGCTGTTCTTCATCGGCCTGAACTCACCGGGGCAGACCGGGGTGCTCGACTACATCCGCCACCTCGTGCTGCCCGTCGCCGCCCTCATGATCGCGCTCGTCGCCTCGTGGAGCCGGTTCGGCCGGGCCGCGATGCTCGACGCACTGTCGAGCGACTACGTGCGCACCGCCCGGGCGAAGGGTGTTCCGCGTCGCCAGGTGATCTGGCGGCATGCCGTGCGCAACTCGCTCGCCCCGTTCGTCACGGTCGTGGCGCTCGATGCGGCGATCCTGATCGGCGGACTCGTCGTGACCGAGCAGATCTTCGCGATCCCCGGCATGGGGCGGCTGTTCCTGCAGTCGCTGGTCGCCGGTGACGTGTTCGTGCTGCTGCCGTGGATGATCGTGGTCGCCGTCGCGGTCGTGATCTGCAACCTGATCGCCGACATCGCCTATGCGGTGCTCGACCCGAGAGTGAGGCTGTCATGAGTGGTGCAGGCATCGCCGGCCATGAGGAGCTGCTCGCCGAGCAGGAACCGCAGAAGGCGCCCACCCGTCAGCTGCTGAAGGGCTTCGTCCGGCATCGGATCGCCGTCACCAGCCTGATCGTGCTCGTCATCCTGCTGATCGCATGCTTCGGGGCGGGGTGGATCGCCCCCTACGCCCAGGGACAGCAGGATCTCCTGCTGGGTCCGACTCCGCCATCGGCCGAGCACTGGCTCGGCACCGATGAGCTCGGCCGCGACTACCTCAGCGAGATCCTGTTCGCCGGGCAGGTCTCGCTCGCGATCGGTCTCGCCGTCGCCCTGCTCGCGACCGTGGTCGGCACCGCGCTCGGTGCGATCGCCGGCTACGTGGGCGGATGGATCGGCGAGCTGATCATGCGCATCACCGACCTCTTCCTCATCGTGCCCGCGATCGCGCTGCTGGCGGTGATCCTGCAGGGTCTCGGCCCCTCGCCCACCACGATCGTGCTGGCGCTCACGGCCCTGGGGTGGACGTACATCGCCCGCGTCGTGCGCGCCCAGGTGCTGTCGCTCCGGGAGAAGGACTTCATCGACGCGGCGCGAGGGATCGGAGCATCCGGCGCCCGCATCGTGATCTCGCACCTGCTGCCCAATCTCGCCGGCGTCATCGTGGTCGCGATGAGTCTGGCCGTGGCATCCTCGATCATCGCCGAGTCGACGCTGAGCTTCCTCGGCTTCGGCGTGCAGCCGCCCCAGACCAGCTGGGGGTCGATGCTCAGCCAGGCCGCCGGGTACGTCGGCACCCCGCAGGTGTACCTGTTGTACTTCCCCGGCATCTTCATCCTCGTGACGGTGTTGTGCGTGAACTTCATCGGCGACGGACTGCGCGATGCGCTCGACCCGCAGGGGAAGAACCTGTGAGCGGCGGCGTGGGTTCGAGCGGCGGCGTGGGTTCCAGCGGCGGTGTGCTCCTCGAGGTCGAGGACGTGTCGATCAGCTTCCCGACCGACGCGGGTCTGGCGCAGGCGGTCTCGGGCGTCTCGTTCGTGCTGCGCGAGGGCGAGACGGTCGGCATCGTGGGCGAGTCCGGCTCGGGCAAATCGATGACGGCGATGGCGATCATGGGGCTGCTGCCCAAGAAGGCGGTCGTGACCGGGTCGATCCGCTTCCGCGGCACAGAGCTCATCGGGCTCGCCGACGACCAGCTGCGCGAGGTGCGTGGCAAGGACATCGCGATCGTGTTCCAGGATGCTCTCACCGCGCTGAACCCGGTGATGCGGGTGGGGGAGCAGCTGATCGAGGCCGTACGCGTGCACCGGCCTGAAACCACGGCGGCTGAGCGTCGCGCGAGGGCGATCGAGCTGCTGGATGTCGTCGGCATCCCCTCTCCCGAGTTGCGGGTCGACCGCTACCCCCACGAGTTCTCCGGCGGCATGCGCCAGCGCGTCATGATCGCGATGAGCATCGCCAACGAGCCGGATCTGCTGATCGCCGACGAGCCGACCACCGCGCTCGACGTGACCGTGCAGGCGCAGGTGCTCGAGGTGCTGCGCGAGGTGCAGCGTCGCACCGGCACGACCGTGCTGCTGATCACGCACGACCTCGGCGTCGTCGCCGGCACGGCGGATCGCGTCATGGTGATGTACGCCGGCGGTCTCGTCGAGACGTCCGACGTCGATCCGCTCTTCTACGAGACCGCCCACCCCTATACGGCCGGGTTGCTGGCCTCGCTGCCGCGTCTCGACCGCCGCTCGTCGCGGGACGAGCGGCTGTACCAGATCGCGGGCCAGCCGCCTGTGGCGACGGCCTGGCCGTCCGGATGCCGCTTCGCACCGCGCTGCGCACACGCGGTCGCGGGGCTCTGCGATGTGGCCGTACCGGCACTGGTCTCGGTCGGCGAAGGGCATACGGCCGCCTGTGTGCGAGTCGACGAGTGGCAGAAGGAGGCGGTGTCATGAGCGCTCCGGTGGTGGAGGGATCCGTGACGAGCACGGGCCTGACGATCACGAACCTCGTGAAGGAGTACCGCATCGGCGGCGGGCTGTTCGGCCGCACGCGTGATGTCGTCCAGGCGGTGTCGGATGTGAGCCTGTCGATCGAGGGCGGACAGACATTCGGGCTCGTCGGCGAATCGGGCTGCGGCAAGTCGTCGCTCGGGCGCAGTGTCGCGCGGCTCCAGTCCAGCGACGGCGGGTCGATCCTGCTCGGCGACGACGACATCACCGCCGTGGAGGGTGCGCGACTGCGGGCGCTCCGGCGGCGGGTGCAGTTCGTGTTCCAGGACCCGTACGCCTCGCTCAATCCGCGCAAGTCCGTGCGGGCGACACTCACCGAGCCGCTCGTGATCCACGGCCTGCACCGGGGCAATCATGAGCGTCGTGTCGAGGAACTGCTGGCCCAGGTCGGGCTCAACCCCGCGCACGCCGACCGGTTCCCGCACGAGTTCTCCGGCGGGCAGCGGCAGCGGCTCGGCATCGCCCGGGCGCTCGCGGTCGAGCCCGAGGTGATCGTGCTCGACGAGCCGGTCAGTGCGCTCGACGTGAGCGTGCAGGCCGGGGTGCTGAACCTGCTCGACGATCTGCAGCGCGACCTCGGTCTCACCTACCTCTTCATCGCGCACGACCTGTCGGTGGTGCGGCACCTGAGCGATCGTGTCGGGGTCATGTATCTCGGCAAGCTCGTGGAGGAGGGGCCGGTCGACGAGCTGTACGAGCGGCCGCTGCATCCCTACACCCAGGCGCTGCTGTCGGCGATCCCGGTGCCCGACCCCCGGGCCGAGCGGGCCCGCGAGCGCATCGTGCTCACGGGGGACGTGCCGAGCCCGGTGTCGCCGCCCAGCGGATGCCGCTTCCGCACCCGCTGCTGGAAGGCCACCGACATCTGCGCCGAAGTGGTCCCCGACCTCGCCACGGCCCCGTCCGCCGCCGCGTCCGCCGCCTCCGCCGACCATCGCGTGGCCTGCCATCACCCCGCCGAGCGTGACGTGCTCTGACCCGGCACCCCCATCTGCTCCGACCGGAACCACGTCTCAGACCGAAGGAACCCCACCCATGACGACCCCCCACCGCATCGCCGTGATCGCCGGAGACGGCATCGGCACCGAGGTCATGCCCGAGGGGCTGCGCGTGCTCGAGGCCGCGGCATCCCGCTTCGGCATCCCGCTCGAGTTCGAGCACTTCGACTTCGCGAGCGCCGCGTACTGGCAGCAGCACGGCCGGATGCTGCCGGACGACTGGTTCGAGACCCTGCGCGGATTCGACGCGATCTTCTTCGGCGCTGTCGGATGGCCGGATGTCGTGCCCGACCACGTGAGCCTGTGGGGCAGCCTGATCCAGTTCCGCCGCGCGTTCGATCAGTACGTGAACCTGCGGCCGGTGCGGCTCATGCCCGGCGTCGTCTCGCCGCTCGCCGGCCGCGAGCCCGGAGACATCGACTTCTACGTCGTGCGCGAGAACACCGAGGGCGAGTACTCCTCGATCGGCGGGCGCATGTTCGAGGGCACCGACCGCGAGTTCGTGCTGCAGGAGACCGTGATGACGCGCACCGGTGTCGACCGTGTGCTGCGCTACGCGTACGATCTGGCCGGCCGCCGGTCCGGACACCTGACCTCGGCGACCAAGAGCAACGGCATCTCGATCTCGATGCCCTACTGGGACGAGCGGGTCGCCGCGGTCGGCGCCGACTACCCGGACGTGACGCGCGACCAGTTCCACATCGACATCCTCACGGCGAACTTCGTGCTGCACCCGGACTGGTTCGACGTGGTCGTGGCGAGCAATCTGTTCGGTGACATCCTGTCCGACCTGGGCCCCGCCTGCACCGGCACGATCGGCATCGCCCCGAGCGCCAACATCAACCCCGAGGGCATCTTCCCGAGCCTGTTCGAACCTGTGCACGGCTCGGCGCCCGACATCGCGGGCAAGGGCATCGCGAATCCGATCGGCCAGATCTGGTGCGGGGCGATGATGCTCGAACACCTCGGATACCCGGAAGCCGGAGCCGCGGTGCTCTCCGCGATCGAAGACGTGCTGGCGCGGGGAGCGGATGCTGCCCCCTTCACCCCCGACCTCGGCGGCACGGCCACGACGGTCGAGCTCGGCGCGGCGATCGCGGAGACCGTCGCCGGCTGATTTCCGCGGGCTCCCCGCGCCTCGACATCGGTGTCACCGCCGCATCCCGTTCATAACTCCGGAGAATCTGCACCCGGGCTCAGTCCAGCCCGCGGATTTCCGGGGGTTCCGGTTACCGAGGCCGACGTTTTTGCGGAGTTATGAACGCTGCGCGCGCCGCCCCCGGCACCATCCGTTCACGAAGCGTTCCATTCGGAGTACGGCGGTCTCGTAATTGCCCGTCACCTTCGGGAGTTGGAATACCGATGTTCTCGAAACACCGAGACATCCTCCCTCTCGAAAGGTCATCATGCGCCGCTCCACCCTGCCCGTCGTCGGCCTCCTGGGCGTCGCCGCCCTCGCGCTCGCCGGATGCCAGAGTCCGTCCGCCGAAGCAGCCCCGGCTGATCCGAACGCCCCCATCACGATCGCCACCCTCCCCGTCGGAGATGACCCCACTGCCGAGAACCCGGTCGAGGTCTTCGCCGAGTTGCTGGAGAAGGCGACCGGCCGCGACGTCGAGATCACCGATGTGCCCGACTACCTCAGCGTCGTCGAGGCGATCCGCTCCGACCACGTCGACATCGGCATCATGAGCGGGTTCCCGTCTGCGCTCGCCGTCAACACGGGCGAGGTGGACGCGCTGGTCGCGTTCCAGGGCGACGGCAAGCCGGTCTCCACCTGCGTCGTGCTCGACGACTCGCCCATCCAGTCGGTCGAGGATCTCGAGGGCAAGACGGTCGCCTTCGCCGATCAGGCATCCAGCTCGGGATACTTCATGCCGGTGTACATGCTGCACGAGGCCGGGCTCGAACAGGGCACGGACTACGAGGCGATCTTCGCGGGCGGTCACGAGGGAAGCTTCGCGGCCCTCGAGCAGGGGCAGGTGGATGCCGCGTGCACCGCCGTCATGTTGACCCAGCTCGGTGCACCGATGTTCCCCTTCGCGGACGGCGAGTGGCGCGCGGTCGGCGAAAGCCCGGCGATGGACATCCAGGGCGCGGTCCTCGGTCGCCAGTCGCTGGATGCCGAGACGCGCAAGGTCATCCAGGACGGCATCGCCGAGGTCTTCTCACCCGAGAACGCCGAGCGTCTGGGCGCCTACGGTGCCTTCGCCGGGGCTCCGCAGACGGTCGACCCGAAGGCGTCGGCGTTCACCTCCTTCGCTGAGATCGCGGCCGTCGCCGGGGTCGAGCTCAAGGACCTCAAGTGAGCCTGTCCGCTCCGCTCGCGGCATCCGCCCCGTCATCCGACGGAAACGGAGACGAACTGCACTCGGCACGGCGCGTCATGGGCCGCCACCCCGGCACACGCGCGGATGCTCTGGGTTTCGGCACCGCCGAGCTGCGCCAGGCGCTCCCGCTGGTCTCCGTCCGCGGCCTGCAGGTCGCCTATGGCGAGAACACGGTCCTCGACGGCGTCGACCTCGACCTGTTCCCCGGCGAGATGGTCGCGCTGCTCGGTGCCTCGGGCTCGGGCAAGTCCACGCTGATGCGCAGCCTGACCGGGTTCGCGCCGATCTCCACCGGTTCGGTCCGCGTGGCCGGGCATGACGTCACGCACCTCCGACGCGGCGAGCTGCGCACGCTGCGCTCCGAGGTGGGGCAGGTGTTCCAGCAGTTCAACCTGATCCCCCGACTCAGTGTCATGACCAACGTGCTCACGGGTGCGCTCCACGGTGCAGGACCGATCAATCTCGCCGGTGGATTCTCCCGCGCGCATCGGCGACGGGCGCTCGAACTGCTCGACCGCGTCGGCATCGCCCACAAGGCATCCGCTCCGGCACGGTCGCTCTCGGGCGGACAGCAGCAGCGCGTGGCGATCGCGAGGGCTCTGATGCAGCAGCCCACCGTGATCCTCGCCGATGAGCCGGTCGCCTCGCTCGATCCGAAGCTCGCGGGATCGGTACTCGACCTCCTGCGGGAGATCGCCACCCAGGACGGCATCCCGGTGCTGGTGAGTCTGCACGTGCTGCCGCTCGCCCTCGCCCACAGTGACCGCATCGTGGGGTTGCGGCACGGCGAGATGATCGTCTCCGGAGCGACATCCCAGCTGGATGCCGCCGCCCTCGAAGCCCTGTACGACGACGAGGAGCACGGCGATGACGATCACTGAACCACGTGCGGACCGGGCGCGCCCCGCCCTGGATCCCGCGGAGCGTGCCCGTCTGGAATCGGCCTTCCGGGTGCCGCGTGCGCGCTTCCTGATCGGCCTGCCCGTCGCCGTCCTGCTCCTGATCTGGTCGTTCAACGGAGCGCAATTCAACTTCGTGAAGCTCGGCGAGGGCGCGGTCAACATGGGCGAGTTCCTGTCGCGCCTGTTCCCGCCGGACTTCTCGAAGATCGGCACGATCCTCGCGTTGCTGCTCGAGACCTTCCAGATGGCCGTGGTCGGAACCGTCCTCGG
Organism: Candidatus Microbacterium colombiense; assembly: GCA_029203165.1. NCBI lineage: Bacteria > Bacillati > Actinomycetota > Actinomycetes > Micrococcales > Microbacteriaceae > Microbacterium > Candidatus Microbacterium colombiense. The sequence continues at coordinate 539,642 of CP119308.1, forward strand.
CGCAGTGCTGTCTCTCATCGTCGCGTTCGGGGCCACGTCCACGCTCGCCCCGAAGTGGCTGTACTACCCGACGCGCTGGGTGATGAACATCATCCGCTCGGTGCCCGATCTGGTGTTCGCGCTGATGTTCGTCTCGGCGGTCGGTCTCGGCCCCTTCGCGGGAATCCTCGCCATGACGCTCGGCTCGATCGGGTCCATCGGCAAGATCTTCGCTGAGGCCATGGAGCAGGTCGACCGAGGTCCGGTCGTCGCCATGGAGGCCGTCGGCGCGTCGAAGCGTCAGGTCATCCAATACGGCATCCTGCCGCAGGCCGCACCCCTGCTCACGTCCTACACGCTGCTGCTCTTCGAGGGGAACGTGCGCGGCGCGACAATCCTCGGGCTCGTGGGTGCCGGCGGTATCGGGCTCGAGCTGACGACCGCGATGCGCATGTACGACTACGGACACCTCAGCGCCATCATCATCTGCATCATCGTGCTCGTCACGGCGATCGACCAGGGCAGTGCCCTCATCCGAAGGAGAATCACATGACCACCATCGACACCGACCTCATCCTCAGCGCGCCGGTGAACCTGCGCGACCTCGGCGGCATCTCGATCGATGGCGGCGCGCTCCGTGAAGGACTCGCCATCCGTACCGACGACCTCGCCTACGTGACGGAGGAGGTCGCCAGCCAGCTCGTCGACGGCGGCCTGACCGCGATCATCGACCTGCGCTCGCCCCTCGAGGTATCCGTCACCGGCCGCGGCCCGCTGGGGGAGTACCCGGTCGCGTACCATCACCTGCCGCTCATCGCGGATGTGGGCGAGTCGATGGACCGGGAGCACCCTGCACTCACCCACGAGGCGATGGGACTCATGTACCAGCGCATGGTCGCGGCTGCCGCACCCCAGCTCGTGACTGCGCTCAACGTGATCGCGCACACTCCGGGCGCTGCGGCGTTCCACTGTGCAGCAGGGCGCGATCGAACCGGCGTGCTGGCGGCGATGCTGCTGCTCGCACTGGGGGCGGACGACGACGACATCGTCGCCGACTACGCCCGCACGGGCGACAACATGGTCGCCATCATGGAGCGCACGGCGCCCGTGATGGGTGCGATGTGGAAGGCGCTGGGCTTCGATGCCGAGGCGGTCGGCAAGACCTCGTCGCTGCTGGAGGGCTCGATGGACGTGTCGATGCGCAGCCTGCTCGACACGCTCCGTGCGCAGCACGGCGATCCGCTGGCTCCGTTGCGGGCCGCAGGCCTGTCGGATGCGACGATCAGTCGGCTGCGCGAGCGGGCGCTGGCCGCGTGACAGTCACGCAGACGGATGCCGGGGCCGCGGTTCGCCGCCGCCCCGGTCGCCCGCGTGATGAGGAGATCGACGGGCAGATCGTCGCGGCGACGCTCGAGGTCATCGATGCGGGCGAGGAGGTCACGGTCTCGCGGGTCGTCGCCGGGAGCGGAGTGAGCCGGGCGGCGCTGTATCGACGGTGGCCGTCGCTCACACTGCTGATCGCGGCGGCGCTCGACGTCGGTCGCGAGGTGCCGCCGGAGTTCCCTGCGGATGCCGATCTGCGCGAGATCCTGCTGACGGGACTCGGGCTGGGCTCGGACGGCGTCGCGCCCTCGGCACCCGGCTACTCCGAGGAGCGGTTCCGACAGCGCATCCGGCTCGTGATGAGCGATCGGACGCTGCAGAAGACCTACTGGGAGTCGCACGTGTCGCGTCGGCGCGTTCCGCTGCTGAACGCGCTGCGCGTGGGGATGGCTCGGGGCGAGCTGCGCTCCGACCTCGATGTGGATGCGTGCTTCGATGCGATCGCGGGGGTCGCCTACTACCAGCTGGTCGTGCGTGGCGATCGGATCAGCGACCCCGCCGTCGTGGCACGACTTCGAGCCGCGATCGAGGTGATCTGGCGCGGCATGGTAGCCCGCTGACCGGTGGTTCGCGACGCCGCGCAGCGGACGCTACGCCCTTCACGCCCGACCTCGGCGGCACGGGCACGCGCCTCGGCATCGGTGTCACCGCCGCATCCCGTTCATAACTCCGGAGAATCTGCACCCGGGCTCGGTCGCACTCGCGTGATTACGGGGGTCTCGGATGAAGAGGCCGACGTTTTTGAGGAGTTATGAACGCGGACTCGGGATGCCGACGTTCTCGAGTGTGATGGGCATGGGGTGGATGCTACTCGTGAGCGCCGCTCGTGCACACCTAGCGCCCGAGCTTCTCCGCACACGCGACGCAGTGCTCCGCAAAGGGGCGCACGGCCAGACGGGCCGCGGGGATCGGCCGTCCGCAGCGCGCGCAGATGCCGTACGTGCCGGCATCCATCCGGGCGAGCGCGTCGTCGACCTGGTGGAGTTCGGATGCCGCGGCCTCGGCGAGCCCGGTCAGGCGAGACCATTCCGACGACAGGGTGACACCTTCGGGGTCGTGCTCGTCGTCGTCGTTCGACCCCGCGCGATCGTGCGTGAGCTCCGCGAGCACGGCCGAGGTGGCCGCCACCCGCGCCTCCGCCTGCGCGCGCAGGTCCGAGAGGAGCGCACGCGGATCGGAGGTCATGCGCCCACTGTAGGCCGGGGCTCCGACGTCCCGGGAAACCCTCAGCCGAGGATCAGCGAGATCACGGTCGCGCCGCCGCCACCGAGGATCAGCGCGATGATGACCGTCCACGCCACGATGCGGATGCGGCGGTTGCGTCGCTCGCCGAGGTCGCCGTAGTCCTCGCTGGGCTCCGGACGCCCCGGCTCCGGCCGGCTGACCTCGCTCATGCGCTGACCGGTTCCGTGACCGTGGGGCCGAAGTACGACGGCAGGGTCGAGGTCGAGTGCTCGCGCAGCTCGGCGACCGACGCCGTGAAGACGCCCTGCACCTCGAGCTGCGGTTCGCTGTCGGTCACGCCGATGCGCAGCACGGGGTAGCCCCGGCCCTCGCACAGGCCCTGGAACTTCACGTCGTCCTCACGGGGGACAGTCACGATGACGCGGCCGGTCGACTCCGAGAAGAGGGCGGATGCGGCATCCACTCCGTCGCGTTCGATGATCTCGTTCAACCACACGCGGGCGCCGACGCCGAAGCGCATGACGCCCTCGGCGAGAGCCTGGCCGAGGCCACCCTCGGAGAGGTCGTGGGCGGACGAGATCAGCCATTCGTCGCGCGCTGCCGAGAGCAGGCCGGCGAGGCGCTTCTCGCCCGCGAGGTCGACCTTCGGGGGGAGCCCGCCGAGGTGCTGGTGCACGACGTCGGCCCAGGCCGAGCCGGAGAGCTCGGTGGAGGTGGTGCCGAGCAGGTAGATGTTCTGACCGATGTCCTGCCAGCCCGACGGGATGCGGCGCGAGACGTCGTCGATGATGCCGAGCACGCCCACGAGCGGGGTCGGGTGGATCGGCACGTCGCCGGTCTGGTTGTAGAACGAGACGTTGCCGCCGGTGACCGGGGTGCCCAGTTCGTAGCATCCGTCGGCGAGGCCGTCGACCGTCTGGCCGAACTGCCACATGACCTCGGGGTTCTCGGGAGAGCCGAAGTTGAGGCAGTCGGTGATCGCGGTCGGCACGGCGCCGGTGACGGCGACGTTGCGGTACGCCTCGACCAGGGCGATCTGCGCGCCGGCGTACGGGTCGAGCTGGCTGTATCGGCCGTTCGCGTCGGTCGAGATCGCGAAGCCCAGGCCCGACTCCTCGTCGACGCGGATCATGCCGGCGTCGTCGGGGAAGCTCAGGGCGGTGTTGCCGAGCACGTAGTAGTCGTACTGGTTCGTGATCCAGCTCGTGTCGGCCAGGTTCGGCGAGGCGACCAGGTTCAGGAACTGCTCGCGCAGCACCTCGGGCTCGGAGGAGCGGGGCAGGTTCTCGGCGGCATCCGCCTGGAGTGCGTCGATCCACGTCGGGTAGGCGACCGGACGGTCGTAGACCGGGCCGTCGACCGCGACGGTCGAGGGGTCGACGTCGACGATGCGCTCGCCCTGCCAGTCGATGATGAGGCGTCCGTCGCCGGTGACCTCGCCGAGCACCGAGGTCTCGACGTCCCACTTCTCGACGACCGCGAGGAACGCGTCGAGCTTCTCGGGGGCGACGATCGCCATCATGCGCTCCTGAGACTCCGACATGAGGATCTCTTCGGCGGTCAGGGTGGGGTCGCGCAGCAGCACGTTGTCGAGCGAGACCTTCATGCCGCTGTTGCCGTTGGCCGCGAGCTCACTGGTCGCGCACGAGATGCCGGCCGCGCCCAGGTCCTGGATCGCCTCGACGAGCTCGCCGCGGTACAGCTCGAGGCAGCACTCGATGAGCACCTTCTCGGCGAAGGGGTCGCCGACCTGCACCGCGGGGCGCTTGGTCGGGCCGCCGTCGGCGAACGTGTCGGATGCCAGGATGCTGGCGCCGCCGATGCCGTCGCCACCCGTACGGGCACCGAACAGCACGACCTTGTTGCCGACGCCGGTCGCGTTGGCGAGCTTGAGGTCTTCGTGGCGCAGCACGCCCACCGCGAGGGCGTTCACGAGCGGGTTCGCCTGGTAGACCGCGTCGAACACGGTCTCGCCGCCGATGTTCGGCAGGCCCAGGCAGTTGCCGTAGAAGCTGATGCCGCTCGTCACGCCGTGCACGACGCGGGCGGTGTCGGGGTGGTCGACCGCACCGAAGCGGAGAGCATCCATGACCGCGACCGGGCGAGCGCCCATCGAGATGATGTCGCGGACGATCCCGCCGACGCCCGTCGCCGCACCCTGGAAGGGCTCGATGAACGAGGGGTGGTTGTGCGACTCGGCCTTGAAGGTGACGGCCCAGCCCTCGCCGACGTCGACGACGCCCGCGTTCTGGCCCATGCCCACCATGAGGCGTTCCTTCATCTCGTCGCTGACCTTCTGGCCGAAGCGACGCAGGTAGTTCTTGCTGCTCTTGTACGAGCAGTGCTCCGACCACATCACGGAGTACATGGCGAGCTCACCCGAAGTGGGGCGGCGGCCGAGGATCTCCTTGATGCGCGCGTACTCGTCGGGCTTGAGTCCGAGGGCGCCGTAGGGCTGCTCCTTCTCGGGCGTCGCGATCGCGTTCTCGACGGAGTCGGGGACGTGCTTGTGGGAAGGTGCAGGGGCGGTGGTCACGCGCACTCCAAAGGAAGGGGCCGGCGGGGCGGTTCCAGTCTACCGGGGCGGGGTGCGGCCCCGGTTCCGCCTGCGGTGTCGCGCCCTCCCCGGCCTCTAGGGTGGCGGTATGCGCCTGCGTCCTCTCGCCCTTCTCGCCGTCGTCGCTGTGCTGATGGTGACGGGATGCGCACCGGAGGCAGAGGTGGCCCCGAGCCCCTCGCCGTCGGCCGCGAGTCCGACTCCGACCCCGACTCCGACCGAAGAGCCCATCGTCGCCCCGACTCCCGCCTTCGATGTGACCTGCGACGACGTGAACGCGGTCATGGCGGATCTGATGGGTGCTGCGGTGGGAGGCGAGAAGGACAGTCTCGGCCTGACGTCGTCGCCGAACTGGTACCCCCGGCCCTGCTCAGCACATGATGCAGCGTGCCGGGGGGATCGCGTGTTCGGCCGGTGATCTGGCCGCAAGTGATCCGGAGTCGTCGCCCGAGACGTACTGGGAAGTCGTGATCCTTCCGGATGCGCAGCTGATCGTCGATGGGGCCGACGGACGCGGCGCGGGAGGAAACACAGACCTGCGCTTCGACTGCGACAGCGGCAGTTGCATCGCGGTGCTCCGCGACGGTGACGTGCTGTTGACTGCCTCGGTCAATTCACCTGCGCTGGCCGCGGGTGATGCCGACCGCGTGCGCCAGGCGTTGGAAGGGGTCCTGGCGTCTGCCGTCGGAACCCTCCGCGAGTTCGACTACGGATCCAGTGAGATCGCGGCCGCGGACTGCGAGTCGCTGCTCACCGCCGAAGAGGTCGCCACGCAGCTGGATACCCACGTCGAGATCGTCGACTTCGCGCAGCTGGGCGGCTGGGGCATCCCTGCCGAGGCGTATTTCGTCAACGGCGGCGGGAGGCTGTGCATGTACGCCGAGGGGCCGGACGTCTACAACGATGCGACCTTCATCGCCCTCACCACGCTCCCCTCGGGGGCATGGGCGTTCGAGACCCTCGCCGGCGAGACCCCGGCCACGGTCGTCGGGGCGGATGCCGCGCTCGCCGGAGTCGATTACTACGGCCGGTCCGTGCTGGATGTGCGCGTCGGGCTGGACTGGCTCCGGTTCACCGCCTTCGAGAGTGCGCCCGCCTCGTCGCTCACTCCAGTGGCGGAGATGGCTGTCGAGCACCTGACGCGGGGGATTCCCGCTCCGCAGTGAGTCCGCGCCTCGGGGACCGGGGGTCGCGGCCTCAGCGACCGGATGCCGCGGCGACACGCTCCGTCAGCATCCCGGCCGCTTCGCGCAACGGCTCCGGGCCCACGATCTCGAACGGCGCATCGAATCGCAGGACCGACGCCAGGACGGCGACCCACGACCACGCACCCACCGTGATGCGGCACGATCCCTCGTCGATCTCCGTCAGCGTCCCGTCACCGATCCACGGCGCGACCTCGCGGGCGGCCAGCGCGATCACGAACTCCCCGGTGCACGGCCAGCGGTCATGCGTGGCCGAGCCCTTCGCCCGTGCCGCGAGGTAGGTCTGCGCATCGGCCGAGGGGAGCGCTCGAGGCGCGAACGACGGGCCGGTCGGGACGCGCGGGTGCATGCGGTCGAGTCGATAGGTGCGCCAGTCGTCGGCATCCAGATCCCACGCGAGCAGGTACCAGCGGTTCTCGCGCGCCACGACCGCGTGCGGCTCGGTGCGCCGGGCGGGGCTGTCGCGCGCATCCGGGTCGGAGACCGAGTCGTAGTCGAACCGCAGCACGAGCCGGTCGCGCACGGCGGCGCTCGTCGCCTCGAGCACGGCGGGATCCACGCGGGTGGTGTTCTCGACGTCGGTGAAGCGGATGCCGTCGACCCGGTGCCTCAGCCGTGAGGGCATGACCTGCCGGACGGTCGCGAGGGCGCGGGCGGCGGCCTCGTCGAGGTCTATGCCGCTCGACGGAACACTCTGCAGCGCCACGGCGATCGCGACGGCCTGATCGTCGTCGAACAGGAGGGGTGGCAGCTCCGATCCGGCCGCGAGACGGTATCCGCCGTCGGGGCCCTTGATCGCGCCGATGCGATAGCCCAGCTCGCGCAGTCGATCCACGTCGCGGCGCACGGTGCGCGGGCTCACCTCGAGGCGGTCGGCCAGCACCTGGCCCGGCCAGTCGCGCGGCGTCTGCAGCAGCGACAGCAGCGCGAGCATGCGGGAGGAGCTTCCGGTCATGTCTTCATTCTGCGCGAAGTAGCGGACTGAAACTGACCTCTTCTGTTGCGATCGTTGATCCTGACAGCGAATCCGGTTCGGGATTCGCGCGGATGCACACACCAGAAGGACGCCTCATGACTCTCATCACCACCACCCACCTGAACTTCCGCGGCGTGGCCCGGCAGGCACTCGACTTCTACCAGTCGGTGTTCGGCGGAACCGTCACGGCCGCCACCTATGGCGACTTCGGCATGCCCGCGGACGTGCCCGGTGCCGACAAGATCGTGTTCGGTCGGCTGCAGAGCGACGGGGGCCTGCGTCTGATGGCGTACGACATTCCCGGCCAGGACGACCCGGATGCCGCCGCCACCGCCGGATCCACGCGACGAGAGAACGGTGTCACTCTCACCGATCGCACGTTCTTCCAGTCGTTGCAGGGCGGCTCGCTCGACGAGGTGCGCGGGTACTGGGATGCGCTCGCCGATGGGGCGACGATCGTCGAACCGCTCGCGGCCTCGGCCTGGTCGGCCGGCTTCGGCATGCTCACCGACCGTTTCGGCGTGACCTGGGTGCTCGACGTCGCTTGAGCGCCGTTGCTCTCGGCTGGTTGCGCTCGGTTGGGCGCGCTTGGTTGCGCCTGGCTGGCCTGTGGCGCTTCCGTCGGAGATGTGCGCTTCCCTCGGACGAATCAGCCCGAAACGGCCGACGGAAGCGCATTTCTCCGAGCGAGGCGTCAGCAGAAGCGGGTCAGACGGTGCCTCGCCGCACCCGCATTAGCCCCTGCGCCACCTGGGCGACCTCGGCGGCGTGGGGGCGCGTGGCGGGATCGAGCCGCGTCATCCACTCGAGAAGTGCGCGCCAGTCGTCGCGGATGCGGCGGGGGATGGCCGGAGGATTCATGACCCGTGTGGCCGCAGCACCGCGCCCGGTTCCCGTCGGCGGATATGCCGGAGACCCGGTGAGGGCCTCGAGGGCGACCAGACCGAGGCCGAAGACGTCGACCGCGGGGGTGGGATCGGCGTCGCGCAATTGCTCGGGGGCGATATAGGTGAAGGTGCCGAGCACGATGCCGGGGGAGGTCGTACGCGGGCTGCCGACCGTGCACGCGATGCCGAAGTCGGCGAGCTTCGCGGTCCACGGATCGCCGGCACGCTCGCGGGCGAGGAGGATGTTCGACGGCTTCACGTCGCGATGGATGATGCCGGCGCCATGCACGACGGCGAGGCCCTCGGCGATGTCGCGGGTGAACCGGGCGACCTGGCGCGGGCGCATCGGCCCTTCCTTCAGCCGCCGGGCGAGAGTTGGGCCCTCGATGAACTCCATCACGAGATACCGCGGACGCCCGGGCGCCAGCTGAGCGTCGTAGAGAGTGACGAGTGAGCGGTGGTCGACGACGGCCAGCAGGGCCTTCTCGGTGTGAGCACGGTTCGCGGATGCGGCGTTCGGGTCTTCCTCGTGGATCATCTTCACCGCGACGGCGCGCTCCATGCGGGTGTCGAGCGCCCGGTACACGGTCGACATCCCGCCGCGGCCCACGCGCGCCTGCAACAGATAGCGCTCGTCGAGCAGCGCGGCGGAGGGCGCGACGACCTCGAGCGTCATCGTGGCGTCCTCGCGACGGCATCCTGGTGGGGCATGGTCTGAAACTAGGCGGCGCGCGTACGCCCGTCTGCTCCCTTGACTCCCGCGCCCCGACGTGCGTGAGGGGGAGCCTGTCCCGACAAGATATCAGTATGTCGTCATATGTGTGCTTTATTTGTTCCAGCAACGGCTGTGAGTGGGCACATTCGATCCATCCGGAACGGGCTCGAAGGGAGTCGATCGTGGGTGCAGGATTCGGGGCGAGATGGGGCGCGGCGATCGGCTTAGCGGGGATGAGCGTTGCTGTCGCCGTGCTGGCACTGGTTGTTCTCGCGGGGCCGGCGTTCACTGACGCAACGGCTTCGTCCGTCCGGGTCGCCATGACAGGTATCGTTCCGGCGCTGGCAATCCTCTCGGTGGCGACGGCGGCCGCCGCATCGTCCGGAGTCTCCAAGATGCCGTGGGCAGCTGTTCTGCTGGGCATCGCGGGATCCGCCGCCACAGCGCTCACGTACGAAGCGTGGTACATCGGCGTCGATGCTGACGTCGCGTCAACGCCATTCGCGCTTCTGCTGGCCGCTGCGATCGCTTCCATCGCTCTCAACGGCTCAGCCATCGTCGCATTGCTCCTTCCCGCGTTCCGTCGCGCAGGCATGCGCACCGGAGTCATCGTCCTGCTCAGCGTGATGGTCGGTGTCAGCGGCGGCGCGATCACGCTGCTGTACTTCTTCCCCATCGTTTCGGCGCTGCTCGGCGCAGCAGCCGCACTGCTCGTCGTCGTACTCATGTACCGTGCTGAGCACCGCCGAGCAGTCTCACGGGCTGCGATCGTGCGGTGAGGTCTGCCGTGGCAGCTCCGGCGGCGGCGCGCTCGTACACCGCGTCGAGGGGTGAGACCGGATGTGAGCACCACCCGTGATGCGGACGGAGAGGAAATGCTAGTGATGGTCTACCTCGGTGTCGCCGTCGGACTACTGCTCGCGGGCGGCGTCGCTGGATTCGTCGGCACGAGACTCGGCACAGCGATCGCTGTATTCGTCTCACTGGTCTGGCTCGGTGTGCTGATCTGGTTCGGGCTGGCCGGTGCCATCGAATCGGAAGTCGAACTGCTGGCCGCCTGTCTCGTGATCGGATTGCTCGCCTTCCTGAGCGGGTCGAGCATCGCCAGCCGTGTCAAGCAATCGCGAAAGCCCCGATAGGAAACGGGCTGCCTCCGCTGCGCGACTCGCTCCTCGGTTCAGTCGCGCACACGAAGAAGCGCACGCCCCTGGGTGCAAGGGCGTGCGCTCCTATCCCCGGAGGGGATGGTCCCCAGGACGGGGACGGTGACGGATGCCGCATTCGGGTCGCGGCATCCGTCAGGTCATCAGGCGTCGATCGTCATCAGGCGTCGATGCTGCGACGACGGCGCATCGCGACGATCGCCCCGCCGAGGGAGAGCAGCACGACGCCGAGCAGAACACCCGCGATGGGCAGATCTCCCCCCGTCGAGCTGAGCTCGTCGTCGGGATCGGCCACGCCGCCGGTGTCGGGGTCGCCGCCGTCGCCGTCGCCGGGCACGGCTGCCGCGACGACCGCCGCCGTCGCCGCACTCGTGACCGAGCCCGTGCGGAAGCCGTCGAGCGTGCCGGTCACGGTCACGGAGATGCGCGCACCGAGCGCGCTCGCCGGGATGGTGAACGTCGTCGCCGGGTCCGCCGCGCGGGCCGTGCTCACGACGGGCTCGCCGTCGATCGCCCACGCGTAGCTGAGCTCGGTGCCCTCGGGCCATCCGGTCGACGATGCCGTGAGCGTGCCGCCGACGACGGCCTTGCCGGTGATCGTCGGAGCGGAGGTCGGCGCGAGCACCTCCATCACGGTGGTCTCGACGACGCAGTTCGCGCAGGTTCCGCCGAGCGAGGCGACGCGGCTGCTGACCGAGAACGGTCCGCCGTCGGCATCCTCGATCACCGTGGCACTGAACGTCAGCTCGGCGACTGCGGCCGGAGCCGTGCCGGCGGGGACCGTCCAGGTCAACGTCGTGCCATCGAGCACGGCCCCTGCCGGAACAGCGTCGAGCGTGGCGCGGGTCAGCAGTGCGCTGAGGTCCACCGTGACGATCGACGACGCCAGCGGTACGCGGCCGGTGTTGGTCGCCGTGACCGTGTACGAGGCGGTGCCGCCGATCGCGACCGGGTCGGCGGCCGTGCTCGTCAGAGCGATCGAGAGCTTGTCGGGCCAGGCGGGCTTGCCGGGTTCGAGGATCCAGTCGTTCCACAACGTCGTGATGTCGCGGCCCGAGATCTCCTCAGCAAGGGCCTTCAGGTCGGCGGCGGTGCGGCTCTGGCCGGCGTAGCGGGTCTGCCACTCCTTGATCAGCGAGAAGAACGACTCGTCGCCGATCGAGATCTTCAGCGCCTCCCAGAACTGCGCGCTACGCGTGTAGGTCTGGTAGCCGTAGAGGTCTTCCGAGGCGGTCTGCGCGCCGGGCGGGGTGTTCCAGTCCGCGCTCGCCGACGACTTGTTGTTCCAGGAGGTGAAGTAGGTCTGCTCGGTGCTCGTGCCACTGCCGAAGCCGGCCGCGCTGTTGTAGTGGGTCGGGCCCCAGGTCGCCATACCCTCGCCGATCCAGATGTCGGTCCACGTCGAGGGAGCGACGTTGTCGCCGTACCACTGGTGCACCAGCTCGTGGATGAGCGTGTTGCCGTTCACCGAGCTCGCGCTGGGGAAGAACGAGCGGTCCTGCGTCTCGAGCGCGTAGTTCACGCCGCTCGGCACGCTGTCGACGATCACGCCGGTGCTGTTGCCGGGGTAGGCGCCGTAGACCGACTCGAGGTTCTTGGTGAGGGTCTCGAGCTGGGCGACGCGATTGCGGATCGTCGTCTTGTTGCCGGAGCTGAGCCCTGCGTCCATGAACGACCAGGAGGGGATGCTGCGGCCATCCGTGAGTGTGATCGACCCCTCGATCACGTCGAAGCGTCCGATCGCGATGACCGCGAGTTCGGAGGCCATCTGCTTGTCCTGACGCCACACCCACGTGGTGCGGTCGCCCGACACGGTCTTCGACTTCAGCTCGCCGTTGCTCGCCACCGCGGCATCGCCCGTCACGCCCGAGGCGTTCGCGAGCACCGAGGGGGCGTCGACCGAGATCGTGTACGTGGCCTTGTCGCCCGGGGTGTTGTTGTGCGGGAAGCCCGCCATCATGCCGATCGGCTGGCCGAGCAGGATCGCCCCGTCGTTCGTGCCGTTCCATCCCTCGTAGCTGCCGTCGGTGTCGACGTGGCGCTCGGGAGTTCCGCTGTACGTGACGGCGACCGTGAACTCCCCGGTGACGGGCGTCGCCGGGGTCACGATGAGCTTGTACTTGACGGCATCCGCGTCGATGTCACGCGCCCAGGTGGCGGGGGCGCCGTTGACGGAGACCGACGAGATCGTCATGCCCTCGAAGTCGAGCGAGAAGCTGCGCAGCGGAGAGAGGGCCCGTGCGGTCATCGTGGTCGTCGCCGTCGTGATGTCGCCGGTGATGAGGCCGCCGGCCACGCCGGTGGGGCTCCAGGCGAGCGAGACGTCGTAGTTCAGGGCGTCGTAGCCGCCGTTGCCGACGTTCGGGAACATGGCGTCGCCGGATGTTCGGGGGCCGTCGATCGAGTCGTCGGCCACCGCGGCCGGGACCGAGGTGACGAGCAGGGAACCGGCGAGCAGCGCGGTGACCGGGAGGGTCGCGAGCAGTCGCCGACGGGCGGGGGAAGTCTGTCGGAGCATGGGTGCTTTCGGGTAGGCAGAGCGGGTCGACCGATCACGTCGTCGTGGTGCGGGGTGGGCTTGTGGCCCGAGGGATACGTATGAAACGTATGGAGCGCATGTTTCGGCAATATATCGCGTTGCTCACGGTTCGGTTGCGGTGGGATTTTCTGCTGGCGGATCGGGGGGATTGTTCGACCCCGTGCAGGATTTGCTGGGGTGGGGGTGGGGGTGCTGGGTGCTGGGTGCTGGGTGCTGGGTGTTGGGTGTTGGGTGTTGGGTGCTGGGTGCTGGGTGCTGGGTGCTGGAGTTGGCACCTGTTGTCGCTCTGGGGTGGTGGATGCGTCACACATGGTCGCTTCCCACTGGTGGATGCGACTATTCGTGACGCCTCCCCGCGGGCAGGTGTCACGAATGGTCGCCCACGCGCGGCGGTTGCGGCCATTTGCGCCCCCGTCCACGCCCTCGTCGTTAGGGCCACTGGTGCTGGGGATGGAGTTGGCGCCTGTTGTCGCTTTGGGACGTTGGATGCGGCATGAGGCGCCAAGTTCCCCACTCCCCACTGCCCCCCGCGCGTGCTAACGTCGGGGCGATCGTGTTCCGAACGCAGGAGGTGAGACCCATGAACGCAGTATCCGCATCGGGTGCTCCCCTGCAGTCCACGATCTCGCGACCGAGCTAGTCGCGTCGGGGAGCGCCGAACAGGCACATCGCGAAAGGCGACTCCCATGAACGCACACACTCTCACCCGCGCACTCGTCCTCGGCGGAGGCGGATCCACCGGCAACGCCTGGCTGATCGGCGTCGTCGCTGGCCTCGCCGAATCCGGCGTCGACGTCACCGCCGCCGACCTCACCATCGGCACCTCGGCCGGCGCCACGGCGGCAGCCCAGTTCGCCGGCGCCGACCCGTCCGAGCTGTTCGCCGCCGCGCGCACACCTGTCCCGGCCCGACCGCAGGCGAACACCAACCGCCCGGTCGTCGACCATATGGAACGGATGCGGTGGCTGATCGCCAACTCCTCGGATGCCGCAGACCTGCGCCGACGGTTGGGGGCATCGGCGCTCGCGCAGGCCGCGGCATCCGTCGATCCGGCATCCGAACCCCGCCACCGGCAGTGGCGGGCGATGGTGGCGTCGCGACTTCCTCAGCAGACGTGGCCGGAACGGCGGATGCTGCTCACCGCCGTCGACGCCACCACGGCCGAGCCCGTGGTGTTCGATCGCGACAGCGGCGTCGACCTGGTGGATGCCGTCGCCGCGAGTTGCAGTAGCGGCTCCGCGTATCCGATCGGCGATCGCGCCTTCATCGACGGCGGCTTCCGGCGCAACGAGAACGCCGACCTCGCCGCGGGTCACGACCGCGTGCTGGTGCTCCCTCCGTTCGGCGGGCGCGCGCTCACTCCGCCCGCCTGGGGTCTGCAGCTCGAGGCCCAGGTGGAGGAACTGCGCGCGGGCGGCAGCCAGGTGCTCGTGATCGGCCCGGGCGAGGGCGCCGAGCATCTGTTCTTCGAGAACGCGATGGATCCGTCGCTCCGCGCACCGGCCGCCGAGGTCGGCTACGCACAGGGGCGAGCGCTCGCCGCGGCAGTCGGGGAGTTCTGGGATGCGTGATGTCACGCGCGGTCACGCGACGTGCGGGCGCGGAGGCGGCATCCTTAGATTGGTAGCTTCCCCATGAAGGAGTATTCGTGTCTGAGAACCCGGTCGTGTGTCACGCCGCTCGATGTCAGCCGGTGGCCTGAGAGCCGTATGTCATGACCGACGACATCTCGCGCATCCCGCCGCATCCGTTCGACGCCCGGACGAGGTTCGACCTCGACCGCCCGGCGAGCCGCAAGTGGAGCCTGCACCCCGGAAATATCGGTGCTTGGGTCGCCGAGATGGACTTCGGTGTCGCGCCCGAGATCGCCGAGGCCCTGCACCGCGCTATCGAGGAGGAGAACCTCGGGTATCTCTCGCCTCCGCTGGCCGCCGAGCTCGGCGCGGCGACGGCCGACTGGATGCGTGACGAGTACGGATGGGCGGTCGATCCGGAGCGGGTGCATCCGGTGTCGGATGTGATGGCGGCGCTGCGCGTGGCCGTCGAGGAGTATGCGCCGGCGGGGTCACCCGTGATCGTGCCGACGCCCGCGTACATGCCGTTCCTCAGCTACCTGCCGACGATCGGGCATCCGGTGATCGAGGTTCCCGGGGTCGAGGTCGACGGACGCTGGCAGCACGATCTCGCGCGCATCGATGAGGCGTTCGCCGCGGGAGCGCGCACGCTGGTGCTGTGCAACCCGCACAATCCGACGGGAACCGTGGCCGGGCGTGAGGAGCTCGAGGCGATCGCCGAGGTCGTCGAGCGGCATGGCGGGCGGGTGTTCGCGGATGAGATCCACGCGCCACTGCGCTTCGACGGGCGGCCGTTCATCCCTTACGCATCGGTGTCGGAGGTGACTGCCGCGCACACCGTGACCGGCACGAGCGCGTCGAAGGCGTGGAACATCCCGGGGCTCAAGACCGCGCAGCTCATCACCTCGAACGAGCCCGATCAGGAGCTCTACCGCCGCTTCGGATTCTCGGTGCAACACGGCGCCGCCACGCTCGGCGTCGTCGCCTCGACCGCGGCGTATCGGCACGGCAAGCCGTGGCTCGACGGTGTGATCTCGTACCTCGACGACTCCCGCCGCGTACTCGGATCGCTCGTCGATCAGCACCTGCCCGGCGCCGTATATCGCGCCCCCGAAGCGACATATATCGGCTGGATCGACACGAGCGCGCTCGGCATCCCGGGCCCGCCCGCCGAGTTCTTCCGCGAACAGGCCGGAGTCGTGCTCACCGAGGGGCGACTGCTCGGCCGCGGATACGAGGACTACGTGCGGGTCGTGTTCGCGACCCCGCGGCCCGTGCTGGCCGAGGCGTTCCAAGCCATGGGGGATGCTGTTCGGCGCGTGTGAGTGCTCGGGAGTGCGGGTGTGAGTGCTCGGGGAGTGCGGGGCGAGTGCGGGGGACAGGTCGCAATTGGTCGCCTCAGGCTCGGTGAAGCGACAATGCGTGACCCCTCCCCGCGGAGAGGCGGCACGAATGGCCGCCTCGGGCGCATGGATGCGACAAGATGCGACCCCTCTCGGACGCGGATGCAGCGACTCCAGCCGCAGCGAGAATATTGGACTGTCCTCATATGTGTGCTTTCATCTCCTCAGGGGAGCCCGAGCGTGAGGAGATCCATGGATGCAGCAGCCGACGGCATCCTTGTCGAGCACGCGCCGTCGACGTGGTTCCAGACCACCACGCGCCCGAGGTCGCGATTGCTCGCCACCGTGCTGGTGTTCGGCTTCTTCGCCGTGGGCATCACGCTCGGCGCACTCGTTCCCGAGCTTCGACTCTGGCTCCAACTCCCGGCGGCGGTCGCGATGGTGACCTGGTACTTCGTCATGGTGGGGATCCACGAGCGCGTGAGGAGTGGCGGCCGCGCGACCTGGTACGGCACGCTCACTCAGCCGCTCGGTCATCTGATCGGGACAATCGTCGTGTTCACCTGGGTGATCGGGTGCGCGATCGTCTCGTCAGGGTCTGCACGGCCGGATCTCGTGCTCGCTGCGGGCATTCCGATGATCCTCTGGTCGCTCTACGCATCAGTGCGATATCACCGGCACCGAGCAACGGAGGAGTCGGCCCCGTCGACGCTCCCTGAGGCGAGACCGATCCGGCTACTCGCGAGCGGTCGCCGCTCCGACGCGGGGCTCGTCGAGGGGCACACCGCGCCGAACGTTCAGCACCGCGAGTACGCGACTCGCGAGGGAGGCCTCCGCGTACGACGGGTTCTTCCCCTTCTCCGCTGCCGCGGTGAGCGTTCCGGTCGTCAGGCTCACGAGGGCGAAGAGGGGCCCTACCCACGCGGCGTCTGACCAGAAGGCGAGTCCGACAGCGACCCCCGTGATGAGCAGGCCGGCGACGTACGTCATCAGTCGGTGGGTGGATGATCCGAGGGTGAGTCCAGCGCTCACCGCGAGGGCGGCGGTCATCGCATACACAAGGAGGTCGCCGGCTGGGGTCATGCCCCGAGTAAAGCACACGGATGGGGACACAGTCGTGGGGGATTTCGCCGCCACCGGACGCCTCTGGCCGCGAAAGAATCCTTCCCCCGAAGCGACCCCCGAGTTGTATCGTGCAGGCATGGACACGACCGCAGATGTCAGCCGCGAGAACATCGACACGACCGCCCAGGATGACATCGAAGAGGCGGCATTCCGTGAGCGTCAGCGCGAGCTGGCGCGCAAGGTCTCGTGGGGCATCGCCTGGGTCGTGCCGGTCGTCGCGTTGATCGTCGGCATCTGGCTCACCGCCGTCGGCACGGTCGAGCAGTACTCGCCGGCGGGCGATGGTGTCTACGACGTCACCTGGCTCGCTGTCTGGCCGGCTGGGCTCGTGCTCCTCGGTGTCGGCATACTCGGTCTGACCGCGGTATCCCTCGCGACCGCACTGATCTCGACCAAGCGCTGAGCGCCCCCGACGCGAAACGCCCCGCCGTTCGGGTCGGCGGGGGCGTTGGCTTCGCGGGTGCGGCCTACTGCACCGACCATCCGCCGTCGGAGGCGAGGATGGCGCCGTTGATGTTCACGGCGTCGTCCGACAGCAGGAACGTGATGGATGCGGCCAGGTGCTCGGCCAGGGCGACCGAGGGGATCGCCTGCTGGAACGGAGCGAGGCGTCCCGAGCCGTACTCCGACATGTTCGGGGGCATCGGGATGCCGGTGGCCACGCCGCCGGGGGCGACGGAGTTCACGCGGATGCCCTTCGGTCCGTACATGAAGGCCGCGGACTTCGTGACGCCGATGATGCCGTGCTTGCTGGCGGTGTAGGCGTTGCCCGAGGCGTTGCCGCGCAGGCCCGCTTCGCTCGAGACGTTGAGGATCGACCCGCGGCCGGCGGCTTCCATGATCGGGAGAACGGCGCGCATGAGCTTGAACGGAGCCGTCAGGTTGATCGCGATGACGCGGTCCCACACGGCATCCGTCGTCTCGCCCGCGGGGGAGAAGTCGTCGTTGATGCCGGCGACGTTCGCGAGGGCGTCGATGCGGTCGCCCGCGGCGGCGAGCACGGCATCGATCGCATCCTGCTTGGTGAGGTCGCCGGGGACCGTCGTGATGTCGGCATCCGGGAGTTCCGCCTTGAGCGCATCGAGCTTCTCGGCGGCGATGTCGCTGGCGATCACGCGTCCACCTTCGCGGGCGATGCGGGATGCCGTGGCCTTGCCGATTCCGGACGCGGCGCCCGTGACGATGACGGTCTTGCCGGCGAAACGTCCGGTGGTGGGCTGCTCGGTCCAGCCGCTCTCTTCTGCGGCCTCGGGGATCTCACCACCGTTGGCCGCGCGCACGAGGTCGTCGACGATGGACTGCGGCATGGCGCCCTGGCTCATCGCGACCAGCTGCTGCAGCGGCAGGCCCAGCACCGGGGTGAGCAGTTCGGGGTCGGCGCCCGTCTTCTCGAAGAGGCTGCGGATGAGCGGACCGCCGGTGGGGTCGTTCAGCCAGTCGCCGATGGTGGAGTGAGCGGTGAGGGCCATTTGTTCTCCTAGGTCTCGTCCGCTGCGATCGAGTTTCGCAACGGTGCGTCTACTTATGAATCAGTGTACGCCTGAGTACGCTCGGAAGGTGCCTCGTCCTCGCAGTGAAAAAGCGCGCCAGTCCGTCCTGGACGCGATGCGCGCTGCCCTGACCGCGGGTGGATACGAGGCCGTGACGATCGAGGGGCTCGCGGAAGCCGCGGGGGTGTCGAAGCAGACCATCTACCGGTGGTGGGGGTCGAAGGCGGCGATCCTCGGCGAGGCTCTTGTCGACGGTGGGCTGCCCGGATCGGATGTCGCCATCCCCTTCTCCGATGATCTGGGTGCGGACCTGCGGGCGTGGTTCACGGCGGTGTCTGCCGGGTTGGCGGATGCTGATGGCGTCGCCGTCGCGCGGGCGCTGATCGTGGTGACCGCGTCGGATCCCGGGCTGGGGCTGGAGTTGAACGAGAAGCTCGCTGCGCCGATTCGGGAGTGGGTGACGTCGCGCCTGTCGCTCGCGGTTGCCGCGGGGGATGTGCGGGCGGATGTGGATGCTGCCGGGATCGCGGACCAGTTCGTCGCGATGGCGAGCTATGCGGCGCTGTTGGGGCGGCCGTTGGGTGATGCACGAGTGGATGCGACTGTGGGGGTTCTGTTGCGGGGGATTTCGGCGCGGTAGTTCGCGCCGATTGCATCCCGCGCGTCTGCGGTACCAGCATGCCGGTATGTCCTCATATGTATGCTTATATGAGATGCATGACTATGAAAAAGCTGAAGAGTCTGCGTCCCAAGCGTGTGGCGATGGCGGGTCTAGGGATTCTCGTTGCGACCGCGCTCGTCGCGTCCGGAGCGACTACTGCCGCTGCCGCAGAACCGGAGAGTGATGCAAAGCCGGGCGCTGCGACCGCCCTCGACGAGTCGCAGCAGCCAATCGAGATCACGGCAGAGGCTGATGGGTCGACTGTGACGTCGACGGTGAATGACGGTGGCGCGAGCGAACTGGTCTTCGAGCTTCCGGGAGAGAGCGTAGCTGAGAGCGTCGATCTCGAGTCGGTTCCGTCCGAGTTCCAGAGCGGGGAGGGTGAGCCTTTGTCCAGTACCGAGATCGACGGAACGGTACTCACCTCATACGCGTCGAACCTGGGGATCCAGACGCTCATCGAGATCCCAAACGCTGCGGCGCCCGTGGAGTATGCCTTTCCCTTTGAGGTCTCTGCGGGTGCGACGCTCGAGCTTCAGCCAGACGGTTCGGTCTTCGTCAACGATGAGTCGGGACTGCCGACGGCAATGCTCGACGTGCCGTGGGCGCTGGATGCTGCCGGCAACCGTGTGTCGACATCTTTCCGTGTCGAGGGAACGACCGTGATCCAGTTCGTCGATACATCGGCGGTCTCGGCGTTCCCCGTCGTCGCCGACCCGGACCTCTGGTGGTTCGTCGCGAACTCGGCAGGATGCCTCGCTGAGATCGCCGGGCTCAGTCTGGTGGGGGCGAAAGCGGTACAGGTCTTCGCCAAAGCAGATCGAGTGATCCGTGCGGCGGCTGCGCTCGGCAAGTACTACGACGCTCTCGGCGGAAAGGTCGACAAGGTCATCGGCGTCTTCAAGAAGTGGATCAACAACAAGAAGTCACTGACTCGCCGCCAACTGACTGCCCTCGAAGGGCTCATACGTGAAGGCGCGAAACTCTTCTTCAACGCGGTGGGCCTGGGCACGTGCTACAACCTCGTCAGAGGCTACTAGCGTGGAGGCGCCATGACATTCGGTACATTCCTGGTGACGTTCGGGCTCGCGGGGGTCTCGTTGCTCCTCGGCGTGACCGTGGGAACCTTCTGGCTCAGCAATCAGATTCGCGATCTCGGATTCTGGTTCTTCGCGCTACTGTTCATGGGCCTCGTAGGGGCCGTGGTGACGTCATACAGCCCCATCGTCCAGCCGCTGTGGCTGCACTACGTGCTGATCGTGCTCACCCCGTTCGTGCTGGGGATCGTTGGATTGTCTTTGCTGATCGGGCGGGGAGGAGCGGTGAAGGGCGAGTGATGGCCGGGGCTAGCATCTTGCTCGCCTATGACAGCAGAACTGACGATGCCAGAGTGAAAGCGGTGCCCTCGCTGGTCGGTCCGCCCTCCAGCGAGGCTGCGGTCATGCCGAGACGAGGCCGACATAGCTCAACGGTTCACCGTTACAGAAGCAACCGTGCCCAGCTGCTTACCGACATCACCGGGGCTCGCTGATGTTCCAGATGCGTGCGTACTCGTCGCGGACTTGGGGCCAGACTTCGCGAAGTCCATCGTCAACGGACCGGACGACTATAGCCTCCGGCCCCATCAACACGAACTCGTGAGTGAGCGGCCGTCCTGCCCGATCGCACCGATGCTCGGGGTCGGTCAGGCGTAACGCTCCGTGCGGGCCGACCATCCGGTACCCCTGCGCTCCGAGATCGAGCCCCGTGAAGACCGCTTCATAGGGAGGGAGCGGGTCACTGAAACCGCCGTTTCGTAGGAAACGAAAGCCCCAATCCCTACCGCGAGCTGCCCAAATGAAGGTCACTTCAGACTCCGAAGAAGCGTCTTGTTCTTCTCCGCGTCCTCCAGATCGATTCGAAACCGCGTGAGTACGGCGGTCAGGTAGTCGTGATGCTTGAGTGCCTGCTTCCGCACCTCTTCAAGCTTGGCGCGCCCCAGATCAACGAACTTCTCGAGTGCATCCTTCGATAGCGCCCTTGTCAGAAGTGGTGCGAGAAGCGCCAACGGGCCTGGCAACCTGACCTTGAGTAGGAAGGGGGCCACCGCGATCAAGGCGGTCGTGATGATGCCGGCGTTCTCGAGCAGCTTCTCAGCGACAGCGTGTGGCAGCTTCTTCGAGTTGATCCACTGCACGTGACGCTCGAGCGGCAGCACGGCGGCGATCGGGAGCATCAGATCGACACCGACACGTTGCGTCAGTTCGATGTGCCCCGGGGAGAACTTGGCTGACGACAGCAGAAGGAAGTCCTCGCCGACGGCCAGTGCGCTCGGAGCGTCGACCATACTCGCGATGGTCGCGCGGAACCGGTTGAGATCACCTGCACTCTTCTCGATGACCAGTTCCTTGAATCTGTGCACGTCGGTATCCGGCAGCAGGTCGGATTTTGACAAAGCCACGATCCAGATGCGCGGAAAGACCGTCAACGGTTTACCGTCATCGAGAATCCGCTCTCTGAGGTTCTCGATGCCGACGCGGTAGTTGTAGAAGAGCGCCTTGAGATAGGCCTCCTCCTGACCTTCGTTGTCGATCAGGCGTTGAGCGTCAACGAGAAGAACTGCCACATCGGAGCCGAGCAACGTCCGGAACACCTCGACTCGGCGATCCGCTTCCTCCCCGGCGACATCCTGCTCGAACCATTCGCCAGGGTAGTCATGCCACACAAGCCGGACGGCGTCGAACGTGGCTCCGGGCCCAGCACTCGCAGGCAGTCCCTTTGCCTTCCGAATCGAGAACGAGTATGAGGTCGACCTGAATTTGTTCGGATCGGGCACTCGAGCGGAGTTGCGCATGCCCAGGAAGTTCTGGAAGAGCGTTGCGCCCTGGCCTGCGTCGTCGGCGACGACTTCGAAAAGATTCCGCTCGCCGAACCCCTCCTCCTCCGTGGGGCCGAAGAAGGATGACAGCAACACCGTCTTTCCGCTTCCGCTTTCGCCGAATACCGCGATCTGCTGCTCGAGTACCTTCGTCAAGAGCTGACTCCCTCTGTGCTGTGCTTGCTTCCAGCCGCCGCAGCAGTCCGTTCTGATACGCGGCGATTGTGCGCTCTCCTGGATATGCACCGAATCCTGACTCCGAGTGTAGAGGAGGTGATGCGCTTCACCCTGCCGTTCGCCGCCACCAACGATCTGGGATTCCTGCCCCGACCGAACCAGTGCGCGCATCCTGGGTTAAGGCGTCACTGCCGATCGAATTCTATTGAGAGACTGGCATTCACAATGACCAATCGACGGGCCCTCGCCCGGCGGAGTCCAGCACGCTATTCGCCTCCGAGAACGGTCTCGTATCCTGGAAGCGCGGATAGCTGGATGGCTCCTCCCGCCGAGGGTGCGTCGACCTTATGACGTGGTGTCGCGCGTGCAGCGAGGCTTGGTCGACAAGCTCATTCGCCGGGTCTCCCCATACGAAGAAAATGATTGGGCTGACTTCGTCATTGACAGCTGCAAGGACGGCGGTTGTGAATGCCTTCCATTCGGCGTGGTCGGTTCCCGGAAGCCCGGTCCGAACAGTCAAAGCGGTGTTCAACAACAGCACGCCTCGCTTCGCCCATAGGTCCAGGCTTCCATGGTCGGGTATCGAGAAGTTCAGCGCAGGGTCGGCTTCCATGTTCTGAAAGATCCGTCTGAGAGAGTGGGGAATCGCGTGTCCTCGCCGGACAGAGAATGCGTATCCGTCAGCACGGCCAGGATGTGGGTATGGGTCCTGGCCGATGATCACGACTCTGACTTGATCGAGCTGCGTCGAGGTGAAGGCTCGGAATACATCTGAAGGCGCCGGACACGTGGCTCGGTCATCACGATAGACCCTGCGAAGGATCTCCTGAACCTGCGAGGAGGTGAAGCCGTGGTCGGCGAGCGCATTGCTCCAGTCGCGCGGCAGCTCGGGGAGATGAGGCGGAGCCCCCTCTTCTGCGTGACCCACATCAGGGCGCCTCAACGACCGAGCGATCAGGTATGCCGTTCCCGTGAACACGACAGTCACGACGAGTCGCGCCAGCGGCGCTTCTGCTAAGCGCTCTCCAGCCGCGAAGGGGAATAACACGTAGCTGAGAAGCAATGAAGCGATGAACGCACTCACCGTGACGGCCGCTAGCAAAACAGCTCCATATTCGCCAGCATGGGCTTTGGCTCCACTCACTCCCCGAGCAGCAGGCCGCTCGGGGATCCCTTCCACGTCACGACGAGCTCGTCGCGTGCGCGGCTCGCCGCGACGTACAGCAGCGAGCGGAAACGCTTGTCGAGGTCGGGCTTCTCCTCGTCGGGCACTCCCTTGTATGCCATCGGCGGAGGGAATGAACCGTCGGAGACGTCGAACAACACCACACGCGAGAATTCCATGCCCTTGGCGTTGTGCATCGTCAATGCCACCGGCTGTCCGCCGGCGATCCTCGGCGAGTTGAGCAGTGCCACGGGTACATCACGCTGTCCGAGGCCGTGCTGAACCTTCTTCGACGAGGTGTTCGAGGCGGACAGGATGGCGATGGTCTCCGGCTTCACGCCTTCGGCGATCCACCGCTTCACGTCGTCCGCGATCGCGTCGAACTGTGCGGCGTCGGACTTCGACGGGCGGGTGGCCGGCGCCGGCCCGCTGCGCGACGAGCGATAGCCCGCGGTCGTCACGTCCTCTGCTTCGGCGTCGGAGTACGCGACACCGGACAGGATCTCCATCGCATATCTCAGGTTCTCGAGAGTCGTGCGGTAGTTCAGCGTGAGGCGGCGGGATCTGCCCTGCACGGCGATGCCGTAGCGCTTCAACACTGTGGGCTGCCCATAGATCCGCTGGTGCGTGTCGTCTGCGATGAA
Organism: Candidatus Microbacterium colombiense; assembly: GCA_029203165.1. NCBI lineage: Bacteria > Bacillati > Actinomycetota > Actinomycetes > Micrococcales > Microbacteriaceae > Microbacterium > Candidatus Microbacterium colombiense. The sequence goes on from CP119308.1 coordinate 563,267, forward strand.
GAGGTCGTCAGGGCCCTCGGCCACGAGTGCACGCAGCAACTGCCACTTCGACGGGACGAGGTCCTGGGCTTCGTCGATCAGCACATGATCAGCGAGGGTCTGCTCGCTCGATTGCAGCCACGCTGCCGAGACCGCGGCCACCTCGGCGAACGAGAGAGCTCCGGCGATCCGGTGGTTCTTGCGCGCCTGTTCGATGACCGTCCAGACGGCTGCGCGTCGACCACGGTCGAGTGCGACGCCGCGTCCAGGGCGGCGAACCAGCAGGTAGTCGTCGAGTTCGTGGATGCGGTGCGGCAGCACCACCTGCGAGTACTCGCCGTCGAGGAAGGCTTCGGAGCGCAGCGCGATCGGCAACTCGCTGCCGGCCTCATGGATCGCCGACTTCCAGTCGATCTCGGCGGTGCTCGCCATGCTGTCACGGGTGGATCCGATGACAGTCAGCGACGCATCACCGAACGCCGCGCCGCCCGCGACTGTGCGCACGTCCGAGGCGATCTGATCGACTCCGCGGACGAGGATGCCCGGTTCTCCGAGCTTCGCTGCGAACGGCAGATCGGGATCGAGTCGTTCCAGGTCGCGACGCAGGCTCTCGGCCAGCGCTCGCGTGAACGTCGTCAGCACGATCCGTGCGTGAGGATTCTTCCGAGCCAGGTGCCGAGCGCGGTGCAACAGCACCACGGTCTTGCCGGTGCCTGCTCCCCCGGTGAGCCGGAACGAGCCGTTGCGCGGACGCTCGGCGTACTCCCGCTGCTCCGGGTGCAGGAACACGCGCCATGCGCCGAAGTCGCCGCCCTCGATGACCCGCCGCAGTTCTTCCGTGTCGTCGATGAACGTGAACTGCATCCGAGCGGCCGGATGCCGCAATGCTTCGACGAGCTTCGTGTCGTCGTCCGCGCTCGGGTCGATGACAACAGGCTGGTCGAGCTTCAGCTCTTCCTTGATGAGGTGCAGTGCCGTTCCGGCGCCCATCGCGACGAGGACGTCGGCCTGCCAAGCGGTGTCCAGGTCGGACGCGAAGTCGAGCAAGGCGTCGTCGTCTGTGATCCGGAACGCCGCCTCCGCCGTCTCCTGGTCGAACCCGAACTCGTCGGTCAGATCTGTGACGAAGAACCCGAGACCGGCGAGCAGGGCGGTCGTCTGCGCGGGGGACTCCTCGGCGACAGGCATGGCCGCCGCAGGGACCTGAGTCTCGGTCTCGTCGACGGCATCGAGCTCCTGCCGCAGGACGGCCAGCCCGTTGACCGGGTTCATGCTCAGTGTCGTCGTCCGGGCGCGCTTGATGGCCTCGTCGTGATGCCACGTTCCGGCGTACACGTAGACAGGCTCGTCGCCGGCCGGCTCCAGCTTGAAGAGCACTGCTCGCCAGTGGATGTCGACCCGCCCCGTGCGAGCTCGTGCATCGCGCGGCTTCTGCATCGGTTCGATGTGGAGGCCCGGCACGGTGTCGTCGTCGCTGAGCTTTCCGAGGAAGGTGTAGATCTTGGCCTTCACGGCCTGATCATGCTTCGGGTCCTTCGCGGCCCCCCAGACGATAGTGGGCATGTCAGTTCCTTCCTGCACTGGTGAGGGCGTTCAGCACCGCATCCGTCTCGGGTTCCACCGTGGTCCATCCGAGCGACGCGAGGGACTCTCGATCGTCATCGTCCAGACCCCAGGCAGTCGCGACGCGCTCATCCTCCCAGACGAACGAGAACGGTATGCCGTCGCCCAGCTCGAGTCCCATCTTCGGAATCGGGACGCCAGGGGCGGCGGCGAGCGCGGCGATCAGCGTCTTCTCGCCAGAGGTGGCGCCCTCGGCGAGGGTCTTCCATTCGATGCTGGCGTCCGTGAGTGGGAAGTCGACGTGACCGACCACGCTGGTCGCGTCCGTGTCGGCTCCCACCTCGGCGACCTGCGAAAGCGCGAGGATCTCGACACCGCTGAGATCCTGTCGCCAGCCGATCACGTTCGACAGGTGCAACCAGAGTCGCCATGCGTCCGTGAAACCCTCGGCGCCGATTGCGGCGTCGCGGTCGTCGATGAGCAGGGCGAATTCCGATGCGCCCTTGTCGCCCACCCGAGTCGCGTGGACGAGGGCGCCGCGATCGACGACCCAGCTCATCGCGTCGTTCGACGGAGAGTCGGCTGTCCCGCGCATTGCAGCTGATGCCGCATCCACGGGCGTGATGTCGGGCGTCGGTGCGCCGGCGCTTCTCGTCATCATGGGGAGTGCGCGACCGACCTTGTCACGCCGCTTCGCCTCCCCGGCAGGATCTTGCATCCACTCCATGAGTGTCGTCAACGGATCGGCGTGGAGTCGGTCGAGCTGCACGAGAGGCAGCTGGTACATCGGCGCGATCCGCTCGGCGAGCACGGGATCGATCCAGTCTCGGAGCAGTGCGTCGTCGTCCTGCAGATCCGCCCATGTCACAGCGAGTACCCGGTGCCCGCCGTTGCGGGCGAGGGCACGCTTCTTCGCGTCGTCGGCCAGCCGATTGTGCAGGATGCTGGCGTGGAACGCCTTGCCGTCGGTGTAGATAGCGATGGGTTCGGCTCCGCCTCCGTGCTGTTCGAGCACGAAGTCGGGCTTGGTGAATCCGAGCGACACCTGCGGGCTCAGCTTCCAGATGCGCGCGTCACCCGGGAAGCTGACCTGGACCTTGTTGCCCCAGTCGCCGGGCTTCTCCTTCACGGTTCCGCCGAGCTTCTGGGCCCGTTCGATGAAGCGCATGCGGAACAGCTGCTCGATCGTCGACTCGTCGAGCACGACGCCTGGGTCCTGCTCGACCGGCACGAAGGCGTGAGACTCACCATCGGTGCCGACGCGCAGCAGCTTCGCGAGCGCCTGTTCGGCGCTCGCCCGCGAGACGACGCTGGTGTGCCCGCCCGCATACGGCAACAGGCACCGGTGGCAGGCGGCGCGCTGTTCGCCGCGGCACTCGCAGTCGCGGACGATCACCCACGCCGTCGACAGCAGCTCGAACATGCGATCCGGGTCGGCGAGTTCGGCGAGATAGCCGGTGCCGCCCGGCACCGCGTCGTGCACGAGCAGGGACTCCGCGGTCGTGTCGTCGCCGACGGGCTCGACCGTCGAGATGACGCGAAGGTGATCCGGGTCGCCTCCCATCATCTCGCGCAGGGCGCGCATCAGTGCGGCCGCCAGGCTCGGCACTGCGAGCGAATCGCCGAGAGTGATCCCGATCGGGAGTCGAAGGAACGTCCCCTGCGTGACGAGAGTGCGGCTGAGCGCGAGAGGGATCGTGTGCTCCCGGGGCTCCCGCCGTCGCGCGCACCACGAACGGTGATCGCTCGGGCGGTTGCCGCCCGACTGCGAGTCCTGCTTGCCACACGTGTCGCACACGCGGAACAACGGTGCGTGATGCTCCCGTCCGGCGATGATCCGCGCCTCGCCGCCGGCGCTCTGTCGCCCGAGGTTGAGCCACCGGATCGTCAGGTCGCGTGCGTAGGTGACACCGAAATGCGTCTCGTCGTCGAACCAACGCCTGGCCACGCCGGTCTGGTCGAGATCTGCAGCGACCTGAACGGTGAAGCGCGTGCGGCGGCGCTCGTCGCTGCGGTCGCTGATGGATGCCTCGTCGCGCCGCGCGATGGCCGACACCGTGTCGAGTTCGACCACCCGGAGTCGCTGGGCGACGTCGTTCAGTCCCTTGGCTCCGCATCGCGGGCAGATGTTCACCGCGTCGCCTGTGGCGAGGTTGCGCCCGTGGCCGCATCGCGCGCAGAACGCCCACTCCTGCACGGCCTCGCCGCCAGGGCCGAGATCGACGGCGTCGATCTCGATCTCCAGGCCCTGTGCGTAGAAGAAGGCACCCGGTGCGAGTTCCTGGATCGCGACCGAGGCGCCGCGCTGGTAGCTGACCGGATCCTCCTGCCAGCTCCCGGTCTCCGGGTCGACCCACGAGATCGCCGCGTCGAGCGTCACAGAGTCGTCGAGCAGGGTGTAGTTCGGCAGCAGTCCGAATCGCTCGAGCGAAGCGACCCAATGGTCGGTGTGCAGCTCGTTCAACTGGCGGCCCAGCATGCGGTGGGTGATCCTCGCCGTGCGAAGATCCTCCTCTGCGTCCGGCTCGAGGCCGAGTTCCGCGGCGGCCTCGAGATCAGGGATCGCATCGGCGATCTCCTTGCGACGGAAGGCCAGGGCTTCGATCTGCTTGTTCCAACGCTGCACGGCATCGCGCACGGTGTCGGCGAGTGCCGAGGTGCCGTCATCGTTGACGGGGGTGGCGAACGCACGGAGCCGGTCTGCCGTCGTCGGTTCGATCCCCGGCAGAGTCGCGAGGAACTCCTCGACGTACTGCTCGTGATGGTCTTCCGCGTCGTCGACCAGATCGCCGAGGAGAGTGCCCCGTTCGCTGGACGCCAGTACGTCGTGCGTGTCGCTCTGCAGCAGCAGCCCGGCGCCGGTACGTCGGTCGAGCAGGGACGCGATGTATTGCCGCTGCACGATCTCCTGTGCGTCAAGATAGGTGGCCGGCGGACGGACTGCTCCGTTGATGACCGAGAGCGGATCACCCATGCGGGGCAGCTGATCCCCTCGGCCGGTGACAGTGGCGATCGAGAGCGCATTACCTGTGAGGCGTCCGGCGCGGCCGACCCGCTGCAGATACGATGCCACTGATCGCGGCAGTCCTGCGAGCATCACGGTCGACAGATCACCGATGTCGATGCCCATCTCGAGTGTCGGAGTGGCCACCAGAACGTTCGGTGCGGACGGATCCTGGTCGGAGGACTTGAAGGCGTTCTCGTACTGCAGTCGCAGGTCGTCGTCGAGGAGACCGGTGTGCTCGCGAGCCACGACGCGTCGCATCTGCCCCTCGTCGTAGAGTCCGCGGTAGTAATTCTGACCGGTCTGCGCCGTGCGCAGCCTGCCGGGGCATCGCGCCGACATGCACGGCCCGTCATGGAGAGCCGCCACGGCAGCGGGAAGCCCTGTGATCGGGTTCTGGCAGACGTCGCAGACGAGACGAGTGCGGCCGTCGGCGAGCTCTGCATCGGTCACCGGGGCGACGATCACGGATGCCGGGGGGACGGCGTAGACGGTGGCCGAGCCGGTCGCGATGTTCATCGCGTGCAGCAGCCCGTCCTTCGCGAGCGATGCCAGGAGCGCGGCGGTGCGTGCCGACCCTTCGGCCGCCGTCACCGAGAGTGTCTTGCGTGCCCAGGTGGCGAACCAGCTCTGCGACGACGACACCACGTCGAGGTGGGTGCGGTGCCCGTCCGTGCCCGTCGGCGGGTGGGGCCCGACGCGGGGGAACGCGGGTGCTTCGCGTCCGGGTGGGAACGCCGGCATGCCGGAGCCGCGAGGCCTTCCGCCCCACACGTTCCAGCGCCGTCCGTCTTCGGCGATGTACTTCGAGAACCACTCGTGTTCGATGGCACCGCGCTCGCGCATGCGCTCCAGCACACCGCGTACCCAGCGCAGCACGATCGCCGAGTCCGCGTCAGCCGTCGACAGCCCGTCGAGGGTCTCGGTGCCTCCGTCGACCAACACCTTGCGGCCGAGCGCTTCGAGCTTCGCATCGGACGCATCGAAGCCGGCCGCCAAGCTGCCGGTGAGCTCGAGCGTGCGACCTACACGGGAGTGCAGACCGAACTCCATTGCGACGTCGAAGAGCAGGCGTCGGTTGATCCGAGTGCGCACCTGGGTCGGCACCTGACGCAGCGTGTCACTCGACCAGAACGGCGCGAAGTCCTCGCGCTCCACGAGCTCGGGGGCCACGAGGCGATACCGGGCGTCGCGGTCGTCGCCCGCCTGCTGCACCATGCGGGTGACGATCTCGTCGAGCGGAGCGGGCTGATCTCCCACTGCCTGCCGGATGGCGTTGCGCAGCGCGAACACGTGTGCGCGGCTCTGCACGAATCCGGCCCGGTGGGCGGCGTCCTGCACGCTGTCGGTGAAGATGAGCGCTTTCTTCTCAGCACGGTCGAGCTGTCCATCGCCGAACAGGGTGGTGACGATGACACTGAGCATCGTCGCCATGGCCGACCCGAGAAAGCGGATGCCGTCGCGGCGCTGACAGGCAGGACACACATCGTCGCGGGAGTCGTCGCTCGCATCGTCGCCGGTCAGGGTCAGGACCGGCAGGTCGACGCCTGTGCCGTCGTCGTCATCCGGGATCGTCGTCGAGACGCGACGCAGTTCGGGATCGAACCAGGCCAGACCGGCGACGGGGGTGCCCGCTTCGAGGGACTCGGCTTCACCCGGCGCATGCAGCAACGCGCGGAAGCGACTGCGCGTCTCGCGAGAGGCGTGGTTGCGACGGATGCTCTCGTCATCGGCCGACAGGTCATTTCCGGTCGGTGCGAGTTCGACGCCCCAGCCGCTGCGACCGCAGTGCCGGCAGTAGATCGCCGGGAACACCGCGGACTCGTCGTCTTCGAGCAGCGCATCGCTGGGCCCGTCATCCGACCAGGAGAAGCGCACGATGGGGGATGCGGCCCGGTCGATGCGGGTCAGTTCACGAACCCAGAGGTTGAGGTCGATCGAGAGCGCGGCTCGGCCGACCCGCGCGCGCACGTGGCTGAGCATCGCGAAAACGCGGGTGAGGAATCTGCGGCGCAGATCGCGCCGCGACTCGAATGTCTCGTCTGCACCGAGGCCGCGCGGCAGCAGCTGCTCAGCGAGATCGTCGATCGAGATGGCCTTATCCGCGATCCGCGCGATGGAATGGATCAGGGGGTGGGCGGCGACACTCGCCAGAAGATCCTCGTCGGACAGTTCCGCCCACGCGACGGGCGTGGACTCCACTTCGGGATCGGTCGATGTCGGATACAGGCGGTCGAGTACTGTAGCGGCGATCTCGGCCGAGGACGCGTTCTCCGCGATCTCGGCTTCGGCGACATCCGTGGCGAGGGCGTTGTTGATCCCTTCCGCCGGGGTCGTCGGAACCTGGCCGGCGCCGCGGGCGTTCTGGATCCATAGGCGCGCCGACTGGCGGGTCTCGGTGACGACGCTGTCGGTCTCGAAGGGTCGACCGAATACGGTCTCCGCGAACGCGAGCATGCCAGACGGGTCGCCGTCGTCGCCGAGAGTTGCGCTGGTCGCGATCGGCGTCACGTCGCCCAGGGGGAAGGCTTCGAACGCCGGGTCGAGTGGACGCTCGTCGCTGCGTGTGCGACGCAACGCGAGCCCGAGTCGTCGCAGCAACATCGCGACGTCGGTGCCCTGCGCGCCGTCGTAGGTGTGGAACTCGTCGAGCACCAGATACTGCAGGCCCCGGCTCATCGACTCGACGAGGGGGCGGTCGGCCGGGCGCAGCAGCACCTGATCGAGCATCTTGTAGTTGGTGAGCAGGATGTCGGGCGGATCGTCGCGGATGGTCTCGCGGTGGTTGATGAGGCCGTCGTCGGTGACACGAGTGCGTTTCGCGCCCGCCTGCTCACCGGTGTAGAGCGCCGCACGCACGCCCTTGAGGGCATCGTTTCCGCGGATCATCTCGGCGATGCGTCGCGCCTGGTCGTTCGCCAGTGCGTTCATCGGATAAAGGATGAGTGCTTTCACGCCGTCGGCGCCTGCAGCTTTCTTCCTCAACACATGGTCGAGGATCGGATACAGGAATGCCTCGGTCTTCCCCGAGCCCGTGCCGGTGACGACAAGCGTCGGAAGGGGGTGTTCCTTGATCGACCCGTTCGGCTGCTCCCCGAGGTTCGAGCTGCTGAGGCGGCTGAACGCATCGGCCTGGTGGCCGTAAGGGGTGTGCCCCTCGTACCAGTCGAGGGTCTCGCGCCATCCATCGTCCGCCGTTCGGAACGGGATGCGTGCCCGGACGAAGGGGCCTCGGAAGATTCCCGCTGTCGGGTCGGTGAGGAACTGGGTGAGGGACCGCTGAGCGTCGACATCCGACAGTGCGAAGGTCGTGGTGAGGTAGTCGGTCAGAGCCTCGCGGATCTGCACCGCCTCGCGCGAGGGAAGCAGTTCACTCACGAGCGCTCCTGCAGGATCGTTTCGAAGTGCGCGTACGCCTGGCGCATGTCGGCCTCACGGTCGAGCGTGACGAACGGCAGCTCGTGCTCGTATGAGTTGCCGGATGCGTTCGTCGCGGTGCGCTCCTCCTGTGAGATCTCATCGCCCTTCTGTCGCCAGACCTTCAACACTTCGTTCGGGACTAGGCGCCCGTTGGCGTCGTAGAAGTAGGTGTTGCGGTCGTAGCCATAGAGCACGGCGAACTGCGTGCGGTAAATCGTGCAGAGTTCGTCGGCAGTGATGCCGAGCGAGAGAGCGACGATGGCGTCGATCTCGACCTGTGCCTGGCGTCGATCGGATGCACGCCGCAGCGGCCGGTCGGGCGTCCACGGCTCGTCCAACAGTGTTTGCCAGATCTCCGAGTACTCGCTTGTGAGAGCGTTGAGTGACAGGATTCGCACGATGATCGCGTCAACTGCTGCTGCCAGCACGACTGCCGGCAGCTGCTTGATCTGCGGAGCTCGAACATGTTTCTTGCCTGCGGTCCGTACCTGTAAGTCGGCTATCAAACTGCTGGCGATCGCGGCTGTAAGCGCAAGTGACCGCAAGTCGCTGGTGGAACCGGCTCCGAAAACTGCATCTACATGTGCTGTTCCCGGAGGAACGATCGCACCTTGAAGAGTTCGCTCACCGCTATTGCTGCCGACGAAACAGCGCCACACGAACCGGAAATAGCGGCGAGCCGGAACCCGGTCGGGCTTCCAGTGGGTGTAGGCGGCGTCATACTCGGCTCGCGGCTTCGCTGGCTTGTAGGAGGTGACGGGCATTGCGTTCGGCGCGAGGGTCTCCAGGTCCACCGGTGACCAGTCCAGATTGTGGCGCCTCGATGAGTTCGGGGATTTGTAGAAGGGGTTGCCGACAAAGAGGTGCGGGCCCTGCAGGATAGCCTGGTCCCAGGACTCCACTTCGCCCCATGACTTGGCGAAGAACCCTTTGTTGAAGTCGGTGGTCTCATTCCATCCTTGTGAGAACTCAAGACCGAGAGCTTCGAGCCGCGGTGCGTCAGCGAGTTTCGCCAGCACGGCCGCTGTGGCGCGATTGACCGCGTAGACCATGCGCGTCTTTCGGATCGACGTGGACTCGTCCTCGAGAAGCCCGTGCCATGAGCGCAGCACCTCGTCGTCGACGACCGTGATGCGGCCACTGTGGGCGCTGAGATCCCACTTGCCGTCGGCGTTCTTGATTCCGGGTTCGGCTCCATCGCCGTTGTGCCGCAATGATCCGATCACCGTCTCTGGGTGGTACAGATTCGTCGCCATCTGGAACCGCGGTTCCCGCGCTGGCCCGTACACATGCACGCCGAAGGTGACATGATGATCGATTTCGAACAGCACCAACTCGTTCACGAACTGCCAGTGGCGCCTCAGATGCTCGTAAGTCGCCTCACGTAGGCGCCCCGCCTTCGCATCCGTGAAGTGACTTTCCGGGTGGATGAGAGCCACTGCCCCAGTCGGGCTGAGATGACCCCACGTCAGCTCCATGAAGCATCGGTAGAGGTCGGGGCGCAGCCCGACAAGATGGGGGTAATTGCTCACGGAGCTGAGGTAGGAACGGATCGACACCGCTGCTACGGCGTCGTCGACGTGCGCTGCCGAGGCCGTGACATCGGCGATGACGGCTGATCGGTGCTGAGTGAAGTCCTCGGTAGATGGTTTCGTGGCCAACGCGAACCAGACATCGTTCTCGGCCAGCGATGCTGATGCATCGAAGTCAGGACGCACCCACGGTGGGTTTCCGACCTGCAGATCGAAGCCGCCCTGCGCGAAGACGCCCGCGAAGTCGAGATCCCAGTGGAAGAAGCCGTTCGCGTCGGCGATCCGCTCTGATGCCCGCAACCACGCATGAGCCTGCAGAACGTCGTTAACCTTCTCCACCTGGGCGAAGCCGAGTTCCACTTCCTCTGAGACGTCGAGATCGCGCCAGTTGGTGGGCAGGCCCAAGGTCTGCGCACCTTCCGACGCGCGCTTGGGAGCCTTCAGCTCGGCGTGCACACCGAGCAGCGCGGTGAGGCCGTCGAGCCATTCGTCGAACGTCGGCGGAGTTGCGCCGTCCGTCAGCGAGTCGGTCAGGGGCCAGAACCACATCGTGCACCAGGCGTCCATCACGCGACGAAGTCGCTGATACGCGCCGTTCGGGTCCTCGAGGAAACGCTCGATCTCGTCGCGCGTGATCGTAGACGAGGGCTCATGAGCGTCACGCGGGTCGTTCCACAACGTCACCTCACGGCGCACCTGCGACTCAGCGATCTCCAGCCGTCGCAGGGTGAACTGCCACAGCACCTCGACGCGATGGCTCAGACCGAGCAGTCGATCGAGCTGCTTCTTCGATGGTTTCCTGCGCATCTCATTGCGCCAACCGCGGAGCTTCGCGTGAGCCTCGGGGGCCAGCTCCTTGCCTTCCTTGGCATCGACCGCGGCGCCCCAGCCCTCGGCGGGCAACAGGAAATGATGGATTCTGCCGCTCGTCGCCGAGCCGATCCTGCCCTCCCGCATGTCGTCGACGAGCGAGGTCACCGGCACATCCGTGGGCACGTCCTTGAGCCACGCTTTGTCACTGACCTGCTGCGACGAGTACACCGCTCGCCGCGCACCGATGAGCGAGTTACCCCGCCGCAGGCGTAGTCCGAACCACGGCGCCTGCAGCCCGTCGACCATGGTGTCGAGCCACAGCGAGATCTCGGCGAGTTCAACCGCGGTCGCGTTCAGGTCGACCCCGTACACCTGGTGCAGGGCGATCGCAGCTTTGGCCTTCTGCAGCTCGCGCGGACGCTCATCGGGGTCGATGCGCTCGCCGACCTCCTGCTCGCGACGGCTGAGGTACTCGTCGGCGAGCTGGCGCACGGCCTCGATGGCGAACGCTCCCGAGCCGAGCGCGGGCTCACACACGCTCAGGCTGAGGATCTCTTCGGCTGATGTGGTGTGACCGTCCTGATCGAGCAGTTCTTCGAGAGCCTGCCCCACCACGAACTTCGTCAGCACCTCGGGGGAGTAGTACGACGCCGAGGTCTGGCGTTCACGGCCGGACAGGCGGAAGACGAATTCGCCGTCTCGGTAGCGGCGCTGCATCCGCTCGTGGGTGATCGGATCCTCGGTCATCACGAAGTGCTGCTTCGCGATGTCGTGCGCCCGATCGATGGGCACGACCCACGAACCCTTCGACGAGTCGCCATCCTTCGCCACCTCGAACAGGTCGGTCTCGGCGAAGAAGCCGCTGTACGACATCAGGCCCTCGTACACAGCACCGAGCTGGTTGATGCCCAGGTCGGCGTATGAGATGAAGCCGCGGTCCCCGCCCTTCTTGGTCCGCTCCTCGCGAGTGAGCAGTAGCAGTGACAGCACGCGTTGCAGCGCCCCGTCGCCGAGACCTGCCTCATCGATCAGCGCGACGGACTCCCGGCGGAACAGATCGGCGCTCAGCGGATGGAACTCGAGTCCCTCGGGGAGATCTGCCTCATCGATGGTGGTCGACTTCTCATGGCCGGCGTCGACGAGGCGGAACAGGGTGTTGAGCGACTCGTGCAGATGAGTGCGGTGGCGGGATTCCTCGCCGAGCTCGACGAGTACGAGCTCGCGCAACCGGTCGAGGCCGTACCCGAGGGCGTACTCGGGTGCACCGACGGGGAGCACGTGCAGTTCGGGCGACGCTTCGGCGAACAGCAGGAACAGCACGCGATAGAGGTATCTCAGCGACTGCCGGGCGAGCGTGTTCGCCTCGCTGGCGGGCAGGGGGTCGAGGCCCTGAGTGGCACGGCGGCGCACCACCTCGTTCGCGATGATCTCGATCGACTCCCGCACGCCGTCACGGAGGTCCTTCGATACCCCGACGGTGTGCTTGACGGAGTCGTCGAGCGTCTCGGTCCACCACAGGGTGCCGTCAACGTCGGGCGAGACCGATTCCGCTGCGAGCACGGCGACGGCGCGATCGAACTCGCCACCCCGCTTCTTCACCTCATTGCGGTCGAGCACGAGTTGCAGATCGACGGCGAGGTAGCGACCCTCGGCCCAGCGTTCGCGTTCGACGACGAGTGCCTTCGCTCCGCTGAGCACCACTGCGAACGCCGGTGCGTCTTCGCTCGTGAACAGCCACGAGAGAGCTCGCGCCACCGACACGACCTCATCGGTCTCGTCCTCCGGCACGAACGGCTCGAGCAGTGTCGGCCTGTTCTTCGACAGAAGGTCGACCACGTCAGCGACGGGGCGGGCGAAGACCACGGCGGCCGAGACCTCGGTGGCGTCCTTCGGCGCGAGCAGCGTGATCGGACCGCTCGTCTCGCGGCGCCAGCGAGCATCTTCGTATCCGAGGGCAGCGGCGAGCGGAGCGAGGATCTCGATGCGATGGCGGCCGAGATCGACCTCGGCCGCTCCATCGACGTCGCCGGACGTGTCGACGGCGGCGAGCTGGGAGGTGATCGTGCCCGCCGTCGCCGCGAGACGTGACCGCGGCGTCTTCTCTCCTGCGCTCTCGCGCTCGTCCCAATCCTTGCGGCGCGCGGTGACCCGGCCCTGGAAGGACTGCTTCGCAGACTCGGTGTTGAAGTAGTGCTCGCTGATCCAGTCCTCACCGACGATGAACGCATCCGATGACATCAGGCCTCCTCAGGGACGACGACGAGCAGGGGGCGGGCGAGGTGTCGTGACGGGAGCATCGAGCGCGCCGTGCGTTCCTCGTCCTGCACCGCGGAGCGCCGACCCTTGAGATCCGCGCGCTGGACGAGGTCTCCCGACGTCTCGATCCATGACTCCACACGCTGCGACCACTCGTCGACGCGCCGTCGCGCGTCGGCCGCCGCGGCCTCGGTCGTCACCTCGAGATGTGCAACGGCTCGGTCCACCGCACGCGGGATGAGATCCTGCAGCGCCTCGACGTCATCGATCGCACCCGCATTCGTGTGAGCCGAGGTGATGCCGAGGTCGGCGAGTGCCTCTCCGGCACTCGCATAGGGGTGGATCATCCCTCCGGCGACCGTCACGAAGCTCGTCGCGATCACCTGACCTCGGGCGTTGCTGAGGGTGCCGAGCAGAAGCACGGTCGGAACCGGCACGTCGCCGCGCACGACGAAGACCTCGTTGCGACCGAGCTTGGCGAGCACACGGTCACCCGCCCAGTCGAGCACGGGATGCAGCGGCCCGAGGTAGTGCGTGTCCGGCCACAGGCTCTGTCGCTCCGCCGTGTCACGCGCGTCCTTGAGGGAGGCCTTGGCCCGGGTCTCGGTGGTCGCGAGTTTCATGTCGCCGAGCACCCTGCGCTCCTGCAGATAGCTCTGCGGCAGGACGGTCAGCCGTTGCTTGAGGTCGTCGGTCGGGCTGAGCTCGACCATGCCGTACCCGGAGTGGACCTTCCAGTCCACGCCGCCCGCGCCGAGATTCTCGGCAGGTGTCTCGAACACCTCATGTAGGGCCGACTGCAGGTAGTCGGCATCCGACTCGAAGAGGCCCGTCGTACCACCGTCCTCGACGGTGGTGGGCACCGCGGTGGGCGTCGACTCGGAATATCCCTGCAGGAAAGCTCGCCATGGATCGTCCGAGTCGCCCGTGACGTCGGAGACTCCCGGGACGACTTCCTCGATCGAGTTCCCCTTGATCAGCGCCTGTTCTATCGCCTTCTCCTCGGCGGCGACGCTGTACGCCCCCATGAGTATCGCCGCATCGCCGAGCGCGCCGTGAGCCTCGTTCTCGCGCTCGACGAGACGCTGCAGCACACGCATGTCGCCCGAGAATCGCTGGTTCGACGGGCTCAGCAGCAGCGTGGTGATCTGCGGTGGATGCTGCTGGCCGTATCGGTCGATGCGGCCGTTGCGCTGCTCGATGCGGATGAGACTCCAGGGGATGTCGAAGTGGACCAGTTCATGACACTGCGAGTGCAGGTTCACTCCCTCTGACGCGATGTCGCCGGTGATCAGCACGCGGATCGGCGAGGACGACTGCTTGAACGATTCGACCACGCCCTGCTGATCGACATCGGACAGACCGCCGTGCAGGATCTCGACCTGCTCGTCCTTGAGCTTGAGCTCTTCGCGGAGGCGGGATCGCAACCAGTGGAGCGTCGCGACCCGTTCCGAGAAGATGACCACTCGTTCGGCCGAACCGCGCGCGATGCCGATCTGCTTGAGGTACGTGACGAGCTTCGTCAGCTTGGCCGACTCGCCCTCGGTGCTGTCCCTCGCCAGGGATTCCAGCCGTCGGAGTGCCTCGAGTTCGCGGTCCTGCTCGAGCGTGCGTGTGTCGCCGAGGGTCCGGATGCGGTTGCGCACGGACTCGAGCAGAGCCGGTGGGCTCGACAGGTACGCCTTCGCGAGAGTCCAGGGGAACAGCCCCTTGCTGTCACCCGAATACGGGCTGCTCACCTGCGGGTAGAGCCAGACCTCGGCGAGCTCGTCGGCGACGGCATCCTCTGCAGGTGAGGCTGCGACGACCAGATGCTGCAGCTCCTTGCGTTCCGCCCACTGATCGCCGACCTCACGCTTGACCTCGTCGGAATAGCGGTGGCGTCGGATCACGAGACGATCGAGTGCCTGCGGATCCACGTCGCCGTCCGGCGACACCGCGGTCGGCTCGAGCAGGCGGATCAGTTCGGCGAACGATTCCTTGCGGCCGTTGTGCGGGGTCGCCGACGCGAGGATCAGGGCCTCGGTGTTCGGGGCGAGCACGCGGGCGAGGGCGTTGTTCTTGGTGACGCCGGTGAGGTTGTGCGACTCGTCGATGACGACGGCATCCCATTGCTGCCGGCGCAGGTGGTTCAGGTAGCGATCCTGTTTGAGGGTGTCGACCGAGATGATCACGCGCTTATAGAGGCTGAACGGGTTGCGCGTGGCGGGCAGCTTCTGTCGTACCCGCTGGATGCCCACGGAGTCGAGGCGCACGAACGGCAGCGCGAAGCGGGTCCACATCTCGAACTGCATCTGCTCTAGCACGTGCTTCGGCGTGACGATCAGGATGCGCTCGCCGCGTCCACGGCGCACGAGCTCGGAGAGGATCATCCCGATCTCGATCGTCTTGCCGAGGCCCACCGTGTCGGCGAGGAGCACGCGGGGGCGGAGCTGTTCCGAACTCAGCGCCTTGCGCACGGCGCTGCGCTGGTAGCCGAGCGTGTCCGTGAGCATCTGCGTCGACACGGAGAGGCCGCCTTCGCCGAGGGGCAACGGAGTGCGGCGAAGCGTGGATTCGAGCCACAGACGGGTGCTCCGGTGCCCGGGGGACGTGTCGGACCGCAGCCGTGCGGCTCGCGGATCGAGCGGCACGATGTCGTCGAGGCCTTCGTAGAACGCGGCTCGGGTGTCACGGACGAGCTCGGAGATACCGGTGACCTCGACCAGCAGACCGTCCTGCGTCGGGTCGACGTTGGTCACGAGCCAGTCGGCATCGCGGACGGTGACGATCGAGCCAGGGGCCACGTTCAGCGGAGGGCGACTGGTCTCGTGCTGCTGCATCGTCACGCCGGTGGCTCCGTTCCCCCTGGACGCCGTCGAGCGTTCCTCTGTCATCGTATCGATCCGAGGCGCCGCCGATATGTTCGCGCGAATTTATCCACTCGACGGATTGTCCTGGCCCGGCTTCACTTCCCGTACGCCTCGTTCTCCCATATTGTGCCCATGGGGGAAGTCGTACGACACGGAATGTCTGAGGTTCTCCGTAATGTCACTCGGCTGAGCACTCGCCTCGGCGCGGACACCGTCCGTAGATTCGAGGAGAGAGGTTCGAGATGAGCTGGCCGGAGCTTATGGATCCTGCATTGCAGGAGTGCATCACGGAGAGGCAGTCGAAGGCGCTGCAGACGTACGAGGTCGATCACGACCTCCTGATCGAACACGTGCGGCAGGAGGACAGCTTCCGATCCGGCGGGTACGGAACGAGGCAGATCCCCGAGCTGCTGCAGAACGCTGTCGACGCCCTGAGCACGGGCGGTGTCACCGGCATGGTGGAGCTCCGCCTGGCCGACGGCGCCCTTTACTGCGCGAACGAGGGGGCGCCGTTCGCCGCCGAGGGGCTCACCGCGGTGACTTATGCCTTCCTGAGTTCGAAGCGCGGCGACGAGATCGGACGGTTCGGGCTCGGATTCAAGTCGGTGCTCGGCGTGAGTGATCGTCCCCAGATCTACAGTCGCTCGGTCAGCTTCGCCTTCAACGCACCTGAGACGTCCGAACTCTTCGCCGGCATCCCGTCGGACGGCGGTCGCTACCCGCTGCTGCGCGTACCGAGTGTGGTCGACGTCGACGAAGCGCGGCGTGAGGACCAGAACCTCGCGGAGATGATGGGGTGGGCGACGACCATCGTGAAGCTGCCGCTCACGCGTGAGGGGGGTCGGCTTCGTGAGGAACTCAACGCCTTCTCGCCCGAGTCCCTCCTCTTCTTCAAGGGCCTCGATCGCCTTCGAATCACGATGCAGGACCGTCCCGGTACCGCCGCCGTCTCGCGGGATTTCCGCCGAGAGGGCGATCAGGACGACGGCCAGGTCGTGATCGTCGATCCCGAGGGTGTCCGCAGCCGCTGGCTCTATTCGGAGCGGGAGTACACCCCGACCATCGACGTCGCATCGACACTCTCGGCGACGGCGTTGCGGCAGTCGATGACCATCGCCTACGCGGTCAAGCCTGAGGGGCGCGCGAGTCCGGGGCAACTCTGGGCCTGGTTCCCGCTGCGCGATCAGACCACCGCGAGCGGTATCTTCAACGCTCCCTGGCAGGTGAACGACGATCGCACCTCGCTGATCGTCGCGTCGAAGCTGAACGCAGCCATGCTCGAGGTTGGAGCAGAGCTGTTCCTCGACGTGGTGGCGCGCGCTTCGACGGCCGATGACCCGGGCGCGCACCTCGATCTCTTCCCCGCACGCGGACGAGAGAGCCGTAGCGCGGCGGACGGTTTTCTGTCCGCCGAGATCCCGAAGCGGGCGAGGACCCGCGCGCTGATCCCCGATGTCGCAGGAGCACTCAAGGTTCCCCCCTATTTCAGCGGTGTCCCGGATCTGGTCAAGAGCCCGCTCACAGTCAGTGCGGCTGAGATCTGGCAGGAACGAGCTCCGCGGGCGACCATGCCGCACGCCAGGTGCTTCTCGACGCCGGCGCGTCGGAATCGTCTTCGGTCACTGCTCGGTGGCGATGAGGAGGAACGTAGCCCGCAGGAGTCAGGCGTCGCCGCGTGGCTGGCGGAACTCGTCGCTGATGAGAGCTCCGAGGGAGCGGAAGGTGCGCTCCGGATCCTCGTCGAGCTCGCGGCGAACGCCCGGCCGACGTACGATCTGGCGCTCTCGGCGCGCGTCGTCCCGGTGGAGAGCGGCGGATGGGTGCGCGCGAATCAGACCGACACCGTCCTGCTCCCGGTCCCGGGGGCCATCGTGCCTGACGGTGTGGAACTCGTCCGCTCTGACGTCGCCGACGCTTCCCGCGATCTGCTCCGGCAGCTGCAGTTCCGCGGGATCACGGTCGATGAGGCGGCTTCAGCCCTCGCGGCGTCGGCGACAGGCCGATGGAGCGAAGCCGAGTGGGGGCATCTCTGGGCGACGCTGAACACCGCGACGCCGCACGTCGCAGTCCGCGCCGTGCAGGGGATACGTGAGCGCGGTGTCCGCATCCTCATTCGCACGGAGGCCGGCACCTGGCGCTCCGCATCGGACCTCGTCGCCGACGGGTCGATCGCACGTGACATCCCGACGCGTCAGATCGACGTATCGACCGTACCGAACATCGCTCTGCGAACGGCAGCGGGAGCATTCACCGCTCCTGAGCGCGATCTCGAGCTCGGGAACGACCGCCTGCGCGGCGACTACGTCGCGGCGATCGAGGACGTCGCACGTCGCTACCTCGCGGCCAATGGCCTGGCAGCCTCGACCATCACCGTCCCCGACATGCGTGGCGTCGGACCGTTGGATCTGCTGGTGGACGACCTCAGCGAGCAGGACCGGGTCACCTGGACGCACGCGATCCTCGCGAGGATGGGCAACACGCAGTTCGTCCTCGACGTGCCGCTCCGTGGTCGCAGGGCCGAGATCATGGTCTCGACGATGGAGTGGTGGGCGGTGCGCAGCCGCGGTCTCATCCAGACCTCTGCCGGCGCTCGGAGGCCCGATTCCGCGGTCTCGGGATCGCTGCGCAAGTTCGCGGCCTTCCTTCCCGTGGCGTCCCACGATGTCGTCGCCGGACTGCCGCTTCCGAAGGACCTCGCGGCGGTTCCGGTGAGCATGCTCGAGGATTTCCTCTCCCGCGGTGACTATCCGCTCCACCACTCGCAGGAGTTCGCTGAGCTGATCCAGGAGTGCGCGCGACGGTCCGACGTCGGAGTCCCCGAGCACGTGCCCGCGGTGATCAACGGGTCGGTCCTGCTCACCCCACGCAACGAGGTCGCGATCGTCGTCGACGGCGTCGGGATCGCCGACCTCGAAGAAGCCGGCGTCGCGTACATCCCCGCTACGACGGGCGATCCGCGCCTGGCCGAGCGGTGGGGACTGATCTCCGCCGAGGATGCACTGCACCAGTCAGTCGAGATCGTGGGGGTGACCGAGGCGATCCCGCTGCTCGACATCCATCCGAGCCTGCAGAGCCATGTGCTGGCTCCCCTGGGCCGAGCGACCGTCACACGGGCGGCATCGATCCACCGCGTGCTCCAGAGCTCTCGGGGCACGCGGAAGAAGAGGCTCAAGGCGACGCACCAGGATCGTGCCGTGACCGTCGACGCGTCGCTCGAGATCGACGATGCGCTCGCCGTTGTCTCCGTCGAATTGGAACTCGGACTCACGGCGGACGACGTGCGCACGGTGTTGCGCGACGACGAGCGCCTTCGGCAGAGCGAACTGATCGCTTCGGCGCGCGCGGCCCGCAACGACGAGCTGCGCCTTCTCATCCTCGCGGGGGCAGATGCGCTGAGGACCAATCTTCCGGATGGACTCCTGACCGCCGTCGAGTCCAACACCGGGACCCTCGACGACCGAGGAGTCGCAGAGTTGTTCGTCAGAGTGCACGGTCACGACTCCGTCCGGGAGCTGCGGGACGTCCTGCGTCGACGGGGTGTCCCCGTCCCCGAGCGCTGGGACGGTTCACCGCCTGCGCTGGCAGCAGTGAAGAACCTCGGGTTCGACACCTCCTACGCGGGCAGCCGGGAGAAGAAGCCGTCCGCCGTCAGTCACATCCAGGGCAAGCTCACA
The DNA here is from genome assembly GCA_029203165.1 of Candidatus Microbacterium colombiense. NCBI lineage: Bacteria > Bacillati > Actinomycetota > Actinomycetes > Micrococcales > Microbacteriaceae > Microbacterium > Candidatus Microbacterium colombiense. Next base: position 582,360 of record CP119308.1, read on the forward strand.
CTGAATCCGCTGCACGGCTACCAACGTGAAGTGGCGGACAAGATCGGGTCGCTGATCTCGTCCGACGATCCGGCGGGCCGACGGGGCCTCCTCTATCTGCCGACCGGTGCGGGCAAGACCCGCGTGACGGTGGAGGCGCTCGTCAAACTCATGAAGTCCGGCGAGATCGAGTCGCCCGTGCTGTGGATCGCGCAGAGCGAGGAACTCTGCGAGCAGGCGATCCACTCGTTCTCGGAGGTCTGGCGTGCGTTCGGCGACGAACGCGCACTCGACGTGAGCCGGTTCTGGAGTGGTTACGAACTGGACGAGTCCGATGAGGAACTCCACGTGGTCGTCGCGATCGACGCGACTCTCGGCCGCCGTCTGGGTGAACCGCAGTACGCGTGGCTCACGACGCCGGGGATCGTGGTGATCGACGAGGCCCACACGGCGTTGTCGAAGACCTACACCGACATCCTGCGGCACCTCGGACTGACAGCGCACAGAACCGATCGCCCCCTGCTCGGCCTCACCGCGACTCCCTTCCGCGGCCGCAACGACGAGATCAACCGCCTGTTCGCCCAGCGATTCGGCGAGAACCGTCTGGAGTCCCTCGATCCCGAAGATCCGATCGCACAACTCCGATCATGGAACGTCCTCTCCGAGGTCGACTACCACGTGCTCGACGGCGTCAAAGTCGGGGTTGGACAGCAGGACGACGAGTTCCGGAGGATGAAGGAGGTCAGTCCCGGAATGCTCGCAGCGATCGGCCAGGACATGCAGCGCACCTTGACCGTCGTGAGGCACATCAAGGAGCAGGACAAGACATGGCCGATCCTGGTGTTCGCCGCATCCGTCGCGTCCGCCCACACGATCGCGGCTCTACTCCGGCTGGAAGGAGTGCGAGCGGACTCCGTCGACGGGAGCATGCGCCGACAGCATCGCCGGCGCGTGGTGGATCAGTTCAAGTCAGGACAGACGCAGGTGCTGGTCAATTGCGATCTGCTCACCCAGGGGTTCGACGCCCCGATGGTGCGAGCCCTCTACATCGCGCGCCCGACTTTCAGCCCGAATCGGTACCTACAGATGGTCGGCCGTGGACTCCGCGGACCGGCCAATGGCGGCACCGATCGGTGCCTGATCGTCAATGTCGAGGACACCTTCGAGCAGTTCGGTGAAGACCTCGCCTACAACGAATTCGACTACCTCTGGAGCAAAGCATGACCGACATCGAGACCACCGAGGTCGCCGCGGAACCGACGCCGATCACGGACGCGCGCGAGGGGAGGAACGCCGTCGTCGCCGAGGTGCGTCGACGTTGGCTCGGTCCCCACGGTGGTGAGAACGAGGTGCTGCATCGCAGCCCCGTCTATGCCTACCTCGTCGGCACGCTCTATCCGGTCGAGCAGGGCGCGGCGGCTCCCGCGGAGCTCGACGACGTCGAGAACACGACCGGACCCGCGTCGGACGATGAAGAGCTCGAATGGGAGACCGAGCTTGCCGCCGGCGAGACGGAGGATGCGGAGGCCGAGGATCTCGGCGTCAATCTCACCGGCGCGTTCGGCTGGGCTCCGGCATCGATGGGCGTCTCGTTCCTGCACGCGGGATCCACGCTGCGTGTCGATCTCGCCGCGGGTGTCTACGAGAATAACGAGGACGAGGACTGGGTGCGGCGCGCGCTGACGGGACCGGAGTTCATCGAGGTCGGCGCGAGTTCGAGCATCCCCGTCTTCGAGGGCCGTGCCACGCTGTCGTGGAGGTCGCGCCGATTCGACGGTCGATGGCTGACGACCGTCGCGCTCTCGAATTCTGCTGAGGTCGGCGCGGGCGAGGCGAAGCGCGATGCGGAACTCTGCCTGTTCCAGGTCGAACTGGCCTGTTCTGACGAGACGGGCCTGCTGCCCTACCCGCAGACGGGTGTGCTGGTGTCGGAAGACGACAAGGAACTCGCCTTCCGTTATCGGGACAAGCCGTCCTTCGCCATCGGACACGGCGTCGCCGTGGAATGGTCGCCGGAGGCCGCTCCCGTGACTGTGCGCACGACCACGATCCCCGAGACGGAAGTCAGCGCGATCCGGGCGAAGCGCGGTTCAGGTGATGCCGTGCGCATGCGGTGGCTGGCTGACGAGTCGGTGTCGATATCCGACCTCGTCGACGGACTCTCCGCTGTGGCACGTGACTATGCGGAATGGATCGAGGGTCAGGCCGTCGATGCCTCCGCGGTCGCTGCGGAGGACATGAAGATCGCCGACGGCATCGTCGAGCGGCAGAGGCGTGCGCTGGCTCGGATCGAAGAGGGCGTCAGGTTGCTCGGCGAAGACGAGCAGGTGCTACAGGCGTTCCGGATGGCGAACGCGGCCATGCGGTGGCAGATGCTGCGTCAGCGCGAGGTCGTGGGCAAGGAGACGAGGTACGGCCGGCGGTTGTTCGAAGACAAGGGAGCCGACGAGCCGACCTGGCGTCCGTTCCAGCTCGGGTTCATCCTCAGCTCACTCGCCTCCACCGTCGACGATGCGCATGGGGATCGGGAACTGGTCGACCTGATCTGGTTCCCGACGGGCGGTGGAAAGACAGAGGCCTACCTCGGCCTCGCCGCGATCGAGATGATCCGCCGCCGGTTGGCGCGTGGGGTGAAGGGCGGCGGTATGGCCGTGCTCACGCGCTACACGATGCGTCTTCTCACCGCGCAGCAGTTCCAGCGAGCGGCCACGCTGATCTGCGCGCTCGAGTTGATGCGTTTCGATGACGAGCGGTTCGACGGGATGCCCGACTTCTCGATCGGGCTCTGGCTCGGCAACACGACGACACCAGGCACGTTCAAGCAGGCCGAGAAGCAGCTTCGAGAAGTGCGGCAGCAGAGCAGGCCCGACAATCCTTTCCAGCTGCTGGTGTGCCCGTGGTGTGCGACGTCGATCATGCCGGAGCGGAAGACGAACAAGGATCGCTCGTACGGAGTCAAGGCGGACGCGTACGGATTCGAGTTCTTCTGCCCCGATGATGACTGCCCGTTCTCAGCCACGCTGCCGGTGCAGGTGGTCGACGAAGGGATCTACGCCAACCCCCCGACGATGCTCGTCGCGACCGTCGACAAGCTCGCGCGTCTCGCCTGGATCTCGGAGGGCTCGCGCATGTTCGGCATCGACACGGTCTGCGATCCGCCGTCGCTGGTGATCCAGGACGAGCTGCATCTTCTCTCCGGCCCCCTCGGTACGATCGTGGGCGTCTACGAAGCGGCGATCGGCGCGCTCCTGCGGTGGAACGGCACGGCGCCGAAGATCGTGGCATCGACCGCGACGACCCGCGCGTCGAGAGAGCAGGTCTCGGGACTGATGGCGAAGGAGGTCGAGGCGTTCCCGCCCGCAGGTCTGCGCGCGGAGGACAACCACTTCTCCGAGCCCGATCCCGATGCCGCGGGTCGGTTGTATCTCGGCATCATGCCGCAGGCGCACACGCCGTCGTGGGCGATCGGGCAGATCGCGACCGAGCTTCTCGATGCCCCCGTCTCGACCGGGCTCGAAGGTGTGGCGAAGGATCGCTATTGGACGCTGGCGGTTTACCACAACAGCCTTCGTGAGCTCGGTCGGACCGTCACCATCCTTCGTGACGACGTGCAGAGCAACCTGTTCCGTCGCTCGGGCGGCGACCGTCCGACCCGCGCGCTCGGGCCGGACGGCGTCGAGGAGTTGAACGGCAATGTGCCGTCCGACGAGCTCGTGCGTCTTCTGCGTCGGCTCGAGCGTGGCCCCGATCACTCCGACGTGATCGACGCTCTCGCGACGACCAACATCATGTCGGTCGGCATCGACGTGCAGCGTCTGGGGGTCATGCTCGTCAACGGTCACACGAAGACCACCGCCGAGTACATCCAGGCGACGTCGCGCGTCGGACGTGGATCGACGCCGGGACTGGTCGTGACCATGTTCAGGGCGGGCAAACCGCGCGACCGCTCGGTGTTCGAGTCGTTCCAGGCGTACCACGGTTCCTACTATCGGTTCGTGGAGCCCTCGAGCGTCACGCCTTGGTCGCTTCAGGCCCGACGGCGCGCTCTGCACGCGTCGCTGGTGATACTCGTGAGGCATGGAGTCGGGCGGAACGGAAACGCGGATGCCGCCTACTTCGACCCCGACTCGGCCGGAGTCAAGAAGGCCGTCGCGCTGTTGAAGAAGCATGTCGCATGCGCGGATCCCCGCGAAGCCGCGAAGGTCGGCGAGGAGATCGATGACGCGGTGCTCCAATGGGTCGAGGCCCGGGAACGGGCCGAATCGGCGGGTAAGTCGCTCGTCTACCAGTCCAAGAATCAGGACGAGCGGCTGCTTCGTCAGTTCACGGAGCCGGGCACGGGGTGGCCGGTGATGAACTCGATGAGGAACGTGGACAGAGTCGTGAAGGTGCGTGCGAAGGGAGAGCGGAATGGCTGAGTCGACGGTGAAGACGATCCGAGCATCGGAGACGGTCGCCCCCTACGGGCCGGGGGCGATCGTCGACATCCTCGGTCAGTCCTTCATGGTCCCGACGGGTGATCGATGGCCGTCGCAGAAGGTTCGTGAGCGCGTGGAGTCCGACCGGCTCGCCGACGCCCTGCACGTGCAGGAGCTGTGGGCGGCGCCCACGACGCACGAGCCGGAGAAGGGCTCAGTGCCCGGCCTCGAGCTCGTCAGATTCCCCGGTTGGTTGTTCTGTCAGGTCTGTCGGCGACTGATCAAGTGGAGCGCGAGTCTCGAGACCGGAGGAGTGCCGCACTGTACGCAGGTCTCGTGCGACGGTCGCCTGGTGCCGATGCGATTCGTCCTGGTGTGCACCGAGAACAGCCATCTGAGCGACGTGCCGTGGGCCGACTGGGTCCACCGCGGTTCCGAGGGTGAGTGCAGGTCGGCGCAGAAGCTGCGGTTCAAGACGCTCGAGGGCGCCGGCGACGGTCTCAGCAGCCTGCAGGTGTCGTGTGACGCATGTGGATCGCGCCGCTCACTCGGAGAGCTCCGCCGCGATGCCCTCGCCAAGGACGGGTTCAAGTGCACCGGCACGCAGCCCTGGGAGTACGAATGGACCGGGTGTGGAAAGCCGCTCGACGCCCAGCAGCGAGGGGCCACGAGTCTCCATTTCAGCGACTCCGTCAGCGCCATCGACATCCCGCCGGTGCCGAGCCGCGCATCGGAGAACGAGGACGCCATCCGCGGCCACGTCTTGTTCGACGGGCTCAGCTCGGCGATGCCTGCCCTGCGCGACGCCATGATCGCCCAGATGGTCGCCGATCTCGGAGTGTCCGTCGCTGAGATCGAGGCCCTGCTGGATGTCGACGACTCTCCCGGCGAGCGCCGGGAGATCATGAGCACGCTCCAGGCGGATGAGTTCGAGGCGTTCGTCGGTGCTGTGACAGGGAAGACACCGACGAAGGACTTCGTCACGCGTGCGATCAAGCTGCACCCCAAGGGCATCGACGCCGTCGACGGCGTCGTCGCGCGAGTGAAGGACGTGGTGTTGGTCGACCGACTCCGTGACGTGCGGGCTGTACGCGGCTTCCGACGCTACTCGCCGGACGCGACGGCTGTCGCGGCAGTGCCCACACAGTCGTTCGAGAAGACATGGCTGCCGGCAGCCGAGGGATACGGCGAGGGCATCTTCATCCGATTCGATCCCCAGGCGGTCAAAGAATGGTCCGAACAGCCGGCGGTGCAGCAGCTCGCGGCCACGCTTCTCGAACATCAGAACCACTCGGTGCTGGGTCGGCGACTTCATCTGGCCTCCGCCGAGTATGTGTTGCTGCACTCTTTCTCGCATCTGCTGATGCGAGAGCTCGCGTTCACCAGCGGGTACACGGCCGCCTCGCTCAAGGAGCGCATCTACTGCGAGAAGGAAGGCGACTTCGGCATCTTCATCTACACGACCACGTCGGACGTCGAAGGCACGCTCGGGGGACTCGTGAGGCAGGGTGAACCGGACCTCCTCATCGAGGGGATCGTCGCGGCTCTCCAGCAGGCCGCATGGTGCCCGAACGACCCGGTGTGCTCCGAGTCCGAACCGCAGAGCATCGACGGCCTCAATCTGGCCGCTTGCCATGCGTGCAGTCTCGCTCCCGAGACGTCGTGCGAATCGTCGAACCTGCTACTCGACAGGACCTTCGTCGTCGGTGGAGGGCGCGTGTCAGGGTTCTTCGGTCCCGTGCTCGACACTCTTCTCGGGCAACGCGTCGGCTGACCTTCGTCGCACTTCCTCGACGATCCGGGCGGCCACATTCTGTGCGTCCGTCCGGATCTCGTGCTCCCAGAAGCGCAGGACCGACCAACCCCGTTCGATGAGTACATGTGTCGTCTGGGCATCGCGAGCCCGATTCGCTGCGATCTTGTCCGACCAGAAGGTCGCGTTCGATTTCGGTGCCTGATGGTGGGCAGGGCAACCATGCCAGAAACAGCCGTCAAGGAACACTGCGACCCGAGCGCGGCGGAACAGGAGATCAGCGGTGCGGCGCAGATCTCGCTCGGGGCGTGCGCTGACGCGATACCGCAGCCCGGCCCCGTGGACGAGTCGTCGTACGAGCATCTCCGGTCCCGTGTCACGCCCGCGGTTGGCGCGCATGGTCGCTCTTGCTCCCGGGCTACTCGCCCACGACTCGGATCCCGCAGATGCCGGCGACGTCTCCATCCGTCAATACTGCAACGTCGTAGGATCAGATCGACCCGTTCTGTGCTGCGGGTCTCGAACGCCCGGGAGGCATCGTTGGGCAACCCCATCACCGTCCTCGACCTCTTCGCCGGCGCGGGCGGCCTCACACAGGGGATGCATGAGGCATCATCGAGATTCGATGTCGTGCGCGCTGTCGAGAAGGACCGGGACGCGGCCGCGACCTTCGCGCTCAATCATGGCGAGGGCATCACGTTCCAGGGCGGGATCGAAGACTGGCTGAAGGATGAAGTGGTGCCGTCGGTCGACGTCGTCGTCGGCGGACCGCCCTGTCAGGGATTCTCGACTCTGGGTAAGCAGAACGTCGAGGACGAGCGGAACACCCTCTGGCGGGAGTACGCCGAGACGATCATCCGTGCACAGCCGAAATTCTTCGTACTCGAGAACGTCGCGGTGTTCGCCAAGTCCCCGCAGTTCCGTGCCCTCACAGAGGCTACCGAGAGCAACGGGATTCTTCGTGACTATTCGTTCGAATGGGATGTGCTGAACGCGGCGGACTTCGGCGCGCCGCAGGCCCGTAAGCGTGCCATCCTGATCGGGCGGCACCGCGACATGCCGGAGACCCGGCTGCCGAAGCCCAGCCATCATCGGGATGAGCACATCAGTGTAGGGGAGGTCTTTGCGGGGATCTCGCATGACGTCAACTCGGCTCTCGACGATCGTCGTATCGAGATCGACGGCCGCGATCACCGCGGTTGGTGGTCCTCGCGCGAGCTCCATGTCGGGCGTGACTATGCCGACATCTCACTTCGGCGATTCGCTGAGATCCCACCGGGTGGTAATCGATTCAATCTTCCGGATGAGCTTCTCGCTCCGTGCTGGCGGAAGCACAAGTCCGGCTCGGGAGACGTGATGGGACGGCTTCACATCGACAAGCCGTCTGTGACGATCAGGACCGAGTTCTTCAAGCCTGAGAAGGGCCGCTATCTGCATCCGTTCGCTGACCGTGCCATCACGCACTATGAGGCGGCGGTTCTGCAGGGGTTCCCGGTCGACTATCGATTCGCCGGTTCGCGCACGGCCATCGCCCGACAGATCGGCAACGCCGTTCCGATCCCGTTGGGCAAGGCGATCGGCAATCTGCTCGCGGATGCGCTGAGCTGAGGGCGGCGCGGAACTGCCCGGGGCGCGTCGATCTCCCCGCGTCACCCCGATCGAGCATCAGTCCTTAGCCGGTGTCCGGGCGAGCTCGCCGCGTGTCCACAAGGACCTCGCCCCTTTGCTCAGGAGTCACGCGCTGTGACCAGCCAGGTGACCTCGCGAACCCAAAGGTCCTCGCCGCCTGACTGACAAGCGGCCTTCACCGCTCAGAGGTTGTCGAAGTAACGCCGGATCGATGCGGCCATCAAGCGGCGCCGCTCTGCCAGGAAGGTGGGGTACGTCTCGCTTGACACGTTCGCGAGATCTGCGGGGACGGCATTCTCAACAAGGTTGCGCTCAAGGTCGGCCGCCTCGGTGATCTCGCCGAGCGTGAGCCTCTTGGACGAGAGCTGCTCTGCGAGCGTCCCCATGTAAGTGGCGGGCGGGTGGTTGCTGATGCTGATGTTAATTGGAGTCTCTGTCAGGGCGAAGTTGGCGACCTGGTTGTAGTCGGACTTGTCGGGATACCCGTGCTTCTGGAGGTAGTCCTTCGGAACGATGTGGTGGATGTCTCCCGACTGCTGATGCATCGCCGCCACCGTGATGCTCTTCGACAGGAATCCTCGGGAGCCGCTCGCGACTTGCGCGGCGAGGAACGTCTGGAAGAAGGGGCTTGACGTGCTTGTGGTCTCGAGGGAGTTGGGCAAAGACACTTCCCAGAACCCGGTGGTGAGCAGCGACGCTTCAAGCTGCTGGAGGTACTCCGTCGCACCCTGCGCCGCGATTCGACGTATGTCCTGTTCCCAGGTCGACTCGAAGCTGCCCGAGTGGCGAGCTGTGAGCATCGACATCACGAACCAGCGGCGCACGATCCGCTTGCGGTCGCCTTCTGAGATCGAGCTGTCGGCCCGTAGACGCAGGTACAGCGCGTATGCAAAATTCAATGCGTTCTTAGAGCCGATCATGTCGGGAGCGATGAAGCCCGCCGACTTGATGATCATGATGAAGTTCTCGTAGTGGTACTTCCTCACAATCTGGAGGAGGGCAGCTTCGAGGCGGTCGTAGGCGACGGGAATGCGGTCCTCGTCGACCTTACGGGTCTCAGGGTCGCGTCCCGACAACTCGCTGACGATCGATGAGGCCTTGCCTCGGCTGAACCCCACGAGACCCGCAACGCGGATGACGTCACTGTACGCCGGCTCGTAGAGGTCCTCTGAGTCGTCCTTCAGCCAGGCAATGTTGCTCAGGTACGGCGAGGCAGCGAACTCCGTGTCGTTTTCACGGATGTCGGAGTATGCGTGAGGAGCAATCGCGAGATGGCAGAAGTAGTCGATCAGTTTCCGGATGTTCCGCCCGCGCTCGCCGTAGGTGGCGATCTTGCTCATCGCGAAGTCTGCGCTACTGAGCGGAACGCCCTTCGAGTTGATTCGGATGAAGATCTCGGAGACCGTCTCAACATCGAGGTCGTCGTTGAGGGAGATGATGCCGATCTGAGCATTCTTGATTTCAGCAAGTCTGGCGATGCTCGATTCAACCTGTGCGTGATCGATGTCAGGGTTCGACTCGAGGTACTCCTTCACGAACCCGTAGGTTGAAGCGGCAGTGAAGAGCTCGCTGATGTCAGAGATCCACTCAGGACTCTTCCTGATGACCGGCGTGAGGGTCGCGAACTCCTCAGTTACGGGATTGAACGCGATGGTGATTCGAATCTGCCGATACCGCTTGTCGACCACTTTGAGCCCGGCCACCGCCGCGCGCAGGGCAGTGATGCGCTGCTGTCCATCGATCAAGATCTGTTGGTGAGCGGCCGTGGCTCCTCCACGAAGGTGAGCACCCACGGACTGCCACGTGATCAGATACCCCACGGGATATCCCTTGTAGAGGGAGTCCATGAGATCGCGCACCTTGATGCTGTCCCACACGAAAGGCCGCTGAAGCTCGGGGATCGCTATGTTCTCGCGCCTGACGTCTTCGAGCAATTGAGTGACGGCGGATTGTGTGACGCGGTACTTAGCCATGGCCTGCCTTCTGTGCGGGGACAGTTGACCTGTGACTCCCTCGTTCGAACTCCGAGCGTGGCAGCGCGTTGGCTTGGATCAACCGTGACTACGAAAGGACCCTATCGAGAATGGCGAGGTCGTGCGTGAGCAAGCATCAAGGTCTGACGTGGCCGGCTGGGGCTGCTCCCGCGCTCAGTGCGACTGCAGCACAGCCCAGGCGATCAGGCTGTCGATGCGTCGAACATCCGCGCCCTTGGCCAGCTTGACCTTGATGTGCCCGGCGCGAGTCCAGAGTTCGATCTCGGAGTTCCAGTCGAGCGTGCCGGCATTCTCCGATGACCACATGTTGATCGCGCTATAGGGAAGCGAGTAGATCTCGACCTTCTTCCCGGTGATTCCCTGCGCATCGCGGACGATCAAACGCTTCGTAGTGAACGTCGCCGAGTCGCGGAACGTCTTGAATGACGTGATGGCCTGCTCCCCTTCGAGGAGGAGCGGGATGACGTCGGCGGGGACGGGGATCTCCTGTTGCAGGGTCCACGTGGCGACTGAAGCAGCTTCCATGAGTCTCATCATGGCGTACGCAGGATCGGCGCCGCGTCGGTCCGCCGCGGCGCGAAGTTGTGTGCTGGCTTTGCGTCTCCTATTTCGGATATCGTCTGGATGAATGCGTGTTCAACGATGAACGGAGTGACGATGGAGTTTGCAGAGCGCCTCGATGCCCTTGCGACAAAGGTGAAGAACCAGGCCACCGCGATCGGGACCGAGGAAGCGACGAAGAACGCATTCGTGATGCCGTTCATCTCGACGATCCTCGGATACGACGTCTTCGACCCGCTGGAGGTCGTGCCGGAGTTCACCGCCGACGTCGGAACGAAGAAGGGGGAGAAGATTGACTACGCGATCATGCGTGAGAGCGAAGTCCAGATTCTCATCGAGTGCAAGCCCTCGATGGGCCCGCTCAAGATCGAGCACGCATCTCAGCTCTTCCGCTACTTCTCCGTCACCAATGCGCGTATCGCGGTGCTGACCAACGGCGTCCACTGGCACTTCTACACCGACCTCGATGCGCCGAACCGGATGGACGCGAAGCCCTTCCTCGTCCTCGATCTGCTTGACATCGATGAGACGCTGATCCCCGAGATTCAGAAGCTGAGCAGGGAGACCTTTGACCTCGACTCGATCATCAGCGCGGCGGAAGAGCTCAAGTACATCGGTGCCCTCAAACGCGAGATCGCCAGTCAGTTCCGCGAGCCGACGGATGAGTGGATCAAATTCTTCGCCACGCGCGTGTACGACGGCTCGTACACGCAGAAGGTGCGTCAGCAATTCACGAGCCTGGTGAGCAAGGCTGCGCAGCAGTTCCTCACGGAGCGGGTCAATGACAGGCTCAAGACGGCTCTGGGTGTAAGTGGGATCACTCGAACGGTCGACGCCCCTCCGGCGACCAGCGCCGAAGTCGTCGAGGCTGATCTCGATCGCGACACCGAGATCGAGACGACGCTGGAAGAGCTCGAGGGATACCAGATCGTCAAGGCAATCGCCTGCGGTGACGTGAAGCCGCAGCGGGTGACGCATCGCGATGCCAAGAGCTACTTCGCTGTGCTGCTGGACGACAACAACCGCAAACCGATCGCCAGGCTCCACTTCAACGGCAAGCAGAAGTACCTCGGCCTGCTGGATGAGGAGAAGGTCGAGACGCGGCACCCGATCGAGGAGCTGGACGAGATCTACGCGCATGCGGACGGCATCCGTGAGGCCGTGCGGCGCTACAAGGACTAGAGCTCTGTCCATTTGTCTCGAGTAGGGACGGAAGGTTTTGTGAATCTGATCACGAGTCTGCTGCCTGGGGTCCGCCAGGTGAGGACGCCTTTGGCTGTTGGAGGAATCTGGCTGACTGTCTTACTCATTCTCATCTGGCGAGATTGGGACGCGCTTTCCGCTGAGTATGGAGCGCTCGTTGAGCTTTCGCGTCTGGTTCAGTCGATGGGGCCAGTAGCGGTGACAGGCGTCGGGGCCTTTGTTGCCTACCTACTTGGGTCTGTCACACAAGGGCTCTCATCATGGGTGGCCGGGAACACCCAGCGACGGGTGGCCGCGATTGAAAGACGTGTCAGAGCGAGCAAGCTAAAGCCGTTCGCTAGGTGGCGTTCATACCTTTATCGACGTGACGCCAAATATCCTGTCCGCGGGATGCTGATGGATGCCATCAGCCGGCGTTACGCAGACGCGGGTGTACTACCTGACGTCTACCTAGCCTTTCCCGTCTCGTTGCTCCAGTCGCAGCTTGAGTCGCTCTCTCTCCAGCTTTGGCATAAGGCGCCGGACCAGTATCAGGAGAGTGATCGGCTTCGAGCCGAAGCCGGGTTTCGTGACGGCGTTGCACTGCCGATCGCGACGCTGGGGATCGTGCTCGGGTCAGTGATCACATGGTGGATATCGCTGGCCTTCGCGCTTGGCGCTCTCGTGCTCGTGATGCAAGCTCGCCTGCTCCGACGGTAGCGACTGCGCTTGCTCGCCAACGCGCTCGAACAAGGGCTGGCCGACAGTGCGATCTTGATTTCGACTGCGCGGTTCTTGTCGAAGGCCAAGGTACCGGCTCGGGCAACTCTCCCGCTCTGGTACGCGGTAACCGCCGTCGGACTCAACCGAGCAGGTAGTACCGAAGGCCACGAAATGGCGATCTTCGAAGGGGTGAATGAGCTTTCGCAGGAGCTTGACTTCGGGACAACAGGGTGGAAAGGGGACCTGGATGATCTCATGGACGGTGTAGAGGCCGTTTTCGAGGCGCATAATGATCCAGAAGGATACGAGTTCTTCGAACGGATGACTGCTGAGGCTCAGCAACGCGCTGAAGCGGCGCTAGCAGAGTTCGACGGCGCCTCTGATGCTGACGACAGGCCGGACTATAGCGCTCGACGAGCATGGAGCAACCGCTAGCCGACCGTCCCTACTCGAACCCACCCGTCAACCGCCCCCGCATCCGCTGACTGCTCTCGTTCATCCCGACGATCTCCACCGTCTTCCCCAACGCCTGATACTTCGTCTCGATCGCATCCAGCGCGGCAACGGTCGACGCATCCCACACGTGCGACCTCGACAGATCGATGACCACGCGCGCCGGATCGTCCGAGTACGAGAACAACGTCGTCAGATCATTGCTCGACGCGAAGAACAGCTCCCCGTCCACCACATAGCGAGCAACAGAATCTGAGACGGAGCGGGAAACAGTCACGAAGTGCGCCACCCGCCGCACGAACAGCACCGACGCGACCAGCACCCCACCGACAACGCCGACCGCGAGGTTGTGGGTCAGCAGAACCAGAACAACCGTCGCGACCATCACGAACGTCTCGCTCTTCGGCATCCGCTTCAACGTCGACGGCTTGATCGAGTGCCAGTCGAACGCGCCGATCGCGACCATGATCATCACGGCGACGAGCGCAGCCATAGGGATGGTTCCGACGAAGTCGCCGAACACGACGACCAGCAGGAACAGGAAAATCCCGGCGAAGAAGGTTGAGATGCGGGTCCGCGCGCCCGAGGCCTTCACGTTGATCATGGTCTGACCGATCACCGCGCAGCCGCCCATGCCGCCGAAGATGCCCGACAGCACGTTCGCCACTCCCTGCGCCCACGCCTCGCGGCTCTTGCGCGAGTGGGTGTCAGTGATCTCGTCGACGAGCTTCGCGGTGAGCAGCGACTCGAGCAGTCCGACGACGGCGACGCCGAGCGCGAACGGAGCGATGATCGTGAACGTCTCCCACGTCAGCGGCACGTTGGGGATGAACAGCGACGGCAGGCTCCGCGGCAGCTCGCCCTGATCGCCGACGGTCGGCACGGTGATCGCGAACGTCAGCACGACTGCGGTCACGATCACGACGGACACCAGCGGAGCCGGCACGATCTTGGTGATCTTCGGCATCACGATCATCACGAGGATCCCCAGCGCCACCAGCGGATACACCAGCCACGGCACGTTGATCAGCTGCGGGAATTGCGAGCTGAACACGAAGATCGCCAGCGCGTTCACGAACCCGACCATGACGCTGCGGGGGATGAAGCGCATCAGCTTCGCGACGCCGACCACTCCGAGGATCACCTGGAAGATGCCGGCGAGGATCACCGTCGCGATGAAGTAGTCGAGCCCATACATCGGCGCGACCGGGGCGATCACGAGCGCGACGGCTCCGGTCGCCGCGGTCACCATCGCCGGACGTCCGCCGAGGAACGCGATCGACACCGCCATGATGAACGACGAGAACAGCCCGACCTTCGGGTCGACGCCCGCGATCACCGAGAACGCGATCGCCTCGGGGATCAGCGCGAGTCCGACGACGAGCCCGGCCAGCACCTCGCGCGTCAGCATCCGCGGGTTCTTCAACGCGGTCAGCACAGAGGGGTTCGCCCGATAGCGGGCACGATCATCGACCGTCGTCACAGACATGGATGCTCCAGGGGAAGGCGCCTCGAGAATGAGGCAGACGTTCCAGCGTAGAGCGGATGCCGCAGGCTGATGTCCGCGCGGGCCTCGGCTGCGCGCTGCGCTCGGCCATGTGCGCGTGGCTCGGCCCGATGCGGCGCAGGTGGCCGAGCGAGGCGCACACGGCCGAACGAAGCGCCCGCGCCAGCGTCGAAAGGATCAGCCCCGACTCTGCCGCGTCAACCCGCCGCCTTCCGCCGCCCCGCCGACCGCGGGGGGTTCGCGCGCAGATGTCCGCTGACCTGCGTCATGACCCGCGCCAGCACCTCGACGTCATCCGGCGCGAGCGACTCGAACAGCAGACTCTTCACGGCCTCGATGTGCCCGGGGAACACGATGGCGAGCACCTGCCGCCCGGCATCCGTGATCGTGACGATCGTGCTCCGCTCGTCTTCCGGCGACGGTGCGCGCGTGACGAGGCCCCGCTCCTCGAGCGACTGTGCCTGATACGTCAGTCCGCTGCGGCTGTACACGACGCCGTCGGCGAGGTCGGTCATCCGCTGCCGGCCGTCCGGCGCATCACCGAGCCGGGCGAGCAGCTGGAACTGCACGTAGCTGAGCTTCCCCGCCTCGCGCAGCTGCTGCTCCACGGCGTGACGCAGCAGGCTGCTCACCTCGGTGAAAGCGAAGTAGGCGGCGAGCTCTGTCGGCGAGAGCTGAGGAGTCGGTGTGCTCATGTCCCCAGCATACATGTTGCTTCGAATTCGAAGCAGTGCTATCGTCCTGATTATTGCTTCGAATTCGAAGCACACAAGAAAGGACAGAACCATGAAGGCAGTACGTTTCCACGAAGTCGGCGGACCCGAGGTGCTCCAGCTGGAGGAGATTCCGACCCCCACTCCGGCGGCGGGACAGGTGCGCCTCCGCGTCGCCGCATCCGCCTTCAATGCCGCCGACAACGGCATGCGAGCCGGCTTCCTGCCGATCCCCGTGGCGCTTCCGCACGTTCCCGGCTACGACGTCTCGGGCACGGTCGACGCACTCGGCGAGGGTGTCGACGGACTCGCGGTCGGCGATGCGGTGATCGGATTCCTGCCCATGGGCGAGGATGGCGGAGCCGCGGAGTACGTGAACGCTCCGGCCGATGCGCTGGTCGCAGCACCGGCCACGGTGCCTCTCGCGGATGCCGCGGCCCTGCCGTCGGTCGCCCTCACAGCTCGTCAGGCGCTCTTCGACGACGGCGGACTCGAGGCGGGGCAGCGCGTGCTGATCGTCGGTGCGGGCGGCGTGGTCGGCAAGTACGCGATCGCGCTGGCGAAGCGGGCCGGGGTGCACGTCATCGCGACGGCGAGCGAGCGCAGTGCCGACGACGTGCGTGCGGCGGGGGCCGACGAGATCATCGACCACGCGACGACGCCCGTCCAGGATGCCGTGACGGAGCCCGTCGACCTGCTGCTCAACCTCGCCCCGATCGAGCCCGAGGAGTTCGCCGCGCTGGTGCCGCTCGTGCGCGACGGGGGAGTCGTCGTCAGTACGACGGCGTGGATGCCGGCACCGGATGACGCCGAGCGGGGCGTGCGCTCGGCCGTGGTGTTCGTGCGCAGCGACGCCGAGCGACTGCGCGAACTCGTCGCCCTCGTCGACAGCGGGGACCTGCGCGTCGAGGTGACGCGACGCATCCCACTTGCCGAGCTGCCGGCACTGCACGCCGAGGCTGCTGCGGGCCGGATCGCGGGCAAGGTCATCGTTCTGCCGTGAGGTGTGCGCCGGGTGTCGGGAGGAGAACTATGCGTGGGGAGGAGCCTCGGCCCCGGAGCATCCGCCCGACGCCGAGTTCTCCTCCCGACGCGGGTGAGGCCGTAGGTGAGGCGGGAGGCCCTCAGGCCCGGCGCATCCGCAATCCGAAGGCGATGGCTGCCAGGGCGATCACGACGATGCCGTATCCGACGCACACGGTGGCGAGTCCGACGACGCCGACCAGGGAACCCGCGACGACCGCCGGAACGCCGAACGCGAGGTAGGCGAGCAGATAGATCACGGCGAACGTGTCGGCGCGCTGTGTGGCGGGGATGCGCGGCGCGAGCGACGCGACCACGCCCGAGAACGCGGTGCCGAAGCCCATGCCGGTGATCGCGGCGGCGACGAGGTAGAACGGCAGCGAGCCGACGCCGAGTGCGATGAGCGAGAGCAGTGTTCCGATCGCGAGTGCGGCAGTGCCGAACAGCACGGTTGTGCGCGCGGCCCGACGCCGGAAGAGGAACGCGGTGATCGCGCCGACGCCGGCCAGCAGCACGACGCCGAGTCCCTGCCACACGTGCGCTTCGCCGCCGAGCTCGCCGCGCACGATGTTGGCGCCGAGCGAGAGGAAGAGGCCACCCGTCGCCCATCCGGCGATCACGGCCGGGGCGCCGCGCCAGAAGTCCGCCCGGATCTCCCGCGGAATCGACAGGCGGAAGCTCAGCGAGGCCCAGACTCCGGGCTTGCGGGGCGCCGTCTCGGGAATCACGAAGAACAGTGCAGCGAGCACGACGTACGCCGTGCTGAGTGGGGCGAACACGTCGAGCAGTGCGTCGCGGCTCAGGTCGAGCACGACGGCCGATGCGAGGGCGCCGAGGGCGAGGCCGATGCCGGGGCTCAGGGCGTTCCAGAGAGCGGCCTGGCGCGGGCGGGCTGCCGGGGCGAAGTCGAGCACCGTCGCCGACAGCGCCGAGATGAGCAGGCCGCTGGCCACGCCCTGCAGGATGCGGGCGAGGAACAGCAGTGCGACGGCATCCGCGTGCCAGAACAGGAACATGCTGCCCGCCAGCAGCAGGAACCCGGCGATCGCGACGGGGCGACGCCCGATGTGATCAGACAGGGAACCGGCCGTGAGAAGGGTGAGCAGCAGCGCCACGGCGTAGACCGCGAACACCGCGCTGATCACGATCGCGTCGAACCCGATGTCGTGCGCGAGCACCGGGTAGAACGGCGAGGGGGCGCTCGCGCCGACCATCATCACGATCTGCGCCACGATGGCGAGGACGAAGCCGAATCGGGCGCGGGGGACCGTCGAGGCGGTGGATGCCATCGGGACGACGATCGGCGCGGTGGTGGTCATTGCTGCTCCTCAATCGTTCGATAATCGTCGAACTATTGGAGAGTACTCGCCATCCGTCGATTGTTCAACTATTCTCGAACCATGCCTGGCGAACTTCCTCACCCGGAGCGCTCCGAGATCCAGCTGACCGACGTGCTCTTCGCGCTCAGCGACCCCGAACGCCTCGCCATCACGCGCCAGCTCGCCGACGGCCCGCTCGACATGGCCGCCTGCCACGCCACCGATCCGAACCTGCCGAAGTCGACCAAGTCGCACTTCATGAAGGTGCTGCGCGAGGCCGGTGTCATCCGCAATGAGGCGAACGGCCGCCGGCGGATGCTGGCCCTCCGCCGCGACGACCTCGACGCGCTGTTCCCGGGGTTGCTGGAGTCCGTGCTGCGGTAGTTCGCGCGGGGGCGTGGGTGCTGTGCTTCGCCCGCGAGACACCACTTCGGCCGCGAGACACCCTCCGTGGCGTGGTTTCTCGCGACGGATGTGGGGTCTCGCGACGGATGCGGGTGTGGGGCGCGCGTGCCGCGTCCAGCATCCCGATACTCCGATATTCATTCGAACAAAACTACGAAACTCATCACGTTGCGCGGTAGAATTGGAGCATGACGAAGCTCCTCCCCCTGCACGATGCGGTCCGCCGCATCGATGCGGCGTGGGCGGATGCCGACGACGCGCTCGACCTGTCGCGCAGTCAGTTGATCGCGGTCCATGAGGCGATCGGAGTGCTGCAGCGGCAGCTCGACGCCGTGCACGCCGATGTCGCCGCCGGGATCGCGCGCGAGTCTCGGCCGGAGCTCGGCACCGAGAGCCTGGCGAAGCAGCAGGGCTACCGTTCGCCGGCCAAGCTCATCGCCGCGACCACGGGAATCTCGACGGGAGACGCGCTGCGACTCGTGACCGTGGGCGAGGCGACGGCGCCTCGCAGTGACCTTCTCGGCGCCAGGCTGCCGGGTCGCTATCCGCTGGTGCGCGAGGCACTCGACTCCGGTGCGCTCGGCGCTCAGGCGGCAGCACTGATCGTCGCCTTGCTCGAGAGGTGCCGCGTGGCAGCGGGCATCGATCGGATCGCGGAAGGGGAGCGCATGCTCACCGAGGCGGCGCCGGGGCTCGCGCTCGACGACCTGCGCAAGCTGATCGTGCGGGCGGAGGCGTGGCTCGATCCCGACGGCGTCGAGCCGCGTGCCGATGAGCAGCGCGGCCAGCGTTCTCTGACGATGTTCGAGCGCAACGGCATGCTGCACCTCGATGCGAAGCTCGATGTCGAGACCGCGGCACCGATCGTGGCGGCCATCCGCGGGTATGTGACCGCGGCGTTTGCGGCGCGGTCTGATGCGCCCGACCCCGATGCTCCCGATGCGGATCGCCGCACGGTGCCGATGATCCAGGCTGATGGTCTCGCCACGTTCTGCGCGCATGCGCTCGGCTGCGAGGGCGAGCGGATGCCGCTGGCAGGAGCCACCGTCGTGGTGCGTCTGAGCCTCGACGAGCTGCAGTCGGGCTCGGGATCGGCGACGATCGACGGCATCGACCAGCCGATCAGCGTCGCGGCGGCGCGGCGGATGGCGGCCGGCGGCGGAGTGATCCCGTGCGTGCTCGGTGGCGACAGCGAGATCCTCGACTGGGGGCGCGAGAAGCGGTTGTTCACCCGGTCGCAACGTCGCGCACTGGTGGAACGCGATGGTGGGTGCGCGATGTGCGGGTTACCTCCGGAGATGACGAAAGCGCATCACATCCGCTGGTGGAAACGAGACCACGGGCCGACTGATCTGTCGAACGGGGTACTGCTCTGCGAGACCTGTCATCACCGGATCCACGACAACGGATGGGAGATCCGGATCGACGGGGCGGGGACCGCGGCGCGGGTGTGGTTCGTTCCGCCGGGCTACGTCGACCTGGCGCGCACGCCTCGTCTCGGTGGGCGGGCTCGGTTCGACATCGCCGCGTGACCTTGGCGAACCTGGCAGATCGCTACTCGGCCTGGCGCTTCCTCGAGAGGTATGCGAACAGCGAGAGCGTCGGATCCACCAGCAGCTTCAGGATCGAGATCACCAACGCCGCCACGACACCGGCGGCAACGCCCGCGAAGAACACGTCGCTCTGCTGCCTGTTCTCCGCTCGGCGGTCGACGAACAGGGCAGCAAAGCCCGTCGACGCGAGGCGCATCTCGGTGCCGTCGACGGTGTTCCACGTGTTCGCGTAGGTGCGCACACCATCGGTGCCCAGCGTCGAGGTGGAAGTCGTCGAGGACAACGTCCAGTCCGGATGCGTCTTGATGGAAGACTCACGCTCGACATAGAGGAGAGTCTCCGCGAGATCGTTCTTCCGATCCACGACGATCTTGTTGCTGGTGTTGGTGAAGGCGGCGACCGTCGGCACGTTGAGGATGCGTTCGGTATCGGTGATCTGCCACACGCTGGACGGCTCGAAACTGCACGTCAGGTCCAGCGTCCACACCTCGAAGCTCGTCTTGTAGGTTCCGTCGGAACGCTCCCAATCCCATGTCCTCGTCGTCCAGTGATCATTCCGGGTCGGACGGATCGCGACGATCGATGTGTCTTCCGCAGCGCGCCATCCGGCCTGAGCATTGATGTCGTCGGTCAGCGGCACTTTGCCGTTGACGTCGGGGATGGCCAGCAGTGCCACGAGAGCATCCCGCTCGAGGTCGGTCAGATCGTCGCGGGCGATCGTCTGCGCATCCACCACATCGCCGCTGTTGACGCACTCGGCGAATCCGTCGGCGAGCGGCCCGGTCAGCAGGAACGACGCCCCCTGGTACTCCTTCTCCCACGTCGTCTCGTAGGTGAGGTGGAACTCTGTCGGAGTCCCCGCGTCGATGTCGGGGGAGGTCGCGTAGGTGACCTCGAAGTGAGTCGCCCGGTCGAGGGGGCCGTTCGTCACCGCGATGATCTGCCCCGACGGTGTGAACGTCGCATTCGACCGATAGGTGAAGGCATGGTAGCCGGGGAGGATGGGCCAGGCGATGAGCGCACCCACGATGATCAAGGCGCCGGTGATCATCAGGGTGCGGCGTCGCCAATTCATGCCCAGATCATACAAGTGGCGAAGCGCCCCGCCGACTGTAAGACGACGGACTCGACGTCTTGGTATTGCCCTCGCACGTGTGCGAAGAGCACCATCGAGTCATGACCAAGTTCCTCATCTCGTTCCCCAGCCATGCGATGCAGGTCCCCGACGAAGAGATGCCCGCCGTCGTGGCGTCGTCGCATGCGGTGATCGCCGAGATCAAGGCGGCGGGCGTCTACGTCTTCGGCGGCGGTATCGCCGAGGAGATCGCACCGGTGCTCGTGTCCGGCGAGGGCGTCGTCGCGAGCGAGATCTATCCGGGCAGCGACCTCACCGGCGGTTTCACCGTGCTCGAGGTGCCGACACGCGACGAAGCCATCGAATGGGCGCGCAAGATCGCGGTGGCCTGTCGCTGCCCGCAGGAGCTCCGCGAGTTCGGCTACGACCCCGAGAGCTGAACCAGATCCTGAAACCCCAGACCTAGATCCGGGAGACCGGACGGATCGCCGTATCGATCTCGGCCCAGACGGCATCCAGTGAGATGTCGAGCACGCCTGCGATCGCGGCGACGGTCGAGAAGGCGGGAGTCGCGACGCGGCCCGACTCGATCTTGCGCAACGTCTCGGGCGAGACCCCCGCATCGAGTGCCACGCTCAGCATCGACCGGTCCCCGCGCGCGCGACGCAGCAGGGCGCCCAGGCGCTCGCCGCGTTCGACGTCGGCGGGAGTGAGCGGCGTCCGGACCATCATGACGCCCATACTAATACCGGGATAGTATTACCGGGTGATCGAGATCCTGAACGACGACGAAATCGCCCGCGCCCGCGACACCGGGGCGCTGGTCGGCACAATCCTGCAGACCCTGAAAGAGCGTGCCGCCGTCGGCGTGAACCTGCTCGACTTCGACCGCTGGACGAAGCAGATGATCGAGGATGCCGGCGCCGAATCCTGCTACGTCGACTACGCGCCGTCCTTCGGCCGCGGACCCTTCGGCCACTACGTCTGCACCGCCGTGAACGACGCGGTGCTGCACGGCATGCCCCACGACTACACGCTCGCCGACGGCGACCTGCTGACCCTCGACCTCGCCGTCACGCTCCGCGGCATCTCCGCCGACGCCGCCATCAGCTTCATCGTCGGCGAGACGCAGGCTCCCGAAGACCTCGCACTGATCGACGCGACCGAGCGCGCGCTCGCCGCCGGCATCGCGGCTGTGAAGCCCGGCGCGCGCATCGGCGACCTCTCCCGCGCGATCGGTACCGTGCTGCGCGCCGACGGCTACCAGGTCAACCTCGAGTTCGGCGGCCACGGCATCGGCTCGACCATGCACCAGGACCCGCACGTCGCGAACGACGGCCGCCCCGGCCGCGGCTTCATCCTGCGCCCCGGACTCCTGCTCGCCCTCGAGCCGTGGGTCATGGCCGACACCAAAGAACTCGTGGTCGACGACGACGGCTGGACTCTCCGCAGTGCCACCGGATGCCGCACGGCTCACACCGAGCACACGATCGCGGTCACCGAGACCGGCGCCGAGATCCTGACACTGCCCCGAGCCTGACGCCCGCCCGTCGGGCCCGCCGCACGGCGCGCCCGACGGTGTCCTTCACGCGTCCGCCCGGCCACTCGCGACGCAACTCGACCGCACCATCGGGTCCGGCGACCAGCACACACGGTCGCCCGGCCAGCAGAGGCGAGCGCCCCGCACGAGCGAGCACCGCGGCATCCGCCTGCAACGGCACATCGAACGTCCACCCGGCTCGGCGCACCTTCGCGACGATCCGTCCTCCGCGCGACTCGTCAGCGGCGCCGAACACCTTCAACGGGTCGATCGCGAGCGTGACGGTGCGCAGGTCCGACGAGCCTCCGGTCGCGAGCACGCGGCCGTCACCCGATCGAGGCCCGTCGAGGAGCACCTCGACGCGGTCGTTCTGCAGTTCGCGGCCGGCGACCAGCACCCCGGGCGGCAGATCCGACAACGCCGCATCCGACAACGCCGCATCCGACAACGCCGCATCCGACAGCGGCAGCGAGGTGAGCGCGCCACTCCCCGGCGCGAACGTCAGAGCATCCGCCCCGTCCCGTGTCACGCGAACATCCACCGTCAGATACAACCCGCCACCCCGCGACCATCGGGCCGATGTGACGTCGGCCCGACATTCCAACTCGGTCTCGAACTGCGCGAATCGCACGAGGTCGTCGCGGCGGTCGGCGCGCAGCAGCGCAGCGCGGATCCGATGCGGGAACGCGAGGCCGCCGTCGACGCCCGGTCCGAACCGTTCCCGCGCCAGGGGGCCGACCACGTCGAGCAGCCGGTTCCGATACGCGGCGGGATACTTCAGCATCTTGCGTCCGGCCAGGCGATTCAGGATCTTGCCACGGAACCAGTGGCGCAGCAGCCGGTCGCGCAGCCGCCCGGGCTCGGTGTGCGCCTCGACGATGTCGAGCACGGCCTCCAGATGGGGGAAGTAGCTCTCCGGGTCGATGCGCGACGAGCTCGCACTGCCCGGATGCTTCACCCACGCGTAGCAGGGAGTGCTCGCGAGGATCGAGATCGTGCGTGCCGCGAAGTACGCCTGCATCACGAACAGGTGATCCTCCAGGCGCACCTTCCCATCGGGGAATCGGATGCCGTTCTCCCGCAGGAACGCCGTGCGGAACATCTTGTGCGGGGTCAGCATCTCGAGCAGGGGATCGGTGCCGAGCGTGGCACGCGGGATGTCGCGGCGGAAGATCCGGCTCGGCAACTCGCGGCCGATCCCCACCTCCTTGCCCACGACCACATCGGACTCGTTGCGGTCGGCGTAGTCGCACAGCTTCTCGAGCGCCTCTTCGAACAGCCAGTCGTCCTGGTCGACGAACTGCACGTAGGTGCCGCGCGCGCTCTCGACCCCGCGGTTGCGCGGCGTGCCGGGCCATCCCGAATGCGGCAGGTTGAGCACGCGCACGTATGGTCGGGTGCGCGCGACCTCAGCGAGGCGGGCTTCGGTCTCCTCGCCGGATCCGTCGTCGCACAGCAACACCTCGAAGTCGGACCGCGAGAGCGTCTGCCGGTCGAGGGAGGTGATCAGGTCGTCGAAACTGCGATCCGGGCGGAAGACCGGAACGACCACGCTCACGCGGAGCGGGCTCTGCCGACGGGACGCCGGTTCGTGAGAAGGCGATTGAGATGGCGATTGCGATACGGACACCATCGGGAGTAAAACATGTGGAGCTATGCCCCGCACGGGGGTTGCCTTTCCGTCTCCTGCATGCTTGGCGAGGTCGCACACTCTCACCCCACACCCAGGGTTAACGATATATCGTTGACTATCGCTCACCACTTCTGGGAGGTCATCATGAACAACGCATTCCCCTCGAACCCGTTCGGCGGCGCCGGCTTCGGCGCAGGCCAGGGCGGCCCGGCATCCGCGATCTTCGATGCCATGGACCAGCTTCGCAAGTCGTTCGAGTCCCGCCCCAGCGGCGGCTCCCGCATGGCCCGCGGCGACGTCCGCTCGTCGGTGCTCTCCCTGCTGGCCGAGAAGCCGATGCACGGGTACCAGATCATCAACGAGATCGCCGAACGCAGCGGCGGATCCTGGAAGCCCAGCGCCGGATCGGTCTACCCGACCCTGCAGCTGCTCGCCGACGAGGGTCTGATCGAGGCCGAGGAGCAGAACGGCCGCAAGACCTACTCGCTCACCGAGGCGGGACGCGATGTCGCCGCCGAGTCGTCGGAGACCCCCGCGCCGTGGGAGTCGTCGGCCGACAAGGACGCGCACCGAACGACGCCCGCTTCAGCGCGCTGCCCAAGGCCGGTGTCGACCTCGCGGCCGCCGCCGCGCAGGTCGGCCGCAGCGGATCGCCCGAGCAGGTGCAGCCGCCATCGACGTGCTCGACGACGCGCGCCGTAGGCTCTACTCGATCCTCGCTCAGGACTGATCGCGCAGTGCGTCATCCGGTGAGGCCCGGCGAAGGGACCCCCGATGACGGATGCTGCGGCACAGGGCGTCATCGCGCCCGATACCGCCGCATCCTGTCGTTCGCGGCACGCGAGTTCGTGCAGATCTGGTGGTTCGAACTCGTGCTGCCGCGCCTCGGCATGAGCGGCGCTCGCCGAGCGCACCCGGGCGCCGCGCATGCAGCAGTTCGCGCGACGCTTCCACGCGCTCGCGATCGAACTCGGCGGCCTCATGATCAAGGTCGGGCAGTTCATGTCGTCGCGCCTCGACGTGCTGCCGCCCGAGATCACGGCCGAGCTCGAAGGGCTGCAGGACGAGGTGCCGGCCGTGCCGTTCGCCGACATCCGCGCGGCCGCCGAGGCCGAACTCGGCATCCCGCTCGACCGCGCCTACGCCTGGTTCGACGAGACGCCGGTGGCCGCGGCATCCCTCGGGCAGGCGCATCGCGCCCGGCTCTCCGAGGCGGATGCGGCCGACACCGGGCTCGAGAACGTCGTCGTCAAGGTGCAGCGCCCGGGCATCGACGGGATCGTCGCGGTCGACCTCGCCGCGCTCCGCCGGGTCGCGAAGTGGCTCACGCGGGTGCGGCTCGTCGCTGACCGCGTCGATGCCCCCGCGCTCGTCGAGGAGTTCGCCGAGACCAGCCTCGAGGAGATCGACTACCTGCACGAGGCCGCCAGCGCCGAGCGGTTCCGCGAGAACTTCGCGGACGATCCCGCGCGTCGACACCCCCGAGATCGTCTGGGAGCGGTCGACCCGCCGCGTGCTCACGCTCTCGGACGTCACGGCGATCAAGATCAACGACACCGAGGCCCTCCGCGCCGCCGGCATCGACCCCGCGAAGGTCGCCGAGGTGTTCGCCGAGGTGATGTTCGACCAGGTGTTCACGCACAGCTTCGTGCACGCCGACCCGCACCCCGGCAACATCTTCGTGACGCCGGGTCGAACGTCGAGTTCGACGCCGGGCACGGATGGCCCCGACTGGCGTCTCACCTTCATCGACTTCGGCATGATGGCCGAGGTGCCCGACAGCCTGCGCGACGGCCTGCGCACCCTGCTGATCGCCGTCGCCGGGCGCGACAGCCGCGGGCTCGTGAAGGCCGCGCAGGAGATCGGCGTGCTGCTGCCCTCGGCCGACACCGGCGAGCTCGAACGCGCCCTCACCGCGCTGTTCGCCCGCTTCGGCGGCATGGGGTTCGCCGAGCTGAGCACGGTCGATCCGCGCGAGTTCCGCGACTTCGCCGACGAGTTCGGCGACATGGTGCGCTCGCTCCCGCTGCAGCTGCCCGAGAACATGCTGCTGCTCATCCGCGCGGTCTCGCTGACCTCGGGCATGTGCAGCGGGCTCGACCCGTCGTTCAACGTCTGGGATGCCGCCGAGCCCTACGCCGGCCGCCTGTTGCGCGATGAGACCGGCAATGTCGTGCAGGCGTTCGCCTCGCGCGCCATGGAGACGGCCGGGGTGACGATGCGGCTGCCGCAGCGCATCGACGACGTGATCTCCCGCGTCAACGACGGCACGGTCACGTTCGACACCTCCCGTCTCGAGCGGCGCCTGGACCGGCTGGAGGGCATCGCCCGGCGCATCGGCTCCGGCGTGCTGTTCGCGGCGATGCTCGTCGGGGGCGCGTTGCTCGTGCCCTCGATCGAGCCGCTCGGCATCACCCTGATCTGCGCCTCGGCGTTGCCGCTCCTGCACGCGGTGTTCGCCGGCATCGGGCGCCGCGGGCCGCGCTAGACCGCTCGCGAGCCCGCGCGCATCCGGCGCATCCGCCGCCGATATGCCAGGGTGTCGACTATGACTGACCTCGCCGCCAGCCCTGCCCGTCGTGTTCCGCTCGGACTCGCGATCGGGGCTGCCGGTGCCGTGATCGGTCTTCTGCCCGGCGTCATCGGCGGCGGACGTCTGCCGGCGCAGAACCTCTGGGCGACGCAGACCCTGCCGGAGGACATGCCGTTCGCGCTCCTGCCGATCAGCCAGTACACCGTCGGCACCGTGCTCTGCCTGTTCGTGGTCGGGGGCGTCGCCGCCGGTCTCGGCATCCGCGCCCTGCGCCGTCGGAATGGGATCCCCGCCTGGTCCGCCGCCGTCGGTCTCGCGGCGGTGCACCTGATCGCGATCGTGCAGACCTTCGCCGTGCTCGCCGTGGGCCTCGGCATCTCCTCCGGTGACCGGCGCGTGCTGCTCTACTTCGGAGGGATGCTGGGAGGAGCCGTCGTCGTCGCCCTTCTCGCCCAGCTCGGCTTCTGGCTCACATCCCAGCGCAGCGCGGGCCCTGTCGCCCTCGGCGTCGCGCTGGCCGCCGTGCCGGCGACGATGTGGCTGGCCTCCGGGCTCTTCGCGTTCACCGGACCGGTCGTACAGCCGCTGTTCGTGAGCCAACTGGTGCAGTGGCTTCCCGTGATCATCGTGGGATTCGCACTCGCCTGGTGCGGGGTGCGACCGCTGCGTCGTCTCGGCGTCTGGGCCGCTGCTCTGCTCGCCCTCTGGGTGACGCCGGCGCTGTTCACCGCGGTTTCGTACGGGCTCGGCATGCGGGTGCTGAAGGACGATCTGCCCCAGATGGCGGCGGCGAGCATCCAGCTCTTCCCCGTCGTGCTCGTCGAGACCAACGCCTGGCTGCCCGTGGTGATCGCGGCCGGAGGCGGCGCGCTCGGCGCGCTCGTGTGGTCGCGCATCGACGCGGTGCGCGACGACGCGTCGCACACCGACGCGATGCCAGGCGCCCCCGTCCGTCAGCCCTAATCGCGCGTGCGGTCCACGCGATCGGTGCCCTCTGCGGCGGCCGTGATACGCGCGGCCATGCCCGCGAAGATGAACCCGTGGAAGGGCAGCACCGCGAACCAGTAGAGGCGTCCGCTCAGACCCTGCGGGAAGAACACCGCGCGCTGCTCGTACCGTGCACCCTCGCCGTCGGCGATCGCGCGCAGTTCGAGCCAGGCCGAGCCGGGCACCTTCATCTCGGCACGCAGCCGCAGCAGTCCCGCCTGCTCCTCGCCCGAGCCGGGAGCCGACGCCGCCTCCACCCGCCAGAAGTCGATCGCATCGCCGACGCGCGCCGCCGTGCGACTGCGGCGGCCCCGGCGCAGGCCGACCCCGCCGACCAACCGGTCCATCCATCCGCGCACCGCCCACAGGAACGGGGAGGAGTACCACCCGTTCTCGCCGCCGATGCCGACGATGATGCGCCACAGATCGTCGACGGAGGCCTTCGTCTGCAGCGACCGCGCGTCGGTGAAAGCGGTGCGTCCTGCCCACTCAGGATCGCTCGGCAGCGGGTCGCTCGGCGCCCCCGACACCTCGGAGTCCTGCCAGCTCGTCTCGATCGTGTCGGCATCCACGCGGCCGAGCGCCAGTGCCACCG
Source organism: Candidatus Microbacterium colombiense (assembly GCA_029203165.1). Classification (NCBI taxonomy): domain Bacteria; kingdom Bacillati; phylum Actinomycetota; class Actinomycetes; order Micrococcales; family Microbacteriaceae; genus Microbacterium; species Candidatus Microbacterium colombiense. The sequence goes on from CP119308.1 coordinate 609,935, forward strand.
CGCGACGATACGGGGTCAGCCCGCCCGACGGCTGCGGGATCAGCTCGTCGACCGCGTGATCCTTCACGACGCACTCGTTCTGCAGCGAGGCGACGAGTGGTCGCGCGATCGACCGCGGCACCGGGGTCACGAGATTCACCCAGTGCGAGGCGAGCCCGGGGGTGAGCACCGGCAGTGCGGCGATCGCACGCTGCGGCAGTCCGGCCTCGACCGCATAGCCGTTCATCATCTGTCCGTAGCGCAGCACGTCGGGTCCGCCGATGTCGACGGCGCGGTTGACCTCCGGCTCCACCCGCGCGGCTCCGAGCAGATAGTGCAGCACGTCGCGCACGGCGATCGGCTGGATGCGGTTGCGCACCCACTTCGGCGCCGGCATGTACGGCAGCACGTCGGTGAGGTGTCGGATCATCTCGAACGACGCCGAGCCCGAGCCGATCACGACGCCCGCTTGGAGCACGAGGGTCGGTACCCCGGAGTGCAGGAACGTCTCACCGACCTGCACTCGCGAGCGCAGATGCGGCGACAGCTTCACGTCGTCGGGATGCAGCCCGCCCAGGTACACGATGCGGCGCACGCCCGCCTTCGACGCAGCCTCGGCCACCGTGGTCGCGGCGCGATCATCGGTCTCCTCGAACCCCTTGCCCGCGGTCATCGAGTGGATCAGGTAGTAGACGACGTCGACATCGGCGACCGCTTCGGCGACGGCATCCGCATCGTCGGCCGATCCTTCGACGATCTCGCAATCGGCTCCCCAGGGGAAGGATGCCGCGCGCGCCGCGTCGCGGGCGAGGACTCGCACCCGGTAGCCGGCGTTCAGCAGGCGCGGGGTGAGCCGGCCGCCGATGTAGCCGGTCGCGCCGAGCACCAGCGCACGCGGGGCGCTGCCGTCGTCGCGGGGGACGGCGCGCAGCTCTTCTTCGCGGCCGGTGGGCTGAGTGAGCTCGGTCATGTGTCGAGAGTATGCGCGGAGGGATGCCGGGCGATACGGGGTTGCATGTGTGGTCGCCGGTCGTTAAGCACGTGTTCGCGCGAGGCGCCGATGGGCCGTACGATCGTACTCATGACTTCAATCGAATCGATTCGACGATTCACGCCGGACCGCGCGACCCGACGCGCGCGCATCGCCGTCTCGGCGCTCTTCCTGACCAACGGGGCGCTGTTCGCGAACATCCTGCCGCGCTACCCCGAGATCAAGTCCGTCCTCGGGCTCGACAACGTCGGATACGGTCTCGCGATCGCGGCCTTCCCGGCCGGAGCCATAGCCGCGGGGCTTCTGGCCGCGGTGCTCATCCGCCGCTTCGGCTCTGCCCGCATCGCCGTGATCGGCACGATCCTCACGAGCCTCGGGCTGCTCTCGGCCGCGCTCGCCCCGTCCGGGCTGCTGTTCGCCGCCGCGCTGCTCATCGGCGGAGCATCCGACGCGATCACCGATGTCGCGCAGAACGCGCACGGCCTGCGCGTGCAACGGCGCTACGGCCGCTCGATCATCAACTCCTTCCACGCCATCTGGTCGATCGGCGCCGTGCTCGGCGGCGGCATGGCGGCCGTCGCGATCGCGCTGCAGGTGCCGATCGGGGTGCACCTGGGCATCTCGACCGCGACCTTCGCGATCGTGGCACTGATCGCCCTGCGGCTGTGCCTTCCCGGTCGCGACGATGAGGCCGTGGCTGACAACGTTGCCGACGACGCTGCCGTCGCCGACGCCGTCGTCGAACCCGCCGCGCTGGCCGAGACGGTGCGCCGCGGCGTGAGCCCGCGCACCGTGTGGGTGATCATCGCGCTCACCCTGATCGCCATGGCGGGCGCCGTCGCCGAAGACGCCGGCAACTCGTGGGCGACGCTCTACCTCGGCGAATCGCTGGGGGCCGCCGCGGCGATCGCCCCGCTCGGCTTCATCGCCCTCGTTGGCGCCCAGTTCATCGGGCGCATGCTCGGCGACGGACTGACCGACCGGTTCGGGCAGCGCGCGGTCGCCCGCGTCGGTGGACTCATCGCCGCAGTCGGCATGAGCCTCGCGCTCGCGTTCCCGAGCGTGCCGGGCACCATCGCCGGTTTCGCAGCCGTCGGCTTCGGCATCGCGACGCTGATCCCGGCGGCCATGCACGCGGCCGACGAACTTCCCGGTCTGCGAACCGGAGTGGGGCTCACGATCGTGTCGTGGCTGCTGCGCCTCGGGTTCCTGCTCTCGCCTCCGTTCGTCGGCTTCATCGCCGAGACCGAGAGCCTGCGCGCGGGCCTCATCGTGGCTCCGGCGGCCGCGCTCGTGGCCGTCGTGCTGGCCGGAGTGCTGGAGAAGCGCCGACCGCGCGGATGAGCGATCAGCTCGTCCGAGTCGGCAGCTCGCGTCCGGGTCAGCCGGCACCGGGGTCGCGCTCGGATGCCTCGGCGACCGCGGCGCCCATTCCCGCGAGGAAGCGGGTGACCACCGCGCGGTCGTGATCGGACAGCGAGTCGACGTAGGCGAGCATCCGTCGATGCATGGCGCCGAGCGTGGCCTGCACCTCTTCATCGCTGCTGGCCGTCGGAACCACCACACCCGCCCGGCGATCGCGAGGATGCCGTTCGCGGCGCACGTGCCCGCCTCTCTCCAACCGATCGATCAGGGCGGTCGTCGACGCCGTCGAGATGCTCAGCATGCGGGCGATGTCGATCGGCCGGGCGATGCGCCCGACCCGCTTCTCGTGCAGCAGGAAGCGCAGGGCCATCAGATCGTTCTCGCTCATGCCCATCGATGCGCGGGTCCGCGCCCGCATCGCCGTCTCGGCCGCGCGGTATCGCCGCAACGCGTTCAGCACATCGACCGTGCGCGCGCTGTCGGCGTCGGGGTACCAGTACCCGGATCGCGAGAATTCCTCCGGCGGTTGCGCCATGACACCTCGTCCCGCTCGCGCATCCGTGTCGATGCGCGTCGATCTCGTGCCCTGTGCCCCCCGCGGCGGAATCCATTCTCGCATCGACGACACCGCGGGACGAGAACATCCGACATCCGGGAGTCGCCGTTTCATCGATTTGCTAGGTAAACTAGCAAACCGTGCGATGGCCGAGGGGGTCGTCGCCGGCGCGGCACGGGAGAGTACTCGATCCGAGACCAAGGGACGGTCGCAGCGACAGCACGCTGTGGGATCGATCGTCACTTCCCGTGACGCGAGGCGGGCGCAGGATGGCGGATGAGCAAGGGCCGCCCGTCATCCTGCGCCTCGTCTCCCCGCGCCCGTGAACCTCCGGCGCCGCGACCCGGTCGGCTGGCATCAACCCCATACGTATTCAATCCGAATACATTCCTGGAATATAGGCTTCCCTAAGTCCACTGCATACGTATACAATCAGCGTCATGGCACACATGAAGCATCGGGCATTGCCGGTACTCGCACTCGCAGCCGTGGGCATGGTCGCCCTCACCAGCTGCGGGGCCGGGACCCGCACCGACAACGAAAACGCGACAACGGTGTCGTGCGACTACACCGCTCCCGAGGGCAAGACTACGGTCAATGTCCTCGCCTACAATTCCTCCGCCATCGACCCCTTCACCGACACCATGGTCAAGAGCTGTTCGACCGATGATGTGACGCTGAAGCACGACCCGATCGACTTCGGCGGGCAGGTGACCAAGACCACGGCCACCCTGTCCGGCGACACCGGCACGTACGACATCATCGAGACCTACGGGTTCGTCATCCCCGGATTCGGTGAAGAAGAGAAGCTCGTTCCGCTGAACGATCTGTGGGACAAGTACGCCGACGACTACGGCCTCGGCGACATCAGCCAGTCGATGGTCGAGGGCATGTCGTACGACGGTGACATCTACGCGATCCCGATGCAGGCGCAGATGTTCGTGATGGCCTATCGCACCGACATCTTCGACGACCTCGGCCTCGAGGTCCCGACCACCTTCGACGAGATGATCACCGCCGCCGACGCCATCAAGGACGCCGGGCTCATGGACTACCCGATCGCCCTGCCCTGGCTCGCGACCGCCGACGTGACGACCGGATTCGAAGGGGCGATGAACTCCGTCGGCGCCGACTTCGTCACGGCCGACGGCGAGGTGACGCTCGACGGCCCAGAGGCCAAGCAGGCCGTCGAGGCGATGCTCGCGCTCAAGCCCTACATGGACCCGCAGGTCACCACCTTCGACCAGCCCAAGGTGCAGCAGCAGATGTTCAACGGAACCGCTGCCATGTCGATCATGTTCTCCGGCCGCATGTTCGACCTGACGCTGCCGGCCAACTCGAAGCTGTCCGACTCGTTCGGCTTCGCCGGTGCGCCGAAGATCTCGGCCGACGCCGAGTACTCCTACAACCGCCTGTCGATCGACGGCTGGTCCATCCCGTTCAACACCAAGCTCGACCATGACATGCTCTTCCAGATGATGGCATCCGCCGTCAGTGAAGACGCGTCGACGGCATCCGTCCCCGCTGCCTACCCGGCTCGTGAGGGAATGGTCACGGCGGAGAACTCCCCGTACGGCGCGGCGGCCAACGACTCGATCGCCAGCGCCATGCCGCCCATCGTGTCTCCGGTCATCGCCGACATCACGAACGAGATCCGACCGATCCTCGTCTCCATCCTCAACGGACAGGTGAGCGTCGATGACGGACTCGCCCAGATGCAGGCCGCCGGCGAGAAGGTCGCCGGCTGACCACGGACCGACCGTCCATGACTGTGGCCTGAGCGCGAGTTCAGGCCACAGTCCGTCCAAGGGAGGACGCATATGAAGGCACGCGAATTCTGGCTGCTCTTCGCTCCGAGCCTGCTGGTGATGGGGGCCCTCCTCGTGCTCCCGCTGGTGCGCACGGTGCAGTGGAGCTTCGAGCAGGTCCGCTACGGCTCACCCGGCACCTTCATCGGGCTGGAGAACTTCACCGACGCGCTGACGGATCCGCGATTCCACAAGGCGGTGCTCTTCACGGTCGCCGTCACGATCATCACCACGGCGATCCTGCTGGTGTTCGGCTACATCATCGCCACCGGCATCAACCGCATCACCACCTCACGACCGCTGGTGCTCGGCATCATGCTCGTGTCGTACGTGCTGCCGAACCTCGTCGGGGCCGTCGCGTTCTCGTGGCTCTTCGACGACAACTTCGGCGGCGTCGTGAACCGCCTGATCGGCTTCTTCGGCGGATCGCAGGTGCTGTGGTTCACCGACCAGGTGCCCAACGCGATCCTCGTGATCGCCAACACCGTCTGGCACATGCTCCCGTTCGCGATGCTCATCATCCTCGCCGGGCTCCAGGGCGTGCCGAACGAGCTGAAGGAAGCGGCCAAGATCGACGGCGCCAACGGCTTCCAGACGCACCTCAACGTGATCATCCCGACGATCCGCGGAGTGCTCGGCTTCGTCACGCTGATCACGATCATGGACGTGCTGCGCATGTTCGACAATCTGATACCGCTCTCGCCGCAGGCGCAGAACATCGGCAACGAGTCGATCATGCTCTACGTCTACTCGGTCGCATTCGCCGACGGCGCCGAGAACCTCGGACTCGGCAGCGCGATCAACGTGCTCACCATCATCCTGATCCTCATCATGCTGATCCCGTTCATCCGGGGCATCTTCAAGGAAGCGAAGGCGGAACGATGAGTCTCACATCCGCAGAACTCACGACGAGGGCCATCGTCACCAGCGGCGCACCGAAGCGCCGTCGCCGCGGTCCGAACCGTCCTCCGGTGATCACAGGGCTCCTGCTCGGCATCCTCTGCATCGTCGTGCTGAGCCCCTTCATCTGGATGACGCTCTCGGTGACGAAGCCCACCGATGTCGCGTTCTCCAACCCGCCGGTGCTCTGGGACTACCAGCCGACTCTGCAGGCGTTCGTGGATCTCTGGCAGACGACCTACTTCGCCGACTACCTGGTGAACACCGTGGTCGTCGCCGTCGTGTCGACCGTGATCGCGCTGGCCATCGGCATCCCCGCGGCGTATGCGCTGTCGCGGTTCCCGAGCTACGTCTCGGCGCTGCTGCTCGTGCTCGCCCTGATCTTCCGGGCGCTGCCCCGTTTCGCGGTCGTGCTGCCGATGTACGACATCAGCCGGGCGCTGGGCATCTACGACACCACGTTCGCCCTGGCGATCGCCCTGGTCGCGATCAATCAACCGTTCACGATCTGGTTGCTGCGCAACTTCTTCGCCGACATCCCGAAGGAGCTCGACGAGGCGGCCATGATCGACGGCTGCACGAGGATCGGGATGCTGCGCCGCGTCATGATCCCCCTGATGGGCCCCGGCATCCTGACCGCCGGCATCTTCGTCTTCCTGTTCGCGTTCCAGGAGTACCTCACGGCGCTCGTGCTGACCGACACCTCGTCGAAGACCGTGCCGGTGTTCATCGCCACCCAGCTCGGGCAGACCCTGCCGATGCTGCAACAGGCGGGAGCGGCGTCGATGCTGCTCACGATCCCGGTGTTCGTGATCGCGTTCATCGCGCAGAAGTATCTCGTCGCGGGACTCAGCGACGGGGCGGTGAAGGGCTGACCGTGCCACTGGTGCAGCCACCGCTCGTGCTGCTCGCCGGCATGAACTGCACCGATGACCTCTGGGCGGATGCCGGATTCACCTCCGGCATCCGCCCCGTTCTCGATCGCGCCGACATCGACGAGCAGGTGGCCGCACTGCGCGCCGACCTGGCGGAGTCGTTCGTGCTGGTCGGGCACTCGCTCGGCGCGATCGTCGCGATGGCGCTCGCGCTCGCCGCACCGGAGCGGGTGGCGGGCCTGTGCCTCGTCTCGACCAACGCCAAGGAACCGACCGATCTGCAGCGCGACGGCTGGCGGTCCTGGCTCGCGCAGCTCGACGCGGGGGTGCCGGCTCGTGAGCTGCAGCAGAGCATCCTGAACCCACTTCTGGGTGCCGAGGTCGTCGACCGGCGACCCGACCTCGTCGCGCGCACGCTCCAGATGGGCGACGACACAGGGGCGGAGTTGTTGCGCGCGCAGCTCGAGATGCAGCTCACACGCACCGATCTGCTCGGGCGCCTGCACGAGCTCCGGATGCCGGTGCTGATCGTGTCGGGGCTGGACGACGTCATCTGCCCGCCGCACTTCCACACCGAGATCGCGTCGGAGGTGGCGGGCGCGCGCCTCGTGTCGCTGGACGCCGGACACCTGCTGCCCCTCGAGCGCCCGTGGGAGTTCGGCGAGCTCGTGCGCGCGTGGTGCGCGCAGCATCGGCTCGTGGAGCCCGTGGGGAGGAGAACTTCGTGATGGGCGGGAGGATGCGGCGTGAGCATCCTCCCCACACCGAGATCTCCTCCCGACGCGAGGCTCAGCGCGTGGGCGTGGCCAGATCGCGCAGGTGCGCCAGCAGCGACGAGGCGAGGTTGTAGACGACGAGGTCGGCCCCTGCGGCGAAGGATGCCTCGGCCGCGGACCGTGTGCCCACGATGTCCATGCGCAGCGACCGTGCCCGGGCGAGGGCCGCATGCACGCTTGCGATCGCGTCCGGCACCGGGGCATCGTCGGGCCCGGAGCTCGCGGCGAGATCGGCAGGACCGACCAGGATGCCGTCGAGCCGCGGTGTCGCGATGATCGCGTCGACGTTCCGCACCCCCGCGGGCGACTCGATCATGCCGAGCACCAGCGTGTTCTCGAGCCACCAGTCGCGGTGCTCCGTCGGGTCGACCTCGCCGAACCGCCCCGCGCGGCTGTAGGTCGCGAATCCGCGACTGCCGACCGGTGGATACAGCGACGCGTCGACCAGCGCGGCCGCATCGGCGGCACTGTCGAGGTGCGGGGCGAGGATGCCCTCGGCGCCCTGATCGAGCACGCGTAGGATCTGCGCGCGGTCGCCCTCGCCGACCCGCACGATCGTCGGCACGCCGTGCACGGCCGCGACAGCGATGTGCTGACGCAGCGCGCCGATGTCGGCCGGCCCGTGCTCGCAGTCGATCAGCACGAAGTCGAAGTCCGCCACGGCGAGCATCTCGACGAGCTCCTCCGACGGCATCCGCAGCAGCGCGCCGATCAGCTTCTCGCCCTCGTTCGCCCGCTCGCGCAGCGAGGCCATCACGCCACCATCCCCGCCGACAGGTCGACGTCGGCGCCGCACATGCCCGGCATCCCGAGCATCGCGACGACGGCGCTGCCGACCTCGGCCTCGGTCACCATGCGCCCCAGCGCCGAGCGCGAGACGAAGGCCTGCTCGGCATCGTCGACACTCGTGCCGCTCCTCTCGGCCTCGAGCCGGAAGTTGCGCTCCATGCGTGGGCCGGACACCGGGCCGGGCGAGAGCGAGTTCACGCGCACCCCGGCCGGTCCGACCTCGAACGCCAGCGTCGACGTGAGTCCGATGACCGCCATCTTCGAGGCGCAGTAGGGCGTGCGGTGGGCGAGTGGACGCTTGCCCGACACTGAGGCGACGTTGATGACGTCGCCGTCACCGCGCGCGACCATGCCCGGAAGCAGCGCCTTGCACAGTAGGAAGGTGCCGCGCACGTTGACGTGGAAGACCTCGTCCCAGTCGTCGACGTCGATGTCGGTGAGAGCGGCGACGGGACCCGGGATGCCGGCGTTGTTCACCAGGATCGACACCTCGGTGTCACCGAGCGCCTCGCGCAGGGCGTCGACGGATGCCGCATCCGACACGTCGCACGACACCCCACGCGCCCGCGAGCCGAGCTCCGCCGCCACTGCGGCGAGCTTGGCCTCGTCGCGGCCGACCAGGATGACCTCGGCCCCGGCGGCGTGCAGCGAGCGGGCGATGGCCGCCCCGAGTCCGCTGCCGCCGCCGGTGACCACGGCGGTGCGACCGGAGAGGTCGGTCATCGCGACTCCGCGCCGACCGCCGCGTGGCTCTCGTCGATCCACGCGAACTCCGCGCCGGCGTGACGCCAGGCCCGGGCATCGCCCGAACGCGCGTGGCCCTCGAACAGCTCCACACGGGCCGCGCGACCGCAGACGACCCCGAGCTGAGCGGACGACTCGGTGTTCTGCACCTCCTGGTACGTCACGGTGCGCAGGTACTTGCCCACCCACAGGCCGCCCGTGTAGCGCGCGGCGCCGAGCGTCGGAAGCACGTGGTTGGTGCCGATGACCTTGTCGCCGTATGAGACGCAGGTGTTCTCACCGAGGAAGAGGGCGCCGTAGTCATGCATCTTCGCGAGCGCCTCGCGCGGATTCTGCGTGAAGATCTGCACGTGCTCGAACGCGAAGTCATCGGCGATGCGGTACGCCTCGTCGAGATCGTCGGCCACGATCACCTGACCCCAGTCGCGCCAGGCGGGGCCGGCGTAGTCACGCGTCGGCATGCCCGGGAGGATCTTCTCGATCCAGTCGATGACCTCCTCGGCGAGCGTCTGCGAGGTCGTCACCAGCACGGCGGGGGAGTCGGGGCCGTGCTCTGCCTGCGAGAGCAGATCGACCGCGGTGAAGAACGGGTCGGCGTGCTCATCGGCCACGATCAGGATCTCGGTGGGCCCGGCGAACAGGTCGATGCCGACCTCGCCGAACAGCTGACGCTTGGCCTCGGCGACATAGGCGTTGCCGGGGCCTGCGATCATGTTGACCGGTTGGATGCTGTCGGTGCCCACGGCCATCGCCGCGACCGCCTGCACGCCACCGAGGATGTAGATCTCGTCCGCGCCGGCCATCTTCATCGCGGCGACGGTGGCGGCGGGGATCTCGCCGCGGATCGGCGGGGTGCACGCGACGACGCGGGGGACGCCCGCGACCTTGGCGGTGATGATCGTCATGTGAGCGGATGCCGTGAGCGGGTACTTGCCGCCGGGGATGTAGGCCCCCGCCGCCTGCACCGGCACGTGCTTCTGGCCGAGGAAGACGCCGGGCAGGGTCTCGACCTCGATGTCGACGAGGGAGTCGCGCTGCGCCTGGGCGAAGCGACGCACCTGCGCCTGGACGAACTCGATGTCGGTGATGACCTGCGCGGGGAGGGTGCCGATGATCTCGGTGATCTCCTCGTCGGAGAGGCGGTAGGTGTCGCGGCTCCAGTTGTCGAACTGCTCGGCGTAACGGCGCACGGCGGCATCGCCCTGCTCGCGGATGTCGCCGATGATCGCCCGTACGCGCTCGGCGACATCGTGCTGAGCGGTGTCCGCGAACGTCTTCGTCGGCGCGGTCTTGAGATGCAGGGGCATGGCCCGTCCTTTCATTGCATACGTATGTGCTGATTATGACCGCGTATGCATTCCGGCGTCAAGGGCACTAGAATCCGTTGAGTCGAGGGGGAGGCGCGAGATGGTCGTCACGAGTCGTGATGTGGCCCGCCTGGCCGGCGTGTCCCAGCCCACCGTGTCGCGCGCCCTGCGCGACGATTCGCGGGTGTCCCAGGCCACGAAACTGCGGGTGCGCGAGGCGGCCCAGCTGCTGGGCTACGTGCCGAGCGAGGCCGGCCGCGCGCTGTCATCCGGCCGCACCCGCCGCATCGGTCTGCTGCTGACCGATCTCGACAACCAGTTCTATTCGCACATCATCGCGCCGGTGCATCGCGAGCTCGAGAGCCTCGGCTACCAGCTCATGCTGCACACCGAGAGCGCCGACAACGACACGATCGTCGAGCGGCTCCTCGCGAACGGGCTCGACGGTGTGATCCTCGCGACCACCACGGTCGAGTCCTCCGCCCCCCTGCGCCTGAAGGATCGCGGCCTGCCGTTCGTGTACTTCAACCGCACCGGTGCGCTGATCGAGGCCGACGCGACCGTCGTCGATCCGGTGCAGGGGTATCACGAGGCGGTCGACCGTGCCGTGGAGCTGGGCCACCGCCGCATCGGCGCGGTGCTCGGCCCGATCAACACCAGCACGGCGCAGGCGCGCGAGTCGGCGCTGCGCGATGCCCTGCGTGCACATGGTCTGGCACTGACCGAGGCCGGCACCCGCAAGGTGCCGAACTACAGCGCCGACGAGGGAGAGAAGGCCGCGGCCGCTCTGCTCGCCGAGGACGACCGCCCGACACTGCTGTTCTGCGGCAACGACGTGGTGGCGTACGGCGTGCTGAACGCCGCGCATCGCGCGGGTCTGCGGGTGCCGGAGGATCTCTCGGTCGTCGGGTTCGACGACCTCCCCGAGGCGGCCTGGCCGATCGTCGACCTCGCCACGGTCGGCTACGACATCGCCGGCATGGCATCGGCGGCCGCCGACCTCATCGTGCGGCGCATCGAGGACCGCGAGGCGCCCATCGAGAACCAGCGCTTCGCATCGGCCTTCGTACCGCGCAGCACGCTGGCGCGCGCGCGCGCCGTCTGACCCTCCGCCACGAAATGACCACCGTGTGCGCTGAGTCGACTCTTGCGCTCTATTGTGCATACGCATACACTGACGAAAACGAAGCCTGCGATCACCGATGAACCGCAGACTCGGATCTCGAAGGAGTGAAAAGCGTGTCTCTCGACCCGGTCGCCTATCTGCCGTACAAGGACCCCGACGATTTCATCCGTGAAGTCACCGACCTGATCTGGGTCGACCGGTCGATCCACTACATCCGCGAGAACTACGAGCCCGACTCGATCGTGCACGGCGGTCTCGGCACCTCATCGAACCGTGACGAGGTCATCGAGGGATCGCTCATGCGCATCTCCGCGACGCCCGACCGCACCGGTCAGGCGGAAGACGTGATCTGGGAGGCCCGCGGCGACGACGCGTTCCTCAGCTCGCATCTCGTGCTCTCCGGGCACCTCCAGACGGGTGAGTTCAGCCGCACGATCGCGAACTGCCTTTACCGCCGCGGCCGCATGGTCGAGGAGTGGGTGGTGCGCGACACGCTCGCCGGTCCCCTCTCCCGCGGGGAGGACCTCGACGAGGTCGCCAGCAGGCAGACCTTCCGCGGCTTCTCCGGTTCGTGGAACGAGCCGGCTCCGGCCGATCCCGTCGCGCAGGGCGACTCCGGTGTGCGCCCCGACGATCACCGTGCCGAGGTGGAGACGGTCATCGACCTGATCCAGACCGTCTGGAACGACCGCGACCTGCAGAAGGTCGAGAAGTTCTTCGACCGCGACCTGGTGCTGCTCACGGTCGGCAACCGCCTGGTGATCCGGCCCGAGGGCTACCGCCGCGCGCTGCTGCGCCTGTTGGAGTCGTTCCCGGGCGGACAGTTCGAGATCCGTGACATCCAGACCAACTACGACGTGCGCTACGCGGGGCTCCGCGTGGCCGTGGTGTGGAAGTTCACCGGTGCCTACAACGGCGTGCCGAACTACGGTCCGCTCACCGGCAAGCCGGTCGACATCATCGGCATCTCGCAGTTCACGTTCCACCAGGGAGCGCTCGTCAAGGAAGTGCGCCTGTGGGACGACATCGCGGTGCGCGCCCAGATCCAAGGCCAGCGCGGCGATGAGCCCGTGGCCTTCAGCAACATCTACTGATCACCTCAAGATCACCAAGGAGAAGAAGAAATGAGCAACGCCATCGTCGACGCGACCGACGTCATCGTCGACGCGAACGAGATCGAGCGACGGACCATCCGCCGCACCGACTGGGTGCCGTGCAACTCGGCGTTCATCGACTGCCGCACCCCGGGATCGGACCGCAAGGAGAACTACTCCTTCATCGGGGCCGGCGTCTCGCAGAACGCGAACCAGTACGTGAACCTCGAGGTCAACCACGGGTTCAACACGGGAGCGGCGGGCATGCCCAACGGCATCTCGAACAACCTCCACCTGCACTTCACCGCGGAGGTCTTCATCAACCTCGGTGGCGAGTTCCGCCTCCGCTGGGGCGTGGACGGCAAGCAGGGCGAGTACATCAGCCATGACGGCGACATCGTCACGATCCCCACGTGGATCTTCCGCGGCTTCACGAACGAGGGTCTGGATGACGGCATCCTCTACACGGTGCTCGGTCGCGACGACAACGGCGGCATCATCTGGGGACCGTCGGTGCTCCGCGAGGCGGAGTCGTACGGTCTGCACCTCACGGCCGACAACCAGCTGATCGACACCGTCGCCGGTGACGTGCTGCCCGACGACGTGGCGCTGATCAAGCCGATGAAGCAGCACTACATCGACGAGCTCACGACGTACTCGCTGGAAGACATGCGCTCGCGGGTCATCCAGCCGGGCGACCGCAAGTACTCCTCGGCTGCGCTGCTGTGCGCAGCGGTCGACGGGGGCCGGGTCGAACTCGCCACCGCCATCGGCTACGGCATGAGCGAGAACCGCCGTCAGGTGCCGAACGTGCACGAACCCCACTCGTTCAACCTCGCCTGGGTGCGTGCTGAGGCCGGTCAGGGCGTGCTGCGCCACCGCCACGACAAGACGCAGGCGCTGCTGTTCAAGACCGGGCGCTGGGAGGTCACGCTCAACGATGACTCGTCGACGACAGTCACGCTCGGTGCCGGCGACACGTTCTCGGTGCCCGAGGGCGCCTGGCGTTCGTACGTCTGCGTCGAGGGCGATGAGACCGGCACGGGCACGGTGCTCGTGATCAACGGCGGCGACGACCGCGTCTACCTCGAGTGGGCCCCCGAGGTCGTCGCGGCCGCCGCGGCCGCCGACTGGACCATCGATCCCAACGGGTACCTGGCGCCGCTCGGAGTGATGGTCACCGCGACCGAAGATGACTGATTCACTGCGCCTCGCTGCGCTGTCGCCCGAGATCGTGCTCGGAGACGTCGAGGGAAACCTCGGTCGTCTCCGTGACGCGATCGCGGCGGCGGCGCGGCGGGGCGCGCACCTGATCGTGCTGCCCGAGTTGGCCACGGGCGGGTACGTGTTCACGGACCGCGCCGAAGCCACGGCATCCGCCCTCACCCGCGATGATCCGCGCTGGGCGGATCTGCACGACGCCATCCCGGAGGGTGCGGTCGTCGTGGTGGGCTACGCGGAGCGCGCGGATGACGGGCTCTTCAACACGGCCGCGGTACTGACGCGCGACGGCCGCCTCGCCGACTACCGCAAGTCGCATCTCTGGGGCGCCGAGAAGCTCGTGTTCGACGAGGGCTCGGAGGCCGGTCTCGTGGTCGATGCTCCGTTCGGCAGGCTCGGCGTCGCCCTCTGCTACGACAACGAGTTCCCCGAGGTGCCGCGCAGGCTGGCCCTCGCCGGTGCCGATGTTCTGGCGCTCCCGGTCAACTGGCCGCTGGTGCCGAGGCCCGCGGGCGAGCATGCACCCGAACTCATCCAGGCCATGGCCGCCGCGCGCTCGTCGCGACTGCCCATCGTGATCGCGGATCGCTGGGGGTCCGAGCGCGGCGTCGACTGGACCGACGGCACGGCGATCATCGACGAGCAGGGGTGGATCGTCGCGTTCCGGGCGGTCATGGGTGCGACGGCCACCGTCTCGCTCGCCGCGGTGCGTGAGAAGTCGCTACCGCCGCACAACGACCTGTTCGCCGACCGTCGGGCCGACCTGTACTGACGCGTTCGTCCGTTGTCGGCTCGCGGCGTCGGGAGGAGAACTCAGCGTGGGGAGGAGCATCCATCCCCTGAGTTCCTCCCCACGACGTGAACTCCTCCCGAACCCGGCCGCTCAGTCGGCCGCCGATCGCCCTTCGTGCTCGGGGAGTCGCTCGCGCAGCATCCGCTCCGCCAACTCGGCGAGACGCTGCGTGGCGGGTGAGAGCAGCATTCCCTCGCGCTGCACCAGAGCGATCGTGTCGTGCATCGGCTCGGCGAACGGGAAGGTGCGGATGCCGGCCGGGAACGCGTCGGACTCGGCGATCGACCGCGACACGATCGTGTCGGCGGTGCCGGCCGCGACCAGGCTCAGCGCCGTCTCGACGTGCTCGACCTCGACCGCGGGGTCCAACGGGAGGCCACGTAGGCGTGCCCGTTCGAGCAGCTGCCGCCGGGTCGGGTCGTCCCATCCGGCGAAGGCGTCGTAGAGCACGAGCTTGGCGGCAGAGACCTCGTCGATCGTGACCGGCCCGGCTTTCCGTGGGCGGGTGGCCGAGGCGTAGAGCACCTCGTCGCGGAAGAGCGGGCGCACCTGCAGGCCGTCCTCATCGACGGGCAGCACCAGCAGCCCCGCTTCGAGCTCGCCGTTCGCGATCGAGCGCGCGACGTGTGCGGAGTTGATGCCGACCAGCCGCAACCGCACATTCGGATGCCGGTGGTGGAACGTCTCGGCGAGGTCGGCGAGCGCGTAGTAGGCCGCGTTGCGCAGCACCCCGAAGGTGCAGGTGCCGCGGTCGAGCGACGTCAGCGCCTGGATCGTGTCGATGCCGTTCTGCACCGCGCTCACGGCCTGGGTCGCGTGCGGGCGCAGTTCGATCGCCGCCGCCGTCGGCACCAGGCGCCGGCTTCCCCGCGTGAAGAGCGCGACCCCGAGCTCGCGCTCGAGACGGGCGACGAGCTCCGACACCGAGGCCTGGGTCAGGTCGAGGTGCGCGGCGGCGGCGGTGAAGGAACCGTGCTCGAGGGCTGCGAGGAAGGCGCTCAACTGTGTGATGGTCACAACCAATGGTAAACCCGATGGATAGCCTCGTACTATCTGGGTTGTCCCTGGATTGCTCCGGTTCTAGCCTTCCTGCATGCGTTACTCCTCAGCAGTCCTCTCTCGCCTCGACGGCGCGTTCCACCACCTCAAGACCCCGCTCATCGATGCGCCGGCCGCACAGCGGGATCCGGCCGTGATCGAGACCGTCACGGCGATGCTCGCCGACATCCGCGAGCGGGGGATGGATGCCGTGCTCGACCACGCCCGGAAGCTCGACAACTACCAGGGCGCCGACATCGAGCTCACCGCCGAGCAGATCGCGACGAGCGGCGACCGCCTCGCGCCCGACCTCCGCGCGGCGATCGAGCTCGGCGCTGCGCGCACCCAGGCCTTCGCCCGCGCCTCGCGCGAGCACCTCACCGACTTCGAGACCGAGTTCGTGCCCGGCATCGTCACGGGTGCGAAGTACATCCCGGTCGCGCGCGTCGGCGCCTACCTCCCCGCCGGACGCTTCCCGCTCACGGCGAGTGCATTCATGACGGTCGGCGTGGCCAAGGCCGCGGGTGTGCCCACGGTGATCGCGTGCACGCCGCCGCAGCCGGATGGTGGAGCGAACGACGCCGTCGTCTATGCCGCACATCTCTCCGGCGTCGACCGGGTGTTCGTGATCGGCGGCGTGCAGGCGCTCGCCGCAATGGCCTACGGGCTGCTCGGCGACCTTCCCGTCGACATGCTCGTGGGCGCGGGCAACGCCTTCGTGGCCGAGGCGAAGCGTCAACTGTTCGGCACGGTCGCGATCGACCTGCTCGCCGGGCCCAGCGAGGTCGCGGTGATCTCAGACGAGACCGCCGACCCGGAGCTCGTCGCTGCCGATCTGCTGGGCCAGGCCGAGCACGGCCCGAACTCACCGGCCGCGCTGGTCACCACCTCGGAGGAGCACGGACGCGCAGTGATCGCCGCGATCGACCGGCAGCTCGAGACCCTCGCCACCGCCGAGATCGCCGGCGCCGCGTGGCGCGACTACGGCGTCGTGACGGTCGCCACGGACCGGGAGACCGCGGCCGCGCTCATGGACGACCTGGCCCCCGAGCACCTCGAACTGCTCACCGCCGACGACGACTGGTACCACGAGCGCCTGCGCAACTACGGCTCGATCTTCCTCGGGCCCTGGAGCACGGTGGCCTACTCCGACAAGGGCATGGCCGGTACCAACCACGTGCTGCCGACGGCCGGGGGTGCCAAGCACAGCGCCGGGCTCTCGGTCTCGCGGTTCCTGAAGCCGCTGACGTACCAGCGCATCACCCGACAGGCGACGCCGGAACTCGCCCACGCCGTGCAGGTGATCTCCGACTCGGAGGGCATGGCCGCGCACAGCGCCACCGCCACGCTGCGCCTCGCCGCGTTCGAGTAGGCCGCGCCGCGGCATCCGTCGCCCCGGCATCCGTCGCCCCGGCATCCGTCGCCCACGGCGCGCAGGATGCAGGGAGAAACACAGGATGCAGGGAGGATCGCCGTGATCCTCCCTGCATCCGTCACTTCTCCCTGCACCGCGACCGCCCGGCACCACCGGCCCGGCACCAGCGGGTCGCGCGCGGGGTCAGAGGGCGGTGTAGCCGCCGTCGACCAGGTGGTAGCTGCCGGTGATGAAGCTCGCAGCGTCGCTGGCGAGGAAGGCGATGAGGTTCGCGACCTCGTCGGCCTGTCCGAGGCGTCCGATCGGGTGCTTGCTCACGAGGAAGCTCTTGGCGTCCTCGCCCATGTTCGCCAGCAACGGGGTGTCGATGAAGCCGGGGCCGACCGAGTTCACGCGCACGCCCTGTGCCGAGTACTCCAGCGCGGCGGACTTCGTCATTCCGACCACGCCGTGCTTGGCCGTGACGTAGGCGGGGGAGTTCGCGAAGCCGACGCTGCCGAGGATCGAAGCGATGTTCACGACCGACCCGCCGCCGTTCGCAAGGATCGAGGGGATCTGCGCTTTCATGTTGCGGAAGACGGCGTTGAGGTTGATCGCGATGACCTTGTCCCAGGCCCCGTCGTCGTACTCGGCGGTGGGGGCGGATGCTCCGCCGATGCCGGCATTGTTGACGCCGATGCGCAGCGGGGCGAGGGTGTTCGCGAGCTCGACGGACGAGGCGATCCAGTCCCTGTCGGTCGCGTCTCCCACGGATGCCTCGGCGATGCCGCCGGCGGCGCGGATCTCGTCGACGACCGCGTTCGCGTGCTCCGCGTTCAGGTCGTTCACGACGACGGAGGCGCCGTTGCGGGCGAGCAGGAGGGCGGTCGAGCGTCCGATTCCGCTGCCCGCTCCCGTCACGATCGCTGAGCGGTTCGAGACGTCGTACTGAGCCACGAGTGACTCCACTTCCGGGCGGGCGCGGTGCCGGGAGATCTTCTCGGACGGTCCGTCCTTCTCTCCAGCCTACGCCCGGAATCGGGTGATGGATTCACGTGAATGAAATTTCGAAGGCCTTGTCGACCGTGCGGGATGCAGGGAGAAAGAGTGGATGCCGGGCGGATGCGCGCGTTTCTCCCGGCATCCGTCACTTCTCCCTGCAGGGCGAGCAGGTTTTCCAACACGTAGGGCTTGACACTGCATCCGCTCGGGCATAACGTACAACCAAATGGTTTCACAAAGAGAACTGAGCGAAGCGGAGGTCGACCGTGTGTTCCACGCATTGGCGACGTCGACCCGGCGCGACATCCTGCGTCGGACGATCGAGCGGGAGCAGTCCGTCTCGACCCTCGCCTCCGAATACGAGATGTCGTTCGCCGCGGTGCAGAAGCACGTCGCCGTGCTCGAGGCCGCGAACCTCATCGTCAAGCGCGCCGAGGGACGCGAGCGGCTCGTCCGCGCGAACCCCGAGATGATCGCCCGCGCCAGGGCGCTCCTCGCCCGATACGAAGAGCTGTGGCGGTCGCGCATCGCCCGACTCGACGACCTGCTGGCCGAGCCCGCGGGCCCCACCGACAACAACACCGACACCTCACGAATCGAACAAGGAGACTGACAATGCCTGTCACCGACGTCATCACCGATGCCGAGAACCTGACCATGACCGTGGTCGCCGACCTGGCTGCACCGATCGAACGGGTCTGGGCCGCGTACACCGACCCGCAGCAGCTCGAGCGTTTCTGGGGTCCTCCCGGATGGCCGGCCACCTTCACCAAGTGGGACCACACGGTCGGGGGCCATGCGAACTACACGATGAACGGACCCCGCGGCGAGAAGGCGTCGGGAACGTGGGAGTTCCTGCGCATCGACGCTCCGCACACCTTCGAGGTGCTCGACGCGTTCGCCGACGACGAGGGCACGCCCGACGAGAACCTGCCCTCGATGCGCATGGTCTTCACCTTCGAGTCGACCGCCGATGGCACGCGCATGGTCACCACCAGCTACTTCGCCTCGGCTGACGCACTCGAGCAGGTCGTCTCGATGGGCGCCGTCGAGGGCACCAAGATGGCGATGTCGCAGCTCGACGCCGTGCTGCAGGACCTCCGCGACTACGCCCAGGGCAAGGGCACGCGGGTCGAGCTGATCGACGACGTGCACGTGCGCATCACGCGTCTGGTCGAAGGGCCGCGCGAGCTGGTCTGGCGTGCGCACAACGAGCCTGAGCTCATGAAGCAGTGGCTGCTCGGACCCGACGGCTGGGTGATGACCGACTGCGTCGTCGCCGCCGAGGTGGGCCAGTCGTACCGCACGTCGTGGGCGCCGGTCGGCGACACCGAGGGGCAGCCGTTCGGATTCGAGGGCGAAGCGCTGTTGATCGACGCTCCTCGTCGGTCGGTGCAGACCGAGCGGATGATCGGGATGCCGATCGAGACGCTCAACGACCTCAACCTGTATGAAGAGGACGGCGCGACCCTCATCACGTTGTACATCGAGTACCCCGACAAGGACACGCGCGACATGATCCTCGCCACCGGCATGGCCGACGGCATGGAGACGTCGTACGCCCGCCTCGAGCGCGAGCTGCTCGCCGTCTGAGCTCGTTCATAACTCCTCAGAAACCGGCCGATTCGGCTCGAATCGGCCGGTTTCTGCGTCTGTCGGCCTCGATTTTGAGGAGTTATGAACGGCGGAGCGCGGTGACCTCGACCGAGCGGGACGCTCGCCGGCCACCCGTCCGGGATAAAGTGGCGGAACGATGAGGATCACTCGCCGCACTCTGCTTCTGGGCGCCGGCGCCGGCGCTGTCTCGGTGCTGCTCGCGTCGTGCACCCCGGAGCCCGCTCCGCGCCCCACACCCACTCCCACCCCCACGCGCGACCCGGATCCGGGCGACGGGGTGCCGGCACCGGCCGGGTTCGTGCGCAGCGCCTGGACCACCGATCCGTTCTCGCACGGGGCCGTCAGCTTCGCCCCCGCCGGGGTGCTGGCGGGCGCCCGCACCGCGCTGGCCACTCCGGTCGCGGACCGGCTGTTCTTCGCCGGCGAAGCCACCGATGACGAGGCGCCCGGAACGATGCGCGGTGCGATCGGCTCGGGCGAACGCGTGGTCGACGAAGTCCGTGAACAGGCCGAACGGGGCGAGCGTGTGGCCGTGATCGGCGCGGGTCTCGCCGGCGCGACCGCAGCCGCGGGGCTGGTGGATGCCGGCATGGAGGTCACGGTCTTCGAGGCGCGTGACCGTGTCGGCGGACGTGTGCTCTCGAAGTCGGATGACTCCTGGCCGATGCCCGTGCAACTGGGTGCCTGGCTCTTCGGAGAGGCGGATGCCGATCTGATCGACCGCCTCCGCATGCGTGACGTGGGGGTCGTCGATCTCGCCGGCGCGCTCTGGCAGTCGCCCGACGCCGAGACCGAGCCGGTCAGCGAGAAGCCGCTCCAGGCCGCGATCGACGCCGCCCAGGCCGCGCCCGAGGACTCGACACTCGCCGACGCCGTGACCGCGGCGGGCGGCGACCTGGAGGATCCGGCGACCGCGGCGCTGCTGGCCTTCCTCGCCACGCGCTCCGGAGCCGACGCCGATCAGATCTCCAGCTGGTTCCCGCCCTCGCTCGCCACGGGCGATCAGATGGCCGCGCGCGACAGCCTGGTGCCGTTCGTCGAGCAGGCGCTCGACGGGGTGCGGGTCGGCCTGTCGTCTCCGGTCAGCAGGCTCTCGTACGACGACAGCGGGGTGGGGCTCCGGCTCGGCACGGGCGAGGCGTTGTCGTTCGACCGCGTGGTCGTGACCGTGCCGCTCGGCGTGCTGCAGCAGCAGGGGATCGAGTTCGACCCTCCGCTCCCGTTCGGCAACCGCGGCGCGATCACCTCGCTCGGTGTGGGTTTCATCGAGGCTATCTGGCTGCGATTCGACGAGCCGTTCGGAGAGTCGGATGCCGCGATCTGGCACACGGTCGGCGGTGATGCGATGATCCGCACCTGGATCAACCTGCGTCCGGCGACCGGGGAGAACGTGCTGGTCGGGATCGTCGGAGGCGCGGCGGCGGAGGAGTTCGCAGCACTCGACGACGATGACGCGCTGACCGCCGCGCTCACCTCGCTCCGCGTCTACGCCTAGGGCGCGGCTGACAACAGGACGAGATCGGTGGACGGCCCGGTCGCGTGTGTCAGCGGAATTCCCGGGCGCGACGGGGCCGGCGGGTCTGCGCGCCGGTCCCGATGGCGAACGTGAGCAGCGCTGCCGTCCAGCAGATCACGAGGGAGCCGAGGATGAGCGCGGCGACCACCATCTCGCGGTCGTAGGCCGAGACATCATCTCGGCGTGATTGGACCTGGCCGTACACAAGCCACACGACGGTGAGCCCGGGGCCGGCGACCATGAGTCCGGTCACCCAGCGGCTCACTGTCCGGGAGAGGGATCCGCGGCGCGCGGCGGCCGCTGCGGCCTTGGATACGCCGATCACCACCAGCGCGCCGATTGTGATCAGCGCTGCGAGCACGATGAACATGTCCATGGTTCGGAAGTCTATGCGCGACGCTGCGCCTGACTAACGCCGGGCGGTCGCACCGGACAGGGCGTGCTCCCTGACGGGGTCGACCTCCGGCGTCGACGTGGGCTCGTCGAGCTGCAACCGCTTCGGCACGGGCATCCGACTGATCAGCACGAGTGCCGTGGCGACCACCGCGAAGGTCGCGAGGGCGATGCCGGATGACGCGAGGAACTCGGTCGGTCCACTCACCTGTCGCGGATCGAGGAAGTAGTACGGGTACCAGCCGATCAGGGGGCCGCGGATCATCGTGAACGCACCCCACACCAGGGGGTAGATGAGCGTCGCGGGGATCACCCGCCACGGCACCGACCGGTGTCCCGGCGCGAGCGCCCAGGCGATCACGGTGCACGCCGGCAGCCAGAAGTGCAGCACCTGATCGGACCACGGCACATCGATGCGGATGCCGCGTAGGCCGGCCTGCCAGACGAGCACCGCGAAGACGAGTCCGGCCGTGATCGTCCAGGTCAGCACCATCGCCAGCGCGACCGTGAGCCAGCGCGGGTCCCGGTCGCGCCGGAGGGCGATGATTCCGCCGATGCTCAGCAGCACGACGAAGACGATGTTGGACTGATTCGTCAGGTACGCGAAGAAGTTCTGACTGGCGATCGTGAACGAGGCCAGCCCCCAGGCGAGTCGATGGATGAGGGCGACCAGGCACAGCGCGGCCGCACTCAGCCGGAGCAGGCCGAAGACGGTACGCGCCTTCACCGCTGCGTCGCCGCCGTCCATGCCATCAATCGAGTCTACGGACGCGCGAGGGGTGGCTCTGTCAGCGTCTCCGAGCCGGCGCCTCCGAGTCGGCGTCTCCGCGTCGGCGTCGAGGACTGCGCGTCGACCAGAGAGCGAGCCCGATCAGCACCGGCTGGAAGAACAGTCGCACGAAGCGCTTCATGTCGGTGTCGAGTCCGAAGGCGTCGCGGTGGTGCATCCACTGAGCGATATTGCCGGGGAAGACGGCGACGAAGAACAGAGCCGCGGCGACGCCGACGAGCGGGCGGTGTCTCCGCGCGACCAGCAGTGCCGACCCCAGGGCGAGCTCGACCGCGCCGGATGCCACGACCGTCACATCGGGATCGAGCGGCAACCACTCCGGGACCTGCGCCTGAAACTCATCGCGCGCGAAGGTGAGGTGTGAGATACCCGCGAAGACGAGGAACGACCCCAGGAAGACACGGCCGATCGTGCGAGCGACGGAAGACATGGTGCGAGTGTACGCGCGGGTCAGATCGAACAGGTCAGATCAGTCGGCGGAGCGCTTCGACCAGCGAGACGCCCTGAGCCTCGGCGCGATCGCGCAGGCGGGCATGCTCCTCGCCCGACAGGGCGAGCCGGAGCTCGATGGGATCGGCGGCCGGAGCGTCCAGACCGTCGAGCAGGTCGGAAGCGTCGGCCCAGAGTGGCGCCGCCGGTGTCGGCGCGGCCGTGGGGGCTGCGGGCTCGGTATCTGCGGGCTCGGAGAAGGCGAGGGGGACGGATGCCGCAGCCGACGTGCTCGATCCCGTCTCGCGCGTGAAGCCGGGCCCGCGGCGGGGCTCCTGCTTCTGCTGATAGGCGCGTGCCGCGGCGTTCGCCCGCTCGTCGGCGGCCTCGTTCAGGTCGTCACCCGCGTGGCCCTTGACCCACGAGAACTCGACGGTGCGGCCGCGCATCGCCTCGTCGATCCCCTCGAGCAGGTCGCGGTTGAGCACGGGGCCGCCGTCGGACTTGCGCCATCCGCGGCGCTTCCAGCCCGGCATCCATTTGGTGACGGAGTCGATCACGTAGCGGCTGTCGCACCAGATGTGCAGCTTCTCGTCGGAGCCGGCCGTCGCCTTCAGCAGCTCGAGCACGGCCTGCAGCTCGCCCTGATTGTTGGTGCCGTGCGGGGAACCGCCCGCTCCCCAGTTATCGTCGTCGATGTACCAGGCCCAGCCGTTGGGGCCGGGGTTGCCCAGGGCGGAGCCGTCTGCGGCGGCGGTGATCGTCATCCCTCAACCGTAGCCGCGGGTGACGACGTGACCCGACGCCGGCCCATCCCGATCAGGCTTCGGGCTCGTCCTCCGGCTCGCGATTCTCGATCGAGACGGCCGCGGGAGGCGGGGGAGCGACCGGGAACACGATGGAGCTCACCGAGGCGCCCAACCCGAGCGCCATCGGATCGACGGCGGGGATCGCGTCGAGCACGTCGGAATCCTCGCGCTCGAGAGGCTCGGACGGAAGCCCGGCCCACTGGTTCTCTTCGTCCTCGGGGCGGTGCTGGAACAATCCCATACCACCCATTGTCCTCCGTCCGACCCGAGAATTCACCTGCGCCGCGAGACGCACCTCTCGCCGCGAGACACGCCTTTCGCCGCGAGACATCACGTCTGCCGCGGTGTCTTGCGCGGGAAGTGGTGTCTCGCGCGGGAAGTGGCGCCTCGCGCGGGAAGTGGTGTCTCGCGCGGGAAGTGGCGCCTCGCGGCAGGGAACGCGCGCGGGCTCAGCCAGCAGGATGCGACGCGTCGCGCACGGCCTGAACCAGGGTGAGCCAGGGGCCTGCGAGTTGAGAGTCGGGCAGCTCGCGTTCGCGGCGCTCGGCGGGTGTGCGCACGCGGATGCTCCAGACGAAGCGGTCCGCGCCGGCGGCGGCATCCGTGTCGTCATCCCAGGGGCAGCTCTCGATCAGTGCGATCCACTCGGGCACCTGGGACGGCTCCGCCTCGACCCGCCAGCGACGACTGATGCCGGCGACGCCCCCGGAGCGCACCACCGCGATGACGACCTGGTGCTCGGCCGGCGCGTGCTCGTCACTCGGTGGAAGGGACTCGCTCATGGTCATAGACTCCCACGGCGGTCCACGCGCGTCGAGCCGCCGCCCCCGTGCCCTCGTCGACGGCGCTCGCCGCAGCGACCGTGGCATCGGCGAACTCGGTGAACGTCGCCGTACTCGACAGGCCGCCCGTGAGCGCGCGGTACCAGACGAGTCCCGCGTGCTCCCAGGCGTTGCCGCCGAGGTCGATCGCGAACAGGGCGAACGCTCGGTTCGGGATGCCGGAGTTGATGTGCACGCCACCGTTGTCTTCCGTCGTGCGCACGAAGCCGCTCATGTGGGCGGGCTGCGGATCCTTGCCGAGCTCATCGTCGTCGTACGCGGTGCCAGGCTCGATCATCGAGCGGAGCGCGACGCCCTGCACGGCATCCGTGAAGATCTCGGAGCCGATCAGCCAGGTCGCCTGGTCTGCCGTCTGCCCGAGCAGGTACTGCTCGGTGAGGGCGCCGAAGACATCGGCGATCGACTCGTTCAGTGCGCCGGGCTGGCCCTGGTACTCGAGGTTCGCGGTGTGCTGCACGACGCCGTGCGCCAGCTCGTGACCGATGACCGTGGTCGATGCCGTGAAGTGCTGGAACACCTCGCCGTCGCCGTCGCCGAACACCATGCGCTCGCCATCCCAGAACGCGTTGTCGTAGTCGACGCCGTAGTGCACGGTCGCGTCGAGAGGAGCACCGGCATCGTCGAGCGAGTTGCGGCCGAATGCCGAGAGCAGCAGTTCGAACGTCGCGCCGAGCCCGTCGAACGCCTGGTTCGCTGCCTCGTCGTCGACCGGCCCGTCGTCTTCGCCGCGCACCAGCGCGCCGGGGAGCGTCTGCGTGTTGCCCGCATCGCTGACGGTGCGGTTCGGCGCATCGGACAGCTGTGCCACGAGATCGCCGTTCTCGTTGATCGACAGGTCGATGCGCGCGCGGAACGGCGGGCGACCCGCGGTGAGGGTCTGGCGGGCGGCGGCCGCGGCCTTGGGGAAGCGGCCCGACTCGGCCAGACGCGCGAGCAGGTAGGAGGGGACGACACCGTGACTCTCGACCGCTGCTGAGCTGCTCATGGTGCGACCCTACGCCGGGCCTCGGACCTTCGGCGAGGACGCGCGCGGCTCTCCTTCCACCACGACACTGAACTTGAGATTGAGAATCGTTATCAATAAGGTGAGAGTCCTATGGACACCCCCTCCTCTCTCGGCCGGACAATCCGGACAGCCGGTCTGCTCGCCTCGCTCCTCGTCCTCAGTGGATGCGCCGCGGCACCGAACGCCACGGCACCGAGCGCCGCGCCTGCA
The DNA here is from genome assembly GCA_029203165.1 of Candidatus Microbacterium colombiense. Lineage (NCBI taxonomy): Bacteria > Bacillati > Actinomycetota > Actinomycetes > Micrococcales > Microbacteriaceae > Microbacterium > Candidatus Microbacterium colombiense. The sequence continues at coordinate 635,265 of CP119308.1, forward strand.
CCGAGCCCGACGGCATCCGCCGCATCCGATGGCCATGGGGTCGATGGGGGATCCGCCTCCGAGGTCTCGTCGCCCGCGTCGGCTCTGATCATCGGCGACGAGAACGGCGGGATCACCCTCCTCGATCTCGCCACCGAAACCCGCGAGAGCCTGCGCGCCGGAGAGGGGGATGCCGACAGCATCCAGAGCGACGGCCGATTCGTCTACGTGACCCACGCCGACCGCGCCGCCGTCGATGTGATCGACACCGCCCGCTGGACCGTCCCGCACGGCGACCACACGCACTCCTTCCGCGGCGAGCCCCGCCTCGTCGGCACCCTCGCGGGCGACGGCGACCTCGTTGTCACGGCCGGTGAACAGCGCGCCGCCCTGCAGTTCCCCGGGGAGTTCCTCGTCATCTCCCACGAAGAGCTCGCCCACGAAGAGCTCACCCCCGAAGCCGACGCCCTCGCCGAGATCGAGCGCCGCCCGTCCGACGCCACCGGCCCGATCGTGCCCTTCGCCGACCATCTCCTCATCCCCACCGCCGACACCAGCATCGAGATCGCGGATGCCGACGGCGCCCCGCTCTCCGGCGAAGGGATGCCCTGCACCGACGTCACGGATGCCGACGTCACCCGTGTCGGGGTCGTGTTCGCCTGCGCCGAGGGCGCCGTGCTGTTCACGCGCGAGGTCGGCGGCGCCGTCGTGGGTGAGAGCATCCCCACCCCGCATGGGGCGCCGGCGCCCACGCAGCTGAGCGGCCGTGCCGATCGTCCCGACCTCGCCGGGATCGCCGGTGACCGGGGTGCATGGCTGCTCGACGTGCGCGCCCGCGCCTGGACGCTGCTGCCATCCGACGTGCCGCTCGTCGCGGCGGTCGCGATCGGCGACGACGAGAGCCGCACGATCGTGCTCGACTCCGAAGGGCGGGTGCGGATTCTCGACCCCACCGGAGAGGTGCTCGTCCGCACGGAGCCCCTGCTCGCGGCATCCGTCGCCGACCCGTCGACCCGCGAGCGGGTGCGGCTGATCGTCGACGCCCAGCACGTCTACGTCTCCGACCCCGCATCCGGCGCGGTGTACGAGCTCGACCACCGCGACTCCCTCCACATCACCCGAACCTTCGCCGACCTCGACCCCTGGTTCCTGCAACTGGTCGGCTGACCGCCACCGACGGATCCCTCCGTCGCGCGCACCCGCGCACCCCCTGAGAAAGAGAGGACACCCATGTCCCGACCTGCCCGCACCCGCCTCGCGATCGGCGCCGTCGGCGCGCTGGCCGCGGTGGCGCTCGCCGGATGCGCCACCGCAGCCCCGGCATCCGACAGCAGCGCGCCCGCCGAGCCCTCGCACGAGAGCGACACCCGCGTGGCCATCAGCTACGACGGCGGCATCCTGGTGCTCGACGGAGAGACTCTCGACACCGTCGACCGGGTCGAACTCGGCGGCTTCCTGCGTGTGAACAGCGCCGGCGATCACGACGGCCACGTGTTCGTCACCGCCGAAGACGGCTTCCATCTGCTCGACACCGGGCTCGCCACCGACACCGTCGAGCTCACGGGCGAGGTGTTCGAGGCGGTCGCGGCCGGGCACGTCACCCCGCACGGCGGACGCACGGCACTGTTCGACGACGGCACGGGAGACATCCGCGTGTTCGACACGGATGCGGTCGGCGCCGGCACGCTTCCCGAGGTCGACACGATCACCTCGGAGGCCGCCCACCACGGCGTCGCGGTCGAGCTCACCGACGGCACCACGCTCGCGACCATCGGCACAGCAGACGCGCGCACCGGTGTGCGCCTGCTGGCCCAGGACGGCAGCGAGATCGCCCGCAACGAGCAGTGCCCCAGCGTGCACGGCGAGGGCGCGCTGAAGGGTGAGGCCGTGATGTTCGGATGCGAGGACGGCGTGCTGCTCTTCGCCGACGGCGCCTTCACCAAGCTCGACGCCCCCGACGCATACGGTCGCACGGGCAACGCCTACGTGACCGACACCAGCGCGATCGCGGTGGGCGACTACAACGCCGACCCCGACTCCGAGGGCTACCTGCTGTCGCAGCTGGCGCTGATCGACACCGACGCGCAGAAGCTCTCGGTCGTCGACCTGCCGGCCGGCGTGCAGTACACGTGGCGCGGCGTCGGTCGCAGTGCGCACGACGACATCATCGTGCTCGGCTCGGACGGCACGCTGAACGTGCTCGACGAGACGGGCGCACCGCAGGAGTCGTGGAAGGTCATCGCCCCGTGGGAGAGCCCGACCGAATGGCAGCAGCCGCACCCGGGCCTGCGCGTGGTCGGCGACCTCGCGTACGTCACGGAACCCGCGGCGAACCGCATCCTGGCCGTCGATCTGCACAGCGGCGAGGTGTCGGCCGAGGCGACGCTCGACATCGTGCCGAACGAGTTCACCGTGGTGGGCGCCGCGGGTCACTGACGCGGCGTCACTCTGAACCGACGCCGAGTGCACGGGTTCGCGCTGAGTGCACGGGTTCCTCACGCGGGGAACCCGTGCACTCGATCGGATGCCGTGCACTCGGCGTCGCGGCGGGCGCGCGGCGGGCGTCCGTCAGTCCAGGTGGATGTTGAGCACCGTGGTGCGCATGCCGTCGGACTCGTACTGCACCGGCATTCCCGGGTGGGCGAGTGAGAACCAGAACACCCCGTCCTCGGTGTCATAGCGGCGGCAGGTGAGGGTGCCGAGGGGCGTGGTGAGCGACACTGTCGACACGCTCGTCGTGTCGGCGTCGAACGCGGCGTGCCCCTGCAACTCGGCCCAGGTGACGCGGTGTGAGACCACTGCCTTCGGGTCCGCGGCGGCCCAGCGCTCGAGGGTGGCGCCCTCGGCATCCGTATCGCTGAAGCGGTTGACATGCTCGCCGAGCGGTCCGTCCGGCCCCTCCAGCAGCAGTCGGATGGTCTTGCCGGAGCCCGTCGCCTCGCGGATCTCGTCGGCGGAGAACGGCGTCGGGAGCAGCCCGGGGCCGAGCAGATACGGGTCGGGGGTGTCCATCCCGTCATTCTCCATCACAACCCCGCGCACGTCACGAGACGGTCTCGAACCGAGCCGCCGTCAACCAGGATCTTGACACTCTTGCGTTCTGTATACAGAATACGAGGTAGCCCTGAGGGGCATTCCCGACGATCTTCCAATGATGAAAGAGGTAGCGAGATGGCACGTGCGAACGTGACGCGGTATCTGGCACTGGGTGCCGCCGGCGCTCTGACCCTGGGGCTCGCCGCATGCAGCGGCGGTGGCGGTGGAGGCGGCGTCGACGCCGACGGCAACGCGACGGTCATCTGGTCCACCTGGGGCACGGCCGACGAGCTGACCCGGTACGAGGAGTTCAACAAGGACTTCATGAAGCGGCACCCCGACATCAAGGTCAAGCTGCAGCCCGTCGCGAGCTACGGCGACTACCACTCCAAGCTGCTGGCTCAGCTCACCAGCAACACCGCTCCCGACGTGTTCTACGTCGGTGACGACATGATCGGCCAGTTCGTCGACTCGAACCGACTGATGCCGCTCAGCGACCTGATGGAATCCGACGCGAGCCAGACGAAGAAGGACGACTTCTTCCCCGGCCTGTTCGGCGCGGCCGAGGAGGACGGCGAGGTCTACGCGGCCCCCAACGACTCCAACCCCGATGTGTTCTGGTACGACAAGCAGGCGCTCGCCGCTGCCGGCATCACCGATGACCCCGCCACCCTCGCCGAGAACGGCGAGTGGACCACCGACAAGTTCCTCGAGATGAACGCCCAGCTCCACGACGCCGGCCTGACTGGAACGATGTACTGGAACTACTGGGCCACGCACTGGAGCTGGCTCTCCTCGCAGGGCCTGCCCGCTCCGTACGACGAGTCCGACGCCTTCACCGCGAACACGGATGCCGACACCGTCGCGTCGGTGCAGGAGCTCGGCGATCTGTTCCAGGACGGCACCTTCGTGGTCGCCGATACGCTGCCGGACGGCGCGGGTGCCGACAGCATCTTCGTGACCCACAAGGCGGGGTTCTTCGTGCAGGGCCGCTACACGATCGGCACGGTCAAGGCCACGGGTGAGGAGGACAGCTACGACATCGTGCGCTGGCCGACGCCCGACGGCGAACCGGCTCCCACCGGCGTCGCCACCTCCTTCCTCGCCATCAACGGCAAGACCAAGGTCGAGGATGCGGCCTTCACCTTCTGGACCGAGTTCCTCTCAGCAGAGGGTCAGACCTTCCGACTCGAAGGGGGAGGCAACGCGGTCCCCTCGATCAAGGGCGCCGACGACGTCGTGCTCGAAGGCGGCTACCCGGTGCACGCGCAGACCTTCCTCGACATGCGCGACATCGGCTTCACCAACTACCCCGCCGAGGCGCGGGTGCCGGGCCTCCCCGTCGCGATCTCCGAGGAGTTCCAGAAGCTCTACGAGGGCAAGACCGACGCGCAGGCGACGCTCGACACGATCGCCAAGGTGGTCAAGGAACGGTCGGAGAAGTAGGAGTGACCACGCTCACCGAGAACGGACGGATGCCGCAGGCGACCCCTGCGGCATCCGCCCCGCCCCTGCGCAAAGAGGCCGCGTGGCGTCGTCGGGACCGGGCCTGGGGGTACGTCTTCGTCGCTCCTCAGCTGCTCGGCATGGCACTGTTCGTCGTGCTGCCGTTCGCCGCCAGCCTGGTGCTGGCCTTTGCGGAGTGGGACGGCCTGGGCGAGCTCACCTGGGTGGGTCTGGCGAACTTCGCCGACCAGCTGCAGGACCCGCTGCTCGGCCGCTCGATCATCAACACGCTCCTCATCGCGCTGATCACGGTGCCGATCGGCCTCACGCTCTCGGTCATCGTGGCGGTCGCGCTCGAGAAGCTGAAGACCCGCACGCTCTACCTGATCCTGTTCTTCGCCCCGGTGGTCACCTCGACCGTCGCGGTCGCGATGATCTGGCAGCAGATGTTCCGCGCCGACGGCCTGCTCTCCACGACCATCTCGAAGGTGTTCGGCGTCACTCCCCCGGACTGGCTGCAGGACCCCAAGCTCGCGCTCCTCGCGGTCTGCATCGTGACGATCTGGTCGTCCATGGGGTTGAACGTGGTGATCTTCCTCGCCGGTCTGCAGAACATCTCTCCCTCGGTGATCGAGGCCGCACGCATCGACGGCGCCGGGGCGGTGCGGCTGTTCACCAGCATCCGGCTGCCGCTGCTGTCGCCGATCGTGTTCTTCTCCTCGGTGATCGCGTTCATCTCGTCGCTGCAGACCTTCGACACGGTCTACGTGCTCGTCTCCGGTGGTGGGCCCGACAACGCGACCCGCACGATCGTCTATCACATCTTCGATCTGGGCTTCGGGCGCTTCGAGTTCGGGTTGTCGAGTGCGGCCAGCATCATCCTGCTCGCACTGACGCTCGTCATCACGGCGATCCAGTTCGGCGCCCAGAAGAAGTTCGTCCACTACGAGGATGACCCGGCATGACGCTCCAGACCACTCCGCTCGGCGGCCCAGCCGCCCCCGCGACCGACTCGACCGTCGCCCTCACCGCCCCGGGCTATCGCCAGCGCGGCCGGGGAGGACCGGGAGCCGGGCGCGCTCGCCGCAGGCTCGGATCCACCACCCTGCACGTGCTGCTCATCGTCGGCGGCATCTCGATGGTGTTCCCGTTCATCTGGATGCTGCTGACCTCGTTCAAGACCCTGCCGCAGCTGCTCAAGAACCCGCTGGAGTTCCTGCCCAATCCCTGGACCGTCGACAACTACGTCGATGCCTGGAACGCGGTGCCGTTCGCGCAGGCGTACCTCAACAGCGCGTACATCGCGGTGCTGGTGGTGGTCGGCACGCTGATCACCGCATCCATGGCGGGCTACGCCTTCGCGCGCATCCGGTTCCGGGGCAGCAAGGTGCTGTTCATCGTGTTCCTGGCCACGCAGATGATCCCGGCGCAGGTCACACTCATCCCCTTCTATCTGCTCATGTCGCAGCTGGGATGGGTCGACTCGCATCTCGCGCTGATCGTGCCCGGCATGATCGCGAACCCGTTCGCGGTGTTCCTGATGCGCCAGTTCGTGTTGGCGCTGCCGCGCGAGCTGGAGGAGGCCGCGCTGGTCGACGGCGCCGGCCGTTGGCGCATCTTCTGGAGCATCGTGCTGCCCAACCTCAAGCCCGGGCTCGCGGCACTCAGCATCATCACGACGCTCGGTGTCTGGAATGCGTTCCTGTTCCCGCTGGTGCTGTTGAACACCCCCGACCTGTTCACGGTGCCGCTGCTGCTGACCTCGTTCCAGGGGCAGTTCGGCTCCATCAACTACGGACTCGTGATGGCGGCCTCCGCGATCGCGACCGTGCCGATGCTGATCGTGTTCGTGATCGGCCAGCGCAAGATCCTGAACAGCATGGCCGCGTCGGGTCTGGGAGGACGGTGACATGACGGATGCCACCATGCTGGCCTCTCTTGCCGGACGCCACCTCGACCTGATCACCGCCCCGTTCACGCTGCCCCGCTCGCGTGTGCTGGTGTTGCGCGCGGAAGGCGGGGACGGCGTGCGCGTGCACACCTCGGAGTACGAACGCCGGCTCTCGGAGTGCAGCGTGCTCGACGAGCTGACGGTGGTGGATGCCGACGGCGTCGTTCTCCCGGTGACCGCGGTGCTGCCCGGGCGGGTGACCTTCGGCGGTCGCGTGACGCTGAGCTTCGCCGACCCCGCGGCGCTGAGCATCGGCTCCTCGACACGCTCAGGGGGCGGCCTCGAGCCGCGGATCCGACTGCGGTATCCGGATCGGCGCGTGGAGGAGCATCCGCTGGGTGACGGCATCCGGTTGCGGGTCGCGGCCGACCGGACGGTGACCGTCGAACCGGGCGATCACACAGCGGACCTCGCGGCGACCGAGCAGGTCTGGTCCGAGTGGTTCGCGAAGTGTCCGATCGTGCGGGACGACCTGCAGGAGATGGCGGCGTTCTGCTGGTGGGTGCTCGGCGCGAACATCGTGGAGCTGCCGGCGCTCGCCGGTGCCAGGGCCATCGTCCCCTCGAAGATCGGCTACGTGGGACTCTGGCAGTGGGATGCCTATTTCATCGCGGTCGGCCTGCGCCACGGCGATCCCGAACTGGCGCGCGAGCAGCTCGACCTCGCGTTCCGGTTCCCACAGCCCGACGGGCAGCTGCCCGATGTCGTGCACGAGCTCGGGGTGCTGGCCACGAGCGACGACCTTCCCGAGAGCGACCGCGCGAACCTGCGCAGAGCCGGGTCACAGATCGCCGACCCGAGTGCGCCGGTGCCACTGACCAAGCCTCCGCTCGCGGCCTGGGCGCTGCGAAAGGTGCTCGCGGTGCAGGACGACCCCGAGTACGCGCGCACCCAGCTCGCCCGCGTCATCCGCTCGCAGGACTGGTGGTTCGCGGGCAGTGACCTCGATCATGACGGGATGCCGGAGTACGGGCATCCCTACTCCTCCGGCCTCGACGACAGCCCGATCTTCGACGGTCCGCTGCCGACCGCTGCCCCCGACCTCGGCGCGTACCTGGTGCGCCAGGACCGGGAGATCGCCGACCTCCTGCGCCGCTACGAGCCCGCGGCCGACGTCGCGCGGTTCGAGGAGCGGGCGGCGTCGACGCAGCAGCTGCTGCTCGGGATGTGGGATGCCGAACGCGGCCGCTTCCTGGCGCACGGCGGGGGTGAGCCGCAGCTGAGCGACACGGTCGTGGGGCTCGTGCCCCTGCTCACCGGCACCCTGCCCGAGGCGATCGCCGCCGCACTGCGCCAGGCCGTCGACGACCCCCAGCGGTTCGCGTTGCCGTGGGGACTGCCGACCGTCGCGGCATCCGACCCCGACTTCTCGGACGAGCGGATGTGGCGGGGGCCGATCTGGGTCAACACCAGCATGCTCGTCGCGGAGGGGCTCGAGGCCTCGGGTTACCCGGAGCGGGCCCGCGCGCTGCGCGAGCAGACGGTCGCGCTCGTGATCCACGGCGGCGGTCCGCACGAGTACTACAACCCGCACACCGGTCGGAAGGCCCGCACCGCGACGACCGCGTTCGGCTGGTCGGCGGCGCTGTTCATCGACCTGGCCGTCACGCTGAGCGCCTGACGGCCGGGCGCGGTCAGGCGAGGTCGGGCCGTGCCTCGGCGCTGCGGCGACGAGCGACTCGCCCCGCGCGCATCAGTGATCAGGCCGAGGTCGAGGCGTAGTGAAACGGCGAGTCGAATGTGGTGAAACGGCGAAACAAGTGCGGTGAAACGGCGAGTTGCGGGTGGTGAAACGGCGAGAAGTTGATGGCGGAATGGCGATCCAGTGCATAGTCTGGTCGCATGGACAATGCCGCTCTCGTTCCTCGGCTCGTCGCTCCTCGCATTGTGGAGGCGCTGGCCGATACGCGAATCGTCGTGATCCAGGGGGCTCGGCAGGTCGGCAAGTCGACGCTCGCGGGGCAGGTGCTCGCTGGCAGGCCGGCGGTCTCCGTCACTTTGGATGATGTGGCCTCGCTCGATTTCGCTCACACCGATCCCGCGGGCTTCGTCGAGCAAGCGCCGAACGCGACGCTGATGATCGATGAGCTGCAGCGCGCCCCGGAGCTCGTCGTCGCGCTCAAGGCCTCCGTGGACAGGGACAAGCGGCCCGGACGATTCCTCGTCACCGGTTCGGCGAATCTCCTGGATCTCTCGTCGACCCATGAATCGCCGGCGGGTCGAGCAGAGCACATCGACCTCTATCCGTTGAGTCAACGCGAGGTCGGCTCCGCATCAGGTTCGTTCATCGATCTCGCGTTCGAACCGAAACTCCTTGCTCATCACGCCAGCGACCTCGTTCGCAGCGATTACATCGACCGCGCGGTTCGAGGCGGGTATCCGGAAGCGCTGCAGCGTTCCTCGGGCCGTCGGCGTGAGGCCTGGTATCAGGCCTACGTCTCCCAGATCGTGAGGCGCGACGCTCCCGACATCTCCGGTCTTCAGAGGATCGCCGACCTTCCGCGTCTCCTGCGGCTCATCGCCGGGCGGATGGGAAGCACGATGGTCTGGTCCTCGCTCGCGGCGGAAGCGGCGATTCCGAGGAGAACGCTCGATCCCTACATCGCGCTCCTCGAGACGCTCTACCTCACTCATACCCTTCCCGCGTGGGCGGTCAACCTCACGTCTCGTGAGGTGAAGCAGCCCAAGGTCTTCCCCGTCGATTCGGGATTGGCTGCCGGCCTTCTGGGAACCTCGCCGACCGTGTTGGGCCCGGGGGCACCACTCTCGGGTGCGATGCTCGAGTGTTTCGTGGTGGGGGAACTACGACGCCAGCAGACGTGGGCCGATCAGCGAACCGCCCTGCATCATTACCGCGACAGCCGTGGGGTGGAGGTCGACGTGATACTGGAAACTCCCGACGGACGTGTCGTCGGCGTCGAGGTGAAAGCCGCATCGACCGTTCGCGCCAAGGATGCGGCGGGCCTCAGCATGCTGCGGGATCGACTCGGCGACAGATTCGTTGCAGGGTATGTCCTCCATACCGGACCGTCGGCCGTCGCGGTCGGTGAGCGCATCACCGCAGTGCCGATGGACTCGCTCTGGGCTGCATGAAGGCCAGAACGATGACCGCCTCACCGCGTATCCGCGCTCTCGCTGCCATCCTGCTCGTCCTCGTCGGCAGCGCATCGCTCTCGGGATGTCTGCAGGAGACACCGATCGTGTCCGATCACAGCAATCCGACGACGAACATGACGCTCGATGAGCAACGAGACTGGGTGGAGACGCAGCTCGATGCAGGAGTGGCTGCGACCGGCATCTCAGAGGGCTGGTACTGGCATCCGACCTCCAGGATTCCGTGGCTGGACAACGGAGCGGAGCGGGAACAGATCAAACGCTCCTGGCTCCCACGCGACTGCAGTGGGTCGGGCGCTCGGCTCACTCAAAACGTGAACATCACACGGGATGAGGGAGGTGTTGAGAACCCTGCGGAGGTGGGTGTCAAGGTGCGGGCATTCTGGGAGTCTCAAGGGTGGACGGTGATCGATCTCTACCCCGATGCTTCTGCGGAGAACCCCAAGTTCCGCATCGAAGGGGAAGACGGTGCGCAGATGGGGTTCCAGGCCAGCCGTGACGGGGTTTCGTTCAGCGTGGCCTCCGCGTGCTCCGTCAACAGCTCTGTGACGAACTGGGGGCTCCATGAAGAGATCGCGGCGGAGAGAGATGCGTCGCATGTGACGAAGGAGGAGGTGGTGGCGGCGTTCGACGCTGCTTCGGTGCGGGCGGCCGGCGCGTTCGGGCAGACCGATCCGATCCTGCCACCCGTTTCCGCGGCCAAGTGCGAGACGTTGGAGGGGCTCACGGGAGTGAACTATTCCCGTGAGGTCACCGTGGTGCGTCCGGATGAGCCCACGGACGAAGCTCTTGCCCGCATTCGCGAGGCGTTCAGTGAAGACGTGTATCTCCACCGGGCAGGAGTCACGGACGGTGGTGACGGGGCCGGGCGGAGCGTGAGCATGACACCGATCGTCGGATACTCGATGCCCATCGAACACGTGACCGTGAGTGTTCTCGAGGATGATCTCACAGCCAACATCGTCGTGAGCAGCGTGTGCGTGGTGGCATCGGACCCCGGATAGAAGAGGTCCCGGGGCTCTCGATCCGGCCGGAGTCGCCGGAAGAGCTCAGGCCGTGAAGTACGAGCTGGTGGCGTTGTCGAGGATGCGCTGCATGCCGTGCATCCAGTTGAGCTTGAGGGCGACGACCGCGGCGGGGATGTCGCCGGCGGCGAGCTGCTTCGCGATCTCGGCATGCTCGGCGGCGACGCGCTCGACCTTCACGTCTTCCGGCACCAGTAGCGACTCGTACCGGTGGAACGAGCTGCGCACGCTCTCGATCACGGCGAGCAGCCGGGTGTTCGGGCAGGCGGAGAGCATGAGGGCGTGCCACTCGTCATCCTTGGTGATGACCAGCTGGTGCTCGACGAGCTCGTCGGCGAAGGCCTCGGCCATCTCGTGCAGCTGCGCGCCGATGCGCTGCAGCTCCTCGGGAGGACTCAGCTCGAGCGCCAGGCTCTCGAGGGCGGCCATGACCGGCGCGAGGTCGCGGAATTCAGAGGCGCTGAGAGGCACGAACCGGAAGCCCTTGCCGTTCTCCGCTCTCGATCTGCCCCTCGGACTCCAGGGCGATGAGGGCTTCGCGCAGCGGGGTGCGGCTGCACGCCGAGCTCGGTCGCGAGCTGCACCTCGTTGATGCCCTCGCCGGGCGCGCACGTCGCCTGGCGCGCATGCGCGCCATGCAGCTCCTCGCGCACCTGCGACCGCAGGTTCTTGCGCTCGATCGCCATGTGACCTCCTGGTCGGTTCGTGCGTGGCCGCCCGGCCGGCCGGCGTCGCCAGCCTATGGGCTTGACCCGCCGCGAGGAGCGGCGACCTTAGCGTGGCTGTATACAGAATACAGTCGACGGTTGCCCGGTGTAATGCGCCAGCGCGCGGCGGCACCCCATGTGCACCACCCCAGAGACGAGCCTCCGTGCCCGTACCGCAAGGTGACCAGTGACCTGACCACCTCGCCGTCGGACCGTCCGCCTCGACGCCCTCGCCTACGGCGGCGACTACAACCCCGACCAGTGGCCGGAGGAGCGTCTGGGCATGAGGACATGCCGCCTCATGCGTCGAGGCCGGGCGTCAACCTGGTCACTCTGCCCGATCTTCTCCTGGCCGCTGCTCGAGCCGCGTGAGCCCGGCGTCTTCGACTGCGGCCGGCCTCGACCGCGTCCTCGACCTGCTCTGGGATGCACGGCATCGCGATCGACCTCGCCACCGCCACCGCCACGCCCGCCGTCATGGCTGCTGCGCGCGCACCCCGAGATGTGCTGCCCTGGGACGCCGACGGCCTCCGCCTCGAGTTCGGCTCGAGGCAGACCTACTGCCCCTCGTCGCCGGTCTGGCGAGAGAACGTAGCCCGGATGACCCGCGCCATGGCCGACCGCTACGGCACCCACCCGGGGCTGGCGATGTGGCATATCTCGAACGAGTACGGCGATCACACCTCGCGCTGCTGGTGCCCCGAGTCCGCGCGGCACTTCCGCCGCTGGCTGCAACACCGCTACGGCGACCTCGACGGTCTCAATGAGGCCTGGGGTGTCAACGTGTGGGGCCAGCGCTACACCTCGTGGGATCACATCGAGACGCCGAAGAAGGCGCCGGGTCCGGTGAACCCCACCAAGCTGCTCGACTTCGAACGCTTCTCGTCGGATGCGTTGCTCGAGCTGTTCCAGATCGAGATCGACGTGCTGCGTGAGGTCACCCCCGACATCGCCGTGACCACGAACTTCATGAGCATGTTCCGCGACCTCGACTACTGGGACTTCGCGGCGGTGGAGGATGTCGTCACCGATGACGCCTACCCCGAACCCGCCGATCCGACCGCGCACGTCGGTGCCGCGCTCAACTACGGGCTCATGCGCTCACTCAAGGGCGGACAGCCCGTGGCTGCTGCTGGAGTCCTCGGCGAGCGCGACCAGCTGGCGCGACGTCAACGTGCCCAAGCCGCCGGGCAAGATCCGCGTCGAGCAGCCTGCAGGCCGTCGCCCACGGCTCGGACGCGGTGATGTTCTTCCAGTGGCGCCAGGCCAGGTACGGCCAGGAGAAGTTCCACTCCTCGATGCTCGGCCACCGCGGCGAGCGCTCGCGGCAGCTTCCAGGAGACCAAGGCGTTCGGGCCTCGAGCTGAAGAAGCTGGAGCCCGTTCGGGGCACCCGGGTGCGTTCGCGGGTGGCCCTCGTCGTGGACTGGGATTCGTGGTGGGGCACCAGCGCGGTCGAGTCGCTGCCCTCCGCAGCGGCTCCAGTGGGCGACGCAGGCGCGCGCCTGGCACCGCGCCGCTGTACACGCTCGGGCAGCCGGTCGATGCGGTGCGGGCGGTCGGACCTTTCGACGCGTACCGACGTCGTCGTGGTGCCGAACCTGTACCATCGTCGAGCAACCGCAGGCCGACGCGCTCGCCGCGTTCGTGGAGCGCGGCGGGCCACCTGGTGGTCGGCCCATTCTCGGGCGTCGTGGATGCCACTGAGAAGGTGCACGACGGTGGAGCGCCAGGGGTGCTGCGCGATCTGCTCGGCATCGAGGTCGATGAGCAGTGGCCGATCGCCGATGGCCTCACCGAGCGCGATCGACTACGCCGGCGAGCGCTCTCGTGCGTGCCGAGCTGGAGTGAATGGCTCGAGCGTCGACGCCGATGTCGAGGTGCGCGCGCACGTACGCCGGCGGGGAGTTGGACGGCCGTCCCGCCGTGACCCGCCGACCCGTCCGGCACAGGATCGGCCTGGTACCTCAGCGCCGGTCTCGACAGCGACGGGATGCGCGCCGTGCTCTCCGAGGCTGTTCGCCGCCGCGGGGTGCCCGTCCCCGCCTCCACCGAGCGCGACACCGACCTCGAGGTCGTCACCCGCACCGACGGCGCCACCGACTACACGTTCGTCCTCAACCACGGGCGCCGCACGCTCACGGCTCCGCGCATCCCGGGCGGACGCGACCTGCTCACCGACGCCGATCGCCGACGCCGCGGGCCTGCCCCTCGGGCCCTTCGGCGTCGCCGTCTCGCCCACCCCGCCCCCCAGAACCATGGTCCGGCTTCATGACGCCGCACCCTCCTCCCGACTCCGCACACCACCGACCGCGAGGCCACCATGACCCAACCATTCGTCCACCCGTACGTGCCGAACACGGCGCCGGCATCCCGCAGGCGATGCTCGACGCCGTCGGCGCCGAGTCCGTCGACGGACGAGTTCTACGCCGACGTGCCGGACTCGACCTCCGCCTCGGCCGGCCCGCTCGACCTGCCGGCGCCGCTCGTCGCCGAGCAGGACCTGGCCCGCCACGTCGCGCGGCCTGCTGGCGCCGCAACCGCCGGTCGAGCCCAGGCGCGGCTGAGCTTCCTCGGCGCCGGCGTCGTACCACCACGCCGTGCCCGCCGTCGTCGACGAGGTCATCGGACCGCAGCGAGTTCCTGACCGCGTACGCCGGTGAGCCCTATGAGGACCACGGCCGCTTCCAGGCGCTGTTCCAGTACCAGTCGCTGATGGCCGAGCTGCTGGCGATGGATGTCGTGAACGTACCGACCTACGACGGCTACCAGGCGACCGCGACCGGACTCACGATGTCGGGCCGTATGACCGGACGCTCGCGCGTGCTGGTGGTGAGCGATGTGCTGCCCGCGAAGCTCTCGAAGGTGCACGACTACATCCGCGCGCATCTGACACTCGAGCACGTGCCGACGCTCGACGGCACTACGGATGTCGCCGCGGTGACCTCTGCCCTGTCGGATGACGTGGCCGCGGTGTGGATCGAGACGCCCAGTGCGACCGGCGCCGTTGAGGCCGCGCTGCAGCAGATCGCGGATGCCGCGCACGCGGCCGGCGCCGTCGTCGTGGTCGGCACGGACCCGATCGGCTACGGCATCCTGACGCCTCCCGCGCTGTCCGGCGCCGACATCGTCACGGGCGACATCCAGTCCCTCGGGCTGCACCAGTGGTTCGGCGGCGCGCATGGCGGCTTCATCGCGGTGCACGACGATCCGCGTTTCGTGATGGAGATGCCCTCGCGCCTGTTCGGCCTCGCGACCACCGACGTGCCCGGTGAGTACGGATTCGGCGACGTCGCCTACGACCGCACCTCCTTCGCGCACCGGGAAGAGGGGAAGGAGTGGGTCGGCACAGCGGCCGCGCTGTGGGGCATCGCCGCCGGCGTGTACCTGTCGCTGATGGGACCGGCCGGAATGGCAGAGCTCGGCGAAGTGCTCCTGGCCCGCACCCGCTACGCGCAGCAGGCGCTCGCCGCGATCGACGGCGTCTCGCTCGACGACGAGGCCGTGCACCTGCGCGAGTTCACCGTGACCCTGCCGATCGCGGCATCCGTCGTCGTCGACGCGCTCCGCGCACAGGGCATCGAGCCCGGCGTGGTCGTCGGAGAGCACCGACTGCTGGTGTGCGTCACCGAGCTCACCTCCCAGGCCGACATCGACCGGCTGGCCGGCGCGCTCGCCGCGGTCACGGCATCCGCATCCCTCGAGATTGTGAAGGACCAGAAGTGAGTCTCCCCGTCGCCCCGAAGCCGGTACTGCGCCGGTTCCAGCAGGCTCGCTGGGACGAGCCGATCATCTTCGAGCTGACCACGCCCGGTGAGCGCGGCGTGCTGGTCTCGCAGGTCGAGCCCGGCGTGCGTGACGCGGTGGGCGACGTCGTCGCGGCGCTGCCCGCCGCACTGCGCCGCCGCCACCGCGCCCGCGCTGCCCGAGATGGGGCAGATGCGCGTGCTCAAGCACTACCTGCGCCTGTCGCAGGAGAACCTCGGCGCCGACTTCAACGTCGACATCGGTCAGGGCACCTGCACCATGAAGTACGCGCCCAAGATCAACGACCAGCTCGCCGGCACCCCGCAGCTCACCGCGATGCACCCGCACCAGGACCCGGCCGATGCGCAGGGCGTGCTCGAGATCCTCTGGCAACTGGAGCGGATGCTCGCCGAGATCTCCGGCATGGACGAGGTCTCGCTGCACACGCAGGGCGGATCGGCCGCGATCTGGGCCAACATCGCCATGATCCGCGCCTTCCACGCCGCGCGAACGGCGAGGCGAGCAGCGGCGCGAGGTCATCACCACGATCTTCTCGCCACCCCTCCAACGCGGCGGCGGCGAAGGCGGCCGGCTACCGAGGTCATCACGGTCTTCCCGGATGCCGACGGCTACCCCTCGCTCGACGCCCTGCAGGCGGCGCTCTCGCCGCGCACCGCGGCGATCATGGTCACGAACCCGGAGGACACCGGCATCTACAACCCGCGCATCCGGGAGTGGGTGGACGCTCGCGCACGCGGTCGGCGCGCTCGCCTCGTACGACCAGGCCAACGCCAACGGCATCCTCGGCATCACCCGCGCGCGCGACGCCGGGTTCGACGTGTGCCACTTCAACCTGCACAAGACCTTCGGCACCCCGCACGGCTGCGGCGGACCCGGCTCGGGCGCGAACGCCGTGTCCGAGGCGCTCGCGCCGTTCCTGCCCGGCCCGGTGGTCGAGCGCGTCGGCGACCGCTACGTCGCTGGATCGCCGACCGGGCGCCAGTCGATCGGCTCCGTCGCCCCGTTCTACGGCGTCATCCCGAACATCGTGCGGACGTACGCGTGGATCAGCGCGCTCGGCGCCGAGGGCCTGCGCGCCGTGCGCCGAGACCGCGGTGCTGAACAACAACTACCTGATGAAGCGCATCCTCGCGATCCCCGGAGCCAGCGCGCCGTACGCGACCGGCCGCCGCCGCATCGAGCAGGTGCGCTACTCGTGGCAGGAGCTGTTCGAGGAGACGGGCATCAGCTCGGAGGAGATCGGCGTCCGCGCCTGCCGACTTCGGGATGCACTACTGGACCAGCCACCACCCCTACGTCGTGCCGCAGCCGTTCACGCTCGAACCGACGGAGTCGTACTCGATGGCCGAGCTCGACGAGTACGCGGCGACGTCCTCGCCGAGGTGGCCCGCGAGGCCCGCGAGACGCCCGGAGGTCGTGCGCACGGCGCCGCACAACCAGACCGTGCACCACACGCACCACGACGACCTCGACGACCCGGAGCGGTGGGCCGTCACGTGGCGCGCGTACCAGCGGAAGTACCCGTCGGCGGTCTCCGGTCGCGCTTCCCGGGGGAGTCCGTCGCGTCGTGATCGGACTGGTCGTCAACCCTGTCGCCGGTGTCGGCGGGCCCGCGGGCCTCGCCGGCTCCGACGGTGCGGGCGTGCAGCGTCTCGCGGCCTCGCGCGGCGCCCGTTCGCGCGTGCAGGAACGGGCGGCCGCCGCACTGTCGGTGCTCGCGGCGCAGCATCCGGGGCTGGTGTCGTGACCGCTGCGGGCGCCGATGGGCTGCCGATGCCGTGCAGGCCGCGGGACTACTGCCCGACGTGGTGTGACGGCGGCCGATCCGGCGACCGAGGCCGCAGACACCTCGCGCGCCGTAGCGCCGTGCGCGGCCGCGGGCGCCGATCTCGTGCTCGTGGTCGGCGGGTGACGGGACGCTGCGAGACGCCGCGGCCGGGCTCGCGTGCCCACGCCTCGGCGTTCACAACTCGTGCAGAATCGGTGCCGTCGGCAACGGCAGGGGCCGCAGGCGGATTCCGCGCGTTCTGCGGAGTTGTGCACAGCGCCGGCCGTGCTCGGAGTCCCGGCGGGCGTGAAGATGTACTCCCCGGTGTTCGCGGTCAGCCCCGCCGCGGCCGGCGCGATCGCCGCGGACTGGGTGACCGTGGGCCGCTGCCCACCGAAGACCGCGAGGTGCTCGACATCGACGAAGCAGCGCTGCGCCGCGCTCGCGTCGACCCGACCTGTACGCGCTGCTGCGGGTTCCCGTGCGCACCGGCCGCACCCAGGCGCGCAAGGCTCCGACCCCAGCCACCGAGGCCGCGGCCGTCGAGGCCGCCGCCCGCGGCGCCGTCGCCGCGATGCGACCCGGCGTGCGCTATCTGCTCGGCCCGGGCGGCACGACCGCCGAGATCGCCGGACAGCTCGGCGTCGACGGCACCCCGCTCGGTGTCGACGTCGTGCTCGACGGCGCTGCTCGTCCGCGGCGAGCGAGCGAGCAGGCCTGCTCGCCGAGATCGCCCAGGCGCCGGCGCAGGCCGTCGTCACCGTGATCGGCGGCCAGGGCTTCCTGCTCGGGCGCGGCAACCAGCAGCTCTCCGCGCGCCGTCCTGCGCGCGATCGGCGACGACCCGTCTGCTCGTCGTCGCCCCCGAGCAGAAGCTCATCGACCTGCGCGGACGCCCCCTCCTCGTCGACACCGGCGACCCAGACCTCGACGCCACGGCTCGCCGGCCACGTCCGAGTCATCACCGGCGTCGGCACCCGCAGCATCTACCCCGTGACCGCACCCGAACTCACCCCACACAGTAAGGAACACCCATGCGACTCGAGAACAAGAAGGCCATCGTCACCGGAGGCGCGGGCGGCATCGGCCGTGCCACCTCGATCGCGCTCGCCGCGGAGGGCGCGCGCGTCGCCGTCGTCGATCTGAACGCCGAGGCGGCCGGAGGCGTCGCCGCCGAGATCCGCGCGGCGGGAGGCACCGCCGTCGCCATCGCCGCCGACGTGTCGCCAGCGAGGCCGACATCGAACGCGTCGTCGCCACACCGTCGCCGAGCTCGGGGGCGTGAACGTCGTGTTCAACAACGCCGGCATCATCCGCCGCACCACCGCGGTCGAGACCACCGTGGAGGAGTGGGACCGCGTGTTCGGCGTGAACGTGCGCTCGATCTTCCTGATGTGCAAGCACGTCGTGCCCGATCATGGAGGCCGGCGGTGGCGGATCCATCATCAACACCGGCTCGGGCTGGGGGCTCAAGGGCGGAGGCCAGGCGATCTCGTACTGCGCGTCGAAGGGGGCCGTGGTCAACATGACCCGCGCGCTCGCGATCGACCACGGCCCGCCGGCATCCGCGTCAACTCGGTCAATCCCGGCGACGTGAACACCGGGATGCTGCGCGACGAGGCCCGGCAGCTGGCGCAGGACACGAGCTGCGTTCCTGGCCGAGGCCGCCGACCGTCCGCTGCGTCGCATGGGCGAGCCGAGCGAGGTCGCGCAGGCCGTGGTGTGGCTCGCGAGCGACGACTCCTCGTACGTGACCGGCTCCGCTCTGGTGGTCGACGGGGGAGGTATCGCCTAGCGACGAGCCGCTCGTCGGCATCCACAACTCAGGGCTGAGCGTTCGCGCGCGAACCCCCAGGACACTCGCGTAAAATCGGGACAATGACCGACGCGCCCCTGCCCTCCGCCGAGCCGGCTCCCAGACCCTGGGCACCGGCATCGACCCCGACGATCTCGCCACGACGCTGCGCGTGCTGTCCGAGCTGCACCAGATCGACAACGAGCACCCGGACTTCGTCGCCGTGCGTCATGCGACCGCCGCCATGTTCAAGGCCGTCAAGCGGCTCGGCGCAAGGAGATCCGCGCGCGATCGCCGACGCCGACAAGGCCGTCGTCGCCGCCACCGCCACCGGCGCCCCCGACCGCATCGACGACGAGACCCGCGGCCTCGACCTCGCCACCAGCAGGAGGACGCCCGATCGCCGGCGAGCTGCTCAAGCGCGCGCCTGCTACATCTGCAAGCAGCCTACACGCTCGTCGACGCCTTCTACCACCAGCTCTGCCCCGACTGCGCCGCGCTCAGCCACGGCAAGCGCAACGCCCGCACCGACCTCACCGGCAAGCGCGCCCTGCTCACCGGCGGCCGCGCCAAGATCGGCATGCACATCGCGCTGCGGCTGCTGCGCGACGGCGCGCACACCACCATCACGACGCGGTTCCCCCGCGATGCCGTCCGCCGCTTCTCGCCGCTGCCCGACTGCGGCCGACTGGCTGCACCGCCTGCGCGTCGTCGGCATCGACCTGCGCGACCCCGCCCAGGTGATCGCGCCTCGCCGACTCCGTCGCCGCGCAGGGCCCGCTGGACATCCTCATCAACAACGCCGCCCAGACCGTCCGCCGCTCGGCCGGGCCGTACTCGCTGCTCGCCGATGCCGAGCTGCAGCCGCTGCCCGACGGCCCGCTGCCCGAGATGGAGACCTTCGGTCACACGGCGACCCGCACCCGCAGGCGCTCGCAGGCCGTCCGTCGACGCGCATCCGCTGCTCTCGCGTCGCGGCCGCTCGGCGGCACGGTCGCCGAACTGGGCGGGCAGGCGCTCACCGCCGAGGAGCTCGCGCGCTCGCGATGGCGCCCGGCTCGTCGTCGCTCGAGAAGCACGCAGACGGCACGGCGATCGACGCCGGTGGGCTCGTGCCCGACGTGCACACCGTCAACAGCTGGGCCCAGGCGGTCGACAGGTGCGACCCGCTCGAGATGCTCGAGGTGCAGCTCGCGAACACGACCGCGCCGTTCCTGCTGATCAGCCGGCTGCGCGCGTCGATGGCGCGCGATCCGCGCGCCGCAAGTACATCGTCAACGTCTCGGCGATGGAGGGCGTTTCGGCCGCCGCTACAAGGGGCCGGGCCACCCGCACACCAACATGGCGAAGGCCGCGCCTCAACATGCTCACGCGCACCAGCGCCGGCGAGATGTTCGAGACCGACCGCATCCTGATGACCGCCGTCGACACCGGCTGGATCACCGACGAGCGCCCGCACTACACGAAGGTGCGCCTGGCCGAGGAGGGCTTCCACGCCCCGCTCGACCTGGTCGACGGCGCCGCCCGCGTGTACGACCCGATCGTGCGCGGCGAGGCCGGCGACGACATCCACGGCGTCTTCCTGAAGGACTACGAGCCCAGCCCCTGGTGAGCGGCCCGGCTGGGGCCGGCCCCTCCCCCCGCCCTCGGCCCGCTCCTCGGACGATCCGCCGACGTGCACGCCGATTCGGCCGCCCGGCGTCTCGTCCCGGGCGTGCATGTGTGCCGCGTCCAGGTGCCGCGCTGCACCGCGGCCGGGCCAGCCGCGGGTCAGGTCGCGCGCGGGCGCTCGAGGTTCGCTGAGGCCCAGGATCCGAGCTGGTCGAGGATCGGCAACAGCCCCCGACCGCCGGGGTGAGTGCGTAGGAGACCGTGACGGGCGGGCCGGCGTCGACCGTGCGCGCGACGAGTCCCGTCTGGGCGAGTTCCGCGAGTCGGTCGGAGAGCACGGTGTCGCTGATGCCGGCCACCGCGCGCCGCAGTGCCACGAAGGTGGAGGGTCCGCCGCCGAGCGACGACACGATCATCCCGTTCCATCGCTTGCCGAGCACGCTGAACGCCAGTGTGACGGCGGCGTCGCACTGATGGATCTCCGTCTCGGCCTCGGCCATGCCCCCATCCTACCTGTGCTACGTTAACCGCTGTCGCTAGTAAAAACTAGCGACTTCGAAACGAAAGGCACGTCATGTCTCTGTTCCGCCTGGATGCCAGCATCCTGCCCGCGTCGTCCGCCAGCCGTTCGCTGGCCGACCTGGTCGAAGCCGAGTGGACGGCATCCCACCCCGACTCGACCGTGACGCGCCGCGACCTCGCTGCCGACCCGGTGCCCGCGACAGCCTGGGCGGATGCCGTGACCGGCGGATTCGTCGAGGATGCGCAGCGCACCCCTGCGCAGAACGACGCCCGCGCCCTCGCCACGCAGTTCGCCGACGAGCTGATCGGCGCCGACGCGCTGCTGTTCGCGGTGCCGCTGTACAACTACGGCGTCTCGCAGCACTTCAAGACGTGGTTCGACCTGGCCTACACCGACGAGCGCATCAGCCCCACCGGCACCGCGCTGCAGGGTAAGCCGGCGACCCTGGTGACGGTGCTCGGCGGCAACTACGCCCCCGGCACGCCCAAGGACGGCTGGGACCACTCGACCGGATGGCTGCGCCGCGTGCTTGCCGACGTCTGGGGTCTCGACCTGCGCGTCGTGCAGCGTCCGTTCACGCTCGTCGGCGTCAACCCCGCCCTCGACGCGTTCGCCGACACCGCCCGCGAACTCAAAGAGACCGCCGAGAGCGACGCCCGCACCTACGGCCAGGAGCTCGCCGCACTGCGGGGGTCCGAGGTCGCCTGACCGTCATCCGCGTCGACTGCGGCGACTGCGGGTTACGGATGCACGACCGGTGCACGGACGCACGGCGAGATCGCCGATTCGGTCGTGCATCCGTGCCGGAGTCGTGCATGTGTGCCGGAGGGGGCAGCCGGAGGGCCCGGTCGTCAGGACCGGGGGAACGGATGCGGCAGCCACACCGTCACGATCAGACCGCCGTCCGCCCGGGGCGTGAGCACGAGCGTGCCGTCGTGGGCCTCGGTGATGCGCTGCACGATCGCGAGCCCCAGGCCGACGCCCACGTGATCCTCGGTGCGGGTGCGCTCGGCCCCGCGCTGGAAGGGTTCGGTGAAGGTTGCCACGCGATGCGCCGGCGACCACGTCTCCCGTGTTCTCGATCACGACCGCGACGGCGTGCGGCAGCACGTGCGTGCGTACGGCCACGCGTCCGCCGAAGGACAGGTTGTGCACGATCGCGTTGAGCACGAGATTCGTGACCAGCTGCTGCAGCAGCGTCGCCGACCCGCGCACGGGGGCCGCGACACCGCCGACCTCGATCGAGACGCCGCGCCGCTCGGCCAGGGGCAGCAGCTGCTCGACCGACTCCTCCGCGAGCAGCGACAGGTCGACGATCTCTCGCGTGAACGTGCGGCGGTCGGCTCTCCCGAGCAGCAGGAGCGCCTCGGTGAGCTCGATCGCGCGGGTGTTCACCTCTCGCAGGCGGGTGATCAGCGCGTCGACGTCGCGGTCGGGATCGGTGCGGGCGACCTCCAGGAGCGTCTGCGAGATCGCGAGGGGTGTGCGCAGCTCGTGCGAGGCGTTCGCGGCGAAGCGCTGCTGCTCGGCGATCTGCGCCTCCAGACGCTCGAGCATCGAGTCGAACACGTCGGCGAGGTCGCGGAACTCGTCGCGCGGTCCCTCCAGGGCGACGCGATGCGACAGCGACCCCTGCGCGGCGAGCTGCGCCGCCCGGCCGATGCGCTCGAGCGGCGCCAGCATGCGCCCGGCGAGCAGCCACCCGCCGGCCGAGGCCGAGCGCGAGCAGCACGAGCAGCACGACCACGGCGACCGGCGCGAACGCCCGCAGCAGGTCGGAGCGGTTCGGGAGAAGATCGATCGCTGCGGGATGTCACGTCGGGCACGTACCGCAGCAGGAAGAAGCCGACCGCCGCGAGCAGCAGCGACGCCGGAGAGCACGACGACGCCGGCGTAGCTCAGGGTGAGCTTGAGGCGGGCGCTCATCCCGCGACGTCTACGCATCGGCATCCGTCCCGATCCGATAGCCGACGCCCGGCACGGTGAGGATCAGCCACGGTTCGCCGAGCCGCTTGCGCAGCGACGACACCGTGATGCGCACGGCGTTCGTGAAGGGGTCGGCGTTCTCGTCCCACGCGCGCTCGAGCAGCTCCTCGGCGCTGACACCCCGCCCCGGCCGCATCGCGAGCACCTCGAGCACCGCGAACTGCTTGCGGGTGAGCGCGACGTAGCGCCGTCGCGGTACACCTCGCGGCGGAACGGGTCGAGCCGGAGCCCGCGACCTCGAGCACCGGCGGTCGCGCGCGCTGGCGCCGTCGATCCGAGCGCGCGCAGGCGCAGCACGAGCTCGCGCAGCTCGAACGGCTTGGTGAGGTAGTCGTCGGCGCCGAGCTCGAACCCGGATGCCTTGTCGTCGAGCCGGTCGGCGGCCGTGAGCATGAGGATCGGGATGCCGCTGCCGGAGGCCACGATCCAGCGCGCGATCTCGTCGCCGTGGGCCCGGGGACGTCGCGATCGAGCACGACCAGTCGTAGGAGTTGATGCTCAGCAGCTCGAGCGCGGTGTCGCCGTCGCCGGCGATGTCGGCAGCGATCGCCTCGAGGCGCAGCCCGTCGCGGACCGCCTCGGCGAGGTAGGGCTCGTCCTCGACGATCAGCACACGCATGAGTGCGATCCTACGCATCCGCATATATCGGGAGCATATGCAGAAGCGCATACGCCCCGGCAACAGGCCGCCTTCTTCACTGGAAGCATGAACAGCACCACCTCCGCCGTGCCGCCGCGTGCACGACGCCGTCGACGGATCGCCGCGCTCGTGATCGGGCTCCTGCTCGTCGGCGTCGCCGTGTTCGTCGTGCAGCAGACCCTCGTTCAGCAGACCCTGGCGGCGGCATCCGCATCCGTCGGGTCCTCGCCCTCGGCGCCGCCGACGTCCGATGGCGGCGCGTCGAGCGGCACCATCGACGGATCGGTCGTGGCGCCGAGCGAAGCCGACGGTGTGATCCGCGACGGCGACCAGCCCACCGTGTTCGACATCGACCGGGTGGCGGTCGGGCGCCTCGACCCCGCTCTGCTGCAGGCACTGCAGAAGGCGGCGACCGATGCCGCCGGCGCGGGCGTCGAGTTCCGCGTCAACAGCGGGTGGCGCTCCCCGGTGCTGCAGGAGCGGATGCTGCAGGACGCGATCGTGCAGTACGGCTCCGAAGCCGAGGCGTCGCGTTGGGTCGCGACCCCCGCCACCTCCGCGCACGTGTCGGGAGAGGCGGTCGATCTCGGGCCGCTGCCCACGCTCGACTGGCTGGCGCAGCGCGGATCCGGCTACGGACTCTGCCAGATCTACGCGAACGAATCCTGGCACTACGAGCTGCGCCCGGAGGCGATCGCCCAGGGCTGCCCCCCGATGTACTCCGACCCCACCGAAGACCCGAGGATGCACCGATGACCGCTCTGCTCGCCCCCACCCCGACCGTCTCCGCGCGCCTCGCCCCGCCGACGCTGTGCATATTCCCCGATGCCGTCGGTGAGAACGTGCGCCGTGTGCGGGCCGCGACCGATGCGCTCATCATGGCGGTCGTGAAGGCCGACGGGTACGGCCACGGCGTGGTGGTGGTCGCGTCGGCGGCGCTCGCCGCGGGGGCGGAGTGGCTGGGCATCACCGACGTCACCGAGGCCGTCGCGCTGCGCGACGCCGGGATCGAGGAGCCCGTGCTCGCATGGCTGAATCCGTCGGGCGTCGACGTCGCCGCGGCCGCCGCGCTGCGCGTCGACATCGCGGTCGGTTCGGTCGCGGAGCTGCGACAGCTCGTGGAGGATGCCGTGGCCGGAGACGTCGGTCCGATCCGCGTGCATCTGCACATGGACACCGGGATGTCGCGCGGAGGGTGCGCGGTCGACGAGTGGTCCGCGCTGCTGCACCTCGCGCGTGAGGGGGTGGGACGCGGGGCCATCGAGGTCGTCGGGCGTGATGGGGCACCTCGCTCATGCGGACGACGCCGACCCCCGGGCGAACGCAGCCGGTGTGCTGCGCATGCGGCAGGCGCGCGATGCGGTGCTGCGCGCCGGGTTCGGTCCGCTGATCGTGCACCTCGCGGCGACGTCGGCGGCGCTGACCGACCCGTCGACGCACTTCGGGATGGTGCGGATCGGCGCGGGGCTCGTCGGCATCGACCCCTCGGAGACGGTGGTGCTGGCGGCAGCATCGCGCCTGACGGCGTCCGTCGTGCACACCCGCGCCGTGGCGGCCGGAGCGGCGGTGGGATACGGCGGCACGTATGTGTCACCGCGCGACACGCACCTCAGCGTGGTGGGCGTGGGCTATGCCGACGGCATCCCACGCGCACTGCCGTCGGACGCGGGGGTGGCGATCGGTGGGGAGCGGTATCCGATCGTGGGGCGCGTGTCGATGGATCAGATCGTGATCGACACCGGGGGTGCGGTGTTCGACAGGGGGGAGACGGTGACGGTGTTCGGACCGGAGGGGGGTGCCGTGCCGACGGTGCAGGAGTGGGCGCGGTGGGCGGGGACGATCCCGCACACGATCGTCACGGGCATCGGCGCACGCGTGCGGAGGAGCATCGCATGACGACGCGGGTTCTGGTCATCGGCGGTGGGCGGAACGCCGAGCACGAGGTGTCGCTGGCGTCGGCATCCGCGGTCGCGGCGGCTTTGCGTCTCGGCGATCACGAGGTGCGCTGTGTGACGATCGATCGCGACGGCATCTGGCGGGCCGACGGCATCCCGCCGGCCGAGTCGCCGGCCACCTCGCTCGCGCAGGCCGCGCCGCTGCTCGAATGGGCCGACGTCGTGTTCCCCGCCGTGCACGGTGAGAACGGCGAAGACGGTGCACTCGCCGCGCTGTGCGCGCTCGCGGGCGTGCGCGTGGTCGGGTCGCCCCTGCGGGCGGGAGCGATCGGCATGGACAAGTGGACCACGAAGCTGGTGGCGGATGCCGTCGGCCTGCGCACCGCGCGGGGGCGGCTGATCGCGGCCGGCGACATCGGAGACGTCGAGTTCGACGGACCCGTCGTCGTGAAGCCCGTGTCGGCGGGGTCGAGCTACGGCGTCAGTCTCGTGACGGAAGAGGGCGAGCTGCTGGGTGCCCTGCGGGAGGCGGCGCGCTTCGACAGTCGGCTGCTCGTGGAGGAGGTCGTGCGGGGGCGCGAGATCGACGTGGCAGTGCTGCGGGAGGCCGGCGGCATCCGTTGGGCCGCACCGCCGCTGGAGATCCAGGCGACGGGGCTGTTCGACACCGCGACCAAGTACGACGGGTCGGCGCGGTTCACGGTGCCGGCGGCGCTCGACGCCGCCGAGACCTCGGCGCTGAAGCGTGCGGCGATCGCGATGTTCGATGCGCTCGGCTGTGCGGGCGTCGCGCGCATGGACTTCTTCCTCACCGCCGACGGTCCGGTGCTGAACGAGGTGAACACGATGCCCGGACTCACCGCGGCCTCGCAGGTGCCGCGGATGTTCGCGGCCGCCGAGGTGAGCTACGTCGACCTGGTCGGCCGGCTCGTGCGTGGCGCGCAGTGAGAGGGGTATCGACAATCGCGACGGTGAGGCGGATGCTGATCTCATGAGTGCCTTCACTGCGGATGACGCCTTCAGCGGGTTCAGTGTCGACGACATCGACGCGGCCCGGGAGTTCTACGGCTCGACCCTCGGTCTCGACGTCAAGGACAACGAGATGGGGTTCCTCGAACTGCACCTGCCGAGCGGCGGTTCGATCCTGATCTACTCCAAACCGAACCATGCACCGGCGAGCTTCACGATCCTGAACTTCCCGGTGAGCGACATCGATGCCGCGGTCGACGAGCTGATCGCCCGCGGTGTGACGACGAAGATCTACACCGACGAGGAGTTCCCCTCCGATGCGCGCGGCATCGTACGCGGCGACGGGCGCGGGCCGGACATCGCCTGGTTCCGCGATCCGGCGGGCAACGTGCTCGCGGTGCTCGCCGGCTGAGCGAGCGGCGTCGAGGTCTCCTCCTCGAACACCACCTCGCGTCCACCGCCGCGGGTGCCGATGATCCGGTACACCGCGGTAGTGTCGTCGTGACACAGGCTCAGCCGCAGACCCGGCGGGGTGCGGCGGGGCACCTCGAGCGCGGCGCCGTCGAACGGGCCGCCCCGGATCATGAGTCGCACGCGGTGCCCGTCGCGCTCAGAGCCGGTCGACCGCGACGACCGTGACGACAGCCGCCCCGGTCTCGTCGGAGGCGGCGAGGTCGACGGTCGCGGAGATGCCCCAGTCGTGGTCGCCGGCCGGGTCGTCGAGGATCTGCCGGACGGTCCAGGTCTCGGGACCTTCGGTGAGGAGCAGGAGCTTCGAGCTGCGTGCATCCGCACCGGTGAGGATCTCGTCGTGGTCGGCGAAGTATCCGTCCAGCGCGGCGGACCACGCATCGGCTCCGAACACCGGGTCGAGGTCGGCGAGACCATCCACGTCGTCGCGGGCGGCGAGCTGCACGCGACGGAACAGCTCGTTACGCACCAGGATGCGGAAGGCCCGCACGTTCGTGGTGAGGCGCTTCGGGGCCGGTGGCACGATCGGCTCGTCGCTCCCGTGAGCGGGGAGTGCGCCGCTGACCAGTTCCTCCCACTCGTCGAGCAGGCTCGAGTCGACCTGACGCACGAGCTCGCCGAGCCACTCGATGAGGTCGCGCAGATCCTCGGTCTTCAGCTCCTCGGGGATGGTCTGCGAGGCCGCGCGATACGCGTCGGAGAGGTAGCGCAGCACCACGCCCTCGGACGCGGGCGATCTTGTAGTACGCGACATATTCCCCGAACGACATGGCCCGCTCGTACATGTCGCGCACGACCGACTTCGGGTGCAGCTCGAAGTCGCGGATCCACGGCTGTGCGGCGCTGTAGGTCTCGAAGGCCGCGGTCAGCAGCTCGTCGAGCGGCTTCGGGTAGGTGACCTGCTCGACGAGCTCCATCCGCTCGTCGTACTCGATCCCCTCGGCCTTCATCGCGCCGATCGCCTCACCGCAGGCGAGGAACTCCTGTTGCCCCAGGATCGCGCGGGGATCGTCGAGCGTGGCCTCGACGATCGACAGCATGTCGAGGTGATACTGCTGTGTGCCGGTGCCCTTGGCGGGGTCGGGGTCGAGCAGCTCGAACGCCGCGAGGGCGAACGGCGACAACGGCTGGTTCAGCGCGAAGTTCGGCTGTCAGGTCGACCGTGAGCCGGATCTCGCCGTCGTCCGTGCGCTCGACGATGCCGGATTCGCGCAGGGTGCGGTAGATCCCCAGCGCCCGGACCGCCAGTTCGCGCTGACGCTTCCGCGGCTCGTGGTTGTCGATATACGAGAGAGCGCATATTGCCGAACACGTCGCCGCCGCGAGCGATCACGTTGAGCATCATCGCGCTCGTGATCTGCATGTGCGATGTCAGCGTCTCGGGCACCGCGTCGATGAGCTTGCGGAACGACGGCTCGCCCCACGACACGAAACCGTCCGGCGCCTTCTTGCGGATGATCTTGCGCTTCTTCTTCGGGTCGTCGCCGGCCTTGCGGATCGCGGCGAGGTTCTCGGTCTCGTGCTCCGGTGCCTGGGCGACCACGGTGCCGGCGGTGTCGAAGCCCGCGCGCCCCGCGCGGCCGGCGATCTGGTGGAACTCGCGGGCGTTGAGCTGGCGCATCCGGGTGCCGTCGAACTTCGTCAGCGCGGTGAGCAGCACCGTGCGGATGGGCACGTTGATGCCCACACCGAGCGTGTCGGTGCCGCAGATCACACGGAGCAGTCCGCGCTGTGCGAGCTGCTCGACCAGGCGCCGGTACTTCGGCAGCATCCCCGCGTGGTGCACGCCGATGCCGGCGCGCAGGAACCGGGCGAGCGTCTTGCCGAACGCGGTCGTGAAACGGAAGGCGCCGATGAGGTCGGCGATCTGGTCGCGCTGCTCGCGCGTGGCGACCTTGGTGCTGGACAGCGCCTGCGCGCGCTCCATGGCGGCGGCCTGCGAGAAGTGCACGATGTAGATGGGCGCCTGCCCGGTGCCGAGCAGGTCGTCGATGGTCTCGTGGATCGGCGTCTGCTCGTAGAAGAAGTGCAGTGGGACGGGGCGCTCGACCCCGGTCACCGACGTGGTCTCGCGGCCCGTGCGACGGGTCAGATCGGCGGACAGCTCGGTCACGTCGCCCAGCGTCGCCGACATCAGCACGAACTGCGCCTGCGGCAGCTCCAGCAGTGGGACCTGCCACGCCCAGCCCCGGTCGGGGTCGGCGTAGAAGTGGAACTCGTCCATCACGACCTGGCCGACCGGCAGCTCCGCGCCCTGGCGCAGGGCGAGGTTCGCGAGGATCTCGGCCGTGCAGCAGATGATCGGCGCATCCGGGTTGACCGAGGAGTCGCCGGTGATCATGCCGACGTTCTCGGCGCCGAACACGTCGACCAGTGCGAAGAACTTCTCGCTCACCAGGGCCTTGATCGGAGCGGTGTAGAAGCTGCGCACGCCGGCGTTCAGGGCAGCGAAGTGCGCGCCGACCGCGACCAGCGACTTCCCGGTGCCGGTCGGCGTCGACAGGATCAGGTTGTTGCCGGAGACGATCTCGATGACCGCTTCGTCCTGCGCCGGATACAGGCGGAGGCCGGTCGACTCTGCCCAGTCGACGAAGGCGAGATAGACGGTGTCGGCATCGGCCCCGGCGGGAGGTGCGGCGTCGAGGAGAGAAGACATGATGCTCCGATCATCCCACCCCGCCGTTCACAACTCCTCAAGAACTCATGCCCGGAGCGGTGAAAGTGCCCCCGCGGGGCGAACGCAGTCCGATCTTGAGGAGTTGTGAACCCCGCGCGGGCGTCAGACCGAGGTCGCGGCCTGCAGTGCGATGCGGATCATGTCGCCGAACGTCTGCTCGCGCTCCTGCGCCGTGGTCTCCTCACCCGTGAGGATGTGGTCCGACACCGTGCAGATGCTCAGCGCACGGCGCCCGTAGTAGGCGGCGAGCGTGTACAGCCCGCTGGTCTCCATCTCGACGCCGAGCACCCCGTGCTGCACGAAGGGCTCGCTCAGCTCCGGCCGCGTGCTGTAGAACTGATCGCTCGACAGCAGCAGTCCGACGTGCACCGCCGACTCCGGCGGCTCGTTCTCGCTCGCCTCCACCGCCGCGCGCAGCAGCGAGAAGTCGGCGACGGGGGCGTAGTCGAGACCCTGGAAGCGCACCCGGTTGATGCCGGAGTCGGTGCAGGCGCCGTTCGCGATGATGATGTCGCGCACCTTCAGGCGCTCGGTGAGAGCCCCGCACGAGCCCACGCGCACGATCGTCTGCACGTCGTAGGAGTCGAACAGTTCGTTCGCGTAGATCGCCATCGACGGCTGTCCCATGCCCGAGCCCTGCACCGAGACGCGGTGACCGTTCCACGTGCCGGTGTAGCCGAGCATCCCGCGGGTCTCGGAGTACAGCTCCGCGCCCTCGAGGAATGTCTCCGCGATCCACTTCGCCCGCAGCGGATCACCGGGGAACAGGACGATGGGGGCGATCTGACCGGGCTCTGCGGCGATGTGCGTGCTCATGCCCTCAGGCTAGGTCAGCCCTCGGCCCGGCGCACCATCTCGCCGATCCACAGCGGCGCGAACGGCGACGTGCATCCGGGTGCGGTGGGGTAGTCGGCCAGCACCTGCAGGCGTTCGCCGATCTCGAGTGCCCGCGCGCGCAGCGCCGGATGATGGATGCCGATCTGCGCGAGCGTCTCGTTCATCGACCACTGCAGCCGCTTCGGCGCGCTCTGCATGTCGCGCTCGATCAGGTCGAGCAGGTGGTCGAGATCGAGGCCGCCCGCCTGCTTCACGACGCGCACCGAGGTGAGCGACCACGCGGCAGCCGCGGCCGTCGGGTCGGCGTCGTCGAACCAGCGCAGCCGCAGCTCTTCGGCGAGGGGAGTCTTCTTCGCGACGTAGTTCACGAACCAGTCGTTGACCTTCGGCGGGTCGGTCTCGCGGATCATCGCGTCGAGCTCGTCGGCGGTGAACGCGCGGGGTGAGCAGACGAGCAGGGCGAGCAGACGGGCCGAGGTCTCTCCCGTCGCCCACAGCTCCTGCGCGAGCGGCTGATCGGTCTTGATGCGCTTCGCGAGCGCGCGCAGGCGGCTGAGGTTCATGCCGTGGTCGTCGCCGCGCTTCTCGTTCGCGGCGCGCATCTTCGGATCTTCGAGGGCGGCGAGTTCGCCGAGCGCCTCCTGCAGCGTCATGTCGGGCATGGGTCCAGGGTAGGCCGGGCCTCAGTCTTCGACCAGCTGATCGCGGATGCGCCGCAGGTCCTCCATCATCGACCCGATCAGGATCCAGTGCTGCGACGACGGCGGGCGGATCACGAGCGGCGCCGTCAGTGCCGGGATCACGGACGTGAGCGCCTCCGGCTCCGGTGCGACATCGGCGATCTGCACCGCGAGACGCACATCGTGCCCGGCCCGGCGCAGCTGCTCGGCGATCGCGGCCACGGCGGGCTCCTCGCCGATCGAGTCGTCGTAGTGGTCGAAGTAGGCGCGGGTCATTCCGATCACCTGGGTGACGATGGGGGAGAGCCGTTCCAGCAGTGCACGCATCTCGCGCAGGTCGGCGCGGTGCGTGGAGCGTCGCGGGTTCAGCGTGAGCGACTCCTCGCCGGCGGCGATGGATGCTTCGGCGGCATCCTTCATCGGGCGCAGCAGTCGCGCCTCCAGCATCAGCTCCTGGAGCTTGCGGGCGGTCTGCGGCGAGGGCAGTGCGTCGGCCAGACGGTCGAGGCTCGCGGCCAACTCGCTGCCGAGCAGCCCGAGGTCGCGGCGTGCGGGCGCGACCAGCACGGGAGGCACGATCGCCGCGTTCACGACGATGCCGATCACCACGCCGATCAGCGTCTCGACGATGCGGGCGAACGCGTACTCCGGGCTCGACGAACCGAGCGCCAGCACGAGCATCGCCGAGATCGCGACCTGGTTGCCGGTGCCGGGCGAGGCGCGGAACACCCACGCGACGAGCATCGCGACCACGATCGCGAGCAGCACGATCCAGCTGGGCGACCCCAGGAGCAGGCCGAGGGCGACGGCGATCACGACGCCCGCGATCACACCGATGCTGCGCTCGAGAGCCTTCGACAGGGACTGGTTCACGCTCGGCTGCACGACCAGCAGTGCCGCGATCGCGGCGAAGACGGGGAGTTGCGCCGGGAACACCCACCCGGCGATCAGCCACGCCGAGATCGTCGCAGCGGCGGACTTGACCACCTGCAGCAACGGGGAGCGCTGGGAGGCGCGGATCGCGGCGGGGATGCGCATGCCTCCACGCTAGTGCGATGCACATGGCGTGGGTTGGCGGGGTCACTTGCACGATGAAGTGCCGGATGCACGACGGATGTGCGGTATTCGTCGTGCAGATGGCGCGTGGTCGTGCAGATGGCGCGCGACAAAGCGGATCGTCTTAGGCCCGGGGGCGGACGCGGACGAAAGATAGGGAATCCGTCGGATGTGGGCGGGGCGCCTCAGAGCCGAGTGTAGGGATATCGCACACCGTCGAGGAGAAGCCATGTACGAGAACCCCTCTCTCAGCTATCAGGTCAGCGAGTTCGAGCGCGAGCAGCTGGAGCAGGCCGTCGAACGCCGTCGGATGCTGATCGAGCGTGCCGATCAGATCGTGCCGCGTCCGGTCGGAGCCCTGCGGCGGATGCTGCACCGGATGCTCGGGCGCGCAGGAGCGGGGGCAGGCGCGCAGACCGCTGCCGCTCCAACGACCGAGCGCCGTTCCCCTGGCGCCTGCGAGCCCCTGACCGCGCGGTGAACCCCGCGATCTCCACGGCGCCGCGCCGCACACAGGTCAGCGCGGACAGCGGCCCGGATGTCGGCGGGGAGTGGGAGCATGAATCCATGCCCTCGTTCGCCACGAGCTTCGCGATGGTCGGTCGCGACGCCGATCTCGCGGTCGTGCTGCGTGCGTTCGAGAGCGCCGTGGAGGGAACGCCGACGGCCCTGCTCGTCGAGGGGGAGGCCGGCATCGGCAAGTCGCGGCTGCTGCGCGAGTTCGCGGCGGTGGTCGCCGACCGGGCCGACGTGCACGTCGGCTGGTGCCTCGACCTCGGCGCGGCACGTACGCCGTACGGCCCCCTGACCGGCATCCTGCGTTCGCTCGTCGCGCTGGTCGGCGTCGACGAGGCGCGCGCGGCCGTGGGCGTGGGGGCCGAGGCATTGGGCATGCTGCTGCCCGCGCTGGCATCCGGGCAGACCGAACGCGCGGCCACGAGCCCCGAGCGGTTGCGCGATGCGATCGCGACGCTCATCGAGACGGCCGCAGCACTCGCTCCCCAGGTGCTGATCATCGAAGACCTGCACTGGGCCGACGAGTCCACGCTCGCGATCCTCTCCTTCCTGCTGCGCACGCTCACGCGTGGCAGGGTCCTTCTCCTCCTCAGCTGCCGCTCCGACGATGTGCGTCGGGGCGACGCGGTCAGCAGGTTCATCGCCGAGGGCGCCAGGGCGCGCCTGCTCGAACGGCTCGCACTGCAACGGCTCGAAGCGGATGCCGTGCGGGCGCTCGCCGAGCAGATCACCGGCCACCCCCTCAGTGAAGGAGCGCTCGAGAGGGTGCAGGAGCGCGCCGAGGGTGTCCCGTTCTTCGTCGAGGAGATCGCGGGATGCACGGCGGGTCCGCTGCCCGACGGCCTCCGTGACATCCTGCTCGCGCGCTTCGATCGTCTGGGCGTCGATGCGCGTCGGGTGGTTCAGGTCGCGTCCGGTGCGGAGCGCCCGCTCGCACATCCGCTGCTCGTGCGTCTCACCGACCTGGGTGAGGAGCGGCTCGACGATGCTCTCCGCGAGGCGATGAGCAGCGGGATCCTCGTGACCGCCGACGATCTCTATCGATTCCGGCACGCCCTTCTCCGCGAGGCCGTGCACGCCGACCTGCTGCCGGGTGAGAGATCGAGACTGCATCGCTCCTACGCCGAGACCCTCGAGGTGTACTGCGACGACACCGAGAGCGGCGACGCGGCAGCGCTGGCACATCACTGGCAGCTCGCTCAGGACGAGCGGCGTGCGCTCATCGCGGCCGTCGAGGCGATGCGTGACGCCAAGACGCAGTTCGCGTTCGGAGCCGCCGCGCGGTTCGGGGAACTCGCGCTCGATCTGTGGCCGCACGTGTCCGATGCCGCGGAGGCGGCCGGCGTCGAGCACCTCGAGCTGCTCCACACGCTCGGGTCGATCCTGCGCAACGCGGGCGACGGCGAACGGGCGCTCGCGGTCGCCAATCTCGCGCTCGACGAGGCTGATCCCTCGACCATCGATCCTCGACTGCACGCGCGGCTGCTGCGCAACAAGGCGCTGTATCTGGTCAACCTCGGGCGTGCGGGAGCGATTCCTCTGCTGCAGCAGGCTCTCGCGATCGTCGATGCCGGTATCGATGACGACGCGCTCCGGGCGGAGCTGCTGAACCAGCTCGCGAGCCGGCGCATGATCGCGGGTGATCGTGTCGAGGCGATCGCGCTCGCGGACGCCGCAACCGACGCCGCGGCACGCGCGCACTCCGACGATCAGCTTTCGGTGGCGGCCAACGTGCGTGGTGCCTCGCGCGCACACCTGGGCGACGTCGACGGAGGCATCCGGGAGTACAGGCTCTCCCGTGACCTCGCCCGCGGCAGCACCGCCGAAATGCGCTACCGGGTGAACTACTCCGACCTGCTCGGTCTGCTCGGCCGCTACCGAGAGGCGCTCGTGCTCGCAGAAGAGGGGCTCGCGCGGGCGCGAGAGCTCGGTGTCGAGCGCACGTCCGGGTCGATCATGGCGCAGAACATGGCGGTGCCATTGCTCGAACGCGGCGAGATCGGCCGGGTCGAGGAAATGCTCGCGCGCGATTTCATGCAGGGCACGCTGCGGGTGTTCCGCATGTACGCCACGATGACGCGGGTACGCGTGCTCGCCTGGCGCGGGAAGACCGCCGAGGCCGTGGAAGCGATGAGCGAGTGGCTTCCCGCCTTCGCGGAGACCGGGGCCGTGGAACGGCAGATCTGGTACGACGGCATCGTCATGCAGGTGGCCGTGGCGGAGAGCGCCGGAGATCCGCGAGGAGCGCTCGCTGCGATCCTCGCCATGCTCGACGACGACGGGCCGGTTCTGCTGCACCAGCGACGTCTTCTGCTGCAGGCCGGCGCGATCATCAGCGAGCTGCGGGTGGCAGGCGACGACGTCGGAGCGGCGACGCGTGCAGTCGCTGAGGCCTGGGATGCGCAATCCGAGCAGCTGCGAGGAGACGCCTGGTCGGCGCTGCTGGAAGCCCTGCTCGATCCGACGGCGGATGCCCTCGACCAGGCGATCATCACCGCAGACGGCGACGATGTGCCGGTCACGTTCCGCGTCGTCCTGCGGATCGAGCGCGCGCGCATGCGGGTGCATGCCGGCGACCGGCCGGCTGCGGCATCGCTTCTCTCCGCGGCGGAGGCGATCGCCGACGAACTCGGCCACGTGCAGTTGCAGACGGCGGTGGCATCCTTCGCCCGCGCTGCCGGACTGCGGGGCGAGGGGGAGCGCAGCGCGTCTGTCGGCCCGGCTCTGCTCACCGCGCGCGAGCGGCAGGTGCTGGCGTTGATCGCCGAGGGGCTCAGCAACCGGCAGATCGGCGAGCGGCTGTTCATCAGTGTGAAGACCGTGAGCGTGCATGTCTCGGCGGTACTACGCAAGCTCGGTGTCGGCACGCGCACCGAAGCCGCGCTGGTGTCGCGATCCGCGGAACGCGAGTCGGCGCCGACCGGGGTCGCACTGGGCGTGTGAGAGGGCGGTCGCCGATCTGCCCGGTCGTCTGTCGGCTCGACGTGATACGGTGAGCGTGTCCCTCCTTCCGGAGGAGCCATTCATCACCGGCCCGCGAACGCTTGATGCGACGTGTGCGGCCCTACACCTGGATTCGAATCTGGTCGATCGGTTCGGCACGGATCCCACAGACAATCAGCCTCCGCCGTATCCGTATGGAGATCGGCGAACATCGTGCCCGTCGGATTCTCGGCGTGGTGCCCCAGGCCGTGTAAACAGCGGTCAGATCAACAGAAAGAAGAAACACATGGCCACCGGCACTGTGAAATGGTTCAACGCGGAAAAGGGCTTCGGCTTCATCGCTCCCGATGACGGCTCGGACGACCTGTTCGCCCACTACTCGGCGATCACGGGTTCGGGCTTCAAGGAGCTCCGCGAGAACCAGAAGGTCGAATTCGACGCTGAGCGTGGCCCCAAGGGCATGCAGGCGGCGAACATCCGCGCACTCTGAGCGCGCACTGATCGTCCGGAAGCCGGTCGGCCCCCTCGGGGTCCGGCCGGCTTCTGCGTTCCCGGATGCCGGTGGCGCCGGAGGTATGTGCAGACCATCGCCTTATTAGGCACGCCTAACTTCTGTTAGATTAGGCCAGGCTTACCAAAGCCTCACCCCCTCCACCATCCGAAAGGGCATGCCTGTGCGCACCTCTCGACTTCTCGCCGCCGTCGGCACCGCCGCGGCCCTCGCTCTGAGCCTCGCCGCCTGCGCGACGCCCGCTGCCGATGACGCCTCCGACTCCGCCGGCGGCAACCCCGCCGACGCCTCCGCCTTCCCGGTCACGATCGAGCACGTCTACGGCGAGACCACCATCACCGAGAAGCCCGAGCGCGTCGCGACGATCGCCTGGGCGAATCACGAGGTGCCTCTGGCCCTCGGTATCGTCCCGGTCGGCATGAGCAAGGCCACCTGGGGTGACGACGACGACAACGGCGTGCTGCCCTGGGTCGAGGAGAAGCTCGACGAGCTGGGCGCCGACACCCCCGTGCTGTTCGACGAGACCGACGGCATCGACTACGAGGCCGTCGCCGACACCGAGCCCGACGTCATCCTCGCCGCCTACTCCGGCCTGACGCAGGAGGAGTACGACACTCTCTCCAAGATCGCGCCGGTCGTCGCCTACCCCGAGGTCGCCTGGGGCACCACGGTCGACCAGATGATCGAGCTCAACTCGAAGGCACTCGGGCTCGAGGCTGAAGGCGAGGCGTTGATCGACGACCTGCACGCCGACGCCGAGGCCGCGCTCGAGGAGAACAGCGCCCTCAAGGGCAAGAAGGTCCTGTTCGCGTACATCGACCCGACCGACCTCAGCCAGGTCGGCTACTACACCGCGATCGACACGCGCCCCGGCTTCCTGCACGACAACCTGGGGCTCCCGCTGCCCTCGATCGTCGAGGAGAACGCCGACAGCGACCAGTTCTACCTGACGGTCAGCTCCGAAGAGGCCGACAAGTTCGACGACGTCGACGTGTTCGTGACCTACGGCGACGACTCGATCATCGCCACGCTGCAGGCCGACCCGCTGCTGTCGAAGATCCCGGCGATCGCCGAGGGACGCATCGCGATCCTCCCCGACGCGACCCCCATCGCGGCGTCGGCGAACCCGTCTCCGCTGTCGATCCCGTGGGGCCTGAGCGACTACCTCGGCCTCCTGGCCGCGCCGCTCGCCGCGAACTGAGCCTCGGCTCTTCCGCACAGCACTGAGCGCAGTGACCACCGTCACCGTCCCCACGCCGGGCACCGCAGATCTGCGGCGCCCGGCATGGGCGCGCACCCTCTGGCTCCTGGTCGGGGTGGGCGTGCTGCTCGTGCTGTGCGTCCTCTCCGTCTGCTTCGGCGTGCGAGCCGTGAGCATCGACGACATCGTCGCCGCTCTCGGCGGGCACACCGACACCCTCGCCCAGGCCGCCATCGTGAAGCGGCTTCCCCGCACGGCGCTCGCGATCCTGGTCGGTGCGGCGCTCGCCCTCGCCGGTGCCACGATGCAGGCGGTCACACGCAACCCGATCGCCGACCCCGGCATCCTGGGCGTCTCGAACGGCGCATCGCTCGCCGTCGTCCTGGGCATCGCGTTCCTCGGACTCTCCGACCCCTACGGGCAGATGGCCTTCGCGATCGTCGGTGCCGCGATCGCTGCGACCTTCGTCTACACGGTCGGTTCCCTCGGCAGGGGCGGAGCCACACCCCTCAAGCTCGCCCTCGCGGGGGCCGCCACGTCGGCCGCCTTCGCCTCCCTGATCAGCGCCGTCATGCTGCCGCGCGTCGATCTGCTGCAGACCTTCCAGTCCTGGCAGATCGGTGGGGTGGGCGGCGCCGAGTGGCCGCGCATCGCCGTGACGGCACCGGTTCTGGCACTCGGAGCACTGATCTGCTTCGCGAGCTCGCGCGGCATGAACTCCCTCGCGCTCGGAGACGACATGGCGAAGGGGCTGGGCGAGCACGTGTTCCGCACCCGCCTGATGTCGGCGCTCGGCGCGGTGATCCTCGCGGGGGCCGCCACGGCGATCGCCGGACCCATCGGGTTCGTCGGCCTCGTGATCCCGCACGTCTGCCGCATGCTGATCGGCACCGACCATCGCTGGCTGCTGCCGTTCTCGGCACTCGGCGGCGCGGCACTGCTGCTCGCGAGCGACATCGTCGGCCGCGTGATCGCCCCGTCGTCGGAGGAGATCCAGGTCGGCATCATCACGGCGATCATCGGCGCCCCCTTCTTCATCTGGATCGTCCGTCGCCAGAAGGTGCGTGAACTGTGAGCGCCGCCACCCAGACCTCGCCGCAGACCCCGCCGTCCCCGGCTCGCGATGCCGGAGCCGCCGGCATCGCCGCCATCATCGCCGGACGCCGCTCGCGCCACCGCCGTCACGCGGTCGCCACCATCGTGCTCGGCATCCTGCTGTTCGTGCTCTTCGCCGTCGCGCTGATGATCGGCAACACCTTCTACACGCCCGAGCAGGTCATCCGGGTGATCCTCGGAGAGACCGTGCCGGGTGCCTCGTTCACGGTCGGCGAGCTGCGTCTTCCGCGCGCCGTGCTGGCCGTGCTGGCCGGTCTCGCCTTCGGTATCGCCGGCGTGTGCTTCCAGACGCTGCTGCGCAACCCGCTCGCCTCGCCCGACATCATCGGCATCTCCGACGGCGCGGGAGCGGCGGCGGTGCTGGGCATCGTCGTGCTGTCGCTGAACGGACCGGTCGTGTCGCTCCTCGCTCTCGGCGGCGCGATCCTGACCGCGGGCGTGATCTACCTGCTCTCGATCAAGGGCGGCTTCGCGGGCACCCGACTGATCCTGATCGGCATCGGCATCGCCGCGATGCTGCAGAGCGTCATCTCCTACGTGCTCTCACGCGCAGCCAGCTGGGACATCCAGACCGCCATGCAGTGGCTCACGGGCAGCCTGAACAACGCCTCGTGGGAACGCGTGACACCGCTCGCGCTCGCCGCGGTCGTCATCCTGCCGCTGATGCTCACGCAGGGCAGGGCGCTGGGCGCTCTGCAGCTGGGCGACGACTCGGCATCCGGGCTCGGCGTGCGCGTCGAACCGCACCCGCCTGCTGTTCATCCTGGGCGCCGTCGCCCTGCTGGCCTTCGCCACCGCCGCCACCGGCCCGATCGCGTTCGTCGCGTTCATGGCCGGCCCCATCGCCGCCCGCATCACGGGCCCCGGCGCGAACCTGCTGCTGCCCAGCGCGTTCGTCGGCGCCGTGCTGGTGATCGGTGGCGACCTGATCGGCCAGTTCGCGCTCGGCGCGCGCTATCCGGTCGGCGTCATCACCGGAGTGCTCGGCGCCCCGTACCTGATCTACCTGCTCATCCGCACCAACCGCACGGGAGGCTCGCTATGACCGTCTCGCACACGCTGTCGGCGGAGGGGGTCACCCTCTCCTACGGCGACCGCACCATCATCGACACCCTCGATCTGCAGATCAGCCCCGGCAGGATCACCACGATCGTCGGGGCGAACGGATGCGGCAAGTCGACACTGCTGCGCTCCCTCGCCCGGCTGCTCTCGCCGAGCGAGGGCCAGGTCGTGCTCGACGGCAAGTCGGTGCACGCGCGCCCGACCAAGGAGGTCGCGCGCATCCTCGGCCTGCTGCCGCAGTCGCCGGTCGCGCCCGAGGGCATCGCGGTCGCCGACCTCGTGGGCCGGGGGCGGCATCCGCATCAGAAGGTGCTCGCGCGGTGGAGCGCGCACGACTACGAGGTCGTCGCCGACGCGCTCGCCGCCACCGGTACCACCGAACTCGCCGACCGCAGCGTCGACGAGCTCTCGGGCGGGCAGCGCCAGCGCGTCTGGATCGCCATGGCGCTCGCGCAGGAGACCGACATCCTCCTGCTCGACGAGCCGACCACCTTCCTCGACGTGGCGCACCAGGTCGAGGTGCTCGACCTGCTCACCGACCTGAGCGTGACGCGCGGCACGACCATCGTGATGGTGCTCCACGACCTCAACCTCGCCGCTCGGTATGCCGACGAACTCGTCGCCATGAAGGACGGCCGCGTGCATGCGACCGGCGCGCCGCAGGAGATCGTCACCGCCCAACTCGTCGAAGAGGTCTTCGGCCTCGCCAATCAGATCACCATCGACCCCGTCTCGGGCAAGCCGATGGTCACACCCATCGGGAGGCATCATGTCCGCTGAGACCACCACCACCGAACGCCCCACCTATGTGCTGGCCCGCGCGGAGGTGCGCGCGGTCACCCGTGTGTCGCCGTCGTTCGTGCGCGTCACCTTCGCCGGCTCCGAGCTGTTCGAGTTCGGCACTCCGGGCGAGGTCATCGACAGCCGCATCAAGCTGATCTTCCCGCCGGCATCCGGCATCCTCCCCACTCTCGACCGGGAGAGCGGCGACTGGTGGGGTTCCTTCCTTGCGGTGCCGGAGGAGGAGCGCGGCTCGATGCGCACCTACTCGGTGCGCGACCTGCGGGTGGATGCCGACGGCACCGAGCTCGACGTCGACTTCGTGCTGCACCTCGAGCCCGGACTCACCGGACCCGCCTCGCTCTGGGCGAGCACCGCCGCCGTCGGCAAGGAGCTGTACCTGGTCGGCCCGCGCCGAGGAGTGGATGCCGAAGCCCACGGCGGTGCGGAGTACGCGCCCGGAACCGCGGCCTCAGTCGTGCTCGCGGGTGATGAGACGGCTGCCCCGGCCATCGCCCGCATCCTGGAAGACGCCCCGCGCGACCTGCGCGGCGTGGCTTTCATCGAGGTGCCGTCGCCCGCCGACATCCTGCGCATCGACGTACCCGCCGGGGTCGAGGTGCACTGGCTGCCCCGCGATGCGGGTGATCCCCACGGTCTGCGGCTGATCCCGGCGGTGCTCGCACACCTGGGTGACGCGGATGCCTCGGACGAGATCAGCGTGAGGGACATCGAGACCGAGGATCTGCTCTGGGAGACTCCGGACTACTCCGGGCTCGGCGAGGAGATCGCCGCGGCGGATGCTCCCGCCGAACGCTACTTCTGGATCGCGGGGGAGAGCGGTGTCGTCACGACCCTGCGCCGCCACCTCGTCAAGGACCTCGGCATCGACCGTTCGCAGGTCGCCTTCATGGGGTACTGGCGCCGCGGCGTCGCGATGCGCGGCTGACGCTGACGGCTTCTGCGCTCGCGCCGCTCGCTCGCGTTACGCACGCCGCAAAGGAGATCTCTCGCAACGACGGACTGAATCCGGCATCCAGTCCTTCGTTCCGTGAGATCTCCTTCATTGCAGGAGCGGATGCCGCCGCTGGGGACTACTTGCTCAGGAAGTCCTTGAGCGCGGCGTTGACCTCGTCGGCGTGCGTCCACAGCAGTCCGTGGGGCGCTCCCTCGACCTCGACGTACGTGGCATCCGGCACGGCCTGGTGGAAGCGGCGGGCGGTCGCATCGATCGGGAGGATGTTGTCCTTCGTGCCGTGCAGGATCAGCGTGGGCTTCGCAGCCGCGCGCACAGCCTCGACATCGCCCCGGAAGTCCTCGATCCACGAGGAGACCACGGCGTAGGCGGCGACGGGTGCGCTGCCGATCGCGACGTTCCAGCTGCCGGTGACGGCCTCCTGGCTGATGCGCGAGCCGAGGTTCTCGTCGAGGTTGTAGAAGTTGTTGTAGAAGTCGGTGAACCACGCGAAGCGGTCACCCTTGGCTGCGGCCTCGATGCCGTCGAAGACCTCCTGCGGCACGCCGTCGGGGTTGTCGTCGCGCTGCACGAGGAAGGGCTCGAGCGAGGCGAGGAAGGCGAGCTTCGCGACCCGGTCGTGCCCGTAGCGGGCGACGTAGCGGGCGAGCTCCCCCGTTCCCATCGAGAACCCGACGAGCACGACGTCGCGCAGGTCGAGGGTCTCGAGCACGGTGTTGAGATCGGCGGCGAAGGTGTCGTAGTCGTAGCCGTCGTTCACCTTCGACGATCCGCCGAAGCCGCGGCGGTCGTAGGTGATGACGCGGTAGCCCTGCGCGAGCAGCTCGCGGGTCTGGCGCTCCCAGCTGTGGCCGTCGAGCGGATAGCCGTGGATCAGGACGACGGGCTGGCCGGCTCCCTGGTCTTCGTAGTAGAGCTCGATCGGAGTGCTGTTCTCGTTCCCGACGGTGATGTAGCCCATGGTCCTGATCCTTTCGACTTCGGTGAGAACGAACGTTCTCGCTCGATATCCCCAATGTAGAGAACGTTCGTTCTCGTGTCAAGTAAACTTCTGGCTATGACCGAAGAAGACGCCCGCGAACGCATCCTCGCCGCCGCCGAGGAGCTCTACTACCGCAAGGGCTACGCGGCCGTCGGCATGGACGAGCTGCGCGCGGCCGCCGGCGTCTCGCTGCGCCGGCTCTATTCGCTGTTCCCGGCCAAGAACGACATCGTCGCCGCGGTGCTCGCCCGCAAGCACGCCGAATGGGAGTCCGGGCTGTCGACGGCGGTGGCGGATGCCGGGGGCGACCCGCGCGCGCGGCTGCTCGCGGTGTACGGCTACCTCGAGGACTGGTTCTGCACCGACAGCTTCCGCGGCTGCGCGTTCATCAACGCCTTCGGCGAGCTGGGCGGAACGAACCCCGAGGTCGCCGAGGTCGTGCGGGAGCACAAGGCGTCGTTCCAGGCGTACATGGCCGGACTCGTCGACGAGATCGGTGCGCCGTCCGGCCTCGCCGCGCAGCTCTCGATCCTCGCGGAGGGCGCGCAGAGCACCGCCGCGATCTCCGGTGACCCGCAGGTCGCCGTGCAGGCGCGCGGCGCCGCCGAGGTGCTGATCGCCGCCGCGCTCCCGGCGCGGGTCTGAGGGGCGCGGTGCTCCTTCCGGCGCGAGGCACCACGTCCGGCGCAAAACTCTCATTCCCGTGCGAGACACCACGTCTCGCGCGGTTTCTCAGTGCCGAAGTGGTTTCTCGGCGCGGCGGCAGGCGGGGCGGAGCGGGCGAAGGGGGTTCCGATGGGGCCTCCCGTGCGCGGCGTGCGACTCGTAGCGTGGGATGCGGGGCCGGCGTGACGTCGGCATCCGATCTGCGAAAGGACTCCTCATGGCCGAACCCACTCCGATCACTCTCAACAACCTGATCACTCTCAACAACGGCGTCACGATGCCGGCGCTGGGGCTCGGCGTCTTCCAGAGCGCGCCGGAGGAGACCGCGGGCGCCGTCGCGGAGGCGCTGCGCATCGGATACCGGCATATCGACACCGCCGCCGCGTATCGCAACGAGCGCGAGGTCGGTGAGGGTATCCACCGTTCGGGTGTCGCGCGCGACGAGATCTTCGTCGAGACCAAGGTATGGGTGTCGGACTACGGCTACGACGAGACCCTGCATGCGTTCGAGAAGGCCACGGGCAAGCTGGGGATCGACACGCTCGACCTGTTCATCCTGCATCAGCCCGCACCCGCCCGCTTCGACAGCGTCATCGCGGCATACAAGGCGCTCGAACAGCTGCAGGCCTACGGGCGGGTGCGTGCGATCGGCATCAGCAACTTCATGCCCCCTCACCTCGATCGCCTGCTGGCGGAGACGGACGTCGTGCCGGCGGTCAACCAGGTGGAGCTGCATCCGTACTTCGCCCAGCCCGATGTGCAGAGAGCGGATGCCGCGCACGGCATCATCACGCAGGCCTGGTCGCCGATCGGCGGCATCACGTTCTACCCGGGGCCGTGGGGTGACGAGCGCCGCAACGTGATGCAGGATCCGACGATCGCCGCGATCGCGGAGCGGCACGGCAAGAGCTCGGCGCAGGTGATGCTGCGGTGGCATCTGCAGCAGGGGCGCTCGGCGATCCCCAAGTCGACCAACCCCGCGCGCATCGCCGAGAACTTCGACGTGTTCGACTTCGCCCTGAGCGCCGAGGAGCTCGCGCAGCTCGACGCGCTCGACACGGGGGTGCGCAGTGGCCCGGATCCGGATGCTCCGCGCGACGAGTTCTTCGACCGCGTGATCGACGAGGCATAGTCGACGGTACCCTGGGGCGGGCGCATTTAGCTAACCTGGCTAGCGTTCTCGGATGCCGGTGTCAAGGCTCGTGCGCGCGGGGCCGCCGCCGTCTAGCGTGCACAGCATGGAATCTCGGTCGAGGGACATCATCCGTCAATCGGCGATCATCGCCGCGGCATCCTTCATGCTGATCGCGGCGGCGGTCGGGTCCGGCGCGTTCGGCGGCACGTCGGTGAGCGAGCTGCAGGATGGCGCATTGTCGGCGCAGGGGTCGTACCTCGCGCCCGCCGGCCCCGCGTTCTCGATCTGGTCGCTGATCTACCTCGGGTTGATCGCGTACACGGTGTGGCAGGCGCTGCCGGCTCAGCGCTTGGACGAGCGGCAGCGCGCGGTCGGCGGATGGATCGCACTGTCGATGGTGCTCAACGGACTGTGGCTGGTCACCGCGCAGTTCTGGTCGCTGATCGCCACCGTGATCATGATCGCATTGCTGCTCGCGACCCTCGCCCGTGTGATCGTGCTGCTGGGTCGACGGCCCGCGCGCGGATGGCCCGAGCGCGTGGTGGTCGACGGCGTGAACGGCCTGCACTTCGGATGGGTCACGATCGCGACCGTCGCGAACATCACCGCCTGGCTCACGCAGATCGCGCCCGAGAGTTGGGCAGGTCAAGCCGAGATCTGGGCGG
Organism: Candidatus Microbacterium colombiense; assembly: GCA_029203165.1. Lineage (NCBI taxonomy): Bacteria > Bacillati > Actinomycetota > Actinomycetes > Micrococcales > Microbacteriaceae > Microbacterium > Candidatus Microbacterium colombiense. The sequence continues at coordinate 679,751 of CP119308.1, forward strand.
TCGTGGTGCTGGTGGTGGTGCTCGTGATCGGCGTCGCCGCGGCGTTGAAGACCGGCCGCATCGCCCCCGCCCTCGCGACGTCGTGGGGCCTGGCCTGGCTCGCGGTGGGGCGTCTGACCGGCGAACCCGAGAGCACGACCACCGCGGTCGCCGCGATCATCGTCGCCGTCGCTCTGGTCGCCGCCGGCGTACTCGCCGTGACGCGCCGCCGTCGGACGCCGGTGCACCCCTGAGCCTGAGTTGGCGCCTGAGTCTCAGTCCTGAGCCCCTGAGCCCCTGAGCCCCTGAGCCCCTGAGCCCCTGAGTCCCTGAGTCCCCTGAGCCCCTGAGTCCCCTGAGCCCCTGAGCTCCTGAGCCCGAGTTGGCACCTGTTGTCGGTTTCGGGGCCGAATTCCGACGTGAGGTGTCAACTTCTCCGGGGGATGCTGCGCGGAGTTGGCGCCTGTTGTCGGTATGAGGGCGTGATTCCGACGTGAGGTGTCAACTTCACTCAGGGGGAAGGGGGTAAGAAGGGTGCTCAGAGCACCAGCCTGTAGCCCATGCCCGACTCGGTCAGCAGGTGCACCGGCGCACTGGGCTCCTGCTCGAGCTTCTTGCGCAACTGTGACATGTACAGCCGCAGGTAACCGGAATCCGACACCTGTTCACTGCCCCAGATCTCCTTCAACAGATCCTGCCGCGTGACGAGTGCTCCGGGATGCCGCGACAGGTGCTCCAGCATCCGCCACTCGGTCGGCGTCAGATGCACGCGAGCACCCGCGCGCGACACGGTCTTTGTCGACAGGTCCACGACGACATCGCCGAACGACACGGCCGATTCCCCGCCGGCCGGCAACGAGCGCCGCGAGAGGGCGCGCAGCCGTGCGAGCAGCTCGTCGACCTGGAAGGGCTTGGTGACGAAGTCGTCGGCTCCGGCGTCGAGCGCATCCACCTTGTCGGCCGAGCCGGTGCGACCGGAGACGACGATGATGGGTACGTTCGTCCAGCCCCGGAGCGCCTGGATCACCTCGATGCCGTCGAGTCGCGGCATCCCGAGGTCGAGCATGATGAGGTCGGGATGGGTCTGCGCCGCGGTCGCGATCGCCGCAGCACCGTCGGCGGCCACCACGACCTCGTATCCGTGGGCCGCGAGCGTGATGCGCAGCGCCCGCACCATCTGCGGGTCGTCGTCGGCGATGAGGAGCTTCACTCCGTGTCCTCCCTGTGCGGATCCGCGGCGGCCAGCGGCAGCGAGATGACCATCGTGAGTCCTCCCCCCGGGGTGTCCTCGGGTGTCAGGCTACCGCCCATGCCCTCGGTGAACCCGCGCGAGAGGGCGAGCCCGAGCCCGAGTCCGGTCGTGTTGTCGGTGTCGCCGAAGCGCTGGAACGGCTGGAAGATGCGATCCCGTCGCTCGACCGGCACGCCCTCGCCCCGGTCGATGATGCGGATCTCGGCCCGCTCACCGATCGAGCTGGTCGACACGATCACCCGCCGGTCGCCGGGCGAGTGGCGATGCGCGTTCGCGAGCACGTTCACCAGCACTCGTTGCAGCAGTACGGGGTCGGCGTGCAGTGCGGGAAGATCGGGATCGAGCACGAGGTCGACGTCGGCCGGACCCAGTCCGAGCTCGTCGACCGCGGCGAGGATCGGCGAGGTGGCGTCCAAGGGGAGTGCCGACACGGCGAGCACTCCGGCCTGCACCCGGCTCACGTCGAGCAGGTCGGTGACGAGCGTCGACAGCGTGGCGAGACTCTCATCGGCCGTGGCGAGCAGCTCGGCGCGGTCGTCGTCGGAGAGGGCGTGGGCGCCGCGCAGGCCGCCGATCGCCGCGACCGCCGACGCGAGGGGGCGGCGCAGGTCGTGGCTGAGTGCGGAGAGGAGGGCGCTGCGCACCTGATCGGTCTCGGCGAGCGCGGCGGCCTCCTTCGCGGTGGCGCGCAGATCGGTGTGTTCGATCGCGGCGGAGAGCTGGGCGACGATCGCGTCGAGCAGGCGGCGGGCCGGTCCGTCGAGCGGATCACCGTTCAGCTCGAGCACGGCGCGCGGGGCTCCGTCGGCGGCGGTGCCGACCGCCAGGGTCGTGCGACGGCCGTCGGGCAGCGGTTCGCCGTCGCTGGCGAGCACCTCCCCGTCGGGGGAGAGCAGGCGCACGCCGCTCAAGCCGAATGCCTCGCGGGTGCGGCTGACCAGCGCCAGCACCGCGTTGTCGCCGCGCAGCACGTTGCCCGCGACCGCGGCGAGCAGTTCGGCCTCGGCCGTGGCGCGCTTCGCGGTTCGGGCCCGACGCGCGGCCTGATCGACGATGAGGCTGACCAGGATCGCGATGATCACGTAGAGCGTCAGGGCGAGCACGTGCAGCGGATGCGCGATGGTGATCGTGAACAACGGCGCCACGAACAGGAAGTCGAGGGTGACGCCCGAGAGTACGGCGGCGAACACCGCGGGGCGCAGGCCGCCGATGAGGGCCACGACGACCACGAGCAGTTGGTACGCGAGCACTTCGGCGGTGATCGACTCGGGGCTGCGGAAGGTGAACAGCATCCAGGAGAGCAGGGGGCCGAAGACGAGGGCGACCGCGAGGCCGAGCACCTGCCGACGCCACCCGAGCGCGCCGCCGGTGATACGGGGGAGGGCGACTCGCCCCCCGGCCGCGGCATGCGTGACGATGTGCACGTCGATGTCGCCGGAGCGGCGGATGACCTCCGAGCCGATGCCGGGACCGGTGAGGGCCGCCATCAGACGACCGCGCCGGCTGACGCCGATCACGAGCTGCGTGGCATCCGCCCCCTGCGCGAATTCGACGAGCGTGCCGGGGATGTCGTCGCCGATCATCTGGTGGAACGTGCCGCCCAGCGACTCGACGAGGGCACGTTGCGCGGCGAGGGCGCCGGGCGTCTCGTCGCGCAGGCCGTCCTGTGCGGAGATGTGCACGGCGAGCAGTTCTCCACCGGCCGAACGGGCGGCGATCCGGGCGCCGCGGCGCAGCAGCGTCTCGCCCTCGGGCCCACCGGTGAGGGCGACGACCACGCGCTCCCTGGCCTGCCAGGTGCTCTCGATACCGTGATCGGCGCGGTAGCTGCGCAGCGCGCTGTCGACCTCGTCGGCGAGCCAGAGCAGGGCGAGTTCGCGGAGCGCGGTCAGGTTGCCCAGTCGGAAGTAGTTCGACAGCGCCGCGTCGATCCGCTCGGCGGGGTACACGAGCCCGGCCGACAGGCGATCCCGCAGCGACTGCGGGGCGAGGTCGACGACCTCGATCTCGTCGGCCGCACGCACGACGGCATCCGGGATCGTCTCCTGCTGCGCGATGCCGGTGATCTTCTCGACCACGGCGTTGAGCGACTCGACGTGCTGCACGTTGAGTGTCGTGATCACGTCGATGCCGGCATCCCGCAGCTGCTCGACGTCCTGCCAGCGCTTCGGATGCCGCGACCCGGGCACGTTCGTGTGTGCGAGTTCGTCGACGAGGGCGATCTGGGGCCTGCGCGCGATCACCGCGTCGACGTCGAGCTCGCTCAGCACGATGCCCCGGTGCGTCTCGGTCCGCCGGGCGACCTCGGGCAGGCCGACGGTCTGCGCCAGAGTGGCCGCGCGCTCATGCGTCTCGACGATCGCGATCACGACGTCACGGCCCTCGTCGCGCAGCCGGCGCCCCTCGGCCAGCATCTCGAAGGTCTTGCCGACGCCGGGAGCCGCGCCCAGCAGCACGCGCAGCCGACCGCGTCGGGACGCACCCGGCGCAGCGCGGAGCGACTCGTCGGTCATGCGCCCTCCCGCTGGTCGAGGGCGAGATTGAGCTCGGCGACGTTGATGCGCTCCTCGCCGAGGAATCCCAGATCCCGCCCTTGAATCCTAGACTCCACGAGCGTGCGCACCTCGTCGTCGGACAGCCCGCGCGCCTCGGCGATCCGCGGCACCTGCAGCAGCGCGTAGGCCACGCTGATGTGCGGATCGAGCCCGGAGCCGGATGCCGTGACCGCGTCGGCGGGCACCTGCGAGACGTCCACCCCCTCGCGGGCGGCGACGGCCGCACGCCGAGACTCGATCGACGAGATGAGGTCGGGGTTCTCGGGCCCCAGGTTGCTGCCGCTCGAGGCTGCTCCGTCGTAGCCGTCACCCGCCGCCGACGGCCGTGACTGGAAGTACTGCGGCAGGGCCTCGCCGTCGGCGTCGGTGAAGGACTGGCCGATCAGCGCGCTTCCGCGATCGTCGGCCAGCGGCGACCCGTTCGCCTGCCAGGGCAGGAGCAACTGGCCGACGCCGGTGATCAGCAGCGTGTAGCCGACGCCGAGCACGAGCGTCAGGATGAGCATCGCGCGGAGGGCGACGCCGGTGGTGCGCACGGCGGTGCGGGTGGAAGACATTGCGTGTCCCTTTCGGATGCCGGGTCAGAAGCCCGGGATGAGGCTGACGGCGAGGTCGATGAGCTTGATGCCGATGAACGGCGCGATCACGCCGCCGAGCCCGTAGATCAGCAGGTTGCGCTGCAGGATCTGCGAGGCGCTCGCCGGGCGGTACTTCACGCCGCGCAGTGCGAGCGGGATGAGGAAGACGATCACGATCGCGTTGAAGATGATCGCGCTCGTCACGGCGGATGCGGGCGAGTGCAGCTGCATGATGTTCAGGGCGGCGAGACCGGGGAAGACCCCCATGAACATCGCCGGGATGATGGCGAAGTACTTGGCGATGTCGTTCGACAGCGAGAACGTGGTCAGGGCGCCGCGGGTGATGAGCAGCTGCTTGCCGATCCGCACGATGTCGATGAGCTTCGTCGGGTCGGAGTCGAGGTCGACCATGTTGCCGGCCTCCTTCGCCGCCGACGTGCCGGTGTTCATCGCCACGCCGACGTCGGCCTGCGCCAGGGCGGGGGCGTCGTTGGTGCCGTCGCCGGTCATCGCCACGAGCCTCCCGCCCTGCTGTTCGCGGCGGATCAGCTCGAGCTTCTGCTCGGGAGTCGCCTCGGCGAGGAAGTCGTCGACCCCCGCCTCGGCGGCGATCGCCTGGGCGGTCAGCGGGTTGTCGCCCGTGATCATGACGGTGCGGATGCCCATCGCGCGCAGCTCCTCGAAGCGCTCGCGCAGACCTTCCTTCACGATGTCCTTGAGGTGCACGACGCCGAGCACACGGGCATCCGCCGCATCCGCCGAGGCGTGCTTCACCGCGACGACCAGCGGGGTTCCGCCGCTCTGGGCGACGGCATCCGTCATCGTGGTCAACTGCGGCGTGGTCAACGGCGGCGTTGTCAACGGCGGCGTGGTGACCTGCGGGTCCGCCTGCTCGAGCCAGGCGCTGATCGCGGAGCCGGCGCCCTTGCGGATCTGCGTGCCGTCGGCGAGGTCGAGTCCCGACATGCGCGTCTGGGCCGTGAAGGGCACGACGACGGCATCCGCCGGCAGGCCGACCGTGATGCCGCGGGTGATCGCGAGCTCGACGATCGAGGCGCCCTCCGGGGTGGGATCGGCCAGAGACGAGAGCGCGGCCATGCGCAGCAGCTCGTCGGGGTTGACGCCGGGCATGCGCATCACCTCGTGGGCGCGGCGGTTGCCGTAGGTGATCGTGCCGGTCTTGTCGAGCAGCAGAGTGGTGACGTCTCCCGCCGCCTCGACCGCGCGCCCCGACATCGCGAGCACGTTGCGCTGCACCAGACGGTCCATGCCGGCGATGCCGATGGCCGAGAGGAGGGCGCCGATCGTGGTCGGGATGAGGCAGACCAGCAGGGCGATGAGCACCGGGATGCTGACCGGTGAGGCCGCATACGAGGCGATGGGGTTGAGGCAGAGCACCACGATCACGAACACGATCGACAGGCTCGCCAGCAGGATGTTCAGGGCGATCTCGTTCGGCGTGCGTTGACGGCTCGCGCCCTCGACGAGCGCGATCATGCGGTCGACGAAGGTCTCGCCGGGCTTCGAGGTGATGCGCACGACGATCCGGTCGGAGAGCACCCGGGTGCCGCCCGTGACAGCGCTGCGGTCTCCGCCCGACTCGCGGATCACCGGCGCGCTCTCGCCCGTGATGGCCGACTCGTCGACCGTCGCGATGCCGGCGATGACGTCGCCGTCGCCCGGGATCAACTCCCCTGCCTCGACGATCACGACGTCATCGCGCTGCAGCTCGGCCGACGACACCATCTCGGTCGACGCGTCCGCGGCCGTCGCGCTCGCCGCCGCTCCAGGCACCCGCCGGGCCATCGTGCTGGTGCGGGTCTGACGCAGGCTCGCCGCCTGGGCTTTGCCGCGCCCCTCCGCCACCGACTCGGCCAGGTTCGCGAACAGCACCGTCAGCCACAGCCAGACGGCGATCCCTGCGGTGAACGGCGCCGGCACCGGGGTGCCGCCGGACTCTCCGGGGCCGCCGAGGAACGGCTCGGCGATCGCGAGCACGGTGGTGAAGGCGGCGCCCACCCAGACGAGCAGCATGACCGGGTTGCGCACCAGGGTCGCGGGGTTCAGCTTGCGCAGCGCACCCGGCATCGCCTGCACGAGCTGGGCCCAGCCGATCGAGCGTGGTGCGGTGGGAGTGGGGGATGCCGCGGCATCCTCCGTCGCGGGTGATGAGGTGACGAGCGTCATGGTCAGACCAATCCTTCGGCGAGCGGGCCCAGGGTGAGCACCGGGAAGTACGTGAGCGCGGTGACGATGACCGTCACGGCGAGGAGGAGGCCGACGAACTGCGGCCGATGGGTGGGGAGCGTTCCCGTGGTGGTCGGGATGCGCTCCTGCGCGGCGAGGGATCCGGCCAGAGCGAGTACCAGCACGATCGGGATGAAGCGGCCGAGCAGCATCGCGATGCCCAGGGCGGTGTTGAACCAGGGGGTGTTCGCGGTGAGCCCGGCGAACGCCGAGCCGTTGTTGTTGGCGGCCGAGGTGAACGCGTAGAGCACCTCGCTCATACCGTGCGTGCCGGGGTTCAGGATGCTGGTCGCCTCGACATCGGAGCGGATGCCGGGGATCGCGAAGCTCAGCGCCGTGCCGCCCAGCACGAGGGCGGGGACCACGAGGATGTACAGGCTCGCGAGGGTGATCTCCCGCGTGCCGATCCTCTTGCCGAGATACTCCGGTGTGCGACCGACGAGCAGCCCGCCCACGAACACCGCGATGATCGCGAGCACCAGCATGCCGTAGAGGCCGGAGCCGACGCCGCCGGGAGCGACCTCGCCGAGCATCATGTTGATCATCGGCATCATCCCGCCGAGTGATGTGTACGAGTCGTGCATCGAGTTCACGGCCCCGGTGGAGGTGAGCGTGCTGGCGCTGCCGAACAGCGTGGATGCGAGGATGCCGAAGCGCTGCTCCTTGCCCTCCATCGCGGCGCCGGCGAGTTCAGGCGCCGAGCCGCGTCCGGCCAGTTCGAGGGCCGAGAGAGCGAAGGTCGAGATCAGGAAGATCGTGCCCATCACCGCGGCGATCGCGTAGCCCTGACGGTGGTCGCCGATCATGCGCCCGAACGTGCGGGGCAGGGCGAAGGGGATGACGAGGATCAACAGCACCTGCAGCAGGTTCGTGAAGCCGCTCGGGTTCTCGAAGGGGTGGGCGGAGTTGGCGTTGAAGAAGCCGCCGCCGTTCGTGCCGAGCAGCTTGATGGCCTCCTGTGATGCCACGGGGCCACCGGGGATCGTCTGCGTGCCGCCCGAGACGGTGGTCACCTCGGTGAAGCCGGCGAAGTTCTGGATCACGCCGCCGGCGAGCAGGGCCACTGCTCCGATCACGGCGAGGGGAAGCAGGATACGGCCGAGGCCACGCACGAGATCGACCCAGAAGTTGCCGATCGTCGTCGAGCCCCGTCGTGCGAGCCCGCGGATCAGGGCGATCGCGATCGCGAGGCCCACCGCAGCCGACACGAAGTTCTGCACCGTGAGACCGGCCAGCTGCACCGTGTAGCCCATGGTCTGCTCGGGCGAGTAGGACTGCCAGTTCGTGTTCGCGACGAACGAGGCGGCGGTGTTGAACGCGAGTCCTTCGGGAACGGCGGGCAGGCCGAGCGACTGCGGGAGGAACGCCTGCAGCCGCTGGAGGGCGTAGACGAGGACCACGCCGACGATCGAGAACGCGAGCACGCTGCGGGCGTACGCGCGCCAGGTCTGCTCAGAGGCCGGGTCGACGCCGATGAGACGGTAGAGGCCGCGCTCGACGCGGAGGTCGCGTACCGAGCTGTAGACGTGCGCGATGTAGTCGCCGAGGGGACGGTACAGCAGAACGAGCACGACGACGACGGCGAGAAGCTGCAGCACGCCGAACCAGATCACGGCGCCCATCAGAACTTCTCCGGGGAGACCAGGGCGACCACGAGGTAGACGATGGCGGCGACGGCGAGCACCGCGGCGAGTATTCCGAAGACGATCATGGTCGCTCGAGTCCCTTCGCGATCAGCGAGACGAGGGCGAACAGCGCGAGAGTCAGCGCGAGGTAGAGGATGTCGAGCACGATCCGATACAACTCCCGTGCGCGCGGCGGGTCGACGATCCTCACGCTTCCCCTACGCCCCCGTGCCCAACGCATACGGGTTGCTCACGGTGGGTGGGTGTGTGGGGTGTGGGCCATGGGGCGCGTGCGCTGGAGTTGGCACCAGTTGTCGTTCTGACGAGCTGATTCCGACATGAGGTGCCAACTTCAGCATCCCCAGTCCCCGCATCCCCTGCAAAGGGGGCTATGCGTCCTCAGGTGAGAGCGCATAGGCTCCTTATGAATACTGGGGGGCTTCTCATGACGACGGTGGAACTGTTCTACGACGATCTGCGCGAGTCGGAGACCGACTTCACGGGCGCTGCGGCGTCGCTGCAGGTCGACGTGCCGTACCTCCGCGGAGACGATCCGGGCGTCGAGGCGCCGATCGGGCGGTATCCGTTGAAGGTCGAGCTGAACCGGCGCATGGACGAGCTTCACGATGCGTCGTTCGCGTACTGGGAGGCCGGAATGGCTCTCGCCAAGACGCTCTCCGCCATCACCTCGCAGTACTCGGCACTCGACGAGGAACTCGCGGGGGAGGGCACGGGGTGACGCTGACCTCGCCTGCACGCGGGTATCCGCTGGAGTGGATCGCAGGCGATGCGGGCACGATGTCACGGTGGGTCGATCAGTTCAGGATGCTGGCGGAGCATCTGCGTGCGCTGCGCGGCGCATCTGCCCGCGCCACGGGCCTGGCAGGCATGGGACAGGCCGTGACGTCGGTGCGGTCGGATGCGGTCGAGATCCTGACGACGATCGGATCGCACATCGCACTCGCGCAGACACTGTCGTCCGTGCTGTCCGAGTACGCGCGGTCTCACGATGACCATGCCCGTCGGGCGAACGCCCTGGTCGAGGAGATCGAGGCGGCCCATGCGGCGTGCGTGCGGCTGAGCGTGGCATCCGATGAGGCAGGGCGTCGCTCTGACGCAGCGTCCGACAGCGATGACCGGGTCGCCGTGCAGGAGTCGGAGGATGCCGCATCCGGCCTCGTCTCGGAGCATCGACGTGCCGAACACGACCTTGAAGACCTCTGGGCGCGCTACGAATTCCACTTCCAGGCATGGGACGAGGCGTACGACGCGGGGGTTCGGGCGCTGGTGGGCGATGCGGGCACGCTGTGCACCCTCGAGGCGAGAGATCTGCTCGACGAGCTTCTCGCGGCTGACACTCCGGCGGCGGTGCTGGCTCTGTGGTTGGCGCACCCCGAACTGCAGGCGGAGCTGATCGCCGCGCATCCGGCAGTGCTCGGGGCGATGGATGGCATCCCGGTCGCCGCACGGGTGCGAGCGAATCAGGCGAACGCCGAAGTGTGGATCGAGGCCGCGCGGGCCGAGCGCGCTCTGGAACCCGAAGGTTCGGAGAGGGCGGGGTTCCTGACGCGGGAGATCGCCTACCTGCGCCACGTCGTCGACGGCAGCGTGCAACTGTACCTCTACGACCGCGTCTTCTCCCGCATCGTCGAAGTCATCGGCGATCTCGCGGCCGTGCCGCAGCGGGTGCTCACCTACGTGCCCGGCACCTTCACGGGCCTCGGCGACTTCTACGGCGGGCAGGTGCAACAGATCGCGGGCGAGATCGTACGAGCTGTGCCCGGCACACTTGCATTCGTCTACAAGGATGGTCTGTTCCCCGGTGAGACCCCCGAGGTGGGTGGTGCGGATCCGTTGCGAATAGTCGAGGCGAACGATCAGCAGCGTGCGTTGGATGCTGGTCGGCAGCTTGCGCGGTTCGAGGCCGGGGTGCGGACGGATCCACTGCTTGCCACCGCCGAGCAGGATGCCTTCGGGCACAGTTGGGGGCTCGCGAACGTGACGAGCGCCGAAGTCGCCGGCTCCGAGTTCGACAAGGTGGTGTCGCTGTCGGGCGCCGGCATGCCGCCGGAGTGGAAGCCCGACCCCGACACCGCGTACGCGGATTTCTCCTATCGCGACATCCTTCAGACGGGGCAGGATCTCGGAGTCGTCTGGGACGGGAACACCCCGCGTTCGAATCCGGCGTTCGAACATGGCGACTACTACGTGGGCCCCGACGATGAGGTTCTCGACAGGGCGGACAACGGCAGTCTGGGACGTCCGACGGTGGGCCTCCCCTCTGACTACTTCGAGGTGTTGACCGAGAACCACAACCTGATCGCGACCGATGACCCGGCAAACCGGGACGCGCTGCAGGATATGCGAAAGCTGGTGAAGGAGTGAGGGGTCAAGTGCGCTGCGGGATACAGGTCGCGTTCGTTGCTCTGGCCGTCGTCCTCGCCGGGTGCGCACAGCAGTCCGAAGATCCAGGAATGAGCGCGGAAATGACTTGGGAAGAAGCGAAAGCCAGCACGCAGGCAATGGAGCTGAAGATCGCTGCGCTCGTATCGAAACCGGAGGTCGTGAGTATCGTCCAGAACGAGAAGGGCGGGCTCTTCAGTTGTGACGAGACGCGGCACACGTGGAAGGGGATCACGACCGTCGCGCTCGCTCCGGGCGCTGACCTCCCAGTGGTGTTGAAGTCGATGGAAAGCCAACTCGCGGAACTTCTCGAGGAGAGGGGTGACTTCGCCGTCACGAAAAGAGTGGACTTCTTCGGCGACTATGCGATCGCGGCCGAGTCCACGTCTTCGGCGGAAGCGTACCTGCTGGCCCAGGAGAAGGACGGCGCGATCGTCATCGACTCGTGGTCCGAGTGCTTCACGCTCCCGGAGGGCACATACCCCGGCGGCAGTTTCTGATCTCGTCCAGTGGATCTATGCTCACGAGGTGAGTGCATGGCGGATGAAGCTCGGGGCGGGGACGATGGCCGTCCTCGCACTGGTCGTGATCGCCGTCGTGTGCGTGGCCACGGGCCTGCTCCCCTCTGCGGATGCCGGAGCGCTCGGCGACCGCATCACCCCGGTGCTGGGGTTCGTGGTGGCGATCACTATCGTCGCGGAGCTGGCTCGGGATGCGGCCGTCTTCGATGTTCTCGCGCAGCGGCTCGCCCGCTGGGGCCGTGGTCGCGTGATCGCTCTGTGGGCCTCGGTCGTGGCCCTCGCGGTGGTGAGCACGGTGTTCCTCTCGCTCGACACGACCGCGGTGATCGTGACGCCGGTGGTCGTGGTGCTGGCGCAGAGCATCGGAGTGTCGCCCATGCCGTTCGCGCTCGCCACGGTGTGGCTGGCGAACACGGCATCCCTCGCTCTGCCGGTCTCGAACCTCACGAATCTGCTCGCCGCTCCCGCGATCGGGGCCGATCCCGGCGCTTTCCTCGCGCTCAGCTGGGCGCCCACTCTGGTCGGCGTGCTGATCCCGGTCGCGATCCTCACGGTCGTGCATCGCCGCACTCTCTTCGGCACCTACCGGGTGCCGAAGACCGGCGATCCGTCCGACCGGATGCTGTTCTGGTGCGCGACCGGAGTGCTGGTCGTGCTGCTCCCTCTACTGACGGTGACGCACGAGGTGTGGATCCCGGCCACGGCGGCCGCTCTACTCCTCGTCGCGCTCTTCGCGGTGCGACGGCGGCACGTGCTGCGCCTGACGCTCGTGCCCTGGCAGGCGATCGGGCTCGCCGCTGCCCTGTTCGTGCTGGTCGAGACGGCGCACGCCAACGGCATCCTCGATTTCCTGACGTCGCTGGCGCCCGACGGTCACGCACCGGCCGAGCTCCTGCGCCTCGCTGCGGTCGGCGCGCTCACGGCGAACGGCGTGAACAACCTGCCGGCTTATCTGATCCTCGAACCCGCTGCGGGCGACCCGGTCGCGCTCATGGCGTTGTTGATCGGAGTGAACCTCGGTCCACTCGTCACTCCGTGGGCATCACTGGCCACGCTGCTGTGGCATCACCGCATCGTGTCGCTCGGCGTCGACATCCGCTGGGGCAGGTTCATGCTCTGGGGCCTCGTCGTCGCCGTGCCCACCGTCGCCGTCGCGACGCTGGCCCTCGCCCTCGTCGCCGGCTGATCGCCGACGGGAATCAGGCTGGGGGCAGGAGCGGCCGGTCGCCGGATCAGTCCTGCGGCGGGCCGGCCGGGCGATGCGCGCGGCGCCCGTTCACGACGACCGGTCGTCCGGCACGCTCCTGTCCGGGCAGCGGGCGCGAGCGGCGTCCGTAGATCAGCTCCGACGAGTCGAGCAGCCAGGGCACCAGCGTGATCGATACGCCGTGCACGAGCATCAGCTGGTTCGCGAGGCGGCGGGAGCGGCGGTTGTGCAGGAACGACTCCCACCAGTGGCCCACGATGTACTGCGGCAGATAGACGGTCACGACGGATGAGCCGTGCTTCGTCCGGTACTGCTTGATGAACTGCGCCACCGGTTGCGCGAACGAGCGATACGGCGACTCCAGGATCACGAGCGGGATGGGCATGAGGTGGTCCGCCCACTGTTTCTGCAGTGCGGTCGCGGCATCCGCATCCACCGCCACATGTACCGCGATCGTCTTGCCGTGCTTCGCCGCGACCGCGTAGTCCACCGCCTTCACGACCGGCTTCTGCAGCTTGCTCACGAGCACGATCGCCACGTCTCCGGTCGCTCCGAAGCGCGTGGTGTCGTCGATCTCGATCTCGTGCTCGACGTCGCGGTAGTACCGCTTGACGCCCATCATGAGGAAGGCGAGCACCGGGATCGCGAAGAACACCAGATAGGCGCCGTGCGTGAACTTGGTGATCGTCACGATCACCAGCACGAGCACCGTGAGGGTCGCGCCGGCGGAGTTGATGATCAGGCCCACGCGGGCGGATCGGCGATCGGATGCTTCGGCGCCGTCGACCGCGCCCTGCTCGTCGGCCGGGCGCCGGAGGATGCGTCGCCAGTGCCGCACCATGCCGATCTGTCCGAGCGAGAACGAGACGAAGACGCCGATGATGTACAGCTGGATCAGCGTGGTCAGCCGCGCCTGGAACACCACGAGCACGGCGATCGCGGCGATGCCGAGCACGATCATGCCGTTCGAGAAGACGAGCCGGTCGCCGCGGGTGTTCAGCGACTTCGGCGCGTAGCCGTCGCGGGCGAGCACCGATCCGAGCAGCGGGAAGCCGTTGAACGCGGTGTTCGCGGCAAGCAGCAGCACGCACGCGGTCGCGGCCTGCACGATGAAGAAGAGGATGCTGCCGGCGCCGAACGTCGCGCTCGAGATCTGCGCCATCAGGCTCGGCTGCGGGTTGGTGCAGTCGAAGCCGATCAGGTCGCAGGGGTTCTCGGCGTAGTGCACGCCGGTGATGAGCGCGAGGGCGGTGAGCCCGGCGAACAGACACGCCGCGATCGAGCCCATCAGCACGAGCGTCGACTGGGCGTTGCGGATCTTCGGGGTGCGGAACGCGGGCACGCCGTTCGACACGGCCTCCACGCCGGTGAGTGCGGAGCATCCGCTCGAGAATGCGCGCAGGATCAGCAGGATCACAGCGGCCTGGCTGAGGTTCTCGGCCTGCACAGAGAACTCGGCGCTGGAGGCGACCGGCGCATCGCCGAGGAACGTGCGCACGAGTCCGGTCACGATCATGAAGCCGACCGAGCCGATGAAGAGGTACGTCGGGATCGCGAACACGAGCGACGCCTCCCTCACCCCACGGAGGTTCACGATGATGATGAGGATCACGGCCCCGACGGCGAGCTCCACGCGGAAGGGGTCGAGCCCCGGCACGGCCGAGATGATGTTGTCGACACCCGAGGCGACCGAGACCGCGACCGTGAGCACGTAGTCCACGAGCAGTGCCGCCGCGACGATGACGCCGGGGATCTCGCCGAGGTTCTTCGACGCCACCTCGTAGTCGCCGCCGCCCGAGGGGTAGGCCTTGATCAGCTGCCGATAGCTGAGCACCACCACGATCAGCAGCACGACGACGGCCGCGGCGACCAGCGGGGTGAACGACAGGAACGTCAATCCGCCGATCAGCAGGATCATCACGAGCTCCTGCGGCGCGTACGCCACGGAGCTCAGTGCATCCGACGCGAAGATCGGCAGCGCCATGCGCTTGGGGAGGAGCTGGTCGTCGACCTGCTCGCTCGTCAGCGGATCCCCGATGAGGATGCGTTTGGCGAGAGGAGGCGCATCCGCGCTGTCGCGATTTTCGTCTGACACGTCCCGCGACATTACGCCCGCTGACGGCGTCCTCACAAGATCCTCACGGAATCCCTACGGGCGCGATGAGGTCCCTCACGGAATCCTTACGGGGCTCAGCGAGGTGTGGCGGAGCATCGGAGATCCACAGCGATTTCCGATCACGAACGCGTAACGTCGGACGTATGACGACCCTTCAGGTCACCGAAGACTCCATCCGCAAGACGCGCGAACTGCGCGACGAGTTCCAGCGCTTCCTGCGTGAGTACGAGTTCGGGATGCGCGAGGTCGAGACGAAGATCTCGATCCTGCGCGACGAGTTCACCCACCACCACGCGTACAACCCGATCGAGCACGTGAAGAGCCGGCTCAAGACGCCAGACAGCATCGTCGAGAAGATCGCACGCAAGGGCATCGACGAGCCGGACTTCGAACGCATCCGCGCCGAGATCACCGACATCGCCGGTGTGCGGGTCACCTGCAGCTTCGTGGCCGACGTGTACCGGCTGTTCGATCTGCTCACCGCGCAGGACGACATCACGGTGCGCACCGTGAAGGACTACATCGCGACGCCGAAGGACAACGGCTACAAGAGCCTGCACGCGATCATCGAGGTGCCGGTGTTCCTGTCGACCGGCGCGCTCTCGGTGCCAGTCGAGGTGCAGTTCCGCACGATCGCGATGGACTTCTGGGCGAGCCTCGAGCACAAGATCTACTACAAGTTCTCGAACCAGGTGCCCTCGCATCTGGTCGAGAGCCTGACGGATGCCGCGGATGCCGCCGCCGAACTCGACAGCCGCATGGAGCGCCTGCACCGCGAGGCGCACGGCGTGCCGCAGCGGCAGCTCGCCCCGCCGCCTCCCCCGCGCATCGTCCCGGTCTGACGCTCCCATCCGATCCCGCCCCCGCTCCGAACTACCTGTGATCACACCGGACCCGGTGCAGGAGGAGACGACCATGGCGCAGCGCAGCAGTGGCAAGAGATTCATCGTGTGGGCCGCCCTCGCGGGCGTGATCGGCGGTGGCGTCTTCCTTGCGGTCGCAGAACTAGTCGCACTGCTCGTCGCGCGTGCGGCCAGCCCGATCCTCGCCGTCGGCGGATTCGTGATCGACATCGTGCCGCAGCCGTTCAAGGAGTTCGCGATCGCCACGTTCGGCGAGTACGACAAGATCGCGCTGCTCGCGGGCCTCGGTCTGGCGGTGCTGATCGCGTCCGCGATCGCCGGCATCCTGCAGTTCGTGCGGCCGCCGCTCGGTGTGATCGCTCTCGTGATCGCCGGCGCGCTCTCGACCGCCGCGATCGTGACCCGTGCTGCCGTGACCCCGCTCGCCTTCCTCCCGCCGCTCCTCGGAACCCTCGCGGGCTCCGTGATCCTCGTGCTCCTCGCCCGCCGCCTGCAGGCATGGAAGCAGGCGTGGAAGAACGACACGGCAGCGGATGCCGCGGCCGATGACGCCGCGCCCAAGGGCTTCGACCGTCGCCGCTTCTTCGTCCTCGCCGCGATCGCGGGAGTCTCCGCCGCCGTGGTCGGGGTGGCATCGCGCGCGGTGAGCGGCGTTGTGAGCTCGGTCGAGACGATCCGCGATGCGCTGAAGCTGCCCTCGCCCCGCACCAAGGTCACGGTGCCCGATGGTGCCGAGCTCGACGTGCCGGGCCTGAGCAAGCTGTTCACGCCGAACAAGGACTTCTACCGCGTCGACACCGCGCTCACCGTGCCCACGATCGACCCCGACACCTGGCGTCTGGTGATCGACGGCATGGTCGACCAGCGGGTCGAGCTGAGCTTCCAGGACATCCTCGACATGGGCGTCGACGAGTACGCCATCACCCTGACCTGCGTCTCGAACGAGGTCGGTGGCGAGCTGGTCGGCAACGCGATGTGGCTCGGGGTGCCGCTGCGCGACGTGCTGAAGAAGGCCGGGGTGAAGGCCGACGCCGACATGGTGCTCTCGCGCAGTGTCGACGGCTACACGGCGAGCACACCGCTCTCGGCGCTCACCGACGACAACCTCGACGCGATCCTCGCGGTGGGCATGAACGGTGAACCGCTGCCGCTCGAGCACGGATTCCCGGTGCGCATGGTGGTGCCCGGCCTGTACGGATACGTCTCGGCGACCAAGTGGCTGACCGAGCTGAAGATCACGACCTTCGATGCCGACGAGGCCTACTGGACTCCTCGCGGCTACAGCGCCGAGGCGCCGATCAAGTTCTCCTCGCGCGTCGACACCCCCAAGATCGGCGAGGCGGTGGACGCGGGCAAGATCCCGATCGCCGGTGTCGCTTGGGCGCAGTCGGTGGGGATCGACCGGGTCGAGGTGCGTATCGACGACGGCGACTGGGCTCCGGCCACACTGTCGGCGCCGATCAACGACGACACGTGGGTGCAGTGGTTCATGGAGTGGGATGCCACTCCGGGAACGCACTACGTGGCGGTGCGCGCGATCAACAAGAACGGCGATCTGCAGATCGAGGAGCGCGCGCCGATCGCCCCGAACGGTTCGTCGGGCTGGCAGCGCTCGCTCGTGCGCGTCAACTGACACCCGTGCGGCGCTCGTCCGCACGTCCTAGGGTGGAGCCATGACGCCGCTTCCCGCCTGTGTGATCACCGTCTCGGATCGGTCCTTCGCGGGGGAGCGTGAGGACCGCGGCGGTCCGATCGCAGTCGGGCTGCTGCGTGAGGCCGGGTGGCATTGCCCGGATGCCGAGGTGATCCCCGACGGCGCGGGTTCTGTCGCCGACGCCCTGCGCCGAGCATCCGCGCGGGGGGTCCGCCTCGTCGTGACGACCGGCGGCACCGGCGTCGGGCCCCGCGACGAGACCCCCGAGGGCACCAGGCGTGTCATCACCCGCGAGCTCCCCGGGATCGCCGAAGAGCTGCGCCGCAGCGGCCTCGCCGACACCCCGCTCTCGGTGATCTCCCGCGGACTCGCCGGCATCGTCGACCCAGCGGGCATGCTCGTGGTGAACCTTCCCGGATCCACGCGCGCCGTGGCATCCGGGGTGCCTGTGGTGCTCGGCGTCGCCGGGCACATCGTGGATCAGCTACAGGGTGGAGATCACTGATGAACGACGTACGAATCGCCGCTGTGACCGAGGACAGCCTCGACCTCGACACGCATCTCGCCGCGGTCGAAGACCCGAAGCTCGGCGCCGTCACGACGTTCGTCGGACGCGTGCGCGACAACGATCCGGATGCCGCGACGGCGGTGGTCGGTCTCGAGTACAGCTCGCATCCGGATGCCGAGGCCACGCTGCGGCGGCTTGCGGCCGAGGCGGGAGACGCAGCCGTGCCGGTCGTGGTGGCCGTGAGTCACCGGGTCGGGAAGCTCGACGTGGGCGATGCCGCGGTCGTGATCGCCGTGGCATCCGAGCATCGCGCCGAGGCGTTCGAGGTGTGCCGGGCCGTGATCGAGGCGATCAAGAGCGATCTGCCCGTCTGGAAGCGTCAGCTCGAGGTCGACGGCTCGTCGTCATGGAAGGGCATCGGCGGCTGACGGGCGCACGTCCGGCAGGGAGATGTTCGTGATGCACGGTGTTTCGGCCGCATCCGCCGTCCATGCGGCACGGCTCCCTGCAAGCTGAACGGTGCTCAGCCGCCGGCGAACGGGGGCAACACGTCGATGAGCAGGGCGTCGTCGAGCGCGAGGTCGCCGTCGGTGCGTACGCCGTCGACGAGCACGGCGCAGCGCGGCAGGATGTCGGCCAGGGCCGGATGCTCCGCCACGACCGCCTCACGCAGGGCGAGGAGCGAGCGCTCGCCGCGTTCTTCGGCGTCGGTCCCCGCGGCGTCGGCGGCAGCGGCGAAGTAGCGCACGCGCGTCATTCGGAGCCCCCGGCATCCGGTTCGCCGGGGCGCACCCAGTCGCCCGAGCGACCGCCGGATTTCGCGACGATGCGCACGTCTTCGATCACGACCGCGCGGTCGAGTCCCTTGATCATGTCGACGATCGCCAGCGAGGCGACCGACACGGCGGTGAGCGCCTCCATCTCGACGCCCGTGCGGTCGGCGGTTCCCACGGTCGCCTCGACGTGCACGCCGTCGTCGACCACGTCGAGCTCGACGTTCGCGCGGTGCACGCCGATCACGTGGGCGAGCGGCAGCAGGGCGGGGGTCGACTTCGCGGCCTGGATGCCGACGATCCGGGCGACCGCGAGCACATCGCCCTTCGGCGCGGTGCCGTCACGGAGGGCGGCGATCACCTCGGCGCTGCAGCGCACGAAACCACGGGCCGTGGCCGTGCGGACGGTCGGCTGTTTGGCGGTGACATCGACCATGTGGGCACGGCCGGCGGAGTCGAGGTGGGGAAAGCTCATTCGACCAGCATGACATCGATCGCATCGCCCGCGGCGACGGCCTCGACCTCGGCGGGGACGATCGCGAACGCGTGCGCTCGGGCGAGTCCGCCGGCCAGGTGCGAGCCCGATCCGCCGGCGGTGGCCGGACGCACGGTGCGCGCAGCGAGGTCGACGATCGCGGGGAGGTACTGGCGACGCCCGGGTGGGGTGGTCCATGCGGCATCCGCGGTGAACACGGAGCGCGGGCGCTGGATCGCGGCGCGGCCCTGGAGCGCGAGCAGCGCAGGGCGCACGAACACCTCGAACGAGACCGCGACGCTCACCGGGTTGCCGGGAAGGCCGAAGACCAGGCATCCGTCCTGCAGCACGCCGAACGCCTGCGGCTTGCCCGGCTGCATCGACACCCCGACGAACTCGACCTGCCCGCCACCGTCGAACGCCGCACGCACGGGCTCGTAGGCGCCCGCACTCACACCGCCGGTGAACACGATCACATGGGCCCCGCGCTCGACGGCATCGGCGGTGACGCGGCGCACCGCATCGGCCTCGTCGGGCACTCGTGCGACGAGCACGACCTCGGCGTCGGCCCCCGCGATCAACTGCTCGAGCAGTGGACCGTTCGAGTCGGGGATGCGCCCGCGCGTGGCGGGCTCGCCCGGTGCCAGCAGTTCGCTGCCGGTCGACACCACGGCGACCCGTGGCGCGCGCGTCACAGCGACCTCGGCGATGCCCGCGGCGACGGCGGCTGCGACCTGGAAGGGGCCGAGCCGCTCGCCCGCGCCGATCACCTCATCGCCCGCGTGCAGATCGGCGCCGCGCCGGCGCACGAACACCCCGGCCTTCGCGGGCGCCCGGAGCACCTGCACCTCGCCGAGGGAGTCGGCGAGGCCTCCGGCCGTGTCCTCGAAGGGCACGATCGTGTCGGCGGCGGTGGGAGTGGGCGACCCCGTCATGATGCGGGCGGCCTCGCCCGGGCCGAGCGGCGGATCGAGTGCGACCCCCGCGGGCAGATCGGCGACGACGCGCAGCGTGATCGGATTCGCCTCGGATGCCGCGGCGACGTCGGCCGCGTGCACCGCGAAGCCGTCCATCGCGGAGTTGTCGAAGAGGGGGATGTCGTGGGCGGCCGTGGCGGGGCGAGCGAGAGTGCGGCCGGCGGCATCCCGCACCGCACGGGTCTCGACGGGCAGCACGCGCACGGCGGCGAGCACGCGGGCGAGCTGATCCTCGACCGTGCGGCGGCCGGTCATGCCGTCACCGCCGATGCGTTCTCGGCGCGTGCGGGTCTGATCGAGATCTCATGCTGTCGGGCGGTGAGGGCATCGATCACCGCGAGGCGGCCGAGCAGCGGTTCGCCGGCGCCGGTCACGAGTTTGATCACCTCGCCCGCGAGCATCCCTCCGACCTGCACGCACAGGGCCCCGAGCACCCCGACCTGGGCGCAGCTGGGTGGTTCGCCCTCGGTGCCGACGGGGAAGAGATCGGCGAGCACCACCGGGTCACCTTCGGGCGGGCGCGACCAGAACACGGTGGCCTGCGCATGCCACTCCTGCACCGCGCCCCACACCAGCGGAAGACCCAGCGCCTCGGCGGCTGCGGCGACGTCGCGGCGGGTCGAGAAGGAGTCGCTCGTGTCGACGACGACGTCGGCGCCGCGCAGCAGTCGTTCGGCGTTGGCGCCGTCGAGGCGTTCGGGCATCTGGGCGACGACGGTCTGCGGGGCGAGCGCCGTGATGGCCCGCGCGGCCGATCGCGTCTTGTGCACGCCGACGTCGTCGATGCGGTGGGCGAGCTGTCGCTGGAGGTTCGTGAGCTCGACCACGTCGTCATCGATCACGGTGATCGACCCGACGCCCGCCGCCGCGAGGGCGAGCAGCACGGGAGAGCCGATTCCGCCGGCGCCGACCACGGTCACCCGTGCGGCGTTCAGCCGGCGCTGCCCCTCCTCACCGATGCCGGCGAGCACCGCATGCCGCGCGGTGCGGACGAGCTCGGTCGGGTCGAGAGCGGGCGCGGGCTGCACGAGGGGCTGCATGAGTTCAGCGTATGCCCGCGGCCGCGATGCGGGGTCAGGCGGGCGAGCCGTTCACAACTCCTCAGAAGCGGGGGTCGCGCGGGTGCCCCCTCGCGCCAGGGCGTGGTGTGCGCCGCCGGGGGAGGCGAGTCTTGAGGAGTTGTGAACGCGGCGCACGGCGGCCTCCAGCGCCGCCTCGAGTCGGCGGAGCGCCCGCATGTGGCGGGTGCGCGCGGTCGACTCGTTGAGGTGCAACAGTCGTGCGGCCTCGGCGATCGTGAAGTCGTCCCAGTAGATGAGCATCAGGAGCTCCCTCGCCCGTTCGTCGAGATGACCCAACGCCACGCGCACGTCATCGGCACGCATCGCCGTCTCGACGATCGTTTCCGCCGAGTCGATCAGGGGCGCCGTGTGCTGGAGGTGAGCGCGCAACGCGTCGGCGAGATCGAGTGACTTCAGCGCGTGCCGACGATGCTCGCGCAGCACATTCCGCGCGATGCCGAAGCACCACATCCGGGCGGCCTCGTCGGTCGTGGGTACCCGCGCGCCCTTCTCCCACAGGATGAGGAGCACCTTCCCGAGCAGGTCGGCGGCGTCCTCGCGGGGACTCACACGGTGCGCGAGATAGCGGAGCAGGTCATCGGCGTTGTCCTGCACGACGATCTCGACCCACGCACCGATCTCCTCAGGGAGCGACCGTCGCCGGTTCAATGGAGCACTCCCGCGCAGTCCATCGTGCTGCCGGAGGACCACTCGTCATGCAGCAGTTCCTCGGGGATCTCGGCCCAGATCAGATCCGTCGCTTCCATGAACGAGAACGTGTCGCGAAGCTGAGGGGTGTCGACCTCCAGGTCGTCATCCGGTCCGGGAACGAACGGGTTCGCGATCGCCTTGTCGTAAATGCGCTGTCCTATGCCCGTCCAATCGTGCCCGCTCACGAAGTCGGCGAGTCGCTCGTCGGCAGCGGACCGGTCGACGGGATCGCCGAAGTACAGTCCGTAGCGGCAGCTGACCTCGACACCGGTGTCGGTCGTGTAGATGATCGGGAACTCCACGTCGAGCTGAACCTGCGTGTCGTTCACGCTCAGTTGCAGGGGGATCAGCACGGCAGCCCCGGTAGCCGCGACAAGCACGCCGAGGCCGAGAGGGATGATCGTCCGGCGCCGCCGCCACCACGGAACCCTGGTCGTGGAGCCCGCGGCAGCCGCGGCACGGGCGTCGGTGGACATCCGCCTCACGAGGTCGCGAAGCTCGGCGTCCTCGCCGTCCGGGACCGGATCGGCGGACACGAGATCCGATTGCAACCGTTCGTTCATGGTTCGCTCCTCATCATCGTCGTTCTACAGAGCACATGACGGGATGAGATGAACCGTCTCAGATCCGCTTCAATCGTGCACCGCACTGATCGCCCCTACGGTGGAGCCATGAGCGAGACCGAGCGGGGCAAGGCGGAGCGGAGGAAGCGCCAGCGTCTCGAGCTGTGGGAGCGGCAGAATCGGCAGCTGAGGGCGAGCGATCCACCGCGGCTCGACGACGGGCGGCGACTGATCCGGATGTACGCCGAGTACGGCGACGAGGGAGACCTGCCGCTCTGGGAGGACTTCGCCGAACACAGCTTCGTCGACCGCGACACGTTCCCGATCTCGGAGGATCTCCTCGACGCGTTGGTGGCGTGGAACGCGGAGTGGCAACGTTGGACGGAAGGTGTCGATGACGCCGTCGTGGAGCGGTCGATCGCGAACGGCAGGGCGTATGTCGCGCGGCTGCGGACCGAGCTCTACGGCATCGCGGAGATCCGGGCCGAGTTCGAGCACTAGCCGACGCATTCTGTAGACATCACCGAGTTCGTCGCCGGTGCGGAGAATTTATCCACTTAGTTCCGCACACGCGGTAGAGTCGACTCATGCAGACCTACCGAATCGCCCGCGCGGCGCAACTGCTCGGGGTGAGCGACGACACCGTCCGCCGATGGATCGATCAGGGGCTGCTGCCCGTGACCGACGCGGTTCCTGCGCAGATCCCCGGTGACGCGCTCGCGAATCGTGCGGTCCAGCTCGCGGAAGAAGCGACGACGGCCGACGACGTGCTCTCGAGCGCGCGCAACCGCTTCGTCGGGCTCGTCACGCGCGTGCAGATCGACGGGCTCATGGCGCAGGTCGACATCCAGTCCGGTCCGCATCGCGTCGTCTCGCTGATGTCGGCCGAGGCCGCGCGCGAGCTGCGCCTCGAGATCGGCTCCCTCGCCACCGCATCCGTCAAGGCCACCCAGGTCGTCGTCGAAATACCGAAAGGCTGACATGAACCGCACGCTCCGCCGCTCCGCCACAGCTCTCCTCGCCGCGGCCGCCCTCGCTCTCACGGGGTGCGCCAGCGCCGCTGAGACCTCTCCGTCGCCGTCGGCCACCACCGCCGAGAGCAACCTGACCGGTGAGCTCACGGTCTACGCCGCCGCCTCGCTGTCGGGCGCATTCGATGCGATCGGTGAGGCGTTCACGGCTGAGAACCCCGATGTGACGATCAGCCCGGTCTACGACGGTTCGTCGACCCTGGTCACCCAGATCCTCGAGGGCGCCCCGGCCGATGTGTTCGCCTCGGCAGACGAGGCGAACATGGAGAAGGCGGGGGATGCCGCGAGCGACCCGACCCTGTTCGCCTCGAACACGCTCGTGATCGCCGTGCCTGCGGGCAACCCGGGCGGCGTGGAATCCCTCGCCGATCTCGCCGACGTCACCACGGTGCTGTGTGCTCCCGAGGTGCCGTGCGGCGCGGCATCCGCGAAGCTTCTCGATGCCGCGGGCGTCACGGTCGAGCCAGCGAGCCTCGAGCAGAACGTCACCGCGGTGCTGACGAAGGTCGCCGCCTCCGAGGCCGACGCCGGTCTGGTCTACGCGACCGATGTGATCGGCCGCGACGACGTCGAGGTCATCGTGCCCGACGGCGCCGACGAGGTCGTCAACCACTACCCGATCGCCGCCCTCGCGGATGCCGACAACCCCGAAGCCGCGGCGGCGTTCGTCGCCTTCGTGCTCTCGGATGCGGGTCAGAAGATCCTCGCGGACTTCGGCTTCGGGGCACCGTGAGTTCCGGCGGGCGCGGCTACGCCCCGCGCGCGCTCGCCGTTCCGGCCCTGATCGGGTTGGCGTTCCTGATTCTTCCGCTCACGGCGCTCGTCGCCCGCGTGAACTGGGGCACATTCGTCGCTGACGTCACCTCGCCCGCCGCGCTGTCGGCGCTCGCGCTGTCGCTCGGCACCGGTCTGATCGCCACCGTCGTGTGCATCGTCGTCGGGGTGCCGCTGGCGTTGTACATCGCGCGCTCCGGCCCACGGCTGGCCGCGGTGCTGCGGGCGGCGGTCACCGTTCCCCTCGTGCTGCCGCCGATGGTCGGTGGCGTCGCGCTGCTGTACCTGTTCGGGCGTGCGGGGTGGCTCGGCGGGTTGGGCCTGTCGTTCAGCACCCCGGCGGTCGTGCTCGCGCAGACCTTCGTCGCACTGCCGTTCCTGGTGCTCGCGGTCGAGGGCGCGGTGCGCACCTCGGGCGTCGAGTACGAGCGCACCGCCGCAGCTCTCGGTGCCGGGCGGTGGACGATCCTCCGCCGCATCACCCTTCCTCTCGCGGCACCGGGCATCGTGGCGGGCGTGGTGCTCTGCTTCGCCCGCGCGATCGGTGAGTTCGGAGCGACGGCGCTGTTCGCCGGCAACCGACCAGGGGTGACGCAGACCATGCCCCTCGCGATCTACACCGCGTTCAACGGCGCCGGGGTGACGCAGGGGGCGGCGGTCGCCCTCGCGCTCCTCCTGCTCGCGACCGCGATCGCCGTGCTGCTGCTGGTGCGTGGATGGCGACCGGGAGCCGCCCGATGAGCGCGGGCCTGCGTGCGCACGTCGTCGTGGCGCGCGAACACTTCCCGGTCGATGTCGAGCTCGAGGTGGCCACGGGCGAGACGGTCGCCGTGATGGGGCCGAGCGGCGCGGGCAAGTCGACGCTGCTGCAGGCTCTCGCCGGACTCGAGTCGCTCGATGCCGGAGAGATCGAGGTCGACGGCAGGGTCGTCGATCATGTCGCGTCACCGTCGGTGCGGACGGCGCCGATGGATCGCGGCATCGTGCTGCTCGGACAGGACGCACGCCTGTTCCCGCACTTGAGCGTGCGCGAGAACGTCGCCTTCGGGCCTCGCGCCGCCGGCGTCGAGGCCCGCACGGCACGCGACGCCGCAGATGAGTGGGTCGCCCGGGTCGGCCTGCCCGGTGCCGGCGATCGGATGCCGCGGGAGCTGTCCGGCGGCGAGGGGCAACGCGTCGCCGTCGCCCGCGCGCTCGCCGCGTCGCCCCGTGCGGTGCTGCTCGACGAACCTCTGGTCGCGCTCGATCCGCAGACAGCGGGGGAGATCCGACGGATGCTGCGGGAGCAGCTCGCGGGGATCACGACCGTCGCCGTCACGCACGACGCCGCCGACGCGGTCGCGCTGGCCGATCGGCTCATCGTCGTCGAATCGGGGCGCGTGACCCAGACCGGCGGGGTGCGGGATGTGCTGGCGGCTCCGGCATCCGATTTCGTCGCCGCGATCGCGGGCGTCAATCGTCTGCCGGGATTCGCATCGGACGGCGGGTGGCGCGGCGGGGAGATGCGCCTCGTCAGTGCCGATCCGTCATCGCAGGCGCTCGCCGCTGCGGACGGTGGCGCGCTCGCCGCCGTGTTCCGCCCGGAGGATGTGCAGGTCGTCGCCGAATCGCCGGACGCGTGGCACACCGGCATCCTCCGAATCGAGCCGACCGTCGCCGGGGTGCGGGTGCACACGGCTGCCGGGGCGGTCGACATGGCTGTCGCGGATGCGATCGGACTCGCCCCGGGTATGTCGCTGCACCTGCGGATCGAGCCGGCGCACGTGCGCTTCGTGCGGATGGAATGACTGCGCGGCGGTCGCCCGTGCCGCCTCTGCTCGCCCCGGACCCTGCCCGCCCCGGACCCTGGCAATTTGCCGGTCGAGGACGCCATGCGGCCCTCCGCCGGGACGCGCGGGATAGTCTCGAAAGATGACGGGGAGCGAGGACGCGCCATGACGACCGTGCCGGTCGTGATCGGTCGCCGCGCCCCGATCACCGCGTCGACATCGGCAGCGGCGACATCCGCAGCGTCGGGCGACGGACTGCTCGTCGACGCCCACGGCCGCGTGCACCGCGATCTGCGCATCTCGCTGACCGACCGCTGCTCGCTGCGGTGCACCTACTGCATGCCCGAGCAGGGCAACGAGTGGCTCGCGCGCACCAGCATCCTCTCGACCGACGAGATCGTGGAAGTGGCCGAGATCGCCGCATCCCTCGGCATCCGCACGTTCCGGTTGACCGGAGGTGAGCCGCTGCTGCGGACCGACATCGTCGACGTGGTGCGCCGGATCGCCCGCATCGAGGGTGCCGACGGACCGGTCGAGGTCGCCATGACCACGAACGGCATCAGTCTCGCCGCGAAGCTCCCGGCCCTGATCGACGCCGGACTCACGCGGCTCAACATCAGCATCGACACCGTGAACCGGCAACGGTTCGCCGACCTCACCCGCCGCGACCGGCTCGACGACGTGTTCGAGGGCATCGCCGCGGCCGCGGCATCCGAACTCCGGCCGCTCAAGCTCAACGCGGTCGCGATGCGCGGGGTGAACGATGACGAGCTCGTCGACCTGGTGGAGTTCGCGATGGGCGTCGGCGCGCAGCTGCGCTTCATCGAACAGATGCCCCTCGATGCCGGGCACACGTGGGATCGCGCTTCGATGGTCACGCGCGAGGAGATCCTGGCGTCGCTGAGCGAGCGGTGGACGCTCGAACCTGTCGCCGGCCGCGGGGGAGCGCCGGCCGAGAAATGGCGGATCGATGGCGGCCCGCACGAGGTGGGCGTGATCGCCTCGGTCACTGCGCCGTTCTGCGGGGCGTGCGACCGGTTGCGGCTCACGGCCGACGGGCAGTTCCGCAACTGCCTGTTCTCGCTGACCGAGTACGACCTCGCCGGCATCCTGCGCGCCGACGACTCGGTCGCCGGTCACCGCTCGGACGCCATCGCCGCACTGCTGCGCTCCTGCGTGCACGGCAAGCTGCCCGGTCACGCGATCGATGACCCGTCGTTCCTGCAGCCGGCGCGCGGGATGAACGCGATCGGCGGCTGACTCCGGCGCGGTGGCGGCTCGCCTCGCTGGCCGGCCGTTCACAACTCCTCAGAGAACGGTCGTTCCGGGCGCTATCGGGCGTCTGCAGGGCCGAAACGGCGCGTTTCTCCGGAGTTATGAACGGCGCGCAGCGGCGGTGTACCGCGAGCGACGCGATCTAGGCCAGGAACTCGCGCGCCGCGGCCGACAGGGCGGTGACGCCGACCTCGATCGTGGGGTGGATCTCCGGCGCGAAGAACGGCGAGTGGTTCGTCGGGATCTCGCTGTCGAGCGTGCCCGCCGCCATCGCCGCGGCGAATCGTGCCGGATCCACGCCGCCCCAGAACCAGAAGACGAGCGGCGCGCCGCTGTCGCGGGCGAACCACGACACGTCCTCGCTGCCCGTGAACATGCCGGGGTCGATCACGGCGCTCTCGCCCAGCGCGCGCTGCAGCGCCGTGGTCACGCGGGCCGTGGCCTCGTCGTCGTTGATCGTGGGCGGCAGCGTGTGGTCGGTGCGGATCTCGGGCTCCTTCACGGCTCCCGACGCCGCGGCCTCGGCGCGCACGATGCGCTCCACACTCGCGAGCACCTTGTCGCGCATCTCGTCGTTCGGGTAGCGCAGGCTGAGCTCGAGTGTCGCCTCCGCCGGGATGATGTTGTTCTTCAATCCGGCATGGATCGATCCGACCGTGACCACGGCGACGTCGCGGGGGTCGACCTCGCGCGAGGCGATCGTCTGCAGGCGCATGACGGTGGCCGCGGCCATCACGATCGGGTCGATCGTGGAGTGCGGGCGGGAGCCGTGTCCGCCGCGCCCGTGCAGCGTGACGGTCAGTCCGTCGGATGCCGCCATCTGGGTGCCGGGGCGCACGCCGATCGTTCCGGCGGGGAGCGGCGTCACATGCTGGCCGAGCACGACGTCGGGCTTCGGCACGAGGTCGAGCAGCCCCGCGTCGAGCATGGCGCGAGCGCCCGCGCCGTACTCCTCGGCGGGCTGGATCAGCACGACCAGCGTGCCCGTCCACTCGGCCCGATCCGCCACGAGCTTCTCGACCGCGCCGACCATCGCGGTCACGTGCATGTCGTGGCCGCAGGCGTGCATGACCGGCACGGTGTTGCCGGCGGGGTCGATGCCGGTGGCGGTGCTCGCGTACGACAGTCCGGTCTGCTCGCCGACAGGCAGAGCATCCATGTCGGCGCGCAGCCACACCACGGGGCCGTCGCCGTTCGCGAGCACTCCGACGACTCCGGTGATACCGATGCCCTCCTGCACGTCGAGCCCCAGGTCACGCAGGTGCGCGGCGGCGATGCCGGCGGTGCGGGTCTCCTGGAACGAGAGCTCGGGATGCTGGTGCAGGTCGATGTAGAGCGCTTCGAGATCGATCGTCATGGCCCCGAGCCTAGCTGCGCCCGCGTCCGGGTGCCCGGGCGGATCGCGCGGGTCAGGCCGGGGCGACGTAGGAGGTGAGCGACGGGCCGGGGCGCAGCACGGCGTTCACGATCGCGGTGATGGCGAACTCGCTCGCCTCACCCAGTTCGACGGTTCCGGGGTGCAGCAGCCACTGCAGCTGGAGTCCGTCCATGACGGCGAGGATGCCGGCGGCCGCGGCAGCGATCGTGTCGGGCTCGGCCACACCCTCCTGCGCGCACAGCTCGTGGAACGCCGCGGTGACCTCGCGCCGGAGCGTCAGGTAGCGGTCTTCGAAGTACTCGCGACCGGGGTGGTCGTCGGTCACCGATTCCGACGACAGCACCGTGTAGGCCTGCACGATGCCGGGCCGCAACTCGTTCGCGAACGCGGTGCGCACGAGGTGCAGGAACAGTTCGGGGCCGTCCGGGATGTGCTTCTCGGCGAGATTCGCGACATCGGCCTGGTCGCGGTAGGCCAGCACCTCGAGGAGCAGCTTCTGCTTCGATCCGAAGTGGTGCAGCACGCCCGCATGCGTGATGCCGACCTGTTCGGCGACGTCGGCGAGCGTGCCGTTCGTGGATCCCTTGTTGCCGAAGATCTCGACGGCCGCCTTCAGGATCTGCTCGCGTTTCGCTCGGGTGGCCGGGCGCACACGGGATGTCTCCCCGGTGTCCTTCATCACGACCCCCTCTCGCTTGTCGTCGCGCACTTGCCATCTTACTTACCAATGGGTAACCTCACGGAAGCTTACTTTCTCGACAGTAAGCAAATCACGACAGCCTCGGATTCCCGTCCGATGGTGACGCAGCACAATGACCCGTGCCCAAGGAGAAGCAATGAAGCTCAGAAAGTCTCTGATCGCCGTCACAGCGATCACCGCCCTCGGTGTCTCGGCCCTCGCCGGATGCTCGACCGGCGGCGGCGACGACGCGAACACCGGCGGCGATTCCCCCGCCCTGACGATCGCGAAGCCCGACGGCGCGATCACCACCGAGTCGAACAACCCCTACGTCGGCGACTCGTCGGCATCGAAGTACGGGTACGGCAAGGTCATCTTCGAGTCCCTCGGGCTCGTGAACCAGACGGGCGACCGCGGTGTCACCCCCTGGCTCGCCGAGAGCATCGAGTGGAACGACGACTACACCGCCGTCACCGTCGTGCCCCGCAAGGACGTCACCTGGAGCGACGGCGAGCCGTTCACCGCCGACGA
This sequence comes from Candidatus Microbacterium colombiense, assembly GCA_029203165.1. Lineage (NCBI taxonomy): Bacteria > Bacillati > Actinomycetota > Actinomycetes > Micrococcales > Microbacteriaceae > Microbacterium > Candidatus Microbacterium colombiense. Next base: position 709,256 of record CP119308.1, read on the forward strand.
CATCGTCTACACCTACGAGCTCGTCTCGACCCCCGCGCTCGACACCGCCGGCCTGAAGTTCGAGGGCGCGACCGTCGACGGCGACGCGGTCACCCTCTCCTTCGGCGAATCGAAGTATGTCAACCAGTCCCGCGTGCTGCACGTACCGATCGTGCCGAAGCACATCTGGGAGAACCTCGACGAGCCGGCCACGAACCCCGTCAAGGGCGACGACCTCGTGGGCACCGGCCCCTACGCGCTGTCGAACTGGTCGACCGAGTCGGTCACGCTCGAGGCCCGCGACGACTACTGGGGCGGCGACCTGGCCGTACCCGAGCTGCACTACGTCTCGTACGGCGACAACACCGCGCTCACCACCGCCCTCGCACAGGGCGAGGCCGACTGGGCGCAGGCGTTCATCCCGCAGGTGCAGGAGCAGTTCATCGACTCCGACCCCGAGCACAACGTGTTCTGGGCGGCTCCGACGACCGGTTCGGCGACGCTGTTCATGAACCTGCAGCAGAAGCCGTTCGACGACGTCGCCTTCCGTCAGGCACTCGCCTGGGTGATCGACCGCGACGCCTACGTCGACATCGCCCGTGAGGGGGCGAGCGAGGCGGTCTGGTCGGTGACCGGGCTCTCCTCGATCCTCGAGGACGAGATCCAGCCCGAGTTCCAGGGCAAGGACTACTCGGTCGATGCCGAGAAGGCCCGCGACCTGCTGACGGATGCCGGCTACACGTGGAAGGACGACGCGCTGATCGACCCCGACGGCACGCCCGTCTCGTTCACGCTCTCGGTCCCCTCGGGCTGGAGCGACTGGAACACCGCGCAGGAGCTCATCGCGGAAGACGTGACCGAGGCCATCGGTGCCGAGGTCAAGATCGACATGCCCGACTGGGGCGGCTGGCAGGGTCCTCGCGACGAGGGCACGTTCTCGGCGATCATCCACTGGCTCGAAGACAGCGGCACGGCCTACGGCCTGTACACCTCGACGATGGATCCGCGCTGGATCTCTCCGGAGGGCATCGCCGGCTTCAACTTCGGTCGCTTCGACGACCCGAAGGCCACGGCGGCGCTCAACTCCTATGCGAACGCGTCGTCGGATGACGAGCGCACGGCTGCGCTCGACACCATGCAGACGATCTTCGCCGACCAGGTGCCGGCGATCCCGCTGGGTGCTCACCCGCTGCTGGGCGAGTTCAACACGCGCAACTACGTCGGCTGGCCCTCGGACAAGGACCCGTACGCGTCGGCAGACCCGACACAGCAGAACATCGTGCAGATCCTCACGAAGCTGAAGCCCGCCGAGTAAGCACCGCTGCACATCGGGGGAGTCCGGAGCCCGTCCGGATCCGGACTCCCCCGACCGCGCCGACGAAAGACGTACCCATGCCAGACCCCCTGCTCACCGTGCGCGACTTCTCGGTCGTCTACGACGTCGATCCGCCCGTCGAGGCGGTGAAGAACGTGACCCTCGAACTGCAGCGCGGAGAGATCCTGGGCCTTGCCGGTGAGAGCGGATGCGGCAAGACCACTCTCGCGTACGGCGTGCAGCGGCTGTTGCGAGCGCCGGCCGTCATCACCGGCGGCGCCGTGACCTTCCACGATGCGTCGGGGGTCGACGTCGACATCAACGCGCTCGACGTCGACGCCATGCAGCGCTTCCGCTGGGACAAGGTGTCGATGGTCTTCCAGGGGGCCATGAACGCCCTCAACCCGGTCGCGACGATCGGCTCGCAGCTCGAGGACGTGTTCGAGATCCATCGCCCCGAGATGAACCGACGACAGCGCCGGGCGGAGGCGGAGGAGCTGCTCGAGATCGTCAAGGTGGGGCGGCAGCGCGTGCGCTCGTTCCCGCATGAGCTCTCCGGCGGCATGCGCCAGCGCGTGATGATCGCGATGGCGCTCGCCCTGCGTCCGCAGCTGATGGTCATGGACGAGCCCACCACGGCGCTCGACGTGCTGGTGCAGCGCGAGATCCTCAAGCAGATCTCGCAGCTGCGGCACGAGTTCGGGTTCTCGGTGATCTTCATCACGCATGACCTCCCGCTGCTGCTGGAGATCAGCGACCGGATCGCGATCATGCGCGAGGGCGAGATCATCGAACTCGCGTCGTCGGAGCAGATCTGGACGCACCCGCAGCATGAGTACACGAAGACCCTGTTGTCGTCCTTCCCCCGTCTGACCGGGGAGAGAGGGGTGCTGGTTCGATGACCACCCTCGAATTCTCGAACGTCACCAAGACGTACAACGTCCGCGGAGCGGGGCAGCTGAAGGCGCTCGACGACGTCAGCTTCACGCTCACCTCGGGCCAGACGATCGGTCTGGTCGGACAGTCGGGCAGCGGCAAGTCGACGATCGCCAAGATCCTCACCCAGCTCGAGACGCCGACCAGCGGCCGAGTGCTCCTCGACGGCGTCCCGATCCCGCGTCGGGGCAAGGGCCTGCGCTCCTACCGTCAGCAACTGCGGATGGTCTTCCAGGACCCCTTCGCCTCGCTCAACCCGTACCACTCCATCCGCTATCACCTCGAGCGGCCCATCCGCCTCGACGACGTCGTGCCGAAGAAGGAGACCGAAGACGAGGTGCGCCGTCTGCTCGAGCGCGTGCGCCTCGACCCGGATGCGGTGATCGACCGCCGTCCGCACGAGCTCTCCGGCGGACAGCGTCAGCGCGTGGCCATCGCCCGCGCTCTCGCCTCGCGCCCCTCGCTGCTCGTCGCCGATGAGCCGGTGTCGATGCTCGACGTGTCGATCCGCCTGGGCGTGCTGAACCTGCTCGCCGATCTGCAGCGCGAGGAGGGCCTCGGGGTGCTGTACATCACGCACGACCTCGCCACCGCTCGCCACTTCAGCGACGAGATCATGGTGCTGAACCAGGGTCGTGTGGTCGAGTACGGCCCCGCCGACGACGTCATCCTGAACCCCCAGGACCCCTACACGCGAGAGCTGCGGGCGGCGTCACCCGACCCGGACAAGCACTTCGCGACCGCCGCTTCGACCGGAGGTGCCCTGTGAGTACCGCTTTCCCCCAGCTCGACGACAACGACCTCGTGCAGCCCGACGCGCTCGAGGTCGGCACCACGGCGACGGCGGCCGAACGCGGACGCCGTCCCGTGCCCTGGCGCTTCTTCGCCGGCCGCACCGGCTTCTATCTGTTCACGCTGTGGGCGGCGCTCACGATCAACTTCTTCCTGCCGCGCTTCATGAAGGGCGATGCGGTCAGCTCGTACCTGGCACGCAACCGCAACGTGAGCCCGGAGGCCGCGGAGTCGCTGCGCATCCTGCTGGGGATCGACACCGACAAGTCGATCTGGCAGCAGTACATCGAATACTGGGGGATGCTGCTGCGCGGCGACCTCGGCATCTCGACGCTGCACGGGCTGCGCCCGGTCGGCGAGGTGCTCGCCGCCGCTCTGCCGTGGACCCTCGGGCTCGTCGGTCTCGCCACGATCATCTCGTTCGCGATCGGCACGATCGGCGGCGCGGTCGTCGGATGGAGGCGCGGCAGCCGCCTGGACGCCCTCATCCCGATCACGACCTTCTTCAACACGATCCCGTACTTCTGGCTCGGCCTGATCGCGATCGCGATCTTCTCGTCGGCCCTGCGCTGGTTCCCCTCGTCGCATGCCTACGACAAGGGGCAATCGCCCGAGTGGAGCTTCGACTTCATCGGTCAGGTGATCATGCACGGCACCCTCCCGGCGCTCACGATCATCATCGCCTCGCTCGGCGGATGGATGCTGGGCATGCGCAACATGATGCTCACCGTGCTCGACGAGGACTACATCACCGTCGCGCAGGCGAAGGGCATGCCGAACCGGCGAGTGCTCTGGGCCTACGCCGCCCGCAACGCGGTGCTGCCGCAGATCCAGAGCTTCGCGCTCTCGATCGGCTTCATCGTGGGCGGCACGATCGTCATGGAGATGGTCTTCAGCTACCCGGGCGTCGGCAAGCTGCTGCTCGACGCGACCAACGCCAAGGACTTCGCCCTCATGCAGGGTGTCTTCCTCGTGATCACCCTCTCGGTGCTCGTCGCCAACATCCTCGCGGATGTCGTCTACGCGTACCTCGACCCGCGCACCCGTCAGACGGAGGCCTGAGATGACCGTTCCCACGACCACGTCCGCCGCCGCGCCCGACGGTTCGCCCGTCGCATCGGGCATGCCCGAGACCGCGACGCTGCGTACCCCGGCATCGGGCGCCCCCGAGCGCAAGACGTTCTGGACGCAGCTCGCCCACGCGTTCGCGATGTTCCGCAACCGCAAGTCGATCGCCGGGCTCATCATCCTCGGCATCTTCGTGCTCGTCGCGATCCTCGCCGACTGGATCGCCCCCTACGGCGCCACCCAGAAGGACCGCACGGCGCTGCGTCAGCCGCCCTCGTTCGAGCACTGGCTCGGCACCACCCACATGGGCGAGGACGTGCTGAGCCAGATCATCTTCGGCACCCGGGGCGTGATCGTCGTCGGCTTCCTCTCGGCGGCGATCGCCACGGTCATCGCGATCACGATCGGTGTGATCGCCGGATACGTGCGCGGCTGGAAGAGCGAGTCGCTGTCGGCGCTGACCAACGTGTTCCTCGTTATCCCCGGCATCCCGCTCATCATCATCATCGCCTCGCAGTTCGAGAACCCGCCGCTGATCGTGATCGCCGCCGTGCTCGGATCTGACCGGATGGGCGTGGGGCGCGCGCGTGCTGCGCGCGCAGACCATGTCGCTGCGCAACCGCGACTTCATCCAGGCCGCTCGCGCCAACGGCGAGCCGCTGCGCCGCATCATCACGGTCGAGATGCTGCCGAACCTGATGGCGCTCATCGCCTCGAGCTTCGTCGGCACCGTGACCGCGGCCATCCTCGGCCTCACCACGCTGGCGTTCATCGGGGTGATCCCGGTGAGCAACCTCAACTGGGGAACGATCCTCTTCTGGGCGCAGCAGAACGGCGCCTTCCCGCGCCTGTGGTGGTGGTACGTGCCCGCGGGGCTCTGCATCGCGATCATCGGCGTCGCACTCTCGCTGATCAACTTCGGCATCGACGAGTACGTCAACCCGCGTCTGCGCTCGGCCGGAGAGCGCGCCAGAGCCATGAAGAAGAAGGGGCTGAACGTGAACGACGCGGTCACCGCGGTGCGCAGCGTTCCCCTTCCCGACGACTCGAAGAACCCGACACCGCACTCGACGACACAGAACACGAAGTGATGACCTCTCAGACCCTCACCACGGCCCTGCCGTACCTGAACACCGCCCTGTCGATCCCCGAGCGCGTGGCCGACCTCCTCGACCGCATGACGGTGGAGGAGAAGATCGGGCAGATGCTGCAGCTCGACGCGCGCGACGACCTCGATGATCACATCGCCCGTCGCCACGCCGGGTCGATCCTGCACACCTCGCCGGAGCGCATCCTGCGTGCCAACGAGCTGACCGCCCAGACCCGGCTGCGCATCCCGCTGCTGGTGGGCGAGGACTGCATCCACGGGCACTCGTTCTGGCCCGGCGCGACGATCTATCCGACGCAGCTCGGCATGGCCGCCTCGTGGGATGCCGAGTTGGTCGAGCGCGTCGCGCGGGCGACCGCCGAAGAGGTCGCGGTGACCGGCATCCACTGGACGTTCTCACCCGTGCTCTGCATCGCGCGCGACCTGCGCTGGGGACGCATCGACGAGACGTTCGGCGAAGACCCGTTCCTGATCGGCGAGATGGCCTCGGCCATGGTGCGCGGATATCAGGGCGAGGGGCTCGACGACCCGACCGCGATCCTGGCGACCGCCAAGCACTTCGCCGGGTACTCCGAGACGCAGGGCGGCCGCGATGCCAGCGAGGCCGACATCTCGCGGCGCAAGCTGCGCTCCTGGTTCCTGCCGCCGTTCGAGCGCGTGGCGCGCGAGGGATGCCGCACGTTCATGCTCGGCTACCAGACCACCGACGGCGTGCCGATCACCACGAACGACTGGCTGCTCAGCGACGTGCTGCGCGGCGAGTGGGGCTACACCGGCACCCTCATCACCGACTGGGACAACGTCGGACGCATGGTGTGGGAGCAGAAGGTGCAGCCCGACTACGCGCACGCCGCCGCCGCGGCCGTGAAGGCCGGCAACGACATGATCATGACCACGCCGCTCTTCTTCGAGGGCGCGCTGGAGGCCGTCGTGCAGGGGCTGCTCGCGGAAGACGCCTTCGACGCCGCGGCCGCACGCATCCTGACGCTGAAGTTCGAGCTGGGGCTGTTCGAGAACCCGCGTCTGCCGGGCACCGAGCTCGACGCCGTGGTCGGCAGCGCGCCGCACGCAGAACTGAACCTCGAGATCGCCCGGCGCTCGCTCGTGCTGCTCGAGAACGACGGCGTGCTGCCGCTCGACGCCGCAGCGCCCGTGCGCGTGGCGGTCGTCGGTCCGCTCGCCGACGACGCGCAGACGCAACTCGGCGACTGGGCCGGCGGGTCCGGTCAGGCCGGGTGGCTCGACGGGCAGCCGCGCGAGATGATCACGACCGTGCTCGACGGGCTGCAGGCCATCGACGGGTGGACGGTCACGCACGCCCGCGGCGCCGACATCCTCACGCTCGAGGACGACCCGCAGGGGGCGCTGTTCCCCGACGGCCAACCGCGTCCGTCGGTCGTGAAGCCGTGCGCGCCGGATGAGGCCCTGATCGCGGACGCCGTGGCCGCGGCATCCGCATCCGATGTGGTCGTCGCCGTGGTCGGCGACCGGATCGAACTGGTCGGCGAGGGGCGCTCGACCGCGACGCTCGAGCTCATCGGCGGACAGATCGCCCTGCTCGACGCGCTGATCGCGACCGGGAAGCCCGTGATCGTGGTGCTGCTCGCCTCGAAGCCGCTCGTGCTGCCGGCATCCGTCGCGCAGGCGTCGGCCGTGATCTGGGCCGCGAGCCCCGGAATGCAGGGTGGGCGCGCTCTGGCCGAGATCATCTCGGGCGCCGTCGAGCCCTCGGGCCGCCTGCCCATCTCGTTCGCGCGGCACGTCGGTCAGCAGCCGACGTACTACAACCAGATCCGCGGACAGCACGGCGACCGCTACGCCGATCTCACGCAGGCGCCCGCGTGGGGCTTCGGTGAGGGGCTGTCGTATTCGACGGTGGAGTACTCCGACCTGGTGCTCGACGAGGCAGTGCTCACGGCATCCGACACGATCACGGGGCGCATCACGGTGACGAACACCGGCACGCGGCCGGTGCGCGAGACGGTGCAGATCTACGTGCGCGACTCGGTGACGAGCGTGAGCTGGACCGACCGCGAGCTCAAGGGCTACCGGCAGGTCGACGTGGCTGCGGGGGAGTCGGTCGAGGTGCGGGTGGAGCTGCCGGTCGCGGACTGCACGATCGTGGATGCCGCAGGCCTGCGCATCGTGGAATCCGGGGCGTTCGAGCTGCTCGTCGGCCCGTCGTCGCGCGAGGACGTGCTGCTCTCCGCCAGGTTCGAGGTGCGCTGACCGCCGGCCCGGGGTGGGTCCGCGAGCGGGCTACTCGTCGCGGAGGCGCTGCGGGCCGGCGCCCTGCGTGCCGAGGGCGTCGTCGGGGTTGAGCAGGCCGCACGCCTTCATCGACAGGCACCCGCAGCCGATGCATCCGGTCAGTTCGCGCTCCAGACGCTCGATCCCCTCGCGGCGCTTCTCGAGCTCGCGTTTCCATCGACGTGAGGCGCGCTGCCAGTCGGCGTGCGTGGGGGTCTCGGTCAACGGCACGTCGGCGAACGCGCTCTGCACATCCGACAGCGGGATGCCCAAGCGCTTGGCGACCGTGACGAGCGAGACCCGTCGCAGCATGTGCCGCGGGTATCGGCGCTGGTTTCCCGCGGTGCGGGTGGAGGCGATCAGGCCGAGCTTCTCGTAGAAGTGCAGAGCGGATGCCGCGACCCCGGTGCGCCGCGTCATCTCGCCGATCGTCAAGGACTCGTCGGCGGTGTGCGCGGGGTGATCGAGCTCGTTCTCCGCGGACATCGTGTTTCCTCTCGGTTTCCTCCGATTTGACCTCAAGCGTACTTGAGGTTCTACGGTGGAGGTATCCCGAGGAAAGCCGCCTGATGACCTATGTGATCGCTCTGCCCTGTGTCGACGTGAAGGATCGCGCCTGCATCGATGAGTGTCCGGTCGACTGCATCTACGAGGGCGAGCGCTCGCTGTACATCCACCCGGACGAATGCGTCGACTGCGGAGCCTGCGAACCCGTGTGCCCCGTCGAGGCCATCTTCTACGAAGACGACCTGCCCGACGAGTGGCAGGACTACTACAAGGCGAATGTCGAGTTCTTCGAGGACATCGGCTCGCCCGGCGGCGCCGCCAAGATCGGCATGATCGCCCACGACCACCCGTTCATCGCGGCGCTCCCGCCGCAGGAAGGAGCGGAATGAGCACGCCGCCCCCGTTCGTGCCCACCCCGTCGGAAGTCGGCGAAGGGCTCAAGGCCGCGTTCCGGACCCACCCCGCCGGCGTCGCGATCATCACCGCATCCACGCCCGAGGGGCCGGTCGGACTGACCGCGTCGAGCGTCGCATCCGTCGCGGTCGACCCGGCGGCGATCGTGTTCTCGGTCACCCGGGCGACCGGTTCGGCCGGGGCGATCCTCTCGGCCGGCTCGTTCGTCGTGCACCTGATCGACGACGAGCACTCCGCACTGGCCCAGAACTTCGCCGTCAGCGGGGCGGATCGATTCACCCCCGAACAGGGCTGGAGCACGCTGCCGACCGGCGAGCCGCACCTCGACACCGCCCGCGCCGCTCTGCGCTGCCGCGCGTTGCAGACCGTTCCGGTCGGCACCTCGACCGTCGTGATCGCCGAGGTGCTCGAGGTCATCGCGGGTCCACAGGGGCGTCCGGTCGTGTACTTCGATCGCCGCTTCCACGCGCTGTCCTCCGACTACGCCATCTGACGTCATCTCTCACCGAATCCGCCCCCTGAAAGGAACACGCATGTCCATTCCCTACACGCTCCCCGAGCTCCCCTACGACTTCTCGGCGCTGGAGCCGCACATCTCCGGCAAGATCATGGAGCTGCACCACTCCAAGCACCACCAGGCCTACGTCACGGGTGCGAACACCGCGCTCGAGCAGCTCGCCGCCGCGCGCGAGTCGGGCAACCTGGCCCCCGTCAACAAGCTCGAGAAGGACCTCGCGTTCAACCTCGGCGGACACATCAACCACTCCGTGTTCTGGCAGAACCTGTCGCCGGAGGGCGGCGGGAACCCCGAGGGCGAGTTGGAAGCCGCACTGGCGGACGAGTTCGGTTCGATCGACGCGTTCCGCGCGCACTTCACCGCCACGGCACTCGGCGTGCAGGGCTCCGGTTGGGCCGTGCTCGCCTGGGACAGCCTGGGCGAGCGCCCGGTGATCTTCCAGCTGTTCGACCAGCAGGGCAACGCCCCGCTCGGCGTCACGCCGCTGCTGCAGCTCGACGTGTGGGAGCACGCCTACTACCTCGACTACCTCAACGTGCGCGCCGACTACGTCAAGGCGTTCTGGAACATCGTGAACTGGGCCGACGTGCAGCGTCGGTTCGCCGCGGCCCGCACGGCCACGCAGGGCCTCATCGTCGGCCACTGATCCGCGATCGCTGAGGGAGGGCCCCGGGGATGCGTTCCCGGGGACCTTTCGTGCGCTGATGCGTGCTGATGTGTCAGCGCGTTACGCCGCATCACGCCGTCCGGCCCCGGTGCCTCCGGGGTGACCTAGCGTGGCGGTATGACTGCTGAGCCCCGCGTGTACGTGATCCACGAGAACGCCGAATGGTTCCCGCCGTTCGCCGCGGCCTTCGAGGCCGAAGGCGTGCCGGCGCAGGAGTGGCTGCTGACCGACGGGTCGATCGACCTGTCGGCGGAGCCGCCCGCCGGAGTGTTCTGGTCGCGGCTCAGCGCCTCGGCGCACACGCGCGACCACGGCGACTCGAAGGAGTACGGCCGTGCGGTGCTGCGCTGGCTCGAGGCATCGGGTCGAACGGTCGTCAACGGCAGTGGCGTGCTCGAGCTCGAGGTGAGCAAGGCCGCGCAGCATGCGGCGCTGCAGCGCGCGGGCATCGTCGTGCCGCAGACGGTCGCCGTGTTCGGCACCGCGGCCTTGAAGGAGCGCGCGCGGGAGTTCTCGGCCCCATTCATCAGCAAGCACAACCAGGGCGGCAAGGGCCTGGGCGTGCGCCGCCACGACAGCCACGACGAGTTCGACGCCTGGGTCGACGGGCCGGAGTTCGAGCCCTCGCCCGACGGCATCACGCTGCTGCAGGAGAACCTCTTCGCGGCCGCTCCCTTCGTCACGCGGGTCGAGTTCGCCGGAGGGGAGTTCGTCTACGCGGTGCGCGTCGACACCAGCGCCGGCAGCTTCGAGCTGTGCCCGGCCGAGGCCTGCGCGCTTCCCGGGGCTGACGGGGTGGAGCCGGAGCCGCTGTTCCGCATCCGCGAGGAGATCACGGCGGAGCACCCGCTCGTGCAGCAGTACCTGGCCTTCCTGCGGGACGCCGGGATCACGGTCGCCGGCATCGAGTTCATCGAGACCGTCGACGGACGCCTCGTCACTTACGACGTGAACACCAACACGAACTACAACCCCGACGTCGAGGCGACATCACCTGCCTCGGGCCCGCGCACGATCGCGCAGTACCTCGGCGGGTTGCTGGTGCGCGACGCGGAGCCCGTTCCGGCCTGAGTCCCGGCGGCCCGGGGTTCTGCCGGCCGCGTCGCGTTCATAACTCCTCAAAAAACTCGCCTCAATGGCCCGAAAAGCCCCGAATCCGCGGATTCGGGGGCTTTTCTCCGGAGTTATGAACAGTCCGGAGCTATGAACAGCCAGCGGCCGGCACCTACTTGCCGCTGCCGGTGATCACGCCCTCCTTGACGTACCGCTGTGCCGCGAGCACCAGCATGAGCGCGGGCAGGCTGGCGATGAGCGACGCGGCCATGGTCGCGGCCCAGGTGTTGAGGTTCGAGTTCGCGAGCGCGTAGATGAACACCGTGACCGGATACATGTCGGTCTTCGTCACGAGCGTGAGGCCGAACAGCAGGTCGCCCCACGAGAACAGGAACGTGAACACCCCGGCCGTGATGATGGCGTTGCGCGAGAGCGGCACCACGATGCGCCACAGCGTGCCGAGTGGCCCCAGCCCGTCGAGCGTCGCCGCCTCGATCACCTCGGTGTCGAAGCGCAGCATGAACGAGCGCAGCAGGATGATCGCGAACGGGATGCCGGCGGTCGAGTTCGCCAGGATCAGCCCGAGGTAACTGTTGAGCACGCCCCAGGTGTTGAACATCGCGTAGAAGGAGTTCGCCAGCACGATGCTCGGGATCATCTGCGCGAGCAGCAGCAGCACGAGCCCGAGGCTCACCGATCGTGACCGCAGTCGGCTCAGCGCGTAGGCGCCGGGCACCGCGACGATCAACGTGAGCAGCACCGATCCGAGTGCGGTGATCAGGCTGACGCGGAGCCCTTCGAGCCCGCCGTCCTCGAACGCGGTGACGTAGCCCTCGAGCGCCGGGGCGCTGGGGAACCACTCGGTGTCGGTCGAGTTCGCACCCGGCTGGAGGGATGCCGAGACCATCCAGTACACCGGGAACAGGTACACGATGAGGATGGCGACCGTGAGGACGGTCCAGAACCATCCGCGCCCTCGTCGGGAGATCTGCGGCCTCATCGCTCCGCACGCTCCCGCCGCGCCGACAGCCAGGTATAGACGATCGCGAAGCCCAGGCTGATGACGAGCAGCAGCATGCCGTAGGCGCCGGCGTGGCCGAACTCGAACAGCTGGAAGGCCGAGCGGTACGACAGCACGCCGAGCGTCATGGTGCTGTTCGCCGGTCCGCCCTGTGTGAGCGCGAGCACGAGGTCGACGATGAGCAGGTTGAACACCACGCTCATGACGACCAGCACCGAGATCACGGGCCAGATGCTCGGGATGATGATGTGCAGCAGTCGCTTGCCCGCGCCGGCACCGTCGAGCGCGGCGGCCTCCAGATGCTCGGCCGGCACCTGCTTGAGGGCCGCGGCGAGGATGGTGGACCAGTAGGGCAGGCTCGCCCAGACGGCGACGATGATGACGCAGGCGAGGGCCGTGGTCGGGTCGGCCAGCCAGGCGTTCGTGGGGAGTCCGAGCGTGCGGAGCACGTCGTTGATGGCGCCGTCGCCGGCGAGCAGCGACTTCCAGATAGTCGCCACGACCACGGCGGGCAGCAGCCACGGGATGAGGATGAGGGCAGGAAGCCAGCGGCTGCCGGGAAACCGCCGGGTGAACAGCAGCGCGAGGGCCATGCCGATCACGAGTTCGGCGCTCACGGCGACGACGGTGATGGTGAGCGTGTTCACGATGGCGATGCCGGTCGCGTCGGCGCGGAAGATCTCGAGGAAGTTCTGGAAGCCCACGAACGGGGCGTCGCCGGTGATGAACGTGCCGGTCGTGAAGTCGGTCGTGCTCATGAACACGCCGTAGCCGAGCGGGAAGAGGAAGAAGATGGCGAAGAACACGATCGCGGGCACGAGGAATGCCCACAGCTCGAGGTTCCTGCGCCGCACCAGAGTCAGGCCGAAGCGGCCGGAGACGGAAGTCCCCGGCCGCTTCGGCGCCGTCGCGACTGAGGTCATCAGCCCTGGTCGGCCTTGCTCAATGCTTCCTCGGCGCTCACGCCGTTGACGGTCGCGTTCTGCAACGCGTCGACGTACTTCTGCTGCAGGGCGTTCCACTCGGTGCCCAGCGACGCCGGGTTGAAGGCGTTCTCGACCGGGGTGACGAACGCCTCGGCGGCGGGGACCTGCTCGACGAACGCGGCCTGCGCCGAGGTCAAAGCGGGCACGTAGCCGCCCTTCACCGCGGTGTCGATCTGGTTCTCCTCGGCGGCACGGCACTCGACCAGTGCGGCTGCGGCCTTCTCGCGCTTCTCATCGGCCTGCACGGCGACGCCGTAGGCGTAACCGAGGAGTCCGACGCTGCTCTTGTCGGCGCTGGTGCCGGCCGGGATCGAGAACGTGCCGTACTCGAAGCCGAGGCTCGTGTCGACGAGGTTCCAGGGGCCGGAGACCGTGATGGCCGCCTTGCCGGACTTCCACTGGTCGATGCCGTCCCAGCCCCAGTTCACGAACTCCTTCGACAGGCTGCCGTCGTCGACGAGGGTCTTGTAGAGGTCGATCGCGGCCACGGCGCCATCGCTGGTCACCTCGGCGGGGTCGCCGCCGGCGCTCAGCAGGAAGGGCAGGAAGTACGACGAGGTCGAGCCGTCGCCGGCGATGCCGGGCAGTGCGATGCCGTAGTGGTCGGCGGTGGTCGCGGCCTTCGCCGCGGCGATGAGCTCGTCGAACGTGGTCGGCAGCTCGGTGATGCCGGCCTCCTCGAAGAGCGCCTTGTTGTAGAAGATCGAGTAGTCCTCGACCTGCACGGGAAGGCCGTAGAGCTTCTCGTCGTAGGTGCCGAGGTCGGCGACCGAGTCGGCGAGGCCGTCGGTCTTGAGTCCGAGCTCACCGAGGTCGGCGAGCACGCCCTGGGCGGCGAGCTGCGGCAGCTGCGTGTCGGTGTTCAGCAGCGCGATGTCGGGGAGCGACTTCGAGCTCGCGGCCTGCAGCAGGCTCGTGGTGTAGTCACCCGACAGGGTCTGCACGTCGACCGTGATGTCGAGGTCGGCGGCGCACTGCTCGAAGTACTCCTTCTGCAGCGTCTGGTACGGATCGAAGTCGATGTTGTTCCAGACCGTCAGCTCGACGCCCGAGAAGTCGGTGTCGTCGCCGTCGGCGGTGCTGGCGGGGGTGGCGGTGCCGGAACATCCGGCGAGGAGGACGACGGTCGCGAGCCCGGCGGAGGCCGAGAGCGCGACGCGGGACGCGCGCGTGCGGAGGGTGCTCATGAGGGGGTACGGGGTCCTTAGCTCGATCGGGCTGTGACCGATCGTCGGGAGAAGGCGGCGGATGCCGTGGCACGAGTCTCGTGGAGAGGGGGGCGTGCGGTCACGAACTCGGACACATGACGAAATGATCCGACGCAGATCGTCACGCCGGGCGGCTCAGCGTCGTCGCGCACCGCCCGGGTGGTCGCGCAGCAGGCGATCCGAGCCGTCGGTGCGCAGGCGCGAGCGCAGCGTGCCGGAGTTCGGGAATCCGCCGAACAGCCCGCGTTCGCGCAGGCGGGGCGCGAGCAGCTCGGTGAAGTCGTCGAGGGTGCCCGGCGAGAGGAACTGGTGCAGCAGGAAGCCGTCGACCCCCGACTCGTCGACGAACTCCTCGATGTTCGCGGCGACCTCGTCGGGCGTGCCGATGAACCGGTCGTCGGCGAACGCCGTGACCGAGGCGAACCGCTGCCGCACGTCTCCCGCGGTGAGCGGCGGAGCATCCGTCCGCGTCTCCTTCGTCTGCGTGTGCGTGGTCGACTGTTTCGCGATCGGCTCGTCGTCGGCGTACCTGCTGAAGTCGACGCCGCTCCAGCCCGCGTAGGCCGCGAGCTGGGCGTCGGCGTTGTAGTGCGACTGGTAGCCGTCGAGGTTCTCCTGCACCTCGACCCTGGTGCGGGCGAGCACGGGGTTCATGCCCACCACCGCGCGGATCTGCTCGGGGTCGCGACCGAGTTCGGCGGCACGGGCACGGATGCCGGCGAGGCCGGCCTTGATCGCCTGCGGATCGGAGTCGCCCACGAAGATCAGTTCGGCATGGCGTGCGGCGAACTCCCGCCCGCGGGGCGACCAGCCGGCCTGGATCAGGTACGGCGTGCGCTGCGGCGACGGCGCGCTGAGGTGCGGCCCTGCCACGCGGAAGTGCGCGCCCTCGTGGTCGATCCGATGCACCTTCGACGGATCTGCGAACAGCGGCCGCTCCTTGCTGCCGACGAAGGCGTCGTCCTCCCAGCTGCGCTCCCACAGGTCGTAGACCACTTCGAGGAACTCGTCGGCGCGGTCGTAGCGGCTGTCGTGCGCCATCACGTCGAGTCCGAAGTTCGCCGCGGCACCGGGCAGGTACGAGGTCACGATGTTCCACGCGATGCGTCCGTCGGTGAGGTGGTCGAGCGTGCTGAAGCGGCGGGCATGTGCGAAGGGGTGCTCGTAGGTCGTCGACACGGTGGCGCCGAACGCGATGCGCTCGGTCACGGCGGCCAGAGCGGGGATGTGCAGCAGCGGGTCATGGGCCGGCAGCTCGACGCCCCACTCCAGTGCGGTCGCCGCGCCCCCGCGATAGGTGTCATAGAGGCCGAGCACGTCGCCGAAGAAGAACAGGTCGAAACCGGCATCCTCCGCGCGGCGGCCGAGGTCGAGCCAGTAGCGCAGCGAGGTCGCGCCGAGCCTCTCGTCGGCCGGATGCGTCCACAGGCTCACGGCTCCGGAGCCGTTGCCCACGCAGGCCTGCTCGTACAGGCCGTACATCAGGGGGCGTCGTTCGGTCATGCGCGTACTCCATTCGCGGGGGCGGCGATCGCGGATGCCGCGGTCCAGAGGGTCGTGCCGTCGACGATGGTCGCCGTCGCCTGTGGGGTGCTCTCGATCAGTTCGGCGAGCGCATCGCGGGCAGAGGATGCCGTCACGGCGAACACCGCGAGATCGGCCCGGGCGCCGACGGCGAGGGTGCCGCTGGGCGCGGTGCCGCCGTCGAGGCCGAGGGCGCGGGCGCCACCCGCCGTCGCGGCGTGCAGCAGCCGGGTGTGCAGGTCTTCGCCGGTGTACCTCTGGGCCCGCGCGAGGCGGTGCAGCTCGGCGACGTCGTCGAGCACGTTCAGCGACGGCGACGACGACAGCGAGTCGGTACCCACGCCGATCGGGTTGCCCTCGCGCAGATAGTCGGCGATGGGGGGAGCGTCGAGTCCGATCACGGCGTTCGAGCGTGGACACAGCGCGACCGAGACCCCGCGTTCGCGCAGCAGGGCGCGGTCGTCGGCGTCGACGTAGATGCCGTGTGCGAGGTGCGAGTGCGGGGTGAGCACGCCGACCGTGTCGAGGTAGTCCACCACACCGCGGCCCGACCCGCCGCCCGACAGCAGCTGCATGTCGGAGTGCCCGAGTCCGCGCCACCGGTCGGCCAGCGCACCCGTGCCGAAGCGCGCGAACTCGTCTTCCGACGCCGATTCGGCCGCGTGGATGTGCAGCCGCACGCCGTGCTGTTCGGCGAGCTGCTGGAGCGAGCGGAACACATCGGTGTCGAGCGAGTAGATCGCGTGCGGCGAGAGTCCGGTCGCGGGAGGCGCGGGCAATGCGCCGAGCTCGGCGAGCACACGGTCGGCGCCGTCGCGCTCCCAGGCGGCGCGCTTCCAGCCGAACACCTCCCAGAACACGACGCCGTGCAGGCCGGCGTCGTGCACGGCGCCGCCCGCCGCGGGGTCGGTGACGATCTCGGCGACCGCAGTGGTGCCGGACTCGATCGACAGCCGCACGCCCTCTGCCGCCGAGGCCGCCCAGTCGTGCTCGGTGCGGTAGCCCTTCTCGAACGCCAGCGCCCAGGTCTCGAAGCTCGGGTAGGACCCGCGGCCGACCTCGGCCATGTCGGTGTACTGCAGGTGGGTGTGCGCGTTCACGAGTCCCGGAGTCAGCGCACCCTGCCACTCGCGGCGTTCGCCGACGGCATCCCCCAGCTCGGAGGTCAGGGAGTCGTGGGTGCCGACGGCCACGATGCGACCGTCGCGCACCGCGACGGCGCCGTCGACGATCGGAGTGGAGCCGACGGGGAACACCACGGGGGCGCGGTGGAGGGTCATGCTGCTCATGAGGTCCGGTCTGTTCAAGGCGGGATTCGGCGGGATTCGGATTCGGTGGCGGATCGGTTCGGGGGGCGGCGTTCAGGGCGCCGGGTCGTGCGGTCGCCACGAGGCGAGGTACTCGCGCTGCGCCGGAGACACGACGTCGAGGCCACCGCCGAAGGCCGCCAACGCCAGCGCGGCGACCCGATCGTCGGCGGCGATCGGCAGCAGGTGCACGCCGGGGGTGAGGATGCCGCGCTGTGAGAGGAGGTGGTCGACCGCGGCCAACTGCACGCCGAACGACAGGTCCATGACCTGGATCGGATTTCCCTCGGCCGCGCTCACGTTGATGCAGTGCCCGTCGTCGAGTACGCGCACGTGGCGTCCACTCGGCATCCGCAGCACCGACACGGCGCCGTCGCGTGAGACCTCGACGGCTCCCTCGTGCCGGGCCTGCTGCAAGGAGATCTCCTGATGGACCCCACCGCCGACCGCGACTGCGGCGCCGTCGGGCAACCGGTGCAGGTGTGCGGCGGTGACGGTGTGCGCGATGCCGGTCGTCGAGATGAGCACCTGCGCGTGGGGCACGGCATCCGCCAGCGGCTGCACCCGATAGCCCGCGAAGGCCGCCTGCAGCGCGGCCACCGGATCGACCTCTGACACGGTCACCCTGGCTCCCAGGGCGGCGGCATGCCGGGCGACTCCGCTGCCCACGCGTCCGAAGCCGGCGACCACCACATCGAGTCCCGCCCAGGAGTCATCGAGCAGATCGGCGACCGCGAGCACCACCGACTGACCGGTGCCGTGCGCGTTGTCGAACAGCGACTTGGTGCGGGCATCGTTGGCGGCGACGATCGGAATGCGCAGCTCGCCGAGCCGCTCCATGGTGCGCAGCGGGCGCACGCCACTCGTCGTCTGCTCGGTGGCACCGGCCATCGCGGGCAGGATGCCGGGGCGGTCGGTGTGGGCGAGACGGATGGTCGACGCCCCGTCGTCGACGATCACCTCGGGGTGATGATCGAGCAGCGCCAGGGCGTTCTCGCGATCCTGCGCCGCGTCGGCGCTGCGTTGGGCGTAGGTGGGGATGCCCGCATGCACGAGCGCCGCCGCCACCGCATCATCGGTGTCGCGACCGACGCACGACACCGCGACATCGGCACCGGCCTCGGCGAGCAGCAGGGCGACCGTCGCGGTCTTCGGTTCGAGCACATCGGAGACGGCGATGCGCACGCCGCGCACGCGACCGGATGCGGTGAGCTCGGCCGCGAGCGCCGTGGTGGCGGGCATGAAGGTGCGCGCCCAGGCGATGCGTTCGGTGCCCTCGCGCCACAGTGTGGGGTCGGCGATGTGCCCGGTCATGCGAGCACCAATCGGGCGAGGCGGGTGTCGGCGGTGCGGGCCGCGTCGTCGGCTGCGCCTGCAGTACCGGCACGGAGGATCGACAGGGCGATCAGCAGATCGGCGATCCGGGTGGGGTGCGCCGAGGCGGTCGAGAGGAACGGGTCGGGCGACTCGACGATCCAGGTGCGCTCGGCGATCCGCTGCACGCCACGACGCACGGGGTCGCCCTCGGCGGCCAGCAGGGCGGTGCGGTCGGAGGAGGCGTCGATCACGACACCCGACAGCGCGGCGGGATCGATGGCCGGGTGGCCCTCGCCGGTCGCGATCACGAGATCTGTCGCGGGCAGTGCGGTGTCGGAGTCGGCCGAGTTCGGGCCGGCGGATTCGAGGGCGTCGACGCCGTCGAGCTGGGCGCGGAGTCGCACGACGGGGTCGCCGATCACTCGTGTCACCCGGGTGCCGCCGCGGCCGAGCGTGCCAGCGAGCGTGTCGGCGAGCGTGTCGGCGCCGATCACGAGGGCGGATGCGGCGGGGAGCACGAGGTTGGTCTGTCGAGCCAGAGCGCGGATGACCTGTTCCGACCGGGCATGGGCGTGGAGGGCCGCGAAGCCGGGGAGGGTGCGCGGATCGACGGCGTCACGGTCGGCGGTGATCGTCACGTTCCAGTCCGCCGCCACGGACTCGCTCAGAGCAATCGGCAGGGCGGGGAACCGCCAGAGCACCGACGTCGACTCGCGCCCGTCGAGCACCCCGACCGAGGGGTGGGCGGATGCCGCGGCCGACGCGAGGCGCAGGCCGAGAGGCATCGCGGGGTCCGGGTCGACGCCGCGCGAGAGGGCTGGTGTCACGGGGGTGACGCTACGCGCTCGCCGCCGCGCGGGCGCGTCTGTGACGTCTCATGACGAGCGGGCGCGCGCGAGGGCCGCGCAGTGTCTACCGTCAAGACAATGAGCCACGGCATCCCTCCCGAATCCGTCGCGCACGAGGTCCGCGAACCCGTCTACGACTGGACCGATTTCGGCTTCGACACCCGACAGGTGCACGCCGGCGAGTTCGACGAGCCCGAGTACGGGTCGCGCATCGCCCCGATCTACCTGAGTGCGGCCTTCCGCTTCGACTCGTTCGAAGAGAGCACGCGCCGATTCAGCGGTGCGGATGACGGTCAGATCTACTCGCGCAACCTGAACCCCACGAACGGGGTGGCCGAACGGCGCATCGCCGCGCTCGAGGGCGGCGTCGGCGCGATCGTCGTCTCGTCCGGGCAGGCCGCGATCACCGCGGCGATCCTCGCGATCGTGGGGCAGGGCGACCGGTTCGTGTCGACCGCGAGCATCTACAGCGGTACCCGCATCCTCTTCGGGCGCTCCTTCGCCCGGTTCGGCGTCGGCGTCGACTACGTGTGGGATCCGACCGACGAGGCCGAGTGGGAGGCCGCGATCGGCCCCGACACCAAGGCGATCTTCACCGAGACGATCCCCAACCCCAAGAACGACGTGGTCGATATCGCCGCCGTCGCCCGCGTCGCCGCACGCCACGGCATCCCGCTGATCGTCGACAACACGATCGGCACCCCCTACCTCGTGCGCCCGATCGAGCAGGGCGCCCACATCGTCGTGCACTCCGGCACGAAGTTCCTCTCGGGGCATGGAGCTGCGATCTCGGGCATCATCGTCGACGGCGGCACATTCGACTGGGCGGGCAGCCCGCGCGACTACGCCGGCATCACCGAGCCGCCCGCGCCCGGTGCGCCCTCGGCGCTCGAGGCCTGGGGCCGCCGCGCCTATGAGCAGTTCGTGCGCGGCGGCATCGTGAACGACCTCGGCCCGGCCCTGTCTCCGCTGCACGGCTTCCTGCTGCAGCAGGGCATCGAGACGCTGTCGCTGCGCATGGAGCGGCACGTCGAGAACTCCCGCGCGATCGCGGAGTTCCTGGCCCAGCACCCCGCCGTGGAGTACGTCGACTACGCCGGTCTCCCCGGGCATCCGCAGCACGAGGTCGCCCAGAGAACCCTCGGCGGTCGCTCCGGGTCGGTCTTCGCCGTCACCGTGCGCGGAGGGCGGGCCGGGGCCGAGATCTTCATCGACAGCCTGCGCGTGTTCAGCCGCATGACCAACATCGGCGACGTGCGCTCGATGGCGCTGCATCCCGCCACCACCACCCACCTGTCGTTCACCCCCGAGCTGCGCGCTCAGCTCGGCATCGACGACGGGCTCGTGCGGCTCTCGGTCGGCATCGAGACCGCCGCCGATCTGATCGCCGACCTCGACAGCGCGCTCGCCGCGGTCGCCGCGCACCTCGACCTTTCCGCCGATGCGCAGGGCGCCGCCGAATCCGAGGAGAACCGATGAGCGCCGCACGCAGCCAGTGGACCGGGGTCGCCACCCGCGACGAGAACGCGCACTGGCGTGAGGTCGCGCAGCGTGTGGCCGACGAGCTGGCGGTCGACGTGCGCGAGCGGGAGAAGCGCGGCGACGTGCCCCGCGCAGAGTCTGCGTTGTTGCAGCGCTCGGGGCTCACGACCCTGCTCGATCCGGTCGAGCTCGGCGGTGGAGGCGCACACTGGTCGTCGGCGTTCCTGGCGGTGCGCGTGATCGCCCGGGTGGATGCCGGTATCGCGCAGCTGCTCGGCTATCACTACGCGAACTCCGCCACGATCGCGCTGGTCGCGGATGCCGCCGATCGCGACGACTGGTATCGGCGCAGCATCCGGAACACCTGGCTCTGGGGTGACTCGGTCAACCCGGTCGATCCGACGCTCAGCCTCACGCCCGACGGAGACGGCTTCGTGCTCGCCGGGGTGAAGCGATTCTCGACCGGTTCCTCGGTCGGAGACGTGATCCTGGTCAACGCCGTGGTCGATTCCGGTCCGGATGAGGGGCGATTCGCCTTCCTCGTGCTCCCGGCCGGACACCCGGGCGTCGAGGTGCAGGACGACTGGGACTTCCTCGGACAGCGGCTGTCGGCGAGCAACTCGGTGCGCTTCACGGATGCGCCGATCGGGCCCGAGCACCTGCTCGGCTACGGAACCGACGAGTGGTTCCAGGCGCTGCTCACCCCGGCCGTGCAACTGATGTTCGGCAATCTGTACCTGGGCATCGCCGAGGGCGCGCTCGCCCAGGCCCGCGAACTGACCAATGCCCGCCCGAACGCCTGGTTCCTGAGCGGCGTCGAGCGCTACCGCGAGGATCCCTTCGTGCAGCGGCTCTATGGCGAGCTCGTGGCGCAGGTCGCCGCGGTCGAGGCTCTGGCCGACCGCGTGAACGAGGAGTACGACGCGGTCGTCGCCCGCGGGGCAGAGGTCGACGAGCAGGCCCGCGGCGACATCGCCATCCGCGTCGCGCAGCTCAAGGTCGTCTCGAGCGACACCGCGGTCGACGTCGCCAACCGGGTGTTCGAGGCGACGGGGTCGAGCTCCGCCGCCGCGAAGCACGCCCTTGACGCGCATTGGCGCAACGTGCGCACGCACTCGCTGCACGACCCGGTCGACTACAAGAAGCTCGAGGTCGGAGCGGACTTCCTGCTCGGCGAACGGCAGCCCCTCTCGCTGTACACCTGAGCCCGCCTGGTCCGTGCGCGGTTCACAACTCCTCAAGAACGTGGGCGCGGAGCCGGACACGCCGGAGATCCGGCGATCCCGGGGCCGATTTTGAGGAGTTGTGAACGGACGGGCCGGGCGCTCAGCGGGCGTCGAGCTCGTGCAGGCGGGTCCAGAACAGGTGCAGCCCGTGCTCGGTGAGGGTGGCCGAGGCTCCCAGCGTCTCGAAGAGCGCCCGCACGGCGTCGCGCGACAGGGGTGCGAGGCCCGCGGCGATCAGTTCCGCGTCGGCGACGGATGCCGTACCGGCTTCCGCGCGCTGCACGAGCGAGTCCGCTGCAGCCGAGGCGACGGCCGACCGTGCGGCAGAGTCGGCGAGTACCCGAAGGAACTGCGGGTCATCGGCCGCGCGCTCGGTGTTGCCGTGCTGCTGGCGACGCGTGCGGGCTGCGGTCTGCGCGGCGCCCGTCGCCGTGACCTCGGCGATCAGCTCGGCGTGATCCAGGACGAGCCCGAGAGCCCGGGCGCCCGCGCCCTCGTTCCACGGCGCACCGAGCGCGGCGGCGCGGGAGCGGAAGGGCGTGACGGAAGCGGTGTCGGCGGGCATGGGTCTCCTCGGGGCGAAGCTCCGACTGTATCGAACCGCGTCGACCGGCGACGTCATGCGCGTTAACGTGGACGCTCGGCCCCGGCACCCCTGGCTACGCTGAGATCATGACCTCCCGTCCGTTCGGCTCCCTCGATTGGGCGCGGAGAACCCCCGGCATCCCTGACCTGCTCGACCAGATCCGCCAGGCGAGCATCGCCGATGTGCCGGAACTCCCGAAGAGCTATTTCACCCGTCTCGCCGCCGCCGGTTTCGGGCGCATCCGTGTGCCGGTCGCCGAGGGGGGCCTCGGCGGCGACGTGCTCGATCTGCTCGACGCCTTCGTCGCGATCGCCGCCGCCGACTCGAACCTCGCGCAGAGCTGGCGTACGCACGTGCTCGCGACCGAGCGCCACGTGAAGTCACCCGCCGGCGCGCTCCGCGACCGGTGGATCTCCCGCGTCGCTGCGGGAGCGATCATCGGCGGCGGATGGACCGAGGCCGACGGCTCCGGACCGAACGTCTTCACCACCCGCCTGTCCACCGAGAGCGGATCGCCGACTCTCACCGGTCGCAAGTTCTACTCGACCGGCAGCCGCTACGCCGACTGGCTGGAGTACAGCGCGGTCGACGATGACGGCGAGCTCGTGATCGCCGCCCTGCGTACCGACGCACCGGGTGTGACTCTGCTCGACGACTGGACCGGCTTCGGCCAGCGCGCCACCGCCAGCGGTACGACTGTGCTCGACAATGCGCCGGTCGACTCCGACGACATCGCCCCGTTCGACACCCAGCACCTCGGCACGGCGGGCTGGCAGCAGCTGATGCTGCTCGGCGTACTGGTCGGCATCGGCGAGGCCACCCGTGCGGCGGCCGAAGAACTCGTCTCGCTGATCGACCGTGCGCACGGCGGTTCCCCGATCCTCGTGCTCGAGGGGTATGGCCGCATCAGCGCGCTCGTCGCCTCGGCCCGCGCATCCCTCGGCGAGATCGGACGCCTCACCGAGATCGCGCATCAGGCGATCATCGCCGGATCCGCGGATGCCGAAGAGCTCGCGGATGACGCCGTGAACGCGGTCTTCCAGGCGCAGGCCGTGATCGTCGAGCAGGTCATCGAGGCCGCCGACCGGCTGATGGCGCTGCCCGCCCAGCTCGACGACGTCGCCGAGACGCAGGAGCTGCGCAGTGCGCTGCGGCTCGACCGGTTCTGGCGCAACGCTCAGACGCTGTCGACGCACAACCCCGTGCTGCACCGCCTGCGCGCGATCGCCGACCGCGAGATCTACGCGATCGACCGCATCGCCGAGCCGGACGAGCGCGAGGTCGCCGTCGCGCAGGCGATCGCCGAGGGCATCCGCCCGCTGACGGTCGTGCGCCTCGACGCCGCACTGACCGCGCGACTGACCGCCGACCGCGCCGAACTCGACCGGGTGAGCGCGGCGTTCCGCGACCGCGAGCCCGTACTGTTCCAGCTCGACGAGCGCCCCGGCGCTCGTTTCGACGCGGCCGTGGCCATCGCGACCCTGCTGCACCGGCTGCCTACCGCCTGGTTCGCGATCGGCACGAGCGACCTCGCCGACACCGGGCATCCGTACAACCTCGCCCGCCGCATCGCCTCGCTGGAGCAGCTGTCGAACGGACGCACCGCCTGGGTGCTCGACGATGCATCAGAGGACGGCTCCACGGAAGACGAAAACCACCGCGACCGCATCCGCGTGGTCCAGCAGCTTCTGCGCAGCTGGCCGCAGGAGAGCATCGCCGCGGATGCCGACGCCGCCCACTTCGCCCAGACCGAGTCGATCCGCCGCATCGGTGCCGACGGCGCGTACCCCACTGCGGGTCCGCTGAACGTACCGAGCAGTCCGCAGCATCTGCCGGTCTTCGTGTCGTCGCGTCGCTTCGGCGACGTGCACCGCTACGTCGACCTTCTGGTCCGTGACGACGCCTGGGTTCTTCCGTACGCGGATGCCGCGGGCCACGCCCTCGCGCACGCACAGCAGGTCTCCGAGGTCGACGCCCTGCTCCGGCTCGCCGGTGGCCTGCCGCAGGCGGATGCCGCCACACCCCAGACCCTGCGCGACCGGCTGCGGCTCCCCGCGCCGGCACTGTACGAACTGCCAGGAGCCTCGGCCCGCTTCGCGCGCGGCGGAGAGACGGAGGCATCATGACCACCGACGATCGACTGCTCACGGTCAACATCAACGTGCTCGGGGTCGGACAGCGCCCTGCGGCCTGGCGCGACCCGGAGATCCGTCCTGACGCGATCGTCGACCTCGCGCACTGGCAGGAGGTCGCCCGCATCGCCGAGCGCGGCCTGGTCGATGCGATCTTCCTCGCCGACCGTCCCGCGATCACCGACCCGCGCAGCCGCCCGGTGCAGTACCTCGATCCGGGTGTGCTGGTGCCGGCGATGGCCGCGGTCACCGATCACCTCGGTTTCGTCGCGACGGCGTCGACCACGCTCAACGAGCCCGTCGAGCTCGCCCGGCGGCTCTGGGCCCTGCACACCGCGACCGGCGGACGCTTCGCCTGGAACGCCGTCACCAGCTGGGATCCGGAAGCCGT
This sequence comes from Candidatus Microbacterium colombiense, assembly GCA_029203165.1. Classification (NCBI taxonomy): domain Bacteria; kingdom Bacillati; phylum Actinomycetota; class Actinomycetes; order Micrococcales; family Microbacteriaceae; genus Microbacterium; species Candidatus Microbacterium colombiense. The sequence goes on from CP119308.1 coordinate 733,890, forward strand.
GCGCAACTTCGGCATCTCGGAGCTGCCCGCGCGCGAGGTGCGCTACGCCCGCGCCGAGGAGTTCGTCACGGTCGTGAAGAACCTGTGGGAGACCGCGGGCACCGACGCGATCGTGGAGCATGATGGTTCGTTCTCGGTGCGCGCCGGGCTCGAGATGGAGCGCCTCGTCGCCGATCGCCCCGCCATCGTGCAGGCCGGAGGGTCGGAGCCCGGCTGGCGTCTGGCCGGACTCGTCGCCGACGGCGTGTACTCGGTCGACCACGACCCGGCATCCGCGACCGAGCACCGCCAGAAGATCCGTGGCTACGCGGTCGAGGCGGGCCGTGCGGCCGAGGATGTGCGGGTGTTCCCCGGGCTCGCTGTCGTGATCGGCAGCACCGAGCAGGAGGCCTGGGATCGCTTCGACCACTGGGAGCACCTCGCCCCCGCGACCTACAGCCTCAACGAGCTGTCGAAGGCGCTCGGCGCTGATTTCTCGGGCCTCGACCTGGATGCGCCCGTGCCCGAACAGCTGCTGATCGACGCCGAGGCGCAGGATGCCGGATGGTCGACCGCATACCGCCGGGTGCTGGTGGAGCGCATCCGTGCCGACCGTCCGACGATTCGTCGGCTGCTGCGCGACTTCGGAGGCTACGGCCAGCGGTTCCTCGCGGGCACGCCGGAGCAGATCGCCGACACCATGGAGGACTGGTTCCGCAGCGGTTCCGCAGACGGCTTCAACATCATGCTCGACCTGTTCCCGTCCGGCCTCACCGACTTCGTGGATCAGGTCGTGCCCGAACTGCAGCGCCGCGGCATCTTCCGCCGCGAATACCGCGACAGCGGCATCCTGGAGCGCTTCCGCCGCCCGTAGGCGGAGGCGTGCCCAGCTGGCCCCGCCCCGTTGGGCGGAGAACTCAGCGTGGGGAGGAGCTCTCGTGGAGAATGTTCCGCCCGTGGCCGAGTTCCCCTCCGGAGGCGTACAGCCTCAGACCTGGTCGAGGCGGCCGGAGCCCGAGAACGCCGGGGAACCGGTCGCAAATGACGCCGAGGGGCCGAGTCCGAACGCGGCGCGTGCGGTGAGCGGAACAGCAGCCGCATCGACGGAGCCGACGTCCGCACTCCACACCGGCACGGATGCCGGGTCGAGCGCGACATCCACGCCCGCAGTCACCCCGCCCGACGACAGCAGCACCGTCACCGGCTTGTCGTGCACATCGACGGGCAGGGTCAACGGCCCGCCGATCGTCGGATGCTCCGGGTCGACGACGCGCAGGATGCGACTGTCGTCCACGTACACGCCGGCGTCCGCATCGCCCACGATCGAGTCGAGCGGCCAGCTCTCCCACAGTCGCGAGATCAGCGACAGCTCCTCGGCGGAGTACCCGGCGAGTCCCACCCGACGGCCGTGCAGGTTCGAGAGTGTGGCAGCGACGCGGGCCAGATTCACCGGATGCTGCCGCGCCGCGATGATCGGCACCACGACGACGCGGCGCGTGATCGCGAGGAGTGCCCCCGCCGCCGCCGTCCGGTCGGGCGAGAAGCGGTCGGGCGACACGCCGCCGACGTCGCCGAGCATCAGCACGTCGGCCGCGGCATCCAACTCCTCACCCAGTGCGACACGTGACGCCCGCCCGGCGCCTGTGCGCACCGCGAACGCGGCCAGAGTCGCGTCATCGACGCGCAGCACGCGGGTCATCGGCGCGCCCCTCTCATCCAGGCCGTGAACGGCTGATCCGCGTGCTCGACCAGCAGCCCGCGGGCGCGCAGCACCGGCGTCACGTGCTCGGCGAACTCGCGCAGCCCCCACGGATTCGTGTCGAACAGCAGGTTGAAGCCGTCAGCGGCGCCGGCAGCCACCCAGTCGGTCATGATGTCGACGAGTTTCTCGGGCGTGCCGACGAACAACTGGTGTCCGAAGCCGGCGAAGTAGCGCAGCAGTTCGCGCACCGTCAGGTTGCCGGCGGCTCCGTACGACGCGATCGCCTGCCGGAAGCCGACCGGCGCCGCAGACGGATCACCCGACAGCCGGGCGATCTCCTCCTCGGCCGGGGCGTCCAGATCGAGGCGCGCGTCGTCGATGCCGAACATCGCCGTGAACCTCTTCAATACGTATCCCTCGGGGCTGCGCTCGTGAATCACCCGGAAGCGGCGCTCGGCCTCCTCCTCGGTCGAGCCGACGACCAGATGGATGCCGGGCAGCACGAGCGGCGCGGGGCGCCCGAGCTCCGCGGCCCGGCGTCGCAGGTCGGTGGCGTTCGCGGCGGCCGTCTCGCGCACGGTCTCGGCGGCGAACACGGCCTCAGCGCTGGCGGCCGCGAGCTGGCGTCCGCGCGGCGATCCTCCGGCCTGCACGATCAGGGGTGCGACGTCGGGCAGCAGTGCGCGGATCGCCGGGTCGACTCCGAGCTCGGCCCGGGAGATGCGCTCTCCGAAGAGCGGTCCGTCGTGCACGTAATCGGTGTCGTCGCGGACCGCGGTGAGGAAGCGGAGGTAGGCGTCGACGAACTCCTCGGCGCGGGCGTACCGCTCCTCGCGGCCGGGGTCGCCGGTGTAGCCGAAGTCAGTCATCGCGGTGCCGGTGACGCCGGTGACGACGTTCCATCCGAAGCGCGCGCCGCTGAACGCGCCGACCGAGAGCAGGCGCCTGGCGAGCTCGACGGGGTCGTTCGTGCTGGTCGACACGGTCGAGATGATGCCGAGGTGTTCGGTCTCGGCCGCGACCGTGGCCAAGGCCGAGAGCGGTTCGACGAGCCGGTTCGGGCGGATCGCGGGGTTCGAGGCGAGACCGGGGGAGTCGGCGAGGAAGATCGCGTGCATCCCGGCGTCCTCCGCCGTGCGCGCCGCGTCACGCCAGAAGTCGGCTCCGAGCACTCGGAGCGGATCCTCGCCGGGCGCGCGCCAGGCTCCGGCATCCGTCCCGTAGTCGTAGACGTTCGCACCGAGCACGAGCGGACGGCTCATCCGGCGACCTTCGTGCCGGTGTGGCCGACTCCCACGTACCAGATCTCCGGCAGCTCGCTGCCGAGCAGGGCGCGCTCACCCAGAGCCCGCGCCTTGAGATGCACCGGGTTGTGATTGCTGAGCGTGCGGGCGTTGCGCCAGTGCCGGTCGAGGGCGAGGCGCCCGTCGACGAGCGAGCCGCCACCCAGGTCGAACACGCTCTGCGCGGCCTGCAGCACGAGGCTCGGCACGGCGACCTGCGCGCGGGTGACCGCGAGGTGTCCGTCGCCGGTCTGCTCGGCGAGGGGGCGGTCGAGGTCGTAGCCGAGGACCTCGGCGGCCGCCCGAACGGTCGCGACGACGGTCTGCGCGAGAGCATCCAGCGTGCCGATGCGCTCCTGCAGCTGAGGATCCTCCGCAGGCACCGCCGCTGAGGCGTGGCTGAAGGTGCGGGTGCGTGAGCGCAACCAGGCGATCGCGTCGTCGCGGGTGCGCAGCGCGATGCCGGCGAGGGTCGCGAGGTGCGTGAGCTGCAGCACCGCGTCGAGATTGCCCAGACGGTCGGCGCTCGATCCTTCGCCGACGCGCACGTGTGCGGCATCCACCTCGACGTCGGTGAACTCCACCGTGCCGGAGGTCGTCAGCCGCTGACCGACGCCGTCCCAGTCGTCGTGCAGCACGACGCCCTCGGCATCCGCCCGCACCCGGGCGACCAGATGACGGCCGTCTTCGTCGGAGACGAGCACCGAGATCCAGTCGGCGTAGCCGGTGCCGGTCGCGTAGGCCTTGCGCCCGTTCACGCGCAGGATGCCGTCGGCATCCGTGCGCAGCGACGTGCCGACCGTGCCGATCGCGCCCGCGCCCTCGGTCGTCGCCCCGGCGAAGATGCGTCCGGCGGCGATCTCGGCCGCTGCGGCATCGTCATCGCCGCGGGCGATCGCGCGGGCGGCGCGGTCGCTGGTCGTGAAGTGCGTGCGCAGACTCTGTGTGACGTTCGAGTCGGCGCGGGCCAGGAGGATCTGCAGGTCGACGAGCTGCGCGTAGCTCAGCCCGGAGCCGCCGGCCGCGATCGGCAGCCGTGCGGCGGTCAGCCCGAGCGCCGCGAGCTCACGGACCTCGGCGCGCAGGCCTCGTTCGACGTCGCCGTCATGGTCGCGCGCTGCGGCCGAGGCGGCGATCCGGGCGATGACCTCGTCGATGCCCGGAGCGGATGCCGGGTCGACGCCCACATCGGCGACCGAGGTGAACGCGAGCAGATCCTCCGGCATCCGTCAGCCCTGCTCGCCCGAAGTGCCCGAGGGGCCCGAGTTCGGCCAGGCGGCGGGAGCGGTGCGTCCGGCCGGGTCGAGTGCCGGACGCGTGCGGCCGTAGGCGAGCGCGTGCACGAAGCGGCGACGGAACTCGGCGAGGTCGAACGACGTGATGGCTCGCGTCGACGGTCCTTCCGGCGTGCCCCACACCAACGGCAGCCCATCGCTCGTGAGCGCGACGCGCGTGGCCAGCGAGCCGGCCGCGGGCGTGAAGTCGACGGGACCCTCGATCCATCCGGTGACGATCTCGGGGCGGTGCAGGATCACCGACGAGAGTCCGTCGTGCGCGGCCGAGATCCGCCGCCCCCACTTGTACTGGTAGAAGTCGTTGTAGGCGTCGAGGATGGTGCCGGCGAAGTGTGCCGACGGCAGCTCGGAGGCGAGCAGCGTCGCCGTGACGTGCTCCTCGAGCAGGGCCTGGGAGGTGACGTTCACGCCGACCATGATCACGTTGCCGCGGTTCACGGCGCCGAACACGCGCTCGGCCGCCGCGCGGTCGTTGTGGGTGTTGGCATCGGTCACGGTCGCGGTACCCGGGGCCGGGTAGGGGCCTGCGCCACCCATGATGACCACCGAGCGGAACTTGAGGAACAGCTCCGGATCCTTCTCGAGCGCGAGCGCGATGTTCGTCAGCGGTCCGAGCGGGTGCAGGTCGATCTGACCGGGATGCTCGTTCGCGATGCGCACCAGGTACTCGGCCGCGGCCTCCTGCTCGAGCGTCGGTTCCGGGCGCACCAGACCGCGGTCGCCCAGGCCGTCGTGGCCGTGCACGAACCAGGCGATCGACGGGTCGCCGTCGAGCGGGGAGTCCGCGCCGCCGTAGATCGGGATGCCGGTGGTGCCGGCGACATCGAGGACGTACGCCACGTTGCGGGCGGAGTCCTCGACCGAGCAGTTGCCGTAGATCGTGGTGATGCCGACGATCTCGACGTCGGGCTGGGCGAGCAGGTAGAGCAGGGAGTGCGCGTCATCGATGCCGGTGTCGGTGTCGACGACGATCCACTGCTTCTCGGGGGCGAAGGCGGGAGCGGCCATGGTGCGAGGGCCGATCAGTGCTGGTGCTCGTGGGCGGGCTCGGCCAGCTTGAACGCGAGGCGTCCGTGTGCGAAGCCGCCGCCCGCGCGGATCGCGGTGGCGACCCAGGCGGCTTCGGCGAGCTCGGCCTCATCGGCACCGGCGGCCACGGCCTTCTGCGAGTGCGCGTCGATGCAGTACACACACTGGGTCGTGATGCCGACCGCGAGCGCGATCAACTCGCGATACTTCAGCGGGATGGCGCGCTTGTCGTCGGAGGCGAACACCGCACTGTCGAACGCGGCGAACGCGGCGAGGATGTCGGGGGTCTGCTCCTTGTAGACCTTCGTGTAGGTCTTGTCGGCTTCACTGTCGAAGTAGGCGCTCATGCTCTGCTCTCTGATGTGGGCGGGTGCTCCTCCCGGCGCGTGCGACGGCGCTGCGGGGCGCGCGGGCATGCCGAGGAAGAGGGTCTACCGCGACGCTAGAACCCCCGGCCTCCGGCGCGCATCTCGGGCGCAACACGGGGTCATGCGGGGGGCGGTGCCGCTCGGAGTTGTGGAGCGCCCGGCGTCAGACGCGCGTCGAGGGCAGCCGAGCCGTCGTGCCGCGCACGTTCAGTTCGTACGGCAGCGCCGAGGGGATGCGCACGGCCTCCGGCACTGTGAGCTTGGCCAGCACGGCGTCGGCAGCGCGTTCACCCTGACCGAGCGGGAACTGGTCGACCGTGGTCAGGCGGAAGAACTCGCCCAGCTCGTGGCCGTCGATGCCGACGATCGAGAGGTCGTCGGGAACCTGGAAGCCGAGGTCGCGGGCTGCCAGGAGGGCGCCGATCGCCATCTCGTCGGATGCGGCGAACACCGCGGTCGGACGCGGGCCGGGCCGGCCGAGCAGCTGTTTCGCCGCACGATAGCCACCTTCGACCGTGAAGTCGGCCGGTTCCAGGAACGCCGGGTTGAGCGGGAGGCCGGCCTTCGCGAGCGCCCGCTCGAATCCGAGGCGCCGGTTCGTGGGGATGTGGAAGTCGATGTCGAACTCGGGGTTCGCGCCGATGTGCGCGATGTCGGTGTGCCCGAGGGCGATCAGATGCTCGGTGGCGAGCTGGGCGACCGCCACGTCATCGACCGTGAGGGTGTCGAGCTTCGGGTTCGGGCCGCCGATCGCGATCACCGGCAGCCCGAGATCGAGCAGGTACTGCGTCTCGTCCTCGTCGAGCTCGATCGACACCGCGATCACGGCATCCACCCGCTGGCGGCGCAGGAAGGTGTCGAACACGTGCCGGCGCACGTCCTTGTCGGCCGTGATGTTGTACAGCGTGATGTCGTAGCCCTCGCGCATGAGTGCCGCCGAGACGCCTGAGAGCACCGTGCTGAAGAACCAGCGGTCGAGGAAGGGCACGACCACGCCGATGTTGCGCGTGCGCCCCGAGGCAAGGCTCGATGCGCGCGACGAGACGACGTATCCGAGGGTCTGTGCCGCGGCGTGCACGCGCTCGCGCGCAGCCTCCGACACGTGCCCGCGGCCGCTGAGCGCGCGCGAGACCGTCGCGGTCGAGACCCCGGCGAGCCGGGCGACCTCATCGATGCTCGCCATGTCGGGCCTCTCTCGATCCCGTTCCGGTCGCGATATGTCAGGTCACATCGCGGATATGGCTGTCATATCGCGACCGGAGCGTGGTGGTGCGGATGGTGCGGATGCTGCGGGTCAGGCCTGGGTGTACCAGACCGCGGTGTCGACCGGGAGCGATGTGCCCTCGAACGGCTGGCTCTTCAGCACGACCGTGGCTCCCGCGGGGAGCTCGAGCGGTGCGCTGCCGAGGTTCACGACGACGTGCACGTCACCGCGGCGGAAGGCCACGGCATCGTCTCCGGCCTCTTCCCACACCAGCGAGCCCGAGCCGAAGCCGTGAGAGCGGCGTGCGGCCAGCAGCTCCTTGTAGAGCGAGAGGGTCGAGGTCGGGTCGGCCTCTTCCACGTCGCGGGCGTAGGTCGCCCACTCCGCCGGCTGCGGCAGCCACGACAGGTTCGTCGAGTTGAAGCCGAAGGCCGGAGCATCCGCCTCCCAGGGCAGGGGCACACGGCATCCGTCGCGACCGTAGCGCTCGTGCTTCGTGCGGAACCAGGTCGGATCCTGACGGAACTCGTCGGGGATCTCCATCGCCTCGGGCAGGCCGAGCTCCTCGCCCTGGTACAGGTACGCCGAGCCGGGCAGCGCCAGCATCACCGTGGTCGCCGCGCGGGCACGGGCGAGTCCGATCGCCGTGTCGGGCTTGTGCGGGGTGTTCGGGCCGATGCCCTCGCCCTGCGGGTTGTCAGCCGTGAGGGCCAGGCGCGAGGCGTGCCGCACGACGTCGTGGTTCGAGAGCACCCAGGTGCTGGGCGCTCCGACGTCGCCGAACGCGTCGAGCGACTCACGGATGACGGCGCCGAGGTCCTTCGCGTGCCACGGCGTCATCAGGTACGGGAAGTTGAACGTCTGGTGCATCTCGTCCGGGCGCACCCAGAGCGCGGTCTGCTTCAGCGTCGGCATCCATGCCTCACCGCAGAGGGCGCGGTCGCCGTCGTACTCGGCCAGCACTTTGTGCCAGTCGCGGTAGATGTCGTGCACGCCGTCCTGGCCCCAGTACGGCACGTTCGCCTCGCCGCCGCCCATGGAGTCGGCGTCGCTCGGGGGCGTGTAGTCGGGCAGGCCTTCGGCCTTGATCATGCCGTGGGCGACGTCGACACGGAAGCCGTCGACACCGCGATCGAGCCAGAAGCGCAGGATGGAGCGGAACTCCTCGCGCACCTCTTCGTTGTTCCAGTCGAAGTCGGGCTGCGTGGCGTCGAAGATGTGCAGGTACCACTGGCCGGGCGTGCCGTCGGCCTCGGTGATGCGCTGCCACATGCCGCCGCCGAACACGGACTCCCAGTTGTTCGGGGGCAGTTCGCCGTTCTCGCCCTTGCCGTCGCGGAAGATGTAGCGGGCACGCTCGGGGCTGCCGGGGGCTGCCTTCAGTGCCTGCTGGAACCAGACGTGCTGGTCGGAGGAGTGGTTGGGGACCAGGTCGACGACGACGCGGATGCCGCGGGCATGGGCCTGTGTCAGCATCTCGTCGAAGTCGGCGAGCGTGCCGAACAGCGGGTCGACGTCGCGGTAGTCGGCCACGTCGTAGCCGGCGTCGCGCTGCGGGCTGGTCATGAACGGGCTCAGCCAGATGGCGTCGACGCCGAGCTCCTGGAGCGAGTCGAGGCGGCTGGTGATGCCCGGCAGGTCGCCGATGCCGTCACCTGACGCATCCGCGAAGGAGCGGGGGTAGATCTGGTAGATGACGGCGCTGCGCCACCACTCGGAACCGGGGGCTGCGATCTGCTCAAGCTGTGCCATGGGAACAGAGTAGTGCAAACGCTTACATGGTTGCCAGGGCGGGGATCGAATCGGTTCGATAAGGGCACAGATGCACGAGCAAGTGACGGATGCACGACCGAACCGGCCCGACGGTCGTGCAACTGCGACCTGGTCGTGCATCTGCGACCCGGTCGTGTCCGTGACCCGGGCCCAGGAGTAGTCTGACCGCATCGATTCGAGGAGGAGTCATGGTTCCCGAGATCAACTACTGGGCCGTTCTGCTGGCCACGGCGTCGAGCATGGTCGTCGGCTCGATCTGGTACTCGCCCAAGGTGTTCGGCACGCGCTGGTCGAAGCTCGCGAACGTCGACATGAACCGGCCGGGATCGAGCGCGACGATGGCCATCATCACGACCGTGATCGTGAGCTTCATCACCTCGTGGGTCCTCGCCGGAGCAGCCGCCATCGCCTGGCACTTCTACGGAGGCTCGTTCTTCTGGGGTGCGATCGTGACCGGTGTGACGCTGTGGGCCGGATTCACCGCCGCGCGCTTCATCACGCACGACGCGTTCGAGGGGCGCTCGACCCGACTGACCACCCTCAACATCGCGCATGAGCTCGTCACGATCGTCGTCATGGCCGTGCTGATCGGCGTGTGGCCGCCGGCGCTGATGAGCTGAGCCGAGCCACGAGTACCCCGCCCATTTTCCGAAAGAACTCGTAAAGGAGGGAAAACAAGGGTAGCTGAGGCTTCCCTCACGGCCCGTGACGTGAGAAACTCTCCCCGCGGCCTTCTGGCTGCCTGCGTGCATGGATCGCGCGCGGTTCGGACCGGGAGGGTCTTTCATGTCGGTTTCGTCGCGCCGATCGGCGCCATGGGTGGTCGCCGCCGCGCTCGCGGCCGGCCTCATGTTCGCCGGCGCCATGCCGGCGGCATCCGGAGACTCCGTCCCGGACGCCACCGCCGATCCTGAGCTTTCCGTGGCCCTGGCCTACGAGTTCCTCGATGCGCGCGTCGACGAGTTCTGCGACGGCGCCGGGCACTGCCTCCCCCGCAGCTACCAGGGCGGATTCTTCACGAGCCCCACGTGGGACTTCACGCCCTCGTTCGTGTACGACGACGCACTGGTCGTGATCGCGTACACAGCGCGCGGGCTTCCCGACGACATCCGCCGAGCGCGGTCGATCGGTGACACGCTGCTCTTCGTGCAGACGAACGACCCCATCGGCGACGGACGCACCCGCGCCTCGTACGAACCGCACGGCATCCGCCAAGGACGGGTCGAGATCACGGGCCCGGGAACCTTCACGGGCAACCAGGCGTGGGTGGGCATGGCCCTCACGCGACTGTTCCACGCGACCGGGGATCAGAAGTACCTCGACGGCGCGCTGCGGGTGGCGCAGTGGATCCAGACGAACACGGCCGACATGGCACGCGCGCCCTACGGCTACACCGGCGGGCAGCTCGAGGACGGCACCTCGCTGGTCTGGAAGTCCACCGAGCACAACACCGACATCGCCGGCTTCTTCACGCAGCTGGCCCAGCTCACCGGCGACACGGTGTGGGCGGATCGCGCGGCCGTCGCTGCGAACTTCGTGACCGCGATGCAGTCCGTCGACGGACACGTCGACACCGGCACACAGCTCGACGGCGCCACCGTGAACACCTACCCCGTGCCCCTCGACGCGCAGACCTGGAGCTACCTCGGCACCGGCGACGCGCGCTACGGTGCCGCCCTCGACTGGACGCTCGCGAACCTCATCGCGACGGACGGCCCGTACAGCGGACCCTCCATCAGCGGCACCGACGTGTCGAAGGTCTGGTTCGAGGGGAGCGGACACCTGGCGCTGGCGCTGAAGCTGCGGGAAGGGCAGGGCGACGCGGCGCGCGCGGACTCGCTGCTCGCCGACATCCGTCTCGCCCAGCGCGATGCGCCCAACGGCGACGGCAAGGGCATCGTCTCGACCTCGACCGACGGCCTCGACTCCGGCTTCGGCGACCTCTACTACGCGAGCCTGCACTCGGGCACGACGGCGTGGTACCTGCTCGCTGCAGCGGGCGACAACCCGTTCCGGCTGCCCACCGGCTGACCTGCGCGGGATGCCGCGACGCGCGCGTCACGCGGCGACGCGGGCTGCGCTGTGCCGGGCGTTACGCGGCGACGCGGGCGACAGCGGCGATCGCGCTCGCGAAGAAGCCGACGCCGTCGACACCCGAGCGCATCGCGGCATCCGTGTCCGGCCCGAAGCCCGGCTCGGTCGCATGCTCGGGGTGCGGCATGAGTCCGACGACGTTCCCGGCCTCGTTCGTGATGCCGGCGATGTCGCGCAGCGAGCCGTTCGGGTTGACGCCCGCGTAGCGGAATGCCACGAGGTTCTCGCCCTCGAGGCGATCGAGCGTCTCGGTGTCGGCGATGTACCCGCCGTCGCCGTTCTTCAGCGGGATCACGATTTCCTGGCCGGTCCGGAACGCGTTGGTCCACGCGGTGTCGGAGTTGGCGACCGTGAGCTTCTGGTCCCGACGCACGAAGTGCTGGTGGTCGTTGCGGATCAGGCCGCCGGGCAACAGGTGCGCCTCGACGAGCATCTGGAAACCGTTGCAGATGCCGAGCACGGGCATGCCCTTGGCCGCGGCATCCTTCACCTCGCTCATGATCGGCGAGAGCGCGGCGATCGCGCCGGCGCGCAGGTAGTCGCCGTAGCTGAAGCCGCCGGGGAGCACGAGTGCGTCGACACCCTCGAGGTCGTGCGAGCCGTGCCAGAGGGCGACCGGCTCGGCGCCCGCGATGCGCACGGCGCGCTGGGCGTCGCGATCGTCGAGGGATCCGGGGAAGGTGACGACGCCGATGCGCACGCTCACTCGACGACCTCGATGCCGACGACGTCTTCGATCACGGAGTTGGAGAGCACTTCTTCGGCGACGCGGGTCGCCTCGGCGAGCAGCTCGTCGGTGACCTCGCCCTCGACGGTGAGCTCGAAGCGCTTGCCGATGCGCACATCGGTGAAGCCCTCGACGCCGAGGCGGGTGAACGCTCCGGCGACGGCCTTCCCCTGCGGGTCGAGCAGTTCGGGCTTGGGCATGACGTCGACGACGATGGTGGGCATGGAAGGCTCCAGAAGTCGCGGGAAGGCTGGCGCGCCCAGTCTACCGGCCCGCGCGCGGTGCCCTTCGCCCGCTGCTCTCTGCGCCGAGAACGCCGAGTGCACGGGATGCTGCCCAGCGCACGGGGTGTCGACGTAGGGATGTCGTGCACTCGACGCGATCCCGTGTACTCGGCGGCCGCGGATTACTCCGCGTGGAAGACGGTGTACAGGTCGCCGATGAGGTCGCGGCCGCCGAGGCCGTCGATCTCGAACAGCACCGAGATGCCGACCACGTGGCTGCCGAGCTGCTCGACCAACTGGCGCCCGGCGGCGAGCGTGCCCCCGGTCGCGAGCACGTCGTCGATCAGCAGCACGCGGGATCCGGCGGGCAGGTCGTCGTGCATCTCGATCGTCGCGGTGCCGTACTCCAGCGCGTAGTCGATCGACGCCGCAGGGCGGGGGAGCTTGCCGGCCTTGCGGATCGGGATGAGGCCGGTGCCGGCGACCAGCGCGGCGGCGCTGGCCAGGATGAACCCGCGCGCCTCGATGCCGGCGATCACGTCGAACTGGCCGGCGAACGGCTCGATGATCGCCTCGGTGGTCACGCGCAGCGCCTCGGCGTCGGCGAGGAGCGGCGTGATGTCGCGGAAGACGATGCCGGGTTCGGGGTAGTCCGGGATGCTGCGGATCAGAGTGGCGGCGCGGGTGAGGGCGGGGGAGAGTTCGGCTTCGGGCACCGGCCAAGGTTACCCGCGTTCATAACTCCGGAGAAATGACGCGGTTCCGGCCGAAAACGCCCATATCCGGGCCGATCTGCCGCGGTTTTGAGGAGTTATGAACGCGTAGCTGCGGAGACTCGTGCCGAACCCGGCCGCTTGACAGCCATGGGAGCGCTCCCATACAGTGACTGATCAGTCGTGGGAGCGCTCCCACGACGCCCGACGCACCACCACCACACCCGCACCACCACCCGCACGAACCCGCACACAAAGGAGTGAACCGTGAACACACGTGCCCGCACCCGCCTGCTGGCGGTCGCCGCCGCCGCATCCGTCTCCGCCCTCGCCCTGGCCGGCTGCTCGGCCAGCGCCGGAGACGCCGACGGACCCAGCGCTGATGAAGACGTCACGCTGACCGTCACCACCTTCGGCACCTTCGGCTACGAAGACCTGTACAAGGAGTACGAGAAGCTTCACCCGAACGTGAAGATCGAGGCGACCAACATCGACACCGGCGGCAACGCCCGTACCGACGCCTTCACCAAGATCGCCGCCGGCTCCGGCCTCAGCGACGTCGTCGCGATCGAGGAGGGCTGGCTCGGAGCGATCATGGACGTGTCCGACACCTTCGTCGACCTGCGCGACTTCGGCATCGAGGACCGCAAGGCCGACTGGGTCGACTGGAAGTACGGCCAGGCGACGGATGCCGACGGCCGTGTGATCGGCTACGGCACCGACATCGGCCCGAGCGGCATCTGCTACAACGGCGCCGCGTTCGAGGCCGCTGGGCTGCCGAGCGACCGCGAGTCCGTCGCCGAGCTGCTGAACGGCGACTGGGAGAACTACTTCCAGGTCGGCGCCGACTACACCGCCAAGACCGGCAAGGCCTGGTACGACCACTCCGGCTTCGTCTGGAACGCCATGGTCAACCAGCTCGATGAGGGCTATTACACCGCTGACGGCGAGCTGAACGTCGAAGGCAACGACGAGCTCCAGGCGCGCTTCGAGCAACTCGGTGCCGCGACCGAGGGTGGTCAGTCGGCCGCGCAGACCGCGTGGGACTGGAACGGCGGCAAGTCGTTCGTCGACGGCACCTTCGCGACCTTCGTGTGCCCCGGATGGATGCTCGGCGTCGTGCAGGGTCAGGTCGAGGCCGGCGGCGGCGACGCCTCCACCGGATGGGACTTCGCCGATGTCTTCCCTGGCGGCGCAGCCAACTGGGGTGGCGCGTTCCTGTCGATCCCGGAGACTTCTGAGCACAAGGAGGCGGCCGCGGCACTCGCCGACTGGCTGACGCAGCCCGAGCAGCAGGTCAAGCAGTCCGCCGCGGCGGGCAACTTCCCGTCGACGATCAAGGCGCAGGAGACGCTGGCCGCCGATGCGACACCGAACGCGTTCTTCAATGACGCTCCCACCGGCGCGATCCTCGCCGAGCGTGCCAAGGGCGTCGTCGCGCAGTTCAAGGGCGCGGATGACTCCGTCATCCAGGAGAACGTCTTCGGTCCGGCTCTGAGCAGCCTCGACCGCGGCGAGACCGACACCAAGGGTGCCTGGGATCAGGCCATCGGCCTGTTGAACGACCTGGTCGGCTGACCGCATCCCTCACTTCGACAGGCTCAGTGGCCCAGCACTGGTCACTGAGCCTGTCGAAGCACCTAAGGACATACTCATGACTCTCACCGCCCCGCCCGCGGCGCAGGAGCGCACGGCATCCACGACGGATGCCGCACCGAAGCGCTCCTGGCGCCATCGGCTCTCCCGCTTCGACCAGAACGCGTCGCCGTATCTCTACATCTCGCCGTTCTTCCTGCTGTTCGGGCTGGTCGGCCTGTTCCCGCTGCTGTACACGGTCTACGTGGCCGTGCACGATTGGGATCTGTTGAAGGGCGAGGGTGACTTCGTCGGCGCCGGCAACTTCATCGAGATCCTCGGCGATGCGATGTTCTGGAATTCGATCGGCAACACGCTGAGCATCTTCCTGCTCTCCGCCATCCCGCAGCTCTCGATCGCCCTGCTGGTCGCCTACCTGCTCGACCGCGGCCTGCGGGCGCCGACGTTCTGGCGCATGAGCGTGCTGATCCCGTTCGTGGTCACCCCGGTCGCGGTCGCCATCATCTTCTCCAGCATCTTCAACGAGGCCGACGGCCTGGCCAACAACCTCCTGAACCTCATCGGCATCGCGGATCAGGAGTGGAAGCACAACACCGCGCTCTCGCACATCGCGATCGCCGTGATGGTGAACTTCCGCTGGACCGGCTACAACGCCCTGATCCTCCTCGCGGCGATGCAGGCCGTGCCGCGCGACCTCTACGAATCCGCCGCCCTCGACGGTGCCGGTGCGGGACGCCGCTTCTTCTCGATCACGATCCCCACGATCCGCCCGACGCTGATCTTCGTCATCATCACCGCCACGATCGGTGGACTGCAGATCTTCGCCGAACCGCGCCTGTTCGACGTCTCGACGGCCGGGGGAATCGGCGGCAGCGATCGGCAGTTCCAGACCACCGTGCTGTTCCTGTGGGAGCTCGCCTTCTTCCGCCGCAACCTCGGCGAGGCATCGGCCGTGGCGATCCTGCTGTTCCTGCTGATCGTCGGCATCGGCGTGATCAACTTCCTCATCTCGCGACGCATCTCCACCGGCGACGCCCCGAAGAACCGCGCCGCGCGCCGCCGCACGCGGGCTACCAGCAAAGCCGCAGCCGGCCAGAAGGACGCACGATGACCGCCACCCAGGCACTGAGTGTGCCCGAGAAGCTCCGCCGCCGCAGCACGTCACTCGGCACCGCCGGCATCGGCAGCCGTCCCGGCTTCCTCACCTACGGTCTGCTCGCGGCCTTCATCATCGGCAGCGTCTATCCGCTGTGGTGGTCGGTCGTGGTCGCCAGCGGCACCAACGCCACCCGCGGCGAGACGTTGCCTCTGCTCCCCGGCGGTAACTTCTTCACGAACGCCGCGAAGGTGTTCGATGCGATCCCGTTCTGGCTGGCCCTGGGCAACTCGTTCCTGATCTCGGCCATCATCACGATCTCGGTCGTGACGTTCTCCACCCTTGCGGGCTACGCCTTCGCGAAGCTCAGGTTCAAGGGACGCGAGGGGCTCATGATCTTCGTGATCGCGACCATGGCGATCCCGACGCAGCTGGGCATCATCCCGCTGTTCATGGTGATGCGCGAGCTCGGCTGGACCGGCACGATCGGCGCCGTGATCGTGCCGACGCTGGTCACCGCATTCGGCGTCTTCTTCATGCGGCAGTACCTGGTCGACGTCATCCCGGATGAGTTGATCGAGGCGGCGCGGATGGACGGCGCGAACCAGTTCCGCACCTTCCTCACCGTCGGCATCCCGGCGGCGCGTCCTGCCATGGCGATCCTCGGACTCTTCACCTTCATGACCGCGTGGACCGACTACCTGTGGCCGCTCATCGTGCTCTCCCCGCAGAACCCGACGCTGCAGACCGCACTCAGCCAGCTGCAGTCCGGCTACTACATCGACTACTCGATCGTGCTCGCCGGCGCGGTGCTCGCGACCCTTCCGCTTCTCGTGCTCTTCGTGGTCGCGGGACGCCAGCTGGTCAGTGGCATCATGGCCGGCGCGGTGAAAGGATGACGTTCATGACCCGCCCCTTCCCCGAGAACTTCCTCTTCGGCGCCGCGACCGCCGCGTATCAGATCGAGGGTGCGGCCTTCGAGGACGGCCGGACGGCGTCGATCTGGGATGCGTTCTCGCGGGTTCCCGGTGCCGTCATCGGCGGCGACAACGGCGATGTCGCCTGCGACCACTATCACCGCTACGGCGAAGATGTGGCGCTGATGACCGAGCTCGGCCTGCAGACCTATCGCTTCTCGACCTCGTGGTCACGTGTGCGCCCCGACGGCGGCGCGGTGAACCCCGCGGGCGTCGACTTCTACGAACGGCTGGTCGACTCGCTGCTCGACGCCGACATCCTGCCCTGGCTCACGCTGTACCACTGGGACATGCCGCAGGCACTGCAGGAGAAGGGCGGTTGGACGAACCGCGACACGGTCGACCGGTTCCTCGAGTACGCCGGCACCATGCATGACGCCCTCGGCGACCGGGTGAACGTGTGGACCACGCTGAACGAGCCGTGGTGCTCATCCTTCCTCTCCTACACCGGAGGCGAGCACGCGCCGGGTCACACGAGCGTGGCGGAGGGGCTGCTGGCCTCGCACCACCTGCTGCTGGCCCACGGCGAGACCGTGCGGGAGTTCCGCCGCCGCGACGCGTCGCTCAATCTCGGCATCACGCTCAACCACACGGTCGCCGACGCGGTGGATCCGCAGAATCACGGTGACGTCGACGCGGCCCGCCGCATCGACGGGCAGTTCAACCGCTGGTTCCTCGACCCGATCTATCGGGGCGCGTACCCGGCGGACATCGTCGAGGACATCAGGGCGGTGGATGCGGATGCCGTCGCGCAGTTCGAGGCGGCGATCCACGAGGGCGACCTCGAGACCATCTCCCAGCACATCGACACGCAGGGCGTGAACTACTACCACGGCGACTTCCTGTCGGGGACGGCGCCCGCCCAGGCGGCGGTCGAGAGCGTGCCCGACACCGAGCGCACGGTGCGCAGCCCTTATCCGTCGTTCGAGAACATCCACAACGTCGAGCGGGGTCTGCCGCGCACGGCGCAGAACTGGGAGGTGCAGCCCGAGGGGCTGACCCGGCTGCTGCAGCGCGTGTGGACCGAGTACGCCGAACCCGCGGGCACCGTGCTGTACATGACCGAGAACGGCGCGGCGTACGACGACGTCGCAGTGGTGGAGGACGGCGCGACGCGCGTGCACGACGTCGACCGCACCGAGTTCCTGCGCCTGCACCTGGGTGCCGTGCTGGATGCCGCGGACGCCGGTGTCGACGTGCGCGGCTACTTCTACTGGTCGATGTTCGACAACTACGAATGGGCCTGGGGGTACGACAAGCGCTTCGGCATCGTGCGCGTGGACTATGACACCCAGGAGCGGAGTCTGAAGGACTCCGGTCGGGAGTACGCTCGCATCATCGCCGCACGCAGCCTCTGAGCTCGGGTGGCGCGGGTCCGCATCATCTCGGCCCCGCTGTCAGACCAGAGGAGAACCGTGTCGTCACGAGCGACCATCGAAGAAGTCGCGTCGGCCGCGGGGGTCTCGCGATCGACCGTGTCGCGGGTCGTGAACGGTTCGACCGCGGTCAGCCCTGAGGCCCTCGTGGCGGTCAGGGCCGCGATCGAGCAGCTCAGCTATGTGCCCAATCGTGCGGCGCGATCGCTGGCCTCGAATCAGACGCAGGCGATCGCCCTGATCATCCCCGAGGACACGACCCGGTTCTTCGGCGACCCCTTCTTCGCGGCGATCGTGGCCGGCATCACGGGCGCGCTGCGCGCCTCGGACTACCTCCTCAACCTGCTGATCGCGAGCGACGATCCGGGCGACAAGATGACCAGCTTCGTGCGCAACGGCGGTGTCGACGGCGCGCTGATCGTCTCGCACCACACGAGCGACGCGTACATCGAGCGCATCGCCGAGGCGATCCCGGTCGTCTACGGCGGTCGCCCGGTGCGGCGGCATGAGGGCGACTACGTGGTCGATGTCGACAACGTGGCAGGAGCGAGGTCGGCGACGCGGCGGCTGATCGACATCGGCCGCGTGAACATCGCGACGATCTCGGGCACTCCCACGATGCGCTCCTCGATGGATCGCATGCAGGGCTTCCGCGATGCGCTGACGGATGCCGGGTTGCGGCCGTTCGCGGAGGAGGCGGGCGACTACAGCGAGTCGAGCGGCGCCGATGCCGCGCGGCGCATCCTCGCCGCGGGCCGTCCCGATGCGATCTTCGTCGCGAGCGACCTGATGGCGCGCGGTGCGCTGACCGTGCTGCGGTCCGCCGGGCTGCGCGTGCCGGAAGACATCGCGCTGGTCGGATTCGACGATTCGCCGGTCGCCATCTCGACCGATCCGCCCCTCACCACGATGCGCCAGCCGATGTACGCGCAGGGTGAGGCGATGGCCGGCGTGCTGCTGTCACGGCTGGCCGGTCGTGACCCCGCGCACACGACCATCCTGCCGACCGAGCTCGTGGTGCGCGCCTCGGCCTGAGCGCCCCGCGGACACCGGGTGAACACGGGCGCGAACCGCCGCCCCCTCCAGGACAGGTCCGCACCCGTGCGTCTGTGGTCGGCGGCTCAGAGGCCGCCGAGAGTGCGCAGGATGTCGCCGCCGAAACAGGCGGGATGCGGTCGCTGCCCCGATTCTTAGATTGAACGTATATTCAATGAGTAATCTATAGGGCGAGGGGATCGTTCCGGTAGTCGTCCGGTCCTTCGAGGAGGTGGTACCGCGTGGCCAGATCCGAAGAGCAGAACCGTGTCGCCCGTGAGCGCGCCCGGGAGGTCATCCTCGATGCGGCGATCGAGACGTTCGCCGAACGCGGCGTCTCGGGCGCCAGCATCGCCGACATCACCCGTCGCGCGGGCGTGGCGCAGGGCTTGGTCAACTATCACTTCGGCGGCAAGGAGCAGCTGATCGTCGCCGTCATCGACCGCTGGTTCGACGCACTGTTCGAACTCCCGCAGATCCCAGGCACCGCGGATCAGCGCCTGGGCGGAGTGATCGACGGCGCCGTGATGGCAACCGGCTACGCGCTCCCTCTGCAGCGGGCGGTGCTGGCCATGCAGCAGCAACCGATGACGCATAGACTCTTCGCCGAAGCCGAGGAGCGGCATGCCGCGCGCGCCTTTGTCGCCGAGGAATCGGTGCGCGACATCTTCCGCGAGCGCGGCGCCGCCGATCCCTCCCTCGAGGAGATCATGCTGCGAAGCACACTCGAGGGCATCCTCGTGAAGTACGCCGTGTACGGCGACGCGTTCCCGCTGGAAGATGCGCGACTGTGGGTGCGTCGGCTGTACGGGCTGCCTGATCCTGCCGAACCACTCCCGCTCGGCGTCCCTCCGCGCGAGGGAGAGTTGCGTCTGCGCGCGATGAGCGCCGTGCGGGAGCCGTCGGAGTAGATCAGGCGGGGTCGCCGCCCAGCGGACCGACCGCCTCAAGAGGCTTCGGGTCGTCGGCGCCGGTCTTGCGCAGGCGCGCGATCAGGTTGCCCAGGTGGTAGATGAGGAGCGCGGCGACAGTGCCGAGAACGATGCCGCCGAAGGCGAAGTCGCCGAGCTGCATGGAGAATCCGGCGATGCCGATGACCAGCGAGACGGCAGCCGTGTACTGGTTGACAGGACGTGAGAAGTCGACCTTGCTGTCGACCCAGATCTTGATGCCGATGATGCCGATGAGGCCGTAGAGCGCAGTGGTCGCGCCGCCGAGCACACCGGCGGGGATCGAGTTGAACACTTCGCCGACCTTCGGCGAGAACGCCAGCAGGATCGCGAAGAGCCCGGCGACCCAGTAGACCGCCGTCGAGTAGACGCGGGTCGCAGCCATGACGCCGATGTTCTCGCCATAGGTCGTCGTGCCGGAACCTCCGAAGCCACCGGCGATCGTGGTGGCGACGCCGTCGGCGATGAGCGCGCGACCGGTGTGCTTGTTGATCGAAGAGTCCTCGGTCATCGTGGCGACGCCGCGTACATGACCGACGTTCTCAGCGACGAGCACGAGCACGACGGGAAGGAACATGGCGATCGTCGACCAGGTTCCGGGCGCGACGAAGTCAGGCAACTGGAAGTGCGGGAGGCCGATCCACGGCGCGTCACCGATCAGTTCGGCCGGCGTCTTGTCGCCACGCAACGCATTCGGCACGTCGAACGAACCCGTGAATGCCGCGTAGATGAAGCCGACTGCGACGCCGAGGAAGATGGAGATGCGTCCGAGGAAGCCGCGGAAGAAGACGGCGAAGAGGATGATCGCGGCCAGAGTGATGGTCGCGGTGATCGGGTCGAGCTTGAAGTTGTTCCAGGCGGTCGGCGCGAGGTTGAAGCCGATCAGGGCCACGATCGCTCCGGCGACGACCGGGGGCATCAGGGCGTCGACCCAGCGGAGTCCGGCGAACTGCACGACCAGGCCGACGACCGTGAGCAGGATGCCGACCGCGACCACACCGGCCAGCGCTGAACCCGTGCCGCCCGCGGCGACGGCGGCGGTGATGGGCGCGATGAACGCGAACGAGGAACCGAGGTAGCTGGGGAGCTGGTTCTTCGTGATGAGCAGGAACAGCAGGGTGCCGACACCGCTGAACAACAGCGTGGTCGAGACGGGGAAACCGGTCAGCGTCGGCACGAGGAACGTGGCGCCGAACATCGCGATCACGTGTTGCAGGCCGATCGCGATCGTGGCGGGCCAGTTCAGGCGCTCATCGGGACGGACGACGGCGCCGGGTTCGACGGTGCGACCGTCTCCGTGCAGCTTCCACAAAGCCATGCGGGCTCCTCAGGTTCGGGGGATGTCGGGAGTGCTGGAGCAACACTATCGATTCCTGAGTGTTCCCTGGGTGCGGGCGGTCAGGCTCCGAGGCGCGCGATCAGCTCGCGGTACCGGTCGGCGGTGCGCCCGACGATGTCGTCGGGGAGCAGCGGGGGCTCACCCTGCTTGTCCCAGTTCGCGGCGAGCCAGTCGCGCACGATCTGCTTGTCGAAGCTCGCCATCCGCGCACCCGGGGTCTCGCCCGTCCTCCACGCCTCGGCGTCCCAGTAGCGGGAGGAGTCGCTCGTGAGCACCTCGTCGGCCAGGCGCAGGGTGCCGTCGGCATCCGTCCCGAACTCGAACTTGGTGTCGGCGAGGATCAGCCCCTTCTCCTCGGCGATCGCGGCGGCGCGGGTGTAGATCGCGAGCGAGGCGTCGCGCAGCTCCTGCGCCCGTTCGGCACCGACGAGTTCCACGACCTTCTCGAACGTGATGTTCTCGTCGTGCTCGCCCATCGGCGCCTTGTACGCGGGGGTGAACAGCGGCTCAGGCAGGCGGTCGCCGTTCTGCAGGCCGGCGGGCAGCGGGATGCCGCACACGGTGCCGCTCTCGGTGTACTCGGCCCATCCGGTGCCGGTGATGTAGCCGCGCACGACGCATTCGATCGGCAGCATCTCGAGCGACTGCGCCAGCATCGCGCGATCGGCGACGGCATCCGGGATCCCGCCCTCGGCGAGATGATTCGGAACGTCACCCAGCTGGGCGAACCACCAGCGGCTGAGCCCGGTGAGCAGGGCGCCCTTCTCGGGGATGCCGGGGGAGAGCACGAAGTCGAACGCGCTGACCCGGTCGCTCGCCACGACGAGGATGCGGGTGTCGGCCGGATCCTCCGAGGCGTACAGGTCGCGGACCTTGCCGGAGTAGATGTGCCGCCAGCCGGGGATGCTCTGTGCCGTGCCTTCTGAAGGAGTGCTCACCCGCTCATCATCCCAGACCATCCGGTCAGTGATCGTTCAGCACGGCCCAGGCGATGAGGCTGCCGATACGTCGCACGGGCGCAAGTGGCCCCCGGGCGGCGTGCCCGGGGGCCGGGGCGATCAATCGTTCAGGTGCGCGATCGCATAGTCGGCCTCGGCCGCGGTGAACTTCTCGCCGTACTCGCTGACGAGCTGGTCGCGGATCGCATCGGGAGACATCGCCATCGACTCCTGATAGGTCTTGGCCTTCGCGAGGGCATTCGCGTTCCAGTCGGCGACCAGGTTGTCGATGGCGTACTGTCCGGCTTCGGCCGAGAACCTCTCGCCGTACTCCGACGTGAGCTGGTCGTACACCCCGGCCTTGCTCATGTGCATGAGCTCGGAATAGGTCTTCGCCTTGGTCAGGGCGGAGGCGTACTCGGCGGGGACGGCCGGCCCTTCGGGCTCTTCCTCGGGTTCCTCGGCGGGCGCCTCGGCGGGCTCGTCTGCCGGTTCCTCAGAGGCCGAGTCGGTCGTCACGCTGACGGCAGGGGCGTCGGCGGCCGGCAGCGCGGGACGCTGGGCAGCGTTGACGCCTCCGCTGATCATGCCCAGGACGAGCACGACCCCGGTCACGATCCATGCGACCTTCTTGTGCTCCTGGTATCCGGCGAGCGCGTGCCCCTTGGCGTCGCGGGTGACGTTCGTCAGCACGAGGATCAGGTCGATCAGGGCCCAGATGCCCAGTCCGCCGAAGGTGAGGAGCTTCAGGATGCCGGTTCCGACCTTGCCCAGGTAGAACCGGTCGACGCCGAGCACGCCCACGAGCAGTGCGAGGAGCCAGGTCGCGAGGAAGGACTTCTCTCCGATGGTCGCCGGAGCCGCGGTGGCGGCGGGAGCGGCGAACGGCGGAGCGGCGGGCGAGGGAGGGGGAGGCGTCTGGTTGCTGTTGTCGAAGGTCATGTGCTGTTCCTCAGGTCGGTGTGGGTGCGGTGCGAGTCGAGCTGACTCCCGCTGCGGTTCATCGTGTCCGGCAGGGAGGGGTCCGCGGATCCGCTGAACGGCCACAGTCGTCTCTGCCGTTCGGCGGAGGGTGAGGACGCCGAACGGCGGACGCGCGTGCGAGCGCCGGCGCAATACGCTCAGAGGGTGATGACCACTCCCGCGCCCGTCGCGCCGACCGCCACACCGCGTGGCCTGCGTCGTGCTCCGGCGGCTGTCGGCACGATCGTGCTGATGATCGTCGGGATGATGCTCGACGTCTGCGCGGTCGCCAACGTGCCGGGCGGGGCGACGCTCGTGACGGAAGCGGATGAGTCGACGGTCCGGATCACCGGGTTCGGCACCGTTCTCGCCCTGCTGGCCATCGCCGCATGGATCACGGTGCTCTGGCGCTCGTCGGCTCCGCTCCTCGTGGTCATCGCGGGTGGTGTGCTGGCCGTGATCGGCATGTCGTATCTGCTGTTCCTGGTGGGTGCTGTGGCCTTCGTGCGGCGGCATCCGCAACACACCCGACGCCTCGGCATCATCGGCGGAATCCTGCTGGTCCTGTTCGCGTTGCGCGAGGTGCTGACGCCGTGGGGCGGCGCGTTGTCCTGGTTCCTCACGACCGACGCCTCAGCGGATCGCGAGCCGGGATGGATGCTGGCGCCGTTCGTCTGCGTCGTCGTGTTCGGGGGTGGTGCGGTACTTCTCGTGCTCCTCACCCGCACGCGGGCACGGGTCGCGCAGAGCGATCTCCGGGCAGAGTCCGAGATCCGCAGGGCAGACGCCCTCGCCGAGCAGGCCGTGCGGCAGGCCGAGCGGGAGCGTATCGCGCGCGACATGCACGACGCGCTCGCCCACCGGCTCTCGGTGGTCTCGCTGCACGCCGGCGCACTCGAGGCTGTCGCCGGAGCATCGGGGGATGCCGGCGTCATCGCGCGCACGGTGCGCGAGCAGACGCACGCGGCGCTGCAGGACATGCGGGGTCTGATCGGAGATCTGCGCAGTCCACACCACGCGGCACCTGCAGCCCCGGCGACACTGCGCGCCGTCGGGTCGCTCGTCGCGGGGGTGCGCGCCGGTGGACAGAATCTCACCTCGTTGATCATGATCGAGTCTCCCGAGCGCGCGGGAGCCCTGTTCGACAGCGCCGTGTACCGGATCGTGCAGGAGTCGCTCACGAATGCCATCAAGCATGCGCCGGGCGCGACGGTCGACGTCTTCGTGCAGGTGTCGCCCGACGCCGGTGCGCGCGTGCGCGTCACGAATCCGCTCGCAGCGCCTTCGACCGGCTCAGCGGACGCCGCCCTCGCGGCATCCGTCGTGCCCGGCGGCGGCAACGGCATCGTCGGCATGCGCGAGCGCGCCGCGGCGCTCGGCGGGCAGTCGTGGATCGGGTCGCATGAGGGCGAGTTCATCGTCGACATCTCCCTGCCGTGGCAGGAGCGCGGCTGACCTCCGGCCGTGTCGTCGCCCGTCGATATGCTCGGTGAGTGACCTCTGCTGCCCCTGATGCGCGCGTGCGCGTGCTGCTCGTCGACGACGAGTCGCTGATCCGGATGGGATTCCGGTACATCCTGGGCGCGGCGGAAGTCGAAGCGGAGCATCCCGCGATCGAAGTCGTCGGCGAGGTCGGCGATGGGGCTGCCGCGGTGGCCTTTGTGCGTGCCCATCGACCCGACGTCGTGCTCATGGACGTCAGCATGCCGATCATGACGGGACTCGAGGCGACCGAGGTGATCGTGGCCGAGTCGGAGTCCCGGGTGCTCGCGATGACGAGCCTCGACGCCGAGGATCAGTTGTTCCGCATGCTCGAAGCCGGAGCGACCGGATACCTCTTGAAGGACGAATCGCCTGCCCGAATCGTCGACGCGGTGCGCCGGACGGCACGCGGCGACGCCGTGGTGTCGGCGCTGAGCACCGCGCAGCTCGTCCGGCGCGCCGTCGCCGGTGAGGGCGGGGCGGGGCGCCGCGTCGCGATCGATCGTCTCGGCGTTCTCACGGAACGCGAGCGCGATGTCGCGCAACGGGTGGCGTCCGGTGCGACGAACCAGGAGATCGGCGCTGCGCTGCACATCGCGGCGGGGACGGTGAAATCGCATCTCGAGCAGGTCTTCGTCAAGCTCGGTGTGCGCAACCGCGTGCAGGTCGGTGTGATCCTCGAACGTGCAGGGCTGGGACCGCTCGACGTCTGATCGTCTACCCGCTCGGCGGAACGGGATCCTCGAGGCGAGATCCGTGCTTGCCGTCGCGCCCCGAACAGGCGTATAGTCCACGTGGACTAATCGGGATGGAGCAGGTGATGACGAAGGATCCGGTCGACACGATGACCCCGATGGGCGTCATGGTGCTCGCGCTGCTCCGGGAGAGCGACATGCATCCCTATGAGATGGTGCGGCTGCTGCGCGCCCGCCATGACGACCGCCTCATCACGATCACGAACGGCACGCTCTATCACACGGTCGCACGGCTGCAGAAGGCCGGACTCCTCGACGAGGTGGGCATCGACCGCGACGGCAATCGTCCCGAGCGCACGACCTACACACTGACGGATGCCGGACGCGAGACCGTGATCGCCTGGGTGCGTCGCGAGCTTCCGCGCGTCGACCGCGAGACCGACTTCCGCATCGCGCTCGCCGAATCGCACAACCTGGAACGGCCCGATGTCATCGCCCTGCTCGGGGAGCGCCGCAGTGCGCTCGTCGACGCCCACGCGATGCACCGCGACGGGCTGCACAAGGCCAGGGGCAAGGGCGTCCCGGCACAGGTCCTCGTCGAGATCGAGCGCGAGGAAGTGCTCCTCGACGCCGAGCTCCGCTGGCTCGACACGCTCCTCGACAGACTCGTCGGCGACGACCTCCCCTGGGGTCCGTCCGCCTTCACAGACTCAGATCGCTATCTCGCTCAGCGAAAGGCTGCACAGCAATGACCGAATCCCGCACCACGGCCCCCGACACCGGGCCGTTCGCCGCAGGGCACGCACCCAAGAGCCCGTGGCCCGCCCTCTGGGCGCTCGTCATCGGCTTCTTCATGATCCTCGTCGACACCACGATCGTCTCGGTCGCGAACCCGGCGATCAAGGCCGCACTCGACCCGAACACCAACAACCTCGACAACGTCGTATGGGTCACCAGCGCGTACCTGCTGACCTACGCCGTGCCGCTGCTGATCACCGGTCGCCTGGGTGACCGCTTCGGACCGAAGAACATCTACCTGATCGGGCTCGCCATCTTCACCGCGGCCTCGCTCTGGTGCGGTCTGTCGAGCTCGCTCGAGGGACTCATCGCGGCTCGTGCGGTGCAGGGTCTGGGCGCGGCCTTCATGACGCCGCAGACCATGGCCGTCATCACCCGCACCTTCCCGGCGAACCGCCGTGGCGCGGCCATGGGCCTCTGGGGTGCGACCGCCGGCGTCGCGACGCTCGTCGGACCGCTGCTCGGCGGGGTGCTGGTCGACGGCCTCGGTTGGGAGTGGATCTTCTTCGTCAATCTGCCCGTCGGCGTGATCGCGTTCATCGCCGCGTGGATCCTGGTGCCCAAGCTCAAGACGCACCCGCACCGCTTCGACATCGTCGGCGTCGTGCTCAGCGCCGCCGCGATCTTCCTCGTGGTGTTCGGCCTGCAGGAGGGCGAGAAGTACGACTGGGGTGTCATCTGGGGCCCCATCTCGGTGTGGGGCATGATCGTCGCGGGCATCGTGGTGCTCGCGCTGTTCATCCTGCAGCAGTGGAAGACCAAGAGCGAGGCCCTCGTGCCGCTCGAACTCTTCCGCGACCGCAACTTCTCGGGTGCGAACATCGCGATCGCCACGGTCGGCTTCGCGGTGACGAGCATGTCGCTGCCGCTGATGTTCTTCCTGCAGATCGCGCGGGGCCTCACCCCGACCCAGGCCGCGCTCCTGATGATCCCGATGGCCGTGTTCTCGGGCGTGCTCGCGCCGCTCGCGGGCAAGATCCTCGACCGCGTCGACCCTCGGGTGATCCTCATCCCCGGGCTGATCTTCTTCGCGGCGGCGCTGGTCTGGTACTCGTCGCTGGTGAACATGGACACCGAGATCTGGATGTTCCTGTTCCCCTCCGCGCTCCTCGGCATCGGCAGCGCCGGCATGTGGGGACCGCTCGCGACCACCGCGACCCGGATGCTCCCGATGCGTCAGGCCGGCGCCGGCGCGGGCATCTACAACACCACGCGCACGATCGGCTCGGTCGTCGGTTCCGCCGCGATCGCGACCTTCATGCAGGCGCGGCTCGAGGCGAACCTGCCGGGGATGGGTGATTCCGCAGGCTCCATCAGCTCGGGCGGAACGCTTCCGGCACCGGTCGCCGACGGCTTCGCCGCCGCCATGTCGCAGGCGATCCTGTTGCCGGCCAGCGTGATCGTGATCGGACTGATCGCGGCGCTGTTCCTCCGCGGAGCCCCGCAGAAGCACACCGCCGCGGCCGAGGTTCCGGCCCCGGCATCCGCTCCCGTCGAGTAGGTCGCGCGTACCCCCCTGCACCCTGCTCCGGTCGCGATATGACAGCCCTGCGCGGCGTTTTGGCTGGCATATCGCGACCGGAGCTTGCGGCGTGGGCGCGGGGATGTTTGCCTGGGGCGATGGCCGTTCAGCTCATCCGACCCACCACCGACCTCTTCGACACCTGGGCGGAGGCGGTCTCCGAGTTCGGAGACGGTCACATCGACGGATCCGGTCTCACGGCGCCCGTCACTCCCGACCGGGCGACGCTCGACGCGTTGATCGACAAGGCGGTGCAGATCGCCGACACCTCGGTGCCGCTCCCCGATGACTTCGTGCACAACGATCTCTACTGGATCGTCGATGAGGGCGTGGTGGTCGGTTTCCTCTCGCTCCGGCACGAGCTCAATGAGTGGCTGCGCGAGGCCGGCGGCCACATCGGCTATGCGGTGCGGGAGTCCCGCCGGCGCCGCGGATACGCCTCGACGGCGTTGGCACTCGGCCTCGATCGGGCGCGCGAACTCGGCCTCGACCGGGTGCTGGTCACCTGCGACGACGACAACATCGCCTCGGCCCGCACGATCGAAGGCGCGGGCGGCGTGCTGCAGGACGTGAGCGATCAGTCCGCACGCGGCCACGCACTGCTGCGCCGCTACTGGATCCAGCTGTAGCCCGGTATCCCTCTGAACGACGGGGGCGGGCCGGGGGCGAGATCGGCCGCAGACTAAGGTGGATGCTCGGCGTCCGTCCGGTCGTCCCTGCCGATCCGAGGAGCATCCGTCGTGATCCGAAATCCTTCCACCGCGCTCGCGCGATTCGGCCGCACTGCCGCGGCCACCGTGCTGACCGCCTTCGTCGCCGTCGGTGCGCTGCTCGGAGGCGCATCCGCCGCGACCGCGGCCGAGACCCCCGAGACGTACATCATCGGAACGGACACCACGTTCGCGCCGTTCGAGTTCACGAACTCCGACGGCGACCTCGTCGGCATCGACATGGACCTGCTCCGCGCGATCGCGAAGGACCAGGGGTTCGAGGTCGAGATCCGTCAGCTCGGGTTCGATGCCGCCGTGCAGGCGCTGCAGGCCAATCAGGTCGACGCGGTCATGGCCGGCATGTCGATCACCGACGAGCGCAAGGCCACGTTCGACTTCAGTGACCCGTACTTCACCAGCGGCGTCCAGCTGGGAGTGCTCGAGTCGAGCGACATCGACTCGCTCGACGACCTCGACGGCAAGGCGGTGGCGGTCAAGACCGGCACGCAGGGCCAGACGTTCGCCGAGGAGAACCAGGACGAGTACGGCTTCACCATCACGCCCTATCAGGACACGACCGACATGGTCGATGCGGTCAAGGCCGGTCAGGCCGTCGGCTACTTCGAGGACTTCCCGGTGCTGGCCTACGGCATCCAGCAGGGATCCGGTTTCCGTCTGATCGGCCAGCCCGAGCTCGGCGGCGAGTACGGCTTCGCGGTCAACAAGGGCATGAACCCCGAACTGCTCGAGATGTTCAACGAGGGCCTGGCCAACGTGCAGGCTTCGGGCGAATACGACGAGGTCGTCGACACCTACCTGGGCGGCGAACAGCAGGCCGCGCAGCCGGCTGACATCTTCTCGGTCGCGGTGAAGTACTGGCCCGCGCTGATGAGCGGTCTGGGCCTCACGATCCTCGCGACCCTCGTGGCGCTCGTGGCCGCGTTCGTCCTCGGCATCGTTTTCGGCTTCGGCCGCATCTCGAAGTTCCTCCCGTTCCGTTGGCTGGCGACCGCGTACGTCTACGTGTTCCGCGGTACACCGATCCTGGTGCAGGCGTTCTTCGTGTTCTTCGCCATCCCGCAGCTGTTCCCCGGTCTGCAGTTCAACCCGTTCGTCGCCGGAGCGATCACGCTCTCGCTGAACACGGGTGCCTACATGACCGAGATCATCCGCGGCGGCATCCAGGCGGTCGATCCCGGTCAGGCCGAGGCATCGCGCTCGCTCGGCCTCGGACACTGGAAGACGATGCAGAAGGTCGTGCTGCCGCAGGCGTTCCGCATCATGATCCCCTCGTTCGTGAACCAGGGCATCATCACGCTGAAGGACACCTCGCTGCTCAGCGTCATCGGCCTCGCGGAACTGACCTTCCAGTCGCGCCAGATCATCGCCTCGACGTACCTGTCGGCGCAGGTGCTGACCATCGTCGCCATCATCTACTTCGTCGTGATCACGTTGCTGACGCTGCTCGCGAACCGCCTCGAGAGGACGTTCAACGCATGAGCAAGATCGCCGTGCAGAACCTGCACAAGTCATTCGGAAGCAACGAGGTGCTCAAGGGCATCGACCTCGACGTCGCCGACGGAGAAGTCGTCGCGGTCATCGGCCCCTCCGGATCGGGCAAGTCGACGCTGCTGCGCTGCCTCAACAAGCTCGAGGAGCCCACGTCGGGCACCGTCGTGATCGACGGTGTCGACCTGACCGACAAGAGCGTGAAGTTGGATGAGGTGCGCCAGCGCATCGGCATGGTGTTCCAGCACTTCAACCTGTTCCCGCACATGACGGTGCTCGAGAACATCACGCTCGCCCCGATCGAGCTCGGACGGCTGTCGAAGGCCGAGGCGCGCGAGCGTGCACTCTCGCTGCTCGAGCGCGTCGGGCTGCAGGAGAAGGCGGATGCCAAGCCGGCATCACTCTCGGGCGGACAGAAGCAGCGCGTCGCGATCGCCCGCGCGCTCGCGATGGACCCCGAGATCATGCTGTTCGACGAGGCCACAAGCGCGCTCGACCCGGAGATGGTCGGCGAGGTGCTGCAGGTCATCCGCGACCTGGCTGCGGCCGGCATGACGATGGTGCTCGTCACGCACGAGATGGGCTTCGCGCGCGAGGTCTCCGACCGCACGGTGTTCATGGACGGCGGCGTCGTCATCGAGGAAGCCGCCCCCGCGGACCTCTTCGGATCGCCCAAGCACGAGCGCCTGCAGGACTTCCTGTCGAAGGTGCTCTAGCCCCTCGCTCGCCTCGGCTCGCCTCGCCGAGTGCACGGGATGTTGACGAATGCACGGCTTCTCTCCGGAGAGAAGCCGTGCATTCGTCGTTGAGTCGTGCATTCGGCGGGCGCGCACCCGCG
Organism: Candidatus Microbacterium colombiense; assembly: GCA_029203165.1. Taxonomy (NCBI): domain Bacteria; kingdom Bacillati; phylum Actinomycetota; class Actinomycetes; order Micrococcales; family Microbacteriaceae; genus Microbacterium; species Candidatus Microbacterium colombiense. The sequence continues at coordinate 764,105 of CP119308.1, forward strand.
GCGGACTACTGCGCGACGCGCGCGGCGATGTCGCTGCGGTAGTGCGAGCCGTCGAGGGTGATCAGCGCGATGGCCTCATAGGCGCGAGCGCGGGCGGTGACGAAGTCGGATGCCACGGCCACGACGTTCAGTACACGGCCACCGGTCGCGACGAGCGAGCCGCCGGGAGCATCCGGGCCCGCGGTCGCGGCATGCACGATGCGCACGCCCTCGACGGCAGCGGCCTCCGCCAGGCCCTCGATCGGCCGACCGGTCTGCGGCGCCTCGGGATACCCCTCGCTCGCCAGCACCACGGTGATCGCGACCTCGTCGCTGAACTCCGGCTCGGGCTGGTCTTCGAGGGTGCCGGATGCCGCGGCGAACAGCAGCTCCGACAGCGGCGTCACCAGACGCGGCAGCACGATCTGCGTCTCGGGGTCGCCGAAGCGCGCGTTGAACTCGATCACACGCACGCCGGCGGGCGTGAGGATGAGTCCGGCATACAGCAGGCCGATGAACGGGGTGCCCTCGGCGTCGAGCTGGCGGACGACGGGCAGTGCGACGTCGCGCGTGACCTCGGCGACGAACTCCTGCTCGCTGCCGAACTGCTCGGACAACCACGGCAGCGGGGAGTACGCCCCCATGCCGCCCGTGTTCGGGCCGGCGTCCCCGTCGAGCGCGCGCTTGAAGTCCTGCGCGGGGCTCAGGGCGCGCACGGTGTCGCCGTCGCTGAGGAAGAACAGCGAGACCTCGGGACCCGAGAGGAATTCCTCGATGAGCACGGGGCCTGCCGGCAGGTAGTGCTCGGCGTGCGCGAGGGCTTCGGCGCGGTCGGAGGTGACGATGACGCCCTTGCCGGCGGCCAGGCCGTCGGCCTTCACCACGTACGGAGCGCCGAGGTCGTCGAACGCGGCCTGGACCTCGGCCGCGGTGGTCGCGCGCACGGCACGGCCGGTGGGCACACCCGCCTCGTCCATGATCCGCTTCGCGAACGACTTCGATCCCTCGAGCTGTGCGGCGGCCCTGCCGGGCCCGAAGACCGGGATGCCGCGGGCGCGGAGTTCATCGGCGACTCCGGCCACCAGCGGAGCCTCGGGGCCGATCACGACGAGGTCGATCGCGTGCTCGTTCGCGTAGTCGGTGACGGCGCCGCCGTCGAGCATGTCGAGCGTGACGGGCGTCGCATCCTGCGCGATACCGGCGTTGCCCGGAGAGACGAGGATCTCGTGTTCCGTCTGCTCCGCCCGGAGGGAGAGGATGATCGCGTGCTCACGGGCACCGGAACCGAGGACGAGAATCTTCACCCGTCCAGCCTACCGAGGGTCGTCGTCGGGGTTTCCGTTCATAACTCCTCACACATGCGGCGAAAGCGGGGTTCGCGGCGGCGCGGGACGCGGAAACCCGGGCCCTCGCCAGCCGCACGCGCGCGAGTTTTGAGGAGTTGTGAACGGGGGCCGGGCCAGAACTCCGGAGAAACCGGGTGACCGGTGTCTCAGCGGCGCCCGGCGGGGCGATCTGCGGCGAATCTCCGGAGTTGTGGACGCGGCTGGGCTCAGACCGGGCGCTCGTCGTCGATGTTCCAGGGCACCGTCCACCCGGCGGCGTCGAACAGGCCGCTCAGCACCATCGCCGTGAAGCCCCACACGATCGTGCCGTCGACGTCGAACGCCGGGGCGCGGAACGTGCGATCGCCGAACGCGCGCACCGAGGTGTAGCGGGTCGCGGGGTCGAGCAGCTGCGCCACGGGTACGCGGAACACCTCGACGGTCTCGGCATGATCCACCGCGGCGACGCGCGACGGCGTGCGCCACCAGCCGAGCACGGGCGTCACCCGATGGTTGCTCGCGGCGAGCGGGATCTCGGGCAGCATCGCGAGGATCTCCACGCCGGACGGGTCGAGCCCGGTCTCCTCCTCGGCCTCGCGCAGGGCGGTGGCGACGGAGTCGGCGTCGGTGGGTTCGGTGCGACCGCCGGGGAACGACACCTGTCCGGGGTGCGACGACAGGGTGGGCGCGCGGCGCTGGAGCAGCACGTCGAGGTCGCGGGCGACCGCGGCGTCGGCGGTCGGCGCCGGCACCCGATCGAGTACGCCGAACAGGATCAGCACCGCGGCGTCGTGGGCCCGATCGGGGTCGAGGAGGGCGGGGAATGGCCCGCCCCACGAGTGCGACGAGACGCCGGCGAGCAGCTCGGCGCGTGCGCCTTCCGGATGCGGCATGCTCATGGCACGAGCCTAGACGCCGAGCGCGGGTCGGGCTCGTCCGTGGTCGGGGATAGGCTCGCCGGATGAGGCGATGGCAGCGGGCGGGGCTCGGAGTACTGCTGATGGTCGGTCTGAGCGGGTGTGCGGCGCCCGCCGTCGACCCGGATGCGGTGGACGACTGGCTGACGCAGCAGAGTTCCGTCGACCTGCCCGGATCCCTGGCGATGATGTCCGGGATGGCCGGGCCGGTGACCGAGGTGGTCGGCGAGCAGGGCATCACGGTGACCTTCGAGGAGCCGGAACGCCTCACAGAGGTCGTGTTCTCCTGCTTCGGCACCGAGACGATGAGCGTCGACATCACGACGACCTCGGTGGAGCCGACAGATGCCGAGATCTCGTCCGGCACGCGGACCGATGATCTGGCCTGCGACGACAGCCCTCACGCGATCGAGTGGGGGAAGGATGCCGCCACTGGGGTCACTGTCGACGGCCTGAGCGACGACGGTGCGGCGGCCTGGTCGGCTGTCGTGATCGGGAAGGACTGACACATGGCCAAGAAGATCGACATCATCGACGGTCGGGCGGCCCTCGACGCGGTGCGCGCGGCGCAGTCCGCCGACGCGAAGCCGGCGCGCACGGATCTCGCCACCGCCGTCAGATATCTCCTGCAGCTGCTCGACGAGAAGGCGCCCGGTAACAGCGTCGAGGTGCGGGTTCCGCCGTTCGGGGCCGTGCAGGTCATCCAGGGCCCGCGCCACACCCGCGGAACCCCGCCCAACGTCGTCGAGATGGATGCCGCGACCTGGCTCGCCGTGGCGACGGGGGAGCAGCACTGGACGGATGCCGCGACAGCCGGCCACATCCACGCCTCCGGTACGCGCGCCGACCTGATCGACGTGCTGCCCCTGCGTCCCTAGTCCAACCAACGCCCTGAACGCACCCGCACCCGCGCCCGATCTACAGTGATCGGATGAGCTACATCGTCGACGACTCGCACGACCGTATCGATACGGATGCCGTGTGGGCAGCCCTTCGCGAGGTCTACTGGGCGAAGTGGCGCAGTCGAGAAGATGTCGAGGCGCAGATCCGCGATGCCTGGCGAGTGATCGGTGTGTATGACGAGCAGACCGGCGCGCAGGTCGGATTCGCGCGGGCGGTCTCCGACGGCGTCGGATTCGCCTACCTCGCCGATGTCGTGGTCGTCGAGGCGCACCGGGGCAACGGCCTGGGCAAGAGGATCGTGCAGGCGATGATCGACGACGGCCCCGGCGCGCACTTCCGCTGGACCCTCTTCACGAGCGATGCGCACGGGCTCTACGAGCAGTTCGGGTTCGCCGCACCCGATGCGACGGCCCTGGTGCGTGTCGCCCCTGCGCTGCCGGTGCACCCGACGCAGGCGCCGACGGCGCGCTGAGCGCGGGCAGGCGTCAGCGCACCCGTCGGGCGACCACGATCGGCACTCCGGTGCGCGGATGCGGGAACACGTCGACCGGCTGGCCGTAGACCTCTTCGATGCGGTCGGCTGTGAGCACGTCGGCGGCCGGGCCCGAGGCGACCACCCTGCCCCCGGCGAGCAGCGTGACGCGATCGGCGTGCGCGAGCGCGGCGTTGAGGTCGTGCAGCACGATCGCCACGGCGATCCCGGCATCCGCCTGCGCACGCACCAGCTCCATCACGTCTTCATGGTGCTTGAGGTCGAGCGAGGCGGTCGGCTCGTCGAGCAGCAGGATGCCGGTGCTCTGGGCGATCACCCGCGAGAGGGCGACGCGTGCGCGCTCGCCTCCCGAGAGCGAGGTCACACCGCGGGCGGCGAAGCCGGTGACCTCTGTCGCATCCATCGCCGCGGCCACGATCGCGTCGTCATCGTCGGCCGATTGCGTGCGCGCCCACGGTGCCCGGCCCATCCGCACGACCTGCTCCGCCGTGAACGAGAACGAGACGGCGTTCTCCTGCAGCAGTACCGCGCGGGCCCGGGCGAGCGCCTGCGGGCGGATGCCGGTGATCGGTGTCTCGTCGAGGGTGACCGTGCCCGACTGGGGGGCGATGTCTCCGGCCAGCACACCGAACAGCGTGGACTTGCCGGCGCCGTTGGGGCCCACGAGCGCGTGGATCTCTCCGGCGTGCACCTCGATCGCGGCGTCGTCGAGGATCGCGCGACCCCCTCCGACACGCACCGTCAATCCGGTGCCCTGCAGACGCACGCTCATGCCCAGCCTCCCGAGCGTCGGCGCGTGCGCACGAGCAGCCAGAGGAAGAAGGGGCCGCCGACGAGCGAGGTGATCATGCCGATCGGCAGGTCGGCGAGCGGCACCGCGGTGCGGGCGACGAGGTCGGCGACGGCGATCAGCAGCGCCCCACCGAATGCCGAGGCGATGACGAGCGGCAGGTGCGCGGGCCCGATGATCATGCGCATGAGATGCGGCACGACGAGGCCGGCGAACCCGATGATGCCGGCGAAGGCGACGGCCGCGCAGACGAGCACGGCGACCGTGACGATCACGACCATGCGCAGCAGTTCCACGTTCACCCCGAGGTGGCGGGCGGTGCGCTCGCCGAGGGCGAAGAGGTCGAGGCTGGGTGCGACGATCAGAGCCACGACGATGCCGATTGCGACGAGCGGCGCGACCAGGGCGACGTTCGACCACAGCGCGCCGTTGAGTGATCCGAGCTGCCAGAAGACGATCTGCTCGCGGGTCGAGGTGGTGCCGAGGAACGTGAGGAACGCCATGCCCGCCCCGGCGATCGCGTTGATCGCGATGCCGGTGAGCAGGAGGGTGACGACCTCGGTGCGTCCGCCGGATCTGCTGATGAAGTAGACCGAGAGCACCGCGATCAGACCGCCGAGGAAGGCGAAGGCCGGTGTCGTCCACATCCCGAACGAGGCGAGGCCCAGGGTGATGCTTGCGGCTGCGCCGAGCGCCGCTCCCGACGAGACGCCCACGACTCCGGCATCCGCCAACGGGTTGCCGAAGATCGCCTGCATGAGCACGCCCGACACGGCGAGGGCGGCGCCCACGAGCAGTCCCAGCACGAGGCGGGGGAGTCGCAGGTTGTATATCACGCCGTAGTCGGTCGCGTTCGTGGGGGCCCAGGCCGAGTCGATCCCGATGCCGCGCAGCAGCACGCCGACCAGGTCGGTGGGCGAGAGCGTGTACTGGCCGCTCGTGATCGACGCGATGCACGTGATCACGAGTGCGGCGATCAGGCCGATGACGACCAGCGTGAAGCGCAGGCCTCGATGCCGGGACGGCGTCGGGGTGATGACCTCTCCGGTCATTTCGCGGTCTCGGGCGTCGCGGGCTCGGGGGCGTAGAGGGCGCGCGCGATGGCCCCGATGACCTCGGCCGATCGCGGCCCGAAGCTCAGGATCTCGCTGTCGGCCATGTCGATCACGCGACGGTTCGCTCCCGCCGGGGTCTCGGCGACGGCCGGCACGCGCTCGATCAGCCCGTCGATGCCGCCGACCGACTCGAGGCCGTCGGTCATCATGACGAGCACGTCGGGACGCGCCGCGACGAGCGCTTCGGCGGTCATGGGCTTCATGCCCTCCCAGCCGATCTCGGCGGCGACGTCGACCCCGCCGACCGCATCGATCAGGGAGTCGGCGCCGGAGTCCTCGCCGAAGATGTAGTAGACGTTCGCGCTGCCGCGCACGTAGAGGAACAGCATGCGCGCCCGATCCTCCTCGGCGGCCGGGGTGACGGTGGCGATCTCCGCGAGGGTCTCGTCGACGGCGGCATCCAACCGCGTGATGAGCGCTTCGCCGCGGCTGGGCACGCCGAGAGCCGCGGCGATCTCGGTGACCAGTTCGTCGGTCGTGTCGATGCGCCGGTCGCTGGAGATGACCACGACCGTGATGCCGGCGTCGCGCAGCTGCTGGCGGACCTCCTTCGGGCCGATCGTGGTGTCGGTCAGGACGATGGTCGGCGCGAGCTCGAGGATCGCCTCGGCGTTGAGCGTGTGCCCGGTCTTGGTGACCACGGGCAGGTCTTCGGTGCCGGCGAAATCGGTGGAGGAATCCCGGCCGACGACCTGGTCGCCGAGGCCCAGTGCGAAGACGGTCGAGGCGATCGTTCCCGAGATGTCGATCGGGAGGATGCGGTCGACGTCGGTGATCTCGATCTCGCGACCCTCGTCGTCGGTCACCGTGACCGGCAGTGCGGGGGCGGTGTCGTCGTCGACCGGTTCGATCGCATGGCTCGAGAGGCAGGCGGTCGAGGGGCCGGTGTGGCCGCGCACATCGTCGATCAGATCGAGGTCGGCGAGGGGAGTGGATGCCTGGGGGCAGTCGTCGGCGATCTCGGGGGCGGTCGGTGCGGCCGTGGCGCCTGGCTGAGCGCACGCGGCGAGGCCGATGGCGAGCGAGGCAGCGAACAAGACAGCAAGGACGCGACGCATTAGGCAAGGCTAGCCTAAAACTTGACGCGCTCTCCCACGCACCTCTACGCTCGGGAAGGCGGCTTACTTAGCTAAGCCTTACCAATACCCTACCTTCGCCCGACTGCATTGCGGCACCGCCGGCGCGCGTGCTCAGCCGCGTGCCTGGGGGCCGTGGAGAATCGTGAACGCCACAGCCAACGCATCCCCAGGGAGCGCCCGCATACGCGTGCTGCTCGCTGCCTTCGTCTCCTTCCTCCTGATCGCGGCCGGTGCGGTGATCGCTCCCCCCGCGCACGCGGCCGGAGGAACCGTCACCGCGACCGTCACCTCCGCGGGCACCTCCGGTGTCAGCGTGCAGGTGCAGGCGAGCGGACTTCCCGACGTCGCCAGCGTCTACGCGGCACTGATCGTCAAGGGCACGGAGAGCGGCCTGACGGGCGGCGGCGGGTATGCCGCGTTCGCGCTGCCGTTCCCGGCGGTCGCCGCCGGTGCGAGCTCGTTCACGCTCACGGCGCCTGCCGATTCGTTGGACCGCACGCAGGCGTACGAGGTGCTGATCTGGAAGCAGCACTCGAACCCGGATTCCTCCACCATCTACGGCCGCGGCGACGTCGCGATCTCGTCGGGACAGTGGGATGCCGTCTTCGGCGCGGAGACGACCGACCCGGGCACGGACCCGGGTGAGACCGACCCGGGCACGGACCCGGGCGAGACGGACCCCGGCACGGACCCCGGTGAAACTGACCCGGGCACCGATCCTGGTGAGACGGACCCGGGCACCGATCCTGGTGAGACCGACCCGGGTACGGACCCGGGCGAGACCGACCCCGGTACTGACCCGGGCGAGCAGACCCCGGCGTCTCCGTCGATTTCGGTGTTCCTCGCGGATGGTGTGACTGCGGTGGGCGAGACGGCGTTGAAGGCGGGCGACAAGGTCGTGGTGAAGGGGTCGGGGTATGACCCGGCGGCGAATGTGGGTGGGCGTGGGGTTCCGATCCCGTCGACTCTTCCGCAGGGCACGTATGTCGTGTTCGGTAACTTCGCTTCGGCGTGGCAGCCGTCCACGGGTGCGGCGTCGTCGACGCGTTCGGTGGGCTCGCAGGTGTGGGCTTTGTCGGAGGGCGTGTTGAACCAGGTGCCTTCGCAGTACCAGGGCGCGATCCGTTCGCAGTGGGTGGACATCGCCTCGGACGGCACGTTCACCGCGACGTTGACGTTGAAGGACACCGCGACCACGCCCGGTGCGTACGGGGTCTACACGTATGGTGCGGGTGGTGTCGTGAACGCCGACCAGGAGCGCACCGTCGCCCTCAACTACGCACTCACGCCCAAGATCACGGTGAGCCCGGCGCTGTCGACGCTCACCCCGGGCATCACGGCGACAGTCTCGGGAACGAACTTCGGTGCGGCCCCCGGCGTGTACGCGGCGATCATCGAGACCGGCACCGAAGCAGGCGTCACCACCGGTGGCGGATACGCCGCCATGCAGTACGTGCGCCCGATCTCGGGTGGTGCGTTCAGCGTCGACCTCACCGCGGCGGCCGGCAAGCTCGACCGCACGAAGACCTATGAGGTGCTCGTCTGGACGCAGCACACGCTGCCGACCGCGCAGACCATCCTCGCCCGCGCCGCCGTCGCGATCAGCGACGGCGACTGGGACGTCATCTTCCCGAAGCCGGTCGCTCCGTCGATCTCGGTGTTCCTCGCGGATGGTGTGACTGCGGTGGGCGAGACGGCGTTGAAGGCGGGCGACAAGGTCGTGGTGAAGGGGTCGGGGTATGACCCGGCGGCGAATGTGGGTGGGCGTGGGGTTCCGATCCCGTCGACTCTTCCGCAGGGCACGTATGTCGTGTTCGGTAACTTCGCTTCGGCGTGGCAGCCGTCCACGGGTGCGGCGTCGTCGACGCGTTCGGTGGGCTCGCAGGTGTGGGCTTTGTCGGAGGGCGTGTTGAACCAGGTGCCTTCGCAGTACCAGGGCGCGATCCGTTCGCAGTGGGTGGACATCGCCTCGGACGGCACGTTCACCGCGACGTTGACGTTGAAGGACACCGCGAACACGCCCGGTGCGTACGGGGTCTACACGTATGGTGCGGGTGGTGTCGTGAACGCCGACCAGGAGCGCACCGTCGCCCTCAACTACGGCCTGACGCCTGCCGTCAGCACCACGGTGAAGTCGGCGACGGCGAAGGACGGCCTGACGGTCACGGCATCCGCGTCGAACCTGGGTGCGATCCCGGGGGCGTATGCCGCGCTGATCGAGACCGGCACCGAGGCGAACGTCACCGGTGGCTCCGGGTACCTCGCGGTGCAGTTCGTGCGGGACATCTCGGGTGGCGCGTTCAGCGTCGACCTGACGACCGCGGCGGATCAGCTGGATCGCTCGAAGTCGTACGAGGTGATCGTGTGGAAGCAGCACTCGAACCCCGACTCCTCCACCATCTACGCCCGCGGCGCTGTCGCGATCAGTGACGAGCAGTGGACGGCCCTGCAGCCGGAGCCGGTCGCTTCGGTACGCACCGCGGTGAAGTCGGCGACGGCGAAGGACGGCCTGACGGTCACGGCATCCGCGTCGAACCTGGGTGCGATCCCGGGGGCGTATGCCGCGCTGATCGAGACCGGCACCGAGGCGAACGTCACCGGTGGCTCCGGGTACCTCGCGGTGCAGTTCGTGCGGGACATCTCGGGTGGCGCGTTCAGCGTCGACCTGACGACCGCGGCGGATCAGCTGGATCGCTCGAAGTCGTACGAGGTGATCGTGTGGAAGCAGCACTCGAACCCCGACTCCTCCACCATCTACGCCCGCTCGATCGTGCAGATCAGCGACGTGAACTGGACGGCTCTGCTCGGCGATGATGACTCGGCGGCAGTGGCGACGACCGTGAAGAAGGCCACAGCGAATGACGGCCTGACCGTCACGGCAGCGGGCTCGAAGCTCGGTGCGATCACCGGTGCCTACGTCGCGCTGATCGAGACCGGCACCGAGGCGGATGTCACGTCCGGCGGCGGCTTCCTGGCGATGCAGTACGTGACGAACATCGACGGCGGTGCGTTCTCGGTCGACCTGACTGCGGCGGCCAAGACGCTCGACCGCACCAAGACGTACGAGGTCATCGTCTGGCAGCAGCACTCGTTCCCGAACGCCGACACGATCTATGCGCGGTCGGCGGTCACGATCACGACCGCGCAGTGGAACGCCCTTTCCGGCACGAAGGACCCCGAGACGCCGACGACGCCGACCAAGCCGGTGACTCCTCCGGCCAGCGTTCCGGGCGGTTCGCTCCGCTGGGCGATCTCCTCGTCGTTCACGAACTACATCACCGGTCCGATCGCGAAGGGTGCGATCGACGTCTCGAACGGAGCGACCCGCTCGGGCGGCCAGTTCCAGTTCGGGCAGACGGTCGGCGGCGACTACGACACCAAGACGGGCGTCGGCTCGGTCGTGTACCGCGGCTCGGTGCGGTTCACCGGCCACAACGGCATCCTCGATGTCACGGTCTCGAACCCGCAGATCCGCATCTCCTCCTCGGGCGCGGCGACGCTGTCGGTGTCGAGCGGCGGCGCGCAGGTCGACTTCGCGACGCTCGATCTCTCGCGTTCGGTGCGCACGACGGCGAACGGTGCGGTGACCTACGTCGCGGCTCCCGCGACGCTGACGTCGGCGGGACGTGACCGGGTGCTCTCGGGCTACTCGACGACGCTGAACCCGGTCACGTTCACGATCGGCTCCGTCGCAGCGGCGCCGTCGGGCACCACCGGCACGGTCGCCGCGGCGGTCGTGAAGGCGAAGGCGACGCTGCCCACGACGCCGCCGGCGACGGACGGCATCGTGATCACCGACGAGGACCTCGAGGCTCTCGAATCGGGACAGCCGACCACCATCACGGCATCCGGTTTCCAGGCGAACGAAGAGGGCATCAAGGTGGTCGTGTACTCGACGCCGGTGCTGCTCGACACCGTCACGGCGGATGCCTCGGGCACGGCGACCTGGAAGGGCACGCTGCCTGCGAGCCTCGCCGACGGCGTGCACACGCTGACCCTGCAGGGATCGGTCGACCGCGGACTGGAGTTCACACTGAACCGCGGGGCCACCGTGCTCGGTGCCTGCACGGTCGAGGGAGCCACGCTCAAGTGGGGCTACAAGGAGTCCTTCCGCACGTACATCGAGGGCATCGCGAAGGGCGGCTGGACGCTGACCGACGTCGCGTACCAGTACCCCGACTACGTGTGGGAGAACGGCACCGGATCGTTCGACGACAAGACCCTCACGGGACTGGTCACCTACGGCGGCAGCATCACGTTCACGGGCCATGACGGCGCGCTGAACACGACGCTCGCCGATGCTCGCATCGAGCTGGCCGGCGACACCGGCTACCTGGTGTTCGACGTGACCGGCACCACGCAGGACGGCGCGGTCGTCGACCAGAAGGGCGTCCGCCTCGCGGAGTTCGCCCTCGGGGATGCCGCGGTCGTCGACGGGGTCCTGTCGCTCGACGCGATCCCGACCACACTCACCGCGGCAGGCGCCGAGGCGTTCGGCACCTATGCCGCCGGCGAAGCGCTCGATCCGGTCACCGCGGTGATCCCGGTGAACACCGAGTGCGGCGTGGCCGTGGCGGAAGAGCCCGAGACTGAGGCCGAGGCATCCACCAGTGTCACCGCCGTGACGTCGCCCGCCGACACCGACGGTGCTCCGGTGTGGCCGTGGATCGTCGGCGGCCTGGTCGTCGTCGCTCTCGCCGGAGTCGGCGGCGTGCTGATCGCTCGTCGCAACAAGAAGGACGAGACGGCCGAGGTGACGACCGAGGTCTGACCCGGTCATCGAGACCGAACCGCTCTCCCCACGGCGGACGTGGGGAGAGCGGTTCTTTCGTGTCGAAGAGCGGATGCCGGTCGCCGGCTGAACCCCGGTACACGCGGTCGCCCGGCGGTGGGACAATGGACGTATGTCCTCCACCGATTCCCACCAGACCGTCGAAGCGACCGTGCGCCACGTGCCGCGGTACGGCGTTCTCATGGGCATCGGCGTGGTGCTCGGTGTGATCGCCGCCGGCATCCTCACCTGGACGGGCAGCTTCGAGGAGTCCCAGGCTCTCGACGTCGTCTACCCGCCCGGACAGGTGTTCGGCTTCCTGCTGCTGTGGACCGTGCCGATCGGCATCGCCCTGGGCGGCCTCGCCGGCATCGTGCTGGAGCGCATCGCGCGCCGCCACGATCGCGTGGTGCGGGTCGAGCGCGAGACGATCATCGAAGCCGACTGACCACCAGGCTCACGGTCACGCCAGTTCGGCGATGACCGGCCGGATCGCCGCGTCGAAGGCGACGACGTCGCGCCTCAGGCCATCGGTCACCGCTACCGTGAGTGCTCCGATCCACCAGATGCCGCGCTGCGAGAACGGCAGTACCTGCACGTTCAGCTCGAACGAGTGGGCGCGGCGGCCGACTTCGCGCTCGAACTCGGCGATCGCGCTGGCATAGGCGCGGTAGGCGTCGCCGCCGGTGTGGCTCTTCATCGACGCGACGTAGCGGTCGTGCGCGGCGCGGGCGTACCGCAGCGACGCGTCGGCGTGCGGGGCGATGGCGGCCGAGAGCTGTTCCGCTCCCGTGGCGGGGAGTGCGACGAGTGTGTCGAATCCGTCGATCAGCTCGAGCGGCACCTCGGAATGGTGCGCACGCGGCTCGACCGTCATGTCCCAGTACTCGCGCCACTGCGCCTCGACGTCGGGCGAGACGTCCACCGCGTCGGGGGCCCGCACCGGGAGTTCGCGCAGGCTCGGGAGATCCTCCGGAACACGGATGCCGACCGCCTGGCGCAGTGCGAGCGCGAGCAGCACAGGGACGCTCGCGTCTTCACGGATGAGCCATTGCGGCTTGTCGGCCATGGCCCCATCGTAGGACGCCGGAGCCCCTGCATCCGAGGTCCTGTCTCGGGGCGAGCGCGCCCCGCTGTGGGCGGTAGGCTGGAGGCGTGGCTGCCTCCCCCACCAATCCCTATTCCGAAGCCGGCGTCGATACCGCTGCAGGCGATCTCGCCGTCGAGCTGATGAAGTCGTCCGTGCGCGCGACGCACGGTCCTGAAGTGCTCGGCGGTGTCGGCGGATTCGCCGGACTGTTCGACGCCAGCGCCCTGCGCGACTTCCGCCGACCGCTCCTCGCGACCAGCACCGACGGCGTCGGCACCAAGGTCGCGATCGCGCAGGCGATCGACAAGCACGACACGATCGGCCAGGACCTGGTCGGCATGGTCGTCGACGACATCGTCGTGGTGGGGGCGAAGCCCCTGTTCATGACCGACTACATCGCGTGCGGCAAGGTCTTCCCGCAGCGCATCGCCGACATCGTACGCGGCATCGCCGAGGCGTGCTCCGCCACCGGCACCGCGCTCGTCGGCGGCGAGACCGCAGAGCACCCCGGACTCCTCGGGCCGCGTGACTACGACGTCGCGGGCGCCGCGACCGGTGTGGTCGAGGCCGACGCGATCCTCGGTGCCGACCGTGTGCAGGACGGCGACGTCGTGATCGCCGTGTCGTCCAGCGGTCTGCACTCCAACGGCTACTCCCTCGTGCGACACATCGTCACGAACGCGGGCATCGGCTACGGCGACAACGCGGCCGACTTCGGCACCACCTGGGGTGAGGCTCTCCTCGAGCCGACCCGCCTCTACACGCTTCCGCTGCTGCGCCTCATCGAGCAGCTCGGCGGTTCGGCCGGTGTCGGTGCGGTCCACGCGCTCAGCCATGTCACCGGCGGCGGCATCGCCGCGAACCTCGCCCGCGTGCTGCCGCTGGGCAGCTGGGCCGAGGTCGACCGCAGCACGTGGTCGCCGAGTCCGGTCTTCCGTGTGCTGAGCGACATCGCGGGTTCGACCCTCGAGTCGGCTGAGGGCACGTGGAACCTGGGCATCGGTTTCCTCGCGGTCATCGCCGCAGACAAGAAGGATGCCGCGATCGCGGCGCTGAACGCGGAAGGCATGCCCTCGTGGCAGGTCGCCACCGTCGGCTTCGGCGCGCGTCCGGCAGGAGAGTTCGAACAGGGCGCCAAGGGCGTCGACGGCGGAGCGGTGCGCCTCGTCGGTGCATACGCGGACGGAGCGAAGTAAAAACCCCATGTGCGGCATCGTCGGAATGGTGGGGTCAGCCCCGGTCAATCAGGACATCTACGACGCACTCCTGCTGCTGCAGCATCGCGGCCAGGATGCGACGGGCATCGCGACGGCGGAGTCGAACGGGGTGATGCACAACGCCAAGGCGCAGGGCATGGTCCGCGAGGCGTTCCGCACCCGCGACATGCGTGCGTTGCTCGGCAACGTCGGCCTCGGCCACGTGCGCTACGCCACCAAGGGCACGGCATCCAATGAAGAGGAGATGCAGCCGTTCTACGTGAACGCGCCGTACGGCATCATCCTCATCCACAACGGCAACCTCACCAACACGCGTGAGTTGACCGCCGAGATGGCCAAGCGCGACCGCCGTCACCTCAACTCGTCCAGCGACACCGAGCTGCTGCTCAACGTGCTTGCCGGCGAACTGCAGAACACCACCTCGACGGTCGACCTCGACCCCGAGCGCGTGTTCGAGGCCGTCGAGCGCACACACGAGCGCATCGAGGGCGCGTACGCCGTGATCGCCGTGATCGCGGGCTACGGTCTGCTCGCGTTCCGTGATCCCTTCGGCATCCGTCCGCTGATCCTCGGACGCCGCCCGTCGACCGTTCCCGGCGCAGAAGGCCGCGACGAGTGGGTCGTCGCGAGCGAATCCCTGGTGCTCGAGAACGGCGACTACGACATCGTCCGCGAGGTCGAGCCCGGTGAGGCCGTGTTCATCACGACCGAGGGCGAGCTGCACACCAAGCAGTGCGCGAGCTCGACGCAGCTCGCGCCGTGCGCGTTCGAGTACGTCTACCTCGCGCGTCCCGACTCGATCATGAACGGCGTCTCGGTCTACGAGTCGCGCCTGCGCATGGGCGACCGTCTCGCCGACACGATCGCCAAGCACGTGCCGATGGACAAGATCGACGTCGTCATGCCGATCCCCGACTCCTCGCGCCCCGCGGCCATGGAGGTCGCCCGCAAGCTGGGCATCGAGTACCGCGAGGGCTTCTACAAGAACCGCTACGTCGGCCGCACCTTCATCATGCCCGGGCAGGCGGTGCGCAAGAAGAGCGTGCGCCAGAAGCTCAACGCGATGTCGACCGAGTTCCAGGGCAAGAACGTGCTGCTGATCGACGACTCCATCGTGCGCGGCACGACATCGAAGGAGATCATCCAGATGGCGCGGGATGCCGGCGCGAGCTCGGTGACCTTCGCTTCGGCGGCACCGCCGGTGCGGCATCCGCACGTCTACGGCATCAACATGCCCTCTCGTCATGAGCTGATCGCCCACGGGCGCACGATCCCCGAGATCGCCGAGGTGCTCGGCTGCGATCACCTCGTCTACCAGGAGGTCGACGATCTGAAGGCGGCGATCACCGAGGGGTCCGCGATCGAAGATCTCGACATGAGCTGCTTCGACGGGCGCTACGTCACCGGAACGGTGTCGGACGAGTACCTGGCCTGGGTAGAGAACTCGCAGACCTCATGACGGCCGAGGCCCGCCCGCTCTGGCAGGGGCGTGCCCTCGCGCTGATCGGGATCGTCCTGGTGGCGTTCTCGCTGCGATCCGCCGTGGCGTCGCTGTCTCCGGTGATCGACCACATCGCGGCGGACTTCCCGCTGTCGCCCGTGGTCGTCGGACTGATCGGCGCGGCACCGCCCGTGTGCTTCGCGGTGTTCGGCCTGGCCACCCCGCTCTTCGAACGGCGCTTCGGGCTCGAGCGCGTCGCGATCGGGGCGATCGCCCTGATGACCCTCGGCCTGCTGCTGCGCGGATTCGCGGTCGACTCGACGAGCCTGTTGGCGGCCACCGCCGTGGTGTTCGCGGGCGTCGGCGCAGGCAACGTGCTGCTGCCGCCGCTGGTCAAGAAGTACTTCCCCGATCGCCTCGGCGTGATGATGACGCTGTACTCGACCATGATGGCCGTGTCGACGTTCATCCCTCCGCTCGTCGCCGTGCCGCTGGCCGACAGCTTCGGCTGGCGCGTCTCGCTCGGACTCTGGGGAGTGTTCGCGCTGCTCGCGCTGCTGCCCTGGGTCACGCTGCTGATCCGTGAGCGTGCCGAACCGGCATCCGTTCCCCGTGCCGTCGACGTCGTGATCGACCCGACCGACGGCATCGACGATCTGCGCGATGCGGTCGCGGTGGCGACGGGACCGATCACGACCGTTCCGGCAAGCCCGCGCGTCTTCGGCAGGCTCTGGCGGTTGCCGCTGGCCTGGGCGCTCGCCCTGGTCTTCGGCACATCGTCGACCATGGCCTACGTGGCCTTCGCCTGGCTGCCCACGATGCTCGTCGACATCGGCGGGGTGACGCCCTCGACCGCCGGGTTCCTGCTGTCGCTGTTCGCACTGCTGGGGCTGCCGTGCGGCATGCTCGTGCCGATCCTCATCGTGCGCTTCCAGGCGACGCGGCCGCTGTTCCTGATCGCCGTCGGCTCGGGACTCGTCGGGCTCGGCGGGCTGCTGCTGATCCCGACCGTCGCCCTGCCGCTGTGGGTGAGCCTCTACGGGATCACGGCGATCATGTTCCCGCTCAGCCTGGTGCTGCTCAGCATCCGCGCACGCACGCCCGAGAGCGCTGTCGCGCTGAGCGGTTTCGTGCAGAGCATCGGTTACGGCATCGCTGCGGTGTTCCCGCTGCTGATCGGTCTGCTGCACGAGACGACCGGAGGCTGGCAGGTGCCGCTCATCGTCGTCGCTGGTGTGCTCGTCGCGTCGATTCCCGCGGGGCTCGTCGCCGGACGCCGCCGCACGATCGAAGACGAGTGGGAGCAGCGACACGGCCGCTGGTGACCTGGGCTCTGGTGTGCTGCCTGCTGCCTGCCTGCTGAGTGCTCGAGTTGACACCTGTTGTCGGAATGAGCGCGTGATTCCGGCATGAGGTGCCAACTTCGTATGGGGCGAGGGCGAGGCGAGAGCGAGCAGCTCAGCCCGCGTGCACTTCGTCACCGATGCGGATGATGCCGCCGGCATCCTGATCTGACTCCGCCCAGCCCGGGAGCAATAGGCGGCCGAGCGTCGGTTCCTGCTGGTCGAACGCCGCGGTGAGGGTCTTGAGCACCTTCGCGTCGCGCACGCCGGTGTCGGGGTTGGCGTGCGTCGCGAGGCAGCGCACGATGGGACCGGCTCCGCGGAGTGTCACGTCACCGATGCGCACCTCGCCCGTCCAGTCGAGTTCCTCCCACGCCTCTACCCCGTCGATGATGACGTTCGAGCGGAAGCGCCGGTCGTCGATGCTGTGACCGAGGGCATCCGCCAATACGTCGACGCTCGCGCGGCTGTGCACCGAGACGTATCCGCGGGGACGATCCTGAAACCGCGGCGTCTCGCCGTCGCCGACCAGCACGAGCGGCAGTCGGCCGGGCCGTGCGAGGCGGCGGGCGTCCGGCGTCGTGAGCACGAAGTCGGTGACGGCCTGCGCCAACTGATCGCGCCCGTGCTCGTCGAGACCCGCCTCCACGAGCACGGAGCCGTCGTGCTCGATGCGCACACGCCCGGTCGCATCATCGAAGCTCGTGCGCAGCGAGGCGAGGGCGGGGAAGTCCTGGAGCGCGAGCCCCTTCGCCTTCGGCCAGTAGTCGAGGCCGTCGCGGTCCTCCGGGGTGGCGGCATCCGCGAACCGGAAGGCGAGCACGCGATCTCCGGCGACCTTCCCGTCCCGCAGCACCGTGAGGGAGTCGACGGACTCCGGGGTGAGTCCCTTGACGGGGTGACGATAGAGAGCGACGACGCGGGGCATGCACACATCCTCTCAGGGGAGCGGCGGAAGCATGCACCGACGCCAGGGCATGACGAAACCCCCGTGGGTCGCACGGGGGTGACGATCGATCAGGCGGCTAAGCCTTCTCTAGTTCGTCCTCATCTTCGTCGGCATAGTCATCTGCCCACTTGTCAACGTAGGCATCTTCGTCGGTCGGATGACCCAACTCGCGCTCGAGCGCAGAGTAGTTCACCGAAGGACTGAACGCCTTGAGTTCGCGGGCGATCTTGGTGTGTTTCGCCTTCTGACGGCCACGGCCCATGCGCGAGACCCCCTCACGAGTTAAGCTGCGGGCTGCGAGTGCCCGACGCATTTCACGACACCGGTTCGAGGCCGGTAAGAGTAGCATTCAGAATAGCACGCGGGTACGCCCCTCTGACTGACGCCAGGCTGGTGAAGGGAACGATCTTCATGACCGACAACACCTCCACACCCTCCGATGAGGCCGCGCAGAACGCCGCCCTGCAGAAAGCGGTGATCGTCGGCATCCAGCCGAATCACGAACCGCGGGTGATCGCCGAGGCTCTGCGCTTCGCCCGATTGCTCGGCGCTCCGCTCGTGGTCGTGCACGTCGACGTCACACGGTTCGTCACCTACGAAGACCCCGACGGCTACGTGCACTCGGCGCCCATCGACATCAACTTCGACGCGGGTGCGGCGGAGTTCGAAGCCGTGCAGGCCGCGGCAGCCGCAGCGCTGGACGATTCCGAGATCACCTGGACCGCGCGACAGCTGGTCGGTGACCCGGCCCTGGCCATCAAGCAGCTCGCGAACAAGCTCGATGCGCAGTTGATCGTCGTGGGTACGCGCAAGCAGGGGATCGGCGAGTCGATCCGCGAGTTCTTCACCGGGTCGGTGGCCGCGCGCCTCACGCATCGCCAGCATCGGTCGGTGCTCGTGGTACCACTCGGGGAGTCCGTGCCGGACTCGCAGAAGGAGATCTGGCCCGAGTAGGTCGCGCTCGGTTGTGGGTTCGGTAGTCGTTCGTTGCGCCGAAACCCCCGTCCAGCGTCGACGCCCCCTCACACAGACGTAACGGCGAGGGGGCGTCGATGATCAGAGGGGGCGTCGACCGGAGTCGTCCGGGTGCTCAGAGGCGGGAGAGCCCGGCGGTCACGGCGCGTGAGGCGTCGTCGAGCGCATGCTCGAGTTCGGTGACGAGGGATGCCGGCAGCGTGCCGCCCTTCGCCACGTGCGTGCGCAGGTCGGTGCGCACCTGGGCGCGGAAGGCGTTGATCAGCGCGTCCGCTCGGTGCACCTCTTCGCGGCTCACGACGCGCGCGTCGTCGGTGGCGGCGCGCGGACGGCTCTTCGCCGCGGTGCGCTCTCCGTGCTCGGCTGCGGCGAGGTCGGCGCGCAGCGACTTCATCGCATCCTGAACGCTCTGGCGCACCTCGTTCGCGATGAGGCGCACGGAGTCGGCGAGACCCGACTCGATGCCGGCCAGGTCGCCCTCGCGGGATTCCAGCTCGGCGCGGCCGGCGTCGGTGATCGCGTAGATCGTGGTGCGTCCATCGACGGTCTTCGTCACGAGGCCCTCTTCCTCGAGCTTCGCGAGGCGAGGGTAGATCGTGCCGGCGCTGGGTGTGTAGGTGCCGCCGGTGCGATCCGTGAGCGCCTGGATGATGCCGTAGCCATGCTGGGGCGCCTCGGCGAGCAGCGACAGCAGGTACAGGCGCAGGTCGCCGTGCGAGAAGACAGCCGGGGTCATGATTCCCACTCCGCATCGTTCGTGATCGAGGCCGGGGTGCGGCGCAGCACGGTCACCGCGCCGGAGACGGAGTTCGCGCGCAGGTCGACGAATCGGCCGGCGAGCTCGCCCGTGGATCCGCTGTAGTTGCTGGGTCCGGACGAGCTGCGCTCGACCCCGTCGATCAGCAGGTGCCCGCTGAGCGAGCGGATGACGTAGTTCGCGGCGAGGGACTCGTCGAGCCGCACGGTGGTGCTGCCCGAGACGGAGTTCACGGTGATGATGTTCACGTCGCCCGCGGCATCCACCAGCGTGGCGCCCGAGACGATGTCGACCGTGGCCTTGCGTACGGTGCCTGTGACGGCGACGTCGCCCGACACGCTGTTCGCGTTGATCGAGCCGGTCAGCCCGCGCACCTGCACGTCGCCCGAGACCGAGTTGACGGTGAGGTCGCCGATCAGGGTGTCGACGATGATGTCGCCCGAGACGGTGTTGAGACGGGCGTCATTGCGGATGCCGGAGACGAGTGCTCCGGCGCTCACGACGCCGAGTGTGAGAGCGATCGCGCGGGGAACAGCGACGCTCACCTCGGCGCGGGGGCCACCGGAGCCGAAGTTGCGGAACACTTCGAGGAAGTTGTCCCATCCCAGCTGCGGGTGGTCGATCTCGACCTCGCCGTCGTGGGATTCCACGCGGAGGTCCTTGGTGGTGACGCCGTGCACCTCGATACGGATGCCGGGTTCGTCGTGCGCGATGATGTCGACCTGACCGCCCACGAGGCCCACCTTGAGTCGGGTGACGGATTCGATGTCGATGACGCGTTCCTCGCCGGGGGCGATGAGCCACTTCTCGGTCATGTCTGCTTCTCCTGGTTTGACGGTCACGATATATCGTGTCTGAGAAGCGTAACACGATATATCTCGATGTTGTCAATGGGGTCGAATCTGGGAAGAGATTTGGGTCGTCGACAACGCTTACTGGACCGCGTCGATCTCCCCGGGGGTGGCATTCTTCACCCCGGACAGCGAGAACAACATCCCCTCGCAGGTGATCACCTCGTACGACGCCGTCGGTCGCACGCTCAAGACCGTGCTCAACGGCTCGGGGACGATGCGTAGCCAGACCGTCATCGGCTATCCGGGTGCGGAGCGGGTCGACACGACGCCGCCCGACGGCGGTACCGCGACGAGCGTTTTCACCAACTCGCTCGGGCAGAAGTCGAAGTTGGTCCAATATCTGAATGGTGCGGTTTCGGGCACGGGGCAGCCGTGGAGTTTCGCCTACGACGGCGCTGGGCGTAACACGTCGATGACTGATCCGGCGGGCAACGAGTGGACCTGGACGTTCGATCTTCTCGGCAACCGGGTGGCGCAGAACGATGCCGATTCCGGTGTTT
The DNA here is from genome assembly GCA_029203165.1 of Candidatus Microbacterium colombiense. NCBI lineage: Bacteria > Bacillati > Actinomycetota > Actinomycetes > Micrococcales > Microbacteriaceae > Microbacterium > Candidatus Microbacterium colombiense. Next base: position 784,603 of record CP119308.1, read on the forward strand.
CCACCGCGACCTATGACCTCGGCGGCAACATGACGTCGACCACCGATGCACGCGGAAAGACGGTGACGACTACCTACGACGAACTCAACCGCAAGAAGGCGATCTACGCAGGCGGCACGACAGGAGCCCTGCTCTCGTCATGGACGTATGACAGCGTGTCGAAGGGGCGCGTCACGTCGTCGTCGTCGTATGTCGGATCAACGGCAGGAGTCCCTGGGGCGGCATACACGACCACGGTCGGGTCATACGACCTCGCGGGCAACCCCACCGATACGACGGTCTCGATTCCTTCGGGAGCGCCAGCGTTCGGCGGTACGTCATACAAGGTGACGTCGTACTACAACGCTGATTCATCATTGCAAGCCAAGGCAGTGCCCGCGATCGGAGGCTTGCCGGCTGAGAACATCCGGTACGCCTATGACGCCTGGGGACGGCTTGGTACCGTGCGCGGAGCGACGATGGTGCTCGGGGGTACGGACTACTCGCCGATCGGGCAGCTCGCGCAACTCGTTCGCTACAACGGGACCAACAGCGCATACTCCACGTATGGCTACGACCCGGCCACGGGAGCGGTGCTCGCGATCAAGGACAACGCCGTGTTCGGTGGCTTGGGCCACTATGTGGCCGACCGGTCGTTCACGCGCGACGCAGCAGGAAATGTGACGTCGTCGACTGCGTCAGCCACACATCCGCAGACACAGACGCAGAAGACCTGCTACTCGTATGACGGCTTGCGGCAGTTGACGCAAGCCTGGACGCCGAACGCGTCGACGTCGTGTTCGCAGGCGGCATCTGCGGCGACCATGGGGGGCCCGGCGCCGATGTGGACGGACTACGCGTACGACACGCAGACCGGCAACCGCACGAGTGCGACCTCGCACTCGGCGATGGGAACCGTTTCGACGCGAGAGTACGAGTATGCGGCGGCGGGCGAGCCGCGGCCACATGCGGTCGAGGAGATCGTGGGGGCAGCAGGTCAGGGGTCTGGATCTTATGGATACGACGAGTCGGGCAATCAGATCTCTCGTCCGGGTCAGACGGTGACGTTCAACACGTTGGGCAAGGTGTCGAAGGTGGTGGCCGGCTCTGAGGAGCAGAACAATGTCTACGACGTGGACGGCAATCTGCTGTTGCGGGTGTCGTCGTCGGACGGTGCGACGTTGTTCCTTGGCGATACCACTGTGTCGCAGGCAATCGGGTCGACGGTGGTGGAAGGCTTCCGGTCGTACTCTGGTGCGGAGGGGAAGCCGGTGGCGCAGCGTTCGGCGAAGTCGGGCACTGCGGGTAGCTCGTTGACCTGGTTGTTCACGAACTTGGAGGGCACGGTGGATGTGCAGTCGGACGCGGTGAGTGGTGTGACGGTGCAGCAGTACCGTGATCCGTTCGGCGCGCCGATCGCGAACGGCCCACAGGCGTGGGCGGATGGTTCCGGGTATATGAACAAGCAGGTTGCGGAAGCGACGGCGTTGACAAATGTCGGGGCTCGCACGTATGACCCCGCGATCGGCAAGTTCCTCTCCGTTGATCCGGTGATCGATACGAACCTCCCGCAGCAGAACACGGGGTACGCGTACTCAGGCAACAATCCGACCACGTACACCGACCCGACGGGACTGCGACTCGACCAAGGGTGTGGCTGGGGTGTCAACTGCACCAAGAAGGGAGGAGTGAGTGCCCCGACGTCGAAGCAGGGCCCGAGCGCGAAGGGGACCATACCGAGCGGAGGCAACGGTCCGACCAACAGGTGGAAGGGCATGATGCCGCACGGGAGATGGGTGAGTGAGCCCAGCCAAGAGTGGAAGGACAAGACTCAAAATGCACTAATTAATAGCCAACTTGCTTATCTCATCAAGAATTATCCGTCGCAAACACAGCGATGGTATGACGCTTATGCGGATCCCAAACTGAGGGTGAAATTGAATGCAGCTCTTGACGATGAAGTGGCAAAGATTCTGAAGAACTCGGGAATAGGATGCTCGGCCACAGCGCCGGGTCTGAACGTTTGCAGTAGCAATTGGCCCTTCCGCGGAGGGACAACTTTTGGAGAACACTTTATCTCGGGGCAGGATTCGGAAGTTATCAAGAACTTGCCCAGTCTGTTGGAGCACGAACAGATGCACTCAGCGCAGTGGGCAGGGTATGGAATGGACTTCCCTGAACTGTATATGCGCTTTGAGGCGGAGTCGGTGAGTATTGGACTCGGCGAAGCCTGCGGAAATTTCTTCGAATACTCAGCGGGATTGAAAAACGGGTTCTACAAATGTTGAAAGAGCGCACGAAGCGCGCAATCTTTTCTTGTGTCGCCGGAATCACAGCATTGGGGCTGGCCTCATGCTCTCCGGTCCCGAACCTGCCAGTTGATCAGCCGCTCTCGCTTTCAGTGATTCAGAAGACCGCGCAGCTTACTTGGTGCTCGAGCGAATCGACCTTGACCAGGGTGGTGGTGGTTGCCGCGGCCGGCGAGAGTGCAGACGACAAGATAGTCATCGTGCGAGAGCCTGGTATCGAAATGTCATTTGGGGAATACATGACCGTGCTGACCATAGAAGACTTCGATGAAGCGGGGAAGAACGTCACGCCCCGAAATCTGGAACGAATATCGGTCGGAGTTGAGTACACGGATGTCGACGGAAGCGAGGGCGCGTTTTCGGTGAGATTCGATTTCGATGACAGCCACAACTTTCTTCGATGGATTGATGGTGACTGGGGCTGGCCGACTGGAGAGTTTTCTACACAACGCTGCGGAATGCCTAGCGCTCGTTGACATTTCGTCACCAGCTCGCCTTGGGGCGTAGTTACTATCGATGCAGTGAATACATGCGGCAGTGGCATCTAGAAGGAGAATCGTGTCAATCGGAGAAACAATCTCATGGTGCGGTGTGGGTTCGCTTCTGGTCGTCGTGATCCTCGCCCTTGACCTCATGATCAGCGGAGGGCTCGCATGGGAGAGGGTGTCGCAGACTCACTTTCTCGAGCTGCGGGACGATGTATTCGCGGCAGCCATCGGCATATTCTTGACGCTGGCCGCTGCCATGCTCGTACACAGATGGAGTCCTGCCATGTCAAAATGGGCAACACGGATTTGGGCCGTCGCGGGGACGCTAGGCTCTTTTTCGGCCGTGTTCATTTGGTTCAATAGAGCGCACGAGGCCTATGGTGTGAGTACTGAAGTCGGCAGTCGCCTCACCGCCGTCTTTGCAATTCTTGGCCCGGTGCTTTCCTTTGGCTCATTCCTGTACCTGATACTGCACGCATTGATCGAGCGGCGCGCTCGGCCGGGACTGCGTGGTAGATAAACGGCGCTATCCTGCGCGATCCTGACTGAGTCTTCCCAGCACACGCCCGGTCCATTTTGCAGGTTGATCAGGAGTACCTATGGACAAAGATGCTGACGTGGTGAAGACGTGCGGCGGGCGACGTATGGCATTCCTTCTGGTGCTTTTGCTACTCCTCGGTGGTTTCGCGACGGGTGTCATCCTGATGGTCAATAGATCTGCTGATGGGCTCACCGACGATGAGGTGATCGGTGAGTGGGTTTTGATCAATTCTGCTGAATCCTTGCGATTCGTGATCGAAAGTGACGGATCCTTCGAATCCACAGACTGGCCCCTCTCCCTAGGATGCGTGGCCGAAAACTGGCCTCAGACTGAAAATGAGATCGATTGGTCGAATAGGGGGCAGTTGCGGGGCCAGTGGGGCTTCGATGCGTTGAGTCAGCGTTCGCTCACCGTGAGGCCACTGGACGCGTGTTCCTCGTTCGAACTTGTGGGTTCGCCTATACTCGGGGACGAAACGCTACGTATCCAGCTGGATCTCGCGGAAGAGCCGACCCAATCGCTGGTATTTCACCGCGAATGACTCGCGGCGGAAGGCGGGGAGTTTTTCGCAGGCATACGCGCTCCTCTCCCGCTGACCCGGGCGTGGCCACCTGAACTTGCGGACGGGGACCGAGGGATGAGACGCAACATGGTGAACAGATTCACCCGACTGACACTGTGCGCGATGATGATCATGCTGGGGTTTGGGTTGACGGCATGTGACGATGTCCCATCCCATGGTGACTTCGAGATGGGATTCGACGGTTCCAAGATTCTCATTGGAAGTTGTTTCAGGGCGTCAGTCACGGAGGTGAGCGTGAGCGAATACGTGCGGGAACCGGGCGAGTCCAGTTCACGACGAGTGTGGGAAGCCGCAGGCGAGACCGAACTAAAAGTGGGTGAACCCCTTGTCGTCGGAGGGGATAACCTCGGCCTCCGCAATGATCTGTTTATCGATCCAGCTCCACGCCCGGGAATTCAATATAACGTGCTATTCAACGACGTGCCTCAGCTACCAGAAATAGGTGAACCCCGGGCTTGGTTCGAACTGAACGCGTAGCCGATAATTGGAATGCGACCTCCAGCGACGAGTATTGTCACCGCATGCGAATTCCTCTGACAGTTTGGAGCCAAGTGAAACGATACCGATGGGCTATCGCTTCAGGAGTGGTGCTCGCCGTCGCGGCGTCTGCGGTGACGATCCTGGTCAATCAGCCGAGTGTCCTCGCTCGAACGGTGGACTTTCCAGCGACCTGGATCACGTCGCAGTCCTCCAGCGAGTTCCCGCTCGGTGAGGTGCGCGTCACACTGAAGGAAGGTGGGCGAGCAGAGCTTGTCAACTATCCGATCGGTTCGGTTGATGGCGCTCAGCGTCAAGCGTGTCTGCGGCCCGGAACGCAGACCTATAGCGGAAGTGCCCAATGGGAGCTTGACGGTGACCGGACCGTCCTCCTTCGCGCTTCAGGTGGCGAGGGAGTGCTTGCTGCGACACCGGGACGTTTCGACTCCTTCGAGTGGGGGAGCGCGATCGTTCCGCTCTGCGCCCACGGCGTCGCAAGCTTCGTTCTCGACTCATCGCGGCGAGGATGAGGAAGGGGAACATGCATTGACTCGGACTGCGATCAGTTTCATGCACGACGCCGCGCCACCGAGCACGAGTCGCCACAGGCGCCAATTGTCCGCGGCAGTTATCGTCTGTGCGGTCATGTCGTCATGTTCGTCGTGCTTCTTCGTTCCGAGCGTTCCGGCGAATGCCCCGGTGTCGATGCGTGTGATCGACGGTCAGCCTGAGTTCACGTGGTGTGGCGAAGAAGTTGTGCTCTCGAAGATTCAGGTCTTCTATGCCGAGGAGGGTTCTTCTGGATCCACACTTGTGCTGGAAGGTGAAGGTACGCGCACGCTGGAGACTGGTGATCAGTTTTCGGAATCACTCCTTTCGAGCGAATGGGTGTTGGACCGGAATTATGGCGAGGTCGAGGAGCGGAAGGTAAATTCGGTCGGTCTGAACATCTACTTCGATCAAGAAGCGGGTGCCCCTCGAGGGACACTTCTGGCCAAGTTTGATTCGAGGTCGGAGGAATCCGTGCTCGAGTCCTCTGAGCGGTATTGGGTTTGGGCAAATGGGGAGACGTCGGAACGGCCATGCGGGATGTCCGTCCGATGATCGACGTGGCGCGGCCGGCTGAGTTCTCAGGCGGTGACGAGGGATGAGACGCAACATGGTGAGGAGATTCACCCGACTGACACTGTGCGCGACGATGATCATGCTGGGGCTTGGGCTGACGGCGTGTGACGACGTCCTCCTCCACGGTGACTTTGAAATGGGATTTGACGGTTCCAAGATTCTCATCGTTAGTTGTTTCAGTGCGTTAGTGACCGAGGTGAGCGTGAGCGAATACGTACGAGAACCGGGCGAGTCCAGTTCGCGACGAGTGTGGGAAGCCTCAGGAGAGACCGAACTAAAAGCAGGCGAACCCCTTGTCGTCGGAGGGGATAACCTCGGCCTCCGCAATGATCTCTCTGTCGATCCAGCTCCACGCGCGGGAATTCAATATCACGTTCTGTTCAACGACATGCCTGGAAGCATTTCGTCGGCGCGCTTCTCTTGGCCGGCAGAAGGGGTCTCCGTAGGTCACTGGCTAACCACGCGGGGCGAGATCAACGAAATACCGTGCCTCAGCAACCAGACATAGGTGAATCCAGGGCTCGCATCGATGTGGACGTTCAAGCGCTCCTGCCTGAGCCCTCACATCACACCCCCGCCCCACCGAGCACGATCCGCTCGTTCCACCTGCGCGCCGAGGCGACCATCGCGCGGCCGTCGCCGAACACCGGCAGCAGGAAGACGGCGTGCCCGAGATACCAGACGTGCAGGAGCAGCTGCGGCACCGTCACCCACAGCACGAGTCCGATCGCGATGCAGCAGGCCGGGCCGAGGGCCGCGGCGACGAAGGCATCGCGGCCGCGGATCGAGCCGTGCGGGGTGATCGAGAGGCGCAGCAGGTTGCGCTCCACCGTGACCGCGGAGACGCCGCGTGCATTCATGAGCCCGACGGCGTGCCCGAGCTCGTGGACGGCGAACGATGCCCACAGCCCGAGGGCGTCGTGCGCGAGCAGGAACAGGGCGGCGAGGCCGATTGCCGGCTGATCGGTCGCGAGCGCGAAGACCAGCGTCACGATCGCGAGGGTGACGAAGACCAGACGCACCGGCCAGGCGGCGGGGAGAAGCCACCTGAGGCCGGTGCGTGGTCCGACGGTGCGGACGGTTCTCGACCACACGTCAGTCTGCGTCGGCGAGAAGCTGCCTCTTCCGCTCGAGAAGCTGATCGAACACCGCGAACACGGCGAGCATGAGGAGCGTGATCACGACGACCGAGATCACGAGGGGGAGCGGATCGTTGAGGCCTGCTCCGAGCTGGGTCGCTCCGCCCGCGCTCTGCTTCACCTCGACGAACACGGAATCGAAGAAGCCGAGTCGGCGGCCCTCGGTGGATCCGCCCGAGAACATCAGCCAGATGGCCGTGATGATCGCCGTTCCTGCGGTGACGACGAGCGCGACGACGGCGCTTCCGACGGTCCTAAACAACCACTTCATGACGTGAGGTCCTTTCGATCTTGCGCATTCCGTTGATGGAGAGTGCGACGGCGGTGAGGGTGAGCAGAATCATCACGGCGACGTTGAACCAGTCCGGCAGCCCCAGCAGGTTCGTGCCGAGCATGATCGTGCCGGTCACGAGGCCCGCGACGGCGACCCCCGCGATCACGGAGAACGGGTTGCCCTTCTCGGGCGGGAAGGCGATGCCGGCGAGGGTGAGCACGACGATGTTCGAGACGCAGAATGCGACGACGACGAGGATCTCGTCCCACCGTGCTCCGGTCAGAGCGGAGAGGATGCCGGTAGGCACGGCCAACACGAGGAGCATGAGCAGTTGCGGACCGAGCAGCAGCAGGTACTGCAGGGATGCTGTGTGGCGCCTCGGACCGGAGGTGCGCAGCGGCTCGGTCGCCACATAGGCATAGACGGCCTGCACCGTCACGGCCACGAGCAGGAACGGCGGAAGCCGCACCTGCGCGATGAACAGCGCATACGAGCCCGCGAACACGATGCCGCACACCGTGATGGTCTCGATGGCCCTGAGGTGCGCGGCGACGTAGGCGCCGAACTCCGACGAGCCGAACAGGCGGGGCAGCGCCACGAAGCGTCGCGTCGGGTCGAACTGGCGGGGAGCCGTCGCGCACACCGCCACCACGAGCACAGCGACCACGACGAGCCACGATGCCGTCGCGGCGATGGGCCCGTGCGCGGCGGCGATGTCGGCGAACAGCAGCTGGATCGCGAAGTAGTCGTCGCCCTGACCGGCGGCGGCGAACAGCACCGGCTCCGACTGCGCCGAGACGCCGACATAGACGGCGACGAGCGTGGCGGCGAGCACCACGGGCACCAGGAAGGCGCGCAGGCGGGCGAGCCGCAGGCGCAACAGGAGCCGCTCGAGCGCGAAGTAGTACACGCTCGCCAGGAGATAGCAGGCGACCGTCGGCATGACCAGGCACGTCACGATGTCGCCCAGGATGCCGACCCCGCCGATCCAGATCGTGCCGGTGACGACAGCACCGAGCGTGACGGCGACACCGATGCCCACGAGCAATGCCTCGAAGAGCAGGAAGCCGAGGGTGCGCGCACGGTTGGTCAGCGGGAACGAGAAGGTGAGTTCGACCAGATCGCTCGACTTCATGAACAGCACGCGCACGACCGTGAAGATTGTCAGCACCCACAGCGGCGTCGACGTTCCGACGACCCGCAGAAGTGGCGACAGCATCGCCGGGTCGGCGATGAGCTGACGGAGCGTGACCACGCCGAAGGCGCAGAAGGCGCAGAAGGCGACGACCGCCGCGATACCCAGGGACCAGCGGAACATCGGGATCTGCAGCACGCCCTTGCGGAAGATGCGCCGCACGACGAAGAGCGAGAGGAACCGCGACAACTCCAGCGAGGGCCGCATCGCGGTGCCCAGGGCGCTGCCTGCGGCGATGCTCACGGTGTTGCTCGCGGACGGGAGAGGGCGATCGCGTGCTTCGTCAGAGCATCCACCGATCCGAAGTCGTCGCGGATGCGGTCCAGGGGCAGGTCGAACGAGATCTCTCCGCGGCACAGCACGATCACGCGGTCGCACACCGCTTCGAGCAGACGGAAGTCGTGGCTGCACAGCAGAAGGGCACGGGAGTCCCCGATCTCGCGGGCGTCGTTCTCGAACTCGTAGAGCGAATCGACGTCGACACCGTTCAGCGTCTCGTCGATGATCGTCAGTGGCCGGTCGAGCAGCAGGCTCGCGATGACCTGGATCTTCTTGCGCATGCCGTGCGAGTAGTCCTCGATGAGGTCGAACTGACGAGCATCCATCTGATAGCGCGCGAACAGGTCGTCCATCCGCGCCTCATCGGGGCGGCGGTGGTAGAGGCGGTGCATCAGATCGATGTACTCGCGCCCCGTCAGGAACTGCGGCAGGTAGTCGTTGCTCGCGGTGTAGGCGAGCTTCTCGCGCGACACCCGCACCTGATGCGAGCGGCCTGCGATGCGGATACTGCCCGTGCCGATCTGCAGCAGATCGGCCGTCAACCGGATGAGCGTGGATTTGCCCGATCCGTTCGGTCCGACGAGCCCCACGCGTTCGCCTCGGTGGACGGCGAACGACACGTCACGCAGGGCCGTTGCACGCCGCGAGTAGGCGAACGACACCTCCGAGACGTCGAGCAGGATGCGGGGGTCGCGGTCTCGGGCGTCACCTCCGTGCATCGTCGACGATGCACGGAGGACCCGAGGGGCTAGACGCATTCGATCCAGACCGAGACGCCGCTCTTGCCCCACTTCCAGTTGCCGGTGAAGCGGCGTCCTCCGTTCGAGAAGAAGCACCACAGCGCCAGCGCCGCCAGGAATGCCACCCCGAACACGAGGATCGCCGCGATCACCACCAGCCACCATGCGTCCAGGCGCAGGATCGCGTCGTCGAGAGCATCCTGCGCGCGACGTCGCATGAGCGTCGGTTCGATTGTCGCCATCAGGGACATGAATCACCTCCGGTTTTCATTGGGAGCTCCGATCGTGACATGGATCCTGCGCAGTTAATGCCCCCGCATGTAGGGGAAGTGTAGCTGAATGACGACAGTTGACATTGACGCAACGTCAACTTCTATCGTGGAGGTATTCACACGGAAGAGAAGGAAGGAGGCGCACATGAACACCGAGGAATGGTCGATCCAGGAGATCGCCCGCATCGCGGGAACGACGAGCCGCACGCTACGTCACTACGACGACATCGGGCTGCTCGCGCCGACGCGCATCGCATCGAACGGCTACCGGCACTACGACGGGCGGGCGCTGGTGCGCCTGCAGCGCATCCTGCTGCTGAGGGAACTCGGACTCGGCCTGCCGCAGATCGCCGAGGTGCTCGATGCGGCGCCGGGTGCGCATGCCCCCGGGACTGCCCGCGCCTCGGCTGAGGCATCCGCCCTCGAGACCCACCTCGCGCTCCTGCGCGAGGAACAGAACCGGTTGGCGCGACAGATCGCGTCGGTCCGATCCACCATCGACGCATTGAGAGGAGGTGAAGAACTCATGGCAGAGAACATGTTCGACGGCTTCGACCACACCCGCTACAAGGAGGAGGTCGAGGAGCGCTGGGGCAAGAAGGCCTACCGCGACAGCGACAGCTGGTGGCGGGGGATGACGGATGCCGAGCGCGCCGACTGGCAGCAGCGCGTGTCCGACCTCGGGCGCGACTGGATCGCCGCCGCCGAGAGCGGCACGGATCCCGCATCCGCCCCGGCACAGGACATCGCCCGCCGCCACGTCGAGTGGCTCACGGGCATCCCCGGCACACCGGCCGCGTTTCCGGGAGGCGACGTGAAGGCGTACGTGATCGGTCTCGGCGAGATGTATGTCGCCGACCCGCGTTTCGGCGCCAACTACGCCACCTCCGACGGAGGAACCCGCGGCGCGGAGTTCGTGCGTGACGCGCTCCGCATCTACGCAGACGGCAACCTGTAGGCCGTTGCCTCGCTCCGGTCGCGATATGTCAGCTGAATCCGCTGGGAGAGCTGTCATATCGCGACTGGAACAAGGGGTATACGAACCGTCGGGCGCGAACGGAACGAGGGGGTGTACCGAACCGTCGGGTGCGACGCAAGGGGGCGATCGAGGGGCGGGCCCGGGCGTAGGGTCAGGGCATGGCCCACCGCCGCAGACGCACTGACGCTTCGCCGCTGTTCGCCGCGGCCGCGATCGCGTACGCCGCGAACGTCGCGCTCGGCTCGGCTGTCGCCGCGAGGCTCATCGACACGAGCGGCTTCCGGTGGCTGCACCACGCGATCTACATCGCCACCTGCGCGACCTCGGCCGCCGCGTTCTCCGCGATCTTCTGGGGCACGCCGCGGGAAGCGAGTCGCCGGGCGGCACTCGCACTCGCACCGGCCGCCCTCCCACTCGCAGCGATTCCGTATCTCGGCACGCACGGCCGACGGCATCCGCTCGTGGCCCTCGCGGCCGCCCCCTTCATCGTCGCGGGCCTCATCTGCGCGCGCCTCGCCACCGACCGGAAGTGACCGCATGGAACTGCTCGACGCCATCCGCCGCCGCAAGACCACGAACGGGCCCTTCCTGCCCGATCCCGTCTCCGAGGAGCACCAGCGCATCCTGTTGGAGGCAGCGGGCCGGGCGCCGTCGCAGCTGAACAGCCAGCCGTGGCGCTTCGTGGTGATCGAGAACCGCGACACGATCGATCAGATCGCGTCGATCTCGGGCGAGAGCATGACCGAGGCGATGTCGAACGGCACGTTCTTCGAGCGGTACAAGCCGTACTTCCGCTTCAGTCAGGCCGAGATGGACGAGAAGCGCAACGGGATGCTGTTCGACAAGCTCCCCGCGGCGCTGCGCCCGTTCACGAGCCAGGTCTTCACCAAGCGTGGGCAGACCCTGATGAACACGTTCGGGGTGCCGAAGACGCTCGGCGCCGAGAATCGCAAACTGGTTGCCGGTTCGCCACTGCTGCTGGGCGTGATGCTCGACCGCAGCGAGTATCGGCCGGGGCAGCTGTCGTCGTTCTACTCGGTGTTCAGCATGGGCGCGGCGATGGAGAACATCTGGCTCAGCACGGTCGAGCTCGGCATGGGCATCCAGTTCATCTCGTTCCCGATGGAGGTGCCGGGGCGGTGGGACGAGATCGTGCGGCTTCTGCACGTGCCCGACGAGCTCGAGCTGATGGCCGTCTACCGACTCGGCTATCTGCCGCCCGAGCAGCGCCGGCCCGCGATCGACTGGTCGAGCAGCCAGCGTCGGCTCGCCTCGCAGTACGTGTTCCGTGAGAGCTGCGAGACGCCGCAGCAGGGATGGGATGCTCCGCTCGGGTGAGCGCCGTCACTGTCGAACGTTGTCAGCGTCGACCGGCGCGGGGGAGCTCCTTCAGATCGCGCAGGGCGGGCCCTTCGATGCGGGTGCCGTCGGGGCTGAAGCGCGAGGCGTGCAGGGGGCAGTCCCACGAGCAGTCGGCGTCGTTCCACTCCAGCACCCCGCCCAGGTGCGGGCAGACCGCGTCGACCGCACGCGTGACCCCGTCGACCGTCGAGATCGCGACCGGGAGCCCCGCACGGTTGGCCACGATTCCCTCGCCCTCTTCGGGTTGAGGAACCGGCACCGAACGGGACTCGGCGTCGGCCCATCCCGAGGTCAGTGCCGCCGCGACCTTGCCACCCTCGGTCGCTCCGCGCACGAGGTCGGCGGGAACCGTGAGGCGCGTGGCGAAGGCGTTCATCCACCCGGGGCGGTCGTTCCACCTCGTGCCGAGGATCTCGGCCGTGAGGCGCATGGCGGCGGCCGGCGCATTCGACAGCCCCCACTTCGCATAGCCCGTGGCGAAGCGGATGCGACCGAGGCCGCGCGGCATCGCGCCCACGAACGGGATGAGGTTGTGCGGCTCGTAGTCCTGCGCCGCCCATCGATGCGTCTCCTCCGCCCCGGGGAAGTGCGCGTGGGTCCACGAGACGAGGTCGTCGACCGCAGCCTTCTCGCTCTCCGATCGGCCGACCGGGTGTCCGTTGCCGCCGACGATGAGCCGCGCGCCGGCCGGGCCATCGGCATCGGTGATCGAGCGGATCGAGCGCGTCGGACCGTCGACCGAGAGGAACGTCTCCTGCGGCACCTCGCCGGGTACTCGGAACGAGACGCAGTACGAGCGCAGTCCGCGGATCTTGGCGAAGTAGAGGCCCCGGTCGAGGATCGGACTACCCGTGGCGATGACGATGTGCCGCGCGAACAGCGGGCCGTCGTTCGTCTCGACGCGGGTGTCTGGCAGCGCATGAGCGCCGGTGACGCGCACGCCCGTGTGCAGCGTCCCGCCCGCCGACACCAGCTCCTCGGCCAGCGCCCGCGCCACGCGCACGGGGTCGATCGCGACCTGATCGTCGAGAGCCACCGCCCCGGCGACCGGGAACGGCATCGGTTCGAGATCGCCGGGGACCAGCATCCGCACCGGGAGGCCGGCGTCCTGCGCGGCGTCATGTTGAGCCCGCAGTGTCTCGAGGCCCGCTCGCCCCTGCGCGTACGAGTGGTCGGCGCGGCGCGTGTAGGAAACGCCCGCGGTGTCGGCGAAGGCGGTCAGCCATTCCAGCCCCGCGCGGTTCGCCTCGACGTAGGCGCGCACGAGGGAGGCGGGATGATGCTCGCTGATCTCGGCGAGGCGCTTGCCCTGCAGCAGGGAGACCTTGCCGGTGTTGGCTCCGGTCGCGAGCTGGGCGACCTCGCCGGATTCGATCACGGCCACATCGACCCCGGCGCGGGTGAGCATGACGGCCGTCGTGAGTCCGGTGATGCCTGCCCCGACGACGACGACCTCGTGGTGCGCGCCCGGTTCGAAGGGCGAGCCGAGGGGAAGGGGAGCATCGGTCTTCCAGAGGGACTTCATACCGACAGTCAACGCCGCCGGCGCCGCCGATCCCACGGCCTTGACATCGGCCCGGCGCACTGGCAGACGAGCCTTCGAGCCCGGGGCGAGGACTACAGTGGCGAACGTGAATCCCCGCCGCCTGCTGCTCGTCGTCGCGGGCGGAACGATCGGCACGGCGGCCCGGCTCGCGCTGGGACTCGTCGTTCCGGATGCCGGCGGCTTCCCGCTTGCGGTCTTCCTCGCGAACATCCTCGGTGCGCTGCTGATCGGTGTTCTCGCCGCCCGTCTTCCCGCCTCCGCCGACCTGCGCCTGCTGCTGGGCACCGGGGTGCTCGGCGGTTTCACCACCTACAGCTCGTTCATGACCGGCACGATCGCACTATGGACGGATGCGCCGGTCCTCGCGTGCGCCTATGCGGGTGCGAGCCTCGCGCTCGGCCTCGCCGCCGCCGCGCTCGGCCTGCGGTGGGGCCGGCCACGAGCACGTTCCGGGACGGTCTCGTGAGCCCGCTGCTGTTCGCCGCCGCCGCGCTCGCCGGGGGAGTCGGGGCGCTTCTCCGCTACCTGGCAGACGTCGGTGTCGCGCGTCTCGCCGGACGGCGCTTCCCCTGGGGCATCCTGCTCGTGAACATCTCCGGGTCGTTCGCCCTCGGTGTGGTCACGACGGCGTTGCCGGATGCCGCCTTCGTCGTAGGCGCCGGTCTGCTCGGCGGCTACACGACGTTCAGCACCGCGATGCTCGACACCGTCGCACTGTGGCGCGACGGTGAGCGCGGAGCATCCGTCTTCAATGCCATCGGGATGCTGCTGCTCGGGCTGCTCGCCGCCGGGCTCGGCCTCGCTGTGGGCGCTGCGTTCTGAGCCCACCGCGTCTCTGAGCGCACCGTATTTCTGAGGGGCGCCGCGCAGGGCTGTCTTTCAGCTTCGGCGTGCAAAATGTACAAACGTACATGTACAGCCGTTCGGGAGGGCTCATGGGGGAAGCGACGCGTCGTCGACGTGACCCTGAGGCGCGCCGTCGCGAGATCCTCACCGCGGCCGCCGAGCTGATCGTCGAGGTCGGCGCCGACGCTCTCACGCACCGTCTCGTGGCCGCCCGCGCCGGCGTGCCTCTCGGCGCGACCACGCAGTACTTCGACACGCTCGACGATCTGCGCTCCGCCGCCTTCGGTGTGCTCGCAGCCGAGGTCGACGCCCGGCTCGACGGTGTGCGTCAGACCCTCGAACAGCGCGGCGTGACACCGGCCGTCATCGCCGCCCTCGTCTCCGAGGGCCTCGACGACCACCACGCCGTGCAGGCCGACCGTGCCGTCGTGACCGCGGCCGTGCACGATCCCCGCCTGCGTGAACTCGCCCGCCACCTCTCCGACCAGTTGGTGGATTTCCTCGAGCCGACCTATGGCGCCGACCGTGCCCGAGCGACGATGATCTTCATCGACGGTGTCATGTGGAGCACGCAGATCCGCGACAACCGCCTCGACCAGCCCTTCATCGAGACCGCACTGGCGCGGATCCTCGGAGACTCACCCTCCGCCCCATCCGCAGCGCCGTCCGCACCCTGAACCGAGGAACACGCCTTGTCGAATCTCGCCGTCCTGAGCCTGAAGAACCGCGCGCTCATCGCCCTCATCACGATCGTCGCCGCGATCTTCGGTGGACTCGCGCTGACGAACCTCAAGCAGGAGCTCATCCCTTCGCTGGAGCTTCCCAACCTCGTCGTCATGACGACGTACCCGGGCGCCTCGCCCGAGGTCGTCGAGAACGACGTGTCGACCCCGATCGAGGCCGCCATCCAGGGCGTCCCCGGGCTCGAGGGCACCACGGCGACGAGCACGACCAACGCCTCGATCGTGCAGGCCACCTTCGCGTACGGCACCAATCTCGCCACAGCCGAGCAGAAGATCCAGCAGTCGATCAACCGCATCTCCTCGCAGCTGCCCGACGACGTCACGCCGCAGGTGCTGACCGTCTCGATCGACGACTTCCCGGTGATCCAGGTGGCGGTGACCGGCTTCGACGACGCCGAGAACGCCCAGGCCGAGCTCGAGACCGTCGCGATCCCCGACCTGGAAGACGTCGACGGTGTCAACGCCGCCCAGATCGTCGGTGGCATCGGCCAGCGCATCAGCATCACCCCCGACGTCGCGAAGCTCGCCGCCGAGGGGCAGAGCACCCAGGCGATCAGCTCGGCGCTGCAGCAGAACGGCACGCTCTTCCCCGGTGGTGACATCACGCAGGACGGCGAGACCCTCACCGTGCAGACCGGCGCGAAGATCACCTCGGTCGACGAGATCGCCGCACTCCCGATCGTCGGCACCACGCTCACCATCGGCGACGTCGCCACGGTCGTGCAGCAGTCGGATCCCATCTCGTCGATCTCGCGTGTCGACGGCAAGGACGCGCTGTCGATCTCGATCACCAAGCTCCCCGCCGCGAACACGGTCGAGGTGTCGCAGGGCGTGATCGCCGCGCTCGACGAGATCGGCAAGGCGTTCCCGGATGCCGAGTTCACGATCATCTTCGACCAGGCGCCCTTCATCCAGCAGTCGATCGAGACGCTCGCGACCGAGGGTCTTCTCGGCCTGGTGTTCGCGGTGGTCGTCATCCTGGTGTTCCTGCTCTCGATCCGCTCGACCCTGGTGACGGCGATCTCCATCCCCACCTCGGTGCTGATCACGTTCATCGGACTCCAGGCCTTCGGCTACTCGCTGAACGTGCTGACCCTCGGTGCGCTCACGATCGCGATCGGACGCGTGGTCGATGACTCGATCGTCGTGATCGAGAACATCAAGAGGCACTACGTCGGGGATGCCGACAAGGGCGATGCGATCCGCCTCGCCGTGCGCGAGGTCGCCATGGCGATCACCGCATCGACCATCACGACGGTCGCGGTCTTCCTGCCGATCGTCTTCGTCGGCGACATGGTCGGCGAGCTGTTCCGACCGTTCGCGATGACCGTGACGATCGCCATGGTCGCCTCGCTGCTGGTCGCGCTGACGATCGTGCCGGTGCTGGCGTACTGGTTCCTGCGCCCGGGCAAGGAGCTGCTCGACGAGGACGGGAACGCGATCGATCCCGAGCACCAGGACGCCCCGCCCACACGTCTGCAGAGCGCGTACCGTCCGATCCTCGGGTGGACGCTCAAGCACTCCGGCATCACCGTCATCCTCGCGGTGGTCGTGCTCGGTGCCACGCTCGCCGCGGCACCGCTGATGAAGCTCAACTTCCTCAGCGACACCGGCCAGAACACCATGACCGTGACGCAGGACCTCGGCCCGTCCGCGAGCCTGCAGGCGAAGTCGGATGCCGCCGTGGCGGTGGAGGACGCGCTGCTCGACATCGACGGCATCGACCACGTGCAGGCGTCGATCGGATCGAGCGGCTCCGCGCTGCGCGACGCGTTCTCCGGTGGGGCCGGCATCACCTACTCGGTGCTGACCGACGGCGACGCCGATCAGGAGAAACTGCGCGCCGAGGTGCAGGACGCGATCGACGGGCTCGGCGACGATGTCGGCGAGGTGTCTGTCGCGGCATCCGCCGGGTTCGGATCGAGCGACATCGAGATCTCGGTGTCTGCACCGAACGCCGACGACCTGACCACGGCCACATCGGCCGTCGTCGATGAACTCGACGGACGCGCCGGGGTGGGTCAGGTCACCGACAACCTCGCCGCGGCACTGCCGTACATCGCCGTGGTCGTCGACCGTGAGGCCGCCGCCCAGCGCGGGCTGTCGGAGGTCGCTGTCGGATCGATCGTGTCGAACACGATGCGACCGCAGCAGCTCGGATCCGTCGAGATCGACGACACCGCCCTGACCGTCTACCTCGTGACGCCCGAGCCGCCCACCACGGTCGACGCGCTCAAGACGCTGTCGATCCCGACCCCGCTCGGCGTCGTGCAGCTGCAGGACATCGCGACCGTCGAACAGCGCAACGGACCGACCTCGATCACGACCGAGCAGGGCCGCCGTACCGCGACGATCACGGTGCCCCCGGCATCCGACAACCTCGCCACGGCGACCCAGTCGGTGAACGAGGCGCTCGCCGCGGCGGATCTGCCCGACGGCGCATCGGCCGAGGTCGGCGGTGTCGCCTCGCAGCAGGCCGACTCGTTCTCGCAGCTGGGCCTCGCGATGCTCGCGGCGATCCTGATCGTCTACGTGGTCATGGTCGCGGTGTTCAAGTCGCTGCGTCAGCCGCTGCTGCTGCTCGTCTCGGTGCCGTTCGCGGCGACCGGCGCGATCCTGCTGCAGATCGTCACGGGCGTGCCGCTCGGTGTCGCCTCGCTGATCGGTGTGCTGATGCTCATCGGCATCGTGGTGACCAACGCCATCGTGCTCGTCGACCTCGTCAACCAGTATCGAGAGAAGGGGCTGTCGACCGCGGATGCGGTGATGGCCGGTGGCGAGAAGCGTCTGCGGCCGATCCTCATGACCGCGCTGGCGACGATCTTCGCGCTGACGCCGATGGCGCTGGGCATCACCGGTCACGGCGGCTTCATCTCGCAGCCGCTCGCCATCGTCGTGATCGGTGGACTGATCTCGTCGACCGTGCTGACGCTGATCGTGCTGCCGACGCTGTACAACCTGGTCGAGGGCGCGAAGGAGAGGCGCCGGGCTCGCAAGGCCGGTGGCTCCGATGCGCCTGTGCTCGTCGGTGCGGGTGCGGGTGCCGGTGCGGATGCGGCCGTCGCGGCCGTGCCGGGCGCGCAGTCGGACGCGTCGGCAGAGGCGCATCAGCTGACGCGTCGCGAGCTGCGCGAGCGCGGCGAGTAGTCAG
The DNA here is from genome assembly GCA_029203165.1 of Candidatus Microbacterium colombiense. Taxonomy (NCBI): domain Bacteria; kingdom Bacillati; phylum Actinomycetota; class Actinomycetes; order Micrococcales; family Microbacteriaceae; genus Microbacterium; species Candidatus Microbacterium colombiense. The sequence continues at coordinate 802,631 of CP119308.1, forward strand.
CCGCTCCACAACTCCGGAGATCCGTGCGGACCGAACCCCGGTCCGCACGGATCTCGCTGTGTGCACCAGGCTCGGGCCGCAGATCTCCGGAGTTGTGGAATCCGCGCGACGGGAATCAGTCGAGCGTGATGCCCCAGCGCAGGGTCCACGTCTCGCCCGGTTCGAGGCGGCGCACGCCCAGCCCGCTGTTGAACGCATCGGCGGGGGCCGTCATGGGTTCGATCGCGACCGCGAGCGACTGGCCGGGATAGCGCGGAGTCGTGTAGACCTGCACGAAGTCGAAGCCCTCGGCCTGCCACAGGCTGACGCGGCGACCGTCCGGCGCCGTGAGCGAATGCCGCACCAGACCGTCGGCATCGCGGACGAGGTCGGTGAAGCCGGTGTCGAGGGTCGCGTCGCCGAGTCGGATGCCGTCGCGGAGAGCCTGCGGTGCCGGCGCGGTGCCGGTCGGGAGCATCCGATCGTCGGTCTCGAACTGCGTCGCGGCCGGCACACGCAGCACCAGATCCTCGGGGTCGACGTCACCGATCGTGACGAAGGGGTGGGTGCCGAGCGCGACCGGCGCCGCGGCATCCGATCGGTTGGTGAGCGTGTGTGTCACCTCGATGCCGTCGACCGTGAGCACATACGTCACGGCCGTCTCGATCAGGTAGGGGTAGCCGGTCTGCGGCACGATGGTCGCGCTGAGCGTGGCGGCCGACTCCGTCTGCGCGATCTCGTAGGCCGTGAAGCGGAGCAGGCCGTGGCTGGCATTCGAGAGCTTCGGTTCGGTGATCGCGAGCCGTCGCGGTGTGCCGTCATCGCTCCACTGCCCGTCGCGCACACGATTCGGCCAGGGCGCGAGCACGACCCCGGAGCAGGAGGGCGTCGGCAGGTCGAGCGGATACGGGGGCACGAGGTCGACACCACCGATGCGCAACGACCGCAGAGATGCGCCGACCTGGGCGATCTGGGCGCTGGCCTCGCCGAGCTGGAGGGCGATCTGGGTGCCGGTGGGGGATGCGGTACTCACTCCGTCATCGTAGGCGCCGGGCACTCTCTCAGGCGAGTCGGCTAAACTTGTGGGGTCGGCTTCGGACACCCGCGCAGTGCGTGGACGTTTTATGTGTGTGAAGTGTGAGTCCAGGGGCCGATGGTGAGCGTCCATCGACGCACATGAACCATCACATGAATGGCCCCGGCTCCTCCCAACCGGTCCCCTGAGAAACTGACTCAGGGTGTGCGCGTGCGCGCAGCGCTGTTCTCGTGCGAGAACGAAAGATACTTCCTCATGCCTAAGAGCAAGAAGCCCCAGGGCGGACGAGCCGCCCGCAACTTCGAACCACGTTACGGTGCGAACAAGACCTCCTTCCACGATCGTCACCACGGTGCGCCCGCGCGTGACGCCGAACGCTCCGACCGCGGCGGACGCGCCGACTCCGGCGAACGACGCAGCGCTCCCGCAGCGGGTGGCTACGACCGTCGTCCCGGCAGCCGCAGCGCCGGCCACCGCGGATACCGCCCGGCCGAGGCCGAGTCCGGCGCACCCAAGCAGCGCTGGAACGCGCAGGAGCGCGCGGGCCGTGACGAGGCGCGCAGCATCCGCAACCGCGCCGAGTCGGGTCGTCGCGAGGCGCCGCACCACCGCGGCGACGAGCGTCCCCGTCGTGACGACCGCGGCGCCCAGCGCCCCACCGGTCCGGGCACGTACCGCGACGACCGTGGCGGACAGCGCTTCGGCCGCGACGAGCGCAACTCGGGCGGCGACCAGCGTCGGGGCTTCCTCGACGGCGATCACCGCTCGGGCGACAGCGCCCGTCGTGACGACCGTGGCGGTCAGCGCTTCGACCGCAGCGACCGCCCCGAGCGTTCGTACGACGCCGACCGCGCACGCCGCGCGTTCGACCGCGACCGCACGCAGCGCTCCTTCGACGGCGGGCGCGACGAGCGTCCTCGCACGGGTGACCGCACCGAGCGTCCGCGGTACGACCGCGATGCGCGCCCGACGGGTGCCGGAGCGCGTTCACGTGATGACCGCAGCCGTCCGTCGACCGGAGGCGCATACCGCTCGGACCGCGTGCGTCCGCTGACCTCGGACACCCGTGGTCGCCCGGCGCGCAACGACCGTCCGAGCCGTGACAACTGGAACGCCAAGCCGGAGTCGTACTCGTCGTCCGCGAAGAAGTTCGAGCCGGGCGAAGACGTCGTGCACGATCGCCTCGAGGCGAAGTCCGTCGCCGCTGTCGAGGTCGACGGTGTGACCTTCGCCGACCTCGGGTTGGGCTCGAACATCGTCGAGACACTCGCCGGCATGGGCGCGGCATCGCCGTTCGCCATTCAGGCCGCCAGCATCCCCGCCGTGCTCGAAGGGCGCGACGTGCTCGCGCGTGGACGCACCGGCTCGGGCAAGACCATCGCATTCGGTGCACCGCTCGTCGAGCGTGTGCTGCAGTCGCAGGCCGGCAAGCGCCGCGAGTTCGGTCGCTCCCCGCGGGCGATCATCCTCGCGCCGACCCGTGAGCTCGCACTGCAGATCGACCGGACGATCCAGCCGATCGCCCGCAGCGTGGGTCTGTTCACCACGCAGATCTACGGCGGCGTGCCCCAGGGCCGTCAGGTCGGAGCGCTCAAGAAGGGCGTCGACATCGTGATCGGTACCCCCGGTCGCGTCGAGGACCTGATCAACCAGGGCAAGCTCGACCTCTCGGACTGCCGCATCGCGGTGCTCGACGAGGCCGACCACATGTGCGAGCTCGGGTTCGTCGAGCCCGTGCAGCGCATCCTGCGTCACACGGCCGACGGCAGCCAGAAGCTGCTCTTCTCGGCGACGCTCGACCGCGAGGTCGCAGCACTCGTCGATGAATTCCTCGTGGACCCCGCGGTCTTCGAGGTCGCCGGGGAGGACCAGGGCTCGAGCACCATCGAGCACCGTGTGCTCGTGATCGAGCACCGCGACAAGGCCGACATCCTCACGTCGCTGGTCGATCGCGAGGGCAAGACGCTCGTCTTCGCCCGCACCCGCGCCTACGCCGACATGTTGGCCGAGCAGTTCGACGACGCCGGCATCCCGGCCGTCTCGCTGCACGGTGACCTGAACCAGGCCAAGCGCACGCGCAACCTGGAGCGTCTCACCTCGGGCCGCGTGAACGTGCTGGTCGCCACCGACGTCGCCGCCCGTGGCATCCACGTCGACGACATCGACCTGGTCGTGCAGGCTGATGCGCCGGACGAGTACAAGACGTACCTGCACCGCTCCGGCCGCACCGGCCGTGCCGGTCGTTCGGGTCGTGTCGTCACGCTGATCACGCGTCAGCGCCAGCGTCGGATGACCGAGATGCTCGATCGCGCCGAGATCGACGCCCCGTTCGAGCACGCCCGCGTGAACGACGACATCATCGAGGAGATCACCGGTCGCATGCCGACCGCCGCGCAGCTCACCAACTGATCGAGCTGATCGAGCGCACGATGTGACCCCGGAGAGTGCCGGGTCGGATACTTCCGGCCCGGCACTCTTCTTCTGTGTTCATGACTCTGCGTTGTTCATGGCTCGGCGGCGTTCATAGCTCTGCGGCGTTCATAACTCCGGAGAAACGTGGCCGAACTACCCCGGTAACCGCTTTCGCAGGGGTTTTCGGCCAGGTTTTGAGGAGTTATGAACGGGCAGATCCGGGCAGAGCCGGAGAGACGGCGGGCGGGCGGGCGGCCCGGCGCGGTCAGGGGAGTTCGTGCGTGTGCACGGCTGACGTCAGCATCGTGCCGTTCAGGTCGAGGTACAGCGTCTGCTCGGTGAGGGTGAGCGTCACGGTGTTGCGGCGCTCCAGCAGCGGCACGGCCGACTCGATGAAGCCGGGGTCGAAGCTGAAGACGCGGATGGCCTCGGACCGGTGGATGCGCTTGCCCTGCCACGGCGCCATCACCTTCGCCGGGTCGCGGTGGGTGTACACGACGGTGCGCTCGGCGAGACGGCTGCCGTAGTGCAGGCGCTCGGCGTCGGGGGCACCGATCTCGATCCAGGCCGTGATCTGGCCGGTGAGATCGCGCACGAGCACCGCCGGTTCGTCGGTCTTGGAGATGCCCTCGCTGAACGCGATGCCCTCGGTGTACTCCAGGCCATAGGCCAACAGGCGCGTGACCATGTACGCGTCGGTCTCGGACGGATGCCGCGCAGCGCGCAGCGAGAAGTCTTCGTAGACACCACGATCCATGTCGGCGAGTTGGACGTCGAACGTGTGGATGGTGGAGCCGATAGCCATAACCGAGAAGCCTACGCGGCTGACGGCATGCGCCGGTTCAGAAGCGCTTCGCGGTGGAGCGGCGCGGCGCCTGCGCCTGGCCCCCCAATAGCGCCATGCCGATCAGCACGAGCGATGCCCCGAGCGCCGCTGCGCCGACGACGGCGATCGTCGTGCCACCCCCCTGGGGGAGGGCGGTGCCGAATACTGTGGCGGCGAGACCACCGAGGAACAACAGGGCGACGTATCCGCGGAACATGCTTTCAACCTAGTACGCGGCTGACGGCGCGGGCCGGTTCAGAAGAGCATCGGTTGCGGGGCCGGAGTGGATGCCGCCGCCGACGTGAACTGCACCGGGCGCACACGCTGCGGGTAGTCGTCTTCGTGGCGTCCGTCGAGCCCGTGTGCCCGGATCAGCGGACGGGCGCGTTTGGCGAGCCATTGCCGATAAGGCTTGGGGGCTTCGGCGGCCGCGCCGGGATACAGGCCGCGGTAGGACGAGACGAGGTCGGGCCGAGCCTCTCCCAGCCACTGGAAGAACCAGGGCTTGACCCCGGCTCGCAGGTGCAGGGCGCCGTAGATCACGGTGCGCGCGCCGGCCGCCTTGATCCGCGTCAGGGCGGCGTCGATCGCGGCGAGGGAGTCGGTCATGTGCGGCATGATCGGCATCAGGAACACGGTCACGCGGAATCCGGCATCCGCCAGCGCCCGCACGGTGTCGAGTCGTGCCTGCGTGGTCGGGGTTCCCGGTTCGATGGACTTCTGCAGCTCGTCGTCGTACATCGCGATCGACATCTGCACATCGATGGGCACGCGCTGGGATGCCTTCACGAGCAGCGGGATGTCGCGCCGGATCAGCGTGCCCTTCGTGAGGATCGAGATCGGAGTGCCGGATGCCGCGAGCGTCTCGATGATGCCCGGCATCAGCTTGTACCGGCCCTCGGCCCGCTGATACGGGTCGGTGTTGGTGCCCAGCGCCACGGTCTCGTGCTGCCAGCTGCCGCGGCGCAGCTCCTTCTCGAGCACCTCGACCACGTTGACCTTCACCACGATCTGCGAGTCGAAGTCCGCACCGCCGTCGAGGTCGAGATACTCGTGTGTCCCGCGGGCGAAGCAGTAGGTGCAGGCATGCGAACATCCACGGTAGGGGTTGATCGTCCAGGCGAAGGGCATGCGTGAGGCGCCGGGCACGTGGTTCAGCGCCGACTTCGACAGCACCTCGTGGAAGGTCATGCCGGCGAACTCGGGGGTGGTCACCGTGCGGAGAACGCTGCTGCGCTCTTCGAGTCCGGGCAGCGCCGCGGCATCCACATCTCCGACCTTCTGTCCTTGCCACCGCATGCAGCAATTCGAACAAAAAGACGAATGCTTGTCAACCTGGAATAGAAACTAAATACGAGAGAAGGAAGTCAGGAGAACGTCGCATCCAGCGCGGCATCCAGGTCTACGAGCAGGTCATCGACATCCTCGAGGCCCACCGACAGGCGTAGGTGCCCGAACTTCTGGAAGGGCTCCGGATAGGTCGCCACACGCCCGCCCTCGGTGCCGGTGTGCACGATGAGTGAGTCGTCGTGTCCGAGGGAGAAGCCCGATGTGATCAGCCGCAAGTTCGCCACGAACCGGTTCTGCACATCCGGCGACCCCTTCACCGCGAACGCCATCATGCCGCCGAAACCGCGTCCGCCGAACTGGCGCACTGCGAGTTCGTGGTCGGCGTGGGATTCGAGCCCAGGGAATGAGATGTACTCCACACGGGGGTCGGCGTCGAGCATCTCGGCGATGTGGATCGCCGAGGAGAAGTGCTGCCGCAGGCGCAGGGGGAGCGTCACGGTGCCGCGCTGGATCTGCCAGGCGTTGAACGGCGAGATGATGCCGCCGACGTCGACCATCGCATCCGCCTTGATGGGTTCGATCAGGTCGCGACGCCCGGCGACCGATCCTCCCATCGCGTCACCGTGTCCGTTCAGGTACTTGGTGAGGGAGTGCACCACCAGGTCGGCGCCGTGCGCGATGGGGCGGTAGAACGGCGGGGGCGAGAAGGTGGAGTCGACCATCAGGATGGCGCCGACCGTGTGGGCGATCTCGGCGATCGTCGCGACGTCGGCCACCTTGGTCGTGGGGTTCGCGATCGCCTCGATGCAGACCAGTCGCGTCTCGGGGCGCATGGCAGCGCGCACCGCATCGAGGTCGCTGATGTCGACGAAGGTCGCTTCGAGTCCGTATCGCTGGGGGAGCAGCTCTGTCCACAGTCGCCAGGTCGCCTCGTAGACCACATCGCTCACGACGACGTGGTCGCCGAAGCGCACGTGCGTGAAGAAGACCGCGTGCAGGGCGGCCACTCCGGAGGCGAGGGCAACGGCATCCTCGGCGCCGTCGAGAGCGGCGAGCTTCTGCTCCAGTGCGGCCTGGTTCACCCCGGTGTTGCGGGTGTAGAGCCCCGGCGCGGTCGCAGACCAACTGATCTCGCTGGGATCGTCCGGCAGCTGGTACGAGTTCGCCATCACGAGCGGGGTGCGCAGTGCCATGGTCGAGTCGAGCTGGTTGCCTGCGTGCACGGCCAGGCTGAGGTCGGACAGCGTGTGCAGGTCCTTGCGATCGGGGCGAGCGCGCATGGTGACTCCTTCGTTCTGCACCGAGTTCATTCTGACCGGGTGCCAATCTCCACTCTAGAGTGCATAATAGACACACGCAATTGTCAATGTTGCACCACATGAGAACGGGCATCGGAGGTCTCGATGGAGCGGCTTCACCTCGATCAGATCGATCGGAGCATCCTCGCAGCGCTCACGGAAGACGCCAGGGTGCCGCTGGTCACCCTTGCCGCCCAGGTGCATCTGTCACGGAACGCCGTGAAGCAAAGGATGGACCGGATGGAGCGTCAGGGCGTGATCGCCGGCTACACGGTCATGCCCGGTCGTGCCGGCGCGTCCCCGGTGTCGGCGATCGTGATGGTCTACCGCAGCGACCGGATGCGCGGGGGCGGCGTGATCGCCGAGATCTCGCAGATCCCCGAGGTGCGCCGCTGTGACGTGATGTCGGGCGACTTCGACCTGCTGGTGACGCTCGAGGCGGAATCGATGGACCGCATCGGCGAGATCTGGGAGATGCTCGCCGCGGTGCCCGGCGTCGCGAACACGGTGACGGCCGTGTCGCTCACGCGCGTGATCGATCGCGCCTGAGATCTCGGCACGAGAGCCTCGGGGAGGGGCGGGGCATCCCCCAAGGATCCCCGCCCCTCCCCGAGGAGTCTTCAGGTGGTGATGCAGGTGACCTTCGGCTGCGTCATCTCCTCGTACGCGAAGCGCACGCCTTCACGGCCCATGCTCCCGTACTTCGACCCGCCGAACGGCATGCTGTCGATGCGGTAGTCGGACGAGTCGTTGATCATCACGCCGCCGGCATCCAGCGCCTCGGAGACGCGCAGTGCGCGGGCGAGATCGGCAGTGAAGGCCCCCGCATGCAGCGCGTAGTCGATGCTGTTCGCCTCGGCCACCGCCTCCTGCTCGGTGTCGAACGGGGTGAGCACGACGACGGGCGCGAACGCTTCTTCGCTCCAGAGTTCGCACGCGAGCGACACGTTCTCAACAGCGGTCGGCCAGTACACGGAGCCCTCTCGGCGGTGTCCGGCGAGCACGCGTGCTCCGGAGCGCACGGCATCGTCGACCACCCGCTCTGCGCGCTCGGCTGCGGCCTCCGAGATCATCGGTCCGACATCGGTGGCAGCATCCGTGGGGTCGCCGGCGCGCAACGTCGAGGTGCGTGCGGCGAAGCGATCGCGGAACTCGTCGTACACCGAGCGCTCGATCAGAATGCGCTGCGCGCCGACGCAGTTCTGCCCCGCGGCCCAGAACGCCCCGGACGCGCAGGCCTCGACGGCGGCCGGGATGTCGGCGTCCGCGAACACCAGCACGGGGGCGTTGCCGCCGAGCTCCATCGCGAGCTTCTTGAGCCCGGCGGTGCGGGCGATCGCCTCACCGGTCGCGAATCCGCCGGTGAACGACACCATGCGGATGTCGCGCACGGCCACGAGCGCCTGCGCCACGTGGCGGTCGCCGTGCACCATCGTGATGATCTCGTCCGGCAGTCCGGCCTCGAGCAGCACCTCGACCAGGAACCGGGCGGTCAGCGGAGTGAACTGCGAGGGCTTGAGGATCACCGCATTCCCGCCGGCGATCGCCGGTCCGAGCTTGTGGGCCACCAGGTTGAGCGCGTCGTTGTAGGGCGTGATCGCGAGGATCACTCCCAGCGGCTCCCTGGTGTACCACCCACGTCGATTCGCCGATCCCTCGTAGGCGTCGAACGGGATGACTTCGCCGTCGAACGCACGGGCCGTCTCGGCCGACAGTGAGATCGTGGTCAGTGCACGCCGCACCTCCTTGCGTGCCTGAGTGATGGTCTTGCCGGCTTCGCGCACGATGAGCGTCGCGGCTTCTTCCGCGCGACCTTCGAGGATTCGGGCGGCGCGGTCCAGGATGCGATGGCGCTCGAACCGCGAGAGCTGGCGGGAGAGCGACGCGCCGAGTCGGGCGCGCGCCATGATCTCGTCGACGTCGTCGACCGTGTTCTGCGCCAGGCGGGCGATGACCTCTCCGGTGTACGGGTCGCGCACCTCGAGCTGCGCGGATGCGGAGGTGGGCGCCTCCATCGTCGCGACGCTCACCGCACGGCTCCGGCGTACGACTTCTGGTGGGCGTCGATCGCGATGATGTCAGAGAGCAGTGCGTATGCGGTCTCGATGCGACCGGCACCGGGGCCGGACATCGTGACGGTGCCGAGCAGGTCGGTCGTGAACGCGACGGCGTTCGTGGCGCCGGAGATGCCGGCGAGCGGGTGGTCTGCGTCCAGCGAGAGCGGCTCCACGGATGCCGTGACGGTGCCGGACTCGTCGCGCGAGACCGTGCCGATCAGTTTCCAATGCTCACCGGCTGCAGCGGCCGCGATCACGTCGCTCGCGGTGATGCCGCTGATGCCGGTGCGGGGCACATCAGCCGTCGTGAGGTCTGCGCCGAGGAGTTCGTTCGCCAGGATGACGACCTTCAGCTGCACGTCGGAGCCTTCGATGTCGGCGGTGGGGTCGGCCTCGGCGTATCCGAGCGCCTGCGCCTCGGCGACGGCATCCTCGAGCGACTTGCCGCCCTCCATCTGGCCGAGCACGAAGTTGCTGGTGCCGTTCAGGATGCCCTGGATGCGCGAGATGCGCAGGCCCTTGAGTGTCTCGCCCGCCAGACGGAGCACGGGCGTTCCGCTCATGACGGAGCCTTCGTACTCGAAGCGCGCGCCGTTCTCCTCGGCCAGGCGGTTGAGCGCGGCGCCGGCGAGCGCGACCGGCCCCTTGTTGGTGGTGGTGACGCTCTTGCCGCTTTCGAGGGCCGCACGCACATGCGAGATCGCGGGCTCGCCGTCGATAGGGTTCGTGAACGTCGCCTCTGAGATGACGTCGGCGGTGGTGTGGCGGATCACGTAGTCGTTGCGGGGCTCTGCGTCGCCGCCCGGCATCCCGGCGAATGTCTCTGTACCGGTCATCGCGAGGGCGGCGTCGAGGTCGATGCCGTCGCTCTGCATGAGGGAGCCGAGGCGGAGGTCGGTGATCGCGACGACCCGCAGGACGAAGCCGAGGTCGTCGGCGAGCGCGGCACCGCGGTCGCGGATGATCTCGGCGAGGGCGCGATTGACGCCTCCGAAGCCGATGAGGGCGAGGTCGTGGTGAGTCACCGGGGTTCTCCTTCTGTGGGTGGGATGTCGCCGGCGGCATCGCCGAGCGGACACGGATCCATCCTCAGCGGCGGTGATGTCCGTGCGCGCCTGGCAGAACGGCAGTGGATCGTGCCGGAATGGCAGCGCCGCAGCCGGATCGTCTGCCGTGTCTGCGGCGGTCACGAATCCGCCGCCGACCCCTTGTGGAGGGGATCGCCAGCGGGGTAGTGTCCCGGCATCCGACCAAGTAATGCGTCATTGGCACACAGATGTGAATATGATGCACATATCAACCCGATTGAGAGCTCCGATGACGCCTCTTCCCGGGGAGAAATCCCTCCCCAACGTCTTGCCGAACACGACGGCCACGCAAGTGCCGCTCCGCCGCCTCCAGCGCACGATGGATGCCAGACACCTGATCATGATCGCGCTCGGCGGGGTGATCGGCTCCGGCCTGTTCCTCAGCTCCGGCTACACGATCTCGCAGGCAGGTCCCCTCGGCGCGATCGTCGCGTACCTGATCGGCGCCTTCGTCGTCTACCTCGTCATGGCCTGCCTCGGCGAGCTCGCCATCGCCTACCCGGTATCCGGCGCCTTCCACATCTACGCCGCGCGCTCGATCGGGCCGGCGACCGGATTCACGACCGCCTGGCTGTACTGGCTCTGCTGGGTCGTCGCCCTGGGATCGGAGTTCACGGCCGCGGGCATCCTGATGCAGCGCTGGTTCCCCGGAGTCCCCGTATGGCTGTGGTGCCTGATCTTCGCGTCGGTGCTGTTCCTGCTGAACGCGATCTCGGCCCGCGTGTTCGGCGAGGCGGAGTTCTGGTTCTCACTCGTCAAGGTCGTCGCGATCGTCGCCCTGATCGTGCTCGGTGGTGCGGCCATCTTCGGCTTCACGCCGTTGTCGACCGAGTCCTCACCCGCCATCCTCTTCAGCAACTTCGAGACGCCGGGCGGCCTGTTCCCGAACGGCTTCAGCGGCGTGATCGTCACCGCGCTCGCGGTCTTCTACGCCTTCAGCGGCTCGGAGCTCATCGGGGTCGCCGCTGGCGAGACCAAGGACCCGGCCAAGAACATCCCCAAGGCGCTGCGCTCGACCGTGCTGCGACTCGTCGTGCTCTTCGTCGGTGCCATCGCCGTGATCGCCGCGATCCTGCCCTACGACCAGGCCAGCGTCACCAGCAGCCCCTTCGTCGACGTCTTCCAGTACGTGGGAGTGCCCTACGCGCCCGACATCATGAACTTCGTGATCATCACCGCGCTGCTCTCCGCCGGCAACAGCGGACTCTTCTCGTGCGCACGCATGCTGTTCTCGCTCGCGGAGGAGGGCCACGCGCCGAAGGCGTTCACGCGCCTCACGAAGCGGGGAGTGCCGCTCATCGCCCTCAGCGTCAGCATCCTGATCGGTCTGGTCTCGCTGGTCACCAGCGTGGTCGCGGCCGGCACCGTGTACCTCGTGCTGGTCTCCATCGCCGGATTCGCGGTCGTCGCCGTATGGATGTCGATCGTCGCCTCGCAGTTCTTCCACCGGCGCAAGTTCGTGCGTGAAGGGGGGCGGGTGCAGGACCTCGCGTACCGGACCCCGCTCTACCCCGCGCTGCCGATCGTCGCCTTCTCGCTGCTGCTGATCTCGATCATCGCGATCGCGTTCGACCCGAACCAGGTCGCTGCCCTCTACTTCGGGGTGCCGTTCGTCGGCCTCTGCTACCTCTACTTCTGGTGGCGGCACGGGCGCAAGGGCACGCGCAACGACCTCGTGCAGAACCACGAAGCCGCACCCGTCGACGCGTGACGAATCCCGTGTCCGCGGGCGGATGGGTGGAGATCGACCGGAGTGCGATCGCCCACAACATCCGCACGATCCGCGCAGAACTCGGCGACCAGGTCGAGTTCTGCGCGGTCGTGAAGGCCGACGCCTACGGGCACGGGATCGACATCGTGACGCCGCTGCTCGCGGCGCAGCAGGTCGGCATCATCGGGATCGCCTCGAACGATGATGCCGCGGCCGTGCGCGGAGGTGGCTTCACCGGCCGGCTGATGCGGGTGCGCCCCGCGGGCCGGGACGAGATCGACGACGCCATCCGCTTCGGCATCGAGGAGTGGATCGGCGGCGTCGAGCATGCGGGCATCATCAGCGCCGTCGCCGCGGCGCGTGGCATCCGCATCCCGGTGCACCTCTCGCTCAACTCGACCGGACTCGGCCGGGACGGGATCGAGGTGGGTGACGTCGGGGGCGTGCGCGCGGCGCGCGCCGTGCGCACGGATCCGCACCTCGAGGTCGTGGGGGTCTGCTCTCACTTCCCCTGCGAAGACGAGGCGGATGTCATCGCGGGGAGCCGCACGTTCGACGCGCAATCCCGCGCTGTGCTCGGCGGCGATGTCGCAGCCGCCGCCGTGATCGACAGTCGCTCGGGCGAGACGATGATCGCGCGGCACTGCGCGACGACCTACGCGGCATTGCACGTGCCGGAGTCCCGGTTCGACCTGGCGCGTATCGGAGCGGCGCTCTATGGAGACACCGATGCGCTGGGCGGTGTTCTGCGCCCGGCGATGCGCGTGGTGTCGCGCATCGCCGCGATCAACTCCTACGCGGGCGGCAGCACAGTGGGATACGACCGCTGGCACCGGCTCGACGCGGATGCGCGCCTGGCGCTCATCCCACTCGGGTACGCCGACGGCTTCCACCGAAGCCTCAGCGGCACCGGAGAGGTGCTCATCCGTGGGCAGCGGGCACGCATCGTGGACCGCATCGCGATGAACAGCTTCCTGGTCGACGTCTCGCACATCTCCGGCGCGGCACCCGCTGACGAGGTCGTGCTCTTCGGGGCTCAGGGTGACCAGGTGATCACCTCCGTGGATGTCGATCGCGCGCACGGCAGCATCGCCGCAGATCTCTACGTCGCGTGGGGACGGCTGCTCCCTCGCCGCACCGTGAGTGCCGCCGGCGCCTCCGGATAGGATGACCGTGGTCTCGAGTCGCAGAAGAGGGGGTGTCGCGGTGGCTTCCTCCTCACTCGTGCAGGGCCTGAGTCTTCTCGACGCGGCTGTCGCGCAGGAACGTCGCGCGCGACCGGGGCTCAACGCCTCCCGCCTCTCCGAGCACACCGAGATCGAACGCAGCCGCGTCTCGCGTCTCACGCAGGAGCTGCGGGCGCGACAGTTCCTCACCAGAGACGACGACGCGCTGTTCTCGGCAGGACCTGCGTTCTTCGGCACGGCCGCCGTGCTCAACGCGGAGTGGCTACGGGCCGCCCGGGTCGCCCTGCGCGCGCTCGCCGCGCAGCTCGGAGTGAACGCGCTGATCACGGTCGCCGACGGTGCGCGGGGCGTGCTGCTGCGGTACGAGAGATCGAGGGACGGGTCCGATCGCTCCATCCGTGAGGGGCTGGTGACACCGATCTGGTGCACGGGCGCTGGTCGTGCGCTGCTGTGGGATCACACGCCCGAGCAGCTGGAAGCACTGCTCGACGACGTGCAGTTCATCGGCGTCGGTGGACCGACCGCCGCGCGTTCGACCGACGATGTGCGCGCGATGCAGGTGCGCGACATCGCCGACGGCCTGATCTCGGCGTCCGAGGAGTACGACGAGGGCATCGACGAGTTCGCTCTTCCGATCCGCCGCGGTGGTGCGGTCATCGCGTCGCTCGCGGTACGAGGGCGGCACAGGTCGAAAGGGGCGACGAAAGAGACGCGTGCTCTGCTCGCCCAGTTCGCTCGTGAGCTGACGGCCGCAGCCGACGGCGCCTGACGATCGGCCGGTTGGCCGTTCGGCGGGCGGTGTTCAGTCAGTGGCGGAGGCGGGAGCGCCGAGCTGCCGCGACAGGGCGCCGGCTGCGCGCGCGCAAGCCTCCCCGCACTCCGCGGTGCGCGCCTGGATCTCCGCACGGGTTCCCACCACCTGTACCGCCCCGACGACCTCGCCGCGGAAATCCCACACGGGCGCGGCCACCGAGTACAGCCCCGGTTCCGCCTCCTGATCGACGATCGTGTAACCGCGCCGCCGGTCCTCGTCGAGCCGTGCCAGGAAGTCGTCGACCGACACCGGTGTGTTCGGCCCCTGGGGGGAGAATTCGGTTGCGGCGAAGATCGCACGCACCTCCGCCGCCGAGGCATCCCACAGGGCGGCGCGTCCGGCATCGCTGCAGTAAGCGGGGTACGCGCGGCCGATCCAGGATCCGATCATGCGAGAATCCGTCGGCAGGCTCTCGAGCGTCGTCAGCGTCGTGTCGCCCTGCAGCACGCTCAGGAACGTGGCCTCGCCGAGGTGCGCGGAGAGTTGCTCCAGCACGGCGAGCCCTTGTGTGCGCAGGCGTTGCGCTGTCAACTCCTGGGCGGCGGCATACCAGCCCCAGGCGAGGGTGAACGAGCGGTCGGGGTGTCGCTCGACGAGTCCGGAACGGTCGAGGGTCGCCAGGGTGCGCGACACCTGCGAGCGCTCGCGGCCGAGTGCGCGAGCGATCTCACCGACGGTGGTCCGGTGGCCGTCCCTGATCAGCGCGGCGAGCGTGGTGAGCACGTCGAGACCACGGCCCATGCTGCTCGACGGCGCAGGGGCTTCGGGGGCGGACGGCATGAATCGAGGCTACCGGTGCGGTCGCCACGGTGGTGTCATCCGCGCGGACGGGAGACAATGGAGCAATGCCCTTCTCGCCGCACGCTCAGCATGCGGCCCCGCGCTCCCCGATCCGGGGGCCTGCGCTGCCGGTCGGTCTCGCGGTGACGGCGCTCGGCATGATGTTCTCCTTGGGGTCGGCGCAGATCGAGCCGCCGTCGACGGTGACGATCCCTGAGCCGGCGGCCGCGATGCAGGTGCCGTCGGTGCAGGTCGGATCGGCCACCGCCGTCGACCCGTGCACGGACGCGTCGGTGCAGAAGGCGCTGGGCGCGGGAGACGACGCCGCGGTGATCGCGGGCTTCGGTGGGGGAGTGAGTTTCCGCGATGCGGTCGTCGCCGGCAACGCGCCCTGTATCTCGCTCAGTGATCCTGCGCGGATCTGGGTCGTCGTGAACAAGGCCCGTCCGCTGGAGCCCGCGGACTACGCCCCGGCGACCCTCGGTGACGTGCCGCTGCAGATGACGACCCTCTCCGGTGAGGTGCGGGCGGATGTCGCGGCGGCCGTCGGCGAGATGGCCGGCGGCGCATCCGATGCGGGTGTCGGTCGGGTCGGCGCGAACAACGGTTACCGCTCCTACGGCCTGCAGGTCACGACCTACGACGCGCACGTGCGTTCGCAGGGCCAGGAGGATGCCGACGCGGGGTCGGCGCGTCCGGGGCACAGCGAGCACCAGACCGGGCTCGCCCTCGACGTCGTGGCGTGCGATGCGCAGTGCGGCGGCCTCGACGGGTTCGGCGCGACCGCTCAGAGTGCGTGGGTGGCGGAGCATGCGTGGGAGTACGGATTCGTGGTGCGCTACGAGGACTCCGGCACGGCGGTGACCGGTTACGCGCCCGAGCCGTGGCACCTGCGGTACATCGGCGTCGACCTCGCCGCGGCGTATCACGACGGCGGATTCCACACGCTCGAGGAGTTCTTCGGGCTCCCCGCGGCACCCGACTACACGCACTGATCCCGGCCGCTCGGCCTCGTTTGCGGCATCCGACAATCGCGGTACCCAGTCTCACTGTCTGTGGGATGCATTCTCACAATGGCCTGTCTTCGCGACCGCCGGCGACATAGACTTCCGGGAGCAAAGACGCACGAGACGTTCAGGAGGACGCGATGGAACGCGACATCTACGAAGAGGATCACGAGGCTTTCCGCGACCTCGTCAAGGATTTCGTCAAGCGCTACGTGACGAACGAGGCGATCGAGCGCTGGGACGCCGCCGGCGAGGTCGACCGCGACACGATGCGCGCCGCAGGCGAGGCCGGGATCATCGGCCTGTCGGTCCCCGAGGAGTTCGGTGGCGCCGGGATGCTGCAGGACTACCGCTTCCGTGCGGTCGTGAACGAGGAGATCATCGCGGCCGGTGCCGGTTCGCTCGCAGGCGCGTTCGGCATCCAGGACGACCTCGCCGTTCCGTACCTCGTGCACATGGGCACGCAGGAGCAGAAGGAGAAGTGGCTGCCCCGCATGGCCACCGGCGAGGTCATCGGCGCGCTCGCCATGACCGAGCCCGGAGCCGGGTCCGACCTCCGCGGCATCAAGACCACCGCGAAGAAGACCGACGGCGGCTACATCGTCAACGGCGCCAAGACCTTCATCTCGTCGGGCGCGACCGCCGACCTCGTGGTCACCTTCGTCAAGACCGGCGAGGGCAACCGCCCCGACGCGTTCAGCCTGGTGCTGATCGAGAACGGGATGGAGGGCTTCGACCACGGCAAGAAGCTGCACAAGATGGGCTTCCAGGGTCACGACACCGCCGAGCTCTCGTTCAGCGACGTGTTCGTGCCCGACGAGAACCTCATCGGCGGTTCCGAGGGCAAGGGCTTCGTGCAGCTCATGATGAACCTGCCGCTCGAGCGGCTGTCGATCGGTGTCGCCGGTGCCGCCGCCGCGCAGGCCGCTCTCACGTGGACCGTCGCTTACACGAAGGACCGTGAGGCCTTCGGTGAGCGGATCATCGACTTCCAGAACACCCGTTTCAAGATCGCCGACATGGCCACCACGGTCGACGCGCTCTGGGCATACATCGACCGCGCACTGCTCGCCTATTCGCAGGGCAAGCTGTCGGCCGAAGAGGCCGCGAAGGTCAAGTTCTGGGCGACGGAGCGCGAGTGGGAGGTGCTCGACACCGGCGTGCAGCTGCACGGCGGCTACGGGTACATCACGGAGTATCCGATCGCCCGCGCCTTCCTCGACGCCCGCGTGCACCGCATCTACGGCGGCACGAACGAGATCATGCGCGAGATCGTCGGACGGCAGATCGCCGGCAAGCGGTAGGGGCTCGGCGCGCGGGCTCGTATCTCAGCCGGGCGCGCACAGCTTCGGAGATGAACGGCGACACGCCGCGCCCCGTCGGGGAGCCGCGGCGTGTCGCCGTTTGCGTCCGCAGTTGTGGTCGGGCGCATGCGGGCCAGGCCGGAGTGACCGGTAGCAGTGTCGGTGCCACCGGGGTAGCATCGGGCCATGTCCCACACCAAGATCAGTCTCAGTCTGAGTGAGAGCGATGTGGCCTTCCTCGACACCGAGGCAGTGAGTGGTCGGTACGCCTCGAGGTCGGCCGCCGTGCAGGATGCGGTGAGGCTGCTGCGCGAGAGCCGCCTCGCTGATGCATATGCCGAGGCGTACGCGGAGGGTTACGACGACGAGTGGGATGCCGCGGTGGGCGACGGGCTCGCGTCGGCATGAGCGCGGAGGCGATCCCCCTGCTCCGGCGCGGACAGGTGGTGCTGGCGTCGTTCGATCCCGCGGTGGGGTCCGAGGCCCGCAAGACCAGGCCCGCGGTGATCGTGAGCAACAACACCGCGAATGCGGCGGCATCACGAAGCGCGCGAGCGACGGTGACCGTCGTGCCGCTGACGTCGAACACCACGAACGTGCTGCCGTTCCGGGTCGCGCTTCCGGCCGCGGAGACCGGCCTCGATCGCGACTCCAAGGCGCAGGCGGAGCAGGTGCGCACGATCGCCATCGCGAGGATCGTGCGCCCGGTCGGCTGGGTGCCGGCCGAACTGATGGCAGCGATCGACGAGGCCCTTCGGCTGCACCTCGCACTCTAGGGTAGGCACCCGCGCCCGGGAGCGGCGGTCAGGCCTGTTCGCGCCTCGCGATCTCGTCGGCGAGCTGCTGCACCTCGGTGGCATCCGCATCGCGCGCGAGGGCGACGTAGTGATCCATGACGGCCGGTCGATAGCGCACGGGCATGGTCTGTCCGGGGGCGAGTCGGGTGAGTGCGGTGATCGTCAGATCTTCGTCTGCGATGCCGCGGAACGAGGCGCCGTCCGCCGTCTTCACATCGAGCATCAGCACCACGCGCGGACTGCCGTCGCTGCTGACCTCACGCCAGTCGACGAGAACGCCGAGCGCGAGCGTCCCGGCGCGCAGTTCGGCGTTGCGTCTGCGCGCCACACCGCTCAACAGCGGGTTCGGCGTGACGCCGGGGAAGTCGGGCCCGACGCCGAGCGACTCCCGGCTCAGGTCAGGCCTCAGCTGCGACATCAGGTCGTCGAGACCGAGCTTCTTCTTCTTCGAACCGAACATCCGGACCCCTCCCTCGCGCCTGTGCCGACACCTCGGCACAGCGCTTCGCGTTCATCGCGATTGTAGGTCACGGTCGATTCGCGTCGGCTCGGCGCTTGCCTCCCACGCCCGCACGACGCAGGCGATCGGCGATCAGGATGCCGAGGGCGGTGGCGGCCAGGCAGCTGGCGATCGTCACGGCGAAGAAGGCGATCTGCAACGCCAGCGACATCGCACCGAGGTTGAACCATGCCCATGCCGAGATCGGATACACGATGCCGACCGCGAGCGCGCCGAGGTAGTGCATCCCCGTGCCCCAGTACCGCCACAGCACGAACAGGAACGGCAGCTCGGTGAACGCCGCCCACCACAGATTCGTCGCGACGCTCGTGAACCCGTAGCCCGAGAACGGCACGAGCACGAGACCGGCGATCAGGGCGACCAGCAGCCCCACGAGCGGACGCCGCAGCAACCGCAGCGCGATCACCGACGGCAGCAGCCAGAGCCCGGCGAGCGCCATGCCCAGGAACGGCAGCGGCCCGGTCAGGATCGTCGAGGCCCAGTTCATCGGGGCGAGCAGAACGGCTCCGGCGACGCCGAGCGCCGCGCATGTCAGCAGGATCGCGGTCGGGATGCGGGCGCGGCGCGAGCCCGCAGTGTGATTCCGCGTCTCGGCGGGTGATTCGGGATGCCGTTCCGACCCCGCGACGTCGGGAGTGCCCGGCGTGCCGCTCATACGAGGGGCTCCGCTGCGGCTTCACGGGCAGCCTTCGAGGCGGGGGATGCCGCGCCGATCTTCCAGTAGCCACAGAAGCTGACGCTGTTCTTGTCGACCCCGCGCTCGCCGACGAGGTGCTTGCGCACTCCCGAGGCGAGGGCCTGCTCGCCGGCCGCGTAGGCGTGGAACGGTTCCTCGGGAAGCGCGGTCGTGTGGAGCGCGGCGAGGGCGAGGGCACCGGGCTGCTCGTCGTGCGGTCGCACGATCCACGCGACCTCGATGCCGGACGGATGCGGGAACTCCAGCGCATCCTCCTCGGCGGGAACCTCGATGATCGCCGTGCCCACGGCATCCGCCGGGAGGGAGGCGCAGATCGATGAGATCGCGGGCAGTGCGGTCTCGTCGCCCACGAGCACGACGCGGTCGGTGCCGCGCTCTGGGTTGAACGTGAGCCCCTCGTCGATGATCAGCACATGTTCGCCGGGTGCGCAGGTCTCGGCCCAGCGCGACGCCGGTCCCGCGGTGCCGTCGGCCGCCGAGCCGTGCAGCACGAAGTCGACGTCGATCTCGGCGCCGGCATCAGCCGTGGCGGAGCGGTAGGCCCGCACGCTGTAGTTGCGCATCACCGGGCGTTCGCCGTCGGGGATGCGCAGGAACTTCAGGTAGCCGAACATCTTGTTCGCCTTGGCGGGCACGCGCTCGAGCCCCGCGTCGCCGCCGATCGGCAGGAACAGGCGGAACCACTGGTCGAACCCCATCGGGCGGAACTGCTCGATCTCGCCACCGCCCAGCGTCACGCGGATCCAGTGCGCCGACAACCGTTCCGTGCGCAGCACCTCGAGGTGGATGAGCTCGGTCGACGCGGGCTTGACCATCTTGCTGAATGCCACGGTGACGCCTTTCAGGGAAGCTGCCAGGGGAAGAACACGACGAAGATCACAGCGGATGCCGCGAACCACAGCGCGATGAACACGGTGTCGCGCGTGCGGAACGGTACGAGGTGCCGCTCGGTGCGAGTGGCGTGGGCCCCGAACGCACGGGAGTCCATCGCGAGGGCGACGCGCTCCGCATGCCGGATGGCGCCGGCCAGCAGCGGCACGATGTACCCCCAGCCGCGGGCGATGCGGGCGAAGGGGCCGCGTCCGCCGTGGTGGCCGCGCACACGGTGGGCGGCCCGGATCACCGCCAGTTCGTGACCGAAGCGCGGCACGAAGCGGAAGGCTGCGAGTGCGGTGTAGCCCACGCGGTAGGGCACCCGCAACTGCTGCACACTCGCCCGCACCAGGTCGGGCCCGCTGGTCGTGAGGCCGCCGAGAAGGGCGAGCGAGATGATCGCCCCGAGCCGCACCGCCGTGGCGAAACCGATCTCGAGCGCCCCGGTGTAGAGCGTCCACTCACCGATGCTCAGCGCCGGCGCGGTCGTGCTCACGGGGCCCGCATCGACCCAGAGCGAGAAGCCGACGCCGATCGCCGCGATGCCGACGGGCACGCCGAGCAGCAGGATGAGCAGGATCCGCGGCGTCATGCGTGCGCCGGCGAGGATCACGAGGTAGGCCAGAGCGAGGAAGGTCGCGGGCGTGGCGAGGTCGCGCACGAACACGAGCAGGATCATCGCCGGGGCGACGGCGGCGACCTTGGCGAGCGGGTTCAGTCCGTACAGGAACTGGTGCCGCGACGTCGCGACCATCGCGGCATAGGGGTCGAAGACGGCGACGCTCATGATTCCACCGTCCGCGCATGGGCGGCGAGCACACGCTGGAGCGTGGGCAGTCTCAGGCCGGCATCGGTGAAGACCTTCTCGTCGCGGAACAGGTCGGCCGTGCGTCCGGCCGCGTGCACCCGCCCCTCGGCGAGCACGATCGTGTGGGTGGTGTGCTCGGCGACCAGCTGCAGGTCGTGCGTCACGATCACGATCGTCGTGCCGTCGTCGCGCAGGTCGCGCAGCAGGGCCAGCAGTTCCGCCGCCCTGGCACGATCCTGGCCGAAGGTCGGCTCGTCGAGGGCGAGCACGCGGGGCCGGGTGATCAAAGCGGTGCCGACCGAGAGGCGCCGCTTCTCGCCGCCCGATAGCAGGAACGGATGCACGTCGGCCTTGTGCTCGAGACCGAAGCGCGCCAGCATCTCGTCGACGCGCGTGGTGATCTCGGCATCCGGGGTGCGGCGTAGGCGAAGACCGTGCGCGAGTTCGTCGAACACGGTGTGCGCGATGAACTGGTGCTCGGGGTTCTGGAACACGAATCCGATGCGGGCGGCCAGGTCGCGGGGCGATGCGGTCGCAGGGTCCAGCCCGTCGACCTCGACCTGACGCTTGGGCGGCGGTACGACGCCGGCGAGGGCCTGGATGAGCGTCGTCTTGCCCGCACCGTTCGCGCCCACGATGGCGGTGAGGCTTCCGCTGCCGATCTCGAGATCGACGCCGTGCAGGATCTCGGTGCGGTGACGGGTGACGGTCAAGCCGCGGGCGCGGAGCAGTGTGGGGCCGTCGGCTACGGGGGTGGCGGTGTCGAACAGTGGGGGTGCGGCACGGTCGTCGAGGGAGGCGGCGAGCTGCTCGGCGGTGAGGGGGAGCGGATCGAGCCGGATGCCGTCGGCCCGCATCCGCAGCGCCGCGAGCGTGGCTGCGGGGAGCCACACGCCCATCTCGATGAGCTCGTCGGCGTGGGTGCGGATGATCTCGGCCGCCGGCCCGTCGAAGACGACGGATCCCGCTCGGTCGAGCACGATGGTGCGGGTCACGAAGCCCATCGCGGCATCGAGGTTGTGTTCGACGAGCAGGATGGCGCGATCGCCCGCGGCGACGACATCGGCGAGCGCGGCGTACACGTCGTCGATGCCCTGCGGATCGAGGTTCGCCGTCGGCTCGTCGAGCACGATCAGGGGCGAGCCCATCGCGAGGGCGCACGCGATCGCGAGGCGCTGGCGTCCTCCGCCGGAGAGTCGGTCGGGGTTCTCATCGCGCCGCTGCCACAGCCCCACGCGGCGCAGGGAGTCCTCGGTGCGGGTGCGGACCTCGTCGAGCTCCAGCCGCAGATTCTCGGGTCCGAAGGCCACCTCGTCGTAGACGGTGCCGGTGACGATCTGCGCATCCGGGTCCTGGAACACCATCGCCACATGCGTGCTCAGCGCGGCGGTCTCGGCATCCGCGGTGTCGATGCCCCCGGCCTGGACCGTGCCGGTCATGGTCGCGGGAAGCGCGTGGGGGATGAGGCCGTTCAGGGCCAGCGTGAGCGTCGATTTGCCCGAGCCGGATGGACCGAGCAGCAGCACCACCTCACCGGGATCGATGTCGAAGCTCACGTCGCGCGGCGAAGGGTGCGCGGCATCGGCGTGGGTGAGCGAGAGGTCACGCACGCGGAGGAGAGGCGCGGATGGGCGCACGGCGGAACCCCGGGTCGGTGGATCGTACCGTTCTAACTTAGCCCAGCCTTACCTTCATCGCCATCGACGGGAGGGGCGGTCAGCGTCGCGCGACGCCCGCGCGCGACAGGGCAGCGCCGACTCCGAGGCCGACGGCGGTCCACGCGATCGGGCCGAGCACCGAGATCACCAGGTAGAGCACCTGGGCCCACGGAGCGAGAGTGCTCAGGTGTGCCGCGAAGAAGACCACCACGGCGACGATCAGACCGATGACGGTCGCCGAGATGAAGAAGCGCCACGGTCCCCAGGCGCGGTACCGGGTGAGTGCGGCGACGCCCTCCTGGATCGCGCCGAACAGCAGAGCCGTGCCGATGAAGCGCAGCGCCCAGGCGGGATTGAACGCGCTCGCCACGAGCGCGGCGATCAGGTGGGTGACCAGCGCGACGAGCGGTCTGCGCAGTACCTCCTGCGCGATGATGCCCGGCAGCACGTGCGATCCGAGCAGCAGACCGTAGGCGAAGGGAGCGGTGAGCAGCACGACCGGGGTCAGCAGTCCGGCGATGCCGCCGATGATGCCCGTCGCGACGCCGATGGCCGCGCACACCAGCAGAACTCTGGTCGACAGGACAGGGGTGCGGGCCACCCCCTCAGCCTACTTGCGCGCGGGCACACCCGGGCGTCGGTGGACCGTGCAAAAAGCCGCTCGTCGCGCCGACCACGCCGCTCGTCGCAGCATCCGCCGTCCCGTCCGTGTCCGCGCGCGGATGCTTCCTAGCGTGGGACAACGCAATGATGCGCACACCGAGGAGAACCCCATGACCGCACCGCACCGCGGCGACATCGTCACCGATCCGAAACTCCCTCCCGTCGCCCTCACCGACGAACACCACGAGAAGTCCAGTCGCTGGACCCTCCCGAAGATCCTCCTCTGGTCGGCCATCGCGCTGCTGGGGGCCGTCGCCTGGACCATGCTCGCGATCGTCCGCGGAGAGACCGTCAACGCGATCTGGTTCGTGTTCGCCGCGGTCTGCACGTACCTGATCGGGTACCGCTTCTACTCCAAGGTGATCGAGAAGTACATCACCCGCCCGGACGACCGACGCGCCACCCCCGCCGAGGTCAAGCAGGACGGCAAGGACTACGTCCCCACCGACCGCCGCGTGCTCTACGGCCACCACTTCGCCGCCATCGCCGGCGCCGGCCCGCTCGTGGGCCCCGTGCTCGCGGCGCAGATGGGCTACCTGCCCGGAACGATCTGGATCATCGTCGGTGTCGTGCTCGCCGGTGCCGTGCAGGACTACACGGTGCTCTTCTTCTCGATGCGCCGCGGCGGTCGCACGATCGGACAGATGGCACGGCAGGAGCTCGGTCGCATCGGCGGCACTGCGGCGATCGTCGCCTCGTTGCTGATCATGCTGATCATCGTCGCGATCCTCGCGCTCGTCGTCGTCAACGCCCTCGGCGAGAGCCCCTGGGGTGTCTTCTCGGTGGCGATGACCATCCCGATCGCGATCTTCATGGGCATCTACCTGCGGTTCCTCCGCCCCGGCAAGGTCACCGAGGTCTCGATCATCGGCTTCGTGCTGCTCATGGCCGCGATCATCGGCGGCGGCTGGGTCGCCGGCACCGACTGGGGTCAGGCGATCTTCCACCTCGACCGCACCACGATCGCATGGGGCATCATCATCTACGGCTTCATCGCCGCGGTGCTCCCGGTCTGGCTGCTGCTCGCTCCCCGCGACTACCTCTCCACCTTCATGAAGATCGGTGTGATCGTGATGCTCGCCGGTGCGATCATCCTCGTGCGTCCCGAGATCACCGTCCCCGCCGTGAGCATCTTCGGCGAGAACGGCATGGGCCCGGTGTTCGCAGGTCCGCTCTTCCCGTTCCTGTTCGTGACGATCGCGTGCGGTGCCCTGTCCGGGTTCCATGCGCTGATCGCCTCGGGCACGACGCCCAAGCTCATCGAGAAGGAGCGTCAGTCGCGCTTCATCGGCTACGGCGGCATGCTCATGGAATCGTTCGTCGCGATCATGGCGCTCGTCGCCGCGATCTCGATCGACCAGGGCATCTACTTCGCCATGAACGCGCCGACAGCGGCGACAGGGGGCACGGTCGAAGGGGCCGTCGCCTTCGTGAACTCGCTGGGGCTGACGGGGGTGACGCTCACGCCCGAGATGCTGACGGGCACGGCCGAACTGGTCGGCGAGGAGTCGATCGTGTCGCGCACCGGTGGAGCCCCGACGCTCGCGCTCGGACTCGCGCACATCATGCAGCAGGCGCTCGGCGGGCAGGCGCTCATGGCGTTCTGGTACCACTTCGCGATCATGTTCGAGGCGCTGTTCATCCTCACCGCGGTGGATGCCGGAACCCGCGTCGCCCGCTTCATGCTGCAGGACTCGATCGGCGCCTGGTTCCCCAAGTTCCGCGACGTGTCCTGGCGTCCCGGAGTCTGGATCTGCACCGCGATCATGGTGGCCGGCTGGGGAGCAATCCTCATCCTCGGCGTCACCGACCCGCTCGGCGGCATCAACACCTTCTTCCCACTGTTCGGCATCGCGAACCAGCTGCTCGCCGCGATCGCGCTCGCCGTGGTGATGGCCATCGTCGCCAAGCGCGGCAAGAGTTACATCAAGTGGCTGTGGATCATCGGGCTGCCGCTCGCGTTCACCGCGGTCGTCACGATCACGGCGTCGCTGTACAAGATCGCCTCCCCTGTGCCGGCGATCGGCTACTGGGCAAACCACTTCAAGTACGTGGCCGCTCGCGACTCCGGCGACACCTCGCTCGGAGCGCCGGAAGTGCTCGAAGCCGTCATCCGCAACACCGCGGTGCAGGGCACCCTGTCGATCATCTTCGTCACCCTCGCGATCGTCGTGATGGTCGCCGCAGTCGTCGTGACGATCAAGGCGATCCGCAACGGCGGAGGCGAGAACACGGAGGACGAGCCGGTCGCCTCGCGTCGATTCGCCCCCGCCGGGTTCCTGCCGAACGCCGACGAACGCGAGCTCGAGAAGCAGTGGGAGCCGCTCCTCGCCGATGAGCGCCGCACCTCGGGTCACTGACATGGCCAGTCCTCGGGCGGATGCCGCGACCACCCCTCTGCGAGCGCTCCTCAGCGCCGCGGGGCGGGTGGGCCGCGGCATCCGCTGGTACATCACGACGCTGATGGGCGACACCGCCTACGCGACCTATGTCGCCCATCATCGCCGCGAGCATCCGGGCGAGGAGCCGATGACCGAGCGTGAGTTCTGGCGGCAGCGGATGGACGATCAGGATCGCAACCCCGGTGCGCGCTGCTGCTGAGGCCGCCGCGTGCCTAGGCTGAACCCATGACCGACGTCGTTCTCGCCGCGGTCCTCGGCGCGGTCGGGGGCATCGTGCTCACGGTGCTGCTGCTGCTCGCCCGACGGCTCGCGCGGGGTGCGACCGATCTCGGGAGCGACGCCGAGCAGGCAGCCCTGCGCGCGCTTCACCACGCGAGCCTCGCCGCACCCCATCTGCGCGGAGGGCTGTCGACGCCCGAGGTCACCACGGCCGCACGCCACCTGCGTGTGCTGCTCGGCAGCGTCGCGGTCGCGATCGTCGGCGCCGACGACACGGTCTCGTTCGACGGAGCATCCGACGGGCTGGAGCCCAGCGCACTGCGCATCGCCGAGCGCGTGCGGGCATCGGGACGGCGTCAGGTGTTCCCGGCATCCGGTGACGCCGATCACCTCGAGGGCGTCGGCGCACCGATCCTCGTCGACGGTCGTGTGGTCGGAGTGGTCGTCGCCTTCGCCGCTCCGGTGCGCGCGACGCTCATCCGCGCGGCGGAGGAGGTCGCGGACTGGTGCGCCGCGCAGGTCGAACTGGGCGGCCTCGACGCCTCACGCGCCCAGCTGGCCGAGGCCGAACTGCGCTCGTTGCGGGCGCAGATCTCGCCGCACTTCATCTACAACGCTCTGACCGCGATCGCCTCGTTCATCCACACCGACCCGGCGCGGGCCCGCGAGCTCGTGCTGGAGTTCGCCGACTTCACGCGCTACTCCTTCCGGCGGCAGGGCGAGTTCACGACGCTCGCCGACGAGTTGGGCAGCATCCACTCCTATCTGGAGCTGGAGCGCGCGCGCTTCGGCGAGCGCCTGCAGGTCACGCTGCGCATCGCCCCCGAGACCCTCGCGACGGTCATCCCCTTCCTCTCGGTGCAGCCGCTGGTCGAGAACGCCGTGCGTCACGGCCTCGAACCGGGCGAGGGCGGAGGCGAGATCCTCATCGCGTCACGCGACGACGGCACGCACACCGAGATCACCGTCGAGGACGACGGTATCGGCATGGATCCGGAGGGGCTGCGCGCCGTGCTCACCGCCGGCGACGACGGCCTGCACGTGGGGCTGCGCAACGTCGACACGCGCCTGCGCCAGCTGTACGGCACCGACGGGGGACTGGTCGTGGAGACGAACACGGGCGCGGGTACCCTGGTGCGCATGCGGGTGCCCAAGTCGCAGCCGCTGAACGATCCGGACAACGACTGAGATGTCCTGGACGACGAGTGGGATGTCCTGGACGACGAGTGGGATGTCGCGGACGACGAGTGGGATGTCGCGGACAACGAGTGGGGTGCGCTCATGATCGACGTCCTCGTCGCCGACGACGAGAAGCCCGCGCTGGATGAGCTGGTGCATCTGCTGCGCCTGGACGACCGCATCGGCGAGATCCTCACCGCGAGCACGGGAGCGGATGCGCTGCGCCAGTTGTCGGAGCGTGCGGTGCGGATCGCCTTCCTCGACATCCACATGCCGGGTCTGCTGGGCACCGAGCTCGCGCGGGCGTTCCTCTCGCTCGCCGATCCGCCCGCCGTGGTCTTCGTGACGGCCGATGAGGCGCGGGCGGTCGAGGCGTTCGAGCTGCGCGCGGCCGACTACGTGCTCAAGCCGGTGCGCGCCGAGCGGCTGCGCCGTGCGGTCGATCGGGTCGTCGAGCTGGGCGACTCGGCGACGACGGGCGACGACGAGGTGCTTCCGGTGACCGTCGGCGCGTCCGTGCGGTTCGTCAATCGACGCGATGTGCGCTGGGTGCAGGCGCAGGGCGACTACTCCCGCCTGCACACCGACGACGGGGCGGGCCACCTCGTGCGCATCCCGATCTCGGAGCTGGAGGGCAGGTGGGCAGATGCCGGATTCGTGCGCATCCATCGGTCGTGGATGGTGCGCGCGGCGGCGGTGACCGAGGTGCGCCTGTCGGGGGCCGAGCCCTCGGTGTCGATCGGCGCCGTCGCGCTGCCGGTGAGTCGGCGTCTGGTGTCGGCGGTGCGCGACGCCCTCGTGCGGGGTGAGGGCGCCGGGTGACCGAGGCGCCGAAGCGGGTGCGCGTGACGGCCGACGTGCCGCCGCGGCGGGCATCGACCCTCACGCGCGGGATCGCGCTGCCGGGTGCGCCGGTCGATGAAGCGGATGCCGTCTACGCCCGCGCGCTCCTGCGCAGCCAGCTCCGGCTCGCGCTCGGCACGATCGCGGGGTTCGTGCTCGTGGTCGTGGCGTTGGCCCTGACGATCGCGCTGATCCCCGCGATGGACGAGATCGTGCTGTGGGGGATGCCGCTGTCGTGGCTGCTGCAGGCCTTCGCCTTCTACCCGATCATCCTGGTGTTCGCCCTGCTGTACGCGCGCACCGCCGCGCGCAATGAACGCCGCTACCGTGCCCTGCGAGACCGCGAATGAACGCCGCGATGGATCTGATCGGGGTCGCGCTCGTCATCATCGCGACTCTGCTCATCGGTGTCTACGGGCTGCGTGTCTCGCGCACCACGAGCGACTTCTTCGTGGCCTCGCGTACTGTGCGTCCGGTGTGGAACGCCTCGGCGATCAGCGGCGAGTACCTTTCCGCCGGCACGTTCCTCGGGCTCTCGGGGCTTGTTCTGCTCGACGGCGCTCGCGGCTTCTGGTTCCCGATCGGGTACGCGGCGGGGTACCTGCTGGTGCTCGTCTTCGTCGCGGCTCCCCTGCGGCGCAGCGGCGCGTACACGATCCCCGACTTCATCGAGGCGCGACTGGAATCGACCTCGGCCCGCCGCGTCACCAGCCTCGCGGTGCTGATCATCGGGTGGCTGTACATCGTGCCGCAGCTGCATGGCGCGGGCATCACGCTCGTGGTCGTCGCGGGGTTGCCCGAGTGGGTGGGCGCCGTGACGGTAGCGGTGCTCGTAGCCGCGTCGGTCGCCGCCGGAGGCATGCGCGCGATCACCTACGTGCAGGCGTTCCAGTACTGGCTCAAACTCACGGCCCTTCTGGTGCCGGTCGTGTGCATCGCCTTCGCGCTCAGCAACGGTCCGCACGACTTCGACCCGGCACTCGTGTTCCCCTCCGAGGCCGGGCCGTCGGGGTTCGACGCGTACGAGTCGGCATCCCTGCTCCTCGCGCTGCTGTTGGGCACGATGGGGCTGCCGCACGTGCTGGTGCGCTTCTACACGAGTCCGACCGGGGTGTCGGCGCGCCGCACGACCGTGATCGTGATCGTGATGGTGAGCGCGTTCTACGCGGTCTCGAGCGCTATGGGGCTGCTCGCCCGGATCGCGGCCCCCGACCTCGCCGTGCCGGGGGTCGCCGATACGGTCGTGTTGCTGCTCCCCTCACGAATCTTCCCCGGAGTCTTCGGCGAGCTGCTCACGGCGCTGATCGTCGCCGGCGCCTTCGCCGCCTTCCTCGCCACGTCGGCGGGGCTCGTCGTCTCGCTCGCCGGGGTGATCAGCCAGGACGTGTTCTCGGGTTCCGTGCGCTCGTTCCGCCTGTCGGCTGTGCTCTGCGCGCTCGTGCCGCTCGCCGTGGCCCTGCTCACTGCTCCGGCCGGACTGGTCGCCAGCGTGGGAGTGGTGTTCGTGATCGCCGCGTCGACCCTCTCGCCCGTCGTGCTGCTGGGCGTCTGGTGGCGCGGGCTCACCGCGCGCGGAGCGGTGGCCGGCATGGTCTGCGGCGGGGTCGCGGCGGGCCTGGCACTGCTCGTGCACGCGGCGATCGACGGGGTGGGCGTCGCCGCCCCCTACCTCGCGCAGCCGGCGGCCTGGACGATCCCGCTCGCCACCGCGGTCACGATCGGCGTCTCGCTGCTCGACCCGCGCGGACCTTCGCCCCGCACCGACCGCTTCCTCGCCCGCGTGCATACGCCGGAGCGCGGCTGACGGGGTTGCGCGCCGCGGGGGAGCGTGCAAAACCCGGACGAACTGTGGCGGATGCGGCGGGTCGCAGCGCGCCGCGCCGGGCGGATGCCACATGGTCCGGGTTTCGCCCCGCACCGGCCGCGCTAGATCTGTCGGCTGCGCGGCATCAGTCGCACGGGCGGCAGGGGAGGCGCGGGGATGCGCACGTCGTGCCCCTCGACGACCCCGAATCGGGCCGACGCGGCCTCCCACTCCTCGCGCGCCTCGGCGATCTCATCGTGTGAGCGGCCGGCGAAGTTCCACCACATCACGATGTCGTCCTCGAAGGGCTCGCCGCCGAGCAGGAACAGCAGCCCGCCGCCGGTCGACGACACCTCGACCTCGTCGCGCGAGTCGCCGAGGTAGAGCAGATCGTTGCGATCGAGTGGATGCTCCGACACCACCGCATCGCCCTCGACCAGCATGAGCGCGTGCTCCCAGTCGGAGCGCAACGGCAGGCGCACACGGCTGCCCGCAGGGATGACGATCTCGGCGCCGACGATCGGGGTGTGCACGGATGCGGGAGAGCGCACGCCGGCGAACTCTCCCAGCACGACGGTGGCCGCGGCATCCGCTCCGTCGTCGGCGGCGAGAGACGCGGCGGGCAGGTCGGTGTGCCGCTCGAAACCGGCGGCGCCGTGACGCGCCGACTCCGGGAGCACGACCCAGAACTGCAGCGCGTCGAGTGGCACAGGCCCCTCGCCGAGCGAGTACTCGGAGTGCGAGATGCCGTCGCCGGCGGTCATCAGGTTCAACTGTCCGCGGCGCAGGTCGACGTCGCTGCCGAGCGAATCACGATGCCGGATCTCTCCGGTCAGCGGCCAGGTCACGGTCTGCAGCCCGATGTGCGGATGCGGCTCGACGCGCATCCGCGTCTCGGCGGGGCCGAACCGGTCGAGGAAGCACCAGGCGCCGATCGTCGGGAGGTTGCGGTGCGGGAGCGCACGCAGCACCTTCATGCCGCGCACCCCGCCGAGCGGAACCTCGCGCGGTTCGAGCACGATCCTCCGCGAGCCGATCATCAGGCGCCAGCGGCCTCGGTGCCGGCGGTGTCGGCGCTGCCGGCATCCGGTGTCGCATCCGGTGCCGTGGTGGGCGCGGGGATCCGCGGCCAGCGGATCTCGGCCCCGGGAATCTCGTGCGTCTCGAGATAGCGCGCGATGTACGGGCACAGCGGCACGATCGCGTCGCCGGATGCCGCGGCATCCGCGAGGGCGGCGGCGGCGAGCTTGCCGGCGAGACCCTGACCCTGGAACACGGGGTCGACCTCGGTGTGCGTGAAACGGATCGAACCGTGGCGCCGCTCGAACTCGGCGTACCCCGCGAGTGCGTCGTCGGAGCGGATCTCGTAGCGCGAAGCCTCGTCCTCTCGGGTGACGGTGATATCGGTCATCGGTGCTCCTTCTGGCGTCTTCGTCCAACCTACGCCCGTCCCCGCGGGCCGAGGTCGGTGGAGGTCGTTACGCTGGAGGGATGCCGCAGACTCCCCGTGACCCGTACGCGGATCTGCCGTACGCCGACGAGCCGTGGGACGAGGGCGGCTGGGAGCCGTCCGAGCCGCCCGAGCCGATGGACTGGGAGCCGCAGGGCGCCGGCTTCGAACCGCCGCTCGACTGGGGTCCCGGCCCGACGACGCCCGTGGTGGCAGCATCCGCCCCCGCCGTCCGCCGCTCCACTCCGAGCCGTTACGCCACCGCGGGCGAGGCGCTGCGCACGGTCTTCGGCTACGACGAGTTCCGCGGCGATCAGGCAGCGATCGTCGACCAGGTGATCGCGGGCGGCGACGCCGTCGTGCTGATGCCGACCGGTGGCGGCAAGAGCATCACGTACCAGGTGCCCGCGCTCGTGCGGGAGGGCACCGGTCTCGTGGTGAGTCCGCTGATCGCCCTCATGCACGACCAGGTCGATGCGCTGCGTGCCAACGGAGTGAAGGCGGCGTACCTCAATTCCACGCAGGCCATCGACGAGCGGCGCGAGGTCGAGCGGGCGTACGTCGACGGCGAGCTCGATCTGATCTACGTCGCGCCCGAGCGCCTGTCGAACCCGCAGACGACGGCCCTTCTGCAGCGCGGCACGCTCAGCGTGATCGCGATCGACGAAGCCCATTGTGTGTCGCAGTGGGGTCATGACTTCCGCCCCGACTACCTCGCGCTGGGCGACCTCGGCGACCGCTTCCCCGGAGTGCCGCGCATGGCGCTGACGGCCACCGCGACCCGCGCCACGCATCAGGAGCTCACCGAGCGGCTGCACCTCGACGGCGCGAAGCACTTCGTGGCGAGCTTCGACCGGCCGAACATCCAGTACCGGATCGTGCCCAAGGTCGATCCGCGCAAGCAGCTCGTGGCGTTCATCCGCTCGCAGGACCGGGGTGCGGCGGGCATCGTCTACGCGCTCAGCCGCAAGTCGGTCGAGCAGACCGCGACCTATCTCGCCGCGCAGGGGCTCGACGCCCTGCCGTATCACGCGGGTCTGCCGGCCGAGGTGCGCGCGTCGAACCAGTCGCGTTTCCTGCGCGAGGACGGCGTCGTGATGGTCGCGACGATCGCGTTCGGCATGGGCATCGACAAGCCGGACGTGCGCTTCGTGGCGCACATCGACCTGCCGAAGTCGGTCGAGGGGTACTACCAGGAGACCGGTCGAGCGGGCCGCGACGGTCAGCCCGCGGTGGGATGGATGGCGTACGGGCTCGGCGATGTCGTGCAGCAGCGCCGACTGATCGATCAGAGCCCGGGCGATCGCACCTTCAAGATGCGCATGGGGCAGCATCTCGACGCGATGCTCGCCCTGTGCGAGACCGTGGAGTGCCGTCGTCAGAACCTGCTCGGGTACTTCGGGCAGGACTCGCAGCCGTGCGGCAACTGCGACACGTGCCTCGAAGACACCGCGACGTTCGACGGCCTCGTGCCGGCGCAGAAGCTGCTCTCGACGATCGTCCGCCTCAAGCGTGAGCGCAATCAGTCGTTCGGCGCGGGGCATCTGATCGACATCCTGCGCGGGGCCTCGACCGAGCGCATGCGTCAGCAGGGCCATGACAAGCTCGCCACCTACGGCATCGGATCCGACCTCTCGGATCAGGACTGGCGCAGCGTCGTGCGTCAGCTGCTGGCTCGCGGCATCCTGGTCGCGCAGGGTGATTACGGCACCCTCGCGCCGGGGGAGCAATCCGCCGGAGTGCTGAAGGGCGAGACCGCCGTGCCGTTGCGGAAGGACACGATCGGCCGCGCGTCCTCGCCGACGCGGGCTCGCAAGGCGTCGGCCGCCGACACTCTCGGCGAGGGAGATCGTTCCCTCTTCGAGGCGCTGCGGGTGTGGCGGGCCGAGACCGCCCGCGAGCAGGGCAAGCCGGCGTACGTGGTGTTCGGAGATGCCACGCTGCGCGCACTCGCCGAGCATCGTCCGGCATCCCTCGCCGACCTCGACGGCATCACCGGCATCGGCGAGAAGAAGCGCGAGGCCTACGGTGAGGCCGTGATCGCGATCGTCGCCGCGAACTGACCCTCCCCGCGTCAGGTGCATGGTGTGGAGTTGGCACCTGTCGGACCCTGGAGTTGGCACCTGTTGTCGCTATCGCGCGCGTATTCCGACGTGAGGTGTCAACTTCGTGCAGTGGGGGGTGAGCCTGCGCGTGGAGTTGGCACGTGTTGTCGCTATCGCGCGCGTATTCCGGCGTGAGGTGCCAAGTTCGTTCAGGGGCTGCGCGTGGAGTTGGCACGTGTTGTCGCTATAGCGCGCGTATTCCGGCGTCAGGTGCCAAGTTCGTGTAGGGGCCAGGGGTCAGGGGGCCAGGGGACCAGGGGACCAGGGGGCCAAGGGGCCAGGGGATCAGGGACGCGAGGGCAGCACGTCGTCGAGGTGTGCGTGCAGCTGGGCTGACACGTCGACGGCATCCCGGTCGTACAGCCACTGGTACTGGAGCCCGTCCCACAGCGCCATCAGCCAGAGTGCCTCGTGGGCGGGGTCGCGATGCTCGGGCAGATCGCCGTCGAGCTGGGCGAGCCGGAAGAGTTCGGTGAAGTACTCGATCCCACTCTCGAAGCGTGCCGTGAAGTAGGCGTGCGCCGGATGCCCTGCGGGCACGGCCTCGCACGAGAGCACGGCGTACACCTCGACGAGTCCGGGTTCTTCGCGGGCGCTGAACCGGGCGCCCTCCGGGATCCCGCGCAGCAGATCGCCTGCCGAGGTGCGCTCGGCGATCGGTTGGTTCGTGCGGATGGCCCCGTCGCGCGCCGCGAGCACCGCGCTCAGCAGCGCTTCCTTCGACGGGTAGTGGTGCAGCAGTGTCGACTTCGACACCCCGACGGCCTCGGCGATGTCACGCAGGCTCGTGTCGCCGTACCCTCCGCGCGAGAACAGTCGCGTCGCATCGGCGACGATCTGCGCGCGTCGGCGTCGGCCGACCGCATAGCCCGGGTCCGGCCCGGCGACGGCGACCTCGAACATCTCGGGAATGGGCCCCGCGGGTTCGTCGCGGGAGACGGCCTCATCGGGATCCCGCCATCCGACCGGCGATGCCCAGAGACTCTCGCGCTCTTCGAGCATCTCGACGACATCGACCTGGGCGGGCAGGTACTGCGAGATCAACTGCAGTCCGTCCCATCCGGCCGTGTGCCGCACGGTCTCTCCGTCGACGTCGCGGTCGCCGGAGATCACCCCGTGGTACTTGGCGTCTTCGAGCACCTCGGCGCTGAGCGCGCGCAGCCGGGCGTAGCGGGCCCGCATGCGCGCGTGGGCGGGGTGCGCGGGTGCGGATGCCTCGCCGGTGAGCGCGGCGAACAGCTCGAGGTAGCCCTCGGTGCGGTCGTTGCGTGCGGCGAGCTGCGCGAACACGAGCTCGCCCGGCTCGGCAGCCGCCGCGATCCCGGCGAAGACCGACTCGTTGTCGGCCTCGAGCTCGGCGACGACCTCGGCGAGCAGTTCGTCCTTCGACGCGAAGTGGCCCAGCAGGCCGGGATGGCTGACGGATGCCGCGGCCGCGATGTCGCGCAGCGAGGTGGAGCGGTAGCCGTTCGCGACGAACAACTCGTGCGCGGCGGTGAGGATGCGCTGCCGCGTGGCGGCGGCTCGCTTGGTGCGTGAGCCCGTCGGCGTGATGGTCGTCATCGCGTCCTCCTCCTGCATCCTATCCTCGCTCATTACCAATCGGTCGACATTCACTTACCAATCGGTCGAGATTCGTGTATCTTCATCTCAGCGCCACCATCGGAGCTCGGCGCCCCTCCCGAAAGGACCCCCCATGACAGAGTTGTCATCGGCCGCCAATGCGGCCGCGGTCGGCACGACCGGCTTCAAGGCGCCGGGAACGACGCCGCCTCGCACGCCCCGCGGCTACACCCCCGGCCTCGCCGCCGTGAACTTCGGTGTCTACCTCGCCCTCCTCACCCCGGTGATGGTGTCGATGGCGTTCAAGATCCAGCACATCGATCCCGACAACACGACGGGAAGTCTCGGCCTCGTGATGGGTGTCGGTGCGGCATTCGCCCTGATCGCGAACCCGCTGGTCGGCCGTCTCTCCGACCGCACGACCTCCCGCTGGGGCATGCGCCGCCCGTGGATCCTCGGCGGCGCGCTCGTGGGGCTCGGAGGCTTCGCCATCATCGGCGTCGCGAGCTCGGTGTGGATGGTGCTGCTCGCCTGGTGCCTCGTGCAGGCGTCGATGAACGCGGTGCTCGCCGCAGCCAACGCGACTCTGCCCGATCAGGTCCCCGTGAACAGTCGCGGCAAGGTGTCGGGCATCGTCGGCATCACCACGCCGATCGGCATCCTGGCCGGCAGCTTCATCGTGAACTTCCTGCCGGGCGACTTCGAGCGCTTCGTCGTTCCCGGTGTGATCGCGCTGATCCTGGTCGTGGTCTTCGTGCTCACCCTGAAGGATCGCCGCCTCACGGAGAAGCCCGCCGAGCGGTTCACGGCCAAGACCTTCTTCGGGTCGTTCGTGTTCAACCCCCGCAAGCACCCCGACTTCGGCTGGACCTGGCTCACGAAGTTCTTCGTGATGTTCGGCTACGCGGGTATCGCGACCTTCCTGCCGCTGTACCTCGTGACCAAGTTCTCCCTCGACGAGCAGGGCGCGATCAGCACGATCCTCCTCGCGAACCTGGCGTCGATGGCCGCGATGGCGATCTCCGCACCCCTCGGCGGCATCCTCTCCGACCGGATCGGCAAGCGCCGTCCGTTCGTCGCGATCGCCGGTGTGATCATGGTCGTCGGCCTGGTCATCCTCGCCCTCGCCCCCGACATCACGACCGTGATCATCGCGCAGACGATCATCGGGCTCGGAGCCGGTTCGTTCCTCTCCGTCGATCTCGCGCTCGCCACCGAGGTACTCCCCAACCCGGAGGACACGGCGAAGGATCTCGGCGTGCTCAACATCGCCAATGCGCTGCCGCAGTCGATCGCCCCCGTGATCGCCCCCGGCATCATCGCCCTCGGCGCGGCCACCCCGCTCGGCGGCTACACCACGTGGTATCTGTTCGGCGCGCTGGTCGCGTTGGCCGGCGCCGTGCTCGTCTACCGCATCAAGGGAGTCAAATGACCATGACCGACGCCACCACGACCACCACGGCGACCCGTCCCTGGCTCGACGCCGACCTGCCGGTCGACGAGCGCGTGCAGCTGCTGCTCGACGAGATGACGATCGAGGAGAAGGCAGGTCTCTTCTTCCACACCATGATCGCGATCGGCGACCTCGATGAGCCGAACCCGATCTTCAGTACCCCGAGCGCGCGCGACTTCCTCGAGAAGAAGCAGATGACGCACTTCAACCTGCTCGGCGCTGCGCCGACCGGGCGCGAGATCGCCGCCTGGCAGAACGCCGTGCAGCGGCTCGCGGCATCCACCCGTCTCGGCATCCCTGTGACCCTGTCGACCGACCCGCGGCACTCGTTCAGTGAGAACCCCGGTGCCTCGATCCTCGCGGGACCCTTCTCGCAGTGGCCCGAGACGCTGGGCCTCGCAGCGACGCGCGACCCGGAACTCGTGGAGCGCTTCGCCGACATCGCACGCCAGGAGTACACGGCCGTCGGTCTGCGCGTCGCCCTGCATCCGCAGGTCGACTTGGCGACCGAGCCCCGCTGGGCGCGGCAGACCGCGACGTTCGGAGAGGATGCCGAGCTGTCCGGCGTGCTCGGAGCCGCCTACATCCGCGGGTTCCAGGGTGCGTCGTTCGGCCCGGGCTCGGTGTCGACCATGACGAAGCACTTTCCCGGTGGCGGTCCGCAGAAGGACGGTGAAGATCCGCACTTTCCGTACGGTCGCGAGCAGGTGTACCCCGGCGGGCAGTTCGAACTGCACCTCAAGCCCTTCGAGGATGCGCTCGCCGCCGGCACCCGTCAGATGATGCCGTACTACGGCATGCCGGTCGGGACCGAGTACGAAGAGGTCGGATTCGGCTTCAACAAGTCCGTGATCACGGGTCTGCTGCGCGAGCGCTACGGCTTCGACGGACTCGTGTGCACCGACTGGGGGCTGATCAACGACTCCGAGATCTTCGGGCAGCCCTTCCCAGCGCGAGCGTGGGGTGTGGAAGACCTCTCGCCCCGGGAGCGCATGAAGAAGGTGCTGGATGCCGGTGCCGACCAGTTCGGCGGCGAGGACTGCCCCGAGCTGCTGCTGGAGCTCGTCGCCGACGGCGAGGTCACCGAGGAGCGCATCGACGTGTCGGCCCGACGGCTCCTGCGCGAGAAGTTCGAGCTCGGCCTGTTCGACGATCCTTTCGTCGACGAGGATGCCGCCGACGAGGTCGTCGGCAACGCGGAGTTCCGTGACGCCGGGGAATCGGCTCAGCGTGCGTCGATCACCGTGCTCACGAACGCCGGAGCCCTGCCGTTCGCCCGCGGTCTGAAGCTGTACGTCGAAGGGCTCTCCGCAGAGGTGGCGGCGGACTACGGTCAGGTCGTCGCCACACCGGCGGAGGCCGACCTCGCGATCATCCGACTGCAGGCGCCGTTCGAGGAGCGCGAGACGATGTTCGAGAACTTCTTCCACGCGGGGTCGCTCGACTTCGACACCGAGGTCGTCGATCACGTGCAGGCCGTCGCTGCCGTCGTGCCGACCGTCGTGGACGTGCTCGCCGACCGGCCGCCGATCCTGACCCCGCTCGTGGATGCCGCGGCGGCCGTGACGGTCAACTGGGGCGCGTCCGGCGCGGCGCTGCTCGACGTGCTCAGCGGAGCCTTCGCTGCGCACGGGAAGCTGCCGTTCGACCTGCCGCGATCCATGGCGGCGGTCGAGGCATCCGCCCCCGATGTGCCGTTCGACACCGCCGACCCGCTGTTCCGCTTCGGCCACGGGCTGTCCCTCTAGAGCACAGCTGTTCGCCAGGCGACGGGCGTCCTGTGGCCTGGCGACGGGGCATCCTGTCGCCTGGCGACGGGGCATCCTGTCGGGAGCGGTCGCATATGGTCGCTTCGCGCGGGCTGATGCGACAGTGTGCGACCACCCCTGCCCCAGAGCGGTCGCATATGGTCGCTTCGCGCGTGTTGAGGCGACCATATGCGACCTGTCCCGCACCAGCCCCAGCCCCATCCTGTCGCCTGACGACAATGCGGGACGGGGCACGGCCGGGACTGCGTTGGAGGATGCCGACAGGCGAGTTCGCCCTCGTTTGTCGCAGACCTACCATGAGAGCATCCCTACTTCTCCTCGAGAGGAATGCCCATGGTCGACGCCGCCGTCCGTTCTTCGACGACACCCACCGAGTCGAACGACGCCACCCCCACCCCGCACCTCGATGTGGCCCAGGTCAACGAGCTGCTGATGGGCACCTGGGGCGAGACCCGCCGCCAGGCCCGCGAGATGATCAAGGACTCCGCGTTCTGGCGCAAGGACGAGCTCGGCAAGGACGAGCACCGCGAGCGCGTGCTGAGCCAGTTGCATCTGCTGGTCGAGAACAAGGCCGTGCACCGCGCGTTCCCGAAGTGGCTCGGGGGCGAGGAGAACAACGGCGCCAACATCGCCGGCTTCGAGGAGCTGGTCGTCGCCGACCCGAGCCTGCAGATCAAGTCGGGCGTGCAGTGGGGGCTGTTCGGATCGGCGATCCTGCAGCTGGGCACGCGGGAACACCACGAGAAGTGGCTTCCCGGGGTGATGGACCTCTCGATCCCCGGCGCGTTCGCGATGACCGAGATCGGGCACGGCTCCGACGTGGCATCCGCGGGCACCACCGCGACCTACGATCCTGCGACCGAGGAGTTCGTCATCCACACCCCGTTCCGCGGGGCGACGAAGGAGTACCTCGGCAACGCCGCCCTGCACGGCATCGCGGCGACCGTGTTCGCGCAGCTGATCACGAACGGCGTGAGCCACGGCGTGCACTGCTTCTAC
The DNA here is from genome assembly GCA_029203165.1 of Candidatus Microbacterium colombiense. NCBI lineage: Bacteria > Bacillati > Actinomycetota > Actinomycetes > Micrococcales > Microbacteriaceae > Microbacterium > Candidatus Microbacterium colombiense. The sequence goes on from CP119308.1 coordinate 841,222, forward strand.
GTGCCGCTGCGCGGTGACGACGGCGTGGACCTGCCCGGCATCGGCCGCGAGGACGACGGACTCAAGGGTGGGCTGAACGGCATCGACAACGGGCGGCTCTCGTTCGATCACGTGCGCATCCCGCGCACCAACCTGCTCAACCGCTACGGCGACGTGGCCGCCGACGGCACCTACTCCAGCGCGATCGACAGCCCCGGCCGTCGCTTCTTCACGATGCTCGGCACGCTGGTGCAGGGGCGTGTGTCGCTCGACGGTGCGGCATCCTGGGCATCCGCCCTCGGACTCGACATCGCGATCACCTACGCCACCCAGCGCCGCCAGTTCGACGGGGTCGATGGTGAAGAGGTCGTGCTGCTCGACTACGGCAAGCACCAGCGCCGACTGTTCCCGCGACTCGCGACCACGTATGCGCAGATCTTCGCGCACGACGAGTTCCTGCAGAAGTTCGACGGCGTCTTCTCCGGGCGCATCGACACTCCGGCCGACCGGGAAGACCTCGAGACCTTGGCCGCAGCACTCAAGCCGCTGTCGACCTGGCACGCGCTCGACACGCTGCAGGAGGCGCGCGAGGCCTGCGGCGGCGCCGGCTTCATGTTCGAGAACCGACTCGTCGGGCTCCGTGCCGACCTCGACATCTACGTCACGTTCGAGGGCGACAACAACGTGCTGCTGCAGCTCGTCGGCAAGCGTCTGCTCACTGACTACGCGAGGCAGTTCACCGGGAAGGATGCCGCGTCGCTGGCGAAGTTCGCGGTCGGCATGACCGCGGGCAAGGTGTTCCACGGCGCGGGCCTTCGGCAGCTGGGGCAGGCCTTCGCCGACCTCGGTCAGGTGTCGCGCTCGGTCGAGAACGGTCTGCGCGAGGAGCAGCAGCACGAGCTGCTGGCCGGTCGGGTGCAGCAGATGGTGGCCGACATCGCCGGCCGACTGCGTCCCGGCGCCAAGGACAAGGCTCTGGGCGCCCGCCTGTTCAACGAGAACCAGGCCGAGCTCATCGAGGCCGCCCGCGCGCACGGTGAACTGCTGCAGTGGGAGGCGTTCACCGACGCCGTCCGTGGCATGGACGAGAACGACACCAAGAAGGTGCTCACCTGGCTGCGCGACCTCTTCGGTCTGCAGCTGATCGAGAAGCACCTCGCCTGGCATCTGATCCACGGGCGCCTGTCGACCCAGCGCGCCGCCGCGGTGTCGAGCTACATCGACCGGCTGTGTGCGCGGCTGCGGCCGCACGCCCTCGACCTCGTGAAGTCGTTCGGTTACGAGCCCGAGCACGTGCGCGCCCCGATCGCCACGGGTGTGGAGCGCGAGCGTCAGGACGAGGCCCGTGCGTACTACGCCGATCTCGCGGCATCCGGCGAGGCGCCGATCCAGGAGAAGGCGCTGAAGAAGCAGAAGCGCTGACCTCGGCCGTTCACAACTCCTCAGATCCGGGGCGGAATCACTCGATTCCGCCCCGGATCTGTCGTCTGCGGCCGGATTCTGAGGAGTTGTGAACCGAATCCGGGCGCACCCAGCGAACACTGCGCCGGCGCTCGGTAGTGTCGACCCGTCCCCCGAAGAAGGAGCATCGGATGAGCACCGTCCACGCCTACGCCGCACCCAGCGAAGCAGCACCCCTCGAGAAGACCGTGATCGAGCGCCGCGAACTCGGCCCGCACGACGTCCTGATCGACATCGCCTACGCCGGCATCTGCCACTCCGACATCCACACCGTGCGCGGCGACTGGGGTCCGCAGAGCTACCCGCTCGCGCCCGGACACGAGATCACGGGCACGGTCGCAGCGGTCGGCTCCGAGGTGTCGTCGTTCGCGCTCGGCGACCGGGTCGGCGTCGGCTGCATGGTCAACTCCTGCGGCGAGTGCCGCAACTGCACCCGCGGACTCGAGCAGTTCTGCGTCGAGGGCGCCGTGTTCACCTACGGCGGCACCGACCGCGACGGCACCATCACCCAGGGCGGCTACTCCGAGCAGGTCGTCGTGACCGAGGCCTTCGTGCTGCGGATCCCCGACGGCCTCGCGCTCGACGTCGCCGCACCGCTGCTGTGCGCGGGCATCACCACGTACTCGCCGCTGCGGCACTGGAACGTCGGACTCGGCACCCGTGTCGCCGTCGTCGGTCTCGGCGGGCTCGGGCACATGGGCGTGCAGATCGCGCACGCCCTCGGAGCCGAGGTCACGGTGCTGTCGCAGACGCTGAGCAAGCAGGGCGACGGTCTGCGTCTCGGCGCCGACCGCTACTTCGCCACGAGCGACCGTCAGACGTTCCGCGATCTCGCGGTCGTCGTTCGATCTGATCCTCAACACGGTCAGCGCCGTGCTCGACATGCGCTCGTACCTGAGCCTGCTCGACATCGACGGCACGATGGTCTGCGTCGGGGCGCCCGCCGAGCCGCTCGCCGTCGCGGGTCTCGTCGCTCATCGGCGGACCGCCGCTCGCTCGCCGGGTCGAACATCGGCGGCATCGCCGAGACCCAGGAGATGCTCGACTTCTGCGCCGAGCACGGCATCGGCGCCCGAGATCGAGGTGATCCCCGCGTCGGAGATCAACGCCGCCTACGAGCGGGTGCTGGCGTCCGACGTGCGCTACCGCTTCGTGATCGACGCCGCGACCTTCCGCGACTGAGATCCACCTCTGAACACGGCGAAGGGCGGGGCGAGCCGTGATGGCTCACCCCGCCCGTCTCGTGTCGCGGGAGCGTCAGCCGACGAGCACCTCGGCACCGGTCATGCGCGCGAGCAGGTGCGGTGCGAGGGGTGCGTCGGTGGCGAGCACGACGCGCACGGTGGCGCCGGGCTGGTCGACGGGTCCGCGACGCTGACCGCGCAGGTCGCAGATCACCTGGCCGCGGGCGGGACCCTGCGAGGTGTCGACGACGACCGCCACGGCGGGTGCGTTGGTCGCGGTGATGCCGCCGACCGCGATCGCGGCGGCCAACGGGTCGTGCAGTGCACTGCTGCGCTCGCCGTAGGTCGACACGTAGAAGTCGAAGTAGAAGTCCAGCATCTCCCCGACCGCCCGCGCGAGCGGCTCGTCGGAGGCGAGGAGGGCTGCCCGGTCGTCTTCATCGAAGACGTTCTCCATCGTGACGTCGAGGGGCACGAGCACCACGGGCCACGACGCCGACAGCGTGGCGGATGCCGCTTCCGGATCGTTGCCGATGTTCGCCTCGGCCACGGGCGTGATGTTGCCCGGCACGAGCGCCGCGCCACCCATCGCGGTCACCTGCGCGATGCGCGAGGGCAGTGTCGGGTCGAGCGCGAGAGCCGTCGCGATGTTGGTCAACGGCCCGACCGTGATCACCTCGAGAGTCCCGGCGAACTCATGCGAGAGGCGGATGAGCATGTGCGCGGCATCCTCGTCTTCCGGCTGCCGATCAGCCGCGGGCACGGCGATGTCGCCGATGCCGTTGTCGCCGTGCACGTGGGGCGCCCCACCGTCGAACGGGTGCGAGAGGAAGTCGTGCGCACCGATCGCGACCGGCACCTCGGTGCGTCCGGCGAGCGCGAGCAGGCCGAGCGTGTTCACGGCGGCCTGGGCGGCGCTGGTGTTACCGCTGACCGTTCCGATGCCGACGAGGTCGATCTCGGGCGAGGCGAGCAGGTACGCCAGCGCGAGGGAGTCGTCGATGCCCGTGTCGCAGTCGAAGTAGACAGGGCGGATGGGGGTGTGGTTCATGGCGTGCTCCAGTGGTCGGAGGGCGGCCGCGGGTGCGGCCGCCCGGAGGTGTCAGTCGGTGGCGGCGGTGCGCGGGATGATCAGGAAGCTGGCGATCAGGGCGAGGGCGGTGATGCCGACGGAGATCCACAGCGCCGTGACGTAACCGCCCGGGGTGCCCTGTGCGGCGAACGGGGCGACGATGCCGATGCCGAGTCCGGCGCCGATGCCGAAGGCGCTGCCGTTCAGGCCGGGGAGCGCGGCGGGGGCGTCGGCGGGAGACTGCACGACGCCCAGCCCGTTGATGGTGGTGAGCACGATGCCGTTGTAGGTGATGCCCAGCAGTGCGATCATCGCGAAGACGACCCAGAAGCTCTGCGGCATCATCGCGATCACGATGAGCAGGGCGAGGCAGGCGATCATGCCGATGCGCAGGATCGGGATCCAGCCCTTGCGTCCGGCGAGCCAGCCCGACATCGGTGCGGCGAACACGCCGATCAGCGCGGGCGGGGCGAGGAAGAGGAGTGCGGCGGTGGCGGCGTCGAGCCCGAAGCCGTGCGTGGCGTCCTGACTGAGCAGCACGACGGTGAAGTTGATCACGGCGAAGACGCTCGACAGGGTGAGCACGGTGGTGGCGAGAACGGGCCACACCTGACGGGAGCGCAGGTGCTGCACGGCGATCAGCGGGGTCGCCCGGTTCTTCTCGACGAACCAGAACACCACCAGCGCAACGATAGTGCCCGCGAGGTAGAGGAGCGTGATCGGGGCCAGCCATCCCGCGCTCGGCCCGGACGAGACGAAGTAGGTCACGCTGATCAGTGCGATCGAGAGCACAGCGGCTCCCCACCAGTCCATCTTCCCCGTCGAGACGCCGCCGTCGGATGCCGGGATGACCAGTGCCACGCAGACGATCGCGAGGATGCCGACCAGGAAGATCACGACGAAGATCGAGCGGAAACCGAAGGCGTCGCTGAGCAGTCCGCCGATGTAGCCGTCGACACCGCCGACGCCGCCGTTGACCGCGGTGATGATGCCGAGGGTCGTTCCGAAGACCTTGGCGCTGAGTGATTCGCTGAGGATGACGTAGGCGAGCTGGAATGCGGCGCTGGATGCGCCCTGCAGCACGCGGCCGATGAGCAGCACGGTGAGGTTCGGCGCGAACATGCACAGCAGGGTGCCGACCGACAGCAGGCCGAGCACGATGAACAGGGCGCGCTTGCGTCCGATGAAGTCGCTCCAGCGGCCGAGGACGACGCCGCCCACGGCGCCGGCGACGAAGAAGAGCGACGAGACCTGCGACACCTGCCCGATGTCCTCGCCGAGCTGCGTCGCGATGTCGGGCAGGGCCGGGGTGATCATGCTCGCGTTCAGCTGATACGACAGCACGCCGAGGATGAGGGTCGCGACCAGCGCGACGGCGCGGGGGCCCCGCACGGGTTCGCGGGCGGTGAGGCCCGGGGAAGCGGTGGCGGTGTGGCTGTGCACGGAGACTCCTTCGTCAGGGATGCCCTCGGGTGAGGCTTGTATGATGTTATACCTCTCCGGTCTAACATCGTCAACAGGGGCGTCGTCATGCTTGAATACGAGAGACGCCCACCTTCGGGCGACCAGGGAAGGAGCGCCGGGATGACGAACGAGATCGATCGATTCCTCGGTCGCAGCCTCACGAGCACCGTCGGGCAACCCCTGCGCGTCGCCGTCTACTCGCGAATCGCCGACGGCATCCGCTCCGGGGTGTTCGAACTGGGTTCGGCTCTGCCGCGCGAGACCGAGCTCGGTGTTGCGCTCGGGGTGAGCCGCACGGTGGTGCGGGAAGCGCTGATGCTGCTCGAAGAGGACGGCCTGATCATCACGCGCCGTGGCGTCGGGCGCTTCGTGGCCGACGATCTTCCGCGCGTGGGCCTCGAGGAGCTGCGCCCGCTGGAGCAGGCACTGTCGGACGGCGATGACGATGTGGTGGTGCGCACGATCAGCTTCGACCTGCAGTCCACCACCGACTTCACCTCGAGCAAGCTCGCCCTCGACCCCGCCGCCAACACCTGGTTCCGCGAGGCCGTCGTCGAGCGGCACGGCGAACCCGTCGCGATCCTGCAGGAGCATCTTCCCGCCGGTCGGTACCTCAGCGACATCAGCCCGCAGATCGCCGAGGGGCTGGATGCCGCCGCCGCCTCGTCGTCGAGCGTGCTGGCCGCGCTGCGCGAGCAGGCCGGAGTCATCTTCGACTCCGCGGTGTGCGAGATCACGGTGAACGTGGTCGGCGCCTCGCGCGGCGCTCTGCTCGGACTCGGCGCCGCCGATCCGGTGCTGATCCTGACCCAGACGGTCACCACCGCCGGCACCCCCGTCTACCTCGCCAAGTGCATCGTCTCGTCGCGAGTCGGGCACCTCTCCGTCGTCCAGACCACCTCCTGATTGCGAGCATCCGTGCAGAATCCCCTCTCCCTCACCATCGTCGGCAGCATCAACGTCGATCTCACCGCGCGCGCCGATCGACTTCCGCAGGCCGGCGAGACCGTCGGAGGCGGCACGCTCGTGCGCGAGGCGGGCGGGAAGGGCGCCAACCAGGCCGCCGCGGCAGCCCGACTGGGCGCCACGGTGCGTATGGTCGGCGCGGTCGGAACGGATGCCGACGGCGGATGGATGCGGTCGGAGCTGGAGACAGCGGGCGTCGACACCGCGAACGTGCAGATCAGCGACCAGCCCACCGGAGTCGCGCTGATCGTGGTCGATCGCGAGGGCGAGAACCAGATCGCGGTGTGCGAGGGTGCCAACGGCGACATCGATCTCGACGGGATCTCCTTCGCCGCCGATGAGGCCGTGCTCGCCCAGCTCGAGATATCGATGGACCTGGTGGTGGCTCTCGCCGCCCGGGTGCAGGGATATCTCGCGATCAACGCCGCCCCGGCGCGCGAGCTTCCGGTCGACGTGCTCGATCGCGCCGACCTGATCATCGTGAACGAGACCGAGTACGCGCTGATCCCTGCGCTGAAGAACGCCCGACGCGTCGCCGTCACCTATGGAGCCGACGGAGCCGCGCTCTTCGAATCCGGCGTCGAGGTGGCCTCGGCCCCCGCCGTCAAGACCGAGGTCGAGAACACGGTGGGTGCGGGGGACGCGTTCTGCGCTGCGCTCACGATCGGTCTGGCGTCGGGCATCTCGCCCGAGCGCGCGCTCGCCGCCGCCTGCGCGGTCGGCGCCGCCGCGGTCGCCGATCCGCGCTCGCAGCCGCTGCTGTCGTCGTACGACGCCTACGCCGCGCACTGAACCCGTGATGTCGGTCGTCGTGGATAGCCTGAACCCATGACCTCCCTGATCACCGGCCCCGACGAGCGCGCCCGCTGCGCCTGGGTGGGCGACGACGTCGAGTACCGCCGCTATCACGACGAGGAATGGGGATCGCCGCTGCACGGCGACCGTGCGCTCTTCGAGAAGATGGCGCTGGAGGGATTCCAGGCGGGACTGTCGTGGATCACGATCCTGCGCAAGCGCCCCCGTTTCCGCGAGGTGTTCGAGGGATTCGACCCGGAGCGGGTGTCGGAGTACGACGAGACCGACGTCGAGCGCCTGATGCAGGATGCCGGCATCATCCGCAATCGCGCCAAGATCGAGGCGACGATCGGCAACGCCGCGATCGTGCGCGGCATGGCCGAGGGTGAGCTCGACGCGCTGATGTGGTCGTTCGCCCCTTCTCCGCGTGACGTCCGTCCCGCGTCGATGGCCGAGGTGCCTGCGGTCACGCCCGAATCGACCGCCATGAGCAAGGAACTGCGTCGCCGTGGTTTCCGCTTCGTGGGCGCGACGACGATGTACGCGCTCATGCAGTCGGCGGGAATGGTCGACGATCACATGGCAGGGTGCTGGCGCGCCTGATCGGCCTCGCGGGGTCGCGCTCATTTCATGGGCACTTCTCCCCATCGAGAGCACTACCACAGCGCGGTTAGGATGAACGGGTACGCCGCGGGATTTCATCCGGTGGTGGGTGTCGAGAAAGCGACCCTGGGGGGAACCGGGTATGAAGGCGTTGTCGTGGATGCGTGCGCGACCGAAGACCCTGGCCTCGGCTGCCGGCGTCACTGTCGGTGTGATCGCCATCACCACCATGGCGTTCACGTATGAGGGCTTCCCGACCACCAAGGTCGACCTGAACGACGGCGGGGTCTGGATCACCAAGACCTCGAGCCTGCTCGTCGGTCACTTCAACCACGAGTCGACGATCCTCGACGGTGGACTGCGCACCACCGGCGAGAACTACGACATCCTGCAGGCCGCAGCGAGCGTGCTGGTCGTCGACGACGACGCCTCCACCGTGACCGCGGTCGACCCCGCCCGCGTGTCTCTCGGCGACTCGGCGGCGATCCCGTCGACGGCGAAGGTCGCGCTCGGTCACCGCACCGCCGCGATCCTCGACGAGAAGTCCGGCGACCTCTGGGTGGTGCCGTTCCAGGGCATCGCCGCCTTCGAGATCGAGGCCGCGGAGCCCATCGCCGAGCTCGGCGAGAACGCCGACGTGACGGTCGCGAACGACGGCACGGTGTTCGCGCTCTCCTCCGAACGTGGCGAGGTCGTGACCGTCCCGGTCGACAATGAAGGCCAGGCGCTCGAGCCGTCGACGGCCTCGGTCGGCGAGATCGATGCGTCCGCACGCCCCACCATCACCGCTGTCGGGCGCACGCCCGTCGTGCTCGATGCGGCGGCCGGTGTCGTGACGACCCCTGGTGGATTCCGCACCGAGATCACCGGCGCGGCCGACGCCGTGCTGCAGCAGGCATCCGCCGACACCGATGCCGTGGCCGTCGCCACCTCGTCGGCGTTGCTGGAGGTGCCGCTCGACGGCAGCGACGTGACCGAGACCTCCGTCGGCGCCGACGGCACGGCCGCGGCGCCCGTCTGGCTGCGCGGCTGCACCTACGGTGCCTGGGCCGGTTCGGCGAAGTTCCTGCGCGAGTGCCCGGGCGATGCCAACGACGTCAACGCGGTCGTGGACGGCGCCGAAGACTCCACGAGCCTCACCTTCCGCGTGAACCGCGACGTGATCATCCTGAACGACGCCGTGGGCGGTGCCGCATGGATGGCGGACGACAGCCTGCAGCGCGTCGACAACTGGAACGACCTGACCCCGCCGGAGGGCGAGACCGAGAACGAGGACGACACCACCGAGGAGACGGTCGAGACCACGCTGCCGGAGCGCAGCGAGATCAACACGCCTCCCGTCGCGGAGGACGACTCGTTCGGCGTGCGCCCCGGCGGCACCACGATGCTGCCGGTGCTCGACAACGACAACGATGCCGACGGTGATGTGCTCGTCGCCGCTCTGGCCGAGAAGCAGCCGTCCATCGGCACCGTGCAGGCCGTGAACAACGGAGGCTCGCTGCAGATCGCGGTCGACGAGAAGGCCACGGGCACGGCGTCGTTCATCTACGAGGTCGACGACGGGCGCAAGGGCAAGGACACCGCCACCGTCACCCTGACCGTGCGGGGCTGGGATCAGAACGAGGCCCCGAAGCCCAAGCGCAAGACGGCGCTGGCCGTCGAGACCGGCGGCACGATCTCGTACAACATCCTCCCCGACTGGATCGATCCGGACGGCGACGACATCTACCTGCAGAGCGTCACCGCGGCGCCCGGCGATGAGGTCGACTTCAGCAAAGACGGCCAGATGACCTACAAGGCCACGGCCAGCCTGCAGGGGCGCAAGGAGATCGAGGTCGTCGTCGCCGATGCCTCGGGCCTGCAGAGCACCTCGAGCATCACGCTCGACGTGCGTCCGCAGGGCTCGACCGGCCCCAAGACGAACGCCGACCACGTCGTGACCCGGGCGGGCGAGCAGGTCACGGTCGCCCCTCTCACCAACGACACGAGCGTCGGCCGCGAGCCGCTGCGACTGACACGGGTGCTCGAGACGCCGGGGGCGACGATCGAGCCCGACTACGACAACAAGACCTTCTCGTTCATCGCGCCCAAGACCGGCGTCTACTACGTGCAGTACCAGGTGACGACAGGTCCGAAGAACGGTGAGGGCCTCGTCCGCGTCGACGTGCTGCCCGAAACCGAGTCCGACCTTCCTCCGGTCGCCGTGCGCGACGTCGCGCTGCTGCCTACCGGCGGAGACGTGCTGCTCGGTGTTCTCAACAACGACACCGATCCCGCCGGCGGCATCCTCGTCGTGCAGTCGGTCACCGTCGATCCCGGAAGTGGCATCTCGGTGTCGGTGCTGAACCACGAGACGCTGCGCATCACCGATCAGGGTGCCCTGGAAGACCAGGTGCGCATCGCGTATCGGATCTCGAACGGGTCGAAGTCGGCCGACGGTGAGGTCGTCGTCATCCCGATCCCGGCCGCTGACGAGATCCTGCCACCGGTCACGAACCCCGATTCGGCCAAGGTCCGCGTCGGCGACGTCGTGACCATCCCGGTGCTCGACAACGACACCCACCCGAGCGACGACGTGCTGCATCTCTCGCCCGAGCTCGTCGAGCCGCTGGTCGATCCGGAAGACGGCGAGGCGTTCGTCTCGCAGGACGCCGTGCGGTTCAAGGCGACCGACAAGCCCGGCACCGTCTACGTGACCTACGAGGCCGTCGACTCGCACCAGCAGAAGGCGGCGGGCTACGTCACGATCCAGGTGCTGCCGATCGACGAGGAGACGAACGCGGCCCCGCGTCCGCAGGACCTGACCGCTCGCGCGCTCGCCGGCAGCGAGGTGAACATCGCCGTGCCGTTGGACGGCATCGACACCGACGGCGACTCGGTCGAGCTCGTCGGCATCGATTCGAGCCCCACGAAGGGCCGCATCACCACCGTCGGTCCGAACTACTTCACGTATGAGGCCGCCGATGGTGCATCGGGGGTCGACGCCTTCACCTACCGCGTGCGCGACCGGCTCGGCAAGGAAGGCACCGCGACCATCCGCGTCGGCGTCGCGCCCGCCGAGCAGATCAACCAGGCCCCCTATGCGGTCAAGGATGCCGTGGTCGTGCGACCGGGGCGCGAGATCGCCGTGCCCGTGCTGGACAACGACTCCGACCCCGAAGGCGACAAGCTCGTGCTCGTCAAGGACGGACTCGAGGTTCCGGACGCACTGACCGCGCGCGTCTCGGGAGACCGCGTGCTCGTGCAGGCGCCGGATCGGGAGATGGAGACCTCGCTGCAGTACACCGTGGTCGACACCCGCGGTGCCACGGCCACGGCGACGCTGCAGATCACGGTCGATCAGGACGTGCCGTTGAAGGCGCCCGTCGCCCGTGACGACCGGCTGCAGCCGTCGGACCTGAAGGACGGCAGCCTGTCGGCGGATCTCGACATCCTGAAGAACGATGAGGATCCGGACGGCACCAAGGACCGTCTCGACGTCGAGGTCGGCGATGGAGGCACCCCGCTCGAGAACGGCAAGGTGCGCGTCACCGTCACCGACGAGCTCCAGTTGATCCGGTACACCCTCACCGACCCTGATGGGCTCCAGGCTTCGGCCTTCATCTTCGTGCCCTCGCGCGCGGATCTGCGACCGACGCTCGATTCGACCAAGCCGGTCGAGGTCATCAGCGGCGAGACCAAGAAGCTGCCCCTCTCGGAATACGTCACGGTCGCCGGCGGCGGCGAGGTGACGATCACCGAGAAGGCGAAGATCAGCGCCAACCACGCCGACGGCGCCGACCTGCTGCTCGACCCGCAGACCCTCGTCTACACCTCGGAGACCGGGTTCTTCGGTCCCGACGCGTTGACCTTCGAGGTCACCGACGGCACCGGCCCGGATGACCCCGAGGGGCGCAAGGCGACCCTCAGCATCCCGATCAACGTGCTGCCGCCGGAGAACCAGCAGCCCACGTTCCTGCAGGGGCAGATCAACGTCGCGCCCGGCGAGCCGGCCGCGCCGCTCGATCTCGCGGCACTCACCGACGATCCCGACCCCGAAGACGAGGGGAACCACGAGTTCACCTTCATCGGCGGTGACGCCAACGGCATCTCCGCCCGCACCGACGGCGACCGTCTGTTCGTCGAGGCCTCGTCGAGCGCGAAGAAGGGCGCCACCGCCACCCTGAAGATCCGCGTGAGCGACGGCGTCACCGAACCGATCGAGGGAACGATCGTCGCCACCGTCACCGCCTCGACGCGCTCCCTGCCCGCCGCGAACACCGACACGGTCTCCGAAGCGGATGCGGGCAAGACGATCACGGTTCCTGCGCTGGAGAACGACGTCAACCCGTTCCCGGAGACGCCGCTGAAGATCGTGTCCGCGGTGTCCGAGTCGGGCTCGGCCAAGGTGTCGTTCACGAGCTCCGACGTCACCATCACACCGGCGAAGAGCTTTGTCGGAACGCTCGTCGTGCGCTACCGCATCCAGGACGCGACGCAGGATGTCGACCGCGAGGTGAACGGCCAGATCATCGTCACGGTGCAGGACGTGCCGGCGGCCCCGGGCATCCCCGTGGTGACCAGCGTGCAGGATCGCACGGTCGTCGTCTCCTACTCCGCGCCGTCGAACAACGGCGCGGAGATCACCGGGTACACCGTGAAGGCGGTCACCGGCGGCGGATACTCGAAGGCGTGCTCGTCGACCACGTGCACGCTCGACGGGCTGACGAACAACGTCGAGTACGCGTTCCAGGTGACCGCGACGAACCGGGTCGGGGAGTCCCTGCCCTCCGGCACCTCGGAGATCGCGCGCCCGGATGCACGCCCCGACACCCCGAACCCGCCCACCCTGGTCTTCGGCGACAAGTCGCTGAAGGTCGTATGGACGACCCCGACCACGCCCGGCTCTCCGGTCGACCGGTACACGCTCGAGATCTCGCCGGCACCACCGTCGGGCATCACGCAGAAGGAAGTGACCGGCAACTCGCTCGTCTGGGAGGGGCTGGAGAACGGCTCCAACTACCAGGTTCGCGTGCAGGCGCACAACCGCGCGCCCGACCCCTCCAGCTGGAGCGGATGGTCGGCGTCGGAGATCCCGGCCGGCCCGCCGCTCGCGGCCGCCGCCCCGACCACGCAGGAGCTCGAACCGGTCGGCAACCAGGCCCAGATGCAGGTGAACTGGGGAGCGCCCGACAAGAACGGCGATGCCATCCGCAGCTACCAGCTGGAGGTGCTCGAAGGCGGTTCCGTCGTGCGCACCATCACCCCCGGTGCGCAGGCGACCAGCCAGGCTGTGGTCGTTCCCACGTCCGAGACGGCGTACACGTATCGCATCCGTGCCGAGAACAAGGCCGGGTGGGGCGAGTGGAGTGCGCAGTCCGCTCCGCGTCGTGGCGTCACCGCACCCGGTGCGCCGACCAGTCTCCGCGTGACGAACGAGGGCGACCGCCAGATCACGATCTCGTACAACCAGGGGTCGCGCAACGGCGCGAGAGCCGGTGAGGTCACGTATCAGTACCGCCTGAACAACGGCGGCTGGGGCACGATCCCCGGCAACAACGTCATCGGCGGGCTGAGCAACGGCACGAACTACAACGTGCAGGTGCGAGGCGTCGCCACCGTCGACGGCACGACCTACGCCGGCGCCGTGTCGAACACCGCCGCGGGCAACCCCCACGGCAAGCCGAACACCCCGACGGGCGGCGCGCAGCAGTTGACGACGCAGGTGCGCCTCAGCTGGAACGCGACCGGTTCGCCGAACGGACGAGACATCTCGACCGTGCAGATCAGCATCGACGGCGGGGGCTGGCAGGGCGTCGGCATCAGCGGCTCCACCGACGTCGGCAACGACTACGACCAGGCGCACAACATCCGAGTCCGGGCGCAGGACACGACCGGCGCGTGGTCCGACGTGAGCCAGACCTACAGCGCGCAGTCGAGTCCGAGGCCACAGCCACGGGCCTGGGTGTCGCGCGGAACGGCCGGCAACTGGCCGGGGCAGTGCACCGACGGCACGTGCGCGAAGTTCGTGATCAACACCGCGAACTTCCCGGCGGGCCGCTACCAGGTCTACTGCAACAGCAACGCGCCGACGGCCGGTCCGCGCTTCGCCGGCGGCTCGAGCTGGAACATCCCGGCGAACGGCTCGATCGAGATCGGCTGCTTCCACGGCAACGGCGGGCGCGGCTACCAGGTCTGGGTCACCATCGCCGGCACCGACTACGAGCGCTCCAACTGGTAGCGGCTCGGCCATCAGCACTCACCTCAGAGGAAGCGAACACCACGACATGAGCATGACCCCCGAACAGGCTGCCTGGTTCCAGGGCACCTTCCAGCGCCTCGTCGACAACATCGACAAGGCGGTGCAGGGCAAGAAGGAGATCGTCGGACTGGTGCTCTCGTCGATGCTCGCCGAGGGGCACGTGCTGCTGGAGGATGCTCCTGGCACGGGCAAGACGAGCCTCGCGAAGGCGCTGGCGGCGACGGTGCAGGGCACCAGCACGCGCATCCAGTTCACGCCCGACCTGCTCCCCTCCGACGTGACGGGTGTCACGATCTACGACCAGCAGTCGCACAAGTTCGAGTTCCACAAGGGACCGATCTTCGCGTCGATCGTGCTCGCCGACGAGATCAACCGTGCCTCGCCGAAGACGCAGTCGGCACTGCTCGAGGTCATGGAGGAGTCCCGCGTCACGGTCGACGGCGTCACGCACGAGACCGGCCGTCCGTTCCTCGTGATCGCGACCCAGAACCCGATCGAGCAGGCGGGAACCTACAAGCTCCCCGAGGCTCAGCTCGACCGCTTCTTGATCAAGACCTCGATCGGCTACCCCGACCTCGCGATCACCGAGAGCATCCTCGCCGGTGCCTCGGACCGCAACCCCTCGGCCGGACTGCCGGCGATCATCACGACCAGCGCGGTCGCCGACATGGCCGACCTCGCCGCCTCCGTGCACGTCGAGCCCGCGGTGCTGCGCTATGTCGCCGAACTCGCCGAAGCGACCCGTGGCGACTCCGCGATCCGCCTGGGCGTCTCGGTGCGTGGTGCGATCGCGATGATCCGCATCGCCAAGGTGTGGGCCGCAGCGCACGGACGCCACTTCGTTCTGCCCGACGACATCAAGACGCTCGCCCGCCCCGTGTGGCAGCACCGTCTGCTGCTCGACGCGGAGGCGGAGTTCGCCGGTACCAGCAGTGACGTCGTGATCACGCGCGTGCTCGACGCGGTCGCTGCACCCCAGGCGCGAACGGCGGCCTGATGACCGCGGAGGCTCTTCAGGCGTCGCCGGCGCAGACGGAACGCGACGCCGGATGGCGTGATGTCGCGGCCGTCATCGGCGCGCGCGTCCTGACGCGCCTCCGACTCGTCACGGCCGCGATCCGCCCCCTCGCGTGGGTGCTGATCGGACTGGCGATCGGCTTCTGGATCCTCGGTCAGATCGGCGGATGGTCGGAGTTCACCGTCGCCGCCGTCGTGATCGCGATCACCGTGGCGCTGTGCGCACTGTTCCTGATCGGCCGCACCGCCTACGACGTCTCGCTCGACCTCGCCCGAACCCGGGTCGTGGTGGGGGAGCGTGCGGTCGGTGCGCTCACCCTCGCGAATCGCGGCTCGCGGGCGATCCTGCCCTCCCGCGTCGTGCTGCCGGTCGGCGCCGGTCGAGGAGAGTTCGGCATCCAGCGGCTCGCCGCCGGTGAAGAGGCCGAAGAGCTGTTCGCGATCCCCACGCAGAAGCGCGGCGTCGTGAAGGTCGGACCGGTCAGCGTGGTGCGCGGCGATCCGCTCGGACTCTTCGAACGCGCCCACCGTCGCGATGATCCCGTGGATCTGTACGTGCACCCGCGCACGGTGCTGTTCGACGGCCAATCGCTCGGATACCTGCGCGACCTCGAGGGACTCCCGGCCGCCGACCTCTCTCGCGATGACGTCTCCTTCCACGCACTGTTGGAGTATCAGCCCGGCGACGACCTGCGGCATGTGCACTGGCGCTCGACCGCACGCACCGGCACGATGATGGTGCGCCAGTACGAGGAGACCCGCCGCTCGCACTTCGTGATCGGCCTTTCGCGCTCGGCCGGCGACTACGCCTCCGACGAGGATTTCGAGCTCGCGATCTCGGCTGCCGGTTCGATCGGGCTCCGCGCGATCCGCGACTCGCAGCGCGTCGACATGCGCGTACAGGGCCGCGAGCTGCCCGCCGGCACCGGCAAGCAGCTGCTCGATTCGCTCGCCGCGGTCGAGAACAGCAAGCCGCGCGACGGGGGGATCGCCGAGCTCGCGGGCGTCGTCTCACGCACGATGCCCCTGGCGAGCGTCGTCGTGCTCGTGTGCGGATCGAAGGTGCGCACCGATGATCTGCGTCTCGCCTGCTCCCGCCTGCCGTACGGCGCCCGGGTGCTCGCCGTCGTCACCGACAGCACGGTCACAGCCCCGGCGCTCCGACGCATCGGCGATGCCGACGTGGTGACCATCGGGGCGCTCGCGCAGGTCCCCCTCGCTCTGCAGAAGGTTCTCGCATGACCGCTCCGGCCACCGCGTCCACCGCGCTCCCGTTGCGTCGCTGGATCCTCGATCTCAGCGCGACCGCTGTGCTCGTCGGCGTCGCGCTCGTCGGCTTCTGGCCGACGTTCGCCGGTCCCTCGTTCCTGCCCGCCGCGGTCGGCGGGCTACTGATCGGTCTCGCGATCGCCGCCGTCTGCGCCTGGCGCCGCTGGGGCATCCTGATCACCACCGGTCTCGTGATCGCGGCCTACTTCGTCTTCGGCGGTGCACTCGCGTTGCCGCACACGGCGATCGTCGGCGTCATCCCCTCTCTCGACACGCTGGAGCGCCTCGCCGTCGGTCCCGTCACCGCGTGGAAGCAGCTGCTCACCACCGTGGCTCCGGTCGCGGCCGGTGACGGGCATCTGCTCGTGCCGTTCCTGCTCGCACTCGTCGTCAGCGCGCTGACCGCGTCGCTCGCCCTGAGGCTCACGCAGGTCGCGTGGGCGCTGATCCCCGCGGGCGTGCTGCTCATGCTGGTGATCGCCCTCGGCACGCCCGAACCCGCGTTCCCGATCGCGCAGGGGCTGGTGTTCGCCGTCGTCGGTGTGGCGTGGTTGGCGCTGCGCCAGCTGTGGGCTCCGCAGAACGCGGCGGTGTCGGTCAGCGATGTCGATCCCTCTCGGGCATCGCACATGCGCACCCGGCGTCTGCTGGCGGGCGTCGCTGTGCTCGCCATCGCCGGAGGTGCGGGCGTGGCGACGAGTGCGATCGCCGCTCCCTCGGAGTCGCGCCACGTGTTCCGTGACGTGATCATCCCCCCGTTCAACATCCGCGACTACGCGAGCCCGCTGCAGGCGTTCCGCAAGAACGTGCGCGATGAGGCCGACAAGACGCTCTTCACCGTGCAGGGGCTGCCCAAGGGTGCTCGTGTGCGCACCGCGGTGATGGATCAGTACGACGGCATGGTCTACAACGTCACCGACGGTGGTCCGGCATCGTCGAGCGCCTTCACGCCCCTCCGCTCCGACATGTCGCCGACCGCGAAGGGCCTCCCCGTCACGCTCAAGATAGCGATCGACGCTTACCGGGGCGTCTGGATGCCGACGGCCGGGGCGCTGACCGATATCGAGTTCGACGGGGCACGTGCGGACGAGCTGCGCCGCAGCACCTACGTGAACACCGAGACGGGCACCGCTGTCGCGACCCCGAGCCTGACGAAGGGCGACGAGTACACGGTCGATGCCGTCATGCCCGACGAGTACTCCGACGAGCAGCTCGCCGAGGTCGAGTTCGGCACGGTGTCGATGCCGAAGCAGAGCAACGTGCCCGAGGAGCTCACCTCTCTCGCCGCCGAGACGATCTCCGACGCCGAGACGCCCATCGAGAGCGTCCGGGCTCTGGAGTCCTTCCTCTCCGAGGGCGGATTCTTCAGCCACGGCCTCGAGGGTGAGGTGCTCTCACGCGCCGGCCACACCTCGGAGCGCATCTCCACCCTCATCGGCGGCGACCAGATGGTCGGCGACGACGAACAGTACGCCGTGGCCATGGCGCTGCTCGCCGGCGAGGTCGGCATCCCCGTGCGGGTCGTGCTCGGCTACTACCCCGACGAGGAGCGGGCCGAGGAGCCCGTGTTCGAGGCGACCGGTGACAACGTGCACGCCTGGGTCGAGGTCAACTTCGACGGCATCGGATGGATCCCGTTCAGCCCGACGCCGCCCGAGGATCAGGTTCCGAACAACCAGAACACGAAGCCGCGCGTCGACCCCAAGCCGCAGGTGCTGCAGCCGCCGCCTCCGCCGCAGGAACCGGTCGATCTGCCCCCGACGCTGCCCGATGACCGGGAGTCGGAGGACGAGAACCTCAACCTCGCCGGGATCATCGGCGCGATCCTGCTGATCGGCGGGATCTCGTTCGCCGTGCTCGCGATCCTCGCCTCGCCGTTCATCGTGATCGGGGCGTGGAAGGCCGCCAAGCGACGGGCGCGTCGATCCGCTGCGCGCACGTCGGATCGCATCAGCGGCGGGTGGGACGAGCTCACCGACCGTGCGGTCGACTACGGCGCGCAGATCACCCCCGGCGCGACGCGGAGCGAGGAGGCGGTGGCGGTCGCCAGCAGCCTCACGGTGCCCCAGGTCACCGCGCTCGCGACCCGCGCGGATTCCGAGGTGTTCGGCCCCACGGATCCCACGCCCGACGATGTGGACGCGTTCTGGCGGGAGGTCGACGAGATCGTCGGCGGCCTGGGCAAGGAGGCCGGCTTCTGGAAGCGCACGAAGGCTCGGCTGAGCCTGCGTTCGCTGCTCGGCGGTACTGCTGTCTCGAACGGTCTGCAGAACCTGAAGGATGCCGCGACCGCGCGCGTCCGCCGCGAACCTGGCACGATCAAGAACAACACCGATACGACTCCCCCCGCATCCGAGAGCGAGACCCCATGACACAGCTAGCGTTCGGCCGGGTCGCGCCGATCTCCCGTCGTGCGGTGGCCTACCTCATCGATGCGCTGATCGCGGGCGGCCTCGGGATCGTCCTGGTCGGCGGTCTGGTCGTGGCGGCCACCCTGACCGGTGGCCTGGACGGGATGCTGAGCACCCTCCTCGTTGGCGGACCGATCGTGAGCCTGGTGCTGCTCGGATGGTTCATCGTGTACACGCTGATGCAGGCCGGCAACGGCTCGATCGGCATGCGCGCCCAGGGCCTGCGGCTCGCCTCGGCGGCGGACGGCGCACCGCTCGGCTTCGGACGCGCGCTGCTGCGCAACATCATCTTCGGACTCGCCGGGTCGATCGTGGTCGGCTACTTCAGTCCGCTCTTCGACGGCTCGGGGCGCTTCCAGGGCTGGCACGACAAGGTCGGTGGCGCCCTCGTGCTCGATGCGCGCGCGGCCACCACAGCGAACGCGACGCCGGTGGCGCCCGTCACTCCGGCGAAGCTTCCCTCCGGTCTCGCGACCTCGGCCGGGCCCGCCATCCCCGGTCTGGCTCGACCGAGCGCACCCGCAGGCGGCCCATTCGCCCCGCCCGCGCCGTCGCCGTTCCCCGCACCGGTTGTCGCCCCTGCCCACCCGGCGCCGCCTCTACCGACCACCGCGGCACCGCCGGCTCCGTCGTTCGCACCGCCGGCACCGCCGTTCGCGCAGCCGGCGCCGTCGTTCGCGCAGCCGGCGCAGCCAGCGCCGCCCGCTCCGACGGCCGCGCCGGTCACGCCGGTCGCTGCCGCCGCAGTACCCGCAGCGTTGCCTGCCGCCGATGCTGATGACCTGATCGCATACGTGCCGGGGATCACACAGGATTCCGCCCCCGGGCGAGCGACACCTGCCCCCGATCCGAGTGCGCCCGCGCCGAGCGCGCCGGCCGCGCCCGTACCGCCCGTGCAGGCCGATGCGCCCGCGGCGCCGGCGCCGGCATCCGCCGCGGCGTCGGACGATGACCTCGACATCGAAGACACCCGCATCAGCATCCCCGGCCACCGCCTGGTGTTCACGTGGGATGACGGCACGCGCGTCTCGGTCTCGCGGCGCACCATCTTCGGTCGCAACCCCGGTCCGGAAGACGGTGCCGTGATCATTCCCGTCCGCGATGAGACGCTGTCGCTCTCGAAGACGCATTTCGAGGCCGCGGCCGAGATCTCGGGCGGCTGGGTGCTCGACCGGCACTCGACGAACGGCATGACGATCGTGCGCGAGGGACAGCGCATCGCGTGCCCCGCCGGACAGCGCGTGCCGGTGCGACTGGGCGACGCGATCGAGATCGGCGATCGGATCGTCACGATCGGTGGATACGCATGAGGCCGGGGCTCGTCGTCTCGCCCGGATCGGCGACGCATCCGGGGCTCCGGCGTGCATTGAACGAAGACGCGCATCTGGCCGGTGCCCCCGTGTTCATCGTCGCGGACGGCATGGGCGGGCACGAAGCGGGGGAGCGGGCGAGCGCCGCGGTGATCGCCGAGTTCGCGCGATACATCGGGCGTTCCGCGCTCGAACTCGACGACGTGCGATTCGCCCTGTCGCGGGCGCGTGAGGCCGTCGAGGAGCTCTCCACGTCGGGGAACGGCCGCGCCGGCACCACGCTCAGCGGGGTCGTGATCGCCTCGGTCGACGGCATGGGCTATTGGCTCGCGCTCAACATCGGCGATTCGCGCACGTACCGACTGGCCGATGGGGAGCTCGAGCAGATCAGCGTCGACCATTCGGTGGTGCAGGAGCTGATCGAATCCGGCGAGCTCACCCCGGAGGAGGCCGTCGCGGATCGTCGCCGCAACATCATCACCCGTGCGATCGGGGCGAGCAGCACCGGTGACGCCGACTACTGGATGTTCCCGGCTGAGCTGGGCGACCGCATCCTGGTGTGCTCCGACGGACTCACTTCCGAAGTGCCCGACGACCGCATCCGCGAGGTGCTGCACACGACGCCCGACCCGCAGGCCGCCGCCGACACGCTCGTCGCCGAGGCCGTCGCCGCGGGCGGGCGCGACAACATCACCGTCGTCGTCATCGATGCCGTCTCGGTCGCCTCGCGGCCGGGAACGCTGCTCGAGACGGACGACGATGCGGACATCGACATGGACACGCGTCCGCGAGAAGCAGCAGGAGGGGTTCGCTGATGCAGACGATCTATCGACCGGGGACCTGGTATCTGATCATGATTCCGGGGGCGCTCGTCGCCCTGCCGCCCGATGTCCCGGGCGAGGTCGTCGGACAGCTCTGGGACCGTCTGCCCGCGCAGAAGACCCTCGCGACCGTCGTCGACGTGCTCACGACCCAGGCCGGGGGCTCCTTCACGGCGCTGCCGCCGTTCGTCGCCGCGGTGGCGGAGGGCAGCGATGTGCGCATCGCCCTGCGCGGGGGAGTCGTCGCGCGCGTCACCACGGAGTCGGGGGAGTCCCAGGAGGTCTCCGGCGCGGACGTGACGACCTGGAGCGAACGCTTCGTCGGCGGTGCCCGACGTATCGAGATCACCGTCGAGGAGACCACATCCGGCGCAGCCCTGCCGGCGCAGAGCGGGATCGTGTGCGCGGCTGCGGTGAGTGCCGAGCTCGAGCCCGGCGATGCGGCTCCGCTGACGCAGAGCCTTGGTCCGGTGCCGCGCGTCGACACCGCTGCCGTCGGAGTCTCAGCCGCGGTTCTGAGCAGCGTCGTGCCGGCGCTCGTCGACTTCGGTGCTCCGACAGCGGCCGGTGCGTCCGGTCATGCGTTCTCCGGAGTTGCCCCCGTGCCGATCTCCGCCGTCCCTGTGCTGGATGAGGTGCCGGTGCCGGTGCCAGATGCCGTGCCGGTGGCGGATGCCGTCGCCGACGCGCCGTCCGAGGTCGTCACCGATGCCATCGCCGAGGTGCCGGCAGAAGCAGAACCAGAAGAAGAGCCAGAGGCAGAACCAGAGATCGAGCCGGAGCCGGAACCGCTCCCGGTGATCGACTCCACGCTGAGCGCCGCCGAGCTCACACTCGCGCCTCCGGTCGACGACGACTTCGACCAGCTCTGGGGTGCCACGGTGCATTCGGTGCCGGCCGCTCCCACGGCGCCACCCGCGCCTCCGGCGGCCTTCGCTGGTGACCATGACGGAGCGACCATCTCGGCGGCCGAACTGCGCGCGATGCGTCAGCAGCCTCCGATCGCGAACGATGTCCCGACGGCCGTGCTGCCCGTGACCGACGCGCCGCTCGCCGGTCGCATCCGCGTCTCGACCGGCCAGGTCGTCGCGCTGGATCGCACGGTGATCATCGGACGTCGTCCTCGCTCCACGCGGGCGAGCGGGGCGAACCTTCCCCACCTCGTGGCCGTCGAGAGCCCGCAGCAGGACATCTCGCGCAGTCACCTCGAGGTGCGTCCCGAGGGTGACACGGTCGTCGTGATCGACCTGCACACCACGAACGGATCGACCCTGCTGCGCCCGGGCGCCGACCCCATGCGGCTGCATCCGGGGGAGCAGACCCTCGTGCTCTCGGGCGACGTGGTCGACCTCGGCGACGGCGTCACCGTCGCCTTCGAGGATCTGCCGTGAGTCGTCGTCCCTCTCCTCCTCCTGAATTGCCCGGCTTCACGTATGTGGAGCCGCTCGGTACCGGTGGATTCGCCGATGTCTTCCTCTACGAGCAGGAGATGCCGCGGCGGCGCGTCGCGGTGAAGGTGCTGCTCGCCGATCGCATCTCGAGCGGCGCCGCACAGGAGTTCACCGACGAGGCGAACGTGATGGCGATGCTCTCGACGCATCCCGCGATCGTCACGATCTATCAGGCGGGCGTGGCCGGTGACGGACGCCCGTATCTGGTGATGGAGTACTGCCCGCGGCCGAATCTTCAGCTGCGCGCGCGCAAGGAGCCCTTCTCCGTGGCCGAGGCGCTGCGTGTCGGCGTGCAGGTCGCGGGCGCGGTCGAGACCGCTCACCGGGCCGGCGTGCTGCACCGCGACATCAAGCCGGCCAACATCCTGGTCACCGAATACAACCGTCCGGCGCTCACCGACTTCGGCATCGCATCGACGACCGGTGCCACGGGTGAGGCATCCGGCATGTCGATCCCGTGGTCGCCGCCGGAGTCTTTCGCCGAACCGCCGCAGAGCGGCCCGCGCACCGACGTCTGGGCGCTCGGCGCCACGCTCTACACACTGCTGGCCGGGCGCTCGCCGTTCGAGCGGCCGGGAGAGCGCAACTCCAGCGCCGACCTGATCGAGCGCATCGAGCGGGCCGCGCTCCAGCCCATCAACCGCCCGGACTCGCCCGCCAGCCTGCAACGCGTGCTCGACCGTGCCATGGCGAAGAATCCGAACGACAGGTTCCCGAGTGCCGTCGCCTTCGCCCGCGCGCTGCAGAAGGTGCAGATCGAGCTGTCGCATTCCGTGACGCCGATCGACATCGTCGACGAGCACCCCGCACCGGAGGAACTCGAGGACGACGGCGACGGTCTGACCCGGGTGCGCGAGATCGTCAGCATCGATCCGGATGCCGCCTCCTTCACCCGCCCGTCCGCTGCGACGCAGCCGCGGGGACCGCAGTGGGAACCCAGCGAGATGCCGCGCTTCGATGCGCCGGTCGCTGCCGCGTCGACCGTCGGATCAGCCGTCGAGGCGACGCAGATCCGTCCGCCCCGCCCCGCGCCGACTCCCGATGCGGACGAGCGGACCATCCTGCGCGCCCCGATGGTGGTCGCTCCGGATGCGGCGGTGCCGACCTCGGCGACCGGCCCGACTGCCCCGCCCGCTCCGGGCGTCGTCACGCCGCCCCCGCCGTCGACCCCCGATGTCTCGGCGTCGGGGCCCCGCAGCCGCAAGGGTCTGTGGATCACCCTGATCGCGGCCGCCGTGGTGCTGATCGTCGGCGGGATCTTCGGTCTCAACGCGCTGGTCGCCGGACTCGAGCCCGCCCCGAATCCGGAGGCCACCGAGCAGACGATCGATCCGCAGGATCCGCTGTCGGAAGCCGTGCCGAAGGTCACCGAGCTCGCCGCGACCCGCAGTGGCGATCAGGTCACGTTCACCTGGACGAACCCGAGTCCGCTCGAGGGCGACACCTATCTGTGGACGAATCTCGACCCGTCCGGAGACGGTGCCGTGACACAGGTGCCCGACGAGAAGGCGACGCTGACGGCAGCCGGACAGGTGTGCATCGAGGTCATGCTGCGCCGCGACGACGGGCGCGCCTCCGACATCGTCAAGGGGTGCGCCGAATGAGCGATGCTGCCGGAGTCACGGTCGAGTTCGCGGGCGAGTACTTCCCGATCACCGCGGGAGGACGCTTCATCGTCGGACGCGAGGGCGACCTCGAACTCGACGACAACCTGTTCCTGCACCGGCATTTCTTGGAGATCACCGATGCCGACGGCCTGTGGTGGCTGTCGAACGTGGGAACCCGGCTCACCGCCACCGTCACGGATTCCGCCGGGGGCGTGCAGGCATGGCTCGCGCCGGGGGCACGTCTCCCGCTCGTGTTCGAGACCACGACCGTCGTCTTCAGTGCGGGACCGACGACCTACGAGCTGACCCTGCATGCGGCCGAACCGACGTTCCGTGCGACCAAGCGCGAGCATGACGACGGCGGAGCATCGACGATCGGCGACATGCCGCTCACCCTCAGCCAGCGTCTGCTGATCCTGGCGCTGGCCGAGCCGCAGCTGCGCCGAGACGGGACCGGCATGAGCGAGATCCCGACATCGGCGAAGGCGGCCGAACGTCTGGGCTGGACGGTCACCCGCTTCAACCGCAAGCTCGACAACGTCTGCGACAAGTTCGATCGCATCGGCGTCCCCGGGATGCGCGGGGGACAGCGCAGCTTCGCCACCAACCGACGCGCTCGTCTCGTCGAACACGTGATCGCCTCGCGGCTGGTCACGCGGGATGATCTTCCGCTCCTCGACCAGGCGCACGCCGATGAGGTCGAAGGAGAGCAGGAGTGATCTGGGAGATCGACGATCACGCTCCTGAGATCGAGGGACTCGACGCGAACGGCCGGCCGGATCCGGCGTACGCGGAATCGCTCGGACTGAAGCCCGCGGGTCGAGGGGCCCGGGTCGGAGCCGCTCTGCTGGAGTGGCTCCTCGCCGTGCTGATCGCGCTGCCGGCGCTGATCGCGGTGACCCCGGTGCTGGTCGGGATGGTCTCCGAGGGTCTCGACATCGAGGCGTTCTTCGATCGCGCGGATCTGGTGTGGCTCATCGTCGCGGCCGCCGTCTCCCAGGGATTGATGACCGCGTACGTGATCGTGCAGCTCGTGCTCCACGGGCGCAAGGGCGTCACGCTCGGCAAGGCCGTGTGCGGCATCCGCTCCGTCAACGTGCGCACCCTCGAGCGGCCCGGATTCTGGCGCGGAGCGGTAGTGCGCTATCTGGTCGCCCTCGCGTCGTTGCTGATCCCGCTCATCGGACCGCTTCTGGTGATCGCCCTTTCTCCGTTGTTCGACATCGAGAAGCGCGGACGCGGCTGGCTCGACCTGACCGCAGGCACGTGGTTCGTCGACGTGCGCGGCGGTCTCAACCCCTACGACCAGAAGCGGATGCGGATCGCCCGCAAGCGCGTCAAGACGCCGGAGCACGCGGAGAAGGCATCGCTGCCGTCGCTCGCCACGCCGATCGATCGCGATGCACCGGCGGAGTACGTGCCGAGCGCACGTCTTTCCGGCGGCGTGATCGGAGCGCACCGCGCCGGCGCGACGCCCGCCCCCGCGGCGACCGAGGCACCGGCAGCGAGGCCCGTGGTCTCATCCGTGCCGCCGTCGCTCGCGACCGGGGCGGCGGTACCGGCCGTGTCGAGCTTCGCCCCTCCGGCCGCACCGGCTCCCGTCCCGCCGTCTGCTCCCGGGGGTGCCCCTGCTCCCGCCGCCTCGTTCGCACCGCCGATCGTGCAGGAGCCGCTCGCCCCGGCACCCGTTCCCGCGCCTGCCGCTGCCGCACCCGCCGCCCCACAGCCGGCACCGCCCGCGGCTCCTGCGGCATCGCCCGGCACGCGCGCGCTCCTCGTCCTCGATTCCGGCGAGCGCATCGAGGTGCGCGGAACGACCCTGTTCGGACGCGCGCCCGGCGCTGCGGCCGGAGAGGGTGAGGCGCAGCTGGTGCGCGTCAGCGATGACACGAGGTCGGTCTCCAAGACCCACCTCGCGGTCATGCCGGCTCGACGCGGCGTGTTCGCCGTCGATCGTGCCTCGACCAACGGCAGCGCGATCATCCGCGACGGTGCTGAGACGGCGCTCGTGGCGGGTCATCCCGTCGAGCTGCAGATCGGCGACACCGTGCGCTTCGGCGACCGGACGTTGACGGTGGAATGGGTATGACCGCACACCATGAGACGCGCCACCGGCGCGGTGAGGATGCACGATGAGAGTCAAGCTGACGCTGCGTCGACCCGCGGCGCCCCTGACCGATGTGGTCGTGACGGCGGACTCGACGGCGACGATCGCCGACGTGGCGCGTCAGATCGCCTCGACCGATCCGCTGCGCAGCATCGTGGCGGGGCCTGCTGACGTTCTCACGCTCTCCGTCGCACCGCCCACGAGCGATCAGGCGACGATGCTCAGCCCCGACCTGCTGGTGGGAGACGCGCCGCTGGGGTCCGGCTTCCTCGCGGAGGTCGTGAACGTCGGGCCCAACCGGGCATCGGTGGCGAACATCGGCGCCCGCCCCGCCGCCCTGCTCAGCGTGGTCTCCGGCCCGGCATCCGGTCAGGAGTTCCCGCTGCCGATCGGCCATTTCCTGATCGGTCGGGATGCGTCCAACGACATCGCCATCTCCGATCCGCTCGTGTCGAAGCGTCACGCCCGCATCGAGGTCGCATCGACCTTCGTCGAGTTGGTCGACCTGAACTCCGCCAACGGCATCCTCGTCGACGGAGGACTCGTGCAGCGCCTGCGCGTGATCCCCGGTCAGCGGTTCACGCTCGGAGACTGCGAGTTCGTGGTGCATCTGGTGAGCGACTTCGACGGCTCGGCCGCGGGCGACCCGGTGCTCGAGCGCGGCGGTGCCCTCATGTTCAACCGCAGTCCTCGCGTCGAGGAGCGGTTCACGGGGGAGGAGCTCGACGAGCCGCGCTACCCCCGCGATCAGGTGCAGCGGCTCTTCCCGTGGCCGATGCTGGTGGCCCCGATCCTGCTCGGGCTCGCGATCTTCGCGATGAGCGAGAACCCGCGATCGCTGCTCATCGTCTTCATGTCGCCGCTGATGATGTTCGGGAACTTCATCTCGCAGAAGACCAATCTCGGCCAACGTCTGCGCAAGGAGGAGGAGTCGTTCGAGGAGCAGTTCGAGCGGCTGGAGGAGAAGCTCTATCACGCGCATCCGCAGGAGCGCGAGGTGCGTCACAACGAGGTGCCCGCCGTGGCGGTCGTGTTCGATGAGGCGATGCGGCTCGGACCGCTGTTGTGGACGCGCCGCCCCGAGCACTGGAACTTCCTCTCGCTGCGCCTCGGGGTGTGCGAAGACGAGTCGCGCACCCGGATCAAGCGGTCCGAGACCCCGGAGGCTCTCGTCGAGTACGTCGAACGCGTCGACCGGCTCGAAGAGCGTTACAAGATGATCCCCGATGTCCCGATCCTCGAATCGCTGCAGAGCGTCGGATCGATCGGCGTCGCCGGGCCCACCTCGCTCGCGAGCGATGCCCTGCGCGGGATCGCGGTGCAGCTCTTCGGCATGCACTCGCCCAACGAGCTCGTCACGGTCGCGCTCACCGAACCGGGCTGGGCGAACGAGCTCGACTGGCTCAAATGGCTCCCGCACACCTCCAGCGAACGCAGTCCGTTCAAGGATGTCTCGCTCGCCGACTCCGCCTCCACCGGGGCTGCGCTGTTGAGCGGTCTCGAGGAGATCGTGCTGCGCCGGTCGCGCGAGGCGAAGTCGCAGCGTCCGCCCTACGGCGAGGACTGGGACCCGATGCTCTTCGGCACCGACGTGAAGCGGGCCGCCGAGGATGCGACCTTCCCCGGGCAGACCGCGATCGTCGTGATCGTCACGAATGACGCGCCGGTGGACCGTGCCCGGCTGACCCAGATCCTGGAGCGCGGCGCTGACGTCGGTGTGTACGGACTGTTCGTCGCTCCGGTCGTGGCCGCCCTCCCCGCGGCCTGCCGCACCTTCGTCGACGTGAGCGCCGGCCTCGACCACGCCACGGTGGGCACGGTCCGCAGCGGCGTGGGCTACAGCGACGTCCAGGTCGAGGGCGTGTCGCACGCCTACATGACGATGCTCGCCAAGCGTCTCGCGCCGGTCGTCGACTCCAGCACGGTCATCGAGGACTCCTCCGACATCCCGAACTCGGTCAGTTTCCTGTCGCTCATCGGCACCGAGGTGGCCGAGGACGCGAACTCGGTGATCGATCGCTGGCGTCAGAACAACACGATCATCGACCGTTCGGGCGCACCGCAGTCGCGTCTCAAGAAGGCCGGCAACCTGCGGGCGATCATCGGGCAGTCGCAGACGGATGCGATGACGCTCGACCTGCGCACGCAGGGGCCGCACGCCCTGGTCGGCGGCACGACGGGCGCGGGAAAGAGCGAGTTCCTGCAGGCGTGGGTGCTCGGCATGGCCGCGGCCCACAGCCCCGACCGCGTGACGTTCCTCTTCGTCGACTACAAGGGCGGCTCCGCGTTCGCGGACTGCGTCGACCTGCCCCACACGGTCGGGCTGGTGACCGATCTGAGCCCGCACCTGGTGCGGCGAGCGCTCACCAGCCTGCGCGCTGAACTGCATCACCGCGAGCACCTGTTCAACCGCAAGAAGGCCAAGGATCTCCTCGAGCTCGAGAAGCGCCGCGACCCCGAGACGCCGCCTGCCCTGGTGCTGGTGATCGACGAGTTCGCCGCTCTCGCCGGCGAGGTACCGGAGTTCGTCGACGGTGTGGTCGACATCGCCCAGCGTGGTCGCTCCCTCGGCATCCACCTGATCATGGCGACGCAGCGTCCGGCGGGCGTCATCAAGGACAACCTCCGCGCCAACACGAACCTGCGCGTCGCGCTGCGTATGGCCGACGAATCGGACTCGAAGGACGTCGTGGACGACCCCGTGGCGGCATCCTTCCCGCCCTCGCTCCCCGGACGTGGCATCGCCAAGACCGGGCCGGGTCGCCTCGTGCCGTTCCAATCGGCCTATGCCGGCGGATGGACGAGCGACGAAGCGCAGGTCGCCGAGGTGCGGGTGGCGGAGCTGCGGTTCGGATCGATCCAGACCTGGGAGGCCGAGCAGGCGCCCGAATCCGACTCGCACGACGAGGATCTCGGTCCCAACGACCAGAAGCGGATCGTCGCGACCCTCGTCGACGCCGCAGCCCAGGCGGCCATCCCGGCGCCGCGGCGACCGTGGCTCGACGATCTGGAACGCGCGGTCGACATCCGTGATCTGCCGGTGCACGGTGATGGGCGCATCCTGCTCGGCAAGATGGACGTGCCCGAGCGCCAGTTGCAGGAGCCGGCGTACTTCCACCCCGACAAGGACGGTTCGATCCTCGTCTATGGCACCAGCGGCTCGGGCAAGTCGACGGTGCTGCGCACCCTCGCGATCGCCGCAGGCTTCGACGGGGTCCGCTCGAACGCCGAGGTCTACGGCCTCGACTTCGGTTCCGGTTCGCTCAAGAGCCTCGAGGTGCTGCCGCACGTCGGCTCGGTCATCTCCGGCGATGATGCGGAGCGTGTGCAGCGCATCCTGCGTTCACTCGCCCGTGTGCTCGACGACCGCGGCAAGCGGTTCAGTGCGGCGAACGCGTCGAGTCTCACCGAGTACCGCGAGATCACCGGCAGGGCCGAGTCGCGCATCCTGCTGCTCATCGACGGCTTCCCGCAGTTCCGTGGTGAGTGGGAGTCGACGACGGCGCGGATGCCGTTCTACCAGACCTTCATGCGCATCCTCGGCGAGGGACGCCCGCTCGGGGTGCACGTCATCGCGAGTGCCGACCGCTCCGGTTCCGTGCCCACCGCGGTGAGCGCGAACGTGTCGCGCCGCGTCGTGCTGCGACTGGCCGACGAGTCGGGCTACGCGATGTTGAACGCGCCGAAGGATGTGCTCGACGAGCGCTCCGCCCCGGGCAGGGCGATCGTCGACGGTCTCGAGACGCAGATCGCGACGCTCGGCGGCACGCCCAACGTCGCCGAGCAGACCAAGCTGCTCGATCAACTCGCGGCGGAGCTCCGTGCCGGCGGCGCACGGGAGGTGGCCGAGATCGGCGCCCTGCCCACGCGCCTCTCGTCGCGCGACCTGCCCGACCGGATCGGCGAGTACCCGGTGCTCGGCGTCGCGGAAGACACCCTGGCTCCGCGCGAGTTCGACCCCGTCGGCACGTTCGTGGTGGCGGGTCCGCCGCAGTCGGGCAAGACGACCGCGCTCAAGGGCATCATCACCTCGGTGCGCCGGCTCGACCCCGAGGTCAAGCTGTTCCACTTCGGTGGGCGCCGCGCGCAGCTCAAGGGCTATGTCGACTGGACGCGGAGCGCCGTCACGCCCGAGGAGGCCAAGGAGCTCGCGAAGGAGATCGCCGAGATCGCCGTCGACGAGGCGGTGCCGGTGCGCATGCTCATCGTCGTGGAGGATGTGCCGCAGTTCGCCGACGGCCCCGCCGAGCGTGAGATGAAGGCTCTCTTCCAGGCGATCAACCGCAGCGACCACCTGTTGGTGGGCGATGCCGACGTCACCCAGGTGACGAGCGGCTTCGGCTTCATCGGCGACTTCAAGGCCGGACGCAAGGGCATCATCCTCAAGCCGGACGCCTTCGACGGCGACGCCATCTTCAAGGTCCCGTTCCCGAAGGTCAAGCGCACCGACTTCCCCGACGGCCGAGGGATCTTCGTGCAGGCGGGCCGCCAGGTCACGGTGCAGCTGCCACTCATCGAAGGAGACACATGGACACCCGTCCGCTGAGCGCGAGTGCGCCTCTGCCCCGACACCGAGGAATGAGCTGACGAATGACGGTCACCTTCGACGATTCCGCGCTGCATGCGCCCGTGGAGCCCGCTCTCGCCCGGCAGGAGAGCCGTGAGCGCGTCGCCCGCGAGGGGCGTCAGTTCGGCGTGGTCCTCGGATCCGGATGGATCGTCTTCCAATCGCTCGTGCTGGTGGTCGGCGCCGGTGTTCTCGCGGCTCTGGCGGTCGTCGCCGTCCAGTTCCTGTTCGGTGCCGACGGTGCCGATGCGACGACGTTCATCCTGGCCGGGCTCATGGTGGTGCCTCTCGCCGTGGCGCGCATCCGCTCTCACCTCCGCGGTCCTGCCGACCGCGAGGCCGAGGAGTACCGGCTGTCGAGGTTCGCCGAGGCGAACGGGCTCGCCTACCGCACGGGCGAGCTCGACCCGGAGCGGTCGGCGGCGCTCTTCGGCGTGGGCACGTCGCGGGTGGCGAGCGATATCGTCGCGGGCCCCGCGCCACGGCCCTTCGAAGTAGCCAACTACTCGTTCGACACGTGGGTGGCGCGAGCGCGCATGCCGCGGGTGGCCAGCTATGCCGCGTTCGACCTGCGCAGCCCTCTGCCCTCGATGACGCTGATCACGAAGGCGCCTGTGGCCGCATCCGGCTGGGAGCCGAAGGCGCCCCTGGAGCGCGTGCAGATCGAGGGCGACCTCGGATCACGTTTCGACGTCTTCACTGCTCGCGAGACGGAGCAGCCGGTGCGCCATCTGCTCTCACCCGACGTGCAGGCCGCCATCATCGCCATCGCCGACAAATGCGACATCGAGGTCACCGGCGACCGGGTCTTCGTGATCGCCCGTCGGCATCTGCCGATGGCCGAACCCGCCTACTGGGAGTGGATCGCCGACCTCACGGCATTGGTGACGCTGCTGGAGACGCGCGCGCGGGCCGAGGAGACGTCCGCGGTGGCGGATACCGATCCTTCCCGCCGATCGCGTCGCGAGGCGCTGTTCGCCGCGCCGAAGGGCGGGCGCGCTGCGGCCGTCGGTTGCCTCGTCCCGTTGCTCGTGGGGCTGGTGGCAGCGGCCGTGATCACGAAGATCGCCACGGGCTGACGGCAGACGCCGACGGCGGATGGGGAGTTGTCCCCATCGACCGGGAGACGTCGTTTTCGTAGAGTTTTCTCAGACGGGCCGGAGTGGTCCGGTTCAATCGATTTCCGGAGGTGTGGACGATGGCCGATTTCGGTGCGTCTTATGCAGAGATGGAGCAGGTGGCGTCGTCGCTGTCGCAGGCTCGTGATGACATTCAGGGCCAGTTGGACACGCTGAAGGGTCAGGTCGACACTCTTCTGGGTGAGGACTTCAAGACGCAGCATGCGTCGGGGAAGTTCGGTGAGGGGTACACGGAGCTGACGACGGGTCTGAAGACTGCGGTCGATGGCATCAATGACATGTCCGAGTCGTTGTTGGGCATGATGCGTGCGATCCAGGACCTGGACCAGCAGCTCGCCGGCAGCTGATTCGGCGGCACACGCTTTTCAGGGGACCGGCTCCGCAGCCGGTCCCCGTTATCTGAGATTTCCACGAGGGGGCTGACATGGGTGACGGCGTCAAGCTGAGATACGGCGATCTCGAGCCGTTGCAGACCGAACTGCAGAGCATCATCGACGAGTTCGACAATGCCGGTTCGCGCAGCAACGATCTCGAGGGCGCGGTGGGTTCGCCGTACGGCGAGCGTGCCCTGCGCGACGCGGCGTCGGACTTCGAGGGTCGGTGGGACGACCGTCGCAAGCAGCTCATGGAGGATTGCAAGAAGGTCGAAGAGCACGTCGCCGCGGTGATCCAGGGGTTCCAGGACTTCGACCGCGACGCCGCATCCAAGTCTGAGAACGGCGGGCAGTGACCGTGTACGAATACATGCCGATGACCTCGCCCGCCGGGCATCCGATCGGTGAACTCACCGGTGATGTCGGGTCGATCCGCGACCGGGGCAACTCGCTGCAGACCCTGGCGGACGCGATGAGCAACTCCGCGACGCTGCTGCAGCGACTGGTCGACAACGGCGCCGACATGGAGGGCAAGGCCGTCGACAAGCTCGCCGAGGTGTCCGGTGAGATGTATGCCGAGCTCAGCCGCGCGGCCGATCTGTACGACGCGGTGGCCCCGCACATCGTGCAGTACGCCACCGACCTGGAGACCTCGAAGACCGCGATCAACCCCATCCTCGACGACCTGATCACGCTGTGGGCCACGTATCAGCAGAAGAAGGATGAGGCGGCGACAGCGGCCTCGCAGATGCCGGACTATCCGACGGGCGACGATGCCGATGACGCGCAAGCGCGGCAGGACGCGATCGACGCCCGCGACGACGCCGCCGGCGCAGCCGCCGGTGTGGCGAGCGGTGCACGCGGCGACTGGGATGCGCGGGCCGGGGACTACGACCGCGAGTGGAACACGTGGCACACCGCCTTCTCGAACGCGGCGAGCAACATCCGGGAAGACACCTCCGACAAGATCGAGGACAGCACCTGGGACAACCTCGACGGTTTCCTGCAGTTCATGTCGGACTTCCTCGCGGTGGCCGGCATCGTGCTCGCGGTGCTCGCGATCATCGTGGGTGGCCCGATCATCGCGGCGCTGGCCGCCATCGTCGCGATCGCGACCCTGATCGTCGCCGTCGCGAGACTGGCGAGGGGCAACGGCTCGGTCCTGGACGTGGTGTTCGGCGTCATCGGTGTGATCCCGCTGATCGGCCCGGCGATCAAGTTCGCCCGCGGCCCGATGGCGATGATCCAGGGAGCCGACTTCGGCGCCGACGGCATGCGCTTCGTGAACGCCTTCGCCGGACGGACTCCGCTCAGTTCGCTCAGCCAGATCCGGGGTGGCTTCACGGCAGCCTTCGGCGACTTCTCCGCTCGGCTGTTCACCGGTCAGGGCGCTGCGTCCTTCGGGGTGCAGATGACGGGCGTGGAGACTCTCGACATGGTCGGCAACATCTTCGCCTCGCACTTCGCGATCGCCGGGGGCATCAAGGACAGCGCCGGCGGCGCGTGGTCGGGAACATTCGACCCGGGCCAGAACCCGTTCTCCTGACCGACCGCGGCGTGTGCCGCCCCCATGGAAGACTGAGACGATGAGCAGCCTGCGCGCGGAACTGATGGGGACGACCGGAACGATCATCCCGCCCTACCGGATGCTCCTTCCCCCGGGGTGGGAGGCGTTCGACCTCAGCGAGACGACCGAGCGCGACCTGATCCGTCGTGCCGAGGCGCGTCTCCAGGGGGCGCAGAACACGACGTTCGGGCCGGTGCTCGCCGGCAAGGTGCATGAAGTGCTCGAGGGGCTGCGCGCGCGCGACGGCTTCGCGTACGCCTTCGCCGGTGAGGCGGCACCCACCTGGGCGATCGGTGCGGCGACCGTGGTGGGACTCAAGCGCACGTCATCACCCGAGGCGACCCTCGACCAGATCGTCGAGAGTGCGGTCCGGCATCATGACGGCGTGCCGATCGGAGAAGGGCAGCGCATCGTGCGCTGGACCGAGCGCCGTGAGGTCTCGGTCGACGGCGAGGATGTCGTGTCGTTGCTGATCAACTATCTGATCCCGGTGCCGGGCACGAGGCTCACCGAGGCGGTGCAGTGGACGGCGACGATCACCCACGAGGCCGACCTTCCGGCGGATCACCCGAACCTCATTCTCTGGATCGCCCTGTTCGACACGCACGTCAGCACGTTCACGTGGACGGTGCGCTGATGGAACTGGCCATCGCCTACGCGCCCGATCGGGTCATCCCGGTGCCCGCCGAACGTCTCGCCCCGCACGAGCGGGAGGCCTGGGCCCGCCAGGCGGCCGAGGACTTCACCCGTGATTCCGGCGTGCACTCCCAGGTCGCCGCGCAGGTCGAGGCTGCCCTGCTCGCGGTCGCCGAGCAGGCGGATGGAGATCGCCGACTGCTGCTCGTCGTCGGGGCCGAGGGCGCAGTCGTCGCACCGCTGATGGTCTCCGTGATCACGCACGAGCTGTCCCGCCAGGAACAGGCGGAGTTCCTGTGGTCGAACACGGCCATCCTTCCCGTGACCCCGCGGTTGACCGAGACCGAATCGCTCGGCACCGGCTTCTCGACCACGCTGGCCCAGCGCGAGAACGACCTGGACTACGCGACCCGACGCTGGATCTTCTTCGGAGAGGGCGCGACCGTGTGCGCGATGCTCGGCCCGGTGGTGCCGTACGGCATGGCTTTCGTGGAGCCGTTCGCCGACGCAGCGCTCGCATCGGCAACGCTCAGCGGGTTCGTGCCCCGGGCTGATCCCGCGCGTCTCGACGAGCTCGTCGCCGCCGTCGTGCGGCCGGGCGACGAATGGCCGTTGAACCGCTGAGAGCACGCGGATGCGGCGACAGATGGGGACTTGTCCCCATCGACGGTCGCGGTCGTTTGTCCGTAGGGTGGAGATATTCGGGCCGGAGTGGTCCGGTTCAATCGATTTCCGGAGGTGTGGACGATGGCCGATTTCGGTGCGTCTTATGCAGAGATGGAGCAGGTGGCGTCGTCGCTGTCGCAGGCTCGTGATGACATTCAGGGCCAGTTGGACACGCTGAAGGGTCAGGTCGACACTCTTCTGGGTGAGGACTTCAAGACGCAGCATGCGTCGGGGAAGTTCGGTGAGGGGTACACGGAGCTGACGACGGGTCTGAAGACTGCGGTCGATGGCATCAATGACATGTCCGAGTCGTTGTTGGGCATGATGCGTGCGATCCAGGACCTGGACCAGCAGCTCGCCGGCAGCTGACACGGCGGCACGTTTTCGGGGAGGGGCCGGCGGACGACCGTCGGCCCCTTTTCCCACCGAGGTCTAGGATCCGTCAGGGGGGCGAATCATGAGCGACGTCGAGATCTTCTATGCCGAGTTGAATGCCGCCTCGAGCTCGCTCACGACGGCGACCTCCGCGCTCCTGATGGAAGCAGCGAACGTGCAGGGCGAAGACACCGGAGTCGAGAATCCGGCTCAGCGCGCGGGGCTCCGCCTCGAACTGCACCGGCGTCTGACCGCACTGCACGACGTCGCCTACGACCGGATCGAGTCGGGTGATTCCCTCGCCGCCGCCATCACCGCGATCGCGACGAAGTACTCCGAGCTCGACGTCGAGCTGACGGGCGGTGATCATCCGTGAGCCTGACCTCTCCCCACCGGGGCTATCCGCTCGAGCGCCTCGAGGGCAACAGCGGCTCGATGGCCTACTGGAGCAGCCTGTTCACCCGGGTCGCGAACAAGTTGGGCGACGTGCGTACGGCGACCCAGACCGCCCATGACCTGCCCGGCGTCGGACGCTCCATCACGGCCGCGCGGGATGACGCGAATGATCTCTCCGCTGCGCTGCCGGGCGACATCGCCGAGGCTCAGCTGCTCGCCGGAGTGCTGCAGCGCTACGCCGACGCCTTCGATGCGCACGCCAAGCCGGCCAACGACCTGATCGACGATATCGAGACGGCGCACGCGACGTTCTCACGCCTGAACCTGGCTGCCGATCACGCCGGTCGCGCGGCGATGGCTGCGGCCTACGGCGATGATCAGGACAAGATCGACGACACGAACGACGCCGCGCACGAGGCGATCGCCGACCGCGACACCGCGAAGGACGCGCTCGAGGAACTGTGGTTGCAGTACGAGGGCTTCTACGGCGACTGGGACACCGCCTATGCCGCCGCCCTGTCGGAACTCGCCGGCGGTGGCGGACCTGTGTTGACCAACGAGGCCCGCGACTTCCTGGACGATCTTCTCGCGGCCACGAGTCCGGAGGACATCTACCGGCTGTGGCTCGATCATCCCGAGCTGCAGGACGAGATCATCAAGAGTCATCCCGACATCATCGGCAACCTCGACGGCATCCCGTGGGATGTGCGCGCGACGGTCAACAAGGCGCGGCTGGAGGAGCTGCTCGAGACGGAGCCCGAGGGGCCCCATCGGGATGAACTCGAAGCGATCCTGACGGCGCTGAGAGCCGCGGGAACCCCGAAGCCGAATCTCATCAGCTTCGACCCTGACGGCTCCGAGCAGGTGACCGCGGCGCTCGCCTATGGCGATCTGTCGACGGCCACCGAGATCAACACCCTCGTGCCGGGGATGAACGGCAACGTCGACGACCTGTTCTCGTGGGGCGAGTCGGCGAAGGAGCTGAACCGGTCCGTCGGTCCCGGGTCCGCGACCGTCGTGTGGTTCGGCTACGACACACCGGGGCTGCTCGAGGAGCCGGCGATGGATCGGGCGCAGGACGGCGCAGCGTCGCTGCGTTCGTATCTGCTCGCGGTGCGTGCGTTGTCTCCCGACGCTGACATCAACGTGATCGCGCATTCCTACGGCAGCACGACGGCCGCCCTCGCGATCGGCTCGCAACCGGACGGCCTCGGAGTCACCTCGTTCATCGCGGTCGGTTCGGCCGGGTTCCCGAACGATCCCACCGTGGTCGAGAACCTGACCAACGGCAGGCCGCCGCAGATCTACGCCACCATCTCCGAAGACGATGGCGTCGCCCGGTTCGGTCGTGCCACCGCTCCCGGGCATCCTGTCAGCCCCGAGCGGCTGCCGGGTACTACCGTGTTCGACAGTGATGGTGGCGTCGATGCGGCGGGCGAGAGCCTCCCCGCCGCAACAGGCCACGATGCTCTCGGCCCCGGTGCCTACCTCGAGCCGGGTTCGGAATCGTTCTACAACATCACGGAGATCATCCAGACCGGCCAGCCGGGCACCGAACGTGGTGGCGAGGGCAGTACGCAGGGATTCTGGGATGCGAGCAATTGGTGGATCAGCGATGAGTACGCGCTCATCGACTTCTGAGCGGATGGGACTGCGGATGCGCGGAAGATGGCAGCGCGGAGTGATGGCGGCAGCGGCCGTCGGATTGGTGATGACGATGACGAGTTGTGCTCCGGCGCCTGAGGGCGATGCGTTGTATCGCGACGGCGAGAAGAACTACATCGCCTATGCCACGGTCATGCACTCCGTGATCATGGCCGTTCATGAGGGGGACTGGATCGTGGACCAGGGCTCGTTCGGCGCGTCACCGATCCCCTGTCGCATCAACGGCGAGGTGACGGGCTACACCTTCTCCTGGATGCGGGTGCTCGAGCCTACCGAGGAGATCGATGTGGATGCGGTGGTCGCTGCGGCGACGAAGGCGTTCGAGGATGCCGGGGTGGAGGCCAGTACCGCGCGATTCGGCGAGGGCGATCGGCAGGAGGTGAACGTCATCGGAACCGGGGGCGATGTCGGCCGTGGTGTCGTGACGATCCGTCCGGGTCGGAACCAGATCTCGGCGTCGGCGACGCCCGGGTGCATCCCCGGCGATGCGGCCGACCTCTCCGACATGGTCTTCGGAGGGCAACTCGTCTACGACGGCGCGTCGCTGCGTTTCCCTGCGTTCGAGGGCCCGGATTGGCAGCCGCGGTTCTACTTCCCGGAAGACGGGAGTCCCATCTACGTCAACGAGGACGGTACTCCTGTCGAGCCGCAACCGACGACCACCGAGTTCCCTGTGGCGCCCTACGACGGCTGACGCGTCGACCGGCGCCAGAGAAGCTCGTCAGCGTGCGGCGGCGGCGTCGGCCAGATGCCGGGCATCGTGATTCAGCACCTTCACGATGATGCCGTGACGGCGCAGCTCTGCGACCGTCTTGGCACCCTCGTCGGCGTCGAGGCCGAGCGCCGTGATGTTCACGACCACCACGACATCGCCGGTGCGCAACGTCGAGATCAGTCGGGCGAGACGCTCGTTCCAGCTCTCCATGATGTCGGGAGCCGGATGACGGAACCCCTCGATCGGCACCCCGAAACGGGTCAGGATGTCGCGCTGTTCGACGACCGACGGCATCCCTTCGCGGGCGACGACGAGGCCCACCAGGCGTGAGCCGTCGGGCCGCGCGATCCAGAAGTTCCGGTTCTGCTGCAGCTCGGTGAAGCACTTCGGGCACTGTGCCGCATCATGCGGCAGGTGCAGCGGGCTGGTGAGAGCATCCTCGATGGATGCCGTCGCCTTCGTGGGATCGATCGTCTCGCTCATCGCGCACCTCCGCACCCATTCTGCCCTGTTCCGCGGTCGAAGTGCGACCAGCCTCAGAGCATCCCGAGGTCGCGCACCGCGTCGCGCTCCTCGATCAGTTCAGCGACGGAGGCGTCGATGCGCGCCCGTGCCCAGTCGCTGACCTCGAGACCCTCCACGATCTGCCATTCACCGTCGACCGCGCGCACCGGGAACGACGACACGAGACCCTCGGGCACGCCGTACTCGCCGTGCGACACGACGCCGGCCGACGTCCAGTCGTCGGTGCCCTGCACCCAGTCGCGCACGTGTTCGATGGTGGCGTTCGCCGCCGAGGCGACCGACGAGGAGCCCCGCACCTGGATGATCTCGGCGCCGCGCTTCGCGACGCGGGGGATGAAGATCGCGTCGAGCCAGTCCGGCACGTCGTCGACGAACGCCTTTAGCGCCTCCATCACCGGCTCGCCGCCCACGGTCGCATGCGAGACGTCGGGGAACTGCGTGGCGGAGTGGTTGCCCCAGATCGGTACGCGGCGGATCGTCGAGACCGGCACGCCCAGGATGCCGGCGAGCTGCGCACGTGCGCGGTTCTCGTCGAGCCGAGTGAGAGCAGTGAACCGTTCGCCCGGCACACCGTCGGCGGATGCCGCGGCGATCAGCGCGTTGGTGTTCGCGGGGTTGCCGACCACCGTCACGCGCACACCGGGGGCTGCGTGCGCGGCGATGGCGGCGCCCTGCGGTCCGAAGATGCCGGCGTTGGCGGCGAGCAGGTCGCCCCGCTCCATCCCGGGTCCCCGGGGGCGCGCTCCGACGAGCAGTGCGAGGTCGGTGCCGTCGAAGCCGACGGCGGGGTCGTCGGTCACCTCCACGTGCTCCAGCAGGTCGAAGGCGCCGTCCTGGAGCTCCAGCGCGGCACCCTCCGCGGCTCCCAGCCCCTGGGGGATCTCCAGCAGTCGCAGGCGCACCCTCTCGTCGGGGCCGAGCAGGTCTCCCGCGGCGATCCGGAAGAGGAGTGCGTAGCCGATCTGTCCGCCGGCACCGGTGATGGTGATCGTGGTCGTCATGACCCGAGCCTACGACCGTTCGCGGCACGGCGGTCGGAGTACCCTCGACGCATGACCTTCAATCCCGATGCCGATCTCTCCGGCAACACCACGCGTCGCCGTGGACGCAACGCGGCCATCGCGGGCGGTGCCGGTGTCGGCGTGCTCGGCCTCATTGCCCTCATCGCCGGTCCGCTGCTGGGCATCGATCTGACGGGGCTGCTCGGCGGGGTGCAGTCCGGCGGATCCGGATCGAGCGAGGGCACGGTCATCGAAGGCTGCGCGACCGGACAGGACGCGAACGAAGACGTCGACTGCCGGATGGCGGGCGCACAGCTGGCGCTCGACACCTTCTGGGAGAAGAGTGTGGAGAACTACCGCGCTCCGCAGATGGTCGTGGTCGACGGCGCCACGAACACGGCGTGCGGCACGGCATCCAACGCGGTCGGGCCGTTCTACTGCCCGGGTGACGAGACGGTCTACATCGACCCGACGTTCTTCCAGCTCATGCGGCAGCAGTTCGGCGCCTCCGCCGGCAACCTCGCGCAGCTCTACATCGTCGGGCACGAGTGGGGCCACCACATCCAGTACATCACCGGGGTCATGGACAGGTACCCGAACAACGGCACGGGAGCTGCGAGCAACGGCGTGCGCACCGAGCTCCAGGCGGACTGCTACGCGGGGGCCTGGATCGCTCGCATGTCGGAGTCGAAGGATGCCGACGGTGTCTCCTATCTGCAGCCGTCGACCGAGGCGCAGCGCGTCGATGCGCTCAACGCCGCGTTCACGGTCGGCGACGACCACATCCAGGGGCAGTCCGGTTCGGTGAACCCGGAGAGCTTCACCCACGGGACGAGCGACCAACGCCAGGGGTGGTTCGCCAGCGGATATGCGAACGGGCTCGGCGTGTGCGAGCAGGCCCTCACTGCCGCCGCAGGCGACCTGTAATACCGGCTGACCTGGGTCTGCTCGGGTAGCGTTGCCTCCGTGGTGTTGTTCGTGGACGGGGGCCGACGATGAATCTGGATGCGCTGTATCCGCCGATCGAGCCGTATGACTCCGGTGAGCTACTCGTCGGTGACGGCCACCGTCTCTACTGGGAGACCAGCGGCAACCCCGACGGCAGACCGGTCGTCTTCCTGCACGGCGGGCCGGGCAGCGGCACCTCGCCGTGGCAGCGGCGGTTCTTCGATCCCGAGAAGTACCGCATCGTGCTGTTCGACCAGCGTGGATGCGGTCGCAGCACCCCGCACGCGGGGGAGCCGGGCGCCGACCTGCGGCACATCACCACCCCGCATCTCATCGCCGACATCGAACTGCTGCGCAGGAACCTCGGCGTCGAGCAGTGGCAGGTCTTCGGCGGATCCTGGGGCAGCGCTCTCGCGCTCGCCTACGCGCAGGCGCACCCGGATGCCGTGTCGGCGCTCGTGCTGCGTGGCATCTTCACGCTGCGGCGCATGGAACTGGAGTGGTTCTACGAGGGTGGGGCCGCCGCGCTCTTCCCCGACCTGTGGGAGAGCTTCATCGCCCCGATCCCGCTGCTCGAGCGCTCGCACCTGATCGACGCCTATCACCGACAGCTTTTCGACCCCGACCCTGCGGTGCACGTGCCGGCGGCCATCGCCTGGTCGACCTGGGAGGCCTCGACCGTGACGCTGCGGCCGGACGCCGATCAGATCGCGAAGATGGCCGATCCGCAGACGGCGACCGCGTTCGCGCGCATCGAGAACCACTTCTTCGTGAACCGCGGCTGGTGGACCGAGGGGCAGCTTCTCGACGGCATCGATGCGATCCGCCACATCCCGGCCGTCATCGTGCAGGGCAGGTACGACGTGTGCACGCCGATGATGACCGCGTGGGATCTGCACCGGGCCTGGCCCGAGGCGGAGTTCGTGGTGGTCGACGACGCCGGTCATTCGGCCACGGAACCCGGCATCCAGCAGGCGCTGCGCGACGCGACCGACCTCTTCTCGTTCTGACGGTGAGCCCGCGGTCGCGCGGGCGCGGAGTCAGGCCCGCAACGCCTTCGTCAGCGTCTTCACAAGCCCGAGCACGCCGCCGTTCGCGCGGAAGCGGGTGAGACCCTCGCTGACCTCCGCGCCGGTGCGCGCCGAGACGAACCACGGCGGCTTGGGCAGGATGGTCAGCCGTCCGCCGCCGTTCACCACCGGCAGCGACCGGGGGAGCGGACGGAACGGTCCGCGGATGATCGAGCGCTCCACGTCGTCGAGCAGCAGCGCGTTGTGGACGACGCCGATGCCGCTTCCCACATCGTCGATCGTGTTGCCGGGGAACGCGCCCCAGGTCATGGTCGGCGTGATGAAGCCGAACGCGGTCCAGCCGTTGATCGCGATCGAGCCGTAGCGGAGGTTCGCGATCGCGCGCTCGAAGCCCGCGCCCAAGGAACGCTCCGTAGCGGGGGCGATGATGAGGTTCGCGCCGAGCGTGCCCTGCAGTCGGTCGTTCGCATAGGTGACGGCGGCGTCGAGGAACTCCTGCCCCGCACCCGCGACGGCGACGACGCCCAGCACCGGGGCGAAGTACTCCGTGTTCTGCAGCGCGGTGGGGTCGTCGTCGCCGTCGATCTCCACGAGCACGCGGTCGCCGAGCACGAGGGCATCGGGATAGTCGTCCGCGGCGCGGTGCATGCGCGTCGGGGAGCCCGGGTACCAGATGGGACGCTCGGGGGCATTCGCGTAGGCTCGTCGCAGAGCTGCGCGGAAGGCGTCGGCCTGTGCCCAGTCATCGGAGAGGATCACGACCTGCCCTGCGATGCAGTTGTGCCCGCTGTTCTGCAGTCGCATCGTCGCGATGTGCTCGGCATGGTAGGTGAGGTCCGCGTCGCTCCAATCGCCCGGCACGACGATGATCGGCGACACCCCGCCCAGCTCCGCGGTGATCGGCTTCTTGAGCTGCGGGCGGTTCTCGCGGCGTCGGCGCTTGGCTGCGGGGCCGGTGCCCCAGACGATGGCGTCGAAGGTCGCCGCCGACCCCGTGATGTGCACGTGGGCGAGGTCGGGGTGGCCGGTGAGGTAGGCACCGACG
Source organism: Candidatus Microbacterium colombiense (assembly GCA_029203165.1). Lineage (NCBI taxonomy): Bacteria > Bacillati > Actinomycetota > Actinomycetes > Micrococcales > Microbacteriaceae > Microbacterium > Candidatus Microbacterium colombiense. Next base: position 883,630 of record CP119308.1, read on the forward strand.
TCGGGTCCGCCGCGCACGATGCGCACGAAGCCCGGTTCGATCAGTGGAGCGAATGCGCGCTTGTAGACCGGGACCAGAGCATCCTGCGTCGGGTTGACCTTGAGCAGTGCCGTGCGATTGTGGGCGAGCAGCTCGTACAGCACGTCGAGCACGGGGATCGAGGTCACATTGCCTGCCCCGAGCACCAGGCCGACGCCCCCGGAGGTGGTCGGCGTGCGCTGGGCGAGACCGGCCGCGGCTCGCGCGGCGTTCGGGGTGACGCCCGGGTTCAGCCAGACCTCGCCCGTGTACCCCGACAGCAGGAATCGGTCGATGCCGGTGAGAGGGAAGGCCTGCACGCGGGTGCGCCCGCCCGGAGCCCGCGTGATCGAGAGTCCCTCGAGCGGGTTCGTGCCGGTGGCCAGCCGAGACAGGGTCTCGATGTAGGCGTCGAGGGCGCCCAGCACGCTGTAGGGGCCGCTCAGCCATTCCTCGCCGCGGAGGGGATGCCGCCCGTCGAGCCCCTTCGACGCGGCCGCGGTGTTCGCCCAGTCCTCGGACGCTGCGGCGACGCTCGTGCGCACGGCACGCAACAGCGTCACGCGCTGGGCGAGGGCGAGTGCCGTCCAGGTGCGGGAGCCGGCGTGCAGCTCGGCGATCGCTCCGTCGAGTCGTTCGCGTTCGGCCGTGCCGACCTCACTCTCCGACGCGCTCGACGTGGCCGGGGTGGTGGCCGTGGTGGTCGCAGAAGTCATCGCAGTCTCCTTCGGACGGGATCCCAGCATATGCGGGACTCAGGTGTCGATGTCCGCGCGGCGGAGGCGGTAGCGGGCCAACGGGAGCAGGCTGGCGAGCATCAGGACGGCGGGCAGGATGCTGAAGCTCAGCACGATGCCCGTGATCGCGGCATCCGGCTGTTCCACCGCGGCGCCGGCCACGGTGGAGATGTATCCGGTCGCTGCGAGCACGAGCGACACCGTCGTCGCTCCGAGGGCGAAGCCGACCGTCTCGCCCGCGGTCCAGATGCCGGTGAAGGTGCCGGCCTGACCGCGCCCGCTCGAACGCTCGTCGTGCGAGATGACATCGGGGAGCATCGCCATCGGAAGTGACTGGAGCCCGGCGTACGCGATTCCGGCGACCGCGACGGAAGCGTAGATCCACGCCCCGGGAGCCCATGCGGCGACAGTGATCGATGCCGCGGCGACGGCGAACAGCACGCTCGCGATCGCGAACGCGCGCTCCTTGCCGATCCGACGTGCGATCACGGTCCATCCGGGGGTGGCCAGCAGCGCGGGGCCGACGAGTGCGACGAACACGAACGTCACCGCATCCTCGGAGCGCAACACCCACGTCGCCACGTACTGCGCGCCGGCGAGCATCGTTCCGGTCGACAGCGCCTGCAGCAGGAAGGTCGCGAGCAGTGCCCGGAAGGGCTGGCTCCGGCGCAGAGCGCGGAAGCCCGAGAGATACTGTTCGCGGATCCCGCTCGGGGCCTCCGCCGACGTGGCGACGGGCGACGTGCGCGAGGCCGCTGCGTCCGCGGTACGGGCGGCGATGAACATGCCGATGCCGATCACGATCCCGGCGACGACGCCCATCAACAGGTACCCGAGCACCGGGTCGGACCCTGCCTTGCGCAGTGCGGGCCCTCCTGCGCCGAACAGCAGGATGGATGCCGTGAGTACGACCACGCGCCAGCCGAGCAGGCGCGTGCGCTCGTCGTAGCTGTCGGTGAGTTCGGCGGGGAGGGCGACGTACGGCACCTGGAACAGGCTGAACGCTGTCGCGGTCGCCAGGAACGCGAGCAGCACGCACGTGGCGCCGGCAGCCGGACCCCACGATGGCGGCACCGCGAAGGTGAGGGCGAAGAACACGGGCAGCGCGAGAGCGCCGGTGATCATGAAGCCGCGCCGTGAGCCGGTGCGCGCGAGCTGACGGTCGGAGGCTGCGCCGATCAGCGGATCGATCACGACATCCCAGATCTTCGCGGCCGTCACGATCAAGCCGGCCGCGAGCGCGGCGACGCCGAGGTTGTCGGTGAGGAAGTAGGTCAGCACCAGCCCGGGCAGCGTGGCATAGCCGCCCGTGCCAAGGGAACCGATCGCGTACAGCACGATCGTGCGCGGGGACAGGCGGACGGATGCTGTTTCCGAGGGAGCCTCAGTGCTCATCGCGCCAGTGTATCGGCGCGTCACCCGCCCCGGAGGGCGCGGTGCGTCAGATCAGAGACAGTTCGCGCAGCTTCGACTCGACGTCGGCGTTCGAGGGCTCGACGTGGTGCGAGGAGTCCGGGTACACCACGACGGGGATGTTCGTGCGGCCGGTGATCTCCTTGGCGACATCGGCGGCGTCGGGCTGGGCGACCAGGTCGATGTAGGTGTACTCGATGCCGAGCTCGTCGAGCTGCTTCTTGGTGCGGATGCAGTCGCGGCACCAGTCGGCGCCGAACATCGTGATGGTGGAGGAATCGAGAGAAGTCATGTCTCCAGGGTATGCCCGGAGGAGAGGGGCGGCGTCGAGATCATCCGTCTCAGAGATTGTGACTAAGGGTAGCCTTACCTATACTTGGGACCATGAATGGCGCGTGCGAGCATCTGAGCGACCCGGACTGGGACGACATCGAAGGTCCGATCCTCATCGCAGGGGATGCGGCCGACGCGGGAGCGATCGCGGCGATCGCCGCCCGCCTGCCGTGGGATGCGCAGGGAGCCATCGTGCTCGAAGCGGCGGCGCGGATCCAGTTCCGACACATCGACGTGCCCGACGGTGTGTCGGTGCGTTGGCTGCTGCGTGGAGACGGCATCCGCGTGCACACCAAGGGGGAGCGCCTCGCCAACGCGGTGCACGCGTGGTGCGTCGAGTGGACGTGCACCGAGCCCCCGGCTCACTGGACCGTATGGCTCGGGCCACACACGCCACCCCACGTGGCGCGCATGGCCCGAAGTCTGCTGGGCGTCGCGAACTGACCGCTCGCGCTTGCCGGCGCGGGTCAGAGCCGGATCAGCGCCCCGCGGCGACGGCCGGCTTGTTCGCCCCGGCCGTGATCGCATCGAGCGCACGACGCAGCGATGAGCTCGAGGTGTGCGCGGTGTACGGGAAGTACACGACCTCGACCCCGACCTCGGCGAAATCGCGCTCCAGGCGCAGGCCCTTCTCAGTACCGCGCCAATCGTCACCCTTGAAGAAGTGCGTGAACTGCACGTCTTTCCAGGCGTCCATCTTCGACGGACTCGTCTCGACGTACACGTCGTCGACGAACGAGATGTGACTCACGATCTCTGCACGCTCCGCCGTCGGGATGACGGGCTCGATGCCCTTCACCTGGCGCAGCATCTCGTCGCTCACGACGCCGGCGATCAGAATGTCGCACTGCTGCTTCGCGTGACGTAGAAGGTTCAGATGCCCGACGTGAAAAAGGTCGAAAGCTCCCGCGGCATAGCCGATACGCGTCCCCATGATCTCCCCAGATCAATATTCCCCAGAGCGGATCCCCATCCGCCAGCGACTCCCACAGCCGCATCGGGTCAGTCTAGCGGACGGAAGGTGCCGGATGCGACCCCGATCTCGACGCGGCCTCACGGTTTCCGGACCCACAGGAACCCGTGCGACGATGGGGGCCGCAGGCTGAGCGACAGGGCAGGCTGAGCAACAAGGCAGGCTGAGCAACAGGGGGAAGGCGCGTGGGGACAGCGGTGACGGTCATCGTGCCGACGTTCAACGAGCGTGACAACGTCGCTGAACTCGTCGCGCGCACCGCTGCTGCGCTGCAGGGGCGCGACGCCGAGATCCTGTTCGTCGACGACAGTACCGACGACACGGCCGACGAGGTCGCTCGTGTCGCTGCGGATGCGTCGCTGCCCGTGCGCGTGATCCATCGCGATGACAACGCCGGTGGTCTCGGTGGCGCCGTGGTGGTCGGCCTCGCGGCCGCGGCATCCGACATCTGCATCGTGATGGACGGCGACCTGCAGCATCCGCCCGAACTGCTTCCCGCCCTCCTCGACCGCCACGCGGAGGGCGACGCCGATGTCGTGGCCGCCTCGCGGTACGTCGGAGGCGGCGACACCAGCGGCCTGGGCACAGCGGTGCGCTTCGGCGTCTCCCGCGCGGCCACCTGGTTGACGCGCGCGATGTTCCCGATCCGGCTCGCACGCAGCACCGACCCGATGACCGGATTCTTCCTGGTGGACCGGTCGCGGCTCGACCTCGCGGCGCTAAAGCCGCAGGGGTTCAAGATCCTGCTCGAGATCCTCGCCCGCACAGACCTGCGCATCGCCGAGATCCCGATGGAGTTCGGCGAGCGGCGGCATGGCACTTCGAAGGCGAGCATGCGCCAGGGCATCACCTTCATCGCGCATCTCGCCCGCCTCCGTTTCGGCAAGATGTCGCTGTTCGCGATCATCGGCGTGATCGGTGCCGTCGCCAACCTCGGCATCATGTGGGCGCTGGTGGCGCTCGGCGTTCCTTATATCTGGGCCGCCATCATCGGCGCCGAGGTGACGATCATCGGGAACTTCATCCTTCAGGAGCGTTTCGTCTTCGCCGACATGCGCACCGACGCGCGGGGGCTCGGCATCCGCTTCGCGACCTCTTTCACGTTCAACAACGTCGAGGCGGCCGTGCGTATCCCCGTCATGGCGCTGATGGTCGAGACCTGGCACATCTCGAGCGTGCTGGCCACCGGCCTCTCGCTGATCGTGGCCTTCTTCGCGCGATTCCTCTTCCACTCGCTCGTGGTCTACGCCCCGCAGCGGCGCAAGGCCGGAGAGCTGAAGCCCGACACCGCCGCCGTGCGCATCATCCAGGCGATCGACGCCGAAGCGATGAAGCCCGGCGAGCTGTAGAAGTCCGGGTGCGGACGGGCCTGCTGCCCGCAGAGGTCGCATCTGGTCGCTTCCCGGGCGACGATACGACCAGATGCGCCCTCTCGCGGTCGAGAGCAGTCACGAATGGTCGCCATCGGCGTGTGGATGTGACCATTTGCGACCTGCGACCTGCGAGCAGGATGCTGAGAGGCCCTCGCGTCAGCGCGACTCGAGGTAGTGCTCGAGGCTCGCGGCGGAATCCCGTGGCGTCCAGCCGGTGTCGGTGATACGGCTCAGGTCGAGCACGCTGTTGAGAGGGCGCGGCGCGATGGGTCCGGCCTGATCCGCGAAGTACTCGGCGGTGGTCACGTCGCTCACGGATGCCGGATCGTGGCCGGTGAGGCGGTAGACCCCGCGGGCGATGTCGGCCCAGGAACGCGCCTCGCCGGCCCCGGTCACGTTGTAGATCCCGAACGCCGGGCGATGCGCGAGCAGGTGGGCGATCGCCGACGCGAGGTCGTCGGTGAACGTCAGTCGTCCGACCTGGTCGCCCACCACACGCGGCGAGATGCCGCGCGCAGCCAGCGACGCCATGGTGCGAACGAAGTTGCGCCCGTCGCCGATGACCCAGGAGGTGCGCACGATGTAGTGGCGCGGCACCGTGCCGACGAGCGCGTCGCCGGCGGCCTTCGTCTGCCCGTAGACGCCCAGCGGCCGCACGGCATCCGTCTCCGTGTAGGGCTCGGGCTGCGCGCCGTCGAAGACGTAGTCGCTGGAGACGTGCACGAGCGTGATGCCGTTCTCGGTCGCGATGCGCGTGAGCGCGGCGACTCCGCTGACGTTCGCCGCCCAGGCGTCGGCGCGCCCTTCCGGGGTCTCGGCGAGATCGACCGCGGTGTACGCCGCTGCGTTGATGATGGTGTCGTAGTCGCGCCAATGGCGGGCGGTCGCGAGTGCAGGATCCGCCAGGTCGAGATCGGCACGTGTCGCGTACTCGACATGCGCGGCATCGCCGAGCTCTGCACGAAGCGCCTGGCCGAGCTGTCCTGATGCCCCGAGCACGAGCGTCTTCCGCGGCCCGATGGGGGTCACGTCGGCCAGGCGGGGGTGTGCCAGGTCCTTCGCCGAGATCTCGACGTCGGCGAGCGGGATGGGCCAGGCGATCGCGGCGGTCTCATCCGCCAGATTGAGGAAGGAGTACTCCGCATCGGGTGACCAGTGGTCGTTGACGAGATAGGCATACGCGGTGTCGGGAACCAGCGTCTGGTACGAGTTGCCGACGCCGCGCGGCACGAGGATCGCCCGCGACGGATCGATCTCGGTCGTGAACACCCTGCCGAAGCTCTCGCCCTCTCGCAGGTCCACCCAGGCGCCGAAGATCTTGCCGGTCGCGACCGAGACCCACTTGTCCCAGGGCTCCGCATGGATGCCGCGCGTCGTGCCGACCGCATCGTTGAACGAGATGTTGTTCTGCACCGGTCCGAAGTCCGGCAGACCGGCGGCGACCATCTTCTCGCGCTGCCAGTTCTCCTTGAACCATCCCCGGGAATCCCCGTGGACCGGCAGATCGACCACGAGCAGTCCGGGGATCCCGGTCTCGGTGACCGTGAGCGTCTTGCCGAATTCGATCATCACTGTCCCTTGGAGGCGTAGAACGACTCGGTGGCGTCCTTCGACGGCGCCCACCAGGCCTCGTTCGCGCGGTACCACTCGATGGTCGACGCGAGGCCGGACTCGAAGTCCGAGAACTGGGGCTGCCACCCGAGCTCGGTGCGCAGCTTCGTCGAGTCGATCGCATAGCGCAGATCGTGCCCCGCGCGATCGGTCACGTGGTCGTAGGCGTCGGCGGGCTGGCCCATCTGCGTGAGGATCAGCTCGATCACGGAGCGGTTGTCCTTCTCGCCGTCCGCGCCGATCAGGTAGGTCTCGCCGATCGCGCCCTTGTCGAGGATCGTCAGCACGGCCGAGGAGTGGTCATCGGCGTGGATCCAGTCACGCACGTTCTGCCCCGCGCCGTAGAGCTTGGGACGGATTCCGCGGATGACGTTGGTGATCTGACGAGGGATGAACTTCTCGACGTGCTGGTACGGGCCGTAGTTGTTCGAGCAGTTCGAGATCGTGGCCTGCACCCCGAACGATCGCACCCACGCGCGGACGAGCAGGTCGCTGCCCGCCTTGGTGGAGGAGTAGGGCGATGAGGGGTTGTACGGCGTCTGCTCGGTGAAGCGCTGCGGGTCGTCGAGTTCGAGGTCGCCGTAGACCTCGTCCGTCGAGATGTGATGGAACCGGCGCTCGTGACGACGCGCGGCCTCGAGCAGCGTGTAGGTGCCGATGATGTTCGTGTCCAGGAACGGCCGCGGGTCGTGCAGCGAGTTGTCGTTGTGCGACTCGGCGGCGTAGTGCACCACCGCGTCGGCCTTCGCGAACAGTCCGTCGACGAGTTCGGCGTCGGCGATGTCGCCTTCCACGAGCTCGACCCGGTCGGCGGGGAGCCCCTCCAAGGAGGCGCGGTTGCCGGCGTAGGTGAGCTTGTCGAGCACCGTCACGTGCGCGTCGGTGTTCGCCACCACATGGTGCACGAAGTTCGAGCCGATGAAGCCGGCGCCGCCGGTCACGAGCAGACGGGTCATCGGTGTCCTCGTTCCAGCAGGTCGAGCAGATAGGAGCCGTACCCCGACTTCACGAGCGCTTCGGCGCGCTCCCGGAGCTCGTCGTCACTCAGGAATCCCTGTCGCCAGGCGACCTCTTCCGGTACGCCGATCTTCATGCCCGTGCGGCGTTCCATGGTGCGCACGTAGTCGGCGGCATCCGTCATCTGATCGAACGTCCCGGTGTCGAGCCAGGCCGTTCCGCGGGGGAGCACCTCGACCTGCAGCTTCTTGCGCTCCAGGTACTCGCGGTTCACGTCGGTGATCTCATACTCTCCGCGCGGGCTGGGCTCGAGATCGCGGGCGATGGCGACCACGTCGTTGTCGTAGAAGTAGAGCCCGGGCACCGCGTAGTTGCTCTGCGGGTTCTTCGGCTTCTCCTCCAGGGAGACCGCCTGACCCTCGTCGTCGAACGATACGACACCGTAGGCCTCGGGTTCGGCCACCCAGTAGGCGAACACGGCACCGCCGTCGATGTCGGCGAAGCGCTTGAGCTGCGTGCCGAGCCCGGGGCCGTACAGCAGGTTGTCGCCGAGCACGAGGGCCACACTGTCGTCGCCGATGAAGTCGGCGCCGATCGTGAACGCCTGCGCGAGTCCGTCAGGGGAGGGCTGCTGCGCGAAGGTCAGCGAGATGCCGAACTGCGAGCCGTCACCGAGCAGACGCTCGAAGTGCGCGGCGTCATGCGGAGTCGTGATCACCAGGATGTCGCGGATGCCGGCGAGCATGAGCGTCGACAGCGGGTAGTAGACCATCGGCTTGTCGTACACCGGGATCAGCTGCTTCGAGACTCCGAGCGTGATCGGATGCAGACGCGTGCCGGATCCGCCCGCGAGAATGATGCCCTTCATGATCCCCCTTGTGAAACTTCGATGTCCATGGTGGCGTCACGTGGTGGACGGTTCCCCAACCGTCCACGACCCCCACAGTCGTTGGAGGACAGCCTAGCGCGGAGCTCCTGTGCGCCGCGCGGGGACCGGGCACCGTCGCCGGCCGTGCGAGGATGTCCTGCGGGAGGGCGACATGAAACGCCAGGCTGTGGGGGCCATCATCGCGCAGGCCGTGCAGGCGCTGATCGGGCTGCTGATCCAGATCCTCGTCGCGCGCCTGCTCGGCATCGACGACTACGGACGCTTCGCGATCCTCTACGGCGTGGTGATCCTCGCGACGGCGGTGGTGACCGGATTGGTCGGCGACACGCTCGTCGTGCTCGACCGCTCGCAGCGGGCGGTGCGGGCAGGGCTCGAGCTGATGCTGATCGCGGCATCCGCCGTGCTCGGACTCGCGGCATTCCTGATCGCGTGGGCGACGGGCTTCAGCAGCGCGCTCGAGGCGCTGCTGTTCGCCATTGCGCTCGCCGCCTTCTCGATCGAGGAGATCGTACGGCGCCTGCTGATCGCTCACATGTCATTCCTGCGCGTCGCGATCACGGACATCTGCGGCTTCCTGGTCGCCCTGGTCGTCATCATCGTCCCGGCCCTCTCGGGTGCCCTCACGCTCAGCTTCTTCCTCGGGGCCATCGCCGCCGGACAGGTCGTCGCCTCCGGCGTCGGCTGGTTCCTCGTGCCGAAGGCCGATCGGATCCTCGTGTCGCTGCGCGGCGCCGATGTGAGAACGGTCTGGCGCTACGGCGTGTGGCGGGGACTCCAGCAGGTGCTCCGCCCTAGCCTCTTCACCTCGGTGCGCCTGCTCTCCCTCGCCGCCGCCGGCATCACCGCGGTCGGTCTGCTCGAAGCCGCTCGCACCTACACGTCTCCGCTGATCCTGGTGATCGGCGGACTCTCGTCGTTCCTGTTCGTGCGTTTCGCGAATCAGCGCAAGGCGGGAGCCGCGAGCTCCGTGCGCGAGGCCGACAGAGCCGTGCTCTTCCTCTTGGCCGGCACGGTCGTCATGAGCGTCATCGCCGTCGTGCTGATCCCGTGGGCGAGCCCGCTCGCCTTCGGCGTGCAGGTCGATCCGCTCGCGGTGATCGCGTGGCTCGCCTATGGCCTCTCGGTCGCGATCGTCACGCCCTACGGTGCGCTCGGCGCGGTCGGGGGCAAGCAGATCGCCGTGTTCCTGATCCGGCTCTCCGACACCGTGCTCGCGGTTCTCGTGGCCGTCGTGATGTTGACGCTCGGCGCGTCGGTGTCGGCGCTGCCCTTCGGGCTCGCCGCGGCGTCGATGCTGGGCGGGCTGGGGCTGCGATGGCTGGTCGTCTCGACCGAGCGGCCGAGTGCCCCGGAGTCCTGAGGAACCGCCGAGTTCCCAATGATAGGTTTGGTCGCAGTTCAGCGGAGGGGTTGACGATGGAGGACGTTCCTTACGGACGGATTCTGCGCGAGGGATGGTTGGTCATCGTCGTGCTCGCGGTGTTCGGAGCGAGCGCCGCATGGGTGGTCGCCAAGGCGCTGCCGGAGACGTATGCGGCGACGTCGACGATGCTGCTGCGCGTCGATTCGACCGAGGCATCGCTGTTCGAGCGCAACCAGTTCAGCCTCGCGCGCATCAAGTCGTACCCGGCGCTGATCGACAGCCCCGAGGTGATCGACGCCGTGCGCTCCGATCTCTCGCTCGACGAGGACGACTACTCGGACCGCGACATCCGGCGGATGCTGTCGGCCGAGAACACCGCCGACACGGTGCTGCTCGTGGTGCAGGCCGATGCGCCGACCGCCGCGCTCGCCGCCGACGTGGCGAACTCCGCCGCATCGCACCTCTCTGACCTCATCAAGACCACCGAGAACGTGACGGGTGACACTCGCTACACCGTCAACCTCGACCAGGTGCTCCCGGCCGTCGAGCCGCAGTCGCCCATCTCGCCCCAGGTGACCGCGATCACGGGCCTGGGCGGCGTGGCCGGGCTCGCGATCGGCGCGATCGTGGCGGTCTACCGCACCACGACGAACCGTCGTCTTCGGACGATCTCCGATGTGCGCCGAGCCACGGGCCTCCCCGTCGTCGGCCAGATCCCGCGCAAACGCCGTGTGCGCCCCGAACCCGAATCCGTGACGCTCATGGCGTACGAGGAGACCGTGGGTAACCTGGCCGCGCTGGCCGGAGACGGTCTGCGCACACAGCTCCTGGTTCCTGCCTCCGCCGGAGCGATCGACGACGGCACGGTCTTGGGTCTGCTGGCGGCTCAGGAAGCGGTCGGTCGATCCGCGTGCGTGATCGACACACGCAAGGACCATGTCGCCGGCGGGTCGTTCAGCCTCGATGCTCTGCTCGACAACGAGGAGGACCCGACTCCCGCTGACGAGCACGACGCCGATGACCGTGCGGTCATCGTGGCCGACGAGCCCATCGCCATGGAGACGCTGCTGCGTGAGCTTCCCGACGCGATCGCGCGCCTGCATGAGAGCTTCGACGTCGTCATCCTCATCAGCGAGCCCACCGATTCCGCCCTGCTCGAGACCCTCGTCGACAGCGGCGCCGGGATCATCGTCACCGTCAAGCACAACAGCACCTCCGCGCCGGATCTCGTCGCGGTGGCCACCCGTCTTCGTGTGATGGGCATCCGACCGGTCGGCGTGCTCATGATCCACACCGGCCACGGAGCGCTCGGCTCGATCGCCGAGTCCTGGCGGGTGTCCGACCGAGGAACAGCCGATCAGGGGCACGGCGGCGGAGCCACTCGTGCACACCACGACTGATTTCCTGACACCACACCTGCACGGGTCGGCGCACTCGCCGAGCCGTGCGCGGCTCGTCGCGGTCGGCACGCTGTACATCCTGCTCATCGCGAGTGTGATCCCGTGGCGCAGCCAGACGATCTACTCGGGCGGCATCGACATCGTCGTCATCGCGAAGGCCCTGATCGCGGTCATCGCCTTCGGCTCGGCGACGCTGCTCTCCCTCCGCACGCGGGATCGCATCTCGATCGGCGTCGGCCCCGCCGCAGTGATGACGGTCGTCATGCTCGTGAGCGCCATCGGCGCGGTGGTCGCGGGCAACGGTGCGGCCACGATCGTGCTCGTGCTCCGGGTGTTCCTGGTCATGGCGACGATCCTGATCCTCCTCACCACGGTGCCGTGGATCGTGAGCATCCGCAGCCTGCTGCAGGGCATGGCCCTCGTCGGGCTGCTGGCGGCAGTCACCGGGCTTCCCGGGATGCTGTCGTCGGGGCGGCTGGGAGGCGGCATCCCGGAGATCCATCCCAACGAGCTGGCCGGTCTCGCCGGAGCGCCGCTGATCGGTCTGGTCATCATCATGCTCCGCACCGGAGTGCGGCTGCAGACGCTCTCGGCGGCCATCGTGCTGCTGGCGATCGCGGTGGCCACCGGCTCACGCACCGGCCTCGCGGCCATCGTCTTCGGCATCCTCGTCGCGGTGCTGGTGAACGGCATCCGCGACCGGAGCGTCGTCTACGCCCTGCTGTTCTGCCTGCCGCTCGGCTACGGCATCGCCTCGTTCACGAACGTCTTCGGTAGTCTCGCGACGCGTGCCGGCTCGACCGACACGACGTCGGCCCTCGACTCGCGATTCGACGCGTGGAAGGTCGTGCTCGGCTGGGGGTGGGACGAGTGGCAGAAGTGGATCGGTCTGGGCTTGTCGGCCAAGACCGTGCCCGTCGACATCAAGTGGCGCGACGAGCAGGTGCTCGACAGCAGCTGGGTGTCGATCCTCGCCCAGTCGGGGCTCATCGGCGTCACACTCGTGGCCTCGCTCCTGCTGTGGTGTGTGATCGCCGCCTGCATCTCAGGCAGCCGGCGCTGGCTGGTGCTGCCGCTGCTGGTCCTGGTGATCTTCCGCTCGACCACCGAGAGCGGTCTCGTCGACAGCGCGATGCCGTTCCTCACGTTGATGGTGCTCGCCTCGGTGCTCACTCGGCGCTCGCGGCACGGTGGTAGCGTGAGCGCGCATCGGGACACGGAATCGTCGAACTGGCAGTGGAGCGCGATCACCGATGAGAAGGCATCCCGCGCAGGCAGTGCGCGAGGGAACTGAAGAACGAGGGGACACGGTCATGTCGGAGTCGGAGAGCGCGCCGCGCACACGTCGCACCTGGATCTGGATCTGGGTCGCGGTCGCCGTCGTCGCCGTGGGTGTCGCCGTCGGCGTCTGGGCGTACACCGCGTCGCAACAGGCGTCTGCGCCGACCAGCGGTGCGACCGACACACCGACTCCCCAGCCCACCGAGGTCGAGACGCCGACGCCCGGTGCGACCGCCCCCGTGGAGAAGCCCGAAGACGGCGCTGACGTGCCGTTCGGCGAGTCCGCCGAGCTCGAGCAGGGCTCGTCGATCTCGCTGGTCTCGGTCGAGGGCGTGACCGCCGGACGCGACATCCCCGGCGAGAGCAGCGGGCCTGCGGTCAAGGTCGTGATCCGTGTCACGAACAACGGGGATGCCGCGATCGACACGGCCGGAGCGAGCGTGAACCTCACGTACGACGGCGACGATCGCACCCCTGCGGCGGCCGTCAGCGCCGATGACGCGACGGTTCTGCCGGCGTCGATCGCACCGGGCGCCAGCGCCGACGGCGTGTTTTATTTCGCTGTACCTGTTGCGTCGGACGGCGATATCCGTATCATGGTCGATATACTGGCTGCTGAATCAGACGTCGTGTTCGTGGGAGCGCGACCGTAGCAGCCGGTTGAGGGGATATCGCCGGCCCGGGCGTTGAGGGGAACGCCGTCGGGTTCGGTCGATCATGTGGACTGGGGAGTCTGATGAATTCTGGGGAATTCAAGCGCGGCTATGGACGCCGTCTTGCAACTGTTCTTGTGACGATGCTCGCGATCATCGCGGGGTCGTTCGTGGCCATGACGCCGGCTGCCGCCGACGTGAGTCCGCCGGCGGGTGATCCATCCACGGTGACGGCCGACGCGCTGCCGACGGTGCAGATCAACGGCATCGTGTGGGACCAGGAGGTCGTGGGCAACGTCGTCTACGCCGCCGGCTCCTTCTCGAGCGCTCGTCCTGCGGGCGCCGCGGCGGGCACCAACGAGACCGCCCGCTCGAACCTGCTGGCGTACAACATCCAGACCGGTGCGCTCATCACGTCGTTCGCGCCGACCATCAACGCGCAGGTGCGCTCGGTCGAGGCCTCGCCCGACGGCACGCGCCTCTACATCGTCGGTGACTTCACCACGGTGAACGGACAGACGCGCAACCGCATCGCGGCGTTCGACCTGCCCAGCGGCACGCTGTCGTCGTTCAACCCGAACTCCAACGGCACCACGATCGGCGTCGACGCCACGAACTCCGCCGTGTACTTCACCGGCACGTTCGGTCGCGTGGCAGGCCAGGACCGCTTCGGTGCCGCCGCCGTCAACCGCGACGGCACGCTGCTCCCGTGGGCTCCGGTGCTCGGTGAGCGTCGCGGACGCGTCGTCGTGGTCTCGCCCGACGGTACCAAGGTCGTGCTCGGCGGCGACTTCCCGACGCTGAACGGCAGCTCCAACCCCGGCTACGGGCTCGGCATGGTGTCGGCGACCGACGGTTCGCTGATCGTGCCCTTCCAGACCAACAACATCATCCGCAACGCCGGCAACGACGCCGCGATCCTGTCGCTCAAGTCCGATGCCGACTCCTTCTACGGAACCGGATACGTCTTCGGCGCCGGCGGCAACCTCGAAGGCAGCTTCCGCGCCTCCTGGAACACCGGCGCGCTCAACTGGGTGAACGACTGCCACGGCGACCAGTACGACGTGCAGCCGATGGGCGACACGGTCTACGCGGCCGGTCACTCGCACTACTGCGGCAGCCTCGAAGGCGGCTTCCCGCAGAGCGACCCGTGGAGCTTCTACCGCGCGATCGCGGTCACCAAGGAGCCCGCGCGCACCACGCCCTACGGCCTGAACCTCGGCTACTACGACTTCGGCGGCAACCCCGCACCGAAGATGCTGCACTGGTTCCCGAGCCTCAACACCGGCACGGTGAGCGGCGCCTACCAGGGCCCGTGGACGGTCAACGGAAACTCCGAGTACCTCGTCTACGGCGGCGAGTTCACCCGCGTGAACAACGTCGGTCAGCAGGGTCTCGTGCGCTTCGCGGTGCCGTCGAAGTCGACGAACGCGCAGGGCCCGATCCTGTGGAACACCGACTGGCCGGCCAGCGCTCTGCCGCTCGACGGATCGATCCGTGTGACGTGGCCCCTCAACTACGACCGCGACAGCGAGTTCCTCAAGTACGAGGTGCTGCGCAACAACGTCGTGATCAAGACCTTCGAGAACGTGCGATCCAAGTCCAAGGACTGGGGTCTGCCTCCGATGACCTACGTCGACTCGGCGGTCGTGAGCGGAACGTCGTACACCTACCGCGTCCGCGCGACGGACAACGAGGGGCACTCGATCCTCGGCGGCACCGTCACGGCGACCGCATCCGGGACCGCGACGAGCAGCACGTACCGCAGCGCGGTGCTCGCTGACAGCCCGCTCGACTTCTGGCCCCTGGATGACACGGCAGGCTCCGTGTCATACGACTGGGCAGGTCCTTCCGACCTGAACGTCAACAGCGGCGTGACGCGCGGCGTCTCCGGCGCCATTCTCGGCGACAGCCGCACCGCGGCGAACTTCGACGGCGGCAGCAACGGCTTCGCCTCCACCACCACCGCGATCGCCGGACCGCAGACGTTCGGCATCGAGGCCTGGTTCAAGACCACCACGACCAACGGCGGCAAGATCGTCGGCTTCGGCAACAGCTCGACCGGCAACTCCGGCAGCTACGACCGGCACGTCTACATGCTCCCGAACGGGCGCATCACGTTCGGTGTGTACCCGGGCTCCTCGCAGACGATCGAGTCGTCGGCGGCGCTCAACGACGGTCAGTGGCACCACGTGTCGGCCGGCCTGAGCTCCGAGGGCATGGTGCTCTACATCGACGGCATCCGCGTCGCTCAGCGCAGCGACGTCACCGGCGCCCAGGGCTACAACGGCTTCTGGCGCATCGGTGGTGACTCGCCGTGGGCGGGATCCGACCGCTTCGCCGGTCAGATCGACGAGGTCGCGATCTACGCGGCTCCGCTGAGCAAGACGCAGGTCGCGTCGCACTACACCGCTTCCGGTCGCACGCTCGAGGGCGCGACGGCTCCGACCGACGCGTACGGCGCGGCGGTCTACGGGCTCGAGCCGGCGCTGTACTGGCGCCTGGGCGAGTCCACCGGCAGCACGGCCGCCGACTCCTCCGGCTACTCGCAGCGGGGCACGTACTTCGGCTCCGTGACCAAGGGCGCGAACGGTGCGCTGCAGGGCGTGTCGAACACGGCCGCGACGTTCAGCGGCGGTCAGGTGATCAGCCAGAACTCCTTCTCTAACCCGCGTTCGTACTCGCTCGAGACCTGGTTCAAGACGAACACCACGACCGGTGGAAAACTGATCGGCTTCGGCAACAGCCCCGACGGCAACTCGAACAACTACGACCGTCACGTCTACATGACGGATGCCGGCAAGCTGGTGTTCGGCGTGTGGACCGGTCAGGAGCAGACGATCCGCACGGATGCGTCGTTCAACGACAACACGTGGCACCACGTCGTGGCGACCCAGGGCGCGCAGGGCATGAAGCTCTACGTCGACGGTCAGCTGCAGGGCACCAACCCGAACACCGACGCCCAGGACTACACCGGTTACTGGCACGTGGGTGGAGACGTGACGTGGGGCCCGGGCGACTGGGAGTTCGACGGCTCGCTCGACGAGGTCGCCGTCTACCTGGCGCCGCTCTCGGCATCCGACGTGGCGATGCACTACTCGCTGGGCTCCACCGGGGCTCCCGCGAACGTGCTGCCCACCGCGAGCTTCACCAACACGGTCGACAAGCTCAAGGTCAGCGTCGACGGTTCGGCATCCGCCGACTCCGACGGCACGATCGCCGGCTACTCGTGGAACTGGGGCGACAACACGCCGGCCACCACAGGTGCGACGAGCACGCACACCTACGCGGCCGGTGGTCAGTACACGGTCACGCTGACGGTCACCGACAACGATGGCGGCGTCGCGACGACGACCGCGCTCGTGACGGCGGTTCCCAACCAGCTGCCTGTTCCGTCCTTCACCACCTCGGTGACCGATCTCTCCGTGACCGTCGACGCCTCGGCGAGTAACGACACCGACGGCACCATCGCCGGCTACTCGTGGAACTGGGGCGACAACACCCCGGCCACCACGGGCCGCACGACGACCCACGCCTACGCGGCGGACGGCCAGTACACGATCACGCTGACCGTGACCGACAACGACGGCGCGACCGAGACGAAGACGGCCTCCGTGATCGTCGCGGCTCCCGTCGGAGCGGTGACCTACGCGAGGGACGACTTCAACCGGACGCTCGCGACCGGTCTGGGGACGGCGAACGTGGGCGGCGCCTGGTCGCTCACCAACACGGCCTCCAACTACCGCGTCGACGGCTCGTCTGCGGTGTTCGTGCAGTCGGCCGCAGGCGCGCAGCGATACGCATACCTGCCTTCGGTCTCGTCGACCGACACGGCCATCGACGTCGACGTGGCGCTGTCGCAGCGACCCGTCGGTGGTAGCGCCTATTACACGACGCACGTGCGTCGCGTGGGTGCCGATGACTACCGGGCACGCGTCGTCGTGGCGACCACCGGCGGTGTGACGTTGCAGCTGCAGCGCACCACGACGATCCTGGTGAACGTACCCACGTCCATCACGGTCGCGGCGGGCGACAAGCTGCACATCCGCACCGAGGCGACAGGCACCTCTCCGACCACCCTTCGCGCGAAGGTGTGGAAGGTGGGCACCGCCGAGCCTTCCGGCTGGACGGCGACCACGACGGACTCGACCGCCGGCCTGCAGACCGCGGGCGACGTCGGCCTCGGCGTCTACCTCGGCGGTGGCGTCACCAACGTGCCGTTCCAGACGAGCTTCGACAACTTCTGGGCAGGATCCAGCGACGGCGCCCTGGTGCCGCCGGCGAACGAGGCCCCGACGGCCGCGTTCGTGGCGACTCCGACCGGCCTGAGCATCGCGGTCAACGGATCGACGTCGTCGGATTCCGACGGAACGATCGCCTCGTACGCCTGGGACTTCGGTGACAACACCACCGGCACCGGCGTGACGGCGAACCACACGTATGCCGCAGCGGGTACGTACACGGTGAAGCTCACCGTCACGGATGACGACGGCGCCACCGGTACCGTCACCCGATCGGTGCAGGTGACTGCTCCGGCTCCCGGAAACACGGCTCCGACGGCGGCGTTCACCTCGAGCGTCTCCGGCCTGACCGCGAACGTCGACGGCTCGACCTCGACCGACGCCGACGGCACCATCGCGTCGTACGCCTGGGAGTTCGGTGACGGGGCCACCGCCACCGGTGCCACGGCCAGTCACGCGTATGCCTCAGCGGGCACCTACACGGTGAAGTTGACCGTGACCGACAACGGTGGTGCGACGAACGCCGTCACGCACACGGTCACGGTGACGGCCCCGGCCGCCGCCGGGCTGGTGCAGGACGACTTCAACCGGGCCGACGGACTGCTCGGCGCCGCCCCGCTGGGCGGCGCGTGGACGCAGACCGCCGGTGTGGCGAACGTCGGCATCGACAACAACCGTGCTCGTCTGACGACGGCCGCGTCGAGCCAGACGCGCACGGCGTCGCTCAACGCGACCACCTCGGACAGCACCGACCTGACGTTCTCGTTCACGACGTCGGCCGCGGTCACCGGCGGACGCATGTACGTCTCGGCGCTCGGCCGGGTCATCGGAGCGGACGACTACCGGGCCCGCTGGCTGATCGCGCCGAACGGTTCGGTGCAGGCTCAGCTGTCGCGCGGTGGCACGGTGCTGAGCTGGGTCGACATGACGGGCATCACGATCACGCCCGGCACCGCGTACAACGTGCGTCTTCAGGTGTACGGAACGGGTACCACCACTCTTCGGAGCAAGATCTGGGCCGACGGTCAGACCGAGCCGCAGAACTGGCAGCTGTCGACGACGGATTCCACCGCAGCCCTCCAAGCGGCGGGGTACACCGGAGTATCGACATATTCCAGTAGCGGATACGGCCCCCTGCCTTACAGTGTCTACGTGGACAACTACAAGGCAGTGAAGGTTCTCCCCTGAGTTTCGCAGAGTCGTATCGCAGCCTTCGCACGGCCCAGAAGGGTCGTGCGAAGGGTGCGCCGGCCTACTCTCTCTATGTGAACAGGCCGGCGGGCCGCGTGCTCGCGGCCTTGGCGCACACGATGGGCATGACCCCGAACCAGGTCAGCGTCGTGAGCGCCGTCTTCACGTTCACGGGCATCGTGCTGCTGGCCACCGTTCCTCCGTCGATCGGTCTGGGCATCGCCGTCTGGCTGCTTCTCGCGATCGGCTACGCGTGGGACAGCGCCGACGGGCAGGTCGCCCGTCTTCGCGGCGGCGGTTCTCTAGTAGGGGAGTGGCTCGACCACATCTTCGATGCGGCGAAGCTCGTCTCGCTCCACATCGCCGTCGCGATCGGTGCGTACCGCTTCTTCGACCTGGATTCCGATCTCTGGATCCTGGTTCCGCTCGTCTTCAGCATCGTCGCGACGACCACCTTCTTCGGCATGATCCTGAACGATCTGCTGCGCGCTCGACAGGGAGTTCCGCAGGCGGCGCAGGCGGGAGGATCCTCTCCGCTGCGCGCGATCCTCGGCATCCCGACCGACTACGGCACATGGTGCCTCGCGTTCGCGCTCTGGGGCTGGACCGCCGGATTCATGGTCGTCTACACGCTTCTCGCGCTCGCCGCACTGCTGTACCTCGGGGCCGCTGTGGTCATCTGGTACCGCAAGATGAAGGCGCTTGGCTGAGTAGCATGAGGGCCGGCCTTCGTCAATCAAGTCGATGGACTCTCCAGCACTTACTCAGCAAGCCCTTATACCGTCCAACGCATCCCGACGACGTTGCCGGGTACTCGCGCGCTTCCTACACCCTCCGCCCTCGGGTGCGGGATGGCGCGAACAACTGCGAACCCGAGAAAGCCTCCCCCTCCATGCGTACTCGTTCCATGTCTACTGCCGTCGTGCTCGGCGCCCTGTTGGTCCCCCTCATAATCGGAACCCCCGCACTCGCTGCGGCTGACGATCCGCTCACCATCACCGACGACATGGACCGTACGGTCAGTCGTGGTCTGGGAACGTCGGAAGACGGCGTCACCTACGACGTCGCGCCGGCCTCATCCTTCTCCGTCGCAGGC
This sequence comes from Candidatus Microbacterium colombiense, assembly GCA_029203165.1. NCBI lineage: Bacteria > Bacillati > Actinomycetota > Actinomycetes > Micrococcales > Microbacteriaceae > Microbacterium > Candidatus Microbacterium colombiense. The sequence continues at coordinate 903,159 of CP119308.1, forward strand.
GGTGTCGCCAAGCTCGCCGCCATCGCCCCCGGCGTCACTGCGACCCTTCGACCGTCGGGTCTCTCGCTGACCGATTCCGCGCAGTCGGTCGTCTTCACGCTGCCCGCGCTTCCCAAGTCGGGTTCCGGCGTCTACCTGAGCCTGCAGTCGCGTCTCACCTCCTCGGGTTTCTACCAGGTGCAGGTACGCGTCGACCCGCGGGGCGTCGTGCTGCTCGAGGCGCTGCGGGTGAACGGAAGCACGCAGACCTCGCTCGGGCACGTGTACGTGCCGGAGCTGAAGGTGAAGGCCGGCGTGCCGTTCACGCTGGAGACACGTGTTCTCGGGTCGACGGCCGTCAGCATCGATGCGCGCGTCACCGCGAAGGCGGCGCCGGCGGATGCTGCGTGGAAGCTCTCCGTCGCTGACAAGGCGTCGAACCGCATCACCGCGCCGGGACGCACCGGAGCCCGGGTCTACGTGTCGCGTTCGACTCCCGCTCAGGCGGTGCTGTTCGATGATCTGCGCATCACCGAAGACATCGGTGTCCCCAGCACGCCCACTACTCCGACCACCCCCACGACGCCGACCACTCCGACGACTCCGACGACTCCGACGACTCCGACCGTTCCGACCGTTCCGACCACTCCGACCGTTCCGACGACTCCGACCACGCCGACGACTCCGACGACGCCGACATCGTCGTCAGCGATGCCCACGTGGGACACGACCGGCTCGAGGATCAAGACCGGCTCAGCTGTTCCGGGAGCGACTGCGTATGCTGTTCCGGCGAACGCTGTGTTCGTCAACGCCGCAGCGGGTGTGAACGGCACAGGAGCGGCGTCGTCGCCGTACTCGACCGTGCAGCGCGCGGTCTCGGCGAGTCCTGCCGGGTCCACCATCGTCGTGCGTGGCGGCACGTATCACGAGAACGTGGTCGTGCCGGCCGGCAAGCGGGTCACGATCCAGTCCTACCCGGGAGAGGCCGTCTGGCTCGACGGCTCAGAGAAGCTCAGCGGATGGAAGGCCAGCGGTTCCTCCTGGTATGTGACGGGTTGGACGCACGACTTCGACTCCACGCCGAGCTTCACCAAGGGGCAGGCCGACGGAACCGCTGCCGGGTGGCGTTGGCTCAGTGCCGACAAGCCGATGGCCGCGCACCCGGAGCAGGTCTGGGTCGCCGGTGCCGCACTGCGTGAGGTCAGCTCGCTCGCCCAGCTGAAGGCAGGGACGTTCTTCGCAGACACGGCCGCTGATCGCCTGTACATCGGAACCAATCCGGGCAGCGGTGAGGTGCGCGCATCGACGCTGACCAAGGCGCTGTCACTGCGCGCCGAAGGCACGGTCGTCCGCGGGATCGGTGTGCGCGGGTACGCGACATCCGTCTGGATGATGGGCGCCGTGACGGTCGAGGCGCCCAAGACGACGATCGAGAACGTCGCGCTCTACGACAACGCCAGCACCGGGCTCTTCATCGGTTCCGCCGACGTGGTGCTCAAGAACGTCACCGTCGCCCGCAACGGGCTCATGGGAATCGGCGCGAACTATGCGGACCGCCTCAAGGTCACCGGGCTTCTCGCGGTCGAGAACAACGCCGAGGGATTCAACCAGTCCCCGGTGTCCGGCGGGCTGAAGATCGCCAAGACGCAGACGTTCAGCGTCACCGACTCGGCGTTCCTCCGCAACAACGGCCCGGGGCTGTGGACGGATCAGTCCGTCTCCGACATCGACATCATCGGCAACGACTTCTCCTACAACGCAGGGGCGGGCGTGTTCCTCGAGCTCTCGCATCGTGTGGACTTCGTCGACAACCTCGTGCTCAACAACAAGGGCAATGGCGTCAAGATCAACAACACCGGCAGCGTTCAGCTCTGGAACAACACGATCGTCGGCGGCAATCGCACCGTGAACATCGTGCAGGACTCGCGCTCGGCGCTGGATCCCTCCGTTCCCGGTCACGACCCTCGCCGCCCGCTCGGCGACCCGGGCATGCCGTGGCTCATCAAGGACATCACGATCGGCAACAACGTGATCGCTCAGAGTTCGGGCAACTGCACCCTGTGCGTCGAGGACTACACGGCGAAGTACTCGGCCGCACAGCTGAAGATCGTGTCGAACGGGAACGTGTTCCAACGCGTGACAGCCACCAATCCTTCCTGGCTGGTGGTCTGGTCTCGCGGGGCTGCGAACCCCAACCCTGCGATCTACTCGAGCCTGAGCGCCTACGTGACCGCGACGGCACAGGACAAGAAGTCCGTGAGCGTCGATGCGCGGCCGATCACTGCCGCCAACGGTTCACTCCTCCCGGCGGATGCGACGGCATGGAAGGCCGTTGCCGTGGCGCCTCCGACCAGTGTCACGGGGCTGCTCGGTACCACGCAGGCACGACTCGGAGCGATCTTCCCCTGATCGACGCTCGCCTCCCCGCACGGTGAGGCGTCACGTGCGCGGCGAGACACTACGTCTGCGGTGAGACAGCACGCCGTCAGCGAGACATCACGTGTGGCGTGGTGTCTCGCTGACGGCGTGGTTTCTCGCCGACGGCACGGTGTCTCGCGACGGGGTCCGCGGCGGAGGCAACCTGTGTGGACGACAAAGAGAACCGCGCGGCATCCGGAGGGGTGTCGCGCGGTCCTGTCTGCGGGGGGAGGGAGCGGAGACGTCTTCGGGTGACGCTCCAGCTCGGTCCGCGGTCCCTCGTCGGGATCCGTCGGTCTATCGACGGATCCCGACATGTCCTACTGGGCCGGTCCCGCCCACAGGTTGTCGTAGCTGTACACCAGGGGAACCGTGGTCGCGCTGGCCGACAGGTAGCTGTTCACCCCGACGTACCCGGGGGCCTGCAGCACCGCGGTGCCATCGGTTCCCGTCGATGCCCAGGCTGCGGGCTCCGTCGTTCCGGTGCGCCAGATCTTGGCCTTCAACGTCGTCGCATTCGTGCCGGTCACCTGGAACCTGACGTTCAGGGAGTCGGCGCCCGTGACGGTCAGACCCGAGATCGTCGTCGAGGCGATCACGGTCTCCGCGCCGGCGATCGTCTTCGTCAGCCACACCGCGACGGCGCCGTTGGAGGCCACGCGGAACTTCGCCCGGTAGTCGTTCGCGCTGTCGATCTGACGTCCGATCGCGGAGAAGTAGTAGCCTCCGCCGGTCGAGGGCTGGTTGAGTGCGACGGTGAAGCGCTGCTCCGTGTTGGTCGACGGCGTCGAGCCGGCGAGCACCGCGGTGTAGTTGTTACCGGCGGAGAGTGCGACCTTTCCGACGCCGTCAGCCACCGAGAACTTGCTCAGCGCGGTGGCGGTGCCGGGGAACATCGTCCACGCGCCGCTGGTGCCGGAGTTGCCCCAGCCGCCGGTGACGCTGCGGTCGAAGGCATCGGTCGCCCAGACGGCGGGCGCCGTCACGGTCACCTGCTGCGATGACGTGCCCGACGCTCCCTTGTTGTCCTTCACCTCGAGCGTCACCGTGTAGGTGCCGGCCGATGTGTAGACGTGGGTCGCGGTCGCCCCGGTTCCTGTGGTGCTGTCTCCGAAGTCCCAGGCGTACGACGCGATGGTTCCATCGGGGTCGGACGATCCCGCGCCGTTGAATGCGGCGTTGAGGTCGGTCGCGGTGGCCGTGAAGGCGGCCGTGGGTGCGACGTTCTGCGTGATGACCACGTCCTTGGTGACCGTGTGCGTTCCTCCGCGGTTGTCGGTCACGGTGAGCCGGACGGTGTACGTGCCGATCTGCGCGTACGTGTGGCTCGCCGTCGCCCCGGTCCCGGTGGTGCTGTCGCCGAAGTCCCAGGCGTACGACGCGATGGTTCCATCGGGGTCGGACGAGGTCGAGGCGTCGACGCTCAGGTCGCGCTGATCGCTCGACGCGGTGAACGAGGCCACGGGGAGCTGGTTGGCCGGCTCCGTCGCGGTGACGCTGCGTGTCGTGCTGATCGAGGCCCCGCTGTCATCGGTCACCGTGAGGGTCACCGAGTAGGTGCCCGCGGAGGCGTAGGTGTGCGTCGCCGTCACACCCGTCGCCGTCTCACCGTCTCCGAACTTCCACGCGTACGAGGTGATCGTGCCGTCGGAGTCGGTCGATGCCGACGCGTCGACCGACAGTCCGAGGTTGGTGATCGTCGGCGTGAACACCGGAGTGGGCGTCTGGTTCGCGGGTGTGCGGCCTGCCGCGGTGTAGTGCGCACGGATGCGCTCGCCGCTCAACGCGACCGGGTACACGGCGACCTCGTCGAGCGTTCCGGCGAGATAATTGCTCGTCGTGCCGCCCCACGTGCGGTCGCCGCCGACGCGCCAGTAGCCACGCTGGTTGAGGGCGGCGCTCATGCCGTTACTCCCGATCAGCTGCGTGTCGACCCAGAGCTTCATGCCGGCGGTTCCCTGCGTCGCGACGACATGGTGCCACTGGCCATCGTTGAACGCTGCCGTCGAGGTGATGGTCGTCTGCGTGCCGTTGTTGGCGCCGAAGACCAGCTTGCCGTTCGACTGCATGACGACCTGGCGGTCGATGCTGCCGGTGTTGCTGCTCAGGCCGCTCGTCGTGTTGCCGAACCCGATGAGGGTGCCGCCCTTCGTCGACGTCGACTTGAACCACAGCTCCGCGCTGTAGGCGCTCGGCGCGTTCCAGGCGTCCTGGGCGACGATCTGCGCGTTGGTGCCGTTGAAGGTGGTCGCCGAGTCTCCGGTGATCGCCCCCGATACGTTGCGGGTCACGGTACCGGCGAGGTTGCCGGTGGTGCCGCCGACCGCGGAGTCGCGGATCGTACCTGCCGCGGTCTCGTTGAGTCGCCAGTAGAGATCGGGGTTGTCCGTCGACACGGAGGTGCCGTAGGCGTCGGCAGGAGCCGCCGTCCAGTTGGCCGTGCGACCGCTGGCGAGGTAATGCGCCTGCACGTCGCTCTTGGCCAGCGCCTTGTCGTACACGGCGACGTCGTCGATCGTGCCCGACAGGGCGGCATCGGTCGGCTTGTTGGCGAATCCGGTGGTCTGATCCGCGCCGATGCGCCAGTAACCGACATACGACTTGGGTGTGGTGAACGACTGATCGCGTCCCACTCGGTCGCCGTCGACGAAGAGCTGCATGCCCGTGCTGCCGACGGTTCCCACCACGTGGTGCCACTGGCCGTCATTGATGCTCGCGCGGCTGAACACGGTGCGGTACGAGCCGTCGTTGATCGCGAAGTTGGCGCGTCCCGAGGTGTCGAGGTAGAGCACCCGATCCGTGTTGCCCGAGGTCGAGGTGCCTGCCGCCGAGTCGCCGAAGCCGACGATGCGGCCTCCGCGCGTGCTGGTGGTCTTCACCCATGCCTCGACCGACACGGATGCGTCTGCCGCGGCGGGATCCTGCGTCGTCATCTTCGGCGTGCTTCCGCCGGCCGATGTCACGGCCTTGTCGCCGTCGTTCGTCAGCGCGCCGTTCGCACCGAGGGTGAGCGTCGTCGAGCTGCCGGGAACGTCGCCGACATCATCCGCGAAGCGCGGTCCGGTCGCCTCTCCGAGGCGCCAGTAGTGGGTCGCACCGCTGGCCCGCACCGCGGTGCGGTAGGCCGAGGCCGGTGTCGACGACACCGTGATGTAGGGCGACCAGGCGCTCCACTGTACGTTGCCGTCGGAGTCCTTGGCGCGCACCTGGTAGCGCACCTGGCTCCCCGGGGTCTGACCGGTGTCGGTGGCGCTCAGGCTCGGCAGCTTCCAGAACTCGCTGTCCGTGCGGGTGAAGGTGGCGATCTTGGTCGCCGGGCTGCGGAACACGTCGTAGGTGATGGCGGTGCTGTCGCGATCCCAGACGCTGCTGAACGGGATGCGGACGATGCCCGCCTCATCCGAGTACGGCGCAGGTGTGAATGCCGCTGCGTTGATCGGTCCGACCGCGTGAGGAGAGGTGGTGCGCTTGGCGAAGCGCACCAGGCCCTGCTGGGCCACGTTGTTCACCTTCGGGAACTCGCCGCCGAGCACGATGTAGTCGGAGTTGCCGGTCACCGTCCACGCCGCCTGGCGTGCCGAGGTGTACGTACCGAACTCCAAGTCGGGGTACCAGTGCAGCAGTCCCGTGTAGGGGATACCTGTGAAGTCCCAGCCGTAGGCGTCCTTCTTGGAGGTGATCCCGGTCGGGAAAGTGGGCTCGGCCGTCGCCTTCTGCCAGCGCGCGCGGGGGTTCGTGTCGGGGAACCCGCCGACCACCGAGCAGTCGTGACGATGGCTCACGGAGTACAGCACCTGTCCCTGCGGGAAGCTCGCGTACGAGTCGCCGAGGCAGTCGTTGACCCAGTTGATCTGACCCGTGTACGGATCGGCGGCGAAGGTGCCCTCGAAGGATGCGCCCGCGCCGAACGCGTAGCCGGTTCCGTAGACCTGCACGCCGTCGGTGCTGAGGCTCGAGATCGCGCCGTTGAGGCCCGCGGTCTTGATGCGGTCTGTCGCGGCCCAGGGCAGGGCTGCGCCCGCCGTGGTGTCGAGGGAGGCCATGCCGTAGGCGGTGGCACCGTTCAGCTGCGTGAAGGATCCGCCGATGATCACGCGCGAGTTGTCGGGGCTCATCAGCATGTCCCAGACGAAGCCGTCGCCGGCCGCGGACGGCGCCCAGTCGGTGATCGCCTTCGTGGTCATGTTCCATGCGGCGAGCTCGCTGCGAGGCTTGCCGCCGCTCGAGCGGAAGTTCCCACCCACATAGACGATGTCGTTCGCGAAGGCGAAGCCGCGCACCTGACCGTCAGCCCGCGGCGCCCAGTCGATGAGAGCGCCGCTCGCGACGTCGAACGCGGCGACGTGCGCCCGTGCCTGGCCGTCGACGGTCGTGAAGTCGCCGCCGAAGTAGACGGTCTTGCCGTCGGGAGTGGCGCGCACGACGAGGCCCTGCGCATCCATGGTGTGGCTGAAGTTGGGGATCGGGTTGCCGGTGCGGATGTCGAACGCGAAGATGTTGTTGGCGTCGATCTCCCCGGCTCCACCCGCGGCGACCCCCGGCGGGCGGGCCTTCGTGAAGCTGCCGGTCACGTAGACCGTGTTGCCGGCGACGGCCTGACTCCACACCACGCCGTTGACCTGCCACGTGGGCAGCACGTCGGTGGTGACGGTCTCGGGCAGCGCGGGAGTCTCGGCCGCGGTCGCGGCGGGCGCCGGTCCGGTGACCACCAGCAGTGCCGCCAGCATCGTCGCTGTGGTCGTGACGGCGGCCAGTGTCCGACGGAGGCGCTGCGCGCCGGTCGTTCGGGTCATGACGGTTCCTTCGGTCGATGTCGTGAAGTCGGAGTCGCGGTGTCTGCGCATGATCAGCTCAGATCGCCACGGAAGACGGCGGAGGTGTGCACGGTGTCGAAGTCGACCACCAGAGTGATCTTCGAGCGCGCGTCGGAGGCGACGGCGAACGCATAGTCCGCGGTCGCGGTCTTGCCGGGCTTCAGGACGCCGGCGAAGTCGGTGGCCTCGGCGTCGGCCGCGTACACCTTCGTCTGCGGAGCGCCGGTGGCGTCGAGGAGCGTCAGAACAGCGGTGCCCAGATCGATGGGCTTGTCCGATCCGTTCGTGATCGTGATCGTCAGGCGCGCGAACTCGCGGCCGGGGAAACTGCCCGGACCCTTCGAGGTCTCTTCATCGAAGGAGATCGAGGTGATCTCGACTTCGACACTGTCCTTGTACGACACAGCGCCCGACGTCGAGGCCGGTTCTGCGCTCTGCGTCGGCTTCGGCGCCTTCCCGTCGCGGGACACCTTGTCGACCGGCTGATCAGGATCGCTTCCGGCGGACGTCGATGAGGGCGTCGGCGTCGCCGACGGTTCAGCCGACGAAGTCGACGAGGCGCTCGAAGACGCGCTCGGTGTGGCATCGCCTTGCGGCTCGCCCACGCTTGAACACGCGACAAGAGCCGCGCAGAGTACCAATGATGCGACGCATGCGTACGCTCGAACAATCCCCACGATTGCCATTCCCCAGTTTTCCCCAATGGGGGAAGCCGTCGGAATCCTTGTACGGAAACCGCCGAACGGTGTCATACCCCTATGACACTCTTTCCCCAGATTTCATCAGGGTAGCGGGTCGGGCGCAGAAAATCCAGAGAAATCTGTGCGTGGGCGCACAAGAGCGCTGCAGTGGTCAGCGAGGCGCGATCTGCGCCATCACCGAGAGGATCTCGGACTGGTACCGCTCAGTGTTGAAGCGGGTGCTCGCGCGCTCCGCATCGGCGATCGCCTGCGCGCGGAATCCGCTCCAGTCATCTCGGATGCGGCGGATGCCGTCGGCGAAGGCCGCGGCGTCGTCCGAGCGCACCAGCACGGTCGATTCGAACCCGGCCGCGGCCTCGCGCAATCCGGTGTGGTCGGCGACGACGACCGGACGCGCACTGAGGATCGCCTCGATCACGACGTTGCCGAAGGACTCGTCCGCGCGGGAGGGGACGATGGCCACGTCGGCGCCGGCGACCGCGTCCCAGACCGAGGGGAGGAACCCCACGAAACGGATGGCGTCCTGCAGCTCGAGTGCGGCGACCCGCTGGCGGAGTTCCGCTTCGTACCATTCGTATCCGGGGAAGACGTCGCCGACGATGTCGGCCTGGGCCTCCACGCCCTGCTCGCGCAGTGCGGCGATCGCATCCACCACGAGATCGACCCCCTTCCGGGGGGAGAGGCGCCCGACATAGGCGACACGCACGGGGCCGTCGATCCGCTCCCGCGGCGGTGTGATGCTCGCCGGGCCCTCGACGCCGTTGTAGACGACCCAGACCCGATCGATCCCCGGACGTGCCGACGGGCGGCACACGCGCAGGCTCGTCTCGGAGTTGAACACGATGCCCGTCGCCAGGCGCAACGGCGCCGTGAGCAGCCGACGCGAGGCGGGGGAGAGCGACGCCTCCGCTTCGTGGACGTAGACGACGCCGGGCCGACGCGACAGCCGCGCCGCGAGTGTCCAGAACGGCGTCGTCAGCGTGTTCGCGAAGACGACGTCGGCTCCGGTGTCGCGGATCAGACGTCGCATCCGTGGGAGCGCCGACAGTGTCGTCCTCACCAGCTGGAGCATCCCTCGCGGCGACAGCATGCTCTTGCGGATGATGGGTGAGGCCAGCACGACCACCTCGGCGCCCGCCTCGCGCAGCCGAGGCACGAGCGGGCCGTCGACGGAGCAGGTCACCACGACGCGGTCTCCGGCGGCACGGAACGCCCGCACCGCCTCGAGGAGCATCCGGTCGGACCCGTACAGATCCGCCGACGGGTTCGCCACCAACACGGTCCGCCCGCTGGCGGCGACGGCATCCGTCATCGCGTCGGAGTGCTCGCGCTCGGCCAGTACTCGTCGACCAGGCTCACGGTCGAGGCGATGTTGGCGCGGCTGGACGCGCCGAACACGATCGACTCGAGGTTCGGCAGCCCGCACACCCACTCGATCGCCTCACGCGGCGGGATGGCCCCGCTCGCGTACACCGACATCGCGACCGCGCGGAACGGACGCTTCTCGATCGCCTCGAGGTAACTGTCGACACCGCCCGACATCCGGAACCCGATCTTGTTGATGTTCGAGCACACGATGGGATTCTCGACGCCGACGGCATCGAGGTCGTCGAGCAGGCGGGGCAGGTTCATCGTGATGAAACCGGGCTCCGCGTTGTACTTCTTGCGCACGTGGTCGGCGAAGATGCGGAAGGCGTCGCGGAAGCCGAGTCCTGACAGCAGGTCGACGACCACGTTCTGCATCCAGATCACCGGGGTCGAGACGCCGGCGAACATCTTCATCTCCGCATCGATCAGGAGCGTCGCGACGCCTTCGATGTCCTTGCGGGCGAGCGAAGACGTGCCGCGGGCGATGCTGTCGAGCAGCCCGTCCTCCGGCAGGAACTTGCGGATGGCGCCGAGGAAGCCGTCTTCGGTCACCGCGTTCGCGTACTTGTGCGCATACGGCATGCCGGGAAAGAACTTCATGTCGGGGTAGCGCTCGGGGTTCGCGCGCACGCGATCGACGACCTCGCCGATGCGCTCGTGCGTGGTGCACATGAACGTGTGCACCCCCTCGTCGTAGGCGGAGTCGAGGACGTTCATGATGGCGTCCAGCTCCTGGAAGCGCATCTGCTGCGCGCGCGCCTTCTCCTCCGACATGTGGTTGACGCCGAAGAACTGGTTGTCTCCGAACAGCAGGCGATCCATCTTCGGTGCGACGGTCGAAGTCATCGTCATTTCCCCCCTCGCAGCACGCGCCACGCTTCTTTGACACGTCCGGGTCGTTCCACGGTCGTGGTGCCCGCTGCGGCGCTGTGGAGGCGTGCCTCGTCTCGGGCGGCATCCTGGCTGATCATCGCGATGACCTCGTCGGTCACGGCGGCCGACGTGAAGTCGTTCACACCGTCGCTCTCGCCGCCCTGTGCGCGCCGCACGAAGGCGTCCAGCTGTGCGCTGTACTCCTCCCCGCGCAGATAGAACCAGGGCGCCTCGGTGAGCTCGGTGGTGTAGCGCACATTCCATCCCGCCTTGTACCCCTCGGGGATCGGAGCGGTGTCGCGCAGGTAGACCTGCACTTCCTGCCGGTCGGCGTAGATGCGGCCGTGCTCACCCCACAGGGTGATCTTCGTCGTCATCTTGCGCTGCGACTCATCGGACCAGTTGGCGATGATCTGGGCGGTGCCGTGCGGGTAGTGCAGGGTGCTGGCGACGGCGTCGTCGATCTGAGCGGAGAAGATGCTGGTGAGCTGGCTGCCGCTGACCGACTCGGGCTCGCCCAGATACCAGGTGAGCAGGTTCAGCGGATGCGCGGCGTAGTCGTACAGACATCCGCCACCGGTCGACCGCTGGCTGCGCCACGTGGTTCCTGACGCCTTGAGCACGACCGGGCCGTATGCCTCGGCGAGTGCGGTGTTCACCTGGCCGAGCGCGCCCGCGTCGAGCAGCTTCTTCACCTCGAGGAACGCCCCGACGAAGCGGTTGTGGTACCCGACCTGCGTGACGACTCCGTGCTTCGCGGCGAGTGCGGTCAGTTCGACGCTCTCGGCGGGATCGATCACGAGCGGCTTCTCGCAGAACACGTGGATGCCGCGGCTGATCGCCTCGCGGATCATGCCCGCGTGCAGGTGCGTCGGCGTCGCGATGATGACGGCGTCGGGCTTTGCCTCATCGAGCATCTTCACGAAATCCTTGAAGGTGCGCACCCCCGTGTACTTGGACAGGATGTCGAGCAGGTAGCCCGTGGCGTCGCAGACACCGACGAGATTCACGTCCGGGTGGGCTTTGATCATGGACAGATGGGACAGCCCCATCTTGCCGAGCCCGACGACGGCGACGTCGATCACTTCGCTACCTCAATTCCTTCTGCGTTCTGCGGGATTGCGCTCTTCGGAGTGCGACGGTCACGCGCGGTCAGAAGAGCGGCCTCGTACTGGCTGCCGATCTTCTCCCACGTGAACTCCTCGCGGAAGCGCTGGCGGCTTGCAGCGCCCATGCGCTGCCGTCGCTGCTCGTCGCCGATGACATCGTCGAGCAGTGCGGTCAGATCGTCGGCACCGGAGAAGTAGGCGTTCTCGGGTCCTGCGACCCAGGTGTTGTACTGGTTGTCGTGTGCGATCACCGCGTTGCCGGCGGCCATGGCTTCGACGAGCGACGGGTTGGTGCCGCCGACCGTGTGGCCGTGCAGGTACACGGTCGCGTGGTGGCGCAGCGACTGCATGCGATCGGGCTCGAAGATCGCGCCGGGGAAGATCACCTCGTCGGAGGCGGCGTCCATCACCTCGGCGTGGTACTCGTCGCTGCGGTCGTACGGTCCGACGACGACCAGTGGCATGCCGCGGTGGTGGCGTGACCAGGCGGTCACGATCTCGAGCACGGAGTTCTCCGGGATCGGACGGCAGACCATGATCGCGTACTCGCCTGGGGTGAGCCCCAGCTCGGTGACCGGAGCGGTGGGAGCGTCGGTGACCTCGTGTGCGCCGTAGGTGATGGTCGAGACCCGGCGGCGGCCGAAGTGGCGGCGGAGGTAGGTGGCGATCACGGGGTGGTCCGCGATGAGCACGTCGCCGATCCAACCCGCGATGCGTTCGTTGGCGAGCAGGATGCCCTGCTTGACGACGCCCCAGCGCTTGCGCGTCCACTCCATGCCGTCCATGTTGATGACGTTGGGGATGCGCCGCAGTCGCGGCATCACGTCGAAGATCGCCGTGTTGTAGCCGAACGTCAGCCAGACATCGCCGAGCTCATGCGCTCGAGTGGCGTGCCGGATCGACTTCAGGTCGAAGGACGACGTTCCCCGCCACCCGTCGAGCGGCTCGTTGATGAGCACGCGCTGGACGCCGTTCCACTCGTCGACGGTCGTGGGACCCTCGCCGGGGATCTGGCAGTAGATGATGACGTTCCAGCCGCGATCGCGCAGGTAGAGACCCACGTTCTCTGCGGCGGTCTCGAAACCGCCGTATGCAGCCGGCACGCCATGCGTTCCGAGTATTCGGACAGTAGACGGCACGATGATTGTTCCCCTCATTGCGAGTGCCCCTCAGCACCCTTCTCACTGTGATCCCGCTCGAAGTCGCCGCCTCTTCCGGCGACATCGAACAACGGCGTCTGGGACTAGTATGCCCCGCTGGGCTGCACCATGACCTTCGCGGTGCGCCACATGATCTGCAGGTCGTTCACGACGGACCAGTTCTCGACATAGCGCAGGTCCAGTCGGACGCTCTCGTCCCACGAGAGATCGCTGCGACCTGAGACCTGCCACAGGCCCGTGATGCCCGGCTTGATGTACAGGCGGCGGAAGACCGTCCCGTCGTAGGCCGTGACCTCGCTGGGCAGCGGCGGACGCGGTCCGACGACGCTCATGTCGCCGATGAGGACGTTCCAGAACTGCGGCAGCTCGTCGAAGGAGAGCTTGCGCAGCACCCGGCCGACGCGCGTCACGCGGGGGTCGTCCTTCATCTTGAACAGCAGGCCGGCGCCTTCGTTCTGTGCCTTGAGCGCAGCAAGCTGCTGCTCGGCGTCCGTCTTCATCGAACGGAACTTGACCATCTTGAAACGACGCCCGTCGCGGCCGACGCGCTCCTGGAAGAAGAACACCGGACCGGGGGAGTCGAGCTTGATGAGCAGCGCGAGGATCGGAGCGAGAAGCGCGATCGGGATCAGCGCGAGCGTGGCGACAGCGATGTCGAGCGCGCGCTTGAGGACGTGCTGGCCGCCTTCGTACCGCGGGATCTGCACCTGGATGAGGGGCAGACCCTCCACCGGGGCGAAGGAGATGCGCGGACCCGCGACATCCGTGAGCCGGCTCGAGAGCACCAGCTCAGCGGCAGTGCCTTCGAGCTGCCAGCTCAGCTGCTTCACGAACTCGGGGTCTCCCTCAGGGCGGCTCGCCACGATGATCGTGTCGGCGCCGAGTTCGGCCGCCACGGTCGAGACCGTGTTGACGTTGCCCAGCACGGGGAAGCGGGCGTCACCGATCTCGATGTCGCGGGCGTTCCCGTCGAGGAGGGTCGCACCGACGACCTGGTACCCGGAGGCGCCGATCGGGTGCAGCGTCCGCACCACGTACTCCACGTCGTCCTTGTTGCCGACGACGAGGGTTCGCGAGGCGAAACGCCCGTGGCTCCGCTGGATCTGGAGCCAGTGGCGCCAGATCCAGCGGGTCACGAGCAGAGTCAACACACCGACGGGCAGCCCCAGCAGCAGCGTCAGTTGCATCGACTTCCAGTTCAGGAGCACCGCGATGATCGCGATGATCCCGAAGGCGAGACCGCTGGCGTGCACGACGCCCCGGTACTCGGTGGCGCTCGCACGGAACAACGCGGCGTCCCGCGTGTGCAGCGCGCTGAGCATGAGGTACCACACGGCGGCGAGGGGGACGCCTCCGCGAAGGACCTCGGCGATGGCGACGCCCATGAGCAGTTGGACGGTCGCGGTCAGAGCGACGGCGAACAGGATGACGGCCGCATCCGTGATCCGCAGTCTCATCCGATAGCGACGCTCCCACTGACGGCGTCGTTCCAGCGTCGCGGAGGCGCGCGGCGTGACCACGGTGCGCGTCACCGACTTGGTGGCTCTCGGTGCGGCGACCGGCACGAAGCCGGTTCCCGTGCGAGCGATGCTCAAGGCATCCTCCACGGAGGTCATGCCGAGGCTCCGAAAGCCTTCGATGTACGCAGAATTCCCCAGTGCGACATGTGTTTCCCCAGTTTTTCCCCAGACCGCGAACAGATGCTCGCGGTATTCGTCTGCATACCCGACCCCTCGGGTTCCTGCTGATGCTTCCGTGATCCCACACCACGGACTCGCGATCGCCGTCCCACACGGCGGATGCTGACAGCAGGCACTGCAGACTCTGGACAGCATAGCGGAACGACAGGATGGAGGGAAGATATTTCGTGCGTGTGGATCAAACGGGGTCAAGGAAGCCCCGTGGATCGCGCCCGGGGCTATCCTGACCCCCGTGATCGAGAACACCTCAGCCCCTCGCTTCCGCCTCTCGCGCATGCTGCCGCGCGATCCCGGTCAGCCGCATCGTGCCGCGAGCAGCCTCGAGCTCTTCTTCGACCTCGTGTTCGTCGTCGCGGTCAGCACGGCGTCCGCGCAACTCCACCACGCACTCAGCCACGGTGACTTCGCGCACGGCATCACGTCGTACGTCATGATCTTCTTCGCGATCTGGTGGGCGTGGATGAACTTCACCTGGTTCGCGACGTCGTTCGACACCGACGACTGGCTCTACCGGGTCACGACGATCGTGCAGATGGGTGGGGTGCTGGTTCTGGCGGCGGGTATTCCGAACGCCTTCGAGCACGGCGACTTCCTGATCGTCGTGATCGGGTACGTCGTGATGCGCGTGGCGATGGTCGCGCAGTGGCTGCGCGCGTCCCGGTCCGCCGGGGAGTTGCGTGCGGCCACCCGGAGGTACGCGGTCGGCATCGCCGCGGTCCAGGTGCTCTGGATCCTCTTCCTGCTGATCCCCGGCGGGCCGTGGCAGATCGTCGCCTTCGCCGTGTTCGTCCTCCTCGAGGTGAGCGTGCCGGTGTTCGCGGAGTACCGCAGGCAGACTCCGTGGCATCCCCACCACATCACCGAGCGTTACGGCCTGTTCACGCTCATCGTGCTCGGTGAGAGCCTGCTCGCTTCCGCGAACGCGATCATCGATGCGCTGCGCGAGGTCGAGTCGCTGGGGCCGCTCATCGCGATCGCGGTGCTCACACTGGTGGTGACGGCATCCCTGTGGTGGATCTATTTCTGGGCGCCGCACCACCGTGCGATCACGTCGTTCCGCCGGTCCCTGACGTATGGCTATCTGCACTACTTCGTCTTCGCCGCCGCTGCCGCGTTCTCAGCGGGCATCGAGGTCGAGCTCGACGTTCTCACCGGCGACAGCCACCTGTCGAGTACTGCGGCGTCGTTCACGGTGACCGTGCCCATCGCGGTGTTCCTGCTCGGCATCTGGTGGATCGCGATCCGGGAGAGCGCGGATCGACTGGTCAACACGGTGATCCCGCTCGGCGCGCTGCTCGTCCTCCTCGATCCGGTGCTGCCGGTACCGGTCACGCTCACCGCGTTGATCCTCGTCGTGATCGTGGTGGTGCTCGTGCTGCGTCCTCCGCTCAGCGATCGACGGCTCTCCAACGAAGGTGCGTCCATAGAAGACGCATAGACCGATCATGGCTCGCTCCTGGACGGGCGCGTGATCCTGAGATCACCGCACGACCGATGAGAGGAGCCATCATGACCAGAATCCCCGAGCCGACCCAGACCCCCGACGGCCCTGCCTATGAGGGGCGCCTCCTCGACCGTGCGGATGAAGAGGTCGTCGACCAGGGCGTCGCGTTCGATCTGCGCACTCTCGTCAGCCGACGCGGGATTCTCGGACTCGCCGGCCTCGGGATCGGGGCGGTCGTGCTCGCCGCATGCGCGCCGACCGCCTCCGGGACCGACGAGGCGACCGCCACGCCCTCCGCCGAGGCGACCGCGTCGGCGGACGGGTCGACGGGAACGGTCGAAGGGGAGATCCCCGATGAGACGGCGGGTCCCTACCCCGGCGACGGGTCCAACGGCCCGGATGCGCTCGAGGAATCCGGCATCGTGCGCGCTGACATCCGTTCATCGATCGACGGCGCGGCGACCGCCGAGGGAGTGCCGCTCGCGTTCTCGCTGCAGATCCTCGACATGGCCGGTGGCAACGTGCCGTTCGCCGGCGTCGCGGTCTACGCCTGGCACTGCACCGCGCAGGGCGAGTACTCGATGTACTCGGAAGGACTCGAGGACGTCACCTATCTCCGCGGTGTGCAGGTCGCCGACGATCAGGGGCGGGTGTCGTTCACCTCGATCTTCCCCGGGTGCTACTCGGGTCGCTGGCCGCACATCCACTTCGAGGTGTACCCGGATGCCGCATCGATCACCGATTCGGCGAACGCCATCGCGACCTCCCAACTGGCGCTGCCGGAATCCGTGTGCGCGACGGTGTACGGCGAGGCCGGGTATGAGGGGTCGACCCGGAACCTCGCCGGTGTGACCCTCGCGAGCGACAACGTCTTCGGCGATGACGGCGGTGCGCTGCAGCTCGCGTCGGTCGCCGGTGATGTGGCGAACGGATACACGGCGTCGCTGGTCGTCGGTGTCGACACCACGACGACGCCCTCCGCAGGCTCTGCGCCGGGCGGCTCCGGCGGGCCCGGGGGCGGCGGGGCTCCGCCCGCGGGGTGATCGGCGAAGACGGGTCCCCTCCCGGGAATGGACTGATCTGCTAGACTGATGCTGCAACGTGCGTGATTCGCCCCTCTCGGCCTCCACGTCGCCACTGATCTGGGCCCGTCAGGACCGCGCACATCGACGCGTGCGGAATCCGGCTCCGATCTCTCGATCTGCGAGGTGCCGAAGCGCGCCCGCCACACAGCAATGAGCATCACCATGAGTATCACCACCTTTCCACCCTCCGACCCGTTGACCTGGAAACAGGCCGACGCCGATGTGCACGTCGCGACGCGTGCCGGCGAGTTCGCCGGCTTCGTGGAGTTCGACGGCACCGCCCATCTCGTCCGCGACGAGCGTGGCACCGACCTCGGATCCTTCGAGACTCTCGACCGCGCACGCAGCGCACTCGAGAGCACGCAGCGCGCTCGGCTCACGCAGGCGCTTTCCACACCGAACTCCCAGTCCCGGGGCTTTCGGCGGCGTCCGCGCCGCGCACGCGCCTGAACGACAGGGATCAGACCCGCGACACGCCGTGTCGTGGGTCTGAATTGTATTCCGATCGATGCATACGCCTCGGGCTACTGTGAGGTAAGCGTTGGGCGGCTGCCTTGGGCTTATCAGGCTCCAGGGCTCCGATCGACGGGAGAGCATCATCTCTAGCACCCAGCTCGACACGACCAGTTCGACTCTCGGACGTGTACGCCAGACCTACTCCGGCAACGCCGAGTTCCCCCCGATGGCGCAGGCCTACAAGCAGGTCTCCCAGGTCGTGAAGGAGACCGGTCTGCTGCAGCGGGCCACCGGCTTCTACGCCCTCGTGGCGGCGGGCATCCTGGTCGCTCTCGGCGGCTGCATCACGGGCTTCATCCTGCTCGGCGACAGCTGGTTCCAGCTGCTCATCGCGGGCGCGCTCGGCATCGTGTTCACGCAGATCGCCTTCCTCTCCCATGAGGCAGCGCACCGCCAGATCCTGAGCTCCGGCCCCGCGAACTTCAAGCTCGCTCGCATCCTCGCCGGCAGCATCGGCATGAGCTACTCCTGGTGGGACTCGAAGCACACCAAACACCACGGAAACCCCAACCAGGTGGGCAAGGACCCTGACATCGAGGTCGACACGATCTCGTTCCTCGAAGAGGATGCCGCGAAATCGCGCGGGCTGATCCGGCTCATCACCCGCAAGCAGGGCTGGCTGTTCTTCCCGCTGCTCACGCTCGAGGGTCTCAACCTGCACTACATCGGTCTGAAGCACCTGCTCACGAAGAAGAACGTGAAGGGCCGCTGGATCGAGCTCGCCATCATCACCGCGCGCTTCGCGCTGTTCCTCGTGCCGCTCTTCCTCTTCCTCCCGATCGGGATGGCGTTCGCCTTCTGGGGTGTGCAGCTGGCCGTGTTCGGCGTCTACATGGGCGCATCGTTCGCCCCGAACCACAAGGGCATGCCGATCATCGATCCCAATGCCCGCCTCGACTTCTTCTCGAAGCAGGTGCGCACATCGCGCAACATCCGCGGAGGATGGTGGGCCACGGCGCTCATGGGCGGCCTCAACTACCAGGTCGAGCACCACCTGTTCCCGAGCATGCCGCGCCCGCACCTGGCGAAGGCTCGTGGGATCGTCCGCGACTACTGCCTGGCGAACGACGTGCCCTACACCGAGACGAGCCTCGGCCGGTCCTACGCGATCGTGATCGAGTACCTCAACCGCGTCGGCCTCTCCGCAGGAGCAGACCCGTTCGACTGCCCGGCTGCTGCGCAGTTCAGCCGCGCCTAGAACCTCAGCACACCGAAACGCCCGGCGCTCACCAGAGTGCCGGGCGTTTCGTCGTTTCCGGTCGGCTGCGCGTCTCTACCCGTCGCTCCGGATCCATCGGAATGTGATCCGGCTGAGGATCAGTCCGACGACGAGCCACACGAGCAGCATCAGGGCGGTGAGGCCGGTGTCCCATGAGCCGCCGGCCTCCGCGGCGCCGAACGATTCCGGCAGGAAGACGGAGCGCATGCCCTGAGCGATCCATTTCACCGGGAGCACCCCCGCCGCGTTCTGCAACCACTCCGGAAGCATCGAGAAGGCGATGTACACGCCGGACACGAACTGGATCAGCAGCACGATGGGGATGACCACCGCCGCCGAGGATTTTCCCGACCGAGGCACGGCCGACAGGGCGATTCCGAGGAGCGTGCAGGCGATCAGACCGAGCGCGAAGATCCAGGCGAAGCGCACCCATGCGCCGGCATCGGTGGGGAGCTCGACTCCGTAGGCGACGACGGCCACAGCGAGAAGCAGTGCGATCTGGAGGATCGCCGTGACGAAGACCTCGCCGACTTTTCCGATGAAGTAGGTGACAGGGGAGATCGGGGAGCCTCCGAGCCGCTTCAGGGTTCCGTCGCTCTTCTCCATCGCGATCTCCAGAGCAGGGCCTTGCACGCCGGAGAGCAGAATGGCTCCTGCGACGAGCCCCGGCAGGTAATACGTCGCCATGCTGACTTTGTCCGGTCCCTCGCCGATGTCGCCCGTGAAGATCGTCGCGAACACGACATACATCAGAGTCGGGAACAGGAAGGTGAAGAAGACCTGGTCGCCTGCGCGGAAATACTGGCGCAGTTCGAACCGGATGCGGCGGATACCGAGGCCCACCGTGCGTCCGATGCCGAACTTCGACCGGGCGGTGATGATCCCTTTGGACATGTTCACAACTCCTCAGAAACCGGGGTGGCAGTGTCTGCAGTCGGCGCCACAGGGGGTGTGTGGAGCGCCCCCGGGGCAGGTTCGGAGGAGTTATGAACATCGAACTCGCGGATCAGCTCGAGATAGACGTCCTCCAGTGTCGGCCGCACGACCTCCAGGTCCCGGGGCTCGCCGTTGTCGCGCTGCAGAGATGTGACGAGCGCTCCGGGGTGGTCGGTGCGTTGCTCGCGCCGCACGCCGCTGTTATCGACCCATCGAACGAGAGGTGTGCGAGAGTCCGCGCCTCCGAGCTCGTCGATCGCTCCGATGGCCGCGATTGTGCCCCCGGCGATTACCGCCGCGCGATCACCCAGCTGGGCGGCCTCGTCGAGGTAGTGGGTCGTGAGCAGGATGCTGGTGCCCTCGGCCTTGAGTGATCGGATCAGATCCCAGAACTGGCGCCGTGCCTCTGGGTCGAATCCGGTCGTCGGTTCATCGAGGAATAGCAACTCCGGTCGTCCGATGATCCCGAGCGCGACATCGAGGCGCCGCTGTTGCCCACCGGAGAGGCGAGACGCCCGCGTGCGCTCCTTCTCCTCGAGTCCGACCGCTGCGATGACCTCGTCCACGTCTCGAGGCCGTGGGTAATACCCGGCGAACTCCCGCAGCAACTCGCGCACTGTGAACGATCCGGGCTCACCGGTGGATTGCAGCACGATCCCCAGGCGCGACTTCCACTCCAGGCCGCCGCGTTGCGGATCGACTCCGAGCACGTCGACCTGCCCGGATGAGCGATGCCGGTAGCCCTCGAGGATCTCGATTGTCGTCGACTTGCCCGCGCCGTTGGGCCCGAGGAGGGTGAACGTCTCTCCACGATGGATGTCGAAGCTGATTCCGTCTACGGCGGTGAACTCGCCGTACTCCTTGCGGAGATCGCGGACCGTGATCACGCTTTCTGTCATGAGCCCAGCCTGGACCTGCCGGACGCGCACCGATAGGGGCGCGGCGGAACCGCCCCGCTCAGCGCTTGCTGCTCTTCTCGGTCTCGACCACGTCGATCGTGATCTTCTCGAGCGGGCCGTCGTCGTCGATGATCTCGTCATCCAGCACCTCATCGCCGAGGAACTCCTCGGTCGGTGCGGCATTCACCGGATCGACCGTGTCCACGGCCTCCGCGCTCGGCGCATCCGCTGCTGCGGGACTCTCGTCGGAGAACACGCCGTCGGGCCGGATGAGCTCGCGCACCTCCGACATGAAGCTCGTCAGCTGCTGCTGCTGCCAGCGCAGCTGACGGGTGCGGTCCTCCGCGTCGCGCAGCACGGCGCTCGTGTGGTTGGTGACCGAATCGACGATCTTCTGCGACTTCACCCGCGCACGCTCGAGCGTCTCGCGGGCGCGCACCTGGGCGTCGGCCTCGATCGACTGCGACTGCGTGCGCATCAGGCGCTCGTAGTCCTCGGCCTTGCCGGAGATTCGCTGAGCGTGCTCCAGAGAGGCGGTGACCTGTTCGTTCGCATCGGTCGTGATGCGTTCCGCGTGCGCGACCGCCTGGTTGTGCAGCACGAGGAACTCCTGCTGCGCGTCGTCCTGGCGTCGCGTGAGGGTCTCCTCGAACTCGAGCACGCGCGCGTTCATCTCGCGCACCTCGCGCTCCGCGTCGGAGCGCAGCTGAGTGGTCTCGCGCGTGACGAGCGAGCGCAGCGCGGCGGCGCCCTTCTCGGCCTCGGTGCGGATCGCGGTCGCCTCCTGCGCGGCCTGATTCACCTTCTCGGCGGCGTGGCTCGCCTCGCGCTCGAGTCGCGCCTCGTGCGCGGTGTACTCGGTGTCCATCTTGAGGCGCACCTGGTCGGCGTCGCGCTGGGCCTGGGAGGTGATGCGGTCGGCATCCGCGTCGGCCTCGGCCCGCTGAGCCGTGACCTCCTCGCGCGCGGCGGCCATCAGGCGGTCTGCCTGCACCGCGGCGTTCTGGATGAGCACGTTGGCCTGTTCCTCGGCGACCCGGAGGATCGCCTCGAACTGCTGGCGGGAGGGAGCCTCGGAGCCGTCGGTCTTCTGCGGGGCGTCGACCAGCTCGGACGTCAGCGTCGTCACCTGCTGCTCTGCATCGGCCAGCTGCGCCTTGGTGGCGGTGAGCTCGCTCTCGAGCGCTTCGCGCGACGCGCGATCCTCGTCGCGTACGGCGTCGAGCGACGAGGTGCGACGCTCATCGGCGTCTGCGAGGTCAGCGGTGGCCTGCTGGAGACGCGAGCGCAGTGTCGCGAGCGCCGCGTCGACCTCGCCCTTGTCGTATCCGCGGAATCCCACGGTGAAGGTGGACTGCTCCTGCGGCGTCGTCTCGATCAGCTGGTCGAAGAAGTCGGGCGAGCGCTGGCCGTCGCGATCGGCGTTTCCGGAGGGTTCGCTCATGATTCATGCCTTTCTGGCGGGCCCGCGTCAAGGAGGTGCGCTGCCGTCCCGTCGAGGGGGAGGGCGAGTGGACGTGGACCGAGTATGTCGTGAAGGGATGGACGACATGGCGACGACCTACCGAAGAGCATGGCCGAGCGATGGCGCGCTAACAGCCTAGTTGCGTCGGCTGGGAGATGCGCCCTCAGTTTTTCGACGGGTTCTTTCGCTCTCCTGAGGCGGGATCGATGAGGTGATCGAGCACGAGTTCGCCGGTCGCATTGAGCACGCGCATCATCTCCGCGATGAGCTTCGGGTCGACAGGCAGCGTGTCCGGAGAGTCGTAGCCGAACTGCAGGGGGATCGCCGGGTGGATCCAGACGGTGGCGCGTCGATCCGGCCCGTCCCCGATGGGGAGCCACGTCATCATGAAACTCTCCTGGCGCCGCAGCTTGGTGGAGATGACGATCTTGAGGTGCGCCAGAGTCGTGTCCTCTATGAGGATCGGATCCGAAGTCCCGTCGTATCTCAGTCTTCCCATACTGAGAACCGTACGCCCTCGGCAGCGGGTCCCCTGCATCGGAAAGTCTCTCGGCGCAATCCCCTTCTCCGATCGAGGAGATCGGCCTACGTTCGCCGCATGGACCACAGCGACGAGGAAGCCCAGGTGAAGCCCCAGACCACGATGATCCGTACCCAGGTCGCGGTCGACGACGTCGGGTTCTTCCTCGCGCAGGGACAGGATGTGTCGGATATCAAGAAGCGCATCGAGTTCGCGGCGCAGGCCGGTGGGCGGTTCGTGGATTTCGTGGTGCTGGGCAACCGCACCGTGAGCGTGCTGATGTCCGCCGCGAGCCACGTCGTGATCTCGACGGAGAGCGTCGAGTTCGATGCGCGTGACAACGGAGACGAGGGCGTCCCCTTCGGCGGAGTGTTCGACATGCTGTGACAGGTGCGCTGATACGGTGACGGCGGAGGACATCGCGTCCCTGGGGCCAGCCGAGCAGGAAGAAACTCGACATGAAGCGAACATCACGATCGCGGCTCGTCCGCGTCGCGATGGCGACCGTGTTGGCTGTGCTGATCGGTACTGTCGCTCCGAACCTCGCCCCGGGAGAGTCCGCAGCGGCAGCCACGGACGGACAGATGGTCTATCCAGCGTCCGGAAACATCCAGTCCAAGGTGGGTGACGGATGCCGGGGGAACTATCGCGCCCACGACGGCATCGACATCTCCGGCCAGGGCGGAACGCCCATCCTCGCTGCGTACGACGGCGTCATCAAGACCCGCGCGTCGAACAACGGATATGGCTTCTACACCGACATCGAGCACCCCGGTGGCTACGTCACGCGATACGGGCACATGGCCGCGCAGGGAACGTACGCGCCCGGCACGCGGGTGGTCCGCGGCCAGCAGATCGGCGTCGTCGGCAAGACGGGGGCGACGACGGCATTGCATCTGCACTTCGAGGTGTGGCGGAACGGCTCGGTGTACTCCGGTGTCAACCAGGGGTTCACGTGTCTGTCGAACATCGTGCGCGGCGGGTTCATCCCGATGGTCTTCCCCGGTCTGGGCACGACGAGCCCCCTCCGTGCCTTCACGGGAGACTACGACGGCGATGGCAAGGCCGACTTGCTCGCCGTGGCGTCCGACAGTGACCTGCAGTTCTTCGGCGGCAACGGGGCCGGCGGCTTCACCTCGGCATCCGTGATCACCTCGGCCTGGGGGAATCGCAAGCACCTCACGCATACGGACTTCAACGCCGACGGCATCGCAGACATCCTGGTCGCCCGATTCGACGGGGCGCTGGAGTTCTACGCGGGGAAGGCCGGCGGAGGATTCGGGGCATTCACCACGCCCGGCAAGGGGTGGTATCAGATGCTCCACGTCACCTCCGGGGCGGACTTCACCGGCGACGGCCGCCACGATGTGGTCGGCGTGACAGCTGCCGGCGTCCTCACGATCTATCGGGGCGACGGAGCCGGCGGCTTCGTCTCCCCGGCCGTGACGATCGGAGGAGGGTGGCAGAACTTCGTCCACCTCGTCGGGGGCGACTTCGACAAGGACGGTCGCGGCGATCTGTTGGCGGTCGATGGCGACGGCACGCTCTACTTCTATCCGGGCGCGGGAAACGGATTCGGCACGAGGCAGGCGGTCGGCTCCGGCTGGGCGGCATTCACCGCGGTCACCGGTGGAGCGGACTACACCGGCGACGGTAATCCCGACCTCATCGCACGGACCGCAGCGGGAGACCTCTATCTCTACCCGGGGACCGGTTACGGCTCATTCGGCACGAGGAAACCGATCGGCTCGGGATGGGGCACCTACCTCCAGATCGAGTGACGACGCCTTCGTCGCCTCCGTGGCGGGGGATCGAGCGCATCGCATGGCTGATGCCTACGATGAGGGCATGACCACCCCACGGATCATCCGCAGTGTCGCCGTCGCCCTCATCGTGTTCTCCGCCGCGGCCCTCGCAGGGTGTGCCCCGGAGACGAACGCAGCAGAACCGTCGGCGTCGCCCACAGCAACCCACGAGTCGTCGACGCGTTCCCCCGAGCCGTCGGCGTCGACGGCACCGCCGCAGACGCAGGCTCCCGAGACGCCTGCGGCGTTCACCGAGGCGGAGCTGGCTCAGATCTGCATCGATGCGACGCGCTCGACGTACGACCCCGGAGTGACATTCGATGCGGCCGGAGCGCGCATCGAGAAGAGGACCGTCACCCCGGAGTGGCTCGTGCTCGTGCCGGCGCAGACCAACGGCTACGCGGGGGAGTCGGTGTGCACGATCGGTGGATCTCCGTCGAGTCCTCAGGTGGAGATGTCGTCGGGTTCGATCCAGCCGCTGACCGAAGAGCAGATCCAGAAGCTCATCCGGGGTGAGAACGAAGGCGGGACCGAGTAGCTCTCCCTGTCGGGTGTATTGCACAAGTGATACGGTATGTATCACTTGGTCAATACACTTCGGGAGGTCGGCATGTTCGCACTCTTCGTCCTGATGCTCGCATCGCCGCTGCTGATCGGCGCACTCATCGGCGTCGCCGTGTGGCGGCGGCAGCGGAGAACTCAGCCGCCGATCGATTCCGGCGTGCGATGGGCCGTCGGTCTCGCAGCGGCGCTGCTGTTGATCCTGATGGTCGCCCAGATCCTGCGCGCCGTCCTGCCGCCCTCGGCCGTTCAGGTGCTGGCGCCGCTGATCAACTGGCGTTTCCTGACGCCTCTCCTCGTCGGAT
This sequence comes from Candidatus Microbacterium colombiense, assembly GCA_029203165.1. Taxonomy (NCBI): domain Bacteria; kingdom Bacillati; phylum Actinomycetota; class Actinomycetes; order Micrococcales; family Microbacteriaceae; genus Microbacterium; species Candidatus Microbacterium colombiense. The sequence goes on from CP119308.1 coordinate 928,036, forward strand.
GCCTCGCGCTGATGGTCCTGCTGTTCCCGGTCACCATCCGCCGCGGCGGGGGTTCGGCCGAACTCGATCGGCGCACGCCGTTCTCGTTCGCCTCCCGCGGAACGCTGTGGACGCTCGCAGTGCTCATCGCGCTGAGCCTCGGGCTCGCAGCCTTCGGGGGCGCGCTCTCCCGGCCGGACGACCTGGGGCAGTACCGAATGATCTGGATCGAACTCGGAAGCACGTCCGGCGGCACGGAGATCTATGGCTGGTACTACTCGGTCCCCGCGCTCTGGGTGCTCGGCGCGCTGATCGTGCTCGTCGCCGCGAACCTCGTGCTCATCTCGAGTCCTCCCATTTCCGCCGACGTCGACGGAGACCGTGCGACGCGGCGCTTCCGCATCCGGGCCGTGCTCCGGCTCGCCTCCAGCGCCATCGCCCTGCACGTCGCTGCGGTGCTCGTGTTTCTGGCCGGCACCTCGACCGCCTCGGTGACGAAAGGTGCCGGGGGCGTCGAGGCGATCAGCGTCGGCACCTCGTTCGCCGCGCTGACGCCGGTGCTGTGGGGCGCGTGGGCGCTGGCATCCTGCCTCGGGGCGGCGTTGTGCATGAGCGTGCTCCTGTCTGCCGTGTCTGTGCCGCTGCAGGCGCCGCGTCGCGTGCCGGTCGCGGCATGAGGATCGCGCTGAGTCCGTCAGGCGGTCAGCCGACGGAGCAGATCCGCGATCAGATCCGAGGACTCATCGCGACCGGAGGGCTCGCCGAGGGGCAACGGCTGCCGTCTGTGCGTCAGCTCGCACAGGATCTCGGTGTCGCACCTCGCACCGTGGCGAAGGCGTACAAGGCGTTGGAGGAGTCGGGTGCGCTGCAGACCCGGGTCGGCAGCGGCACACGGGTCGCGGAAGGGGCATCGGCGACACCGCTCACCGTCTTGGACGCGGCGAGAGACCTCGCCGTCGCTGCGCGTCGGGAAGGCATGGATGTCGATGAGGTGCAGCGGGTGCTTCGCGCGATCTGGTGACGGCAGGTCTGCGCTCAGGCTGATGCGTCGGAGCGGGGGACGACGCGGATGCGACCGCGGATGAACGGCAGCGCGGGCGCCCGGTAGTCCAGCGCGGGGGAGTCGGGGTCGAGAGTGATCTCGGCCCGACCGAAGCGCCATAACCGGTTGAAGAGGAAGACGCCCAGTGCCACGGGGTGGTCCGCCGCGATCTTCCAGGTTCCCAGTCCCCACTGCGCGGGCTGCCCGCGTCCCTCGATCACGAGCGTCGGGCGGACGCCGGCGTACAGCGCGAACCAGGGCTTGCGCAGCGTGATCTCGATACGGCGGGTTCCGGGAGCGTCGGAGTTCATGATGCTTCGATTCTGGGGCACCGGGCGCCTGATCGTGACCAGTGGCGCGTTCGCGGGAGGGGGTGCATGTTGTCGCTTCCGTCGCGACGATGCGACAGAGTGCGACGTCGGGCCCGCTGGGCCGGTCGCATTCGGTCGCCTTCAGCCAGGGGATGCGGCGATGTGCGCCCGACGCCCGGGCGGGGAAGTCGCATTCGGTCGCTATCTGCGCGGGGATGCGGCACGATGCGACGACACTCACCCGGAGGGCCATGCGCCTCTCGCCGGGGCAAAGCAAAACCCCCGCCATGTAGAAGCTAGGCGAGGGTTTCTAAGGTGATTGTAATGATCACCCTGTGGCTCCGACGGGCGTCGATCCCGTGACCTCACGATTTTCAGTCGTGCGCTCTACCAACTGAGCTACAGAGCCGTGCGACCGGCGAACCTGTCGCATCCTAGACGAAGGGCTCTCTCCGAAGAAAGAGCCCGTCGAACGGAGCGACCCTGACGGGACTTGAACCCGCGACCTCCGCCGTGACAGGGCGGCACGCTAACCAACTGCGCTACAGGGCCATACTTGTTTTCAATTGTATCGGACGAGTGACCCCAACGGGATTCGAACCCGTGCTACCGCCGTGAAAGGGCGGCGTCCTAGGCCGCTAAACGATGGGGCCGAGTCAGTCCCGGGGGACTTCCTTGCCGACGCTCAAGCATAAGGGATGCCGAAGCGAAATTGCGAATCGAGGGCGCGGCTCCTTCCGCCCGGGCGTGTTCCGGAGGACGATGGAGGCATCACCCGTGTCATATGACGGGCATCCCGCCTCTGGTGCAGATGTGAAAGTTGTTGTTACTGTGACATGTGTGAAACCGGCGGAAGGGGCCGTGTGAACGATCTGACCACGGCGGATGCAGCAGCAGCGGCATCCGCAGAATGCGGGTGCGCACCCACGCCCGCCGAGACGCGCGCCCTGCAGAAGAGCGGCATCACCCGCCGCGGCGCCATCGGACTCGGTGCGTTGAGCGTCGTCGCCTTGAGCGCGTTCGGCGTGAGTTCGGGAGTGTCCGCCGCCTACGCCGCGTCGTACCCGAGCTGGGACGACGTGCAGAAGGCCAAGAAGAACCAGGCGGCGAAAGCGGCCGAGGTCTCGCGCATCGAGGGACTCATCCAGTCGCTCACGCAGAAGGTCGCCGAGACGCAGGCTGCGGCCAAGGTCGCCTCCGATGACTTCTTCAAGGCGCAGCAGGACTACTTCGCGGCCATCGCCAAGGCGGAGGAGCTGCAGGCCAAGGCCGACGAGCAGTCCGCGATCGCCGATGAGTCGGCGCGCAAGGCCGGTCAGGTCGCCGCGCAGCTGTACCGCAACGGCGGCGACGACACCTCGCTCGAACTGTTCTTCGCCGGCTCCGCCGCCAACGCCGACGAACTGCTGTCGCGCCTCGGCACGATGGACAAGCTCCTCGAGTTCAACCAGTCGGTCTACGACGATGCCGTGGCCGCCCGCAACTCGGCGCAGCTGCTGAGCGATCAGGCAGTCGTCGCACGCGACCGAGCGCGACCGCCTGCAGCAGATCGCCGAGCAGAAGATGGTCGCGGCCCAGCAGGCCGCGGATGCCGCACAGGCAGCGCTCGACGAGCAGTCCTCGAACCTCGCCACGATGCAGGCGCAGCTCGCCGCCCTCAAGGACACCACCGCCACCACGGTGGCCGGGTACCAGAAGGGCGTCGAGGAGCGCGAGAAGGAGCGCAAGCGGCGCGAAGCGGCAGAGGCTGCGGCGAATGCCGGCGGCAACAGCGGCGGCGGCGGCACTCCGGGCAACGGCGGCTGGGTCCGCCCGCACGGTGGATACCGCAGCTCCGGCTACGGTCCGCGCTCGCAGCAGTGCAACGCGAACGGCTGCTCCTCGAGCTGGCACTACGGGGTCGACCTCGCCAACGGCTGCGGGGCCGCGATCTACGCCGCCCACTCCGGCACCGTCGACGCCGCCTTCTACAACGGCGGGTACGGCAACTACGTGCGCATCCAGCACGGCGGCGGCATCGCCACCGGTTACGCGCACATCCGCCAATTCGCCGTGCGCAGCGGTCAGTGGGTCAACGCGGGTCAGGTCATCGCGTATGCGGGAAACACCGGCGGATCATTCGGATGCCACCTGCACTTCGAGGTCTACATCAACGGGGCGTACACGAACCCGATCAACTTCATGGCGGGCAAGGGCGTCTCCGTCTGAGAACACGCCCCTCCACGCAGAAGACCCCCGGCCGCTGAGCGGAACCGGGGGTCTTCTGCGTCGAAGGGCAGGTCGGCCCGTCTGCGATCAGCTCAGTGGCTCTGCTCGCCGAAGCGGACGATCGCCTCGTCGAGGATGCGCTCGGCCTCGGCCTTGTCGCCCCACGCGTCGACCTTGACCCACTTGTTGGGCTCGAGGTCCTTGTAGTGCTCGAAGAAGTGCGAGATCTCCTTCTTCGTGTACTCGGCGATGTCGTCGATGTCCTGGATGTGCGCCCAGCGCGGGTCCTTCGACAGCACGGCGACGAGCTTGTCGTCCCCGCCGGCCTCGTCGCTCATCTTCAGCACGGCGACGGGGCGCACCTCGACGACGACGCCCGGGTAGATGGCGTGGTCGAGCAGAACGAGCACGTCGAGCGGGTCGCCGTCCTCGCCCAGCGTGTTGTCGAAGTAGCCGTAGTCGGCCGGGTATCCGAAGGTCGTGTAGAGCACGCGGTCGAGGTGCACTCGTCCGGTCTCGTGGTCGACCTCGTACTTCACGCGGCTGCCGCGCGGGATCTCGATGACGGCGTCGTGTGCGCCCATGCGTGTGCTCCTCGGTAGAAAAAGAGTGGGATGCCGCGCACCAGCCTACTCGCCGGTCAGGTCTTCTCCGGGTCGGCGTCGCCCGCTCCGACCGCGGCGGAGCGCCGTGATGACAGCCGGAACAGGAGTCTCTCCCCGGGAGCGGACAGGACGAGCAGGAGCAGGCCCAGGTAACCGTAGGAGCCGACGAAGACGGCGATCAGGAGGGCGATCAGGAACAGCGCGATCGCCACGGCGTCGCCCGCGATGCCGTGACGCATCGTCGTGACGGACGTCGTGCCGAGCTCCGGATGCCGCAGCAGATACACCCAGCCGATGAGCGTCGTCACCTGGGTGAGGATGAGAGTGCCGATGTAGATCACGGCCTGCGGAGCATCCGTGTCCGTCTGCCCGAGCATCGCCGTCGTCACCGGAAGCCAGACGATCGTCGCCATCCACGCGACGTTGATCCACAGCAGCATCGGGGTGACCGTCTCCACGTCGCGGTACTGCTGATGGTGCCCCATCCAGAACTTGGCGATCAGAACGAAGCTCAGACCGAAGCTGAGCAGCTGGCCCGAATGGTCGGAGAGGAACTCGGCCGTGCTGAGCTCGGACGAGGCCGCCTCGGACACGGACTCCATGAGGGGGAGGATCAGCAGCGTCATCGCGATGGCGACGACGGCGTCGACGAAGGCCTTGAACCGCTCGGTGGTGAATCGCTGAGTCCTGCGTGTATCCGTCACGGCGCCAGAGTAGGACTGCGCGGCCGCCGCGACACGAGGCGCGCGGGATTCCGGTCGGTGTTCTAGCGTGGACATGTGCCATCGCTCTCTCCTGCCATCGCCGAGATCCGCCTCGCTGTGCGCTTCGCGCTCGCCGACCTCCCGGACGGAGCGACCGTGATCGTGGCGCTCTCGGGTGGCGCCGACTCGCTGGCTCTGACCGCTGCGACCGTCTTCGAGGCTCGGGCGCGCAGTATCCGGGTGCTGAGCCTGACCGTCGACCACGGAATGCAGGAGGGCTCCGCGCACGTCGCCGCTTCCGCAGCCGTCGCCGCGGAGGGCCTCGGGGTCGTCGATGCGCGGCAGACGAGGGTCGACGTCGACCGGGCGTCGAGCGCGGGCGAAGAGGCTGCCGCGCGGGATGCGCGCTACGCGGCTCTCCGCAGCGTCGCCCTCGCCGAGAAAGCCGTCGCCGTGCTGCTCGGCCACACGCTCGATGACCAGGCGGAGACCGTGCTGCTCGGACTCGCTCGCGGCTCCGGTGCCGCGAGCCTGCAGGGCATGTCGCCGGATCGGGAGGATGCCGATGGGCTGCGCTGGATCCGGCCCCTGCTCGGGGTGCGTCGCGAGACCACTCTCGCGTTCTGCGCGGCATCCGATCTCGCCCCCTGGACCGACCCCCACAACAGCGAGCCGCGGTTCGCGCGAGTGCGGGTGCGCGAGCGGGTGCTGCCCGTGATGGAGACCGATCTCGGACCGGGGATCGCCGAGGCGCTGGCGCGCACCGCGGAGCAGTTGCGTGAAGACGCCGAGGCGTTCGACGAGATGATCCACGAGACCATCGAAGACATCGTCGAGCATGCCGAGGCCGGGATCTCCGTCAGTGTCGCCGCGCTCGCCGCGAACCCGGCCGCGCTGCGGAACCGCATCATCCGACTCGTCGTCGACAGCGAGTTCGGGGTGAGCCTGACGCGCACCCAGACCCTCGAGGTCGCTCGACTGGCCGTGGACTGGTCGGGACAGGGCCCGATCGATCTGCCCGGATGCTCTGCCGCGCGCCGCGGCGGACAGATCGTCTTCGCGGCGCGCGACTGAGTTCGAGGGCGGCCTACTTCTTGCCGCCGAAGATTCCGCCGAGCAGGCCGCCGAGGTCGATGCCGCCGCCGGAGCTGTTGCCGCTGCCGCCGCCGAGCAGCCCTCCGAGCACATCGCCGATGCCGCCACCGGAGGCGTTGCCGTTGTTGCCGCCGCCGATGAGGCCACCGATGAGGTCGCCGATCCCGCCGGAGCTCTGCGCGCCGGCATCCGCCGTCTCCGCCTTGCCCTTGTTCGCGTTGGCGATGAGGCCCATCACGATCGGAGCGAGGATCGGGAGCAGCTTGCCGAAGTCGATACCGGCCGTCGCCTTCGACTCGGTGAGCTTCGCCGTGACCTCTTTCTCGTCGGCGCCGAGGATGTGCGAGACGATCTTGCCGCCGTCGGCCTGATCCACATCGTCGACCTTGGATGCGCCGGTGGCACCCTCATGCTTCTTGAGAGCCTTCTCGATGGCCGAGGACCCCTCCTCAGTCGCCGCGTTCTTCGCGAGCCCGCCCAGGAGCACCGCGCCACCCTGCTCGACCGCGGCCTTGGCGACGTCGGGGGAGACGCCCAGCTTTGCGGCGATGTCGTCGATCGGCACCTGCTTGAGGATGTCGTCAAGAGCCATGGAGAGTCCTTCCGTCTGGGGCATGCGCCCGTCTCACCGCTCAGAGTAGTGCGCCAGTCGTCGGTCAGGGGGTGTGCGAGCCGGATCCCTCCGTTCTGGGTCGGAGCATCCGATCCGTTCGCCTAAAATCGATCCATGCGCGCTGCGGAGATCCAGGATGACCTTGCTCAGATCCTCGTCACAGAGGAGGAGATCCTCGCCAAGCTCGATGAGCTGGCGACACAGGTCGCGGAAGACTACGCCGGGAAGGATCTGATCCTCGTCGGAGTGCTGAAGGGCGCCGTCATGGTGATGGCCGACTTCGCCCGCGCCCTCCCCTTCCACGCCCCCATGGACTGGATGGCGGTGTCGAGCTACGGCGCCAGCACGAAGTCGAGCGGTGTGGTGCAGATCCGCAAGGACCTCGACACCGATCTGAACGGCAAGCACGTGCTGATCGTCGAGGACATCATCGACTCGGGCCTGACGCTGAGCTGGCTGCTGGAGAACTTCGAGTCCCGCGGCGCCGAGTCGATCGAGGTGCTCGCTCTGCTGCGCAAGCCGGAGGCGGCGAAGGTCGTCATCGACTGCCGCTACGTGGGATTCGACATCCCCACCGATTTCGTCGTCGGATACGGACTCGACTACGACGAGCGCTACCGCAACCTGCGCGATGTCGCCGTGCTCGCCCCGCACGTCTACAGCTGAGCCCGCGTGAACGGTACGCCGTGGGTGAACGCACAGCAGTCGCCTAGCGCACGCGCGATACGCTGATCCGATCATGGATGTGAAGAAGATCACCCGGAACCCACTGATCTACGTGGCGCTGATCGGTCTGCTGCTTTTCGGCGGCTTCCTGCTGATCTCGAACCTCGGGGCGCCCAAGCAGATCACCACCCAAGAGGGCCTCAAGCTGCTCTCCGGCGAGACGGTCACCGAGGTGGTCAACACCGACGGCGATCAGCGCGTCGACATGACGCTCTCGAAGGCGTTCGAAGGTGCCGAGAAGGTGCAGTTCTACTACGTCGACGCCCGCGCCGACGAGGTGGTGACGGCGATCAACGACGCCGACCCGAAGGACGGCTTCAACGACGCGGTCCCGCGCGCCACCTGGTTCGACGGCTTCATCTCCCTCCTGCTCCCGCTCGTGCTGCTCGGCCTCCTGTTCTGGTGGCTGCTGTCGTCGATGCAGGGCGGCGGCGGCAAAGTCATGCAGTTCGGCAAGTCGAAGGCCAAACTCGTCAACAAGGAGACGCCGACCGTCACCTTCGCCGACGTGGCCGGTGCCGACGAGGCGATCGAAGAGCTCCATGAGATCAAGGAGTTCCTGCAGGATCCCGCGAAGTTCCAGGCGATCGGTGCCCGCATCCCGAAGGGCGTGCTGCTGTACGGCCCTCCCGGAACCGGTAAGACCCTTCTCGCCCGCGCCGTCGCCGGTGAGGCCGGGGCTCCCTTCTACTCGATCTCCGGATCGGACTTCGTCGAGATGTTCGTCGGTGTGGGTGCGTCGCGCGTTCGCGACCTGTTCAACCAGGCCAAGGAGAACTCGCCCGCGATCATCTTCATCGACGAGATCGACGCGGTCGGTCGTCACCGTGGCGCAGGCATGGGGGGCGGCAATGACGAGCGCGAGCAGACGCTGAACCAGATGCTCGTCGAGATGGACGGCTTCGACCCGAACGCGAACGTGATCGTGATCGCGGCGACCAACCGCCCCGACATCCTCGACCCCGCACTTCTGCGCCCCGGTCGTTTCGACCGTCAGATCGGTGTCGACGCCCCTGATCTCAAAGGTCGACAGAAGATCCTCGAGGTGCACAGCAAGGGCAAGCCCCTCGCCAAGAGCGTCGACCTCGAGGTCGTCGCCCGCAAGACTCCGGGCTTCACCGGTGCAGACCTCGCGAACGTGCTGAATGAGGCTGCGCTCCTCACGGCGCGCTCGAACGCGCAGCTCGTCGACAACCGTGCGCTGGACGAGGCCATCGATCGTGTGATCGCCGGTCCGCAGCGTCGTACGCGTGTGATGAAGGACAAGGAGAAGCTCATCACGGCGTACCACGAGGGCGGCCACGCCCTCGCAGCCGCGGCGATGAACTACACCGACCCCGTCACGAAGATCACGATCCTGCCGCGTGGCAAGGCGCTCGGGTACACGATGGTGCTTCCGCTGGACGACAAGTACTCGATCACCCGCAACGAACTGCAGGACCAGCTCACCTACGCCATGGGCGGGCGAGTGGCCGAGGAGATCGTGTTCCACGACCCCACCACGGGCGCATCCAACGACATCGAGAAGGCGACCTCGATCGCCCGCAAGATGGTCATCGAGTACGGCATGACCACCCAGGTGGGTCCGGTCAAGCTGGGCACCGAAGGCGGCGACGTGTTCGTCGCGCGTGACATGGGCCGCGGACGCGAGTACTCGGAGAAGGTCGCCGAGCGCGTCGACGCCGAGGTGCGCGCGCTGATCGAGCAGGCGCACAACGAGGCGTACTCGGTGATCAGCGAGAACCGCGACATCCTCGACAAGCTGGCACTCGCGCTGCTCGAGGAGGAGACCCTCGACCACAACCAGATCGCCGAGATCTTCACCGAGGTGAAGAAGCTCCCCGAGCGCCCGCTGTGGCTGTCGAGCGAGGCTCGTCCGGTGTCGGAGCGGCCTCCGATCGAGGTCCCGAAGAAGGATGTGTCCCTGGCTGCCTCCGTCGAAGCCCCCGCCGCTGCCGCGCGCACCCAGACGGGATCGGCGGCTGCCGGTCAGGCGCGACCAGCGACGGCGTGACCGTGGCCGTCGACAGAGCGCGCGTCGAACGGCTCACCCGCGAACTGCTCGAGGCGATCGGCGAGGATCCTGATCGTCCCGGATTGAGGCAGACTCCTGCCCGCATGGGGGAGCTGTACGCGGAGTTCTTCTCCGGTGTGGGTGAGGATGCCGCGGCACCGCTCGCGCGCACCATCAGCGTGACCCGTGGGCCGGCCCCCGACACCCTCCCGTCGGGAGCGGTGCTGCTGCGCGACATCCGATTCCGGTCGGTCTGCGAGCACCACCTGCTCCCGTTCGCCGGGCGTGCACATCTCGCGTACCTCCCGGGCGAGCAGGTCGTCGGCCTCGGCGCCCTCGTCCGCGTCGTGGAGACGCTCGCCTCCCGCCCTCAGGTGCAGGAGCGGCTCGGCGAGCAGATCGCCGACACCATCGCCGAGCACCTGGACACCCGCGGTGTGCTGGTCGTGCTCGACGCCAGCCACGGGTGCGTGACGATGCGCGGCGGGCGCCAGCCCGAGGCATCCACGCTCACGATCGCGGCACGCGGAGAGTACACCGATCCCCTCGCACGGGCGGAGCTGATCGCCCTGATCGGGGCTTCGGCGGCGATCTCGTCCAGGCATTCGGAATGACGGTCATCTGGGGGATCGTCAACGTCACCCCCGATTCGTTCAGCGACGGAGGCCGCTACCTCGACGTCGACCGTGCGGTCGCGCACGGGCTGAGCCTGCGGGCCGACGGCGCCACGGTGCTCGATGTCGGCGGTGAATCGACGCGACCCGGAGCCGAGCGCGTGGGAGCGGAAGTCGAGCAGCAGCGCGTCATCCCCGTGATCGAGCAGCTCGCCGCAGCCGGGGTGCCCGTCAGCATCGACACGCTCAACGCGTCGACCGCGGCCGTTGCCGTGCGTGCGGGAGCCCGCATCGTGAACGACGTCTCGGGCGGTCTCGCCGATCCGGAGATGCGTGCGGCGGTCGCCGAGTCGGGCGCCGATTTCGCGATCGGGCACTGGCGCGGCTTCTCGGACGACATGTATGCCCACGCGGAGTACCGCCGTGTCGCGCGTGAGGTCGCGGGGGAGCTGCAGGAGCGCGTCGGCGAGGCGGCGGCATCGGGGATCGCTCCGTCTCGCCTGATCCTCGACCCGGGTATCGGCTTCGCGAAGGCGGGCGCGCAGAACTGGGATGTGCTGCGCGGCCTCGATGAGATCACGGGTCTCGGCCAGCGGGTGCTCATCGGCACGTCTCGCAAGCGCTTCCTCGCCGACACTCTGCGGGAGGCGCGTCGTGACGACGACGAGGTCTCCGAGCGACGCCGCGACCTGGCCACCGCCGTCACGAGCGCATTCGCCGCGCGCGCCGGCGTCTGGGCGGTGCGGGTGCACGACGTCGCAGCGACTCGTGACGCCCTCGCGATCGCGCACGCGTGGGACGGCCGCTGACCCGTGCCGTTCGGCGCTTCCCTGTGGGCGAACGGGGGAGCAGGGGATCGAGCCTCCCCCGTACGCTAGGGGCATGGACTCCCTCGACGAGATCGCTCTGACCGGCCTGACGGTGTTCGGGCGACACGGCGTGTACGACCACGAGCGCGAGAACGGGCAGGAGTTCACGATCGACCTGCGCCTGTCGCTGTCGCTCGAGCAGGCCGCGGCGTCGGACGATGTCGTCGATACCGTGCACTACGGGGAGCTCGCCGAGAAGGTGGCGGCTGTCGTCGCGGGCGAACCCGTGAACCTGATCGAGACCCTCGCGTCGCGGATCGCCGATGTGGCTCTCGATGACGAGCGGGTGCAGTTCGTGACCGTGACAGTGCACAAACCGCATGCTCCGATCCCGCTGTCGTTCGCCGACGTCGAGGTCCGGGTGCAGCGGGGTCGCAAGGCCGCTCCCCTCGAGGACATCACGGCATGAGCCGCAACCTGACCATTCCGCCCGACATCCCGCCGGCACGTCCCGGGCGCCCTCCCGTCGAGGCGGTCGTCGCCCTCGGGGCCAACCTCGGCGACCGTGAGGCGACGATCCGAGGCGCGGCGGAGCGCATCGCACGTCTCCCGCTGGTCAGCGATGTGCGTCTTTCCGCACTGTTCGAGACCGTCGCCCTGCGACTCGACGGGCCCGACCCCGACGCCCCCGGCTATGTGAATGCGGTGGCGCTGGTCACCACTCGATTGGCGCCCGAGATCCTGCTCGGCATGCTGCACGCCATCGAAGACGAGAACGGCCGGGAGCGGCAGGAGAGGTGGGGCGACCGCACGCTCGACCTCGACCTCATCGCCTACGGTGATGTGATCTCCGACGACCCGCGCGTGCAGCTGCCGCATCCACGCGCCCACGAGCGTCTGTTCGTGCTCGACCCCTGGCTCGACGTCGATCCCGACGCCACGCTCCAGGGCCACGGCCGAGTCACCGACCTGGCCGAAGCTCTGCGCGCGCGGGGTGAGGGATGACTCGCACCTCGCCCGGTCTGCTGGCGCTGCTGGCGTTGCTCGCGGCCGGCGGCGGATTCCTCCTCGACCAGCTGCTCACGGCCACAGGGCGCGCGACGTTCACCCCGTCGCTCCTGCTGCCCGTGCTGCTCCTGCTGATCGCGGGCGCATCGCTCGGCGTCGCCTGGCCGGTGCGCAAGAGCGTGCGCTCCGGCATCCGCATCGATCCGTTCCGCGCCCTGCGCGCCGCCACCCTCGCGCGGGCCTCCAGCCTGGTCGGAGCGATCATGACCGGCTTCGGGGCCGGGCTGCTGGTGTTCCTGCTGTCGCGTCCCATCGATCCCCCGGTAGGGTCGACTGTGGCCATGGTGGCCCTGATCGGGAGCGCGATCGTGCTCGTGATCGCTGCGTTGGTCGCCGAACAGTTCTGCACTCTGCCGAAGGATCCTGATGACTCAGAACCCAGAGACCTCGCCCCTGAACCCCGCGGAGGGCACTGATCTGCCCGCGCTCGACCAGGGCACCTACACGCAGCTGAAGACGGCCCGCAACGAGGCGCGGCTCGAACTGGACGGCACCTGGCACCAGATCTCTCCGCGCTACGTGGTGTCGCAGATCGTGCAGAACGTGATCTTCCTCGCCGTCGTCGCCGCGGTGGCGATCGTCCTCAACATCGTGCTCGAGCAGGACTGGGTGTGGATCCCGGCCGGTGTGATCCTGCTGATCACCCTGATCACGCTGATCATCCTGCCGCGTCAGGCGCGAGCCATCGGCTACATGCTCCGCGCCGACGACATCGTGTTCCGCAAGGGCATCCTGTGGCAGCGCATGATCGCCGTGCCCTACGGCCGTATGCAGCTCGTCGACATCACCCAGGGTCCGTTGGACCGCGCCTTCGGTGTGACGCAGCTCAAGATGGTGACGGCCGCCGCGACCACCGGCGTGCAGATCCCCGGCCTGACGCAGCGCGCCGCCGAAGCGCTGCGGGACACGCTCATCGAGGTCGCCGAGACCCGTCGGACCGGCCTGTGAGCGAGCAGTTCCCCGCCACCCCCGGCATCCCGGCGACGAGCACGTCCGTCGGAGGCTCGACGGAGCTCGCAGACGGCGAGTGGCATCGGATGCATCCGCTGACCCCCCTGTTCAAGGGCGGGTTGGCGCTGATCATCATCGCCGGCATCGTGATCGCGAACATGCGCGATCGCGTCATCGCCTGGGTCATCGACATCTTCTCCCCGGAGGCCCACTACGGCGACTACGCCGGCGGTGATCCCGTGGACTGGGTACTCGACAACAACCTGATCCTGATCGCCCTCGGCGCGGTGCTGGGGCTGGTGCTGATCCTGATCCTGATCTTCTGGTTCATCTGGCGCTTCCAGCAGTTCCGCATCACGGGCGATCACGTCGAGGTGCGCAAGGGCATCATCTTCCGCTCGCATCGCCGCGCACCGCTGGATCGGGTGCAGGGCGTGAACCTCACTCGTCCGTTCCCCGCGCGCATCATCGGCCTGGCCAAGCTCGAGGTCGTGGGCGCCGGCAACGACGCGAACGTGGAGCTCGAGTACCTCGCGACCGCCCGCGCAGAGGGTGTGCGCGCCGAGATCCTGCGCCTCGCTTCGGGGGCACGCGCGGCGCGGCAGACCGCCTTGGCCGGCGCCTCCGGAGCGGCGTCGGCCCCTGCCACCGCCCGAGCGCAGCTCGTCGGTTCGATGAACGTCGGCGTCACCGGACTGATCGCCGGCGTCGACATGGATGACGTGGCGCCCGAGAGCGTCGTCAAGATCCCCGCCGGCAGGCTCGTCGGTTCGCAGATCATCTCCGGACTGCTCTGGCTGGTGTTCTTCGGCATCATCTTCGCGATCGCCCTGGGGAGCGCCGTCATCGGGCTCATCTCGGACGGCGATGGCGAAGGTGGAGTGATCATCCTGGGCATCGCACTCGGTATGGGGGTGCCGTTCGTGATCGCCGTCGTCGGTATCACGTGGGCGCAGATCTCGAAGTCCCTGAGGTACTCGATCGCGCCGACGCCGGACGGCGTGCGCATCACGTACGGCCTCTTCACGACGGTCACCGAGACTCTGCCACCCGGCCGCATCTTCGCCGTGGAGGTCTCGCAGTCGATCCTGTGGCGGCCGTTCGGCTGGTGGACGATCAAGATCAACCGTATGAGCGGCAAGAGCGCCGCCCAGCAGCAGTCCGGATCCGCGCAGCAGTTCAACATCGTGCTGCCGGTCGGCAAGCGAGCCGATGTGGAGCGGGTGCTCGGTCTGATCCTCCCCGACGTTCCCGCAGGGGACATCCCGGCGATCTGGGACAACGGTGTGCTCGGCCCCATCGCGGATGATCCGTATCGCACCATGCCGCGGCGTGCGTGGTGGCGGCGCCCGGTCTCGTGGAAGCGTCACGGCTTCCTCCTCACCGACTTCGGACTGCTCCTGCGCCGCGGCGTCGTGTGGCGCAAGCTCGCGGTGTTCCCGTATGCCCGCCTGCAGGGTGTCTCCCTGAATCAGGGTCCGATCGATCGCGCACAGCGCGTGTCCGGGGCACAGATCCATACCGCTCCGGGACCGATCACCGGCCTGCTCTCGGGTCTCGAGCGCGAGGATGCGCTGGCACTGCTCGACGGCGTCAGTCGCGCCGCCGCGGACGCCGCGTCGCGAGACACCACCCATCGCTGGAGCGAGCACCCGGTTGCTGCCCCGCCGGAGCCTGCACCGACTGTCACGCCACCGCCTGCACCGTCGGCAGGCTACCCGGTCACGCAGCCTCCGCCGCCCGTCGGCCCGCCCGCCGCCTGGCCTGCGCCGCCGGTGGCTCCGCCTGCGCCGCCCGCTGCGCCTCCTGCTCCGCCTATGGCTCCTCCGCCTGCGCCGCCTGTCGCTCCGCCTGCTCCGCCCGTCGTCCCTCCCGCCGAGGGCTGACCTGATGGTGCGTGATGGACGCCTGGGCGTCGGCATCATCGGCGCGGGCCGCGTCGGGCCCGTGATCGGTGCTGCCCTCGGGGGCGCAGGCCACGCCGTGGTCGGCATCACCAGCGGCTCCGACGATGAACGTGCGTCGGCGGTGCTCCCGGATGTGCCGGTGCTGGAGGCCCTCGAGGTCGTGCGTCGTGCGGAGTTGATCGTGCTCGCGGTCCCGCATGAAGAGTTGCCCGCTCTCGTGTCGGGCATCGCCGAGGTCGGCGGATGGCAGGTCGGGCAACTGGTGCTGCACACCGACCCCGCCTACGGCATCGATGTGCTCCGCCCGGCCGCCGAGCGCGGCGCGATCCCGCTCGCGGTGCACCCCGCCATCACCTTCACGGGAACCTCGATCGATCTCCGTCAGCTCCCGGCGAGCTTCGCGGCAGTCACGGCTCCGGCGGCCGTGCTCCCGATCGCTCAGGCGCTCGCCGTGGAGATGGGGTGCGAACCGGTGGTCATCGCCGAGGAGGATCGTGCGACCTATGCCGACGCGATCCAGACCGCAGCCGACTTCTCCCGCTCGATCATCGGTCAGTCGACGGCACGACTGCGGGAGATCGGAGTCGAGAACCCGGGCGGTTACCTCTCGGCACTCGTGCAGTCGACCGTCGAGCGGGCGCTGCGCGAGGCCTCCGATCCACCGCCGCTCGTCTGATCGCGCTTCGCGTTCCTCGCGAACGGCGGATGAATTAGTCAGCGACCGCCGGAGAAACCGCCGCCGCCTCCGCCGCCGGCGAAACCGCCTCCGAACGAACCGCCGCCGCTGGACGAGCTGCTCGCCGAGGGAGCGGTGTAGGTGGCCGAGGCGTGAGATGTCACCGCGAAGGCCGCGAGTTGCACACGCAGATAGGGCGATGTCGGATCGCCGATCCAGCCCGGTCCGCGCTGCTCGATCGAGTAGGCGTTCTCGAGCACGCGGCCCCATTCGTCTTCCATGCCGAACAGCATCGCGTACGGCAGCAGGCGCTCGTACAGCAGGATGACGTTCGCGGAACCGTCCTGTCGACGCTCCGCTCCGGAGTACGACTGCAGCATCCGCAACCGGTCGGCCTCCGCGACGCGGATGAACTCCTCCACGCCCTTCAGATACTCCAGGCGGCGGGCGCCCTCGAGGGTCAGGACGGTGTGCTTCGAGAACGTGAAGAAGCTGGAGATCAGCACGAGGACGACGCCGAACCCGATCGCGACCATGGCGGGGATCGCCGAGAGCCGGCCGCTGATCACGCCCCACAGGGCGAGCGCGAGACCGATCCCGACGATGCCGATCGCGCACCATTGCAGCGTCATCGCGAGGCCGCTGCGGGCGCGCGTGGTGAACCCCTGCGCCTGCGCCGCATTCTTCCCGCTCTGCGTGAGCGACGTCATCCGGGTGGCGAAGGACTCGCTCGACGCGGGAAGAGAGGCGACGCCGTCGGCGTCGGCCCCGACGAAGAGCGCTTCGAGGGCTGCCGCGTCGAGCGGATCGACGGTGCGCGCGCCGGGCATGCGGCGCAGGCGCGGCTGTGCCTTCTCGGAGCCTTCTTCGATGCGCAGTGCTCCACGCACGGCAAGATGCACGATCTCCGCCGGTATCGGATCCTTCGCGCCGGGGATGATCGCGGCGGCGAGGAGCGGTGGCAGCGAGTCGGGCACGTCGTACTGCGCCACGATGATGCCGTCAGCGGTGTGCCGGCGGCGGGTGGATGCCGACACGGCGAACCATCCGCCGATCGACAGCGCGAGTGCACCGGCGGCGGCCACCGCCGGGACGGTGTCGGTCACCGGATTGGGCTGACGGGCGGAGGTCTGGACGGCGGTACCCGGTGCGAAACCGATCGCCACCGTCACTCCGTCGCCGGCCGCGCGCTCGCCGGATTCGACATGGAACACGGTGGTGTCGCCGTCGGTGGTCGGGCCCTGGATCGGGCACTCCCGCGTCGATCCGGAGGAGCCCGAATAGCACCGCGCCTCGCCGGTCAGGTGATCTCCGAGTGAGGCGTCGAGCACGATGTCGGCGCGGAATGCCTCGATCGCCTGCGTGCTGTCGAAGGGGAGGAGATCCCAATAGAACTCGTCGACGCCGGTGTCGGCGGCGAGGATCACGTCGCGCATCGAGTACTCGATGACATATGTCGTGAGTCCCTGCACGTAGTCGTCGGTGCCCGTGAGGATGTAGAGGACACCATCGTCCGTCTCGGTCTCGTAGGGCACGTCGGTGCCGTCCTCGTCGGTCACCGACAGCACCTGCGTGTCGATCCTCGCGCCCTCGTAGCCGGTGGGCAGGCCCCGGACGATCCCGCGGTTCTGGTCGAAGTCGGGGAAACGCGCCACGAGCGTCTCGGTCACGTGCAGGAGTGGGCGCCCTTCGTCGTCGAGGCCGAGCTCGTATCGGGCATCCCACGACGCGTAGGAGAAGGCATCGACATCGTCTGCGGTGATGCTCCCGTCCGGATGTGCGGAGTGGGCCGAGGAGACGGAAGGTGCGGTGGCTGCGGAAGCGGCGGTCGGCATCGCGGCGAGACCGGCGAGCGTGAGGGCGAGCGCGGCGAGCGTGCGGGCGATCCGTGTGACGACCATTCTTCGAGGCTACCCATCGCCCGCCGACGAGCAGGTACTCACCTCGGTAAACTGGACACGACTTTCCAAGGAGCCCCGCACATGACTGACGCGTCCGCCGCGCCCGAGCCGTCCCCGATCGACCCCTCCGCGGGCGCCGGTGACGACGACATCCACGAGCAGAAGGCCGTGCGACTCGCCAAGCGCGAGCGCCTGATCGAGAAGCGCGCGGATGCGGCGGGAGGGGCTTTCCCGGTGGCGGTCCCGGTGACGCACACGATCCCGGCGCTGCGTGCCGAGTACGGCGAGCTCGAGGCCGGCGCAGAGACCGGCGTCGTGGTCGGCGTCGCGGGGCGTGTGGTCTTCAGCCGCAACACCGGCAAGCTCTGCTTCGCCACCCTGCAGGCCGGCGACGGCTCGCGCATCCAGGCCATGATCTCGCTGGCGAACGTCGGCGAGGAGTCGCTCGCGGACTGGAAGGAGTACGTCGACCTCGGCGACCACGTCTTCGTGCACGGCGAAGTCATCTCCAGCCGGCGCGGCGAGCTGTCGATCATGGCGGACGAGTGGACGATCGCCGCGAAGGCGATCCTCCCGCTGCCGAATGCGTACTCCGAGCTGAGCGAGGAAGGCCGCGTCCGCAGCCGCTACCTCGACCTGATCGTGCGTGAACAGGCCCGCACCACCGTGCGCGCGCGTGCTGCCGTGAACGCCAGCCTGCGGGCGACGTTCTCGTCGCACGAGTACCTCGAGGTCGAGACCCCGATGCTGCAGGTGCAGCACGGTGGAGCCTCCGCCCGCCCCTTCGTCACGCACTCCAACGCGTTCGACACGGAGCTGTACCTGCGCATCGCACCCGAGCTGTACCTCAAGCGTGCCGTCGTCGGCGGTATCGAACGCGTCTACGAGATCAACCGCAACTTCCGCAACGAGGGTGCCGATTCCACGCACAGCCCCGAGTTCGCGATGCTCGAGGCCTACCAGGCTTATGGCGACTACAACCAGATGGCCGGCCTCACGCAGGAGCTCGTGCAGAAGGCCGCGATCGCCGTCGCCGGCTCGACGACCGTCACGTGGGCCGACGGCACCGAGTTCGATCTCGGCGGTGAATGGGACCGCATCTCGATGTACGAGTCGTTGTCTGCCGCATCGGGTCGCACCGTCACCCCGCACGACGCGGTGGAGGACTTGATCGCCTTCGCCGAGGCCAGCGGCGTGGACCTCCCGCCGCAGGCCACCCACGGCAAGCTCGTGGAGGAGCTCTGGGAGCACTTCGTGAAGGGCGATCTGGTGCGCCCGACCTTTGTCATGGACTTCCCCGTCGACACCTCGCCCCTCGTGCGGGAGCACCGTTCGATCGACGGCGTCGTGGAGAAGTGGGACCTGTACATCCGCGGGTTCGAGCTGGCGACCGGATACTCCGAGCTCGTCGACCCCGTGATCCAGCGCGAACGCTTCGTCGAACAGGCGAAGCTCGCCGCTCGGGGAGACGTCGAGGCCATGCCCGTCGACGAGGAGTTCCTGCGGGCCCTCGAGCACGGCATGCCGCCGTCCGGTGGCATGGGCATGGGCATCGACCGCCTGCTCATGGCGATCACGGGGCTCGGCATCCGCGAGACCATCCTGTTCCCCCTCGTCAAGTAGTCGGACCGGACGACGCCGCGTTCGCGCGGCTGAACGTCCATTCGGGAAGCACGGCGGCGTCGACCATCGTGCGCAGCAGCGCTGCCAGGCCGTAGTCCGGATCGATCGCCTGCACGAGATCGAGGTAGTGTCCGGCGTGGCTCGAGCGACCCAGCGCCCACGAGAGCCAGGCGGCCGCGGTGAGCGGGCCGGGACGTGAGGCGCGGGGCGCCGAGGCGGCGGTCTGCCTGACGACGGCGAGCGCGAGACGCAGCCGGTCGGCGTCGGGAGCAGGCCCGACGCCCAGGAACACCGACCCGAGGTCGTCGGGGATCATGCGACCACTGCGGGCGAAGGACAGCTGCGCGTCGAGGGCGCGGGCTCCGCCGTCGGCGCCCGTCGCCCACTGCGCGAGTGCGACGTCGCGGAATACCGGTCGATCCAGGCACCAGAGCAGAGCCGCCGTGGCGAAGATCGGGAGGTTCTCGGGCTCATCGAGCAGCGACTCGAAGAACGCGGGAATGTCGTCGAGCGCCGCGATCGCCGCCAGCGCCGCGGGGTTCTCCCGGCCCGACAGGGGTCCGATCGCATCATGGTCGAGGACGTCGGTGATGTCCCGCAGCGCCCGGGCGACGCGCTCCTTCATCGCGAGGTCGGAGTGCGGCAGCTCGGCGCCGGCGAGCTGATCGCCGGTCACGTCGCCGAGTCCGGGGACATCGGGGGTCTGGGCGAGCTCGTCGAGGTCTCCCAGCCGAGGATCGTCGGCGAGATAGCTGGACCAGCCCTTCGGCGTCACGCACAGCGCGTCGACGACCCGGAGCCCTGCCTCCTCGGCGCGCCACAGCAGGGAGTCGACCGCGACGGCCAGAGGGAGCACCAGGCCGTCGCCGGTGTGCTCGGGCGAGTCATCCGCATACACGACCACGGCGACCGCATCGGTGTCGTCGACCCGGGAGATCAGGCCGACCGCTGCGTCGGCGAACATGTCGAGATCGGTGTCGTCGGACGGCAGATCGAGACGCATGGCACCGCAGGTGCGGGCGCCCTGGAAGGGGAGCAGCACGAGGCTGCGTCGCGGGGTGAAGCCCGCGAGCGCGGGGACGATACGGAGGAATTCAGCGGAGCCTGAGGCGCGGAGGACGGTGGTCATGGCCCGAGTCTGGTCGGATCGTACGAACCGCGAGGGGCTTTTCGCGGCATGGGGATGGATTGCGCCGCATCCTCTGATTGGGGACGAGGAGTCGAAGGCCGTGACGGCCGCGTACCATGGAGGCATGGACAATTTCTGGCTCGCGGTGGCATGGTCGATTCTGCCGACCATCGGTGTCAGCCTCGTCTTCTTCATGGTGGTCCGCGGCATCCTGCGTTTCGACCGCACCGAGCGCAAGGTGCACGCGCAGATCGAGGCCGAGGAGCGCGCAGCGCGCGGACTCCCGCCCCGCTCCTGAGCGAGGTCGCACCCATCGGCTACTGTGTAGCCAACGCACGCGAGACCGTGCCGACCGGCCATGATCGCCGCGGCGCGGGTGAGGGGACACGATGACGGCGGAGACCTGGGGTTGGTGGATCGCCGCCTTCCTGCTCGTGCTCGACCTCACCATCCGTGCCACCGCGATCATCATCATCCCGCGCAACCGGCGTCCCACCGCGGCGATGGCCTGGCTGCTCGCCGTGTTCTTCATCCCGTTCGTCGGTGTCTTCCTCTTCCTGCTGATCGGAAACCCGCGCCTTCCGCGCGCGCGCCGTCGCAAGCAGGACCAGATCAACGCCTATATCGCCGAGACCAGCGAGCACCTGCACTTCGGCACACTGCGCCCGCACGCTCCCGACTGGTTCGGGCCCATCGTGCAGATGAACCAGAGGCTCGGGGCGCTGCCGCTCTCCGGAGACAACGGTGCACATCTCATCTCGGACTACCAGGAATCACTGGACGAGATGGCCGAGGCGATCCGCACGGCACAGGACTACGTGCACGTCGAGTTCTACATCCTGCAGGCCGATGACTCCACCGACAACTTCTTCCGGGCGCTGGAAGAGGTCTCGGCCCGCGGCGTCGAGGTGCGCGTGCTCCTCGATCACTGGGCCAACCGATGGAAGCCGCGCTATCGCGAGACCGTGCGCCGCCTGAACGCGATGGGTGCGGACTGGCGCCTGATGCTGCCGGTGCAGCCTCTCAAGGGCAGGATGCAGCGCCCCGATCTGCGCAATCACCGCAAGCTGCTCGTCGTCGACGGCACGATCGCGTTCCTCGGGTCGCAGAACGTCACCGACTCGACCTACAACCTTCCGAAGAACATCAAGCGCGGCCTGCACTGGGTCGATCTGATGGTGCGCATCGATGGTCCCGTCGTGTTGAGCGTGAATGCGATCTTCGTCGCCGACTGGTACAGCGAGACCGACATGGTGCTCGAGGAGATCGATATCGCGCACGCCGAGATCGGTTCGGGTGACCTCGACTGTCAGGTCGTGCCGTCAGGCCCCGGGTTCGAGGTCGAGAACAACCTGCGCCTCTTCCTCGCGCTGCTGTACGCGGCGAAGAAGCGGATCATGATCATCAGTCCGTACTTCGTGCCCGATGAGGCGTTGCTGCTGGCGGTCACCGCCGCCGTCGACCGCGGCGTCAACGTCGAGCTCTTCGTCTCGGAAGAGGGCGACCAGGCCATGGTCTATCACGCCCAGCGCAGCTACTACGAGGTGCTGCTCAAGGCGGGCGTGCGCATCTGGATGTACCGCAAGCCCTACATCCTGCACACGAAGAGCCTGACGATCGACGATGAGGTCGCCGTCATCGGATCCAGCAACATGGACATGCGTTCGTTCGGTCTCAACCTCGAGGTGTCGATGCTGGTGCGTGGCGAGGAGTTCGTCGCCGAGATGCGCGAGGTCGAAGACAAGTACCGCTCCCTCAGCCGCGAGCTCACGCTGGAGGAGTGGATGCAGCAGCCGCTGCGCTCCACGATCCTCGACAACCTCGCCCGCCTCACCTCGGCCCTGCAGTAGCGCTCGATTCGGTGCGCCCGCTTCCATGGGCAGGTGGTCGCGAATGGTCGCATCTGTCGCAGGGAAGCGACCATATGCGACTGCTCAGACCGCCGGGAGAGGCGCCCGGAGAGGTCCCCGGATACGACGATGCCGCGGGAGCCAGCTGTGCGCTGACTCCCGCGGCATCGGGATGACGGATCAGATCACTTGGCGACGGGGATCGCCTGCGCCTCGAGCGTCGAGATGGTCGAATCCTGTGCGGACTTCAGCGAATCCAGCAGCGTTCCCTGACCGGTGACCGCCTTCTGGAAGCCGTCCGACACGTCGGCATAGGTCTGCGTCATGGTCGGACCCCACACGAAGTCGGGGTTGACCTGCGACGCCGCTTCGGCGAACACGTCGTAGATGGCCTGGCCGCCGTAGAAGTCGACGCCCTCCTTGAGAGAGGCGAGGTTCAGCCCGTCGGTGGTCGCCGGGTAGATGTTCGCCGACTTGTTGAGCGCGGTCAGCGCCTCATCCGAGGTGTTGAGCCACAGTGCGAACTTCGACGCCTCGTAGAGGTGGTCGCTGCCCTTGAACACGGCGACGGAGGAGCCGCCCCAGTTGCCGGCGCTCGTGCCGCCCTTCTCCCACTGCGGGGATGCGGCCACGGACCACTTGCCCGCGGTGTCGGGTGCGCCGCTCGCGATGGAGTTCGCGCCCCAGACGGCCGAGTTCCACGACCAGACCTCGCCGGAGTTGTACGCGTTGTTCCACTCCTCGGTCCAGGCCGGGTAGGTGGAGACGAGGTCCTCGTCGAGGAGCTCCTGCCAGTAGTCGGCGACCTGCGTGGTCGCGTCACCGGTCAGGTCGACGGTCCACTCCTTGCCGTCGTTCTGGAACCATCCGCCGTTGTTCTGCCACACGAATCCGGCGAACTGGTTGATGTCGGCGGTCGAGAAGTTGGTGATGTACCCGCCCGCTGCGCGGATCTTCACCGCAGCGGCCTTGTACTCCTCCCACGTGGTGGGAACATCGATGCCATTGGCCTCGAACAGGTCGGATCGGTAGAAGAGCGCCATGGGCCCGGAGTCCTGCGGGATGCCGTACACGCCCTCGTCGCTGCCGAGCGTGACCTGACCCCAGGTCCACGGGATGAAGTCGTCTTCCGCGGCGACGACGTCTTCGCACGCGGAAAGGTCGGCCAGGCCGTCCTGCACGCGGAAGCTCGACAGCGCGTCGTACTCGATCTGTCCGAGGTCAGGGGCGTTGCCGGCCTTCAGCTGGCTGAAGAAGCTCTGGTACGTGCCGGAGTTCCCGTTCGGGCCCGTCTGCACCTTGACCTGGATGTCGGGGTTCTCGTCGTTCCACATCGCGACGACATCCTCGATGCCCGGGATCCACGACGTGAACTCGAGCGTGACCTTTCCGTCTGCCGGGGTGCAGGCGGCGGCGTCGGCGCTTCCGTCCGACCCGGTGCTCGGGGCGCATCCCGCCAGCGCGATGGCGCTGAGCAGTGCGACGCCGGTGGCGACTGCCCTCTTCGTGTGCTGCATGATCGTCCTCTTTCGGTGGGTGTTTCGGGTTACAGGGAAGCCATCGGGGATCCGACGGCGGGGGTCACTTGACGGAGCCGTTGCCGAGTCCGCTCTGCCAGAAGCGCTGCAGCATCAGGAACGCGATGATCAGCGGGATGATCGACAGGAACGAGCCGACGAGCACGTACGTGCGCAGCTCGGGGATCTGGTTGAGCTGCGTGTTCCAGGCGAACAGTCCGTAGGTGATCGGGAACAGCTCCTGGCTGCGCAGCATGATCAGCGGCAGGAAGAAGTTGTTCCAGATGGTGACGAACTGGAACAGGAACACCGTGATCAGTGCGGGTGTCATCAGCCGCACCGAGATCGTGAAGAAGGTGCGCACCTCGCCGGCGCCGTCCAGGCGGCCGGCTTCGATCAGCTCGTCGGGGACGGATGCCGAGGCGAAGATGCGCGTCAGGTAAACGCCGAACGGGCTGACGATGCTCGGGAGCAGCACGGCCCAGAAGGTGTTGGTCAGGTTGACCTGGCTGAACAGGAGGAAGAGAGGAAGCGCGAGCGCCGTGGCCGGCACCAGCACGCCGCCGAGCACCACGTTGAAGAACAGTTCGCGTCCGGGGAAGGTGTACTTCGCCAGTGCATACCCGCACATGCCGGCGAACACGGTCGCGAGCAGGGCACCGAGCCCGGCATAGCCGATGCTGTTGAGGATCCACCGCAGGTAGATCCCGCCGTCGTAGGTGACGAGGTCGTGGATGTTCTCGAACAGGTTCCAGTCGGCGAACCACAGGGGGGCCGTCGTCAGCAGGTCGCCGCGGTCCTTCGTGGAGGCGATGAACAGCCACCAGATCGGGGTGAGGAAGTAGAGGGTGAAGACACCCATGATCAGCATCGCGGCGCCGCGGGAGATGAGGCTCTCGCGAGGCCCACGAGGGGTCAGGTCGTCGGCGGTCGCACCGCGCTTCAGAGTCAGCATGCTCATTGCTCTGCCTTCCGCTGGGAGATCTTCAGGAACGTGAACGACAGCACGAAGGTGGCCAGCGCCAGTACGACGGAGAACGCCGCCGCGAGGTTCGTGTTGGGGATGGAGTTCGTCGCGTAGATCGTCATGTTCGGGGTGAACGTGCTCGATACCGCGGCGCTGAATGAACGGAAGACCTGCGGCTCGGCGAGGAGCTGGAAGGTGCCGATGATCGAGAAGACCGTGGTCAGTACCAGCGCGGGTGCGACCATCGGAATCTTGATCGACCAGGCGATGCGGATCTGGCCCGCGCCGTCGAGCCGCGCCGCCTCGTAGACCTCGGCGGGGATCGCCAGCAGGGCGGAGTAGATGATCAGCATGTTGTAGCCGACGAACACCCAGGTGACGACGTTGGCGATCGACCACAGGACGAACTCCGGGGAGAGGAAGTCGATCGTGCGGGTGACGTCGGTGAACGGTGAGAGGTTGGGGGAGTACAGGAAGCCCCACATGATCGCCGCGATCACACCGGGAACGGCGTAGGGGGCGAAGAAGGCCAGGCGGAAGAACTTCTTGCCCTTCAGGACGGGAGAGTCGAGCAGCAGGGCGAACAGCAGCGCCAGCCCCAGCATCACGGGCACCTGCACGACGCCGAACAGCAGCACGCGTCCGACCGACTCCCAGAAGGGGGCGTTGGAGAACACGTTGGCGTACTGGGCCAGTCCGCCGAACACCTGCTGCGGCTCCCCGTAGGTGCCGTCACGCTCGACGACGAGCAGCGACTGGTAGATCGCGTAGCCGATGGGGATCAGGTAGAAGAGCAGGAAGAGCACGCCGAAGGGGGCCGCGAAGAAGGCGATCGCACCCTTGTGCGGGGTGAATCGACGCTCTCGCGGAGCGGTCTTGCGCTTCCCTCCCGTCTCGGTCACGAGCAGTTGTGTGGCGGTCATGCGATCGACTCCTCTCGAATGATGCGCACGGCTCCGGCGGGCACGACGACGTGCCCGGCCATGGTGGCTCCGGTGACCAGGTCGGTGCCGGTGGCAGCGACGGTCACCTCGTTCGAGCCGTGATTGACGATGAACAGGTGGGAGAGCTCGGCGCCGCGGCGGCGGACGAGTTCGAGCGCCGTAAGGTCGCCGGTCACGACGGCCGGCGGCGTCAGGGTGGTCTCGGCGACGACTCTCGCCATCAGTCGGCGATAGTCGGCGGCATCCGGCAGCGTGGCGAGGTACCAGGCGGTGCCCTCACCCCAGGCATTGCGGGTGATCGCGGGGGAACCGTCGGCGGCGCCGCCCACGAACGAGGCGATCACCTCGGCCGAGGTGACCCGGCCGCGCTCCGACCAGAGCCGGGCCGACGAGCCGTCGTCGAGCTGCACGGCAGTGCCCGATGCCACCGGCGCGAACTCCTCGATGCGCACGCCCAGGGCGTCGCGGAACGGGCCGGTGTATCCGCCGGTGATGACACGATCCTGCTCGTCGACCGTGCCGCTGTAGTACGTGATCAGAGCGGTGCCTCCCGCGGCGATCCAGTCGGTGATCACGGCGGCGTCCTCGGCACGCACGAGGTGCAGGCCGGGCACGATCACGAGGGCGTAGCCGCTCAGATCGGCGCCCGGGCGCACGACGTCGGCGGTGATGCCCAGGTCGTGCAGCGCCGTGGAGGCGGCATGTACCTGGTCGAGGTAGCCGCTCGCCTGGCTCGGGCGTGCTTCGGCGTCGGTGGCCCACCAGGATTCCCACGAGAAGACGATGGCCGCGTGCGCTTCGACGCGCGAGCCCGCGACCTCGGACAGCCGGCCCAGCACGCCACCGAGCTCCGACACCTCGCGCCAGACGGCCGTGTCGGTGCCGGCATGCGGGAGCATCGCGGAGTGGAACTTCTCGCTGCCCTGCACCGAAGCGCGCCACTGGAAGAAGCAGACGCCGTCGGCACCGCGTGCGACGTGGGTGAGGGAGTTGCGCAGCAGCTCGCCCTCGCCCTTGGGCAGGTTGAGCGGCTGCCAGTTCACGGCGCCCGTGGAATGTTCCATCAGCAACCACGGTGCGCCCTCGGCGAGACCGCGGGTGAGATCGGCATTGAAGGCGAGCTCGGCGGTGGGGTCTGCGAGGCGATGGTCGAGGTAGTGATCGTTCGCGACGACGTCCATGTCACCGGCCCATGACCAGTAGTCGAGATTCTCGATGTGCGTGGTCACCATGAAGTTCGTGGTGATGGGGCGCTCACTGAGCGGGCGGATGACCTCGGCCTCGGCGCGGTAGTAGTCGATCAGCTGGTCGGAGCTGAAACGGTGGAAGTCCAGCGCCTGCCCGGGGTTGGGGAGGGAGAGCGTGGCCAGAGGTGGGAGGATCTCGGACCATTCGCGGTAGGTCTGGCTCCAGAAGGAGGTGCCCCAGGCCTCGTTGAGCGCGTCGATGGTCTCGTAGCGCTGCTGCAGCCAGACGCGGAAGGCGGCGGCGCTCTCGTCGCAGTAGCACAGTGCGTTGTGGCAGCCGAGCTCGTTCGAGACGTGCCAGAGTTCCACGGCCGGATGATCGCCGTAGCGTCGCGCGACCTGCTCGACCAGGGCGAGCGCCGCGGTGCGGAACACGGCAGAGCTCGGGCAGAAGGCCTGACGCCCTCCGGGATAGCGACGGGTGCCGTCTTCGACCATCGGCAGGATCTCGGGGTGCGCGGTGGTGAGCCAGGCCGGGGGAGATGCGGTGCCGGTGCCGAGGTTGACCCGGATGCCGCCGGCGTGCAGCCGCGCGATGATGTCGTCGAGTCGCGAGAAGTCGTACTCGCCGGCACGGGGCTCGATGTGTGCCCAGCCGAAGATGTTGATCGCGACGAGGTCGACGCCGATCTCCCGCATCAGGGCGATGTCTTCATCCCACACCTCGGGACCCCACTGCTCGGGGTTGTAATCGCAGCCGAATGCGATGCCGTCGTGGGTGAAGGGCCGTGCGGGGATGGTCATGCTCTCCTCGATCTGTGAACGTGCACAGGATCGAGCGCCAATTCTCCGCGTTGAGACTCTGTGAACGTGTACAGAGTAAACACCCGTACTCGCCCGTGTCAACAACAACCCCTAGTTGTGCGCGTGCACATACGATGAGTCGTGATGAGCAGCGAACGCAGGCACAGGGCGACGGTCAAGGATGTGGCGACCGAAGCCGGAGTGTCGCGTGGCACGGTCAGCCGGGTGCTCAACGGGCAGCCGTACGTCTCCAGCGAGGCGCGCGAGGCGATCGAGGCGGCCATCGCGAAGGTCGGCTTCGTGCCCAACCGCGCGGCGCGGAGTCTGGTCATGCAGCGCACGCAGGCGATCGGTCTGATCGTGCACGAGCCGCACTCCCTCTTCATCGAAGACCCCAACATCGGTGCGATCCTGCTCGGGGCGAACGCCGCACTCTCGGAAGCCGACTACCAGCTCTCGTTCCTGATCGCCGACTCCGCCCGCGATATCGAGCGCCTCGCGCGCTACCTGACGGGCGGCCTCATCGATGGGGTCATCGTCGTCTCGGCGCGCGAGGGCGACCCCATCACGAAGGCGATCGCCCAGCTGGATCTGCCCGCCACGTTCGTCGGGCATCCCCACGACATCGGCGACGCGGCCTACGTGGCGATCGACAACCGCGGCGCGGCCCGCGAGATCACGCGTCGTCTCGCGGAGACGGGCCGGAAGCGCATCGGCATGATCGCGGCCGCCCTCGATCGCGACTCGGGCGCGGATCGCCTGGCAGGCTTCGTCGACGCGCGAGGGAACGACTTCGACCCGCGGCTCGTGCAGCGCGTGCCGCTGTACTCCTACGCCGACGGCCAGGCGGGGATGCGGGCCCTGCTGGAGGCATGCCCCGACATCGACGGAGTGTTCGCCGCGAGCGACGCGGTCGCGGCCGGAGCGATGGACGTGCTGCAGTCGTCCGGCAGGAACGTGCCCCGTGATGTCGGGGTCGTCGGGTTCGATGACAGCTCGTGGGCGCTGCGTTGCGACCCGCCGCTGTCGACCATGCGGCAGTCGGCCAACGAGCTCGGCCGTGCTGCAGCCGAGTCGGTGTTGGCGCAGTTGCGCGGCGAAGCGCCGTCGCCGGAGAGTCGGATCCTCGAGTGCGACGTGGTCTGGCGCGAGTCGGCATGAGATGCGCCGCTCAGGTCGGCGCGGCTACCCTGAGGGCATGACCTCCTCGTCGCGTGTCCTCGTCTCCGTCCTCGGCGTCTTCGCCGCGGCACTGCTCGTCGCCGGCTGCACCGCCGGACCCGGATCTCAGACTCCGACCAGCTCACCTGCCCCGAGCGACGCCGGCGCCGATGACACCAACGACGTCGAGGGCGCGCTGCTCGACGACGGCCGTATGTTCGCGGTCGTCACCTGGGGATCGTCGACCTGCGTACCGCAGGTGGATCAGGTCTCCGCATCCGGGCAGACCGTCACCGTGACGCTCGTCGATCCCACCTCCGACGACGCGGAGAAGGCCTGCACGGCCGACCTCGCGCCGCGGGCGAGCATCGGAGCGCTGCCCGAAGGCGTCGACCCCACGGCCGACATCACCCTGCAGGTCACGTACGGCGATGTCGTGGATGACGTCGATCTCGATGGCGATGCCGCAGCCACCGGAACACCGGGAACCTCGACCGAGTACCAGCCGTCCGCCGGATGGTTCGACGATGGCAGCCTCGTGCTGCTGACGTGGGGTTCGTCATCGTGCGCCCCCGTCGTCGAGTCGCTCGAGGGATCCGGCAACGCGGGCACCGTGACGTTCGTCACCGACGCCGATCAGGTCTGCACCATGGACATGGCGCCGCGCGCGACCATCGTGAGCTTCGGCGACGACGCCGTCGAGGATGACGGGTTCGTGCTGACCCTCGTCGGCGGCGGACTCGACGGCACCGTCTCCGTCAGCTGACCGACGGCCGCAGCCGTCAGAGCGCCGCGATCGAATGACCTGCGGGGAGCGCGAGCAGCAGCGCCCCCGGGTCGACCCGGCAGGTGATGCGGGCGGCCTCGCCGAACTCATCGCCATCGAGTTCGATCGGGATCGGCCGGGGAGCGGCAGCCTCGGCAGCGACGCCCCGGAAGTAGTGGACGGACGCGTCCTTGCCTCGACGCTGGAGCACGAGGCGCCCGGCGCGGAACCGACGCAGCACGGAGTTGTCCCACCAGATCTTGCGCCAGACGCCGAGCCATCCGAGCACCCCGGTGGGCTGGATGACGGCGACGTCGAGCAGCGCGTCGGTGATGGAGGCGTCCGGGATCAGCGCGATCCCGGCGGGAAGGGTGCCGCAGTTGGCGAACAGGATGCTGTGCACCTTGGTGGTGTGCAGCCGTCCGTCGTCGACCTGGAAGACGGCCCGGAAGGGCTTCGCGCCGGCGAGGGAACGGGCGGCGCCGTCGACGTAGGCGATCCAGCCCACGGACTTCTTGAGGTCGGAGCGGGTGTTGGCGATCATGTCGGCGTCCAGACCGATTCCGGCGAGCACGACGAAGGCGTGCTCGGACTCCGAGCCGTCGCCGCGGGTGAGCCGTGCCCACCCGATGTCGATCGGGCGGCGGTGCTCACCGAGTGCGGCACGGATCATCTCCGCCGGGTCGCCGAGGGGCAGACCGAGGTTGCGGGCGAGCAGATTGCCCGTTCCGCTGGGCAGGATCGCCAGGGGCACCCCGGTGTTCGCGATCGCCTCGGAGACCGCCCGCACGGTGCCGTCGCCACCCGCGACGAGCACGACATCGACCCCGCGGGCGAGGGCCTCGGCGGTCGCGGTCTGACCGGCATCCTCGATGGTCGTCGTGTAGAAGGCCGGATGCTCCCACCCCGCGTCGCGGCTCAGATCGCGCACCTGTGCGCGCAGGCGCTTCTCGTCGACCTTGATGGGGTTGTAGACGAGCGCCGCCTGGCGTCGGCCGAGAGCAGGCTTCGTCATGGCGCTACTCTAAACCCGGCATCCACCTGCCGCCGTCCACGGCGGAGCGGGTGACGAGGGAGGATGATCCGATGGGGTCGAACGGGTCGGAGATCGGGGCCGCCGAGGCGCGGGAGCTGCTGTCGACCATGGTCTCCGGGGAGCCCGACCGTCTTCGCCGCCGCAGCATCTCGCTCGGGGTTCCGGTCGATGATGCGGAGGATGCCGCCCAGACCGCCCTGCTGCGTGCGTGGCGGTCCATCGAACATCTCGACACGCCGGAGCCGGGGCGCCTGTGCTCGTGGCTCGACACGATCGCTCGCCATGTGGCGATCGATCTCGCTCGACGTCGTGCGCGTCGGCCGGAGGCCCCGCTCGATGACGAGACCCCCGCTCCGGGGAGCGTGATCCACACAGCGGAGATCAGGGTCTTCCTCGACGGCGCACTGAGCGCGATCCACGACCTGCCCGAATCGCTGCGCACGCCGCTGCTGCTGACGGTCGTCGACGGATTGTCAGCCGTGCAGATCGCCGACCGGCTGGGCATCGAGCCCGCGGCGGCCCGACAGCGCATCGCGCGGGCTCGTAAAGCGATGACGGCGTGCCGTCGGACCGGCATGGAGGCCGACTGAGGAGGCCGATCGCCCGATCGACCTCCCGCGGGCTCAGGCGGTGCCGAAGGGGTTGTCGATCGCGTAGCGCCAGCCGTGCTCGTCGTCGTGGACCGCGACGTCGGCCGTGGTTCCGGCGAGAGCGATGTCGCTTCCGTCAGGAGCCGTGCCGGTGATGGTCCAGTCGGCGATCGCGAGTCCCACCCCCGCGCTCTCGAACACGTGGCGCACGGTCATCGTGATCGGGAGGTTCAGGCCGAGGAACTGCTCCAGCGCTCCGCGCACGGAGGCCTCGCCGGTGACCGGCTGCCCCGGGGCGGGCACGAACACGACGTCCGATGCGTTGAGCGCCATCAGGCCGTCGAGATCGCGGGCGTTGAATCGATCGGCGAACGCGAGGTTCAGCTGGTCCAGGGAGGTGACGCGGGTGGTCATGGGGTTTCCTTTCGCTGCGGTCCGGCCGGATGCCGACCGCTGTGGAGTAAGACATCGCCGCGGCGCGAGTGTGACATCCGTGCGCGCGGGCGGTGGTCACGACCGGGCGGGACGATGCAGCGCGCCCCGTAGAATCGTTGAATGATCGACCTCGCACTCCTCCGCGAAAATCCGGAGATCGTCCGCCGTTCACAGGCCGCCCGTGGCAACGACCAGGGCACCGTCGACGTCGCACTCGAGGCCGATCGATCGCGCCGCGCAGCACTCAGCGCGTATGAGGAGCTGCGGGCCGAGCAGAACGCCTTCGGCAAGCGGGTCGCCCAGGCGCCCAAGGAGGAGAAGGCGGCGCTGGTCGCCCAGGTGAAAGACCTCTCCGAGCGTGTGAAGCAGGCGCAGGTGACGGCGGGCGAAGCGTCGGATGCGGCGGCGGCGGCGCTCGGGCGCATCGAGAACGTCGTGATCGACGGCGTTCCGGTGGGCGGCGAGGCGGACTTCGTCGAGCTGCGCCGTGTCGGCGAGGTGCCGGCGTTCGACTTCGAGCCGCGCGACCACCTGGAGCTCGGCGAGCTCCTGGGGGCGATCGACATGGAGCGCGGTGCCAAGGTCTCGGGCGCACGCTTCTACTTCCTGCGCGGCATCGGTGCGCGTCTGGAGATCGCGCTGATGAACCTCGCCCTCGACAAGGCGCTGCAGAACGACTTCGTGCCCCTGATCACGCCGACGCTCGTGCGCCCCGAGATCATGCAGGGCACCGGCTTCCTCGGTGAGCACGCCGATGAGGTGTACCACCTCGACAAGGACGACGATCTGTACCTCGTCGGCACCAGCGAGGTCGCGCTCGCGGGCTACCACAAGGACGAGATCGTCGACCTCTCGCGCGGTGCGCTGCGGTACGCCGGATGGTCGACCTGCTACCGCCGCGAGGCCGGTTCGCACGGCAAGGACACCCGCGGGATCATCCGGGTGCACCAGTTCAACAAGCTCGAGATGTTCGTCTACATCGATGCCGCCGACGCCGAGGCGGAGCACCTGCGTCTGGTCGCACTGCAGGAGGAGATGCTGACGTCGCTCGGCCTGTCCTACCGCGTGATCGACGTGGCCGCGGGCGACCTGGGGTCGAGCGCGGCACGCAAGTACGACATCGAGGCGTGGGTGCCCACGCAGGGCGCGTTCCGCGAGCTCACGTCTACCTCGAACTGCACGACCTATCAGGCGCGCCGCCTCGACGTGCGTCATCGCCCCGCGAGCGAGGAGGGGGCGGCCAAGACGCAGCACGTCGCCACCCTCAACGGCACGCTGGCCACGACGCGATGGATCGTCGCCCTGCTCGAGACCCACCAGCAGGCGGACGGATCGGTGCGCGTGCCCGAGGTGCTGCGTCCGTACCTCGGCGGCCTCGAGGTGCTGGAGCCGATCGCATGACCGCGCTCTGGCTCGTAGGGCTCGACGTCGACGGCACCATCCTGCTGCAGGACGAGACGATGAGCCCCGGCGTGCCCGAGGCGATCGCGCGCGTGCGCGACGCCGGACACGTCGTGACGATCGCGACGGGACGCAGCTGGATGGCGACGCGTCGCTACGTCGAAGAGCTCGGCATGACGGCCGAGTACGTGGTGTGCTCGAACGGTGCGGTGACGATGCGTCGCGACGGCGACGGGTGGGAACGCTGGAACGTCGAGACCTTCGACCCCAGTCCCGTGCTCGCGCTGCTGCGCGATCGCCTGCCCGAAGCGCGCTACATGGTCGAGCTCGCATCCGGACAGCGGCTGTACACCGAGCAACTCGACGACTGGACGCTCGACGGCGGACGCCGCGTGACCTTCGACGAGCTCGCCGCCGAGCCGGTGTCGCGCGTCGTCGTGGTCTCGCCCGGTCACGACGAGGAGGACTTCCACCGGCTGGTGGCCGATGCCGGCCTCAACGAGGTCTCCTACGCGATCGGCTGGACGGCGTGGCTCGACATCGCTCCGCAGGGCGTCGACAAGGGCACCGCGCTGGAGCAGGTGCGCGTAGAACTCGGGCTGGCGGGCGACCGGGTCTTCGTCGCGGGAGACGGACGCAACGACATCGGGATGTTCGGGTGGGCACGGTCCCTCGGCGGACGTGCCGTGGCCATGGGACAGGCGCCCGATGTGGTCAAGGACGCGGCGAACGAGGTCACCGCTGACGTCGTGGACGGTGGGCTCGCGCGCGCCCTGGACACGCTTCCAGCACGCGCTCAGGTGCACGCGGGAGAATAGAACTCGGCTAGACTCACGCGTTGTCGGCAGATTCGTCTGTCGGGAGGGTTGTCCGAGTGGCCGATGGAGCTGGTCTTGAAAACCAGTGGGCAGAGATGTCTCGTGGGTTCGAATCCCACACCCTCCGCATGTAGAGCACGGTGGCCCCGCACCGACTGCTGATCCGAAAGGCCCTTGAGTGAGCGAGAAGATGCGACGTCGCCGCACGATCGCGCGGCACGGCCAGCTGCGCTCGCCGGGTGCGGTGGGTCAGCTGCTCAAGTTCATCGCGATCGGACTCGCCGTCGTGCTGGTCAGTGGTCTCGGAGTCGGTGCCTACATCGCCTACGACCTCTCGAGCACCGTCGCCGCGAACGCGGTCGAGCTCGAAGGGCAGGAAGCCGTGCCGCCGAACATCGGCGAGTACGAGGGCGGCTTCAACTTCGTCCTCACGGGTGTCGACACCTGCGAGGAGAAGTACGCCTCCCTGTTCGGCGATCGCTGCAGCGGGAGCGACTCGGAGGGCAATCTCAACGATGTGAACCTGCTCGTGCACGTGTCGAACGAGCCGCGCCGTATCACCGTCGTCAGCTTCCCGCGCGACCTGATGATCCCGATCCCCGAGTGCACCGATGAAGACGGGAACGTGCATTCGGCGATGAGCAAGCAGCCGCTGAACGTGGCGTATTCGGATGCCGGGCTCAACTGCGTCGTCAAGACGATCTCGGAGCTCAGCGGACAGGAGATCCAGTTCGCGGCATCCGTCACCTTCGGTGGCGTGATCGAGATCACGAACGCGATCGGCGGCGTCGACGTCTGCCTCGCCAACCCGATCAGGGACAGTTACACGGGCCTCGATCTGAAGGCCGGAAATCACACGGTCGAGGGACTGCAGGCGCTGCAGTTCCTGCGCACCCGTCATGGTGTCGGCGACGGCAGCGACCTGGGCCGCATCGGCAACCAGCAGCAGTACATGTCGAGCCTGGCGCGCAAGCTGATCAGCGGAGAGGTGCTCGGCAATGTGCCGGTCATGCTCAAGCTCGCCAACACCGCCCTCAGCAACCTCGAGGCCAGCACATCGCTCGCCAACAACCCGATGACGATCGTGCAGATCGCCCTCGCCGTGAAGGAGGTGCCGTTCGAGGACATCGTCTTCGTGCAGTACCCGAGCGGCACCGATTCTGACAATCCGAACAAGGTCGTGCCGAACTACGAGGCGGCGACCGCGCTGTGGGATGCGATCGAGGCGAACGCGCAGCTGCAGATCACCTACGAGAACAACAGCAACGACGGTGTCATCGTCGAGGAACCGACCGCCCCGACCGAAGAGGCGACGCCGGATCCCACGGCGACCCCCGACAACGTCGTGGCTCTGCCCGATACGATCAAGGGCAACTCGGCCGCTCAGCAGACCTGCTCGAACGGCAACGTCCGCTGACACCCGCAGTAGGCCGCTTGCGCGTTCTTGCAAGGACTTGCGTACACTGACCCCATGTCGAAGCGCCTGGCCGATGTGGCCCGCAAGGTCGGAGTGAGCGAAGCCACGGTCAGCCGTGTGCTCAACGACAAGCCCGGTGTGTCCGACGCCACACGCCAGGCCGTGCTCACGGCGCTCGATGTTCTCGGGTACGAGAGGCCGACCAAGCTCCGTGGGGAGCGCGCGCGACTCGTCGGCCTCGTGCTGCCGGAACTGCAGAACCCGATCTTCCCGGCCTTCGCGGAGATCGTGGGCGGCGCGCTCACCCAGAACGGCTACACGCCGCTGCTGTGCACGCAGAACGCCGGGGGCGTCACCGAGTCGGACTACGTCGACCTGCTGCTCGCACAGCAGGTCTCGGGCGTGATCTTCCTCGGTGGCAACTACACGCAGGCGGATGCCGCGCATGAACACTACGAGAGGTTGCGGCAGGTGAACCTGCCCACCGTGCTCGTGAACGCCCGGGTGCCGGAGCTGCGCTTCCCCACCGTCTCCACCGATGACAGTGCCGCCGCGGAACAGGCCGTGCTGCACGTGCATCAGCTCGGCCATCGCCGCATCGGCCTGCTCCTGGGCCCGAAGGATCATGTGCCCTCGCAGCGCAAGCTCGAGGCCGCGCGCCGTCTGCTCGACCGACTCGGTGCGCCGCTGGATGACGCCCTCGTGGTGCGGGGCATGTACTCGCTCGAATCGGGGCAGGCGGGTGCGACGAGGTTGCTCGAGGCCGGCGCGACGGCGATCGTGTGCGCGAGCGACCCCATGGCTCTCGGGGCCGTGCGCGCGGCGCGGCGCGGGGGATATGCCGTGCCAGGACAGGTGAGCGTCGTCGGGTTCGACGACTCGGCCCTGATGAGCTGCACCGAGCCGCCGCTCACGACGGTACGTCAGCCGATCGAGTCGATGGGTCGCGCCGTGATCGAGCTGTTGCTCGCTCAGATCGCGGGCAACACCCAGCCCGGTGACGAACTGCTCTTCGAGCCGGAGCTCGTGTTGCGCGCCTCCACCGGCCCCTTCGCCTGACGCCGGCCGCGGCGCGCCACTGTGCTCGCCGCACTTCTTCGCGCCTGCAAGTCATCGCAAAATTCCAACATTTTGTTTAGTTCTTGCGCGAAGTGCTGAGGAAAGCTACATTCGGAACATCGCCACCGATGACGAGGAGTTCCGTGGACACCGATGTTCTGCGCAGCACGATCCCTGCTCGCCCTGTGACCCTGCCCGCGGATGCCGGATGGTGGCGCACGGCCGTGATCTATCAGGTCTACGTGCGCAGCTTCGCCGACGGGAACGGCGACGGCATCGGCGATCTCGCAGGCGTCCGCTCGCGCCTCGGCTACCTGAAGAGCCTCGGCATCGACGCGCTGTGGTTCACCCCCTGGTACCCGAGTCCCCTGGCCGACGGCGGGTATGACGTGCGCGACTACCGCGGCATCGACCCGCGCTTCGGCACGCTGGAGGAGGCCGAGCAGCTCATCGCCGAGGCCCTGGCCCTCGGCATCCGCACGATCGTCGACATCGTGCCCAACCACGTCTCCGACCAGCACGAGTGGTTCCGCCAGGCCCTGGACGCCGCACCCGGAAGTGCGGAGCGCGAGCGCTTCTGGTTCCACCCGGGGCGCGGGGGCGACGGTTCCGGCATCCCGACGAACTGGGTGTCGAGCTTCCAGGGCGAGACGTGGACGCGCACGCGCAACTCCGACGGCACCGCGGGAGAGTGGTACCTGCATCTGTTCACTCCCGAGCAGCCCGACCTGAACTGGAACCATCCCGACGTGCGCCGGGAGCACGAGGATGTGCTGCGGTTCTGGTTCGACCGCGGCGTCGCCGGCGTGCGCATCGACTCGGCGGCGCTGCCCGTCAAAGACCCGGCGCTGCCGGACCTTCCGGCGGGGGCCGCCCCGGCCGTGGGTCACCCGCACATCGACCGCGACGAGCTGCACGACATCTATCGCAGCTGGCGCGCCGTCGCCGACGAGTACGAGGGCGAGCGCGTGCTGGTCGGGGAAGTGTGGCTCGATGACGCCGAACGATTCGCCCGATACCTGCGTCCCGGCGAGATGCACACCGCGTTCAACTTCGGCTTCATGTCGCAGCCGTGGAGCGCGCAGGCCATGCGCTCCTCGATCACCCGCACCCTGGCCGAACACGCTCCGGTCGGTGCACCCGCGACCTGGGTGCTGTCGAACCACGACGTGACCCGCCCCGCCACCCGCTACGGGCAGGCCGACTCTTCGTTCGCGTTCGAGCGCAAGCGCTTCGGCACCGCGACCGACGCCGCACTGGGCGCGCGGCGCGCACGGGCCGCCGCACTCCTCGTCGCCGCACTGCCAGGAAGCCTCTACATCTATCAGGGCGACGAACTCGGCCTGCCCGAGGTCGAGGTTCCGCTCGAGGCGATCGAGGACCCGATGCACTTCCGCTCCGGGGGCGTCGATCCGGGGCGCGACGGATGCCGGGTTCCGCTGCCCTGGTCAGGGTCGGCCAGTCCGTATGGGTTCGGCGGTGCGCCATGGCTCCCTCAGCCCGCCGACTGGGCGCCGCTCGCCGTCGACGCGCAGGAACGCGATCCCCAGTCGACGCTGAACCTCTACCGTCGCGCGGTCGCGCTGCGCCGCCGCCTGACCGACTTCGGCGGAAGCGACCTGGAGTGGCTCGAACTCGGTGCCGACGTGCTGGCGTTCCGTCGCGGTGACGACACCCTCAGCATCACGAATCTCGGCGCCACGCCCGTGCCGCTGCCGGCGCATCACGAACTGCTGCTCTCGAGCCAGCCGCTCGACGGCACTCTCCCACCCGATGCGACCGCGTGGCTTGCGCTGCGCGCCCTCTGACCCTGCACCACCCGATCAGCACCACATGGAAGGACAGACAATGAAGTCACCCACGAAGGTCCTCGTCGCCGGAGTCGCCGCACTGGCGACGGTCGGCGCTCTCGCCGGCTGCACCGCCGGCGGAGATGAGGGAAGCGCGGACGGCAAGACCGAGTTGCGCGTCGCGACGTTCCCGCCCGGGGCCGATGCCGCAGCGTACGAGGCGTTCGCCGCCCAGGAGAAGCAGTTCGAGAAGGAGCATCCCGACATCGACATCATCGGTGTCGAGTACGAATGGGAGGGGCCGACCTTCGCGGTGCAACTCGCCGGTGGCAGCTTGCCGGACGTCTTCACCGTTCCGTTCACCGACTCCAAGACGCTGCTCGAGAACGGTCAGCTCATGGACGTCACGGATGCGATCGACGACCTCGGCTACACCGACAAGTTCAACCCGATCATCCTCGACGGCGTCACCGGCTCCGACGGCAAGATCTACGGCTTCCCGCGTCAGGCCTACGCCGCCGCCCTGCACTACAACCGCGATCTGTTCGAGCAGGCGGGACTCGACCCCGACAACCCGCCGCAGACCTGGGACGAGATCCGCGAGGCCGCGAAGGCGATCCACGACGCCACCGGCAAGGCGGGCTACGCGCAGATGGCGATCAACAACACGGGCGGGTGGCAGCTCACCTCGCAGACCGTCGCCCGCGGCGGCCGCACCCAGACCGACAACGGCGACGGGACGGCGGAGTCGACGATCGACAACGACGGCACGAAGGCCGCTCTCGAGTTCCTGCACGCGGTCAAGTGGGAGGACGGGTCGTTCGGATCGAAGGTCGACCTCGACTGGGGCACGATCAACCAGGAGTTCGCGGCCGGCAACGTCGGCATGTACACGTCTGGGTCCGACATCTACACGGCCCTCGTGCGCGACTTCGGCATGGACTCGTCGATCTACGGCATGACGGTCGTGCCGATGGAAGGCGACGACCCCGGCACGCTCGGTGGTGGCGACATCGCGGTGATGAGCCCGAAGATCGACGAGAAGACCAAGGCCGCCGGTGTCACGTGGATCGACTGGTACTACATGCAGAAGCTCATGGACGAGGATGCCGCCGTACTCGACGCGCAGACTCTGAACGAGTCGGGCCAGGCCGTCGGCACCCCGCTGCTGCCGGTGCTCAGCCGCGAGCTGTACGACCAGTCCCTCGAGTGGATCGCGGACTACATCAATGTGCCGACCGAGCAGATGGCTCCGTTCAGCGACCGCATCTGGGACCAGACCCCGGTCGGTGAGCCGAAGGTGAAGACGCAGGAGGTGTACTCGCTGCTCGACACGGTCGTGCAGACGGTGCTGACCGATGAGAACGCCGACATCGATGCCCTCCTCGCCCAGGCCCAGAGTGACGCCCAGGCGAAGCTCGACGAGTAGCAGCCGATGACGATGACGCTCCCCGAGCAGCGGGCGGCGGTGGAGACCTCTCCGCCGCCCGCTGTGCGACGTGCCCGCCGCCGCTCGCCTCTGACCTGGTACCGCGGCGGCGGCGCGGCGAACCTCCTGTTCGTGCTGCCGATGCTGTTCGTGTTCGTCTTCTTCTCCTGGTCGCCGATCGTGCAGTCCGTGATCATGAGCCTGCAGAAGACGAACCTGATCGTGTCGGAATGGGTCGGCTTCGACAACTACCTCGCCGTGATCGGCGACCCCGAGCTGGGTCGCGCCGTGATCAACACGCTGTGGTTCGCCGTGCTCGCCCTGCTGTTCGGGTTCCCGCTGCCGCTGCTGATGGCGGTGCTGATGAGTGAGGTGAGAAGAGGCAAGGGCATTTACTCGGCGCTGGCCTATCTGCCGGTCGTGATCCCTCCGGTGGTCGCGGTGCTGCTGTGGAAGTTCTTCTACAGCGCCGACCCGTCCGGCGTCTTCAACTCGGTGCTGGCGTGGGTCGGCATCCCTCCGCAACCGTGGATCCAGGATGCTGTGCAGGCGATGCCCTCGCTCGTGCTCGAGGCGACCTGGGCCGGGGCCGGGGGATCGATCATCATCTACCTCGCGGCGCTTCTGGGAGTGCCGCCGGAGCTCTACGACGCCGCCGAGGTCGACGGCGCCGGAATCTGGAAGAAGATCTGGCACGTCACGCTCCCGCAGCTGCGCGGCATCCTGTTCATCATGCTGATCCTGCAGGTGATCGCCACGGCGCAGGTGTTCCTCGAACCCTTCCTGTTCACCGGCGGAGGACCGGCGGGCGCGACCAAGACCGTGCTGCTCTACATCTACGACAAGGCGTTCCGCAACAGTCTCGGCGGCGACTACGGCGAGGCCACGGCGGTCTCGGTGCTGCTGGCGATCGTGTTGGCCGTCCTGTCCTGGCTGTACTTCAAGTTGACCGACCGTTGGAGCACGACGTGAGCCTGACCACCCGCCTCTCGACCCGCGCCGCGGAGAAGGCGGCCGAGAAGGCCGTCGACCGCGTCGGGGACCGCACGGTCATCTCCGACTCCGAGCGTCGGCGCCCCGGCATCCGGATCGGCATGTCGCTCACGCACGTCTTCCTGCTGGTCGGGTTGGTCGTGGCGGGTCTCGGTCCCATCCTGTGGCTCGCGAAGTCGGCCGTGACGCCCACGCAGGACACCCTGCAACAGCCGTTCGCGCTGTGGCCGAACGGCATCGACTGGGAGAACCTGTCGACCGCGTGGAACGACATCCACATCGACCAGTACTTCCTGAACACCGTGGTGATCGCGCTGGGAGCCTGGTTCGTGCAGCTGTTCATCGCGACGACCGCCGGATATGCCCTGTCGGTGCTGCGGCCCGCCTATGCGCCGGTGCTCAATGCGCTGGTGCTAGCGACGCTGTTCATCCCGGGGATCGTGCTGTTGGTGCCGCTGTACCTGACGATCGTGAATCCGCCGCTGCTGGGGGAGGTGAATCTGCTCAACAACTACCTCGCGGTCTGGTTGCCGATGGGCGCTAACGCCTTCAACATCCTGTTGGTGAAGCGGTTCTTCGACAGCCTGCCGCGTGAGGTGTTCGAGGCCGCGCGCACCGACGGGGCGGGTCCTTTCCGGCTGTTCTGGTCGATCGTGCTGCCGATGTCGAAGCCGATCCTCGGCGTGGTCTCGGTGTTCGCGATCATCGCGGCGTGGAAGGACTACCTGTGGCCCATGCTGGTGCTGCCCGACCCTGCGGTGCAGCCGCTGTCAGTGCGGTTGCCCGCGGTGCAGTCCCAGACCGAGCTCGACGTGTTCCTCGCGGCGCTCGCGATCGCGACGCTCATCCCGATCGCGATGTTCCTGATCTTCCAGTCCGTGTTCCTGCGCTCGGCAGGGCTCGGCGGTGCGGTGAAGGGCTAGCGCCGAGACCCCCGCTGCGTGCCGAGACCCCCGCTGTGCTGCGCGACTACGCGGGGGTCTCGGCGCTCGCCGGGGGTGTCGGCGTGTGGAGCGCGCCGATCAGCGCCTCCATGATTCCGGGCATGTCGACGGTGGGGTCGATCATCCATTGCAACTGCAGCCCGTCGGATGCAGCCTGGATCACGCGGGCGAGGGTGTCGGGGTCGAGCGGCAGGCGCTGGAAGCCCGGAGCGCCGAAGCTCTCGGTGAAGGTCTCCCGCAGGCGTTCGCTCCGGTCGAGGAAATACTGGTGCGCCGGATGCTCGGGGTCGGCCGCATCGACCGAGAGGCGCGAGAACAGCGCGACCAGTCCGGGTACCTCGGTGTTGTGTCGGATGACGTCGATGAACCCGGCGATCGCCTCGTTTGCATCGACGAAGGAGGGATCCATCCCGTCGCGCTGGTCGCGTTTGCGGAGCACCTCGGTGAACAGCTCCTCCTTGGAGCCGAAGTAGTGCAGCAGTGCGGCGGGTGTCACGCCGACGACCTCGGCGATCTCCTTGAGGGAGGCGTTCTGATACCCCTTGCGTCCGATCACGTCGAGCGCGCTCTCGAGGATCTCCTCGCGTCTCGCGACGCCTTTCGCGTAAGAACCCCGTCGTGCCATGACTCGAGAGTAATCCTGAACAACGTTTGAAATCTAATACTGAAGGACATATAGTTTTCGCAGAGACACCGCCGTCGTCCGCGAAAGGACCACCATGACCGACCTCTCGGCATCCGATCTGACACTCGAGGAGAAGGCGTCGCTCACCAGCGGCGCGGACTTCTGGACCACCAAGGCCGTCGATCGGGCGGGCATCCCGTCGATCATGATGACCGACGGGCCGCACGGGCTCCGCAAGCAGGCGGGCGGCACCGACCACCTCGGTCTCGCCAGCAGTGTGCAGGCGACCTGCTTCCCTCCCGCGGTCGGGATCGGGTCGTCGTTCGACCCCGAGATCATCGAGCGCGTCGGTGCGGCGATCGGCGTGGAGGCCGCGATCGAGCATGTCGCGGTGGTGCTCGGACCGGGCATCAACATCAAGCGCTCGCCGCTCTGCGGACGCAACTTCGAGTACTTCTCGGAAGACCCGATCGTGTCGGGTGTGCTGGGCGCGGCATCGGTGCGCGGCGTGCAGTCGCAGGGCGTGGGAACGTCGCTCAAGCACTTCGCGGCGAACAACCAGGAGTTCGACCGCATGCGCGCGAGCTCCGACGTCGACCCCCGCCCGCTGCGTGAGATCTACCTGCGCGGCTTCGAGCGCGTCGTCAAGGATGCCTCGCCGTGGACGGTGATGTGCTCGTACAACAAGCTCAACGGCGTGTGGACCTCGGAGGACCCGTGGCTGCTCACCCGCGTGCTGCGCGACGACTGGGGCTTCGACGGGCTCGTCGTCTCGGACTGGGGTGCCGTGAACGACCGCGTCGCCGGTGTCGCCGCCGGGCTCGATCTCGAGATGCCCGCCTCGGGCGGACGCACCGATGCCCAGTTGGTGGATGCCGTGCGCGCGGGGACCCTCGCGGAGTCGGTGCTCGACACCGCGGCCGCGCGCGCGATCGACCTCGTGCGTAAGGCTCAGTCGCGCCCCGCGGTCGCCGGGCCGCTCGACGTCGACGCGCACCACGCACTGGCTCGTGAGGCGGCCAGCCGCTCGATCGTGCTGTTGAAGAACGACGGCGC
Source organism: Candidatus Microbacterium colombiense (assembly GCA_029203165.1). Taxonomy (NCBI): domain Bacteria; kingdom Bacillati; phylum Actinomycetota; class Actinomycetes; order Micrococcales; family Microbacteriaceae; genus Microbacterium; species Candidatus Microbacterium colombiense. Next base: position 970,800 of record CP119308.1, read on the forward strand.
CGTGCTGCCCCTCGCCGCCACGCAGAAGATCGCGGTGATCGGGGCGTTCGCCGCCGAGCCGCGATTCCAGGGCGCCGGCTCGTCACTGATCAACCCGACGCGCGTCGACACCGCGCTCGACGAGCTGCGTGCGGTCGGCGGCGACAACGTCACCTACGCCGCGGGGTTCGCGGTCACCGGTGGCGCTGTCGCGGCATCCGGCCGCAGTGCCGATGACCTGCGCGACGAGGCCGTCGCGGTGGCTGCCGCCGCCGAGGTCGCGGTCGTGCTGGTGGGACTGCCTGCCGCCGAGGAGTCGGAGGGCTTCGACCGCGACCACATCGACCTTCCCGCCGAGCAGCTCGCGCTGCTGGATGCCGTGGTCGCGGCCAACCCGCGCACCGTGGTCGTGCTCTCCAACGGGGGCGTGGTCGCGCTGCCGTTCGCCGACCGGGTTCCCGCGATCGTCGAGACGTGGTTGCTCGGACAGGCCGGGGGCGGTGCCGTCGCCGATGTGCTCTACGGCGTCGTGAACCCCTCGGGCAAGCTCACCGAGACCGTGCCGGTGCGGCTCGAGGACAACCCCTCGTTCGGCAACTTCCCCGGCGAGTTCGGGCACGTGCGCTACGGCGAAGGCGTGCTCGTCGGCTACCGCTGGTACGACGCGAAGGGACTCGCGGTCACCTATCCGTTCGGGCACGGCCTGTCATACACGACGTTCGAGTACGGCGCGGCATCCGCCTCGGTCTCGGCGGACGGCGACATCGTCGTGACGCTCGACCTGACGAACACCGGTGACCGTGACGGTCGCGAGGTCGTGCAGGTCTACGTGGCCCCGGCGACGTCGATCGTGCAGCGCGCCCCGCGTGAGCTCAAGGCGTTCTCGTCGGTCGCGCTCGCCGCGGGGGAGACCCGCACGGTCGAGCTGGTCGTGCGGCGCGAAGACCTGGCGTACTGGGATGTGCGCGTCGACCGCTGGGTCGTCGAGGGTGGCGACTACACCGTCGAGGTCGCCGCGTCGAGCCGTGACATCCGTTCCTCCGCGGTTGTCGCGGTGGAGGGCGACGAGGTGCGACAGGACCTGACGATGAACTCCTCGGTGGGCGATGTGCTCGCCCACCCCGTCGCCGGACCCATCGTGATGGGCGCGCTCGGCGGCTTCATGAGCGAACTGAACGGGGCCGACTCGTCGGCGGCATCCATGATCCCGAACGACGAGGCGATGCAGAAGATGATGGCGTCGTTCCCGATCGGTCGCCTGGTCGGATTCCCCGGCGTGGCCGTGACCTACGAGCAGGTCGAGCAGCTGATCGCGGCCGCGAACGCGGGAGTGGTTCCCGCCCTGTAGCGGGGGGGGGGGGGGGGGGGGCGATCTCGGCCGATCATCGTCGAGACCCCCGCCGGTTGCCGAAACCCCTGCTGGCAGACGTCGCTCAGCGGGGGCGCCGATGCTCAGCGGGGGTCTCGGCTGATCGTCACGGCGTGCGGGGCGCGATCAGTCAGCGCGCGAGTGCGGGGGTGAAGCGCTCGGGCTCGTGGGTCGCCGTGACCAGGGCGCGCAGCTCCTCGAGCGATGAGGGCACGGCGCGGAGGGCTCGGGCCTGCACGAGGACGTTCCCCAGCGCGGTGGCCTCGACAGGGCCGGCGAGCACGGGAAGACCCGTGCGGTCGGCGGTGGCCTGGCACAGCAGCCGGTTCAGCGACCCTCCGCCCACGATGTGCACGACGTCGAGCGTGCGTCCGGAGAGTGCGGATGCCGTGCGCACGGCATCCGCGAACGCAGCGGCGATCGACTCGACGATCATGCGGGCGAAGGCCGCCCGATCTACGGGTGCCTCCTCGCCCCGTGAGCGGACGAGTGCGCTGATGCGCGCGGGCATGTCGCCCGGCGCGGAGAGCGAGGGATCGTTCGCATCGAACACCGGCACGACGGTGACGACGGTGGATGCCGCGGCGAGCAGCGTGGCCAGATCGATCGTCGACCCGTCCTCCGCCTCCCAGACCCGCACGGTCTCGCTGAGCAGCCAGAGCCCGGTGACGTTGTGCAGGAACCGGTAGCGCCGGTCGACGCCGAGCTCATGCGTGAAGTTGGCGTCGCGCGCGGCATCCGTCAGCACGGGGTCGGTGAGTTCGATGCCGACCAGGCCCCAGGTGCCGCAGGAGATGTAGGCCGAGTACGCCGTCGAGAGGGGGGCGGCGACCACTGCGGATGCCGTGTCGTGCGAGCCGACGGCGATCACCGGCAGATCCTTGCCGATGCGTGCGGCGAGCTCGGGGCGCAGGCGTCCGATGGTCGCGCCGGGGTCGATCAGCGGGGGCAGAATCCGCATCGGGATGCCGAGGCGATCCGCCAACGCCGTGTCCCACTCGCCGTCGACCACGCCCAGCAGGCCGGTCGTCGAGGCGTTCGTGCGCTCGGCGACGCGGGCGCCTGTGAGGAGGAACGCGAGCAGATCCGGCACGAGCAGGGCCGTGTCGGCATCCGCCAGCCGCGCGTCCACGCGGTACTGGTACAGCGTGTTGAACGGCAGGAACTGCAGTCCGTTGCGCGCGTAGAGCTCGGCGAAGGGCACGATCGTATGCACCTCGGTGACACCCCGCGCCGTGCGCTCGTCGCGGTAGTGGAACGGCGCGGCGAGCAGCTCGTCGTCGCGGAGGAGTCCGTAGTCGACCGCCCACGAGTCGATCCCGATGCTCTCGATGCCCGGCTCGCGGCGGACGGCTTCGGCGAGCCCGTCGAGCACGCGCCCGTACAACGCGCCGAAGTCCCAGTGCAGGCCGTCCTCGCGTTCGACCGGACCGTTCGGGAAGCGTGAGACGAGCTCGAGCTCCAGCATCCCGTCGCCGACGCGCCCGATCATGACGCGTCCACTGGTCGCGCCCAGGTCGACCGCGGCGACGGCGCGCACGGTCATGCGCTCGCCGCGTCGCTCGTCGAGTGCACGGCATCCGTGCGAGTGCACGGGTTCGCGACGTCGGCGCGTCGTGCACTCGACAGCATCCCGTGCACTCGGCGGTAGTGGTTCACGGTCATCGCAGGAAGGCGGCGGCCACGCCGGAGTCGACGGGGATGTGCAGGCCGGTCGTGCGGCTGAGCTCGGGTCCGGTCAGCACGTACACGGCATCCGCCACGTTCTCGGGCACGACCTCGCGCTTGAGGATCGTGCGGTTGGCGTAGTACTGGCCGAGGTCCTCTTCGGCGACGCCGTAAGTCGCGGCGCGGTTCGCACCCCAGCCTGAGGCGAAGATGCCGGAGCCGCGCACGACGCCGTCGGGATTGATGCCGTTGACACGGATGCCGAACTCGCCGAGCTCGACCGCGAGCAGACGCACCTGGTGGGCCTGGTCGGCCTTGGTCGCGGAGTAGGCGATGTTGTTGGGGCCGGCGAAGACGGAGTTCTTCGACGAGATGTAGATGATGTCGCCGCCCAGCTTCTGGTCGATCAGCACGCGAGCCGCGGCTTTCGACACGAGGAACGAGCCCTTCGCCATGACGTCGTGCTGAAGATCCCAGTCCTTCTCGGTGGTCTCCAACAGCGGCTTCGACAGCGACAGCCCGGCGTTGTTGACGACGAGGTCGACGCCACCGAAGGCCAGCACCGCAGCGTTCAGCGCGGCCTGGATGGCGTCGGCGTCGGCGACGTTCGCGGCGACTCCGATCGCGACGTCGGTGCCGCCGAGTTCTGCCGCTGCGGCCTGAGCCTTCTCGAGGTCGAGGTCGGCGATCACGACGCAGGCGCCTTCGGCCGCGAGACGCGTGGCGATGGCCTTGCCGATGCCGGAGGCGGCGCCGGTGACGAACGCGATGCGGCCCTGGTGCGACTTCGGCTTCGGCATCCGCTGCAGCTTCGCCTCCTCCAGCGCCCAGTACTCGATGCGGAACTTCTCGGCGTCGGAGATGGGGGAGTAGGTGGACAGCGCCTCGGCGCCGCGCATCACATTGATCGCGTTGACGTAGAACTCACCGGCGACGCGGGCCGTCTGCTTGTTCGCACCGTACGAGAACATGCCGATGCCGGGCACCAGCACGATGAGCGGGTCGGCGCCGCGGATCGCCGGGGAGTCGCTGGTGGCGTGCGCGTCGTAATAGGCCTGGTAGTCGGCGCGGTACCCGGCGTGCAGTTCGTGCAGCCGCGCGATCTGTTCCTCGGCGGTCGCGGTCGCGGGCAGGTCGAGGATGAGCGGCTTGACCTTGGTGCGCAGGAAGTGGTCGGGGCAGCTGGTGCCGAGAGCCGCGAGCTCGGGAGCACGCTCTGAGGCCAGGAAGTCGAGCACGACATCGGCGTCGGTGAAGTGGCCGATCTGCGGCCTGTCGGTCGATGCGATGCCACGGATCGTCCCGGCCAGGACGGCGGCACGCTCGCGGCGCTCGGCCTCAGGGAGCGCCTCGAAGCCGGTGCGCACGCCGCCGAAGGGAGCGGGCGTGCCGTTCGCCTCGATGTACGCGGCCGCGGTGTCGATGACCCACAGCGAGTTCGACTCGGACTCCTCCGACGTGTCGCCCCAGGCGGTGATGCCGTGTCCGCCGAGGATGCAACCGATCGCGGCGGGGTTCGCGGCCTTGATCGCCGCGATGTCGAGTCCGAGCTGGAAGCCGGGGCGGCGCCATGGCACCCACACGACCTTCTCGCCGAAGATCTTCCCGGTCAACGCCTCTCCGTCCGCGGCGGTCGCGATCGCGATGCCGGAGTCGGGGTGCAGGTGGTCGACGTGCGCGGCATCCACGAGGCCGTGCATCGCGGTGTCGATCGAGGGCGCCGCCCCGCCCTTGCCGTGCAGGCAGTAGTCGAACGCCGCGACCATCTCGTCCTCGCGGTCGAGACCCGGGTACACGTCGACGAGCGCGCGCATGCGGTCCAGGCGCAGTACCGCGAGGCCCTGCTCGGTCAGCGTGCCCAGGTCGCCGCCCGATCCCTTCACCCACAGCAGCTCGACCGGCTGCCCGGTCACCGGATCGGTCTCGGTGCCCTTCGCGGAGGTGTTGCCGCCCGCGTAGTTGGTGTTCTTCGGGTCAGAGCCCAGGCGGTTGCTGTGCGCGATCAGGTCGGCGGCGGTCGGGTTCGTCATCAGAGTCGTGTCCTTGGTTCGAAAGTCGCGAGAGGCGTCGAGAGGTGTCGAAGAAGAGGCGCGCTCAGGCGCCCCAACCGGCCTGCACGCCGCCCACCCGGTCGGTGGCGATCTGCTGCTGGTAGCCGGATGCCGCGTACGCCGCCATGGGGTCGGCAGCCAGGCCGCGCGACTCGCGCCATTCCGCGAGCGCCGGGCGCACGTCGGTGTAGAACGCGTCCATGAACACGGCGTTGGCGGCCAACACGTCGCCCGACTTCTGCGCCGCCGTCAGAGCGTCGCGGTCGACGATCAGCGCGCGGGCCGTCATCTCCTGCACGTTGAGCACGGAGCGGATCTGGCCGGGGATCTTGTCTTCGACGTTGTGGCACTGGTCGAGCATGAACGCGACGTCGGGGTTGTTGAGGCCCCCGCCGCGCACGACCTCGAACAGGATGCGGAACAGCTGGAACGGGTCGGCGGCCCCGACGATCAGGTCGTCATCGGCGTAGAAGCGCGAGTTGAAGTCGAAGGACCCGAGCTTGCCCAGGCGCAGCAGCTGCATCACGATGAACTCGATGTTGGTGCCGGGGGCGTGGTGGCCGGTGTCGAGGCAGACCATCGCCTTGTCTCCGAGAGAGCTCACCTGCGCGTAGGACGTTCCCCAGTCCGGAACATCGGTGTGGTAGAAAGCCGGCTCGAAGAACTTGTACTCGAGCACCAGCCGCTGGTCGTCGCCGAGGCGTGCGTAGATCTGCTGGAGCGACTCCTGCAGGCGGTCCTGGCGTCCGCGCAGGTCGGCCTGTCCGGGGTAGTTCGAGCCTTCGGCGAGCCAGATCTTGAGGTCGCGGCTGCCCGTGGCATCCATCACGTCGATGCAGGCGAGGTGGTGATCGATGGCCTTCTGCCGGATCGACGCGTCTTCGTGGGTCAATGCGCCGAACTTGTAGTCGTCGTCCTGGAAGGTGTTGGAGTTCACCGTTCCGAGCTCGACGCCCAGGTCTTCGGCGTGCGTGCGGAGGTCGGAGTAGGAGTCGACCACGTCCCACGGGATGTGCAGGGCGACCGCGGGGGCCAGAGCGGTGTACTTGTTGACCTGCGCGGCATCCGCGATCTTCTCCCACGGGTCGCGCGGCGTGCCCGGTGTGCCGAACACCTTGAATCGCGTGCCGGAGTTGCCGAACGCCCAGCTGGGGAGTTCGATGGCCTGCTTCTCGAGAGCGGCGAGGTTCTCGGGGGTGAGGATGCTCACGATGCACTGCTTTCTTCGTGGTTGCGGGTGACGGAGGAGTCTGCGGGCGCGGCGGTCGCGTCTGCCGCGGAGAGCTGGTCTTCGAGGTGGAACACCTCGGAAAGCGGGGTGGCGGCCTGGTCGGGGCGTCCGTCGAGGCCGAGGAAGTACGTGCTCATCTCCGCCTCCCATCGAGCAGCGATGGGTGAGGAGGCGAGGTAGGCCTGGGCCGCGGCGTCGTCGTCGGTCTCGTAGTAACCGATCAGCGTGCCGCCCTGGCCGAGGAACAGGGAGTAGTTGCGTCGCCCGGCCGCAGCGATCTCGGCCAGCATCTCGGGCCGGACGGGCGAGTGCCGGTCGAGGTACTCGTCGAGCAGCTCCGGACGCACCTGGAGCTGGAAGGCGACGCGGGTCATGGGGATCCTCTCGGGTGTCCGGCCGGCGCCCGTGGACGCCGGCCGGACGGAAACGACTCAGAAGTCGAAGTCGCCGATGTTGTCGGCGTTGAACTCGAACGGGTCGCCGAGCAGCACCACGCCATCGGCGCCGACGGTGTACTCACCGAGGTCGCCGGCGGTGAAGGTGTCGCCCTCTTCGCCCGTGATGTCACCGGCGATGAGCGCCTGAGCGGCGAAGGCCGCGAGGTAGCCCAGGTCGGCCGGGTTCCACAGTGCGAACGCGGTGACGGTGCCGTCTTCGACGTACTCGCGCATCTGGTTCGGCGTGCCGAGTCCGGTCAGCGCGACCTTGCCCTTGAAGTCCGAGGTCGACAGGTAGCGCGCCGCAGCCGCGATTCCGACGGTCGTGGGCGAGATGATGCCCTTCAGGTCGGGGTGGGTCTGCAGGAGCGCCGCGGTCTTGTCGAACGAGGTCTGGTCGTCGTCGTCGCCGTAGACCGTCTCGACGATCGTGATGTCGGGGTACTCGCTGGCGGCGTACTCCTTCATCAGGTCGATCCAGGCGTTCTGGTTCGTGGCGTTGGCGGATGCGGAGAGGATGGCGACCTCGCCGGTTCCACCGATCTGGTCGGCGATCAGGTCGACCTGCACCTTGGCGATGCCCTCGGAATCGGCCTGGTTGATGAACAGGTCGCGGCAGTCGGTGTTGGTGTCGGAGTCGAAGGTGACGACCTTGATCCCGGCATCCCGTGCCTCGTTGAGGGCGTCGCAGATCGCCTTCGGGTCGTTCGCCGAGACGACGAGCGCTCCGACGCCCTGCTGCGTCGCCGTGTTGATGTAGCTGACCTGCGCATCGGGCGTCGCCTCGGCGGGGCCGACCTCGGCGAACGTGCCGCCGAACTCCTCGACAGCCTTCTTGCCGCCCTCGCTGGACGTGTCGAAGTACGGGTTGCCGAGGTTCTTGGGCAGGAAGGTGATGGCGAGGTTCGAGCTGTCGCCGTCCGAGTCGCCGCCGTCGCCGGCGTCGCCGGAGGCCGTGCATCCTGTGAGAGCGACCGCTGCTGCCACCGCGAGGGCGGCGAAGGCGGTCACACGCTTGCGTGCAAACGTCATTGTTCGTTTCCTTTCGTCAGAAGATGCCGCGGGTGCGGCGTCCATCGGTGTCATGAAGCTGTGACGGCACCGGCGGGGGTTCTGCCCGGTCGGCGGCGTTTCTTCTGCAGCCAGGCCAGGAAGCTTGCGGCCACCACCGAGAGCACGAGCAGTGTGCCGGTGATGATGTTGATGACATCGGAGGTGACGTTCACCAGACGCAGTGCGCTGGCGAGCGATCCGATGAGCAACGCGGCGGCGATCACGCCGTAGATCTGGCCCCGTCCGCCGAAGACCGAGACGCCGCCGAGCACCACGGCCGCGATGACCTGGAGTTCGAGGCCGGTCGCGTTGTCGCCGCGGGCACTGCCGTAGCGCAGCGTGTAGAAGATGCCGGCGAACGCGGCGACCGCGCCGGAGAGCATGAAGAGGATGAACTTCGTGCGCTCCACGTCGACGCCCGAGAAGTGCGCGGCATCCTTCGACAAGCCCACCGCGTAGACGCCGCGCCCGAACGGGGTGAAGTGCAGCAGCACGACGAAGACGACCACGAGGAGGAGGAACGGGATCGTGATCACCGGGATCGGCGTGCCGGTGATCTTCGCCTTCGCGAGGTCGGTCCAGAACTCGGGGAAATCGGTCACGGCGGCGGTGCCCAGCAGTCCGACCGCGAGTCCGCGGAACAGTGCGAGCGTGCCGATCGTGACGGCGAGCGACGGCAGGCCGACCACGGTGACGAGGAAGCCGTTGAACGCGCCTCCGACGATGCCGACCACGAGGGCGGCGAGGGCGGCGATCTCGAACGGGAGGCCCGCCTGTACGAGGGCGCCGGTGACGACGCTCGAGAGCCCGACCATGCTGCCGACCGAGAGGTCGATCTCGCCCGTGATCATGATCAGAGTCATGGGCAGGGCGATCAGCAGGATCGGCGCGATATCGAGCAGCAGGTAGGTGAGGGTGATCGGCTGCCCGAAGCCCTTGATGCTCGCCGAGGAGACGAGGGCGACGATGATCAGGAGTCCGACGATGGCCGCTTCGCGGGTGAGCAGCACGCGGCGCCAGAGCGGCTTGTCGAAGTCGCCGATGACGCGCGGGGACGTGGTGGTCGCGGTGGTCATGATTGGTCCCTCGCCTCGATGAGCCGCCGTTTCTGTCGGACTGCGAGCACGCGGTCCAGCACGATGGCGCCGATGATGAGCAGGCCGACGACCGCGCGCTGCCAGAAGTCGGGGATGCCGAGGATCGGCAGTGCACGGTTGATCGTGAGCAGCAGCACGGCACCGATCGCCGCACCCCAGACCGAGCCGATGCCCCCGGTGATCGCGACGCCACCGATGACGGCGGCACCCACGGCATCGAGTTCCCATCCGGCGCCGGCCTGCGAATTGATCGTGCCGTAGCGGGCCGCGTAGAACACTCCGGCGAGTCCGGCCAATGCTCCCGACAGCACGAAGGCCGTCAGCACGCGGCGCGTGACGCGCAGACCGTAGAGCTCGGCGGCGGCAGGGTCGGATCCGATCGCGTAGTACTCCCGCCCGCCGCGGGTGTTCTTCATGTACCAGGCGGCGATCGCGAGCACGACCAGGGCGACGATCGCGAGGATCGGGATGCCGGCGAGCTGCCCGGTGCCCAGTGCGAGGAAGTCCTTGGGCATGTCGGAGGCGTTCACCCGGTCGCTGCCCGTCCACAGCACGTTGATGCCGCGATAGGCATACAGCGTGCCGAGCGTGATCACCATCGCCGGGACCTTGGCATAGGCCACCAGAGCGCCGTTCACGAGTCCGAGGAGGGCGCCGAACACGACGGCCGCGGCGACGACGAGCACGATCGGTATGCCGGGGATGTCGATGAAGAGCCGGCCGGTGAGGTAGGCGGTGAGGCCCATCACGGAGCCGACCGAGAGGTCGACGTTGCGCGTGACGAGCACGATCGCCTGACCGACGGCCACGAGCACCAGGATCGACGGCGTCAACAACAGATCCCGCCATCCGTCCGGGCTGAACAGGAACTTCGGGTTGTTGAGCGTCGCGGCGGTCACGACCAGCACGAGGGCCAGCAGGATGCCGAACTCGCGCGCCTTGCCGAGGCCGGAGATGCGCTTGGTGAGGGAGGAGACGGGGATGGCGGTGGTCACGAGGAGAGCTCCGATGCGTGAGTCGCGGCGAACATGACGTTTTCGGAAGTCGCTTCCGAGCGGGAGATCTCTGCGGTGATGCGGCCTTCACGCATCACGAGGATGCGGTCGGCCATGCCGAGGACTTCGGGGAGTTCGGAGGAGATCATGAGGATGCCCATGCCCTGGCCTGCGAGCTCGGAGAGGAGGCGATGAACCTCGGACTTCGTGCCGACATCGATGCCGCGGGTGGGCTCGTCGATGATGAGCACCTGCGGCTGGGTCGCCAGCCACTTCGCCAGCACCACCTTCTGCTGATTGCCGCCCGAGAGTGTCGCTGCGACGGTGTCGAGTGCGTGCGTCTTGACCTCGAGGCGGCTGGCCCACTCCTTGGCGGCACGGTTCTCGATGCCGGTGGTGATGAGTCCGAACTTCGCGAGGCGGCGGCGGATGGCGAGGGTGATGTTGCCACCGACCCCGGCCTCGATCACGAGACCCTGCTTGCGCCGGTCCTCGGGCACGAGGGCGAGACCGGAGCGCATGGCATCGACGGGGCGACGCGCGGGAACCCGTGCGCCGTTCATCGTCACGGTTCCGGCGCGGTAGCCGTCGACGCCGAACACGGCGCGGGCGACCTCACTGCGTCCCGCACCGACGAGACCAGCGAGACCGACGATCTCACCCGTGCGCACCGTGAAGGAGATGTCATGGAAGATGCCGGGGCTGGTGAGTCCGTCGACTTCGAGCAGCGGAGCGCCGATCGTCGTCTCCTGCTTCGGGAAGAGCTCGGTGACCTCGCGGCCGACCATCTGGTGCACGATCTCGTCGACGGTCGTGTCGGCGATCGCGCTCGTGGCGATGTATGCGCCGTCGCGCATGACGGTGACGGTGTCGCACAGGGCGAAGACCTCGTCGAAGCGGTGGGAGATGAAGATCAGCCCGCGGCCCTCATCGCGGAGGCTGCGCGCGATCGCGAACAGCCGCTCGACCTCGACGCCGGAGAGGGCTGCGGTGGGCTCGTCCATGATCAGCAGGGTCGCGTCGAGGGACACGGCCTTGGCGATCTCGATCACCTGCTGGTCGGCGATCGAGAGTCCCTCCGCCGGACGGTCGGGGTCGATCGTCACGCCGAGGCGGGTGAACAGGCGCTCGACCTCGTGGCGCATGGCCTTGCGGTCGATGCGGCCGAGCGTGCCGGTCGGCTGGCGTCCCATGAAGATGTTCTCGGTGACCGAGAGATCGGGGAAGAGCGTCGGCTCTTGGTAGATCACGGCGACGCCCGCGGCCTTGGACTGCGCCGTGGAGGTGAAATCGACCTCGTCGCCGCGGAGGCGGAAGGTGCCGCCGTCGCGCTGGTAGAGCCCCGCGACGATCTTGACGAGTGTCGACTTGCCGGCCCCGTTCTCGCCGACGAGTGCGTGGATGGATCCGGCATCCACGGAGATCGTGCCCGAGCGGAGGGCGATCACCGAGCCGAAAGCCTTCTGGACGTCGGTGAGCTGCAGCACCGGAGTCGGGGAGGCAGAAGTCATCGATTTCTCTCTTCGTTGAGGGACTGAATCGTTTCAAACCCTGTCGAGAATGACAGTAAAGCATGAGTTGACGGCTGTCAAGAACGCGTGAGAGTCTGAGGTAGCGCGTTCGTATGAGTCGTTTCACCCACGGACCGCGGTGATCTGGAGGGGGACCGATGGCGGTCAGCGTGCGCGAGGTGGCGGAAGACGCGGGTGTCTCGGTCGGCACCGTCTCGAACGTTCTCAATCGTCCGGAGAAGGTGAATCCCGACACGGTCGCCCGGGTGCAGGCGTCGATCGCCCGCCTGGGATTCGTGCGCAACGACGCAGCCCGCCAGCTTCGAGCCGGCCGCAGTCGCACGATCGGCCTGGTGGTGCTCGACATCCGCAACCCTTTCTTCGCCGAGATCGCCCGAGGCGCGGAGGAACGGGCCGACGAGTTCGGCCTCTCGGTGCTCGTGGCCAACAGCGACGAGAAGCAACTGCGCGAGGCGCGGCACCTCGATCTCTTCGAGGAGCAGCGGGTCACGGGTGTGCTGGTGACCCCGGTCAGCGAGTCGCTTCCGCGGTTGGCGCAGATGCAGGACCGTGGCACGCCCGCGGTGCTCGTCGACCGCGAGTCGCAGGACGGGCGATTCGCCTCGGTCGCGGTCGATGACGTCGAGGGCGGACGGGTCGCGGTCGAGCATCTGCTCGCCGTCGGGCGCACCCGGATCGCGTTCGTCGGAGGCCCGGTCGCGCTGCGGCAGGTCGCCGATCGTCTCAGCGGTGCGCAGGCCGCCGCATCGGCTGCGGGAGTCGGCGTGGAGTTCGTCGCCTCCGTCGCACTGACCGTGGAGGAGGGGCGCCGCGTAGGGCAGCAGATCCTCGACCGGGCGCCGGCGGCCCGTCCCGATGCCATCTTCGCGGCCAACGACCTGCTCGCCCTCGGTATCCTGCAGAGTCTCGTGATGACCGGCGATGCCCGCGTGCCGGAGGACATCGCCCTGATCGGCTACGACGACATCGACTTCGCGGCCGCGGCGGTGATCCCGCTCAGCTCCGTGCGCCAACCCGCCGCGCTGATCGGATCGACCGCCGTCGATCTGCTGCTGCGCAGTCAGCGGGAGCAGGAACCGGTGCGCGAGCACGTGCTGTTCCGCCCGGAGCTCGTGGCGCGCGCATCCACGCTCGGCACCTGAAAGCGCTGGTTCGTGACAGCGCGCCAGACCCGTTATGATGGCTAGGTGCATCCGCGCTTTCGGGTCGGATGCCTGGAGACGTCGCATAGTCCGGCCGAGTGCACCACCCTGCTAAGGTGGAGTTCCCTTACGGGAACCAGGGGTTCAAATCCCCTCGTCTCCGCAGTAGAAGCCCTGATCAGGGTGCGTATTCCGCGAGGCATCATCATTCGTGCGACACGTCATGTCCCGCGGGGTTTCTTGCGTTCTTCGTGGTGTCTCATCGCCTGACGCACGCCTCGGTATCATCGGAGCATGTCCACCCCTTCCGACGGAGCATCCCCTTCGCCGGGGCGCTACGCGAAGGGCATCGCCCGCCGCCAGGAGATCCTTGACCGGGCGATCGAGGTGTTCGCGAAGCGGGGGGCGAGGAAGACGAGTCTCCGAGCCATCGCGCAGGAGGTCGGCGTGACGCACGCCGCACTCACGCACTACTTCGGGTCGCTCGACGAGCTGCTCGTGGCGGTGTACCGCGAGTCGGAGAAGCGATCGGACGATGAGAAGCCGGAGCCGCCCGACCTCAGCCCGGCCATGATGATGAAGGTCTCGGCTGAGGAGAATCGCAGCATCCCGGGGCTCGTGCAGCTCTACTCGACCCTGGTCGCGTCGGCTCTCGAGGAGAACCATCCGGCCGCGCAGGAGTTCGCGACGCACCGCTTCGACCGGCTCCGTGCGCAACTGGCCGAGCGGGTCACCGTTCTGCAGGCGAGTGATCGACTGCGTGCAGACTTGGACCCCGCGCTCGTGTCGGCCTTGGTGATCGCCGCGTCGGACGGACTGCAGACGCAGTGGCTGCTCGACTCCTCGATCGATCACGAAGCGGCGCTCGAGATGCTCGATCGGCTGCTCGCGGCCCCGCGCGATTCGGACTGAGCGGGCGCGGCGGCGGACACGGAAGGCCCGCCGCCGTGATGGCGACGGGCCTGTGATGGTCCGTGAGCGTCAGAGCGTCGCGGCGAACGGGTCGAAGCCGTCGGGCAGCAGTGGCACCGGGGCGACACTGCTCTCGACGGTGACGGTGCGTCCGGTGGCCGCTGACTCCTGCGCGGAGAGCAGCACATCGAGCACGTGGAAGCCGAGCTCGCCGGATGCCACGTGCGGGCGCCCTTCGGCGATCGCACGCACCATGTCGAGCGCGCCGATGCCGCGACCGACGGTGACGTCGTCGTGTGCGATCTCGATCCACTCCTGCTCGAACGACATGCCATCGCGGATCACACCGAGAGGCTTGACGTACGCGATGCGACCGGCGAACGCGTTCGGATCGGGGAGCACGATCGTGCCCTCAGTGCCGTGGATCTCGACGACGCCGTGACGTTCCAGGGCGGAGTCGAAGCTCAGCAGGCTCTGCGCCTGCGCGCCCGCCTCGAACGCCGTCACGATCTGGATCGTCGAGGGCACCTCCACCGGGAAGGTCGTTCCCGCGATCGGGCCGTTGTGGATCGTGCGCTCTTCGCGCGCCTTCGAGCCGACGGCCGATACGTGATCGACCGGGCCGAGCAGGGAGACGAGAGCCGAGAAGTAGTACGGGCCCATGTCGAGCAGCGGGCCCGCACCCTCGGCGAAGAGGAATGCGGGGTCCGGGTGCCACAGGTCGGGGCCCTGGGTCTGGAACGTCGTCTGCGCGAACAGCGGGCGGCCGATGATGCCGCTCTCGATCGCGCGCCGCGCCGCCTGGAAGCCCGGTCCGAGAAGCGTGTCGGGAGCAGAGCCGATCCGGAGGCCGGCGGCCTCTGCTTCGCGCAGCAGTTCGGCTGCCGCCGCGCGGTCGAGCCCGAGGGGCTTCTCGGTCCAGACATGCTTGCCCGCGGCGATCGCCGCACGCGAGACCTCGATGTGCGCGGCAGGGATGGTCAGGTTGATGACCAGGTCGACGCCCGGGTGGGCCAGCACGTCGGCAGCCGAGCCGAACGTCGGAACGCCGTACTCGGCGGCCTGTGCTTCGGCGCGATCGAGGATGAGGTCCCCGATGGCGAGCACCTCGACGTCGGGGAAAGACGAGAGGTTCTCGAGATATGTGTCGCTGATGACGCCGGCGCCGATGATGCCGATTCCGACCGCGCTCATCGGGCGAAGCCGCCTTCGATGAGGAACGCGTAGCTGGCGGCGATGTCGGCGAACACGTCGCCGGGCGCGTTGTCGTACTCGATCACGGCGTACTTCAGGGCGGATGCCGCGCGCAGCGAGTCCGCGATCGGCACGTCGCCGGTGCCGGCATGGCGCTGATCGAGGCTGTCCGAGCCGAACTCGGGGGCGCCGGGGGCGAAGGGGTTGCTCGCCGGGGCGACGCCGTCCTTCACGTGTGCGGCGACGAGCCTGTCGCCGAGGTGCGATACGAGCGCCGTCACGTCCTGCCCGCCCACGAGCGCCCAGTACAGGTCGAGCTCGATGGCCACGCGGTCATCGGTGAGCGCGACGAATCGCTCGAAGGCCGTCTCGCCGTCGAAGCGCTCGACGAACTCCTGGGCGTGGTTGTGATAGCCGACCTGCAGCCCGAATCCGGCCGCGGTGTCGACGAGGGCGTTGAGCCGTTCGGCGATGTCGGTGACCCCGTCGAGGGTGAACCAGCGCTCGGGCGCGACGAACGGGTCGATCACGGTCGTGATCCCGACCTTGGCTGCGGCCTCGAAGACGACCTCGGGGGCCGGCGTGGGGATCGAGCCGTCGGGAGTCCACAGTTGGTCCGAGAGCAGTGGGGCGTGACCGGTCGGTGAGGCGAGGCCCGAGGCGTCCAGCGCTGCGCGGATCTCATCGGGACGGCGGACGAAGTCGAACGCCTCCACGTTGCGCAGACCGATGGCGGCGAGCTTGTCGAGCGAGCCGCCCATATCGTCGGTGAACTCGGTGGCGAGCGAGTACAGCTGGACTGAGGTTTCTGGCAGGGCCACGGTGACCTTCCTTCGTTGTGTGAGGGGGCAGATGATGACGCCCGCCGACAGGCTAACAGAAACCTCCATGTGGAAGTTATGTATGGCTGCGTGCCGGGCAGCGCTGAGAAACCACGCAACGCCCGAGAAACCACCTCGCGCGCGAGACATCGTGCGCTGCGTGATTTCTCGCGCGCAGGAGGGTGTCTCGCGGCGGAAGCGGTGTCTCGCGGCGGAAGCGGTGTCTCGCGCGCACACAGGCAGGGGCGCACGAGTGTCCGCGGCTCGTGCGACACTGTGGCGACAACACACCGGGAGGCGGTGACATGGCGATCGACCTGAAGAAGACGCTCGACGCATATCAGGCGAAACGGGGTGTGTTCCGCATCGTCGACGTGCCCGCGATGCAGTACCTGATGATCGACGGCGCGGGTGATCCGAACTCCGCGCCCGCATACGCGCGGGCTGTGTCCGCGCTCTTTCCCGTCGCCTACGGGCTGAAGTTCGCCGCGAAGAAGGACCTCGGCATCGACACGGTCGTGATGCCCTTGGAGGGGCAGTGGCATGCGCCCGACATGGCGTCGTTCACCTCGCGACGGGACAAGTCGTCGTGGCTGTGGATGCTGATGATCATGGTGCCCGATCACATCACCGCGGAGATGTTCGACGCCGCGGTGGGGAAGGCAGCGACGAAGAAGGATGCATCACCGATCCTGTCCTCCGTGCGGCTGGAGACGCTCGAGGAGGGGCTGTGCGTGCAGACGCTGCACGTCGGCTCCTACGACGACGAGACCCCGGTGCTCGCCGATCTGCATGAGCGCTTCGTGCCGGAGAACGGCCTGGCGCTCACCGGCCGTCACCACGAGATCTATCTGAGCGACGTGCGCCGCGTCGAGCCGGCGAGGCTGCGCACGATCCTCCGGCAGCCCGTGGCGCGTCTGGGCTGAGACCGGGGCGGACGATCAGGTCGTCGCGGGCTTCTCGCTCCACAGCAGCAGGAAGGCTCCGAGGCCGATCATCATTCCGCCGCCGGTGGCCGCCATGGTCGAGATCCGCCGCGGGGAACGTGCGAACCATTCACGGGCCGCGCTGGCGAGGAGCACCCACACGGCATCGCAGGTGACACCGATCGCGACGACGATCGTACCGAGCACGAACAGCTGCAGTGGAACGGAACCGGCGTGCAGATCGACGAACTGCGGCAGGATCGCCAGGAAGAAGGCGATCGACTTCGGGTTCGTGAGTCCGACCACGAAGCCTTCGAACAGCAGCCGCCAGCCCGATCGGCGTCGCACCGCGCCGGTGACCGCGGCCGCGGCATCCTTGCGGTGTCTGATCGCCTGGATGCCGAGGAAGACGAGGTACCCGGCGCCCAGCACCTTGACGATCGTGAAGAGCACGATCGACTGCGCGATCACCGTGCCCACGCCGAGAGCGACGGCCAGCACGAGCACGATCGATCCGATCGCCGTGCCGAGGATGCTGAGGAAGCCGCCGAGACGGCCGAGTGCGATCGAGCGGCCGATCGTGAACAGCACGGTCGGGCCGGGGATCACGACCATGATGAACGCCGCAGCGGTGAATGCGAGCAGCGTGGGGGTGGCGATCATGAAGCGAGCCTAGGGGCAGACGGGGCGAGAGCGTGAGGGGCGGTCGTGGGCGGCCGTCGACCGCCCACGACCGGGCGACTCAGGCGTCGCCCCAGAAGCGGTCCTCGGCGGCCTGATCCTCGCTGATGAGCCAGACCTCGGCGATGCGGTCGTCGGCGACCCGGAACACATCGACGCCGTGCTGATCGAGGTCGACCCGACCGGGGCGCTGCGCGCGGAAGCGCACGGTGGCCGACACGAGCGATCCGCTCTCGGTGGCGGACTCGGTCTCGAGGACGAACGTTCCGCCGCTGAGCTCCATGAAACGGCCGAGGTGCGCGAGGATCGCGTCGGGGCCGACGTGGTCGCCCGACACGGGGTTCGACCCGGGCTGGTGCCACACGGCGTCCGCGCTGAACGTGGCCGCGAGCGCTGCCATGTCTCCCGCGGCCATCGCCGCTCCGTACTGTCCGACGACGTCGATTGCCGACATGATGTTCCTCCTGGATGACTCGGTACTCTGAGCATCCAGCGTCTCGATCGAGGCGTGGTTACTTCAACGTCACCGAATGAGGATGCGCATGTCGACCGAGTGGACGGTGTTCTCGGCCAAATGCCCGTCGCGGGCTTCTCTGGCCCGCATCGCGAACAAGTGGACGGCGATGATCGTGGTGCTCCTGCACGACGAACCCCGCCGCTTCAGCGAGCTGCATCACCGGGTCGGAGGGATCACCAAGAAGGTCCTGATCGACTCGCTGCGCGCGCTCGAGCGCGACGGGATGCTGGAGCGCGGCGTCGATTCCGACGGGCACGCGCGCTACCGCCTCACGCCGCTGGGGCGCACGCTGCACGAGCCCCTGCAGGCGTTGCAGATCTGGGCGGAATCGCACGTCGACGATGTGCGCGACGCCCAGGACCGCTACGACGAAACGGCCGACGAGCAGATGCTCGACGGCCGCTGATCGGCGCTCCGGGTCAGCTCTGCTCTACTCAGTTCGACTCTGCGCGGTGGCCTGCGGCCGGTTCTGGCTCGAATGGCGATGCTCTGGGGATTGGGTCCTGGGGGCTCAAGGCGAGTCTCACATCGGTGCCGGGCATCGATGCGATCTGTGATGTCGAAGGCGGAATTCCTCCGTGGCGAGCGGGAAGCGTCCCGCATGTTTCGGGATGGTAACCGCTGTATGACCGTTCTGGCAACGGCGTTCTCAATACTTGTGATCGCGTCTAGCGTGAGCGTCACAACGAAAGAGGAGTCCGCATGTCTGCGAAAGCCCCCATCGCTCCTGAATTCGACTCGGAGCGTCCCGTCGATCCGCCGATGATCGGGACCGAGACCGCCGCTGCGCGTCCGAACACGACGGCGCACGCGCAGCAAGGCGCCGATTCCGAGCCGCGCACGGAGCGCATCGATCTCGACCGCTACGTCGTGCTCACCGACTCCCCGATCGGTTATGTGGAATGGGTGGCACCGGTGTTCGTCTGCTACGTCGGTCACCCGTATCGCAACTCTGAGGAGATCGCGCAGACGCACGGTTTCGACGAGGCCGTGGCTCTGGTCACAGAGCGCGCCTCTCGGAAAAGCGCTCTGTGAGCCGCGAGATCTGGCCAGGATCGCCGTATCCCCTCGGCGCGACCTTCGACGGGCAGGGCACGAACTTCGCCCTGTTCAGCGAAGCCGCCGACCGGGTCGAGCTGTGCCTGTTCGACGACGAGGGCCACGAGGAGCGCGTCGCGCTGACGGAGGTGGACGCGTTCGTGTGGCACGGCTACCTGCCCACCGTGCAGCCGGGGCAGCTCTACGGCTATCGCGTGCACGGCCCCGCGGAGCCGGCCGAGGGAACGCGCTTCAATCCGAACAAGCTGGTGCTCGACCCGTATGCCAAGGCGGTCGCGGGTGAGATCGCGTGGGGGCAGTCCCTCTTCGGCTATGACTTCGGCGATCCGGATTCCCGCAACGACGACGACTCGGCCGAGGCGATGGTGAAGGGCGTGGTGATCAACCCGTTCTTCGACTGGGCCGGTGACCGCCTCCCGAAGACGCCGTACGCGCAGAGCATCGTCTACGAGGCGCATGTGAAGGGGCTCACCGTCACCCACCCCGACATCCCCGAGGAGTTGCGCGGCACGTATGCCGGGGTCGCCCATCCGGCGATCATCGAGCACCTGATCCATCTGGGCGTGACCGCCCTCGAGGTCATGCCGGTGCACCAGTTCGTCAACGACTCGACCCTGCAGGACAAGGGGCTGTCGAACTACTGGGGCTACAACACGCTCGCCTTCTTCGCGCCGCACGCGCAGTACTCCTCCAGCGGTCAGCGCGGCCAGCAGGTGCAGGAGTTCAAGGCGATGGTGCGGGCGTTGCACGCCGCGGGCATCGAGGTCATCCTCGACGTCGTCTACAACCACACGGCGGAGGGCAACCACCTCGGACCGACCCTCTCGATGCGGGGTATCGACAACGAGGCCTACTACCGTCTCGAAGAGGATCGGCGGTATTACACCGACTACACCGGCACCGGCAACAGTCTCAATGCCGGCAGCCCGCATGCGCTGCAACTGCTGATGGATTCGCTGCGCTACTGGGTGACGGAGATGCACGTCGACGGATTCCGCTTCGACCTCGCCTCGACGCTCGCCCGGGAGTTCTACGACGTGGACCGACTGTCGACCTTCTTCGAGCTCGTGCAGCAGGATCCGGTGGTCTCGCAGGTGAAGCTCATCGCCGAGCCGTGGGACATCGGGCCGGGCGGGTATCAGGTCGGGAACTTCCCTCCGCAATGGTCGGAGTGGAACGGCAAGTACCGCGACACCGTGCGCGACTTCTGGCGGGGAGAGCCGCAGGCCCTCGGAGAGTTCGCGTCGCGACTGACGGGATCCGCCGACCTGTACGAGCACTCCGGACGCCGGCCCGTCGCCTCGATCAACTTCGTGACCGCCCACGACGGGTTCACGTTGCGCGACCTCGTGTCGTACGCCGAGAAGCACAACGAGGCGAACGGCGAGGACAACAACGACGGCGAATCGCACAACCGCTCCGACAACATGGGTGTCGAGGGGTCGACCGACGACGAGCAGATCAACCGCTGTCGGGCCCGGCAGCAGCGCAACTTCCTCGCCACGCTGCTGCTGTCGCAGGGCGTGCCCATGATCGCGCACGGAGACGAGCTCGGTCGTACCCAGGGCGGCAACAACAACGGCTACGCGCAGGACAACGAGATCACGTGGATCGACTGGGCGTCGGCCGATGTGCCGTTGATCGAGTTCACCGCGGCGGTCGCGCGCCTGCGCAAGACGCATCCGACGTTCCGCCGCAGCAGATTCTTCAACGGGCGCCCGGTGCGCGCCGAAGACGGCGAGCGCGTGCCCGATGTGGTGTGGTTGCGCCCGGATGCCGCGCCGATGGCACCGGAGGACTGGGACTCGGGGTTCGGTCTCGCGGTCGGGATGTTCCTGCACGGCGGGGGGATCCGTGAGAAGGACCTGCGCGGACGCCCGGTGACCGATGTGAACTTCCTCGTGTACTTCAACAGCGGCGACGAGGTCGAGATCACCCTGCCGGATGACCGCTATGCGTCGAGCTGGCAGGTCATGGTCGACACGGCGGGGGAGCGCGGCAATGAGCCGGCGCTCGCCGCCGGAGTGGCCCTCACGCTGGAGGCGAAGGCGCTGGTGGTGTTGCGCGAGGTCCATGGCCTCGAGGTCGAGACGGATGACTCCGTGGATGCGTCGTTGCGCATCCAGAGCGAGCAGGCCGTGATCCCGGCTCCGGCGCCGTCTGCGGAGCACCGCGCATGACGCGTCGGCCTCTGTCGACGTATCGACTGCAGATCCGCACGCAGTTCACCCTCGACGATGCCGCGGGGCTCGTGCCCTACCTCGTCGATCTCGGCGTCTCGTGGGCGTACCTGTCTCCGTTGCTCGAAGCGGTGCCCGGTTCGGATCACGGCTACGACGTGGTGGATCACTCCCGCGTCGACCCGAGCCGTGGTGGTGAGGCTGGCCTGCGACGCTTCGCCGATGCCGCGCATGAGGCCGGGCTCGGCGTGCTCGTCGACATCGTGCCCAACCACGTCGGCGTCGCCGTGCCGCGCACGAACCCGTGGTGGTGGGACGTGCTGCGCCTGGGCAGGGAGTCACGCCACGCGCCGGCGTTCGACATCGACTGGCGCCGCGGCAACGGCAAGCTGCGGCTGCCGATCCTCGGCTCGGTGGCCGACGCCGCGATCGACAACGGCGACTTCGTGGTCGACCTGACCGCGTCCGACGACGCCCCCGACGGCACGCTGTCGTACTTCGAACATGTGCTGCCGCTCGCCCCGGGCTCGGGCGAGCTCGCCTCGGATCTGCGGGCGCTGCTCGCCGCACAGCACTACGAGGTGCGGTTCTGGGAGGACCAGAACGCCGAACTGAACTACCGCCGCTTCTTCGCGGTGTCGGAGCTCGCCGGCATCCGCGTGGAGCTGCCCGACGTGTTCGCCTCATCGCATCGCGAGATCGTGCGGTGGATCACCGACGGCCTCGCCGACGGCATCCGTGTCGATCATCCCGACGGTCTCGCCGACCCCGGCGGGTATCTGGAGGCCCTGGCGGATGCGACCGGCTCCGCCTACACGCTGGTCGAGAAGATCCTCGAGCCGGGTGAGGAGCTGCCGCCGTGGTGGCGCACCGACGGCACGACCGGATACGACGCGTTGGGCGAGATCGATCGTGTGCTCGTCGATCCCCAGGGCGTCGCCGCGCTGTCCCGCGTGGACGAGCGCCTGCGCGCCGAGACCGGGCTCGCCGAGGGCCAGACGTGGACGGATCTCATCCACACGACCAAGCGGATGATGACCGACGGGCTGTTGCAGTCCGAGATCCGTCGCCTCGTGGGCAGCCTTCCGTACGGCATCGCTGACGCTGAAGAGGCGTTGTCCGAGCTGGTCGCGTGCTTCCCCGTGTACCGGTCGTACCTCCCGGCCGGACGCGAGCACCTGGACGTGTCGTTCGACACGGCGCGGGACCGGCGCCCCGACCTCGCGGCCGCCTTCGATGAACTCGAGCCGCTGCTCGCCGACGAGCGCACGGAGATCGCGGTCCGCTTCCCGCAGGTCACCGGCGCCGTGATGGCGAAGGGCGTGGAGGACACCGCGTTCTACCGCTGGACGCGTCTCGGCACGTTGACCGAGGTGGGCGGTGACCCCTCGATCGCCGCACTCACGACCGACGAGTTCCATGATGCGCAGCGGGCACGCCGGTCTGCATGGCCGCACGCGATGACGACGCTCTCCACGCACGACACGAAGCGATCGGAAGATGTCCGCGCCCGCCTCAGCGTGCTGTCGGAGATGCCCGAACGATGGTCCGAGGTGCTCGATGAGCTGCGGGCGATCGCGTCCACCGGTCACGGTCCGCTCGACGCGCTGCTCTGGCAGGGCGTGGTCGGCGCCTGGCCGATCGCACCGGAGCGCGTGCTCGCCTACGCGCAGAAGGCCGCCAGGGAAGCCGCGGAAGCGACCGGGTGGCAGCATCCGGATGCCGCGTTCGAGGAGGGACTCGCGGCGATCGCCGATGCCTCGGATGCCGCCGCGCGCGAGACGCTGGAGCGCTTCGTGGCTGAGATCGAAGGCTTCGGCCGCTCGACCTCGCTGTCGGCGAAGCTGCTGCAGCTCGCAGGCCCCGGTGTTCCCGATGTGTATCAGGGCACCGAGCTGTGGGACCACTCGCTCGTCGATCCGGACAACCGTCGCCGTGTGGATTTCGTCGAGCGCGCGCGACTGCTCCGCGAACTCGACGCCGACGTCGCTCGCGGTGTCCTTCCGCCGATCGACGACTCCGGGCGGGCGAAGCTGCTCGTCACCTCGCGCACGCTGCGGCTGCGCCGCGACAACCCCGAGCTGTTCACGCGCTATCGCCCCGCCGTCATCGCGGGGGGAGCCGCCGCCCATGCGGTCGCGGTGGACCGGGGCGGCGTGACCGCGGTGGCGACCAGGCTGCCCGTCGGCCTCGCGAGTCTCGGCGGATGGGGCGAGACGCAGCTGATGCGCCGCGACATCGCCGCGATCGATGCCTTCACCGGGCGTCGTATCGAGCCCGGCCCGATGCGGCTCGCCGATCTGCTCGCCCACTACCCGGTGGCGCTGCTGGTGGACGCACGATGATCGAGGTCTGGGCTCCCCACGCCCGTCGCCTGCGCGTGCGCCGGCTCACTCCGGAGGGGACGGTGGTCGCGGAGCACGAACTCGCGCTCTCGCATCAGGAGCGGGGTGACGGGTGGTGGCGCAGCGATCTCGAGCTCACCCGCGGCGACAGGTACGGCTTCCTGATCGACGACGGCGAGGAGCTGCGGGCCGATCCTCGCTCACTGCGTCAACCACGGGGAGTGCATGGGCCCTCCGCCTACTTCGATCCGTCGGCGTTCGAGTGGACCGATCAGTCCTGGACAGGGCGTCAGCTCGCCGGCGGCCTCATGTCCGAGGTGCACGTGGGCACGTACACCCGGGAGGGCACGCTCGACGCCCTCATCGGCAGACTCGACCATCTCGTCGGTCTCGGAGTGACGCACCTCGAGCTGCTGCCGGTCAACGCCTTCAACGGCGAGTGGAACTGGGGCTACGACGGTGTGCTCTGGTACGCCGTGCACGAGGCATACGGCGGACCCGCCGCGTACCAGCGCTTCGTCGACGCGGCCCATGCGCGCGGTCTCGCGGTGATCCAGGACGTGGTCTACAACCACCTCGGTCCGAGCGGCAACCACCTGCCCGAGTTCGGACCGTACCTGCGCGATGGCGTGGGCACGTCGTGGGGCGACTCGGTGAACCTCGACGAGCCGGCCGTGCGCGAGTACATCATCGAGAACGCCCTGATGTGGTTGCGGGATCACCACGTCGACGGTCTGCGATTGGATGCCGTGCACGCTCTGCACGACGACGGGCCCACCCACATCCTCCGGGAGCTGTCGCAGCGCGTCGACGCCCTGTCGGCGCAGCTGAACCGCCCGTTGAGTCTGATCGCCGAGTCCGACCTGAATGACCCGACGCTGATCCTGCCGAGGGAGGCGGGCGGGTTCGGCCTGACCGCACAGTGGTCCGATGACTGGCATCACGCGGTGCACGTGGCGCTGACCGGCGAGACGGAGGGGTACTACGCCGACTTCGCCGATCCTGACGCGCTGGTCAAGGTGTCGCAGCGCGGGTTCTTCCACGACGGCACCTACTCATCGTTCCGCGGGCGAGCGCACGGCGGCCCGATCCCGGCGACCGTGCCCGCCTGGCGACTCGTCACCTTCGCACAGGACCATGACCAGATCGGCAACCGCGCGGCGGGAGACCGGCTGTCTGCGTCGCTGTCGTTCGAGCGTCTCGCAGTGGCCGCGGTGCTCACCCTCACGGCCCCGGGCACTCCCATGCTGTTCATGGGGGAGGAGTGGGGTGCATCGACGCCGTGGCAGTTCTTCACCTCCCACCCTGAGCCCGAGCTCGGGCGCGCCACCGCAGAAGGGCGCGTGGCGGAGTTCGCCAAGATGGGATGGGATCCGGCCGAGGTGCCCGATCCTCAGGATCCCGAGACGTTCTCGCGCTCGCATCTGGACTGGTCCGAGCTCGAGCGGCCCGAGAATGCGCGCCTGCTCGCGCTGTATCGCACCCTCTCGACGCTCCGGCGAGAGCGATCCGATCTCACCGACCCTGACATGCGACGCACCGTCGTCACGGTCGCGGCCGGCGGAGGCGAGCCGGATTCCCGGGTCTACCGGATCGACCGGGGGCGCTCGGCGGTGCTGGTGAATCTGTCTTCCACCGAGGTGGTCTTCCCGATCGAGGAGGGCGACCGCGTGCTGGTGTCGACGCAACCTGCGCGACGCGATGCGGGGCAGGTTCGGCTGCCACCGGACTCCGCCGCGGTGATCGGTCCCGCGGCCGTCTGATCCGCTGCGCGGAGAGCGTCATATGGCGTGCGGGCCGCGACCACGTGGCCCGTGCGCTGCCGCCAAGTGAGAAGCTAGAAGGATGAGCGTTCCCTCCTCTGTCGACGTGCTCGCCCCGCTGAGCGAGGACGAGGTCCGCCGCATCCGCGACGACTTCCCGATCCTGCAGACGCAGGTGAACGGGCATCCGCTGGCCTATCTCGATTCGGGGGCGACCTCGCAGCGTCCGTTCGCGGTGCTGGATGCCGAACGTCAGTTCGCCACGACCGTGAACTCCGCCGTGCATCGCGGCGCCCACACGCTCGCGGCCGAGGCGACCGAACAGTTCGAGGATGCGCGGGCCACTGTCGCCCGCTTCATCGGGGCCGATGACGATGAGATCGTCTGGACCTCGAACGCCACCGAGGCGATCAACCTCGTGGCCTACTCCCTCTCCAACGCCTCCCTCGGGCGCGGCGGGGCCGACGCCGATCGCCTGCGTCTGCGCGAGGGCGATGAGATCGTCACCACCGAGATGGAGCACCACGCCAACCTGATCCCATGGCAGGAGCTCGCCGCCCGGACCGGCGCGACGCTGCGTGTGATCCCGCTCGACGACCAGGGGGCCCTCCGGCTCGACGAGGCCGCCGCGATCATCGGCGACCGCACGAAGCTCGTCGCCGTCACGCATGTCTCGAACGTGCTCGGGGTGATCAACCCGGTCGAGCAGATCATCGCGCTCGCGCGCGCCGCCGGGGCTCTGGTGCTGCTCGACGCCTGCCAGTCCGCCCCCCATCTGCCGCTCGACGTGCGCGCTCTCGACGTCGACTTCGCGGTGCTCTCCGGCCACAAGATGCTCGGACCCACCGGAGTCGGCGCGCTCTACGGCCGCCGCGAACTGCTGGAGGCCATGCCGCCGTTCCTGACCGGCGGGTCGATGATCACCACCGTCACCACCACGCACGCCGAATACCTGCCGCCGCCGCAGCGCTTCGAAGCGGGAACGCAACGGGTGTCGCAGGCGGTCGCGCTCGCCGCGGCGATCGACTATCTCACCGCGGTCGGCATGCCGCGCATCGCCGCACACGAGGCGGCCTTCGGGCGGCGTCTGGTCGACGGGCTCAGCGCGATCGACGGCGTGCACGTGCTCGGGGCCGGCATCGATCTGCCGCGCGTGGGACTCGCGAGCTTCGACGTCGGCGGCATCCACTCACACGATGTCGGACAGTTCCTCGACGACCGCGGCATCGCGGTGCGCGTCGGACATCATTGCGCGCAGCCGCTGCACCGACGGCTCGGCATCACCTCGTCCACGCGGGCGAGCACTTATCTCTACACGACCGAGGCCGAGGTGGAGGCCGTGATCGACGGCGTCGCCGCGGCCATCGACTTCTTCGGAGTGCGCGCATGACATCCGGTGACCTGCAGAACCTCTACCAGGAGCTCATCCTGGATCACTCACGCACCCCGCACGGATTCGGTCTGCGCGAGACCATCGCGGCGCAGTCGCATCAGGTCAACCCGACCTGCGGCGACGAGGTGACGCTCCAGGTGCACCGTGCCGACGATGGAACGGTCGAGGCGATCGCCTGGGAGGGGCACGGGTGTGCGATCTCGCAGGCCTCTGCGTCGCTGCTGGCAGAGCTCGCCGAGGGCCTCTCGGTGGCCGACCTGGAAGTGCGCATCGATGCGTTCCGCGAGGCGATGCGCTCCCGCGGCAAGATCGAGCCCGATGAGGAGCTGCTCGGAGACGCGGCCGCACTCGGCGGCGTCTCGAGATATGTGGCGCGGGTCAAGTGTGCGATGCTCGCCTGGGTCGCCGCGGAGGACGCGCTGCGCAAGTCCGGCGAGTGATGTCCGGAGAATGACGTCCGGTGACGGGCGGGGGAATACCTGTCCGCGCGCCGCGTTGGTCACACGCATGACAACTCTCGGAATCATCGGTGCAGGACACATCGGCTCACAGGTCGCCCGCGCGGCCGTGGCCCACGGCTACGACGTCGTGATCTCCAACTCGCGCGGCCCGGAGACCCTTGCCGGTCTCATCGAGGAGCTGGGCCCGCAGGCGACGGCGGCCTCGGCGGCCGAGGCGGGTGCCGCGGGAGACGTGGTGGTCGTGACGGTGCCGCTGCGCGCCCTCGACCAGGTTCCCGTCGAGCCGCTGGCGGGCAAGATCGTGCTCGACACCAACAACTACTACTTCGAACGTGACGGTCACATCGAGGCTCTCGACAAGGGTGAGACGACCACTTCGGAGCTCGTGCAGCAGCACCTGCCGACCTCGCGCATCGCGAAGGCCTTCAACCACATCTACGCCGCAGACATCACCACCGACGGCACCCCGGCCGGCACCGAGAACCGCCGTGCGCTCGCCACCGCCGGTGACGACGAGGCCGTGGCGTTCCTGACCGGCTTCTACGACCAGCTCGGTTTCGACACCGTGAACATCGGACCGCTCAGCGAGTCATGGCGCGTCGAGCGTGACCGTCCCGCCTACGTCGTGCGTCAGAACGCGCAGGAGCTCGAGGCGAACCTCGCCGCCGCCAACCGGCTGCCCTGAGCGGGGGATGGGATACCAAACTTGGTGATCGAGGGTGCGGAGTGAGACACTTCGGGAATGACGGCGGCGGGGGCTTCCGGCGAACTCGAGTCCGCCAGGGTCACGCGCATACTGCGCGATGACATCATCCTCGGTCGGCGCGCGCCCGGATCCCGCCTCGTGGAACGAGACATCGCTGCCGAGCTGAGCGTCTCCCGGCTGCCGGTGCGCGAGGCGATCCGCGCGCTCGTGGGCGAGGGGATCGTGATCGCGCGACCGCGCACCTGGGCGGTCGTGCGCGAGTTCACCCGCCGGGACATCCAGGATTTCGCCGAGGTGCGCGAGGCCATCGAGACGCTGATCTTCGTGTTCGCTGCGGAGCGGCACGACGACGTCGGCCTCGGGAAGCTCCGTGCGGCGTATGAGCGGGAGAGGGATGCCGCTGAGGCGGACGACGCGGAGGGCGCTCGCATCGCTGCGGCCGAGTTCCACGAGATCGCGGCCGACCTGGCCGCCAACGAGATGCTCGGCGAACTGATCGCCGTCTTCATCACGCGCCTGCGCTGGCTGTTCGGCCAGCATGACGACCTGCCGGCGATGGCGGAGGAGCACCGCGTGATCCTCGAAGCGGTGGAGGCTCGTGATTCCGGCATCCTGCGCACGCTGATCCCCCGCCATCTGGCCACCGGCCAGGCGATCGCCGAGCGTCGTCTCGCGAGCGTCGACTACCAGATCTGACGCGATCCGACCGGTTTCCCTGTTTGGGGAATGGGGCGGATCGGCGTATCGTTATCGGTGTATGTATACCCCCTAGGGGTATCTTCGACACATATCGGACACTTAGGGCGACGCGCGACGCCGCCGGACAGGAGAGCACCATGAGCACCGCCACCTACGCCGTCACCGGGATGACCTGCGGCCATTGTGAGGGCTCCGTGCGCAGCGAGGTGGCCAAGCTCGCCGGTGTGACCGCGATCGACGTCAGCGCGGCATCCGGAAGCCTCGCCGTGACCTCCGACTCCCCGCTCGACGACGCCGCGGTCTTCGCCGCCGTCGACGAGGCGGGCTACAGCGCCGTCCGCGCCTGAGCGCGCGGTGACCATGCCAGACGCAGGTGTCGCGTACGATCTCGAGATCGGCGGCATGACCTGTGCGTCGTGCGCCTCCCGCATCGAGAAGCGCCTCAATCGGCTCGACGGGGTGTCGGCCTCGGTGAACTACGCGACCGAGAAGGCGCACGTGCAGGTCGCACCCGGGGTGGCCGTCGATGAGCTCATCTCGGAGGTCGTCCGCACGGGATACACCGCCGCCCTTCCCCGCGAACGCGAGGTCGATGCGGTCGATCCGGCGTATCTCCTCCTGCGTCTGCGCCTGATCGTCGCGGCGGTCCTGGCGATCCCGGTGATCGTGCTCGCCATGGTCACCCCGCTCCAGTTCCCGGGCTGGCAGTGGGCCTCGCTCGTGCTGGCGACGCCCGTCGTCACCTGGGCGGCCTGGCCGTTCCATCGTGCGGCATGGACCAATGCGCGGCATCGGGCCGTCACCATGGACACACTGATCTCGGTCGGCGTCTCGGCCGCGTATCTGTGGTCGCTGTACGCGCTGTTCTTCGGCATGGCCGGCATGTGGGGCATGACCCACGAGTTCCGTTTCACGATCGAGCGCGGAGACGGCCTCGACAGCATCTATCTCGAGGTCGCCGCCGGAGTGACACTGTTCCTGCTGCTCGGGCGGTTCCTCGAGCAGCGCTCGAAGCGACGGGCCGGCGCAGCGCTGCGTGCGCTGGGCGAACTCGGCGCAAAGGATGTCGCGCTGCTGCGTGACGGGGTCGAGAAGCGGATGCCGCTGGATCGGCTCGCCGTCGGCGACGACTTCGTCGTGCGGCCGGGGGAGAAGATCGCCACTGACGGCATCGTGCGTGAGGGCTCGTCCGCCGTCGACGCGTCCATGCTCACCGGGGAGTCCGTCCCGACCGAGGTCGGACCGGGCGACGGCGTGACCGGCGCGACCGTGAACGTCGGCGGGCGTCTGATCGTCACGGCCACGC
This sequence comes from Candidatus Microbacterium colombiense, assembly GCA_029203165.1. NCBI lineage: Bacteria > Bacillati > Actinomycetota > Actinomycetes > Micrococcales > Microbacteriaceae > Microbacterium > Candidatus Microbacterium colombiense. Next base: position 1,000,317 of record CP119308.1, read on the forward strand.
GGATCGGCTCCGACACGCAGCTCGCACGTATGGCACAGCTCGTCGAAGACGCCCAGTCGGGCAAGGCCGATGCGCAGCGTCTCGCCGACCGTCTGTCGACCGTGTTCGTGCCGATCGTGTTCGCGATCGCCGCCGCGACCCTGGTCGCCTGGCTGCTCGCAGGAGGTGGGGCAGCGGCTGCCTTCACTGCGGCGGTCGCCGTGCTGATCATCGCCTGCCCGTGCGCTCTCGGCCTCGCGACCCCGATGGCGCTGCTGGTCGGGACAGGGCGGGGTGCCCAACTCGGTATCCTCATCAAGGGGCCGGAAGTGCTCGAGTCGACGCGGCGCGTCGACACCGTCCTGCTCGACAAGACCGGCACCGTGACCACCGGGCGTATGACGCTGGTCGACATGATCGCCGCCGAGGGTGAGCAGGCCGACGAGGTGCTGCGCCTCACGGCAGCCGTCGAGGACGCCTCGGAGCATCCGATCGCCCAGGCCATCGTGCGCGGCGCGGTCGAACGCTTCGGGGATGTGCCCGAGGTCGCCGACTTCCAGAACCTCGCAGGGCGGGGCGTCTCGGGCGTCGTCGCCGGGCATGCCGTCGTCGCCGGTCGACCCTCGCTCCTCACCGAGTGGGCACTGCACCTGCCCTCCGATCTGCGCGCCGCCTTCGACCGCGCAGAGGACGAAGCGCGCACCGCGGTGGCCGTGGCGTGGGACGGACAGGTGCGCGGCGTGCTGGTCGTCGCCGACCAGATCAAATCGAACAGCGCCGAGGCCGTCTCTGCGCTCCGAGAGCTGGGGTTGCGTCCGATCCTGCTCACGGGCGACAACGCGAAGGCCGCCGCGCAGGTGGCGTCGCAGGTCGGCATCGACGAGGTGCGGGCCGAGGTGCTCCCCGAGGGGAAGGTCGCCGAGATCACCGCACTGCAGGGCGCGGGGCGCGTCGTCGCCATGGTCGGCGACGGGGTCAACGACGCGGCGGCGCTCGCGCAGTCCGACCTCGGCATCGCGATGGGTACGGGAACGGATGCCGCGATCGAGGCCTCCGACCTCACCCTGGTGCGCGGTGATCTGTGGGGCACGGTCGACGCCATCCGGCTCGCCCGGCGCACCCTCGGCACGATTCGCGGAAACCTCTTCTGGGCCCTCGCCTACAACGTCGCCGCGCTGCCTCTCGCGGCGCTGGGTCTGTTGAACCCGATGCTCGCCGGTGCGGCGATGGCCTTCTCGAGCATCTTCGTCGTGCTCAACAGCCTGCGGCTGCGACGGTTCCGCTCGGCGGTTCCCCGCGACAGAACGTAGGACACATCGCGCCGCTCCGGTTATATATTGGGCAGATCGGAATCGTTCCGGAGTTGCGTGTTGTCTTGGGGAGCGAGATGCGGGGTCTTGCTGTCGTCGTCGGAGGCCTGCTGCTGGTGGGCGGGGCGGTGCTCGTCGCGGTCGCAGATCAGGAACGCGTCGCCGGTGTCGAGGCGGTCAAAGCGCAGATCGAGAAGACCGAGACACTGCTGCGCGATACGCGAGCCGAGAATCTCGAGCTGGCCGAGAAGCTCACCGCACTGCGCACCGCCATCGCGGAGCAGGATGCCGAGATCACCGACTCCGCGGGATTCCTGAAGTGATGCGCCGCGTCGTCGCCGTCATGATCGCCGCGGCGGTGCTGCTCACTGCCGGCATCGTGTCGCGGGTCAACGGCCTGGAGGCCGATCGTGCCGAGGCGGTGGCCGAGCTGTCGGCGCTGGCCGACACGACGCACACGGCCCTGCAGCGGACGGACTACCTCGCGGGCGCCGTCGAGCGCGCGGAGGACGACACAGCCGATCGTGGAGCGGTACTCGAGATGCGTCCGGCGTTCCTCACGGAGGTCGCGGCGCTGACCACGGCGTTGAAGGGCGCGAAGGGCAAGGTCGACACGTCGGCGCACCGCGCCGCCGCTCTCTCCGCGCAGCAGACGGTGCTCGACGAGCAGGCTGACCCCGAGGTCGTCACACGGGCGACCGCGACGATCCACGCCCTCACCGCGAAGGTGGGCGAGGAGGTATCGGCCTGGCAGGCCGTGCAGCTCGCGCAGAGCGCGGGACCGGGCGGCCCGGCGTACACGACCAGCGGCCCCGGGGGATACGCACGCGTGCGCGCCGCGTTGGATCGCGTCGGCGGTGGGGGTGTGGGGCTGTACGAGTCAGCATCCTGCGCGGGCGGCAACGCGCCGGCGTGCGCCAACAGCGGCGGCTACATCAAGTACCGCGCCGACATCGCGAACTGGAGCGAAGGACGGCTGAACTGGGCGATGGCGCACGAGCTCGCCCATATCTATCAGTTCCGCGTCTGGGGTGCACTGAACTCCTCGGGCTCGTATCAGTCGATGTTCGGCGGTGACCCCGAGTTCCTGGCCAACTGTATGGCCGTCGTGCGCGGCTATCCCGGCGGACAGGGATGCAACGGGGACCAGCAGGCGTGGGCCTCCGGCATCTGGGTCGGAGCGGTGCGCTGAGCTCCACTCGCTCGGGCGCGCTGGCGGCGCTCAGGCGATCGGGGTGGTCGTGTCGATGGCGTCCCGCAGCGGACCGCGCATCGCCCGCCAGTAGGCCGACGGGGCCAGGCGCACCAATACGTCGATGAGCCGCGCTTCACGACCGACCATGGTCCGGGCGCTGCGGCGCTGCGTCGCGCGGATGATCTTCGCCGCGGCATCCGATGGCTCCGTGTGATACATCGCCGCCTGCGCGGCTGCGGCTCGTGCCGCCACGTCGGGGTCGATCGCGGCGGCGTAGCGACCGTGCAGGATGATGCCGGTGCGCACGCCGGCCGGGTAGACGGCGCCGACGCTCACGGACGATCCCTCGAGTTCGTGGCGCAACGCCTCGGAGAACGCGCGCACGGCGAACTTGCTCATGGCGTAGGGGATGCGCCCGGCGGGGGCCGCAAGTGCGTAGACGCTGGCGAGATGGGTGATGTGGGCCGCGGGGGCACGTCGAAGCGCGGGCAGCAGCGCCTTGGTGATCGAGACGGTGCCCCACAGGTTCACGTCGGTGAGCCAGCGCATCTCCTCCATCGTCAGCTGGTCGAGGTCGCCGAGCATCGATGAGCCGGCGCAGGTGATCAACGCGTTGATGCGCGAGTGCGCGGCGGCGATATCGTCGGCGACGGCGAACACGGCATCGTCATCGCGGAGGTCGACCACGTGGGTCGTGACGGTCGTGCCTGCTAGTTCGGTCGCCACCGAAGCCAGGGCGGCGGCGTTGTGATCGAGCAGCGCCAGATGCACGCCGTCGGCAGCCAGCAGGCGGGCGATCTCGGCGCCCATCCCGCTCGCGGCACCGGTGATGACCGTGGTGCTCCCGGTGAGATCGATGCGCGTCATGCGGTCTCCTCCTGGCGCGCGTCGATGCACGCCCTCTGCCTGTGCGGGGTCGGGCGCGGAGCCCGATCCGACCATTCTTACCGACGCTGTGCGCGAGCGATACCGGTACGCTCGTGGAGAGGAGGTACCGGTGGGACGGACAGCGGATGCCATCGCTGAAGGCGTAGCGATCGCGACCGCTGCGGCGCGCCTCGCCGTGAAGAATCACATCCTCATCGGCACGATCGCCGAGGACGGCGTGTTCGACACCGACAAGTACATCGACGACGCGCGCGAGGCGCTGCGCGCGATGGCCGAGGAGTCGGAGCAGGCCGCGGCGAACGTCACCGCTCTGCGCAAGCGTGCGCGTGGTCGACACTCCGACCCGGCGGGCACCCACGACTACCGCGACCGCGATGTGCGCAACCTCCGCCGACGGGCCAAGCAGTCCAATGGCGTTGCGGCGAAACTGCGCGAGGTGATGCAGGACCGTGAGCAGCTGCGCGTGATCGTCGAAGAGGCTCGCGAGGCAGCCTGGGCCGACGTGCGTCACAACCTCGATCGTCGTCTGCGCGTGGAGGGCATGCGCCCCGATCAGGACCCCGATTACGACCGCATGCGCGAGGCGCGGATGCAGGCTCTGCGGCTCGTCGACCTGCAGGCGCTGTCGTCGCAGCAGCGCGCCAAGGCGAAGCGCAAGAAGAAGCAGAAGGCGGCCGCCGAGGCCGAGTGAGGCCCCGTTTCGCTTTCGCGTCGGGACTGTTGTAGGCTGTTCTACGGCCCGCTGAGCGGTCCAGGAGCGCCCGTAGCTCAATGGATAGAGCATCTGACTACGGATCAGAAGGTTAGGGGTTCGAGTCCCTTCGGGCGCACCACAGAGAAAGACCCGGTCAGGATGGAAATCCTCGCCGGGTCTTCTTCGTTTCGGTGGGACATTCCAGGCAGGCTGGGCATTTCACGGGCATTCGGCGGTCGAGAAGTCGCCGTATCGAGAGCATGGTGACGGTCACGGAGATCGTGCCGTTCTGGCTCACGGAATGCCCGTGCATCGAGGTGGGCATTCCAGCGGTCGAGGTGGCCTAGCCTGAATCCATGCCAGCCGTGATGGACCTCGACGCCCTGCTCTCTCACGAGGACGCGCACCGCGAGTTCGTCGCTCGGCGGGATGAACGGATGCGGGCGCTGTGGGCTGCCGGAGATGCCGCCCTCCGTGCCGACCCGGAGTTGGTCATCGAACTGGCCAAGGCTGCCGGAGCTGTCGCCCGCGGCGAGCCTCTGCCTCCAGTGCCGCGCTTGCCGCAGGACGACGTCGGAGACGAGCGCCGTGCACGCAAGCGTGAGACAAACCGGCTCCGATGGCAGAGGCGGAAAGCGGAGCGTGTCGCCTCCGACAACCATCTCCCTACTCGTTAACAGCGGTCGAGTTGTAGCGCCGGTTCAACGCCGCCAGGATCCACTCTGTGTCCTTCTCCCCGGAGCGCCACAGCATGAGAATTCTTGCCAGGCGGTCCGCGTTCATGGCCTCCTGTCCCGAAGTCGGAGAGAGATTTCGTAGGTATTCGAACGCTGCATGAAGCACCGGGTAGTCTGCGGGCGACATCGACAAACGTGTGGTGCGGAGGTGGGCGGTCGCCGTCCACTGTGTACGGGCAAGCTCCGCAAGATTTTCGGCGGTGGCGTACAGGCTACTCACGACCCAGGCTCGAGCAAGGTCATTGAGCGCCCCAACAGTTAACCTCAAACTGTCGTCGAGACGATGAAGACGTTCTGTCTCCGCGATGGCATCGCGAGTGATTTTCTCATCTTTCTTCTGTTGCTTCCGCAACATCCACGCGAAGAAGAATGCCGCTCCTGCACCCACTAGAGCACCGATGATGCTGGCGAGCAAAACTCCACCGAAGCCGTCCCACGGGTCATTTAAGGCACGGGCAACTTCTTCGAGCTGGTGGCATATGTCATCGGCGGGCTTGCAATCCATGAGGCGAATCTAGCGGTACGGCTGTCGCAGAGCCGACAGGGCATCCGCGGCGATGTCGGGTTCGCAACATAGACGGGGGCGTACGTGGTCCGGGATAGGTTCTTCGACATGAACGATCTCTGGATGAACGGTCTGCAAGCTGTTGCTGTGTCGGTTGTGACGGTGGCCGTCCTCGCTCTGCTGCGGCTGGTCACTCCCGCTGTGCGGTGGGAGCGACGGTTGAAAGCCGAGACCGAGATCTATTCCGCGCTCCCGGACGGTCAGGAACGCGAGCTATGGGGGCGGCGTGCCGATGCTCAGGCGGAGAGGCTGAGGATCTATCGCGAGAGGTTCCGAAATGAGGGCGCGATTCTGGCGTGGTTCGCGTTCCCTCTATTCGCGGTAGCCGTGCTGATCCTCGTTGTCGAGGGCGTCTCGGGTTGGGCATTCTCGCGTGAGCTTCTCGAAGCATCGCCATGGGTGTTCGCCGCGACCGCCGCGCCCGTGTTCTTGTTCGCCGCCGTTGCGCTGTTCTTGATGCTGCTGCTTGTCCGGGATAGATCCGGAGCTCTCCGCATAACGAAACTCAGTGGTTACCCAAAGATGGAGGCCCTCATCGCGGAGGAGCGGCATCGTGACGGAGACACAGAAGGCGTCCGCGTGGAGGGCGACGACGGTGTTTAGCCGAACAGTTCTGACTCGACCGTCAGGCCTTCCGCGTCGATGACGTACTACTCGGCCACCTTCCCGCGCCACTTCATCCCCCAGTACCCCGCGAGCTTGTGCGGACGCGCCGTCGTCGCGTAGCGGCGGCAGGCATCCAGGACCGGACAGGCGGCGCAGATAGCTGCAAGATCCTCCGTGATGGCCGTCGAGCGCTTGTCGTCTGTGAACCGGTCGTCGCCCGCGCATGCGGGCTCGTGCGTCGCCATCTCGGATTGCAGCGCCGCCCACGCGACGGTGGAGCTGTAGCCCGCCGTGGTGGTGGTGCTCATCGTCACTCGTCCGTCGCGGAGAGCCCGAACGCGGAACGGCGGAGGTCGCCGAGGTACGACTCGGGCAGGCCCACGACCTCGCGCACACCCTCGGGGCGGTCAACCAAGATCCAGAACTGGCCATCGAGTGCGACCGTGCCCGCGACCAGGCCGAACGGCGTTCCGTCGCTCGCCCTCTTGATCGTGACGACGCTGTTCCCCGGCACCCGGCACTGGTGGGCACCCACACGGAGCCAACTGCCCCGTGTGTCGGGGAAGCTCGGGATGCGGTAGTGCAGGCGTCCTGCGGCGGCGAGCATGCCGTCTGCGGCCTCGGCCAGGGTGCGGGCCTGTGAGGGCCGCTGCGGCGTCGTGGTGGGCTGCTGCGGCACCGCCTGCTTGGGCACGCTGTACCCCGGCGAGTTCGTGCCGCTGCTGCGGAAGGGATGGATCTTGGTCGCGGCGTGCTTCGTCTTCATGTCTGCCTCCGTCGTCGTCAGGATGGGGTCCGGCCCCCGCGCGGGTTTCGACCTTCCGCGAGCCGCCCAAGTAATAGAAGGGGGTGGGGTTGCGCGAGGACCGGAGTCGTAGTGTGCCCCGGCTCCACGAGGCGCTGGACGTGGAGCCGGGGCGATGCTGGGACCGCGAGTCCGAATTGACGGCCCCAGCGACCGTGCGCGCACTCACCACAGGACGCACGGGGTTTGTTGAGTTGTGACCACGCCGGGCGGCTCGATGAGTTGTGTGGCAACCCCGCCCGGCTCGATGAGTTGTGTGGCAACCCCGCCCGGCGTGGGGTCTAGGTGGCCGGTGAGGTGATCTCCGCGAACTGCGAGAGCGACATCACGACCAAGCTGTCGGCCAACGGTCGAGCACGGAGGTGCTGCACGAGGACGACGTGCTCGCCCTCGTCGGCCTGGTCGATGGCGTCGCTCAGGTCGGAGGAGAGACGATGCGTGATGCGCGAGCTGGTCGCGATGTGCCAGCCATCCACGCCCGTGACGTCAGAGGCGCTGGTCCCGATGGATTCGGAGATCGTGCGCCGCATCGGTCGAGGTGCCGCCTCATCATGGCCGCTCAGATTCAGGAATAGCGCGACGGCCTCGCGAAAGCGGAGCGCATCGCTGAGATTCCGATTTGTGCCGGTCATCATGCACCTGCTCGGCTCGGAGGGAGGTTCGGCTCACCCTTGGATGCTGCGGTGCGGATGCGCTGCGACTGCTCTGCTGCGGCACGCTCGGACGGCGTCCTCGCGGAGTTGAGCACGACGCTCGTCGTCGGTGCTGCACCAAACCGACGATGCACCTCTGCGAGGGCCTCAGAGCGCGCCTCCGCGGTCGGCAGGCCGTGAGCCTCCCGGCGTGCCTTCTCGCGCTGTTCCGCCCACAGAGCGCTGCCAGGGGTCCACGGCTCCAGGTCCTGCGGTGCGCGTCCAGGTCGGAGACGGACGGCTCCCCAGCGCTCGACCTGCGCCTGCTCGTCGTGCAGCACGCCGGACCATCCGGGATTACCGAACCGGTCGCGCTTGGCTTCCAGCATCTCCTGGTCGATCTGGATTTCGTCGCCGCGGAGGAGGATGACGGACGCGGCCCCGAAGATCGAGGAGCTGCGCATGATCGAGATCCCGCCCTCGTCCAAGGAGTGCATCCAGGACCCCACCTCGGGGAGACGGGGAGCGTCGCCATCATCGACGACGTCACGAGCTGCGGCACGCTCTCGTGCTTCACGGAGACGGACGACGCCTGCGGGCTCGGTCTCGGTGTTCGTGGTGCTCATGCTGAGATCTCATTTCTGAAGTTGGGGATCTGGTCGAGGAGGTCCTCTGCGATCTCCCCGCGGTCGGCCTCGTACAGCTCCGCCGCGACGGTCTCGACGGCCTCGCGCTCGCCGCGATGCGCCGATCTGTAGACCGCCTGCGTCGTGGCCTTGAACATCTCCGCGAGTTCGACGTCCACCTCGCTGACGGCCCCCATCGTGGCGAGCATCCCGACTGTGCGCATCTCCGTATCAATGGCTCGGAGTGCGCTGGCACGGTCGCCGTCCTCCAGTGCTTCGAGGGAGATCTCGCGGGCTCGTCGGGCTGCATCCACGACACGCGCGGCGAGAGTCGTGGAGTCGAGACCGTGCAGCCGCTCGACCTCCGCCTGCACGTCGGGCGCGAGGTGGCCGCTCTGAATGTGACGTCGGAGAGAGTCGCGACCGGGGGCATCGGCGCTGCGCGAAACGCGCGAAAGAGAGACCCCCTGCGCGAGGGCCGACTCGATGCGAGTACGGGCCTCAGACGGGAGAGCGCACACCGCACACGGTCGCCCACGTCGGGCTGGTGCGGTGGTGATCGCTGCTGTTGTCATGTAATGAGTAATCGACCGCTTCAGCAAACTCCCAGACAAGGCGCTGCGCCGTGCTCGGAGTGCTCACACCACACCTGCACGGAGAAGGTCATCGAAATCGAGAAGTGGGCGACACACGCCGGTCGTCGTCCACGCTCTGCGTCTGTAGGCGGCTCCCTCCAGATCGTGGACAGCGGCGAGCGCGTCGGCATCCCCGGCCACGACGTCCGCCCACAGCCGGGACGGAGCATCGGTGCCGTTAGCGCGTACACCTGACTTTGTGATGTAGCTCACGACGCGGGGGAGGGAGTCCACGAGGGTGATGTCCTGGCCCGCCGCGCTCGCCGCGATACCCAGCCGGTCAGCCTCGGAGAGGTAGCGCGAACGCACAGTTAGAGCGAACTGACGGAAAGTCTCGGCGTCGATCTCAGATCGAAAAATGAGAAGGGTGTGCGCGTGGACGTGAACGCCCTGTTCGGAGATCTCGGGCTCGATGGCACGAGCGGAACCGGCTACGCCCTGCCGCTGAAGCCAACCGCCCCGTGAGATCGCCTGGAGGACGCTCAGGAGGTCGCTCCACGCCTGCCGTGCGCCCGTACCGGGCCTCGTGGCGATGGTGGCCGTCCACAGCACCGCTGTGCCCTTCTGGTAGCGCAGGGAGGTCGTCAGCTCTCGGCGGAGCTGGCCGGATCGGGCTGCACTGCATCGGGCGCAGAGCGCCGAACCGCACCGATGCCCTGCCTGGCCACAGCGCCGGATCTTGGAACGAAGGGAGTAGATCCTCTGCGTCTCGGTTAGTGCGGATACGCGGTAATGATCTGGGGTGCCGCCTATAGTTAGCGGGTCTTTGATATGTGAACAGTCGAGGCCTGCCGCTGCGGCGTCGGCACGGTCGTGTCGGGCTCGCTGCTCGGGGGTGATGGACACCCTCCGCGCTCGCCGCGGATACGCGCTAACTGCGCGTTCGTCTCTAAACCCTGGGGTCGCTAGAGTAGTCATGATCGCTAGTGCGACGTGACGGCCCCCGCCTGCCAGTAGGGGCCGTTCGTCATCTCAGGCGCGGGCAACCGTCAGGTTGCGGCCCAGTGCGTCGAGGTCGGCGGAGTCAATGCGGATCATGCGAGTACCGATCCGGCGTGCCGGGAGTGCGCCTCGTGCGATGAGTCGGCGCACGGTCTTGGTCGAGCACGACATGAGGTCTGCGGCCTGCCGGACGCTGATCCAGGTAGCGGCGACGGGGGCGGCGTTGGTGGCCATGATGGAATCCCTTGTACGAGAACTCGTACGGCTCGGATCTCAGATCGAGATCCGGCTCGGGGATTCGTCGGCCCTACCGGAGTAACGGCTCGCCTTGCCCCGCTCGTCCCACAGAGCGGCGGCTTGTGTCCACTCTAGGCCACCCCCGGCATGAGTGGAGCCTTTGACCGCAGACGGTGGCACACTCGGTGAATGATCGGTGATTCAGGACCATGGCGCGAGGAGCTTCAGAAGTCGTCAGCGCGTCTGCGTCGCTGGAGCACCCAGCAACGTTGGACGCACCGGACCTATTTCCTCGCGGAAAGGGACATCATGATGGGCGCATATGCGATCCGTCGTCTGATGGACTCAGGTAAGACTTCATCATTGCTCGGTGCTCGGCGTTATCCCGTGGTCCAGTTTCCGTTGACGGGCCGCGTGCCCATGACCCTCGACCGCTTCACTCCTGAAGACTTCTATGACCTGGAAAAGCCGACAAGGGGTGAGATCAACGTGGCCCGTCTGTGTAACCAGGTCATCCACAGCTTCGTGTTCCAGATCTTCTTGGCGGAGGACGAGACAACCGCGGTGATGTTCGTGTCGGATCGAGACCGCGCACGACGTCTTCACAGCATCAGCTTCGAGGTCATCTCGGAGCTCTTCAGCTACGTCGCGCGTGAGGACCTGCTGTATCGGGAAGGCACCATGCGTGACGGCGATGAGAAGATCACGAACATCTCGAATCACGACCTCGTGGAAGCCGGGCTTGCCGTCTATGACGACGATGATCGTGTACAGATCACCAGACTCGCGGCCTGGCCGGAGGCATCTGCTGCTAGCGCGCGCCGTTGACCACGCTGATGACTGCCACGCCCATATGGTTCTCAACGATCTTGAACGCGGCTGTCTCGGTCAGAGTCTGAGTACATGCGTGATGGATGGCGAGTACGAGGTCTTGTAGCTTCTGGTGGTCCTCCAGGACCGTCACCTTGATACCCAACTCCTTCGCCTTCTTCAGCGAGATGTGTCGGCTATGCGAGAGCGTGAGCGCGTGGCTCCCGAGTTCGTCGAGGATCTTCTTGGATCGATCAGCGGCATCGGCCTGGCCGACGAACATTCCTGTCTGGAGCCACTGATCGACCATGTCGATGGACCATTTGATCGCCTTTGCAGCCTCGCCCACCAGGGTGGGGTTGTACTTGGCGATGATCGGCTGCCAGACCGCGATGCTGGTCGGGTCCGCGAGAATCTCCCGCTTGGCTTGTTCGAACTCTTCGATGACGCCGTGAGCAGGGATGCCGCCGATCTGGGGGTCAATCGGGCCAAGGCTCGAATGCTTGCCCATGACGACCTCTTTGGCCGCGAGCGCGATCATCGTTCCGCACGACATAGCAAGCTGGGGGACGATCACACGGATGTCGTTGTTGAACATCGTTCGCAGGTAGTCAACCAGCGACTCACATGCGGCGATGTCTCCACCCGGAGTGTGGAGGATCAGGTCCAGGCCCTTTGAGCGGTCGAGCTGGTGAACCGTGCTCATGAAGCCGGTCTTGTCGCCGTCGTTGATCTCGAAGCCCTGCATGCCCGCGGCGATGAGGTTCTGCTTCTCTAGCCAGCCGGAGTAATAAATAATGACGTTCCGACCGGTCAGCTCGTGCAGTTGGACTAGGAACCCTCGACGGATCGCATCATGCGGTCCTCCGTGCTGCTGGACTGCAGTCTGGACGTCGGGCCAGCTAGGCATTAACGAGGCGCGGACGTGCTAGTTCGCACCACGTCAAAAACATGCGTCGGCTGTACCGAGTTCCATGAAGAGATGTAGTTGTACCCACTCGGCCCTGAGCCCGCGAGACCCAGTCGGTCGAAGGTCTCGGTGATCTCCTCGGCGGTGGGGAGATCCTGCACAAGATCGCTAACGGATGTTTCGGTCACGGAAGACATGGCCGGTCCCTTTCCTTGGTCTCGACAGTATGACAGATGGACGGCTTACCTTCGATCAACGTTTCCGATGAGTCGTTTATGCCAGCTTCGACTCATCATGAGCGCCGTCTCCGACATCGACCGGAAGCCTGGTGACGTTGGACGGCTTCACCTTCGGCAGGATCGGCATGAGGTCGGCCAGCTCGGCGGCGCGGTCGTTGACGACGTGCAGGTAGTGGTCAACGGTGGTGCGCACGTTGGCGTGCCCCAGGTGGTCGCGGACCTCCAGAGGGTTCGCTCCAGCCCCCAGGAGGTGCGATGCGTTGAAGTCGCGGAGATCGTGCTCGCGTACCTGGCCACGGACTCCAGCGGCGTCCTGCGCGGGCACCCAGGACTCGTTGAACGCGGAGTCATGGATGAACTCGCTGGCACCCCTCGGGGCGAACAGAAGGGACTCCGCGAACTCGCCGACGCGCTCGGTCATGTGGCTGTCGATGACGTCGGTCATCCAGCTCGGGAGGGTCACGGCTCGCACACCCTTGGCGCTCTTCGGAGGGCCAACGATCCAACCCTGGCCGGTCACGTACTGGGCCTGTCGGGTTACCAGGATGCGATACCGGCCATCGACCGGCGTCAGGTCGCTGCGGCGCAGGGAACGCCACTCAGACAGGCGCAGACCGCCATATGCAGCGATGAGCACGCCCAGCTTGAACCGGTCGTCAACATGGTGGTGCAGGGTGGCCAGCTCGTCCACGGTCGGCGGACGGTAGATCTTACCCGCGCTGGTCTTGGTCAGCTTGGCCGGGACCGGGTTGATGCTCACGATGCCGTCCTTTTCCGCGTCGGTCATGATCGCGCGGAGGAGTCGCGCCTCTGCGGCTGCGGCGGTCTTCCCGGCCTTCATGCGGTCGGCGTGCCATTCACGGACTCGTGCTGTCGTGATGGCCGTGAGGCGGTCGGCTGCGAATACTGCTAGGCCCTTCCGGAGCTGCCTCTCGTACTCGGTGCGGGTCTTGGGGCGGAGGGGCTCGCCCTTGGGGGAGAGGCGCTGTTCCACCCACGTGGTGGCGTACAGCCCGAAGGTCTCGGCCCTGACCGCCTTAGGATTCACCCATCGACCGCGCTCGATGTCAGCGCGCTGAGACGAGAGCCAGCCTCTGGCATCGGTCTTAGTGGAGAACGTCATCGGCGCATAGAACCGCGTCCCCTGGTGCACGTAGCTGGCCTGGAACTTGCCGTTGGAGCGTACGCGGATGGTGCCGAAGTCCTCGCGGTTGGCCTTGTACTTGCGCTTGGTCTCGGCCATGGTCTCCCTCTCGTTGGGCATTTCACGGGCATTCTGGAATGTCCAAGCGAGTCTACACCTGTCCACTCAGTCAGAAGGTTTCGATCTCTGAATCCAGAAATAGCGGGGGTTCACGCGGATCTGCTGGTGACAACGGAGTGCCCGAAATAGGCGAGCATCTGACTACGGATCAGAAGGTTAGGGGTTCGAGTCCCTTCGGGCGCACATCAGTTGAAACGGCTTCCACTTCGGTGGAGGCCGTTTCTGCGTTGAGGGCGACGTCGTGAGAGGTCAAGACTCGACGCTCCCCGCGGGCTTCCGCGCGGCGTGTTTCGAGTCCCCGAGCTGACCCGCGACGAGGCCTGCCAATACTATGAGCGAGTCGATCTATTCACCGAGTTCGAGGGAGCGTCGATGATGGTCGATTCCATGGCGTTCATGAAGAGCGTTGCGAGCGACGTGAAGTCCGAGTTCGGTGAGTTTGTAACGATCGACGAGCACGGGCCGGTTGGCTCGGTCGACTATGAGATCAACTTCACTCCACGCGACTCCGGCGCCGCGCGTATACAGTGGTTCGTCATCTGCGACACCTTCACGATCTGCGTCTCGCCTCGGCTCGAGTGGCAGTCGCAGGAGTGGATCCACTACGAGGGCGACAATGAGGCCGATCGAGAGCTGAGCCAGGGCTGGTCTCAAGATCTGATCTGGCGAATCATCGGTTCCGGTGCGCGATACGTACGCACGCGATCCTTGCTGCCTTCGTTCATGAGAAGCACCTACGTGACAGTCGGCGATGAAGCTTTCGATCGCCCTCACGCTGTTCTCGAGTCCTGGAAGTCGTGGCGGCAGTCGGAGGCTGTTGGTGAAGCACTACGACCGATATCTGAAACGTCCGATAGGGGAATGCGCCGTCGAGCCAGAGCGAGCGCAAGAGGTCGAGGGTGACCCTTCGACGTGACACGCCCCGCCCGGTCGGGCGGCGGTGGCACGCGCCGGTGCGCATCGCGGGACAGGCGCTCTTCATGGTTGTGATGGGCGCGCTGCTGGTGTGCGCGGTCATCCTGGGGATCGACGCAGCATCCACCGCCGATGAACCGATCGTCTGGGGAACCTTCCAGGAGACCGATTGCGAGCAAAGGGCGAAGGGCGGCTGTCGAAGCATCGGAACGTGGACGAGTGATGATGGAACGATTCGCAAGACAAACGTCAAGTTGGATGGATGGCCCGAGTCCGACGGAAGTGTGCGGGCGTCGTACCGTCCGCACGGCTTCCTCAACGACGACGAGAACAACATCGTTCACGTTGAGGCCTTCGCCTACGGATGGCTCTGGGGGCCGTGGGCCGGTGTGCTCTTCATCATCGGCGTGGTCGTGTACTACTCCCGCAAGTGGTGGCCTGCGCGGAGGAGGCATCGCCAGGTTGCGTCTGCTCTGGAGCCAGATTCCTACCCCAGCAGCTCCACCCCGAACCCCGCCACCACGGCGCGCAGCTCTTCCAGGTAGCGCTGCGCCTGCTCGGTGAGCGGGATCGCGGACTGGCCGATCCAGCCGATCTCGATGCGTTCGTCGACGTCGAGCGGGATCGCGACGATCTCGGGGTCGAGGTCGTCGCTGATGATGCCGGTCGAGATCGTGTAGCCGTCGAGACCGATCATGAGGTTGAAGATGGTCGCGCGGTCGGAAACCCGGATCTCCTGCTTGCTCGACAGGGTCGAGAGGATCTCCTCGGCGAAGTAGAACGAGTTGTTCGCGCCCTGGTCGAAGGTGAGCCGCGGGAGCTCGGCGAGGTCGTCGAGGGTGACGCTCTCGCGAGAGGCGAGCGGGTTCTTCCGTGAGATGAAGATGTGCGGCTCGGCGAGGAAGAGCGGGTGGAACGCGAGCCCGGAGTCGCGCAGCAGTTTGTCGATCACGTTGCCGTTGAAGTCGTTCCGGTAGAGGATGCCGAGCTCGCTGCGGAGCGTGCGGACGTCTTCGATGATGTCCCAGGTGCGCGTCTCCCGCAGTGAGAACTCGTACTCGGCTGCGTTGCTGCCCTTCACCATGCGCACGAACGCGTCGACCACGAAGGAGTAGTGCTGCGCCGATACTCCGAGCAGACGGCGGGAGGGCGGGCGGCCGAGGTAGCGCTGCTCGAGCAGCTCCACCTGCTCGGTGACCTGCCGCGCGTAGCCGAGGAACTCCGCGCCGTCGTCGGTGAGCGTCACGCCGCGGGCGGATCGCAGGAAGAGGGTGCGGCCGATGCGTGCCTCGAGGTCCTTCATCGCCGCTGACATGGTCGGCTGCGAGACGTAGAGCAGATCGGCGGCCGCGCTGATCGACCCTTCCGCCGCGACCTCGATGAAATACAGGAGCTGTTGCAGGGTGATGCTGTTGGATCCGCGCGCCATAGGTAGAGGCTATAACAATGCATAGCCCCGGCGAGTTACTCGATATTCCACTCGCGGATGCACCATGGCTGTACAGACTTCCGCGCGGCCGACCGGGCCGCTCACCGCTATCAGATGGGCCCATCATGGCGAACGAGTTCACGTTCAACATCTCCACCACTCGCTTCGACGAGGACTACGCGCCGTCGGAGAACTCGCGCATCACCACGAACTTCGCCAACCTGGCTCGCGGTGAACACCGCCAGCAGAACCTCCGCAACGCCCTGACGATGATCGACCGCCGCTTCAACGATCTCGCGCACTGGGACAACCCGACCCGTGACCGCTACACCGTCGAGCTCGAGATCGTCTCGGTCGAGCTGGAGTTCACGGCGGGCGATGAGGATCAGGAGTTCCCTCTCCTCGAGGTCCTCGACATCCAGATCCTCGACCGGCAGACCGGCGAGCGTCACCACGGCATCGTGGGGAACAACTTCTCCTCGTACGTGCGCGACTACGACTTCAGCGTGCTGCTGCCGGCCGTCACGGAGGCTGCGGGGAAGTTCACCCTGCCCGATGAGTTCGGCGTTCTGCACGGCAAGCTCTTCCAGCACTTCCTCGCATCCGACGCCTACCAGGCGCGATTCTCGACCTCGCCGGTCATCTGCATCAGCGTCTCGACGAGCAAGGAGTACCAGCGCACCGCGAACCAGCACCCGATCCTCGGCGTGGAGTATCAGCAGGACGACTACTCCCTGACCGACGAGTACTTCGGCAAGATGGGTCTCAACGTGCGCTACTTCATGCCTCCCGGAAGCGTCGCGCCGCTCGCGTTCTACTTCCGGGGCGATCTGCTCGCGGACTACTCCAACCTGCAGCTGATCGGCACGATCAGCACGATGGAGACGTTCCAGAAGATCTACCGTCCGGAGATCTACAACGCGAACTCGGCTGCCGCGAGCACCTACCGGCCGACCCTCGACCAGCACGACTACTCGCGGTACGAAGGTCTCGTACGACCGCGAAGAGCGCAACCAGCTCGCGCGGGCGCAGGGCAAGCACACGGCGGAGCACTTCATCGAGCCGCACAAGGACGTGCTCGACCGGTGGGCCGCGAACTACCCGACTCCGGTCGCGTGACGGGCGAAGGATCACGATCATGAACACTCTCTCCCCACGTCGATCGTCGGCAGCCTTCCGAAGCCGTCGTGGCTCGCGCAGCCGGAGACCCTCTGGTCTCCGTGGCGGCTGCCGGCGACGACCCTGGTCGAAGGCAAGCAGGATGCGCTGCGCCTCGCTGTCGAGGAGCAGCGCCAGGCCGGCCTCGACATCATCAGCGACGGCGAGCAGACCCGCCAGCACTTCGTCACGACGTTCATCGAGCACCTCGACGGTGTCGACTTCGATCAGCGCGAGACGGTGCGCATCCGCAATCGGTACGACGCGAGCGTGCCCACCGTCGTCGGTGCCGTGAGTCGTCAGAGGTCCGTGTTCGTCGAGGATGCGAAGTACCTTCGTCAGCAGACCGACCAGCCCATCAAGTGGGCGCTCCCCGGTCCGATGACGATGATCGACACGCTCGCCGACCGTCACTACAAGAGCCGCGAGAAGCTCGCCTGGGAGTTCGCGACGATCCTCAACCAGGAGGCGCGCGAGCTCGAGGCCGCAGGCGTCGACGTCATCCAGTTCGACGAGCCGTCCTTCAACGTCTTCTTCGACGAGCTGAAGGACTGGGGTGTCGCGGCACTGGAGCGTGCGGCCGAGGGCCTGCGCGCCGAGACCGTCGTGCACATCTGTTACGGCTACGGCATCAAGGCGAACACCGATTGGAAGGCGACGCTCGGGGCGGAGTGGCGGCAATACGAGGAGTCGTTCCCGTTGCTGCAGCAGTCCACGATCGACACCGTCTCGCTGGAGAGCCGCAACTCCCACGTGCCGCTGGAATTGCTCGAACTCATCCGTGGCAAGAAGGTGATGCTCGGAGCGATCGACGTGGCCAGCGAGACGATCGAGACTTCGGAGCAGGTCGCCGAGACCCTTCGCGACGCGCTCGCCTACGTGGATGCCGACAAGCTGATCGCGAGCACGAACTGCGGAATGGCCCCGCTGCCGCGCTCGGTCGCACGAGGCAAGCTGGCCGCGCTCAGCGCGGGCGCGGCGATCCTGCGCGAGGAGCTCGTCGGCGCGAAGGTCTAGATCGCGGCGGGGTTGTCTCGGCAGGTCAGTCGAGCAGCGGAATCAGTCGAGCAGTGAGGTGATGGCGGGGTCGCGGTGTGCGACCTCGACCGCGGTCGACAGGATCACGTCGCGCATCGCAGCGACGGCCACGGCGGGAGTGACGTCGGATCGGTGGGCGAGGCTCACCACACGCGTCATCATCGGATGCGTGAGGCGCACCGAGCGCAGCGCCGGCTGATCGAGCAGCACCATCGCGGGTACCACGGCCACGCCGATTCCGCGCTCGACGAAACGGAGCACGGCATCCATCTCGGCGCCCTCCAGCACGTGGTTGGGTGTGAGCCCGGCCGAGCGGAAAGCGGCGTCGGTCGCCGCGCGCAGCTCGTAGGTCTCGTCGAGGGCGATGAGGGGCAGCGTGGCGAGGTAGTCGAGCCCGATCGACGGCGTCACCGCGATCGGAGCCCGGGATGCCGCCGACACGACGACGAGCTCTTCGGTGAGGAGCGGCGTTCTCGTGAGGCTGAAGCCGGAAGGCGGGGGACCGTCGGACTCGGTGATGAGCGCGATGTCGACCGCGCCGATCGCCAGCTGCTCCACCAGCGCGCGGGAACCGCTCTCGATGAGATGGAGGTCGACGCCGGGGTGGGATGAGTGAAAGGTGCTGATCGCCTCGGCGACGAGGCTGATGCAGAGCGTGGGCGGGGCGCCGAGGCGCACCCGACCGCGGCGGAGTCCCGCGAGCTCACCCATCTCCTCACGGATCGCTTCGGCTTCGGCCAGCATGCGCTGCGCGCGGGGGAGCAGGGCATCACCAGACGCGGTCAACGTGATGTGTCCGCGCGCGCGGTGGAAGAGTTCGGTTCCGAGCTCTCGCTCGAGTGTGGAGATCTGTCGGCTGAGCGACGGCTGCGCCAGATGCAGGTGCTCGGACGCTCGGGTGAAATGACCGAGCCGTGCGATCTCGACGAATCCTCGAAGCTGCTCCAGATTCATAGGCCCAGTCTATCGAAACCAGTAGAACTATGCATTGGACGGTATTAGGGTGACCTAACTAGCGTTGATCTCATGAGTACACGCGAACGTCAGATCTCCACTACGGTCCTGGTCATCGGAACCGGAGGCTCCGGGCTGCGGGCGGCGATCGAGATCGCCGAACACGGTGTCGATGTCCTCGCCGTCGGCAAGCGCCCCCGTCAGGATGCCCACACGTCCCTCGCCGCCGGTGGCATCAATGCCGCCCTCGGCACGATGGACGAAGCCGACACCTGGCAGCAGCACGCTGCCGACACCATCAAGGAGAGCTACCTGCTCGCCAACCCGCACACGGTCGAGATCGTGACGCAGGGAGCGGAGCGCGGCATCCGCGACCTCGAACGCTGGGGCATGGACTTCGCCCGCGAGGACGACGGCCGCATCTCGCAGCGCTTCTTCGGCGCGCACACCTTCCGCCGCACGGCCTTCTCGGGCGACTACACGGGCCTCGAGATCCAGCGCACCCTCGTGCGCAAGGCCGAGCAGCTCGAGGTGCCGATCCTCGACAACGTCTACATCACGCGCCTGCTCGTGCGCGATAACGTGATCTTCGGCGCCTACGGTTTCGACCAGGCCGACGGCACGCGCTACCTGATCCACGCCGACTCGGTGATCCTCGCCGCCGGCGGACACAATCGCATCTGGCGCCGCACCTCCTCGCGTCGCGACGAGAACACCGGCGACTCCTTCCGCCTCGCGGTCGACGCCGGCGCCCGTCTGCGCGACCCCGAGCTCGTGCAGTTCCACCCGTCCGGCATCATCGAGCCCGAGAACGCCGCGGGCACGTTGATCTCCGAGGCTGCTCGTGGCGAGGGCGGGGTGCTGCGCAACGCCCTCGGTGAGCGCTTCATGCCGAAGTACGACCCGGAGCGTCAGGAGCTGTCGACCCGCGACCGGGTCGCGCTCGCCGCGTACACCGAGATCAAGGAGGGGCGCGGCACCGAGAACGGCGGCGTCTGGCTCGACGTCTCGCACCTGCCGCGCGAAGTGATCATGACCCGTCTGCCGCGCGTCTACCAGACGATGATGGAGCTGCAGATGCTCGACATCACCACTGATCCGATCGAGATCGCGCCGACCGCGCACTACTCGATGGGTGGAGTGTGGGTGCGTCCGGAGGATCACCAGACCGACGTCGAGGGCCTCTACGCGATCGGCGAGGCCTCCAGTGGCCTCCACGGCGCGAACCGTCTCGGCGGCAACTCGCTCATCGAGCTTCTCGTCTACGGCAGGATCGTCGGACAGGCCGCGATGGAGCATGCGGCGGGTCTCGAGGCGCAGAACCGCTCGGCGGAGGCAGTGGCCGTGGCACGCGCCGAGATCGCCGATCTGCTCGCCGCCGACGGTCGCGAGAACGTCCGCGCCCTGCAGCGCGCCATCCGCAACACGATGACCGAGTACGCCGGCGTGGTCCGCGACGAGGAGGGTCTGCGGGCGGGTCTCGCCGAGCTCGACATGATCGAGGGGCGCATGGAAGACATCGGCATCCACCCCGACATCGCCGGGTTCCAGGACCTCGCGCACGCGTTCGATCTCAAGGCCTCGGCGCTCGCCGCCCGCGCCACCATGGAGGCCGCGCTGGAACGTCGCGAGACTCGCGGATGCCACAACCGCAGCGACTTCCCCGACACCGACCCGACGCTGCAGGTGAACCTCGTCTGGAGCCCCCGCGACGGCATCACGCACGAGGCGATCCCCGAGATCCCCGTCGAGATCGCCGAGCTCATGCGCGAGGTCGACACCGCGGGCAAGCTCGTCGAGTAATCGTCACCCGGTTCGTGCTCTTCGAGGAGCTGCAGGTCAGTCGGCCTGCGGCTCCTCGGTGTCGATCACACCGATGCCGACGGCCTCGTGATCGGGTTCCGGCTCATCACGCTTCGGTGCGACCGGCTCCTCACCCGGGTCCTTCTCGGTGCTCGGCTCCTGCAGTTGCTCGGTGCTGGGCACTTCTTCGGGGTCGGCCTGCTCGACCGACTCCGCCTGTTGTGGCTCCTGGTCCGGTGTGCTGTTCGTCATGATCACCCTTTCGTGATTCGTCACGATCAGGATGCCGCCGTCCTCCGTGCGTGCGAAGGGGGTTGACGGGTGATCAGAAGTGCATCTGCGTGAGGGTGCCGTACTTGATCAGGAGCTCTTCGAGATCCGAACCGTCGGTGTCTTCGACGCGGACGGTCCTGCCACCGCCGGCGAGCACGATGTCGGGGCCGTTGGAGAAGAGCAGCGTCGACCACGGCGAGGCCCAGATACTCGCACCAGCGGCATCCCGAGCCGTCACACCGTCCGCATCCATCGCGATCTCGACGACCTTGTCGGTCCCCTTCACGGCGAACGCGACGGGGAACTCGCTGCCCTCCCACTCCCGGAAGTACGCGGTCACGCCGATCTTCGCCTGCGGGAACCCGGCCCGCAGGCTGCGGCCGATGCGTGACACGTGCACCTCGCGCTCAACCGGCTCACCGTTCTCGTCTGCCGTGGTGATCGTGAGGCTGCCGCCGACCTCATAGGTCTGGCGGAACAGCTCCTCTTGCCGCGTGTCGTCGGGGGCGAGGTCGCTGCTCTGGAGGAAGGGCTGTTCGCCGATCCATCCGGTGCTCACCGTCCAGGTGCGCGTCGTCGCGGTCCGCTTGCGCCGCGAGCTGAGCACGCCGAGGACGACGATGGCGATCAGTACGAGAACGCCGAGGGCGAGGAAGAGAAGGATTCCGGTGTCATCACTCACGGGAACAGGCTAGCGGGGGTTAACCCGGCGACTCGATGCGGCGTAACCTGGACGCGTGAATGCGTATGTCTCGGCTTTCGATCTGTTCTCCATCGGTGTGGGACCGTCGAGCTCTCACACGGTCGGGCCGATGCGAGCGGCGCTCGACTTCGTGCAGCGACTGAGCGCGAATCGGACTCTGGACACCGTCGCCGGGGTCGAGTGCACCCTGTTCGGTTCGCTCGGCGCGACCGGGATCGGGCACGGCACACCGGACGCCGTCGTCGCCGGTCTGCGCGGGCTCTCACCCGAGACCTGCGACCCCGCGGATGTCCGTTCGGCGTGGACGGACTTTCCGATCGGCGGCTCACTGACCCTCGACGGCACGCAGGTGATCCCGTTCGCGAAGACCGACATCGTGTTCGCCCCGCGCACGCGACTGCCGGGCCACCCGAACGCCATGACGATCGTCGCGCGCGATGCCGGCGGCACGTCGGTGGCGCAAGAGACCTACTACTCCACGGGCGGAGGGTTCATCCGTCGCGAGGGCGAAGGGGCGCCGATCGCCGCGTCCTCGTTCCCCTATCCCTACACGGATGCGGCGTCGCTGCTCGCCCTGTGCGACGAGCACGGTCTCTCGATCGCCGAGGTCGCGCGTCTGAACGAGACCTCGGTGCGCACGGAGGAAGACGTCGCCGCCGGACTCGATGCGATCTGGAACGCGATGTCGGCCTGTGTCGATGCCGGTCTGCATTCCGACGGCGTGCTGCCGGGCATGCTCAAGGTGAAGCGTCGGGCCGGCACGATCCGCGCGCAGCTCGACGAGGTCGAGGCCGACGGGCACCGTGAGCTTCCGGGAGAGTGGCTCGGCGCCTTCGCGCTCGCGGTCAACGAGGAGAACGCCGCGGGCGGTCGCGTGGTCACCGCTCCCACGAACGGTGCCGCCGGCATCCTTCCCGCGGTCGCGATGTACTGGTGGCGGTTCCTGGCCGACTCCGGGCTCGGTGCGGGAAACGCCGTCACGCCCTACGGAGAGCTGGTCGGCAGCGCCCTGCTCGGATTCGGGCCCGACGCCCGCGGTGCCGCCGCGGCGCACGAGGCCGACATCGATGCCGACCAGACGGCCGAGGCGAATCGTCGCCGCGGCATCCGGCGATTCCTGCTCACCGCGACCGCGCTCGGGTCGCTGTTCAAGGCGAACGCGTCGATCTCGGGCGCAGAGGGTGGATGCCAGGCCGAGGTCGGATCGGCGTGCGCGATGGCCGCGGGCGGTCTCACCGCGGTGATGGGAGGCACGAATCGGCAGATCGAGAACGCCGCCGAGATCGCGATGGAGCATCACCTCGGACTCACCTGCGACCCGATCGGTGGACTCGTGCAGATCCCCTGCATCGAGCGCAACGCGATCGCGGCATCGACCGCGGTCACCGCCGCCCGCCTCGCGCTGCGCGGTGACGGCAGCCATTACGTGTCGCTCGACGCGGTGGTCGAGACCATGCGCCAGACCGGCGCCGACATGTCGACGAAGTACAAGGAGACCAGCGAGGGCGGCCTCGCGGTCAACGTCATCGAGTGCTGAGTGCCCGTTGAGTGCGCTTGTGTCGGGCGCGTGTCGGCGGCCGCCGGTAGTCTCCACGGGATGCCGACGCAGGGAGTGAACCGATGGATCCGTTCTGGGACCCGAACAGCAGGCGTCGGCGCCAGCAGCCGGTGGTCGCCGTGCGCCCGACGTCGGATGCGCCGGCCCCCAGCCGTCGCTGGCCCGCGAACATCCCAGCCGTGGCGCAGGTGCTGCGCGAGGGCATCGATCTCGACCCCGGCGTGACCTTCCTCGTCGGCGAGAACGGCAGCGGCAAGTCGACCATCGTCGAAGGGATCGCGATCGCCTACGGGCTGTCGCCGGAGGGTGGCTCGCGCAACGCGCAGCATCGCACGCGCCCGACCGAGTCGCCGCTCTCGGACTGGCTGCAGCTGCAGCGTGGCGTGGGGGCGAACCGGTGGGGGTTCTTCCTCCGCGCCGAGACGATGCACTCGTTCTACACCTACCTCGAAGAGAATCCCTCGGCGAGGGGAGACGTCGCCTTCCACGAGATGAGCCACGGCGAATCATTCCTGGCGCTGCTGGAGAGTCGCTTCGATGAGCCGGGTTTCTACTGCCTCGACGAGCCCGAGGCCGCCCTGTCGTTCTCGTCGACCCTGTCGTTGATCGCGGTGCTCCAGCGCATTGTCGACGAGGGCGGTCAAGTGCTCTGCGCCACGCACTCGCCCGTGCTGGCTGCGCTTCCAGGCGCCCGCATCCTCGAGGTCGGCGACTGGGGCATTCGACCCGCCGAGTGGAACGATCTCGAACTCGTCAACCACTGGAGATCGTTCCTCGGCTCCCCGCCGCGCTACCTGCGCCACCTGTTGGACTAGCGCCGGAGCTCGGGCGTGGGGGAGGTCGTAGGCTGGCGGGCATGACCGAGCAGAAGCCCCTCCGGCGGCGCGGCCGTCCGAAAGGTGTCTCCGATACTCGGGCGCGGATCATCGCGGCTGCCGTCGAAGAGTTCGGCGAGCAGGGGTACGACGGTGCGACGATCCGGCTGATCGCCGCGCGAGCAGAGGTGGACTCGGCGCTCGTCCACCATTACTTCGGCACCAAGGCCGACCTCTTCGCCGAGGCTGTCGGCATCCCGTTGCGACCCGACATCGATGTGCCCGGCATCCTCGCAGGCCCGCGCGACGAGGTGGGGGAGCGGCTCATCCGTTACGTGCTGCAGGCGTTCGAGCAGCCGGATGTGCGCCGGCGCGGCGTCATGCTGCTGCGCACGGCGCTCGGCAGCAAACTCACGACTCCGCTGCTGGCGGGATTCCTCTCGCGCGAACTCCTTTCGCGGGTGGCGCGCAGTCTCGACGCTGACGACGCCGAGTTGCGGGCGTCGCTCGTCGCCTCGCAGATCGCCGGCATGCTGATCACCCGGTATGTGCTGCGTCTCCCTCCGCTCGCCGATGCCACGGTCGACGAACTCGTGGCGCGCGTCGGCCCCACGCTGCAGCGCTACCTCTTCGACGGAGTCACATCCCATTAATCAGTTATGATTTACTAATGGAATGGCTCGTCCCCCTCGCTCCTCCGACGCTGAGCTGCTGGATCGCATAGTTGCAGCCCTCGCTCAGCGCACGTCGACCGAACCCTGGAAGCTCGATGAGATCGCGCCGGCGGCGGGGATCAGCGCCGCGGGTCTGATCAAGCGGTTCGGATCGAAAGAGCGCCTGCTCCTCGCCCTCTCGCGGCGATGGATCGACGGCATCCCTCGCGCGCCGATCGACCCGGAGCGTGCGCGGGATGAGCTCCACTCGTACGGGCACGCGCACTTCGCGACGGCCTCGTCTTCTGCGGCGATCGCGGGGCTCGGTGAGCTGATGCGTGATCTGTGGTCGCCTGAGGCGGCAGAGCTGCTCCGAGAGGGGTGGACCCGACAGGCTCACTATCTCGAGTCACTGCTCGCACACCTGTCGCTCCGCGCCGACGTCGATCTCCGTGCCGCGTCTCTGCTGATGCTCGACGCCCTGCACGGAAGTCTGTACCGGCAGGCGGTCTCGCTCGATCCCACCTCGCCGGAATCCACCATCGACACCCTCGTGAAAGGCTGGACATGAACCTCGATCGCTCCTGGCGCGGATGCGTCTTCATCGGAACGAGCCTCGACGGCTACATCGCCAAACCCGATGGCGACCTCTCCTGGCTCACGGAACCGGAGCACCGAGCGCACATCGCCGAAGAGGGAGCGCACCCGGGGCTGATCTGGGAGACCTTCTTCCCGACGGTCGACGCGCTCGTCATGGGGCGCACCACCTACGACACGGTGTCGGGCTTCGATGAGTGGCCCTTCGATGGAGCGACCGTCGTGGTGCTCAGCACGACTCTCACCGAGAGCGAGCATGCCCGGATCGCCCGCTCGGTCGACGAGGTCAGCGCCATCCTCGCGGAGGTCGAGGCGAAGCGCGTCTACGTCGATGGCGGGCGCACCATCCAGTCCTTCCTCGCCGCAGGGCTCATCGATGAGATCACCGTCTCGATCGCTCCCATCCTGCTCGGACGTGGGAGCCGGCTCTTCGGCGACCTCGATCGCGACGTTCTGCTCACCCTGCGCGGGCATCACTCCACGGGTGGGGATGGCCTCGTGCGCATCACCTACGACGTGGTGCCGAGGTAGGTCGACGCGCGCGCTCGGGGGAGGCCGGAGTGCGCGCGTCATCGTCCTGTTGACGGCGCCACCTCGTCGGCGCATAATTCATCGCATGATGAATAATCTCGCGGTCGAGGTGTCTCAGCTGCGTGTGCAGCGCGGGAAGACACCGGTGTTCGACGGGATCGACCTCGCGATCCCGCGGGGGCAGATCACCGGGTTGCTCGGACCCTCCGGATGCGGCAAGACCACGCTCATGCGCTCGATCGTCGGCGTGCAGCGCATCGCATCCGGCCACGTGACGGTGCTCGGTGAGCCCGGCGGTTCGCGGCAGCTGCGGCACCGTGTGGCCTACGGCACCCAGGGCGCCGCGGTGTACGGCGACCTGACCGTGCGGCAGAACCTGTCGTACTTCGCGGCGCTGCTGAAGGCGCCGAACGGCGACGTCGACCGGGTCATCGCCGACGTCGGCCTCGGCCCCCAGTCCGGCCAGCTCGTCGACTCCCTCAGCGGCGGGCAGTCGACGCGGGTCTCGCTCGCGATGGCGCTGATCGGATCGCCCGAGCTCGTGGTGCTGGACGAGCCGACCGTCGGTCTCGACCCGCTGCTGCGGTCCGAGCTGTGGGAGCTTTTCCGCGGTCTCGCCGACCGCGGCGTCACCCTCATCGTCTCGAGTCATGTGATGGACGAAGCCCTCCGCTGCGACCGACTGCTGCTTCTGCGTGAAGGCAGGATCATCGCCGACACCACGCCGCGCGCGCTGCTGGCCGACACCGGAACCGACGATCCCGAGGCCGCGTTCCTGGCCTTGATCGAACGGGATCGGTCTCTCTCCCCCGACACGAGGCGATCCCGTCGAGAGGCGCGGCGCGACGACGAGGAGGCGGCCTCGTGAACGGGCTGCGGACGTTCGCGACCGCCGGCCGCGTCCTGACTCAGCTGCGCCACGACCCCCGCTCGATCGTGCTCATGCTCATCGCGCCCAGCCTGCTCGTCGGGCTGTTCGCCTGGCTGTTCAGCGATCAGAAGGGCGTGTTCGATCAGTTCGGCGGAGCGATTCTGGCGCTCTTCCCGTTCATCGTGATGTTCCTGATCACCTCGATCACGACGCTGCGTGAGCGGCGCTCCGGCACGCTCGAGCGACTCATGACCACCCCGCTCGGCAAGGCCGACTTCATCCTCGGCTACGCGCTCGCCTTCGGGCTGATGGCGCTGCTGCAGGCCGTGATCACGGTGTCGTTCGCGGTGGGCGTGTGCGGTCTCGATGTCGACGGACCGCTGTGGCAGCTCGGGCTGGTCGCGGTCGTCGACGCGCTGCTCGGCACGGCTCTCGGACTGCTGGCGAGCGCTTTCGCCCAGACCGAGTTCCAGGCCGTGCAGTTCATGCCCCTGCTCGTGTTCCCGCAGATCATCCTCGGCGGTCTCTTCATGCCCCGCGATCAGATGCCCGACGTGCTCCACGCCATCTCCGATTGGCTGCCGCTGAGCTATGCGATCGACACGATCAATGCGGTCGCCGCGGGTGATGAGGGGTGGGACGTGTTCGGTCCGCTGCTCGTCGTCGTCGCCTTCGCGGTGGGCGCGCTCATCCTCGCAGCGCTGACACTGCGCCGCCGCACCCGCTGAGGCGCCGGCTCGGTCTCTCGGGCGACGCGGTCTCTCTGGCCGCGGTCTAGCGGGCGGCGCGGTTCTTGGTGTGCCTGGTCGGAACGGCAGCCCAGGGGTCCTCCGGCCAGGGATGCTTCGGGTAGCGCCCGCGCATCTCGGCGCGCACCTGGGCGTACGGGCCCGACCAGAACGAGGTGAGGTCATCGGTCACGGCGACCGGACGCCCGCCGGGGGAGAGCAGGTGGAAGAGCACGGGCACGCGACCGTCGACGAGGCGCGGCGTCTGCGCCCAGCCGAAGCACTCCTGCAGCTTCACCGCGACGACGGGCGGTGCATCCGGATCATCGAAAGCGGGGTAGGCGATGCGGATGCGGGATCCGCTGGGCACCTCGAGGCGCTCCGGCACGAGTTCCTCGAGCCGCCCCGCCTCGGGCCATGGCAGCAGTCGGCGTAGCGCCGAGGTCAGATCCAGCCGCGCCGCCGGGGTGCCGGCCGCCAGAGAGTCGAGCTCCGGCGCGAGCCACGCATCGAGGGTCGCGAGGAGGCCCTCATCAGACACGTCCGGCCAGGGCGTCCCGAGTTCGCGGCGCAGCAGGGCCAGGCGGCTCCTCAGTTCGGACGCCGCCGCCGACCACGGGAACAGCCCCAGCCCGTCGCGCCGGAGTGTGCGGCGCACGGCGTCGCGCCCCTCGTCGGCCGACGCGCGCACCGGTGCCGACGAGCGCAGGATCGCGCCCACGCGCCGCTCGCGTCGAGCCTGCACGCGGCCTCCGACGAACTCGGCCTCGACGCGGTCGGTGATCAGGTGACTCGCCGCCCGCTCCATCTGCTCCTCGGAGAGCGTCGCTGCCGACCGCACGATCGCGCCCGATCCGGCGGCCGCTCGCCCGGACGCTCGCGCGACATCGGCGATCGCCAGCCACTCGACCGCTGCGAGTGCGCCGGTCACCCCCGCGCGGGTTCCGGAGGCGAGCAGGAAGGTGGCCCCGCCGGCACTGCGGTCGACGCGGCGGGCGACCCGATCCGGGAAGGCCAGGGCGATCACCAGGCCGACGCCGTCGAGATCCGAGCGCACGCCCGGAGTCGGCGTCGTCAGGCGTTCGAGGCGGTCCGCGTCGCTCCGCCACCGGCGTGCCTCCGGTGTACGGCCGCCCCGCAGGGCGATCAGCGTCTGTGCGACATCGGAGTCTGCGGCGCGCACATCACCGCCCAGTACTGCGACGACCTCGGCGGCCAGTCGAGCGCCCACCACAGGACTGCCGTCGCGCAGGGCGCGGGCGAGGCGCGGGTCGGTCGGGATGCGGGCCAGAGCGCGACCCTCTTCGGTCGCACGACCCTCGTCGTCGATCGCGCCGAGGCCGCGCAGCACCGCGGTGGCGTCCGCAAGGCTGTCGGCGGGAAGGGCGTCGATCAGCCGCAGGCCGATGCCGCCCGGTGCGCCCCAGCAGGCCAGCAGCAGGGCCGCATCGGCGAGGTCGCTCGATGCGATCTCGGGCGTCGGGCGGGTGGGGGCGGCGGCGTAGGTGCGTTCATCGACGCAGCGGACGACGGTGCCCGGGCCCTGGCGGGTGGCACGGCCGGCGCGCTGCACGCACGAGGAACGTGAGGCCGCCGTGGTCACCAGCCCTGTCATACCTCGCGCAGCATCACGCTGTGGAGCCCGCGCCAGGCATGTGTCCACGATCAGCCGCACGCCGGGCACCGTGAGCGACGACTCGGCGAGCGAGGTCGAGACGATGATGCGCGGTGGCTCCTGTGGGAGGCGGCCGCGGATCACGGCATCCTGCTCGGCCGCCGGCATCTGGCCGTGCAGCTCCCGCACATCGAAGGAGCGGGTCGCTGCGC
The DNA here is from genome assembly GCA_029203165.1 of Candidatus Microbacterium colombiense. Lineage (NCBI taxonomy): Bacteria > Bacillati > Actinomycetota > Actinomycetes > Micrococcales > Microbacteriaceae > Microbacterium > Candidatus Microbacterium colombiense. Next base: position 1,029,244 of record CP119308.1, read on the forward strand.
GGATGCGGCGCGCGATCTCCGATACCTCGCGTGCGCCCGGCGCGAAGACGAGCACGTCGGCGGCGGGGTCGTCGCGCATGAGGTCGGTGGCGGCGGATGCCGCGGTGTGGGCGACATGATCGAGGAATCCCCAGGTGACTCCGCGCTCGTCGAGGCGCGGGGTGGGGCTGGGCGCCCAGCGCTCCATGAGCGGGAAGGCGGGCACGTCATGGTCGACGATCGGCGCGGGCTGGCCGTCCGTGCCGATGACGGTGGCGATCCGTGCGGCATCGAGGGTCGCCGACATGGCGATGAGCACCAGGTCGTCTCGCAGCTCCCGCACCTCCGAGAGCAGGCCGATCAGCAGATCGGTCTCGAGCGCTCGCTCGTGCACCTCGTCGATGATCACGGCATCCACGCCGGTGAGATCCGGGTCGTCCAGCAGGCGCCGCAGCAGCACCCCGGCCGTGACGAACTCGACCCTCGTGTCCTTGCCGACGACGCGCTCGCCGCGCACGGTGAATCCCACGCGGCTGCCGAGGGGTGAGCCGTCGAGCTGCGCGAGTCGGCGCGCTGCGGCACGGGCGGCGACGCGACGCGGCTGCGTGACGATGACCCGACCCCTCGAACGCGAGGCGAGCAGCGGTGGCACGAGCGTGGTCTTCCCGGTTCCGGGAGGAGCGCTCACCACCGCTGACGTGCTCGTGTCGAGCGTCGTCGACAGCTCGTCGAGGGCTGCCGCGAACGAGAGTCCCGCGCCGATGGCGGCGAGGTCGAACGCGGCGGACGTCATTCCTCCAGTCTGCCCGGTCGGTGCGGCCGCTGCGTCGTTCACAACTCCTCAAAGACGGCGCAGGTTCCGTCGATCGAGGGCTATCCGACCGTTCGGGCCCAGTTCTTGAGGAGTTATGAACGCTGACCGCGCAGCACAGCGGATGCCGCGACCGGAATCGGCCGCGGCATCCGCTGTTCTGCGTGACGGTGTGACTACTCCGCGTCTGCGACTGACGCGGCGGGCGGTGGCGGAGTGGTCGGGTTCGGAACACGCGTCTGCGCGGGAGCAGGTGCGGTAGCCTCGGCGACTCCGGCACCGAAACCGCGGCCGATGGCCTGGCCCTGGATGATGCCGGCGAGGTCGAGCCCTGTCGCCGAGTGCACGCTGTCGAACACCGAGCGCAGTGCCTTCGCGCTGTCGGCCCCCACGACCTGGGATGCGCCGTCGTCGCCGGACCCGCCGATGATCGACACGTTGCCGATCGCGGCATAGCCCTTGGCGAACTCGGCCATGATCGACGGCAGCACCTCGAGCACGCGCTGCGACATGAATGCCTCTTGGTTCGACGCGATCGCCTTCGCTTCGGCCTCGAGGGCGGCAGCGCGCGCGTCACCTTCGGCGCGGATCGCATCGGCCTCGGCGTTGGCGCGCAGACGACGTGCCTCGGACTCGGCTTCGGCCTGCGAGCGCAGCGCGTTCGCCTCACCGGTGGCCTTCGCCACGGCTGCCGCGGCCTCACCGTCGGCGCGGGCCTTGTCGGCCTGTGCCTGCTGCTCGGCGATGCGGGTGCGCGCTTCTGCCTGCTTGACCTGCTCGATCGCGGCGGCTTCGGCTGCGCGCTCGCGCGTGTACAGCTCGGCCTGTGCGCGGGTCTCGGCCTCGTACCGCTGCGCGTCGGCGACGCGCTTGACGTCGGCGTCGAGCTGAGCCTGCTTGTTCTCGGCCTGCTGCTGCAGAACGGCCTGCTCGGCCTGGGCTCGGGCGAGGGCTTCGGCCTGCTCGGCCTCGGCACGGGCGCGGCCGATGCCGGAGTCGGAGTTGGCCGTGTTCGTGTCGAGCGCGGTCTGCTCGATCAGGTTGGCTTCCTTGTTGGCGATGTTCTTCTGGTTGATCGCGCGGTCGGCGTTGGTCTGCGAGATCTCCGCGGACTGACGCTTCGCCTGGATCTCGGGAGCACCGAGCGACTGGATGTAGCCGACCTTGTCGGTGATGCCCTTGATCTGGAACGAGTCGAGGATGAGTCCCTGTTCGGCGAGCTCCTGCGAGACGTCGGCGGCGATCTGGTCGGAGAACTTCTTACGCTCACGCATGAGCTCGACGACCGAGAGCGTGGCGACGATGCCGCGGAGGGCACCCTCGAGCTGCTCGGTAGTGAACTGCTCGATGGCCTTGTCCTGCGAGGCGAATCGCTCGGCAGCGCGGCGCACGAGAATGGGGTCGGAGCCGATCTTGACGATCGCGACGCCGTCGACGTTCAGCGTGACGCTGTCGAGCGACTGCGCCTCGGCGTTCAGCGACACCTGACGCGAACGCAGCGAGATGATCTCGTGGCGCTGCGTGATCGGGTTGACCAGCGACTTGCCGTTCACGATGACCGTGACGGGTGACTCCGACATCTCGGGCCGGCTCGTCCCGTCTGCCGCGATGACCGCGGTCTGCACCTTCTGCTTGCGTCCCGAGATGACGAGTGCCTCGTCGGCTCGGGCCACCTTGATCCAGCTGCGTGCGAACAGCAGCAGGATCAGCAGTAGGACGACGGCGACGACGATCGCGATGCCGACGATGATGAGGATGCCGACAGCTCCGGCGATCTCCATGAATGACCTCCCTGGTTCCCCCCGAGGGGGCGGTCGCGAGCGCGCCGTGGTGCGCGCCCTCACGCTCCACCCTGCCAGACTCTGCCGCGAGCGAGCGAGGGAAGAGGGGGTCAGCCCTGGCGGAGCTTCTCGGCGAGGTCGCGCAGAGCGCGCAGTTCGTCGTCGTCGAGAGTCGCCATCCGTTCGGCGATCGATCGGCCGTGCACGGTCGCGAGGGCGCGGAACGAGCGTGCCCCGGCATCCGTCGCGCGGATCAGTGCGCCGCGGCCGTCGTCGGGATCGGCGCACTTCGAGATGAGGCCGCGGCTGACCATGCGATCGACCAGACGGGAGACGCTGGGCTGGCTGATCAGCATGTTCGAGGTGACGTCGCGCAGTCGCGCGGTCATCTGGGGGGAGCGCGTCACGGTGAGCAACACGTCATACTCCGCCTGCGCCAGCTCGGCGTGCTCGAAGTCCGCCATCATCTCGGTGAACAGTTCGTGCTGCGCGCGGAACAGGCTCTCCCAGGCCTCCAGGGCGAGCTTGCGATCGGTCATCCTCACAGAATAGTGCGAACAGTAAAGGGCCGGTCGGAGAGGCTCCCGACCGGCCCTTGTCCCTTGCACCAAGAGTGTCCTGCAATCACATGCGGTGAGTGCCACAGCAAACATTCACCGTGTGATCACTGTATAACGGCGAGGTAACGAATGCAACGGTTTGGTCACGGAATCTTTTCTCGTGAGCCGGTTGTCCTGTCTCACCGGATCTGTAGAAATCTCATCTACCTGTAGAACGTCGCACGGGAGTTGTAGATTCGCACCCGAGTTGTAGATCAGCGGCGTGTTGCCGGTTCCGCGCCGAACGGCGGAGTACCTTGCCGGACAAGTCAGGATCCGCACCGCGGAACCCCTCCACGGACACCGGGGCCGAACGGAGTCCGCAATGACGCTGACCACCAACTGGCTTCAGGCGATCGATGGAACGAACGCCATGGCGGCCACAATTCGATACTCGCTTCACGGGTTCGCTCGGGAGGCGACACCAGCGGATGCCGGGTCGATCGCCTTCGAGGAGACGGCCCCAGTCCGGAAATTTCCGGACTACCCCCACAAGCGCAATGTCGAGGGACGCTTCTGGCTTGCCTCGACGGGCCAGCACGTGCCCTTCGAGTCTTTTTGGGAGCGGGCGTTCTTGATGAGTCTCGATCGAACCCGGAGTGCTGAGGCGGTGTCGAGTCAGCCGATGTGGATTCATTGGCGCAACCCGAAGCGCCGACATGCCCCCGACTACTTCGTTCGCCGCAAGGACGGAACCGCTCTTCTCGTCGACGTCAGGGAGAGGTCAGAGATCGAACCGGAGGATGCGGCGAAGTTCGAGCTCACTCGGCGAATGGCAGCCGCTCTGGGATGGGACTACCTCGTGTTCGACGATCTACCCGGAGCGACGCAACAGAACCTGAGGTTCCTGTTGCGTTACCGCGACCCGCAGTGGCTCGAGGGCGTGGCTCTCCGGGATCTACCGGATTCCGGTGCGCTTCGACTCGTCGACCTCGTCGCGCTCCTCGACGACGCGCCAAACAGCGCACTCGGAGCGGCATACGCCCTCATATGGTCCGACATCGCTCGATGCGATCTCAGCCGTCCGCTGAGCATGTCCGCCGTAGTCCGATTCGGGCCAGACCGATGATCGTCCATCCCGGCGACTTGGTGAGATGGAACGACGAAGACCTGCAAGTCGTCGCTGTCCGGGCGACCTACACCACGCTGCGCAACGCCGAGATGGGCGAGGATCTCGAGGTACTGAACGCCGATCTCGCTGAACGCGGCGAGCCAGCAACAGTGCTGATGGACGTCAAGCCTGCGCATCAGATCGATGCTGTTCCCTGTACGTGTGCTGCCCATCCCGATGACAGTCGGTCGCTTCACGGGGCGGGCTCGCGCCGGCGACCGCGATTGTGATGGTGAGATGTCTGAGTCGTGCCCGATCTGGTGGCGGGGGATCGAATCTTCACCCCCCGCCGAATGGGTCTACGTGTTTGAGGGCTTCACAGGCGAAGATACCGCCGAGCTATGGGCGTTGGCAGCAGCGATCTATATCGCCCAGACTCGGCGGCGTACCTCGGCGGGCCCGACGTTCGCTGAACTCTTCACCCACTTGCTCCCGGACACTGATGGCTTACCTGCCCCTCTGCCTCGGGGTCTTGAGTTCATTGAGCGACGCCGGGCTGTGGCGGGCTTTCGTGGCCACGCCTCGATCGAATGGCGGCGGCGAGGAATGATCAGCTTCGATCACGGCGTCATGCGAAGTCTGCGGGTGGGGCGAGAGTTTCGGGAACGATCGAGGCGTCGGGAGCGGGCCCGCGAGGATGCCCGGCATCCGAGCCGGAGCGAAGGTGAATCGGTGTTGACGACGAGGTCCGCGATTGCTTCGAGCGACTGACGCACGAACTGGTCGGGGAGTGGCCAATGATTGCTCGAGGACTGGCCGGACCGTGCGCTTGAGGACGGCGTCGATCAGCCGACGCGCCGAGGCGCGAGCTCCGCGAACGTTCAGGCCGGACGCTGAATGGATGTCTCCGTCGTAGGTGGAGTTTTCGATGATCGAGCTGGAGCGCATCGATCCCGAGAGCGGGGAGCGAGCGTCGCGCGGCTGGTCCGGGTGGGATGCTAAGCAGAACCACGGTGGGGCCGAGCGTTCGAAGCTCGAACTCTGCTGGAAAAATGCAAGCAACTTTCGGCAAACCTGTGAAGATGTCCTCGAAGCGCTCGATTATTGCCTCGGCGGCGAGCACGAGCTGTTGCGGCCGTGGCGAGTGACAGGTGCTCGTTCAGGTCGCCGCGATCGAGGCCGCGGATCCCGGGCTTCAGGATGTGCGTGCGCCCGCAAGCGAGAAGTGGCCCGCGTTGTGGCCGGAGATCAGCCATGCTTCGGGGTTGGTGCGCAGCTGCCGGACGTGCGCGGCGATCTCGCTCGCGCCGATCGGTTCGCTTCCGCTCGGCCCGGTGAGAGTGTCGGCGAGCTGCAGCGCACCGGCTGTGTCCATACCGACGTGGCGAGGAGCGCCATCGGGTTGCGTGGGCTGACCCCGAACCTGGTGTCCCGCCGTTCGAGGACGGCTTCAGCGCAGGAAACAGGGCGGTGGAGGGATGTTCGTCCATCGTCTGTCGACCAACATTTCGCACTCCGCTGGCTTGGATCTATTCTTGAGTTGCAGCCTGGGGGGCGTAGTTGTGGCGTGAGAATGCAAAAAGGAGAAAACGTGTCGACGCGCAACGAAGTTCGACTCATTGATGATCTCGATGGCAGCACGGCCCAACATACCCTGAGATTCTGGTTTGATGATGTCCCGTACGTGATCGACCTTTCCGAAGCGAACGCCGCAAAGCTCCGGGAAACGATCGCCCCTTGGATTGCAGCTGCAAGGGTGGATGCCTCTACCCAAGCGCCGTTGTCGCCCAGGGTGAGGCGTGCGGCAGAGCTTGCGGAGATCCGCGAGTGGGCAACCGAGAACGGCCTTCAGGTGAACGCTCGGGGCCCTATCCCGAGAGTCGTGGTCATCGCCTATCAGGCAGCGATAGCTGGTCGTTAAGGATGCGTCCGCGAGGCAAAGCTCAAGCCGGCTCCATCTCAAGAGCACACGCCTCGACGGCAGCAGAGAGTCTGGTCGCACATTCCCGCGGCGTCGGAGCACTGACAAGCACGTATGCATACCGGGTCATGTACCCGTCGGGAGGAAGCAGGACGGTCGCACCCTCGCTGACGAGTGGCGCGGCCTCCACCACCCCCAGGTCCGGCTGGGGCGCAGGCACATTCACTTGCCGAACTGTTCCAGACGTCTCCGGGTACAGCACCGCGTTCGCTGCGACGGCGGTGCGTGTGCGTTGGGTGCGGGGAATACCTCCGAGCGCGATCTGAGCTGCGATGTTTCCTACTTCAAGGCCAGTGGCGAGTTCCGCCGTGTGTGGAACAAAATCCCCGCCAGGTCGGGAGTTGACTTCAATGATGACCGGACCATCTGGGCTGAGTTTGATCTCGGTGTGTGTCACTCCGTTGTTGACGCCGAGTGCGAGGTGGGCGCGTTCGAGTACCTCGACGATCTGCGGGTCGGTCAGTAGCGGATCCTCCGCGTCGATTGTCTGTCCGGTCTCTTCGAAGTACGGCGCAGGCCCGAATCGTTTCCGAGCGACGAAGAGGGGATCTACCTTTCCACCGCGCACCGCACTGTCAATGCTGACCTCTTCACCAACGACCATCTGCTCGACAAGAGCACCCGTCCCATGACGCTGGGCGCCCATTGCTGCCGCCCGCCGAACCACCTCGAACGCGTCGGACAGCTCCTCAGGAGTATCGACCCGCAGAACGCCGATGCTCCCCGCCATCCCGCGCGGCTTTAGGACCAAAGGGAATCCGGTCGTGTGGGAGATCGCGAGAGCATCAGATGCAGTTGCGGCGTACTCGGACACGGGCTGCGTGAGCCCTGCGTGCCGGAGGACCTGACGGGAGATCAACTTATCGCGACAGTTTTCGACTGCATCGACACCGAAACCTGGAACCTGGAGCGCGTCGGCGATTCGTGCGGTCAAAGGTGTGAACATCTCATCGAACGTGATGACACCCGCGACGCCATGCTCATCGGCGACCTGCGTGGCCTTCTCGAGCACGTAATCCATCCGGGTACTGATTCGGGTGGCATTCAAACGAGGGATGACTGTGCTTCCTGCAATGTATCGGTCCTCCCACGTCGGGGTGATCGCCGTGAAGAGCCATACGTCGTTGCCTTGGATCGACGCCAGAAGCGTTTCTCGGTAGCGGCGTTCGCCCGCTCCGATAAGTAGAAGTAATGGCATGTCCGCGATCGTAGACGCGCTTGCGGAGTTTGCACAAGTTGGCAAACTCCTGGTAAACAGTTGCCAACAGAATGCACCGAGTGGTCCTGACGGTGGCGCCGATTCGCGCGTGATCTAGCCCTCGCATTGAGTTCGAGGGGATCTGATGACAGTTTTAGACGTTGATGTGGTTGTCGTAGGGGCCGGGTTCGCAGGCCTGATGGCGGCGGATCGGCTCTCTCGCATCGGATACTCGGTGGCAATCGCGGACCAAGCGCAGCAAACGCTCGCCGGTACCAGCAGCCGAAACGAAGGGTGGCTGCACGCAGGCACGTACCACTCTCTGTCCGTTGCAGATGAAGGTGAGGCCGTCGCGGTCGCGCAGCGGTGCCGATATGGCTGGCAGGAGATTCAGCGTCGATACCCTGAATGCGTTGAGTTGGAGCCGCTCCGCGCAGTAGCGATCGTTCCTGAGCATGACCGTGACCGCGCGTTGGCGCGTTGGGGTGCGGCTGGCGTCGGACACACAGAGCTCCGCGGGGCAGCGCTGGAAGCCTTGCGCGCCGACATCACGCTCGATGGGGAGGATGCCTTCGAGGTCGACGACATCGGGATCAACACCCGCATTCTGGCGTCCGGGCTTACCGCGGAACTCCGTGCTCGTGGCACGCACTTTATCTTGGGTGCTCGTATCAGCGGCACCGTGAACGGAGCGATGCAGATCGAGACCGCGGACGGCACGCATTCAGTGAACTACCGGTACATCGTGTGCGCAGCGGGATACGGGCTACCCCAAGCGTGTGACGACCTCGGTCTGCCGCCGGTCTCGTTGCGGTTCTGGCGAAGTCATCTTGTGTCGTTGCCGAGGCTCGCAGCGAGATCCGTCTTCGGGGTTGCCCCCGACCAGGCGGCGATGATCAATCATGACGCGTGGAGTATCGTCGGGCTCAACGAAGACGCTGTCGTCGTCGATGAGCCCACCTTCGCCGTTGATGACGGTGTGGCCAGCCGTCTCTTGGAACGGATCCGTTCGAGGTTCCACACTGTTGATCTGGGAGCGGCCCGTGTAACCGCCTGCGTGAAAGTCGACTATGCGCCGGATCCTGGCCAGCCTCGCTCGTTGAATGTTCGCACGATTCCGCTGGCAACCGACGTACTTGCGCTGCTGCCGGGGAAGATGACCGAGAGTCCATACAGCGCGAATGCTGTCGCTGCAAGGGTGTTCCAGACGCTCGGGCAACCTGAAGTGACGCGACGTCCAATTGACGACTATGACATTGAAACCGAACTGGAGAAGCTCAGTGCCTGAAAACCTGATTGCCTACGCTGACGAAATTCGCAAACGGCTGGGGTACATCGGAGTCAGCGAGATCATCGCCGACACGCGGAACATCGTGATCGACCCGTACTCAGTGCTGATCTCGAAACACGTCCAGATTGGTACGGGCAATGTCTTCTACCCCGGGGTCAGGATCGATGCGGAGCCAGGGTCTACCCGGATTGGAAACAACAATCTGTTTTTTGAGGCGAGCCGGATCGATGCAACACGCGGTGGACGGCTGGTGATCGGTGACGACAATGCAATCGGCCCTCATGCAGTCGCTCTCCTTGTGAACCGCGCGGGGGCGGTGACCACGATCGGAAACCGCACCCGTCTGCTCGGGCGGGTCGACATTATTGGCACCTGCGTTTTGGAAGACGGAAGCCAAATTATCGGCGACATCAGCGCGATGAACATCTTGTTGTCTGGTGGGGATGATCACGGCGGCCCGGACCCGGATCTTCGCGGTGCTGTGCTCAAGGGGCGCGGGCGAGCCTCTTCAATCACGCTGTCTCGGGGCAAGGTGATCAACGGGGATGGCGACTTCGCTTTGGCGCCCGTGGAAGATCAATCCGTCTACCACCCGCGTGCTTCGGGGAGCGATGCCTAGTGGGGCAGATTCAGCTCGGCCTCGGACTCATCGGGATCGGCAGACCATGGCCCAAGGCAGAGACGTCCATTCCTGCGTCAGACCAGGCAGCGGCACTTCTCAGTACAGCAGTCGCGCTGGGGATCCGCTTCTTCGACACAGCTCCTGCTTACGGGATCAGCGAACAACGCTTCGGCAGCTTCCTCAAGTCTTGTGGCAGCGAAGTTCGTGACAGCCTGACTATCGCGACCAAGGCGGGGGAGTTCTGGTCGCCGGAGCACGGAAGCACCGTCGACCACTCACCGGAGGCCCTGGAGGGTAGTCTCCAACGCTCGCTTGCGCTCCTTGGACGCGTGGATTTGCTCCAACTTCACAAGTGCACCGCCGAAACGGTCAAAGACGTGCGGGTCCAATCCTGGCTCGCCTCAATTCGAGGCGAACGTGTAGGGCGGGTCGGCGCGAGCGTCTCTACGCCCCACGATCTGCGGGTAGCGGTCGATTCAGGCGTCTTCGACACGGTACAGTTTCCGGCGAACGCGCAGAACGTCCTCCTGGCTCACGAGTTCCTCGACTCAGGGAGCAGCTCGGTGGTTCCCATTCTGAACCGCCCATTCGCCTCTGGAACGCTGTCAAGCAGCTCACGTCCATTCGACGTTTTTCACGATCTGTTTGAGCGCGCGATTGTCCTGACTGGTACGACGAGTAAGGTCCATCTCGCCGAGAACGTTAGAGCTCTGAACGAAGGTGTCAGTGGTGTTCGGTAGTTCGATCGCGTGGTCGCCAACCGCTCAGCAGAAGATGATGATCGACTTCATCGATGTCGAGAGCGACCGCTTCTATATCATGGGGGATGTCTTCCGTTACCGCGGCACGTTGGACACTCGGGCTCTACGCGACGCTCTGCTCGTAATGCTTCAAAGGCACGACGTCCTTCGCGCGGTGTATGACGCAAGCGGTCAATTCGTTGTCAGGCACACTCCCCAGGACGCAGTCGATCAGGCATTCAGCGTCGTCGACTCCGTCACGGATGTGGACTCCGCGGTCCGTCACATTCGGGCAGCGCTCGGCGCCGACTTCGATCTCACACAAGAGGTGCCCATCCGAGTACGTGTCTGGGCGTCCGCCGAAGACTTAGAGTTCGTGATCGGCGTTGGCGTGCACCATCTCGCTTTTGACGCATGGTCCCAGATGCTGTTGTACGAAGGGATCTCGGAAGAGTACGCGACGATGCTGACCGGCGACGGGACCACATCAACCGTGTCGGTGCCGCAGTATCGCGACCTCGGTGAGATCCCGCCGGCGCCTTCTGCGCTTGCGGCATGGGCTGACGTTCTCGATCAGAAGTACTCGGCTGTCCGTGCCGTCGACTCAAGAGCCGTGTCAAAAACGGGGCCGGCATCCCAGCGACACCGCGAATGGGAAGGGCTTGCGGCAGCTGTTAAGAAGACTGCACGTGCCCACAAAGTGAGCCCCTTCGTCGTTGGTTCCGCCGCTTTCGCGTTTTCAGTCGCGGATGCCTTGGGTGACACCCAGGTGGTCTTCGGATCGGCGCACGCGGGACGCACGAACGCTGCCGAGGCAGAGGCCTTGGGCTACTTCGCGACCTCGATGTTCATTGGCGTCGATACTGCGTCCGGCGACCAAGCTGTGCTGCGCGAGATCGCGGCGATAGTCCGCCGCTGGAACACCGGTCATCGAATCCAATGGGAGCACCTCCTCAACACGCATGAGGCAGCGGACCTATACCCCCTGAAATTCGCGTTCCAGCCCGAGGCGCTGGCGAATCGCCAGCTAAGGATCGCGGGCGCTGACGGCATGAAGGTTCGCTCAGACCGCCCGCCTCAATCTGCGCGACGACCGTTGAACTTTGTGTCTTCCTACGACCACACGTCGGTGAGAGCAACGGCGACCGCACGGACCGATGCTCTTTCCGAGAGTACGTCGAACGCGCTCGTCGACGGGTTCGCTCTACACCTCCTTCGTCTTGCCGCCCATGACCGCCCCGAGCCAGTAGGGACTGAACAATGAACGACCAGGAAATCCTTGAGCGAGTTATCGAGTTGTGGAACGACGCACTGGGCGTCGACGACGTCACGCCTGACGAAGACTTCTTCGATCTGGGCGGAGACTCGATCACCGCAATCCGCCTGCTGCCGGAGATCGAACGCCGGTTCGGTATCGAGGCGAAGGTCGCTTTGGTTTTCGACAACGCCACAGCGCGGGAGCTCAGCCAGGCGCTCGTGCGCGAACTTGCAGACCACGCGCTGTGACGGGGACTCATCATTTCGTCGCCTCAGCGCTTAAGCGGCTTGCTGAGCGTGACCCCGCACGAACAGCAATTGTCTCTGCTGAAGCGAAGAAGATCACCGTTCGTGAGCTCGACGAGCTTGTCAGCCGCGCCCATGAGCGATTCGTCGGAAAAGGAATGCGGCCGGGTGAAGCGGTTGTTATCGTCGCGGATCGCTCAGTTCAGTTCATAGTCACGCTGCTCGCGGTGTGGAAAGCTGGCGCGGTCCCCGCTCCAGTCGACGCAGGCAACCCGCAAAGTCGCATTCGACGGATGATCTCCGAAAGCCAAGCGAGCTGGCAGGTCACAGTCGAACACGCCCACGCCACAGCGGTACGGCTGACGGACCTCCGGACGGACCTTCCTGCCGAAGCAAGTCATGTTCTCTTTACCAGCGGATCCGCGGGGGTGCCCAAAGCGGTCATCGTTGGCCACGGAGCACTAGAGATGATGGCCAGAACCTATCCCAGCGTTTTCGACGTGGACCATCATGACAGGTTTGCGTTGACGGGTGGTGTCGGGCACGACCCCGTGCTGCGCGACATCGTCATGTCGTTGCATCTCGGCTCAGAACTGCACATCCCCGCGAAGGAAGTGTTCACCGCGCCGGGAGCCCTGGCCGGCTTCGTCCAAGAGCGGGGCGTGACCGTGCTGCACGCAACGCCGGCACTTGTGGAGTTTGGTCTGCTCGTGGGCAGAGGGGCCTCGAGCTGTCTCCGACGTGTCATCTGCGGGGGCGCGCAGCTCACAGCCGCGGTCGCAGCATCGATTTTCTCTCACGCGCCTGAGGCTCGTTTGTTTAACGTTTACGGTGCAACAGAAACACCACAGATCGCGTCTGCGATGGAGATCCCGCCGATGTTGGCAGGCCTGAACCCATCTGCGCCCTTGCCGGTTGGATCAGGGTTCGGGAGCAATAGAGTGCGGGTTGAGCACGACGGCGGTACGCAGCAGGTCGTTGTCTCCGGACCTCACCTCGCGCTCGGATACCTGCCTCTCGACGGCCCCCAAGCTGGGTTTCGACGAACGGCTGAATCCGCCGACAGGCCGGGGGAGTACTTCACCGGTGATTCCGGCACGTCGGACGAGTCCGGAACGGTAACCGTCATTGGGCGCATTGACCGGCAAGTGTCACTCAATGGCTATCGCTTCGCGCTAGAAGAGGTTGAGGCAGCGGCGCGCTCGATCAGCCATGTTCAAAGCTGCCGCGCGGAGATGAGGCAGGGACCGTTCGGAGCATCATTGGCGCTTCATGTGGCTCTTACCCCGGATGAGCGAGGTGCTGTGTCGTCTCGTCGCGAGATCCAGAGGCAGCTGCGAGACGTGCTTCCCGCATACGCGATCCCTTCGGCGATCACGGTTTCCCCTGCGCGTCTCACCGCAAACAACAAGAACGCGATGAGCGGAACCGCAACACACGTGGGAGCTGATCGTGATTGATGTCTCGCGGTTCGATGCGTACGCTGATCTGCCCGCGGACATGCGCGGCAGGCTCGTGCACAACGATTCCCTGTTCACCTCGCCCGCCTGGACATCCGCGCTCACGTTGTCGAACCCGAGCATCCAAGTGGAATGGTGGGTGGCAAGCTATGACACGGGGGTCAGCGCGATTCCCGTCCATGTTCTCCCGGGGCCGCCCTCTCGCACCACCTACGATGTCGCGGCTATTTTCGGCGGGGAGCTGTCTGCGCGCGCTGGCGAACTGAGTTCCCGGACCCACATCTTGATTGGCACGAGAAACGGGCAGGGGAACGGGTTCGTTCGGTCAGGGTATGAGAACCTGCCGGCAGAGCTAGCTCTGCTCCAGAGGATCCTCGACTTCCATGCGCAGCATGTGATCGGGATGCTTTACATAGATCGGTCCCTGGCCCTTGCTCTTCGAGAACTCGACCGTTCGCCGCACTCAGCACGGCTAATCGATGCCGCAGCTCGGATCACGATCAGCGATTCGCTCGATCACACCATCTCCGAGATTGATGGACGGCGTCGACGCATGAAGATCCGCAGGGAGATGCGTACCGCAGCGGATAGTGAGCCTGTGACCGTCATCGAAACTCCATCACAGATCGAGGAGCTGGCGCCGATACTCGCCCCGTTGGCGCGAGCTGTGAACGAGCGGCACGGGCAAACCACAACTGATGAGCAGATGTCCAGCTACGTCCGATCCATAGCCCGGTCGGGGCTGCAACCAGCGCTTTTCGTTGGCGGGCCTCTGGCCAGGCCGACGTCATTTTCCATCGCCATCACGGATGCGAAGACGTTGTCCATCAGGACATGCGGCTTCGACTACGAGCGCCTGGGCGCAAACGGACCATTGGAATATGCGAAAGTCGTCGTCTACGAACCCGCCCGCTACGTGGATGACGCAGCGATCCGAGTGCTGGATCTCGGCACAGGAACTCTCCATGCGAAGACCTTGCGAGGGGCGGAAGTAGTTCCCCTGTATGGAGCCATGTGGCTCCCCGCGGACTTCGAAGCCGTCAGCTCTCGCGGCGGAGAAGCACTGCTGATGTCGCGCCTTCTTGAGACGACACCGCGGCTGCAGCAGGTCGATACGGCGGCGTGGGGAATTGAGCAATGACTCTCGAGGACCAGGCCTCGAGGGAAGCCCGGGCTTCGTGGCGTAGCTTCAACAGCTACTGGATAAGCCAATCCGCGGCGCAGGTCGCCGGGCAACTCCTGACCGTGGCGTTCCCGCTCATTGCGGTAGAAGTACTCGGCTTTGGTGCGTTCGAAGCGTCTGCGGCAACGGCGCTCCAGTTCATTCCCTACCTCGTCATCACGCCGGTAGCTGGAGTGCTGGTCGACAGGTTCGCGCGTCTTCCTCTCATCGCCTGGTGCCACGCGGGACGTGCCGTGCTTCTGGGGGGATGCGCCGTAGTCGCCGCGTTGACATCAGTGCCCTCATGGTTCTTCTGGGCCGTTGTGCTGGTGGCAGGTGCGCTCAACGCCGTCGCGAGCGTCGGCACAACGGCGCTCGTTCCTGATATCGCGCCACCGGACCGTTTGGTTGCGGCAAACAGCCGACTTCAGCTGACTGTGTCGATTGCTCAGGTCGTTGGTCCCGCACTTGCCGGGCTTCTCGTTGCAGCACTGGGGGCGGGGGTCTTCGCCGCGATGGCGGTTACCTTCGCTCTTTCCGCAGTTGCATTGCTTCGTGTGAGGGCTCGACCGGTGACAGGCTCGGACCGCTTACAAGGGCAGTCCTCGTTCTTCGCAGAACTTTGGGCGGGGTTCAGATTCGTGTGGCGCACGCCCGTCCTCAACGTTCTCATCGTCCAGATGACGTTCTTCAACCTGTTTGAGCAGGCAGTGCTGACCATCTTCATGCTCACGGCGCTCAAGTTGCTGGGGTTCGGGGCCGCGGGTGTTGGCGTGGTGCTCGGGGTCGGGGCTCTCGGTGGAGTCGTCGGAGCCACGATCGCATCACGTGTCTCTGAGCATTTGGGATCCATCCGCACGATGCTGTTCGCGACGGGCGCAGCGTCGGTGGCGCCGTTCGCGCTGCTACTCCTTCCGCTCCTTTCGGTGTCGTCGGGGATGGTGATTGCAAGCATCATTTTCGGCTTCTACGGGCTGGGTCTCACGGTGTTCAACGTCCAGTCCAACGCGGTTCGACATCAGCTGGCATCGCGCGCTACTCAAGGCAGGATGGCCGCCGTTTTTCGAATGAGCGCGTTCAGCGCGATCTCTCTAGGGGCCGCACTCGGAGGCGGTCTTGTGGAGTGGCTGGGCTTTGTACCGGCCTTGTCATGCGCCTGCGCTGGCCTGGGCGTTGTGTTCCTGATCTTTGTTTTCCGCTGTAGCGCGCTCAGCGGACGGGCGACCGGATAGAGCTTCGGGTGGGTGGCAGCGAGCAAGTCGTCCTGCTTGAGCAACGGATTCGTCTCGGCGTTGACGAGCTCGAGGTTTTCCCGGAGGAATGGGCGATGTCCGTGCGCATGCGTCAAGCTCGGGCGCAGGAGTTCCTCACCGCCCGAGACCTCGCCCACCGTGCTGCTTCGTTGATCGGCCTTCCGCCGCGCCCCATTCTTCGTCGAGCGGACGGTGCGCCTGTCTGGCCAGAAGACCGCGCGGGGAGCATTACCCACACCCAGTCATACATCGCGGTGATGCTGGGACACGCTGAGTCGATCGGTGCCATCGGATTCGATGCCGAGGCGAACGTTCCCCTGGGTGCGAAGGTACGTGAGCTACTCCTTCATGAGACCGAGCTCAAGCACATCGAAGCGCTGTACGCCACGAGGCCAGAGGTCGCGTGGGACACGGTGATTCACTCAGTCAAGGAAACTGTATTCAAACTCGACAGCAGTCGCTCACGAGGATGGCTCGATCCGCACGACGTCTCGGTCATGCTGCTACCGGCAGCGTCGGCATTCTGTGCAACCTTTCGGGGTCGCGACGTGTATGGGGCCATGAGCCTGTCAAGATCTCTCATCCGCACCTGGATCGTCGATGACGATCGCGACTCCGGTCGAGAAGCAGGGAGTTCGACCAGGGGAGGCGTCGCGAGCTGTGAACTTCAGGCCCTGCCCGTGCCAATTGCCTACGAGCGACGTGGAGTTGAATGTGACTACTCCAAAGCCGCGTTGTGAGCACTCAGGCAGCTCTGACGTGGAGAGACATGAATCTGTGGCCAAGCCAAACTCGGCGCTGGCCGCAAGTATCGATACAGGTCCCCGGGCAGCTACTTCACCGCCTGTCCGAGGTTGTCGTAGTTGATCTGCATCGAGGGGACCCCGCGCAACTCCTCGAACGCGGTGACATGCCCCGCGAGGAACGCTTCCTGCGACAACGTCGGATCGACCCGATGAATTGCCTTCCCCGAGTGATCCACCCGGAACACGAAGATGAAGACCTTGGTGCGCACCCCGGCGAGGCCGATCCAGAACTCGCCGAAATCAACCTCCGCACGTATGAGATCAGGCGATTTGCAATCGCCAGCCCGGTTTCGGCCAGTTCCGCCAGCGCACGTACGGACCCGAAACCTTGCCTCGAAGAGGTTCCTGGACGAACGAAATGACTTGATCCTGAGGCTAAGTTCAGCGGTGACAGGCGGTCGTGTCTTGGGATAGCCCGTGCGTGCGACCGCGAAGGTGATGGTGGTCGCGTACTCGATCGGCGCCGCCCTCTTCCAGACCACTCTCTTCTTGTGTGACCGGCCCCGAGATTCGGGAGGGTTGACGGCGAAAGGGCGCGAGCGTGACCGACGCGAAGCTCGCCGCCGATGGGACGACCGCATTCTCGAGAAGAGCGCTCGACTCATTCAGCTAGCCGAGGAAGCCACGAGCATTGCGATCGGTGTCATCACCGAGCTGGAATCCTCCGAAGATCTGAAACCGGTGGTCCGGGAGATGGACAACACTGCGTCCTACCTTTCGCTCGTGGTGACGGACGACCTGCGAATGCAGCTGGGCGAGGTCGTCATGGCGGCATTCGCCTGCCTACACAAGAGTGAGGACGACCTGGAACGCGCATATAAAGTGCTCTCAGATTCCAGCAACGCTTACGACGCTGCTGTGCGCAAGCACTTCGGGCTCACCACCGGCAAGAAGAGACCGGCTCGCGTCAACCGCTCAAACACGTAGTGAGAGGTTTGGCACACGACAGGACTGCTGACGCACGACGCGTCACTCGCCGAATGGAGGAGACTCGCGCCACCGCGAGGCTTCGTGGATGTCAGCCCCAGACTCGTTGTCAAAAACTACAGACTTGATGTCATCGGACAGCGGTGGAACCAGCTCGACGCGCACGTGCACCCCGGGAGTAGGCTCTCCGCATGTCTGCAGGCGAGGATCTTCTGGACGCGGTCGCGAGGCACGACGTGGCCGAGGTCACACGACTGCTCACGTCCGGCGCCGACCCGAACCATCGGATCGACCCCGGCGAGACGCTCCCGGAGTGGCAGCCCAACACGCCGCTCCGCATGGTCGTCTTCCGCATCTCCGACTCGTTGCTGGACGACGAGGATCTCGCCGACTTCGAGGCGATCGCCGAGCTTCTCCTCCTGAGCGGCGCTGACCCAAATCCGGCGCGTGCACTCGCCGAACTCCGCTATGGACCGTTCGACCCGAGCGCTGACACTGACCCGTTCCGACGCGTCGTGAGTGTCGTCGTCACAGCGGCATCCTGACTTCTGGTCGATCGCGGCAGTTGCATGCCTATCGACTCGAGATGACCAACCGCGTGCCCCACGGGTCGTCGATGTGCAGCGAGCGTCCGTCGTCGGCACCGTCGTTCCCGTGACCCCGGAGGCGTTCAGTCATCGCCTCGACATCGTCGCGCGTCGGCACCAGGATGCGCACGTCTCCGAGTCCGAGTGAGGCGGCGCGGGGCCCTGCGCCCGCGCTCTGCCACGTGTTCATGCCGATGTGGTGGTGGTACCCGCCGGCTGACACGAACAGCGCCGAGCCCAGGTCGGCGGTGATGTCGAGCCCGAGGATGTCGACGTAGAACCGCTTCGCCGTCGGGATATCGCCCACCTGCAGGTGCACGTGGCCGATCGCCGCCGTGTCACCCGCGCTGGCGGCATCCTCGTCGAGCCACTGATGAAGGAACGCGTTCGGGTCCAGCGGGAGGGAGTCCATCTTGACGCCTCCGCCGGGGAGCAGCTGCCACTGCTCGCGTGGCCGGTCGTGATAGAGCTCGAGGCCGTTGCCTTCGGGGTCGGTGAAGTAGAACGCCTCGCTGACGAGGTGGTCGGCAGAACCCGTGAACGTCTGCGGCACACGCTGTGCCATCTGGAAGAGGGAGGATGCGAGCTGCTGCGGATCCTGGAACAGGATCGCCGTGTGATAGAGCCCGGCCCCGCGCGGGTTCGCGGTGGGGAGGTCTCGCTCTTGGCGCAGCGTCATGATCTTCTGTGTGCCGCGTCCGAGCACCGCAGAAGCACCGGACTGTTCGAGGACGTCGAGGGTGACGGCATCGCGATAGTACGAGGTCATGGCGTCGAGGTCGCGGACGAGCAGCTCGACGGTGTCCATCTGCGTGCCGTCGGGAGCCGCCCCGGCCGTCGCGCTCGGTGATGTGCGCCAGGCGCCGGCCGCAGCCGCCGGAGTCATGCCCATGATGCGAATCCGAGCCAGGCGACCGCGATGGCGAGCACCAGCAGCACGATGTTCACCGCGAGCGTCGTGACCTCGCGGCGAACGACATGGGTGACGATCGCGCCGACCTGGAGCAGGATCAGTCCAACCGCGGCGAGCGGGGCCAGGATCGTGGCGATGCCGGTGAGCGGAGGCAGGATCAGTCCGATCGCACCGAGCACCTCGAGGATGCCGATGGCCTTCACGGTCCACAGAGGGAAGTCGGGCGCCCAGGTCAGGCCGGATTCGGCGAGCGTCGCCGGTGGGCGGGCGATCTTGATCGCACCGACGCCGAGGTAGGCGAGTGCGAGGAGCCCCGCCGCGATCCAATATGCGATCAACATCGTGATCCCTTTCTGAGCCCCGCCATCTGCGGGCAGATTAGTTGTTGCTTCAACTAACGTACGCTGGTCGCATGGCATTCCAGGTTCCGAGAATGGATGAGCACGAATCGCGGGCCTGGCTCGGCCTGGTGGCGGTCACGCAGTTGCTCCCGACCGCTCTGGACTCGCAGCTGCAGCGCGACGCCCACCTGACGCACTTCGAGTTCATGGTGCTGACGGCACTCCGCTTCGCGCCCGAGAGCACTCTGCGCATGACCGCGCTCGCCGACGCCACCAACGCGTCCCTGACGCGGCTCTCGCACGTCTGCACGCGGCTGGAGAAGCGCGGGATCGTCGAGCGCACTCGGTCTGCCGACGACCGACGGGTGACGGACGTCCAGCTCGCCACCGAGGGCCGGCGCATGTTGATCCGGGCCATGCCGGGGCACATCGAGACCGCGCGACACCTCGTGATCGACGCGCTCACCCCCGCGCAGCGGGACGCGCTGGCTGACATCGCCGAGACGATCATCGATCGGCTGTCGGGCGCCGAGGTGAGCGCACCGCCGCACGGCTGACACCGTCGCATTCCCGAATCTCCGCTGCATGCAACGTTCTCTCCTCTGCCGGCCATGTTCTTGATGAGCCACGATGGATGGGGAGCACCATGAACGATCACGAACTCGATGAGCGGTTGCGTCGCGCCGATCCGGCCGGCCCCGTGCCGGAGGCGCTCGACGCGACGATGGATCGATTGGTCGCGCAGCCGCTCGCCGGCCGCCCGCGTCGACGCTGGCGCCCCATCGTGGCGGTCGGCGGCACTCTGGTGCTGGTCGGAGCGCTTGCGGCGGCCACCGATATCGATAGCTTTCTGCTCTCTGTGCCTCCGTTCGCGGGCCTCGAGTACGGAGCCGACTTCCGTCCTGCATCCGGTCTGCCTTTCGTTCCGACAGAAGGACAGGATCGCGGCGAGCAGTGCAGGCTGTACGTGGATCTGGGAGGCCTCACCGACGAGCAGCGTACGGCGGTCGGCGACTATTGGGCGTCAGCGGATCCGGCGGTGTTCGCCGCCGCTGTGCAGGAGCGAAAGCAGAACCCTCGAGAGGAGGACATCGGCTACCCCGAGTCGATCGAGTCCTGGGCGGTGGTCGAGCAGAGCCTGGTCGTTCTCGATCAGGTGGTTCCTGGCATCGCGTGGGGTGCCGCCACCCCGGGGGAGTCCTTCGAGCCGGGCGATCCGCACCTGGCTTCCGTGACCCAGCTTTGTCGTGACGATCTCGACGGTATCGAGCCCACGGAATGATGTCATATCTGCGCGCCTCGGTTCCGCACATCACTGCCGACGCCGAACGGATCGAGCACGTGGTTCGACGCGAAGCCCCGGCGTTGCTGGCGTACTTCGAACGCAGGAGCTCTCCGCAGGACGCTGCTGATCTGCTGGGCGAGACGCTGCTCATTGCCTGGAGACGGGTGTCGGCCGTGCCCACCGATGACCAGGAGGCTCGCATGTGGCTCTTCGGGGTCGCCCGTCGAGTGCTCATGACGAGTCGACGAAGCGGAGTGCGACGCCAAGCGTTGGCGGAACGTCTGCGGGAAGAGGCTCTGACGCGTCCTGCGTCGACAGCACCTCAGGACGACGGTCTGCGGGAGGCTCTCGCCGACCTCGACGCCCTCGATGCAGAGATCATCCGCTTGCTCCACTGGGACGGATTCGGCCTCGGTGAGATCGCACAGCACCTCGGCAAACCTGCGGGCACGATCCGCAGCCGCTACAGCCGCGCGCGAGCGGTCCTGCGCGCGGCGTTGGAAGATGAGCGGTAGCAGTGACCTAGCCGTGCGCGAGCACCTGCAGGCCGATCACGGCCAACCCCAGCGCGGCCTCGGCGCCGAGCGCGATGAGTCGCTGGATCCAGGTCAGCGGGATGCGGCGCACCGCGACCCAGCCGATCACGATCAGGGAGACGAGCAGCGCGATGGCGCTCGCGCGCAGGGCCGCCCCGGTGCTCCAAACGCCCAAGGCGGCGACGCCGAGGAAGATGAACGGCAGAACCACGGTGCTGAGCGCCCCGAAGCTCGACCCGACGGCGTGACGCAGCTCGGTGCGGGTGAACAGGCGTCCGTGCACCACCAGGTGCGAGACGAGATCGGCCGTGAACACCGCGAGCAGCGTGCCGAGAACCGTGACGATCAACGTCGTGGCGGACTGCCCGGCCGTCGGGTGGCCGTGGCTGGAGAGGGTGATCACGACCGCGAGCGCGGCGAACGTGAGGTAGATGCGCTCCTTCAGATGTGCGGCGCGCGCCGCGCGTTCGGCATCGTCGATCTCTGCAGCCATGTCGGTCTCCGCTCTGTGGGGCGGATCCAGCGTAATCGGGTGGAGTCCGCTCACACCCCGTTGGCAGCGAGCACCCCTCCCGATCCCGTACACTGGAGATCCCAAGGGGAGTACTCCGACACGGTGGGTTCGTCATTACGGATGCAATCGCATCCCGGTTCACCGGTTCCTGATCTCAGGAATGGAGAAGACTTTGGCGCTGCTACTGCATACGCCGACTCTGGAGCCCTCCTTGGACATCACCCCCCTCATCTGGATCATCACGATCGCCGTCACGATCGCGTTCTTCGTGTACGAGTTCTTCGCGCACGTGCGTACGCCGCACGAGCCGACCATCGCCGAATCGGCACGGTGGTCGATCTTCTACATCAGCCTCGCGCTGCTGTTCGGCGTCGGAATCGGCGTATTCTCCGGCTGGACGTTCGGCGGTGAGTACTTCGCGGGCTACCTGACCGAGAAGGCGCTGTCGATCGACAACCTCTTCGTGTTCCTGATCGTGATGACCGGGTTCGCCGTGCCCAAGATCTATCAGCAGAAGGTGCTGATGATCGGCATCGTGATCGCGCTGATCCTGCGCGGAATCTTCATCGCGGTCGGCGCGACCCTGATCGAGAACTTCTCCTGGATCTTCTACCTGTTCGGTGCGCTGCTGCTGGTGCTCGCCTACCGTCAGGCCTTCAGCAACCACGAGAGCAACCCCGCCAACGGCCGGTTCATGACCTTCGTGCGTCGCCACCTGCCCGTCAGCGACGAGTACAACAACGACCGTCTGACGGTCGTCAAGAACGGCAAGCGCTTCGTCACCCCGATGCTGCTGACGATCATCGCGATCGGCTTCATCGACCTCGTCTTCGCGGTCGACTCGATCCCCGCGATCTACGGCCTGACCGACGAGGCGTACATCGTGTTCACTGCGAACGCCTTCGCGCTGATGGGTCTGCGGCAGCTGTACTTCCTCATCGGCGGGCTGCTCGAGCGCCTCGTGTACCTGGCTCAGGGCCTCGCCGTCATCCTCGCGTTCATCGGTGTGAAGCTCGTCTTCCACGCTCTGCACGTCAACGAGCTGCCGTTCGTCAACGGCGGTGAGCCGGTGCTGTGGGCCCCTGAGATCCCGATCTGGTTCTCGCTGCTCTTCATCGGCGCGACCATCGCGGTCGCCACTGTCGCCAGCCTCGTCAAGACGCGCAACGACCCCAAGCCCCTTCCTTCCGACACCATCGCAACACCGACCAACAAGGAGCACTCTTGAGCGCGCAGCGCTGTTCTGACTCTTCGGACTCTGACAGTACGAGCGTCCGGTTCACCCCGGACGCTCACCCCTCGACAGACAGGAACGCCCGCTGATGGGCGACCTGTTCTGGAACATCGGTCTCGTCTTCGCGTTCGTCCTGATCGGCGGTGTGTTCGCCGCCACCGAGATGGCTCTGGTCACGCTGCGTGAGAGTCAGATCACCGCGATCGGCCAGCGTGGTCGCCGCGGGGCGAAGGTCGCGGCTCTCGCCCGTAACCCCAACACCTTCCTCTCGGCTGTGCAGATCGGTGTGACGGTGGCGGGTTTCGCCTCCGCCGCCTATGGTGCGACGTCGATCGCTCCGTCACTGGCGCCGTTGCTCGAATCCTGGGGAGCGGCTCCGGCACTGGCCCTGACGATCGCGACGCTCGTGTTGACCCTGATCATCGCCTACCTGTCGCTCGTGCTCGGCGAGCTCGTTCCGAAGCGTCTCGCGATCCAGCGCAACGCGCAGTTCGCATACGCCGTCGCGCCCGCCCTCAACGGTTTCGCGACGGTCATGCGGCCGGTGATCTGGCTGCTCTCCGTGTCGACGAACGCTCTCGTGAGGCTGCTGGGTGGAGACCCGCACAAGACGTCGGATGAGATGACCGATGAAGAGGTGCGTGAGATCGTCGCGAGCCATCAGGGACTGCCCGACGATGAGCGACGCATCCTCGACGACGTGCTCTCGCTTCGTGGTCGACAGATCAGCGAGGTCATGCGTCCGCGGCCCGAGGTGGTCGCCCTCGACGAGACGTCGAGCGTCGGCGACGCGATGGCACAGGTGCGGGAGCTGCCCTTCTCGCGCTACCCCGTGTCGGACAAGTCGATCGACGACATCACGGGCTTCGTGCACGTGCGCGACCTCTTCGAGACGGCCGCGACCGACCCGGACCGTGCGCTCGCCTCACTGGTGCGCGCGATCCCGTACATCCCCTCGACCGCTCGCGTGCTGCCGACACTGACCCGGATGCGTGCGGATGGGCATCAGATCGCGGTCGTGGTCGACGAGTACGGCGGCACCGACGGCCTCGTCACCCTCGAGGACCTGGTGGAGGAGGTCGTGGGCGAGATCTTCGACGAGTACGACACCGCGGTGCTGGATGCCCCGGGCGGGGGCGTCGACGGACGGCTCAACCTGCAGGACTTCGAAGAGGCGACGGGCGTCGAATTGCCGCGCGGATCATCCGACACGATCGCCGGCTTCGTGACGGAGCAACTCGGGCGGCTCGCGATCGTCGGCGACACGGTCGAGGTGCCGGGCGCGACGATCCAGGTCGCCGAACTCGACCGTCGTCGCATCGCCCGGGTGCGGGTCACCCCGCGGGCCGAGGCCGACTGAGGTGGGCGGGGCGCAGGTCAGTCGGCCTGCGCCCCGCCGCCGAGTCCTCCCAGTGTGATCATGCTCACATCCTGTCGCCGAGGTCGGACACCGAGGTCGGACACCCGGGCCGGACCCGGGGATCGGCCGCGCGGTGCTCAGTCGGGGAAGGCGACTCCCGTGAGGGATTCCGCCGCCGCCCAGACGTCGGCGCCGGTGGCGGGGGAGCGCACCTGTTCGGATGCCGTCACCGGCGCCGGAGCGCCGCGGAATTCGAGCAACCCTCCCGGGCCCCAGTAGTCCCCGCTTCGGACCTCGTCGGATGTGGCGGCGTGCACGATCGGCAGAGCACCGCCGTTCTTGCCCTGCACCACCACACGCGTCGGCGATGCGAGCGCGCGGACGAGCGCCGAGACCTCCACCGCGCCGGGGCGTGTCGGGGTGAGAGGATCCACGGCATAGCCGGGGTGGGCGCAGATCGCGGAGCGCGACGTGTGTGACCATCGCCGATCGAGTTCGAACGCGAAGGCCATGAGCGCCGCCTTCGAGCGCCCGTACTGGCGGAGGGATGACCCTCGCCACGGCTCCGAGAGCGTGTCGGGCTCGATCCGGGCGAAACGATGGGCCAACGAGCCGACGGCGACGACCCGTGCATCGTCGGCCAATACCGGCGCGAGCTGCGCGAGGAGCGCGAAGTGTCCGAGGAAGTTCGTACCGACCATGAGGTCGAGTCCGTCGCTCGTGCGGGCGGCTCGGTCGGCGGCCTTGACTCCCGCGTTGCAGATGACCGCGTCGAGGCGTTCATCGACCGCGGAGGCCGCCGCGCCGATGCTGTGGAGTGAGCCGAGGTCGAGCGCCAGCACGCGCAGATCCGCGTCGGGCGCCTGTGCGCGGATCGCCGACACCGCGTTCTGCGCCCGCTCCACGGATCGGCACCCCAGCAGCACTCGTGCCCCGCGAACGGCGAGTTGCTCCGCGCACCAGTATCCGATCCCGGCGTTCGCGCCGGTGACGAGGACGGTGCGGCCGAGGAGGTCGGGGGAAGCGGGCATTCCCCCAACCTACGCCCGGCCCACCCGCCCCTTCGTGCCCGCGGGTGGCTCAGTCGACCGGTGAAGCCTGTCGCCGGGACCGTGCCAGCGCGCCGGCGAGCACGCCGACGAGCACATCGATCACGAGGAATCCGAGCAGAGTCCAGCCCACGAGCGGCAGCCACAGCCCGACCAGTACTGCGCCGAGTGCCACCGCGCCACGTCCCCACCAGGGGGCGTCGCGCAGCGCACCGCGCCGCGGCGGGGTGCCCGCGAGGCGCCCGGGATCGCGGGTCGGTCGTCTCTTCCACCACATCAGATACCCGAGCACGACCATGCCGGCGATCGAGCTCGCGATAAGGAACAGCACGATCTGATTGGCGAGCCCGAACATGACTCCCATATGCAGATCGATGCCCCAGCGCGCGAGCTTGGCCGGCAGCGAGTAGTCGGCGAAGTCCACACGGTCGACCACCTGCATCGTGGTGCCGTCGATCGCGACCTGGTCGACCTCCGTCGGGAAGCTGGACTTGATCTCGCGCACGACCCAGGCGGAACCCGGTTCGACTGGAGACCTGATCTCGACGAGTCCGGTGTTGACGTTCGTGCGTCGCGCGATCGCGAGCACCGCATCGAAGGTGGCGGGGTTGGCCGCACCGGTCGGAGCGGATTCCGATCCGTGATGATGCGCGTGCACGTCGGCGGGTGCTTCGGTGTCGTCGCCCAGGGTCGTGGCCAGCTGCGGGTTCTCCCAGCCCAGCGATGATCGCAGGTTAGACACGTTCGTCCCCGCGTACTGCGACCAGGTGATTCCGGTCGCGGAGAGGAACAGTGCGCCGAGGAGCACCCAGATCCCCAGAGACGTGTGCAGTCCGAACAGTCTCCGATAGCCGCGATGGCCCGGGTTCGGGCGCAGGAGGTCTCGCTTCTGGCGTGCTGTGCGGATGCGGATGATCCACAGCGCCAGTCCGGCGAGCGCGACGACCCCCAGCCAGGACGCGGCCACCTCGCTGTACAGACGCCCGAACTCTCCGAGCTGCAGATTCCGGTGCAGGTTGTCGATCCAGGTTCGTAGCGGGAGCGCGCCGCTCGTGCCGTACACCGTGAGATCGCCACGGACCTCCCCGGTCGCCGGGTCGATGAACACCGCCCGGGACTCGCTCGCACCGAGCCCCTCGTCGGCGAACAGGATGCGCGTCGTATCGCCCGGCTCGGGTGCGGGCCGCACCGCCGAGAGTGTGGGCTCATCGCCGATGTGCGCCTCGGCGACAGCGATCTGCTCGGCGAGGGTGAGGGTGGTGTCGGCCGCCGGCGCATGCAGCTCGTGGGCGTAGACGACCTGTTCGAGCTGAGGGGTCAGTGCGTACAGTGCCCCGCTGACGGCGGCGATAAGGATGAACGGACCCACCAGGATTCCGGCGTAGAAGTGGAGCCGCAGCAGGAGCGCACCGAACCACCCGCGGCGGCGGTGCGGGGGAGTCTGCTCCATCCCGGGGGCCGATGCTGGCGCGGCGGATGCGGTGACGGTCATGCGTCGTCCTCCCCCGAGAGCAGGGTCTCGCCGATGAACCCGCCCTCGCGGCATCCCGGCGGTACCGCGAACACCGCCGAACCGATCGGTGTCGTCCACTCGTTGAGCAGGTCGAGTTCATCGAGTCGCCGCTGCATCGGCGTGAATTGACGGGCGACGTCGGCCTGGAAGGAGACGAAGATCAGACCCGACTCCGAGACGCCCACGCCCGACGGCCGTTCGTCGTAGTTGTAGGCGCGGCGGAAGATCTGCACTCCGTCGTCGCCCCGCGCCCGCCGGATGTGCGCGAACTGCGGGATGACGGGGAAGCCGATCGCCGTGTTCGCGGTGAAGTCCGGCTCATCGAACTCCTTCGAGCCGGTCAGCGGTGCCCCGTTCGCGAGGGTGCGCCCGACCGACGCCTCCCGTCCGCTGCGGTCCAGGCGATCCCACTTGTCGAGATCCATCCGGATGCGGCGCACCACGATGCCGGTCCCGCCGGTGAGCCACCCGTCAGCCGACCACACGACCTCGTCGAAGTTCTTCGTGCCCGGTTGCGGGTTCGTGGTGCCGTCGACCTGACCGAACAGGTTGCGCATGGTGGTGCCGGGGCGCTCTGTGCCGTACGCGCGGCGGAAGCCGCTCTGGCTCCAGCGCAGCGTCGCGAAGCTGCGCGAATCCTTCAGCAGCATCCGCGCGGCGTGCGCCACCGTCAGCGGATCGTCACCGGCGATCTGCAGCAGCAGGTCTCCGTCGCCGAACTCCGGCAGCAACCGATCGACCGTGAAGGCGGGGAGCGGTGCGAGCCAGTCCGGAGCCTGAGCTGCCGCGCGGGCGACCAACCTCGGACCGAAGCCGAACGTCACGGTGAGCCGGGCGGGCGAGAGCGCGAGTTCGGGCTCGGAGTCGGCGAGGGCAGGCAGTCCCTGCGTCAAACGCGCAGCATCGTCCGTCAGGATGCGCAGCAGGCGCATCAGTCCGTCGCGGTCAGTCGTATCGAGCAGATCGAGCGCCAGGAACGACCCGTGGGCCTGTGCCGCGGTGTCGACCCCGGCCTGATGAGCCCCGAAGAAGGGCACGGTCGATTCGCCGTTCATGGGCGTGGACGGAGCGGCCGGTGCCGCGTCCGTCCGGGTGAGCGCATAGTCCACACCGATCGCCGCCGCCGCGCCGACGCCGGCGACAGCTCCTCCGAGGAGGAACTGTCGCCGGGTCGACCCGGAGCGGGTGGTGCGGGCGCCCTCAGCGGGCGCCGGCATCAGTGATCCATGCCTTCGTGCTCGTCGCCCGACTCGTAGTTCTCGTTCGCGCCGGAGTAGTCCTTCACGGGGGCCGTGAACTCGTACGTCGAGTCGTCCGAGAAGGTGAGGGTGACCGTGACCTCGTCGCCCGCCTGCAGGGGATGCGTGAGCCCCATGAGCATGATGTGGTTCGCGCCGGGTTCGAGGGCGAACTCGCCTCCGGCCGGGATGACGAATCCTCCCTCGATCTCGCGCATCACCATCTCGCCCGATTCGTTCTCGACGGTCTCATGGAGCTCGACCATGCTCGACGCCTCGGTATCGGCCGAGACCACGGTGATGTCGTCGGAGCCGCTGTTGACCAGAGTGCCGAACGCCGCCGACATGCCGTCATCGGCGGACTTCACCCACGAGTCGTCGATCGTGATCGACTCTCCGGCCGGCACGTCGGACTCGGGGGCGGCGCCCGTCGTCGCGCACCCGGTGAGCGCGAGCAGGGAGACCGCGACGAGCGCGGCATAGCGGGACAGGGACTTCTTGGCAGTGGTGTTCACTGGATGACCTTTCACAGTTGTTCTTCTGCGGCGTCGACATCGTCGGATGCCGCAGGCGCCGTGCGTGCACGGCGGAGGAATCGATAGAGGGCGAAGGCGGCGACGGCGATGGCCGCACCTCCCGCCCCGATGAGCAGCGCGCGGGGCACGCCGCCGGATCCTGATGCGGTCTGGTCCTCGGGTTCCTGCACATCGGCCGGGGCCCCGGCGTCGCCCGTTCCCTGCGTCGCCATCGGCTCGGCATCCCCGATCGTGAACGGGATGACGCCCGAGATCGGATGCCCGTCTTCCGACACGACCTGCCACCGCACCTGGTAGCCGGCCTCCGGCATCGCTGGATCGACGTCGACGGTGACGGTGTTGCCCGTCACCGCGACATCGCCGGCGGACCAGTCGCGACCGTCCTGGTCGACGACGATCACCACGGCGCCCTGACTGGAGTCTCCGAGCGTCAACAGTTCGCCCGAGAACGTCAGGCTGACGTTCTCCGGCGCGGCCTGCAGGCGCTCGTCGACCTCGGGAGTGCTGTGGACGAGCGCGTCGTGAGCGGATGCGGGGGCTGCGGTCGTGAGGACCGCGATCGCCGCCACCACCACCCCCACCGTGATTCGACGGATGGAAGACATGATGAAGAGACCTCTCGACGGACGTCGCGAGGCGACGCCGAACGTGCGTGCGGGAGCGCGTGCGGGGCGGATCCCGCGCGCACAGATCGCCGTCGGCCGGAGGTGCCGAAGGCGTGAATCAGACCGAGAGGGTCCGAGGAGGTGCGCGTCCGCGAAGAGGTGAGAGGAGGGCGGCGTCGTGAGGCGCGTCGAGGCGCGCGGCGCCGAGGAGCGCGCGCACGATGGAATGCGGGCGCGGAGCGAAGACGGCGGCATCGATCCGTCGCTGCAGCCAGACCACGCTCTGCTGTGCGAGTTCGCGCAGGCCGAGCAACAGGCGCTCGCCGCGGTGGAGGGCGATCACGGTGATCGCGGCGGCGAGGGCGTGCCCGAACCACATGGTGCCGTCGGCGACAGCCGCCGCGTCGGCTCCCGCGGTGATGGCGGGCAGCACGACCGGAGCGCCGTGCACGTGCGGTGCGGTGTCCCCCGAGGGTGTGATGGTACCGAGCACGAACAGCACGTGGAACAGGAACTGGCTGATCGCGACCGAGAGCGTGAGCCTCAGGACCGACAGCTTGCGCCCGGCGAGCAGCACGCACACCATGAACGCCAGCACGCCGGGGACCAGGATGCCGAGAGGGCCGGGCATCGCGCCGCCTGCGGAGACGTGACCGGCCAGCGCGACGAAGATCGCGACGCTCGACGCCGCGAACCCGCGCAGGACCGCGGGCCTCCTGGACTGGTGCACGATCCTCATTCTGTCAGGCTCCCAGCGGGTCGATAGAATCCGAGCATGCGGATCCGCCCGATCGATCTGGTCGACGTCCTGGTGTATCTCGTGGTTCTCGGGGTGTTCAGCCAGCTGTTCCCCGCCGTGATCTCCGAGACGTTCCTGCTGTCGCTGTTGACGGCGATCCTGCTCAAGCTCGTGCTCGAGGTCGTCGTCCGTGTGAAGTCCGCAGCCGTGGCGCGGATCCGCACCGAGGGGAGCGTCGCGCCTCGCTTGATCGGCGTGGTCGTGCTGCTTCTCGTGATGCCCGGGAGCAAGTTCCTGGTGCTGGAGCTCGTCGCCCTCGCCTTCGGTGATGCGGTGCAGCTCGGAGGCTTCTTCCTCGTCACTCTCCTCATCGTGGTGCTGATGCTGTCGCGCGGCATCGTGCGTCGCCTGCTCGCTCCCGCCGATCCACCGAAGACCACTGCGGAGTCCTCATGAAAAGTGCGTCCACACCGTCGGTCCTCTTCGTCTGCGTGCACAACGCCGGGCGCTCGCAGATGGCCGCGGGTTTCCTCCGCGAGATCGCCGGGGATCGCATCGCGGTGCGCTCGGCCGGTTCGATGCCGGCGGAGCAGATCAACCCGGTCGCGGTCGCAGCCATGGCGGAGCTGGGCATCGACATCACCTCCGAGCAGCCGAAGGTACTGACCACCGAGGCCGTGCAAGCGTCCGACGTGGTGATCACCATGGGGTGCGGTGACGCGTGCCCGTTCTTCCCCGGCAAGCGCTACGAGGACTGGGTGCTCGACGATCCGGCCGGTCAGGGCCTCGACGCGGTGCGCCCCATCCGTGACGACATCCGCGCGCGGATCGAGTCGTTGGTCGCGGAGCTCGTCGGCGCCTAGCTCGCGTCAGTGCCGGTGGGCGTGCCCATCGTGGTCGTGGTCGTGGTCGTGGTCGTGGTCGTGGTCGTGGTCGTGGTCGTGGTCGTCGTGCTCGTCTTCGAGGAGCATCCCCACCGAGGTCGCGCAGGCGTCGCCCTTCCACGCCTCCAGCCCCTCGCGGATGGCGAAGGCCGCGATGACCAGGCCGGCGACGGCATCCGCCCACCACCAGCCGAGCAGGCTGTTCGCGACGAGTCCGACCAGCACGGCGGCCGAGAGGTACGTGCAGATCAACGTCTGCTTCGAGTCGGCGACGGCGGTCGCCGAGCCGATCTCGCGGCCGGCCCGGCGCTCGGCGAGTGAAAGGAAGGGCATCACGGCCACGCTGATCGCGGTCAAGACGATGCCCACAGTGCTGTGCTCGGGCCGTTCGGCCGTGATCAGCGACGACACCGAGGTGACCGTGACGTAGATCGCGAGGGCGAAGAAGGCGACGGCGATCACCCGCAGCGTCGGCTTCTCCCAGCGCTCCGGATCGCGGCGGGTGAACTGCCAGGCCACGGCCCCGGCGGAGAGCACCTCGATGGTCGAGTCGAGACCGAATCCGACCAGCGCGGCCGAGGAGGCGATCGTGCCGGCCGAGATCGCGATGACGGCTTCGATCAGGTTGTAGCCGATCGTGATCGCGACGATCAGGCGGATGCGGCGGTGCAGGGTCTCTCGCCGGGCGGGGGTGAGCGTGGTCGACATCAGCAGGTGCATCCATCGCCGCTGCAGCATCCGGGTTCGACGATCAGCACCACGCGCAGCAGTTCTCTCAGCGCGGGCGCGAGGTGTTCGTCGGCCAGGTGATAGACGCTGCGGCGCCCGTCGGGGATGCTCTCGACCAGTCCGCATCCGCGCAGGCACGCGAGGTGGTTCGACATGATCTGGCGGGAGACGCCGAGCGACTCGGCGAGCTCGGCCGGATATGACGGAGCGTCGCGGAGGGCGAGCAGGATGCCGGCCCTGGTCGGGTCGGAGAGCGCGTGCCCGAGACGGGACAGGGCGGCCGTGTGCGTCAGGGAGGCGGAGAGAGTGCTCACATCTGAATAGTACACAAAAATCTGAATTCAGAACATTCTGTACTCCGTGGCGACGTCGTGACAGATGTCATCGAGATGGATGACGGGGGCGCACTTCTGCGGCATCCGACCGGCTGATGTGCTGAAGAGATACCCCCGGCACGGCAGCAGTCGTGCCCCGAATCGGAACGGAATCCATGCGGAAGTTCGCGAAAACCCTCCTCATCACTACCGGCGTGATCGTCGCCATCCCCGTGGTCGCGATCGCCACCACGGCCACTGTGAACGCGGTCGCAAGCGTCGTCGAAGCATCCCAGATCACCGCCTACGGCCAAGGCATCCCCGTCGACGGCAAGACCATGCACGTCGTCGTCGAGGGCGAGGGTGACGACACGATCGTGCTGCTGCCCGGACTCGGCACCGCGTCGCCGGGACGGGACTTCCAGCCGCTCACCGACGAGCTCGCGCGCGACCACCGCGTCGTCGTCGTCGAACCGTTCGGCACGGGACTCAGCGACCAGACCGACGCACCGCGCACGGCCGAGAACATCGCCGCCGAGGTCCACGAGGCGCTGCAGCAGCTCGGCGTCACCCGCTATACGCTCATGGCGCACTCGATCGGCGGCATCTACGCGCTCACCTACAGCGCGAGCTATGCCGACGAGCTCACGGCCTTCATCGGCATCGACAACAGCGTTCCCGACCAGCCGGGTTCGGATGAGCCCACGCCGACCGAGGCGATGGTCGTGCTGAAGAACCTCGGCATCACCCGACTGCTCACCGCGCTCGCGGGAGATCCGTATGACGGGCTGCCGTACGACGAGGAGAGCGTGCGGCAGATGGCGATGCTCGCGGCGAAGAACTCCACCGCCCCGACCATGCTCGACGAGTTCGAGCAGACGCCCGGCAACTTCGCGGCGGTGAGCGGGGCTGTCTTCCCCGCCGATCTCCCGGTGCTGACCTTCGTGAGTGCGGATGACACTGCGGAGTGGATCGAGCTCCACGAGCAGCAGGCCGCGAGCGTCGATCACGGCGAGGTCGTGCGAGTCGACGGCCCGCACTACCTGCATCACGTCGCGGCCGGCGAGATCGCTGATCGTACGGGTGCGTTCCTGTCGGCGTTGTCCGACTGATCAGGCCGAGACCGCGACGGATCACGGAGCATCAGACGATCAGCGGAGGAATCCCCGAGGAAACCTCCGCTGATCGTCATCCGCTCCGCGAATCGTCCCGCCAGGTGGCCGATCAGCGGACCGCGTAGACCGCGCTTCCCACGATCACGGTGACGACGGTGGTCCACCCGATGATCGCGACAGCCTGCCAGAAGAGGATGCGGGCCTTGCCGATGCCGGCCGCGGCGAGCATGGTCGCCGTGAAGTGCGTGGGCAGCAGCAGCGGGCCGAGCAGGCTGACGCCCGGAACGCCGTAGCGCTCGAAGGCGCGCTGGAACTTCTCCTTGCGGGCGGAGCCGTGACCGGTGTCGGGCACGATGTCATCGACGGTCGACGCGGCGCCGCCGGCGGTGACGGACTGCGTGGCGCGGGATCGGTTGACGATCGCCTGTCGCGCTCCGGAACTCGCGAGCACGAGGATGGCGACGCACACGAAGTTGCCGATGATGGCGGCCACCGCGGCGATCACCGGATGGATGCCGCCGATGATCCCGATACCGGCGGCACCTTCACCCTCGATGAAGGGGATGGCGCCGGCGAGAGCGACGATGAGCGGCTGCACGAGATCCGGGACCTGGGCGACCAGGTTCTGGAATGTGTCGATGAGGTTCATGGTGATGCTCCTGGATGTCTGTGCACCGGTGTTCCGATGCGATGACCTCAGTCCACCTCCGCCGCGCCTGCGACGGCAGTGCCGTGCTGTCACTGATCTCCGGGTGGATCGCACGCCTGATCCGTGACAACTGTCACGCCCGTATCGTGGTGGGGTGAGCAGCCACACCGAGCCCCTCGCCGCCGCGCCGACGCCGGGGGCGCGGCGATTGTCGCGCGGCGTGACCGCAACCTGGTGGTACACGGCGACCGCGGTGATCGCGTTCGAGCTGGCGATGGTCGCCGCGTGGACCGGCACCAGCATCGCCGTGGATCTGCGCGGTCTCGTCGCGCTCGTCGTCGGGGGCGGCGGTCTGCTCTGGTGCGCGTCCACGGTGCAGCTGCTCGTCGCCTACCGGCATCGTCTCGACGTCGAGCCCGGCATCCGTTGGACGCGCCTCGCGCTCCCGCTTCTCGGCGCGATCGGCTACGGGATCAGCGCGGGGGCCGTCATCGGAAGCTGGCAGCTCGCCGCGATGCCGATCGCGCAGTCGATCGTGCTCCTGAACTGGCCTCGCGGCGTGCGCTATCGCGTCGTCATCGCCGCGACCGCCGTACTCCTGTGTCTCGCCGTGGTCGACTCGGCTCCCGACATCGCCGCCGACGTCCCGTTCCTGCTCCCCGTCGTCTACACGGTGCTGCTGCCGGTGATGACGGTGAGCTCGCTGTGGTGGTGGGATGTACTCATCACACTCGATCGTGCACGCGCATCCGAGGCGCGGCTCGCGGCGACCCAGGAGCGCCTACGGGTCGCCACCGATGTGCACGACCTCCAGGGGCATCATCTGCAGGTGATCGCCCTGCAACTCGAGCTCGCAGAGCGACTCATGCCGGTCGATCAGGTGTCGGGAATGGAGCAACTCCACGCCGCGCGGGCGAGCGTCGACGATGCCCGGCAGGGAACACGCGATCTCGCCACACGATTCCGCTCCGTTCCCTTGGGCGATGAGATCGCCAACGCCCGTGACCTGCTGCGCGCCGCCGGGCTCGAGGTCGACGCCGTCATTCCCGCTGATGCGGATGAGGCGCCCGCGTCGGCCCTCGGTCCCGTGATCCGCGAGACGACGACCAACGTGCTCCGCCACGGAGGAGGACGCCGGGCGCGACTCGTGCTCGACCGCTCCGGCGACGGATGGCGCTACATGATCGCGAACGACACCGCCGGCGCGGGCGAGGCCGATACCGTCGGTTCGGGGCTCGACGGCGTGCGTCGCCGGATCGATGAGGCGGGCGGCACGCTCGACGTGACCCGCACCGATGACGAGTTCGTCGTCGACGTGACCGTACCGTCGCGCAGGCAGGAGGAACGATGATCCGGGTGCTGCTGGCGGATGACGAGGCGATGATCCGTTCGGCGCTCGCCGCGTTGCTGCGGCTGGAAGACGACATCGACGTCATCGCCGAGTGTGCGGACGGGGAACAGGCCGTCGCCGAGGCGCTTCGTCTGCAGCCCGACGTCTGCCTGCTCGACCTCGAGATGCCCGGACTCGACGGGGTGCAGGTGTCGGAGCGACTCCACCGCGCGATCGCCACGCGATGCATCGTGGTCACCCGGCACGCGCGCCCCGGTGTGCTGCGCCGTGCCCTCGCTTCGGGCGTCGCCGGCTTCCTCCCCAAGTCTCGGGGTGCGGACGAGGTCGCCGCCGTCATCCGACGGGTCGCGGCGGGTGCACGCTACGTCGACCCCGAGGTGGCCGCCGACGCGCTCAGCGATGAACGCTCTCCGCTCACGGATCGCGAGCTCGATGTGCTGCGCTCCGGCCGACGCGGTGAGACGACCGGGCAGATCGCCAAGGACCTCTCTCTGGCGCCGGGAACCGTGCGCAACCACGTCTCGACGATCCTCGGCAAGCTCTCCGTCGCCACGCGTCAGCAGGCTGTGCTGATCGCCGAGGAACGCGGCTGGATCTGACCCGGCTCTCGTCGCGCTCGGGAGCGGTAGCCTCGTCGCATGTCCGCCTTCGCCACTCTGCCCACCCCGGTGGGAACCGTCGGCGTCGTGAGCGACGGTCAGTCGATCACGCGCGTGACGTGGCGGACCGAGCCACCTGACGGAATCGGCACCGCGCCCGATGCGCTCGTCGAGGAGGCTCTCGCCCAGCTCGCCGCCTACTTCGAAGGACGACTGCGCGCCTTCGATCTGCCGATCGATCTGGGGGAGCAGACCGTGGCCACCCGGGCCGTGCTGATGGCGCTGTATGACACCGTCGGTCACGGTGAGACGATCACCTACGGTGGCTTGGCCGCCCGCAGCGGTACGACGGTGCCCGCACGCGGCATCGGATCGATCATGGGGGCG
The DNA here is from genome assembly GCA_029203165.1 of Candidatus Microbacterium colombiense. Classification (NCBI taxonomy): domain Bacteria; kingdom Bacillati; phylum Actinomycetota; class Actinomycetes; order Micrococcales; family Microbacteriaceae; genus Microbacterium; species Candidatus Microbacterium colombiense. Next base: position 1,064,886 of record CP119308.1, read on the forward strand.
AACCCCGTGCCGCTGATCGTGCCGTGCCACCGTGTCGTGGCGGGTGACGGACTGGGCGGCTACTCGGGCGGCAACCCCGGCGAGGGGCTTGCGACCAAGCGCTGGCTGCTCGAGCACGAAGGTGCCCTGCCGACCTCGTTGTTCTGAGTGCTCGTCGCAGCCTGCGAGAATGGAGGCGCCGAGTCCCGAGCCGAGGAGCCAACGTGCAGTTCATCTCCACCCGCGGCGGCATGCAGCCGCAGCCGTTCAGCGAGACGCTGTTGGAGGGCCTCGCGCCCGATGGGGGACTCGCCGTTCCCGAGACGATGCCGCAGGTGTCGCCGGAGACGCTCGAGCGCTGGCGCGCTCTCACCTACCCGCAGCTCGCGGCCGAGGTGCTCGGACTCTTCGCCACCGACATCCCGCGCGATGACCTGGCGCGCATGACCGATGCCGCGTATGCGGCGTTCCCCGAGAGCGTGGTCCCGCTGCGCTCGATCGGCGACGGACTCACGCTGGTCGGACTCTCCGAGGGGCCGACGCTCGCGTTCAAGGACATGGCGATGCAGTTCCTCGGACAGGTGATCGAGTACGCGCTGGAGCGCAAGGGCGCTGTGCTCAACATCCTCGGAGCCACGTCGGGTGACACCGGATCGGCTGCGGAGCACGCGCTGCGCGGCAAGGAACGCATCGCGATCTTCATGCTGTCGCCGCAGGGGCGCATGAGCGCCTTCCAGCGCGCGCAGATGTTCTCGCTCGCCGACGACAACGTGCACAACATCGCCGTGGAAGGCGTGTTCGACGACTGCCAGAACCTGGTCAAGCACCTCGCCGGTGACCTCGAGTTCAAGCGCTCGCAGCACCTCGGCGCGGTGAACTCGATCAACCTCGCCCGCATCACCGCGCAGACCGTCTACTACTTCTGGGCCTGGCTCCGGGCGACCGATGTCGAGCGGCGCCCATCGAGGTGTCGTTCACGGTGCCGTCCGGCAACTTCGGCAACATCCTCTCCGGCTTCTTCGCGAAGCAGATGGGGCTGCCGATCCGACGCCTCGTGCTGGCGGCGAACGAGAACAACGTGCTCGACGAGTTCTTCCGCACCGGCGTGTACCGCCCGCGCAGTGCCGCCCAGACGCTCGCGACGTCGAGCCCGTCGATGGACATCTCGAAGGCGTCGAACCTCGAGCGCTTCATCTTCGAGCTCGTCGGCCGCGACCCCGAGCGGTCGTCGGCGCCTGGCGCGAACTCGACGAGCAGGGCTCCTTCGACTTCAGCGCCGAGCAGGAGCGCTTCGCCGACGAGTTCGGGATCGTCAGCGGCACGAGCACCCACGCGGACCGTCTCGCGACGATCCGCGCGGTGCACGAGTCGACCGGCGAGATCATCGATCCGCACACGGCCGACGGCGTGAAGGTCGCCCGCGAGCACGTCGAGCACGGCGTGCCGATGCTGGTGCTCGAGACCGCGAAGCCCGAGAAGTTCGCCGAGACGATCCACGAGGCGATCGGGATCGACCTCGACTACTCCGCCGAGCTCGCGCGAGATGCTCGACGCCCCGCAGCACGTGACCGAGATGGCCGACGACGAGCAGCGCTCCGCGTCCTTCATCGCGGCGCACGCGCTGCGCTGAGTCGTCACTCGGGGTCGCCGTGCAGCATCCAGGCGATGCCGAACCGGTCGACGAGCATGCCGAAGGTACCGCCCCACGGCGGCGTGTCGAGTGGCATGGTCACGTTCCCGCCCTCGGCGAGGGCGGTCCAGACCTCCTGCGTGCGCGCCTGCGTGTTTCCGCTGAGTGAGACCGAGAAACCCTGCGGGGTCTCGTACGGCATCCCGTCCGGCGTGTCCGATCCCATCAGCACCAGGCCGTCCGGCGTGGTGAGCTGCGCGTGCATGACCAGATCCTTCTGGCTCGGGTCCTGCACCATGTCGGGGAACTCCCCGAACACGTTGATCTCGAGGTCGCCGCCGAGGACCCCTCGATAGAACTCCATCGCCTGACGCGCCTCGGTGCGGAAGGAGAGGTACGGATTGAGACTTGCCATGAGTGCTCCCGGGTGGATGACGGCTGCGGATGGCCGTGCGCACGCTCATTCTCGGACCGGGGTCCTGCCTCCACAAGAGGGATCGCGAGAGTCCCCTAGGTCGTGCGGGGGAGTGCCTTCACCGCGGCGGTGAGCACCTGAGGAACGGTCGGCACACCTTCGGCGCGGAACACGACCTCACCGGCGGCGTCGCTGATGATGATGGTCGGTGTGAAGCGGATGTCGAGGGCTTCCGCGCGCTCCGGATCACGCGCGACGTCGATCTCGGTGACGGTCGCATCGGGCAGGAACCGCATCGCATCGGCCAACACGGAGCGGGTGCGCGAGCATGCGCCGCAGAATGACGAGGTGACAAGGGTCAGTTCCACCGTCGCTCCTTCCGTCGACGCCGATTGCGCCGTCGGCAGATGCAACCGCCACGCCTTCGCCCGTGTTCCCGTGATCGGGGCGCGCGGTCAGAAGTCGATGCGCTTGACGAGGCCGCGGTTGGTGCGGATGTGCTCGTAGTCCCACTGGACGGCCCGCGAGGACTCGAGCCACCCGGCCAGCGCCGCCGTGTCGATCTCGGCGACATCGTCGTAGCGGATCTCTGCGGCCTGGAACGACCCGGAGGCCGTGAGCCCCGGCGAAGGGAACGACTGTCCGCTCCAGAACATCAATCGGACCGCGTCCTTCAACCGGTCGTAGCCGACGATCGGGTTGCCGTCCAGGAACCACACCGGATGCGCGTGCCAGACCTTCGCGTGTGCCTCGGGGAGGCCTTTCTCGATCTCGGCGGCAAGAAGGTCGCAGATCTGCTGGTCCTGCGGCGAGAGCCGGCGGTGATACTCATCGATATCGGAGGGGCGCGTCATGAGCCGAGTATGGCGCGCCGACGCCGCTGACGCGAGAGTCAGTCCTGCGTCTGTCGTTCCCGCGGGTGCAGAACGCCGGATGCTGCCCCCAGCGCCGCCCCGACGAGGGTGTCGACGATCCTCTCGAGGGCGACATCCAGCGAGCCGATGCTGCCCGTGGCCGCCCCCGTGAGCAGCAGCACCAGCGGGGTGATGAAGACGAGTGCCAGCGCGTAGTGGCGGACCACCACCAACTCGATCGTGAACTGCAACGCGCCCAGGAGGAGCGCCAGCCAGAGGCCAGCGGGGTGCAGGAGTGCCAGCAGCACGTACACCCCTGCGCCGACGACGGTGCCGAGCATCCGGTGCAGCCCCCGTTGGAACGCCGCCCGGCGCGCCGCCGCGACACCGATCACAGCGATGGCCGATCCGACGATCCAGTAGGTGCGCTCGGGGTCGATCACCAGGCCGAGCAGCACGCCCAGCACTGAGACGATGGCGACCCGGAGCAGCAGCAGACGGGCGGCCGGGGGTCAGGGCCGGTCCTGGGAGCAGTTCGCGCAGCGGGCGGGCGGATACGGCACGGACGCGCGGCAGCAGCAGCGGCGTCAGCGCGACCAGATAGGAGAACGCGCATCCGGCGGCCAGCGCGCTCAGGTAGACGAACGGCGAGATCGTCGCGGCGCCGATCACATGCGTCGTCAGACCGAAGACGAGCACGAAGAACAGTGGTCCGGGTGGGCCCAGCCGGAATCCGAACGAGAGGGCGGCGCTGACGATCGCGATGAGGACCACGCCGATGCCGACCAGCCACTCCTGCCCTGCCACGGCTGCTCCGAGTGCCGCACAGACGACGAGGCCGAGAGCGACGAAGGGGAGGATCCGCGCGCGGTCGATCACTGCCGCCGATCCCGCGAAGAGCACCGTGAACGCGCCGGTGGCTGCCACGTAGCCCAGCGAGGGCTCGCCCAGGAGCGTCATGACGGCGATCGGTGCGGCGATGCCGAGAGCGGCCTGGGTCGCCAACGGCCATCGACGACCGCGGGAGGGGGCGAAGGTGAACAGGCTCACCCCTCCATTGTGCGCCGCGGGCGGCGATCGTCCGCACTCCGCCGCCTCGCACGCGGGTCGATACGATGGCGAATGTGACCCCACCGACCGTGCGACCAGGCATCGACGACCGTCTCTCGCGGATGATCCGCATCCCGACCGTGTCGGCCGAGGTCGATCAGCGGGGGAAGGAACCCTTCGACGCCTTCGCCGCGCTGATCGCGGAACTGTATCCGCTCACGCACGAGCACCTGGTGCTCGAGCGGCACACCGACTTCGGACTCCTCTTCCACTGGCGAGGCACCGCTGCGGCATCCGACGGCCCCGTCGTGCTCATGGCGCACTACGACGTGGTGCCGGTCGACGAGAGCGATGCCTGGACGCACCCGCCCTTCGACGGCGTCGTGGCCGGGGGAGTCGTCTACGGTCGGGGCGCACTCGACGACAAGGGCCCGCTTCTTGTGGTCCTCGAGGCCGTGGAGAACCTGCTCGCCGACGGATTCGTGCCTGCTCGCGATGTGTATCTGTCGTTCGGTGGTAACGAGGAGACGTACGGTCATGCGGCGCAGGAGATCGCGGCGGTGCTCAAGGCTCGCGGCATCGTGCCCTGGCTCGTGGTCGATGAGGGCGGGGCCGTCGTCGACGCGCCGCTGCCGTTCGTGCCGGGGCGCGCGGCGATGATCGGTGTCGGCGAGAAGGGGGTCATGACCGTGACGCTCTCCGCGCGCGGCGAGGGAGGCCATGCATCGGCACCACCCTCACTGACCGCGGTGCGCCGCATCGCGCGCGCGGTCGATCGACTCGGACCGACGACCTTCCGCCCTCGGGCGTCGACGGCGGTCCTGCGCATGCTGACCCGGCTCGCGGAGCAGACTCCCGGTCCGGGCAGGCATCTGCTGCGAGTGCTCGGCGCTGTCCCACCCCTGACCTCGCGTGTCTTCGCGCTGCTGGGGGGAGAGCCCGCCGCGTTGGTGCGCACGACGGTCGCGCCGACCATGCAGTCCGGTGGCACCGCGGCGAACGTGCTCCCCTCGCAGGCGACCGCCACCGTCAACCTGCGCATCGCGCTGGGCGAGACGACGCAGCAGACAGTGCTGCGCGTGCGTCGCCGCATCCACGACCCGCTCGTGACCGTGACCGTCATCGAGGCGAGTGAGCCATCGCCGGAGTCGTCGACCGAGAATGCCCAGTTCGCGCTGCTCGCCGAGGCGCTCGCCGTCTCGCACCCCGGAGTGCCCGCCGTGCCGTACATCATGATGGCCGCCACCGACTCCCGCCACTTCCACCGTTTCTCGCCGGCGGTGTACCGGTTCGCACCGCTGGACATGTCGAACGCGCAGCGCGCCTCGATCCACGGCGTCGACGAGAACGTCGAGGTCGCCGCGTTGGAGCGGGGTGAGCGATTCCATCGAGCCCTGCTCGAACGGCTAGTGTGATCTCACCCGCCCTTCGGTTGTTTCCGGGGCCGAGAGAGAATCAGGAATCGCGATGACGCGCACCCGAACACTGGGCACCCTCGCGGCCGTCGTCGGCTACCTCGCCTTCGTCGAGTTCACCAGCGGCGTCCTGCAGGGCTATTACACGCCGATGCTGACCGACATCGCTCGGCACTTGGGCATCCACGACGCCGACGTGAACTGGCTCGAGGGTACGCAACTGATGCTGTCGGCGCTGGTCGTCCCGGCTTTCGCGAAGCTCGGCGACATGGTCGGCCACAAACGCATGCTGCTGATCTCGACCGCGTTGACCGCGGCTGCGGCTCTGGTGCTGCCGTTCACCGACTCGTTCGCGGTCTTCCTCGTCGCCTGGGCGTTGATGGGCTTCTACGTGGTGTGGCTGCCGCTGGAGATCGCGCTGATCTGGTCGCGGTCGCGCCGGATGGAGGGACGCTCGACGATCACCGCGAAGGCTGCCGGGCTCCTCGTCGCCGCGCTCGAGGGCGGTGCGATCATCGGCGCTCTCGTCGGCGGAGCGCTGATCGACGCCTTGCCGCTGACGGTGGTGCTGCTCGTGCCCGCCGTGCTGATCGTCGTGTGCTTCTTCGTCATCCTGTTCGGCGTGAAGGAGTCGCCGGAGCCGACGGGAGGCGCGTTCGACACGGTCGGCCTGATCCTCATCTCGCTCGCTCTGATCTGCTTCACCGGGGGCCTGAGCCTGCTGCGACTCGAGGGGGGACTGGTGAGCCCGTGGTCCTGGGCGGTCGTGCTGCTCGGCATCCTGCTCGTCGTTCCGTTCGCCCTGTGGGAGCTGCGCCACGACGACCCGCTGATCGATGTGCGGATGTTCCGTTCTCCAGCGCTCGGGCCGGTGTTCCTCACCGCGGGTCTGTTCGGCGTCAGCGTGCTCGGAGCTCAGGCGCCGCTCTCGACGTTCGCGCGCACCGATCCTGCCGTCTACGGCTACGGTCTGGGCACCACGGGGTTCGCGACCTCGCTCATCATCGGGGTCTATCTGATCGCCATGATCGCCGGTGCGTTGCTGTTCCCCATGATCGCCCGCCGCACCTCTCCGCGGCTCACGCTGATGGGCGCCTCGGTTCTGGTGGGCGTCGGCTTCCTGCTCTTCCTCCCGTTCCACGACACGTATGCGCAGATCATCACGAACATGGTGGTCGTGGGCCTCGGCTCCGGTGCCCTGGTCGCCGCGCTCCCGGCGGCCGCGGCGTCCGCCGCACCTGCGTCGCAGACCGGAGTGGCGACAGGCCTCACCAACTCGGTCAAGACAGTGGGCGGCGCCATCGCCTCGTGCATCTTCGGGATCGCGCTGCTGCACGGCGTGACGGCCACGGCCGGGGCGGCAGAGGGCACTGCCGGGTCGCTGGCCGGATACTTCACGGTCTGGATCGTCTGCGGTGCGACGGCCCTCGCGGCCGCGGTGCTGTTGTTGTTCGTGCCGAAGACGGCCTTCACCGATCGGCCGGTCGACGCAGACGTCGCACCGATCGCCTGACGGCCGAACGCGTGCCGCGTGCTACTCGCGGTCCAGTCCGAAGTTCCGTTTGACGAGTGCCTGCACGTCGCGATCGAGCCCGTCGATGCGCGTGTTGACGGCATCGAACCGTGCGTTCATCTCGTTGCGCAGACCGCCGATCTGTCCGTTCATCTCGTTGCGTAGGCCGCCGATCTGTCCGTTCATCTCATTGCGCAGACCGCCGATCTGCCCGTTCATCTCGTTGCGCAGGCCGCCGATCTCGGTGCGGACGACGCGCACGAAGAGGGTGGAGATCACGGTCAGCATGCCGAACATCAGGGCGCTGAAGGAACCGATCATGGTCCAGATCTGCGCGTCGTTCATGAATCCCACTCCCTCATGCTGGCATCGATGCGACGAGTCTGCCACCGGTCGAAGTGGGGGATTCTGCGTTCACACGGCTTCTGTGGACAGGGCTCCAGGAACGGCCGAAGTGCAGGACGGGACACACACCACGTGGCAGAGGTGGGTGGAGCTGCACCTCCACCCACCTCCGAGCTCAGTCTCCCTTCACGTTGACGAGCTGGCGCAACGTGTGCCGGATCGAGACGAGGCTCGCGGCATCCGCCATCACCCGGTCGATCGGCTTGTACGCCTGCGGGATCTCGTCGATGAACGCGTCGGTGTCGCGGAACTCGATGCCGGACATCGCCTCCCGCAGCTGCTCGTGCGTGAACGTCTTGCGCGCGGCGGAGCGGGAGTACTCCCGACCGGCACCGTGCGGTGAGGAGTTGAGAGACTGCGGGTCACCCAGGCCCTCCACCACGTAGGAGGCCGTTCCCATCGAGCCAGGGATCAGTCCCGGCCGACCGGCATCCGCCTGGATCGCCCCCTTGCGCGACACCCACACCTGCTTGCCGTAGTGCTTCTCCGACTCGGTGAAGTTGTGGTGGCAGTTGATGCGCTCCTGCTCGTCGACCGGCGTTCCGAGGAACTCCGTGACCTGACGGATGACGCGGTCCATCATCTCCTCACGGTTGAGCAGCGCGAAGTGCTGTGCCCACCGCAGTTCGTGGATGTAGCGGGTGAACTCCGCGGTGCCCTCGACGAGGTAGGCCAGGTCGGGGTCGGGCAGGGTGATCCACCACTGCTTCGCCAGCCGCTGGGCGACGGAGATGTGGTGTCCGGCGATCCGGTTGCCCACGCCCCGCGACCCGGAGTGCAGGAACAGCCACACCCGGTCGAGCTCATCGACGGAGACCTCGATGAAGTGGTTGCCCGAGCCCAGCGTGCCCAGCTGCAGGCGCCAGTTCTTGGCGTACGTCTCGGGGTCGAAGCCGTGCGTCTCGGCGAGCGCCTCGAGCTCCGCGATGCGGGGCTCGGCGGTCGCGACGATCTTCTTGTTGTAGCGACCGGCGGAGAGCGGGATCGCGCGCTCGATCTGCTCGCGCAGCGGCGCGAGGTCGAGACCCGCGAGGTCGTTCTTCGTGAACGAGGTGCGGACGGCGATCATCCCGCAGCCGATGTCGACGCCGACTGCGGCGGGGATGATCGCGCCGAGGGTCGGGATGACCGATCCGACGGTCGCCCCCTTGCCCAGGTGCGCATCCGGCATCAGGGCCAGATGCGGGTGGATGAACGGCATGCCGGAGGCGGTGCGTGCCTGGTCGATGGTCTTCTCATCGATCAGCGACGCCCATGACAGCAGCCGTGCGGAGAGCCTCTCCATGATTCCTTTCCTTGTGTGCTGGTCAGCCACAGGTCGAGAACTCATGAAAAAAAGCCCCGGACCTGTCGGTACGGGGCTGCGTGAGAGCGGATGCTGTCACACGGCGCGTGCCGGAGGGTACGACTCGAAACGGTCATTGCGCTTCGGCTGAAGCTGCAACACCGCCACGATGGGGAGATTCCGCTGAGCGGTCATCTGTCGTCTCCTCGGCTGGACGCTGCGCCGGTCGGCACAGCTTTTCGAGACTAGGGCGCGACACGCCCGGGAGTCAAGCCGGATCGCGCGGCGGGTTGTACATGAACTCGACGCGGATGCCGTCGTCGTCCTCGACGAACGAGGCGTAGTACCGGTCGCTGTAGCGGGGGTACTCCTTCGGATCGCGCACAGCCGTCCATCCCGCGTCCAGGGCGATCGCGTGCAGACGATCGACCTCGTCGCGGGACTCGACGGCCCACGCCAGATGCTGCCAGCCGACGCGTCCGTGCCGGTGCGGGGCGGAGTCCTCATCCCACACGTAGAGGATCATCTCGGTCTCATCGCCGTTGTGCCACGAGATCGAGTGGTCGTCCTCGCCGCCGCTGTGGTAGCCCAGGGCGGTGAGGATCGGGTGGAACTGCGTGCGCCCGCGCTCGAGATCGGCGACGGTGATGCCCAGGTGATCGAGGAGTGCCATGCCGCCATCCTGTCAGTGCGGTGCGTGATACTCCGCTTCGCCGCGCTTCCAGTACCCCTTGACGACGGCTTTCGCCGCGTCGATGTCCCAGCGCGCGAGGAGGGCCCGTCCGGGCTTGACGATGGACTGCTCCGCAGCGATGAACACGAAGGGATCCTCGCCGACCGCGTCATCTGCGTCGAGCGCATCGAGGAACGGGATGAGCGCGGAACCGGCGGGAGCATCGCCGCGGTGCAGCCACTCCACCTCGACCGGGGCGTCGATGTCGATCTCCCGTCCCACCGAGACCGTCTCGATCACGATGCGCACGGCGGCATCGGTCGGGGCCAGCGCGGCGAAGCGTCGGATCGCGGGGATCGCCGTCTCGTCGCCCGCCAGGAACCACGATCCGGGTGTGCCGACGAGTACGGCGGACCCGCGGGGTCCGCCGACGCCGATCGACGACCCGAGAGGAGCGGTGGCAGCCCAGGGGGCGGCGACACCCTGATCGCCATGCACGGCGAACTCGACGTCCAGCCAGTCCTCGCCCCAGGCGAGCGGTGTGTACTCACGACTCGGCGACGCGCGCAGCTCGTCGATCGTGTGCACCGGTCCGGTGGGGAAGAAGAGCCGCATGTGGTCATCGGCTCCGGGGGAATCGAAGCCCGCGAGGTCGGCGCCGGTCAGACGGATCCGCACGTAATCGGGTGCGAGCCACTCCCGCCCGGTCATCGTGACGGTGCGGAACACGAGGTCCAGTCCGCGCCGGTCGATCGAGAAATCGGAGGTGGTCTCGCTCATGAATTCAGGCTAGCCTAAATTCTAGTGAGGGTAGGCAACCCTAACTTCACTCCCTTCAGCGCCCGTCGTGCGGCGCGATCATCCCGCAGAACAGGAGTCTCTCCATGTCCATGCCCAGAATCCTCAGCGCCACGAGCCTCGGCCTCGTCGGCCTTCTCGCGCTCGCCGGATGTGCGTCCGGCGAAACCGTCTCTCCGGAGCAGACCGCCGCCGCCGACTCCGTCACGATCGAGGACAACACCGGCAGCCACGAGGTCGCCACGCCCCCGACATCGGTCGTCGCCCTCGACAACCGCACGTTCCAGACGCTGTCCGATTGGGACGTGGAACTGGCCGCCGGAGCGGTCGCGCTGATGCCGGAGACAGTGTCGTACGTGGAGGATGACGCGATCGTCGACGTCGGGCTGCACAACGAGCCCGACCTCGAGGCCATCGTTGCCGTCGAGCCGGATCTCATCATCAGCGGACAGCGCTTCACCCAGCACAATGAGGCGATCGCCGATCTCGTCCCGGACGCGACGATCATCGACCTGGAGCCGCGCGAGGGCGAAGCGTTCGACGCGGAGCTGAAGCGACAGGTCACCGCCCTCGGCGAGATCTTCGGCAAGCAGGATGAGGCGAAGAAGCTGGTCGACGACTTCGACGCTGCCGTCGAGCGCGCCAAAGCCGCTTACGTCGACGCCGACACCGTGATGGCCGTCAACACCTCGGGTGGGGCGATCGGGTACCTCGCACCCACCGTCGGTCGCTCGCTCGGCCCGGTGTACGACATCCTCGGGCTCACTCCGGCGCTCGAGGTCGACGACGCGAGCGACGACCACCAGGGCGACGACATCTCGGTGGAGGCGATCGCCGCGTCGAACCCCGACTGGATCCTCGTGCTCGACCGTGATGCGGTGTTCGCCGCCGAGACGCCCGACTACGTGCAGGCATCCGAGATCCTCGAGAACTCCGAGGCGCTCGCGTCCGTCACCGCGGTCGCCGATGATCAGATCGTGTACATGCCCACGGACACCTACCTCAACGAGGGGATCCAGACGTACACGACCTTCTTCAACGACCTCGCCGACGCACTCGAGAAGAGCGCCGGCAACTGAGACCGTGCGGCGGCACCCGGTCGGGGGACCGGGTGCCGCCGCCCGTCATGATGATCTCCACGAATCTCACGTCGCCCCCTCGGTCCGCCGGGCGGCTGTTCGACGTCAAGCTGGTGATCGGCGTCCTCGTCGTCGCGGCGCTCCTCGTCGTCTCGCTCTTCACGGGTGTGTACGACATCGCCGGGGCGGCCGATGGGGCCGAGATGTTCCAGATCACACGTGTTCCGCGCACGATCGCCCTCGTGCTCGCCGGCGCTGCCATGGCGATGGCGGGCCTCGTGATGCAGCTCCTCACCCAGAACCGATTCGTCGAGCCGACGACCACCGGCACCACCGAGTGGGCGGGGCTCGGCCTGCTCGCCGTGATGGTGTTCGTGCCGCACCCCTCGCTCCCGCTGCGAATGCTCGGTGCGGTCGTCGCGGCCTTCGTCGGCACGATGGTGTTCTTCGCGTTCCTGCGACGCGTCTCGCTCACGTCATCGCTGATAGTGCCGATCGTCGGGATCATGCTCGGCTCGGTGGTGGGGGCGGTGTCGACGTATTTCGCGCTCGTCACCGACTCGCTGCAGAACCTGGGCGTGTGGTTCGCCGGCAGCTTCACGTCGGTGCTCCGAGGTCAGTACGAGATGCTGTGGGTGGTCGCGCTCGTCGGGATCGTCGTGTTCATCGTCGCCGACCGGCTCACCATCGCCGGTCTCGGCGAGGAGGTCGCGACGAACGTGGGCGTGAACTACAACCGGGTCATCCTGCTCGGTACCGTCCTGATCGCCATCACCACGGGAGTCGTGACAGTGGTCGTGGGAAACCTCCCGTTCCTCGGACTCATAGTGCCGAACATCGTCTCCCTGGTGCGCGGCGATGACCTGCGCAGCAATCTGCCATGGGTGTGTCTGCTCGGCATCGCGATCGTCACCGTCTGCGACATCATCGGACGCACGATCATCATGCCGTTCGAGGTGCCGGTGTCGTTGATCCTCGGTGTGTTCGGGGCGGTCGTGTTCATCCTGCTCCTGTTGAGGCAGCGCCGCCGTGGGTAGCGCCGTGCAGGGTCACGCGCTGCGTTCGGCCGGTTCGTTCACGACGGCGCGTGCACGACGTCGCTACGTGCTCGTGATCGTCGTCCTCGCTGCGGCCTCGGTGGTGTTCGGCTTCGGAGTGCTCGCCTGGGACAATCCGATGCCGGTCGCATCGGAAGGCTTCTGGCGGATCGCGCGACACCGCGCCACGAACATCACGGTGATGGCGGTCGTCGCGGTGGCGCAGGCGGTTGCGACCGTCGCGTTCCAGACAGTCACCAACAATCGCATCATCACGCCGTCGATCATGGGCTTCGAGTCCCTGTACCGGGTCGTCCAGACGACGACGGTGTACCTGTTCGGTGTCGCCGGGCTCGTCGCGATCCAAGGGCTCTGGCAGTTCGGCATCCAGATCGCGATCATGGTCTCTCTGGCGATGGCACTCTACGGCTGGCTCCTGTCCGGCCGCTACGGCAACCTGCAGCTCATGCTGCTGATCGGCATCGTCATCGGCGGCGGGCTCGGCGCGATCTCCACGTTCATGCAGCGCCTGCTCACCCCGAGCGAGTTCGATGTGCTCGCCGCGCGACTGTTCGGCAACGTCTCCAATGCCGATGCGTCGTACCTGCCGCTCGCGATTCCGCTGTGCGTCGGCGCCTCCGCGCTGCTGTGGATGCGCGCGCGCCGACTGAACCTCATGGCGCTCGGGCCGGACGCGGCACGCTCGCTCGGGCTCGACCACCGACGCGAGCTGTTCGTCGTGCTGTTCCTGGTGGCGGTGCTCATGGCGACGTCCACCGCGCTCGTGGGACCCATGACTTTCCTCGGCTTCCTCGTCGCCACCTTGGCCTACCAGTTCGCCGACTCGCATGACCATCGGTTGATCTTCCCCGTCGCCGTCCTCACCGCGTTCACGATCCTGGCGGGCGCGTACTTCGTCATGAAGAACGTCTTCTATGCGCAGGGGATGGTGTCGATCCTGATCGAACTGGTCGGCGGCGCGGTGTTCCTCATCGTCATCCTCAGAAAGGGCAGACTGTGATCACTCTCGACGGCGTCCGCAAGGAGTACAGCAGCGAGGTCGCGATCGGGCCGGTCGACCTGGCGATCCCGGCGGGAGGGGTCACCGCCCTGATCGGGCCGAACGGCGCGGGAAAGTCGACCCTGCTCACCATGATCGGACGCTTGAACGGGATGGATGCCGGAGCGATCGAGATCACCGGCTTCGACGTCGCCTCGACGAAGTCGAAGGACCTGGCGAAGATCGTCTCGATCCTTCGCCAGGAGAATCACTTCGTGACGCGGCTGACGGTGCGCCAACTCGTCGGCTTCGGCCGCTTTCCGCATTCGAAGGGACGGCTCACACCGGCCGATGAGGTGATCATCAGCCGTGCGGTCGACTTCCTCGACCTCGCGGCGCTCGAGGGGCGCTATCTCGACGAACTCTCCGGAGGCCAGAGGCAGCGTGCGTATGTCGCGATGGTGCTCGCTCAGGACACCCCGTTCATCCTGCTCGACGAGCCGCTCAACAACCTCGACATGAGGCATGCCGTGCACATGATGCAGCACCTGCGGCGCGCATCGGAGGAACTCGGGCGCACGATCGTCATCGTCCTGCACGACATCAACTTCGCGGGCCACTACGCGGATCACATCTGCGCGATGAAGGACGGCACCGTGATCGAGTTCGGCACGCCGGCGGAGATCATGACCGGCGAGGTGCTCACACGGGTGTTCGACACGCCTGTGCAGGTGGTCGACGGGCCCTCCGGTCCGCTCGCGGTCTACTACTGAGCGTCGGCGTCCGAACGGCGGTGCGTCAGAGCTCGATCCCGTGGTCCTCGTCGTTCACTCCGGAGTTGTGGCCGCGGCGGGACTCGTACCCCAGGAACCAGCCGAGCCACACGATGGCGGCGAGCAGGATGCCGAGCCAGACGTTCTGGAAGATCAGCCCGATCACGATGCCGATGATCAAGAGACCTGCGGTGACGAGGAAGCGAAGTACGGCGCGGGACATGGCCTCAGCCTAGAGCCCCTGCCCCCGGACGGCGGTGCGGAATCGCCTCGTCATCGACCCCGGTGGTCTTCGGGGGAGAAGCGGGGACCGCGCCGCGGCTCGCTGACCCGACTCGCGAAGATGAGGCGGATCACACGTTGCCGATGGCCGCGCCAGGGCTCGAGCAGGTCGAGCATCCCGTCGTCGTCCGTGCGATGGCCGGTGAGCGCATAGCCGACCTCATGGGCCAGATGGTAATCGCCGACACTCACGGCATCCGGGTCACCGAGGGCGCGGATGCGTGTCTCGGCCGACGTCCAGACGCCGATACCGGGGAAGCTGGTCAGCACGCGATCTCGCTCTGCGCCGGTCGGCGCGGCCAGCAGGGCGCGGGAGATGCTCTCGGCCCGCTCGGCGGCGCGCACGATCGTCTTCGACTGCGGCGGCTGCACTCCGGCACGATGCCACTCCCAGGAGGGGATGCGCCGCCACTCGGCCGGTGTCGGCGCGGCGTACATCGGCCGCGGGGTCGGGCCGGGCGCCCGCCCACCGTACTGGGTGACGAGCAGTCGCCAGGCGCGGAATGCTTCGAGGCCGGTCACCTTCTGCTCGATGATCGCGCAGGCGAGGGCATCGAACACCTCATCGGTGCGGGTGAGACGGATGCCGGGCGTGCGCCGTGCGACCTCGGCGATCAGCGGGTGCGACGACGGGTCGAACCCCGACGCGTCATCGCGGGAACCGCACAGCACGGGGAGATGTTCGATCGCGTGGGCGGCTCCTGCGCCCCACGCGGTCGCGCGGATCTCGCCGCTGACAGCGCGCAGTGCCAGCGTCGCGATGCCGCGCGGTGTGCGCAGGGCGCGCCAGAGGACGGCGCCGTCCTGCACCATCGTCGGGTCTCCCGGGCCGCGGCGCAGGATTCCGACGGTTCGGCGGAGATCGACCGGTTCTGCCGGTCGGTAGGTGGTCTGCTGCGGTGCGCTCGGCGCGACCGCATCGGCCGCTCCGGCATCCGCAGTCAGGGTCATGCGCTCACCCTACGCGGGGCCGCTGACACTCAGGCCATGGATGCACTCAGCGACAGGTGTGCGAGGAGTGCGGGTCAGAAGCGGTCAGGCGAGGGAGTGCCGTGGCCGTAGCGGATGACGACGTCGGCATGGCGGTCGAAGCGGTATCCGATGCCGCGCACGGTGCGCACGATGTCTTCGTAGCGGCCCAGCTTGGCGCGCAGGCGACGCACGTGCACATCGATCGTGCGCTCACCGGGGGTCTCGTCGTCCTGCGCCTGCCAGAGGGCGGAGACGAGCTCGCTGCGCTCGATGGTGCGGCCTTCGCGCAGCACCAGGTACTGCAGCAGCTCGAACTCCTTGTACGTGAACGCGGCGGACTCGCCGTCGATCAGCACGCGCTTGCGGGAGATGTCGACGACGACGCCACCCTCTTCGTCCGTGGTCTCGTCCTCGGCGGCCGCCTTCGTGCGGGCGATCGCCCCGGGCTCGTGGAGGGCGAGGCGCACGACGTCGAGATCGCGACCGCCGGAACCGTGCGGGGCGAGCGCGACGGTGGCGTGCGTCTCCGCGCCGGGGGCGAGCTCGGCGAGCGTGCGTCGCAGCGCATCCACGAGCAGCGGCAGGCTCACTCCGGCCTCGGCGGCCTTGATCTCGTCGAGACCGACGTAGAGGGCGAAGCCACGGGGAGAGCGGACGGCGGGCAGATCGGCGGCGAGTGGTGCGGCCGACTCCTGGGCCGAGTGTGCGGTGCTGATCGCGGCGGTGGCGGCGGGACGCTCGAGAAGTGCGATGTTCGACATGATGATGAAGTCCTCAGGACGTGAGCCGAAGGCTCTGATGCGTTGCATGAATGACCGGGCGAGCCGGGAAACGAGCAAGGGGTGGATGCTCGGAGACGCTGACCTCGCAGATCGCGAGAAGTTCAGGTCAGGCGGGGTGGCTGTTCGTTCAGCGACACATTCGGCAACACATGCCAACGCGACCGGGCATCATCATCCCGGTAGTCCTGTTCGCCTCCTGGGCGGACAAAGGGCTTGCGTTGGTGGTCATGGGGGGATTATGACGGATCGTGTCGGTCCGTGTCAAAACGACCACACTCTCGCGCGGCGGGCGTAACGTGGAGAAGATGACGATCTCCAGTCTTGCCGCGGGCTTCATCCTCACCGATGAGAAGGATGCCTCGCGCTACACGCTCCTGCGCGACGGGCACCTGGTCAGCGTGCTCGACTACCGCGACGACGGCAGCACGATCGCCCTGACCCGGGCGTTCACCGTCCCGACTTTCCGCGGCCACGGCTACGCGGGCACGGTCGTCGAGGGCGCCGTCGCCGACATCCTCGCCCGCGGCGACCGCAAGGTCGACGCGGTGTGCTGGTACGTCGCCGACTGGTTCTCCGCGCACCCCGAGCATGCGCATCTGCTGCGTTCCCGCTGACCTTTCCACGCCCTCGCGTCCCATGACGCTGTGTTACGCCGAGTCCAACTGACAGGATGAGGGCATGAAACTCGCCGAGGCCCTCACGGCGCGCGCCGATCTGCAGCGCCGCATCGAACAGCTCCGCGCGCGGATCACCGCGAACGCCCGCTATCAAGAGGGCGAGGAACCCGCCGAGGATGCGGCAGCGCTGATCGTCGAGGCGGATGCCGCGCTCGCGCAGTTACGACAGCTGATCCGCCGCATCAACGCCACGAACTCGCGTCTCGATCTCGGCGCGGACGGCACCATGACCGATGCGCTCGCCGCCCGCGATGTCCTCCGCCTGCAGCACTCGCTGCTGGTGGATGCGGCGGCTGCGGCATCCGGTGCGAACGACCAGTTCCTGCGCCAGATGCGTTCCGAGCTGCGCCAGATCTCGGCACTCCCCGTGGCGGAGCTGCGTGCACGCGCGGATCGCGTCGCGCAGGAGCTGCGTGAGCTCGACAATCGGATCCAGCAGGCGAACTGGAGCAACGACCTGGAGGAGTGACAGCGGAAGTCGGTAGTCACGAAGAGGCGGGCACACCCCCTGCCGGAGGGGCAATCCGGCACATGTTGGGCGGAGGGCAGCCCGGAACGCATCGCGCAGCCCCGCACGCCGCACATGTGATCGCGCATCGCGCATCTTGCATCACCGCGTGTCGATCATCGTGACGAGGGTGGGTCAGGGGACCTTCCGCTTATGAATGTCAGCGTCCGGAGCTAGACTGGAGGTCTGCTCAGCCCCGTCGGCTGAGGTGGTCAGGCGCTCACGGCGCGCTGGTCCGAGGCTCGAAACCTCCGGCATCCGTCACCAGACACCGGAGGTTTTTCCATGTCGTCATCCCTGCGCGCCCGCCCCCAGACCCGATGGTGGGCGCTCATCGTCATCTCCCTGACTCAACTGGTCGTCGTGCTCGACGGCACCATCGTCAACATCGCCCTGCCACGTGCTCAAGCGGATCTCGGGCTGACCGACGGGCAGCGCCAGTGGGTCGTCACGGCCTATGCGCTCGCATTCGGAGCGCTGCTGCTGCTCGGCGGGAGGATCGCCGACTACGTCGGCCGCAAGCGCATCTTCATGATCGGCATGATCGGCTTCGGCGCCGCCTCACTGTATGGAGGCCTGTCGCAGCAGGGATGGGAGCTCATCCTCGCGCGGGGGCTGCAGGGGGTCTTCGCCGCGCTGCTCGCACCGGCGGCTCTCGCCCTCCTCACCGTCACGTTCCCCTCGGGGCGTGAGCGCAACACCGCCTTCGCCGTCTTCGGAACCGTCGCCGGGACAGGTGCCGCGATCGGGATGCTGCTCGGCGGGGTGCTCACCGAGTTCACCGACTGGCGCTGGTGTCTGCTCGTGAACATCTTCTTCGTGATCGTCGGTGTCGTGGGCGGCGCGATCGTGCTCACGGAGAGCAAGGCCGCAGGGGACAACCGCTACGACATCGGGGGCGCCGTCACCGTCACCCTCGGCCTCGGCCTGCTGGTCTACGGCTTCACGCTCGCCGAGAACGGGTGGGGCGATCCCCTGACGATCGCCTTCCTGGCCGGCGGCGTCGCGCTGCTCGGCGTCTTCGTCTGGGTGGAGTCTCGGGTGTCCCAGCCGCTGCTGCCGCTCCGAGTCGTCGCCGATCGCGTGCGCGGCGGAGCGTTCCTGATCCAGGGCGTCGCCGGCGCGATCATGATCGGCGCCACGGCCTATCTGACCTTCCATCTGCAGTTCGTGCTCGGCATGGGCGCGCTGCAGGCGGGGCTCGCGAGTCTGCCGCTCCCGATCGCGACGATGGTGCTCGCCCCCATCGCGACCAAGCTGCTCCCGGTCATCGGGCCGCGCCCGATGCTCATCGTCGGGCCGCTGATCGCTGCGGCCGGGCTGTTCACCCTCTCCGGCATCACACCGGACGGCGCCTACCTCGTGCAGATCGCGCCGGCCCTTGTGCTGCTCGGCATCGGCATGGGCTTCGTCTTCATCCCGTTGCAGAACCTCGCACTCTCCGGCGTCGCACCGCACGACGCGGGTGTCGCCTCAGCCGTCGCCAACTCGGCGATGCAGATCGGCGGGTCGATCGGACTCTCCGTCTTCACGGCCGTGTATGCGGCGTCGGTGGGCGGGCATGCGCAGGCCGAGGTGTCCCCGGAGGGGCTGACGGACGCCTACGGCTGGACGTTCATCGCGGCATCGATCCTCATGGTCGCGGCGTCGGTGATCGCGGCGTGCATGGTGCGCGGGTCCAAGGAGGCTCTCCTCCCCGCCCAGGGTGACGCGGTGCTCGCGGCGCACTGACGGGGTGCCGTGGTGTCCGCATCCTGGCGGGATCCCTGTGATTCTCCTTCCAGGAGCGGATGCCACGGCACGCCTCGGACCGAATGTCGGTGGGGGTTCGTACCGTGTGAGTATGCGCATCCTGCACACCTCCGACTGGCACATCGGCCGCACCTTCCATGGCACCTCGACCATGGACGCGCTGGCCGAGGTGCTCGGAGCGCTCACGGTGCAGGTTCGCGAGAACTCGGTCGATGTGGTGGTCGTCGCGGGCGACGTGTTCGACTCCGCCACGCCCTCGGCCGCGGCCTACACGCTGCTCGGCGACGCCCTCGTCGCTCTGCACGAGACGGGTGCGCGGGTCATCGTCACGAGTGGCAACCACGACTCCGCCGCGCGACTGGGATTCCAGGCGCGACTGCTGCGCGACGGCATCGACGTGCTCACCGATCCGCTCGGCATCGGCACCCCGGTCACCGTCGATGATGCCGACGGTCCCGTGCACTTCTTCGGCATCCCGTACCTCGAGCCGGCGATCGTCCGGCAGCACTGGCCCGAGGGCGACGCCGAGGGCCGGCCTCTCCGCACGCAGGCGCAGACGATGGCGCACGCGATGCAGCTCGTGAGTGCCGGCATGCGCACACACGAGGGGCGTTCCGTGGCGATCGCGCACTGCTTCGCCGCAGGGGTCGACGCGACCGTCGGGCTCGAGCGGGAAGTGCGCCAGGGCGGTCTCGACGTCGTGCCGCTCAGCGTGTTCGACGGACCGGACTATGTCGCACTGGGGCACATCCACGGCCGCCAGCAGCTCAGCGAGCGCGTCCGTTACGCCGGGGCACCGCTGCACTACAGCTTCGGCGAGCAGCACAAGCAGCGCGGCTCCTGGCTGGTCGAGCTCGACTCGTCCGGACTCGCGTCGGTGTCGTGGCTCGAGTTGCCCGTGCCGCGCCGGCTCGTGACGCTCACCGGCACTCTCGCCGAGATCCTCTCCGACGAGAACGTCGCCGCCCATGCAGAGGACTGGGTATGCGCGGTGTACACCGATGTGTTGCCGCAGGCTGAGCCGATGCGCCGGCTGAGAGACAGCTTCCCGTACTGCGCGATGGTGCAGCATCAGCCCGATGTCGCCGCGGTCACCGACGAGCGTTCCTACGTGCAGCGGCTGCGTGCGGCGGTCACCGACGCCGACCGTGTCGAGGCCTTCCTGGAGCATGTGCGGGAGGGACAGGGCGCGAGCGAGGCGGAGAGTGCGCTCGTACGGGATGTGCTCGACGACCGCGTGCGCGCGGACGCGCTCGTCTGATGCGACTCCATCGTCTCGAGGTCGAGGGATTCGGTCCGTTCCGCTCCCGACAGAGTGTCGACTTCGATGCTTTCGCCGATGACGGCATCTTCCTGATCGCGGGGCGCACAGGCGCCGGGAAGTCGAGCATCCTCGATGCGGTCTGCTTCGGTCTGTACGGCGGGGTGCCGCGATACGACGGGGGCGAGAAGCGTCTGCGCAGCGATCACTGCGAACCGGACGATCCATCCGAGGTGGTGGTCGAGTTCAGCACTCCGGCGGGGCGCTTCCGAGTGACTCGCTCGCCTGAGTATCTGCGACCGGCGAAGCGCGGCGGAGGTCTCACGAAGCAGGCGTCCGGTGTCGCGCTCGACGAATGGACCGAAGCGGGGTGGATCGGGCGGGCGGCACGCGCCGTCGATGTCGGCAATGAACTCGATGAGATCCTTCAGCTGAGCAGGGAGCAGTTCCTTCAGGTGATCCTGCTCGCGCAGAACCGCTTCTCCCAGTTCCTGCTCGCCGGCAGCAAGGATCGCCAGTCGCTGCTGCGTCGGCTCTTCGGCACACAGCGGTTCGAAGACGTGCAGGCGCGCTTCGATGAACGACGTCGAACGGCGGAGCAGGCACTCGGCGCGCGGGTGGCGACCGTTGCAGCGCGTGTGGAGGAAGCGGAGCGGCTGGTCGATGGGGCCGACCTGTGGGGAGAGCCGTCCGAGCACTCCGAGCTACGGGACTCCACATCACGAGCGAACCTGGCAACCGACGATCGTCTCGACGATCTGACACGCGCGCTGGCGCGGGCGCAGTATCGCGCGGAGCGGCGTTCGTCCGAGCGCGACGATGCCGAACGTCGATCGTCGGAGGCCGATACCGCTCTGGCTGCGGCGCGCGCTGAGCAGCGCGACCAGACGGAGCGTGATCGAGCCCGAGGCGCCCTTGCGCGGCTCGAGGCCGAGGGGGCGGTCATCGCGCTGGCGCGCACGGAGCTCTCCGACGCCCGCGCCGCCGACGGCCTCCGCGGGGTGCTGAGCGCCACGGAACGCGCTCGGGTCGCACACGACAGCGCGGTCACGCTCGCACAGCGTGCGCAGGCGACGTGGGACGCGTGGGGAATCGTCGCCGACGACCTCGAATCCTGGGCGGTCGAGCGCACCAGGGCGACGGGTGCCTGGCAGCGGGCGCTCGAACTCGAAGCGCAGAGCGCGGCGCTCGCCGAGGAGCTGCAGGCCGCACAGGCGTCGGCCGAGGCTATCGCCGAACGACTCGACGAGAGGGAAACCGCTCGAACGGCCCTTCCGGCGCAGATGATCGAACTGACCGTAGAGCGCGATGAGACCCGGCGGCGCGCTGATCGCGCGGCCGACCTGAGCGTCGCTCTGGAGCGGGTCCTCGGTCGCGCGGAAGCGGTGCGCGACGTCGCACGCCTCGACACCGAGCGGGCGTCAGCAGAACAGGAACTCACGCACACCACCGACGCGCATGCGGTCGCGCAGACGAGACTCGCGCAGCTGCGCAAGAGACGCCTCGACGGCTTCGCGGGCGAGCTCGCCTCGGTGCTCGCCTCGGGTGACCCCTGTCCGGTGTGCGGCTCGCCCGAGCACCCGTCACCCGCG
The DNA here is from genome assembly GCA_029203165.1 of Candidatus Microbacterium colombiense. NCBI lineage: Bacteria > Bacillati > Actinomycetota > Actinomycetes > Micrococcales > Microbacteriaceae > Microbacterium > Candidatus Microbacterium colombiense. The sequence goes on from CP119308.1 coordinate 1,086,618, forward strand.
GCGCACGCCGATCCGGTGACAGCGGAGGATGTGGCCGCCGCCGAGGCGGAGAGGGACGACGCGACAACGCGTGAGCGAGACGCGTCGAAGCGGACGGCAGGACTTCTCGCGGAGCTCGCGGTCGCCACTGCCCGCGCCGAGGGCCGCAGTCTCCCGCAGGCAGACGCCGAGTCGGCCGCGGCCGCAGCCGAACACGCCGACAGTCTCGCCGCCGTGGAGACAGCCATCGCCCTCGATGCGAAGCTCCAGGAGCTCACGACGCGGGTCGAGGCCATGGAGCAGGAGCGGGCTGCCGACATCGCCGCGCTTGCCACGGCACGCGAACAACAGGTTCTGCTGGCACAGCGCGCCACCGAAGCCCAGGCGCTCATCACCGAAGCGCGCGGCGACTCGCCGACCGTCTCCGATCGCCTCGCCGAGGCCAACGCCCAGGTCGCCGCAGCGCGGACGCTGGCGGACTCGCTCGCGGAGCGCGATCGCCGAGTGGCGGCGGTGGAAGAAGCCGCAGCGGAGCAGGAGGTCGCGCTCGCCTCGTCTCCGTTCGACGATGCGGCGGCGGTGAAGCTGGCGTTGAGATCCACCGAGGCGACCGACGCCCTCGACGCGCGCATCACCACGCATGCCGTGCAGCGCGAGAAGGAACGCGCGATCCTGTTCGACCTCGAACTGCGCACGCTCCCCGAGGAGCCGATCGACGTGGCGCCGGTCGAGGCCGCATCGTCGTCGGCCCGAGCCGCATGGAGCGCCGCGGTCGACGAGGCCGGTCGCGCTGACGGCGTGGTCGAACGGCTCGACGGGCTCATCGGGTCCGCTGCCGCCGAGCACGCCAAGACGTCGATTCAGACGGCGGAGTTCGACGTGCTGCGCGGGCTCGCCGACACGATCGCCGGTCGCGGCGCCAACACCCGGAAGATGACGCTCGAAACGTTCGTGCTCGCGGCAGAGCTCGAGGAGATCGTCGAGGCCGCGAACCGACGACTCGGCGACATGTCGACGGGTCGCTATCAGCTGCGGCACTCCGATGCCCTGGCGGCGAGGGGCGCGGCGTCGGGGCTCGGGATCGTGGTCTTCGATGCGTTCACGGGGCAGTCCCGCCCCGCGCAGTCGCTGTCGGGAGGGGAGACCTTCCTCAGCTCACTCGCGCTCGCGCTCGGCCTCGCCGAGGTCGTGACGGCGCGGGCAGGCGGCATCCGTCTCGACACACTCTTCATCGACGAAGGTTTCGGATCGCTCGACGGTGACACCCTCGACGTCGCGATGCGTACGCTCGACGAGCTTCGCCAGGGAGGACGGACCGTCGGCGTGATCAGCCACGTCGAGGCGATGCAGGAGCAGATCCCCGCGCAGCTGACCGTGCGCGCGACCCCTGAGGGGCCCAGCATCATCGAGGCACGGTGAGTGCGTCTTCAGGCGGAGCAGAGAGCCGTCAGACGCCGTACTCGCGACGGATCACGTCACGCAGCTGCTCGCTGCACCGTGCGATGGCCGCACGGAAGTCGACGAGTGCGCCCTCTTCCGCTCGGTCGGAGATCGCTCGGAACGCACGGATCGGTACGCCGAACTTGTTGGCGACCCAGATGTAGGCGTACGTCTCCATGTCGACGAGGCCGGCGCCGGAGGGCCGGATGACAGCGGTGATCCCTGCGTCGCCGACGAAGCTGTCGCCCGTGGCGATCAGAACACCCTCTCGTCCAGTCGAGACACGTGCCGGGAGCGACACATGCTGGCCGGCGATTCCGTCCAAGTCGAAGACATCGTGCTGCAGGGCGCTGCCGACCTCGTGCGCGGTGGCCTCGAGCTCCGGATCGATACCCCCGGCCGTGCCGACGACGACGACCTCGGTGTAGGGCTTCGCGTCGAGCGCACGGGTCAGGGCGTAGGTCGCCTGGAGCTTGCCCTCGCCGGTGACGAGTTGGTCAAATCCCTCGAGCTCTTCCGGGAATGCTGCGAGTTCGGATGCCATGGCTGCGACGAGAAGTTTCACCACATCATCCTGCCAGGTCGCACTCGGCCCGTCGTGACGATCCGTGCCACGATGTCATCCTGACGTAACACGAAGGGGAGATACTGGGGGCAGGAAGAGTGGAGGAAACCGTGTCCCTGCAGCAGCAGATCTCTGAAGCACTCGGTGTCTCGGCCGAGATCGATCCCGGCGTCGAGGTGGAGCGTCGGGTCCAGTTCCTCATCGACTACCTGCGCGCGACCGGTGCGAAGGGCTTCGTGCTCGGCATCTCGGGCGGCCAGGATTCGACGCTCGCCGGCCGATTGGCGCAGCTCGCCGTCGAGCGCGTGCGGGACGAGGGAGGCGATGCGCGGTTCCTCGCGGTCCGCCTTCCCTACCGCGTGCAGCACGATGCGGCGGATGCCGACGCGGCCCTCGAGTTCATCGGAGCCGATGCCTCGGTCGAGGTCAACATCCAGAACGGCGTCGACGGGGTCGAGGAAGACATCGAGTTCGCGGTGACCTCCGACATCAGCGACTTCAACCGGGGGAACATCAAGGCGCGGGTGCGAATGGTCACGCAGTACGCGTTGGCCGGTCACGACGGCCTCCTGGTGATCGGCACCGACCATGCAGCCGAGGCCGTGACCGGTTTCTACACCAAGTTCGGTGACGGAGCCGCAGACATCCTGCCGCTCTCCGGCCTGAGCAAGCGCCAGGGGCGCGCCCTGCTCCAATCGCTCGACGCGCCGGACCGGCTGGCCTTCAAGGTGCCGACGGCAGACCTGCTCGACGGGCTGCCCGGCCGCGCCGACGAAGACGAGCTCGGACTCACCTACGAGCAGATCGACGACTTCCTCGAGGGGCGCGAGGTCGCACCCGACGTCGCCGGACGGATCGAGGCGAAGTACCTCGCGACCCGGCACAAGAGGCATCTGCCCGTGACACCCGACGACTCCTGGTGGCGCTGAGCCCTCCGCTCCTCGCCGGATGAGGTGACGGCCGACGAGTGCACCGCGCTCAGCAGGCGGCCCCCTCGTCGTGTGTGCGCGCGGTGCCGCCGGTGTCGGATGCCGCGGCTAGTGTCGAAGCATCCGAGGAAATGGAGCATCGTGCGGATCGACACCCTGGCCCAACGCGTCATCTGGAGCGCGAGCGACCTCAAGGCCGCTGCCGAGTGCGAGTTCGCATGGTGTCGCGCGATCGACGCCAAGCTGGGGCGTGTGCCCGCCGTGGAGGAGCCGGTCGATGCCACCCTCGCCCGTGCCGCACTGCTGGGAGACGTACATGAGCAGAACGTGCTGGCGCGCTACGTCGCCGACCTCGGCGACAGGGTGCATCAGATCGCGAAGGTGTCGTCGATCGATGTGGCGGCGCTCGGCTCCGCGGTGACCGAGACGGAAGACGCGCTGCGCTCCGATGCGCTCGTGGTCTTCCAGGCGGCGTTCGCCACCGAGGAGTTCGTCGGGTTCGCCGATTTCCTCCGGCGCGACGCCGACGGCCGGTGGAGGGTGCAGGACTCCAAGCTCGCCCGAAAGGCGCGCGTGACCGCGCTCATGCAGCTCGCGGCATATGTCGATCAGCTCGATCGTCTCGGGATCCCGCGATCCGACGAGGTCGACCTGATCCTGGGCGACAACACGCTCAGCACGCACGCGGTCGACGACCTGCTGCCACTCTTCCAGGTGCGACGCGCGCGCCTGCGTGCCCTCATCGCTGATCGACGGGTCGACGACGCCTCGGCGGGAACGCCACTCGCCTGGGGCGACGGGCGTGGCGACCTCGACGTGGTCGCGTGCGGGCGCTGCGCCACCTGTGAGGAACAGGTCGTCGCTCATCGGGATCTGCTCATGGTGGCGCGCATGCGTCCCGTGCAACGCGCTCGTCTGCGCGCCGGCGGCATCGACACGATCGACGCTCTCGCCGTCGCGACGGCTGCGCCGGAGGGGATGAACCTCGACACCTTCGAGAACCTCCGGGCGCAGGCCAGGGTCCAACTCCGAGCCGATGCCGAAGACGCTCCCACCTACGACGTGCACTATGCCGCCGCGATCCACACGTTGCCGGTCCCCAGCCGCGGAGACATCTTCTTCGACTTCGAAGGCGACCCGCTCTACACGGAGTCCGAGGCGGGGGCCGCCGCGCAGTGGGGCATCGACTACCTGTTCGGCTGGGTCGACAACGACGATCAGTACTCGGCGCTCTGGGCGCACACGTTCGCGGAAGAGCGACGCGCGTTCGAGACCTTCCTCGACTTCGTCGCCGCGCGTCGGGCGGCACACCCCGGGATGCACATCTACCACTACGCGCCCTACGAGACCTCGCACCTCGTGGCGATGGCTGCTCGTCATGGCGTCCGCGAGGGCGATGTCGACCGGCTTCTGCGCGAGGGCGTGTTCGTCGACCTCTACCCCCTGGTGCTGCGGACAGTGCGCGTGGGCTCGCGGTCGTATTCGATCAAGAAGCTCGAGCCGCTGTACATGGGTGCCGATGTGCGCACGAGCGACGTGCAGAAGGGTGACGATTCGATCGTCCAGTACGTCGCGGCGCGCGAGTTCGCGAGCGCGGGGGAGCAGTCCGAGGCCGACGCCGTGCTGGCGGATCTCGCCGACTACAACCGGTACGACTGCGTATCCACACGCAGGCTGCGCAATTGGTTGATCGAGATCGCTCGAGGCGAGGGGGTCTCGCCGGCGCCGCCTGATGCCACGGACGACGTCGTGTACGAGCCGTCGCCACGATCGGTCGCCCTGCTCGCCGACGCCGAACGGGCGGTCGACGCCGGAGGCGACGGTCAGGTGCACCGTATCGCCGCTGCCGCCATCGACTATTTCCCGCGCGAGGCGAAGAGCTTCTGGGTCTCCCACTTCCAACGTCTCCGCGAGCCGGTGACGATGTGGGACGGCACGCGCGACGTGGTGAAGATCGACCGTGCCTCCTCGGCGGTCAGCCGGGAGTGGAGCGTCGCCGAAGGACGACGTGTCATGTCCCGCGACATCGAGATCCGTGGCGAGGTCTCTCCGGGAACCACCCTCGGCGCGGGAGCGCAGCCGTTCGCGCTCTACCCGGTGCCTGCGCCGTTCGACCTCGAGGTGCCGTCGCGGGCCGTTCACGTGCCGCACACGATCACCGTCACCGAGGTGCTCGACGACGGTTATCTCATCACGGAGACGGCCGTGCAGGGGCAGACCTGGGATGAGCTCCCTCTGGCACTGACGCCGGCTGCTCCGCCGAGGGTGGTGTCTCTGCAGGGAGCCATCGACGAATGGGCTGATGAGGTTCACGCGGCTGCCCCGGGGTTCCCGGGCGATGCGGCGACCGACATCCTCCGACGCGTCCCGCCGCGCACCGTGTCGGGTGCGGGACTGCCGGCCGCCGGCGACGACACGATCGCCGCGATCGTGCGTGGGGTCATCGATCTCGACCGGAGCTACCTCGCGGTGCAGGGGCCTCCCGGCACAGGCAAGACATACACCGGCTCGCAAGTCATCGCACGCCTGGTGAACGAGCACGGCTTCCGTGTCGGTGTCGTCGCGCAGTCGCACGCGATCATCGAGACGCTTCTCGAGCGGGTCGTCGCCGACGGCGTCGCGCCGGGGCAGGTGGGCAAGGCGCCGAAGGATCCCTCCGTCGATCCCTCGTACACGGCCATCCCGAAGAGCGGGATGGCGGCCTTCCTGGCCGAGCACAGTGGAGAAGGTGTCGTCGTCGGCGGCACCGCCTGGGACTTCAGCAACACCTCGCGCGTGGAGCGCGGAGGACTCGATCTGCTCGTGATCGACGAAGCCGGTCAGTTCTCACTCGCCTCGACGATCGCCGTGGCCGCGGGAGCGAAGCGCCTGTTGCTGCTCGGCGATCCGCAGCAGCTTCCCCAGGTGAGTCAAGGAGCGCACCCCGAGCCCGTCGACACCTCGGCACTCGGTTGGGTGATGGATGGCGATGCCGTCATCGACCCCGCGTACGGTTATTTCCTCGCGCGGTCGTGGCGGATGCATCCGTTCGTGGCCACGGCCGTCTCCCGCCTCGCGTATGCGGGCCGTCTCGCCTCGGCGCCGGGTACCGATCGTCGATCCGTCGACGGCATCGACTCCGGTCTGCACATCGTGCCGCTGCGTCACCGGGGTAACGCCACGCAATCGCCGGAAGAGGCCGACGAGGTCGTTCGGCTCGTCGGCGACCTGATCGGGCGCACCTTCACAGACAACGACGACGCGGCAACGCAGCGCCCGCTCGGCCAGGACGACATCATCGTCGTCACCCCCTACAACGCGCAGCGTCAGTTGGTGCTCGACGCCCTCGCCGCGGCGGGTTTCCCGGAAGTGCCGGTCGGCACGGTCGACAACTTCCAGGGCAAGGAGGCGGTCGTGTCGATCACCTCTCTCGCGGCCTCGAGCGGCCGGGATGCTCCGCGAGGTCCGGAGTTCCTACTGCTGCAGAACAGGCTCAACGTCGCGATCTCCCGCGCACAGTGCGTCGCCTATCTCATCCACTCGCCGGCGCTGCTCGATGACCTGCCCTTCACGCCCGAAGGCGTGGCGCGACTGAGTGCGTTCGCCCGGCTCGTCGGCGCGGTGGACTGAACGCGTGGTGGACTGAACGCGCGAAGAGAGAGAACGCGCGAAGAGAGAACGCGCGAAGAGAGAACGCGCGAAGAGAGAACGCCCGAAGAGAAGACTCAGGCCGTGCCGTAGAGGCGGTCGCCGGCATCGCCGAGGCCGGGAACGATGTAGCCCTTCTCGTTGAGGCGCTCGTCGAGCGCTCCGAGCACGAGCGTGACATCGCGGTCTCCGACCAGAGCCTCGATCGCCGCGACGCCCTCCGGCGTTCCGAGCAGGCAGATCGCGGTCACGTCTTTGGCTCCTCGGTCGAAGAGGAACTGGATCGCCACTGCGAGCGATCCCCCGGTGGCGAGCATCGGGTCGATGGCGAAGCACTGCCGGTCGCTGAGGTCGTCGGGAAGACGCTCGGCGTAGGTGGTCGGCTGGAAGGTCTCCTCGTCGCGGACCATCCCGAGGAACCCGACCTCGGCGGTCGGGAGAAGCTTCACGAGGCCTTCGAGCATGCCGAGACCGGCACGCAGGATCGGAACGACGATCGGGCGCGGCTCCGAGATCTTCACGCCCATCGTCGTCGTCACGGGGGTCGTGATCTCGATCGGGCTGACCTTCACGTTGCGGGTCGCCTCGTAGGCGAGAAGTGTCACCAGCTCCTCGGTCAGCTGTCGGAACACCGGCGACGGGGTGCGCACATCGCGCAGCACCGAGAGCTTGTGGGTGATGAGGGGGTGGTCGGCGACGTGAACACGCATGGTTACAGGCTAATGCGCGATGCCGTCCGGCACGACATCGGAATCGTTCCAGCGGTGACCCCGGTGGACGGGGTGCTGTCGTAGGCTCGACGCATGACCGACGCCGATGCTTTCGCGATGCGCCGAGCGCTCGAGCTGGCTGCAGAAGCGTCGGCGGCGTCGGAGATCCCGGTGGGCGCCGTGGTGGTCGATCACGTGGGCCGCATCATCGCCGAGGGGCGCAACACCCGCGAGGAGACCCACGACCCCACCGGTCACGCCGAGGTGGAGGCTCTGCGGCGAGCGGCGGCATCCGTCGGGTCCTGGAATCTCGACGGCCACACACTGGTCGTCACCCTCGAGCCGTGCATCATGTGCGCCGGCGCGATCCTGCAGGCTCGAATCGGTCGGGTCGTGTTCGGCGCCTGGGACGACAAGGCCGGGGCTGCCGGGTCGATGTACGACCTGCTCCGAGACCGACGCCTGCCCTACCGAGCCGAGGTCATCGGGGGAGTCGACGCCGAGGCATCGACCGCCCTGTTGCGCGACTTCTTCACGTCGCGCCGCTGATCAGTCCGACGACTTGAGCACGAACACGTCGGTCGACGGCTCGGGGTCGATCGCCGGGCGGTACACGTCCGGCTCGATGTAGACGACGCGGGCGACCGGCACGGCCTCGCGGATGCGGGCCTCGATCTCGTCGATGTCGTCGGCCGCTTCCCTGACCGTCTTGTCGGAGGTGAGAGCGACCTTCGCTGCGACCAGCAGCTCGTCGGGACCGAGATACAGCGTCTTCATGTGGATCAGCTTCTCGACCTCGGGGCCGGCGTTGATCGCATCCACGATCCGGTCGTGGTCCGCCGATGTCGCGCCCTCGCCCACGAGCAGGCTCTTCGTCTCGATGCCGAGCACGATGGCGATCAGCACGAGGAGCACGCCGATCATGAGCGTGCCGAGCGCGTCGAACACGGAGTTGCCCGTGATCACGGTCAGGCTGACGCCGAGGAGCGCGAAGGTGAGACCGGTGAGGGCCCCGACGTCTTCCAGCAGCACGACGGGCAGCTCCGGGGCCTTGGAGCGTCGGATGAACGACACCCACGACTGCCCCTTCTCCCGCTCGCGGTTGCTCTCCTTGACGGCTGTGCGTAGCGAGAACGATTCGAGGCCGATCGCGATCACCAGCACGACGATCGGGAGCCACCACCAGGTGGGATCGAGCTCGTGCGGATCACGCAGCTTCTCGATGCCCTCGTAGATCGCGAAGAGTCCACCGACCGAGAACAGGATGATCGATACGACGAAGGCGTACACGTAGCGCTCACGACCGTAGCCGAACGGGTGTGAGCGGTCGGCTTCACGCTTCGCCTTGCGTCCGCCCAGCATGAGGAGCAGCTGATTGCCGGAGTCGGCCACCGAGTGGATCGCCTCGGCGAGCATCGAGGCCGAGCCGGAGAGCGCCCAGGCGATGAACTTCGCGATCGCGATGCCGAGGTTCGCCAGGAACGCCGCGACGATGGCCTTGTTGCCTCCGGATGCACTCATGATCCGAGTCTAGAACCGCTCTCGATCCGATGCGGGGGAGCCCGCCGTAGGATGACGACATGGCTGATTCCCTCCCCGCTCTCGCGTTCCTCGGTGCCGGTTCGATGGGAGGGGCGATCCTCCGCGGTGTCGTGGCGTCCGGCATCGCGGTCGAGGGTGGGATCACCGCGACCAACCGCACCGCTGCGAAGGCCGAGTCGCTCGCCGACCTCGATGGCGTCACCAGCATCGCGCTCGAAACGCAGCCTTCCGGCAGCGCGGATGCCGCGGCCGGTGCGCGGATCATCCTCGTCGGGGTGAAGCCGGCCATGGTGCCGGAACTGCTGCGTGAGATCGCTCCGCGACTGGCCGCAGACGCGATCGTGGTCAGCCTCGCCGCGGGCGTCACGCTGCAGACCTTCGCCGACAATCTCGGTCCCGATGTCCGGGTCATCCGCTCGATGCCCAACACCCCCTCCACGATCCGCAAGGGTGTGACCGGACTCGCCGCGGGTGCGGCAGCGAGCGCCGAGGACCTCGCCCTCGTGCGGCGGTTGTTCGAGACCGTCGGCGTCGTGATCGAGGTTCCGGAATCGCAGATCGATGCACTCTCCACGATCTCGGGATCCGGTCCCGCTTACGTCTTCCTGCTGATCGAGGAATGGACGAAGGTCGGTGTCTCGCTCGGCTTCAGCGAGGAGGATGCACGCGTCATGGCGGAGCAGACCTTCATCGGCTCGACGGCCCTGCTCGAGGTGTCCGGTGAGACGCCTACCGAGATGCGTCGACGCGTCACGAGCCCCAAGGGCACCACCGAGCGTGCGATCGCCGTGTTGCAGGACGCGAACCTCGCCGACACGTTCGCCGAGGCATCGGCGGCGGCGCTCGCGAGGAACAGAGAGCTCGCCGAGGGGAAGTGACGCGTGCGGCTGCACATCGTCGGTGAGGTGTGGTTCTGGCGCGGACCGGCGCCCTTCCACTTCGTGACCGTGCCGCCGGCCGAGAGCGAGATGATCCACGAGGTCGCGCCCGTGGTGACGTACGGCTGGGGCATGATCCCCGCGAGCGTCACGATCGGCGAGACGAGCGTGACGACGGCGTTGTGGCCGAAGGACGGCGGCTACATCGTGCCGATCAAGAAGGTGTTGCAGGACCGCGAGGGTATCGGCATCGATGATGTCGTGGAGATCGTCCTGGACATCGACGCCTGATCCGGTGTCTCTGCGGCGTCAGCGATCCAGGGCCGCGAAGCGCTCGATGTCGCTGTTGGTCCCCGACACGATGATGAGGTCGTGGTTGGTGACGATCGTGTTCGCCTCGGCGTAACGGAACGGCTTGCCGGGGCTCTTCACGCCGACCACGGTCACCTTGTACTTCGTCCGCACACCGGACTCGTTCAGTCCGACGCCGCGGATGAACTTCGGCGGGTACATCTTGGCGAGGACGAAGTCGTCGTCGAAGCGGATGAAGTCGAGCATCCGTCCGCTCACCAGGTGCGCGACGCGCTCGCCGGCTTCGCGCTCCGGGTAGATCACGTGGTTCGCGCCGACGCGGGCGAGGATCTTGCCGTGCGACTGCGACACCGCCTTGGCCCAGATCTGCGGCACCTTCAGGTCGACGAGGTTCGCGGTGATGAGCACTGAGGCCTCGATCGAGGATCCCACGGCCACGACGGCGACCTGGAAGTCCTGCGCCCCGATCTGGCGGAGTGCGTCGATGTTCTTCGCATCGGCCTGCACGGTGTGCGTGACCCGGTCGGACCACTTCTGCACGAGCTCGAGGTTGCCGTCGATCGCGAGGACTTCGCGATCGAGGCGGTCGAGCTCGCCGGCGCAGGCGGCGCCGAAGCGTCCGAGGCCGATGACGAGTACGGGAGCGTCGCCCCGGAGCACTTCAACCAACGATCGGCCTTTCCACGGGCAGCGAGTAATACTGCGATCGCGAGGTCGCGGCGACTGCCGCGGCGAGTGTCACTGTACCAATGCGGCCCATGAAGATGGTGGCCGCGAGAACGTAGGATCCGGCATCCGGAAGGTCGGCGGTCAAGCCCGTCGACAGGCCCACCGTCGCGAATGCGGAGATCACGTCGAACAGCACATGGCTGATGTCGGCCTTCGTGATCTGGGCGATGATGATCGTCGACAGGGCGACGATCGTCGCTCCCCACGCCACGACGCTGAGGGCGACGCGTTGCACATCGCTCGGGATGCGGCGGCCGAACACCTCGACGGATTGGCGGCCCTTCGCCTCCGACCACACGGCGATCGCGAGAACGGCGAGAGTGGTGACCTTGATGCCGCCGGCGGTGGATGCCGAGCCGCCGCCGACGAACATCAGCATGCTCGCCGCGACGAGCGATGAACCGTTCAGATCGGACATGTCGATCACATTGAAGCCGCCGGAGCGTGTCATCGCCGAGAGGAAGAACGCCTGGAACGTGGTGTCGCCGGCATCCATCGATCCGAAGGTCTTGGGGTTGGCGTACTCCAGCACGAGGAAGACGACCGCGCCGAGCACGAACAGCAGCACGGTCGTGACGAGGGTGAGCTTGGAGTGCAGCGACCAGCGCTTCACGTGCCAGACGTGTTTGGCCAGCGTGTAGATCACGGGGAAGCCGATGCTGCCGAGGAACACGCCCACCATCAGCAGCGACAGCACGAGATAGTCGTCGGCGAACACGGCGACGCCGCCGTCATTGGGCGCGAATCCTGTGTTGGTGAACGCCATGGCGGCGAAGTACGGCGCCTCCCACAGGGCGGCGATCGGGTCGACCTTCGCCATGACCAGCGATGGATACAGCAGCACGGCGAGCGCGCCCTCGATGATGAGGGACGAGATGGCGACGGTGCGCAGCAGCTGGCCGACCTCTCCCAGCCGCACGGTCTGGCTCTCGTTGACCACGCCGCCGTGGGCGCGGAGGGGGTTCGTGTCGCCGGCTGCCATGAGCTTCGCGCGCAGCCCGAGACGCTTCGAGATCACCATTCCCATGAGTGACGCGAGCGTGAGCACCCCGAGACCGCCGATGTTCACGCCGATGAAGATCAGCACGTGACCGAAGGGGGACCAGTGGTTCGCCATGTCGACGGTGGCGAGGCCGGTGACGCAGATCGTCGACACCGCGGTGAAGAGGGCATCACTCAGCGGTGTGACGGTGCGTGACGCCGAGGAGATCGGCAGAGACAGCAGCACGGTGAACACCAGGATGAGCAGCGCGAAGATGACGATCGCGAAGCGCGAGGGGGAGGAGGTGATGATGTGCTTCGCACGAGAGGCGGCATCGCGCATGCGGTGTCTGGGGGAGGACGCCGAAACCATGCCCGACATCTCATCCCCTTCCGTGCGTCTCCGACCGGTTCCCCCGGTCGCGCGGCGCCTATCGCCGAGCCTTCGTCATGGTACTCCGTGCCGGGGGCGACTACCCTGAACTCATGACGGACATCTTCGACGTGATCGCAGACGGTACGAGGCGCGACATCCTCCAGCTCCTGCTGCGACGCACGGCCGAAGGAGACGCCGGCACGAGCGTGAGCCACATCGTGGCCGATCTGGGCATCAGTCAGCCCACCGTGTCGAAGCATCTGAAGGTGTTGCGCGACGCCGAGCTGGTCACCGTGCGCGAAGACGGCCAGCGCCGTTTCTACAGCCTCGCCGTGGAACCGCTCGAGATCGTCGACGATTGGCTGGTGCCGTTCCTCGTCGACGCGTTCGGTGATGACGCTCCCGACATCGAGTACCCGGTCATGCCGTTGCCTGAGGGCGCGACCCACGCTGCGGAGGCGGTCGGACGCGCCGCGGCATCCGCCAAGCATGTGGTCGCGACCGCACTCAAGCGCCTCGGCGCCTGAGTTGTTCCGCTGCGCCGGGAGCAGAAGCGGCAGCTTAGCCATTTCGCTAATTAGCCTTGTGGCTATTTAGCCAAGCTGCTACATTCGGCGTCATGAGCGAGAACGCGCACGACGGCACGAGCGACATCTTCACCGCGCTGGCCCACCCCACGCGTCGGCAGATCCTCCAGGATCTCAAGGCCGGCGAACGGACTGCGGGTGAGATCGCGTCGGCCTTTCCGGCATCCGGGCCGACGATCTCGCGGCATCTGGCTGTGTTGCGCGGCGCAGGCCTGATCACCGAGCGACGCGACGCCAACCGGATCCTCTACTCACTCGTCGGTGAACGACTGGCCCTGTCGGTCGGCGACTTCCTCTCCACCGTGTGCCCCGAGCAGATCGTCCTGCGCGCGGTGCGGGGTCGCGCCGAGCAGGTGGCCGTGAGCGAGGTCCGGTCATGATCGGCCTGGCTGAGATCCGCGGGCGTATGCGTCGTCGTCTGCTGCTGACATACCGGGTCGATCCCGCGATCGCGAGAGAGATTCTGCCCGCGCAGTTCCGCCCCCAACTGGTGGACGGGAGCGCTGTGGGAGGCGTGTGCATGATCGCGCTCGCCGACGTGCGGCCGGGCTGGTTCCGTCCGCGACTGGGCGTGGCGACAGAGAACGTCGCGCATCGCTTCGCCGTCGAGTGGGATGACGGCGGTGAAGTGCGCCGAGGTGTCTACGTCACCGAGCGTCACAGTTCGGGACTGATCCCCGTCATCGGGGGAGGGCGCTTCTTCCCCGGCGTGCAGACTCGGGCGCAGTTCGACGCCGACGAGACGGAGACGCGCTTCCGTCTCCGGATGACCGCGCCCGACGCCACAGTGGCGGCCGACGTCGAACTCACCGACGACTGGGACAGCTCGCTGTTCGCGACCGAGGAGGACGCCTCCGCGTTCTACCGCGCCGGCGCGATCGGGTGGTCACCCGGGCGCGGGGAGCGAGGGCCGGAAGCGCTGGAGCTCACCGCCGGCAGGTGGGCGGTGCGCGCGGGGCGGGTCAACGAGGTGTCGTCGTCGTTCTTCGACGCGCTGCCGTCCGGCTCCGCGCGACTCGACAGTGCGCTCGTCATGCGTGACATCCCGGTGGTGTGGCGGAGGCCGGACGCGTCTCGCCTCTGAACGACGGTCGCGAGTTCACATTGATCACACGGGCCCCATGGGTTTACACGTGTCCCAGCTAACCCATAGAGTGTGCACATCGAGAAAGGGGTACGTGGGATGCCCGAAGTACCTGACGTCCGGTTCCTGACGGTGGCAGAGGTCGCCGACATCATGCGCGTGTCGAAGATGACCGTCTATCGACTCGTCCACGCCGGCGAACTGCCTGCCATCCGCTTCGGACGCAGCTATCGCGTACCCGAGTCCGCTGTCGCCGACGCTCTGCAGCGTCCGATCGCCGACGTCGGGTGAGCGTCGTTTCCCCCGTTCTGGGGTCGGGACAGCAGACGCTCTGCGGTTTGCTAGACTGATCCGAGGCATTTTTCCGTGCCCGTACCCGGGTGTCCGTCATCATGGGACGCCCAGCCACTGACTTAGTGAGGTTTCCGTGGGTTCTGTCATCAAGAAGCGCCGCAAGCGCATGGCGAAGAAGAAGCACCGCAAGCTGCTTCGTAAGACTCGCCACCAGCGCCGCAACAAGAAGTAAGCGGCCAGACACGAGCGCCTGTCTTCGGACGGGCGCTTTGTGTCTCCGGGCCCTCTGAGCATCCGCAACATCGTGAGGACGTCATGAAGTCGATCACCGTCACTGAACTCTCCGAGCGCTCCGGCGTCCCGCTCATCGATGTGCGCGAGACCGACGAGTTCGCCGCAGGCCACGTGCCCGGCGCAGTCAACATCCCGATGTCGTCGATCGGCAACCGCCTCGACGAGCTTCCGGACGAGGCGTTCGACGTGATCTGCCAGGCCGGCGGTCGCTCCGCCCGCGTCGTGGAGGCGCTCGAAGCACGCGGCTACGACGCGACCAACGTCGAGGGCGGCACGGGCGAATGGATCGCCCAGGGGCGCGCTGTCGAGGTGCCATCGGCGTGACCACGCTCACGCTGATCGGCAAGCCCGACTGCCATCTCTGCGATGTCGCATCGGAGGTGATCGACGCGGTCGTCTCCGAATTGCCGGATGCCGCGGCCGAGCAGATCGAGATCGTCGAGGCCTCGATCGCAGATGACCCCGCGCTCTATGAGCTGTGGTGGGAGAAGATCCCTGTCGTCCTCATCGACGGGGAACTGCATGCGCACTGGCGTGTCTCCCCCGAGCGGCTCCGTGGTGCACTCGAAGACGCCGTCCGTTCGGGCGTGCGGGAGGAGAAGAGATGACCATTCGTCACGTCGTGAGCTGGAAGCTGACGGCAGAGGATGCCGATGTCCGCCGTGAGCAGGCGCACGAGGTCGCTCGTCGCCTCAACGGACTGAAGGCGCAGATCACTCAGATCCAGTCGATCACCGCCGGGGCGAACATCGCGTATCCGGAGGCGAACTGGGACGTCACCCTGGTGGCCGACTTCGCCACGCTCGAGGCGCTCGAGGAGTACCAGGTGCACCCGGCGCATGTCGAGGTCGCCGGCTTCGTGCGTTCGGTGGTCGCATCTCGCGCTTCCGTGGACTTCGAGATCTGACCCGACGACACCCCTGATTCGGTTCTCGGTCGATCGCGTGAACGAGATCACCTGGTCGGGCGCGACGATCGCCTGGGCGATGCCGTCCGACGTCCCCGACTTCGATGAGACCGATCTCCGTGCGATGGGACTCGGGCAGGTCGAGCGATATCGGCAGCTCGCCGGCGCGCGCGCCACAGGATTCCTGACGGGGCGAGCGTTGATCCGCGATCTCGTGCGACGGCTCGGTGGCGGTCCGCTGGTCGCCTTGGACAGCACGTGCGTGCGCTGTGGCGATCACCACGCGGTGCCGCGCACTGCGGGGTTCGTGATCAGCGTGAGCCACGCCGGTGATCTGGTCGTGGTCGGGGTCGCGAAGGGATCGGCTCTGTTGG
Source organism: Candidatus Microbacterium colombiense (assembly GCA_029203165.1). NCBI lineage: Bacteria > Bacillati > Actinomycetota > Actinomycetes > Micrococcales > Microbacteriaceae > Microbacterium > Candidatus Microbacterium colombiense. Next base: position 1,102,226 of record CP119308.1, read on the forward strand.
GGGTCGATGTCGAAGCGGCCGCCGCAGACTCCCGGGTCGCCGAACTCGGACCGATGTTCGCGCCGCGGCCTGCGCCCGACCTGGCGGAGTGGACACGCATCGAAGCGTCGATCAAGGCCGACGGGCGCGGTGTCTCGATCGACCCCGGCGCTGTGCGCCTGAGCCCTGTGCCGACACAGGCGTCGCTCGGAGTCGGCCCGCCGCTCTGGGAGGCCGTGCTGCCCGCCCGGTCGTCGCCGCTGCGTGTGGCGACCCTGGCCGGGCCCGTCGGCTTCGTGCTCAGCGCGGCTCGGGGCTGATTGCGGGAAGGTCGGGGAGCGGCAGCTCATCCACCCAGGTGCGCATCAGATCGCGTGCGTCGAGACCCGCGATCTCGTCGACCAGACCGAGGAAGTCATCGGTCGTCACGGCGCGATTCGCGAAGCGCGCCGCCCATTCGCGCGTGAATGCGAAGAACCGCGCGGTTCCGATCGTCGCCCGCAGTGAATGCAACGCAAGGGCGCCGCGCTTGTACACGCGGTCATCGAACATGTCGATCGGTCCCGGATCGGAGAGCAGCAGGTCGACCGGGAGGGCGGTGAGGCGGGCGTGATGGGCGACCGCTTCGGAGTGGGCGGTCGGGCCGCCCGACGCTTCGGACCAGATCCACTCCGCGTAGCAGGCGAATCCCTCGTTCAGCCAGATGTCCTGCCAGCGCTCGACGCCGACACTGTTGCCGAACCACTGGTGGGCGAGCTCGTGGGCGATCAGCCGCTCATAGGTGTGGGTGCCGTCGATGTGGTTCGCGCCGAAGATCGCCATCCCCTGGGCTTCGAGCGGAATCTCGAGGTCGTCAGGAGTGACCACGATCTTGTACGAGTCCTGCGGGTACCGACCGAACGCGTCGGCGAAGACGCGCATCATCTCGCCCAGCGGTGCGAAGTCCGCCCGCACGCGCGGTGCGAGCGCGGGCGGGAAGTACAGGCGTCCGGAGACGTCGCCCAGTGACACCCGCTCGTCCGCGTACTGTCCGATCTGCACGGTCATCAGATACGTCGCCGTGGGCAGTTCCTGCTGGAAGGTCCATCGGGTGCGCCCACGCTGCGTCGAGCGTGTCGCACTTCCGCCGCTGACCACGGTGTACTCGGGGTCCGTGGTGAACTCCAGGCGATAGGTCGCCCGGTCCGAGGGCAGGTCGTTGCAGGGGAACCAGGTCGGCGCTCCGGTGGGCTGGGATGCGACCAGGGCTCCGTCCTCGAGTTCCTCCCAGCCGATCAGGCCCCATCGGGTGCGGCGTGGCCCCGGCGCACCCGCGTAGTCCACGGCGATGGTGAACTCGTCGCCGGTGCGTCGCTCCGCGCTGAGTACGACTTTGAGGCGCCGCTGATCCTGGCGGAAGGTCGCCCCGCGGTCGCCGCTCACGCGCACCTTGCTCGCCTTGAGTCCCACGAGATCCACGGACAGCTGTCTGGTGTTCTCGTGCAGACGCACATGGAGGGTGGCGGTGCCGGTCAACCGATTCGTCGGCATCCGGTAGTCGAGCGAGAGGTCGTAGTGCACAACCCCGTAACGTCGATCGCCGCTGTGGGGAGTGTACGCGTCGGCGGTCATACGTCGGATGCCTGGTACGACCGCACCTTCACAGCGCGCCACGGTCCGATCGGGTTTCCGCTCCAGCGGCTGCCGACGGGCACGAACTCGCCGCGCATGACGAGAGAGGCCGGGCCGACGGTCGCGTCTGCGCCGATCGTCGCTGCGGGCAGGATCACGCTGTGCGGGCCCAGGGTCGCACCGTTCTCGAGGGTGACGGAATCCATGCTCATCACACGATCATGGAACAGATGGGTCTGAACCACACAACCGCGGTTCACGGTCGCGCCATCGCCGAGGGTCACGAGGTCGGGTTCGGGCAGCCAGTAGCTGTCGCTCCAGACCCCGCGACCGATCTTGGCTCCGAGGCTGCGCAACCACACCGCGAGGGCGGGGGTGCCGGAGGCGGAGTTCGCGAACCACGGCGCGGCGACCATCTCGGTGAACGTGTCGGACACCTCGGTACGCCACACGAAGCTCGACCAGAGCGGATGCTCGCCGGCGCGGATCGGTCCGACGATGAGCCACTTGGCGGCGGTCGTGATCAGCGCCGCGAGCGCTCCCGCGGTGAGCATCACGGCCGGAGAGAGCGCGATCGCGCCGGCGACCCCCACCTCCTCGATGAGGATCGCGAGCGCGATCATCACGGCGAGACCGATCGCGCACGTGACGAACACCGGGATGATGCGGCACAGCTCCCACAGTGCGCGAGCGACGCGCAGCCCGGTGCGCGGGCGATACGTGCGCTCGAGATCGGCGTCGTTGACGACCCTGCGCAGGCGCGTCGCCGGTGAGCCCAGCCACGACGACCCCGCCTTCGCCTTCAGCGGCGCGACCGACAGCACGGCGACGAGTCCGTCCTTGGGCACATTGTGCCCGCCGGCGGCGAGGCCCGAGTTGCCGAGGAAGGCACGCTTCCCGATCCGTGCGTGGGCCAGTCGCATCCATCCGCCCTGCAGCTCATAGGTCGCGACCATGGTGTCGTCTGCGAGGAAGGCGCCATCGGCGATCGTGGTGAACTTCGGGATCAGCAGCACCGTCGATGCTTCGACATCGCGGCCGACATCGGCGCCGAGCGCGCGCAACCAGAGCGGGGTGAATCCGCTCGAGTACAGGGGGAACAGGAACGTGCGCGCGGAGTCGAGCAGACGTTCCGTCGTCCAGGCCTGCCATGCGACCCGGGAGCGCACGGGGTGCACGCCCTCGGTCAATCCGATGCCCAGGATGCGGACGAGCGCGAGCACGAGCACGGCGAAGACGGTGCCGGAGAGGAGGACCCCCGGTACCAGCATCGTGAGCATGCCGGGCACCGCATCGAGCAGTGTCTCCGCTCCCTGCATTCCGGCGGCGATGAGCGCCCCTCCGGCGGCGAAGGAGAGGAGCGGGAGAACACCCAGGAATGCGGATGACGCGGCGAACGCCCAGAGCCAGATCGTGCGGCTCGGGGGCCGAGACGATGCGAAGGGCGCCGAGACCGCTCCTGTTCGCGTGGCGGGAGATCCGGCCCAGCGCTGTCGTGCGCGCACGCGACCGAAGACGGCGGATCCCGGCGCGATCTCGGCGCCTCGGCCGATCTTGGTGCCGGGGGCGAGCGTGCTGCGCGCCCCGATCGATGCGTCCGCCCCGATGCGGATGCTGCCGATCCGTACGGTGTCGCCGTCGATCCAATATCCCGTCAGATCGACCTCGGGTTCGACCGAGGCTCCGGCTCCGATCTCGAGCATCCCGGTGATGGGCGGGACGGTGTGGAGATCGACGTCCTTGTGGATGCGGGCACCGAGCGCTCGCGCGTAGTAGACGACCCACGGTGCGCCGGCGAGCCCCACCGGATCGACCTGCTGGGCGATCTGCTCCGCGAGCCAGAGGCGCAGATGCACGCCGCCGCCTCGCGGGTGGTCTCCCGGCCGCACTCCGGCGAGCAGCAGCCGCGCAGCCGCGGCCGCGATGGTCATCTTCCCCAGCGGCGTCGCGAAGACGAGCAGACCCGCAAGGACGAGCCACCCCGAGACGTCGGGGAGGAAGTCGAAACCGGGTGACAGCCGAAGGAGCCAGCTCGCGGCGAGCAGGAAGAGCAGCCAGCGGATGCCGGTGAACACGAACAGGGGGAACCCGGCGAGCGTCTGCACCCACTGCGTGCGACGCGGCGTCGGACGGGGCTGACTGAAGACGCGCTCCTCGTGCTCGTTCTCCGCGTCCGCTTCATCTTCGACGGCATCCGCCATCTGACGCAGCCGCGGGAGATCGTAGACATCCGTCATCGTGAACTCCGGTGCACGCGTGCGTAGACGCGAGACCAGCTGTGCCGCGGCGAGCGACCCGCCACCGAGCTGGAAGAAGTCGGCGTCGTCGTCGGCCGGCCGCACCCCCAGAACAGCCGACCACTGCTCGGCGAGCCAGGCGGCCGTGCCGGACAGGGACGAATCTCCGGCGTCGGCGGATTCGAGAGGCCAGGGGAGGGCCGCCTTGTCGACTTTTCCCGAGGTGCGCACGGGCAGATCATCGACGGTCGCGAGCAACGGGATCAGGGGCGCCGGAAGCATCTCGGAGAGTTCTGCCCGCGCGCTCTGACGGTCGAACCCGACGTCCGGCACCACATAGCCGACGAGCAGGGCCATGCCGCTCTCGCTCTTCTGTACCACCACCGTCGCGGCCGACACCGCGGTGAGGGCCTGCAGAGCCGCCTCGACCTCGCCGAGCTCGATGCGCCGGCCGCCGATCTTCACCTGATCGTCGGCTCGGCCCTGGAAGACGAGCCCCTCCGACTCGAAGCGCACCAGATCGCCGGAGCGGTACGCGCGGTCCCAGCCGAGCGAGGGCATGGGTGCGTACTTCTCGGCATCCTTCGCCGGGTCGAGATAGCGGGCGAGGCCGATGCCGCCGATGATGAGCTCGCCGCTCTCGCCCTCCGCCACGCGCTCGCCGGAGGCATCGACGACGGCGAGCGACCATCCGTCCAGCGGCAGGCCGATGCGAACCGGACCGTCACCGGTCATCAGCGAGGCGCAGGCGACGACCGTGGCCTCGGTGGGTCCGTAGGTGTTCCAGACCTCGCGGCCGTCGGCGGCCAGGCGCGCGACCAGCTCGGGCGGGCACGCTTCTCCGCCGAAGATCAGCAGACGCACGTTCTCGATCGCATCCTGCGGCCACAGCGCGGCGAGGGTCGGCACGGTCGACACGACGGTGATGCCGTGTCCGAGCAGCCACGGACCGAGATCCTCACCCGACCGCACGAGCGCGCGGGGCGCGGGCACCAGACAGGCGCCGTGCCCCCACGCGAGCCACATCTCCTCGCACGAGGCGTCGAAGGCGACAGACAGCCCCGCCAGCACGCGGTCGCCCGGGCCGAGCGGGGAGTCCTGCAGGAAGAGGCGGGCTTCGGCATCGACGAATGCCGCGGCCGAGCGGTGCGAGACCGCGACGCCCTTGGGCACCCCGGTCGAGCCCGAGGTGAAGATGATCCAGGCATCCTCGTCGACGGTCGGCGGAGCGACGATCGGGATGGCGGATGTGCTCGGATGCGGGTCCTCGCGACGGAACAGGTCGGAACGGGATCCCTGATCGACGCGGGTATAGGAGCCGTCGCCCGTGATGGTCCCGACGATGCGGGCTTCGCGGAAGACCAGGTCGGCACGCTCCTGCGGATCGTCGACGTCCACGGGCACGTAGGCGGCACCGGCTGCCATCGTCCCCAGGATCGCGATGTACAGCTCGCGGCGCCCGGAGGTCAGGCGGATGCCGATCCGATCGCCCGGGCGCACCCCCTGCTCGTGAAGCACGGCGGCGGTCTGCCAGACGCGCGCCAGAAGCTCGGCGTAGCTCAGGGCGCCCGCGGAATCCTCGATCGCGGACGCGTCGGGATACCGCGTGGTGGTCTCGCGAAGGATGTCGATGAGGGTGCGCGCGGGCGTCGCCTCCGCCGCGCGGTCGAGCACCCGCTGCACGTCAGCGTGCAAGGAGGGTGACCAGTGCGGCCTTCGAGAGGCGGGAGTACCCGGTGAGCCCGGCCTCGCGTGCGCGCGCTCGCAGCTCGACGACGGTGAGGGAGGAGAGGGCGGCGGGGGGTTCCGCCTCGACGGCAGCGGGAGTGGGGACGGCCGTCGAGGGCGCGAGGGGCTTCTTCTTCGGGGCAGCCTTCTTCTTCGGAGCGTCCTTCGCCTTCGGGGCAGCCTTCTTCTTCGGCTGTTCCAGACGGGTCGTGGCCGCACGCAGGCGGTCGGCGGCGGCGACGGCGGCCTTGGCGACCTTCTTGGGACGAGCGGCGACCTTTTTCTTCGAGACGTCAGCGGCGTCCTTGGCGTCCTCGATGAGTGGCTTCAGCTTCTTGACGGCCGTCTTCGGCAGCGCCTTGATCAGCTTCTTCGCATCTTTGGCGGCATCCTTGGCCGCGTCGATCGCCGTCTCGGCCGTGCGCTGCGCCGCTGTCTTCTTCGCCATGCTCTGCTTCCTCTGCCTCCGGAGCGCACGCGCTCGAGTGAATACGCACAGAACATAGGGGGCGAAGGTGAACACTCGGTGCTGCGACGCCGGGGGCTGCGCCGGACCGACATCTCCCGTCACACTTGCAACACAAATGTGATCCGTCAGGGGCCGAAGTCGTTGGTGACGGTGACAGGCCGCATGTTTAGATGAACTCCTACCCGTCCGTGGGCACCAGAGCCCTCGTCTCATAGGAGCTGTCATGCAGCGTCGCACCATCTTCGCCGGGCTCGCGCTCGCGGCGACCGCCACCCTCGCACTCGCCGGTTGCGCGACCAACGCAGGTTCCGACTCCGGATCCGAAGAGCCGGCGGCGGGCGCGGAGTACGGTCTGGTCGAGGCAGGCACGCTCACGATCTGCTCCGACATCCCCTACGCACCGTTCGAGTTCGAGGGCGGCGACAACGGCACGGGCTACACCGGCTTCGACATCGACCTGCTCGACGCGATCGCCAAGAAGCTCGACCTGAAGCTGGCCGTGCAGGACGTCGGATTCGACGCGCTGCAGTCGGGCACCATCCTCGCCGCGGGCAACTGCGACATCGGAGCCTCCGCCATGACGATCACCGACGAGCGCAAGGCCAACATCGACTTCTCCGACCCGTACTACGACTCGCTGCAGTCGCTCCTGGTCCGCACCGACTCGGGTATCGAGTCGATCGACGACCTCTCGGGCAAGAACGTCGGCGTGCAGCAGGGCACCACGGGCGAGACCTACGCCGGCGAGAACGCCAAGGGCGCTGAGCTCGTGCAGTACCCCTCCGACGGTGAGCTGTGGCCGGCCATGCAGGCCGGGCAGATCGACGCCATCCTGCAGGACCAGCCGGTGAACCTCGAGCACGAGAAGGCCGACTCCGCCTACAAGATCGTCGAGACCTACAACACCGACGAGTCCTACGGCTTCGCCTTCGCCAAGGGCGAGAAGGACGCGCTGCTCGAGGCGGTCAACGGCGCTCTGCAGGAGCTGCGCGACAGCGGCGACTACCAGACCATCTACGACACCTACTTCACCGCGAAGTAATCGGACTGGCTGAATAGGTCGGGAGGACCTTGACAATGGCGTTGAGGCGCACCACCAAGAGCAAGCTGTACCGGTACATCGTCTACGTCGTGCTGATCGCCGTCGCCGTCTGGGCGGTGATCGGCACCGACTGGCCGAAGATCGGACCGCTGTTCTTCAACCCCGAAGTCGCGGCGAAGATGTTCCCGGGGATCATCACGACGGCGCTCGTGAACACTCTGTGGTTCACAGCGGTGGCGTTCATCGCGGGTCTGCTGCTCGGCATCGTGCTGGCACTGCTGAAGCTGTCGAGCATCGGGCCGTTCCGCTGGATCGCCACGGCCTGGATCGAGTTGTTCCGCGGGCTGCCCGCGATCCTCACGATCTTCGCGGTCGCGTTCATCCTGCCGATCGCGTCGGGGATCCCGGGCAAGAACCTCGGCGGCCCCGTGGTTCTGGGGCTCGTCGGTCTCGTGCTCGTCGCCTCGGCGTACATGGCCGAGACGATCCGCGCCGGCATCCAGGCCGTTCCGAGAGGGCAGACCGAAGCGGCACGTTCGCTCGGCATGTCGCCCATGAAGACCACCTTCTGGATCGTCGTCCCGCAGGGATTCCGCATCATCATCCCGCCGCTGACGAACGAGTTCGTGCTGCTGCTGAAGGACACCTCGCTGCTCTTCGTGGCGGGAACCTTCATCTGGTCGAAGGAGCTCACGAACTTCGCCCGTGATGCGGCGACGCAGAACACCAACGCGACGCCGCTGATCATGGCGGCGATCCTGTACCTGATCGTGACGATCCCCCTCACGCGCTTCAGCGCGTACCTGGAACGACGGATGTCGAGGCAGCGATGATCACCGACCTGATTGATGTCCATGCTCCGGCGATCGACGTGCAGGGTCTCGTCAAGTCGTTCGGCGACAACGAGGTGCTCAAGGGCATCGACCTCACCGTCACCAAGGGCGAGGTCGTGTGCGTGATCGGCCCGTCGGGATCGGGTAAGTCGACGCTGCTGCGTTCGGTGAACCTGCTCGAGGAGCCGACCGGCGGCAAGGTGCTGATCGAGGGGATCGACATCACCGACCCCGACGTCGACATCGACCGCGTGCGCACGCGCATCGGCATGGTGTTCCAGAGCTTCAACCTGTTCCCGCACCTCAGCGTGATGGGCAATCTCACCATCGCCCAGCAGCGCGTGAAGAAACGGTCCAAGTCCGAGGCCGAGAAGGTCGCGAAGGAGATGCTCGCTCGCGTCGGGCTGTCGGAGAAGGCGGACGCGTATCCGGGTCACCTGTCCGGCGGGCAACAGCAGCGCGTGGCCATCGCCCGTGCGCTGTGCATGAACCCCGACATGATGCTGTTCGATGAGCCCACCTCGGCGCTCGATCCCGAGCTCGTGGGCGAGGTGCTGCAGGTGATGCGCAAGCTCGCCGACGAGGGCATGACCATGCTCGTGGTCACGCACGAGATGGGCTTCGCTCGTGAGGTCGGCTCGCGGCTGATCTTCATGGACGGCGGGCACATCGTGGAAGAGGGCGATCCGCGCGAGGTCATCGGCAACCCGCAGCATCCGCGCACCCAGGACTTCCTGTCGCGCGTGCTCTAGCCGAGGGGGTCGTCGAGACCCCTCTCCATCGCCGAGACCCCCTGGTGCAGACGTCTGCACCAGGGGGTCTCGGCAATGAATGGGGGTCTCGACGCGGGGCCGAGCCGGATCAGACCTCGACGACCTCGGCATCCGCGGCGTTCCGGCGCACGGAATCGATGCCGTTCAACGCGCCGGACTTCGAGGAGTAGCCCTCGCTCGTCGCGATGACCTCGCCGTTGCCGGCCTTCAGACGGAACCGGTATTCGCCGGACTTGTCGGTGTACAGCTCGAACCTGCCTGCCATGAGGTGTCCTTTCTCTGTCGGTCGAGGAGGCGGAGCTCCTCCGCGCTCACGCTATCTCGACCCCTATATCTGGGGGAAGAGCGAGTATTCAGCCGCGCGGATGCACGGCGACGGGCTCGGGAGCGACCGCGATGCGCACACGGTCGCCGAACGACGGGTGGATGCCGGGGGCGTGCTGCACCCGCACGAGCTCGCCGGCCTCGGTGCGCACGAGGGTGCGGCGCATGCTGCCCAGGAACGTGCTCTCCTCGACCAGGGCGTCGGTCGCGGCATCCGCTTCCGAGGCGAAGAACACGTTCTCGGGCCGCAGGTAGACATCGACCGGACCGACGGCCGGCGACTGCAGCGGCAGCCGCTGACCCCACACCACGACGTGATCGCCCTCGCCGACGCCGGCCACGACGCTGGAGAGGCCGACGAACGCGGCGACTCCGGCTGTCGAGGGCGTCGTGTACAGCTGCTCGGGCGAGCCGATCTGCTCGATCCGACCGGAGTTCATCACGGCGATCCGGTCGGAAACGGCGAGAGCCTCCTCCTGGTCGTGCGTGACGAACACGGTGGTTATGCCGAGGCGCAGCTGGATGCGGCGGATCTCATCGCGCAACTGCACGCGCACCTTCGCATCGAGTGCCGACAGAGGCTCATCGAGCAGCAGCACCTTGGGCTCGGTGACCAGCGCACGGGCGAGAGCCACGCGCTGCTGCTGCCCGCCCGACAGCTGGTGGGGGAAGCGATCGGCGAAGTCCGCCAGGCCGACGAGCGCGAGTGCATCGAGAGCGCGCTTCGAGGCCTCAGCGGCCGCGACCCCGCGCCGCCGCAGTCCGAACGCCGTGTTCTCGGCGACCCGCAGGTGCGGGAACAGCGAGTACGACTGGAACACCATGCCGATGTCGCGCTTGTTGGTGGGGATGCGCGAGACATCGCGTCCGCCGAGCAGCACAGCGCCCTCGTCGGAGCCCTCGAGCCCGGCGAGCACACGCAGGAGCGTCGTCTTGCCGCAGCCCGACGGCCCGAGCAGCGACACGAACTCGCCGGGGGCGATGTCGAGGTCGACACCGTGCAGCACCCGGTTGCCCGCGTAGCTCTTCACGATGCCCTGCAGCTCGACGCGGGTGCCCTCGCCGGCCTCGGCGAGCAGCAGGTTGTCCTTGGTGCGGGGGAGGGCGTGGTCGAGAGTCATGAGCGGGCCTTTCCGTTGCCGCGGGCGACGCGGCCGATGAGGAGGAGCAGGATGAAGACGAACGCCAGCGCCAGCAACGTGAAGATCGCCGGCGCGAAGGGGTCCTGCTTCTGCACGACGACCATGGCCGTCTGGAACACCTGGCGGTTGAGGAGCGAGGCGATCGTGAACTCGCCGAGCACGACGGCGATCGAGATCAGTGAGGCGGCGAGCAGTCCCTGGCGCAGGTTCGGAGCCAACACCTTGAGCACCACGGTCGGCCAGCTCGCACCCAGGGAACGAGCGGCCTCCGAGAGTGTGCGAAGGTCCGCCGCGTCGATCGAGGCCTGGATGGATCGGAACGCGAACGGGAGCACCGTGATGCCGTAGGCGAAGGCGAGCGTCCAGGTGCCCGTGCCGAGTGAGCGACCGATCTGCAGGTAGATCGGTGCGAGGCCGACGACCAGCACGATCGCCGGGATCGAGATCGGCAGAAGCACGGCGAACTCGAACGCCGGCTTGAGCTTCGGGAAGCGCAGGTTCACGAGGATCATCGTGGGAGCGAGCACCAGCAACACGATCGCGACCGTGACGACGGCCAGGATCAGGGAATTGCCGAGGCCGGTCCAGATGGGCTTGATCGCAGTTGCGGACGCCGGGTCGAACAGGGCGAACCAATGCTCGAGCGAGGGGCCGTCCTTGCCGCGGAGGGTGAACAGGAAGGTCGAGACCAGCGGGATGGAGAAGAAGATCCCGACAAGGATGCCGATGACCCACCGCGTCGCGAGGGAGGGGCCGAGACGATTCATGACTGCCACCTCGCAGCCCGACGCTGGATGAGCGAGTAGAGCGCCATCACGATGCCGACGATCACGATCATGCCGAGGGCGAGAGCACCGGCGAGGTTCTCCCGGCCGAGCACCGTCTCGCTCGTGAGGGCGGTGCGGATCTGCAACGGTACGATCTGCGACCCCTGGCTGGCGAGGGCGGCGGCCGTCGCATACGACGAGAAGGCGTTGGCGAAGAGCAGCAGCAGGCTGGCCAGGAACGAGGGGGCGAGCACCGGGATGCCGATGCGCAGCCAGAAGCTCGTGCGGGTGCCGCCGAGGGTGAGGTTCGCCTCGGCCCACTGCGGCTTGAGCGCGGCGAGGGCGGGCATGAAGGTGATGACCATGAGGGGGATCTGGAAGTAGATGTAGGGGAGCACGAGTCCGGGCAGCTCGTAGAGCCAGGTGCCGTTCGCGAAGATGTTGAACCCGAACGTGTCGCGGAGGAAGACCGTGACCACGCCCTGGATGCCGATGGTGGCGATGAAGGCGAAGGCGAGCATCACGCCGCCGAACTGGGCGAGCACGCCGGCTGCGGCATCCACTGTCGAGCGGATCGCTCCGTCGGGGTTCATGCCGAGCAGGGCGTAGCAGGCGAGGGCGCCTACGATCGCGCCGACCACAGCGGTGAGCAGCGACAGCCCCGCCGAGTTCGCGAAGGTCGTCAGGACGACGGGATCGCCGAGCGCCGACACGTTCGTCCAGGTGAAGGAGCCGTCCTTGGTGAAGAAGCCCGATCCGATCGCGAGGACGGTCGGCACGGCGAGGAAGAGCACGACGTATGCGGCGAACGGGACGAGCCCGAGCCAGGCCCACGACGGCGCGGACCGCCGGGCCCTCGCATCATGCGAGGGCCCGGCGGAGGTGGCGGGGATGGACGCCGCAGCGCCCACCCCCGGTGTGGCGATGGTGGTCACTGGACCGCCGCTGCCCACTTCTCGCCGAGCAGCGTGCCGGCGTTCGTCGACTGCTCCTCGGTCGGGACGAGCGTCTCCTCCGGAGCCTCGGGGAGCGCGGCGGCGAGGTCGGCGTCGATCGTGCCGGCGTCGGTCATCGCCTCCATGCGCACGGGACGCGCGCCACCCTTCAGCCACAGGTTCTGCACCTCGTCGCTGTAGAGGAACTCCTGCCACAGGCGAGCAGCCGCCGGGTGCGGAGCATCCACGTTGACGGCCTGGTTGTAGTAACCCGCGTAACCGGTGCCGTCGAACACGACGACCTTCCAGTTCTCGTTGTCAGCCGTGTGCGAGGCGTTCAGGTAGTCCCAGTCGAAGACGACCGGGGTCTCGCCGCTCGCGATGGTCGCGGTGGTGACGTCGACCTTGAGCAGGTTGCCGGCCTTCTGCAGGTCGGAGAAGAAGTCGATGCCCGGCTGGAAGTCGTCGAGCGTGCCGTCCGACTGCACGGTCGCGAGGCCGACGGCCGCGAAGGCCGCGCCGGCCTGCGTCGGGTCGCCGTTGATCGCGACAGCGCCCTTGTAGTCCGCCGACAGCAGGTCGGAGAGCTCGGCAGGGGCCTCGAACTTGGAGGAGTCGTAGCCGATCGACATGTACCCGCCGTAGTCGCCGACGAAGAGGCCGGTCGGCTCCTTCAGCGCGTCGGGGATGTCGTCCCACGTCTGCACCTTGTACGGGGCGAACGTGTCGGTGTTCTGCAGCGCGACCGTCAGACCGATGTCGAACACGTCGGGTGCCGTGTCCAGGCCCTTGTTGGTCTCAGCCGCCTGGATCTCCTCGGCGCTCGAGACGTCGGGCGAGGCCTCGTTGATCGTGATCTCGGGGTACTTCTCGGCGAACAGGTCGAGGATCTCGCCGTAGTTCGCCCAGTCGCGGGGAAGGGCGATGACGTTGAGGGATCCCTCCGCCTTGGCCGCGGCCTCCAGGTCGGCGAAGGTGCCGAAGTCGGCGACCGAGGTGGCCGTCGATGCATTCACGTCGGAGTCCCCACCGGATGCCGGAGCGTCGGTGGCGCCTGCGCAGGAGGTGAGTGCGAGTGCGGCCGTGGTGGCCAGGGCGATGCCGGCGCCGATGCGCGCGCGGCGGGTGATGCGTGCCATGAGTGTCCTCTCGGGTGACCGGCGATCGCCGGTACGGGGTTGCGAGAGGACGCTACGGGGCCGGGGTTACCGGTCGTCGCGGGTCGGATGAACGCTCGGTGTCCGGTGGGTGGCGCGCGGGGGCGGGAGGACGTCAGCCGCCGACCGCGTACTTGAATCCGCGGTGCGAGCCGACATAGCCGAGCCGTTCGTAGAAGCGATGGGCATCGGTGCGGGCGGCATCCGAGGTGAGCTGCACCATCGCCGCGCCGAGGGCCGGGGCCGCCGCTTCGCCGACCCAACGCATGACGGCGGAGCCGATGCCGGAGGAGCGGAGCGCGCTGCTGATCCTGACGGCCTCGACGAGCAGACGCCGTGCGCCCTGGCGCGCCATTCCGGGGATCGAGGTGAGCTGCAGCGTGCCGACGATCGCGCCATCGAGCTCGACGACGAGCAGATCGTTGGACGGTTCCGCCAGGATCTCCGCGAGCGCGGCGGCGTAGGCCGGGCGATCGGCGTCTGAGGCGACATCACCGCGGGCCGCACTGATCGGGTCATCGGCGAGCAGCGCGATCACGGCATCCGCTTCCGCCGTCGTGGCACGACGCAGCACGGCGTGACCGGCGCGGGATTCGAAGGAGTGGGGGAGGGGGAGAGCGTCGAGCATGGCCCCAGTCTGCCAGCGGAGCGGGCCCACGTCGTCTGCAGCACCGGGGGTCTGGCAGTCTGGCGGGATGGACATCGGCGCAGTGCTCGGCCTCGAGCAGCTCACGTGGGGCATGCTGCTGCTCGTGATCGTCGCCGCGTTCGCCGCCGGGTGGATCGACGCGGTGGTGGGCGGCGGCGGGCTGCTGCAGCTGCCGATGTTGCTTCTCATCCCCGGGATCTCGCCGGTGCAGGCGCTCGCGACGAACAAGTTCGCCTCGGTGTTCGGCACGGCCACGAGCAGCGTCACCTACTACCGCCGCGCGAGACCCGACATCCGCACCGCGCTGCCGATGGCGGGGATCGCGCTCGCCGGATCGTTCGGCGGGGCAGCGGTGGCGACCGTGCTGCCGTCCGCCGCCTTCAAGCCGATCATCGTCGTCGCGTTGCTCGCCGTCGCGCTGTTCACAGCGTTCCGGCCGCAGATGGGTGCGTCCACGTCGCTGCGCTTCCAGGGGCACAAGCACCACATCATGGCCGGCGCCGCGGGGCTCGCCATCGGCTTCTACGACGGCATGATCGGCCCGGGGACGGGCACGTTCCTGGTGATCACCCTCGTCGCGCTCCTGGGCTACGACTTCCTCCAGGCGAGCGCCAAGGCCAAGATCGTGAACTTCGCGACCAACCTCGGCGCGCTGCTGCTGTTCATCCCGCACGGATCGGTGCTCTGGCTGCTGGGCGGCATCCTGGCCGTGGCGAATGTGGCAGGCAGCTACCTCGGTTCGCGGATGGCCATCTCACGCGGCACGAAGTTCATCCGCGTGGTCTTCCTGATCGTGGTGATCGGGCTGATCGCGAAGCTCGGCGTCGACGTGTGGAACGAGAACATCCAGCCCGCACTCGCGTCGCTCCGCTGAATGCGAAGAGACCCCCGGCCATGCGGCAGGGGGTCTCTTCGGCAGAGTGACGGCGTGGCTCAGGCCTCGTCGTCCTCGGGCTCGAAGTCGACACCGGCCTCGGCGCGCTGCGCGTCGGTGATCGGTGCCGGGGCGGAGGTCAGCGGGTCGAAGCCGTTGCCCGACTTCGGGAACGCGATGACCTCGCGGATCGAGTCGGTCTTGGTGAGGTGCTGCAGCACGCGGTCCATGCCGAGCGCGATTCCACCGTGCGGCGGGGCGCCGAACTTGAAGGCGTCGAGCAGGAAGCCGAACTGCTCGTCGGCCTGCTCGTCGCTGATGCCCATGACTTCGAACACGCGCTTCTGCACGTCTTCGCGGTGGATGCGGATGGACCCGCCGCCGAGCTCGGAGCCGTTGCACACGATGTCGTACGCGTAGGCGAGAGCCGAACCGGGGTCGGTGTCGAACGTGTCCTGGAACTCGGGCTTGGGCCCCGTGAACGCGTGGTGGACGGCGGTCCATGCGCCGGCGCCGACCGCGACGTCGCCGGAGGCCACGGCATCCGCGGCGGGCTCGAACATCGGCGCGTCGACCACCCAGGTGAACGCGAACTCATCGGGGTTGAGGTAGCCGAGGCGGCGACCGATCTCGACGCGTGCGGCGCCGAGGAGGGCGCGGCTCTCCTTCGTGGCGCCCGCGGCGAAGAACACGCAGTCACCCGCTTCTGCGCCGACGAGTGCGGCGAGTCCGGCCTGCTCGGCCTCGGACAGGTTCTTGGCTGCGGGGCCGCCGAGCGAGCCGTCTTCGTTGAAGAGCACGTAGGCGAGGCCACGCGCACCGCGCTGCTTGGCCCAGTCCTGCCAGGCGTCGAGCTGCTTGCGGGGCTGGCTCGCGCCGCCGGGCATGCGCACGGCGCCGACGTATTCGGCCTGGAACACCCGGAACGGCGTCTCGGCGAAGTACGAGGTCGCCTCGACGAGCTCGAGGCCGAAGCGCAGGTCGGGCTTGTCGGAGCCGTACTTGGCCATCGCCTCGGCGTAGGTCATGCGCGGCAGCGGGGTCGCGACCTCGACGCCGATCGTGGCCCACATCGCCCGGATGAGCGACTCCATCAGCGTGATGACGTCTTCCTGGTCGACGAAGCTCATCTCGATGTCGAGCTGCGTGAACTCCGGCTGACGGTCGGCGCGGAAGTCCTCGTCGCGGTAGCAGCGTGCGATCTGGAAGTACTTCTCCACGCCGCCGACCATGAGCAGCTGCTTGAACAGCTGCGGCGACTGGGGGAGGGCGTACCAGCTACCCGGGCTCAGGCGTGCGGGAACCAGGAAGTCGCGGGCGCCTTCCGGCGTCGAACGCGTGAGCGTCGGAGTCTCGACCTCGGTGAAGTCCTCGGCGTGCAGCACGTCGCGGATCGCCTTGTAGACGTTCGAGCGCAGGCGCAGAGCGGAGGCCTGCGCGGGACGGCGCAGGTCGAGGTAGCGGTACTTGAGGCGCGCCTCTTCTCCCACGGTCTCGGTCTCGGCGAGAGCCGTGGACACCTGGAAGGGGAGGGGAGCGGACTCGTTCAGCACCTCGACATCGGCGGCGATGAGCTCGATCTCGCCGGTCGGCAGGTTCGGGTTCGCGTTGCCGTCCGGACGCTTCGAGACCTCGCCCGTGACCTTCAGCACGAACTCGTTGCGCAAGGGGTGGGCGATCTCCTCGTCGCGGATGACGACCTGGGCGATGCCCGACGCATCGCGCAGATCGATGAATGCCACTCCTCCGTGGTCACGACGCCGATCGACCCACCCCGTGAGGGTGACGGTCTGACCGATGTGCGAGGCATCCAGTGAGCCTGCCGAGTGGGTGCGAAGCACGGAGAATTCCTTCTGATCTGCGAAAGGGTGAACCCGCCCATTCTACGCGGGCGGGCGCTGCCTTCCCGGCGCGGGACGGATCGTCAGTATGATCACCACGACACAGCCATCACACAGAAAGGGTGCACCGTGGACTCCAACGGCATCGCCGATCTCTATGCATCGATCTTCTCCGGCACGACCGGTCTGATCACGCTCGCCTTCTACGTCCTGGTCGTGATCGGCCTGTGGAAGGTGTTCACGAAGGCGGGCTACCCCGGCATCCTCGCGATCATCCCGATCGTGAACATCGTCATCCTCGTGCGCATCGCCGGGATGTCAGGATGGTTGGCTCTGCTCTACATCATCCCGATCGTCGGCTTCGTGTTCGGCATCATCGTGGCGATCCGGCTCGGTGAGCGCTTCGGCAAGGGCGGGCTGTTCTCGTTCTTCCTGCTCTTCGTCTTCCCCTACATCGGCTATCTGATCCTCGGGTTCGGGGACTCCCGCTACAGCAAGGCGTGACGTGCCGGCGACGCGCTTGCACCTCGTCCGCCACGGCGAGGTGCACAATCCCGCCCGTGTGCTCTACGGGCGGCTGCCCGATTATCACCTGAGCACGGCGGGGCGTCGCATGGCGCAGGCGGCCGCCGATCATGTGGCCCTGCTGGATCGGCCGGTCGCCGCCCTGTACTCGTCGCCGTTGGAGCGAGCGCAGGAGTCCGCGGAACCCTTCGCCGCACGCTTCGACCTGGTGCCCGAGATCGACATCCGCATCATCGAGCCGACGAACGTGTTCGAGGGCACGCAGATGCGACGTTCGCTGATGAATCCGCTCAACTGGTGGCATCTGCGCCAGCCGTCGCTGCCGAGCTGGGGTGAGCCGTACTCGTCGATCGCGGAGCGGATGCTGAGCGCCATGGGCGAGGCCTGGCATGCGGCCGACGGCGGCGATGTCGTGATGGTCTCGCACCAGGCGCCGATCTGGATCACGCATCTCCGGGTCGCCGGACTACCGCTGCGGCACGACCCGCGCACGCGCCGGTGCGCACTCTCGAGCGTGACCTCGTTCGAGCTGGTCGGCGACGTCTGGCGCGAGGTCGACTACGCCGAGCCCGCCACGACAGACGGTGCCGTCGACGTCGGAGCCGTCTGACGCGCACCCGGCACGGAGCGGGGTCAGTGCTCTGAGGCGAGCAGTGACTGGATGATGCCGACCGCGGCGAGCTGGCCCGCTGTCGCCGCCATCATCACGGCCGCCATGGGGCCGGGGAGCGCCGCGCGATGGGCGAGGTCGCCGGCCGCGTACACGCCGGCACGCGACGTGCGCCCGAAGTCGTCGATCTCGACGGCCCCGGATTCCAGCATCCCGAGCCCGAGCCGGGCCGCGAACGGAGCGCGCTGGCGCATCGCGCCGGCGGCGATGAAGATGCCTGCCACCGCGAGCTCAGCCGCATCGGTGCGCACCACCGCTCCCGTCTCGGATGCCGACACCGAGGTGACGACCGACGTGCTCACGCGCGCGCCCCGGGCTTCGAGTGCCGTGACTTCGTCGCCGGTGAACGGCACACCCGCCGGGACGACGGTGATCTCGCTGACGATCCGTCCGAGCAGGCCGATCAGATGCTGTGCGCGTGCCGCCTCGCCGATCACCGCGATCGGCAGACCGGCGTGCTCGTGGCCGTCGCAGAACGGACACGCGAAGGCACGCACACCCCACAGCGCCGAGAGGCCATCCACCTCCGGCAGGTCGTCGACGACACCGGTCGCCAGGATGATGTTCCGAGCCGCCGCCGAAGATCCGTCGGCGAGCGTCACGAGGAAGTCGCCCTCGACCCCGGAGATCCCCTCGACGCGACCGTCACGGATCTCCACATCGTCGTAGGCGGCGAGCTGGTCGCGGGCCGTCGCGCGGAACTCCGCCGGAGGCGTGCCGTCGTTCGCGATCACGTTGTGCATGTGCAGCACCGTGCCGTTGCGGTATTCGCCCGAGTCGACGAGCAGCGTCGCACGATGCATCCGCCCGAGGGTGAGTGCGGCCTGGAGGCCGGCGGGCCCGGCGCCGATCACGATCGCGTCATACATGGGAGGGATCCTTCCGCTCTTCGGTCTTGCGTCTCGCTTGCGTTCCCGGACAGTCTGTGACTTCATGTCAACATGAAGTCAAATGATCGGCATCCGTGGTCCGTCGGCGACGTCGCCGCCCGCTTCGATCTGCCGACCAATGTGCTGCGGCACTGGGAGACCGTCGGCCTGCTCCGACCGGCGCGGGACTCCGCCGGCCGTCGTCGGTACGGGGAGGACGAGGTGGTGCGCATCGCCGTGATCCAACGCAGCAAGGCCGCTGGCATGAGTTTGGATCAGATCGCCGTGCTGCTCGACGATGAGAGCGCCGGTCGGCACCAGGTGCTGCAGGAGCATCTGGACGACCTCGATCGCCGGATGGAGGAGATGCGGCGCTCGCGGGAGATGACCGAACATGCGATGCGCTGCCGGTCCCATGACATCGCCACCTGCCCAAGGTTCCGCGAGGGGGTCGCCGACATCATGACGCGCTTCGAACGTCGCTAGCGACGTCCCCGACCGGCTGATCAGAGGGGCACAGGTAGTGCACCGTGCGGTGCTCTCAAGGCCCGCTCGAGCCGACCAAGCGTCAGGGGTGGTGAATGCGATCCGATTCGTCGGATGGGGGCCGGCGAATCGGATCGCGCCGAAGTTATCTCAGGATGGACTCCGGCGGGCGCAGCTCCGATTCGGGTCTGGGGGACCCTACGTGGGGGTTACATTCTGAGCTGGCTGGCTTCGGGGCTGACGACGCGGTGAGAGTGGTCCACCGGTGGCGATCTCGTCCGCACGATCCAAGAGGCGCGACGCGAACGTTCTCATCTTTTCGGGGTCGAGACCCTCGGCGCCGGGGAGTTCGGCTGGCAAGTCGCACGCGACGAGCAACATCTCTGCAGCCTCGCGTAGCGTCTCCGCTCTCCGATATCGCTCGCTCCGATTCGTGGCAGTAACTGGCGGCCGCTGGTCCGCCACGGCGGGGGGATCCTCGTTCGACGCTCCGCTCAGAGAGTCGTTGTGCACGCGGGCTGATTCATGGCATCCTCATTTCGACATACGTTCGTCTGTCGAAATGAATCTATCAGCGATGCATCGGTCTTCCAACTCTGCGGCAGTCTCGTGGTGCAACACGAAATCACGGATTGCGGACCTAGCGGGTACCGTTCATAGGTGGGTTCCCGATCTGAGCAGAAGGCGGCAACGCGAGAGAGCATCCTCCTCGCCGCCGCACGGCAGTTCGCCCAGCATGGCTACGCGGGAACCTCAATCGCGGGGATCGCCGCGGTGATGGACAAGCCGAAGTCCGCGCTGAGCTACAGCCAGTTCCGCTCGAAGCTCGATATCGCCAATGCGATTGTGGAACGCCAACTCGAGGTGTGGAAGTTGCTCATCGAGTGCGTCGAGCGCATCGAAGCCGGTCTGCCACGCTTCCTCTCTCTCATCGCCAGCGCAGCGGCGGATGTACGAACGAGCCCGTTCGGCCCGGCGGCAGTCCGCCTCATCCTCGAAAGCCACGGCCAGGGCCTCTTCGACCTGCCTTACACCGGACAAAGTTGGTTCGACTATGCAAGCACGCAGGTCAGCGAAGCCGTCGCCCTCGGGCAATTGCCCCAGAGTGCCGATCCGCGCGAGGTCGGCGACCTCATCTTGAGCGCCAGCTTCGGGATCTACGAAGCCAACAAGAACGGATTCCACCTCGTCGATCCCGACCGTGCACTCCGAACGCTCTGGGCAGGGCTGCTCAGAGAATTCGGACTCGTCGACGCGGGGGCCATTTTCAGCGCAGTGCGCGTGGTCACCCTCGATCCCGGCGACTGACCGATCTCTGGATTCGCTGTTCCCGAGCGCGAAAGGCCGGCTGGGCGCTCGTGCGCCTGGCTACTCAGGTCGCTCGCGGGGCGGCGATCGACGCTCGTTCGATGACTGGCATCGGCAGGAGCGTCTCGCCTGCTCGCTCGCCCGACAAGAGCAATTCGACAGCTGTCCGCCCCATCGCCTCATGCGGGAGAGCGAGGGTCGTGAGTCCTGGCCTCAGATAGGCTGCCACCTCGTC
Source organism: Candidatus Microbacterium colombiense (assembly GCA_029203165.1). Lineage (NCBI taxonomy): Bacteria > Bacillati > Actinomycetota > Actinomycetes > Micrococcales > Microbacteriaceae > Microbacterium > Candidatus Microbacterium colombiense. The sequence goes on from CP119308.1 coordinate 1,122,680, forward strand.
GTTGTCGAACGAGACGATCGAGATGTCATCAGGGACCGACAATCCCAATTCGGCAATGGCCTGGTATGCGCCGAAAGCGAGGCGGTCGTTCATGCACAGCAGAGCTTTCACGTCGTCTCGACGCTCGAGGAGTGCCTTCGTCGCTGCGTAGCCGGGCTCGGGCTCCCACAGCCAAATCGACTCTTCCGCAACGAACTCTAGATTCCGTTCTGCCATCTCCGATCTGACGCCGCGAACGCGCCGTGCGACGGTGGCAGATCGAAAAGCATCCTTCTCGACCGTGTCGCTCTGGCCGATGAGGGCGATTCCGGCGCGATGCCCCTGCTCTGCCAGGAGACGGACGGCCATGCGACCTCCCGTCTCTTCGTCTGGGAGTACAGACACATGATGGTGCGCGTTCGTCGCATTGAGCATGACGACCGGGGTGCCGGCGGGGACCGAAGGCACGAAGAGTTCGCGGGCGCGCATCGTCGCGAAGACGATTCCATCCACCTGTCGGTCGAGCACCGCAGCGATGGCCTCCGTCTCTCGCTTCGGCTCCCCACCGGTCTCGAGCACGAGCACGACATGCCCAGCCGCTTCGGCGGCCTCCAGGGCCCCCTTGATCAGACCACTCGCGAATCGCGTGGTGGCGACCACGTCTGAGATGAACCCGATCGTGTGCGTCTTGTCGGTGCGGAGGCCTCGCGCCGCGACGTTCGGGCGGTAGCCGAGCTCCTCCGCGGCTGCGATCACTCGGTCATGGGCGGCCTGCGACAGTCGAGTGTCCGGACGACCGTTCAGAATCATCGAGGCCGCGGCGGAGGACAGCCCCGCTCGTTTGGCGACGTCGGCCAGAGTGACGCGTTTGCTGGACATTTCACCTTCCTTGAGGACTTCCGAAGCGTACCGGTCGAGGTCGCAGGAGACACACTTGACTTTCCGCGGAACGGTTGCAATAGTGAGTCTGCTTAATCCATTCAGCAAGGAGCTCCTCCCTCGCCGATGTACCCGATCTGCGGCGATCAGGAGGAGTCGTCAGTCCGGAAAGCATCCTGCACAATCACTTTGGACAAAGGAGTCATCAGATGGCACATTCGCGATCCCGCACGCGATTCGCGGGCGGATACCTCGGGGCCACCGCGCTCGCAGTCACGACGGTGCTCGCACTGGCCGGTTGCGCGCCAGGCAGCAACAACACACCCAAGCCAACCAGTGATGTCCAGGTCAGCACCGAACTCACGACCGAAGACGTCACCCTCACGATCGCCGACGAGACGGGCTTCCCGCTCACGGACGAGCTGGCTGCGGAGTTCACCAAGCAGCACCCCAACGTGAAGTTCAACGTCACGCGCGACACGTTCGCGAACCTCACCGCCAACGCTCCGAAGCTGCTCGCCAGCGACACCCCGCCGGACCTGATCCGTCTCCCCACGATCGGCGACACCGTGCGGGACGGTCTTCTGGCGAACCTCGATCCCTACTTCGACGCTTACGGGTGGGACAAATGGTCGGAGTCGCAGCTCGCTCCGCTCCGGGTGAGCGAGGACGGCGTGCGTGGTTCCGGCTCGTTGTACCAACTCGGTCTCGGGTACAGCGTCACGGGCATCTACATGAATGTCGAGCTTGCAAAGCAGGCAGGCATCGACGCACCCCCCGCCACGCTCGCCGAGCTGGAGGAAGACCTCGCTGCCGCAAAGGCTGCGGGAATCCTCCCGATCATGGCGGGAGACAAGGACGGCGTCGTCAACTTCGTCGTACAGGCAGCGATGAACCAGTATGCGGACAAGCAGGACTTCTCGGACTGGATCTACAACGTCCCCGGCGCTACCTACGACACGCCTGGCAACCTCAAGGGCGCGGAGCTCATCCGTAAGTGGGCAGATGCGGGCTACTTCCCGAGCGACATCAACGCCATCGACTACGCCTCTTTCGTGACCCGCTTCCAGGACGGTGAGGCGCTGTTCACGTTCAACGGGAACTGGGCAGCCACCGACACCGAGGCGAAGATGGGAGACAACGTCGAGTACTTCCTCGTGCCACCGGCCGAGAAGGGCGGCACGCACGTCGCGATGGGAGCGGCGAACTCCTTCTCCGTCGCTGCCGGGTCGAAGCACCTCAACGAGATCGTCTACTTCCTCAACTGGATCCACACCGATCCGACTGCTCGCCAGATCGTGCTGGATGTGACCGCAGCATCCCCTGGTGGGGATCCCGAGCAGGAGCAGCCGAAGGCTCCTGAAGGGTCGCTGATCGCGGACTCGCTCGCGATGTCCGCTCAGATCGCTGCCGAGGACGGACAGATCGACTTCATGGCGAACGCGACCGCCGGCATCTACGCAGGTTCGATCATTCCTGAATCGCAGCAGCTGGTCACCAGCAAGATCACCGGAGAAGAGTTCGTCACGCGCGTTCAGGCCTTCTATGAGCAGGAACTCGCGAACTGACAATGGACGACCGTAATCCGACCACGATTGCTGCGCGACCTCAGTTCGTGCTCGCGACGATGAGGACCTTCACGCATGACTGATTCGATTACACCTCGTCGGGCCGGCGCACGCGCGTCGGCCCGACGAGGAGCCATCACCGGATGGCTCTTTATCGCGCCGGCGCTTCTCGCGTACGTCGGCTTCGTGATCTATCCACTGATCACAGGAGTGCAGTACTCGTTCTACCGCTGGAACGGCGTCGGTCCGTCCGAGTGGGTGGGCCTGGCCAACTACTTCCGCGTCTTCACAGATGAGACGCTGCTCGGATCGATCCTGAACGCCTTCGTGCTCATCGCGTACTTCACGGTTATCCCCGTCGCTGCCGGCCTGATGCTCGCCACGCTCATCCGGTCGATGAAGCCGGGCTTCTTCTCCAGCCTCTCGCAGACGATCCTCTTCCTCCCGCAGATCATCCCGCTCGCCGCTGCGGGTATCGCCTGGTCGTGGATGTACGCGCAGACGGGTGCCGTGAATCAATTGCTGAACGCGGTCGGCCTCGGGTCTCTCGCCCGCCCGTGGCTCGGTGACTTCCAGACGGCGCTCCCCGCTGTCGGCCTGATCGGCTCATGGGTGCTGACGGGACTCTGCACGGTCCTCTTCCTCACCGGTATCGGCAAGATCGACCAATCGCTGTACGAAGCTGTGCGCCTGGACGGTGCGAGCTGGTGGCGCGAGTTCTTCACCATCACCGTCCCTGGTCTGCGACAGGAGATCGCGGTTCTCACGACGCTCACCGTCATCGCCGCGCTCAGCAGCTTCGACATCATCTACACCACGACCCTCGGAGGACCAGGCCGCTCGACGCTGGTTCCCGGTATCTCCATCTATCGAATCGGATTCACCCAGAGCGACGTCGGGCTCGCATCGGCGTTCGGCATCGTCCTCATGGTGCTCGTGCTCGCATGCGTCCTCCCCATCCAGCGTCTGGCGAGAGTGAGAGACCGTTGATCGTCAACAAATCGGAAGTCATCATCGGGCGGATCGTTCTGATCGTCGTCCTCCTGCTGACGGTCATCCCGATCGTCAACATGCTGTCCGCGGCCCTGCAACCGGCAGACAGAAATCCCACCGGCCTCGCATGGCCGACCGATCCTCAGTGGGGCAATTTCGTCACAGCCTTCGAAACCGGCCACGTGTTCCAGCTGATGGGCTCAAGCCTGTTCATCGTGGTGTTCGTCGTGCCCATCTGCCTTCTGTTCGCCACTCTTGCCGGCTATGCCCTGGGCAACCTGCGGATGAAGGGTGGGCGCTTCCTGTTCATATTCCTTCTTCTCGGGCTGACGATCCCTTTCGAAGCACTGATCATTCCGCTCTACTACCAGATCCAGAGCATGGGCCTGCTGAACACTCAGTGGGCGATCATCCTCCCGCTGATCGGGCTCTATATGCCGTTCAGCGTGATCTGGATGCGGGCACATTTTGTGAGCGTGCCGCAAGAGCTTTCAGAGGCCGCTCGAGTGGACGGCGCCACAACGATCCAGGAGTTCCGTCGGATCCAGCTTCCCCTCGCGCGTCCTGCGTTGTCTGCGCTGGCCATTCTGCTGTTCCTCTGGACGTGGAACCAGTTCCTCCTGCCCGTCGTGCTCGTATCCGACCCCCTCAACAGAACGGTCGCCGGCGCGCTCACGTTCTTCCAAGGCCAATACTCCAGCAGCCTCCCGCTGCTCAACGCCGGCGCATTGATCATCATCGTTCCGACGATCCTCGTGTTCGTGATCTTCCAGCGCCAGTTCATCAAGGCCTTGCTGCAAGGCGCGGTCAAGGGCTGATCGCCAGCTGCCCCGCGCCTGCTCGGCGCCCGCCATCTCTAGACAACGGAAGTACGGATGACGTTCACTCTCACCACACATTGGGTGTGGGATTTCTGGCTCGCTGACGACGGCGAGAGGTTCCACATGTACTACCTGCACGCGCCGAAGTCTCTCGGTGATCAGAACCTCAGGCACCGCAACGCGACAATCGGCCACGCGACATCGATCGACTTGAAGACGTGGGCGAATCATGGCGAGGTGCTGCGCCCCGGCGATGAGGACGGATTCGACGGCAGCGCGACCTGGACGGGCAGCATCGTCCGCGACGCGACCGGGTTATGGCGCATGTACTACACGGGCTCTCGCTTCCTGTCCCATGACTCGCACGCCAACGTCGAGACCATCGGGCTCGCCACCTCCTCCGACCTGCACAACTGGACGAAAGCCGACCACTCGGTGAGCACCGCAGCACCGCGATGGTACGAAACGCTCGGGAGCTCCACCTGGCCGGAGGAAGCCTGGCGTGATCCGTGGGTGTACGCCGACCCATCCGGCAGCGGGTGGCACATGCTCATCACAGCCAGATCCAACGCCGGGGATGAACGCGATCGCGGCGTGATCGGACATGCGATCTCGGCGGACCTCGACGTGTGGGAAGCCGTTCCCGCTTTGTCCACCCCTGGATCTGGGTTCACGCACTTGGAGGTTCCCCAGGTCGCGGAGATCGATGGACGATTCGCGCTCCTGTTCTCGTGTGACACCACTCACCTGGCAGGCGAGCGTGCTGGCCAAGTCGGTGGCATCTGGGCAGTCGAGACGGACTCGCCGACCGGCCCGTTCAATGTCGCGGACGCTGCGCTTCTCGCCTCCGATGCGTTGTACAGCGGACGCCTCATCCAGGATCGAGAAGGGAGCTGGCAGATGCTCGCCTTCGAGAACAGCACCGATGATGGCGGTTTCGTCGGCATCCTCTCCGATCCGGTACCGATCCGGTGGTCCGGTTCACACGGCCCACTCGAACTTCTCTTGCCCAGTGAGGAACGCGCATGAAACTTCAGACTCACGGAACAGTCGCACCTGGCTTCGAGCGGATCCGCGATGAGTTCGAGGCGGGCTTCGCAGAGAAGCCCGACATGGGGGCGGCGCTCTCGATCCTTCACCACGGTCAACCGGTCGTCGATCTCTGGGGTGGCATCGCTGACGAGCGGTCCCGCGCGGCGTGGTCAGGGGAGACCATCAGCGTGATCTTCTCCTGCACCAAGGGGCTCGTCTCCATCCTGGCTGCCCGCCTCGTCCAGGAGGGCCTCCTCGACTACGAGGCCCCGGTGGTGACGTACTGGCCGGAGTTCGCGGCGGCGGGGAAAGAAGATGTGCGGGTCAAGCACCTGCTGTCCCATCGCTCCGGCCTCTCCGCGCCGCGCTCGCCCCTGACGGTGGAACAGATCGTCGATTGGGACGAGGTCGTTCGTCAGCTGGAAGCCCAGGCGCCTCTGTGGGAGCCGGACAGTGGTTACGCGTATCACGCGATCACCCACGGGTGGCTCATCGGTGAGGTCATCAGACGAGTCTCCGGTCGAAGCGTCGGCCAGTACTTCGCTGACGTCGTCACCACTCCACTTGGCGTCGATGCGTGGATCGGGCTCCCTGCGAAGGAGGGCCCGCGTGTGGCGCACATGCAGGTCGGATCGACGCTCGCGGAGCTCACTGCTCAGCAGGCCGCGGCCCGAAACCACGACGAGATCGACTGGAGCCGCCGAGCGATGACTCTCGGCGGAGCCCTCGCCCCCGAACTCATCGGACCCGGGGAATCAGATGGCTTCAACAGTTCCGACATTCACCAGGCAGAGATTCCTGGCGCTGGTGGCATCGCATCGGCGCGGGCGCTTGCGGCGATCTGGTCAGCGACCATCACCTCCGTCGGCGGCGTGCGTCTCCTCGACGATGAGACCATCGCCACAGCGACGGTCCCGCAGTCGGAGGGATCGCCTGTGTGGAGTATCCCCGGACCGTGGCCACGCTGGGGAATGGGCTTCCAGTTGGACTCAGAGGCTCGTCGATACACGACCGCGCACGGGTTCGGCCATGACGGCGCAGGTGGACAAGTGGCGTTCGCTGACCCCGCCGCAGGAGTGGGATTCGCGTACCTGACAAACCAGATGGAGGCGATCGACGACCTTCGCGGCACGCGCGTCGTAGACGCCCTTCGCGCAGCCCTCGGCCTCTGACCGTGTCCGGCCCACGCATAGGAACCCTTGCGTAAACTGGGAATCGTGCCACTCGCCTCGACGGTTCTTCCGCCCCGCAGCGGCCGCTCCTCCCGCACCGTGCGTTCGCGCCGTGTGATCGGAGCCGCGCTCGCCGCCGTTTTGGCGATCGGTCTGAGCGCCTGTGCTCCCGATCCGGTGAGCGAATCGTTCCTGAGCGGCGACAACACCGGCTACGTGGCCGCGAAGGGCGCGATCAAGGAGATCCCCGTCGCCGACCGCGGAGAACCCGTCACCTTCGCCGGCGTCACCGAAGACGGCGAGGCCTTCGACAGTGCCGACCTCGCCGGTCAGGTCACGGTCGTCAACTTCTGGTACGCCGGCTGCGCCCCGTGTCGCGTGGAGGCGGGCGACCTCGAGAGCGTCTGGCAGGACTTCAGCGAGCAGGACGTCGCTTTCGTGGGCATCAACACCCGCGATCAGGCGGACACCGCCAAAGCCTTCTCCGACGAGTTCAAGGTCACGTACCCCAGCCTGATCGACGTCGACACGGCCGAGGCCAAGCTCGCGTTCGCCGAGGTCATCCCGGTCGCCGCGACGCCGACCACGCTCGTGCTCGACAAGCAGGGCCGCGTCGCCGCGCGCATCATCGGCCCGATCGACGGCACCTCGATCCTCTCCACGCTCGTCAAGGACGCGCTCGCGGAGACCCCGTGACTGCGGCGGGGATGCCGTGAACGCCGACGCGATCATCGGCTCCGGCGCCCTTTGGCTCGCCGTCCCGGTCGCGATGCTGGCGGGGCTCGTCTCCTTCCTCTCACCGTGCGTGCTGCCACTCGTGCCCGGCTACCTCGGATTCCTCGGGGGCGCGGTCGCACCCCGAACGTCGAACGCCGGTGAGGCGACCACCGCAGGGCGCGGTCGCCTGGTCCTCGGCGTGCTGCTGTTCATCCTCGGGTTCAGCGTGGTGTTCGTCGCATTCACGATCCTCGGTGGCACGGCCGGTGTCTTCTTCCTGCGCTGGGGCGAGCTGATCACCCGCATCCTGGGCGTCGTGGTCATCCTGATGGGACTCGTGTTCCTCGGACTCTTCGGTTTCGCGCAGCGCGAGTTCCGCTTCCACGTCGACTCGAAGTACGGGGTGATCGGCGCGCCCCTGCTCGGTCTCGCCCTCGGCATCGGCTGGGCGCCGTGCATGGGGCCGACCCTGGCGGCGATCGTCGCCCTGTCGTTCAACGCCGGCGACCCCGTGCGCGCGGGTTTCCTCGGACTCGCCTACTCTCTCGGACTCGGCATCCCGTTCCTGCTCGTGGCGTTGGGCTTCGGGTGGGCGACGAAGACGGTCGGGTTCCTCCGCCGCCACATCCGCATCGTGAACATCGTCGGTGGTGCGCTGCTGATCGCGCTGGGCGTGCTGATGGTCACCGGGCTGTGGACCGACATCATGTCGCGATTGACGGCGGTGATCAGCAGTGTCCCGCTCCCCCTCTGATGAGAAGAACGCAGAAAAGATGACGAAGGCCGACACCCGCACGAAGAAGAGCGAATCGAGCGATCCGCTCCGCCCCTCGGACCACGTCGACGGTGACGACTCCATCGCGCAGCCGAGGCTCGGTCTCGTCGGATGGCTGCGGTGGGGCTGGCGTCAGCTCACCTCGATGCGCACCGCGCTCGTGCTGCTGCTCGTGCTGGCGATCGCGGCGATTCCCGGCTCGATCTTCCCGCAGCGCATGGCCGACCCCAACGGTGTGACGCAGTGGCAGCGCGACAACCCCGACATCTTCCCGATCCTCGACGGCCTCAAGCTGTTCGACGTCTATCTGTCGCCGTGGTTCTCCGCGATCTACCTGCTGCTCTTCGCGTCGCTCGTCGGATGCGTCATCCCGCGCATCAAGCACCACGCCAAGGCTCTCCAGGCCCGGCCGCCGCGCACGCCGGCGCGGCTGCAGCGGCTCGAGGACTTCCGTGCCGTGCAGCGCGCCGCCGGCGACCCCGAGGCCGCGGCTGCGTCGTCGGTGGAGATCGCGACCGCGCAGCTCAAGGCGCTCGGGTATCGCGTCGAGCGCTACGACCGCGGACGCACGTTCTCGGTGTCGGCGGAGCGCGGGTATTGGCGCGAGACCGGCAACCTGCTCTTCCACCTCGCGCTCGTGGGTGTGCTGATCACGGTCGGTATCGGCGGCGGCTTCTCGTACACGGGGCAGCGCGTGCTGGTCGAGGGCGAGACCTTCGCGAACACCCTCGTCGACTACGACTCGATGAACCGTGGTCGATTCGTCGGAGATGACGCCCTCGCGCCGTACTCGATGCGCCTCGACACCTTCGACGTGAGCTACCAGCCCTTCGGCGAGCCCGGCTCCGGCCAGGCGGGAGACTTCTCGGCCAACGTCACGGTGAAGGAGAACGGCGAGGAACGCACCGGATCGGTGAAGGTCAATGAGCCCCTCGGCGTGGCCGACGACAACGTCTTCCTGCTCGGGAACGGCTACGCGCCCACCATCACGGTGCGCAACGCCGACGGCGATGTGGTGTTCACGAACAGCGTGCCGTTCCTGCCCCAGGACACGCAGATGACGTCGCTCGGCGTGATCAAGATCACGGACGGCCTGCCGGAGCAGCTGGGTCTGCTCGGCTTCCTCTACCCGACGACCGGCGTGCTCGACACCGGGGCGTTCTTCTCCGGATACGGCGCCCTGACCAATCCCACGCTGACGCTCGATGTCTACTCGGGAGACCTCGGCATCAACGACGGCACCCCGCGGTCGGTCTACGTGCTCGACACCACCGACCTCACCAAGCTCACGGGCCGCACGACCGACGTCAAGTCGATCGAGCTCGCCCCCGGCGAGACCGCCGACCTGCCGAACGGCATGGGAACGGTCACGTTCGAAGACGAATCGCCCGCCGGCGCGACCGATGCGTCGCAGTCGGTCAAGCGTTTCGCGTCGCTGCAGATCCACCGTGATGACTCCGGCCCCTGGGTGCTCGGTTTCGCACTCCTCGCCCTGGGCGGGCTCATGCTCGCCCTGTTCATCCCGCGCCGTCGCGTCTGGGTCAAGGCCACGGCGGGAACCGACGCCATCGCCCTGGAATACGCGGGTCTCGCGCGCGGCGAAGACCCGACGATCGCCGCCGCCCTCGACGACCTCGTCGCCGGGCACGCGCGGCTCCTCGACCAGGACGGCGGCTCGACCGCCCTCCCCGAGGCCGGCGCATCGACCGACGAAGCCGCCGAGAAGCCCGCCCCGGCATCCGACACCCCGAAAGTAGACTGAACCCATGCTCGACCTCACCGTGATCTCGCCGATCCTGCTGTGGACGGCGATCGCGATCTACGCCGCCGCCTTCGTGGCCTACGCTTTCGACCTCGCGCGTCGCTCGCAGCTGAGCGCCGACTCGCAGATGGTCACCGAATCGGCACTCGTCGGCGCCGGCGTCGGTGCGCGGGGAAACAGCGCGGTGCGGGCGACCGCCGGTGGCACCGATGCCCCGCCACAGCGCTTCGTCATGGCACGCATCGGCACCTCGCTGACTGTGCTCGGATTCCTGTTCCACTTCGGTGCGACCCTCACCCGCGGCATCTCCGCGGGTCGCGTGCCCTGGGCCAACCTGTACGAGTTCGCGATGATCGGCACGCTGCTCATCATCGCCGTGTACCTGGTCGTGCTGCTGCGCGTCGATCTGCGCTTCCTCGGTACCTTCATCACCGGCCTCATCGTCGTGCTGCTCGGCCTCGCGGCCACGAACTTCTACATCGATGTGACCCCGCTCATGGATCCGCTCAAGAGCGTGTGGCTGGTCATCCACGTGTTCGTCGCCTCTCTGGGCACCGCGTTCTTCGCGCTCTCGTTCGCGCTGTCGGTCATCCAGCTGATGCAGTCGCGCCGCGAGCGCCTCGTCTCCGACGGTGCAGAGAAGACAGGCCCCGGATTCCTGCGGACCTTCCCGGGCTCCGAGCGTCTCGAGAGCATGGCGTACCGCTTCACGATCATCGGGTTCATCCTGTGGACGTTCACCCTGATCGCCGGGTCGATCTGGGCGTACTACGCCTGGAGCCGCTTCTGGGGCTTCGACGTGAAGGAGACCTGGACCTTCGTGATCTGGGTGCTGTACGCCGGCTACATCCACGCCAGGGCGACGCGCGGATGGCGCGGCAACCCCTCGGCATGGCTCGCCATCGTCGGGTTCTCGGCCGTGCTGTTCAACTTCACCATCGTCAACGTGTTCTTCAAGGGACTGCACGCGTACTCCGGCCTCAGCTGAGCGCCTCGCGTCGCGGTCTCATCACGTGCATACAGCGATATGCTCATCGCGTGGGGAGCTCTGCGCGAAAGGTGAGGAGTGTTCTGTGACCATTGACGTCGGAATCATCGAAGACCATCCGGCCATGCTGCTCGGCACCGTGGCGATGCTCCATCGGAGCGATGACATCCGCGTCGTCGCGCATGGAACAACCGCCGCAGCCGTCGCCCGATATCCCGGGCACCTCGACGTGGTGCTGCTCGATCTGTCGCTCGCCGACGGCTCCACGCCCACCGAGAACATCGCGGCGTTGACGCCCTTCGGTGCGCCGATCATCGCCTACACCTCGGGGGAGCGCCCTCACCTGATCCGAGAAGCGGCGCGCGCCGGAGCGTCGGGGATGATCCGCAAGTCGGAACGGATCGATCAGATTCCCGAATCGGTGCGCCGCGCCGCACGGGGCGAGGTCGTCGCGAGCGCCGACTGGGCCGCGGCCCTCGAGTCGGACCGCGAGTTCGTCTCGGCGCAGTTGAGCCCACGCGAGTCCGAGGTTCTCTCGCTCTACGCTTCGGGCGAGACGGCCAAGCAGGTCGCCCAGCTGCTGTACCTGTCACCCGAGACGATCATCGACCACGTGCGTCGCATCCGCGCCAAGTACGCGGCGGTGGATCGTGCGGCGCCGACGAAGGTCGACCTGTTCCGCCGCGCGGTCGAAGACGGGCTCGTCGCGCCCGAACGCTGAGCCCGAACGCTGAGCCCGAACGCTGAGCCCTGCCGCCGAGCGCCGGACACCGATCTCCCCGACACCGATCGTCAGCCGGTGAACGGCCAGATCAGCGGCACGTAGAACACGGCGACCAGGAAGAACAGCAGCATGAGCGGCAGGCCGAGCCGGGCGTAGTCGCCGAACCGATAGCCGCCGGGCTCCATCACGAGCAGGTTGGCCGGGGTCGCCACCGGCGTGAGGAACGCTGCGGCGCCGGCGATCGTGAGCGCCATCAGGAACGGCAGCACCGAGGAGTCCATCGCGCTCGCCAGCGCGACCGCCACGGGGGCGACGATCAGCACGGTGGCCGTATTGCTGATCAGCTGGCCGAGCACGAGCGTGATCAGCACGATCACCGCGATCGCCGCGTGCGGGCCGGTATCGCCCAGCAGATCGCGCAGCGTGTCGGCGATCAGCGCCGCCGCCCCCGTCTGCTGGAAGGCGGTCGAGAGCGGGATCATGCCGGCCACGAGGATGACGGTGGTCCACGAGATCGAGCGGTACGCGCGGGCGATCGGTACGACACCGGTGAGGATCAGGGCACCCGCCGCCAGGAGGCCGGCGATGGCCGCCGGAACGATCCCGGTCGCCAGCAGCACGATCATGGCGACGACGATCACACCGGTGCGCTTCGCACCGGCGCCGAGCGGGACCGAGCGCCGGAGTGTGAGCGGCGCATCGACGACCAGCACCTCCTCGCGCAGAGCCGTGTGTCGGTGCAGATCGTCCCAGGGGCCGTCGAGCAGCAGCGCATCGCCCGCGCGGAGGGTACCGCCGGCGTCATCCAGCGTCTCACTGCCCCGGCGCACGCCGAGCACGACGAGGTCGCCGCTGGGCGTGCACATGCCGGGGAAGACATGCAGTCCGATGAGGGAGGACCGCGGCGGCACGACGACCTCGGCGACGCCTCGTGACGCAGACATCAGCGTGCGGTCGGGGGCGATCTCGTAGTCCGCGCGCAGCGTCACGGCCAGCTGCTCGAGATCGATCGGTGCCGACGCGGCCGCACGCGACGGAAGCAGGCGCGCGCCGAAGAGCAGGATGATCGCGAGCGTGCCGACGACGAGGGGGAGCCCGGCGAGCGCGAACTCGAAGAAGCCGAAGGGGCGTCCGCCGTTGTCGGCCGAGATCTCGGACACGATGATGTTCACGGGAGTTCCGGTGAGGGCGAGCATCGACCCGGCGTGGGCGGAGAACGCCAGGGGCATGAGCATCTGCGAGGGCGCGATCCCCGCCCGAGCGGCCACGACGACCACGAGCGGCAGCAAGGCGGCGACGGCGCCGTTCACGCTGATCACAGCGGTCAAGACGGCAGTGAGCAGGCCGATCGTGAGGAGCAGACGCCCACGGTGCGTGCCCGTGCGCGTGACGACCTCCTGGCCGGCCCACGCGACGATCCCCGTCGACTCGAGGGCTTCGCTCACCACGAACAGGGCGGCGATGAACAGCACGGTGGGGTCCCCGAAGCCGGCGAGAGCGCTGTGCAGGTCGAGCACGCCGAAGAGGTACAGCGCGACCGATACGCCGACGGCCACCACACCCAGGGGAATGCGATTGGACACGAAGGCGATGACCGCGCACAGCAGAATGACGAGAGTCGTCGCGATGGGGTCCATAGGCCTGACCATAAAGGGCAGTGCGCGACGCGGCATCCCCCAATACTGGGGGGGTGCTGTTCGCGTGTCTCACGCCAGGATGGGGATATGCCTGCAGAGAAGGAACTGAGCGCCTCGAGCGCCGACAACAAGGGGTTCCTGAACTGGATCGAGAAGGTCGGCAACAAGGTGCCCGACCCGACGATCATGTTCGTCTACCTGATCGGAATCATCGCGGTGCTGTCCGCGATCCTGTCGTGGGTGGGGGTGTCGGTGACCGATGACGTGGTCACCCCGGTACCGCGCGACGAGTTCTCCCAGATCAACGAGCACCTCGGCGGCACGTGGAGCATCTACGACTCCGTCACCGGGCAGCCCGCAGAGGTGCCCGACTACATCGTCGAGGAGCGCACCTTCGAGGTGCGCAACCTGCTCTCGGTCGACGGGGTGCGGTTCTTCTTCACGTCGTTCGTCGACAACTTCGCGGGCTTCGGCGTCGTCGCCGTGGTGCTCATCGCGATGGCCGGCGTCGGCGTCGCCGAGCACGCGGGGCTCATGGGTGCGCTCATCCGTCGCGTGGTGAAGGTGGCGCCGCGGCGCTGGTTGGCGTTCATCCTGATCTTCGTCGGCGTGCTCTCGTCGGTCGCCACGGATGCCGGGTATCTGATCCTCGTTCCGCTCGCCGCGGCCGCGTTCCTGACCGTCGGTCGAAATCCGCTCGCGGGGCTCGCAGCCGCGTTCGCGGGCGTCGGGGCGGCCTTCGGGGCGAATCTGCTGATCACACCGAGCGACAGCATGCTCACCGAGATCACGAACGAGGTGTTGACCTCGGCGGGCATGGAACCGATCGAGGTGACGCAGAACTTCTACTTCGGCATCGTGTCGTCGATCATGCTCGCGGTCGTGGCCTTGCTCGTCACCGTCTTCATCACCGAGAAGCGCCTGGGCACCTACGATCGCCGTGAGATGACGATCGTCGAGGAGGCGGAGTCGATCGACCATGATGCCGAAGCCCGCGGATTGAAGTTCTCCTTCTGGGCGTTGCTCGGTTTCGTGGCGCTGATCGCTCTGCTCACGGCCCCTCCCGGCGCCCCGCTGCGCGACCCGGAGACGGGAGCGATCATCGGCACGACGCCGTTCATGGCGAGCCTGGTGTTCATCATCTCGCTGGCCTTCCTCGTGTGCGGCATCGCCTACGGGGCCGGGGCGCGCACGCTGCGGGGCGGTTCGGCGGCGGTCGCCGCGATCGCCAAGACCTTCGCCAGCCTGGGCGGCCTGCTGGTGATGTTCCTGATGATCGCCCAGTTCATCGCCCTGTTCAACTGGACGAACCTGCCCACCGTCGCGGCGGTCTCGGCGGCGGAGCTGCTCCAGCAGGCGAACGTTCCGGCGATCGTGCTGCTGCTCGCGTTCATCCTGGTGATCGTGATCCTCGACTTCATCCTCCCGGGACTCGTGCCCAAGTGGGTGATCTTCGCGCCGGTCTTCATCCCGATCTTCGCCTCGCTCGATGTCGCGCCGCAGACCCTGCTGGCCGCCTATCGCGTGGGTGATTCGCCGGTGAACGTGCTCACCCCGCTGATGGTCTACCTGCCGTTCATGGTGACGGTCGCCCAGCGGTACAAGAAGGATGCCGGTATCGGCACGATCATCGCCCTGATGATCCCCTACGCCATGTGGATGCTGATCTCGTGGGTCGCGCTCTACGTGGTCTGGTTCCTGCTCGGCATCCCGTGGGGTCCCGGCTCCCCGGTCGACATGGTCGGCTGATCCTCCCGCGTCCGCGCTGTTCCCGCAGCCGGACTCCTCGACACCTCCCGCACCGAAGGAACAGAACCGTGGACCGCAGACCGAACAAGATCATCCCCGCCGATCTGGCGACCGTGCCGGGGCTCGACGCCCTCGACGCCACGCGCATCGAGGTGGCGGTGATCCCCGCCGATGTGCAGGCACTCGGGATCGGCGTCTACGCCGACGGTGACGTGCCCGGCGACGTCGGCTTCGATCGCGCCGCCCTCGAGAGCGCCGGCTTCACGGCGAAGCCCGGCAGCATCCTGACCGTGCCTCGGGCGGGGAAGCCCGACCTCGTCGTCGTGGGTCTGGGGGTGCGTGCCGATCTCACCGCTCATGTGCTGCGCGATGCTGCCGCGGCGTTCGTGCGGGGTGCGGCGCGCGCCGAGCGTCTGGGCCTGCGCATCGCCGAGCTCGGCGATGCGGAGACTGCGCTCGATGTGGAGGCGGCCACGCGAGCGCTCGCCGAGGGCGCATTGCTCGCCCGCTACCGCTACGTGGTGCTCAAGGGCACGACGACGCACGTCGCGTTGTCCTCCCTCGTCCTCGATCTGCCCGGTTATGGCGAGGTGCAGGCTGCGATCGATGTGGCCTACGTCGGGGCCCGCGCGGCAGTGGTCGCCCGAGATCTCGCCAACACGCCCCCGGGGCATCTCACCGCCGTCAACATGGGC
Organism: Candidatus Microbacterium colombiense; assembly: GCA_029203165.1. Taxonomy (NCBI): domain Bacteria; kingdom Bacillati; phylum Actinomycetota; class Actinomycetes; order Micrococcales; family Microbacteriaceae; genus Microbacterium; species Candidatus Microbacterium colombiense. The sequence continues at coordinate 1,138,171 of CP119308.1, forward strand.
GAGATCGCCGAACAGCTGGGGGAGCGCTTCGGATTCGGCGTCGAACTGTTCGACAAGGACGCCCTGATCGCGCTCGGCTGCGGCGGACTGCTCGGCGTCAACCAGGGTTCCACGGAGGAGCCCCGCATGATCAAGCTCACGTACACGCCCGCGGGGGAGCCCAGCGGCCACCTGGGACTGGTGGGCAAGGGCATCATGTACGACTCGGGTGGCATCAGCCTCAAGCCGAGCGATCCGATGCACCTGCTCATGAAGATGGACATGGGGGGTGCGGCCGCCGTGCTCGGTGCGTTCACCGGATTGCGGGACGCCGGAGCGACAGCCGCCGTGACCGGGTGGCTGATGTGCACCGACAACATGCCCTCAGGCACCTCGTACAAGCTCGGCGACGTGCTCACCGCGCGGGGTGGCACGACGATCGAGGTGAAGAACACCGATGCGGAGGGCCGCCTGGTGATGAGCGACGCACTCGTGCTCGCCACGGAGGACGGCGTCGATGCGATCATCGACATCGCCACGCTCACCGGTGCGGCACTCGTCTCGCTCGGATCCGCAACGGCTCCGGTGTTCGGCAACCATCAGGGGACCGTCGACCTGGTGCGCGCCGCGTCGGAGGCGGTCGGCGAGCAGGTCTGGCAGTTGCCGCTCGAGCGGAAGTACCGCCCGCAGCTCGACTCCGAGATCGCCGACATCGCGAACCTCGGGGGACCGTTCGCCGGGGCCACCACCGCGGCACTGTTCCTCGAGCACTTCGTCGGGGAGACGCCCTGGGCGCACCTCGACATCGCCGGAACCATGCAGACCGAGAAGGACGACTCGTGGCGGACGGCGGGTGCGACCGGGTTCGGCGCCCGCATCCTCCTCGACGTCGCGCGCGGGTTCGTCCCGGCATCCTGAGACCCATCACAGAACGAGGAGTGCCATGGCTTCATGGACGTATGTCGGACCGCTCAGTTTCGCGGTGTTCGCTGTGCCCGCCGAGATCGACCTCACCGTCGTGATCAAAGAGCTCGAAGTGCTGCAGCGTGCGCACACGGTGGAGGTGCTCGACATCGAACTGATCGCCCGAACGGATGACGGAGGGGTGCGCCGCGAGGTGTTCGACGATGTCTCCGCGGCCGCGGCCGAGACCGATCTGCTCGACGACGACGATCTCGCTGAGATCGGCCGTGAGCTCGCTGTCGGGGAGCGCGCGCTGGTCGTGGTCTACGAGGACCGCAGTCTCGCCGGGGTCGCAGGACTCGTGGGCGGACTCGGCGGACGCAACGTGTGGTCGGGCGGTATCGACGCCGCCGATCTCGATGAGGAATCCGAGACCGGAAGAGGGGCATCGTCATGAGCCTGTTGAGAACCGCCGCCCGCGCGTCCGTGGCGACGCGCGTCGTGGGCAACGTCCAGCGGCGACAGCAGCAGCAGTGGGCGGCGCAGGATGCGGCGCGAGCCACGCCGCCGGCACCACCGGCCGCGGCAGCACCGGCGGCACCCGCCGCACCGGACATGCAGCAGCTGATCGGTCAGCTCCAGCAGCTCGGACAGCTGCGTGATGCGGGCGTGCTGACCGAGGCCGAGTTCGCGACGCAGAAGCAGCGCCTGCTCGGTGCGTGAAAGATCCGGATGCCGCACCCGCGGCATCCGTCAGAGAAAGCCGCACGCGCGGCAAGGGGAGTAACAGCATGTCCTTCTGGTCAACCATCTTCGACGCCATCTGGTGGTTCCTGACGATCTTCGTCTTCGTCGCCTATCTGATGGCGCTGTTCTCGATCATCAGCGATCTCTTCCGCGACCGTGCGCTCAACGGCTTCGCCAAGGCGGTGTGGTTGCTGTTCCTGGTCTTCCTGCCGTTCGTCACCGCCCTGGTCTACCTGATCGTGCGCGGCAAGGGCATGGGCGAGCGTTCGGCCCGCCAGGCGGCGTCTGCGCAGACGCAGGCCGAAGACTACGTGCGTTCGCTCGCAGGTTCGTCGGCGACGCCGACCGACGAGATCGAGCGCGCCAAGCGTCTGCTCGACGCGGGCACGATCACCGAGGTCGAGTTCGCGTCGCTGAAGCAGGCCGCTCTGGCTCGCGCCGCGGCGTGAACCGACCGGGTGACGGATCGCGCCGATGACGCACGATCCCGACCACGCGGTGCCGGCCGGTGCGGATCCCTTGTCTTCGGGCGAGGGCATCGCGGCGTCCGGTGCCGCACGTTTCAGCACCCTCGCCACCTCGGCGGAGGGGGTCTACGGGCTCGTCATCGTGGCGGGCATGATCGTGGTCAGCCGCAACCTGACGGCGAGTTCCGGTGAGGCGCTGCTGTCGGTGGTGGCGACGCTGCTCGTCTTCTTCGCCGCCCATGTGTACGCGGCCGCGGTGTCGTGGATGGCGGAGCACCCCGAGCGCGACGGCGGCATCGGGGCAGCGATCCGTCATGGGTTCAGCGAATCGGTCGGCCTGCTCGGCCTCGCCGCGGTGCCGGTCGTGATCCTCTTCCTCGGCTTCACCGGACTGCTGCATGACGGCTTCGCCGTCTGGATGGCACTCGGGGTAGACGTCCTGCTTCTCGCGATCGTCGGGTGGGTCATCGCCGGCACCCGGACGCGGCGCATCTGGTCGCGTCTGGGCGGAGCGCTCGTGACGGCATCCTTCGGCGGTATCCTGATCGCTCTCAAGGCCCTCCTCCATCACTGACCGGATCGTGAACATCGAATCATCTGCTGCGGTCGATCCTCCGACCGAGAACGTCCGTCCGTCGCGTCGCTGGTGGCACCTCGACCCCGGCGGTGCGCTGGCCGGTCTGCTCCTGGCCGCACTGTCGGTCACGCCGTCGCTGCTCCCTCGGCCCGCGCTGTTCCAGGGGGCGGTGACCGCGGTCGCCTTCGCCGTCGGCTACGTGCTCGGTGTCGTCGCCTGGCGACTGTTACGCGGTCTGATCCGCGTGCGTCCCGGCCGCGCAGCAATACGACTGCTGTGGGGCGGATACGGCGTGGTCTGGCTCGGTGCGCTCGCGGGGTTGTCGGTGCTCTCGCTCACGTGGCAGAACGAGGTGCGCGCTCTCGTGGAGATGCGACCGCTCGACGGCGGCGACCTCGCCGCGTTCCTGACGGGGTTCATACCGCTCACGATCGTGCTGCTCGCGATCGGCAAGGGAACCAGGCGCCTGTTCCACGCGCTGAGACGACTGGTCGGGATCGCGGTCGCGACGCTCGGCACCGCGACCGTCGTGGCCGCGGGGGCAGCGGGGCTCCTGCTTGCGACGATGATCTCCGTCGACACGATCTACGCCGGAGTGAACGCCGCTCCGGAAGCGGGCGTCGTCGAGCCCGCATCGACGGATCGGTCCGCCGGCCCGGAGTCGGCGATCGAGTGGGACGACCTCGGCAGACACGGGGCGGCTTTCGTCGGAGGCGGCCCGCGCGCGGACGACATCGAGGCACTCACCGGGGCACCGGCGGTCGAGCCGATCCGGGTGTACGCGGGCCTGGCGTCGGCCGACACGATGCAGGAGCGCGCCGAGCTGGTCGTGGAAGAGCTGGAGCGCACCGGCGCGTTCGATCGCGAGGTGCTCGTCGTGGCGACGACCACCGGCTCGGGCTGGCTGGAGTCGCAGACGGTCGACGCGATCGAGTACCTGCACGCCGGTGACACGGCCATCGCCGCACTGCAGTATGCCTACACGCCGAGCTGGGTGTCGTTCGTGTTCGATCCGGATGCGCCGGTCGAGGCGGCCCGCGTGCTCTTCGACGCCGTCGAGGAGCGGTGGCTGCGGATTCCGGAGGGTGAGCGGCCGCAGCTCATCAGCTATGGGCTCAGCCTCGGTGCGCACGGCAGCCAGGCGGTGTTCGACGACCTCGCCGATCTGCGCGCGCGGACCGACGGGTCGATGTTCGTCGGCAGTCCGGCCGGCTCGCGGCTCTGGGGTGCGTTGCAGCACGCGCGCGACCCCGGGAGTCCCGTATGGCGTCCGGTGCTCGACGGCGGCCGCGAGGTGCGGTGGATCTCGCGCGACGGCGATCAGGATCTGCTCGACGGTCCGTGGTCGTCACCGCGGGTGCTGTATCTGCAGCACGCGACGGATCCCGTGACGTGGTTGACGCCCGAGCTGCTGTGGCGCGCGCCGGAGTGGTTGGAGCCGGATCAGCGGGGCGCCGACGTGAGCCCGTCGATGCGCTGGATCCCGGTCGTCACCGCCGTGCAGGTGGGGATCGACATGCTCGGGGGAGAGGCGGTGCCCGCGCGTCACGGTCACAACTTCGGAGACGTCGTCACCACCGGATGGCTCGAGGTGACCGGTTCGCCGCTCGATGAGGCCGCGATCGCGGCGATTCAGGCCGAGATCGAGAGCTACGCGCCTCTCCCACCGTTCCAGGAGTAGCCCGCTCGTCGTCCGCCGCGCGCACGACTTCGGAGCGGAGACACGACATGCCGCCCGCCTCTAGTGGCGGACGGCACGTCGGTGGTGATTCTCCGAAGATGGGCCCGGCGGCCGGGGCGGAGATCCGGGTCAGGCCGTGGCGAGTACCGCCTTGGTCGAGGTCGTGCGGCGGACCGCGACCACGAGGGTGGTCGCCACGAGGGCGAGCACGCCCCAGACGACCAGGGCCGCGACCGCGGAGCCGCTACCCGCGATGAGACCGGCGAATGCCGGAGCCGTGGGGAGTGCGGCCCCGAGACTCGAGAGCCAGCCCGGCACCGTCGAGATCAGTCCGGTCGCGACGGCGAGCACGCCGACGAGCGCGCTCACCCACCGGCCGACGCCGCCGAACAGCGCGACGAGTGCCTGGTTCACCGCGGCGAACACGATGCCGGCGAGCACGGCGGTACCGGCGAAGGCCCACCAGGCTGGGGCGTCGTAGGCCGCGACGAACTGCACGATGAGCGCGACGAGGAGTCCCTGACCGGCGCCGATCAGCGCGGCAGGGGCGAACGCGCGCAGCGTCAGCGAGGCCGATGAGCGACGGGAGGTGAGGGTGCGCGCGGTATGCGCCCGCATCACGATGAACGACGCCAGTCCGCCGAACCACAGCACCACGGCGGCGAGCAGCGGGATCGCCGTCGGACCGAAGATGGTACTCATCGACGAGTTGGTCGACACCGGATCGGCGATCACCGAGGCGAGCGAAGTCGACTCGGAGTCGCTGAACGAGGGGAGCGAGTCGGATGCCGTGCGCAGACCGCCGGCGAGGTCGCCGGTGCCGGTCGCGAGGGTGTCGAGACCGCTGGCGAGCTCGGTCGTGCCGTCTGCCAACGCCGTGGCGCCGGACGACAGCTGCGTCGCGCCGCTGGCGAGAGCGCGTGCTCCCGCGGCGGACTGGTCGATGCCTTCACTCGCGAGCTGGTTCAGTCCGCCGGCGAGCTGGGTCGCTCCGGCGCCGGCCGTGCTGAGCTGGGTCGCGATCTCCTTGGATGCTGCCACATCGAACTGCTTCAGCCCCGCGGCAGTGCCGGCGGCGGCGCCGGCAGCCTGCGTCGCCGGTCCGGTCAGTCCTTGTGCGGTGGCCGCGGCTGCGGCGAGATCGTTGCACAGGTCAGCGTTTGCGACCGGGTCGCAGTCCTCGACCAACGCCGCGAGTTGCGACGAGAGTCCGGACACGCCTTGCTGGACGCCTGCCGTCAACTGTTTCGTGCCATCGGCGCCCGCGTAGAGCGCATCGGGTACGAGCCCGTTCTTCTGCAGTTGTGCTCCACCATCGGTGAGCCCCGCGCCGAGTCCACCGGCGCCGGTGGCGATCTTCCGCGTGTTGACGGCGATCGTGTCGAGTCCGGACCCGAGCGCCGAGGCGCCCGATCCCAGTTCGCTCGCCCCCGAGGCGAGCTTCGTGGCGCCGTCGGGGATCTCTGCGGCACCGTCGGCCGCGTCGCGCGCACCGCTGGCGAGCTTCACCGCGCCGTCGGCGGCCTCGCCGATCTGATCGCCGATCGTGGTGAAGCCGACCAGGATGTTCTCGGTCGTCGCCTCGGTCAGCATGGTGCCGAGGGTGGAGGCCGCGACGTTCGCGATCTGGCCGGTGATGAGGTCGTCGGCCACGAGGCCGTCGTCGGGCGTGGTGACCTTGATCGTCGCCTGCTCGGCCTTCCCGCCCCCGTCGGAGATGGCCTGGCCGGCGGAGGTGGCTGCGGCCGAGAACTCCTCGGGGATCGTGATGACCGCCTGGTACGAGCCGTCGGCGAGGCCGTCTGCGGCATCCTCCTCGTTGGAGATCACCCAGGTGAGGTTGGAGTCGAGGTCGTCAGACCCTTCGACGAGCCCTGAGGCGAGCTGGCGGCCGAGTGGTGTGATCTGTCCGTCGATGGTCACCGGGTCGTCGAGGTTGACGATCGCGGCCGTCATCGAGTCGAGGCGCTCGGTCGGGTTCTGCAGCGCCGCGACGAGGATGCCCCCGACGGCTGCGGGGAGCAGCAGCACGCCGAGGATCGTGAGCCACGTGACGGGCTTGCGGGAGCGTGCGCGCTCGATGGAGAGGGTCATGCGGTCACCTCGGTGGATTCCTCGGGCGCCCGGCGGGGCGCACGTGTGTCGATGATGTCGGCGGTGGGCCAGCCGGCCTCCGCGAGGATGGTGCGCGCGACGGCGGTGTCGGACGCCGTGGCGAAGATCGCCAGCGGGCGTGCCGCCGCCGCATCCCGGAGCATCGCGGTCGCCTGATCGCGCTGACCGCCGGCGAGGCGGTCGAGGCCGTCGACCACGACGAGTTCGGATCTGCCGCGCAGTGCTTCCGCGAGGTCGAGGAGTGCGGCATCCGCATCGTCGACCAGCACGCAGCCGACGTGCGATCGCACCCAGGCGGCGCGTCCGGGCAGCAGGTGACCGGCGACCCGGAGGCGTCCGGCGTCCGCGGGGACGCGGCCGGCGATCGTGAGCGCCAGGGCGCGGTGCACGCGGCGGTCGCCTGCGGTGGCGATCAGGGCACCGGCCGCGTGGACACGCATCGAGAGCCCCTCCAGCACGGGCGCATCGGCGCTGATCGCGAGGTCGTCGGCGGCGACCACCGAGTCATCGCCGGGCCAGGCCGAGAGATGACGTTCGCGTTCCACGGCCTCTCCCTCGATGTCGACGCGGGGAAGGATCTTCTCGAGCCAGGCGGGGATCTGCCATGCGCGCTCTCCGAGGATCGCCATGAGTGCGGGGATCAGTGTCATGCGCACGAGGAAGGCGTCGATCGCGATGCCGGCCGCGAGGCCGAGCGCGATCGGTTTCAGTGAGGAGTCGCCCTCGGGGACGAACGCCACGAAGACCGCGAACATGATGAGACCGGCCGCGGTGACGACCTTCGCCGATCCGGTGAAGCCGCTGCGCACGGCGCGCAGCGCGGCCTTGCGTCGCTCGGCACGTGATGTCGACTTCGACGCCACGTCGTGCACGAAGTCCTCCCGCATGCGCGAGACGAGGAACACCTGGTAGTCCATGGCGAGCCCGAACAGCACGCCCATCAGGATGATCGGCATGAAGCTGATGATGGGTCCGACCTTCGCCACGTGCAGCAGGTCGGCGAACCAGCCCCACTCGAACACGGCGCCGACGACGCCGAACGCGGCGACGATCGAGAGCAGATATCCGACGGCGGCCGTGAGAGGAACCCAGAGCGAGCGGAACACGATCGTCAACAGGATCAGCGACAGCCCGATCACGAAGAGGCCGAACGGCAGCAGCGCGTTGCCGAGCTGGTCGGAGATGTCGATGCCGACCGCCGTGAAGCCGGTGACCTTCAGATCGATGCCGAACTCCTCGAGCCACTCGTCGTGGTGCGCCCGCAGTTCGCGCACGAGGTCGGCGGTCGCTGGGTCGTCGGGCGCCGTCTCGGGGATGATCTGCACGATGCCGGTGTCTGCGGTCTCGTTCGGGGTGGCGAGAGCGACCTCCTTGACGCCGTCGATCTTGGCGACGGCATCCCCCAGATCCTCCATCAGCTTGAGGGGATCGGTGGACGTGACGATCGTCCCGGTGAGGATCAGCGGGCCGTTGAATCCGGGACCGAACTCCTGACCCACGAGGTCGAAGCTCTGACGCGCCTCGGAGTCTTTCGGCAGCACGCCCGCGTTGGGGAGGGCGAGGTTCAGGCTCAGGGCGGGCACGGCCACGATCCCGAGGCCGATGACGACCGCGAGTGAGACGAGGATCGGACGCTTGGTCACCCCGCTCACCCACACATCGCTGAATCCGCGACGAGGGGCTGCCGGAGGGTCATCCGCCTCGGCGGACTTCTTGGGCTTGCGCGCCTTCTTGGGGCGGCCGACGACCCTGCCCTTCATGAATCCGAGCAGCGCGGGTGTGAGGGTGATCGCGATCGCGACGGCGATCGCCACGGCCACGGATGCCGCGATGCCCATCGTCGTGAGGAACGGGATGCCGGCGAAACCGAGGCCGATCAGCGCGATGAGCACCGTGACGCCGGCGAATACGACCGCGGATCCGGCCGTGCCGACCGCGCGGGAGGCGGATTCCTCGGGGTCGACGCCGTCTCGCACCTGGTCCTGATGTCGAGCCATGATGAACAGCGCGTAGTCGATGCCGACCGCGAGGCCGAGCATGAGGGCGAGCAGCGGCGTGGTGGACGACACCGTGGCGAACGCGGTCGCCGCGAAGATGCCGGCCATCGAGATGCCGACGCCGAGCACGGCGGTGAGCAGCGGGAGCCCGGCGACCACGAAGGAGCGGAACGTCACGATCAGCACGAGGAGTGCGATCAGCAGGCCGACCGCTTCGGTGAGGGTGAGGCCGGGGATGGAGGTCGCGAACAGATCGCCACCGAGAGCCGTCTGCGAGCCGTCGGGGAGTTCGGACGCGAGGTCGTCGGAGACGGAGCGGAGGGCGTCCTTCGTCTCATCCGAGACATCGGTCGATTCACCGTCGAACTGCAGGCGGATGATCCCGGCGGTCTCGTCGTCGTTGATCATGCCGCTGACCATCTCGTCGAACGGGGAGGTCGCCGAGAGCACGCCGTCGAGGTCGCCCAGGTCGTCGACCGCCTGCTCGATGTCTTCGCGGTAGGGATCGTCGGTCACCGAGTCGCCGTCAGCGGCGACGATCACGATCTGGGCGCTCGTGCCACTCACCTGCGGGAATGACCGCGAGAGCTGCTCGAGGCCGGCCTGCGATTCCGTGCCCGGGATCGAGAACGAGTTGTCGGTGCCCGCGCCCAGCACGAGCGCTCCCGCTCCGGCGAGGCCGAGCGCGAGGAGCCAGGAGACGAGAACTCGCCACGGGTGCCGGTACGACCAGCGACCGAGCGAAGACAGGAGTGTGGACACGCGTTCCTCCGGGGGATGTCGTGCGGATACACAGGTGTATCCAATACATAGATGTATCGTAAAGTGACCCACCCGTCGGAATCTGTGTGCGGGGTGTGAATCATGCGAGAGTGAAGGGCCAGGAGGTTTCGATGACGACACCCGCTACCCGCAGTCGCGAGAACACGCGTGCGCGGCTCTTGGAGGCCGCCGCGCAGTTGTTCGCCGAGGTCGGCCTCGACGGAGCCTCGGTCGAGGCGGTCTGCGAACGTGCCGGCTTCACGCGGGGCGCGTTCTACTCGAACTTCGAATCCAAGGATGAGCTCTTCCTCATGCTCGCCGGGAGCGTCGCCGATGCCCGGGTCACCGCGGTGCGCGAGCGCGTCGCCCAGCTCACCGCCGACGGCGGACTCGTCGAGGGCTGCGACCCGACCGAGCTGCTGCAGAAGGTGATGGACTCCGGCAGCGACGACCGCCTGGGCGTGATGCTGATGAGCGAGATCCGTATCCGGGCGCTTCGCGACGAGCAGTTCGGGGCGGCCTATCTGGTGCAGGAGCGCGAGATGGTCGCCAGCATCTCGCAGATCATCACCGACATCGTCGATGCCGGTCTGCTGCGTCTGCGCCTGCCCGCCGAGGTCGCGGCGCGCATCCTGATGATCGTGTGGGAAGGCATGACGGTCCGCGGTGCGATGGCCGGCCAGGACGACGCCCAGCTGCGCCGAGCCGGCAGCGAGGAACTGGGCCGCCTCGTGCAGATGCTGCTCGAGCCCTAACCTCTCGAGCGCCCGTGCGGCGCACCGTCGACGGGTATCGCCTGCCGTGCGGGGAGGGCGGAGAGCGCCGTGGCGATCACCAGCGCCGCGGCGGTCGCGAGAAACGTGACCCGCAGACCCGTGAGCAGCGCGTCCGGGGATGCGGCGACGATCGTCGTCGGTCCGGATGCCACGGCGAAGAGGGCTCCCAGCAGCGACGCCCCCGTCAGCAGCCCGAGGTTGCGCGAGAGGCCGAGCAGCCCCGATGCCGCCCCGCGACGCTCCGCCGGTGTCGCGCCGAGCACGCCGGTGCTGTTCGCCGCGAGGAAGAGCTGGTAGCCGGGTGCCAGCAGCACGGTGCCGGCGATGTAGCCGGGAAGCCCCCACCAGGCGGGGAGGAGCGCGAGAACGAGCGATCCGGTGATCATCGCGCTGAGCCCCGACGTCGTCATGCGTCGCGCCCCGAAGCGGTCCACGAGCCGCCCCGCCATGACGCCCGTGATGATCGACGCGACGGGGCCGGCGGCCATGACCGCGCCGATCGCGGCCGGTGACAGATGCAGAGCGCCGCCGAGGAAGAACGGTCCGACGATGAGGGTGCTCATCATGACGGCCCCGACGATCAGATTGAGGATCGCCCCCACCGAGATGGCGCGGATCCTCAGCAGGGGGCCGACGGCGCTCGGGGCCATCAGCTGCCCCAGGAGACCGCGGCCCGATCGTGGGGGGAGTGGCGTCTCGACCTGTCGCGCGACCAGGAGTGTGGAGAGGATGCCGAGCAGTGCCATGAGGGCGAAGATCGTCGGCCACCCGGAGATCGCGATCAACACGCCGCCGAGCGCCGGACCGGCGGCGGTTCCCACGGCCGCCGTCGTGCCGAGCAGGCCCATCGCCGCGCCGAGTCGCGCCGGCCCGATCAGGTCGCGGGCGCGAGCGAGCGGCAGGGCCATCATGACAGCGGCGCCGATGCCCTGGACGGCACGCGCGAGGACGAGCATCCACAGGGTGGGGGCGACGGTGCACAGTGCCGCAGCGATGGTGAAGACGATCGTGCCTGCCAGCAGGACCTTCCGGCGGCCCAGCAGGTCGCCGAGGTGCCCGACGGTCAGGCTGGCCACGGTCATCCCCAGGAGGTAGGCGAGTGCGACCCATTGCGTCTGGGCGAAGGTGCTCTCCAGTTCGACGGCGATCGTCGGCAACGCCACGTTCGCGGCGCTCGTGCCGAGCGAGGCGACCAGCACGCTGACCGCGAGTCCGCTCAGTCCGGAGCGGAGGAGGGGAGGGGAGGGGGTGTCGGCCATGCGTCGAGAATGCCGCCGATGTCGTCTTTTCGGCAATTGATGTTGCCGAAACCGGGATGCTTCTGGTGGAGTGGCGTGATGGACGACGGGAAACTGCGAGAGAACACCACGCTCGATCCGACGCTGGAACGCATCGGACCGCGCCTTCAGTCTTTACGCGCCCGCCGGGGCGCGACACTGGCGGAGGTGTCTGCCGCCACCGGGATATCGACGAGCACGCTCTCTCGCCTGGAGACCGGCCAGCGGCGCGCCAGCCTCGAGCTGCTTCTGCCGCTGGCGCGGGAGTACCGGGTGTCGCTCGATGCGCTCGTGGGGGCACCGGAGACGGGCGATCCGCGGGTTCGGTTGCGCCCTAGCCGTGTGAATGGTCGTACCGTCGTCGCTCTCACGCGGCAGCCCGGTGAGCGCCATGCTTGGAAGATCGTGGTGCCGCGCTCCTCGCAGCCGCCGCGGCTCACCTCCCACGACGGCTCGTCGTGGATGTACGTGCTGAGTGGTCGCATCCGACTCATCGTCGGGGACCGTGACGTCGTGCTCGCCAGTGGTGAAGTCGCGGAATTCGACACGCGCACACCGCACTGGTTCGGCGCGACCGGCGACGAGGATGCCGAGATCCTCACGATCTTCGGCGCCACCGCCGGGCTCGGTCATCACCACGAGGAACTGGCGACCCGTCATCTCGCGGAGGCGCTCGGCGACGCGATGCTTGATTAAGAGAGTCGACTCTCATAACCTGGTGAGGTGACCCTAAGTTCGTCTCGTCCTCCCTCTCCTCGACGCCGGCCAGGACGCCCTCCCATCATCGACACGGACGCGATCGCCGCAGCCGTGATCGAGATCGGATTCCCCGACCTGACCTTCGCCGCCGTCGCAGAGCGTCTGGGCGTCGCCCAGGCCACGCTGTACCGGCACGCGAGCAACCGCGATGCGCTCGTGCGGCTCGGCCTGGATCGTGCGTTGCGCACCGCCGAATGGCCGGACCTCGACGGCGAATGGCGGCCGCTGCTCGAGCGCTGGGCCATCGCATCGTGGCGCGCCTGGGAACAGCATCCCGGAGCGGTTCTCGAGGTGGCGAGAGGCATCGTGCCCTGGTCGATCGTGACGATCTCCGATCGGGTCGGCGCTGCCCTCGTCGAACGCGGCTTCACGGCGCGTGCCGCCGTGCTCGCGGTCGATCTCGTCTTCGACCTCACCGCCGACAGCAGGCGCGGGGTCGAGACGTTGGACGCGCCCGTGTCGGAGGCGGCGGGAGGGATGCGCGAGCTGATCGAGAAGCAGTGGCGGTCACCGTCGCCCGGCGGGGCCACGGCGCAGGTGCACGAGGAGATGCTCCGCGCGATCACCACCGCGCCGTTCGAGTGGTTCCACGGCAAGCTCCGAGTCGTGCTGGCCGGTATCGCGCACGAACTCTCGGGTGAGCATCCCGAGCCGGAAGACATCACGACATGAGACACCGAATGACAGGAGAGCTCGCATGACCGGGCCGGACACCGCATCCCTTCCGCTCGCCGACACGGCGCCCCGCTCGCAGGTGCCACTGCTGCTCGGGGCGGTGTTCCTCGCCTACCTCGCCCAGATGACGCTGAACCCGATCATCGCGCCGCTGTCGCGCGAGGTCGGACTCGCGGAATGGCAGATCGGCGTCACGATCAGCGTCGCCGCGGTGATGATCGTGCTGACCAGCCAGTTCTGGGGTCGACGCTCCCAGTCGTGGGGGCGCAAGCCGGTGCTGGTGTTCGCCTTCAGCCTCGCGGTCATCACCATGACTTTGTTCGCCCTCACCGCCTACTGGGGGATGAACGGGCTCGTCGGCGGCACCGGCCTGTTCCTGCTCTTCGTGCTGCTGCGCGGAATCGGCTTCGGCGCGGCGCTCGCCGCGGTGCCGCCGACCGCGCAGGCGTACATCGCCGACGTGACGGTCGACGAGAAGGCGCGCGTGAAGGGCATGGCCGGGGTCGGAGCCGTGCAGGGGATCGCCATGATCGCGGGTTCCGTGGTCGGAGGCGTGCTCTCCGCGTTCGGTCTCATCACCCCGCTCATCGTGGTGCCCTTCCTGCTTCTCGCAGGGTTCGCGGTCGTGGCCTTCCGGTTGCGCCGCGAGACGCGCACCGAGCTGATCGCGCAGCCCGCCCGGGTGCGCCCGTTCGATCCGCGCGTGTGGCCGTTCCTCGTCGCCGGGTTCGGGATGTTCACGGCTCTCGGCTTCATCCAGGTCATCACCGGCTTCATCGTGCAGGACCGACTGGGCCTCGCCGCCGAGCAGACCGGCCTGGTCACCGGAGGCGCACTGCTCGCCGCCGGCGTCGGCATGGTCAGCGCTCAGGCCGTGATCGTTCCGCGCAGCGGCTGGACGCCGTCCACGCTGCTTCGCGTCGGCGGCCTGACGGCTCTGGTCGGTTTCACGCTGCTCATCGTCGATCTGGGCGCGGTGGCGCTGTTCGCGGCGATCCTGATCATCGGGCTCGGCTTGGGAACGGCGATGCCCGGCTACACGGCGGGGCCCACCCTGCTCGTGCGCCGCGAAGAACAGGGTGGTCTCGCCGGACTCATCGGGGCGACGACCGGGCTGACGTTCGTGGTGGCGCCGACGCTGGGCACCGCTCTCTACGGTGTCTGGCCCGCACTCCCGATCATCATCGGCGCCGTGATCATGGCCGCGGTCACCGTCTTCGTCTGGGCGCACCCGCGCTTCCGGAGGGTTCCCGCCGTGTCCTCGGAGGGATAGCGGTCAGTGCGAGGCGGCCAGCTCGTAGTGGCATCGTGCGAGCCGCGCTGTCCACCATTCGCGGCGCTCGTCGGATGCCGCGAGACGCGTGAGCGCGGAGGCATCGGGAGTCACGCGCCCGACCGGGATCGATCCGTCGACGGGTCGCAGATCGGCGACGTCGTCGAGGAACAGCGAGGCGGTGCCCAGGCCGCAGTCGAAATCGAGTCGGGGCAGTGCGGCGGCCAGCGCCGCGCCCTGCGACAGGCCGATGGCGGTGTCGAGTGCACTCGAGACGACCGCGGGAAGGCCGGTGGCCGTCACGATCTGCAGCGCGTGGGTCACGCCGCCCAACGGCTGCGCCTTGATGACGAGCAGGTCGGCGGCGTGCGCGCGCGCGACGGCGAGGGGGTCCTCCGACTTGCGGACGCTCTCGTCGGCCGCGACGGGGATGCCGAGGTACTTGATGCGTTGACGCAGTTCGACGAGTTCGTCCACCGTGGCGCACGGTTGTTCGACGTACTCCAGATCGAACTCGTTCAGTGCATGGATGGCCCGTTCGGCCTCATCGACGTTCCACATCCCGTTCGCGTCGATCCGGATGCGACCCTCCGGTCCCATGACCTCGCGCACGGCGCGGATGCGGGCGACGTCGTCGGCGAGTGACTGACCGGCCTCGGCGACCTTGACCTTCGCGGTGCGGCATCCGGCGAAGCGTGAGAGCAGGTCGGGCACGCGCGCGGCGTCGATCGCCGGGACCGTCGCATTCACGCTGATGCGGTCACGCAGCGGCTCGGGCTGCACACGCCAGGCGAAGTCGATGGCGGCGGCCAGCCAGGTCGCGGCCTCCGCGTCGTCGTACTCGGTGAACGGCGAGAACTCCGCCCACCCCTCCGGTCCTTCGAAGAGAAGGGCCTCGCGCGTCTCCACGCCGCGGAAGCGGCTGTGCATCGGGAGGGCGACGACTCTTGCCGAGTCGAGCAGGTCTGCGAGCGGCGGAATCATGGTGCCCATTCTGCTCTAGTGCCGACTATATGACCGTGCCATTGACTATAGTGTGTGACGCACAGTAATGTGATGCGCATGAACGAGATCCTCGACACGCATCTGCAGGAGCTGCGGCGTGGCACCGTCGTGCTCGCGTGCCTGCAGCTGCTGCGCACGCCCGGATACGGCTACGGGCTGCTCGAAGAACTCGCCGCCCGCGGCTTCGCGACCGATGCGAACACGTTGTACCCGCTGCTGCGTCGACTCGAGAAGCAGGAGTACCTCACCAGCGAGTGGAACACCGACGAGGCGCGGCCCCGCAAGTTCTACCGCACCTCGGATGCCGGCATCCGCCTCGCCGACACCCTCACCGACGAATGGCGATCGCTCACCGCGGCGATCACCGGCCTCACCGCAGAGGAGAACTGACATGAACGCCACACTCACCGAGCGCTATGTCGCCGCGACCATCCGGAGCCTCCGTCCCGACGCACAGACCGATGTGCGCGCCGAGCTCGAAGCCTCCATCACGGATGCGATCGATGCGCGGCTCGACCAGGGGGAGGACCGCGAATCGGCCGAGCGGGCCGTGCTCACCGGTCTGGGTGACCCCGGGCTGCTCGCCGCCGGCTACGCGGAACGGCCGTTGCACCTCATCGGACCGCGCTTCTACCTGACATGGTGGAGGCTGCTCCGACTGCTGCTGATCATCGTGCCGATCTGCGCGATGGGCGGTGTCGCTCTCGGGCAACTCCTCGACGACGCCCCGGTGAGCGGCGTGATCGGTTCGGCCGTCGTGGCCGGGCTCGGCGCCGTCGTCCACGTGTCCTTCTGGGTGACGCTCGTCTTCGTCATCCTCGAACGCTCCGGCAGCACCACGGGTCTGCCGGAGTGGGATGTCGACCAGCTCCCCGACACGACCGACGACGGCGTCGGCCGCAGTGACGTCATCGCCTCGCTCGTCATGCTCGTGCTCGGCGTCGGGGCGGTGCTCTGGGACGCATCGCGCGGATTCTTCCCCACCGGAGGCGACCCGATCCCGATCCTCCACCCGGGACTGTGGCCGTGGGGGATCAGTCTCTTCTTCGCCCTGATCGTGGCGGAGTCGCTGCTGGCCGTCGCCGTATACGCTCGCGGGCGCTGGACCACGACGCTCGCCGTGATCAACACGGTGCTTGCGATCGCGTTCGCCGTCTGGTCGCTCACACTCCTCGTGCGCGGCGAGCTGGTCAACCCGGAATTCCTGGAGTTCGTCTTCTCGGACAACGGTGTGGATGCCGACACCCTGCGCACTCTCACCGTGATCACCGGCACCTGCCTCGTCGCCTTCCCGCTGTGGGACATCGTCGACGGGTGGATCAAGACGATCAGGGCGAGCCGCGGGTGGGTGCAGGAATAGGGTGGATGACGTGACCACCGCATTCGTCTCCGACCTGTTCGACCCGGCCGAATGGGTGCTCGCGCCCGGGGCCGAGGACTACACCGACATCACGGCGCACGTCTCGCACGACGGCGGGGTCGCGCGCATCGCGTTCCACCGGCCGGAGGTGCGCAACGCGTTCCGCCCGCACACGGTCGACGAGTTGTACCGGGCGCTCGACACGGCCCGACAGGACCCGCGGATCGGCGCCGTGCTGCTCACCGGCAACGGTCCGAGCGCGAAGGATGGCGGCTGGGCGTTCTGCTCCGGTGGGGATCAGCGCATCCGCGGACGCGACGGCTACAAGTACTCGGATTCAGAGACCACCGTGCACGACTCCGCCCGCGGCGGACGCCTGCACATCCTCGAGGTGCAGCGCCTCATCCGTTTCATGCCGAAGGTCGTCATCGCGGTCGTGCCCGGGTGGGCGGCGGGCGGAGGGCACTCGCTCCACGTGGTGTGCGACCTCACGATCGCGAGCGCCGAGCACGGACGTTTCAAGCAGACGGATGCCGACGTCGGCAGCTTCGACGCCGGATACGGTTCCGCCTACATGGCACGTCAGACCGGGCAGAAGATCGCCCGAGAGGTGTTCTTCCTCGCCGAGGAGTATTCCGCGCAGCGCGCGTACGAGATGGGTGCGGTGAATCGCGTCGTTCCGCACGCGGAGCTCGAGCGCGAGGCGCTGAAGATGGCCCGGACGGTGCTCACCAAGTCGCCGACGGCGATCCGCATGCTCAAGTTCGCCTTCAACGCGGTCGACGACGGCCTGGTCGGCCAGCAGGTCTTCGCGGGTGAGGCGACTCGCCTCGCCTACGGCACCGACGAAGCCGTCGAGGGCCGCGACTCGTTCCTCGAGAAGCGCGACGCCGACTGGTCGTCCTTCCCCTGGCACTACTGAGGCCCGATCATGATCGCCCTGATCCCGACGGATGCCGAAGACCCGGCCCAGCTGCGGGACGACCTGGCGCGCGCGCTCGACGGCGGGCCGGCACTCGGGTTCGGCATGCTCGACGAGGCCCCGGCGCGTGTGGCTGACGGCACGGCCGCGGTGATCGCGACCTCCGGGTCGAGCGGCATCCCCAAACGCGTGGTGCTCAGCGGTGAGGCGCTGCGCGCGAGCGCGGAGGCCACGGCCCAGCGCATCGGCCACGGCCGCTGGCTTCTCGCTCTGCCGGCGGGGTACGTGGCCGGGCTGCAGGTGCTGGTGCGTTCGCACCTCGCCGGGACCGATCCGGTCGTGCTGCCCGGGCGCTTCTCCCCGGTGGGCTTCGCCGAGTCGACGCTCTCCATGCTGCGTCCGGCGAAGGGGGCGCCCGGTATCCCCGAGCTCTACACCTCGCTCGTCCCCGCCCAGGTGTCGACGCTGCTCGACGCGGCCGGTGACACAGCGGTCCGTGCCGCACTCCAGGCGTATCGGGCGATCCTGGTGGGTGGTCAGGCCCTCCCGCAGCCCTTGCGGGATCGGGCGGCCGACCTCGGCGTGCGACTCGTGCGCACCTACGGGTCGACGGAGACGAGCGGCGGTTGCGTGTACGACGGCGTGCCGCTCGACACCGTCGCGGTGCGTGTCGTCGAGGGGGAGCTGCGCCTCGCCGGCCCCATGCTGGCCGACGGCTACCTCGACGACGGGGCGCTGACCGCCCGCGCCTTCGTCCGGGACGAGCACGGCATCCGCTGGTACCGAACCGGCGACCTCGGACTCGTGGAGGACGGCTCCGTGCGCGTGCACGGACGGGCCGACAACGTCATCGTCTCCGGGGGCATCAACGTCTCGCTCGATCGCGTCGAACGCGTCGTGCGGCAGGTGCCCGGTCTGCATCAGGCCGTCGTCATCGGCGTCGATGACGCGCGGTGGGGGGAGGCTTCGGTGATCGTCGCCGCGCGCGGGGAGGCCCTGCGCCGCAGCGAGGGCGAGCAACTGGCGCAGGCGCGCGACGCCGTCGCCGAAGAGGTCGGAAAGCACGCGCGGCCGGACCGGCTCATCCTGGTCGACGAACTCGCCCTGCTGGCATCCGGCAAGCCCGACCGCGAGGCGATCCGTCGCGCGGTGGCCGCGCTGCACTGACGTCGATCGCGGGTGGTTCGGAGGCGCATCGACCACCTGCCAGACTGAGGCATGGCCACGTACACGCACGGACATCACGAGTCCGTCCTCCGCTCGCACAGCATCCGTGACATCTCGAACTCCGCGGAATACCTCCGGCCGCACCTCCAGGCCACCACCCGACTCCTCGATGTCGGCGCCGGGCCTGGGTCCATCACGGTCGACTTCGCAGGGGTCGTCGGCCGAGTCACCGCGACCGAGATCGACGAGGCCGCGCTCGCCTTGTCGCGGGGGCTCGCAGCGGAGCGCGGCATCTCGAACATCGACTTCTCGATCGAGGACGTCCATGCCCTGAGCTTCGCCGACGACAGCTTCGACATCGTGCACACGCACCAGGTGCTGCAGCACGTCGGCGATCCCGTGCAGGCGCTGCGCGAGATGCGGCGCGTCACGGTTCCGGGTGGCATCGTGGCTGCCCGAGACGCCGACTACGCGGGTTTCCACTGGTTCCCGATCCTGCCCGAACTCGATCGCTGGCTCGCGCTCTACCGCGACGCCGCGCGCGCCAACGGCGGCGAACCTGATGCCGGACGCCGCCTGCTCTCGTGGGCGCGGGCCGCCGGCTTCGACGACATCACCGCGACGGCCTCGACCTGGTGCTACGCGAACCCGGAGGAGCGCGCGTGGTGGGGCGGCATGTGGGCGGATCGCATCCTCGAATCCGCGCTCGCGCGTCAGTTGACCGACACGGGCATGGCGACGCCGGGTGAGCTGCGCGAGATCAGTGACGCGTGGAAGCGCTGGGCCGACGACGGCGACGGCTGGTACCTGGTGCCGCACGGCGAGATCCTCTGCCGCGCCTGACAGCACCGCAGGCGGATACATCCGCAGGCTGACGTGCCGGGCGGTGCGCTCGCGTAGCGTGAGGGGGTGTTCCGCCCGATCTCCCGCACCTGGCTCGTCGTCGACATCGTCGGCGCCGTGCTCGGCTTCGCCATCACGACGCCCCTGACCTTCGTCTTCGGGAGCTCCGCGCTCAGCGCGTGGGTGCCGGAGGGCGTACCTGCCGGCGTCGCGTACGTCACGGTCGGCATCATCCTGTGGGGCGCGGCCGCGATCGCGCGGCTCTCACCCGTCCTCGCGCTGTGCGTGGCATGGTTCGGCGCGGTCGTCCAGATGAGCCTGGGCTTGCCCCCGGCCGTGTACGACCTCGGCATCCTCGTCGTGCTCTTCTCGACCGCGGCGTGGGGCAGCAGACGGCTGCTGTGGGCCGGTGGCGTCTCGGCGCTCGTCGGCGGGGTGATCGGAGGCCTCTACTTCGGGGTGGTGTGGTCGGGCGAACTTCTGACGGATGCCGCGAGCGCGATGCGCGCCGCCATGATCGCCGCCCTGCTCGCCTCGGTCTTCGTGCTCGCGATGGTGATGTCGTGGGGTGCCGGCCTGCTCTGGCGGGTGATCCAGAGCGGGCGCGTGACCCAGGTGGCGCGGGCGCAGGCCGAGACGCTGGCCGCCGAGGAGCAGGAGCGGGTGCGGATCGCCCGCGACATGCACGACATCGTCGCCCACTCTCTCGCCGTCGTGATCGCCCAGGCCGACGGCGCACGATACGCCGCCGCCGCGCAGCCCGAGATCGCCGGGGAGGCGCTCGGCACGATCGCCCAGACCGCGCGAGGCGCGCTCTCCGACGTGCGGATGCTGCTCACCCAACTCCGTCATCGGCAGGGCGACGGGCCGCAGCCGACGCTCGCCGACCTCGAGACCCTGTTCGGCCAGGTACGCCAGGCGGGTGTCGAGCCGCGCATCACGGTCGACCCGATGCCGCCGGGAGAGCCGCCAGGGGCCATCCAGCTCGCGGTGTACCGCATCCTGCAGGAGGCGCTCACGAACGCGATCCGCCACGGTGACGGCGCCGTCGAGGTGCATCTGGCCTGGCTCCCCGATCGCGTCGACGTACAGGTGCGCAACATCGTCGGGTCTGCGGGCACGCCGGGGTCCGGTGGCCACGGCCTGATCGGCATGAGGGAGCGCGCGCAGCTCGTGGGCGGTAACCTGCAGGCGGAGCGGCACGGCGAGCAGTTCGTCGTGAGCGCATCGCTTCCGATCGGAGTCGCCGCGTGATCAGAGTCGTCCTCGTCGATGACCAGTCGCTGTTCCGCGCCGGCATCCGCATGCTCGTCGCCTCGCAGCCCGACCTCGACGTGGTGGGCGAGGCCGGCGACGGCCGCGAAGCACTCGACGTCGTGCGCACCACACGGCCCGACGTGGTGCTCATGGACATCCGGATGCCGGTCATGGACGGGCTGACCGCCACGGCCGAGATCCTCGCGCAACCGAATCCGCCGCGGATCGTCATGCTCACGACGTTCGACCTCGATGAGGCGGCGGCCAGGGCGATCCGTCAGGGGGCCAGCGGCTTCCTGCTCAAAGACGCCGACCCGGAGTTCCTGCTCGCGGCCATCCGCACCGTGCACGCGGGCTCGAGCGTGATCGCCGCTTCGGCGACTCGAGATCTGTTCGCGCACTTCGCCGAGGCGCCCAAGCCCGTGCCCGCGCAGTACGAGACCCTCACCGAGCGCGAGCGGGAGATCTTCGCGCTCGCCGCGCGTGGACTGTCGAACTCCGAGATCGCGGCGCGCGAGTACCTCAGCGAGGCGACCGTGAAGACGCACATCAGCCGCATCCTCACCAAGCTCGCACTGCGCGACCGCGTGCAGCTGGTCGTCTTCGCCTTCGAGCACGGGCTCGCCTGACTGCTCCGCCTCGCCTGACTGCTCCGCCTCACCTGACCGCTCCGCTTCGTCTGCGGCATCCGTGAGATGCAGCGGTGAATCATCCCAGCGGTGTAGACGGATGCGCCGGGCGGGCGACGCGGCGCGGGGCGCTCGAAAAATAGCGTGAAGGCATGGAGATCACGACCAGCGACCTCGGGCTCGCCGCCCGCGTCCAGCACCTCGACAAGACCTACGGCACGGGGGAGAGCACGGTCCGTGCGCTCGACGATGTCAGCGTCGGCATCCGCCGCGGGCAGTTCACCGCCATCATGGGCCCGTCCGGATCGGGCAAGTCCACGCTCATGCACATCATGGCCGGGCTCGACACCCCCACCGAGGGACGCGCATGGATCGGCGACACCGAGATCACCGGGCTGGGCGACCTCGATCTCACCATCCTGCGTCGCCGGCGCGTGGGCTTCATCTTCCAGGCCTTCAACCTCGTTCCCACGCTGGACGCGCTCGGCAACATCATGCTGCCGTTCGAGCTCGACGGCCGTCGTCCCAGCGCGATCGAGCGTGGGCGGATCGACGGCCTCATCGAGACGCTGGGCCTGGGCTCGCGGCTGAACCATCGCCCGCATCAGCTGTCTGGCGGTCAGCAGCAGCGCGTGGCGATCGCCCGCGCACTGGCCACCGCGCCCGATCTGGTGTTCGCCGACGAACCCACCGGCAACCTCGACTCGAAGACCGGCCGCGAGGTGCTGCAGTTGCTCGCCCGCGCCAGCCGCGAGCACGGGCAGTCGATCGCGATGGTGACCCACGATGCGATCGCCGCCAGCCACGCGGACCGAGTGCTCTACCTGGGCGATGGTCGCATCGTCGCCGATCACCCGCGCCAGACCGCCGAAGAGATCTCCGCGTACATGCTCGCCGCCGAGGTGTCGGCATGAGCGCCGTCGCCACCCTCGTGCCGGAGACCGCGGCGACCGGTCCGCGATGGGCCTGGCTGCGCGACCGGGGCATGGGCGCGAGTATCCTCGTCGCCGCGCTGTCCGCCGCGTTCGGTGTGCTGCTCGTCGAGGTGACCGCCTACATCGGCGCGGTGCTGCAGGCCGATCCGTTCATCGGCGACAGCGAGACGCTCGCGTTCGTCGTCGCCCTGCTGTCGGTGCTGCTGACCGCCGTCGCGATGTATGTCGCAGCGATCGTCACCGCCAACACGTTCTCCACGATCATCGCGGGACGGACCCGCCAGATCGCCCTGATGCGTCTGATCGGCGCGACGGCGCGGTCGCAGCGGGCCGAGGTCGGGCGCCAGGGGCTCATGGTCGGCGTCATCGGCGCGGTCGCCGGTCTGGTCGCCGGGCTGCTCGTCACGGTCGCCGGGGTGCAGATCGGGGCGATGCTGCTCGACAACGATCCCTCCGGCTTCTCCCTCGCGCAGCCGCTCATCGCGCTGCCCGTGATCGGCGTCGCGCTCACCACGTGGGCCGCGGCCTGGGCGGGTTCCCGCCGCGTGCTCACCGTGACGCCGCTGCAGGCGCTCGGCGGGTCGGTGGAACGCACGCACGAAGAGGCCTCGGGCCGTCAGGGTCGGCATGTCGGCGCGTGGGTGCTGCTGCTCGCCGGTGCCGCGTTGCTCGCCGCCGGTGTGGTCATCGGTCTCATCACCCCGCTCGGCGTCGTGGTGGCGTTCCTCGGCGGGCTCCTCTCGTTCACCGGGCTCGCGCTCGGATCGGTGCTGTTCATGCCGCCGGTGCTCCGCCTGGTCGGGCGCATGTTCGGCTCGAGCGCGACGGCGCGACTCGCGGCGGAGAACGCCCTGCGCTACCCCGAGCGCTCCTCGCGGATGGCGATCGGTGTGGTCATGGGCGTCACGCTGGTGACGATGTTCGCCGTGGCACTCGAGTCGGCCAAGCGGCTGATGATGAGCCAGTCCGGCGACACCCCGCCCGAGTTCTTCGCCCCGTTCGACGCCTTCGCGGCGATCATGATGGTGCTGGTCGCCGTCTCCGCCGTCATCGCGGCCGTCGGGCTCGTGAATCTGCTCACGATCGGTGTCGTGCAACGACGGCGTGAACTCGGTCTGCTGCGCTCGATCGGACTCTCGAACCGTCAGGTGCGGCGGATGGTGCTGCTCGAGGCGACGCACATCACGGTGGCCGCGACCCTCACCGGGCTCGTGCTCGGTGTGGCATACGGGTGGATCGCCGCGCAGTCGCTGCTGGGGTCGGTGCCGGTGCTGCCCGACTTCACCCCCGCAGGGCTCGTCGCCCCGCAGATCCCGTGGGTGCCTGTGGCGATCATCGTCGCCGCGACCGCCGTACTCACGCTCGTCGCCGCGGCCACGCCCACACGACTGGCGACACGGGTGGCTCCGGTCGAGGCGCTCGCCGCGGACTGAGTCCCGGATCCACCTCCCCTTCCCCCGGTGGGGAGTCGCAACACGCCGCGTGAGAGTGATCGCTCGCGGCGTGTCGCGACTCCTCACGGCCGCCTAGGCTGGACGGATGCCGCCGTTCGATCAGTCTACGTACCAGGTCCGCCTCGACTGGGGTCTCGCGGGTCTCGAGCGGCTCGCCGACGCGGACGTCGTCGTGATCGTCGACGTGCTGTTCTTCTCCTCGCGGCTCGCCGATGCCGTGGGCGCCGCCGACGTCGACCTGGCCGAGGCGGCGGCGTGGTCAGACGACGCGGTCGCCCCGGCGCTCGCGGTGACCGCCGCCGCGAGTGGAGCCACGGTACTGGTCGGAGGGCTCCGCAACGCCTCTGCCGTGGCGCGCGCGGTGCAGTCCGTGCAGGAGCAGCGCCGGGCCCGCACCTCGGTCGCGCTCATCGCGGCGGGGGAGCGCGACGCCTCCAGCGATCTGCGCTTCGCGGTCGAGGATCATCTCGGCGCCGGGGCGATCATCGCCGCCCTGACCGACCTCGGGATCGACCACACGGCTCCGGACGCGGCGGTGGCCGCCGAGGGCTTCCGCGCCCTGCGACGTGCGCTCGGACATCTGGTCTCGGCGAGCGGTTCGGGGCGTGACGCGTCGGATGCCGGATCCGTCGCCGCGGCATCCGAGCTCGATGCCGCCTCGTCGGTTCCCGTGCTGCAGGGCCGGGTGTTCAGCTCCTTCTCCTGACCCCGCCCCCTCCTGACCCGCCACGCCCGAGTGCAGCGCCCGGGCGGAGAAGCTCACGCGTAGGGTCGTGGCATGAGGTTCGTCCCCGCATTCTTCGTCGATGCCGTGCTCGTGCTCGTGTTCGCCGTGATCGGCCGTGCGTCGCACGATGAGAACCCCGCAGGGTTTCTGATCACCGCATGGCCTTTCCTCGTCGCGCTCCTGATCGGGCATCTGCTCGCCGCGCTCCTGCCCGGGCGCCCGCGCCGTCCGTGGTCGCTCGCCTGGGGAGCTGTCGTGTGGATCGTCACGGTCGCCGGAGGGATGCTGCTGCGCATCGTCAGCGGCGATACCGCTCAGGTCGCGTTCATCATCGTCGCGACCGTCACGCTGGGGGTGTTCCTGGTGGGCTGGCGGGGCATCGCCGCACTTCTCCGGCGGCGCCGAGGAGCGGCGTCGAGGAGCGATGCCGACCCCGAGACGTCCGACAGTGACGAGGTATCCAACAGCGACGCGGAGGACGGCGACGCGGAGGACGGCGACGCGGAGGACGGCGACTCGACACCCTGAGCAGCCGCGCTGATCCGATCAGCGCGGCATCTGCGCGGCCAGACGTGCGTCGCTCGTGATCTCGCGACGCGTCCAGTCGAAGAGGAACTCGGCATTGAAGCTGCGCGAGCAGCGCGCGCACGAGGTGGGCCGGGTGGGACGCCGATGGCGGTAGGTGACGTGACCTGCCGGGCAGCGACCGACCCAGGGCGCGAGTTCCTGCGCGGTCTCGCCGCGGTGCGTGGTGCCGCCCACGTAGCCCAGCTGGCGGGCCGTGCGCTTCCACGAGGCGCCATGGGCTGCGGCATGGCCGGCGAGAGCGTGGGCGACCTCGTGCAGGAGTACCTGATGGATCTCGTCGTCGTCGAATCGGGCGGCCAGGTAGCGCGAGACCGTGATGCGTTTCTTGGTGTAATCGCATTGACCCGCTCGCCGCTTGGCATGGTCGAAGCCGAAGGACCAGGTGTCGTCGAGATGCATCCTGATGAGCGCCTCGCCCCAGATGCGCACACGGTCAAGATCGGCCATGCGCTCAGGCTAAGCCATGCCGCAGACAGTCGACGCCAGGCGGAGATGAATTCTGCGAGAGGAGATCAGCCCGCGACGAGCTGCGAGCTGCGCCGGCGCTCGGCGGCGTCGATCGCGAGGAGTGCGGTCTCGAGATCGCGGTCCTCCGCGCCGGCCTCGCGGCGGAGGAACAGGGAGCGCTTGAAGCTCTCCCTGGCGGTGTCGTAGTCCTCGGCGTCGTAGGCGTTCTTGCCGTGGTGCTGATGGGCGAACGCGGCGATCGAGAGCCACCGCTGTCCCTCGGCCTCGTCGGCGCACATCACCAGTTCCTGCTCGGCTGCGGCATGCTGGCCGCGGTACTGCTGGATCGTCGCGTGCAGCACGCGGGCCCGGAGCACATCCTTGCGGGTGCCGGCCATGCGCGCCTGGCGCACCGCCTCATCGGCGAGCGAGAGGGCTTCGTCCAGACGGCCGAGCACCTTCAGCAGCCAGACGCGCTCCAGCAGAGCGGGCAGACTGCGCTGCCCTTCGATCTCGTCGAGACGCGCCGCGCACTCGTCGAGGTCGACCAGCTCGCGAAGGTTCTCCTGGTCGTAACCCCGGATGAAACTCATTGCTCTCCTTCCGCAGCGTCCCCTCCAGTGTGCCTGGCGGGGGCAGGGTCGCCCAGGCGGCGCGCCCGCGGTCGCCCATCCCGGATATCTCAGCCAGGAAGAGATCAGCCCAGGAAGAGATCAGCGGAGGAAGAGAGAGGCATCCGGGCGGGGGGATGCCACGGCATCCGCGTCGGTCACGATCCGCGCCCCCTGAATGAACGCCTGCACCTCGGCGCCCTGGGCGATCTTCGCCGGGTGGGGACCGGCGGCGAGCATGCGGGGGAGCCACTCGGTGGGCAAAGCGGTGGCAGATGCGGCGATCACGAGGTTGCCGAACCGGCGCCCCTTCAGCACCTGCGTGTCGGCGAGGAGCGCGACTTCCGGAAGCACCTCGGCGATCGTCGCGATCTGCCGACGCGCGAACGCGAGTCCCGGGCCGTCGGCGACGTTCACGAGCAGCACGCCGGTCGGGGCGAGGATGCCCGAGAGCTCGCGGTAGAACTCGATGCTGGTCAGATGGGCCGGGGTCTGCGCCCCGGAGTAGACGTCGGAGACGACGAGATCGCAGCTGCCCGTCAGTGCGGCCGGGAGCCGCGCGACGCCCTCGCGTGCATCGCCGATGCGGATGCGGATCGCCGCTCCCTTCGGCAGAGGCAGGTGCTCCCGCACGAGCTGCGCGAGCGGAGCCTCGAGCTCGATGACCTGCTGACGTGAGCCGGGCCGCGTGGCGTCGATGTAGCGCGGGATCGTCAGTGCGCCGGCGCCCAGGTGCACCGCCGTGAGGGCCGCCCCGGCAGAGGTGAGCTGGTCGATGACGGCGCCCATGCGCACGATGTACTCGAAGTGCAGGTGGGTCGGGTCGTCGAGATCCACGTGCGACTGCGGAGTGTCATCGACGATGAGCTCGAACCCGCTCGTGAACTCCGACGGCACGATGCGCGCCAGGCCCCCATGATCGAGGCGGGTCTGCGGATGCTCCGCGTCACGTGTGCGATTCCGGCCCATGCGTCGAGCCTACGCGCAGGGCCGACGCGCTCAGCGCTGGTTGCCGACCGCGCAGGTCTCCTGCTCGAGCGTCTGCCCGGAGATGTCGGGAGGCAGCGTGACCCGCACCTCCGGCGCCTCGGTGGAAGTCGGATCGGGGGTCTTCGTGGGAGCAGGCGTCACCAGCTCGACCCCGCGGCGCGTCGAGACGTCGCCGGTGAGCTGCAGGGGCTCTCCCGACTTGATCGCGGCCCACAGCGCCTCAGCGGCACCCTCGTTGGGCACGACCTTGTCCTTGTCATCCGGGTCGACGAAGTTCGGGTACTGCACGAATACGAAGTCGCTGAAGCGCACGTCCTTCAGGGCGAGCGCGATCTGTGCGAGTCGGAGCGGATCCTTCAGCGATTCGCTCGGGACGATGTTGTCGGCGACGGCGCCGGCCAGAGCGAGCACCTTGGGCAGGTCGGTGAGCGTCTCCCCGCTCAGGATCTTCTTGGCGAGCCGCGACATGTACTGCTGCTGATTCGAGATGCGCGCGAGGTCGCTCTCATCGCCGACGCCGTGACGGGTACGGATGAACTGCAGCGCCTCGTACCCCGAGATGGTGCGAGGACCCGCCGGCCAGTCGATGTCGGTGTGACGATCGCGGATGCCGTCGCCGGCGATGCAGACCTCGACGCCGCCGACCGCATCGGTCACGGCCATCACGCCGTCGAAGCTGATCTTGGCGGCGAACTCGATCGGGATGTCGCCGAGTTCGCTGACCGTCTTCACGACGCACGAGAGGCCGGCGTGCTCGTAGACCGCGTTGATCGACTGCTTCGACATCGACGAGGCGACGGAGCCGTCTTGGCGAGTGCATTCCGGCACCGCGATGCCGAGGTCGCGCGGAAGGGAGATGACGGTGACGTTGCGCGGCTCCGCCGACACATGCACGAGCAGGTTCACGTCGTTGCGGCTCATGCCATCGGCCTCGGTGCAGCGCTCGGCGAGCAGCGCGGTGGTCGCCTCGCTGCACTCGTCGGTGCCCACCACGAGGATGCTGAACGCCTTGTCGCCCGGGTAGGCGCCGATCGTGGGTGGATCGACCTCGGGCGCATCCTCCAGGGCGACCGCCTCGTCGCCGACCCTGTTCAGCAGGTCGACCACGATGAACGCCCCGACGGCGATCGCAGACACGAGAACGACGGCGAGTCCGACGCCCAGGAAGCGGAGGAAAGAGGACAGTGCGCTCCGGCGGGGGAGCGGTGCATGTCGGGCGATCGTCGGACGAGCATCCTGCGTGTGACGGCGAGCCATGACCGCGAGCCTACCTTTGGAAAAAATTGTTACGGCGGTGTGACGATTCCGGAAACAACTTGCAGATAATTAGTTAGTCGTAAATACTTTTCCTACGGGCGAGCACTCGATTGCCGCCGAGTCATTTCAAAGAGGAGATCTTCCCGATGCACAAGCGCATTCTTCCGGTCGTGGCGCTCGGCGCCGTGGCTACGCTCGGTCTCGCTGCCTGCACCGGCGGCAACGCCGGCGGTAGCGCGGACGGAGAGGGCCAGGAGCTCACCGTCTGGATCATGAAGGGCACGAACCCCGACGCCTCCGCGTTCTACGACGAGGTGTCCTCGGCCTTCGAAGAGGAGACCGGGGCCACGGTCAAGATCGAGGAGATCCAGTGGGCTGACGCTCACGATCGCTTCGTCACGTCGATCGCCGGCGGCACGACCCCTGACATCGCCGAGACGGGCACCACCTGGACCGCCGAGTTCGCCGACGCCGGCGCACTCGAGCCGCTCGACTCCTACGTCGACGCCGAAGACGGTCTGCGCGACGACCTGGTCGAGGGCCTCGCCGTCGCCGGTACCTACGAGGACGAGCTCTACGGCATGCCCTGGTACGCCGGTGTGCGCTCCATCGTCTACCGCACCGACGTCTTCGAGGCCCTGGGCCTCGAAGCGCCGAAGACGTGGGATGACATCGTCGCCGCGGGCGAGGCCATCAAGGCCGAGTACCCCGACATGATGCCGTTCCCTGTCGCCGGTGACGCCGAGTTCCAGGTCTACCCCTGGGTCTGGGGTGCCGGTGGCGAGATCGCCACGAAGAAGGGCGACACCTGGACCAGCGAGCTCGACAGCGACGAGTCGCAGGCGGGCATCGAGTTCTACACGGGTCTCGCGACCGAGCACGGCTTCTCGTCGGCCGGTGCGACCACCTGGAAGGAGACCGACCTGCGCGACGCGTTCACGCAGGGCAACGTCGGCATGATGCTCTCCGGCTCCTGGACGCCGAAGACGCTGATCGAGGCCAACCCCGACCTCGAGGGCAAGATCGGCGCCGCCGTGATCCCGGGCAAGGACGGCGGCATCGCTCCGTCCGTCCTCGGCGGATCGCACCTCTCGGTCTTCAACACCACGAAGAACGCAGACCTGGCATGGGAGTTCGTGAAGCTCATGACCACGGGTGAGTTCGCCGAGAAGTGGTCGAACCAGACCGGATACTTCCCGGGCGTCCAGTCCGCGATGGAGGAGGCACTCGCCTCGACCGACCCGCTCGTCGCTCCGTTCGCCGAGCAGATGGTCGACGGCGGAGCATCCGTCCCGGTCACCCCGAACTTCGGCGCCGTGCAGGCGAAGAAGACGACCAACGCCATGATGCAGGCGATCCTCAGCGGACAGAAGGACGTCGCCACCGCGGCGAAGGACGCTGCCGCCGAGATGACCGAACTGCTCAACCAGTAAGGAACAACCCCCTCCATGTCGATGGTGCAAGCGCCTCTGCCGGCCACGAAGACGGAGTCCACCTCCGCCTCCGTGGCCGGCGGCCAGCCGAAGAAGCGCGGATTCTCGCTCCTGATGGCTCGCCCCTGGCTCCTTCTCGCTCCCGGGCTGATCATCCTCGCGGTGCTCATGCTCTGGCCGCTCGTCCAGGTGTTCATCTTCTCGCTGCAGGACTACGGTCTGCGCGAGATCAACACGGGTGAGAACAACTGGATCGGCTTCGGGAACTACATCGAGGCGCTCACCAATCCGACACTCTGGACGGTCGTCCTCCCCAACACCGTCGGGTTCGCCGCGGTGGCCGTGTTCGTCACGGTCGCCGTCGGCACCCTGGTCGCGCTGCTCCTCGCCCGACTGGGCACCGTGTGGCGCACCATCGTCTCCAGCTGCATCATGGTGGCCTGGGCGATGCCCGCGGTGACCGGCACCTACGTCTGGACCTTCATCTTCGATGCCGACCGCGGCATCTTCAACTCCGTCCTGCAGGATCTGGGTCTGATGGACGGCTCGGTCAACTGGTTCACCAACCAGTGGTCGTTCTACGCGATCGTGCTCCTCAACGTCGTGCACCACGGATTCCCGTTCGTCGCGATCACGGTGCTCGCCGGTCTCCTCGGCGTCTCGAAGGAGATGCTGGAAGCCGCGGCCCTCGATGGTGCGAACGCCTGGACGCGCTTCTGGAAGATCGTCTTCCCGACGCTGAAGCCCGTGTTCTCCGTCGTCATCATCCTGTCGACGATCTGGGACTTCAAGGTCTTCGCGCAGGTGTACCTGATGCCCGGCGGTGGCGGTGGCAACCGCTCCGTGCTCAACCTCGGTGTCTGGTCGTACGTGGAGTCGTTCGGTCAGAACCGCTACGGCTTCGGCGCCGCGCTCGCGGTGCTGCTCACTCTCGTGCTGATCGGAATCACCATCGTGTACATCCGATCCCTCATGAAGGAGGACGAGCTGTGAACCCCCGCGCATCTCTCCGCTCCCGCATCGGCCTCGGGATCGCGGTCGCGGCCGTCCTGATCTTCACGCTGTTCCCGGTGTACTGGATGGTCTCCAGCGCCTTCGACAAGAAGGCGTCCAGCGGCGGGCAGTCCCTCCTGCCGCAGGAGTTCACCTTCGACAACTTCGCGTTCGTGCTCACGGAGGGCGGGTTCGGGACGTTCCTGCGCAACTCCGCGATCGTGGCGGTCGTCACGGTCGTCGTCAGCGCTCTGGTGTGCCTCCTCGCCGCTGTCGCGGTGGCCCGCTTCAAGTTCAAGTTCCGCACGACCGTGCTGATGATGATCCTCGTGGTGCAGATGGTGCCGCTCGAGGCCCTCGTGATCCCGCTGTTCCTGCAGGTCAAGACACTCGGCCTGCTCAACAGCATCCTCGGCCTGATGGTCGTGTACATCGCGCTCTCGCTCGCCTTCGGCATCTGGATGCTGCGCGGATTCGTCGCAGCCGTCCCGGTCGAGCTGGAGGAGGCCGCGTACATCGACGGAGCCAGCTGGTGGCGCATGTTCCGCTCGATCCTGCTGCCGTTGGTGATGCCCGGTCTCGTCGCGACGAGCATCTTCAGCTTCATCACGGCGTGGAACGAGTTCATCTTCGCGATGACGATCCTCGGCGCTCAGACCGACCAGTACACTGTGTCGATCGGCCTGAAGTCGTTCTTCGGTCTCTTCGCGAACGACTGGGGCAGCATCATGGCGGCGTCGACCATCATCACCCTCCCCGTCATGGTCTTCTTCATCATCGTGCAGCGCCGTCTGTCCGCCGGAATGGTGGCGGGGGCGGTGAAGGGATGAGCGACGACCTCACCCGCTTGGCGAACGGCGTGCTGTGGCCGGGCTTCTTCGGCACCTCGGCCCCGTCGTGGTTGCTCGATGAGCTGCAGGACGGGCTCGCGGGCGTCGTGTACTTCGGCCAGAACATCGGCCCCGAGCTGCCGGCCCTGAGCGCATCGATCCTCGCGGCGAACCCCGCGGCGCTGATCGGTGTCGACGAGGAGGGTGGCAGCGTCACCCGACTCGAGTCGGCCGAGGGATCGACGATCCCCGGCGCCGCTCAGCTCGGTCTGCTCGACGACCTGGTCGCCACAGAGCGCACGGGCGCCGAGCTCGCGCGCCGTGTCGCCGCGGTGGGCGCCAACGTGGTGTTGGGCCCGGTCGCGGATGTGAACACCGACCCGCGCAACCCTGTGATCGGTGTGCGCTCGTTCGGATCCGATGAGAGCCTCGTGTCTCGCCATGCGGTCGCGGCGATCGACGGCATCCAGGACGGCGGTGTCGCGGCGTGCGTCAAGCACTTCCCCGGCCACGGTGACACCCATCTCGACTCGCACCACGCGCTGCCAGAGATCGCGCTCGACATCGCCGAGTTCGAGCGCGTGCACCTCGAGCCCTTCCGTGCGGCCGTCGAAGCCGGGGTCGACTCGATCATGACCGCCCACATCGTGGTGCCGGCGTGGGGTGAGGCTCCGGCCACCCTGAATCCCCGCATCCTCGGCATCCTCCGCGACTGGGGTTTCGAGGGCGTCATCATCACCGACGCGCTCGACATGGCCGCGATCCGCGAGACCGTCGGCATCGGGGGAGGAGCGGCACTGGCTCTCGCCGCCGGCGCCGACCTGCTCTGCATCGGCAACCCGACGAACCCCGGCGATGCCGCCCTGCCCGATCAGGATCTGCAGGACTTCCTCGCCGCGCGTGAGGGCATCGTCGCCGCGCTGCGCGACGGATCGCTCTCGCGAGAGAGGGTCGAGGAAGCGGCCCGCCGCGTCGCGGCCCTGGCCGCCAAGCTGCGCTCAGCCGCCGACACCGCCGTCGACATCGAGGCCTCGGACAGTGATGCCCCGGACACCGGTGGTTTCGACGCCGCCGAGATCATGCGCCGGATCATCACGGTGACCGGCGACGAGCCGGCCGCAGCGGCCGCACTGACCGTGGTCGATGCGCGTCGCCGCTCCACGCTCGCGGTCGACAGTGCCGCCGGGTACGTGGCGGGTTCCCTCGCCGCAGGCGACCCCCGCGTTCGAATCGACGTCGCCAGCGCCGCGATCAGCGAGCAGGATCGGGTGCTCGATGAGATGACGGCTGCCGCCGGGATGACGGTGATCCTGATCGATCGTCCGGACGCGGATGCCGCCCAGCGCTCCCTCGTGGAACGTGCGGCCGAGCGCGACCCGCATGCCGTGGTCGTCAACGTGGGTCTGCCCGCGCGCGTGCCGCTGCCGTTGCCGACCGTCGAGGTCGCAGCCGCCAGCCGGATCGGGGCACAGGTCGCCCGCGAGAGACTGCTCGGCAGGACGGGCTGAGGCGGGCTCTCCCGGTGGACGCAGACGTTCTCGCGCTGGTGCGACGCTCGGTCTCACGACTGAGTGCCGCTGAAGCGCGCGTCGCGGAGACGATCCTCGCGGATCCGACCCTGGTCGTCGACCTCGCGATCAACGACCTGGCAAAGCTCTGCCGCACGTCGCTGTCGACGGTCGCCCGGTTCGCCCAGTCGTTGGGGTATACCGGCTATCGGGAGCTGCGGGTCGCCGTCGCCCGCACGGTGACCCTCGAACAGGCCCAGCAGGCGCGCTTCAGCCTCGACACGACGGCGATCGATCCGGACGACGAGCCCGCCGCGATCGCGGCGAAACTCGCGGCGCAGGAGATCGATGCGATCGAGAGGACCGCACTCGGTCTCGATGCCGCCGCTCTCGACCGCGTGGCCCGTGCTGTCGTGGCCGCGCGGCACATCGACCTGTTCGGGCAGGCGGCATCATCGCTGACAGCGCAGGATCTGCTCCTCAAGCTCTCGCGCATCGGCTGCTCCGTGTCGCACTCGGCTGATCCTCACCTGGCCGTCACGACAGCCGCACTGCGCAGCGGTGACGACGTCGCGATCGCGTTCTCGCACAGCGGGTCGACGTTCGAGACCGTGCGGGCGCTCGAGGTCGCACGCGATGCCGGCGCGCTCTCGGTCGCCGTGACGAGCGCGGCCGAATCCGCTCTCGCTCTCGCGGCCGACGTCGTGCTGCTCACGCACGCGCATGAGTCGCCGTTCCGTATGGCGGCGATGTCGAGCCGCATCGCGCAGCTCGCCCTCGTCGATGTGCTGTTCGTCCGTGTCGTACAGCATCGCGGCGAACCCGTCGTGATTCCGTTGCAGCGCACGCACGACGCCGCGGTGTCGAGGGTGCGGTCGCGCCCGCGCGTCGAGGGCTGAGCGGCCGGTTGGGCCGGTGGCTGCCTCAGTCGACGTGATCGCGTGTGGTCGCCAGCACGCGGGTCGCGATGCGGTGCGCTCGGGCGAGACTGCCCGTCACTGAGAGCCCGGTGAGCACTCCGGCCAGGAAGCCGGCGGCGAACGCGTCGCCCGCGCCGATCGTCTCGACCACAGGCACGTCGATCGCCGCGCTCGGTGCGGACTCCGCACCGTCGAAGGCGATGGCGCCGCGGGCATCCGTCACGATCAGGTAGCGGGGCTCGGGGATGAGGGCGCGCAGTGCGTCCGCATCATCCGTGCCGAAGACGGCCGCGGCATCCGGAGCCGTGCAGAACACGATGTCGGCCCGATGGGCGAGGTCGGTCAGCAGCGCGCGGCCTTCCTCTTCGCGGCCGCGCCAGAGCGCCGGACGCCAGTTCACGTCGAAGCTGATCACACGCTCACCACGTCGCTCCGAGAAGAGCACCTCCTGCGCGGATCGCGCCGACGCGGAGATCGCCGGGGTGATGCCCGAGGTGTGTACCAGAGCCGCGGCCTCGAGCAGAGCGGCGGCGGCCGGTGCGCTGAGCGTGCGCGGCGACATGGCGGATGCGGCGGATCCCGTGCGGTAGTAGTGCATGGTGCCGTCGACCGCGCCATCGGAGCGGGGAGCGAGTTCCTTGACGTAGAGCCCGGTGGGGGCGGTGTCATCGACCTCGACGGCGGAATCGTCGACCCCGTGGCGGCGGAGCTCGGCGGTGAGGAAGCGGCCGAACCCGTCGTCGCCGACGCGGGACACGACGGCGGTGCGGACGCCGGCCGATGCGAGGGCGATGGCGGTGTTCCACTCGGAGCCGGCCAGCGATCGATGGAACGTGCGGCACTCCTCCAGCGGGGCGGCTGTCGCAGCGACCAGAGAGATCAGACCCTCTCCGACGCACACGGCGAGAGGGGCGGATTCGGTCACATTCTGGACACTACCGGATGGTCGAAGCACCCCCGGCGCCGATACCGGATTGCAACCTCGAACCATTTGGCATCTGAGGATCGGCTGGGTAGCGTCGAGGGATCACCGTGTCCGGAGGCGAAGAGGCCACCGGAACGCGCAAAGAAGCGCCCCACAGGGAAGGTTCACACCATGCACCACTCAGTCATGCGTCGGCGAGGACTCATCGCCGTCACCGGAGCGACGCTCGCAGCACTCGTGCTCGCGGGTTGCGTCGCCAGCGATCGTGGCGACGACGCGGGGGAGGGATCAGGCGATGTCGACGGCACGTTCGTCTTCGCCGCATCCTCCGATCCGGCCAGCCTCGACCCCGCGTTCGCGCAGGACGGCGAGAGCTTCCGCGTCTCCCGTCAGATCTTCGAAGGTCTCGTCGGCACCGAGCCCGGCACCGCAGACCCCGCCCCGCTCCTCGCCGAGAGCTGGAAGTCGTCCGATGACGGCATGTCCCACACGTTCGCTCTGAAGGAGGACGTGACGTTCCAGGACGGCACCCCGTTCAACGCCGAGGCCGTGTGCGTGAACTTCGACCGCTGGTTCAACTGGACCGGTCTCGCCGCGTCCGAGGCATTCGGCTACTACTACAACAAGCTCTTCAAGGGCTACGCGTCGAACGCCGCCGACGCCGTCTACAAGTCGTGCACGCCGGACGGCGACTACTCGGTCACGATCGAGCTCAACAAGCCGTTCGCCGGTTTCGTGGCCTCCCTGTCGCTGCCCTCCTTCGGGATGCAGAGTCCTTCGGCCATGCAGGAGTTCGGAGCGGACGACGTGAGTGGTTCCGCTGAGGCCCCCGTGCTGTCGGAATACGCGACAGCGCACCCGGTCGGCACCGGCCCGTACCAGTTCGAGGAATGGGCACCGGGCGAGCAGGTCACCCTGAAGTCCTACGCCGACTACTGGGGCGACAAGGGACAGATCGACCAGATCATCTTCCGCACGATCGACGACCCGACCGCTCGCCGCCAGGCGTTGGAGTCCGGCTCGATCGACGGCTACGACCTGGTCGGTCCGGCCGACACCAAGGCGCTCGAGGACGACGGGTTCACGATGGTGTCGCGTCCTCCGTTCACGATCCTCTACCTGGCGTTCAACCAGGCGGTTCCCGCCCTGCAGGACCCCAAGGTCCGTGAGGCGCTGTCGTACGCGATCGACAAGGATGCGCTGATCACCCAGGTGCTCCCGGAGGGTACGCAGAAGGCGATCGAGTTCCTGCCCGAGGTCGTCAACGGCTACAACCCGGATGTCACGACCTATGACTACGACCCCGAGAAGGCCAAGTCGCTGCTCGCCGAGGCCGGCTACGACGAGGCGAACCCGCTGAAGCTGGACTTCAACTACCCGGTCAACGTCTCGCGTCCCTACATGCCGGACCCCGAGCAGATCTTCACCGTGCTCTCCACGCAGCTCGCCGATGTGGGCGTCGAGACCACCCCGGTCTCCGAGGAGTGGGTCGAATACCTCGACCGCACCACGGGCACCTCGGATCACGGCATCCACCTGCTCGGCTGGACCGGCGACTACAACGACACCGACAACTTCGTCGGCGTCTTCTTCGGTCAGAAGAGCTCCGAGTGGGGCTTCGACAACCCCGAGCTGTTCCAGAAGCTGGCTGACGCCCGCGGCGTCTCCAACCTCGACGAGCAGAGCGCGCTGTACGAGGAGATCAACGAGGATGTCGCGACCTTCATCCCCGGTGTCCCGCTCGCGCACCCGGCGCCGACCCTGGCGTTCGACCCGCGCGTGAAGAGCTACCCGGCCAGCCCCGTGAACGACGAGGTCTTCACCGACATCGTCCTCACCAAGTAGGTCCGACCGACTGAGATGCCCGAACCCGGCCCCCGCGCGACGCGCGGGGGCCGGGCGACGCGTCCCCTCTGATCAACGGAGATCTTCTTGTTGCGCACCATCGGCAGGCGACTGCTGTTCCTCATCCCCACCCTGCTCGGCCTCAGCATCCTGCTGTTCGCCTGGGTCAGGGCCCTTCCCGGCGGCCCGGCCGTCGCTCTTCTCGGCGAGAAGGCGACTCCGGAGGCCATCGCCCGAGTCAACGAGCTCTACGGCTTCAACAAGCCGCTCATCGAGCAGTACTTCATCTGGATCGGACGTCTCCTGCAGGGAGACTTCGGAACCTCGATCCAGACCAACCGCCCCGTCGTCGACGAGTTCCTGCGACGGTTCCCCGCGACCCTCGAGCTGAGCGTCGTCGCGCTGATCTTCGCGATCGGCGTCGGCGTCCCCCTCGGGTACTGGGCCGCCCGCCGGCACGGCAAGTTCAGCGACCACGCGTCCGTGGTGCTGAGCCTGGTCGGCATCACCATCCCGGTGTTCTTCCTGGCGTTCATCCTCAAGTACGTCTTCGCGGTCCAGTTGGGCTGGTTGCCGTCGGACGGACGACAGAATCCACGGATCGATGCCACCCATCCCACGGGCTTCTACGTGTGGGACGGCATCATCACGGGCGAGTTCGACGCCTCCTGGGATGCGCTCCTGCATCTCGTGCTGCCCGCGCTCGCACTCGGCACGATCCCGCTCGCGATCATCGTGCGCATCACGAGGGCGAGCGTCCTCGAGGTGCAGAACGCGGATTACGTGCGAACGGGTCGCGCGAAGGGCGTCGGATCGTCGACGCTGCGCAACCACTTCATCCTGCGCAACGCCATGCTGCCCGTGATCACGACGATCGGCCTGCAGACCGGTCTTCTCATCTCGGGGGCGGTGCTCACCGAGACGGTGTTCGCCTTCCCGGGCATCGGATCGTTCCTCGCCCGGGCGATCTTCACGCGTGACTTCCCTGTGCTGCAGGGATTCATCATCTTCATCGCGATCGCCTACGCCCTGATCAACCTGGCCGTCGACGTGTCGTACAGCTTCATCGATCCGAGAGTGAGGGTGCAGTGATGACTCTCCGCACCGCTCGACAGCGCACAGCTCGAAAGGAGGTCGCGTCATGAGCGTCGCACTTCCTCCTGCCCAGGGTGGCGGGATCATCGACACCGTCGCCATCGCCCAGGCCGATCTGAAGGACGGCCCCGGCGGCTTCTGGCGCGATGTGTTCCGCCGCCTGCGTCGCAATCCGACCGCATGGGTCGGGGCGGGCATCGTCCTGCTCTTCATCCTCGTGGCGGGGCTGGCGCCCCTGATCGCCCCGTATCCGGAGACCGCGCTGCCGGGGGCGAAATTCATCACCCCGACGCACATCCCCGGACCCGGTGAGCTGCCCGAGTTCCCGCTCGGACTCGACCGCTTCGGCGGAGACGTGCTGTCGAAACTCATCTGGGGTGCGCAGGCCTCTCTGCTCATCGGTGTGATCTCGACCGCGCTCGGCCTCGTCGGCGGCATGCTGCTCGGCCTGCTCGCCGGCACCTTCGGGGGCTGGGTCGACACGCTCATCATGCGCGTCGTCGACATCATCCTCTCGGTGCCGAACCTGCTGCTGGCGGTGTCGATCGCGGCGATCCTGGGGCAGACGCCCTTCGCGGTCATGATCGCGATCGGTGCCTCGCAGGTGCCGATCTTCGCCCGTCTGCTGCGCGCATCCATGCTGCAGCAACGCTCCAGCGACTACGTGCTCTCGGCGCAGACCCTGGGTCTGGGACGAGGCTCGATCACGATGTCGCACGTGCTCCCGAACGCGATCGGACCGGTGATCGTGCAGGGAACCCTCACGCTCGCCACGGCCGTCATCGACGCCGCGGCACTCTCGTTCCTCGGCCTCGGCGGAGGGCGACCGGAGACGGCGGAATGGGGGCGCATGCTCACCTACGCGCAGGCCGAACTGGCGATCGCTCCGTGGTTGGCGTTCCTCCCCGGTATCTGCATCGCGGTCACCGCGCTCGGCTTCACCCTGTTCGGTGAAGCGCTGCGCGAAGCCATGGACCCGAGGACGAGGGCGCGATGACCGCCGCGAAGGAGAATCAGATGTCGAATGCACGCCTGCTGTCGGTGCAGAACCTCGCGGTGGACTTCACCACGATGGACGGCGTCGTTCACGCCGTCGAGGGCGTCGACCTCGAGATCGCGGCCGGTCAGACCGTCGCGATCGTGGGGGAGTCCGGATCGGGCAAATCCACCACGGCGATGGCGATCATCGGACTGCTCGCGGGCGGCGGGCGTGTGGCCGCCGGGAGCATCCGCCTCGACGGGAAGGAGATCGCGCACGCGCCGGAGCACGAGCTGCGGTCGATCCGCGGGCGCGACATCGGTCTGGTCCCGCAGGATCCGATGTCGAACCTGAACCCGGTGGCCAAGATCGGCACCCAGGTCGCCGAGACGCTGCTCGCGCACGGGCTGGCCACGCGCCAGAACGTGCAGCAGAAGGTCGTCGAGGCTCTCACCGCGGCCGGCCTGCCGGATCCGGAGCGCCGGGCGAAGCAGTACCCGCACGAGTTCTCCGGTGGCATGCGACAGCGTGCGCTCATCGCGATCGGCCTGGCGTGCAAGCCCCGGCTGCTGATCGCCGACGAGCCGACCAGCGCGCTCGACGTGACGGTGCAGCAGACGATCCTCGACCAGATCGGAGCCATGACCCGCGACCTCGGGACGGCGGTGCTGCTGATCACGCACGACCTCGGCCTCGCGGCCGAGCGTGCGGAGCGCGTGATCGTGATGCACCGGGGCAAGGTGGTGGAGCAGGGGGATGCGCGACAGATCCTCGAGTCCCCGCAGCATCCGTACACGCAGTCGCTCGTGAAGGCGGCCCCATCGGTCGCCGCTGCGCGACTGCGCCCGGAGGCGTTCCGCGTCGAGGATCGGCCTGCGGCGGATGCCGCGCCGGATGATGCCCCGGCGGCGCCCGCCGACAACATCGTCGAGATCGAGAACCTCACGAAGGTCTACCCCGTGCGCGGGCAGAAGGAGGACTTCGTCGCCGTGAACGACGTCTCGCTCGCGATCCCACGCGGCGAGACGGTGGCGATCGTGGGGGAGTCGGGTTCCGGGAAGACGACCACGGCGCGCATGCTGCTCAAGGTGATCGAGCCGACCAGCGGGCTGATCCGGTTCGAGGGGAAGGACGTGTCGTCGCTCAGCAAAGCGGACACGAAGGACTTCCGTCAGCGCGTGCAGCCGATCTTCCAGGACCCATACTCGAGCCTCAACCCGATGTTCACGATCGAACGACTCATATCCGAGCCGCTCGACTTCTATCGGCGGGGGAGCAGTACCGAACGCCGTGCCCGCGTGCGGCAGCTGCTCGACGACGTGGCGCTGCCGCAGTCGATGCTGCGGCGCTACCCCTCGGAGCTCTCGGGCGGGCAGCGGCAGCGCGTCGCGATCGCCCGGGCGCTGGCGCTCTCGCCCGACCTGATCGTGTGCGATGAGCCGGTGTCGGCGCTCGACGTGCTGGTGCAGGACCAGATCCTGACGCTGCTCGGCGACCTGCAGCGCGAGTACGGGCTGAGCTACCTGTTCATCTCGCACGACCTCGCGGTGGTCCGACTGATCAGCGACTACGTGTGCGTGATGAAGGACGGCGCGCTCGTGGAGGCCGCCTCGTCGGAGGAGATCTTCACGAATGCGCGCGACCCGTACACGCGGCGTCTGCTCGCCTCGATCCCCGGGAACGAGCTGAACATCGCCTCCTGAGGCCCCGCCCGTCGAGGAACCACGTATGCCGCGAGACATCGCGCCACACGTGGTTTCTCGACGCGGGCGTGGTGTGTCGACGATCGAGGATGCCAATACCGCAGCATCCGACATTGGTCAAGGACTGAGCTTGCCATGTCGCAGAATCGTGCGTATAGTTGGTAGTTGCGCTCGTTTCTCCCTGCCCTCATATGGTGGTCGGCATCTGTTGAGTCTTTGAGCGCACACTCCACCTGACGACAAAGGAATCGAGAAGCCCTGCGGGGCTCACGGAGGTTATTCCCTTGGCTGCTGCTCGCAACGCATCCACATCCACCACCACCAAGAACGGACGCGGAGCTTCCCGTCTTTCGTTCGCCAAGATCTCCGACACGCTGACGGTCCCTGACCTTCTCGCACTGCAGACCGAGTCCTTCGGTTGGCTCGTCGGTAACGACGCCTGGAAGGCGCGCGTTGCCGAGGCCAAGAAGGCCGGCCGCACCGACGTGAACGAGAACAGCGGCCTCGGCGAGATCTTCGAGGAGATCTCCCCGATCGAGGACCTCGGCGAGACGATGCAGCTGTCGTTCACGAACCCGTACCTCGAGCCGGAGAAGTACTCGATCGAGGAGTGCAAGGAGCGTGGCAAGACCTACGCCGCTCCGCTGTACGTCGAGGCCGAGTTCATGAACCACCTCACGGGTGAGATCAAGACGCAGACGGTCTTCATGGGCGACTTCCCGCTCCAGACCGGCAAGGGCACGTTCATCATCAACGGCTCCGAGCGCGTCGTCGTGTCGCAGCTCGTGC
This sequence comes from Candidatus Microbacterium colombiense, assembly GCA_029203165.1. Taxonomy (NCBI): domain Bacteria; kingdom Bacillati; phylum Actinomycetota; class Actinomycetes; order Micrococcales; family Microbacteriaceae; genus Microbacterium; species Candidatus Microbacterium colombiense. The sequence goes on from CP119308.1 coordinate 1,179,371, forward strand.
GCTCGCCCGGTGTCTACTTCGACAAGACCCCCGACAAGACGTCCGACAAGGACATCGTGTCGGCGCGCGTCATCCCGAGCCGTGGTGCATGGCTCGAGTTCGAGATCGACAAGCGCGACCAGGTCGGCGTGCGCGTCGACCGCAAGCGCAAGCAGTCCGTCACCGTGTTCCTCAAGGCGCTGGGCATGACCAGCGAGGAGATCCTCGCGGAGTTCGCCGGCTACACCTCGATCGAGGAGACGCTCGCGAAGGACACCATCGTCACGAAGGAAGATGCGCTCCGCGACATCTACCGCAAGCTGCGTCCGGGCGAGCAGGTCGCCGCCGAGGCCGCCCGTGCGCTGCTGGACAACTTCTACTTCAACCCGAAGCGCTACGACCTGGCGAAGGTGGGTCGATACAAGATCAACCACAAGCTCGGTCTCGACCAGCCGCTGAACTCGTCGGTGCTGACCGTCGAGGACATCGTCGCGACGATCAAGTACCTCGTGCGTCTGCACGCCGGTACCGAAGAGACGTTCTCGGGCATCCGCTCGGGCAAGAAGGCCGAGATCCGTCTCGCGACCGACGACATCGACAACTTCGGCAACCGTCGTATCCGCGCGGTGGGCGAGCTCATCCAGAACCAGGTCCGCACCGGTCTGTCCCGCATGGAGCGCGTCGTCCGCGAGCGCATGACCACGCAGGACATCGAGGCCATCACGCCGCAGACCCTGATCAACGTGCGCCCCGTCGTCGCCGCGATCAAGGAGTTCTTCGGAACCTCGCAGCTGTCGCAGTTCATGGACCAGAACAACCCGCTCGCCGGTCTGACGAACAAGCGTCGTCTGTCCGCGCTCGGCCCCGGTGGTCTCTCGCGTGACCGCGCCGGTGTCGAGGTCCGTGACGTCCACCCCTCGCACTACGGCCGCATGTGCCCGATCGAGACCCCGGAAGGCCCGAACATCGGTCTGATCGGTGCTCTCGCGACGTTCGCGCGCATCAACTCGTTCGGCTTCATCGAGACCCCGTACCGCAAGGTCGAAGGCGGCGCCGTCACCGAGCACATCGACTACCTCACGGCTTCCGAAGAGGTCGACTTCAACATCGCGCAGGCCAACGCCCCGCTCGATGCCAAGGGTCGCTTCCTCGAGAGCCACGTGCTGGCCCGCCCCAAGGGCGGCAGCGGCGAGGTCGACATGTTCCTCCCGGAGGACATCGGCTACATCGACGTCTCCCCGCGCCAGATGGTGTCGGTCGCGACCTCGCTCGTGCCGTTCCTCGAGCACGACGACGCACAGCGCGCCCTCATGGGTGCCAACATGCAGCGTCAGGCTGTGCCGCTGCTGCGCAGCGACTCGCCGCTCGTTGGAACCGGTATGGAGGGCTACACGGCCATCGACGCCGGCGACGTGCTCACGGCTGAGAAGCCGGGTGTCGTCTCCGAGGTCTCCGCAGACCGCGTCGTCGTCATGCTCGACGAGGGTGGGACGCAGGAATACCACCTGCGCAAGTTCGACCGCTCGAACCAGGGCACGTCGTACAACCAGAAGGTCGTCGTCAACGCCGGTGAGCGCGTCGAGGTCGGAGAGGTCATCGCCGATGGCCCCGCCACCGAAAACGGCGAGCTGGCCCTCGGAAAGAACCTCCTCGTCGCGTTCATGACGTGGGAAGGCTACAACTTCGAGGACGCGATCATCCTCAGCCAGGACCTGGTGAAGGACGACACCCTCTCCTCGATCCACATCGAGGAGTACGAGGTCGACGCGCGCGACACCAAGCTCGGCAAGGAGGAGATCACCCGTGACCTCCCCAACGTCAGCCCTGAGCTGCTGAAGGACCTCGACGAGCGCGGCATCATCCGCATCGGCGCCGAGGTTCGCCCCGGCGACATCCTCGTCGGCAAGGTCACGCCGAAGGGTGAGACCGAGCTGTCGGCCGAGGAGCGTCTGCTCCGCGCGATCTTCAACGAGAAGAGCCGCGAAGTCCGTGACACCTCGCTGAAGGTGCCCCACGGCGAGCAGGGCACGATCATCGCCGTCAAGGAGTTCAACGCCGAGGACGGCGACGACGAGCTCGGCTCCGGCGTCAACCGCCGCGTCGTGGTCTACATCGCCCAGAAGCGCAAGATCACCGAGGGTGACAAGCTCGCCGGCCGTCACGGCAACAAGGGTGTCATCGCGAAGATCCTCCCGATCGAGGACATGCCGTTCCTCGCGGACGGAACTCCGGTCGACATCGTGCTGAACCCGCTCGGCATCCCGGGTCGAATGAACTTCGGCCAGGTGCTGGAGACCCACCTCGGGTGGATCGCCAAGCAGGGCTGGAAGGTCGAAGGCAAGCCGGAGTGGGCAGCGCGTCTGCCGGAGCAGGCTTTCGAGGCCGCTCCCGGCACGAAGGTCGCCACCCCGGTGTTCGACGGTGCGAGCGAGGAGGAGATCGCCGGTCTCCTCGACGTGACCACCCCGACGCGCGACGGTGTGCGCCTGATCGACTCGACGGGCAAGACGCAGCTCTTCGACGGTCGTTCGGGTGAGCCCTTCCCGGCTCCGATCTCGGTCGGCTACATGTACATCCTGAAGCTGCACCACCTGGTCGACGACAAGATCCACGCACGTTCCACGGGTCCGTACTCGATGATCACCCAGCAGCCGCTCGGTGGTAAGGCGCAGTTCGGTGGACAGCGCTTCGGTGAGATGGAGGTGTGGGCCCTCGAGGCCTACGGCGCCGCATACGCGCTCCAGGAGCTCCTCACGATCAAGTCCGACGACATCCTCGGCCGCGTCAAGGTGTACGAGGCGATCGTCAAGGGCGAGAACATCCAGGAGCCCGGCATCCCCGAGTCCTTCAAGGTGCTCATGAAGGAGATGCAGTCGCTCTGCCTGAACGTCGAGGTGCTCTCGGCCGACGGCACGCTGGTCAACCTGCGTGACACCGACGATGAGGCCTTCCGTGCTGCGGAAGAGCTCGGAATCAACATCTCCAGCCGCTTCGAGGCCGCCTCGATCGACGAGATCTAAGGTCTGGGCCGCCGCCCGTCGCGATCGCCACGGCGGCGGCCCATCCTCCCCGATTTCTTCAGAAGAATTCCTACACAGGAGAATTTGTGCTCGAGTCAAACACTTTCGATGAGCTTCGCATCGGCCTGGCCACTGCAGACCACATTCGCGCGTGGTCCTTTGGTGAGGTCAAGAAGCCCGAAACCATCAATTACCGCACCCTGAAGCCGGAGAAGGACGGTCTCTTCGGAGAGCAGATCTTCGGCCCGTCCCGCGACTGGGAGTGCGCCTGCGGAAAGTACAAGCGCGTCCGCTTCAAGGGCATCGTCTGCGAGCGCTGCGGCGTGGAGGTCACCAAGAGCTCCGTCCGTCGTGAGCGCATGGGTCACATCGAGCTCGCCGCTCCCGTCACCCACATCTGGTACTTCAAGGGCGTGCCCTCGCGTCTGGGCTACCTGCTCGACATGGCGCCGAAGGACCTCGAGAAGGTCATCTACTTCGCCGCGTACATGGTGATCTCGGTCGACGAGGATGCTCGTCACCGCGACCTGGGCACGCAGGAGAACAACATCCGCCTCGAGCTCAAGACTCTCGGCGACCGCCGCGACTCGAAGATCTCGGAGCGCCTCGGACGCCTGGAGGAGGAGCTCGCTGCCCTCGAGGCCGAGGGTGCCAAGGCCGACGTCAAGAAGAAGGTCAAGGACGCCGCCGAGAAGGAGATGTCGCTCATCCGCAAGGGTGCCGACGAGGCGATCGCCAAGCTCGAGCGCGTGTGGGAAGACTTCCGCACGCTCGAGGTCGGCGCGCTGCGTCCGGAAGACGACGTGTTCCACGAGCTGCAGGACCGTTTCGGTCAGTACTTCGAGGCCTACATGGGTGCCGAGTCGATCCAGCGTCGTCTCGCCGCGTTCGACCTCGCAGCCGAGGCGGAGAACCTGCGTCTGCAGATCTCCGAGGGCAAGGGCCAGCGCAAGATCCGTGCGATCAAGCGCCTCAAGGTCGTCAGCTCGTTCCTCGAGACCGGCATGAGCCCGGCCGCGATGGTCCTCGATGTCGTTCCGGTGATCCCGCCGGAGCTGCGCCCGATGGTGCAGCTCGACGGTGGCCGCTTCGCGACCTCCGACCTGAACGACCTCTACCGTCGTGTGATCAACCGAAACAACCGTCTTCGTCGTCTGATCGACCTCGGTGCCCCCGAGATCATCGTCAACAACGAGAAGCGCATGCTGCAGGAGGCCGTCGACGCACTGTTCGACAACGGTCGCCGTGGTCGTCCCGTCACCGGAACCGGCAACCGCGCCCTCAAGTCCCTGAGCGACATGCTCAAGGGTAAGCAGGGTCGCTTCCGTCAGAACCTGCTCGGAAAGCGCGTCGACTACTCGGGCCGTTCGGTCATCATCGTCGGACCGCAGCTCAAGCTGCACCAGTGCGGTCTGCCCAAGCAGATGGCTCTGGAGCTCTTCAAGCCGTTCGTGATCAAGCGCCTGATCGACCTCGGTCACTCGCAGAACATCAAGGCGGCCAAGCGCGCCGTCGAGCGCACGCGTCCCGAGGTCTGGGACGTGCTCGAGGAGATCATCCGCGAGCGTCCCGTGCTGCTCAACCGTGCGCCCACGCTGCACCGTCTCGGCATCCAGGCCTTCGAGCCTCAGCTCGTCGAGGGTAAGGCCATCCAGCTGCACCCGCTCGTCTGCGCGGCGTTCAACGCCGACTTCGACGGTGACCAGATGGCTGTTCACCTGCCGCTGTCGGTCGAGGCTCAGGCCGAGGCCCGCGTGTTGATGCTCGCGTCGAACAACATCCTGAAGCCGTCTGACGGCCGTCCGGTCACCCTGCCTTCGCAGGACATGATCATCGGTCTGCACCACCTGACCACGGTCAAGGCGGGCGCTGCCGGTGAGGGACGTGCATTCGGTTCCGTGGGCGAGGCGATCCTGGCCAAGGACGAGGGTTCCCTCGACCTGCAGGCGAAGATCCGCATCCGCATCCCCGGTCTGACGTTCCTCGAGGGCGAAGCTCCCGAGGACTACGACCGTCACGGTCTCGTCGACGCCTCGCTGGGTCAGGCCATCTTCAACGACACGCTGCCCAAGGGCTACCCGTTCGTCCGCGAGCAGGCAGACAAGAACAAGCTGTCGCAGATCGTCAACAAGCTGGCCGAGGAGTACCCCAAGGTCGAGACGGCGGCGTCGCTGGACCGCATCAAGGATGCCGGTTTCTACTGGGCAACGCGCTCCGGTGTGACCGTCGCCCTGAGCGACATCCTGACCCCGCCGAACAAGGCCGAGATCGTCGCCGGCTACGAGAAGCAGGCCGCGAAGGTCCAGTCGCAGTACGAGAAGGGTCTGACGACCGACTCCGAGCGTCGCCAGGAACTCATCAAGATCTGGACCGAGGCGACCGACGAGGTCCAGGCCGCGATGAAGGCCCACTTCCCGGAGGACAACACCATCAACCGCATGGTGTCTTCGGGTGCTCGTGGTAACTGGCTGCAGATCCGGAACATCGCCGGTATGCGCGGTCTGGTGAACAACCCCAAGGGTGAGATCATCCCGCGTCCGATCATCTCCTCGTACCGCGAGGGTCTGTCGGTTGCGGAGTACTTCATCGCGACGCACGGTACCCGTAAGGGTCTGGCCGACACCGCTCTGCGTACCGCCGACTCGGGTTACCTGACCCGTCGTCTGGTGGATGTCTCGCAGGACGTCATCATCCGCGAGGACAACTGTGGAACGTCGAAGGGCCTCGAGCTCCCGATCGCCGCGGTCGACTCGACCGGCACGCTGATCCGCGACGCCAACGTCGAGAACTCGGTGTTCGCTCGTACGCTCTCCTCCGAGGTCGTCGACAGCAAGGGCGAGGTTCTCGCCGCTGCTGGTGAAGACGTCGGTGACGTGCTGATCGACAAGCTGGTCGCGGCCGGTGTCGAGACCATCAAGGTCCGCTCCGTCCTCACCTGCGACTCCGCCGTCGGTGTCTGCGCGCAGTGCTACGGCCGTTCGCTGGCGACGGGTAAGACCGTCGACATCGGCGAGGCCGTCGGCATCATCGCGGCTCAGTCGATCGGTGAGCCCGGTACCCAGCTGACGATGCGTACCTTCCACACGGGTGGTTCGGCATCGGCGGATGACATCACGCAGGGTCTTCCCCGTGTGCAGGAGCTCTTCGAGGCGCGTACCCCCAAGGGTGCTTCGCCGATCGCTGAGGCCGATGGCCGCATCACGATCGACGAGAACGAGAAGGGCAAGAAGGTCATCCTCACGCCCGACAGCGGCGACGAGCCCGTCATCTACCCGGTGCTGAAGCGTGCGACGCTTCTCGTCGAGGACGGCCAGCACGTCACGGTCGGTCAGCCGATCCTGGTGGGCACGCTGGACCCCAAGGAGATCATGCGCGTCATGGGCGCCCGCGAGGTGCAGCGTTACCTCGTCGGTGGCGTCCAGGGCGTGTACCGCTCGCAGGGTGTGCCGATCCACGACAAGCACATCGAGGTCATCGTCCGCCAGATGCTCCGCAAGGTCACGGTCGTCGATCACGCCGACACGAACCTGCTGCCGGGTGAGATGGTCGACCTCAAGCGCTACCAGGCGATCAACCGCGAGACCGTGGCAGAGGGCAAGCGCCCCGCGTCCGGCCGTCCGGAGCTGATGGGTATCACGAAGGCGTCGCTCGCGACGGAGTCGTGGCTGTCCGCTGCATCCTTCCAGGAGACGACCCGCGTGCTCACGCAGGCCGCCATGGAGGGCAAGCGCGACCCGCTGGTCGGTCTCAAGGAGAACGTCATCATCGGAAAGCTCATCCCCGCCGGAACCGGTCTCTCGAAGTACCGCGACGTCACGGTCGAGGCGACGGAGGAAGCCAAGAGCGAGCGCTACCCGAACCGGATCTTCGCATCCGACGGTGCGTACGCCGACGGTGACTTCGGTTACGTCGACTTCGACGCGTTCTCGACGGACGACATCACCCCCGGTACCTATAACTGAGTACTGAGTGACTGAGAGGGCCCCAGGCGATTCGCCTGGGGCCTTCTTCGTTCGTGGGGGCCTGAATCGCCGGCTGTGGAGGAGTTCTCCCGTTCCGGAGGAGAGATTTCCGGAATCCGTCCTCCCGTTCGTGAGAACTCCTCCGCAACGGTCGCTCTGATCAGCCGAACAGGCTCGCCACGATCGCGGACGTGTAGCCCGTCGGGGCGAGATTCGAGTAGCGGGTGTCGATCAGTACGTCCTGGCGCCAGAAGAGCGTTCGGCCGTCTGTCACCGGGTACTGCGTGTTGGGCCAGGTCTTCTCGCAGCGGGTGCCACCGTCGGGCGTGAAGCACGAGAACCCCTCGTCGTCGGCGAGGGCGTTCAGCATGTCCAGCGCGGGGCCGCGGTTCATCTTCGAGATCGTCGTGGTGAGGCCCGTGGTGTCGGCGCCAGGGTCGGCCCAGATGCAGGTGAGCGTGCCGTCTGTGCCGACGCCTGACGGCCCGAAGGCGGCATCGTTGAGGGGGATGCCGTCGAGCTGTGCCAGCACGTCGGCGGAGAGGATCGCGCGGCAGTCGGTCGGAAGTGCCACCGGGGCGATCGTCGGTGTGGGCGTCGATGCCGGAGTCTCGGTCGGATCAGTCGACGAGGTTGGTGAACCGGCATCCGACGAGGGTGAGCCGCTGGGGGCGCCCGTGCCGCCCGATTGCGGGGAGCATCCGCTGAGCAGGGCGACGAGCACGATGGCGGCAGCACTGGTGAGTCCGGCTCTCATGGCCACACGCTACTGCCCCGCGCGGGTCGGGCGATAGGGCGACACAGGCGTGCCGGCGAGCGGCAGCCCGCGATAGTCTCGGCGGGTGAGCAACGAGACTTCTTCCGCCGATTCCGTCGTCGTGATCGGTGATGCGCTGATCGATGAGATTCGCGACGATTCCGGCGTGCGCGAGCTGGTCGGTGGCGCGGCACTCAATGTCGCCGTCGGGCTGCGGCGCCTCGGCGTCGAGACGACCCTCATCGCGATGGTCGGCGACGATGAGGCCGGATCCCACATCCGCGAGTATCTGAGCGACCACGGCGTGCGCGTGATCGCCAGCGAGGCCCCGCATGGCTCCTCGCGGGCGATCGTGCAGCGCGCGCCGAATGGTGAGCCGCAGTACGTGTTCAACGAGGCGGCGCAGAAGCGCAGCATCCGCTATTCCGACGATGCCCGTCGGGCGATCGCCGAAGCGGGACTCGTGGCGATCAGCTGCTTCCCGTTCGACCGCGAGGCCGAAGTCGACGCGCTCGTCGCGGCATTGGCGGGTGCTCGTGTCGCCGTCGATCCCAATCCACGGACGGGGATGCTGAGCGATCGAGACGAGTTCGTGCGCGGGTTCGAGCGGCTTGTCGACGGCGCGACGATCGTGAAGGTCGGCGCCGACGACGCCGCGATCCTCTACGACGGTGATCTGGACGCGCTGCGCCTACGCCTGCGCGAGCTCGGGGCCGCCGCTGTGCTCGCCACGGCCGGGGCCGACGGCGCCACGATCGACACGGATGCCGGCATCGCGAGTGCCCCGATCTCGCAGCTTCCTGGGGCCGTGATCGACACGGTGGGCGCCGGCGATGCGACCCTGGCCGCCGTCGCCGAAGGGCTCGTCACGGGGGCCGTCACCGAGCTCGGGGAGTGGCATGCGCTGCTGGAGAGGGCCATGGACATCGCCGCGGCGACGTGTCGTGCAGAGGGCGGATTGCTCCGCACGCCGGAGTCGCTGGCCGATGCCGGGCGCGGCGTGACCGGCAGCTGACGTTTCGATTTCTTGCACCCGCTCCGGGCGGGTATGCTTATCTCTCGTGCCCCCGGTTGGCTGTCCAAGTTGGACGGGTGCGCTCTGGCGAGTTACCCAAGCGGCCAAAGGGATCTGACTGTAAATCAGACTGCTCAGCATTCGGGGGTTCGAATCCCTCACTCGCCACCACTTCGAAGAAGGCCCGGACACTGAGAGCTCTCAGCATCCGGGCCTTTCTCGTTCCTGCTGCGGATCGCACGAGGGGAACCTCAGCGTCGGGCCTCGCGGCCGGCAAGCTCGCCGGTGTCGCCGCGAGAGCCGGTCGACGGCCGCCCCGCGGACCGTCGGTGACGTCGTTCGATCGCCTGGCCGGCGTAGCTTGCGGCGACGATCAACACCGCGCCCGCGATTCCGACGACGCCGATCCTGTCGCCGGCGAGCAGGATTCCGACGAGCAACGCCCAGACCGGTTCGGTTCCCATGAGGATGCTGGCGCGAGACGCCGAGGTTCGCCGAACCGCCCACAGTTGCACGACGAACGCGAACACGGAGCACATCAGCCCGAGGAAGAGCACATCGAACCATCCGCGAGTGCTCAGACGCAGCGCGGCGGCGGGCAACTCGGCGCCGGCGAGTGCGGAGAAGACCGAGGCGCACACGAGCATCTGCACGAGCACGACGCCGAGCGAACTGTCATTGCGTCCACGTGTCAGACGTGCGCTCGCCGTCACGTGTATCGCGCGGATGGCGGCAGCGAGAATGATGAGCGCATCCCCGATGGCGGGGGCGCGCAGTCCGCCCTCGGATACGAGGAGCGCGACGCCGACGACCGCGGTCACGGCTGCGACGAAGTACGACCGCGGCAACCAGGAGCGAGATGCGAGCCCCTCGAGCGCTGGTGTCATGACGAGGGCGAGGCTGATGAGCAGGCCGGCGTTGGTGGCGGACGTGAAGTGCACCCCCCAGGTCTCCAACCCGATGACCGCGGCCTGAGAGGCGCCCAGCATGACCGCGACCGCGAGGCCGCGCCCTCTCGGCAGCGTCACCCTCCCGATGAGGCAGATCAGTGCAGTCGCGGCCGCAGCCACGACGAAGCGCAGAGCGACCGCCGAGGGCACGCCGGTCTCCGCCGCGAGATCTTTCGACGCGAGGAAGCTCGCGCCCCATACCGCGGCAACACCCAGGAGGAGGGGATCGACGGCGCGCTCAGCAGGAAAGGAGGGGGACATCTGGCCAGTCTTCAAGCCGCGATGGGTAAGAACAATGCCGATCTGCTTGACGTGAACATAAGCTGAGCCTTATGGATCCGACCCGCCTCGCTGTTCTGCGCGAGCTCGCTGACCGCGGCAGCGTGGCTGCCGTGGCGAGCGCGTGGAATGTGACTCCTTCCGCCGTGTCCCAGCAACTGGCGACTTTGCAGGCAGGCATACCGGTGCCGCTGACTATCCGTCGCGGCCGTCGACTGGTACTCACCGAAGCGGGGGAGGCGCTCGCGGTCGCCGCAACACGTGTCGAAGAGGCGCTGGCGTTGGCGCGGGGCTCCATCGAGACCTTTCTCGAGCGTCCGGAGCGTGCGGTCACCGTCTCGGCGTTCCACAGTGCGGGCTTCGCGCTGTTCGGTCCGTTGATCTCGAGAATCGACGGACGAGTCCGGCTGGAACTGGCGGACGCCGACGTCGCAGAGGATGAGTTCCCGGGACTCACCGCCGACTACGACCTCGTCATCGCGCACCGGCTCGCACACCATCGGGAGTGGCCTCGTGAGCGTCATGTCGTGACTCCGCTCTTCGTCGAACCTCTCGACATCGCGATGAACGAACATCACCCGCTCGCATCCCAGTCAGCCATCCACCCCGAGCAGCTCAGGGACGAGCGATGGATCTCCACACACGAGGGTTTCCCCCTCGCTGGTGTGCTGCAGCATCTCGGAGGTCTCGCGGGTAGAGCGCCGCGGATCGAGCATCGGATCAACGAGTTCTTCCTCGCCGCGCAGGTCATACGCACGGGCGCAGCGATCGCGGTGATGCCCAGGCTCACCGCGGCAGCGCTCGCGACAGACGGCATGGTGCTCCGGCCGCTCGCGGGAGAACCCGTCGTGCGACATGTGGACGTCCTCGCGAGGCCGGACGCCCTCGGGCTCCCGTCCGTGCGGCTGGTTCGCGACGTGCTTCGAGATGTCGCGGCCGAGCTGAGGTGAAGCCGCCGCGGCGACCTGCGATCAGCTTCTCGGGGCGGCGCTCGATACGGACAGCCGTCTCGCGGAGTGCAGGTATCCGGCGGCGATGATCGCTCCGATCGTGACACCGACCCAGGCGACGGTGGGAGCCGTTCCTGACACGAGCCCGAACGCGGTTCCGGCGGCCTGAAGGAGCAACAGGACTCCGAGCGTGTATCCGCCCGCAGGAGTGGCAGTCATGCGCCACCATGGCCTGGACAGATGAGACTCGGAAGGCCCCCGGAAGGTGCGGGCGGCGAAGAGCACTGTTGCCACCGTCAGAGCGGTCGCGACGAGATAGCCCAATCGGACGTCGATCAGCGACAGGCCGATACCCGCCATCACGATCGCGATGGCGGCGACGATCAGGACGCCGACCTTCGAGGATGCGGAGGTGATCCGAAGGTGTCGATACATGTCGGTCCTTTTCCCCACGTGAGACGTAGATCGGTGGATGTGAGCCGATGGTAGGGCATCCGAGGCCCGAAGTGACCTCATTCGTATACAGAACCCCTGTTCCTGGAGTGACACCGAGACCCTGCATCCGCCACACTGAGTGTCATGGGATCAGCGTTGACCACCATCGGACTGCCCGTCGCCCTCGGCATCATCATGCTGGGGCTCGGACTCAGCCTCACGCTCGCAGACTTCGCGCGCGTTCTGAAGCAGCCGAAGGCGGTGATCATCGCCCTGCTCTGCCAGCTCGTCCTCCTGCCGGCGATCTGCTTCGGCCTTGTGCTCGCCTTCCACCTGCCGCCGATCCTCGCGGTCGGCATGATGATGCTCGCCGCATCGCCCGGCGGCACCACGGCGAACCTCTACAGCCACCTGTTCCGCGGCGACATCGCGCTGAACATCTCGCTGACTGCCGTGAACTCGGTGATCGCGGTCATCACGCTGCCGATCATCACGAACTTCGCGATCGGGTATTTCCAGCCGTTCGACGACCGACTCGGTCTGCAATGGTCGAAGACGCTCGAGGTGTTCGCGATCGTTCTGCTCCCCGTCGCGCTGGGGATGCTCATCCGGCGCCTCCGGCCGGGATTTGCCGACCGCATGGATAAGCCGGTGCGCATAGCGTCGGTGATCATCCTGATCGTCGTGATCGGGGGAGCGGTGGCATCGAACTGGGCCCTGCTCGTCGACAACATCGCGCAGCTCGCGCTCATCACCGTGCTGTTCTGCCTGATCAGCCTTACGGTCGGGTTCCTGGTGCCTCGCGCACTGCGCGTGGGACGACGCCAGGCGATCGCCACCTCGTTCGAGATCGGCATCCACAACGCCACGCTCGCGATCGTCATCGCGCAGTCCGTGCTCGGCTCGACCGAGCTGAGCCTTCCCGCAGCGGTGTACGGGGTGCTGATGTTCTTCATCGCGTTCGGATTCGGCTTCCTGATCCGTGACCGCTCCGCGCCCGCCGGGCGCGTGGGTTCATAGACTGGTCGGATGCGAGCGCTCACCGAGACCGAAGTGCGGGCTTCGTTCATCAACGCCGACGCGGATGAGTTGCGGGTGATGGAGATGCCCCATGACTTCGTGCTGGTCGACTGGGACTACCTCGATTTCTTCGCCTGGCGCGATCCGGGTGCGGGCTCTCGGGGATACGTGCTCGTACAGCACGAGGGACGCGTGAGCGGGATCGTCCTGCGCACCTCCGGGGCGGGGCGGGTGCGGTCGGGCATGTGCAATATCTGCCACACCATGCAGCCGGGCAACCAGGTGGCCCTGTTCTCTGCCAGACGAGCGGGTGACTCCGGGGAGCGCGGCGACTCGGTCGGCACCTATCTCTGCGCAGACCTCTCGTGCCATGAGAATGTGAGGCTCGCGCACCCGTTGGCCCCCAATGAGGTCAGGGCGCCAGGGCAGATCGACTTCCGTCTCGACGGCACCCGGCGACGGATGGAGTCGTTCGCCGCCCGCGTCTGGGCGCAGGACTGATCGCGGTTACGCTGGACGCAACGTCCGTGCTCGAAGGAGATGCCATGAGCGATCCCATCCTGTTGTCGGTCGACGAGGGGTTGGCTCGGCTCACGCTGAACCGCCCCGCGCGACTCAACGCGTTCAACGCCGACCTGGCGCACGCCTGGCGGGATGCCACGGCCGAAGCCACGTCGCGGGGCGACGTGAAGGCGATCCTGATCGACGCTGCGGGGCCCGCGTTCTGTGCCGGCGGTGATGTGATCGACATGGCGACGTCGATGGAGTCCGGCGCTGAGATCACCGCGCTCGCCGAGGTGATCAATGCCGGGATCCGCTCGCTCACCGAGTCGGCCGTGCCGGTGGTCGCCGCCGCCCATGGGACGACGGCGGGTGGAGGCCTCGGGATCCTGCTGGCGAGCGACTACGCGGTGGTGGGTTCGCGTTCGCGGCTGGGCAGCCTGTACGCCAACATCGGGCTCACCCCCGATCTCTCCGTCTCGGCGCAGCTGGCTCGCGCGGTGGGTCAGCGCCGAGCCCTTCAGCTCGTGCTTCAGGACAGACTGCTCAGTGCGCAGGAGGCGCAGGACTGGGGGTTGGTCGCGGAGCAGGTGGCCGGCGAGGATGCTGCGGCAGAGGCCGACGCTGTGCGCGCCAGGGGTGAAGAGGTCGCACGCTTCTGGCTGGCCGGCGCCGTCGGTGCCTACGGTCAGGCCAAGCGACTCGTGCGGTCGCAGCCGGAGCGCACCTTCGCCGAACAGCTCAGCGAGGAAGCGCGTTCGATCGGCGCCGCGATGGACACTCCGGACGCGCAGGCCCGGGTCGCCGCCTTCGCCGCGCGGGCCGCGAAGAGCGCGGGCTGACTGCATCTGCACCGAACGCTCTGTGGCGCCAGATGTCCACAGTGCGGTCATTCGCCGGGGGTGTCGTCGCACCCGCGTGGCAGGATGAAGGCACCGCCGCTCAACGAGAGGATCGCCATGTCGCAGCCGGAGCTCGCGCACACCGGAAAGACCAATACATCCCTGCTGATCAGGGGGGCGATCTGGATCGCCATCGGTGCCCTGATCGCTGCGGCGCTCGTGTGCGTCGTCTGGGTGCTGATCGGAGACCAGGACGGTCTCATCGGTCGTGCCTTCCTCACGATCCTGTTGCTGGCCGGATTCGCGGGCATCGCGATCCTCGAGGCGAGTCTTGCGCCGAATCGGCCGGACTGGCTCGCGCTGGCAAGCATGGTCACGTGGATCGTCGCGCTGCTCGTCGGAGCCGTCAAGATCTGGCTGCCTGATGATCAGTACTTCGGTGGCGCCGAGCGCTTCTTCCAGCTGATCCTGGTGGTGGGAATCCTGCAGCTCGCGCTTCTCCACGTGCGACTCTTCACCCCGGCGGCGCAGCGGCACGTCACGACCTTCACCCGCGTCATCTTCATCCTGACCGTCGTCTTCCTGGGCGCCCTGGTCGGACTGCTGATCTTCTTCCTGACGTTCCCCCACACCTTCGACTACAGCGAGCTGTACTGGCGCATCGTGGTCGCCCTGACGATCCTCGCTGCCGTCGGAACCACGCTGATCCCGTTGTTGAACGCCCTGTTCGCACCGAAGCGGCCGGCGCCCGCCGCCGCCGCGGCGGCTCCGTCCTGGCCGACCTACGCCGACGGCGTGACGCCTCTGCCGGCGCTCCCGGACGGGTCGCCCGACTGGAACGCGTACTACACCGGGTATCCGACGTTCTCCCCGCAAGCCCCGCAGGCACTTGCGCCCGCAGTGGCGTTCCCCGTCGTGCCGGAGTCTCCTGCTCCTGCTCCCGCACCTACGGCGTTCGACGGAGGACACGTCGGCGTTCCCGCCCCGCCCGCGCCCCCGGCTCCGCCCGTGTCCGGCGCGCCGAGCGCGCAGCCGCAGCCTCCCGCGGGCTTCCCGCCGGCTCCGCCCGCACCTCCGCTTCCCCCGCAGTGAGTCTCGAACTCGAGCTCAGGGAGCTCGCCGCAGAAATCGCCCGCGAGGCGGGGGCGCTCGCCCGGCGTCGCCGAGATGAGGGCGTTCATCTCGCCGCAACGAAGTCGACACTGGCAGACATCGTGACCGAGGCTGATCGCGAGGTCGAAGACCTGATCCGTGCCCGGCTGAAGTCTGCACGGCCCGGCGACGGCTTCCTCGGCGAGGAGTCCGGCGCCGACACGGGAGAGAGCGGGATCACCTGGGTCGTCGACCCGATCGACGGCACCGTGAATTACGCCTACGGCATCCCGGCCTACAACGTGAGCATCGCCGCGGTGCGAGGCGGGCCCCTTCCCGAGTCTTGGGAGTCGCTCGCCGGCGCGGTGAACGCCCCGGTGTTCGGTGAACTCTTCCTCGCGGCGCGAGGGGAGGGCGCGACCCTGAACGGCGCGACCCTCGCGGTGACGTCGAGCACTCCGGCGGGAGCGCTCCTCGGCACCGGCTTCGGTTACGACCCCGCGACGCACGACGGCGATCTCGCCCTGGTGCGCCGGGTGATGCCGATCGCCCGTGATCTGCGTCGTATGGGTTCAGCGGCACTCGATCTCGCCTACGTCGCTGCCGGACGGCTCGATGGTTACTTCGAGCGCGGGCTCAAGCCCTGGGACTTCGCTGCGGGCGCGCTGCTGGTCACGGAGGCCGGAGGATCCGTGTCACGGATCGATATCGACTCGCCCCGCCCGATGCTGGTCGCGGGCGGCGCCGACGTGCATGACCGCCTCGTCTCGATCGTGCAGGACGAGCCGATCGTGAGCGACGAACAGTGAACGGCACATGGCTTTCCCAGCCTCTGCAGGGTAGGGTTTATCCGATCGTTACTTTCGCCCCCCGAAGGTGAGAGTCGAGCCAGGCCTCCCGAAGCTTCCCGCACGACCCGAGAGAATCACTTTGCCCCTCGAGAATCCCCAGGCTGATGCCGCGCCCACGCGCCGCTCCAGCCGACTCCGCACCGAGGCCTTCGCGGCCCCCGCGGCGGGAACGACGGACTCTGCTTCCATCGACTCCGCTGTGGCTCGTGCAACTGCCACCCCGCTCTCTCGACGTGCCGTCCGTGCACGTCTGACTGCTGAGACGCCTGTCGTCGACGCCACGACTGCCGAGGCTCTGCTCTCCGAGGGAGATGCGCCCCGCATCCCCACGCCGGCCGAACTGCTCGACGAGAGCACCGAAGCCCCCGCGCTGCCGCACGTGACTGCTCCCTCGGCATCCTCCGATGGCCACGGGGTCGCCGCTGATGCATTCGAGCAGGCGTCGCGTGCATTCCGCACCGTGACCGGCCCCATCGTCATCGCGCCGTCAGAGACCGCGCACGACGACAGCGCAGAACACGCGGCGACGGCCCCTCATCTGGCCGCCCGTCGCCCGCGCTCGGCCCGCAAACTTCTCGCCGTCGGCGCCACCGTCGGTGTGATGAGCCTCGCCGGTCTCCTCGCCGTATCGATGACGCTTCCCGCCGAAGCCGTCGCTGCCACTCAGGGAACCTCGGTGGCCGCGACCTCGCTCGTCGCCGGCTCCGCTGCCGCCAAGGGTGACGCAGCATCCACCCCGGAGATCCAGGCATTCATCGCCTCCTCCGATGTGCAGAGCGAAGCGATCGCCCGCGACGACGACTTCAGCACCGTCTCGCTGATCGATGTCGCCGCGGAGCAGGGCATCAACTACTCCAACGAGATCTTCACGAACGACCCCGATGCCGCGATCCAGTGGCCGTTCATGGTCGGCGTCGGCATGAGCTACGGCTACGGCATGCGAAGCGGACGTCTGCACGAGGGCATCGACTTCGTGCCCGGCAACGGCGCTCCCGTCCAGGCCATCGCCGACGGCACGGTTCGTATCGCAACCGAGCAGGGCGGCGCGTACGGCGTGACCGTCTACATCGACCACGTCATCGACGGCAAGGTCATCACGAGCCACTACTCGCACATGCAGTACGACTCGCTGCAGGTTAAGGCCGGCGACACCGTCACCGTCGGCACCGTGGTCGGCAAGACCGGCAACACCGGTCGGTCCTACGGGGCCCACATGCACTTCGAACTCATCGTCAACGGATCGACCATCGATCCGCTGCCGTGGCTGCGCGAGAACGCAGGTCGGTACTCGTACTGACGGCTCGATTTCATGAGCATGCCACAGTGATGGTATTCTCGTACGGTTGCCCCGCGAGGGGTACAACGCCCCGATAGCTCAGTGGCAGAGCACTTCCATGGTAAGGAAGGGGTCGTCAGTTCAATCCTGACTCGGGGCTCGCAGCATTCTTCTCACGCGGACGGATGCCTCGCGGCAGGGTAGCTCAGCTGGTTAGAGCGCACGACTCATAATCGTGAGGTCGCGGGTTCAAGCCCCGCTCCTGCTACAGATGTGAAACCCCGGTCAGCCGGGGTTTTTCTGTTTTCGCATGCTGTTCGATGCTTCGACTGATTGACGCCGCCTGCGCGGCTCCGTCATCCTCGGAAGCATGGATGCGTTTCCAAGGACCGGCGTGGTCGCCGCAGTCGTCCTCGCCGCCGGCCTGCTGACCGGATGCTCGTCGATGTCGCTCGGACAATCGTCGTCCTGCGTCGACTGGGTCGTGTTCGACACGCCCGAGGATGCAGCGGCGGATGCTGACGGTGTCGTGATCGGGCGCGTGGTCGGTGAGGCCGGCACGACCCGCCTCTACGACCAGGACATGAACGTGTGGCGTGTGGCGG
The DNA here is from genome assembly GCA_029203165.1 of Candidatus Microbacterium colombiense. NCBI lineage: Bacteria > Bacillati > Actinomycetota > Actinomycetes > Micrococcales > Microbacteriaceae > Microbacterium > Candidatus Microbacterium colombiense. Next base: position 1,196,905 of record CP119308.1, read on the forward strand.
TCGACTCCTGGGTGCGCGGCGACGGAGCATCCGAGATCGACGTCGCGTCGTCTCCCCGCACCTGTGAGGAGGGAAGCCCCTACCCCGACGGTGATCCGTTGGACGCGGCGGGCGATGTCATGATCTTCGTGCGCGATGTCGACGGCGCGTTCCAGACGATCACCGGCTATCAGGGTGTGATTCCCGCCACGACCGACGGTGAGCTTCCCGCGGAGTGGCCGGCGGATCCGAGCGACTGACGAGAATCTGTCGGGTCTCGACCAGTCTGTGACGAAACCCCCGCGACGTACGTCCTACATGTGAGCGAACATCTCGCTCCCGGCGGCAGCCAGCAGGGTGCAGCCGGACAGCGTTCGAGACAGGACTCGTCATGGCAACCCAGGACCAGAACACCCCCACCACTCCCGCCGCATCGGAGCTCGCACAGGCCACGCCGAAGGCAGCCGCCGGCACGCAGAGCGCCGCATCTCGCGTCGACCGTTCGAGCTCGTTCTCGACGGCGCGGGTTCCCGCCGACGCGAACGCCGCAGGTAAGACGGTCATCGCCGACGGAGTGGTCGCCAAGATCGCCGGTATCGCCGCTCGCGAGGTGCCCGGCGTCTACGCACTCGGCGGAGGGGGAGCGCGCGCGTTCGGCGCGATCCGCGACGTCATCAACGCCACCGACCTCACGCAGGGCGTCAAGGTCGAGGTCGGCGAGACCCAGGCCGCCGCTGATCTGACCATCGTGGTCGCCTACCCGGCCCCCGTGCAGGAAGTGGCCGGCAACGTGCGCGCAGCCGTCGCGGGAGCGATCAGCCGCCTCGTGGGCCTCGAGGTCGTCGAGGTCAACGTCGAGGTCAACGACGTGCACGTCCCGGGCGACGAGAACGAGACCGAAGAGGAGTCGCGAGTCTCATGACCCCCACCACCACCGGCGCACTGATCGGCGCCCTCCTCGCCCTCGCCGCGCTGCTGTTCGGCTTCTGGGGGTTCCTGCTCATGGCAGTGTTCGCCGGAGTCGGAGCGATCGTCGGCCGCATCGTGTCCGGCAAGATCGACGTGCGCGGGATCGCCGATGCCTTCACCGGGCGGCGTACCTCCTGATGCGCGCCGACCAGCACCTCGCCGCGGGTGGTGGCCCTGCCGGGGTCGCCACCGGCGGGGCCACCGTCCCCGGCCGTATCGACGTGAAGGAGCGCGTGTACCGTACGGTCACCGAACAGGCGTCAGCGACGTTGATCGGTGTGCCTCGCGGCGACGTGAAGGTCGATGTCGCCGAGCATCCGGGCGGCATCGCCGTCCGCATCGCCAGCCCCCTCCCCATCCCCGACCTCGACGACACCGCTGCGATCGCGCAGATCATGCCGGTGCTCGATCAGGCCCGCCAGTTGCAAGAGCAACTGCAGCAGCGTCTGACGACTCTGCTCGGTCGCGATGTCACACGCATCAACCTGACGATCACCGGTGCCACCACCCCGGTAAGGAGACGAGTGCAATGAGTACTCCCGTTCTGCGCCGCGTCGTGCGGCGCGAGACGCACTCCCCGCGGACCGTCGCGGTCTTCATCGCAGTGATCCTGCTGATCCTCGCCCTCGCCTACATCGGGCTGGAGATCGTGCTGTACCTGGCTGCGCAACCCGCCCTCCTCGCCGACCCGGTCGCCGGATGGGGCTGGCTGGTCGGTCTTCCGACGGTTCAACCGGCGGGGCTCGTGATCGCGGGAAGTGTCGTCCTGGCCCTCATCGGTCTGGTCTTCATCGGGTTGGCGGTGACGCCGGGCCGACTCTCCAAGCACACCCTGGAGGCCGACGGGCGCGCGGTCGTCGTGGACAACGGCGTCATCGCGAGTGCGCTCGCCCAGCACCTTTCCGAGGAGACCGGGATCGCGCGGGAGAACATCACCGTCGGCGTCGGTCACCGCAGCGTCGATGTGACCGTCCGTCCTGGAGCGGGCATCCCGCTCGACAAGGAGACCGTGCAGTCGGCCACCGAAACGCGACTGAACGCCTACCGGCTGTCCAGGTCTGTCCGCACTCGCGTCCGCATCGAACGCCCCACCGAGAGAGAAGAAGAGCTGTGAACAACACGAACCGCGCGCTGAACCGCGTCCTGTTGCTGATCATCGGGCTGTTGTTCCTCGGCCTCGGTGCGATCGGCATCGCGATCATGTCGTGGCCGACCGCCGCCGACACCTGGAAGTCCGCCGGCAAGGATGCGCAGTCGTGGCTCGATCAGGCCTTCGCCGCGACGCAGATCGCCGGAGGCCAGATCACCTGGATCGCCGTCGGCGGTGTCGCTGCGATCGTGGTGGTCATCGTGCTGCTGATCATTGCGCTCACCAGCGTCGCCCGGCGCCGCACGCACACCGTGTTCCGCTCCTCTGGCGCGCAGAATCCTCTCGGCAGGGTCACCGTCACGGAGTCCTTCGTGTCGGATGCTGTGAAGAACTCCCTCGACACCCGTGACGAGATCCTCTCTACCCAGGTAACGGCGAACGACATCCGCCGCGAGCCGGTGCTGCATGTCTCGATCACGCCGCGGCAGAACACCGACCCGCGGGTGCTCATCGACCACGTGGACCGTCTGCTCACGAATCTGGCCACGCTGACCGGCCGCGACACCGAGACCTACATCTCGGTGCACACCGGGTTGCGGGCACGGCTCGCGCACGACCAGCGCCGGCTGTCCTGATCGGACACCTGACACGAGATCGGAAAGCATGATCATCAGCTGGTGCGGATGTGGAACGACCCCAAGGCGAAGAAGCAGCGTGAGAAGACCGTGAAGAAGGCGGCGAAGAGCGCGCAGAAGGCTCTACGCGATCTTCGCAGCTAGCCCAGGCCCGAAGGTCGGGGCGCGAGTTCAGCGGGGCGTCGGGATATTCCCGGTGTCCCGCTTCTCGCTGTCCACCCCGGCATCGCCTAGGTCGGTGGAGACGGCGGACGCGACTGCGACTCCTCGCTGCTCCGCCTCCAGGCGCTCCGCCTCCTCGCCGCTGATGGCCTCGCCTCGGGCGACGAGTCCTGCCTGGTCCGACAACGGGATCTGCTTGAGGAACAGCGACAGCACGAAGGCCAGCACGATGAACGGCACGAGGTACCAGAACACTGGTGCCAGTGCGTCGGCGTAGGCGGTCACGATGCCCTCGCGCACCTCCTCGGGAAGCGAGCTGAGAGTCGAGGGGTCGATCGTCGAGGCGGCCTGAGACGCGGCATCCGGCGAGGCTCCGGCACCCGCGAACACGCCGAGCAGATTCTCGGTCAGTCGCGTCGTGAAGATCGTGCCGAACACAGCGGTGCCGAGCGAGGCGCCCACCTCGCGGAAGTAGTTGTTCGTGCTGGTCGCGGTGCCGATCTCGTCGGATGGAACCGCGTTCTGCACGACCAGCACCACGACCTGCATGATCAGGCCGAGTCCCGAACCGAACACGAACAGGAAGACGCAGATCAGCCAGATCGGGGTCGCCGCAGAGAGCGTGGTCATGCAGACCATCGCGATGCCGGTGAGGATCGTGCCGACGATCGGGTAGATCTTGTACTTCCCGGTCTTCGAGATCGCGATCCCCGAGAAGATCGAGGTGCCGATCAGGCCCACCATCATCGGGATCATCAGCAGACCGGATGCGGCGGCCGAGGTGCCGGACGACATCTGTAGGAAGGTCGGCACGAACCCGATCGCCGCGAACATGCCGATGCCGAGCACGAGTCCGATGGCCGTGGCGTTGATGAAGATCGGGTTCCGGAACAGGCTGAGCGGAATGATCGGATCCTGCACACGCGACTCCGTGATGATGAAGGCGGTCGCGGCGACGACAAGTCCGGCGCCCCATGCCCAGGTGGCGAGCGAATCCCAACCGAACTCCTTGTCGCCACCGAAGTCGGTGAAGAAGATGAGGCAGGTCGTGGCGATCGACAGGAAGATCACGCCGAAGATGTCGATCGGCTTCTGGGCCTTCTTGCTCGGCAGCTTCAACGCGACCATCGCGATGATGAACGCGGCGATGCCGACCGGGATGTTGATGTAGAACGCCCACTGCCATGTCAGATGGTCGACGAAGAAGCCGCCGAGCAGCGGACCGGCGACGGCGGAGAGGCCGAAGACAGCGCCGAGGGGACCCATGTACTTGCCGCGCTCGTTGGCCGGGACGATGTCGGCGATGATCGCCTGGGACAGGATCATCAGACCGCCGCCGCCGAGGCCCTGCAGTGCGCGGAAGACGACGAACATCCAGAAGTCGGTCGCGAACGCGCAACCGACCGATGCCAGGGTGAACAGCGCGATCGCGATCAGGAAGAGGTTCCGGCGACCGAGCACATCGCCGAACTTGCCGTAGATGGGCATCACGATCGTGGTGGCGAGCAGGTAGGCGGTGGTGATCCACACCTGGTGGTCGACCCCGCCGAGCTGACCGACGATGGTCGGCATCGCGGTCGACACGATGGTCTGGTCGAGACTCGAGAGCAGCATGCCGGCGATCAGGGCGCTGAAGATGATCCAGATGCGGCGCTTGGTGAGCAGGAAGGGAGCATCCTTCGTGGCTGTGGCGGACATTCAGTGGTCTTTCTGTGACGGTGCGTAGGCGGAGCGGGCGACCTCGAGTCGCCGGGCGAGGAGGTTCCCGAAGGGCTCGGAGGACTGGTGGTGCAGGAGCTGGTCCATACAGAGACGGACAAGGGCGCCGACGGTGTGCACGACGACCTCGGCCCGCAGCGGCACATCGGGGGTGGCGCCTTCCCGATCGACGATCAAGGCCATGTCGCGCCGCTCATTCTTGGCGATCTGGTCGAAGACGGCCTTGAGGAGGCGTGGTTCCTGCTCGATCACCGCGAAGAGGGCGGGGGCGTCGTCCAGTGGATTGAAGAGGTCGAACCGACCGATCGTGAGTTCGATGAAATCGTCGAGCAGGTCTCCGCCCTGCGCGCAGAACGCCGCTTCGAGCTGCTCCTGACGAGAGTCGATCACGGCGAACCCGAAGACCGCGTTCTCCTTGCTCTCGAAGTAGTTGAAGAAGGTGCGGCGGGATACACCGACCTCGGCGCACAACTCCTCGATCGTGAACCCGGCGAAGCCGTTCTCCGAAGTCATCCGGCGCGCGATGTCGGTGAGGGATCGGGACGTCTCTCGCTTGCGCTGCTCACGCAAGGAATCTGCACTGTCGCTCATGGAGTGCAATTATGCACTCTCAACCTCTGAGTGCACTGTGAGTCGATCGTCCCGAATCTGACAGGCATCGAGAAAAAGTCGAACTGATTTGTGACGTTCTCGCATCCGCATCCGTCTTAGTGGTGTCGATGAAGAACACACCGCACTCCGAGTCGGGGGCGGGACATGGATCAAGGAGCTCAGGATGGCCACCACGGCGAACAGTACTCAGGTAGCGGCAGCGGCGCCCGCACAGGTTCCCGCGACGGGGAAGACGACGATCGAAGACGGCGTCGTCGCCAAGATCGCCGGCATCGCTGCTCGCGAGGTCGCCGGCGTGTACGCGCTCGGCGGAGGAGCGGCCCGCGTGGTGGGCGCCATCCGAGACGCGCTGAACACCACGGATCTCTCGCAGGGCATCACCGTCGAGGTCGGCGAGACTCAGGTTGCCGTCGATGTGACGATCGTGGCCGAGTACCCCGTGTCGCTGCAGAAGGTCGCCGACGATGTGCGAGCGGCCATCCACCGCGTGATGGTGGAGCTCGTCGGGATGGATGTCGTCGAGATCAACGTGACCATCAACGACGTCCACATCCCGGCGGACGACGCAGACGCCGCGCCGGCCACACGCGTCTGACCCGCGGGCGCCGACAACAGTCTTCCCGCGGCACGACCGCGGGGAAGTATTCGGGCCCGAGATCCGGGTCTCGAACGGAGGAAGGAAGAAACCATGAGCGCTGAAGACAAGATCAAGGCCGCTGCAGAGAAGATCTCCGGAAAGGCCAAGGAGGTCGTCGGCAACGTCACCAACGACGACAAGCTCGTCGCCGAGGGCAAGGCCGAGCAGGCCAAGGGCAACGTCCGTGATGCTGCCGAGAACGTGAAGGACGCGTTCAAGAAGTAGCGGACCTCTGGGGAGGGGAACTGTGCACCCCTCCCCATCCACCCTCGAAAGGACACAGCCATGGGCTTCTTCGCCTTCCTCATTCTCGGACTCCTCGCCGGCGCGATCGCGAAACTGATCCTCCCCGGCAAACAGCGTGGCGGCTGGTTCGTCACCCTTCTCCTCGGCGTTGTGGGAGCGATGCTCGGAGGCTGGCTCGGCGGACTTCTGTTCAACGTCGGCCTCGACTCCTTCTTCTCCCTGACCACCTGGGTCCTGGCCATCGGCGGCTCACTCGTGGTACTGCTCGTCTACGGTGTGATCACCGGCCGTCGCTCTCGAGCGTGAGAAAGCGCACGCAATGGAGCGGCATCCAGGTGATTTCGGGTCGAGGACTCGATCCGAAATCACCGCCGCTCCGAATCTCCTCAGGGATCAGAACGAGGGAGTGAGTAGATGGTTGGGGAACGCTTTCACAGCGCGTTGGAGGAGGCGAACGACGGAATCATCGCCGGCCGCGCCATCGACGGTGACGTCGCCGCCTTCGCCGTACTCGTCCGTCGGTACACGCCGATGATGCGCGCCTACACGCAGCGGATGCTGAATGCCTCGGCTGACGTCGACGACATCGTGCAGGAGGCCTTCGTGACCGCCTGGCAACGATTCTCCGAGCTCGAGGATCCGTCGAAGGTCAAAAGCTGGCTGATGCGGATCGTGAGTCGGAAGGCCGTGGATCGCATCCGGAGCCTGCGTCCGATCGTCGATGTCGACGACGTCGATCAGGAGGCTCCATCGCACGCCTCGCCTCCGCGCGTGGCAGAAGCCCGAGCAGGTGTCGCCGAACTCGGCGCCGCGCTCCGCGAGCTGCCCGATGCGCAGCGGGAGTGCTGGGTGCTGCGTGAGATCGGCGGCTACTCCTACGACGAGATCTCGGACGAGCTCGGCATCTCCGCGAGTACCGCGCGCGGCCTCCTGGCCCGTGCGCGGAAATACATGATCGTACGGATGGAGGAGTGGCGATGACCGACGACCACGACAACCCTGAGCTGCGTCGACTCGGCCTGGAGCCGACCGACCTCGACGGCCACACCCTCGAAGAGCTGTCCGACTATCTGGACGCGGCACGACAGCCGGCCGATCCGTCGATCGACGAGTCCCCTGGATGCCAGTTGGCGCTGGACGCTCTCGAGAGACTGCAGGGGCTCGGCGGGCAGCTGATCGACGCCGATGCTGCGGAGTCTCCGGATGTCGACGCGAGCTGGGTCGACCGCATCCTCAGCGGCATCGCCCTGGACGCGCGCGCGGGACGCCGGATTCCCTTCGACGTGCCGGATCCTTCGGTCGACCTCGGAATCACCGAGGGGGCCGTGCGTGGGCTGATCCGCTCGGCGGAGAATGCGGTTCCCGGCGTGCTCGTCGGTCGCTGCCGCCTGGAGGGCGACGTGACGCAGCCCGGTGCGCCGATCCGCATCGACATCGAGGCCAGCGCGCGATTCGGCGAGTCGATTCCTCGCATGGTGGATCGACTGCGGTCTGAGACCGAGCAACGGTTGCGCACGCACACCGAGCTCAACATCGTTGCCATCGACGTGACGATCCGAGACGTCTATGACGTGTCCGCGTGGGCGGAGAGGAGCCGATGATGGCCGAACAGGCGGGACTCGCCACCGAGATCGACGCGGCCGTGCGGGCGACGCCGGGCGTGAGCAGCATCTACCGCTCCGGATCGTTGATCTCGAATCTGGTGGGAGCAGGGGCGGCAGCGCTCGGCGTCACCGGCCAGGATGAACCGCTCGTCTCCGTGGTCGACGGGGATGACGGCCTGCGGATCGAGGCATCCGTCGGCGTGGACTTCGCCGCCAGTGCTCTGGACACTCTCACGGCGGCCCGCGCCGCGATCGCGGCGGTACTCGCCGATCGCGGACTGCGTGCCGCCGGAATCACACTCACCATCGTCTACGTGCATTCGCGCGAGGCGTCTTGAGCTACGGCCGGCCCCGGTCGTAGGAGAAGCGCCGCTCCCCCCCTCCGTGAGCGGCGCTTCTCGACATCTGCGCGTGCCGATCAGGCGATTGCGCGCAGTCCCTCGACCAGGGGAGTGGTCGGGCGTCCGATCAGACGTGCGAGCGTGCCGTCGGTGTCTCCGAGGGCGCCACCGCGGATGCCGGCATCCAGCGCGACGACGAACCCGACGGTCCCCGCATCGAGTCCCGCGGCGGTGAGTGCTGCGGTCTGCTCTTCGGCGGTGAGCGGGTGGTACTCGACCGGGCGACCGGTGACCTCCGCGATGGCCGACGCCAGGTCGCTGTAGTTCCAGGCGACATCACCGCCGAGTTCGTAGGCCTGGCCGAGGTGGCCGTCCTCGAGCAGCACGACCGCGACGGCCTCGGCGAAGTCCTTGCGGCTGGCCGATGCGACACGTCCGTCTCCGACACCCGCCGCGAGCACGCCCGTCTCCGCAGCGCGGGCGAGGTCGGCGGCGTAGTTCTCGGTGTACCAGTTGTTGCGCAGGATCACGGCGGGGAGTCCTGCAGCTGCGATGAGCTCCTCCGTCGCCTTGTGCTCCGGAGCGAGCACGAGGTCGCTCGTCGGTGCCTTCGGTGCGCTGGTGTAGACGAACTTCGTGATGCCGGCGGCCTTGGCGGCGTTGATGACCGCCTCGTGCTGTGCGACGCGGCGGCCGACCTCGGAGCCCGAGACGAGCGCGACGGCGTCGACGCCATCGAGAGCGGCGGTGATGGTCGCAGGCTGGTCGTAGTCGACGACGGCGACGCGCACGCCGAGGGCGCTGAGGTCTGCGGCCTTCGCGACGTCGCGGACTCCCGCGACGATCGACTGCGGAGCCGCGCCGCGCTCGAGCAGGCTGGCGATGATGAGGCGGCCGAGGTTGCCCGTGGCGCCGGTGACGAGGATGGTCATGGGAGTCCTTTCGTAAGTGACATCTCCCACAACCCGCGTCGCTCGGCAAACCTTCCGATCCGAGGGTACCCACTTTGAAGTAAGGTACCTACATGACAGTGAGTTTTGCGCAGATAAAGGAAACCGCGCCGATGCTCTTCGAACAGGGCTGCGGCACTCGGGTGATCCTCGACCACATCATGAGCAAGTGGGGCGTGCTCGTGCTGTCCTCGCTGTCCGACGGCACCCGCCGTTGGGGCGCTCTGCGCCGAGAGGTCGACGGCATCAGCGAGAAGATGCTGGCCTCCACGCTGCGCACACTGACCGACGACGGACTGGTGCATCGGGAGTCCTTCCCGAGCGTGCCCCCGCACGTGGAGTACAGCCTGACTCCGCTCGGTCGAGACCTGATGGAGCGGATGCTCCCGCTCGTCGAGTGGGTCGCCGACAATGCCGACGGGATGCTCCGCCGCACGCCCTGACCCCTTGACCGCGCCTCGCTCGCGGCCCTATGTTCACACCATGTCGACAACGCCAATCCGCCTGGAACGACCCGAAGGCAAAGGACTGGCCACCGGCACACTGGGGCTCTGGGGATCCACCGTCATCGGACTGGCATCCACGGCTCCCGTGTACTCGCTGGTCGCCTCGCTCGGGTTCGTGGTCATCGCCGTCGGCGCGCAGGCGCCGATCGCGTTCGTCATCGCCTTCGTGCCGATGCTGCTCATCGCCTTCGCCTACCGAGAGCTCAACAACGCGGTGCCGGACTGCGGTACCACCTTCACCTGGGGCACCAAGGCTTTCGGCCCCTGGGTCGGCTGGATGGGCGGGTGGGGTGTCGCCGTCGCCGGAATGGTCGTGCTTGCGAACCTCGCGCAGATCGCCTCGGTCTACTTCTGGTCACTGATCGGTCAGGATCTCGAGAACAACGACTGGCGCGTCGTCGTGCTCGCCGTCGCCTTCATCGCCGCCATGACGTGGGTCAGCTGGCGCGGGGTGGAGATCGGCGAGCGCATCCAGAACATCCTGCTCGGCATCCAGTACCTCGCCCTGGCGATCTTCGTGGTGACCGCGCTCTGGCAGTTCTTCGCAGGCTCCGCGCCCGGCGCGACCGCGTTCGACTGGGAGTGGATGAACCCGTTCGCCTTCACCGACTGGTCGGGCTTCACCGAGGCGATCCTGCTGGCCCTCTTCATCTACTGGGGCTGGGACACCTGCTTGGCGCTGAACGAGGAGACCAAGGATCCGAAGCGCATCCCCGGTCGCGCAGCGCTGCTGACCACCGTCATCCTCCTCTTCACGTACGTCACGGTCACGATCGCGGCGATGATGTATGCGGGTCTCGGTGAGACCGGAACGGGCCTGGGCAACGAGGCCAACGCCGACGACTTCTTCCTCGCGATCAAGGACGGCCTGCTCGGGCCCTTCGGCTGGGTGCTGGTGGTCGCGGTGATCATCTCGGCGATCTCGTCGACCCAGACCACGATCCTGCCGACGGCGCGGGGCACCCTCGCGATGGGGGTCTACCGTGCGCTCCCCGCGAAGTTCAAGGACGTCCACCCCACCTACAAGACCCCGTCGTTCTCGACGATCGTGATGGGCGTCGTGGCTTCGGTGTACTACGTCGGCATGACCCTGATCAGTGACAACATCCTGCAGGACTCGATCCTGTCGCTGGGCCTCGCCATCGCGTTCTACTACGCCATCACCGGCTTCGCGTGCGTCTGGTACTTCCGCGCCGACATCCTGCGGTCCCCGCGCGAGTTCTTCTTCAAGGGGTTGTTCCCCCTGTTGGGCGGGCTCATGCTGACCGCCGCATTCGTGCAGTCGGCGATCGACATGTGGCAGGTCGATTACGGGTACACCGAGTTGCTCGGCATCGGCGGCACGTTCGTGATCGGTATCGGCTCCCTGGCCTTCGGCCTGGTGCTGATGTTCCTCTGGTACCTGTTCCCACGGTCGAAGCGGTTCTTCCGCGGCGAGAGCCTGAACCGCGACACCGAGGTCATGGTGCCCGACGAACCGGGCGACTTCATCCGCTCCATCGACGGCGGAGTCTGATCGGGGTGCCGTCGACCTAAGCTTGCTTCGTGCGCATCCGGCTCGATATCGCTTATGACGGCACCCACTTCCGGGGGTGGGCACGACAGCCGACGTTGCGCACGGTGCAGGGGACTCTGGAAGCTGCATTGGCACGCATCGTCGGCTCCGAGGTGCGCTTCGTCGTCGCCGGACGCACGGATGCCGGAGTGCATGCGCTCGGCCAGGTGGCCCATGTCGACCTCGACGACGCGCAGTGGGCGCGCATCGCCTCCCGGCAGGGGAGAGCCCCGCAGGATCCGGCGGCATCGATCGCCGCCCGGATGCGGGGTGTTCTCGGCGCGTACGCCGACGCCTCGGTGATCCGCTCCTCGATCGCTCCCGACGGCTTCGACGCGCGGTTCTCGGCCGTGTGGCGCCGGTACCGCTACCGGCTCGCCGATCAGTCCGCCGGTTACGATCCGTTGCGCCGACACGACACGACAGCCGTGCGTGGGCATCTCGACGAGACGGCGATGGATGCCGCAGCGCAGAGCCTGATCGGACTCCACGACTTCGCGGCGTACTGCAAGCCGCGCGACGAGGCGACGACGATCCGCACGCTACTCGACTACCGGTGGACCCGCGATGCCGAGGGCGTGCTCATCGCCGAGGTCAAGGCTGACGCGTTCTGCCACAGCATGGTGCGCGCGCTCGTCGGCGCCTGCGTTGCCGTGGGGGAGCAGCGCCTCGACGTCACCGACCTCGTGGTGCTGCGAGACGCACTCACCCGAACGAGCGAGTTCAAGGTGCTGGCCGCGCGGGGACTGACCCTGATGGAGGTCGGATACCCCGCCGATGACCTGCTCTCCGCGCGCGCGGAGCAGACCCGCGCTCGCCGCGACAGCGCGGGCGACTGAGCGAGGGTGGGATCCGCTCTGCGGCCGCCTCCCCACAAGGCGACCGCAGCGGCAGGAACGCCACCGCGGGGTCCCAGACTCGTCCACGGTGGCGACGGTTCGGCGAGTCGAGGGAGACTCGGACCGGAACCGTATGCTGAATCTACGTGAACGGCCTTCACGGGATGCCGGGGGAACTGTGACGGATGCGGACGGCGATCACCGCGGTGCGTTCGCCGCAGGGTTGCGTGCGGCGATCTCGGATCGCGGCGTCACTCTCGCCCGTCTGCAGGCGATGCTCGCCGACGACGGCAACCGCGTGTCGATGGCGACGCTGAGCTATTGGCGCTCGGGTGCCAGGCAGCCCGAAGGTGCACAATCGCTGGCGGCGATCGAGGGCATCGAGGACCGGCTCGGACTCGCACGGGGGCACCTCACCCGCCTGCTGAGGCCGTCGACCCGGCTCGGCCCCATCCCTCCTCCTCGGCTGCCGTTCGACGAGGCGCGGGAGCAGCGGGAGACGGCGGAGACGTTCGCCGCGCTGGGCTCCGCACCGCAGGACGCCTTGCGCGACCTCTCGACCCACGTCACGGTCCACGTCGGCCCGCACGGGGCGGTCGAGAAGATCGTGATGCGATCACTCGTGCAGTCGGTCAAAGGCGTGATCACCGAGATCCCGTTGATCGATGTGGCGCCGGAGGAGACCGAGATCATGTCGGTGATCTCCGAGGTCGTGGGCGGACGCATCGATCGCGAGTACCTGCATCCCGGACGACTGCTGTCGGGTGTGGTCATCGCACTCGACGAGCCGATCACCATGGGCTCCACGGCGCTCATCGAGTTCACCGAGACCTTCCCGCTCGACTACCCGGCGCGCCAGTCGGCGTGGCATGCGACCTCGAGACCGGCACGCGAGACGCTGATCTGGGTGCACTTCTCACCCGAGGCGCTGCCCAGCTGGTGCGAGGAGTACATCGAGGCCGACGACGAGTATGTCGCAACGATGCGTGCGCTGCGAGGGGACTCCGTGCATCTCGTGAGACACGGCTTCGGGCCCGGCGTCCTCGGATTGCGGTGGGGCTACGACAGCTGACGTCGCCGCGCCACCGTAGTGAAGGTCATCGGAATCGGGCATTCGCGTTACGCAGGATGACCGTCATTACGCGGGATTACCGCTGCCCCCGGTGCCCGCCCGCAGCCGTGATTCACTCTCGTCTGTGACTGATTCCCGTGTGAAGAAGAAGATCCTGTCCGCTCTCGGCCTGCTCGCCGCCGGCGCGTTGACGCTGTCGATGGCGGCCTGCTCGACGGGGGGAGACACCGCTGACGCCGCCGCCGGTGACGACACCGCGAGCAGCAAGATCGTGCTCGGCGCGGATGACGGAACCGAGGCGCACTGGACGATCCTCAAGGACAAGCTGGCGGAAGAGGGCATCGAACTCGAGGTGCGCACCATCAACGACGGCGTGCAGCTCAACCAGGGCGTGCAGGACGGCGAGCTGGACGTGAACCTGTTCCAGCACCTCATCTTCCTGTCGCAGTTCAACGTGAACAACGGCGGCACGCTCGTTCCCGTCGGCGCGACCGCCGTGTACCCGCTCGCGATCTACTCCGAGAAGTACGGCGACGTCGACGAGTTGCCCGAGGGCGCGACCGTCGCGCTGCCGAACAACCCGACGAACCTCGCCCGCGGCCTGCTGAACCTGCAGCGCGCGGGACTCGTCGAGCTGAAGGACGGCGGCAACAGCCTGTCCACGCCCGATGACATCGTCTCGAGCAAGGTGAAGGTGCTCCCGGTCGACGCGAACCAGACCGTCGCCGCTCTCAAGGACGGCAGTGCGCAGGCGGCGATCGTCAACAACACGCAGGCCCAGAAGGGCGGGCTCGGCGACGACCTGATCATCTTCAAGGAAGACCTCGACGATCCGGAGCTCGCTCCGTACATCAACGCCTTCGTGGTGCGCGATGACCAGAAGGACGACCCGCGCTGGGCGAAGCTGATCGCGGCGTACCACAGCCCCGAGGTCGAGGCTGCTGTCACCGAGCTGAACCAGGGCAACCTGCAGTTCAAGGCCGACTGGAGTGCAGAAGACCTCCAGGCCGAGCTGGCCGATCTCGAAGAGCAGCTGCGCGCCACGCAGTGACCTCGCACGACGGCGGACCCATGACAATCATCAGCTTCAACCGGGTTTCCAAGGGGTTTCCCGCGACCCGTCGTGGGTCTGCCGTCGCCGCACTCGAAGACGTCGACCTGCAGGTCGAGCGCGGCTCTATCGTCGGAGTGATCGGATACTCCGGAGCCGGTAAGTCGACACTGGTCCGCCTGGTCAACGGGTTGGAGAAGCCCACAGGCGGAACCGTCGACGTGCTCGGCGTCGACGTGGGATCCGCCTCCGAGACGGAGTTGAGGGGACTGCGCGGACGGATCGGGATGATCTTCCAGCAGTTCAATCTCTTCAACTCACGCACCGTGCGGGGAAACGTCGCCTATCCGCTCAAGGTCGCCGGCTGGAAGAAGCAGGACATCGGCCCCCGCGTCACCGAACTGCTCGACTTCGTCGGCATCGGAGACAAGGCGAACAGCTATCCGCGAGCGTTGTCGGGCGGGCAGAAGCAGCGCGTCGGCATCGCACGGGCCATCGCGGCCAACCCCGAGCTGCTGCTCGCCGATGAGGCCACGAGCGCACTCGACCCGCAGACGACCGGCGAGGTGCTCGCTCTGCTGAAAGAGATCAACCGCAAGCTGGGCATCACGATCGTCGTCATCACCCACCAGATCTCCGTCGTGCACGAGCTGTGCGACCAGGTGATCGTGATGGACGGGGGAAAGGTCGTCGACAGCGGCGACACGTATCGTGTCTTCGCCCACCCCCGCGCAGCGCTCACCGAACGATTCGTCGCCGCCGTGACTCAGGGCGTGCCCTCGGGGGAGACCCTGGACGCACTACTGGTCGGCGGCGGAACGCTGATCAGCGCCGACGTCAACGAGTTCACGAGTGAGCACATCGCCGAGGTCTTCGAGCGCCACGGCGTGCGGCACACCGTGGTCTTCGGTGGCGTCACCGACATCCGCGGGCGCCAGCTGGGAACGCTCACCTACCGCGCGCACGCCGATGCCGAGACCCTCGAGCCCGTCGTCGCCGAACTCGCATCGCACACGAGAGCGCAGATCCTTCGCGCCCCGGATGCGGCATCCGTCGAGGGATCGGAGGTGACCTCGTGAACCACGTGCACACCGCCACCGACTGGGGCAGCCTCACGCCCGTGCTCCTGCAGTCCATCCAGGAGACCGTCTACATGGTCGTCGTGACGCTGCTGATCGGCGGCATCGCGGGACTGCTGATCGGCGCCGCGCTTTACGCCACCCGACCGGGCAACCTGTTCGCGAACCGTGTCGTGTTCAACGTCATGAACCTCGCGATCAATGTGATCCGGCCCATCCCGTTCATCATCTTCCTCACCGCAGTCGGACCCGTCACCAAGGCCGTCGCGGGAACCACCCTGGGCACGCAGGCGGCGATCGTGCCGATGACGATCATGGCCGCGGTCGTGATCGGGAGGGTGGTCGAGCAGAACCTCGTCGCGGTCGACCCGGGCATCGTCGAGGCCGCGCTCGCGATCGGCGCCAAGCGGTTCGCGATCCTGTTCGGGCTCGTCATCCCCGAGGCGCTCGCACCGCTGATCCTCGGCTACACGTTCATGTTCATCGCCGTGGTCGACATGTCGGCGATGGCCGGCTACATCGGTGGTGGAGGCCTCGGCAACTTCGCCATCATCTACGGCTACCAGCAGTTCAACCAGGAGGCCACCTGGGTCACCGTGGCGATCATCATCGTGATAGTTCAGGTCGGGCAGATCTTCGGCAACTGGCTCGCGCAGCGCATCCTCCGCCGGTAGGCGACGGCATCCGTTCACCGGGCGGATGCGCGTCTGCCACCCGACTCCAAGGGGGAAGGGCTAGCGTGGAATGGATGAAGGTCATCTCCTACAACCTGCGCAAGCACCGGGCCGCCACGGAACTCGTGACCCTGGTGGGCGAGCACGCGCCCGACATCCTGTGCCTGCAGGAATGCGACGTGCAGGGACTTCCCGAACGGATCGGGGACCTCGTGCTCGCCGACGCCACACAGGGCAATCGCCTGGGACTGGCGTTGTACTACCGCTCCAACACCTTCCACCTGCAACAGATCCGCACGATCGAGCTGAAGAAGTCGCTGCACGACCGCATGCTCAAGCCCGCTCACGAGCGTGTGCTCGGCGCACGGCTGCGCGACATCGACAACGGGCGAGAACTCATCGTCGCCTCGTTCCACGCCGCGCCGCTCACCGCGCTCAATTCGTTGCGTCGCCACCAGATCCGTGCGGCGCTCACCGCGCTCGCCGAACTCGGTGAGGGACTGCCCCAGCTCATGGTCGGCGACTACAACTACCCGGTGTTCAAGGAGAACCTCGGGCAGGCGGTGCGCAATCACGGCTACGCCCTCACGCTGAGCGACGATCACACGTACACGCGCTACCGCGTGTTCCGCGGTCACTACGACTTCGCCACCTCCGTCGGGTTCGACATCGAGACGATCACGACGCTGCCCCAGGGATCCAGCGATCACCGACCGATCCTGGTGACCGTCTCGCCGAGCTGACTCCGCGGGCCCCTCCTGTGGGTGCCCAGGTGCGGGGTGCGTCGCATATGGTGCGGGGGATGCGGCAACATGCGCCCTGCCCCAGGTGCGGAGCGAGGCTGACCTGTGCGGGATCAGCGCCGCCGCCCGTCCCACCCGTGCCGAAGGAGCACGCGCCGCACGATGGTCGTGGCATCCGGGGGTGCGTGACCTCGGATGTTCCGTGACGTCAGACGCACCACCTCCCATCCGGCATCCGCGTAGTCGCGATACTTGGCGAGGTCGCGGTTCCATTGCCGGTTCGACGTTCGGTGATGGTCGCCCTCGATCTCCACGACCGTGCGGAACCGCGGATAGGCGAACTCCGAGATCCCGAGCAACCGTCCGCTCTCTCCGCGGATCTCTGCGTCGAGAACCGCCTCAGGGAGTCCGTCGGTCGACGCATCGAGTCGGAACTCCGTCTCCAGGGGCGATGCGCTGCCGACCCGGATGCGTTCGAGCGCGGCAGACAGCCGGATGACCTTCGGCCGCCTGCGACCGGCATCGACCGCTGCGCACAGTTGCGCGAGAGTCGCGAGGGCCTGCGTGGGCTGTCGCCGCCCGAGATCGTCGCGCGGGATCCGCACGAAGGCGTCGCCCAGCACGACCAGATCTCGTTCGGTCAGCTCGCGCGCCAACATCGCCCAGGTCGCGGCGGGACTCGTGAGGGCGAGTCCGTCCCTGACCTCGACTTCCACGAGATGCGGCGACACGATGCGCCCTCGAATGCCGGCGCCACGCGGCGCGCGGAGGGGCGCGAGCACGGCGACGTCCAACTCGTCGTGCGGCGTCACCGGGGCCCCGAACAGCACCGCTGCGGTGCGACCGCAGAAGAAGCTGTGCGGCGTCATCACCTGCGCGTAAGTGCGGGCGTCGCGCCGGACGCGTCGTCGGTGTGCTCGATCGATCTCCAGCGGTCCGGCGATCTGTTCGGTTTCCTCTTGCTCGACGAGTCGTCGCGCGCCGTGGAAAGGGGCCTCCAAGTCGCGCGCGCGGACACGACGTTTCGACACCCCGAGTTCGGCGGACTGCCGGACGGAGAAATGGCGGCCGAGACCATGCGGCAGGGGAGCGGGAGGGCGTGGCATCCGTCCACCCTCACGGAAGTCGGCCGACCTCGGACGCGCGGATGCAGAGAGTTTCGGCGGATGTGGACAACTCCTGAATCGGGACGATCGGGCAGGAGGAAGGGGATGCCGACGGCCATGCCCCGGTAAGTCGCATCGTGTCGCGTCGAAGGGCTGGATGCGGCGGAACGCGCCCGATGCCAAACGGGTGGCGGCGCGATTCGCCGCTGACCGGGGCGAGTTGCGACACTGTGCGACTTCAAGCGGATGCGGGAAGGGCGAGCCGAGTGGATGCCGCGCACAGCACAGGTTCTCGGTTTGGGGGAACACGCCCGGGTGGCGTATGCTGACTCTTTGGTGCCATTCCCCGTTCGCGGGGAGCGGTCGCCGTCCGAACGTGAGCCCTCCACTGGCGTGTTCCCCTCTCGATGAGATCGCGAGGAAGAACCACCCCGGAGTGGGATTCACGAACTTCTCCGTTCGACACAAGAAAGCAGCACTATCGTGACGCGCACTTATACCCCCAAGGCTGGCGAAGTCCAGCGCGACTGGGTCGTCATCGACGCCACCGACGTCGTTCTCGGCCGTCTGGCTTCGCACGCCGCTACGCTCCTGCGTGGCAAGCACAAGCCGACCTTCGCCAACCACATCGACTCGGGTGACTTCGTCATCATCGTGAACGCCGAGAAGGTCGCGCTCACCGGTCAGAAGCTCCAGAAGAAGCTGGCTTACCGTCACTCGGGTTACCCGGGCGGCCTGAAGTCGGTCACCTACGCCGAGCTCCTCGAGAAGAACCCGGTCCGCGCTGTGGAGAAGGCCATCCGTGGCATGCTCCCCAAGAACAGCCTCGGCCGCCAGCAGCTGTCGAAGCTGAAGGTCTACGTGGGCGCCGAGCACCCGCACGCCGCTCAGCAGCCGCAGACGTACACCCTCGACCAGGTCGCCCAGTAAGCGCCGTAAAGACTTAAGGACATACTCGTGGCTGACATCCAGGACACCACCGAAAACCCCCAGAGCTTCTCGACCTCGACTCCCGAGACCGACGCAGTCGAGGCGGCTCCCCGCCCCGTGCTCAGCGTCCCGGGTGCCGCAGTCGGTCGTCGCAAGCAGGCCATCGCCCGCGTGCGCATCGTCCCCGGCTCCGGAACGATCACGGTCAACGGCCGCACGATCGAGGACTACTTCCCGAACAAGCTGCACCAGCAGCTGATCAACGACCCGTTCACGGTGCTGAACCTCGCCGGCGCATACGACGTCATCGCTCGTATCTCCGGTGGTGGCCCCTCGGGCCAGGCCGGTGCGCTGCGGCTCGGCATCGCCCGTTCGCTGAACGGTATCGACGAGGAGAACAACCGTCCGACCCTGAAGAAGGCCGGCTTCCTCTCGCGCGACGCTCGCGTCAAGGAGCGCAAGAAGGCTGGACTCAAGAAGGCCCGCAAGGCGCCTCAGTACTCGAAGCGTTAAGGTCAACTGCTCCGATGCCGATCTTTGGCACGGACGGTGTGCGAGGACTTGCCAATGGCGTCCTCACCGCCGACCTGGCGCTCACCCTGGCCCAGGCGACTGCTGTCGTCCTGGGCCAGGGCCGTACTGCGGAGGCTCGCAAGGCCGAAGGCAAGCGACTCACCGCAGTGGTCGCCCGGGACCCCAGGGTCTCCGGACACTTCCTCACCGCCGCGGTGTCGGCGGGGCTCGCATCCTCGGGTGTCGACGTGCTCGAGGCCGGGGTCATCCCGACGCCAGCCCTCGCGTTCCTCGTCGCCGATCGTGACGCCGACTTCGGCGTGATGATCTCGGCGTCGCACAACGCGGCGCCCGACAACGGGATCAAGATCTTCGCACGCGGTGGGGTCAAGCTCCCCGACGTCGTCGAACAGCGCATCGAAGAGGCCATGGCCGGCGAGATGCTGCGTCCGACCGGCGCAGGGGTGGGGCGGATCGACCGCTTCTCCGACGCCGAAGATCGCTATGTCGTGCACCTGCTCGGCTCGCTTCCGAACCGTCTCGACGGCATCCACGTCGTCCTCGACTGCGCCCACGGTGCGGCGTCCGGCGTGTCGCCCGAGACCTTCCGCGATGCGGGTGCCGAGGTCACGGTCATCGGGGCGGATCCCGACGGGTTGAACATCAACGACGGCGTCGGCTCGACCCATCTCGACAATCTCGCAGAGGCCGTCGTGCGGCTCGGCGCCGACATCGGCATCGCTCACGACGGCGACGCGGACCGCTGCCTCGCGGTCGACGCGACCGGTGCGCACATCGACGGCGACCAGATCATGGCGATCCTCGCGGTGTCGATGAAGGAACGTGGACATCTCACCGACGACACGCTCGTCGCCACGGTCATGAGCAATCTCGGCCTGCACGTCGCGATGCGTGAGCACGGCATCACGGTTCGCCAGACCGGCGTCGGGGACCGCTATGTGCTCGAAGACATGAATGCGGGAGGTTACGCGCTCGGTGGCGAGCAGTCCGGTCACGTCATCATGAGCGAGTACGCCACCACCGGTGACGGCCTGCTGACCGGTCTCCACCTGGTCGCGGAGATGGCCCGCCAGAAGAAGTCGATCGCGGAGCTCGCGGCCGTCATGACGGTGTACCCGCAGGTGCTCATCAACGTGCGCGATGTCGACAAGGATCGGGTCGCCGACGACGGCGCTGTGCAGGACGCCGTGCGTCAGGTCGAGCTCGAGCTCGGTGATACGGGCCGTGTGCTGCTGCGCAAGTCCGGCACCGAGCCGCTCGTGCGGGTGATGGTGGAAGCGGCGGATGCCGAATCGGTCACGACCTACGCCGAACGACTGGCCGACGTGGTGCGGGAGCGCCTCGCGCTCTGACCGCTCGTACGGATGACGACATGCCGGCCGGCAGCTGACGCTTCAGCTGCCGGCCGGTTCGTCGTCTCCGGGATGAGTGACAGGCCGAAGGAGAGGCACCGTGTCAGCGTGGAGCGCAGATGCGGTAGCCGCCCTCAGCGAGGGTCTCGGTGGTGCACTCCTGGCCGGTGAGGCGTGGCGTGTCCGACATCGAGGGGGCGTCGAACAGACCGACGTGTGCGCCGGTGAGCACGATCGCGGGCACAGCATCCCCCCAGGGTTCTGCGGCCAGCCACCGCGTGTCAGTCTCCGAGACCCACGCGGCGAGAGGCGCGACGGCAGCACGCTGTTCCGCCAGAGTCTGTGAGCGTGGGATGTAGCTCGACCCGGCGTGGGCCGTGGCTCCGGCTCCGACGACGATGGCGAGAGCAGCGACAGCGGCGGTGGCTGCGCGATTCGCATAGCCGGAGGGGAGCCGGCGGACAGACCACACGGCGGCGGCGAACAAGACGGGCACGAACGCGTAGATGCCGACGGAGGGATGCCGAATCCACAGTGGCAGGTGCGAGGCTGTGGCCCACCAGGCGAGGAAGGCGATCGCTCCCACCGTGGCCGCAGACGCGTAGGCGAGCACAGGACGGTCATCGGAAGAGGGTGCGCGAACGGCGGTGACCATCCCCGCGACGACGAGGGCGGCGAGCAGGATTCCCGCGATGAGGACGATCATGCTGGGCAGCGACCATGATTGGGCGAGAGTGGCGAGTTTCTCTGTGACAGACGTCGATGCCCCCTGTCCGCCGCTGCGGAGGAAGCCGACGAGTGCGCGAACGTGCGTCGCGAATCCCGAGGGGCCCAGCGAGAGCAGCGCGGCGAATTCGAAGAGCAGAGTGGGAACGGCGAGCATCCCGAGAGGCAACCAGGAGCGGCGCAGCGTGTTTCGCAGACGCTGCCAGCCACTGCCGTCCGCCAGTACCCACAACGCGATCGCGAATGCGGGTAGCGCGAGCAAGGCGATCAGCTTCGCCTGGACGGCCAGTCCGACCAGGAGCCCCGCGAGCCACGCGCGGCGCGGCAGAACGACCAATGCCCAGACGAGAAGTGCGGCGGCGGGGATCTCACCGAGCAGATCGGCAGGTCCCTGGATGGGCGAGTACCCGCCGGATGCCGTGAAGGCGAGGGGCACGGCGATGGTGAGCAGGGCGGCCCAGCGGCCGCCCATGCGGTGACCGAGAACGGCGAGACCGGCCAGCAGCAGAATCCAGAACGCGAGTGGGATCAGCCGAGCCCCGATCACCATGTCGGCGCCGGTCGCGAGCACGGCCGCGACCGGGAGCAGGACGACCGGCCCGGTGGAGATGCGCGGGTCGAAGGGCGTGATGACCGACCCCGAGAGAGCGCCATCGCTGGAGTAGCCGAGTCCGGCGAGCAGATTGCGCGGCACGGTGAGGTTGAACGCTTCGTCTTCCCAGAAGCGCCAGACGAACAGGCTGTGCCACGCGACGATCGCATGACCGAGCACGAGAGCCGCAGCAAGCACCCAGAAGGCGACCGTGCGTGCCCTGCTCATCGTCGGGCCGGCTCCGGAAGTCGGATGCTGCGCAGCGGCGCCGACGGGCGCAACGAGAGATCCCAGGCTTCACGCAGTGCTGCGCGGGCGAACTGGCGAAGTCGCTTGGGCGGGAGCGTCACGCCTGCGCCCCGGCCCCACATCGTGCCGGTCGACGACGAGCCGCGGCGGGGGATGCTGGCCACGCGGATGTAGCGCACCACGAATCCCGCGCGCGCTTCGGCCAGGGAGAAATGCACGTGAGGCACGGACGCGTCCGCCGGCACAGCATCGACGAGCAGCCGGAGCGCCTCGGGGCGGTAGGCCCGCAGCGGAGTGTTGACGTCGGGGATCCGTCGTCCCGCAGCCCCGGCGACGAGCACACCGACGGCGGCCGTCAGAACCTTGCGATACCAGGGGTCGGAGCGGCCGTCGCGCACACCGTGGACGACATCCGCATCCTCTCGACGAAGCGCAGACAGCAGCCGGGCGAAGTCGGAGCCGTAGAACTGCCCGTCACCGTCGACGTGCACCAGCACCTCCGGCCCGGCCGCGAGACCGGCGCGGTAGGCGGCGAGAGCCGTGGGGCCGTGCCCTCGATTCGTCGGCTGCACTTCGACGGTCACATCGGCGACGCCATCGAACACGGATGCGGTGGCATCCGTCGACCGGTCATCGGCGATGTGGAATGTGATGCGCTCAGCGAGGGGATCGACAGCATCCCTGATCTCGTCGATGAAGCCACCGATGCCTTCGTGCTCGTTATAGGCGGGCATCACGATGGCGAGATGACTGATGGGCATGGGACCTCCGAATGTGCCGCGTTCGGAGTGCGCGTGCGTTGCCAGTAGCCTAGTCGAGACATGAAACCCACCTCCCGATTGCGGCGACTCGCCAGCCTGGGCAGCCGATTCCTCGTCGTCGGGGGACTCAGCACGCTGATCGAGATCGGTGTCTTCAACCTGCTCGTCTATGCGTGGGGGTGGGACGTGGTGGCGGCGAAGATCGTCGCATCGCTGGTCGCACTCGTCAACGCCTACTTCGGCAATCGTGAATGGACCTTCCGACACCGCGAGCGCCGGGGTCGTGTCTCCGAACTGGTGCTGTTCATCCTCACGAACGCCGCCTGCACCGCGATCGGAGCAGGCCTGCTCTGGCTCGGTGTCGAGATCGCCGCGGGCATGCTCGGTCGCGCCCCGGGAGCCATCGCGGTCAACGCCGTGAACCTCGTCAGCATCGTGATCGTCGTGGCCATCCGTTTCGTGCTCTACCACTCGATCGTCTTCCGGTCGCCGGAGACGCGACAAGCGCCATAGCGCGCGGGTTGTGACGTCGTGTTTCGCTTTCTGAGCGATTCTGAGGCCATTCTCGGCGGATAGTACGACGACGCGCGCTCGCGCGCATCCCCCGTTCTGGGGTGTGACACGATGTAACCAATACATCGGTTGAAGGGCCGAGACAGTCGCCGCTCCTCAGGGCCCCAGACCCCGGAGTGGAATGGTGTTCAGAGCGCGCACACGGGGGGATGAAGTGTCAGCGGATCCGGAACGGGAACCAGTGGTCTCCGTCATGCAGAAACGGCGAAGGCTCGCAGCGGCGATCGTCGACAGCGCTGCCTGGATCGTCGGGATCGTGATCGCCGTCGTTCTCCGCTTCGAATTCGAGCCGAGTGTGCGCGGATGGATCTCGATGGTGGTGCTCGCGGTCGTCGCCGCTGCCGGCCAGGTCGTCGTCGGCTATTACCTGGTGCTCTATCGGGGCCGCTTCACCTACGGCTCGTTCGACGAGGTGCGCGCGCTCGGCCTTGCCGTGCTCGTGCAGGCATCGATCCTGTCCGCCGTGGTCATGATCCTCGGACCGGTCGTCGGTCTTCCCCGCGGCACGGTGATCCTCGCTTTCCCCTTCGTCCTCCTCCTCATGTTCGGTGTCCGGTACAGCGCCCGTCTCGTCATCGAGCGGCGTCGCAAGCCGGGAGCCACCGCGGAGCCCGCACTGATCGCCGGCGCGGGATACGTCGGCGACATGCTGCTGCACCAGATGATGACGGATCCCACTTCACCCCTGCGGCCGGTGGGCATCCTCGACGACGATCCTGCGAAGAAGAATCTCCGGCTGCGCGGTGTGCCCGTCATCGGCCGCACGACCGAGATCATCGCCGCTGCGAAGGACACGGGGGCGACCACCCTCGTCATCGCGATCGGGCAGGCCGACAGCATGCTGCTTCGGAGGCTCGCCGACGACGCCGAGAGCGCCGGACTCCGTGTCACGATCACGCCGACCCTGTCGAGCATGATGTCGGGCGAGGAATCGCCCGTCGACCTCCGCGACATCAGCATCGAAGACCTCATCGGTCGTCATCCCGTCGACACCAACGTCGAGTTGATCGCGGGCTTCATCGCCGGACGACGTGTTCTCGTCACGGGCGCGGGCGGGTCCATCGGTTCCGAGCTCTGCCGTCAGCTGGCGAAGTTCGGGCCGAGCGAACTCATCATGCTCGACCGCGACGAGACCGGTCTGCAGGTCGCGCAGCTGGGCACCTCGGGTCATGGACTGCTCGATTCACGGGATGTGGTGCTCGCCGACATCCGCGAGGAGCAGACCCTCCTCGACATCTTCATCGACCGTCGTCCTGACGTCGTGTTCCACGCCGCTGCGCTGAAGCATCTCCCCATGCTCGAGCAGTATCCGGACGAGGCGTGGAAGACGAACGTTCTCGGCACGCTGAACGTGATCACCGCCGCACGGGCGGTCGGCGTCGACACCTTCGTCAACATCTCCACCGACAAGGCGGCGAACCCGACGAGCGTGCTCGGGCATTCGAAGCGGGTGGCGGAGAAGCTCACCGCGTGGGCGGGCGCCGAGACGGGTATGCGGTATCTTTCCGTGCGTTTCGGAAACGTCATCGGAAGCCGCGGCTCCATGCTGCCGACATTCCAGACGCTGATCGAGGCCGGTGGCCCGATCACCGTGACCCACCCCGAGGTCACGCGCTACTTCATGACCATCCCCGAGGCCTGCCAACTGGTCATCCAGGCCGGTGGTATCGGGCGACCCGGCGAGGTGCTGATCCTCGACATGGGCCAGCCGGTGTCGATCCTCGAGGTGGCCAAGCGCATGATCTCGATGTCGGGGAAGACGATCGAGATCGTGTTCACGGGGCTCCGTCATGGCGAGAAGCTGCATGAGGTGCTCGTCGGCTCGCAGGAGAACCTCGAGCGTCCCTTCCATCCAAAGATCTCCCACACCCGAGCGGACACGATCTCGCCCGAGCGTCTCGACAAGGCGGGATGGGAAGCGCGCATGCTCTCCGTGCCGCGCGACAACGACACCGCCATCATCGACCCGATCCGGATCGACATCTCGGAGTTCAAGAAGTGACCGAACGCATCTACATGTCCTCGCCGGATGTCGGTCAGCTCGAGGAGGATGCCGTGGTCGCGGCGATGCGGTCCGGCTGGATCGCTCCGCTCGGTCCTGACGTCGACGGCTTCGAAGGCGACCTCGCTGCACGAGTGGGAGTGGCTCACGCGGTGGCGTTGAGCTCCGGCACCGCAGCGCTGCACCTCGGTCTTCTCACGCTCGGCGTCCAGCCAGGCGACGTCGTACTGACATCGACGATGACGTTCGCGGCCACGACGAACGCGATCGTCTACACCGGCGCGGAACCGTTCTTCATCGACGCCGATCCGGCCACCGGGAACATGGACCCGCAGCTGCTGCGTCAGGCCCTGCAGCAGCTGAACGCCGCGGGCGAGCACGTGACGGCGATCGTGCCGGTCGATCTCCTGGGCAAGGCGGTCGACTACACCGCGATCCTCGACATCGCCGCCGAGTACGACGTGCCGGTGTTGTCGGATGCCGCCGAATCGCTCGGGGCGACCCACCGTGGTCGCGCCGCCGGCAGCTTCGGCCGCGCCTCGATCGTGTCGTTCAACGGCAACAAGATCATGACGACGTCGGGCGGAGGGATGCTGCTCACCGACGAGCCCGAGATCGCTCAGCGCGTGCGCTATCTGGCGACCCAGGCGCGCCAGCCGGTCGTGCACTACGAGCACACCGACATCGGTTACAACTACCGCATGAGCAACCTCCTCGCGGCCCTCGGGCGCGCACAGCTGCGAAGACTCGACACGATGATCGCGCGCCGACGAGAGATGCGTCAGCTGTACAAGGAGCTCTTCGCCGAGGTCGCGGGCGTCGAGGTGTTCGGTGCCGCCGGAGATCACGAGGACAACGTCTGGCTGACGTCGATCCTCGTCGATGACACCGTCACGGGGTGGCGCCCGGACGAGCTCGCTGCGGCATTGGCGACCGACGACATCGAGAGCCGGCCGCTGTGGAAGCCGATGCACCTGCAGCCGGTCTTCGCCGGTGCCCGAGGCATCGTGAACGGTGTCTCGGAGTCGCTGTTCGAGCGGGGGCTGACCCTGCCCAGCGGCTCGGCGTTGACAGGGGAGCAGCGAGAGCGCGTGCGCTCCGGGATCCTCACCTTCCTCGATGGCCGCTGACGTGTCGACGCGCACCCGGCGGCCGTACGACGTCGCCAAGCGGGCCCTCGACCTCGTCACCGCCGTCGTCGGACTGATCGTCCTGAGCCCGATCATCGCCGTCACCGCCGTCGCCGTGCGGGTGAACCTCGGAAGCCCCGTGCTGTTCACCCAGCCGCGGCCCGGGCGCGGCGGAAGGGTGTTCCGGCTGTACAAGTTCCGTTCGATGCGCAACGCCGATGCGAGCCGTGGATGGATCAGTGACGAGCAGCGATTGACGCGCTTCGGTCGGATCCTGCGTTCGACGAGCCTGGATGAGCTCCCGTCGCTGTGGAACGTGCTGCGGGGCGACATGAGCGTGGTCGGTCCGCGCCCACTGCTCGTCGAGTATCTCCCGCGCTACACGGCGGAACAGGCCCGCCGGCACGAGGTACGGCCGGGGATCACCGGACTCGCGCAGATCAACGGACGCAATACGGTGGACTGGGAGCAGCGCTTCGCGCTCGACGTCACCTACGTCGACACCCGCAGCCTCGCCCTCGATGCACGGATACTGGTGGGTACAGTCCGTTCGGTCGTCGTGCGCGAGGGTATCAGCGCCGAGGGCCACGCCACGATGAGGAAGTTCGGAGAAGAGGATGACTGAGCGGATCGTCATCATCGGTGCGGGCGGCTTCGGACGCGAGACCCTCGACGTCCTCGAGGCGAGCATCGCCGACGGCGCAGACCGCGAACTGGTCGGTATCGTGGACTCCGGCCCGCGCGAGCTCGATCTCGGTCGTCTGCGGGATCGAGGAATCACCTATCTCGGCACCGAGGAGACCTGGCTGCCCCTGGCCGACGGAGACGAACGGTACGTCGTGGCCATCGGCTCTCCCGCCGTCCGCCGGGCGGTCTCCGCGCGTTTCGCGGCGGCCGGGTTGGATGCGGCGACCCTCGTGCATCCCTGCGCTGTGGTCGGCTCCCGGGCGCGTATCGGCGCGGGCGTCGTGATCGCCTCGGGCGCGCAGGTCTCCACCAACGTCGGCATCGGCGACCACGTCCATCTGAACCCGGGGAGCATCGTGGGTCACGATGCCGAGCTCGCCGATTTCGTCTCGGTCAATCCCGGTGCGGTCGTCTCCGGCAATGTGGTGGTCGAGACCGGAGTCCTGCTGGGCGCCGGATCCGTCGTGCTGCAGGGGCTGACAGTCGGCGCGGGGGCGACCGTCGGAGCCGCTGCGTGCGTCACGAAGGATGTGGCCTCGCAGACGACGGTCGTCGGAGTCCCGGCGCGCGTTCTCGGGGGAGTCGATCCCTCGTGAAGGTGCTGATCGTCACCCAGTACTATCCGCCGGAAGCGGTGCCCCTGCCCTCCGACCTCGCGCAGGGCCTCGCCGCGCGCGGACATCAGGTCGCCGTACTCACCGGCTACCCGAACTACCCGGGTGGGCGGGTGTTCCCGGGCTACCGCCAGCGCTGGCGGGGCGCCGAGCATCAGCAGGGCATCGAGGTTCGACGGGTGCCGCTCTTCGCCGATCACTCCCAGAGTGCCCTCAAGCGCATGCTGAACTACTTCTCGTTCGCCCTCAGCTCGTCGACCGCGCGCGGCCTCTCCCGAGACGCCGATGTGATCTACGTCTACGCGACCCAGATGACCGCCGGATTCGGCCCGTGGCTGTGGCACGCCACCGGCGGACGCCCCTTCGTGCTGCATGTCCAGGACCTCTGGCCGGATTCGATCACCGGGTCGTCGATGATCGCCGGAGGCACGAAGGAACGCGTGATCTCCTCGGTCCTCGGACCCTGGCTGCGCAGCATGTACCGTCGGGCGGCCGGGGTGATCGGCATCGCCCCGACGATGGTCGAGACGCTCGTCGAGCGGGGAGCTCCGGCCTCGAGCACTCATCTGGTCTACAACTGGGCGGATGCCGGCGAGGTCGTGGAGTCCGCGCTTCCCGAGACCGACACTCCGCGTGCCGAGATCGTCTATGCCGGCAACGTCGGCGACATGCAGGACCTGGCCACGGCCGTGCAGGCCGCTCATGCCGCCGTCGACGACGGCGTGCGTCTCACGATCGTCGGCGACGGTGTCGCCCGCGCAGGGCTGCGCCGACTCGTCGACGAGATCGGGGCCGTCAACGTGCGCTTCGAGGACCCGGTGCCGCGTGAGCGCATGCCGGAGGTCTACGCCCGCGCCGACTACGCGCTCGTCTCCCTGAAGGATATGCCGGTGTTCCGGGGCACGATCCCCTCGAAGTTCCAGGCGGTGCTGTCCGCCGGAATCCCCGTCGTGAGCACCGTGCAGGGCGACGTGCGAGATCTGGTCGACAGCGAAGGAGTGGGGCTGACGGCGGATGCCGAGAGCATAGGCTCACTCGAAGCGGCCTTCCGTGCGGCGGCCGCACGTTCGACCGGGGAACGCACCCGGATGGCGGAGCGTGGAAGAGCGCTGTACGACACGAACTTCTCCCGCGAATCGGGAATCTCCAGGATCGAAGAGCTGCTCTCGGCAGCCGCGAAGGAAACGAGTAGGCGACGATGAGCGAGTCATACGGCGGAGCACGAGTGCTGGTCACCGGTGGCACCGGCTCCTTCGGGCACACGGTCGCGAAGAAACTGCTCGACCGTGATGTGTCGGAGATCCGCATCTTCAGCCGGGACGAGGCGAAGCAGGACCTCATGCGTCATGAGATCCCCGACTCCCGCGTGCGGTTCTACGTGGGAGACGTCCGTGACTACGACAGCGTCGAGCGGGCGACACGCGACGTCGACTTCGTCTTCCATGCGGCGGCGCTCAAGCAGGTGCCGTCGTGCGAGTTCTTCCCGATGGAGGCGGTGCGCACCAATGTGCACGGCAGCGAGAACGTGGTGCGCGCAGCCGACCGAAACGGCGTGAAGTCCGTCGTCGCCCTGAGCACGGACAAGGCCGTGTACCCGGTCAACGCGATGGGGATGTCGAAAGCGCTGATGGAGAAGGTCGCGCAGTCGCACGGCCTGAACAATCCGAACACCGACACCACCGTCTCGTGCGTGCGGTACGGCAACGTGATGTACTCGCGCGGTTCGGTGATCCCCCTGTTCATCCGCCAGATCAAGGCGGGTAAGAACATCACGGTGACCAATCCCGAGATGACGCGTTTCATGATGTCGCTGGCGCACTCGGTCGATCTCGTCGAGTTCGCTTTCCGCAACGCCGAGCAGGGCGACCTGTTCGTGCGCAAGGCGAAGGCGACCTCGATCGGCACTCTGGCGCAGGCGACCCTGAACCTGTTCCGCTCCGATGCACAGGTCGAGGTGATCGGCACCCGCCACGCGGAGAAGCTCTCGGAGGCGCTCGCCACCCGTGAGGAACTGGCGCGCGCGAGGGACATGGGGGAGTACTTCCGCGTCGTGGCCGACAAGCGGGACCTCAACTACAGCGTCTATTTCGAAGAGGGCGACGTCACACAGAATCGGTTCGAGGACTACGACTCCCACACCGTGCAGCAGATGTCGGTGTCCGAGGTGGAGGCGCTCCTGCTCACGTTGCCGGAGGTGCGCGCCGAGCTGCGGGAGGCCGGTCTTCCCGAGGCGGTGTCGGGCAGATGAGCGGACTCGCTGTCACGGGCGCACGAGGATTCCTCGGATGGCACCTGCGTTCGGCGCTCCAGGAGTCCGGCACGGGGGTCACGTCCGTTCCGGTCGGCGAGGCGTTCGACCTCGCTCAGGCGACGGATGCCGTCGACGGCAGCCCGCACGTCATCCACATCGCGGGCGTCAACAGGGCGAGCGATGAAGAGGTGACTGCCGGCAACATCCGCTTCGCCGAACAACTCGCGTCAGCAGTGCGCGCTGCTGCGACTCCGCCTCGTGTGGTCGTCTACGCGAACTCCACGCAATCCACGAACGGGTCCGTCTACGGCGAGGCGAAGGCGCGGGCGGCATCCGTTCTCGCCGCCGCGGCATCCGACATCGGTGCCGACTTCGTCGACGTGCGGCTCCCGAATCTCTTCGGCGAGCATGGGCGTCCGTTCTACAACGCGGTGACGGCGACCTTCAGCCACCTCATCGCCACCGGCGAGACCCCCACGGTCGACAACGACAAGGAACTCACTCTCCTGCATGCGCAGAATGCCGTCGATCTCCTCACCGGTGCGGTGCCGGTCGGCGACCTCGACCGACTGCAGCGGACAGAGACGGTCTCCGGCGTGCTGGCTCGTCTTCAGGGCTACGCGGCGCTCTACGAACGGGGCGAGATCCCCAGCGTCGCGGACTCCTTCGATCGCGACCTCTTCAACACCTATCGCTCGTACACGTTCCCCGCGCAAGCGCCCATCGACCTCACCCGGCACGCAGACGCCCGCGGATCGTTCTTCGAGATCATCCGCTCGCACGGCGGCCCCGGCCAGTCATCGTTCTCGACGACGGTGCCGGGAGTGACGCGGGGCGACCATTACCACCGCCGGAAGATCGAGCGTTTCACCGTGCTCCAGGGGCGGGCGCGCATCTCACTCAGGCGACTCTTCACCGACGAGGTGATCTCGTTCGAGGTGTCCGGCGATGCCCCCGGTGCCGTCGACATGCCGACGATGTGGGCGCACAACATCACGAACATCGGCGACGATGTGCTGTACACCTCGTTCTGGACGAACGACATCTTCGATCCCGCGAACCCCGACACGATTGCCGAGGCAGTGTGACCATGGCCGACAAGCTCAAAGTGATGACAGTGGTCGGAACACGGCCCGAGATCATCCGGTTGTCCGCGACCATCAAGCTGCTCGACGAGCACACCGATCAGGTGCTCGTGCACACGGGCCAGAACTACGACTACGAGCTCAACGAGGTGTTCTTCGAAGACCTCGGGCTGCGGCGTCCGGACCACTTCCTGGAGGCGGACACCTCGTCGTTGGGCGCGGCACTCGGCTCGATCCTCGTCAAGACCGAGGAGGTGCTTCGCGCCGAACAGCCGGATGCCTTCCTGGTGCTCGGAGACACGAACAGTTGCATCTCGGCCGTGATCGCCAAGCGGATGAAGATCCCGGTGTTCCACATGGAGGCGGGCAACCGCTCCTTCGACGAGAACGTGCCCGAGGAGACGAACCGCCGTCTGGTCGACCACGTCGCCGACTACAACCTCGTGTACACCGAGCACGCACGGCGCAACCTTCTCGGCGAGGGCCTGCACCCGTCGAAGATCGTGCTGACCGGTTCGCCCATGCGCGAGGTGCTCGAACAGAACCGGGAGCAGATCGATGCGAGCGACGCCGTAGAGAAGGCCGGTCTGACCGCCGGGGAGTACTTCCTCGTGAGCCTGCACCGTGAGGAGAACGTCGACAACCCGCGGCGCCTCCGCTCCGCGATCGCGGCACTGCAGGCGCTGCGCTCCGAGTACGGCCTGCCGATCCTCGTGTCGACGCACCCGAGGACCCGCAAGCGCATCGAAGCGCTCGATGACGAGGCGGCGATCGAGGGCATCACCTTCCACCCGCCGTTCGGGTTCCACGACTACATCCGGTTGCAGCAGAAGGCGAAGCTGGTGCTCTCCGACAGCGGCACGATCAGCGAGGAGTCGAGCATCCTCGGTTTTCCCGCCGTGACGGTGCGCGACTTCATCGAACGTCCGGAGGCGTTGGATGCCGGCGCCATCATCACGACAGGCTTGACAGCGGACGGCGTGCTGCGCGCGGTCGAGGCCCGCTTGAGTATCCCCGCAGACCTGGCGTCGCTGCCCGCAGGATACGAGATCGACAACACGGCGTGGCGCGCGACGGCCTTCATCCTGTCGACCGCGCACTCCCACCGCGCGCGACTGGGGCTGCATGACTGACGAGCAGTCTTCGCTGGTGTCGATCCTCTCGCCGCTCTTCAACGAATCCGAGCACGTGGAGGAGATGATCGAGAGCGTGCTCTCGCAGTCGCACAGCGCGCTCGAGCTGATCCTCGTCGACGACGGATCGACGGATGACACCGTCGCGAAGGCACGGTCGATGGCCGAAGGCGATCCGCGGGTGCGCGTGATCAGCGAAGGGAAGCAGGGCAAGGTCGGCGCGTTCAACCGCGCTTTCGCGGAGTCGCGGGGAGATGTGATCCTCCTCCTGGGAGGAGACGACGTCCTACCGGCCGGGTCGGTCGCCGCACGAGCTGATGCGGTGCGCGCGGCCACCACATCGACTTCGCCCCGCGTCGCCGCTTTCGCGCGATTGATGACGTTCTCCGACGATCCCCGATTCGACGGGCAGGTGATCCCGCGGGATCCGCGCCGCGGAGCCAGATCGGGCGGGACGATCGCGTTGTCTCGGCCCCTGGCCGAAGCCGCGTTCCCCATCCCGTCGATGTTGGTCTCCGAGGATCTCTGGATCGGGGGCATCGCCGGTGCGATGGCTGATGCCCACCGCGACATCCCGGACATCGTGCTGCGCTATCGCATACATCCGGGCAACTCGAACCCGCGCGGGCAGAGCTTTCCGCGGATGACCGAATCGATGCACGCGCGGATGGTCGCGTATCGACACCTCGCCGAGACGGGAAGAGTTCCGGTGCCGGAAGAGGATCGTCGACGCTTCCGCGTGCTGGCAGATGTCGAGGACAAGCGCTACGCGGGCGATCTCTGGGGTGTGCTCACCCACCGTGGCGCATCCTGGGGCACGAAGCTCCGTGCGGCGTCGATGGCGACGTCCTCGCTCTTCGCTGTGCGAACCCGCCTGTTCAAACTGTTCTCGGGCTGGTGAGGCGTCTCATCTCCGCGGACGATACCGATTCGTCGATGCCGAGGATGACGTCGCGCGATCGAGGGCCCGCGCCTTCCGGACCTCGATCCGCGAGCCCCACCACCAGACGATGACGTACATCGCGAGACCGCTGTTCAGAACGGAGGTCGGACCATCGGCGATCCAGGTTCCCAGCGTGACGGTGACTCCTGCCATTCCGACGAGTTGGATCAGGTTGGTCTGCTTCCGCTTGTTGACGGTCGTCGAGATGGCGCACAGGATCATCGCGAGCACAGCAGCGAGAACGATCGAACCGGGCAGGCCGAGGTTGTGATACGCCGCTCCCCACAGCGACAGCGGCGACGTTCCGCGTGTGGAGCCATACAGAACCTGGAAGATGCGATTGGACAGGTCGCTCCCTGTCTGGCCAGGTAGCAGCCCCACGAGACCCTGCCACCACTCACTCGCGAACGGGATGTCGAGCTCGTACACGTAACGGAACCCGGTGACGGAGCTCGTCTGGTTGCTGCCGAGCACACGGAAGGCGAGCTGCTCGAACAGGATGCCGATCTGCTGCCCGAGTCCGGACGCGGCACGAAGGTCCGCTGCCACACGTCCACTCGCGACAGTGGTGAGGAAGAAGAGCCCGAGTCCGACGACCGCGACCCGCATGGCGTACTTCTTGAAGCTGCGCGGCGTGATGAAGTACGCGGCCACGGTTGCAAGGGCGAGAGCGAGGACGAAGGCGGCGCGTTGGCCCGTGCCCAGGAGGAAGACCAGCGTCGCGGGTACAAGTGTCAGAGCGAGGAGAGTGCGTCCTCGCCGGTGGAAGTGATATGCGGACACCAACGCGGCGATCGTCAAGGCGGGCAACAGCGCATTCTTGAACTGGTTGACGTACCCCGGGAAGAAGTAGCGACTCCCCGCATAGGACTCGAGTCGCAAGCCGGCCAGATCCTCGCCGGTGTTGCCGGCGAGTGACTCGAGCGATTCGAAGAAGGCGATGTAACCGATGCTCGCGAAGTAGCCGATGCAGATGGCGATGGAGACGACGATCCAGAAGGTGACGCTGCGTCGGGGCACCTCGAAATCGATCTCGGGTGCGTAGGCGGCGCGGGTCGACGCGTCGCGTCGGTTCGTGAAGGATGCGACGATCGAGACGACGACCAGCGTGCCGAAGGTCAGCATGATCAGGGAGCCGTGCGTCTGGTCCGCTGCGATCGTCGTGTCGAGCGCAGGCAGGGTTCCCGCGGCCATCGTCGCCTGCGCATAGGTGAACAGGCTGATCGCGGAAAGATGGCCGAATCGATGACCGGCCGTGATCGCGAATATTCCCGTGAGCAGGAACACGAAAAGCAGCAGTTCAGGCACAGCTGTCCCTCATGATCAACTCCCCCTCATCCTCAGATTACAGGAGTCGGCTCGCGCAGCGATGCGTCCGGCGGGGCGAGCGGTGCTGACAGAATGGCCCTGTGTCGGATTTGGTCGCGGTCAGCTATGGAGCGCTCGATGTGCGCGACCACTCCTTCGGCGGTGACCGACATGAGCTCCTCGTCGTCCCGGTGAGACCGGGGTCACCTCTTTTCCTCTACGGCGAGGGCGCCCTCCTGTGGTTACGGCTCGTGGACGCTGCGCTCGACGAGTCTGTGTTCGACGAGTCCGAACGGCAGATCCTCACCGACATGGAGCAGATGGGCATCGTCTCGCGCGACGTCGGGCACTCCGCGAGGGTGCAGGAGATCCGGGGCCCGTGGCTCTCCTCGCCGATGCATGAGCTCGTCTACTCGCTGCTCGGGTGGGTTGCGGCGGCCGAGGAGATCGACATCCTCTTCATCAAGGGCCCGACGCTTCACGCGCAGGGGTTGCGAGATCGTGAGCACTCCGGCGACGTCGACTGCTGGGTGCGTCCCGCCGATGAGATCCGGTTGGCCCGGGCGATGCAGGAATGGGGATGGAAACCAGCTTTCTCGGCGTTCACGGGGACGCGAGTGTTGCACTCGCTCACCCTCCGGGTCGGCGATTGGGGGAGCGCGATCGATGTGCACACGTGGTTCCCCGGCATCGCCATGGACGCCGACGATGCATTCGCATTGGTGAGCGAGAAATCCGACGTGCGGGTGTTCGCCGGGTACGACGCCAGAACGCCCACCACGGACATGCACGCCATCATCAGCGCGTTGCATGATGTTCGTCCTCTCCAGGGGCGCATGCCCACCGCGCAGCAGGTGGGCAAAGCCGGAGATGTGCTTCGCAGAGGCGGCAGAACTGTCCCGTCCCTGGTGCGTGACGCCGGCGCCGAGTACGCCCTTGCGGCAGCGCTGCGGCGAGCATTCCCCGAATTCCGGTTGGATCTCGACAACGCCGCAGTGCCCAAGGACTGGGCCTGGCGCCTCGCCGACAGCCCGTTGCACGTCTACTTCGAGGCGATCAAGTTGGTGCCGCCACGTCAACGGCTTCGAGTCTTCTTCCGTGTTCTCTGGCCGACGGCCGAAAGCCTTCGGTCGGGGCCATACGGCGACGACACGACGTCGACCTCGGTGATCCGGATACGACGCGCGATGCAGGGCTGGCGGTTGCTCCATCGCGCGAAGTCGCGCGCATGAACGGGGGATCGTTCTGGTCCCGTGTGCGATCGCGCGGCGCGAAGGGCGCGATGTCTCTCGTGTTGGGCACTGCGATCGGGCAGTTGCTCACACTCGCGGTGACTCCCTTTCTCGCGCGGATCTACTCCGATGAGGACTTCGGGTTCCTCTCCCTCGTGATCTCCGTCGTGTCCATCGCGGCACCCGCCGCGGCGCTGCGCCTGGACTCGGCTCTGATGCTGCCCAAGGACAACCGCGACGCCTCGGCGCTTTTCGGGGTGGGCATGATCAGCGCCGTGGTCGTGAGCGCAGCATCCGCGGGTGTCCTTCAGATCGTGTTCGCGTGCGGCCTGCTGTCGAACATGGCGGCACTTCCGTGGTTCTCGCTCTGGGTCGCTCTCATCACGTTCCTGACCGCCGCGTTCACTCTGCTGGGGCAGTATGCGTTGCGTGGTCATCGCTACGGAGCGGTCGCACGTCGCAGCGTCTATCAATCCGTGCTCGCTGCGGCGTCGCAGCTCGGTTGGGGGCTGGCCGCGCCGAGCGCGACCGGCCTCATCGGCGGCTACGCGATCGGTCGCGCGGCCGGTATCGTGCCGCTCGTCCTCGCCTTGCGGACTCAGCTGGAGCGGTTCTCCTCGATGGACGTGCGTCGACTGATCACGAAGTACTGGCGATTTCCGGCGCTGTTCACACCCTCGGCGATACTCAACTCCGCCGGATTGGTGATCCCGGTGCTCTTCGTCGGCCTCTGGTTCTCTGTCGGCGACGCGGGACAATGGGCGCTGGCAGATCGAATCCTCGCAGCTCCTCTCGTGCTGGTGGCCACCGCCGTGGGGCAGGTCGTGGAGGCGCACGTCTCCGAGGTGGTGAGAGAGGGCAAAGGAAGTCTGACGCGGTACTTCCTCTCGGTCTCTGCGGTGCTCGCGGTGATCGCAGGGATCGTGGTCTTCGTCGTCGTGCTCTGCGCTCCGCCGTTCCTCCCGATCCTGCTCGGACCGGGGTGGGGCACGGCTGCGCAACTGATGATCGCGATGTCCCCGATCGCGGCCACCCGGTTGATCGTGAGCCCGATGAGCAAGGTCCTGGTCGTTCTTCAGCGCGGTGGATGGACGCTCGGGCTGGATATCCTCCGAGTGGTTCTCGTCGGCGCGGTGGTGCTGGCGGCCATCGGTCTTTCGCTGGACCTGATCCTCACCGCATGGCTGTTCTCCGTGAGCCTCAGCATCGTCTACCTCGTCACATGGGTGATCGCGTGGGTGGCGGTCCGCCGCGGACCGGGCCTTGAGCGCGCGCGGGCCCTCTGACGCCCCCGCCTGGGCGGCCTCACGTATCGCCCAGCGAACTGCGCTTGAATAGGAAGCGATGTCCTCCACACACCAGACCCGTGCCAGCAGGCGCGCCGCCGCCGACCGACAGGAGTCGCGGCGTTCCCGCCGCAGGCGAATCGTCTGGATCATCGTCGGTCTCATCGCTCTGATTCTCGCGGGCGTGGTCGTGCTCGGTGCTGTCGCCGCCTCGAAAGCGCTCAGCGTGCGGGACGCTCTCTCTCCTGCCGTTCCTGTGGCCGGCGGACTGCCGGCCAAGGTCGTCTCCGGTGATGCCGAAGGCGCAGCGGCCGATGCGGCGACCATCAAGGACCTCGCTGTGCGGGCGGTCGGACAGACCGAAGGTGCGGACTGGCGCATCGCGGAGTGGATCCCGTTCCTGGGGCCGAACCTCTCGGCCATCCGTGCGGCGGCCGAGAGCGTGGACGAGATCGCCGACTTCGCCGTGGAGGCGCTGCCGAATCTGGATCTCGCGGCGTTCCGACCCGTCGACGGTGCGGTGGATCTTGCTGCCGTCCGCAACCTCGAGGGTGTCGCGTCCCAGGGGGCGACGACCTTCTCGGCGATCAATGCGCGGATCGATGGGGCAGACCGCGCCTTCCTGCTTCCCCAGGTCAGCGATGCGCTCGATTCGCTCGACGGAGCCGTCAACGGCGTCGACGAGACTCTCGGCACACTCGCGCCGATCCTCAAAGTGCTGCCGGCCGCCCTCGGTGAGGGTGAGCCGCGAACCTACCTGCTCATGTTCCAGGGCAACTCCGAGCTGCGCGCGTCAGGCGGCAACCCCGCCGCGCTGGCCCTCGTCACCGCGACCGACGGTCGCATCGAACTCACGACACAGGCCACGAGCGTGCAGTTCGGCAACGCGCGCGCAGAGAGCATCGCTCCACTCGACGCGGAGACGGAGCACCTGTACTCCGACATCATCGGTCGGTGGGTGCCCAACATGACCGCTACGCCGGACCTGCCGACGACGGTCGACATCCTGAAGGCATGGTGGGCCGATGAAGGTCTGCCGCCGTTCGATGACGTGATCGTCACCGACCCGGTCGCCCTCAGCCACATCCTCACTGCCACGGGGCCGGTACCGCTGGACACGGGGGAGACGCTCACGAGCGAGAACGCCGTCTCGTTGCTCCTGAACGAGGTGTACTTCAACTACGGCGAGATCGTCGACGGCGTCGGTGCCGACGGGACCGCGCAGGATCTGTTCTTCGCCGGCGCCGCGGCCAAGATCTTCGACGCTCTGACCTCCGGCGTGACGAATCCGGTGGCACTGCTCGACGCGCTTCGCCAGTCGTCCGACGAGGGACGCATGAGGATCTGGTCGTCGAACCCGGATATCGAAGCGATGGTCTCCGGAACGGAGCTGTCGGGCACACTTCCGGAAACGAATGACGACCGCACCGTCGCCGGAGTCTTCTTCAACGACACCACGGGTGCCAAGACCGACTACTACGCCGATGCGACGGTGACCTCGACGACGGATCAGTGCACGGCATCCGGCGTTCCGACGTTCACGCAGACGATCACGTTCGCCAACAACATCACGCCGGAGGAGGCGGCCGGGCTGCCATACTTCATCACCGGCCCGCACTATCGCCCCGGTGACATCGCCACCGATGTGGTCGTGTACACCCCGGTCGGTGCGACGATCGAATCGTGGAAGGTCGATGGGGCGGAGAGATCCGGTCTGATTTCCGAGGGCGGCCACCTCGGTAGAGATGCGGTGCGCATCAGCGTGCTCACGACGCCGCAGACGGCCGCGACCATCACGGTGACCATGAAGGGCGCTGAGGGGACGACGGGAGCGGACTACGGCCCTTACGACATCTGGACGACCCCGATGGTGCGGGCGACGCCCGTCACGATCGACGCTCCCGGCTGCGGGGGTTAGGCCCGTACCGCTACGGCCCGCCCCAGCGGCTGACCGGCCACAGGATCGGCCCGGCCTCGCCGAACACATCGTCGCGGGTCATCCAGCGGAAGCATCCGGCATCCACGTCGGGAACGCCCCGGCAGGGGAACGCCGAATCGGCGGAGTTCGCGCGGTTGTCGCCGAGCACGAGGTAAGCAATTTCCGGCACGGTGACGGCGGGGAAGCAGCGAACGGAGATCGGCGTCGAATCGCAATCCAGAGAACCGGCGACGAACGGCAGATCGTCGACGACATACGGCTCGTCCAGCGCCTTGCCGTCGACCAGCACCGCCCCCTGGGCGTCGCAGCACTCGACCGTCTGTCCTGGGCCTGCGATCACGCGTTTCACGAGCACGTAGGGCCTGATGCCCGTCGTCTCCCCGACCCAGCCGAGGCCGGCCGAGATCCAATTGATGCTCGGAGCGGGTCGGTCGCCCCACGCCTCATCCGGGCGGAAGACGACGACGTCCCCGGGGGCGGGATCGGCGGCGATGTAGGCGAGACGATTCACGATCAAGCGGTCGCCCGGCTGCAGCGTGGGCGACATGGAGCTCGATGACGGCTGGCCGATGAAGGCCACCACCAGCAGCGTCAGCACGAGAGCCAACGCGACGTGGAACCAGACGCTGCGGAACGGGCGCCCGCGACGAGGCTGTTCCGCGTCGGCGGTCGTGTTCTCCGGTCGCGCTGTCGAGGTCACACCCAATAGTGTCAAAGAATGAGCCGAGAAGCCGAGGTCGACGCTGAGCGCACGAGTTCGTCCGCGGCCCCGGTGCCCATGGCTGCTCGGCTCGTGATCCCCGATGTGCTGCGCGGCGTCGCCATCGTGGCGATGCTGATCGCGCACGCCTCGGCCTTCGTGCCGAGCAAGCCGGGCGCGCTCGACTTCATCACGGCCATGTTCAGCGAGATGGCGTCGCCCCTGTTCGCGCTGGTCATGGGCATGTCGGCGCAGCTCGTGTGGAGCCGCCGTCCGTCTGTCCGTCGCACGCTCGTGCAGCAGGTCGTGCGCGGACTGTTCCTGATCGTGCTCGGCGTGTGGATGGCGACGTGGGGGTCGTGGGTCGCGATCATCCTGGCCCATCTCGGAGTGCTTCTCATCGTGGGGGTGCCGATCCTGCTCGCCC
This sequence comes from Candidatus Microbacterium colombiense, assembly GCA_029203165.1. Classification (NCBI taxonomy): domain Bacteria; kingdom Bacillati; phylum Actinomycetota; class Actinomycetes; order Micrococcales; family Microbacteriaceae; genus Microbacterium; species Candidatus Microbacterium colombiense. The sequence goes on from CP119308.1 coordinate 1,236,928, forward strand.
GCACGCCCTGGGTCATCGGCATCGCGGCGGGAGTCCTCGTGCTCAGCGAGCCCCTGGTGGCGCTCGGTCGAGGCTGGGCGTGGGCCTATACGGCACCGTCGCCCGTGCGCGACGTGCTGGAGTGGACGCTGATGAGCCCGCACTACCGGCTCATCAACCTCCTGCCCTTCTTCCTCGTCGGTGGCCTGCTCATCCGGCACGGGCTGCGTCGAGACACGCTCCTGTGGGCGCTCGGAGCGATCGGTGTGCTGTCCTACCTGGGGTGGGCGGCGGCCGTGTATCTGGATATCGCGACGACCGTCTCCGGCAACTACATCGATACGCTCCGCGACATCGGTCTCGTCTTCACCGTGTACGCCCTCGTAGTGTTCGCCGCCACAGCGCGACGAGATGGCGCGCGTCGCTTCTGGGACGCCGTCTTCGTCCCTCTGCGCGCCTGTGGACAGGTCGCCTTGTCGCTGTACGTGCTGCACGTGGGCTTGATCGCCGTGTGGAACACCGCGAACGGGCGTCCGATCGACAACGTCTACCTCGGGTGGCTCGTGATCGTCCCGGGCATGATCGTCATCGGCTGGCTCTGGTGGCGCTTCGTCGGCACCGGCCCCGTGGAATGGGTCATGGGCTGGATCACCGGCCGCCGGAAGCGACTGCGTCGCCGCTGAATAGGTCACTCCGACGGGGTGGCTGCCGCGAGCCCTGCGATGCTGCTGACGAGCAGAGCGATCTCACGGCTGCCGATGGCCAACGGTCCAGCCTGTTGTCCATCCGTGCCGATGAGCGCGGCGACCGGGCGGGGGATTCCCACGCCGAGAGATGTGCCGAGTGAGCCGCCCACGTCCAGCGCGAATCGTGCGGTCGACGGCAGCGAGTGCGTGCTCTCCAGCGATGCGGAACCGCTGGAGGCCCGCTGCACGACGTAGACGTCGACCAGGGAGCCCAGGAGCTCTCCTGCGGCCTCCACCTCTGCCAGCGCGACCGCGCACGCATGACACCCGGACGACACGAAGACGAGGAGACGTGCGCGGGACCCGACGGCCAGCAGATCGACGATCTCGGATGACTCAGGGAGGACCACGGCGCCGGCACCCGACGTGATCGACACCGCATCCGCCAGGGTGTCCATGGTCGTGCGGACGATCGACCAGATCGCGATGGCGATGAGCAGGGCGGCGAGCAACGCCCCCGCCGCGGCCCGCGCGACCGTCGTCGAGGTGAGCAGGAACGGCACGCCGACCGAACGCAGGAGGAGCACCTGCATGACCAGTGCGCCGACGAGCAGCACGATCGCGATGATCGTCAGCACGATGTTCCGGGTGATCAGGCGCGGTCCGATCGCCGCCGGGAGCCACTCGCCGAAGCATCCGCAGTCCTCGGTGGCGCCCAGGCGATGTGCCCGGCTCACAGCGACCAGCAACCCGATCGTCAGAGCCGCGGCGCTCACGCACGCGGCGATGAAGAACCACCCGGTGGTGGCGACGAGGGCCGCCGCGACGACGGCCTCCACCACGATGAGCACGATGGCCGCGACGCCGGAGTGACGCACCGGGATTCTCAGAGCGCCGAACGCAGCCTTGCCGCGATCAGGCGCGCGGAACTTGCCGACGGCACTCACCGCGAAGACTGCGGCGAGGAACACCGCGAGGGTGACGAGGAACGCGTTCATGTCAACATCATCCTGGATCACGAGAGCGGCCGAACCCGCGAAGGTCCGACCGCTCTGCGAGCGTGTGTGCTCAGATCGTGTCGTGGCTGATCAGGTCGCGGAGCAGAGGATCAGCGTGGAGCTGACCGTGCCTGCGGTCTTCGCGCCCGTGCCCGTGTATCCAGCGGGCAACGTTGCCGCCGCGCTGAGGTTGAAGGCGACCGAGATCGACAGCGTGGTGCGGAAGGCGACAGTGGCGCCGGCCGGGACCGCTGCGGTCAGCGTGACGAGGCGGCTGGTACCCGAGAGCACGCCCACGGTGGCCGTACCGCCGGTGACGCTGAACACACCGATGTTTGCGACACCCGAACCGGTGACAGCGATGGTCGTGCCGGCAGGGATGGGCACTGCGCCGGCCTCCAGCGTGAAGCCGGGGCCGAGGACACCGAGGATGCCACAGGTTCCCTGGAGGGCGAAGGCTCCCACGTCGACGTTCGAGGCGGCGGCGAGCGGCGTGGCGACGGCGGCGGCGATGACGGGGATGGACCAGGCCGCTCCCTTGACCACGGTGCGGCGTGAGAAGCCCTTTTCCTTCTGGATTTCTTCGGTCATTCGAGTGTTCTCCCTCTAGATGCAGATGCGGTTTCCCGCTGTGTCGCGAAGAGGCGACACGTTCGTCTGCATCCCCCAGGAGCCTCTCCGTGACCTCAAATTAGGTCGACGAAGACAGGCGAGAAGAGGGTTCTCGAGAAGTCCGCGCAGTGTGCGCACAACCTGCGCGAACTGTGCGTTCGGGGGTGGGGGAGGGGCCGGTTCGAGCTACGCGCGGCGGGCGGCGCGGAGTGCGCGCGGCGTCGTCTCGTACGCCTCGTCGAGGGCGCGACGGAGGCTCATCGGAGAGTTGAATCCGGCTCGATGCGCGATCTGGTCGATGCTCAGCACGTCGTAGCGGCTGTCGACGAGGAGGGAGTGCGCGAGACGTGCCCGCTGGCGTCGGATCTCACCGGCGACGCTGTTGTCGGACTCTGAGAAGACGAGCTGGAGCTGGCGGAGCGAGGACTGCACCTCCCGCGCCACACGCGACGGATTCAGGCTCGGATCGCCGCACTGCTGCGCGATCACCGCGATCGCGCGTTCTCGCAGCACGGCGTGGGGGGAGCCCTGTCCGGACACTCCGCCGACGCGGTCCAGCAGGAGCGCACCGGTCATCTCCATGACCAGCTGCTCGATCGCGTACTGCTCGATGGCCGATGCCTCGGCATCGGCGTCCAAGAGGCTGCCGATGAAGCGCTGAACCGACGAATCGAGGAGTCGCCGTTCGGTGTACACGGCGGCGTCCTGCGGCAGCGCGGGTACGAAGGACGCGACGGCGGCCCGGGGTACGAGTGCGGCGACGACGCGCCAGGGACCGGACCAGCGAAGACGGCGCGTGATTCCCTGCGGGGCGATCACCAGGCCGCCGTCGGTCTCGACCCACGGTTCCCCATCGAGTCGTGACCACATGCCCTGCGTCTCGACGAATCCGAACACCGCGTGGTCGGGGTACGCGGCGACCGTGTCGAGTGCGAGCTCCGACGTGCCGCCGCTCATGCCGAGCAGAAGCACGCCGCCGACGACGCGCTCGCGGGATCCGAGGCCTGGTCTGTCGCCGATCCGGCGGATGCCGTGTTGGGACAGCTCGCGGTCATCGATCAGATGTGCGACGGTACTGATCACGAGACGTCCTCCCTCAGGATGTCAGCGTGCGGCGAACGGCCGCGGTTCGGAATTCGGATTGCGGCTCCCCAGGCCCCGCGTCCTCACTGAGGGCAACGTTACAGTCCCGAGGGGTCGTCGTGGGAGTGGATTGAATGAAGATTCAGTTATGTGACGATGGCGCAGGATCGGGTCCGATGGCGACCATGTTTCTGCGCGCCGATCGGGCGGTGATCAGCGGCTGAGGCCGGCTGCGGGAGCGGTGACGTCGGTCGCCGGGGATCGGTCGTCTCCTGCGGCCCAGCGGCGTGCGAGTCCGGCGATCGTCGTGACGTCGTCGTTCATGGGAGTTCTCCTGAATGAGCGGATGCGTGTTCGTGTGGACGCGGTGAAAACGACACGAAATCCGTCTGCGTCCCCCAGGAGCCTCACCGTTGCGACACACGCTAAATCGGGGCCAGGAGACGCGCGCGACGAATGGAGAAGAAGCGCGCGCTGCGCGTTATATCTGCGCGCGTTGTGCGTTTTCGATCCCGTACGTAACCCGGAATATTGCTGGATAGGCTTACAGCCATGTCTGATCGCTTCCTCGTCAGCGCGGTCGGTGCCGTCATCGATATCGACCTCTCGCGCCGCGACCCCGCCTTCTCCTCACGGGCACGGCGGGCATGGTCCGATGCGATGTACGAGGGGCCGGACGCGCCCACTGCGGTGGTGACCGATCGTGCCGAACTCGACGACCTGGCCGCACTCGCCTCGCTGTCGACCGACGTGACCCTCGCCGCCCTCGCTCAGCGCCGCGGTGATGCGCTGTGGATGCTGCATGCGGCGGGCCTCGCCGATGAGGAGGGGCGCGTCGTCGTGCTGAGCGCGCCTTCGGGCACGGGGAAGACCACTGCGGCCCGGCACCTCTCGCAGCACTACGCCTACGTGAGCGACGAGACCGTGGGCATCGATCGCACCGGCGTCGTGGTTCCGTACCGCAAGCCGCTGTCGATCATCGATCGCGCTCAGCCCCACAAGGCGCAGGTCGCCCTGTCGAGCTTCGACGGCGGGCGCGTGCTGCCCGCATCGCTGCGCGTGGCGAAGATCGTGGTTCTCGATCGGAGTGAGGACGGCCCATGGGTGCCGGAGCTCGACGTGCTGGACCTCTCCACCGCGCTCGAACTCCTCGCCCCGCAGACGAGCTACCTCAGCGACGCACAGGCACCCCTGCACCTGATCGACGGACTGCTTCGAGCCACCGGGGGCGCCGTGCGGTTGCGCTATCGCGAGGTCGACACGATCGACGGTGTGATCGCCGAGCTGCTGCGCACCGAGGTGACGGTCGTCTCTCCCGCGACGGCCGGATCGTCAGAGGCGCGGAGCGCGGTCGACGTCGGCCGCGCCGGCTATGCACGGGCACACGTCGTCGACGTACTTGAACTGCATGATGGGCGCCTGGCCGTGCTTCAGCGTTCGGACGTGGGCAGTCAGGTCCGAGTGCTAGACGGTATCGGCCCGGCGATATGGGCAGCCGCGATGGGCGCCTCGCTCGACGAGATCACGGTGTCTGTCGTCGAGGTCCACGGTGCGCCGGAAGGAATGGACGCCACGTCGATGGTGCAGGCTGCCGTTGATCGGCTCGTCGACGACGGCGTCCTCGTCGAGAGGTCGCCTCAGGTCTGAGCGCCGCGGCGCCGTACGCCGGGCTCCGGCTCCGCGCCGGCCGTTTCTTCGGGATCGCGACCGTAGCGCTCGTACGCCCCGTAGTACTCGCGGCCGTAGTAGGCCGACTCCGCGCCCTTGCGCGGAACCTTGTTGAGCACGACCCCGAGCACTCGGCCCGTGGTGCGGGAGATGTTGTCGATCGCGCGCTGCAGCATGTCGAACGTGGTCTTGCCCGACGATGCGACCAGCAGCACGCCGTCGGCGCCTGCCGCGAGCACCGCGGCGTCGGTGACCGGGAGTACGGGAGGAGAGTCGAGGATCACGATGGCGGACTTGCTGATGTCGGCCAGGAAGTCTCGCATCCTGTGCGACCCGAGAAGCTCGCTCGGGTTCGGCGGGATCCGACCGGCACCGAGCACCGCGAGCGGCACGTCGGCGTTCGGGCGGTGGGCGACGTCCTGCAGCTCGGCGCGTCCGGCGAGGATGTCGGTGAGTCCCACGTCCTTGGAGATGCCGAAGATGTCGGCGATCACAGGGCGGCGCAGGTCGCAATCGATGAGGATCGCCCACTGGCCTGCCGCGGCCAGGCTCGACGCCAGGTTCACGGCGACCGTCGACTTGCCGTCGCCGGGAACGGAACTCGTGACCACGATGACGCGCGGGGGGTTGTCGACGTCGATGAACTGCAGGTTCGTGCGCAGCTCGCGCATCGACTCGATCGTGTGATGCGAGACCCCGTGCTGCGTGTCGAGTGAGAAGTCGATCACTTGCCGTTCGCCGTCCATCGTCTTCTCGAGTGGCAGCGTGCCGATGACCGAGATGCCGGTCTCGCGCTCGATGTCGCGCGGGTGGCGGATGCGACGGTCGACCGTATGGCGGACGAAGGCGTAGAGGAGGCCGAGCGCGAGTCCCACCAGGGCGCCGATGATCAGATTCAGGCGCGTGTTCGGCGAGGACGGGCTGGTGGGGAGGCGGGCGGAGTCTCCCACGATGAGGCTGACGGCGGCCGGGGTCGCCTCGGTGCCGCCTTCGAGCTTCTCGATCTCGATCGCCATGCCGCGCATCCAGGCTTCAGCCAGGGCTTGCGCGGTCTCGGGCGTCGCACCGGTCGCCGTGACCTTGAGGGCCGTCGTATCGGTGGGGTTGGTCACGGACACCCGGGAGACCAGCGCCTCCGGAGTCGCGTCCAGGCCCAGGTCGTCGATCGCGTGTTCGGCGACAGCACGCCATGACCCGAGATTCAGATAGGACTTGACGCGGCTCTGGGCGAGCTGGTTGCCCACGAGGGCGGCGCCGGACGTTCCGTCTCCGCCGACGGACGTGACGATTCCGGTGGTGTCGGCCGCGTACACGCGGGGCTGTATCGCACTCCACCCGAACGCCGCTCCCGCGCCGAGCACGGTCGCCACGAGGATCACGATCCAGTGCGCGCGAAGTATCCGGAAGTAGTCGCTCAGTTCCACCTGTGATTCCCCTCACATCTCCCGAGGACTCACACACGGGAAGGCATTCAGAACGAGCATACGGGGCTTTGCGGGCTCAGCCAGTGACCGATATGTCGGTGCGTCGTCAGCTCAGCGCCGCGCGAACGACGCGCTCGACCTCGTCGATGGCCGGCAGGAGTTGCGCCGCGGACATCTCGTACGTCTCCCACGACCGGCGATAGGGATCGATCACGTCGTCGTCCTCCTCTGTGGAGAGGGACAGGCCCCGCTGACCGCTGAGCATCCGGATGGCGGCACGGAGGCGGGCGGGCGGCGCATCTCCGGCGGTGTCCGCCGCTGTGCGGATGGCCTCGTCCGTGACCGTTGCGGCCAGCCGGGCGAACTCGCGCACGGTGAATGTCTGGCGAAGCCTGCTCGGCATCATCTTCACGACGTGAGAGCGGTGCTCTCCCGCCATCGTCAGGATCAGGTCGGATTCGATCAGGAGGGGCTCGACCAGATAGCGGGCTGCGTGTGCGGCGGCGGCGTCGACTCGTGCTCCGGAGCGCACGGCGATCTGCTGCGCCTGATCGGTCATCCCATGCCCGACCAGGGCATGCGTCCCCGCGCTGTGAACGCGCACGCCCACGCCTTCGAGTCGTCGGCGCAGCAGGACTTCCGCCTGCGGCGAGCGGCAGATGTTGCCGGTGCAGACCGTCAGGATCGTGGGAGCGCCCGTGTTCGAGCCTGCGGTGGAGGGCTCGCCGAGCAGGTCGGCGAGCGGAACCGGCTTGTCCTTCTGCGGTCGGTTCTGCTCGCGCAACTCGCGCCGGCTGCGGCCGCCAGGAGGTGCATCGCTGAAGGGGAAGCTCATGCCCTCAGGCTAGAGGCTCTGATCCGCCTGCCGGCATGACTCATCTGCAGGACGGCATGGAGGGCGAGGCAGCCGATCACCGTGCCGATCGTGTTCGCGATGACGTCGGAGATCGTCGGGAATCGACTCGGGAGCAGCGACTGCACGAGTTCGATGGTGGCGCTCGTCGCGTAACCGAAGAGGATGATGAGCCAGGGGCTGGTGCGCGGCCAGGCCGCCGCCACCAACAGGCCGAAGGGTACGAAGAGGGCGATGTTGGCGAGGAACTCGAACAGCGTGTAGCTGGTCGAGAGTGCGATGCCGAAATGTGCGGACACGAACTCCGCGAGACGGAACGCGAGTCCGGTGACGCGGCCGGCGATGGACGCCGGCAGCCACACGATCAGCGCCAGACCGAGCACGTACGGAACCAGTAGCGCCCGGGCGAGCATCGCGACGGTCGGGGTGCGGGACTCGGGCATGGCACGAGCCTAGAGGTCGCGCCTGTGCGTTCAATCAGGTGTCCGCATCCGTCTCACGCACGTGTGCCACTCCAGCTGAGCTGCTCGATGTAACGCAACAGCACGCCCTCTCGCAGCGCCCAGGGTGAGACCTCGAGCTCATCGACCTCCAAAGCGGTCATCGCCGCATGCAACGCCACGGCGGCGGCGACGATCTGGAAGGTCCGATCCGGGGTGATGCCGGGCAACTCCTGGCGTGCGGAGGCGGGAAGCCGGGCGAGACGGGGGATCCACGAGCCGAGCGATGCGCGCGGGAGCAGCATCCGCTCCGATCCCGACCACCCGGGTGCCGGGTAGCCGACCAGGCGTGCCAGCGAGCGGATGGCTTTCGACGAGCCAACGACGTGGTCGGGGCGGCCGAGTTTCGAGAACTGCGGCAGAATTCCGGCGAGCGTGTGCGTGGCGTACGCCCGGAGGCGCTCCACGTCCTCTTCGCCCGGCGGGTCGTGAGGCAGGAACTGCACCGTCATGCGTCCGGCACCCAGAGGAACGGATGCCGCGGCGTCGGGCATCTCCTCCCCGCCCGCGGCGATCTCCAACGAGCCGCCACCGATGTCGAACAGCAGGAGTCGGCCTGCCGACCAGCCGAACCAGCGGCGTACCGCGAGAAAGGTCAGTTCGGCCTCGGTCTCGCCGTCGAGCACTTGGAGCGGCTGCCCGAGCGCTGCCTCGATGCGAGCGATCACGTCGGCGCCATTACGTGCATCGCGCACCGCACTCGTCGCCGTCGCGAGCAGCGCATCGACCCGCTCGGCATCGGCGACGCGACGCGCCTGAGCGACCGCCGCCTCGAGCGCCTGCACGCCTTCTTCCGAGATCGCGCCGTCGGGCGTGAGGTAACGCATGAGGCGCAGCACCGTCCGATCACTCGTCGTCGCGAGCGGTCGGCCGCCGGGGCGGACGTCGGCGGCGAGCATATGGACGGTGTTCGATCCGATGTCGAGGACTCCCAGGCGCACGGATCGACACTACTGCCACATCGATACGATGTATGCGTGACCACCGTCGACCCCGCGCTGCCGCTGTCTCCCTACCGGGAGATCGGCCGCGCTGAATGGGCGCATCTCGCCGCCGATCTCGATCAACCGCTGAGTGAGACCGAGGTCGTCGAGGTCCGCGGCATCGGCGACCGGCTGAGCATGACCGAGGTGCGCGAGGTCTACCTGCCGCTGAGTCGACTTCTCAGCCTCTACGCCACGTCGACCAAGCGGCTCGGCGCCGCGACGAGTTCGTTCCTGCAGGAAGACGACACGACGACGCCATTCGTGGTCGGCGTGGCCGGCTCCGTCGCGGTGGGTAAATCGACGATCGCCCGACTGCTGCGCGAACTCATGAGCCGGTGGCCGGGGACTCCGCGGGTGGAGCTGGTGACGACGGATGGCTTCCTCTATCCCAACGCGGAGCTCGAGCGCCGCGGTCTCATGGAACGCAAGGGATTCCCGGAGTCCTACGACCGTCGCGCGCTGCTCGAGTTCCTCACCGAGGTGAAGAGCGGGGCCGCCGAGGTGCGCGCACCCTTCTATTCGCACATGCGCTACGACATCGTGCCCGACGCGCACGTGGTCGTGCGCCGCCCCGACGTCGTCATCGTCGAGGGCCTGAACGTGCTCCAGCCTCCGCCCGCCCCGAACGATGTGGCGGTGAGCGACCTGTTCGACTTCTCGATCTTCGTCGACGCCGATACCTCGCACATCGAGAAGTGGTACGTCGACCGGTTCCTCGCTCTGCGGCAGGGGGCGTTCAGCAACCCGTCGTCGTACTTCAACGTCTTCGCCCATCTCACCGACGAAGAGGCGATCACGACGGCGCTCGGCTACTGGAACGAGATCAACATGCCCAACCTGGTCGAGAACGTGATGCCGACCAAGCATCGTGCGCGACTGGTGCTGCGCAAGGGTATCGATCACGACGTCGAGAGCGTGCTGCTGCGCAAACTCTGACCGAGGCGACGCGTCGGATATTGTTCGGACGGCTCGCAAAAATCCCGCCTTACTCTTGATCCCATGTGTGGAATCGTCGGATACGTGGGCCCGCGCCCCAGCCAGGACATCCTTCTCGCCGGGCTCGCCCGCCTCGAGTACCGCGGCTATGACTCTGCCGGCGTCGCCGTGATCGATGGCGACGGTGCGCTGGGCATGCGTAAGAAGGCGGGCAAGCTCGCCAAGCTGCGCGATTCGTTGACCGATGCTCCGCTGCCGGACGGCACGACGGGAATCGGTCACACCCGCTGGGCGACGCACGGCGGGCCGACCGACCTGAACGCGCATCCGCACCTCGCCGATGACGACAAGCTCGCCGTCATCCACAACGGCATCATCGAGAACTTCTCCGCCCTGCGTGAGGAACTGCTCGCCGACGGCGTCGTGTTCCGCAGCGAGACCGACACCGAAGTGGCCGCAGCCCTCCTTGGTCGGGAGTACGCGGGCAACGGGGGCGACCTGGAACTGGCATTCCGAGGCGTGGTCAACCGCCTCGAGGGCGCTTTCACCCTGCTGGCCATGCACCAGGACCACCCGGGGCTCGTCGTCGGCGCTCGCCGCAACTCCCCGCTCGTGATCGGTCTGGGCGAGGGCGAGAACTTCCTCGGCTCCGACGTCGCCGCCTTCATCGAGCACACCCGCAAGGCGCTGGCGATCGGTCAGGACCAGATCGTCTCGATCACCCCGGATGCCGTCACCGTCATCGACTTCGCCGGTACTCCGGTCGAGGCCGAGCCCTTCGACGTGTCGTGGGATGCCGCCGCCGCGGAGAAGGGCGGATGGTCCAGCTTCATGGCGAAGGAAGTCGCCGAGCAGCCCGAGGCCGTCGCGAACACGATCCGCGGTCGCATCCACGACGGTCAGGTCGTGATCCCCGAGCTCGACGGCCTGGACGAGCTCTTCGTGGGCATCAACCGCGTCATCATCACCGCGTGCGGCACGGCGTCGTACGCCGCGCTCGTCGGCAAGTACGCGATCGAGCAGTGGGCCCGCGTCGCCGTCGATGTCGAGCTCGCCCACGAGTTCCGCTACCGCGACCCGGTGATCGGCGCCGACACCCTCGTCGTCTCGATCAGCCAGTCCGGTGAGACGATGGACACCCTCATGGCGGTCAAGTACGCCCGTGAGCGCGGTGCCCGCACCCTCTCGGTCTGCAACACACAGGGTGCGACCATCCCTCGCGAGTCCGACGCGGTCGTCTACACGCACGCCGGACCAGAGGTCGCCGTGGCCTCGACCAAGGCCTTCTCCGCGCAGATCACCGCACTGCTGCTGCTCGGTCTGCACATGGGGCGCGTGCGCGGGGCCGTCGCGGATGCCTCGGTCGACGTCGCCGAGCTCGCCGCGCTTCCGGAGAAGATCGCCAAGGTGCTCGCCAGCGAGCAGGAGCACGTCACGCAGCTGGCCGGGTGGATGGCCGACACGCGTTCGGTGCTGTTCCTGGGACGTCACGTGGGCTACCCGATCGCGCTCGAGGGTGCGCTCAAGCTCAAGGAGATCTCCTATATCCACGCCGAGGGATTCGCCGCCGGCGAGCTCAAGCACGGCCCGATCGCACTGATCGAGCCCGGCCAGCCGGTGTTCGTGCTCGTGCCGTCGCCGCGTCACTCCGCGCTGGTCCACTCGAAGGTCGTCTCGAACATCCAGGAGATCCGCGCACGCGGTGCCCGGGTGATCGTGATCGCCGAGGAGGGCGACGCCGCCGTGTTGCCGTTCGCCGATGAGGTCATCCACATCCCGCTCGCGGGTGCGATGTTCGAGCCGCTGCTCGCGGTCGTCCCGCTGCAGATCTTCGCGATGGCTCTGGCCACCGCCAAGGGCCTCGACGTCGACCAGCCGCGCAACCTCGCGAAGTCCGTCACAGTCGAGTAAGCGCGCGGGCACACGCGCCCACTGCACGGCCTATTGCCGAGTGCACGGGATCTTCACGCGAAGATCCCGTGCACTCGGCGTTTCCCCGTGCACTCGACGGAGGGGAAGTGCGGCGCGAGTAGGCTGGGAACGTGATCATCGGGACCGGCATCGACCTCGTGGACATCCCGCGATTCGAGCGGACACTCGAGCGCACGCCACGCCTTCTGGAGCGCCTCTTCGCCCCGACGGAGCGCACGCTGCGGCTGGCGTCGCTCGCCGCCAGGTACGCCGCGAAAGAGGCGCTCATCAAGGCGCTGGGCGGCTCGGACGGCGTGCACTGGACCGAGATCGAGATCGCATCCGAACCGTCGGGGCGCCCGTACTTCGTGCTCTCGGGCACCACCGCGGCGGTCATCGAAGAACGCGGCATCGCACACTTGCATCTCACCATGTCCCATGACGCGGGGTTCGCCACCGCATTCGTCGTCGCCGAAGGAGAGCCGCTGTGACCGTCCCGTTCCGCGAGGCCACGATCGAGCTCGACGCGATCGCCGACAACGTGCGGCACTTCCGACGACTCACGGGAGTGGAGGTCATCGCGGTCGTGAAGGCCAACGCCTACGGGCATGGCGCCGCCGCCGTCGCTGTCGCCGCGCTGTCGGCAGGAGCGACGCGACTCGGTGTGGCCGAGATCCCGGAAGCGCTCGAGCTGCGGCGACAGGGCATCCACGCGCCGATCATGGCCTGGCTGCACGCGCCGGGTGAGCGGTTCGCGCAGGCGGCGGCCGAGAACATCGAACTGGGCATCTCCTCCTTCGATCAGCTCGAAGCCGCAGCTCTCGTGGCCACCGTCGATCATCCGGTCAGCGTGCACCTGAAGTTCGAGACCGGTCTGTCGCGCAACGGCATCGCCCCGGCCGACTGGGGGCGTGTGCTCGCCGAAGCCGCACGCCTGGAACGGATCGGGAGGCTGCGGATCGTGGGGTTGTTCAGCCACCTCTCGAACACGTCTGTCGAGGACGACCGTGCCGCGCTCGCCAAGTTCGACGAGGGGGTCGCTGCGGCGGCTGCGCTCGGCATCCGCCCGCAGATCCGTCACATCGCCGCCACCGCTGCCGCCATCGATCACCCGGAGATGCGGCTCGACGCCGTGCGCATCGGCATCGGGCTGTACGGACTCTCGCCGTTCGACGACCGCTCGTCGGCCGAACTCGGCCTGCGCCCCGCGATGACGCTGCGCGGTGCCATCGCGGCGGTGCGTCGCGTTCCCGCGGGCTCGGGTGTCTCGTACGGCTATGACCACCGCACCGAGCGCGACACCACGCTCGCGCTCGTGCCGCTGGGCTACGCCGACGGTGTGCCTCGTCACGCGTCGGGCCGGCTGCCGGTCAGCATCGGCGGACACCGCTTCACCAACGCCGGGCGCATCGCGATGGACCAGTTCGTGGTGGACGTGGGCGACACGCCCATCTCGATCGGCGACGAGGTCGTGCTGTTCGGCGACCCCACGCTCGGCGTGCCTTCGGCCGCCGACTGGGCGGACGCCGCCGGCACCATCAACTACGAGATCGTCACGCGCATCGGTGCGAGGGTTCCCCGGAGATCGTCATGAGCATCGATCCGGCGTTCCTCGGTCGGATCGAGGTCGACACCGCTGACGCGATGGAGCGCCTCGGTCTGCGCATCGGAGAACAGCTCGAGGCCGGTGACCTGCTCGTGCTCACGGGGCCGCTCGGCGCGGGCAAGACGACCTTCACCCGTGGCCTTGCCGAGGGGCTGGGAGTGCGGGGTCCCGTGCAGAGCCCGACGTTCGTGATCGCGCGGACCCATCCGTCGCTGGTCGGGCGCGCTCCGCTCGTCCACGTCGACGCCTACCGCCTCGGCTCCGGGGCGGAGCTGGACGATCTCGATCTCGACCTCTCGCACGCGGTGGTCGTGATCGAGTGGGGGCGGGGCATGGCCGAGGACCTTGCGGACTCCTGGTGGGACATCGAGTTCGAGCGTCCGGTCGGCCTCGCCGGAGACGACATCGATCCGTCGGAACTCGACGCCGATGCCCCCCGTATCGTGACGATCGCACAGCTCCGGAGCTGATCGCCGACTACCCTGGGAACGTGATCCTCGCCGTCGACACCTCCCTGGGGACAGCCGTCGCTGTCATCGATGCCGACGGTTCTCGCCGCGCGGATGCCGCCGCGACGGACCCGCTCGGTCATGCCGAGGTGATCGGCGACCTCCTCGCTCGGGTGATCGCCGAGGCCGGCGTGACGCCCGTCAGCCATGTCGTGGCCGGCATGGGCCCGGGACCCTTCACCGGTCTGCGGATCGGCATCGCGGCCGCGCGTGCGTTCGCCCTCGGGCGCCGGGTGCCCGTCGTCGCCGTCCCCAGCCACTTCGCCGCCGCGCTCACGGCGATCGAGACGGACGGAATCGCAGGAGTCTTCGCCATCGTCACGGATGCACGACGCCGCGAGGTCGCGATCTCGATCTTCGACGGGGTGGATGCCGATGGCCTCCCGCAGATCATCGCCGACACCGTGCTCGTGCCTCAGGCCGATGCGGACGCGCATCTCGACGGCATCCGTCGCATCGATGTCGCCGCGCTCTCCGGCCTCGATCTCGCGCGGGTCGGTGCGCGGGCCGTCGCCGCCTCGCGCACGCTGAGCGGCGAGGAGCCCCTGTATCTGCGTCAGCCCGACGTCCGCGTGCCAGGGATCCCGAAGAAGGTCGGGTCATGAGCCTGCGTGATGCCACACCGGCAGATCTCGACGCGATCATGCTGATCGAGAACCGCTCCTTCCCGTCCGACGCCTGGAGCGCCGAGAGCATGGCGGCGGAGCTCGCGAGCCCGCACGGACGCTACCTCGTCGACGAGGTCGACGGCGACATCATCGGCTATGGCGGGGTACGCGCGCTGCAGGGGAGCGCGGATGCCGACATCCAGACGATCGCGCTGGATGCGGAGCACCGGGGCGCGGGCCGAGGACGTGCGTTGCTGAACGCCCTGCTGGGTGCCGCCGCCGCGCGTGGAGCACGAGAGGTGTTCCTCGAGGTTCGCGCCGACAACCCGAGCGCGGAAGGGCTGTACCGCTCCGAGGGGTTCGAGGAGATCGGCCGCCGCGCGCACTACTATCAGCCCGATGACGTCGACGCGATCGTGATGCGGGTGGTCCTGAACCGACGTCCCGTGGCCCGACACGATCCCGCAGAGGAGGCGACCGCATGAGTGCGCCATTGGTGCTGGGCATCGAGACGAGCTGCGACGAGACCGGTATCGGCATCGTCCGCGGACGCACTCTGCTGTCGAACACGATCGCCTCGAGCATGGACGAGCACGCCCGCTATGGCGGTGTCGTGCCCGAGGTCGCGGCGCGCGCGCACCTGGAGGCGCTGCAGCCCTCGATCGAGGCGGCGCTCGCCGAGGCCGGTGTCACGCTCGACGAACTCGACGCCGTGGCCGTGACCAGCGGGCCCGGTCTCGCCGGAGCGCTCATGGTCGGGGTCGGAGCAGCCAAGGGACTCGCCGTATCGCTCGGCAAGCCTCTGTACGCCGTGAACCATCTGGTGGGTCATATCGCTGCCGACATCCTCACGGCCGACTCCGAACCTCTCGAGTACCCGACGGTCGCGCTGCTGGTGTCGGGCGGACACACCTCCCTGCTGCACGTGCGCGACCTCACCGCCGATGTCGAGTTGCTCGGCGAGACCATGGACGACGCGGCCGGCGAGGCGTTCGACAAGGTCGCGCGGCTGCTCTCGCTTCCCTATCCGGGCGGGCCGGAGATCGACCGTGCCGCGCTGAAGGGCGACCCGAACGCCATCCGGTTCCCCCGCGGACTCTCCCGCGCCTCCGACCTGGCGAAGCACCGCTATGACTTCTCCTTCTCCGGACTCAAGACGGCCGTCGCGCGCTGGGTCGAGCGCTGCGAGGCAGACGGCGTCGAGGTGCCCGTCGCCGATGTCGCCGCCAGCTTCCGTGAAGCGGTCGTCGACGTTCTCGTGACGAAGGCGCTCGCCGCCTGTGCTGACCTCGGCGTTCCCCGGCTGCTGCTGGGCGGTGGCGTCATCGCCAACCGTCGTCTGCGCGACGTCGCCCTGGAACGGGCCGCAGCCGCAGGGGTCACCGTGCGAATCCCGCCGCTCTCGCTGTGCACCGACAACGGGGCGATGATCGCGGCGCTCGCCGCGGAGCTGATCTCGGCGGGGCGGCAGCCGTCGACGCTCGCCTTCGGCGCGGACTCCACCTTGCCGGTCACGGAGATCCAGGTCGGCGAAGCGGTCCTGACATGAGCGGATCGCAGACGGACGGCCCGGACGAGCGCCCGGCATCCTCCTCCGACGAGGCCAGAGCCACGCCGACGAGCATCGATCGTCCGAGCGGAGAGGTCGAGCGCCCGGCAGGCGCGGCACGGCTCCCCGGTGCGCGCCGAGAGGGCTACTCGAAGCTCCCGACAGGTCCCGTCGGGATCGAGCCGGTCGTGGTGACCGGGCCCGAGATCGACGCCGCCGCAGACACCGAGTGGGAACCCGACACCGGAACCACGACCGTCGATGATGCCCGTCTGGCGCCCTGGGCGCTGCTCGCAGCCATCGTCGCACTCGCCACGTCCTTCTTCGTCGGGTGGGGAATCCCGGTCGCGATCGTCGCCGTGATCGCCTCGATCATGTCGTTGCGCCGCCCGGTGGAGAGTCGGGCGATCGCCCGGTGGGCTCTCGTGCTCAGCCTGTGTGCGACGGTCTTCAGCCTCGGGTGGTTGGTCTGGGCGGGCATGCAGTTCGAGCGGTTGGGATAGCCCGATGCTGGATGCCGCCGACCTTGCCGAGATGCGCGCATTGCAGGCGCGTGCCTATGGGCGCGATGGCGGGTTGGATGCCGCGGAGGCGTCGCGTCTGCGGGACCTCATGCGACGGGCCGCTCGGCCCGTTCGCCCGGAACCGGCGGCGCCGACCGTGCCTCGCAGCGCCGGAGATCTGCCGAATATCGGAGGGTCTGCTCCGGATACGGTCCGATCGAGCGCAGATCTCCGCGGGAGCGACGATGTCGCGACCGACGTCTCGGTCGACGTGCCCACTGCGGAGGTCGCTGAGCCGACCCGGTTCCGGCACGTTCTGCTGCGGCGCTGGCGGACGTTGCTGCTGGGCGTCGTCGTGACGCTTGTGCTCGGGATCGGTCTGGGATGGATGCTGTTCGCGCCTGCGGGCGCCGAGGCCGTGGTGCTCACGCCGGCTCAGCAGGAGTGGCAGGCGGAGCTCGTCGCGGACGACGACTACGACCACGGCTCTGTGCGTCCGATCGCCGTGGAGGCCGGGGTCGTGCTGTGGTTCGCCACGCAGTCCGACGGCAAGCGGCTCTGTCTGGTGATGGGCAACGGCACTCGGAACAACGCCACGTGCGATCGCGACGAGATCGTGCGCGAGAGCGGGCTGTACGGCACGATGGTCGTCGAGCACGCGGAAGGGCAGACCGAGGTGAGCGGACAGCTGATCCTCACCCGGGGCGGGGAACCGGCGGTGATCGTGAGCAGCTACGAGAACGGGCCGCTCGGCAACGTGCCGACCTACGACACCGACGACGATGAGCGTTTCGCGGCGCTCCTGGTCGATCAGGGCTTCGATCAGAACTCGGTCTGGCCCGTGGGGCGCGATGGCGACAACCCGATCTGGACGGGGGCGCGTCCAGACGAGGGAACGCAGTGCCTGATCTACGGATCGACCTCGGAGGTGCTGGACATGCGCTGCGAGAGCTCGTTGGACAGCGGCGGGCTGTGGGTCGAGCACGTGGACGACAAGACGCGACAGAAGACGAGGGTCGACTGGTCGTGGACGACCAACTACGGTCCGACGCTCACGATCACGCGCGAGAACGATGACGGCGATGTCACGCCGGAGTGAGCGCGCGGAGCGCGACCTCTAGGCCGGGGACGCGACCCGATCGGCGAGGATCGCGCGGTGCTGATCGCCGATCCGCGTCATGATGAGCGTGGCCGATCCGTCGCCCTTCAGCCGCAGCCTCTTCCGGAATGCGGCCGGGTCGATGTCGACACCGCGCTTCTTGATCTCGAGCGTGCCGATGCCCTCGGCCTGGAGCACAGCGCTGATCGCCTTGGGGTTCGCGGCCATGGTCTCCCGCACCCGGAACGTCTGCACGAACGGGCTCGTGAGGGGGGTGTCGGAGGTCAGGTAGGCGATCTTCGGGTCGACCATGCCCGCGTCCAGGCTCGCGCGCCACGTCTCCGATGAGTCGCGCGCGGATCACCGCACCGTCCGGTTCGTGCACGAATGCCCCGAGCCCGCGCACCGGCGCATCCTCGGCGTCCGCGCCCGCGGTCATCTCGTGCGACCGCTCGCCGCGCATCACGAGGGCCGCACGACGAACGCCCTCACGCGCGAGCGCACCGGTCCACACCACCAGCTCGACCACGCTGCCGTCGGCGCTCACCCACTGGGCCTCGGCGTCCGCGGGGAGCGCGTCGCGGTCATGCGCCGGACCGAGCTTGATGCCGGTCGGCAGACGTGCGGCGAGGGCGAACGCCCAGTCCAGAGACGGGGAGTAGTCGTCGGCCGAGACGCGGCGGGTCTCGCTGTGGCCGGCGGTGCGACGCGCGGGTCCATCCAGACCGCCTCGTAGCCGCTGATGTCGGCATCCTCTGCGGTGCCGTGCCGCACGACCGTGCCGGCCGAGTCGTCGCCTATCGCGCCGAAAGGCGCGAGGTTGTACGCCGCGATCGCAGCGGTGACCTCGTCGGCGTCGACGGCCAGCACAGTCGAGTCCTGCGCCGGCGAAGGCGAGCGCATCGCCGCCGATGCCGCAGCCGAGGTCCGCGACGCGCGTGATGCCCGCTCGGCGGATGCGCTGCGCATGACGAGCGGCCACCGGCAGCCGCGTCGCCTGCTCGAGCCCGGCTCGGGTGAACAGCATCCGTCGGGCGAACGGCCCGAACTTCGCGTCGCCTTGGCGCGCAGATGCGCCTGGCCGACGACGGCCGAGACGAGGTCGGGGGAGTGGCCGGCGGCGCGCAGCCGGGAGACGGCGCGCGCGACCTCGGCGCGTGGTCACGGGGTCCGATCCCGTCGAGCAGGTCCAGTCCCGCGGGGGTCAGCAGGGCTTGCAGCTCGGACATCTCCACGCATCTCAGCCTAGAGCCGCGAGGGGTGAGCTCGGATCGCGACCCGCGGCTGGCACTCGCGTTGCATGAGTGCCAGCCGACCGCCTAGACTGGCGTTAGCACTCTCGGGTTGAGAGTGCGAACTAGTCTTTCGTGTCAGCGTCAAGAAAGAAGAGGTAGACCGTGTCGGTTTCCATCAAGCCGCTCGAGGACCGCATCGTCATCAAGCAGGTCGAGGCCGAGCAGACCACCGCGAGTGGCCTGGTCATCCCCGACACCGCCAAGGAGAAGCCCCAGGAGGGCGAGGTCGTGGCCGTGGGCCCCGGCCGCATCGACGACAACGGCAACCGCGTTCCGCTCGACGTCGCCGTCGGCGACCGCGTGCTCTACAGCAAGTACGGCGGCACCGAGGTGAAGTTCGGCGCGACGAGTTCCTCGTCCTGTCGGCTCGCGACGTGCTCGCAGTCGTCGTCCGCTGAGCAACGTCTTCGAAGGGGCCGGATGCTACGGCATCCGGGCCCCTTCTGCGTCCCGAGGCGGCCGTGGAGCGCCGGCGGAGGTGATCGGCGCCACCCGGCATCGGTTCCTGCCAATCTCGCGGCCGGACCCTCGCCGTGCTGGCAGCGCGGTTCGCCGGGCATAGGGTAGTCGGTGACCCCCGATACGACGAGCCGCGCGACGCAGACCGCCGGAGTCGCATACGCCGGTGCCGCGTACCTCCTGTGGGGCGTGCTTCCCCTCTACTTCATCCTGCTCGTGCCCACCGGCCCGTGGGAGGTCGTCGCCTGGCGCGTGCTGCTGTCCTTCGTGTTCTGCCTCGTCCTGCTCACCGTCATGCGCGGGTGGGCGGCGTTCCGCGCGATCCTCCGACAGCCGAAACTCCTCGCGTGGACCGCGCTCGCCGGACTCCTGATCTACATCAACTGGCAGGTCTTCCTCATCGGGACTCTGACGGCAACGTCGTCGAGACCAGCCTGGGCTACTTCATCAACCCGATCACCACCGTGCTGCTCGGTGTGCTCGTGCTGAAGGAGCGCATCCGCCGTCTGCAGTGGGCCGCCATCGGGATCGCCGGCGGTCGCGGTCGCGGTGATCATCGTCGCGCTACGGATCCTTCCCGTGGATCGCACTCTCGCTCACCGCGTCCTTCGGCGTCTACGGGCTCATCAAGAAGAAGATCGGTCCGGCCGTCGACGCCGTCAGCGGTCTGACCCTCGAGTCGTTCTGGCTGATCCCGATCGCGATCGTGCAGCTGATCCTGGTGGCGCAGACCGCCGACGGACTGACCATGGGCACACACGGGGGATGGCACGCGGTGCTGCTGGCGTTCGCGGGTGTGGCGACCGCTGTTCCCGCTGCTGCTGTTCGCGGCGGGAACGCGTCGCGTGAACCTGACCGTGATCGGCATGATCCAGTTCATCACCCCGGTCATGCAGTTCGTGATCGGTGTGGTGGTGTTGCACGAGCCCATGCCGGCGGAACGCTGGGCCGGCTTCATCATCGTCTGGATCGCGATCATCGTCTTCGTGATCGACCTGCTGCTGGCCGCCCGACGAGGTCGCAGGAACGCCCCGGCCGAGCGCGTCTGATCCGCCGACGCGGCAGCCGCGGAACCCGGTGTCGGATCGTTAACGCACCGAAATACTTGCGACCCCTCTGCGCGTGTCGCACGCCCTAGGGTTAGAGCACCCGACCGTGGTCTCGATCCACGTTCAGTTACGCAAGGGAGCACCAATGAACGCATTGAAGGGTTCGCGCCGCGCGAAGGTCTTCGCCGGGATCGCGCTGCTCAGCGCATCCGCCATCGTCGTCGCAGGCTGCAGCAGCACGCCGAACGCCGAGCCGTCCGAGGGTGGGGACAAGCCCGCCGTCGACCTGACGCTCAAGCTCGGTTCGCTGCTTCCCGCCACGGGTTCGCTCGCATTCCTCGGTGCGCCGATGGAAGCCGGCGTGCAGCTCGCGGTGCAGCAGATCAACGACGCCGACGCCGGAGTCACGATCGACCTCACGACGGCTGACGAGGGTGACCTCGACAACAAGGCCTACGAGACCTCGATCACGAACCTGCAGAACGCGGGCATCACCGCGATGATCGGCGCCGCGTCGTCGAGCGTCACGAAGCTGATCCTCGACGGAAACGCCGGTGCGGGCATCCTCACCGTCTCGCCGTCGAACACGTCGCCGGACTTCACGGGCATCAACCCGCTGTACTTCCGCACGGCGCCGAGCGACAACCTGCAGGGTGAGGTGCTCGGCAACCAGATCGCCGAGGACGGTCACAAGACCCTCGGCATCATCTACCAGAACGACCCCTACGGCACGGGCCTCTTCGAAGCCATCAAGGCGACGTTCGAGGGCACCGGCGGCGAGGTCGTGGCCGAGCAGTCCTACAACCAGGGTGACGGTCAGTTCAACGCCCAGGTGTCCGCCGTCGCGGCTGCGAAGCCCGACGCTGTCGCCGTGGTCTCGTACGACCAGTTCGCGACGATCGCTCCGCTGCTCGGCAACGCCGGCATCGACACCGGTTCGCTGTACCTGGTCGACGGCAACCTGAAGGACTGGGGAACCGACATCCCGGTCAGCCTCGAGGGATCGAAGGGAACCCGCGCCGGCGCCGAGCTGCCGCAGGACTTCCTGGACCAGCTCAACGAGGTCTGGACCGCCGACGGCAACGACCCCATCGACGCCGTGACCTACTCTGCTGAGGCCTACGACGCCGTGATCCTCATCGCGCTGTCGGCACTCGCTGCCGGTTCGGTCGAGGGCGCTGACATGGCCGACCAGATGCGCACGGTCTCGGGTGGCGATGGTGATGGCGAGAAGTGCACCACGTTCGCTGACTGCGCCGAGATCATCAACGGCGGTGGCACGGCGGACTACAACGGTCTGTCCGGCGACATCACGTTCGACGAGAACAACGACCCGAAGGGCGCTGCCATCGGCGTCTACGAGTTCGACGCCGACAACGTCACGTCGCGCATCAAGTAATTCCTGAATCACGAAGGCCCCGGATGTTCGCATCCGGGGCCTTCGTGCTGTCTGGGCCGCCCCACGGCGCACGCCCTATGTGCGCACGCCCTCACGCTCGCCGGCCGCATGCCCCCGCGGAGTTGGCACCTGTTGTCGTTATGGGGCGCCGGTGGCGACAAGAGGTGTCAACTTCGTGCGGCGGGGCTGGGGTGGGGAGGCTGGGGTGGGGGAGTGGGGTGGGGAAGCAAGGGCGTGCAGCACACATGAAAGAGGGGGATGCCGGCCGGCATCCCCCTCTTCGTGTCTGTCGCCTCAGGCGGCGTCGGTGCCGAGCGTGCCCAGGTACAGGCCGATGACCTTGGGGTCGTTCAGGAGGTCGCGTCCGGTGCCCTCGTACGCGTCGCGGCCCTGGTCGAGCACGTAGCCGCGGTCGCAGATCTGCAGGCAGCGCCGCGCGTTCTGCTCGACCATGATCGTGGTGACCCCGGCCTTGTTGATGTCGGAGACGCGGATGAACGCGTCGTCCTGACGCACGGGGGAGAGGCCGGCCGACGGCTCGTCGAGCAGCAGCACGGACGGGTCCATCATGAGCGCCCGCGACATCGCGACCATCTGCCGCTCGCCGCCCGACAGCGAGCCGGCCCGCTGCTTCAGGCGCTTGCCCAGCTCCGCGAAGATGCTGCTCACGAACTCCAGCCGCTCGGCGAAGATCTTGGGGTTCTGGTAGAGCCCCATCTCCAGGTTCTCCTGGATCGTCAGCGAGGGGAACACGTTGTTCGTCTGCGGCACGAAGGCCACGCCGCGGCGGACGAGCTTGTCAGCCTTGAGGCCGACGATGCTCTCGCCGTTGACGGTGATGTCGCCGTCGCGCACGTTGACCATGCCGAAGATCGACTTGAGCAGCGTGGACTTGCCGGCGCCGTTCGGACCGATGATGCCGATCAGCTCGCCCTTGCGCGCGACGAGGTTCGCCCCGTTGAGGATGTTCACGCCCGGCAGATATCCGGCGTGCACGTCCTTCAGCTCGACGATCACGTCGTCGTTCTTGATCTCGTTGCGGACGGGGGATACGTCGGTCATGCCTTCTCCTCCTCGGCGTCTTCGGTGGCCTCTTCGGCTTCCACCTCGGCCTCGACCTGCTCGCGGAACTTCGCCGCGTCGATGTCGGCGATCACGGGGATGCGGCCGGTGACGGCACCGAGGTCCACGTCCTGATGCGCGCCCAGGTAGGCATCGACCACTGCGGGGTCCTCCATCACCGTCTCCGGCGGTCCCTCGGCGACGACACGGCCTTCGGCCATCACGACGACCCAGTCGGCGATGTGGCGCACCATGTGCATGTCATGCTCGACGAAGAGCACGGTCATGCCGAGATCCTTGAGGTCGAGGATGTGATCGAGCAGCGACTGCGTGAGAGCGGGGTTGACCCCGGCCATGGGCTCGTCGAGCATGACGAGCGTCGGATCGCTCATGAGGGCGCGAGCCATCTCCAGCAGCTTCCGCTGTCCGCCCGAGAGCGACGCCGCGAAGTCCTGTTCCTTGGCGTCGAGCTTGAAACGGGTGAGCAGTTCGTGAGCCCGCGCTTCGATCTCGGCATCCTGCTTGCGCCAGAGGAAGGGGAAGAGTCCTGCCCAGAAACCCTCGCCGCGCTGCCCCTTGGCGCCGAGCTTCATGTTCTCGAGCACGGTGAGCAACGACAGCGATTTCGTCAGCTGGAAGGTGCGCACCTGACCCATGCGCGCGACCTTGAAGGAGGGGATACCGGAGAGGTTCTTGCCGTCGAACGACCAGGTGCCGCTGTTGGGCTTGTCGAAGCCGCACAGGAGGTTGAACAGGGTCGTCTTGCCGGCTCCGTTGGGGCCGATGAGTGCGGTGATCGCGCCGCGGGGGATCTCGACGTGGTCGACATCCACCGCGGTCAGGCCACCGAAGCGCCGTTGCACGGCGTCGACGGTGAGGATGGGATCGACCTTCGGGACGCCGGGTGCCGCAGGGCCGATGGCGAGACCGGTGGTCTTGGCGCGGGGTGCGCTCTTCGCGGGTGCGACCGCGTTGTCGTCACTTGACAAAGGTCATCTCCCTCTTGTTTCCGAGGATCCCCTGGGGGCGGAAAATGACGATCAGCATCAGCACGATGCCGATCACGATGTAGCGCACCACGTCGGCCTGCGCGCCCGACATGGGCAGGTAGCCGGCGTTCGCCATGGCGGGGAGGAGTGCGCCGAGGAAGGCGAACACGACCCAGAACAGGACGGCGCCCAATGTGGGTCCGAAGACCGTGGCCGCGCCGCCCAGGAGGAGGATGGTCCACAGGAAGAACGTCAGCGACGTCGAGTAGCTGCCGGGGATCACGGCCGACGGCAGCACGAAGACGATGCCTCCGAGGGCGCCGATCACGCCACCGACGACGAGCGCCTGCATCTTGTAGGCGAAGACGTTCTTGCCCAGCGAGCGCACGGCGTCTTCGTCTTCACGGATGCCCTTGAGCACGCGGCCCCAGGGGCTGCGCATGAGCGCCCAGACGACGAGCACCGCGAGCGCGAGAGCGAAAAGTCCGACGACGCGCACCCACAGGTCGTTCTCGTTGTACGTCCACGGACCGAAGCCGTACGTTCCCGGAGGGAACGGGTTCGCGTCGCGGAAGCTCTGGTGGTAGCCCGAGAGCCCACCGGCCGAGTTCGTCCAGTCCTTGAACAGCTCGGTCACGAACAGCAGACGCACGACCTCCGCCGTGGCGATGGTGGCGATGGCGAGGTAGTCCGCGCGCAGGCGCAGCGTCGGGATGCCGAGCACCAGGGCGAACGCGGCGCCGGCGAGCACACCGACGAGAACGCCGGCCCACCACGGGAAGCCGAAGGTGAGGATCGAGATCGCGTAGCCGTAGGCGCCGACCGCCATGAAGGCGGCCATGCCGAAGTTCAGCAGACCGGTGTAGCCGAAGTGCACCGCTAGACCCGTCGCCGCCAACGCGTACGCGATCGTCGTCGGGCTGAACAGATAGGAGGCTGTGTTGCCGAAGATGCTTCCGAAGTCCATGCGTCAGCCCAACCTTTCCTTGCGTCCGAGGATGCCCTGCGGTCGTACGAGCAGGATCACGATCAGTGCGACGAGAGCGGTGGCGTACTTGAGGTCGGAAGGGACTCCGAAGAGCGTCGACACCTCGACCGCGAGTCCGACGATGATCGAGCCGATCAGCGCGCCGATCGCGGAACCGAGACCGCCGAGCGTGATCGCGCAGAACATCAGCAGCAGCATCTGCATGCCCATGTCCCACTTGACGCCGGGGCGGAAGTACGCCCACAGGATGCCGGAGATCGCGGCCAGCGCGCCGGCCAGGATCCACACCGTGCGGATCACCTTGTCGACATCGATGCCGGATGCGGCCGCGAGCGACGGGTTGTCCGAGATCGCCCTGGTCGCCTTGCCGGTTCGCGTCCGGGTCAGGAAGAAGGCGACACCCAGGATCACGATGATGCTGGTGCCCATGCCGATCATGTCGATATACGACAGCGAGATCGGACCGAGACGGATCGGCGTCGGGCTCGCACCGGGCAGCTGGTAGGTGTTGCCGCCGATGATGTACTGCAGTCCGTAACGGAGGGCGAGCGAGAGACCGATGCTCACGATCATGAGCTGCACGACACCGAGGCCACGCCGTCGGAGCGGCTTCCAGAGCCCGGCATCCAACGCCCACCCGAGGGCGGCACCGCCGATCACGGCGGCGATGATGCCGAGCCAGAGCGGCAGCTGCCAGAACGTGGTGAACAGCAGAGCGACGACCGCGCCCCAGGTGACCATCTCGCCGTGGGCGAAGTTCGACAGACGCGTGGTCCCGTAGATGAGCGCGGCGCCCATCGAGGCAAGGCCCAGCAGGAGGCCGAAGTTCAGTCCTCCGACGAGACGCGACAGCAGCTGATCGACGAACGACACGGTGACTCGCTCACCGGCACCGAGGAAGAAGTTCACGATCTTCGTGCCGGTGAGACCGAACTCCAGTTCGAACGACGCGGTCGTGCCCGACACGGGTTGGATCCCCTCGGGCAGCTGGGAGGCGTCGACGATGACCCCGTCCGGCAGCGTCGATTCATCGACCGTGAGCGTGTACGTCTCCTTCTCGGGCACGTACAGACGCCACTTGCCTTCGGCGTCGGTCTCGGTCTCGGCCTCGAAGCCGTTTCCGTCGATCGACATGACGACGCCCTCGACGGGCTCATCGGCGTTGGTGACCACGCCCGCGAAGTAGAAGTCGGTGACATCCTGGCCGTCGTCCGTCGTCTCGGCGGACGCCGAGACACCGGGTTGCAACAGGAATGCCGATAGAGCGATCAGGATGCCGAGGAAGGCGACCACCCAGGGGCGACGCTTTCGGTGCACGGCGAGTGCTGTGGGTCCCACGCAACCTCCACTGTGAGTGCTGTCTCTACGGCGTCGGGTGTGAACCGCAGAGCTGGACGGTGTGTTTGAGCGTAGTGCGCGGCCAGCGAATCTCCTACACATCCCCCTATGGCTAGGGTGACGGTCCGATAACGGGAATGTTCTCGGGCGCGTCTCGCTTAGAATCTCTATACGGGTGACGGCCCGTATCGGACGACGGCGACCGACTCACTCTCACTCGCAATCGCGCGGCCAGCGCAGGAGGAGCCCCCATGGAACAGCACGACCCCTTCGGTTTCGTCGGACTGACGTACGACGACGTGCTGTTGCTTCCGGGGCACACAGATGTGATCCCCAGCGAGGCCGACACCTCGTCCCGCGTCACGCGGCGCATCTCCGTCGCCACGCCTCTGCTCTCGAGCGCCATGGACACCGTCACCGAGTCGCGAATGGCCATCGCGATGGCGCGCGAGGGGGGGATCGGCATCCTGCACCGCAACCTGTCGATCGCCGACCAGGCGTCGCAGGTCGACCGCGTCAAGCGCAGCGAGTCCGGCATGATCACCGACCCGATCACAACCACGCCCGACGCGACGGTCGAAGAGGTCGACGCGCTGTGCGCGCAGTACCGCATCTCGGGCCTTCCCGTGGTCGACCCGGACGGTCGACTGGTGGGCATCATCACCAACCGCGACATGCGCTTCGTCTCCGGCTTCGAGCGCCAGACCACCTTCGTCAAGGACGTCATGACCTCGGAGGGCCTCGTCACCGCGCCGGTCGGTGTGGCAGCCGGTGAGGTGATCGCGCTGTTCGCGAAGCACCGCGTCGAGAAGCTGCCGCTGATCGATGCCGACGGCACGCTCGCCGGGCTCATCACGATCAAGGACTTCGACAAGAGCGAGAAGTACCCCCTCGCGACGAAGGACGACCAGGGGCGCCTGCGCGTCGGCGCGGCCATCGGCTTCTTCGGCGACGCCTGGGAGCGCGCGGAGGCACTGCGCGACGCCGGCGTGGACGTGCTCGTCGTCGACACCGCGAACGGTCAGTCGCAGGGCGTGATCGATCTGGTCCGTCGCCTCAAGGCAGACGAATCGTTCGCACACATCGACATCATCGGCGGCAACGTGGCCACGCGCGAGGGCGCGCAGGCGCTCATCGACGCTGGTGTGGATGCCGTCAAGGTCGGCGTCGGACCCGGTTCGATCTGCACCACCCGCGTCGTCGCGGGCGTCGGAGTGCCGCAGGTCACGGCGGTCTATGAGGCCTCTCTCGCTGCGCGCCCCGCAGGAATTCCCGTGATCGCCGACGGCGGTCTGCAGTATTCGGGCGACATCGCCAAGGCGCTGGTCGCCGGAGCGGATGCCGTGATGTTGGGCTCGCTGCTCGCCGGTACCGACGAGTCGCCGGGTGAGATCGTCTTCCAGTCGGGCAAGCAGTTCAAGCAGTACCGCGGCATGGGCTCCCTCGGGGCCATGCAGACCCGCGGCAAGCAGACCTCGTACTCGAAGGACCGCTACTTCCAGGCCGACGTGCCCAGCGACGACAAGCTCATCCCCGAGGGCATCGAGGGGCAGGTGCCCTACAGGGGACCGGTCTCGGCGGTGGCCTACCAGCTGGTCGGGGGACTGCGTCAGTCCATGTTCTATGTGGGCGCTCGCACGATCGAGGAGCTCAAGCTGCGCGGCAAGTTCGTGCGCATCACCTCGGCCGGACTCAAGGAGTCGCACCCGCACGACGTGCAGATCGTCGTCGAGGCGCCCAACTACAAGAAGTAACGGCTCCGCAGAGGCGCACGGACGGCCCTTGGCCGCATCGGCGTATCGGCCTACCCTGGCAGGCATGTGCCGCAACATCCTCCCGCTGAACAACCTCGAGCCCGCAGCGACCGACCAGGAGTGCCACGACGCTGCTCTGCAGTTCGTGCGGAAGATCGCCGGGACGACGAAGCCGTCTCGGGTCAACCAGGCCGTGTTCGACGAGGCTGTCGAGGAGATCGCGCGGGCCGCCCGGCTACTGCTGGACGGCCTCGTGACGACCGCCCCTCCCAAACGGCGCGAAGACGAAGCCGCCAAGAGGCAGGCGCGATCGGCGGAACGGTATGAGGCGATCCGGCTCTACCAACAGGAGAAACGTGCGGCTCGCGCGGCATCCTGAGAGCGGGTGAATCCTGCACGCCGTCGCCATCGATGCCGAGCGCCGAGGACGCCACGCCGTGCGCAGATGCGATGCGCGATCCAGCGCGTCGCCGGTGTGCCAGAATCATCAAGAAAACCCCGCTCGACTTTCCCTGTGAGCTCCCGGTGTTGAAGGCCACCGTGAGTTCGACGTCGGCCTCACGGCCGTCAGGGAATTTCCCCAAGGAGAGCTGCACACATGACACTGGACGCACCCCGCGTACTCGTCGTCGATGACGACCCGGACGTCGCACTGCTCGTGAAGACGGTGCTCGAGCGACGAGCCGGCTGCACCGTCGACGTCGCCGGCGATGGACGCTCCGCGCTGGAGAAGGTCGCCGAGGTGCGCCCCGACGTCGTGGTCACCGACATCGAGATGCCGGGACTGAGCGGCATCGAGCTGCTCGCCGAACTGCGACGGCTGATCCCGGGGGTTCCCGTCATCGTGATGACCGCCCATGTGTCGGTCGACTATGCGGTGTCGGCGTTGCGCGCCCAGGCAGACGAGTTCCTCACCAAGCCGCTCGACAACGCTCGCCTGGTCGAGACGATCACCCGTCTCGTCGAAGAAGGACGCCGCCGTCAGGCCGAGAGCCGTCCGAAGAACGTCGTGCTCGCGATCGGGGCGCATCCGGATGACGTCGAGATCGGCGTCGGTGGGCTGCTGTCCGCGCACTCCCAGGCCGGTGACGACGTGACGATTCTCACGCTCTCGCGTGGCGCGCGTGGGGGTGACGCTGACAGTCGGCAGAACGAGTCCCTCGCGTCGGCCGAGATCCTCGGTGCACGGCTGTTCCTGAAAGACCTCGTCGACACGGAGATCTCCGGCGGCGGTGCGACTGTTCGCCTCATCGAAGAGGTCGTCCGCGAGATCCAGCCGACGATCGTCTACACGCACTCGCAGAATGATCGGCATCAGGACCACCGCGCGGTGAGCGAGGCGACGATCGTCGCCACCCGTCGCGTGGGGACGGTCGCGTGCTACCAGAGCCCCTCGTCGACCATCGACTTCCGGCCGACGCGCTTCGTCCGCATCGACCAGTACCTCGAGCAGAAGCTGCGTCTCCTGGAGTGCTTCCAGTCACAGACCGCGAGCCGGGACTACCTCAACCCCGACTTCGTCAGCGCCACCGCACGGTATTGGTCCCGCTTCGGCGGCGGCCTGGCGGTCGAGCCGTTGGAGGTCGTTCGGGAGACAGCGGAGTTCGTCGGTGCGCACGAGCTCTCGAGACGGGAGAGCTGATGACGACGCGCGTTCTGGTCACGGGAGCCGGCGGACCTGCCGGAGTGGCGGTCATCCGGTCGCTTCTGCGCCGGTCGGATCTGACGGTGTTCGCCGCCGACATGGACGGCTGGGCGAGTGGGCTGTATCTGGTGCCGGCGGAGCAGCGGCGCCTCATCCCGCCGGGGCGCGACGACGACTTCGTGCCCGCGATCGCGAAGCTCGTGGCCGACGACTCGCTCGACCTCGTGATCTCGACCGTCGACGTCGAGCTCGTCGCCGTCGCCGGGCGCCGCGAGGAGCTCGCTCCCGCTGTGCTCGCCGCGCCCTCGGCAGACACGCTGAACGCGGCGCTCGACAAGCTCATCCTCGCTGAACGCTGCGCGCCCACCGGCTTCGCTCCGCGCACGGTGCTCGCAGGACCCGATGCGGAGAGCGTCGACTGGGAATACCCGGTCTTCGCCAAGCCGCGGCAGGGAGCGGGCAGCCGCGGCATCCGTCTGGTCCCCGATCGGGCCGCCCTCGAGGCGCTGCCCACCGATGAGGGCCTCATCGTGCAGGACTTCCTCCCGGGCGAGGAGTACTCCGTCGACGTGATCGCCGATGCGCAGGGCACCGTGATCGCTGCGGTGCCGCGCACGCGCGCGCGGGTGGATTCGGGAGTGGCCATCGCCGGACGCACCGTCCGCGATCCGGAACTCGAGGAGACCGCCGCCGCACTCGCGCGGGCGATCGGACTCGTCGGTGTCGCCAATGTGCAGTTGCGGCGTGATCGGTCCGGACGGGCCGTGCTGCTCGAGATCAATCCGCGTTTCCCCGGCGCCCTGCCGCTCACGATCGCGGCCGGCGTCGACATCCCGTCGCTCGTCGTCGATCTGTTCCTGGGCAAGGAGCTTCCCGCGCGCGTGCCGTTCCGCGAGGTCGCCTCCGTGCGCTTCCTGGAGGATGTGATCGTCGAGGTCGAAGACGTCCTGGTCTCCGCGCACGCGGGGCATCAGGAGGAATGATGGCCCACGAGGTGCTGCGCGGCGACCATCACGTGCACTCGACGTTCTCCGACGATGCGGTCTCGACGCTTGCCGAGAACGTCGAGGCCGCGGCGGCCCGCGGGCTCACTCGTCTACGCCTGGTCGACCATGTGCGCCGGAGCACGACGTGGGTGCCCGAGTACCTCGCCGCCGTGCGGGCGCTCGACGTGCCCGACGGACTCACCGTGCTCAGTGGTGTCGAGGCGAAGGTGCTCAACGCCGCGGGGGATCTCGACATCCCCGCATTGCCGGGCGGGATCGATCGGATCCTCATCGCCGACCATCAGTTCCCCGGCGTCGACGGACCTCTCGGTCCGACGGCGGTGCGCGAGCGGATCGCGGCCGGATGGGCGCCGGATGACGTCCTGGACCAGTTCGTGTCGGCTCTGATCAGCTCGATGACCCGGTATCCGGGCAACCAGCTGGCGCACTGCTTCTCGATCCTGCCCAAGATCGGCCTCGCCGAACGGCAGCTGGGCTCCGAGCGCCTCCAGGCGTGGGCCGAGGCAGCAGCCTCGACGAACACGCTCGTCGAGGTGAACGAGAAGTGGGGATGCCCCGAACCCTCGACGTTGCGTGCGCTGCGCACGGCGGGGGCGGAGCTCGTCGCATCGACGGACAGCCACGTCGCCACCGACGTCGGTCGATACGACAGGGTCAAGACTCTGCTGGATGACGCGGGGCTACTCTGATGGCCGAGCTCACCTGGCTCGAGACCGCGTTCGTGATCTTCCTGCTGATCTGCGTTTTCGTGGGCACTCTGCCCGTGATCAACACGGGACTGCAGTTCCTCACCCTTCCGCTGCACGCCTTCCGCAACCACTACGCCAAGGCGGCGCCGTATCACCCGCGCATCGCCGTGATCATCCCGGCGTGGAATGAAGGCCTCGTCATCGGCCCGGCGATCGAGCGCCTGCTGCAGCTGGAGTACCCGGCCGAGCGGCTGCGCGTCTTCGTGGTCGATGACGCCTCGACGGACGACACCCCCGACATCGTCACGGCGAAGGCCGCGACCTACCCCGGGCGCGTGGTCCACCTGCGACGCGAGGTCGGAGGCGAGGGCAAGGCGCACACGCTCAATCACGGTCTCGACATCGTGCTCGCCGACGAGTGGACCGAGGCGGTCCTGATCATGGACGCCGACGTCATCTTCGCGAAGGACTCGTTGCGCAAGCTCAGCAGGCACCTCTCGGATGAGAAGGTCGGTGCCGTCACCGCCTACATCGCCGAGGGCAGCCGCGACCGCAACTACCTCACCCGCTTCATCGCGATCGAGTACGTGATCGGTCAGCTCGCGGCGCGGCGCACGCAGAACGTCGGGGGAGCGATCGCCTGCCTGGCGGGCGGGGCGCAATTGCACTCGCGCGCCAACCTGGAGGCGATCGGCGGGCGGATCCCGACCGGAACCCTGGCCGAAGACACCATGACCACCTTCGAGGGGCAGCTGAAGGGCCGCCGGATGGTGTTCGAGCCGCACGCCGTCGTGTTCGCCGAGGAACCCCGCACGATCGATGCGCTCTGGAAGCAGCGCCTGCGATGGGGGCGCGGCAATGTGCAACTCACCTCGATCTACCGCAAGCTGTGGTTCCGTCCGAGCCGTGTGCACAACCTCGGCAGCTTCCCCTTCGGCCTCGCCTGGTTCACCATCCTGCTGCTGCCGGCATTCATGCTGCTCGCCGCGGGGGCACTCCTGACGCTGCTCATCCTCCACAGCGATATCGCGGAGTTCGTGTTCCGCTTCATGTGGATCGCGGCCGCGTGCATCTACCTGTTCTCCATCCTCTTCGCAGTACAGCTCGACACCCGCATCGGGCGGCAATCCTGGCGTGAGGCGTTGATGTTCCCCGGGCTCGGCGCGTTGATCCTGATGGCCATCGCGCTGTTCCCCTGGCTCTTCGAGCGAGGACTCGCCGAGATCGGATGGGGGCTGACCGATCAGACCCGCTTCACCTGGGCGGTGATCTTCTACCTCTGGGGCCCGATCTCGATGCTCGGCATCTGGCTCGCCCGAGCGGTGGAGAAGCTGCCGGGTGGGCGGTTCTTCGCAGGTCTTCTGCTCTACATCTGCGGATACGGATCGCTGCTCTGCGCGATCACGGTGGACTCCTACATCAAGGAATGGCGTCGGGCCGATGCCTCATGGATCAAGACTGAGAAGATCGGACGGGTCGACTCATGACCGAGACACCTTCGCACCAGGCTGAGGTGGATGAGATCGCCACCGACGCCCGCAAGGAGCATCGCCTCGTCTGGCAGGGGCTGCTCGCCTTCGCGATCGTCTTGGTGATCGTCATCGTGCGAGAGCTGTTCCTCCGATGACCGGACGGCCGCTCGCCCTCGTGGTCGAGGACAGTGCCGATCAGACCGCCCTGCTGCGCCGCTACCTCGACAGGGAGGGGTTCGAGGTGCACATCGCCATCGATGCGGAGGCCGCGATCGCCGCGTTCTCGGACATCGATCCTGCTGTCGCCGTCGTCGACCTCCTCCTGCCCGGAGTCTCGGGCGCGGAATGCGCGCGTCTGATCCGCGAGCGATTCCCGGACTGCTTCCTCGTGATCAGCTCGGTGCTCGACACGACCGACTATCCGCCGGCGGATGCGGCGCTGCCCAAGCCCCTCACCGGCGCGGACGTGCACCGCATCCTCGCGGGAGTCCCGCGGTGAACGCCGCGACGCCGCTGGATCGCGCCGAGAACCGCTGGTACCAGCTGTTCGACAACCCCAGTCCGCTGCTCAAGCAGTCGCCGACGGCGATCGCGATCGTGGTCGCCGCGCTCGTCGCCTGGCTCAATCCCGACCTCGCCTTCACGCAGGGTCTCGCAGCGCTCGCCGGCATCTTCCTGGTGCTGCTGGCGACAGCTCATTCGGCCGTCCTCAGCGGGCTACGAGTGTACGAGGGCTGGGTCGTGCTCATCATCCCCATGATCGACATCCTCGGTCTGGGGCTCTTCCGTGCGGGGACCGGTGGGGCGTCGTCGATCTTCGGTTCGCTCGTCCTCCTGCCGGTGGTCTGGATCGCCGCAGCTCCCGGCATCCGCTGGGTGTTCGTCGTGGGAGGGCTGACGTCGATCGCCCTGCTCATGCCGTACTTCGCCAGCCCGCCGGACACGGCCATCGAGTGGCTGCGCGGTGTCGTCGGCCCTCTCGTGTTCTCGGCCATGGCCGCGGTCGTCAACGAACTCTCTCGGCAGCAGCGCGTGCGCGCCGAACAGGCTGAAGAGCTCGTCGCCGAGCGCACGGCGGCGCTGAAGGGCAACGTGGCCGTGCTCGTGCAATTGCGCGAGAAGGAGATGCAGTACCGCGCGCTCGTGGAGTCGTACGAAAGTCTGTGGTCGTCGATCACCGCTCAAGCCGTGATCGGCACCGACTACTCCGGACGCATCACGGCATGGAACCCCGGCGCGGAACGGCTGCTCGGTCTCACCTACGCCGAGGCCATGGACGATGTGCCCATCGACCGATTCTTCCCGGATGCCGTGCTGACGATGTTGGCGCAGGACAACCCAGGACCTGCGCATCCGCTCGCATCGCCCGATCTGGCCCAGGGCATCCAGGCGCTGTTCGCGCGGGTCGACGCCGAGCAGATCGTCGATGGAGACCTGGCGATAGCGACCGCGGGTGGCACCGTCGTGCCCGCCCGGGTGACGGTCAGTCCGTATCAGGACGGCGCAGGCGCTCATCAGGGATACCTGCTCGTGGTGACGGACGAGAGCCGGGCTGTCGAGGTCGCTCGTATGAAGGACGAGTTCGTGGGGATGATCTCGCACGAGCTGAGAACCCCGCTGAGCGCGATCATCGGTTTCCTCGATCTGCTGCAGAACGATCCGGGGCAGCCGCTCACGGAGGACCAGCAGGAGTTCGTCGGGATCATCGAGCGCAATGCCCAGCGTCTGCTCAATCTCGTCGGCGACCTGTTGTTCACCGCGCAGGTTGAGTCCGGTCGATTCCCGCTCGATCGGGCAGAGGCCGACGTGATCGACATCGTGCGATCGGCGGTGACGTCGGCCGGTCCGCATGCGCAGCGCGAGGGGATCACACTGACGGCGGACCTCCCGGACGCGGCGGTGCCGCTGATGATCGACGCGGGGCGCATCGGTCAGGCCGTCGACAACCTGCTCTCCAACGCCATCAAGTTCACGCCGGCCGGCGGCAGCGTCACCGCCGGGGTACGACTCGTCGACGGGGGAGTGGAGCTGCGGGTGCGCGACACCGGCGTCGGCATCCCGGAGGATGAGCAGGGGATGCTGTTCACCCGCTTCTTCCGGGCATCCACGGCGACGCAGAACGCGGTGCCCGGAGTCGGATTGGGGCTCACGATCACGCGCGCCATCGTCATCGCGCACGGGGGCGTCATGGATCTGACGAGCGAGGAGGGCGTCGGCACAGAGTTCCGCTTCACGCTTCCCTCCGCGCCGCGCACGGAGGTGTTGACCACGCTCAGCCTGCCCGAGTGAGCGAGGTGGTCTGAGACACCGATCACCTGAGACCCCGGCCACCTGATAGCCTGGTCGGCTCGCCGTTCGCGGGCGGAAGGACGGCCACGCACGGTGGGCTACATCGATGTCTCAGGCATTTCACTGACGCTGCCCGACGGCAGACCTCTGCTCGACGACGCGACGTTCCGCGTCGGGCAGGGCTCGACGAGCGCGTTGATCGGGCCGAACGGCGCGGGCAAGACCACGCTGTTGCGGATCATCCGCGGCGATCAGCCCGCTGATGATGGCGTCGTCACGATCGACGGTGGGTTGGGCGTCATGGACCAGTTCGTCGGGCACGGCGAACCGGGCCAGACCGTGCACGAGCTGCTCGTGCGCGTCGCCCCGCGGCGTATCCGCACGGCCGCTGAGGCCCTGGAGGCGGCAGAGAACGCGCTGATCGACAGGGACGAGCACGACACGCAGATGGCCTACGCCTCGGCCATCGCCGAATACGCGGACGCCGGCGGCTACGAGCACGAGACGGTCTGGGACCAGTGCACGGTGTCCGCGCTCGGGGTGCCCTTCGAGCGCGCCAGATACCGAGAGCTCACCAGCCTCTCCGGCGGGGAGCAGAAGAGGCTGGCGCTGGAGGCGTTGCTGCGCGGCCCCGACGAGGTGCTGCTGCTCGACGAACCGGACAACTACCTCGATGTTCCGGCGAAACGCTGGCTCGAGAAGCAGCTGCGCCAGACGCCCAAGACCGTGCTGCTGGTCTCGCACGATCGCGAGCTGCTCGCGCGTGCCGCTGACCGGCTGATCACCCTGGAGCCGGGCGGCGCGGGATCGACAGCCTGGGTGCACGGAGGCGGCTTCTCGACCTATCATCAGGCGCGGACCGACCGGATGGATCGCCTCGACGAGCTGCGGCGTCGGTGGGACGAGCAGCACGAGAAGCTGCTGACCCTGGTCGCGAATCTGAAGGTGAAGGCCTCGGCCAATGACGGCTTCGCCTCGCGCTACCAGGCGGCGCAGACGCGGCTGCGCAAGTTCGAGGAGGCCGGCCCGCCGGAGGAGCGTCCGCCCGGGCAGGACTTCGACATGCGCCTGCGCGGTGCGCGCACGGGCAAGCGCGCGGTCGTCGCACAGCGCCTCGAGCTCAGCGGCTTGATGCGCCCGTTCGACGCCGAGGTCTGGTACGGCGACCGGGTCGCGGTGCTCGGGTCGAACGGATCGGGCAAGTCGCACTTCCTGCGCCTGCTCGCGCGGGGCGGGAGCGATCCGGACCCCACGCTCGGGCATGTCACCTCGACCGGCGAGCAGTTGCACGAGGTGGTCCACTCGGGGCGTGCGGTGCTGGGTGCCCGCGTGGTTCCGGGGCTGTTCGCGCAGACCCACGCTCACCCGGAGTTCCTCGGGCGCACGCTGCTCGAGATCCTGCACCGAGGAGACGACCGTCGCGTCGGGATGCCACGCGACGCCGCGAGCTCGGCCCTGGACCGTTACGGGCTCGTGCGCCAGGCGCAGCAGACGTTCGAGTCGCTCTCGGGGGGCCAGCAGGCCCGGTTGCAGGTGCTCCTGCTCGAACTCTCCGGTGCGACGCTGCTGCTGCTCGACGAGCCGACCGACAACCTCGACCTGGAGTCCGCCGAGGCGTTGGAGCAGGCGCTCGAGCGGTTCGAGGGCACCGTGCTCGCGGTCACGCACGATCGGTGGTTCGCGCGCTCCTTCGACCGCTTCCTCGTGTTCGGTTCGGATGGCGAGGTGTACGAGTCCGATGAGCCCGTCTGGGACGAGCGACGGGTGACCCGCGCCCGCTGATCGAGGAGTGAGGATTCAGAGGGCCAGGCGAAAGGGTGCGGCGGCGCGGGCCGAGGGGTCGACGGCGAGGTCGGCCAGCTCGGCGCCGATCCCGGTCGCGAACTTGAAACCGTGGCCGGAGAACCCGGCGCCGACGACGATGTGCCCCCGTCGGTCGAGTACGAACGTGCCGTCGGACGTCGAGGTGTAGGTGCAGCTGATCGGGGCGGCCGTGGTGGCGTCGAGCCCCGGCATCCACTCGCGTACGTAGTCGGCGAGCTCGCTCTGCCGCGTCGGCAGATGAGGGCGGGCGTCAGGATCCACCGGGTCGCCGACCCCGTGGAAGCCGACTTTCACGCCTTCGCCCGGCGTCGGCATCCCGTACACCGCGGCCGGATACGCGCCGGGGTCGACGTAGTGGTTGAACGACGGCCACGCGGCATCGGAGCGCGGCTGAAAATGCGCGGGCGTCTCCTCGGTCACGGTGAGCATCGGCAGTCCGAACCGGCTGAGGAGCGCGCCCGTCCACGCGCCCGCCGTCACGACGACCGTGTCCGCCTTCAGGCGCGAGCCGTCGGTGAGGGCGAGCACAGCGCCGTCGGAGTCCTCACCGATGTGCGCGACCGGCGTGTTCCAGCGCACCTCGCCGCCACCCGAGGCGATCCGCCGCTCCAGTTCGCGCAGGGCGTCGGCGGCTCGCACGACTCCCGCATCCGACGACCACAGCACATCGTCGTCGAATCGCATACCGGGCCAGCGCCGCGTCGCGTCGGCCGGGGAGAGCATCTCCGCCGGGATCCCGCGGGCTGTGAGACCGTCGCGCACGCTCGTCAGGGTGCCTGAGCCGTGCGTGACCAGACCGTGCAGGCGCAGCAGCGGTGCGCCGTCGACCGAGCCCAGGGTGTTCCAACCCTCGCGCGCTCGGACGAGGAGGTCGAGGTAGTGCTCCTCGGTATAGGCATTGTTGAAGTTGCGCGTCGCGCCGTGCGAGGCGCCGTGGTGATGCCCCCGCTCGAAACGTTCCAGCACGACGGGACGCAGGCCCCGGCGGGTCAGCTCCCATGCCGTCGCCAACCCCATCGCGCCGCCGCCGACGACGGCGACCTCCACCGCATCCGCCTTCATGGATCCTCCCGGGTCGGGTCCAGTCTCCCAGCCATCGGCCGCCTCAGCTGCCGGGTAGGCTGGACGGGTGACCATGGACATCGAGCTCGGCCGAGGAAAGCGCGCACGACGTGCGTACACGTTCGACGACATCGCGGTGGTGCCCTCGCGGCGCACCCGCAACCCGGAGGACGTGTCGACCGCATGGACGATCGACGCCTTCGGCTTCGGAATCCCCGTGCTGGGCGCCCCGATGGACTCGGTCGTCAGCCCGCAGACGGCGATCATGCTGGGGCAGCTCGGAGGCCTGGGCGTGCTCGACCTCGAGGGGCTGTGGACGCGCTACGACAACCCGGAGCCGCTGCTGGCGGAGATCGCCGGACTCGACGACGACCGTGCGACCGTGCGCATGCAGGAGCTGTACTCGGAGCCGATCAAGGCCGAGCTCATCACGCAGCGCCTCGCC
The DNA here is from genome assembly GCA_029203165.1 of Candidatus Microbacterium colombiense. Classification (NCBI taxonomy): domain Bacteria; kingdom Bacillati; phylum Actinomycetota; class Actinomycetes; order Micrococcales; family Microbacteriaceae; genus Microbacterium; species Candidatus Microbacterium colombiense. The sequence continues at coordinate 1,275,204 of CP119308.1, forward strand.
GAGATCCGCGAGGCCGGTGTCACCGTCGCCGGTTCCCTGACTCCGCAGCGCACCCAGGAGTTCTACGACACGGTGGCCGCCGCCGGAGTCGATCTCTTCGTGATCCGCGGCACCACGGTGTCGGCCGAGCACGTGTCGAGCGTGGCCGAGCCCCTCAACCTCAAGAAGTTCATCTACGACCTCGACGTGCCCGTCATCGTCGGTGGTGCGGCGACCTACACCGCCGCTCTGCACCTGATGCGCACGGGCGCAGCGGGCGTGCTCGTCGGCTTCGGCGGCGGAGCGGCCTCGACCACACGCGCCACTCTCGGCATCCACGCGCCGATGGCGACGGCCGTGTCGGACGTCGCAGCTGCGCGTCGCGACTACCTCGACGAGTCGGGCGGGCGCTACGTGCACGTGATCGCCGACGGTGGGGTCGGCACGTCCGGTGACGTCGTGAAGGCGCTCGCGATGGGGGCCGACGCCGTGATGCTCGGAGTCGCGCTCGCGCGGGCGACCGATGCGCCCGGACGCGGGTTCCACTGGGGTCCCGAGGCGCACCACCCGAAGCTGCCCCGCGGCCGTCGGGTCAAGGTCGGCGGCATCGGCACGCTCGAGGAGATCCTCTACGGGCCTGCTCCCGTCGCCGACGGCACCGCGAACCTGATCGGTGCCCTGCGCAAGTCGATGGCGACCACCGGCTACTCCGACCTCAAGGAGTTCCAGCGGGTCGAGGTCGTGCTGGCCCCCTACGAGGCCTGAACGCGCCCGCATCACCGTGACCACTCCTTCGCTCTTCCCGCCGACTCTCCGTGAGGTGATGCTGCGGCGCAAGTGGATGGGCGTGCTGCTGCTGTGCCTGATCGTCGCCGGCGTGTTCGCGTGGTTGGGGCAGTGGCAGCTGGAGCGGGCGATCGAGACCGATCCCCCGCCGCCGGGTATCACCGAGCAGGTCTCGCCGCTCGATGAGGTGCTGCAGCCGGGGGAGTATCTCGCCGAGCCGCTCGTCGGCCAGCGGGTCGAAGCGACCGGCACCTGGGTCGCCGACGACTTCCTGGTGGTGTCGCATCGGTTCAACGGCGGCATCGAGGGATTCTGGGTCACCGGCCAGCTCCGGGTGGCCGAACGAACGTCGATCGCCGTCGCGATCGGCTGGGCGCCGGACCGGGAGAGCGCGGATGCCGCTGCCGAGCGGTTGAATGCGGAGACCGATGCCGAGGCTGTGGAGATCAGCGGGCGGCTGATCTCCGACGAGGGGCCCGGCGTGCCTCCTGCCACCGATCCGCAGCGCATGGATCGAATGTCGACTGCTGCCCTCCTGAGCCGCTGGCATGACGTCGCCGAGCTCGACGTGTACCGCCCGTATCTCGCGTCGTCGACCGCGCTCGCGGGCCTCGACGACATCGACTCCCCGGCGCCGGCAGAGCTCTCGCCGGTCAACTGGCTGAACGTGTTCTATGCGGTCGAGTGGGCCATCTTCGCCGGGTTCGCGTTCTACCTCTGGTACCGCCTCGCGAAGGATGCCTGGGAGCGCGAGGTCGAGGAGTTCGAAGACGCAGAGGCCGCAGCCGTCTGACGGATTTGCCCGCTGATCTGCGGTGATTTATTCGGCTGTTCGCGCCAGCCGCATCGGTGAGCACTCGGTGACCAATCGGCAAACACCATTGAGGATGTCGGATCCCCTCCGTATGCTCGCAACATGTGCGCGCGCTGGGAGACCCCCCTGTGCGTCGTGACAGATTCCCCAGAGAAGTCACACAACCGATCGAGGAGACAGCACCGATGATGTCCGCCCCACTCGATGAGAACCCCCAGGTTCCCGTCTCGCACCGCATGAACAGGGGGCGCATCGGCGCCCTCGCCGTGACCTGCGTCGCAGCCTTGAGCTTCGGCTCGCTGACGGCCGTGCCCGCCTTCGCCGATCCTTCGGGCTCGGGCCTCGTGATCAATGAGGCATACCTGTCGGGAGGCAGCGCCGGCGCCGCGTTCACGAACAAGTTCGTCGAGCTCTACAACCCGACGACGGCCCCGATCACGCTCGACGGCATGTCGCTGCAGTACCGTTCGGCGGCCGGCACCGGCAACTTCAACGGCGTCGCCGCCCTCACCGGCGTCGTACCGGCCGGTGGACACTATCTGGTGCAGGGCAACAGCAACGGCACCAACGGAGCGGCATTGCCGACTCCGGATGCCGTGACCACGCTCACCCCCAGTGGCACGACGGGCACACTCGCCCTCGTCGAGGGCACTGCGGCAGTCGCTCTGACCCCCGGCTCGGTGGTCGGCGCCGACGGCGTGATCGACCTCCTCGGCTACGGCACCTCGAACACGTTCGAGGGCGCGGCGGCCACGGCTCCGGCCGGCAACACCGACGTCAAGTCGCTGAACCGCGCGAACGGTGCTGACACCGACAACAACAAGGCGGACTTCTCGCTGTCGGCCACGATCACCCCGCAGAACTCCGGCGGCACGGACCCCGGCACCGACCCGGGCACCGACCCGGGTACCGAGCCCACGCTCGCGACGATCGCCGAGGTGCAGGGCACGACCGATGTCTCTCCGCTCAACGGCAAGACCGTCACCGTGCAGGGCGTCGTCACCGGTGACTACCGCACCGGCGGCTACAAGGGAATCGCGATCCAGACCCAGGGTTCGGGTGGCGCGACCGATGCGACTCCCGGTGCATCCGACGGCGTCTTCGTCTACCTGAACGCTCTCGCCCCGACTCTGGCGATCGGAGACCTCGTCTCCGTCACCGGCACCGTGAGCGAGTACTTCGGCCAGACGCAGATCAACCCCGCCACCCTCAGCGGCGTCACCGTGGTGACGGCCGGCGTCGGTGTTCCCGAGGTCACCCCTCTCCCCGACACCGTCGTGGGCGGCGACCGCGAGCAGTACGAGAACATGCTCGTCGCGCCCTCCGGCACCTACACGCTCGCCTCCAGCCACCAGCTGTTCAACTTCGGAACGCTGTGGTTGAACCCGGGCGACCTCAACGTCAAGAGCACCGAGACCACTCGCCCCGGCGCCGATGCGGCAGCGATCGCAGCGGCCAACCGCGCCGACCGCATCCTGCTCGACGACGGGTGGTCCGTGCAGATCAACAACTCCACCCACACGGGTGAGCAGCCGTACTTCACCGAGGACGCCGTCGTGCGCAACGGTGACACGGTCGAGTTCAGTGACAGCGGCTACATCCTGCAGTGGGGCTTCGACGACTGGCGTCTGCAGCCGACCGTGCCCATCGACGATGCGTCGCCGGCAGACCTCAAGGTCGGATTCACCGCCGACAACCCCCGCTCGTCGTCCGCCCCCGAGGTCGGCGGCGACGCGCAGGTCGCGTCGTTCAACGTCTACAACTACTTCACGACGTTGAAGTCCGAGAACGCCGATGCCCGCGGCGCGGCGAATGCCGCGCAGTTCGCGATCCAGAAGTCCAAGATCGTCGCGGCGATCAACGGCCTGGATGCCGAGATCGTCTCGCTCATGGAGATCGAGAACTCGGTGAAGCTCGGCAAGCCGATCGACACCGCTCTCGCCGACCTGGTCGACGGGCTCAACGACGACGCCGGGAGCGACGTGTGGGCGTACGTGCCCACACCCGATGCGCTGAACGACGCGGCGACGACCGACTACATCACGAACGCGATCATCTACAAGAAGGATGCGGTGTCGCCGGTCGGTGACAGCGCGACCGTCACGGATGAGACGGTCTGGGGCAACGCCCGCGAGCCGATCGCCCAGGCGTTCGACATCGACGGCCGCATCGTCACGGTCGTGGCGAACCACCTGAAGTCGAAGTCGCCGCCCGCGAACGCGGGTGCGGAGCCGGCTGACGGGCAGGGGTTCTTCAACGCGGACCGCGTGGCACAGGCGAACGCGATCCTGGCCTTCACCGACGAGCTCGAAGACGCCAGCGGCAGCAGCGACATGCTGCTCATCGGCGACTTCAACGCCTACGGCAAGGAAGACCCGATCGACGTGTTCACCTCGAACGGGTGGAGCGATCTCGTCGCAGACAAGACCGACGGTCAGTACACCTACACGTTCGACGGAGAGCTCGGTTCGCTCGATCACGTGATCGCCTCGCCGTCGCTGGCGACGTCGATCACGGGTGCCGGCGTCTGGGGGATCAACTCCCCGGAGTGGAGCGACCGCGGCTACGCGTTCGGCGCGACCGAGTCGGGAACGCCCTTCCGCTCCAGTGACCACGACCCGATCATCGTCGGCGTCTCGTCGGAGATCCCTCCGGTGAGCATCGACGTGGTCACCGTGAACGACTTCCACGGCCGGATCGAAGCCGACGGGGCAGCCGCAGGAGCAGCCGTTCTGGCCGGTGCCGTGAAGCAGTTCCGTGACGAGAACCCGAACACGATCTTCGCCGGCGCCGGCGACCTGATCGGTGCCTCGACGTTCACCTCGTTCATCAACGATGACAACCCGACGATCGACGCGCTGAACGCCGCAGGGCTCGATGTGAGCGCCGCCGGCAACCACGAGTTCGATCAGGGCTGGGAAGACCTTCGGGACCGTGTGCAGGAGCGCGCGGACTGGGAGTACATCTCCTCGAACGTGTTCCTCACCGAGACGGGCGAGCCTGCGCTCGCGCCGGCCTGGGTCAAGGAGCTCGACGGCGTGAAGGTCGGCTTCATCGGTGCGGTCACCGAAGATCTCGATTCGCTCGTCTCTCCGGAGGGCATCAAGGATCTCGAGGTGCGCAGCATCGTCGACTCCGTGAACGCGGTGGCCGACGACCTGCGCGACGGCGACGCCTCCAACGGTGAGGCCGACGTCATCATCCTGCTGGTCCACGAGGGTGCCGCGAGTGTCGAGCTGTCGAGCATCACGAAGGACTCGCCCCTGGGTGAGATCGTCTACGGTGTCGACGACGATGTGGATGCGATCGTCTCCGCACACACCCACCTCGCCTACAACCACGTGATCGACGGACGTCCGGTCGTCTCGGCCGGCCAGTACGGCGAGAACCTGGGTCTGATGAACCTGCAGGTCGACCCGAAGACGAAGGACCTGATCTCGATCACCAACGAGATCAAGCCCCTCACGGCCGCAGGCAAGCCGCTGTACCCGGCGGTGCCGGAGGTCGCGGAGATCGTCGCCAAGGCGAAGGCCGAGGCCGACGTGCTCGGTGCGATCAAGGTCGGAGACATCACGGCCGACTTCAACCGTGCTCGCCAGAGCGACGGCAAGACGGAGAACCGCGGTGGCGAGTCCACGATCGGCAACTTCGTGGCCGACGTGCAGAAGTGGTCGACGGATGCCGACATCGCACTGATGAACCCGGGCGGGATCCGCGCGAACCTGACGTACGCGTCGTCGAACGCCTCCGACCCCGACGGCAACGTCACCTACCGCGAGGCGGCGACGGTGCAACCGTTCGCCAACACTCTCGTGACGCTGACGCTCACCGGCGCTCAGCTGAAGGGTGTGCTCGAAGAGCAGTGGCAGCCGGCCGGTTCGGCGCGTCCGTTCCTCAAGCTCGGCGTCTCGGAGGGTCTGGTGTACACCTACGACCCGGCCGCGGCAGCGGGCTCTCACATCACGTCGATCACTCTCGACGGAGTGGCCATCGATCCGGCGGCAAATTACACGGTCGCAGCCAACTCGTTCCTCGCCGCCGGTGGAGACAACTTCTTCACCTTCAAGGACGGCACGGGCAAGCGTGACACCGGAAAGATCGACCTGCAGTCGATGGTGGACTGGTTCGACGCGAACAAGACCGCAGAGCCGGACTACGCGCAGCGTGCCGTCGGCGTCTCGGTCAGCGCCGCGGACGCCGACGGCTACCGCGCCGGCGACCAGGTGACGGTCACGCTCTCCTCGCTGGCGTTCAGTGCCGGCGAGCCTGCCCCGGGTCAGGTGACGCTCTCGCTGGGCGGCACACAGCTCGCGGCGGGAGCGGTCGATCCGGCGGTCGTGGACACCACCGACGAAGGTGGGCGCGCGAGCCTCACCTTCACGGTTCCGTCCGGTGTCTTCGGGGATCAGCAGCTCACGGTCGCCGTGGCAGGGACGGGCACCTCGGTGCAGGTTCCGATCACCTTCGCCGGCGAAGAGGCGTTCGCGGGCACGATCGAGCTCGGCTCCTCGAAGGTGACGGCGGGCAAGACCCTGAAGGTCACCGGAAAGGGCTACGTGGCGGGCGAGACCGTGACGATCGAGCTCCAGGCCAAGAAGGGTAAGCCGGTCGAGGTCGGCACCGTCACGGTGCGCGCGGACGGCACGTTCTCGACCACGGTCACCGTGCCGAAGAGCGCCCCTTCGGGCAAGTACACCGTGTCCGCGGTTCAGGCCGATGGGGATGCGGCGACCGCCACGGTCACCGTGAACCGCCCCGGCGGCATCCTGGGAGCCATCCTCGACTGGCTCTGGGAGCTGCTGAGCAGATGGTTCTGATCCCGTAGTCGGGTGACAGAGACGGAGGCCGTCGGGAGCGATCCCGGCGGCCTCCGCTGTGCGTGACGCCGGTGCCCGAGTGCGACGCGGGCGACGCGGGTTCCTGCGCTCGGTCGGAGAACGGCGCTACCTCGGACGCACGGCGCCATTCCGTCCGAGAATGCGCAGATCTCCGACGTACCGCAGGCGATGCTACGGCGTGAGCACCTGCACGTCGGCCTGCGCCAGCGCGGCAGCGATCCGCGGAGGCGGGGGAGCGTCGGTGATGAGGTAGTCGGCGCGGTCGAGATGCGCGATCTGGGCGAAGAAGCGGCGCCCGAGCTTCGACGAGTCCGCGAGGATCGCGGTGCGTTCCGCGCGCTGCATCATCTCCGACATCATGGCGGCGTCGCCGAGGTTGGATGCCGAATACCCGCCTTCGTCCACGGCTCCGACACCGATCAGGGCGAGGTCGCAACGGATGTCGACCTCGGGTCCTCCCGGCGTCATGGTGAAGGTCACGGGTCCGGTGGTGGCCTGCGTGATCGATCGCACCGCGCCGCCGAAGACGTACAGATCGCGGAAGGCCGAGGGGGCGAGCTCTGCCGGGATGCGCAGGTTGTTCGTCGCGATCGTCAGTTCCTGATGATTGCGCAGCGCACGGGCGACGGCCAGCGTCGTCGTTCCGGCGTTGAGCATCACGACCGAGCCGTCTTCCACGAGTCCGGCGGCGAGGCGGGCGATGCGCTCCTTCTCCTCGGTCTGCACGCGCATGCGCACGTCGAGAGCGCGGTCCTTGAGGGGTCCACTCGCCGCGCTCACCGCACCGCCGTGGGTGCGTACGAGCACACCCTCGCGGTCCAGCTGGTCGAGATCTCGTCGGATGGTGTCGATGGAGACGCCGAAATGTTCGGCGAGGTCACTCACGGTGACCTGACCCGTCTGCTCGACGTACGAGGCGAGGTCGGCCTTCCTGCCTGCAGGGAGGCGACGTCGTTGTGCCGTGGCTGAAGCATCCATGCAGTCATCTTTAGCACACGAATACGCCCATCGCCGCATACATGCGCAGAAAGCCGCAAACACGCTCAGATCATCCTGGATCGCCTCGATCGCCCGCCGTTCCGCAGAAGTCGTCGCCGAAATGATCCGATGTCGTGCTTGACGTTTCCGCAGATCTCGGCATAACATGGCTCAAAACCGCATGAACAAGCATTGAAGCGCGTGATGCGGCACGATCTCGAAGAGGAGAAGTGATGATCACAGTGGGGCGAGGGCGACGCATTCTGAAGCTCGCCGGCGCAGCAACAGCAGCCGTGACGGTCCTGGCGGTGGCGGGATGCTCGGCCGGTGGCAGCGGAACCGATGGATCCGATGGCGGAGACGTCACCATCGAGTTCGCGCAGTGGTGGGAACCGGAGCTGCCGGACGGCGAGTTCCGGGCGCTCATCGATGAATTCGAGGATGCGAATCCCGGCATCACCGTCAAGCTCGTGAGCGGACCGTATGCGTCGACCAAGGAGCAGCTCTTCGCGGGCGCGGCATCGGGCACCATGCCTGACGTCGTCGGTCTCGACGGTGCGTGGGTGAACGATTTCGCGTCGCAGGGCACGATCGCGGACCTGAGCGCGCTCATGAAGGAGTACGACTACGACGACAGCGAGCTGGCCAGCCAGATCCAGGTCGATGGCAGCACGTACATGATCCCGGTGGTGAACTTCGTCTACCCGATGTTCACCAATGACGACCTGCTCGCGCAGGCCGGTGTCGATGCACCTCCGTCGACGCGCAGTGAGTTCGCGGATGCCGCGGCGAAGGTCTCCGCTCTCGGCGGCGACGTCTCCGGCTGGGTCCTGCCGCTGTCGCTCGAGGCGCCGAACGGCGTGCAGAACGACGTCATGTCGTGGGTCTGGGCCTCGGGCGGTTCGATGCTCAAGGACGGCCAGCCCGACCTCACGAACGACGACGTCACGTCGGCGGTCAAGTACATCGGCGACCTGTGGGATGACGGCGTCATCGCGTCCGGCTCGTTCACGATGAAGGAGCAGGACAAGGTCGAGGAGTTCACCAACGGCCGCGCCGGAATGATGATCGACTCGCTCGCGCACATCAACCTGATCCGCGAGACGAACCCCGACCTGAAGTTCTCGATCTCGGCCATCCCGGCTGAGGACGGCTACGACGGCGAACGCGGCATCCCCTACGCCTCGTGGGGCATCGGCGTCGCCGAGAACTCCGAGCACAAGGAGGCCGCCTTCAAACTGGTGTCGTTCCTGATGAGCGAGCAGACGAACTCCGAGCTCTCGACGATGGCGAAGGCCTTCCCGGGCAACTCGAAGTCGGTGCCGGACTTCGTGAACGACGACGAGCTGTTCAAGACGGCGTTCGACATCTATCAGGCGGGATATCCGGCGAACGAGTTCACCGGTCTGCCTGTCGCGGAGGAGCTGATGCGTCAGCTCGGAGAGCAGCTGCAGTCCGCGTTCGACGGTCAGCAGTCGATCGACGACGCTCTCAAGAAGGCGCAGGAATCCTGGGTGGCGGAGTTCTGAGCTCCCGCCGTCCCGCATGAACGGGGTGCCGCATCGTCGATGCGGTGCGGCACCCGACCAACCGAGGAGCCCGAGTTCCATGAGCTTGAGAACGTCCGACGACACCGAGGTGATCGTCACCGGAGTGCCGCACTCACGGCGCCGCCGGCAGCTGCGCAAGACCACCGAGTCGTACGCCTTCCTGTCGCCCACGATCATCCTGCTGTTCGTGCTGATGATCGTCCCGATCGTGATGGTGATCGGCTACTCGTTCCAGGACAACGTGATCCTGAACAAGTCGCCCGAGTTCGTCGGCATCGCCAACTACGTCGAGATCCTGGGAGACCCGCGCTTCTGGAAGGCGACCGGCAACACGGTCCTCTTCACGGTGGCGAGCGTGGTCGCGCATTTGGTGCTCGGGCTCACGTTCGCGATGATGCTCAACAGCCCGCTGCTCGGCCGATTCTCACGCTCGATCTTCCGGGCGTTGTACATCCTCCCGTGGCTCTTCACCGTCGCGGTCATCGCGGTGTTGTGGCGCATGCTGCTCGCCCCGAACGGCGTGATCAACTTCCTGCTCAACACCGACATCGAGTGGCTGGCCTCGCCGCAACTCGCCCTCGGGACCATCATCTTCATCAACATCTGGGCCGGCTACCCGTTCTTCATGGTCAGCCTGCTCGCCGGGCTCCAGGGTGTGCCGACCGAGCTGCAGGAAGCCGCGACGGTCGACGGTGCCAACAGCGTGCAGCGCTTCTGGAACGTCACGATCCCGCAGCTGCGCCCCATCATCGTGAGCCTCGTGCTGCTCGACCTGATCTGGACGTCCCAGCAGTTCGCCCTCATCTGGATGACGACCGGTGGCGGCCCGATCGATGTGACCGAGGTGCTCAGCACCTTCACCTACAAGCTGGCCTTCGCCAAGTACGACTTCTCACTCGCTGCCACGTCTGCCGTGCTGGTGCTGCTGATGTCGATGGTGCTCGCCGTGTTCTACGTCCGTCACCAGAAAGCGAGGGACTGACCATGGCTCTCACCGCCAGGAATCAGCAGCGCGTGGCCAAGACGGGCCTCACGATCGGCCTGCTCATCGGTGCCGTCTTCGCCGCAGGGCCCGTGCTGTGGATGCTGTCGAGCTCGTTCAAGTCGAACACGCAGATCTTCGAGCTGCCGCCGCGCCTGATCACCGACACGTTCTCGTTCGACGCCTACGTCGCGATCTTCACGAACCCCGAGACCATGAGGTTCTTCCTCAACAGCTACGTCGTGGCGGGTTCGGTGACGATCCTGACGTTGATCGTGGCGATCCAGGCGGCGTACGCGTTCAGCCGGTTCGATTTCCGCGGCAAGCGCATCCTGAACGTCGTGATCGTGAGCGTGCAGGCCGTACCGCCGATCACGCTGCTCATCCCGTACTTCGGACTCATGGTGGCCCTGGGGCTCTACAACTCGTATCTCGGGCTGATCCTCACCTACATGGTGTTCACGCTGCCCTACGCGATCATCATGATGACCGGGTACTTCAACACCCTGCCGAAGGAGCTCGACGAGGCGGTCCGCGTCGATGGCGCCGGTTCCATGACCGCGCTGTGGCGGATCCTCGTGCCGATCTCGGTGCCCGGCATCGTCTCGGTCGGCATCTACACGTTCATGATCGCGTGGAACGAGTACCTGTTCGCGCTGACGCTGACGCGCACGATCGACATGCGCACGGTGCCGATCGGCATCCAACTGCTCATGGGCCAGCACTCCTACGAGTGGAACCAGATCATGGCCATGAGCGTGCTCGGCTCGATCCCCGTGCTCATCCTCTTCCTCTTCTTCCAGCGGTACTTCATCAGCGGCCTCACCGCCGGGTCCGTGAAGAGCTGACAACGTCCCGCCCCGGGGCTCCGACCACCACGAAAACAGGAGAAATCACGTGCTTTACACCGGCAAATCCATCCTCGACGTCGCGAACGAGAACAACTTCGCCATCCCGGCGTTCAACATCAGCGACTGGGCGATGTTCAACGGCATCATCGACATCAGCGAGGAGCTCTCCGCGCCGGTCATCGTCGCGATCCACCCTGACGAGGTCTCGCACATCACGACCGATCTGATCGCCGCGATGCACTCCCGGGCGCACCGTGCCACGGTGCCCGTCGCGATCCACTGGGACCACGGCGGCACCTACGAGCAGATGATCACGGCGATCAAGGCCGGGTTCACCTCGGTGATGATCGATGCCTCGCTGCTGCCGTTCGACGAGAACGTCGCGCTCACCCGCAAGGTCGTCGAGGCGGCGCACGCCGTGGGCATCCAGGTCGAGGGCGAGCTCGGAACGATCGGCGCGAACGACAGCTATGGCGAGTCCGGGGCGGCCGAGATCATCTACACGAACCCGGATGACGCCGTGCGCTTCGTGCAGGAGACCGGGGTCGACAGCCTGGCGATCGCGATCGGCACCTCGCACGGCCTGTACCCGGCCGAGAAGAACCCGGAGCTGCGCCATGACCTGCTCGAGCAGATCAAGGCGGCCGTCGGCATCCCGCTCGTCCTGCACGGCGGATCGTCGAACCCCGACGCCGAGCTGCGTCGTGCGGTCGAGCTCGGTGTGAACAAGATCAACATCTCCAGCGACATCAAGGTCTCCTACCACAACCGCATGCGCGAGATCCTCGGCACCGACGAGCGTCTGCGCGAGCCGAACGCGATCCAGCCGGAGCCGATCGCCGCCATGAAGGTCACCGCGGCTGAGAAGATCAGACTGTTCGGCGCAGACGGCAAGGCCGATCTGTACTGACCGACGACGAATCGAGGGTGAGGGCGATCGACGGATGATCGACGACGCGCGCAGGAAGCTCGTGCTCGGGCTCGGAGGAACGGTCGACTACGAACTGCGGTGGGATTCCGCGGTGCTCGACCGGCTCGCCTTCGAGCACCGCGTGCGGCGGCACGAGCTGACCGCGACGGCGCCCATCGTGGATGAGCGGACCCTGCTGCTCACCGTCCTCACCTTCGTCGCCGCGGGCGTCGGAGCGGAGCGGTTCGTCGCGTCGTCGGACATCGTCGAACGCTTCGCGGCTCATTTCGACCGCGAGGTGACCCTCGGCGGGACCGGCGTGCGGGCCGGTCTCGTGCTCGACAGCCTCGGCATCCCGAGCGTGCAGCACCTCGTCAGCATCGACGACAACGTACGGCGCCTGCTGCCGGCGGGGATCACCGTCGTCTCGTCGGCGGAGCACGACACGTTGGATCCGCATCTCATCGTGCAGTATCCGGTGGGGGCGCGCGTGCGGTTGCTGGACGGTGACATCGTCTCGTCGAGCGCGAACCGCTTGATCTTCGCGAACGATCCTCCCAACCGTGAGATGCGTCTTGCCGCGGATCTCGGTGACGCACTGAGCACGGCCGGGGTCTTCCTCGTGTCGGGCTTCAACACGATGCAGGATCATGCGCTGCTCGAGCAGCGTCTGGATGAGTTGGTGCGGGCGATGGATCGTCTGCCGGCCGGCGCACTGGTGTTCTACGAGGATGCCGGCTTCTACACACGGGCGTTCGCCGAGACCGTGCGGCGGCGGCTGTTGGCGCGCATCGACGTGTACAGCCTGAACGAGGATGAACTCCAGGAGTACCTCGCGCGCTCGGTGGACCTGCTCGACCCGGACGACGTTCTGCGGGCGCTCGGGGAGATCCGGGCGCTCATCCCGGTTCCGGCGCTCGTGATCCACACCCGCTACTGGGCCCTCGCGGTCGGTGCCGAGAGCGCCCGGCACCGCGCGGCGCTCGAGAGCGCGGTGCGGGTGGCGGCCACCCGCTACCGGCTGGGCGACGGTTTCACGGCGGCCGATGCCGAAGCGACCGCGACGATGGGCCGGCACCGCAGGGGAGCGGCACTGGTCGCGGCCGTGGAGAGCCTCGCATCGGATGCCGTCGGCGTCGCGGCGTTCTCGCTCGACGTCACCGCTCCCACCACGATCGGCCTCGGGGACACCTTCGTCGGCGGATTCCTCGCCGCGCACGCTCAGATTGGAGAAGAACTGTGAACCCGATCGTGCTGACATCCAATCGACCTGCTGAGCGCTTCTATCGCGGGGGAGCACGCATCAGCGCGTTCCGTTCGGAGCCGTCCTCGGCCCCGCGTGAGCCCGAGGACTGGGTCGGATCGACGACGACGGTGCGCGGGGAGGAATCCCTCGGACTGAGTGTGCTGCCCGACGGCCGGCTGCTGCGGGATGCGGTGGCTGCCGATCCGGTGGCCTGGCTGGGCGCGGCTCACGCGCATCGCTGGGGTGCCGATGTGCGGCTGCTGGTGAAGATCCTCGACGCCGGGCAGCGACTGCCCGTGCACGCGCATCCGCACGACGACTTCGCCGCCTCGCACCTCGGTCGCGCGCACGGCAAAGCCGAGGCCTGGTACATCCTCGAGGGCGGCACGGTGCACGTCGGACTGCGTGATGATGTGCAGGCGGAGGCACTTGCCGAGCTCGTCGAGCGGCAGGACGTCGATGCGCTTCTGGGTCTGCTCCACACGATCGAGGTGGTCCCCGGTGACGTCGTGTGGGTGCCGCCGGGCGAGTTGCATGCGATCGGCGCCGGGGTGCTGCTGCTCGAGCTGCAGCAGCCGGAGGATCTGTCGATCCTGCTCGAGTGGGAGGGCTTCGCGATCGACGGTGCCGCCGAGGGGCACCTCGGGCTGGGGTTCGAGCTCGCCCTCACCGCAGTGAACACCGGCGGCCGCACGGCCGAGGAGATGCGTGGTCTCGTGCTGCCCGCTCCGGCATCGGGCTCCGCGTTCCCGAGCGCGGCAGACGAGTACTTCCGTCTCGACCGCGTTCCCGTCGACGGAGCAGTCACGATCGAGGAGGGATTCGCCGTCGTGGTCGTGGCCAGCGGGTCCGTCGAGGTCGGCGACGATCGCCTGGGATCCGGGGCGACTCTCCTCGTTCCTGCGAGCGCGGGGACGCTCACCGCGAGCGGCCGCGCCGAGTTGCTGATCGCCCGCCCGCCCGCCGCGTGAGGGGCGTCGAGGTATCGCGCGCGCCGACTAGACTGGACCCATGCCCGAACCGAAAGTCGCCAGCTTTCCGGCGATCCGCGGTGCGCTGAAGTTCTACCAGATCGCGTCGATCATCACCGGAGTCATGCTGCTCCTGCTGGTCGCCGAGATGGTGCTGAAGTACACGCCGATCCACCTCGAGCTCTTCGTGGGAGGTTCCGGCGGAGCGCTCTGGTTCGCCCCGGTCGTCGAGGGCCCGGAGGGGCTCGAATCGACGGGCGACGGCCTCAACGTGTCGCTCTCGATCCTCGTCGCCCACGGCTGGTTCTACGTCGTGTACCTCTTCGCGTGCTTCCGCATGTGGAGCCTGATGCGCTGGCCGTTCGTGCGCTTCATCCTGCTCGCACTCGGCGGCGTCATCCCGCTGCTGTCCTTCATCATGGAGGCCATCGTCGCCCGCGACGTCAAGGCCTACCTCGCCACCAGAGAGGCCGCCGAGGCCTCCACCCCCGCCCCGGAAGGTGTCCGTTGACCGAACAGTCCGAGACCCAGCAGCGCCCCGCGCTCGTCGTCGACTTCGGCGCACAGTACGCGCAGCTGATCGCCCGTCGTGTCCGCGAGGCGGGTGTGTACAGCGAGATCGTGCCGCACACCGCGACCGCCGCAGAGATCGCGGCCAAGAACCCCGTCGCGATCATCCTGTCCGGCGGTCCGTCGTCGGTCTACGAGGAGGGCGCCCCGCGCCTGGATCCCGCGGTCTTCGATCTCGGCGTCCCCACGCTCGGCATCTGCTACGGCTTCCAGTACATGGCCCAGACGCTCGGCGGCGAGGTCGCGAACACCGGCCTGCGCGAATACGGCGCGACGGATGCCGTGATCACCGGCGACGGCGGAACCCTGCTGGGCGGACAGCCCGCGGAGCAGAACGTGTGGATGAGCCATGGCGACCAGGTCGCCAAGGCGCCGGAGGGCTTCGACGTGCTCGCCACGACCGACGCCACCAAGGTCGCAGCCTTCGCGAACGCGGAGCGCGGCTTCTACGGCGTGCAGTGGCACCCCGAGGTCAAGCACTCCGACCACGGTCAGCGTGTGATCGAGAACTTCCTGCACAAGGGTGCGGGCCTCGCCTCCGACTGGAACAGCGGCAACGTGATCTCCGAGCAGATCGAGCGCATCCGCGAGCAGGTCGGCGACGCACGGGTCATCTCCGCTCTCTCCGGCGGCGTCGACTCCGCCGTGTCCACCGCTCTGGTGCACAAGGCGATCGGCGACCAGCTCACGGCGGTCTTCGTCGACCACGGGCTCCTCCGAAAGGGCGAGCGCGAGCAGGTCGAGCAGGACTACGTCGAATCCACCGGTGTGCGGCTCATCACGGTCGACGCGGCCGACACGTTCCTCGGCCACCTCCAGGGTGTGACCGACCCCGAGGAGAAGCGCAAGATCATCGGCCGTGAGTTCATCCGCGCATTCGAGAAGGTGCAGCTCGACCTCGTCGCCGAGGCCAAGGCCTCGGGCGGAGCGCCGGTGAAGTTCCTCGTGCAGGGCACGCTGTACCCCGACGTCGTCGAATCCGGCGGAGGCGCGGGAACCGCGAACATCAAGTCGCACCACAACGTGGGTGGCCTTCCCGACGACCTCGACTTCGAGTTGATCGAGCCGCTGCGCGCTCTGTTCAAGGACGAGGTCCGTGCGATCGGTCGCGAGCTCGGCATCCCCGAGGCGATCGTCGGACGGCAGCCGTTTCCGGGGCCCGGTCTCGGCATCCGGATCATCGGTGAGGTCACCGCTGACCGTCTCGAGATTCTGCGTGAGGCCGACGCCATCGCCCGCGAAGAGCTGACGAAGGCGGGGCTCGACCAGGAGATCTGGCAGTGCCCGGTCGTGCTGCTCGCCGACGTGCGCTCGGTGGGCGTGCAGGGCGACGGCCGCACCTACGGCCACCCGATCGTGCTGCGTCCGGTGTCGAGTGAAGACGCCATGACGGCGGACTGGACGCGTCTGCCGTACGACGTGCTGTCGAAGATCTCGAACCGCATCACCAACGGTGTCCGCGACGTCAACCGCGTCGTGCTCGACGTCACGTCGAAGCCGCCGGGAACGATCGAGTGGGAGTAGGGAGCACGATGCTCCCCGATGCGGCGTCTGGTCTTCCCGACGCCGAGTACCTCGTCCTGTCGAGCCGGTTGATCCCGGGTCTCGACGGCGGGTACACGATCGCGACGCTCGCGCGCGCCAGGCAGCTCGCCGGGGCCGGTGTCGCCGAAGGGGCAGGTCCCCAGCTGCTGACCTTCGACCCTGGAACGATCGAGGCTCATGCCGAGCACCGCGAGACCTTCCGGCAGCGCGGTGCCGTGGCCGATCCCGCGCGGATGCGCAATCTGTTCGATGAGGCGCGAGCCGACGGGGGCGGGGCAGCCGAGTGGCTGCTCGCGGCCGCAGACCCGGACCTCGCCGCGCGTGACGGTATCGAGTACCGCACGATCGCCGATGCGGCCGGGCGGCCGTTCGTCGCGCTTCCGGTCATCTCCGGCGACCCCGATTGGCACCTGAGCCGTGAGGCCGTGCAGGTCTACGACGTCGAGGGTGTGGTGGTCGGGGGAGTGGCCGGCTTCGGTGGGCTCTACCTCGCGTGGCTGGAACATGTCGCGTCCGGTCTCGGTGAGCGCCCGATCGTCGTGATCTGCGAGTCGCGCCAGCTCGGCGAGCTCATCGCCTCCTGGGCCGACCCGCGGGTGCGCATCATCCACACGATCCACACGATCCATCTGGAAGCGCCGTACACCGCCGACGCGCCCATGAACGCCCTCTGGACCCGTTGGCTGGGCCTCGCCGGTCGCTTCGACGCGGTGGTGTGGCCGACGGCGACCCAGCGCGCCGACGTCGTCGCGCGTTTCGGCGCGGGTGTTCACCATGCCGTCGTACCCAACCCGATCCCCGCCGTCACGCGACGTGACGACCTGCGGGAACACGGGCTCGTCGTCGTGCTCGGGCGGCTCGCGCCGGGCAAGCGGGTGGAGCAGGCGATCCGTGCCTTCGTCGCCGCAGACGTACCAAGCACGCGGATGGAGATCTGGGGCGGTGGTCCAGAGCAGGAACGCCTGGCCACGGTGATCCGGGAGCTGGATGCGGAGAACCGCGTCGTACTCGCCGGGTACACCGATGACCCCGGACGCGTGCTCGATCGTGCGGGCGTCGTGGTGACGGCGACCGCGTTCGAGGGGCAACCGCTGTCGATCGTCGAGGCGCTCCTGCACGGAGCCCCCGTCGTGGCCTACGACGCGCGCTACGGCATCCGTGACGTGCTGGAGCAGGGCGGGGGAGTGCTCGTGCCCGGCGGCGACGTCGAGGCGCTGGGCGCGGCGCTGCGACGCGTGCTCGTCGATGGCGAGCTGCGCACCCGGCTGAGCGAGGAAGGACCCGCTGCGGCGGCCGCCTGGAGCCCGGAGCGTTCGCTGGCCGCACTCACCGCGGTGATCACCGACGTCATGGCGCACCCGTCGCGTCGCGCCTGACCGCGCTCAGGATCCGAGGTGCTTCAGCGCCTCCCGGCGGGAGAGCGGTGACAGGTCGCGGGCGTCCACGAAGGTGCGTACCCACCCGGGGTCGATCCGTGCCAGCTCGCGCAGTGCCCAGCCGATGGCCTTGCGGATGAAGAACTCGCGCTCCGCCGCGTTCGCGTCGATCACGACGGTGAGCAGGTCGCGGTCGGTCGCCCCCCGCCGGCCGAGCTGCGAGATGATGCTGGCGCGGCGGATCCACATGTCGTCATCGCGAGACCAGCCGCGCAACAGGGGAGTCATCTCGCCCGGGTGAGCATCGAGCGTCTCCGCGAGCCGGTGCGCGATCTCGTCGACGTGATCCCACCACGCCCCGGTGCGGATCATCTCCTCGTGGACAGGGAGCATGTCGAGACGTGCGCGCAGGGGACGCAGTGCGGTGAGTGCGGTCGCGGCATAGCGTTCCTCGCGGTGGGTGGCATCGCGCCAGAGGAGAAGCGCGGCGTCACGGAGCAGCGTGGGATCGGTCACGCCCTTCGTCTGCGTCGAGACCAGCCGTCGCACGATCGGCACCCGAACCCCGTGGAACGGCATCGCGGACTTCATGTACGACTGCTGCGCGGGTGCGAGGGCGGGATCGGCGGCATCGATGAGGGCGAGACGGATACGCCGCGCGAGCTCGTGAGAAGGCACGAGGGCGAGTCTAGAAGGCTGCGCGGGAGAATCTTCAGAGAAAGCTCCGGGGGTTGTCGATCTCGGTCGTTTCCGTTCGACGTCATTAGTGAGAGGGTCGAAGAACGGCCCACCGATCAAGGAGAACATCATGAAGTACATGCTGATCATGCGCGCGACCGACGAAGCCGTCGAGGCCTACAAGGACGTGCCGTTCGAGCAGGTCATCGAGGCCATGGGCAAGTACAACGAGTCCATGATCAAGGCCGGCGTGCTGGCGGCGGGCGAAGGCCTGACCGATGCGGCCGAGGGTTTCGTCGTCGATTTCAGTGCCGAGACGCCCCTGATCACCGACGGCCCCTACGGTGAGACCAAGGAACTGTTCAACGGCTTCTGGATCCTCGAGGTCTCCAGCCGTGAAGAGGCGGCGGAGTGGGCGAGCCGCGCACCCCTCGGACCCGGGTCCTTCCTCGAGGTGCGCCGCGTGACCGACATGTCGGACTTCCCCGCCGACAACGAGTGGATCGAGAAGCAGGCGGGCTGGCGCGACGAGGCCGCCCAGCGCGCTCAGCAGTGACATGACCGATCCCTCCGCCGCGGCGACGGTGCCCTCGGCTCCCGACAGGGATGCGGAGCGTGCCGTCACCGCGGTGTGGCGTATCGAATCGGCGCGGATCGTCGGCACCCTGGCGAGGCTGGTCGGTGACTTCGGACTCGCGGAAGACCTGGCTCAGGAGGCGCTTCTCGACGCGTTGCGGCAGTGGCCGTCCGACGGCGTTCCGCGAAATGCGGCCGCATGGCTCACCGCAGTGGCCAAGCGCAAGGCGATCGACGGCTGGCGCCGACAGGAGCGCCTGGATGCGCGGGTCGCCGTCATCGCCCACGACCTCGAGCGCGAGCAGGCGGAGGCGCCGGATGCGCCGTGGGATCCGGATGCCGTCGACGACGACGTGCTGCGTCTGATCTTCATCTCCTGCCACCCGGTGCTGTCGCGCGAGGCTCAGGTCGCGCTCACGTTGCGTGTGGTCGGCGGACTCTCGAGCGAGGAGATCGCGCGGGCCTTCCTGGTGCCGACCGCGACCGTGCAGCAGAGGATCGTGCGGGCCAAGAAGACCCTGGCAGCGGCGAGCGTGCCGTTCGAGCTGCCACCGCGGGAGGAGCAGTCGCAGCGGCTGGCCGGCATCCTCGGAGTGCTCTACCTGATCTTCAACGAGGGTCATGCCGCCAGCAGCGGGGCGGACTGGATGCGGCCCGAGCTCAGCGATGAGGCCATCCGACTTGCCCGCGTGCTCGCTGCGCTGATGCCGAAGGAGCGCGATGTGCACAGTCTGCTCGCGCTGATGGAGCTGACCGCGGCCCGGTTCCCCGCACGCGTCGATGCGGCCGGCGATCCGGTGCTCCTCGCCGATCAGGACCGGCGACGGTGGGACAGGAGCCGCATCGCCCGGGGACGCGCGGCCCTGGCACGCGCCGACGATCTGGGCGGTGGGCGCAGTCCCTACGGGCTGCAGGCAGCCATCGCGGAATGTCACGCGGTCGCCGCATCGGTCGACGAGACCGACTGGGATCGGATCGTGTTGCTCTATGAAGCACTCGGCCGTATCGCACCGTCGCCGGTCGTCGAGCTCAATCGGGCTGCCGCGGTCGCCATGGCCACCGGGCCTGCGTCCGCACTGCGCATCATCGACGCGCTGTCGGCATCCGGCGCGCTGCGCGGCTATCACCTGCTGCCGGCCACCCGGGCCGAACTGCTGCTCCGACTGGGTCGCGACGATGAGGCCAGGAGCGAATTCGCCGTGGCAGCAGGGCTCGCGGGCAACGATCGCGAGCGCGCGCTCCTCGAGCAGAAGGCGCGCGAACGCTGAGTTGTGACGCGAGAGGCCGCACGCAGTGAGACATGACAAGAGGCCCGCCTCCGAACGGAGACGGGCCTCTTCGTGTGTCAGCGTCAGTTGCTGCCGCGGGCGATCGCGATGATGCGCAGGATCTCGACGTAGAGCCAGACGACGGTCACCATGATGCCGAAGGCACCGAGCCAGCCGTACTTGCGGGGAGCGCCGTTGCGCACGCCCTGCTGGATCTGATCGAAGTCGAGCACCAGCGAGTACGCCGCCATGATCACGACGAGCACACCGATGATCAGTCCGAGCGGGATGCCGAAGACCTCCTGGCTGAACAGACCGAACGCGTTGGTGTTGATGCCCGTCCACATGAGGACGAGGTTCAGCAGCGAGAAGACCAGGTAGCCGCCCATGGCGATCATGAAGACCTTCGTGGCCTTCTTGGAAGCGCGGATCTTGCCGCTCGCGAAGAGGGCCAGGGTCACACCGACGACCGCCACGGTCGCGAGAGTGGCCTGCGTGACGATGCCGGGCCAGCGCACCTCGAAGAACGCCGAGATGCCACCGATGAAGAGGCCCTCGAACGCCGCGTAGGCGAAGATCAGCGCGGGGCGCACCTTCTTACGGGACGTGAAGCTGATCACCATGGCGAGCACGAAGCCGCCGAGTGCGCCGACGATCCACGGGAGCAGGTTGACGGCCGCGGGGTTGTACGGGTTGTAGGCCGGGGCTGCGACACCGCCGAGGGTCAGCACCCAGCCGATGGCCGCGGTGACGAGCAGGATGGCGAAGAGACCGGCGGTCTTCCACACCGTGTCCTCGACCGACATGCGGTCGGTCTCGATCGCACCGGCAGGCGGGGCCGCGTACATGCCTTCGAGCTGCGCGTTGGCGGCAGCATCCATAGCGGCGTGCTGGAACGATGCGTTCTGTGCGCCCTGAGCAGCCTGGGGCGAGCCCGGGTAGGTCGCGACGTTGCGCGGATCCTGCTGCTGGAACGCCGGGTTGTTGAAAGCGAAATTGCTCATTGGTGGGCCTCACTCCAAAAGGGGGTCGTAGGTCGCTTTCCTCTACGATACCCGCGAGGTGCGGGCGTCGGGGTGTTCTACGCTGAGAGCGTGCCCAGGAAATCACCCCTCGTCATCGGGCACCGCGGTGCGCCCGGCTATCGCCCGGAGCACAGTCGCTCCTCGTACGAGCTCGCGCTCGCGATGGGAGTCGACGCCGTCGAACCGGACATCGTCGCCACGAAGGACGGCGTGCTGGTCGTGCGGCACGAGAACGAGATCTCCGGCACGACCGATGTCGCCGCCCATCCGGAGTTCGCCGAGCGCAAGACCACCAAGCGCGTCGACGGCGAGGCCCTCACCGGGTGGTTCACCGAGGACTTCACCTGGGCGGAGCTGTCGACGCTGCGCAGTCGTGAACGTCTGCCCGAGGTGCGGCTTTCGAGCGCCACCTTCGACGGCTCGCAGATGATCCTGCGCCTGAGCGACCTGCTCGATCTGGTGCGTGCCGGGTCCGTGGAGCACGGGCGTGAGATCGGCGTGGTGCTGGAGGTCAAGCACGCCACCTACTTCGCAGGTATCGGCCTGGACCTCGCTCCGTTGATCGAACGCGATCTGCGCGCGGCGGGGTGGGCCGACGGCGAGCTGCCGCTCATCATCGAGTCGTTCGAATCGACGGTGCTCGGCCAGCTGCGCGGGCGCGGCATCGCCGCCTCCTACGTCTATCTGATCGAGGCCTCCGGACGACCGTTCGATCTGCTGACCGCGCAGGGCAAGCAGGCCAGAAGCTACAAGGCGACCGTGACGCCGCAGGGACTCGACGACCTCGTCGGACGGGTCGACGGCATCAGCGTGAACAAGAAGATGCTGCTGGCGGCCGGCAACACGATCGTCGACGACGCCCACGCGCGCGGACTGAAGGTGTTCACCTGGACGTGCCGCCCCGAGAACGCGTTCCTGGCGGCGGAGTACCGCGGTCCGGGCGGGCGGGGCGCGTACGGCGACTACGAGGCCGAGTGGGGCGCGATCGCACGCACCGGCGTGGACGGGGTCTTCGTCGACCACCCCGACCTCGGCGTGAGTTTCTTCCGGAGCTGACCGAGCCTCAGAACGGGCCGAGGACGTCGGTCACCGGTCGGTCCAGGGCGAGGGAGCGCAGCGGGGCGAGGATCTCACGCTCCTCGAAGCGGAAATGCGACTCCATGATCGCGCCGATCCCGTCGAGGTGGCGCCCGATCGACACCGCGTCCTCATCGCGTTCCGCCGCGGCGCGCAGCGCGCCGAGCAGGTGCGAGAGCATCGCGTGATCCTGCATGAGCTTGTCGATCACGTCACCGAGTTCGGGGTGCTCGACGCGCAGCGCCGGGAACAGCGCACGATCCTCGCTGCGGTGGTGGCCGTCGAGCGCGCTGCAGAATCCGATGCAGAAGAGGACGAGTTCGGATGCCGCGTCCGGGGCTCGCTCTCCACCGTCGAGCGCGTCTCGGGTCGCGGCGAGGGCTGCGCGCAGACGGGTGTGGGCCGCGCGCAGCTCCTGATCCCAGGCGTGCAGACGGGCGGCATCCATCCGCCCAGTGTAGGCGTGGGGGAAGGGCTCAGAGGGTGCGGTCGAAGGCGCCGCGGCGCGTGGAGACGATCTCCTTGCCGAGCGGCATGAGTGAGATGGGAACCAACTTGAAGTCGGCGATGCCCATCGGGATGCCGATGATCGTGATGCACAACGCGATCCCCGACACGATGTGACCGATGGCGAGCCACCAGCCGGCGAGGATCACCCAGAGCACGTTGCCGAGGAACGAGCCGACGCCGGCGGTGGGGCGGCTCACGACCTCGCGGCCGAATGGCCAGATCGCGTACCGGGCGATGCGGAACGAGGCGATCGCCCAGGGGATCGTGACGATCGGGATGCACAACAGGATTCCCGCCAGCACGTAGCCGAGGAACAGGGCCCAGCCGGCCAGGATGACCCAGATGATGTTGAGGATCGTGCGCATGCATCGATTGTGTCACCGGTCGCCGCGGCCGGCTGAGCATCCGCCCCGAGGTCCCGGGATTCGATGCTTCCGGATGCCAGACTGACCGCATGAGTGGAATCGTCGTCGACGCCGTCAGCCGATCGTTCGGGTCAGTCCATGCGGTGCGAGGCGCGACGCTGCACGCCGCGGAGGGGCGCGTCACCGGACTCGTCGGTCCGAACGGCGCCGGTAAGACCACCCTGCTCCTGATGCTGGCATCGCTGCTCGCGCCGGACGAGGGAACGATCCGGATCGGGGGAATCGACCCCTCGGCCGACCCGTTGGCCGCCCGGCGGCTGCTCGGGTGGATGCCCGACGCCCTCGGCGCCTGGCCCTCTCTCACTGCTCGCGAGACCCTCGTCACCACCGCCCGGCTCTACGGGATCGCGACGCCCGATGCCGCACAGCGTGCCGCGCAACTGCTCGAACTCGTGGGTCTCGCCGCTCTCGCCGACTCCCCGGCCAAGGTGCTCTCGCGCGGACAGAAGCAGAAGCTGGGACTGGCGCGCGCGCTCGTGCACGATCCGCAGGTGCTGCTTCTGGACGAACCGGCTTCCGGACTCGATCCGGAGGCGCGTGTGCAACTGCGGGTGTTGCTGCGTCGCCTCGCTGCCGAAGGGCGGACGGTGCTGATCTCGAGTCACATCCTGTCCGAGCTCGAAGAGGTGGTCGACGATGCGGTGTTCCTGGTCGCCGGATCGGTCGTCGATGCGTCTCCTGCGCAGGCGACCTCGCGCGCGTGGCGTGTGCGACTCGTCGGTGCGACCCCCGAACGGGTGAACGCCGATTCCTGGCAGGTCGCGTCCACCCTCGGCGTGCCGGCCGAATCGCTCGGCGCGGACCGCGGTGCCGTGCTGCTCGGACTCGACGGCGACGAGGCTGCGGCCCAGGCGCTGCGCCGACTCGTCGAGGCAGGACTGCCGATCGCGGAGTTCGCGCCCGCGCAGAGCGACCTCGAACACACGTTCCTGAACCTGCAGCCGGAGGCCGACGCATGAGCATCTCGCACATCACCACGATCGCCCGACTCGAACTCACGCAGCGCCTGCGGAGCATCAGCTGGTACGTGCTGCTCGGCGTGTTCGCCGTCGTCCTGATCGGCGTCACCGTTCTCGCGTTCGCGGTGTACTCCTGGGATGACTTCGCCGGTGCGGGCGTCTACTCGATCGTCGTCAACATGGTGCTGCTGCTCGTCGTGCTCGTGTCGCCCACACTGAGCGGTAATGCGATCAACGGCGACCGGGAGGCCGCCACGCTCGCCGCGATCCAGGTGACTGCAGCCTCGACGGGCGACATCATGATCGGGAAGCTGCTGGCCGCGGTCGCGACCGGTGGCGCCTTCCTGGTCGTTGCGCTGCCCTTCCTCGCTATCTCGCTGCTCGGGGGCGGTGCCGACGCGCTCGTGCTGCTCGTCTCGCTGCTCGTGCTCGCCGTCGAGATCATCATCGTGGCCGCGATCGGCGTGGGCCTCAGCGGGCTGATCGCTCGTCCCCTGTTCTCCGTCGCCACCACGTACCTCGTGGTGGCGGGTCTCGTGATCGGCACGCTCATCGCGTTCACCCTCGGGGGTCTCGCCGTGCGCAGCGAAGCGACCACGTACAGCCGGCCCTATGACTCCCAGGGCAACCCGGACTGCGACAGCTGGGACACGTCGACGTACGAGGTTCCCCGATTCGACCTCGTCTGGTGGGCGCTCGCCGCCAACCCGTTCGTGGTGCTCGCCGACGCCACCCCGACCGAGTTCACCAAGGACGGCTACCCGGTCGACCTGTTCGGTCAGATCAAGCTCGGCGTGCGCTATGCGCAGCAGTCGCCGCTCGAACAGCGCTGGGACGACTGCGACATGAGCCAGACCTCGCAGACTCCGCGCGAGGTGATCGACTCCACCGTGCCGAGCTGGTTCGTCGGGCTCGGCGTGCAGGTCGTCATCGCCGGAGGCCTGTTCGCGGGGGCCTGGGCGCGCACGCGCACCCCGGCGAAGCGGCTGCCCCCGGGAACGCGCATCGCCTGATCGAGGCGGGGCCGCCGAACGGCAACCCTGCGTTCACGGTGCGGACACCGCACGGTCGTGGCACGGTCATCCGACATCGGTGGTCTGGTCGGGTACCCGTCCGCGTACCCGACACAGGAGTCCCATGTCCCGCCTGCTTCGCGGGGTCTCGCTCACGGTGGTCGGCGCTCTCAGCGCCGCCGCCCTGCTCGCTGCCCCTGCCGCCGCCATCGGAGCCACCTCCGGCATCCGCATCAACGAGGTCGAGTCCAGCGGCGGTACGCCCGGCGACTGGATCGAGTTCGTCAACACCTCCGACTCCCCGGTCGACCTGAGCGGCTTCGTCGTCAAGGACAGCGCGGAGAAGACCCCGTACACGTTCCCGAGCGGCACGATCGTCGCGCCCGGCGCCTTCCTCGTGATCGACGAGCTCATCGACGGTGCCGGCCAGTTCGAGTACGGGCTCGGCGCCAACGACGAGGTGCGCCTCTTCGACGCGTCCGGAACGATCGTCGACGAGACGGCATGGACCGCCCACGCGGCGATCACCTGGGGTGCGCGCGACGTGAGCGGCACCCGCGAATGGGCCGAGACCTCGACGGCGACCAAGGGCGCGGTGAACACCTTCACGACCGAGGAGCCGACCGAGACGGCCGAACTCGTGCTCAACGAGATCGTCTACGACGACGCCCAGACCGGGCTCGCCGACCAGGTCGAGATCTTCAACGCGGGCACCGAGACCGTCTCCCTCGACGGGTGGAAGATCTCGGACGACAAGCGCGACACCTTCGGCGCTGCCCCGGCGGGTACCACCCTGGCTCCCGGCGGCTTCCTCGTGCTGGTGAAGGACGTGGACTTCACCTTCGGGCTCGGCAAGGGCGATGAGGTGGTGCTCTACGATCCGAGCGGCGCGGAGGCCGACAGCTATGCCTACGCGAACACCGCTCCGCTCTCGGTCTGGGCGCGCTGCCCCGACGGAACAGGGGACTGGGCGCCGGCGACCGCTGCCACCCCCGGATCTGCGAACGACTGCTCGGTGGCACCCGTAGCCGGATCGATCGTGATCAACGAGGTCGACTCGCAGCCCGCCGACTGGGTCGAGTTCTACAACCCCGGTGGCGCGGCGTTCGACATCTCGGGTTACGAGATCCGAGACAACTCCGACGATCACCGCTGGAGCTTCCTCCCGGGAACGACCATCGCCGCCGGCGCGTTCCTCGTGGTCGAGGAGGGCACGATCGGGCTTGTCGACGGCGTCGAGACACCGTTCCGGGACCCGATCGGCATCGGCAGTGCCGACCGCATCCGTCTGTTCGACGCGGCCGGAACGATGATCGATGACACGAAGCCGTGGACCGGCCATGCCGCGATCGACGGCGACTTCGCCGCCGCCACGCTCGCTCGCTGCCCCGACGGAGTCGGCGAGTTCGTTCTCGCGCACCCCACACCGGGTGCGAGCAACTCCTGCGTGCTGCCGTCGGTGGTCATCAACGAGATCGAGTCGAACGCCGACGCCACCGACTGGGTCGAGGTCGTGAACACGGGAGCCACCGCCGTCGATCTCTCCGGGTGGACCGTCATGGACAACGACCCGATCGGGCACGCGAACCAGGTCACCCCGCTGCCGACCGGCACCGTGCTGGCGCCGGGGGCGTACTTCGTGTTCGACCAGCCCGCGAACTTCGTGTTCGGGCTCGGCAACGGCGACACCGTCACGCTGCGCGACGCGAACGGCAACACCGTCGACGAGCACGTCTACACCGCGCATGCCGCCGGTGTGCTCGCCCGATGCGCCGACGGGACGGGAGACTTCGTCGACGTCGCCGTCTCGACCAAGGGGCTGCGCAACGCGTGCGGGAACCCGGTGCGCATCAACGAGGTCGAGTCCGACGGCGGATCGCCCGACGACTGGGTGGAGCTGGTCAATCCGACCGGTGCCGCACTCGACGTGTCGGGCATCGTCGTGAAGGACGACGATGACGCGCACGCCTACACGATCCCCTCCGGCACCACGATCGCCGCGGGCGGATACCTGGTGATCGAGCGCGACGCCCTCGGCTTCGGGCTCGGCGGCGGCGACAAGGTGCGCCTGTTCGACGGCGACCTGGTCGTCGACGAGACCAGCTGGGGCGAGGGACACGCCGCCACCACGTGGGGTCGCTGCCCCGACACCACCGGAGCGTTCGGGGTGACCGAGCGATCCACCAAGGGCGCGACGAACGTGTGCGCCGGCGAGATCGCCGTGACGCCGTGGCCGGGCTCGGCCGACGTGCGGGTGCTCGACGAGGTGCCGACCTTCCTCGAGGACAGCTCGGGTCTGGACGTGCAGGAGACCGCCGACGGCGCGTTCCTCTGGGCCGTCGACAACGGTGAGGGACGTATCTGGAAGCTCGAGGCTCACGCCGACGGCTCGGTCACGATGCTCGACGGCTGGAAGGACGGCAAGCGGGTGCGGTTCCAGAAGGACGCCGCGAACCCCTCTGCCGCGGGTCCCGACACCGAAGGCATCACCGTCGACGGAGACGGCTTCGTCTACGTCGCATCGGAGCGCGACAACAGCGCCAAGGGAGTGAACCAGAACATCGTGCTCAAGGTCGACCCTGACGCGGCCGCCGGTGACCTCGTTGCACAGCAGCAGTGGGATCTCACGGCTCTGCTGCCGGCGGTGGGCGCGAACCTCGGCATGGAGGCGGTGCAGTGGGTGCCCGATTCGGCGCTCACCGGAAAGCTGTTCGATGACAACACCGCAGCCGCCTACGACCCCGCGGACTACGCGGGACACGGCTCGGGGCTGTTCTTCGTCGCAGTCGAGGACAACGGGCACGTGTACGGATTCGCGCTCGCCGCGGACGGCACGGCGACCCTCGTGTCGGAGACCGCGCCCGGCCTCGCCGGAGTGATGGCACTGGACTACGACAGCGTGCGCGGCGTGCTGTGGGCCGTGTGCGACGACGGCTGCCAGGGCCGTTCCGCGGAGATCACCCTGAATGGTACGGCGAAGCCGGGGATCGTGCACCACGCGCGCCCGGCGGGGATGCCCGACATCAACAACGAGGGCTTCGCCACGGCGCCGGCTTCGCTGTCGGTCGACGGTCAGCGTCCGGTCTGGTGGTTCGCCGACGGATTCGCCTCGCAGTCGCTGCGCGTCGGCACGCTTCCGGGCGTCGTCGACGAGAACCCGGGCACCGGCCAGCCGCCGCTGCCCGGCTCGGCGCTGGTCGACGGCAATCGCAACGGCGTCACGATCGACCCCGCCATCGCCGCACCGGGTCAGCGGGTGACGGTCACCGTCGGCGCATCGCAGGCCGGAGAAGACGTCGCGGTCTGGATGTACTCCGACCCGCAGCGCCTCGCCACGGGAACTCTCGACGCGGCGGGACGCCTGGCGGTGACCGTTCCGGCGGATGCTCCGATCGGCGCGCACCGGATCGCGGTGTACTCCGCGGCCGGTGACCTGCTCGGTTGGGGCGACCTGCGCATCGCCGAGGCGGACGGGGGAGCCGTCGACGGCGGCCTCGCCGCCACCGGTGGCGCGCTGCCGGTGGCCGCGATCGCGCTGGCGCTGTCTCTGCTGGTGGCCGGTGGGCTCATCGTCCGCCGCCGCAAGAGCACGGTCTGAGTCCGTCGAACGGGGCGGGGGAGTCTCTCCTCCGTCCCGTTCGGCAGGCGACCGTGTCTGCCTGTCGGTGCCGCCGCCTAGACTCATAAGGCCATGACCGAAGCTCCCCTCATCGTTCCCGGAACCGCCGGCCCTCAGGGCCAGGACGACCTCCTCGCCGGCCTCAACCCTCAGCAGCTCGAGGCGGTGACCTATCGCGGTCCCGCGCTGCTCATCGTGGCCGGAGCAGGCTCGGGAAAGACGAGTGTGCTGACCAGGCGCATCGCCTCACTGCTGCGCAACCGCGAGGCCTGGCCCAGTCAGATCCTCGCCATCACCTTCACGAACAAGGCGGCCGGAGAGATGCGCGAGCGTGTCGGTGCGCTCGTCGGCGATGCCTCCCGCGGCATGTGGATCTCGACCTTCCACTCCGCGTGCGTGCGCATCCTGCGCCGAGAGGCCGAGCACTTCGGGTTCACCAAGACCTTCACGATCTACGACTCCGGCGACTCGCGCGCGCTCATCAAGCGGCTCGTCAAGGAGCACGAGGCGGATGCCTACGGTCTGACCCCGGCCTCGGTGCAGTCGCGCATCTCGAAGCTCAAGAACGAACTCGCCGACGCCGAGTCCTATGCGCGTCAGGCCAACACGTCCGACCCCGCTGAGCGCATCTTCGTCGAGTTGTTCGCCGACTACCAGCGCCAGCTGCGCAAGGCCAACGCCTTCGACTTCGACGACCTGATCGGGCAGACGGTCTACCTGTTCCGCGCCTTCCCGCAGGTCGCCGACACGTACCGCCGGCGCTTCCGCCACATCCTCGTCGATGAGTACCAGGACACCAACCACGCGCAGTACGCGCTGATCCACGAGCTCACGCGTCCGGTCGCAGGTGACGCCCCCGACCCGTATGCCTCCAACGGCATGATGATCTTCGAACCCGAGACGACGCCCGAGATCGCGGGCGCATCCCTCACGGTCGTCGGTGATTCGGATCAGTCGATCTACGCCTTCCGCGGTGCCGACATCCGGAACATCAGCGAATTCGAGCGCGATTTCCCCGGTGCCCGCGTGGTGCTGCTCGAGCAGAACTACCGCTCGACGCAGAACATCCTCTCGGCGGCCAACGCGGTCATCGGCAACAACTTCGATCGCAAGGACAAGAAGCTCTGGAGCGACAAGGGCGACGGCGACGCGATCATCGGTTTCACCGGGTACTCGCAGCACGACGAGGCGCAGTTCGTCGCCGACGAGGTCGAATCGCTCCGCCGCGCCGGCATGCCGTACTCCGAGATGGCCGTGTTCTACCGCACCAACTCGCAGTCCCGTGCGCTGGAGGAGATCTTCATCCGCTCCGCCGTGCCCTACAAGATCATGGGCGGAACGAAGTTCTACGACCGCGCCGAGATCAAGGACGCGCTCGCCTAC
This sequence comes from Candidatus Microbacterium colombiense, assembly GCA_029203165.1. Taxonomy (NCBI): domain Bacteria; kingdom Bacillati; phylum Actinomycetota; class Actinomycetes; order Micrococcales; family Microbacteriaceae; genus Microbacterium; species Candidatus Microbacterium colombiense. Next base: position 1,305,133 of record CP119308.1, read on the forward strand.
CTCGTGGCCGTCGCCAACCCCGTCGACGAGATGGCGGTCCGCCGTATCCTGAACAAGCCCCGCCGAGGCATCGGCGACGTCACCGCGACGGCGATCTCCCGCTTCGCCGAAGACCACGGGGTCAGCTTCCGCGACGCCCTGTCGGTGCCTGCCCAGCTCGGGTTCGGCCCGAAGATGCAGGCGGCCATCGCACAGCTCGACGCCGTGCTGGTCGAGGCGACCGAGATCCTGCTTCCTGCCTCGGGGGAGCTGCCTCCTCCCACGAGCGTGGCGGAAGGCCTCAGCCTGCTGCTGTCGAAGAGCGGCTACCTCGACGCTCTGCGCGCGAGCCGCGACCCTCAGGACGAGGCACGGGTCGAGAATCTCGACGAGTTCGTCGCGGTCGCTCGCGACTTCGCGAGGAACAACCCCGAGGGCACGATCGTCGACTTCCTCACCGAGGTGGCACTGGTGTCCGACGCCGACGATCTCGAAGACGAATCCGGCACGGTGTCGCTCATGACGATGCACACGGCGAAGGGTCTCGAGTACGACGCGGTCTTCGTGACGGGTGTCGAGGAAGACCTGATCCCGCACCGCATCTCGGCGGGCGAGCCGGGCGGTCCGCAGGAGGAGCGTCGGCTGTTCTACGTGGGCATCACGCGTGCGCGCAAGAGACTCCACCTGTCGCTCGCGATGACCCGCGCCCAGTTCGGCGAGGTGACGGTCGCGATGCCGAGCCGCTTCCTGCAGGAGATCCCCGCGGCGCTGATCGACTGGCGTCAGTCGCCCGGTGACGTGAACTCGCGCGGCGGTATGCAGTCGCGGGCGCTCAACGCCCGCCGTCCCGGCGGCTTCGGTTCCTCGGGCTCCGGTGACCGCTTCGGTGTGAAGGCCCTGCCGGGGCGCGACTCGCTCAAGCCCCTGTCGACCGCGATGGATCGCTTCCCGAACCGCGTGACGGCGAAGGTGCGCGACAACGGCGACCTCGAGCTCGCCGCGGGCGACCGCATCCGGCACACCGACTTCGGCGAAGGCAGGGTCGACGCGGTGACGGGGGAGGGCGCCAAACGCATCGCCCACGTGCGGTTCGACACGGCGGGCCAGAAGAAGCTCCTCATCAAGGTCGCGCCGATCGAGAAGATCTGACGACGCGTCACAGCGCGGCGGTGGCGGGTTAGGCTGACTGATATGGCCCTGTTCTCCCGCCGCAAGAAGTCCGGCGACGATGTCATCTCCTCCGCCTCCGATGCGACCGAGGCCGACACGGCCACGCCGGACGACGCGGCCGAGGCCGATACGGCTACGCCGGACGCGCCGGCCGCCGAGGCGGAGGCCGCAGCGCCGAGCATCGGCATCTCGGTGCAGGCCTTCCGCGGTGTGGGAGCGACGGCAGGGCCGGCCGTGAGCCTGCCCGACGCGAACGACGTCGCGGATGCCGCCGAGCCCACGGTGTCGCTGCCCCGTCTGCCGCAGCCGGCGGCTCCGTCCGCACCGACCCAGCCGGTGCCCCCGGCCGAGCGTCGCCTTCCGCTCGCCGCGGCTCTGCCGCCCGAGCAGACCGAGACCGTCCCCGGCATGAAGGACAACGTGCTCCTGCGCGAGGCTCTGCAGGAGATCGAGGCCGGGGCGACCAACGAGCAACTGCTCGGCGTCATGCGCCAGGCGCTGCAGGGGCATCTGTACATCCGCGTGAACGGCGATGCGAGGGCGCAGATCGCCGAGGGCAAGCCGCTCGCGGTCGCCGTCGTGCGCGATGAGGAGCGCCAGTTCATGCTCGCGTTCAGCTCGGCCGCCGCCGTGCGGGAGTCGGTGAAGCTCGAGCCGGACCCCGCAGCGACGTCTGCCGTCGCCCAGCCCGTCACCTCGGTGCTGCAGCAGGTCATCGCCGGCGACTTCGCCGGTCTGATCGTCGACAACGCCTCGGCCCCGCACCGCGTGGTGTTCCCGACCGAGCTGCTGGAGAAGACCCTCGAGCAGGCCGACGTCGACATGACGGTGAAGACCATCCTCGCCTCGCCGCGTTCGCAGGACTCGGGGAGCAAGGTCGGGGAGGCTCTCGCCGAGAAGCGCATGTGGGTCGCGGTGAACGACGGGTCCGGTACCGGCGAGGTCGGCATCGCCGAAGCCCAGACCGCCGACGGCAAGCGCTACCTGCAGCTCTTCACACATCCGCTCGAGGTCATCGCGCTCGGCCGCGGCGACCGCCCGCTGCCGTTCTCGCCGGAACAGCTCGCCAAGGTGCTGTCCAGCCACACCGACATGGCAGGTGTGATCGTCGATTCCGCAGGCCCGTCGATGCTCATCGAACGGGACGCCCTGGCGCCCGTGCTCGTGCTCGCCGTCGACCTCGGAGACTGATCCTTCCGGGGGTTCCCCCGCGCAGGCGCGCGCTCTAGGGTCGGAGCATGGCCTCCGAACGTGTGACCGTGACCGTCGCCGACGATGACGATGACGGGGAGCGAGATGTCGTGCTCTCCAGCCCGAACCGCGTGGTGTGGCCGGACGTCGGCATCACCAAGTCCGAGCTCGCCGAGTATGTGCAGCTCGTCTCGGTGCCCTTCCTGTCGGCGAACGGCGGCAGGCCCGTGTCGTTGGAGCGCTTCCGTGATGGGATCGGCAGTGGCGGGTTCTTCTCCAAGAACCCGCCGAAGGGCACGCCGGACTACGTCGACGCGGTCACCGTGACCTACAACAGCGGCCGCTCGCATCCGCAGATCGTGCTGAACCGGGCGAGCGCCATCGTGTGGGCGGTGCAGATGAACACGATCGTGTTCCATCCCTGGGCGTCCTTGGCCTCCGACGCCGACGATCCGGTCGAACTGCGCATCGACCTCGACCCGCAGCCGGGCACCGACTTCTCCGACGCGGTGCGCGCCGCTCACGAGCTGCGCGAGGTGCTGAAGGAAGCGGGCCTGGAGGCGTTCGCGAAGACGAGCGGGAACCGAGGGCTGCACGTCTTCGCGCCGATCGAGCCCACACATGAGTTCCTCGACGTGCGCCATGCCGTGATCGCGGCCGGCCGGGAGCTGGAGCGGCGAATGCCGGAACAGGTCACGATGAACTGGTGGAAGGAGGAGCGCGGAGAGCGCATCTTCATCGACTTCAACCAGGCCAACCGGGATCGCACCATGGCGGGCGCCTACAGTCCGCGTGCGCTCCCTGCCGCCACCGTCTCGACCCCCGTGCACTGGGAGGAGCTCGACGATCTCGATCCGACGCGCTTCACGGTGCGCACGATCCCGCAGCGGCTCGCCGATGTGGGCGACCCGTGGGCGGCGATGCAGGATGCGCCCGGTCGGATCGACACGCTCCTGCAGTGGTGGGAGCGTGACGTGTCGAACGGTCTGGGCGAACTGTCCTTCCCGCCCGAGTTCCCCAAGATGCCGGGCGAACCGCCCCGTGTGCAGCCGAGCAAGAAAGTCGCGGCGAACTGGGACGAAGACGGTACCCCGGCCGACAAGAGCTGACCGCCCTCCTCAGCTCAGGACGTCGGCGAGGTCGTAGCCGGCCACGGTGTCGAGCTGGTCGTAGGTGCACGACGTCGCGTCACGGTCGGGGCGCCACCGCGCGAACTGCACGGTATGGCGGAACCGGGCGCCCTCGAGCTGGTCGTAGCGCACCTCCAGCACGCGTTCCGGACGCAGACGCACGAACGAGACATCCTTCGAGCCGCTGAAGCGGGATCGCTCGCCCTCGCCGGTCACCGCATCGCCCGATGCGTCGCGCTCGACCAGCGGTGCGAGTTCCTCCACGAGCTCTTGCCGTCGGACATCGCTCCACGCCGCCACCCCGCCGACCTGACGCAGCGAGCCGTCGGAGTCATACAGCCCCACCAGCAGTGAGCCGACGCCCGAGCCGGACTTGTGGATGCGGTAGCCCAACGCCACGACATCGGCGGTGCGGGCGTGCTTGATCTTGATCAGCGTGCGTTTACCCGGCGCATACGGCTGGTCGAGCGGCTTGGCCACCACTCCGTCGAGGCCCGCTCCTTCGAACTCGGCCAGCCACCCCACCGCTGCGTCGTGATCTCGCGTGGTCCGCGTGATGTGCAGGGGGTGCCCGACATCTGCCATCAGCGCCTCCAGTCGGGAACGGCGCTGCGCGAACGGCGTGGTCAGCAGGTCATCCTCGCCGTCGGCGAGCAGGTCGAAGGCGACGAACATGGCCGGAGTCTCAGCGGCGAGCCGTGCGACCCGCGATGCGGCGGGGTGGATGCGCTGGCTGAGCGCCTCCCAGTCCAGCCGCTGGGCGCCGTCGGGGCCGGTCGCGACGACGATCTCGCCGTCGAGCAGGCACGGGCGGGGGAGCAGCTGGGGGATCACCTCGACGAGTTCGGGGAAATAGCGGGTGAGTGGTTTCGCTGCTCGGGAGCCGATCTCGACGGTCTCGCCGTCCCAGGCGATGAGCCCGCGGAAACCGTCCCACTTCGGCTCGTAGAGCAGGCCTCCAGCGGTCTTCGCGGGGTGGGGGACCGTCGCCGCGGCCTTCGCGAGCATCGGCGCGGGGATCTCGTAGCGCATGGCACCATCCTGGCCCCGGCCTGCGCCGAGGGGAAGGCCGGATACGCGCCGGTTCAACCGAAGAGGTCGTCCAGGGTCACCGGGGTGCCGGCGTCGCGCAGGGCGGTGCGAGCGGCATGCCATCCCGCCATGCCGTGCACGCCAGGGCCAGGGGGTGTGGAGGCGGAGGCGAGGTAGACCCCGGGCATGGGCGTGCGCCACGGGGTCGGTGACACGACCGGTCGGCGGATCGCCTGGTCGATGCTGAAGACGCCGCCGGAGATGTCCCCGCCGATCTCGGCGGGATTGATCGCATCGCGTGAGGATGCCGGCACCGAATGATGCGCGAGGATGCGGTCGCGGAAGCCCGGGGCGAAGCGTTCGACCTGTCGCGTGATGAGTTCCGTGGCGTCGAGATCGGAGTCGGCCGGCACGTGGATGTACGCCCAGAACACGGCCTTGCCCTCGGGCGCGCGCGACGGGTCGAAGACGGAGGGCTGCACGGCGAGCACGTAGGGGTGATCGCTCACGCGACCTCGCGCGACCGCATCCTCGCTCGCCCGGACCTCGGATGCGGATCCGCCGATGTGCACGGTGGGGGACTGCGCGACATCCGCATGGGCCCAGGGGACGGGACCGTCGAGGGCGAAGTCGACCTTCGCCACTCCGGGACCGTAGCGGTAGGAGGCGATCGCAGCCGCATAGCGGGAGGGGACCGCGGGGTGGGTGAGCGCCAGCCGCGGCGAGGTGTTGAGGATCAGCAGGTCACCTCGTGCCGGGTCGCCCCAGTCGAGCGTGCTGAGATCGTCGATGCGCTGCCCGGTCTCGGCGCCTCCGCCGTGGGCCTCCACGTCGGCGAGCAGCGCATCGGCGATGCGCTGCGCCCCGCCCCGCGGATATGCCCATCCACCGGCGTGCGCGTGAGCCCCGAGGAGCAGGCCCGCCGCGGCACTCGCCAGTGAGGGGAGCCTCGAGTTGGCGTGGGCGACCACGCCGGCCATCAATGCCGCGGCCTCCTCGGTGCGGAAGGCGTGTCGCGCGAACGGTGCGCTCTGATCCAGCATCCGCAGTGCGAAACGCGCTGCCGTGATCGGGTCGCGCGGCCACCGGAGCAGGGCGTTGCCGGTGAAGTCCACGACGCCGTCGATGTGCGTGCTGAGCGGTCGCAGTCGGGCGAGCCAGGCAGCCCCGTCACTGCCCAGTCCTGCGGCAGTGCGCTCGATGTCGCGCCACGCGATCGCCGCGCGCCCCTCGTCGAGCGGATGCGCATAGGAGACGTCCGGGCGGATCCACTCGACCGACTGCGGCAGGCCGAGGGCGCGGAAGATCGGCGACGCGAGCGCCGCGGGATGCACGGCGGAGCACACATCGTGTCGGAACCCGGGGAGCGTTGACGCGAGCGTCCGCACCCCTCCGCCGATCGTGTCCCCGGCCTCGAGGATGCGGGTCTCGTACCCGCTGCGGGCGAGGACCGCGGCCGCAGTGAGTCCGCTCGGCCCTGATCCGATGATCGTCGCGCGTGCCATGGCGCCAGTCTCTCACGCCGCATCCGCGGATTGCGGTCTGCGGGCCCTCCAGGACGTGCGATCCTGGAGGAGATGAAAGAAGTACAGGGTCCCACCCCCGCAGGCACCTCCCGTCCGTATCGTTCTCTCGCCGAAGCGCTGCGCGCGCATCGCATCGACCCCGCGAACCACGCGTTCATCACGGCGATCGTCGACGCCGTCGATGTGAGCTCGTTCATCGATCGCGGACGCTACATCGAGGCGATCCGCCGCGACGGTGCGCCGCTGCACATCGGCCGCACCTACACGAACGGCTTCACGGAGGACGAGCGGCTCGTCGTCGGTTCCGCTCCGCTGCGCCTGCAGCCGAGCGAGGGGCGCGCGCCGTACTTCTACGTCAGCCACCCGAGCGAGTTCATCCCGCTGACGCCGCCGCGTCCGGCGAAGCGGACGACCACTCCACGCACCTCCGCCCCGCGCGCCGAGCGCGGATCCAAGCCGGTCGAAGAGCGCGACTACGGCGTCTGCGATGTGTGCTTCATGGTGAAGACACCGTCGGGCGGCTGCGGCTGCAACTGATCGTCGTCATCGGCCACGGGCTGTGGACGCCGGCTCATCCTGCGAGGTGAGACAGGCGGTACCTGCCAGGGGTCATTCCGACGAGCGGGGTGAACTGGTCGATGCACTGGCTGGTGGTCGCCCAGCCGCAGGCGGCTGCCGTGTCGGTCACGGAGACCCCGTCGGCCAGCAGCACGAGGGCACGATGCACGCGCAGCTGGAGGCGCCATTGCCGGTATCCCATGCCGGTCTCCTGCTGGAACAGACGACTCAGGGTTCGCTCGGTGGTGCCGGTGCGCACGCTGAGTGCGCCGAGTGACACGGGTGCGGCGAGGTCGTCCGCGACGATGTCGGCGGCCTGGCGCAGACGCGGATCACGCGGTTCCGGAAGGTGCAGCGGCTGCTCCGGCGCGGTGACCACCTCATCGACGATGACGCGACGAAGGTGCTCCAGTGCCTGAGGGCTGCGCGACCGGTCGGATGTCATCGCCAGCGCGGCCTCACGCGCGAGCGGCGTGGCGACGAGCACGGCAGGGGTGGCCGGCAGCAGTGCGGCCAGCTCATCGGCGAGGTGGACGATGCGCATATCGGTGCGTCCGTGCGCCCGGTGCCGGTGCTCGGCGCCGGCGGGCACCCACGCCATCCGGGTCGAGGGGGCGATCCAGGCGCCGTCGTCGGTGAGCAGTGACAGCACCCCCGACGCGGCGTGCACGAGATGCCCGAGTGGATGGGCGTGACGGGGTGACGTCTCGGCGTGCGCGAACCGGTAGGCGCCCTCCATCGGCAGCGCGGTGAGCGAATCGAAGTCGACGAGGTGCAGATCGACGAGCCGCGAGGGTTGGCGAGAATTCGACATCATTCTGCAGTTTACGTGTTTCCCGACCCGCCACCCGCGTGCTGGACTCGATGCATGACCACGATGCAGGAGCCCTTCGAGACCGCACCGACCCCGGTGTCCACGCCATCCGCCCGTCGTGGCGTCGTTTTCACCGGGATGGCCGTGGGCGGGGGGCTGCTCATGATCGCGCTGAACCTCCGCATGGGCGTCGCATCGGTCGGTCCGGTGCTCCCCGCGATCGAGCACGATCTCGGCATCCCCTCGGCGGCGGCCGGGCTGCTGACCACGATCCCGGTGTTCGCCTTCGGGGCCTTCGCCTTCCTCACCCCGTCGCTGACACGGTGGATCGGGCTGCACCGGCTGCTCGCGCTCACGATGGTGGTCGTGGCCGTCGGCATCGCCATCCGCCTCCTCCCCTCCCCGGTGGCGCTCTTCGGCGGTACGGTACTGGTCGGTGCGGGTATCGCGGTGGCGAACGTCTGCATGCCGGCGGTGATCAAACAGGACTTCGCGCACCGCCTCGGACTGATGATGGGCCTGTACTCCACCGCGCTGTTCCTCGGCGCTGCGGCGGCGGCCGCCCTCACTGTGCCCTTCATGACCGCGCTCGACGGGTCATGGCGGGGCGCCCTGGGGCTCTGGGCGATTCCGGCTGTCCTCGCCCTGTTGATCTGGACTCCACGGGCGATCCGGCCCGCCGGCATCTCTCGTGCGCCGACGCGCGTGCCCGTCGACGCGATGACCGAGCTGCGGGACGAGCCGCGCATGTCGATGCTGCTGCGTGATCCGATCGCATGGGCGGTCACCGGGTTCATGGGCTTGCAGAGTCTGAGCTACTACGCGGCCCTGACCTGGATCCCGACGATGCTGCAGGATGCCGGGATCCCCGTCTCCGAGGCCGGGCTGTTGCTGTCCTTCTCGAGTCTTCCCGGGATCGCGGCGGCGCTGCTGGTGCCGACGATGCTGCGCCGCATCCGACCGACCTGGGTGCCCGTTCTGGTGTCTTCGCTGCTCTGTGCGGCGGGGCTCGCCGGCCTGCTGCTCGCGCCGGGCGGAGGCGCGGCATGGCTGTGGATGACCCTGCTCGGATTCGGTCAGGGCGCCTCCATCGCGCTGTCTTTGACCTACATCGTGCTCCGCGCGCCCGACGCCGCGCACACCGCCCACCTGTCGACCATGGCGCAGGGCATCGGCTACCTGATCGCCGGTCTCGGACCGATCGGCCTCGGCGTCCTGCATGCCGCAGTCGGCGGATGGACCGCTCCGATCGCGGCGCTGGTTCTTCTGCTGGCGGTGCAGGCCCTGGCGGGCGCTGCGGCGAGCCGCGACCGTCACGTGCGCGCCTGAACCGGTGACGACCGGCCCGGATCGTGGCTCAGACGAAGGCGCTCATCCCGGTGATGTCGCGGCCGAGCAGCAGGGCCTGCACGCTCTCGGTGCCCTCGTAGGTGTGGATCGCCTCGATGTCGGCCATGTGCTGCATCACGCCGTTCTCGAGCAGGATGCCGTTGCCTCCGAGCAGGTCGCGGGCGATCGCGGCGACCCGTCGCGCCGCGCGCGTGTTGTGGAACTTCGCGAGCGACGCCTGCGTCGGACGCAACTCTCCCGCCGTCTCGAGGTCTGCCAGCCGGCGGCAGTACAGCTGCATCGCGGTCAGGTCCTCCAACATGTGCGTCAGGCGTTCCTGCACCATCTGGAACTTCGCGAGAGGACGCCCGAACTGCACGCGCATGCTCGCGTACGCCAGCGCGGCCTCGTAGCAGGCCGTGGCGTGCCCGAGGGCCGACCACGCGACGCCGGAGCGTGTCGCGTACAGCACGACGGAGGCATCCTTGAAGCTGTGGGTGCCGGGGAGTACTGCGTCGAGCGGCACCCGCACGTCGTCGAGCTCGATGTGCGCCTGGTGGATCGCCCGCAGCGATGCCTTGCCGCGGATCACGCTCCCCGTGTACCCGGCGACGTCCTGCTCCACGAGGAAGCAGCGCACGGCCCCGTGCTCGTCGGCTGTCTCGTCATCGACGCGTGCCCACACGAACGTGATGCCGCCGGAGGCGCCGTTGCCGATCCACTTCTTCGTACCGCGCAGTACCCACTCGTCTCCCTCGCGCCGGGCGGATGTCTCCAGCGACACCGAATCGGAACCGTGGTCCGGCTCGGTGAGGGCGAAGGAGCCGAGCACCGATCCGTCCGCGAGAGCGGTCAACCAGCGGTCCTGCTGGGCGTCGGAGCCGAAGAGCGCGAGCGTGCGCAGTGCCAGCCCGCCCTGCACCGCGAGGATCGTGCCGAGCGAGCCGTCGCCGCGCGAGATCTCCATGTTCACCAGACCGGCGGCCAGGGGGGAGAGGCGGGTGAGCGAGGGATGCTCGATCCCGTCGACGACGAGGTCCATCTCGCCCATGCGGCGGGCGGCATCGAGGGGATACTCGGCGCGGTCCCAGGCATCGGCCATCTGGCCGGCGACCTCGTCGATGTACGTCTTGGCCCGGTTCCAGGCCTCGAGATCCGCTGCGGGGATGTCGGCGAACACGGCGTAGTAGTCGCTGTCCTGGCGCCCGGTGATGTCGTACGACGAGACGCGCTCGCCGGGGAACGGGGAAGCCTCAGTGCTCATGATCTCTCCTTCGTGGCACCAAGTATCGTACTCGCCGAAACTCGGTTTCACGACAGGTGTGTTGAGAGGGCAGGCTGGTGCCGTCGAGGTGGGGTGAGCGGGCCTCGGGCGTCGAGATCAGCCGAGCTCGGCGCGAACGCGACGAGTGACCTCGGCGATGGGCATCGAACGCGGGAAGACCGCGACGACCACGTCATCGTCCGACGGTTCGGCCGCGGCATCCTGCTGCACGCCGAAGCGGCGCATCGCGACATCGAGCGCCTGACGGAGGGTGGATGCCGGCACGCGCTTGCCGCGCAGCATCTGGCGCAGCACGTGATTGTGCACGGCTGTGATCACCGCGGCGTAGCTCACGGCGTCGAGCGGATCGAGGTCGGGCAGCGATTCCCGCAGGTACTCGTCGAACAGTCGCTCGTAGCGGAACACCGCGACGATCTCCCGTTCGCGTAGCGCCGGGATCTGCCGCACCAGCTCGTAACGACGCCGTGCGACGTCGGGCTCGGCGGCGAAGTGGCGGAAGACGAGCATCGCACCGTCGGCGACCGTGGACCACGGATCGTCTTCCGACTCGGCGAAATGCTCGCGCAGCACGTCGAGCAGCAGCTCATGGTCGGCGAAGACGACGTCGTCCTTGCCGCCGAACTGTCGGAAGAAGGTGGAGCGGGAGACGCCGGCGGCCTTCGCGATCTGCTCGACCGACGTCTGGTCGAAACCGTGTTCCGCGAACAGGTCGAGTGCGGCCGCGACGACGCGGGTGGCGCTCGCTGCGGCGGAGGAGGATTCGCTCATCCTCTGATGCTAGGTCACGGCCCTCGGCTGCGGGGATCGGCGTCGTCCGGCGCGGGGGACGTCCAGACCGAGGTAGTAGGCTGGGGGACTGGTCGATGTCTCGACATCGAGAGAATTACCAGACAGCAGCCCAGTGAAGGAACCACAGTGGATCTGTACGAGTACCAGGCACGAGACGTTTTCGAGAAGTACGGAGTGCCGGTTCTCGCCGGCATCGTCGCGGACACCCCTGAGGAGGTGAGGGCGGCTGCCGAGAAGATCGGTGGAGTCGTCGTCGTCAAGGCTCAGGTGAAGACCGGCGGTCGTGGAAAGGCCGGCGGCGTCAAGGTCGCCAAGACCCCCGACGAGGCGTACGAAGCAGCGAAGGCCATCCTCGGCCTCGACATCAAGGGCCACGTCGTCAAGCGCGTCATGGTCGCCGCAGGGCGCCCGCATCGCCGAGGAGTTCTACTTCTCGGTGCTGCTGGACCGCGCCAACCGCTCCTACCTGTCGCCTCTGCTCGGTCGAGGGCGGCATGGAGATCGAGGAGCTCGCCGTCGAGCGCCCCGAGGCGCTCGCCCGCGTCGAGGTCAACCCGCTCACGGGCATCGACAAGGCGAAGGCCGTCGAGATCGCTCGCGCCGCGAACTTCCCCGAAGACCTCGTCGAGAAGGTCTCCGACGTCTTCGTCAAGCTCTTCGACGTCTACAAGGGCGAGGACGCGACGCTGGTCGAGGTCAACCCGCTCGTCCTCACCGAGGAGGGCGACATCGTCGCCCTCGACGGCAAGGTCACGCTCGACGACAACGCTCCGAGTTCCGCCACCCCGAGCACGAAGCGCTCGAGGACAAGGATGCCGCCGACCCGCTCGAGGCCAAGGCCAAGGCGTCCGGCCTCAACTACGTGAAGCTCGACGGCGAGGTCGGCATCATCGGCAACGGCGCAGGGCTCGTCATGTCGACGCTCGACGTGGTCGCCTACGCGGGCGAGAACCACAACGGCGTGAAGCCCGCCAACTTCCTCGACATCGGCGGCGGAGCCTCGGCGAGGTCATGGCCGCCGGCCTCGACGTCATCCTCGGCGACCCGCAGGTCAAGAGCGTCTTCGTCAACGTCTTCGGCGGCATCACCGCGTGCGACGCCGTCGCCAACGGCATCGTAAGGCGCGCTCGAGACGCTGGGCGACGACGGCCTCCAAGCCGCTCGTCGTGCGTCTCGACGGCAACCGCGTCGACGAGGGTCGCGCGATCCTCGCCGAGCACGCGCACCCGCTCGTGACCCTGGCCGCCACGATGGACGAGGGCGCCGACAAGGCCGCCGAGCTCGCCAACGCCTGAGACTGAAGGACTAGACAGAATGTCGATCTACCTCAACAAGGACTCCAAGGTCATCGTCCAGGGCATCACCGGCGGCGAGGGCACCAAGCACACCGCGCTCATGCTGAAGGCCGGCACCCAGGTCGTCGGCGGCGTCAACGCCCGCAAGGCCGGCACCACGGTCTCGCACACCGACAAGGACGGCAACGCCGTCGAGCTCCCCGTCTTCGCCTCGGTCGCCGAGGCCATCGAGGAGACCGGCGCCGACGTGTCGATCGCCTTCGTGCCGCCGGCGCCTTCACGAAGGACGCGATGATCGAGGCCATCGACGCCGAGATCCCGCTGCTCGTCGTCATCACCGAGGGCGTGCCCGTGCGGCGACTCCGCCGAGGCCTGGGCCTACGCGCAGAGCAAGGGCAACAAGACCCGCATCATCGGCCCGAACTGCCCCGGCATCATCACGCCGGGCGAGGCGCTCGTCGGCATCACGCCCGCGAACATCACCGGCAAGGGCCCGATCGGCCTCGTGTCGAAGTCGGGCACCCTGACCTACCAGATGATGTTCGAGCTGCGCGACCTGGGCTTCTCGACCGCCATCGGCATCGGCGGCGACCCGGTCATCGGCACCACGCACATCGACGCGCTCGCCGCGTTCGAGGCCGACCCCGAGACCAAGGCGATCGTGATGATCGGCGAGATCGGCGGCGACGCCGAGGAGCGCGCCGCCGACTACATCAAGGCGAACGTCACGAAGCCGGTCGTCGGCTACGTCGCGGGCTTCACCGCTCCCGAGGGCAAGACGATGGGCCACGCCGGCGCGATCGTCTCCGGCTCGGCGGGCACCGCGCAGGCGAAGAAGGAGGCCCTCGAGGCCGCCGGGGTCAAGGTCGGCAAGACGCCGTCCGAGACCGCCGACCTGATGCGCGCGATCATCGAGTCGCTCTGATCTGAGGTACGCTTGATCTGAAGGCCCCGGACTCCACTCTGGGGCCTTCTTTCATGCCCGCAGAACATCAGCGGACACGGAAGAGGGGCGGATGCCGCAGCACCCGCCCCTCTCGTACGACTGCGTGTCAGATCGCGACGCCGAAGAGGGCCTCGATCGGTCCGCGTGCGAAGAACAGCACGAATCCGGCGGCGACCGCCCACAGCAGGGGACTGATCTTCTTCGCCTTGCCCGACAGCGACTGCACGAGCACCCAGCTCACGAAGCCCGCGCCGATGCCGTTCGCGATCGAGTACGTCAGCGGCATCACGGTCACCGTGAGGAAGACCGGGAGCAGCACGGCGAAGTCGCCGAGGTCGATGTACTTGATCTGCGCCATCATCATCGCGCCCACGATGATCAGCGCGGCGGCGGCGATCTCGGTCGGGACGATCGAGGTGAGCGGGGTGAGGAACATCGCGACGAGGAAGATGCCACCGGTGACCACGTTGGCGAGTCCGGTGCGCGCGCCTTCGCCGATGCCGGCGCCGGACTCGATGAACACCGTGCTCGACGACGACGACGTGGCGCCACCGGCGATCGCGCCGACGCCCTCGACGATCAGAGCCGACTTGATGCGGGGGAAGTCGCCCTTCTCATCGGCGAGTCCCGCCTCCTTCGCGAGTCCGGTCATGGTGCCCATGGCGTCGAAGAAGTTCGAGAAGACGAGGGTGAAGACGATCATCACGAGGGCGACGAGGCTGACCTTGTTGAAGTCGAAGCCGAAGTCGACCGCGCCGATCAGGCTCAGATCGGGCAGGCTGACGGGCGAGCCGGTGAGGGCGGGAACCGTGAGGCTCCACCCGCCGGGGTTGCCCTGGCCGTCTGCGGCGACCTGCGGTCCGAGGTGCCAGATCGCCTCGACGATGACGGCCAGCACGGTGCCGGAGACCAGACCGATGAGGAGGCCGCCCTTGACCTTGCGGGCCACGAGGATGCCGGTGAGCACGAGCGTCGCGACGAACAGCACGGTCGGCACGGTGGCGATCGATCCTCCGATGCCGAGGCCGACGGGCGGCGACGCGGCGCCGGTCGCCGTGACGAAGCCCGAGTTCACGAAGCCGATGAACGCGATGAAGAAGCCGATACCGACCGTGATCGCGATCTTGAGCTGGAAGGGGACGGCGTCGAAGATCAGCTTGCGCAGGCCGGTCGCGGCGAGCAGCACGATCACGATGCCGTTGATCATCACCAGCGCCATGGCTTCGGCCCAGGTGACCTGCCCGACGACCGAGAAGGCGACGAAGGCGTTGATCCCGAGCCCGGCCGCGAAGCCGAACGGCAGTCGCGTCACGAGGCCGAACAGGATCGTCATGACGCCGGCGGTGAGCGCGGTCGCGGCTCCGACGGCGCTGAAGTTCAGCGTCGTGCCATCCACATCGGCGGCACCGGTGAGGATGATCGGGTTCAGGATCACGATGTAGGCCATCGTCACGAACGTGACCAGGCCACCTCGGATCTCGGTGCCGACAGTGGATCCGCGTTTGCTGATCTCGAAGAAGCGATCGAGCGCGTTCTTGGGTTCGGTGGTCGCAGGAGCGGGGGACGGGGCAGTTGTCATCGGGGGAACCTCCGCTGGAGACGATATCGTGTCGCCCGCACCCGCGCGCGCCCACAGGAGGCGGCGGGATTCTCGTCGTAGTCTCGAATCGCTATGCAACGCCTCCTCGTCGTGCTCCTCGCCGCCTTCGACGCCGCCATCTCGGCCGCCGTGGGCCTCGCCGTGCTGCTCGCCCCGCTCACCCTGTTGTGGACCGTCGCCTTCGGTGCCACGGCGGACTGGGGAGCGCTCTGGCCGCTGACGGGTACGCTGTGGCAGTTCGGGCACGGCGTCGGGATCGATGTCACCATCCCCGCCGAGCTGCTGGTCGCCCTCGCGATCCCGCCCGCCGCAGCGAGTTTCATCGTCTCGGTCCCTCCTCTCGCATTCCTCCTGTTCACGCTGCTGTTCGCCGCCCGCTCGGGAGCCCGGGCCGCCAGAGCGGGCGCCTGGCTGTCGGGCGTCCTCTCCGGGGTGTCGGTGTTCGCCGCGATCTCAGCCGGAGTCGCGCTGTCCTCTCGGCTCGACGCGGCGCAGACCTCCTTGCCGCTCGCGATCATCGCGCCAGCTGCGGTCTACCTCGTGGGAGCGCTGTGCGGGGCGGTGCGGATCGCGTGGGAGGACGGCGACGGCGGCATCGTCGACCGCGTTCACGACATCGTCGACAGCTGGAGCGACTGGGCACCTGTTCCCGCGGCCATCGTGCGTGGCACCGTCTTCGCGGTGGTCGGAGTCACGGCGGCTGCGGCGCTCACCGTCGCTCTCATGACCCTCCTGCGCGGGGGTGAGGTCGTCGCGCTGTTCCAGTCCGCGCGCGTGGATGCGCTCGGCGCGACCGTGATGGCCCTTGCGCAGTTCGCCTATCTGCCGACGCTGCTCGTGTGGGCGGCGTCGTGGTTGGCCGGCCCGGGGTTCGCCGTCGGCGTCGGCACCGCCGTGTCACCCGCCGGCACACAGCTCGGCGTCGTTCCCGGCATCCCGATCCTGGGCCTGTTGCCCGAGAACAGTTCGATCTGGATGCTCATCGTCGTGCTCGTGCCGATCGCGGCCGGAGCGGTCGCCGGATGGGCCGTACGCTCGCGTCTGGTGTGGGAGGGGACCCCTCTCGCGCTGCTGCCTCGCGCGACGATCGCGTTCGGCATCGGAGTCGTGACCGCAGGAGTCGCCGCGATCGCCGGTGCTCTCGCGCACGGCTCGATCGGCCCGGGGCGGTTGATCGAGATCGGACCGGCTCCCGTACCGTTCGCTCTCGCGCTGGGCGGCGAGGTGGTCATCGGAGCGGCGATCCTTCTGCTCTCTCCGCGCCATCGTGACGAGCTCGCGGAGGAACGCACCGACCGCTGGGCAGCGGAGATGGGAGACTCCCGGTCGAGTGAATCGGCGTCGGCGCCGGCCGCGCCGTGGATCCCGGAGGGGCAGAACGCCTCGCCGGACGACACAGCGCCGCTCGACGACCTCGGTCGTTTCGGCGTGCCCGGCGACCACAGGCCCGATCTCCGCACCTGATCGCGCGATCCCCGTCGGCGACGTCGTCTTCGGGACGGGAGGGGCTCACGCGCCCCGGTAGACTGGGCGCGTGTTCACGGTCGCCGTTCTCATCTCGGGCACCGGCTCGAATCTTCGCGCCCTCCTCGAGGCTGCTCGTCATCCCGACTTCCCGGCGCGAGTCGTCGTGGTCGGCGCTGATCGCGAGGCGGAAGGTCTGGCGCACGCCGAGGAGTTCGGCATCCCGAGCTTCACGGTCCCCTGGCACGAGCACGAGAGCCGCGAGGCCTGGGGCGAGGAGCTCGCCCGCCAGTTGCGGGTCTGGACGCCCGACCTGGTCGTGTTGAGCGGACTCATGCGCCTGCTCCCGCCCTCGCTCGTCGCCGAGTTCGCCCCGCGCCTGATCAACACGCACCCCGCGTTCCTGCCCGAGTTCCCCGGAGCGCACGGCGTGCGCGACGCGTTGGCGGCGGGCGGCACGCAGACCGGTGCGAGCGTGATCGTGGTCGATGACGGCGTCGACACCGGCCCCATCCTGGCGCAGGAGCGCGTGTCGATCCTCCCGGGTGACACCGAACACAGCCTGCACGAACGCATCAAGCCGGTCGAACGCCGGCTGCTGATCGACGTCGTGCGCGGCATCGCCACCGGCGAGCTGTCGCTGACCGCCGCATCCTGACTTCCCCCTCCCACCGACGCACGTCCTCACGCACGAAGGAGCCCATCATGGCCGGCCCCCGCCACGACCCCTCGATGTACCGCGAACGCGACACGGTGCCGATCCGGCGCGCGCTCGTCTCGGTGAGCGACAAGACCGATCTGCTGACGCTGGCGGCCGCGCTCGCCGAGGTCGGAGCCGAGATCGTCTCGACCGGTTCGACGGCATCGACCATCCGTGAGGCCGGCTTCGCAGTCACCGATGTGGCCGCTGTCACCGGTGTCGCCGAGATGCTCGACGGGCGCGTGAAGACGCTCCACCCCAAGATCCACGGCGGCCTGCTCGCCGACCTCCGACTCGAGGACCACGAGCGGCAGCTCGCTGAGCTCGAGATCAGCCCCTTCGACCTCGTCGTCGTGAACCTCTACCCGTTCGTCGAGACCGTCGCCTCCGGCGCGCTCGGCGATGACGTGGTCGAGCAGATCGACATCGGCGGCCCCGCGATGGTGCGTGCCGCCGCGAAGAACCACGCGAACGTCGCCATCGTCGTCTCGCCGCAGTCCTACCCCGCCATCGTCAGCGCGATCGTGGACGGCGGAACGACGCTGTCTCAGCGCCGTGAACTCGCGGCCCGTGCCTTCGCACACACGGCCGCGTATGACACGGCCGTCGCCTCCTGGTTCGCCGAGGGCACGCTGAACGCCGACGGCGACCTGCCTGCGCACCTCACGATCCAGGCGGAGCGCCTGGCCACGCTGCGCTACGGCGAGAACTCGCACCAGCGCGGCGCGATCTACACGCGCTCCGGTGGTCACGGCATCGCCCAGGCCACGCAGCTCCAGGGCAAGGAGATGTCGTACAACAACTACGTCGATGCGGATGCCGCGCTCCGGGCCGCGTATGACATGGTCAAGCCGGCCGTGGCGATCATCAAGCACGCGAACCCGTGCGGCATCGCCACCACGGCACCGAACGCGCTCGACCCGATCGCCAGCGCTCACATCCGCGCGCACGAGTGTGACCCGGTCTCGGCCTACGGGGGAGTGATCGCAGCCAACGGCACCGTCACGCTGAAGATGGCCGAGAACCTCAAGGACATCTTCACCGAGGTCATCGTTGCTCCCTCGTTCGAGCCCGCGGCCCTCGAGGTCTTCAAGGCGAAGAAGAACCTGCGTCTGCTGCAGCTGCCCGAGGACTGGCAGCAGGAGCGCATGGACGTGCGTCTGGTCTCCGGCGGACTGCTGCTGCAGGATGCCGACCGCTTCCCCGACGACATCGTGTCGGTCGCCAAGAACTGGGAGCTCGTCTCGGGCGAGCAGCCGAGCGACGGCCGAGATGGAGAACCTCATCTTCGCGTGGAAGGCATGCCGCGCGGTCAAGTCGAACGCGATCGTGCTCGCGAAGGACAACGCCACGGTCGGCGTCGGCATGGGCCAGGTCAACCGCGTCGACTCGTGCCGCCTCGCGGTCGAGCGCGCCGGTGATCGCGCCGCCGGGTCGTTCGCGGCATCCGACGCGTTCTTCCCGTTCGCCGACGGCGCCCAGGTGCTGATCGACGCCGGCGTCACGGCGATCGTGCAGCCCGGTGGATCGGTGCGCGATGCCGAGGTCGTCGATGCCGCCCGCAAGGCCGGTGTGACGATGTTCTTCACCGGGGAGCGCCACTTCTTCCACTGAGTCGCGGCCTCCGGCAGCGCCGAGACCCCCGCTCATCACCGAGACCCCCGTCTGCACACGACTGCAGGCGGGGGTCTCGGCGTCAGGAGGGGGCCTCGGCGCCGAGGGGGCGGCGAGAGGGCGAGGGCGGGCACAGTCGTGTCCGATTTCCGCCAGTGGATGTCGGGGGTGCGTGGCAGAGTTGAGCCATGAGCTTCCCCGTGATCGACTTCGACGAGCGGTACCGTGCCATCAGTGCGCGGGACACCCGCTTCGACGGCCAGTTCGTCACGGCCGTCCGCACGACCGGCATCTACTGCCGTCCGAGCTGCCCCGCGCGCACGCCCAAGCCGCAGAACGTGACGTTCTATCCGACCAGCGCCGCCGCGCATGAGGCGGGTTACCGGGCGTGCAAACGCTGCCTCCCCGAGGCGGCGCCGGGGTCGCCGGCGTGGGACATCCGCGGTGATACGGCGGCGCGTGCCATGCGGTTGATCTCCGCCGGGGTCGTCGAGCGCGAGGGAGTGCCAGGGCTCGCGGCGCGGCTGGGCTATTCGGACCGCCACCTCACGCGACTGCTCACCGCCGAACTCGGCGCAGGCCCCCTCGCGCTCGCCAGGGCACACCGAGCGCACACGGCTCGCATGTTGCTCGTCGGGACGGACATGCCTGTCTCCGACGTCGCCTTCTCCGCGGGGTTCGCGAGCATCCGACAGTGCAATGACACGATCCGTGAGGTGTTCGGTCTCACGCCCGGCGAGCTCCGTGCCCGTCGCCGCATGTCGGCGTCGGCGGTTCCTGGCGCGATCGATCTCGTGCTGCCGTATCGGGGGCCTTTCGATGCGAGCGGCATCTTCGCGTGGATGTCGGCTCGTGCACTGCCCGGCGTGGAGGAGGCGACAGAGACGTCGTTCTCGCGCCATCTGCGCATGTCCGGCGGGCCGGCCTGGTTCGAGGTCAGTCAAGACGAGAAGCAACGGTTGCACCTCCGAGCCCGGGTCGCCCGGCTGGGTGATCTCGCGCCGCTGGTGTCGACCGCGCGCCGCATCTTCGACCTCGACGCCGACCCGCTCGCGATCGACCACGCGCTCTCCGCACATCCCGAACTCGCTCCGCTCGTGGAGCGCACGCCCGGGATCCGTGTTCCCGGGTCCGCCGACCCCCACGAGATGCTGATCCGCGCGATGGTGGGCCAGCAGATCACGGTCGTGGCCGCACGTACGGCGCTCACCGCGCTGGCCGAAGCGCTGGGGGAGCGTGTCGAGAACGGCATCCTGTTCCCGACCATGGCGGCGATCGCCGAGCGCGGCGCCGAGGTGCTGCGCGGCCCCGCTGCGCGCATCCGTGCGATCACCGGCGCGGCAGCGGCGTTGGCCGACGGCTCGCTCACCCTCACCGTCGGCGACGATGGGGTCCGGCAGCGAGAGGCACTGCTGGCGATGCCGGGGATCGGCCCCTGGACCGCCGACTACGTGCGCATGCGCGTGCTCGGTGACCCCGACGTGCTGTTGCCTGGCGATGTCGCCCTGCGGGCGGGGGCAGCCGCGGCCGGCCTCCCGGGCGAACCCCGACCTCTCACCGCCTGGGCCGAGCGCACCGCGCCCTGGCGCAGCTATCTCAGCGCGCACCTCTGGCGCTCTGCGCCCGTGCGCACTTCCGGCACCCGACGGGCGGCACCCGCCGTGCCCGTCGACGCACGCACCGCTACGACCTCGAAGGAGACCTCATGACCGCCCTCATCCAGACGTTCGACACCCCGGACGGCGCCTTCACCATCCTCGCGGACGACCACCAGCGGGTGCTCTCCTCGGGATGGACCGACAACGTCGAGGCGATCCTCGACCGACTGCCCGCCGCAGCGCGTCCGCTCACGGTGCGGGAGGCGGAGACGGATGCCGCCGCCGCCGCCCTGGCCTACTACGCGGGCGACCTCACCGCGATCGACGCCGTGGCCGTGAAGCAGTCCGGCACGGCGCTGCAACTCGCCGGGTGGTCGATGCTGCGAGCGATCGAACCGGGGGAGCCCGTGACGTACACGGGCTTCGCGGCTCGGCTCGACAACCCGCGCGCAGTGCGGGCGGCGGCATCCATCTGCGCCCGCAATGCCCCGGCGCTGTTCGTGCCCTGTCACCGGGTGCTGCGTACCGACGGCACGTTGGGCGGGTTCGCCTGGGGAGTCGACGTCAAGCAGCGCTTGTTGGCTCGGGAATCCCGCACGGCGTGAGTGACGAGAACGGGGCGGCGATCGGTCTTCCGGTCGCCGCCCTGCGGCGTGCGTGAGGGGCGGCGTCCACGAATCGGGAATGACTCTTGCGTTCAGCTGGTTCACAGCAATAGGCTGGTGGGCTGTCGCACCAACCGGACGACACCGCCGAGCCCCTGAGGAGGACACCATGACCGCCATCCTGGTCACGCAGATCGCAGATCTCAGCTCGGCCCCGGTGCGCTCGCTCGATTAGAGCCGCACCCGCGCCGAACACCGCGCCCCCGCTGCATCGGATGCAGGACTCCGAGAGTCCCCTCTTGCCTCCGCCCTTCTTCTGAAACCGCTTTCCGTACGAACCTCATCTGAGAGACATGTCTTCCTCGCCTTCCTCGCAGAATCAGTCCCCGTCGTCCTCGCTGTCCACTCCGGCCGCGCTGTGGCGACTCAAGCCCTTCGTCCGTCCCGTCATCTGGCGTCTCGCCGGTGGCGCTGCCAGTGCGCTCGTCGCCGCGATCATCGCGTTGATGATCCCGATCGTGCTCGAGCAGGTCATCCGCGGTCCCGTCCAGTCGGGCGAGATCGGAGCGATCGCCTGGGGCGCCGTCGCCGTGCTCGTGCTCGCGTTCGGTGAGGCGCTCATGGTCTGGCTCCGCCGCCAGTTCGTCCTCAACCCCGCGACCGAGGTCGAGTACCGCATGCGTACCGACCTCTACTCGCGCCTGCAGACCCTGCCGGTGTCGTTCCACGACCGCTGGCAGTCCGGCCAGCTGCTGAGCCGCATGATGCAGGACATCGGACTCATCCGCCGCTGGTTGGCGTTCGGTCTGGTGCTGCTCGTGGTGAACCTCCTCACGATCGTCATCGGATCGGTCCTGCTCTTCCGCTGGCACTGGCTGCTCGGTGCGATCTTCCTGGTCACCGCGCTCCCGCTGTGGATCCGCGGGTACCTCTTCGAGAAGCGCTACGGCGCGCTCACCCGCCGTAGCCAGGACCAGGCCGGCGACCTCGCCACGAGCGTGGAGGAGAGCGTGCACGGCATCCGCGTGCTCAAGGCGTTCGGGCGCGGGAAGCACGCGCTCAGCCGCTTCAGCCGCCAGGCCGAGACGCTGCGTGAGACCGAGATGAGCAAGGCCAGCGCGATCGCCTCGATCTGGTTCTGGCTCGACCTCATGCCGCAGATCGCCTTCGGGCTCAGCCTGATGAGCGGCATCTGGTTGATCTCCCAGGGTCAGATCGACGAGGCACAGCTGTTCGCGTTCTTCGCGATGGCCGTGGTGTTGCGCTGGCCGATCGAGTCGATCGGCTTCCTCTTCTCGTTCATGCTCGACGCCCGCACGGCGACCGACCGTGTCTTCGACATCTTCTCGGAGACGAACTCGATCACCGACCCGGAGAACCCCGTGCACATCGCTGAGCCGCGCGGTGAGCTCGCCTTCGAGGGCGCCCACTTCCGCTACCAGGACGCGGGGACCGACGAGCGCGATCTGCTCGACGGCATCGATCTCGTCCTGCGGCCGGGGGAGACCATGGCACTCGTCGGTCTGACCGGCAGCGGCAAGACCACGCTCACGACCCTTCCGACGCGTCTGTACGACGTCACCGGCGGCCGCGTCACGCTCGACGGGGTCGACGTGCGCGACCTCCCGCTCGCGGAACTGCGTCAGCACATCGCGATGGCCTTCGAAGACGCGACCCTGTTCTCGGCGACCGTGCGGGAGAACGTGCTGCTCGGACGTGCCGAGCTCGACGTTCACAGCGAGCAGGCAGAGCGCGAACTGCGCGAGGCGCTCGATGTGGCGCAGGCGTCGTTCGTCGACGCGCTGCCCGACGGCGTCGAGACGGTCATCGGTGAAGAGGGACTCAGCCTCTCGGGCGGACAACGTCAGCGTCTGGCGCTGGCCCGTGCCGTGGCGGCGAAGCCCAAGGTGCTCGTCCTCGACGACCCTCTGTCGGCGCTCGATGTCGATACCGAGGCCCTCGTCGAAGCGGCGCTGCGCCGAGTCCTGGCAGACACCACCGCCATGATCGTCGCGCACCGACCGTCCACGGTCGCACTCGCCGACCGTGTGGCCCTGCTCGAAGCGGGACGCATCACCGCCGTCGGTACCCATGCCGAGCTGCTCAGGTCGAGCCAGCACTACCGTCATGTGATCTCGAGCCTCGAGGCCGAGGAAGCCGCGCGCACCGGGGCGATCCCGGTCATCCGCGACACGGATGGCGACACCGATGACGACACCGGTGACGACCTCGAGTCGAACCGCCCCGATACCGACAAGATCACCGTGCAGGAGGTGCAGCGATGAGCTCCGCCATCACCGGAACCCAGAACGAGGACCGTTCCGAGTACACCCGCGAGGAGAGCAAGGCGATCCGTCGTCGATCCCTCCGGCTGCTCGGGTCGCTCGTCGTGCCGTTGCGCCCGCAGATCGTGCTGGCCGCCGTCGTGCTGGTGGTGTCGACCGCCCTGCAGGTGGCCGGCCCCATCCTCATCAGCATCGGGCTGGACCGCGCGCTGCCCGCCGTGCTCGAGCACTCCGACTGGATGCCGACGTTCATGATCGGTGGCATCTACCTGTTCGCCGGCATCATGGCGGCGGCGCTGATCGCGTGGTACGTGATGATCGCGGCTCGTCTGACGCAGGCGGTGCTGCTGGACCTCCGCAAGCGCATCTTCCTGCACACGCAGAAGCTGAGCCTGGAGTTCCACGAGTCGTACACCTCGGGCCGCATCATCTCGCGCCAGACGAGCGACCTCGACTCGATCAAGGAGCTTCTCGACGGGGGGCTCAACGAGCTGGTGTCCGGCGTGCTCTTCGGGCTGTTCACGTTCATCGCGTTGATGGTGTGGGACTGGCAGTCAGGCGTGATCCTCGCGCTCGGCGGGGTGCCGCTGTTCTTCCTGATGCGCTGGTTCTACTCGCGTTCGCAGCTCGTGTACCGCGAGTCGCGCGTGATCAGCGCCCAGGTGATCGTGCAGTTCGTCGAGACGATGACCGGCATCCGTGCCGTCAAGGCGTTCCGCAAGGAGCCGCGCAACGACGTCTCGTTCCAGAAGATCGCCGGCGACTACCGCGACGTGAACCGTCGCTCGATGCTGCTGTTCGGCACCTTCGAGCCGGGGCTGATGAGCGTGGCCGCCGTCGTGCTCGGCGCCGTGGTGCTGTGGGGCGGCATCCGCGTGTCGACCGGGGCGCTCACCGTGGGTGTGCTGCTGTCGGCCGTGCTGTACGTGCGCAACTTCTTCGCGCCCATGCAGGAGATCGCGATGTTCCTGAACTCCTACCAGTCGGCGACCGCCGCGCTGGAGAAGGTGTCGGGCGTGCTCGAAGAGGTCCCCACTGTTCCGGACCCCGAGAAGCCGGTCGACCTGTGGGAGTCGCGCGGGCACATCGAGTTCGACGAGGTGACCTTCGGGTACACCGGCGAGAAGACGATCCTGCCGAATTTCTCGCTCGACATCCCGGCGGGGCAGACCATCGCACTGGTCGGCACGACCGGTGCAGGCAAGTCGACGCTGGCGAAGCTGATCTCGCGCTTCTACGACCCGACTCTCGGCAGCGTGAAGCTGGACGGCATCGATCTGCGCTCGCTGCACCCGAAGGATCTCCGTCGCGCGATCGTCATGGTCACGCAGGAGGCCTATCTGTTCAGCGGCACGGTCGCCGACAACATCGCCCTCGGCAAGCCGGATGCGACGCTCGACGAGATCCGCGCGGCGGCACGAGCGGTGGGCGCTGACGGGTTCATCTCCGCCCTGCCGGACGGGTACAACAGCGACGTCAACAAGCGCGGCGGCCGTGTGTCGGCGGGACAGCGTCAGCTGATCTCGTTCGCTCGGGCGTTCCTCGCCGACCCCGCGGTCCTGATCCTCGACGAGGCGACGGCATCGCTCGACATCCCCTCGGAGCGTCTGATCCAGGACGCGCTGCAGACGCTGCTGGCCGACCGCACCGCGATCATCATCGCGCACCGGCTGTCGACGGTGGCGATCGCCGATCGGGTGCTGGTGATGGAGCACGGTCGCATCATCGAAGATGACACGCCCGCCACTCTGATCGGCGGCACGGGCAAGTTCGCACAGTTGCACGCGGCGTGGCAGGAGACGCTCGTCTAGCTCGCACTCGCACTCGCACTCGCACCGCTCCGGTCGCGATATGTCAGCAGAAACCATCGGTTGAGCTGCCATATCGCGACCGGAGCGGTCTCTGTCCGTGCCGACGACGCGATGGGCTGGGTAGCATCGAAGCATGGATCCCTGGTTGCTCGTCGGCGAGTGGTGGTGGATCGCGCCCGTCGCGGCCGGAGGAATCGCGGCAGGAGCGTTCGGGGTACGCCGCCGCGCACGATCGAGTGGGCGTCGGCTCGCGGTCGACGCGGCCCGTCATGACCTGAAGATCGCGCAGACCGTGGTCGTCGAGAAACGCGTCGCGGTGAAGGTCGCACGGGCCGACGTGGCGCATGCCTCGGCTGAGCGTGCCGCGGGCCGGGCGACTCCCGATCAGCTCGCCAGCGCGAAGCGGATGCTGCGCGAGGGCGAGCGCGACGCGAAGGTCGCCGCGGCGGACGTGCGCGCCCGCCAGGCGCGGCTTCAGGCAGCCCGCGCCGCGATCCCCCCGGCATCCGCTCCGCGCCCGCTGGATCGACTGCGCGAGCAGCACGATGCGATCGTGGTGCGGTGGATGCAGTACGAGACCGACCCCGCGCGTCAGATCTCCTACCCCGCGATGACCGACGTGAAGCAGCCGGCGACCGCCGCCTATCTGCGGGCGGCCGGGCAGGCGACCGACCGTCGGCGCGAGGCGGGTGACCACCCGTCTCCGGCAGACTTCTCCGCCTACCGCGACGCGGTGGCCCAGCTCGCGCGAGCCCTCGATGTCGCCGAACACGCTGCGCGCGTGAAGGCGGGAGAGCTCCCCGCCGGGGCCGCATGGCAGGATGCCGCGCAGGATGCACTCGCACGTTCGGCCGAAGCGCTCGACCGTGCCGCGGGCGCAGCCGCTTCCGCCTTCACCGCGTGGACGACGCGCGGGCGCAAGCGGCCGGAGGATCCGCGCTAGCCCTCCACGGTCCGCGTCCGCACGAGGTTCCGGTACCAGTGCCCGGAGCCCTTCACGGTGCGCTCGAGGGTGTCGAAGTCGACGCGCACGATGCCGAAGCGCTTGGCGTAGCCGTAGCCCCACTCGAAGTTGTCCAGCAGCGACCACACGAAGTAGCCGCGCAGGTCGACGCCCTGTTCGAGCGCCCGGTGCGCCGCGGTGAAGTGTCGCCGGAGATAGTCCGTGCGTTCCGGATCCGGAACCGAGCCGTCCTCCGCGACCTCGTCATCGAACGCGGCACCGTTCTCGGTGACCATGAGCGGCTGCATCGGGAACTGCTCCGACAGAGAGATCAGGAGCTCCTCCAGACCCTCCGGCGCGATGTTCCAGCCCATCGCCGTGTACGGCCCCGGCTGCTCGACGAACTCCACGACCCGGTCGCTCCCCGGCCAGGCGGTGCCGCCGGTTGTGCCCTTGTGCCCGTCATTCTGCTGCTGCGCCGAAACGCCGTCCCACAGTCGGACGGTCGCGGTGGAGTAGTAGTTCACGCCCAGCACGTCGATCGGCTGATGGATCGTCGCGAGGTCGCCGTCCTCCACGAATCCCCAGTCGGTGACCTCCGCGGTGTCGGCGAGGAGGTCGGCCGGATACTCGCCGCGCAGCATGGGACCCGTGAATGCGCGGTTCGCGAGGGCATCGATGCGTCGCACGGCCTCCGCCGAACCCTCGCCCTGCCCGCGCAGCACGTGGAAGTTCAGCGTCACGGAGTAGTCGGGATCGCCTGCCGAGGTCGCGCGCAGTGCCTGCACCGCACGACCGTGCGCGAGGTTCAGATGGTGCACGGCTGACAGCGCGGATGCCGGTTCGTGCCGCCCAGGAGCATGGCCACCCTGGCCGTAGCCGAGGTAGGCCGAGCACCAGGGCTCGTTGAGCGTCGTCCAGGTGTGCACGCGGTCGCCCAGCGCCGTGCCCATGATCTCGGCGTACCGCTCGAAGGCGTCGGTGGTGGCGCGCGACGTCCAGCCCCCGGCATCCTCGAGGTACTGGGGCAGGTCCCAGTGGTACAGCGTCGCGACCGGGCGGATGTCCCGTTCGAGCAGCCCGTCGACCAGGCGCGAGTAGAAGTCGATGCCGGCCCGGTTGACCTCGCCCGAGGCGGTGGGCACGATGCGGGGCCAGGCGATCGAGAAGCGATAGGCCTGCAGCCCGAGGTCCGCCATCAGATCGAGGTCCTCGTCGACGCGGTGGTAGTGGTCGCACGCCACATCGCCCGTGTCGCTGTTCCAGACCTTGCCCGGCGTGCGGCTGAAGGTGTCCCAGATCGACGGCGTGCGCCCGTCTTCGGTCGCCGCGCCCTCGATCTGGTACGACGCGGTCGCGGAGCCGAACGTGAAGCCCTCGGGGAACACGAGGCCGGAGCCGCGGTAGTCGTCGCGCGGGGTGAGCGGGGTGGTCATCCGGTGATCTCCTCCAGGTCGACGGTGTAGATCTCGGCGCGGCCGGACGGATCGGTCACGGTCACCGAGGCGGTACCCGTGCCGCCCGCGAAGACGCGCAGCTCCAGTCCGTCATGGTAGTCGTACTCCGGTCCGTCCACACGGGCGCCCCAGGGCAGAACCGCGCCGGGGCGCACGTAGAGCGGGAGCGAGTCGAAGCCGTGGGTCTCGCGCCGCCACCCGCCCCCGGTCACGCGCTCGCCGGTCAGCAGCGAGGTCCATTCGCCGGAGGGGAGGTAGAACTCCACCGTGCCGTCGGCCGAGAACACCGGCGCCACCAGAAGGCTGGAGCCGAGCATGTACTGCCGATCCAGATACCCGGCCGCGGGGTCGTCGGGGAACTCCAACGCCATCGGCCGCATCAGCGGAACGCCCGTGCGCGTCGCGTCGAGCCCGTGCTGGTAGAGGTACGGCATCAGTCGCATCTTCAGATGCGTGAAACGCCGGGTGACGTCGACGGCCTCATCGTCGAAGGCCCACGGCACGCGGTACGAGCTCGAGCCGTGGAACCTCGAGTGCGAGCCGAGCAACCCGAAGGCGGTCCAGCGCTTGAACACTCCCGCATCGGGTGTGCCCTCGAAGCCGCCGATGTCGTGGCTCCAGAACGCGAAGCCGCTCAGGGCGAGCGAGAGCCCGCCGCGCAGAGTCTCCGCCATCGACGTGTACGTCGAGGTCGAGTCGCCGCCCCAGTGCACCGGCATGCACTGTCCGCCGGCGGTGGCCGATCGTGCGAACAGCACAGCCTCGCCCTCTCCGCGGGCATCCGTGAGCACATCGAACACCGCGCGGTTGTACAGGTCGGTGTAGCGGTTGTGCATGCGCTCGGGATCCGCGCCGTCGGCCCAGACGACATCGGTGGGGATGCGCTCGCCGAAGTCCGTCTTGAAGCAGTCCACGCCCTGCGCGACGAGGCGCCGCAGATGGCTCTGGTACCAGGCGATCGCCTCCGGGTTGGTGAAGTCGACCAGGCCCATGCCCGCCTGCCACAGGTCCCACTGCCACACCGAGCCGTCGGCACGACGCACGAGGAAGCCCTGATCCGCGGCCTCCCGGAACAGCGGGGAGCGCTGCGCGATGTACGGGTTGATCCAGACGCAGACCCGCAGATCCTTCTCGTGCAGACGCGACAGCATCCCGTCGGGATCGGGGAAGACCCGCGGATCCCACTCGAAATCGCACCAGTTGAACTCGCGCATCCAGAAGCAGTCGAAGTGGAACACCGACACCGGCAACTCGCGCGCCGCCATCTCATCGATGAAGGAGTTCACGGTCTGCTCGTCGTAGTCGGTCGTGAAACTCGTCGACAACCACAGTCCGTACGACCAGGCCGGCACCGCCGGCGGGCGCCCGGTGAGCGCGGTGTAACGGCCGAGCACGTCCTTCGGGGTGGGCCCGGCGATCACGAAGTACTCGAGCTGCTCACCCGACACCGAGAACTGCACGCGCTCGACGGCCTCGGAGCCGATCTCGTACGAGACGTGCCCCGAATCGTTCACCAGCACGCCGTAGCCGCGGTTCGACAGGTGGAAGGGCACGTTCTTGTACGCCTGTTCCGAGGAGGTGCCGCCGTCGGCGTTCCACACCTCGACCGACTGGCCGTTCTTGACCAGGGGGCCGAAGCGCTCGCCGAGGCCGTAGATCAGTTCGCCGACGCCGAGGTCGAGCTGCTCATGCACGAACGTGGATGCGGCGGGAGTGCCGCCGCCCTGCCGTGCGTTGCTCACGATTCCCGCATCCACCTGCGCATCCGCGGCGAGCTGCACGTAGCCCTGCGCCTTGCTGCCGCTGCCGGTGACCCGTAGCCCGTCGACCTCGAAGGAGAGATCCCACGGTGCCCCGGGGGAGACCTTCGCCACGAGGCTGCCGGCGTCGAGCACGCCGCCGCCCGAGGAGACCGACACGGATGCCGCGGCGGAACCTGCGCCGGGCAGCCCGAACCCGCCGTGCCAATGCCCGCCGGTGTGATGGGCGATGCGCACGCGGATGACACCTTCGGCAGGGGAGGAGAGCGTGGTCGTCAGCACGGGGCGGTTGAGCACGTCTCCGCGTTTGGCGATCGCCAGAGTCGGGGCGGTGATGACGATGCCGGGGCCGTCCGGGGTGTCGGAGGTCTGGGCGATGTCGTAGGCCTCCTGCGCGTACAACGCCGTGACGCCGGGACGCAGCTGCCAGAACCCGTCGGTGAACTTCATTACTTGACTGCTCCTGCCGTGATGCCACGCGTGAGCGTGCGCTGGAAGATGAGGAAGAAGATGAGCGTGGGGATGATGCCCAGCAGCGCGGACGCGCTGGTGGTCGTGACGTCCATGAGCCGGTCGCCCTGCAACACGCTGATCGCGACGGGAACCGTCTGATTCGCGTTCGAGGCGAGGAAGGTCAGCGGGATCAGGAACTCGTTCCACGTCCAGATGAAGAAGAAGATGAGCAGCACCGACAGCGTCGGGCGGCTGATCGGGAAGATCACGCGCCAGAGGATCTGCCAGCGGCTCGCACCGTCCAGCGACGCAGCCTCCAGGATCTCCTTGGGGAACGTGCCGTACACGGAGGAGAGCAGATAGGTGCCGAAGGCCGCCTGGATCACCGTGAAAACGATGATCACCGCCCACACGTTGTCGTAGAGCCCGACGGATTTGAACATGTAGTACAGCGGGTAGAGCAGGGCCTCCTGCGGCAGCAGGTTGGCGAGCAGGAACAGCAACACGATCCACGAGCGACCGCGGACGCGTCCGATGCCGATCGCGAACGCGTTGAGCATCGAGATGACGACCGCGAGCACGGCGACGATGCCGGAGATGAAGATCGAGTTCCAGACCTTCTCGGGGAAGTTGACGCGTTCCCAGAACTTGATGATGCCGCCGAAGTCGAGCGTCTCGGGGAAGGCGAGCGGCCCGGAGGTCGCATAATCGACGGGCGACTTGAAGGAGTTCACGAGCACGAGGTAGAAGGGGGCGATCACCAGGAGCGCACCGACGACCACGAGCGCGAGGAGCAGCCAGTCGACGGGACGCTTCTTGGTCATGCCTCCGCGGGGGCGTGCCTTGACCGGCTTTCCGGTCACGATGGCGGTGGTGGCGTGCATCACAGACCCGCCCTTTCCTTGCGTTCGAGGGAGTTCTGTACGCGGATGAAGATGATCGACACGATGACCACGACGATCGTGAGCACGGTGGCGATGGTCGCGCCGTAGCCGACGTTCCGCTTGGTGAAGAACTCCTGGTAGGCGTAGTACGCGGGCACCAGGGTGGCGCCGGCGGGGCCGCCGCGGGTGATGATGTAGACCGGGCCGAACACCTTGAGCGCGGCGATCGTGCAGGTGAGGGTGACCACGAAGATCTCGGGACGGATGATGCTCATCGTGATGGCGGTGAAGCGCTGGAGCCAGTTGGCGCCGTCGAGTTCGGCCGCTTCGTAGAGCTCGGGGTCGACACGCTGGAGCGCCGCCATGAAGACGACGACCGGATAGCCCAGCTGCACCCACACCATGACGAGCATCAGCACGATCAGCGCGGACGGCATCTGCCCCAGCCAGTCGTAGGCCGGGATGCCGAACGCGCCGAGGATCTGATTGAGCGCGCCGTCCCCGCCGGGGCGAACGATCCACCCGATCACGATGCCCGCGACGGCGATCGGCAGGATCTGCGGCAGGTAGTACGTCGCGCGCAGGAAGGCGCCGACCTTGCCGCCGAACTTGCGACCGACGACGTCGAACAGCAGCGCGGCGACGATGAGTCCGACGATCGTGGGCACCACGACCATCGCCAGGATCATCCAGACGGAGTTCGTGAACGACGTCCAGAAGTCGCTGTCGGTGAGGATCTTCTGCCAGTTCCCGAGCCCGATGAACTCGGGGGTGCGCACGCCCTTCCACTTCGTGAAGGTGAGGAGGAGATTCCAGACGAGCGGCACGATCACGATGATCAGCAGCAGCGCGAAGCCGGGGAGGAGGTAGAGCCAGTATCCGCCGGTGCCACCGCTGCGCTGTGGGATCGACGGTTCTTCCGGAGGGAGCGCCGTACGGCGCGGACGAGTGGCGAGAGACATGTTCAACTCCAGAGAGGATGCGTGGGGCGGCGGCGCGTCGGCTGCCGCCCCACGCCGACGGATCAACGGAATTCCGCGGTGCCTTCGTCGTACTGTTCGCCGAGGTTGGCGTTGGTGGTCGAAGCGTCCTGCACGCCGGTGACCAGTCCCTGCAGCTCCTGCACGATCACGTCGTAGAAGCCGGGGGCGGGCCAGTCCGGGTAGAACGACAGGCCGTCGGCGTCGAGCACGCCGTTGAAGGTCGCGATGAGTTCGGCGCTCTTCTCGTCGGTGATGTCGGCGGAGTCCGCGGCGACGGGGAGCCCGCCGTTGTTGCCGATGATCGCCTGGATCTCGGGGCGCATCGTGATGTCGATGAACTGGTAGGCGAGGTCCTTGTTCGCGGCGTTCTCCGGAACGACCCAGAGGTTGCCGGAGGAGCCGAGCGAGAGGTCGGCGCCGGGGAACGCGGTCATGGTCCAGTCGAATCCGGTCGCCTCGGAGACGAAGCGTCCGAACCACCAGGAGCCCGACACGAAGATCGGCGAGGTGCCGTTGATGAACGAGACGCCGGCGTCTTCGGCCTTGACCGACGAGACGTCGGAGGCGATGTAGCCCTTGTCGACGTACTCCTTGAGCGTCTCGGTCGCCGAGGTGACCTCGGGTCCCTGCCAGTCGACCGGGTTCTTGTAGAGCTGGTAGTCGTCCACGAAGCCGCGATCGCCCTCGAGCAGCGCGAGCTGGTACCAGAGCTGTCCGAGCGGGTATTCCGCGCCCGCCTCGGCGAGCGGGGTGACGCCCTGCGCGACGAAGGCGTCGAGCACGTCGACGAACTCGTCATACGTGGTGGGGATCTCGAGCCCCGCGGCGGCGAAGGCATCTTCGTTGTAGTACACGCCGACGAACTCGCCGTAGTTCGGGATGCCGAACCAGGTGTCGCCGCCCATGACGCCGTCGTCGGTGTACTTCGCGGTCGTCTGCAGCGACGGCGCGAGCTTGTCGTCCCATCCGTACTCGTCGACGGCATCCGAGATGTCACTGATGAGTCCGGTGGATGCGAGGAATCCGGCCGTCGCGTTGCCCTTGTTGAACTCCATCAGGTCGGGAGCCGCGTCGGTGTCGAGCACCTGGCTCGCCGTCTTCTGGATCTGCTCGAAGGACTTCTCCTCGAACTCGACCGTGGCGCCGGTCTCCTCCTCGAAGATCTTGATGGCTTCTGCCCACGCCTTGCCCATCGCGCTGTCCGCCCCCTCGTAGTGCCAGAGCTTGAGGGTGTCGCCGTCTCCACCTCCGCTGTCGCCACCGGAGGTGCAACCGCTCAGGATCACTCCGGTCGCGGTGAGGGCGGCCAGCATGGCCAAGGTCTTCGTCCTGCGGATGTTCCGTGCCATCGTCGGCACTCCTTTCTCGGTGGCCCCGAAGGGCCGGACACTGCACTGGGTCGGGGTGTGTTCAGTTGTGAGGTTGCGTCGCGCGTCTTCGTCGAAGCGTTTCGACAACGGGCATGGATCGAGGGGATCGACGCGGGTGGTCAGCGGCGCAGGCGGGCGACGGAACCGGCGTCGTGATAGGTCGGAGGGATGAGATGGATCTGCGGGGTGAGCCGCGGATCCTCGAGTCGCTGCACGGCGATCTCGACGGCGAGCTCGCACGAGTCCTGGGGGACCAGGGGGATCGTGTCGACGGGGGTGGGGAGAAGGGTGGTGTCGAAGGATGCCGCGGCCGAGACGATCGAGACATCGATGCCCACCCGCAGGCGCCGTTCGGCGAGCACCGTCAGCAGGATCTCGTGCACGTCGTTCACGGCGTGGATGACATAGGCCCGGATCCCGTCGTCCAGCCCGGCCTCGATCGAGGCCCGAACCGCCGCCGCATCGGTCGTGACGGAACCGGTGGGCGTCCAGGACAGCTGCACCCCGCGGGCCCCGGCGCGCTCCTGCACACCGCTGAGAAGTCGGCGCGGAAAGTTGGACTTGCGATACGAGACCTCGGTCTGCCCGAGGAGCAGGACTCGCTCATGACCGGCGTCGGCCAGGGCGTCGATGGCCAGATGCCCCGCTGCCTCGAAGTCGAGGTCGACGCAGGTGAGGCCGTCGCGGTCGTCCGGGAGACCGATGAACACGGTCGGCGTGCGCACGGCACGCGAAATGGCGACCCGCTCGTCGTCGGGGGCGACGTCGAGCACGAGGATGGCGTCGACGAGGTTGCTCGCGGCCACACGGTTCATGCCCTCGGAGGTCTGCTCGTCGGTCAGGAGCAGGATGTCGTACCCGCGTCGGCGGGCGGCGACGGCCGTCGCGAGCACGAAGGCCATGTGGGTCGGGGCGTGCGTGTCTGCGCGCAGCGGCTCGGTGAGGGCGAAGATGTTCGTCCGGCGTCCGGCGAGCATCCGCGCTCCCGCATCCGGCTGGTAGCCGAGCGAGTGAGCGGCGTCCTCGATGCGGCGGCGGGTCTTCTCCGAGACGGGGCGCTTGCCGCTGAGCGCGTACGACACGGTGCTGATCGATACGCCGGCGGCCTGTGCCACCTCGTGGATCGTCGTCATCGTGACTCCATCGTCAATTCGTCGAAGCGCTTCGCCAGCGCCCTCAGAGCGATGATAGACAGACCGGCACGCTCCATGCAAGAGGTTTGTGGTCTTTCGCAACAAATTGATCTCCGCGCGGCAGGGACGTGCCTCGGGAGCGCGGGCGCGCGAGGCGCCGTAAGAGGGCGACGAGGCCTCGATGGGGGAGGGGATTCGAGACCCCGCCGCCGGTCCTAGGAGGCGACTCTGATCTGTGCGATGACCTCGGAGTACTCCGTCTCACCCACGGGCGTGAAGCCCACGCGCAGGAAGAAGGCCTCTGGGCCGTCGTCGCCGGCCTCGTAGATGACGTTGACGTGATCCATGCCGCGCTCGCGCGCCTCATCGAGGAGGCTCTCCACAGCGAAGCGGCCGACGCCGCGGCCCTGGCCCTCGGCGTCGACGTTGATGCGCCACAGCACCGAGCGGAAATGCTCCTCCGGTGCGTCGTCGTCGAAGTTCGCACTGACGAACCCCACGACCTGGTCGCCATCGAGGACGACGCGTTGCCAGGAGGTCTGCGGGTTGATGACGGTGGCCGCGATGCCGTACGAGACCGGAGCGAGGAACTGCTCCTGCCCGGGCTTGAGCGACAGGTTGTTCACGGCGACGATCGTCGCAGCGGAGAGTTCGACCATGCGCAGTTCGGACATGCCCCCAGGCTAACCCCTCGCGCGCGGACGCACACGCATCCGGTCGAACATTCCCCCGCACGACATCTCGAAGTCGTGTTCCGAGGCGCCGAACTCCCCTCGGAACGCGGGGGGAGAGCCGCTCAGGTATCTTGGTATCGAGACAAATCGACCTCAAGAGCGGAGAACCTCCCGGTGACCGACGACGCCATCATCTACACCTACACAGACGAGGCACCGGCGCTCGCCACCGCCTCGTTCCTGCCGATCATCCAGGCCTACAGCGGCCAGGCGGGCATCGGATTCGAGACCCGCGACATCTCGCTGGCCGGCCGCATCCTCGCCGCATTCCCGCAGAAGCTCACGCCCGAACAGCAGGTCGGCGACGCGCTCGCCGAGCTCGGCGGCCTGGCGACGCTGCCCGAGGCGAACATCATCAAGCTGCCGAACATCTCGGCATCCATCCCTCAGCTGAAGGCGGCGATCGCCGAGCTCCAGCAGCAGGGCTACGACATCCCGAACTTCCCCGACGACCCGTCCTCGCTCGACGAGAAGGACGTGCGCGCGCGCTACGACCGCATCAAGGGCTCCGCCGTCAACCCGGTGCTGCGCGAGGGCAACAGCGACCGCCGCGCCCCGCTCGCGGTGAAGAACTACGCCAAGAAGCACCCACATCGCAACAAGGCGTTCGCCGAGGGATCGAAGACCCGCGTCGCGACGCTCGGTCACGATGACTTCAAGTCGAACGAGAAGTCGTGGGTCGCGGCCCACGACGACGTGCTCAGCATCCGTCACACGGCTGCCGACGGCACGGTCACCGTGCTGAAGGAGGGACTCAAGGTCCTTCCGCGCGAGATCATCGACGCGACCTTCCTCTCGGCATCCGCGCTCGACGCGTTCCTCGCCGAGACGCTGCAACAGGCCAAGGCCGACGACGTGCTCTACTCGGTGCACCTCAAGGCGACGATGATGAAGGTCAGCGACCCGATCATCTTCGGACACGTCGTGAAGGCGTTCTTCTCCGACGTGTTCGCCCAGTATGGCGAGCAGCTGGCGGCCGCAGGGCTGAAGCCGAACGACGGCCTCGGCTCGATCCTCGCCGGCCTCGGCGAACTCGCCGACGGTGCCCAGATCGCCGCCGCCTTCGACAAGGCCGTCGCTGAGGGCCCGCGCCTCTCCTACGTCAACTCCGACAAGGGCATCACCAACCTGCACGTGCCGAGCGACGTGATCGTCGACGCCTCGATGCCTGCGCTCATCCGCAACGGAGGCAAGCTCTGGGGCAAGGACGGCGGAGAGGACGACACGATCGCCGTCATCCCCGACTCGTCCTACGCCGGCGTGTACCAGGTGGTGCTGGACGACGTGATCGCGAACGGTCCGCTGGACCCCGCCACGATCGGTACCGTGCCCAACGTCGGCCTCATGGCGCAGGCGGCCGAGGAGTACGGCAGCCACGACAAGACGTTCGAGATCGCCGCGGCGGGTGTCGTGCAGGTGCTCGACAGCGACGGCACCGCGCTCATCGAGCACGAGGTCGGTGCCGGAGACATCTGGCGCGCGACGCAGACCAAGCACATCGCGGTCATGGACTGGGTCAAGCTCGCGGTCACCCGCGCGCGCGCGACCGGCGATCCCGCCGTGTTCTGGCTCGACGCGAACCGCTCGCACGACGCGCAGATCATCGCCAAGGTGCATCAGGGCCTCGCTCTGCTCGACACGCACGGACTCACCCTCACGATCCTCGCCCCCGAGGAGGCCACGCGCTACACGCTGGCACGCATGCGCCACGGGCTCGACACGATCTCGGTGACGGGTAACGTGCTGCGCGACTACCTCACCGACCTGTTCCCGATCCTCGAGGTCGGCACGAGCGCCAAGATGCTCTCGATCGTGCCGCTGCTCGCCGGTGGTGGACTGTTCGAGACCGGTGCCGGCGGATCTGCGCCGAAGCACGTGCAGCAGCTCGTCGAGGAGAACTACCTGCGCTGGGACTCGCTCGGCGAGTTCTTCGCGCTGGCGGCATCCCTCGAGCACTTCGCCGACCGCACGGGCAACGAGAAGGCCCGTGTGCTCGCGCAGACGCTCGACGCGGCGACCGGCACCTTCCTCGAAGATGATCGCTCACCCGGTCGCGCCCTGGGCACGATCGACAACCGCGGCAGCCACTTCTACCTGGGCCTGTACTGGGCGCAGGAGCTCGCGACGCAGACGGCCGACGCCGACCTCGCCGCGGCCTTCGCCCCCATCGCCGCCACGCTCGCGGAGAACGAGGAGAAGATCGTCTCCGAGCTCAATGCCGTGCAGGGCAAGCCGGTGGAGATCGGCGGCTACTACCGTCCGGACGCCGCTCTGGTGGAGGCCGTCATGCGCCCCTCCGCGACCCTGAACGGGATCGTCGACGCGCTGCGCTGAACATGAGAAGGGGCGGATGCTGCGGCATCCGCCCCCTTTTCGCTGCCCTGCGCCGTCTCATGCCGGTACTGGAAGCAGGCGATCGCGCGGGCGTAGGCCGATCGCGCCGGAATTGGCCGACGCCGGTGAGTTCTCCTGCGCTCGACTCATGCCGGACGCGGGGTCAGGTCAGTTGTAGACCGAGACCTCGACGCCGACGGGCGACCAGTCGTAGACGAACTTGGCGAGATCGATCGGCAGGTTGACGCAGCCGTGGCTCATGCGGTTGCCGTAGTTGTTGTGCCAGTAGGTGCCGTGGAAGCCGATGTTCGTGGTGAACCAGGTGATCCACGGAACGTTCTCGGTGCAGTACGGAGCGCCCTCGTAGCAGCCCATGTCCTGCATGGCGGTGTGAGCGAAGACCTTGAAGTTGCCGGTCGGCGTGGGGGTACCCGGAAGGCCGGTGGAGACGGCCCAGGACCGCACGACCTTGTCGTTCTCGAACAGGTAGGCGTGCTGCGAGCTCAGGTTGATCTCGATGCGCCGGAACAGGTTGACCGTCTTGAACGGGGTCTGGGTGACCTCGAGCGCGAAGACGCCGTCGCCGGCCTCGAGCTGCTGGGCGAACTGCTCGGCGACGCCGGAGGTGTCGGCCAGCGCCCGACCGTTCGCTCCCGCCTGCTCGGCGCGCAGCACGGTGCCGGCGGAATCGACGATGTTGGTCGCATTCACCGGGGCGCGATCCACGCGGGGAGCGAGATTGTCGACCGTCGCCTGGATCAACTGCGCATCGGCCTGGACACGGAGCGTGCCGTCGTCGTCGATGATCGTCAGCCAGCTCGCGGCTCCCGCTCGGGACACGGGAACGGTGCGCTCGTCGCCGACGTAGAACCCGACGGTTCCGAGCATCGTGTTGAGGGATGCCGCTTTCGCAGCGGCGTCGTCGTCGGAGATCGCCGGCAGAGCCTCGGTCGGGGCGCCGGAGAACTCCAGCGACTTCGCGCCGTCGGCGACGGCTGCTGCGAACGCCGACGTGACCTCGCCGACGTCGATCCCCGTGCCCGCGGCGGACGGAGTCACGACGTAGTTGCCGGATGCCGCATCGAACGTGAGGCCGGCATCGGTCGGGTCCTGATAGCTGGAGGGCACGGCGCCGCGCAGGGCGCTGGTCGCCTTCTCTGCATCGAGGGTGATCTCGCCGGGGATCGGGTCGCCCATCCAGGTGCTCAGGTTCCACATCGGGTGCGCGGCGAACGCCTGATCGGCGAGTTCGGTGGCGGCGATGGACGCGCCGAGGTCTGCGCCGCTGAGCACGACGCCGTCGCCTGCGCCGGTGAGGGTCACCTCGGTCTGAGCGAGGTGGGAGCTGATGGCCTCCGAGGCCGCACCAGGAGTCATCCATCCCACGGGGATGCCGGCCACGGTGGTGCCGGGCGCGATGAGGATCATCGATGCCGCGCCGGCACCGAGAGCGACGACGCCGAGTCCGAGGCCGATCCAGAGTCCGAGCCGACGCTTCTTCGGCTTCGGTTCGATCGGGGCCCAGGCCACCGGCGTCTCGCCAGTGGTCGGCGGCATCGAGTCGGTGGGTGCGTCGGCGGGCGTCAGCACCGACGTCGGCGTCTGGTCGTCGCCTCGCGCTCCAGCTGCAGCGCCCGGCGCTGAGATCAGATCGGTCACGAACTCACCCCCCGGTAATAACACGTGTCCTGTCGATCAATGGTACGTGATGGGAGGTAACGAGGAGGCAACGGTCGTGGGGGCGCGAAACGCCCCCACAGGGGTCAGTCGACGACAGCGAGTCCGTCGATCTCGACCAGCATCTCCTCGCGGGGGAGACCGGTGAACACGGTCGTGCGGGAGGGGAGCACTCCGGTGGTCGTGTGAGCGGTCACGAAGGCGCCGTACGCCTCGTTCATGATCGGGAAGTCCTCGCGCTTGGTCAGGTACACGCGCAGCATCACGACGTCGTCGAACGTCGCGCCCGAGGCCTCGACGATCGCCTTGACGTTCTCCAGCGTGCGGGTGGTCTGTGCGGCAACATCGCCGGGGAAGAGATACTCGTTCGTCACGGGGTCGACCGGTCCCTGGCCGGAGACCTGGACGATCGGGCCCTTGCGGATGCCCTGGGAGAACGTGTGGGCGGGGGCGGGGGCGGCGTCGGTCGAAACGCGGATCTTCGCAGTCATACGGCCAGCCTAGTAGCCTTGTTAGATGCCTCTACAAATTCCGGATCCTGTCGTCGGCGCATGGACGAAAGGCTTCCCGGCCCGGGTGCACGGTCGTCGGCTGTCCGAGATCGCGGATGCCGGTCTCCACCTCTCGGACCTGGTGACCCCGGTCCTGACCGTGCACGCCTCGGCGTTGACCCACAACGAGTCGACCGTCCTCGACTGGGCGCGTGACCAGGGCGTGCTGCTCGCCCCCCACGGCAAGACCACGATGGCCCCCGCGCTGTGGCAGAGACTCATCGACGCCGGAGCGTGGGGCATCTCGGTGGCGACGCCGTGGCAGGCCGAAGTGGCCGTGGACGCGGGAGTACGCACCGTCCTCATCGCGAACGCCGTCACCGATGGGGCCGCAGCGCTGCGCTTCCGGGACATGCTCGCGGCGGATCCTGGCCTGCGGATCCTGTGCTGGGCCGACTCGGTCGCGACGGTCGGCATCCTCGCAGCGGGGATGGCGGGAGCCGCGCGACCACTCGATGTGCTCATCGAGCTCGGCGGCGCGCACGGGCGCACGGGCGCGCGTACCGTGGACGAAGGCGCACAGATCGCCCGAGCCGTCACGGATGCCTCCGGACTGCGTCTCGCCGGCGTCGCGGGATACGAAGGGCCGTTCGGGCCGGATCGCAGCGACGCGTCGGTCGCCGCGGTGGACGCCTACCTCGAGACGCTCATCGCACTCCACGATCTGCTGGAGTACCCCGAGGGACTGCGCCCTGTGCTCAGCGCCGGCGGCAGCGCGTTCCCGGACCGAGCAGCCGCGGTGCTGGGGCGGCGGAACGGATCCGCCGACGTGGTGCTGCGCTCGGGTGCCTTCCAGATCCACGACGACGGTTTCTACGCGCGCATGTCACCGTTCGGTCCGCTGACGGCGACCGATCCGCTGCGGTCGGCCATGCACGCGTGGTCGCGCGTCGTCTCCCAGCCGGAGCCCGGTCTGGCCCTGTTGGATGCCGGACGCCGCGATGTGCCGTTCGACCTCGATCTGCCCACCCCGCAGTCGGTGCCGGGAGCGATCACGGCCCTCAACGACCAGCACGCGTTCCTGCAGCTGGCGCCCCAGGCCACCGTCGCGGTCGGCGATGTCGTGCGCCTCGGGCTCTCGCATCCGTGCACCGCCTTCGACAAGTGGCGCGTGGTCGCCGTGATCGATGATCCGGATGCCGCGGACCCGCGCGTGATCGGGGCGGTGGCGACATGCTTCTGAGCGCGGAGAAGGCGGCCATCGGCCAGGTGCGCGTGTATCGCTCGGCGACCGTGGTCGACGGCACAGGCGGCAAGCGATACGTCGGCGACGTGGCGGTGGAAGGGGCGCGCATCGTCGCCGTGATCGCGCAGGCGGCTGCCGAGCTGCTCGTGCTGGAGCTCCCCGAGGGCGCGGTGGAGATCGACGCGCGAGGCCTGGTGCTCGCCCCCGGCTTCATCGACATGCATGCGCACAGCGACCTCGCGGTGCTCCGCGGCAGTGCGCATGACGCCAAGATCCTCCAGGGCGTGACCACCGAGGTGCTCGGCCAGGACGGTCTGGGGTACGCCCCTCTCGACGACGCGACGGCGGCCGTGATCCCGGCGCAGATCGCGGGCTGGAACGGCCTGCCGGACACGGCTCCGTGGCGCACCCTGGACGATCTGCTCGACGTGATCGATGCGGCGACGGTCGGGAATGTGGCGATGCTGGTGCCCCAGGGCAACCTCCGCATGATGGTCGTCGGTCACGAGAATCGTCCGGCGAGCTCTGTCGAGATCACCGCGATGTGCGATCTGCTCGGGTCTGCGATGGATGCCGGGGCCTTCGGCATGTCCAGCGGACTCACCTACACGCCCGGAATGTACGCCGCCACGGATGAGCTCGAGGCTCTGTGCCGCGTCGTCGCCGAGCGCGGGGGATACTGGGCCCCGCACACCCGCAGCTACGGCGCTGCCGCGCTCGACGCCTATCGTGAAGCGCTCGACATCGGTCGGCGCACGGGATGCCCGATCCACCTGACACACGCCACCATGAACTTCGCGCCCAATCGGGGGCGAGCGGCGGAACTGCTCGCCGTGATCGATCAGGCGATCGACGACGGCGTGGACGTCACGCTCGACACGTACCCCTACCTGCCCGGTGCCACCACCCTCGCCGCTCTGCTGCCGAGCAGGCTCTCCGAGGGCGGGGACCCGGTCGCCGCGCTCGCCGCCTTGACCGACGGCGAGCGTGAACAGCTGCGCGTC
Source organism: Candidatus Microbacterium colombiense (assembly GCA_029203165.1). Taxonomy (NCBI): domain Bacteria; kingdom Bacillati; phylum Actinomycetota; class Actinomycetes; order Micrococcales; family Microbacteriaceae; genus Microbacterium; species Candidatus Microbacterium colombiense. Next base: position 1,346,323 of record CP119308.1, read on the forward strand.
GAGCTCGAGGAGATCGGATGCGACGGCTTCCACGGTGAGCGCGCGGACTGGACGGCCATCCAGATCTCGGGAACCGCGAACCCCGCCCTCGAGCATCTGATCGGTCGGACCATCGCCGAGATCGCGTCGAGCGCGGGGCGCCGCGCGGTCGACGTGGTGGTCGACACCGTGATCGCGGATGCCGGGGCGACGGGCATCCTGATGCACATCGGCGACGAGGACAATGTGCGCGCGATCATGCGGCATGCCCGTCACACGGCCGGCAGCGACGGCATCCTCATCGGCTCGCGTCCCCACCCGCGCGGTCGCGGAACGTTCCCGCGGTATCTCGGCCACTACGTGCGCGAGCTCGGCATACTCACGCTGGAGGAGGCCGTCCGCCACCTCAGCGGGACGCCGGCCGCGCGGCTCGCGCTCGATCGCGGCGATGCGCCACGCGGCGTGATCCGCGCGGGGGCGGCCGCCGATCTGGTGCTGTTCGACCCGCTGACGATCGCCGCCGGCGCGACGTTCGACCACCCGTTGGAGCCGCCGACGGGCATCGTCGAGGTGCTGGTCGCGGGTGTTCCGGTGCTCGAGAACGGCGCTATCACCGGGGAGACCCCGGGGAGGGCGCTGCGGATGCCGCCGCCGCCGCACCGTGCGACCGTCCCGAAGGCCGACGCGCGGATCGATCCGAGCGCCCCGGGCTTCGTCTGGCGTCCGTCGACGCCGATCATCGCGACGGCAGATCTCGCGCCCGCGATCGCCCGTCTCTCTGCCGATGTGCGCAGCGACGCGGGGCGTCCCGGCATTCATCTGGTGCTCGATGAGCGACTGGGAGCGCCGAACGATCCGCTGAGCGCGGAGGCGTTCCGCGTGGAGGTCACCGCCGATCGGGTCGAGGTCAGGGGTGCATCGGCCGCCGGGGTCTTCCGCGGCGCGACCACGCTCCGCCAGCTCCGCGGCGCTGAGGGCGACGAGGTCGTCGTGCCCGCAGGGGTCTGGGAGGGAACACCCGCGTATGGGTGGCGGGGCGTGATGCTCGATGTGGCGCGGCATTTCCGCCCCGCAGGCGACATCCGTCGACTGATCGACCTGCTCGCCGATCACCACCTGAACATCCTGCACCTGCACCTCACGGACGATCAGGGCTGGCGCTTCGAGGTGCCCGGCTATCCGCGGCTCACCGAGGTGGGTGCGCACCGCACCGCCACGCAGCGCGGGCACGGTCCGCTCGCGACGGTCGAACCGGGCGTCCACGAGGGTCATTACACGGCCGAGGAGCTGCGCGGACTGGTGGCATACGCCGCCGAGCGGTTCGTCACCCTGGTGCCCGAAGTCGAACTCCCCGGACACATCCAGGCCGGTCTCGCCGCCTACCCGGAGTTCGGCAACCTCGATGCCAGCGAGCCCCCGAGCGGGCCGTGGGAGCGCTTCGGCGTGAACCCGCGCACGCTCGCTCCCACCGAGGCGTCGCTCGCCTTCGGGCGCGCGGCGATCGACGCGCTCTGCGACGTCTTCGATTCGCCGTGGATCGGGATCGGCGGTGACGAGGTGCCGGTCACGGAGTGGGCCGCGAGCCCCGCCGCGGCCGAGCGGATGCAAGAGCTGGGTCTCTCGACGCCGCACGATGTGCAGCCGTGGTTCACTGCGCATTTCGTGGAGCATGTGCGCAGTCGCGGCCGGGTCGCTCTCGCCTGGGACGAGGTGCTCGAGGGTGATGTTCCCGACGGGGTCAGCGTGCTCGCCTGGCGGGGCCCGGCAGCGATGCGGGAGGCGCTGCGCCGTGGCATCCCCGTGATCGCGTGCCCCGACCTCGAGGTGTATCTCGACTACCCGCAGTCGGAGTCGGCGGAGGAGCCGATCCGCGTCGGTCCGCCGCTCACGATCGAGCGGGCCTACTCCTTCCGCGTGGAGGAGGGGGCGGTCGGCGGGCAGGCGAACATCTGGAGCGAGCACCTGCCGACCAGGGATCGACTCGACTTCGCCGCGTTCCCACGCCTGGCTGCGATCGCCGAGCGATTGTGGGAGGGCGGCATGCAGGGGGACTACGCCGACTTCGCGCGACGCCTGCCCACACATCTGAATCGCCTGGCGGCGGCCGGGGTGCGGTATCGTCCACTCGATGGCCCGACGCCCGATCAGCGTCGTCCGGGAGTACCGGGAAAGCCGCTCACGATCGAGGCGCGTGAGGACATCGTCGCCGGCCTCGTGACGCGGCTCCTCGAACGAGCGGGATCGGCACCGGACACGGCGCCGGAATCAATGTAACGTTTCGGTAACCCTCGCCGCACGCCACGCGGCAAAGCTTGCACAATTTTTGTTCGTAAGGTCTACTAACAAACATGTCCGTTTCGGATGAACCGCGTATGCCACCGTCGTCAGAGTACGCCGGTGGCAACACGCATGCCTTCGGCCCCGGACGGCACCTGCGCTCCCGTTCGAAAGTGCTTCCCGAGCACGCACGCGGGCACAACCGGGCGCTCGTCCTGCAGACGCTCTACCACGCCGGAGCGATGAGTCGAGCCGACCTCTCCCGCGAGACCGGACTGACCAGGGTCACGATCTCCGACCTGGTCGCCGAGTTCATCGCCGACGGCATCGTGATCGAGATGGGCGTGCGGGAGACCGTCGGTCCGGGCAAGCCCCCGATCCTCATCGACATCGACCGCGTGGGCCATCAGATCATCGGACTCGACCTCTCGGGCCCGAGCGCGTTCGTCGGAGCGGTCCTGAGCCTGGACGGCGACGTGCTCGAGCGCCGCGAGGTCGTGCGTCCCGAGGCAGCCGACGGTGACGCCGCGTACGCCGCCCTGCTCGAACTCGCCCGGTTGCTGGTCGCGGCATCCACACAGCCGCTGCTCGGCGTCGGGATCGGCACCCCGGGTGTCGTGCGCCCCGACGGACTCGTGCTGAGCTCGCCGAACCTCGGCTGGACGAACTTCCCCCTCGAGGCCAAGCTCGGAGCCGATCTCGACCTTCCCGTGCTCGCCCGTAACGACGCGAACGCCGCGGTGCTGGCCGAGTACACCTTCGGCGACGCCAAGGCGGACTTCATGCTCATCAAGATCGGGCGCGGCGTCGGCGCCGGCCTGATCACCGGCAGTCAGCCGTTGCTGGGCAGCCGATTCGCCGCAGGCGAGATCGGGCACGTCGTGGTCGGAACCGACGGCGGACCCCGGTGCGCGTGCGGCAAGGACGGATGCCTGGAGGCCTGGCTCAGCGTGAGCCGGCTCCGCGAGGCGCTCGCCGCAGATCCGTCGGCCCGTGACGAGATCCTCCGCGACTCCGGCACACGCATGGCCATCGCCATCGCTCCGATCGTCGCCGCCCTCGATCTCTCCGAGGTGGTGCTCTCCGGCCCGGCCGACCTGCTCGACGGAATCCTCATCGACGCCGCGATCGAGACGCTGCACGCGCGCACACTGGAGGGTGTCTTCGAGGACGCCCTCATCCGCCTCACGCACCAGGATGACATCGTGCTGCGTGGCGCCGCTGTCATGGTGCTCTCGGGGCAGCTGGGCGTCTCGTGAGCGGTTCGGCGACGGCATCCGGGAGCGGCATCCGATGAAGGGTGTCGACTTCGCCGACCTCGAGGGTCGGCAGATTCGTGTGGGCCTGGACGTCGGGGGCACCAAGATCGACGCAGTGGCCGTCGCGCCATCGGGCGATATCGTCGGGCGGATCCGTCGCCCCACCGGCTGGGGCGAGGACGCCGTGCTGCAGAGCATCGCGCTCGCCGTCACGACGCTCGCGGAGGAGTCCGGACTCGGCATCGACGACATCCGCTCCGTCGGCGTGGGGATCCCCGGTCTGGTGGATGCGGACTCCGGCCGTGTGCTGCACGCCGTGAACCTCGGGGTGGACGCGCTGGATCTCGCCGTCCGGGCGGAGCAGACGATCGGGGTGCCCTTCCGCGTCGAGAACGACGTCAAGGCCGCAGCCCTCGGCGCCGCAGCCCTGCGCGGTGCGACCGGCTCGATGGCCTACCTGAACCTCGGCACAGGCGTCGCCGCCGGCATCGTGATGGACGGGCGTATCTGGCGCGGATCCCGCGGCACGGCCGGCGAGGTGGGGCACATCTCCGTCGATCCGAACGGCCGCCTGTGCGGGTGCGGACAGCGCGGTTGCGTGGAGACCTTCTGCGGCGGTGGCGCACTGGCGAAGGCGTGGGGCCGCCCCGGAGCCCTGCCGGTGCGAGACATCATCGACGCGGCCGACGCCGGCGACGCGCAGGCCCTCGCGCTGCGCGACGATCTCTACCGCGGGGCTGCCGCCGCCGTGCGCGTGCTCGTGCTGTCGGCCGACGTCGAGTCCGTCATCATCGGTGGCGGTCTGACCGCGCTCGGCGAGCGGCTCGAGAACGGCATCCGCCGAGCGCTGCTGCTCGACGCCGAGGCCTCGCCCTTCATGCGTTCCCTGCAGCTCGATGAAAGAATCGAGATGCTTCCCGCGGGGTCTCCCGCCGCCGCATTCGGCGCCGCACTCGTCGGCGCATCCGTATCCCAGGAGGAGAGCGTTTCCCATGGCTGAGGTCGTCATCGTCGAGAATGCGGAGGCCGCCGGCGCGCTGGTCGCCACCGAGATCGTCGAGCTCATCGCGCAGCGAGCCGACGCGGTGCTGGGCCTGGCCACCGGGTCGACTCCGCTCCCGGTCTACCAGGCGCTGCGCGCCCAGCTCGCCGGTCGCGACCTCTCGAAGGTGCGTGGTTTCGCTCTCGACGAGTACGTGGGCCTCGACCCCGCGCACCCCGAGAGCTATCGGTCGGTCATCACCCGCGAGGTGATCGAACCGCTGGGACTCGACCCGCAGCGCATCCACGTGCCCAACGGCGCCCACGCGACCATCCAGCACGCGGGAGACGACTACGAGACCGCGATCGAGGCCGCCGGCGGCGTCGATCTGCAGATCCTCGGCATCGGCACCGACGGCCACATCGGATTCAACGAACCCGGTTCGTCCTTCGCCTCGCGCACGCGGGTGAAGACCCTGACCGAGCAGACCCGTGAGGACAACGCCCGCTTCTTCGACTCGATCGACGACGTCCCCCGCCACTGCATCACGCAGGGACTCGGCACGATCCTCAAGGCACGTCACCTTGTCCTGCTCGCTTTCGGCGGGGGCAAGGCGCAGGCGGTCGCCGACGCCGTGGAGGGTCCGCTCACCGCGTTCCTGCCCGGCTCTGCGATCCAGCTTCACCCGCACGCGACGATCGTGGTCGACGAGGCAGCGGCTTCGCGCCTGAGACTGGCGGACTACTACCGCTACACCTTCGCCAACAAGCCGGCCTGGCAGGGCATCTGAGGGGTGCCGAGCGCCCGCGCCGTCACCGGCCGGGCCACGCCAGCGGAAGAAGGTGTTCGAGGCTCAGGGGTGCGAGCGGGAGCGTCGGCACATCCGCCGGCGTGATCCAGCGGAGCTCGGCCAGCTCGGCGTTCACCGTGACGCTCTGAGGATCGATCGACGCGGCGAAGGCATCGGCGATCACGCGGTGACCCGACTCGTTCGCGGCCGCCGAGATGAAGGTGCCGAGAGGCCGCAGATCGTCGGCGGTCAACAGCAGGCCGAGTTCCTCCTGCAATTCGCGGATCAACGTCTCCACCGCGGTCTCGCCCGGCTCGGGCTTGCCTCCGGGCTGCATGAACCGGGTGGTGCCCTCCTTGCGCACGACGAGCACGCGCGCGTCGTCGTCGAGGATCACCGCCGCACTCACGTGGATGTCAGGCATCGGAGGAGAAGACCTTTCCGGGGTTGAGGATGCCGAGCGGGTCGAACACCCGCACGATCTGCCGCTGCAGCTCCCACTGATCCTCGCCGAGCTCGTCGACCAACCAGCGGCGCTTGAGAACTCCGATGCCGTGCTCGCCGGTGAGCGTGCCTCCGAGGCGGATCGCGGCGCGGAAGAGCTCGCCGGCGGCCTCCCAGATGTGCGGGGGAGTGTCGGGACCCTCGAAGATGAAGTTCGGATGCAGGTTGCCGTCCCCGGCGTGAGCCACGGTGGGGATCGTCAGACCGAAGTCGCGCTCGATGCGCGCGATCTCCTCGAACATCTGCGGCATCGCGCTGCGCGGCACCGACACGTCTTCGATCAGGGTCGTCCCGAGGGCCGCCATCGCGGGGTGCATCGAGCGCCGGATCGCGAGCAGCCGTTCACCCTCCTCCTGATCGTGCGACACCGTGGCGACGCCGTCGTGGGCGCGAAGCACGGCGGCGATGCGCTCGGCCTCCGCCGCGGCCGACGGTCCGTCGGTCTGGATCGTCAGCTGCGCGGCCGCGGCGGGCGGTGCGGGCAGCGCGAGGAGTGCGTGCACGGCGGCGAGGCTCGCGGCATCCATCAGCTCCATGATCGCGGGCTGCACGCCGGTCGCCGTGACGGCGGCCGAGGCTGCTGCGGCGTGGCGCACATCGGGGAAGGTGGCGGCGATCGTGCAGACCGTCCCCTCGACGAGTCGGCGCAGTTTCAGCGTCGCTCCCACGATCACGCCGAGGGTGCCCTCCGACCCGATCATCAGCGACGTCAGATCCAGACCGGTGACTCCCTTGACGCTGCGATGGCCGAGGTGCAGGAGCCGGCCGTCCGCCAGGACGACGTCGACGCCCAGTACGGCATCGCGCACGACGCCGTACTTCGCGCAGAGCAGACCCCCGGCACCGGTGGCGATGTTGCCGCCGACCGTCGAGATCTCGCGACTCGCAGGATCGGGTGCCCACCAGACGCCGTGCTCGGCGAGCACCCGGTTGAGGTCGGCGTTGAGGATGCCCGGCTCGACGACGGCGAGCAGATCGTCGGGGCGGATCTCGAGCACCCGGTTCAGGCGACGCGTCGAGAGGACGATCTCACCCTGGCCCGCATTGGCCGCTCCGGCGAGTCCGGTCCCGGCGCCGCGGACGACGACAGGCGTGTGCGTGGCGGTGGCGATTCGCAGGGTCTGCTGCACGTGCTCGACCGTCTCGGCGTGCACGATGGCGAGCGGGCGGCCGACGGCGGCATGGCCGGAGTGGTCGGCTCGAGCAGCTTCCCGCGCGCCGTCATCGACGTCGACGAGATGACCCAGCGCTGCCTGCAGCTGAGCCACGACGGTCATGAGAGCGCGCGGCGTCCGCTGAGCACACCGGCGACGATGGCCACCAGTCCGAAGGCGGATCCGATCAGAGCCTGGCCCATCGACCACCAGGCGATCGTGACGCCGACGTAGATGAGCAGCTCCACGACGGCCCGCAGGAACGGGTGCACGTGCAGCACCGGACGGGGCGAGAGGAAGAGCGCCCACACCAGCAGCACGACGACGGGTGCGCCGATGCCGAGGATCACGTTCCACGGAAGCGACCACGTGAAGAAACCCCACAGGGCGAGCGACGTGATGGCGAGGACCAGGATGATGGCGCGGACGACGTCGAGAATCGTGATGACCGGGCGCTCGACGCCGGGTACGGGAACGGAATCCTGGGGCATGGATCCAGTCTATTCGGCGCTCGAGGCGTCCTCCGCCGGAAGCGCGGCATCGACGGTCGCGGGCGCGACGGCGGCCGGCGCGGGCTGCTCAGCGGGCGTCGTGTCATCGGTCGGAGGTGCGGGCGGTGTCACCGGAGCAGCGGGCGTCGGCTCGACAGGTACCGGCTCCGCGGGCGTCGCGGGTTCCGTCGTGTCTGTGGGCTCGGCCGGAGCGGCGGGCTCGACCGGGGTCGTGCTCGAATCATCGGCGAGGCTCTCCGAAGCGAGCGCCTGCGGATCCGCCGCATTCTCGATCAGCGAGACCTCGACGACGGTCGGATCGCCACCGTCTTCGAACAACAGGCATGCGAGCTGCATCCACCCCGGGAGAGGCGAGAGGGCCCACAGGGTGGTCGAGGTGGCCTGACCCGTCTTGTCGCCCGCGACGTAGGCGAAGTTCACGGCCGCGTCTCCGCACAGCTGCTCGAACGTGGGGCGGAGGTCGATGGTTCCGGATCCGACGGTGGGGTCGGCTCCGGGCTCCGTGGATGCGGCCAGCGTGGCCGAACCGCCGCCGCCCCCATCGATCTGTCCGCGAACGGTCGCGGCCGCGGTGCCTGTGACCTGCACGGTGTAGTGCGTGACGAGGGTCTCGTCGTCGAACCACATCTCAGCACCACCGATGGCGGGAGCTCCGGCGGGAACTGTCGGATCAACCGGGTCGACCGGGTCCACAGGGTCGACCGGGGCGACCGGCTTCGTCGGCGTGACCGGCGTCGTCGGCGGCGCGACGACGGGACCGGACGGCTCTTCCGCGGAGGAGTCGTCGACGGGAGGTGCCGGCTCGTCCTTCGGTTCGTGGGCCGGCTCGTCGAGCACGACCGGCGCGTCGAGCGCCATCGATGAGTCGGGGCCGATATCTGCGGCGATGGCCGAGGAATCGGCGTCACCGGCGCTCGGCTGTGACGCGGCCGGTTCGCCCCCGGCGAGGCCGGGGATGATCGTCGCTGCGGCCACGACACCGGCGACCACGAGCGCCGCGGAACCCACACCGACGAGTGCGCCCATGCCGGTCAGCAGGCCGCCGGTGGCTCCGGCACCGCCTGCGGCACCGGCTCCCGAGGAACCTGCCGCACCCGACGTCGAATTTCCTCCGGCAGCGCCGCCGGCAGCGCCGCCGAGGGGTGCGGAGGTGCCGGCCGTCGAGCTGCCGGCCGTGGAGCCGCCGCTCGCGAAACCGCTGTGCGCCGCGCCGGACGCCGCCGCCGTGCCGGGGTCACCGGCGAACACGACGCCGGGGATCGCCGAGGGGGCCGCGGCGAGAGCGACGATCGGTGCGCCGCCGCCCTGGAGTGTGGCGAGGTAGCCGGCGGACCCGGTGATGCCGAGCACGAGAGGCAGCAGCACCAGAGCGAGGCGCTTGGAGACATCCTTCGCCTCGGCGGCGACGATCATGCAGCGCGCGCATTCGTCGAGGTGCAACTCGAGGCGCTTGTAGTCGCGCGCACTCAGGTTGCCGCGCGAATAGGCGCCGAGATGCTCGATCGTCCACTGGCAGTCGGAGCCGGGAGCGGCGCTGCGCAGGTGGGCCTGGATCCACGCTTCGCGGAGACCCTCCCTGGCGCGGAACGCGAGTTGGGACACGGCGCCGGACTTCATGCCGAGCAGGGGAGCGACGTCCTGCGGCTTCATCTGCTCGATCTCGGTGTACCAGAGCACTTCCTGCCACCGCGAGGGCAGGCTACGGAAGGCCTGCGCGGTCAGGCTGCGATCGAGCGCTTCGCTCGCAGCCTGGTCGGTGCTGTCCGGATCGGCGACGGAGTCGAGTTCGTCGATGGTCGATTCGCGTCGGGATCGGCCCCATGCGGCGGCGGTGTTGCGGATGCTGGTGAACAGATAGGCGCGGAAGGAACCGTTGGGACCGCCGCCCTTGACGATGGCCTGATAGATGCGTGTGTAGGACTCCTGCACGAGGTCGTCCGGGTCGATGGAGGAGGTCACCGAGCGGGCGACGGCCATACCTGACGGGTAGTGGCGTCGCCAGAGTTCGCCGAACGCCTCGGTGTCACCGGATCGGGTGCGCAGAATCAGGTCGGCGTCAGCGATCGGCTCGTCGTTCGGAAGGTTCTCTTCTTCGTGCACTGTCATCCATCTGTCTCGGGGCACGCGGGTGTGCCCTCACAAGAGAGACGCGCGAGGGCGGCCTTCATCACGCGTCTTTCTCATTCTCACCCGAATCTCCCAGCAAGGCCACCCCCTGTCAGATTTTCCTGTCGATCGCCTCAGGTGAAGAATCCCTGTTCGGAAGCATGATCCGATCCGAGTCGAGAAGAATCTCGGAAAAAGATCTGCAAGTCGCGTAATGAACCGGCTCCGACGTCGTCTCATTCCATAGAGACAGCCATACGAACTCCACCGGGGGGCGGAGTTCTGGCGCTGATGCGGGGGCAAAACGCATCAGCTGGGCGGGTCGGGAGCCTCGGGGGAGGAGTTCCCGGCCCCCCGCTCTCACAAGCGGGAATGAGGCCACCGATCTGGGGAACGGTGGCCTCCCACCCCGCCAAAGAAGACCGGAGAACGCAGAGTTGCGCGTGGTCGCGCGTCGCGTGCGCCTCACTCGGTGAGGCGGTCTCCCACCCAGACGCGGACCACGCGCAGTTCGGCATCCCACAGCACGGCATCGCCGATGCGCCCGGGTTCCAGGGTGCCGCATACCTCATCGGCGCCGATCGCTCGCGCGGGTGTCTCGGTCAGTGCGGTGATCGCTGCGGGCAATCCCACGCCGGCGCGCACCGCGCGTTGCAGTGCGACGTCCTGCGTCAGGGTCGACCCGGCGATCGAGCCGGTGGCATCCGCCCGAGCGATGCCGTTCATCACCGTGACGCTCACAGCGCCGAGGTCGTAGTGCCCGTCGACGCTGCCGGCTGCGGCCATGGCATCGGTGATCAGCGCCACCCGGCCGGGCGCGGTGTCGAACAGGAGCCTGACCACGTGAGGGTCGAGGTGCACGTCATCGGCGATCGCCTCGAGGACCACGCGGTGGTCGGCAGCAGCAGCGAGCACGGGGCCGGGTGCGCGGTGGTGGATGCCGGGCATCGCATTGAAGGCGTGGGTGAGGATGGACGCCCCCGCCTCGAACGCTGCGACGGCGATGGCGGCATCCGCGCTCGTGTGGCCGACGGCCGCGGCAGCACCGGCATCGACGATCTGGCGGATGGCATCGAGCCCGCCCGGCAACTCGGGGGCGATCGTGATCTGGCGGACGGTACCGCGTCCGGCATCCAGCAGACGCGCCACATCGGCTGCCACGGGAGCCCTCAATAGAGAGGGTTCGTGGGCCCCGTGGTGCGCCGAATCGAGGAACGGGCCCTCCAGGTGCGATCCGAGGATGCCCTCGTCGGAATCCACCAGATCGGCGACGAGGGCCGTGGTGCGGGCGAGATCGTCGAGCGGCGCCGTCACCAACGAGACCACTGCGCGGGTGGTGCCGTGCGCGCGGTGCAGCCGACGAGCGGTGCGGATGGCATCCGCACCGTCATCGAACGACGCTCCCGCGCCGCCGTGGCCATGGATGTCGATCAGGCCGGGGGTGAGGAGCGCGCCCGGCCCCGCGACGCCCGCGGCATCCACGATCTCGTCGGCCGGCGACCAGTCGCTCCCGGTGCCCACCGCGGTCACCCGTCCGTCGTCGATCCGAACCCAGGCATCCTCGACGACCGCACCTCGATCGACGAGTCGCGTGGAATGGATGAGCAGTGATCCGCTCGCGGAGGACAGCACACTCATCGATCGCTCCAGGGGACGTCGTCTGCGGCGTGGAAATTGACCCCCTCAGCCTTCCACAGCGGCGCGAGAGACCCCAGTCGGACGCGGAAGGAATCCCAGGCGCGTTCGGGAGCGTCCTTCGGCGACCAGGCGACCTCGGCCTGCGCCGCGGCGCGGGGGAAGACGAGCTGCTCCACGTCGCCGTACGTGCGGGTGGTCTCCGACCACAGCGGTGCCTCGACGCCCAGGATGGCCGACTCCGGCACATCGAGAACGGACGTCGGCTCCCATTCGTACGCCGAGCGCACATCGATGATCGCGGCCCAGGTCAGCCCGAGGGGGAAGTCCGGGGAGTACTTCATGTCGAGGTAGGTGACGTCGGCCGCCGACATGATGAGCGTCCCGCCACGGGTCACGAAGTGTTCCGCCTCCTCGGCGTGCGTGCCCTCGGGAACCGTCTTGCCCCAGTACTGACCGACCGTGCCTTCGGCGATGTCCTCCGCTGCGCCCACCTCATGCCAGGCGACGGGGATCTTGCCCTCCTCGACCACGATCCGCGTCGCGCGCTCGACGAAGTGATCGAAGTCGGCCTGCGAGGTTCCGAGAGACTCGTCGCCGCCGATGTGGATGTACGGGCCGGGCGTGATCTCGGCCAGCTCGCGCACGACGTCGCGCACGAAGTCGTAGGTCGCCTCTTCGCCGATGCGCACGCTGGAGTGGCCGACGCCCCAGCCGAGGTAGCTCTCGCCGGCGACCGGGAGCGGCTGCCCCAGACGAGCGGACTCGGCGACGAGGCCGTCGTTCATGACCGGGGCCTCGACCAGCTCGGGGTAGGCGACGCCGATCGCGTGCGTGTGCCCCGGCAGATCGATCTCGGGGATGACGACCATGTGGTGCTGCGCGGCATGGGCGACGATCTCCCGGTAGTCGTCCTTCGAGTAGAAGCCGCCGGGATCCCCTCCCGCAGACGTCGACGAGGACAGCTCGGTCAGCAGCGGCCAGGAGTCGATGTGCACACGCCAGCCCTGGTCGTCGCTGAGGTGCAGGTGCAGGCGGTTGAGCTTGAGCGCGCTCGCGCTGTCGATGAATCGCTTGACCTCGTCCACACCGAAGAAGTGACGCGCCACGTCGAGCATCACACCGCGGTGCACGAAGCGGGGTGAGTCGGCGATCTCGGCGCCGAGCAGCGACCAACCCTCTTCGTCCTGTCGCAGCAGCTGCAGCAGCGTCTGCACGCCGTAGAACAGGCCGGCCTCGTCGGCGCCGATGATGGTCGCACGGTCTCCGATACGGAGCGTATAGCCCTCCGGGCCCGAGGCGTCCTTCTCGATGCGCAGTTCGATCTCGCTGGGTGCCTCACCCGTGGCGGCGGTGAGACGGATGCCGGTGCGCCGTTCGACCGCGTCGATCAACGCATCTACCGCGGGGGACGAGCCGAGCACGCGCGTCGTCGCGGTGATCGGCATCCGTCCCTCTCGTGCGATGGCTGACACGGGGGCGGGGACGAGAGGGAGGAGATGTGCAAAGACCATGAACAAAACCTACCCGTCAGCGTGGCTCAGCGGAATGGCAGAAGTCCTGCAAGAGTGCGGGGGAGCTCGGGATCCGGCCGCGCGTCCCGCACGCATCGGCTATGCTCGTAGGCGTCGCGACTGGCGTCTGGGTGGACTACCACCGGGGAGCGACTGACCACGGAATTCGACCGCGCGCCTGGGCCGATGGTAACCCTTCCGAATCCGTCGTCAGAGGAGCACGTCCATGACCGACCGTTACTTCAACGCCCCGCTCTCCGAGGTCGATCCCGAGATCGCCGCAGGTTCTCGATCGCGAGCTGAAGCGCCAGCAGACGTTCCTCGAGATGATCGCCTCCGAGAACTTCGTGCCCGTCTCGGTGCTGCAGTCGCAGGGCTCGGTGCTCACCAACAAGTACGCCGAGGGCTACCCCGGCCGTCGCTACTACGGTGGCTGCGAAGAGGTCGACGTCGCCGAAGAGCTCGCCATCTCGCGCGCGAAGAGCCTCTTCGGCGCCGAGTTCGCGAACGTCCAGCCCCACTCCGGCGCATCGGCGAACGCCGCCGTCCTCCACGCCATCGCGCGCCCCGGCGACACGCTGCTCGGTCTCTCGCTCGACCAGGGCGGCCACCTCACACACGGCATGAAGATCAACTTCTCCGGCCGGCTCTACAACATCGTCGCCTACGGCGTCGACCCCGAGACCTCGATCATCGACATGGACGAGGTGCGTCGCCTCGCCATCGAGCACAAGCCCAAGGTCATCATCGCCGGGCTGGTCGGCGTACCCTCGCACGCTCGACTTCGCCGCGTTCCGCGCGATCGCCGACGAGGTCGGTGCGCTCCTCTGGGTCGACATGGCGCACTTCGCCGGACTCGTCGCCGCGGGCATGCACCCGAACCCGGTGCCCCACGCGCACGTCGTCTCCTCCACGGTGCACAAGACGATCGGCGGCCCGCGCTCGGGCTTCATCCTCACCAACGACCCCGAGCTCGCGAAGAAGATCAACACCGCTGTCTTCCCGGGTCAGCAGGGCGGCCCGCTCATGCACGTGATCGCCGCCAAGGCGACCGCGTTCAAGCTCGCGTCGACGCCGGAGTTCGCGGAGCGCCAGGAGCGCGTGCTGCGCGGTGCGGCGCTCATCGCCGACCGCCTCTCGCAGCAGGACGTGAAGGACGCCGGCATCGCCGTGCGTTCAGGCGGCACCGACGTGCACCTCGTGCTCGTCGACCTGCGCGACGCGGAGATCGACGGCAAGCAGGCCGAAGACCTGCTGCACGACATCCACATCACGGTGAACCGCAACGCGGTGCCCAACGACCCGCGTCCGCCGATGGTCACCTCGGGCCTGCGCATCGGCACCCCGGCGCTCGCCACCCGCGGCTTCGGCGACGCCGAGTTCACCGAGGTCGCCGACATCATCGCGCTCGCGCTGCTCCCGGGCGCCGACGTCGAGGCGCTGCGCGCTCGCGTCGACGCGCTCGCCACGGCGTTCCCGCTGTACCCCGACCTGCAGCAGTAGGCACACCCGCCCTCCTCCCGCACTCCATCCTCCCCGCGAGTGCACGGGATCCTGCCGGGTGCACGGCTCGTCGACGTGACGAAGCCGTGCACTCGCGCAGAGGCCGTGCACTCGGCGAAGAAGACAGAAGGACGAACACATGACCGCGAAGATCCTCGATGGGAAGGCGGCATCGGCGGCGATCCGGGCCGAGCTGACCGAGCGCGTCGCCGCGCTGAAGGCCCAGGGAATCACCCCGGGCATCGCCACCGTGCTCGTCGGAGCTGATCCCGCGTCACAGCTCTACGTGGGCATGAAGCATCGGCAGTCCGAGGCGATCGGCATGAACTCGATCCAGCGCGAACTGCCGGCCGATGCCACTCAGGCCGACGTCGAGGCGCTGATCGACGAGCTCAACGCCGATCCGGCGTGCCACGGGTACATCGTGCAGTTGCCGCTGCCGAAGCACATCGACACCGACGCGATCCTCGAGCGGATCGATCCGGCGAAGGATGCCGACGGGCTGCACCCGACGAACCTCGGTCGCCTCGTGCTGAACGTCAACAGCCCGATCCACACGCCGCTGCCATGCACGCCGCGCGGTGTGATCGAGCTGTTGCTGCGCAATGACTACGACCTCAAGGGCAAGCACGTCGTCGTGGTGGGGCGCGGCGTGACGATCGGTCGTTCCATCGGACTGCTGCTCACCCGTCGTGACCTGAACGCCACGGTCACCCTCACGCACACCGGCACGGTCGACATGCCCCGCTACCTGCGTGAGGCCGATGTCATCGTCGCGGCGGCGGGTGTGAAGCACCTGATCCGCGCCGAAGACGTGAAGCCGGGCGCCGCCGTGCTCGATGTCGGAGTGACGCGCGAGTCCGACCCGGAGACCGGCAAGAGCGTCGTCTTCGGTGACGTGCATCCGGATGTGGCTGCCGTCGCCGGATTCCTCTCGCCCAACCCCGGCGGCGTGGGTCCGATGACTGTCGCGCTGCTCATGACGAACGTCGTGGAGGCGGCCGAGCGCCTCGCCTGATCCGAGCGAGGACTCCGCGGGGAGCGGATCCGGGGCGGCGTCAGCCGAGCTCGTCGAGCATGCGACGCTGCTCGGGAGTCAGGCCGTCCTGAAGCTCTGCGCGGGCGGCAGCGGTCTCAGGTGCTTCCGCCGTGGGGGACGCGGGGGCATCGGCCCGCGCCGGACCGGACGTGCGGCGCGACTGCACCTTGCCCTGCACGACGTCGTACAGTTCCGATGCCTTGGCGCGGAGCCGATCGTCGATCTGGTCGTAGATCATCCAGCCGAAGAGCAGGAACAGCGGGGGCAGCACGAACGCCCAGAATCCGGATGCGCGCACTCCGCTCAGCCAGACGGTGAGCACCCAGACGATGAGCTCGACGAGGTAGACCAGCACGTACTGCAGCAGCTTCTCACCGATCTTCGTGCGCTCTGCGGCCGACTTGGCGGCAGAGCGTCGGAAGGCGGCGCCGACCGTCGGCTTCACGAACAGCGCGGCGAGGGTGAGGATCACGGCGGCCCAGATCACGTTCCATCCGACCGATACGCCGGGGAACAGCAGACCGATGAGCAGCAGGACGGCCACGTTGAACACGTACAACGCGGCGAATCGGACGATTCCGTTCTTCATGCGAACAGAATCCCACACCGCTCATCGTCTCCGCGAGGGGGCAGGCCGTACACTGAGGGCGCCGAGCCGCCAGCCGCCCGGTCCACCCCTCATCCGCCGCTCGGGAGCCGCGATGCCGATCGATCTCGATCCGCTCCTCGACTCCGTCGACATCCTCACGACGTCAGACGGGGCGCGGTGGCCTGCGCACTCGCATGACGACCACGAGTTGCTCTCCGCCATCACGCACACGGTGACGGTCGTCACACCAGACGCCGTGTACATCGCCCCGCGTGGTACGAGCATCTGGATCCCGGCGGGGGTCGTGCACGAGGTCACTGCGGCGCCGGGCAACAGCATGCGCTGCACCTGGTTCGAGCCGGATGCCGGGGCGGAGCTGAGCACGCGCGTCGTGGTGACGACGGTGCCTCCGCTGCTCGACGACGTGCTCGCACAGCTCTCGCGCTACACGGATCCGCTGCGGCGGGCGCGTGCCGAGGCGTTCGCACTCGATCTGCTGGGCGACTCCGGCAGCACGGAGGTGGGGCTGCCGACCCCGACGACGCCGTGGCTGCGTGTGGTGACCGACGCGCTGGTCGCCGAGCCGGGCGACAGGCGCACACTCGACGCGTGGGCGGCTCAGTCCTCGGTGAGCGTGCGCACCTTCACCCGGCAGTTCGCGACCGAGACCGGCATGCCCTTCTCCCGGTGGCGCGCCGAGCTGCGGCTTCGACTCGCGATGTCGATGCTCGCCAACGGGGTCGAGGTCGGACGCACGGCGCGGGCCGTCGGGTTCGAATCCCTCGCCGCGTTCTCCGCGGCGTTCCGGCGTCGCGCCGGGGTGTCGCCTCGCGCGTTCGCGCGTAGTCATGGTTCTGTGACCGATTCGCGCGCATAGTCGACCGATCCGCGCAAGTTCGGGCATCGAACCGGCACATTCCAGGCGACATAATTAGGTAACCCTTGCCTAATTGGAGAATCCAATGCGTCTTTCCCCGCGCCTGCGAATCGTGCTCGCATCTGCCGCCCTCGTCCCGCTCGCCCTCACCGCCACCGCGTGCGCGTCGGAGTCCGCCACATCCGACGAGTCGGCCGGCGCGGACACCATCGTCATCGACTCGGTCTACGGGAAGGTGACGGTGCCGGCCGATCCTCAGCGCGTCGCGGCGATCTCGTACGACACCCCGTGGCAGGTCATGTCCCTCGACCTCCCGATCGTGGCGGCCATCGACTACACGCAGTGGATCGACGGCTACACCGCAGACCAGCAGGCCTACATCGCGGATGCGGCCAAGGTCGGCACCTACGGCGAGATCAACTTCGAAGGGCTCGCCGGGGCGACCCCCGATGTCATCGTCGGCGATGCCTATGAGGTCGATGAGGCCACCTTCGAACGTCTCAGCGAGATCGCACCGACGGTCATCGTCGGCGGTGACGAGCGCGGTGACTGGCAGTCGCTCACCGAGGATCTCTCGTCCGCGCTCGGCGCGCACGACACCTGGGCAGAGGCGAAAGCCTCCTACGAGGCGCGTCGCGACGAAGTGAAGGAGCAGTACGCCGACGTCATCGCCGACAACACCTGGGCGAACTTCTCGCTCGGCGACGAGGCCGGACAGTTCTCGATCCAGCTGCCGAGCGGTTCGACCGGCAACCTGATCGTGAACGAGATGGGTCTCGCCTACGGTGACGGCATCCCGCTCGAGGATGAGGGCGGCTTCGGCTACGTCTCCTTCCCGCTGGAGCAGATCGGCACCGTGCTCGACGGCGTCACGGTCGGCCTCACCTTCTCGAACCCGGACGGCACCACGATGCCCGCAATCCAGGATGTGATCGACAGCAGCCTGTTCCAGCAGCTGGACATCGCGAAGAACGATCATGTGTACGGACTGTCCTCGAACGTGACCGATTACCGCAGCGCGCAGGACTGGATCGACGAGCTCACCGCCAAGGTGCTCGAGCCGCTCTCGAAGTGACAGTCATCGCCGCGGACGGACGACGGCGCACCCGTCGTCCGTCCGACGCGATCGTGCTGCCGATCGTCATCCTGCTGCTCCTCGTGACCGTGGCGGTGAGCATCGCGGTGGGACCGCACACGCTGAGCCTCGACGAGCTCGTGGGGGCGCTCACCGCCCCGACCGGCACCGAGGCCGATCTGATCGTGCGCGACGTGCGCCTGCCGCGCACTTTCATCGGCATAGCGGCGGGGAGCGCCCTCGCGGTGGCCGGCGTGATCATGCAGACGCTGACCCGCAACCCGCTTGCCGAACCCGGGCTCCTCGGTGTGAACGCGGGGGCGTCACTCGCCGTGGCCGTCGCGATCGTCGTGTTCGGGATCGGCGACTTCGCCTCGACGATGTGGTTCGCCTTCGTCGGCGCCGCCGTCGCGAGCGCGGTCGTCGCGCTCATCGGCGGGGTGGGCCGTGGAGCCTCGATCGGGCGCCTGGCGCTCACCGGCGTCGCGGTCGCCGCGGTGCTGTCGGCGGCGACCTCCGCGTTGAGCCTGATCGACCCCGCCTCCTATCAGGCCATGCGCCTCTGGAGTGCCGGGGCGCTGGGCGGCCGGTCACTGGAGGCCGCCGTGCTCACACTCGCCGTCGTCGCCGCCGGGCTCGTGCTCGTCGTGCTGATCGCCCCCGGGATCGGCCTGCTCGCCCTCGGTGAGGACACGGCACGGGCGCTCGGGGGGCGGGTCGGTGCTGTGCGCTTCGGCAGCTTCGTGGCCATCGCCGTGCTCTGCGGGGCAGCGACCGCCGCCGCGGGCCCCATCGCCTTCGTCGGACTGCTCGTGCCACATGCGCTGCGCGCGATCTTCGGCCCCGACACCCGCCGTCTGCTGATCTACAGCGTGCTCACCGGCCCCATCCTGCTGCTGCTCGCCGATGTGCTGGGCGGCATCCTCATCGCTCCCCGTTCGATCCCCGTCGGCGTCGTCACCGCGTTCCTCGGCGCACCGCTGCTCGTCGCGCTCGTGCTGTCGCGCCGCGTACAAGCGGACGGAGCGCCATCGTGAGCGCCTCGGTCGCCGCAGGATCCATCGCGTCGCCGCCCGCTGCGGTGCGGCGTCGGCGCCTCGTGATCTGGGTCGCCTCGGGGGTCCTCCTCTTCGCGCTCGGACTTGCGGGACTCACGCTCGGTGATGCCCCGATCTCGCCGGCGAACGCGTTGGCAGCCCTGTTCGGCGGAGGCGATGGCGGCACCCGGCTCATCGTGGTCGGGTGGCGGCTGCCCCGCGTCGTGCTGGGCGCGGTGATCGGGGCGATGCTCGCGCTCGCGGGCGCGCTGTTCCAGGTCGTGACGCGCAATCCGCTCGGCAGCCCCGACATCCTCGGCTTCTCCGCCGGCGCCTACACCGGCGCACTGCTGGTGATGATCGGTGGCACGGTGAGCACCTTCGCCCTCTCCGCCGGCGCGATCGGCGGCGGCATCGCCTCCGCCGCCCTCGTGTTCGCCCTCGTGGCGTGGCGAGGGGCCACCGGCACGCGGCTGATCATCGTCGGGATCGCCCTGACCGCGATGCTGGGCGCCGTCAACACCATGATCGAGCTGGCCGCCGACGATGTGGTGGCGCGCAGCGCCGCGATCTGGGGTGCGGGGTCGCTCAACGGCATCGATGGGCGATGGATGCCGGTTCTCGTCACCACCCTCGTGCTGGGTGCCGTGGCGACCGCGTGGCTCCGGCCGGCGCTGACGCTCTATGAACTCGGGGAGGACCGTGCGGCGTCGCTCGGCGTGCGCCCGGTGCGGCTGCGGATCGCTGCGATGGTGATCGGCGTGGTGCTGCTCGCGATCACGATCGCCGCGGCCGGTCCGATCGCGTTCGTCGCACTCGCGGCACCGCAGATCGCGCGTCGCCTCTGGCGCAGCGGCCCCATGCCCTTCGCGGCATCCGCCATGACCGGTGCGGTGCTGCTGGTGCTCAGCGACCTGCTCGCGATGCGGCTGTTCGCTCCCACCATGCTCCCCACGGGTCTCGTCACGATCGGGATCGGTGGTCTCTACCTCGCCTGGATGCTGTCCGGGGCGAATCGAAGGAGGCGCTGATGCGCACTGACGTCCCCGTCTACACCGCTGAGGTCGCCGCGCGGCGCTCGGTGACCCCGAACATGGTGCGCATCACCCTGCGGGGCGCGCGGACCGCCGACGGCGAGCTGTTCGTCTCGTGCGGTCGACCTGACGAGTTCTTCGGGCTCTGGGTTCCGTCTGCCGAGGGCGGCGATGCCAAGCGGTACTACTCGGTGCGTGCCTGGAGACCGGAGCAGGACGAGCTCGACGTCGACTTCGTGATCCACGCCGCAGGTCCGGCCACCCGATGGGCCCGTGACGCGCGCGTGGGGGAGCGGGTGTCGTTCGATCTGCCCCGCGGACACTACGTGGTTCCGTCGCACGCGGAAAGGGTGCTGGTGGTCGGCGATGCCACGGCGCTGCCGGCGATCGGCCGGATCCTCGATGAGCGCCCGCCGGACGGGCCATCGGTGCACGCGATCCTCTCCGTGGACGACATCGCCGACAGGCAGGGCTTCCCGATCCGTGAGGGCGACGTGCTGCGGTGGGTCGCCGCGGACGCGATCCTCGTCGCCGTCGTGGAGGCCACGGCGGAGGCGATCCCGACCTATCTCTGGTTCTCCGGCGAGAGCTCGACCATGCGCGAGATCCGCCGTCACCTCCGGCACGAACTCGGCTGGCCGACGGCGCATTACATGACGATGGGGTACTGGCGCCGCGATGCGGAGCGCTGGAACGAGAAGTTCGACCGGGAGGCCGCGTTGCCCGACCAATTGGCCGCGATCTGGGAGAACGGCGAAGACGACGAGACCCAGCGCGACCTGGCCGATGCGCTGTTGTCGAGGTACGGACTGTGAGTCAGGCGACGTTCGACATCCGTGGGCTCTCCGCCGGCTATCCTCACGGACGCCCGATCTCGGAGGATCTCGATCTCACGATCGACCGCGGATCCTTCGTCGCGATCATCGGTCCGAACGCGTGCGGCAAGTCGACGCTGCTGCGGACGATCGCGCGGCTGCTTCCCGCGCTCGCCGGTTCCGTGCTGCTCGACGGCCGCGACATCCGGACCAGGGGTGGGAAGGAGCTCGCACGCGAACTAGGGCTCCTGAGCCAGTCGGCCGAGGCGCCCGACGGCATGCGCGTGGCCGACCTCGTCGCGCGGGGTCGGTACCCGCATCGCCGCGCCTTCACGGCCTGGAGCGCCGACGACGAGCGAGCGGTCCGCGAGGCGATGGAGCGGACGTCGGTGCTCGAGCTGGCCGAACGGCCGGTCGACGAGCTGTCGGGCGGGCAGCGTCAACGGGTGTGGCTGGCGATGGCGCTCGCGCAGGAGACCTCCGTGCTGCTGTTGGATGAGCCCACGACCTTCCTCGACATCACCCATCAGCTCGACATGCTCGATCTGTTCCGCGACATCAACCGCGAGCAGGGGACGACCGTCGTCGCCGTGCTGCACGACCTGAATCAGGCGGCGCGCTACGCCGACCGCATCGTCGCCATGCGCGACGGCGAGATCGTGCGCACGGGCACGCCGCAGGAGGTGCTCACGCCCGAGGTGATGGCCCGCGTGTTCGACCTCGATTGCGTCATCATCGCCGATCCGGAGACACAGACGCCGATGGTCGTGCCACGTCGGCGCTAGCGACGGGGAGGGAATGACCCTCGGATTTCGGCCGTGCGACCAATATGCTGGCCGCAACGTCCCCCGCTGAGAGGAACCTCTGTGGATATCGCGCTGTTCGTGATCGAGTTGCTGGTCGTCCTCGGGTGCATCGTGATGGGTACACGGTCGAGCGGCGTGGGCCTGGGACTGTGGGGCGGGACGGGCGTCGCGATCCTGGTGTTCGTCTTCGGGCTCGCTCCCGGATCGCCTCCGGTGGACGCGCTGCTCATCGTGCTGTCGGTCGTGCTGGCGGCATCCATGATGCAATCCGCGGGCGGCATCGACTGGATGGTGTCGGTCGCCGCGAAGCTGATCGCGCGCAATCCGAAGCAGATCACACTCGTCGCCCCACTGGTGTCGTTCCTGTTCTCGGTGGGGGCGGGAACGTCGAACATCCTTTACCCGCTGCTCCCCGTCATCCAGGACCTCTCCTACCGCAACGGGATCCGACCCTCCCGTCCGCTCTCCCTCTCGGTCGTCGCGACCGGCGTTGCCCTCGCGTGCAGTCCGGTCTCGGCCGCGATGGCCGCGATGGTCACTCTCACCGACACGGCCCCCTGGGACTTCGAGCTCGTCGACATCCTCAAGGTCACGATTCCGGCGGCGATCGTGGGCATCGTCGTCTCGAGCTTCTTCGTCAACAGACTCGGCAAGGACCTCGCCGACGACCCCGACGTGCAGGCACGCATCGCGCGCGGCGAGCTCGCACCGCCCCGCGCGGATGCCGCCGAGATCAAGGCCGACGTCACCGTGACCCCCGCCGGACGCAACGCCGCCGTGATCTTCCTGCTCGGTGTCGCGGCGATCGTGGTGTTCGGTCT
Source organism: Candidatus Microbacterium colombiense (assembly GCA_029203165.1). Lineage (NCBI taxonomy): Bacteria > Bacillati > Actinomycetota > Actinomycetes > Micrococcales > Microbacteriaceae > Microbacterium > Candidatus Microbacterium colombiense. The sequence continues at coordinate 1,368,631 of CP119308.1, forward strand.
CTTCAAGGGGATCCGCCCCTCGGATGCCGCCGGTGACCCCGTCGCGATGACGCCGATCATCGAGATCGTGATGTTCCTCGTCGGAACTCTCATCCTCGTCGTGTCGCGCCCGAAGGTCGGCGAGATCCCGACCATGACGGTCTTCAAGGCCGGCATGGTCTCGGCGATCGCGCTGTTCGGACTCGCCTGGCTCACCGACACGTTCCTCACGGCGCACTCGGAACTGATCTCCAGCAGCGTCGGCGGATGGGTGAGCGCGGCGCCCTGGATCTTCGCACTCGGCGTCTTCCTCGTGTGCGTGCTGACCACGAGCCAGTCCACGGCGACACGGACCATCGTGCCGATCGGACTCGCCGCCGGCATCCCGCTCGGGCTGCTCAGCGGAATGTGGGCCGGGGCGTTCGCCGGCATCTACCTGCTGCCGACCAACGGTTCCCAGATCGCGGCGGCCAACTTCGACACCTCGGGCACGACGAAGCTCGGCACGAAGCTCGTCGACCACTCGTTCTTCGTTCCCACGCTCATCCTCGCGGCCACCACGATCGCCTTCGGTGCCCTGTTCGGCGTGCTCTGGGGCGGATGACCCGGTCGGGGCTCAGAGCGCGCGGTACAGATCCCACGAGCGGCGGCAGGCCGCAGCGATGTCGCGTACATGCGCAGGATCCTCGGCGATCCACCCGGTGCCCGGGCGATGCAACTCATCGACCGCCGCCTCGCCGAGCAGATACTCGCGCAGGAATTCTGCCTGCACCGCGTCTACCGTGAGCGCGGCGTCTGCGGCATCGGCGGCCGACTCGCGGAACCGGCGGCCGGCGGCGAGGATCTCCTGGCTGCCGAGGTAGGGCTTGTTCAGGGCGACGTCGTCGGGGCGCTCGACCCGGAACCCCGCACGGTGCGCCTCCGCCAGTGCGCGGGCGCGCTCGGGATCCATGGTGGGCGGGTCTGCGGGATCGCGCTCGTCACCGCGGGCGTCGCCGCGGTTCGAGAGGGCGACGACACCGGGCAGGCGGTCCTTCTCCTCTCGCGGCACGTTCACCGCGCCGTCGCGCGTGGTCGTCGTGTTCATGGTGTCGTGGAACGAGAGCCGCGTGAATCGGCCCCCCGTGCGCAGCTTCTCGGCGAGGAACCTCTCGGTCAGTTCGTCTCTGGTCCGTTCGTACACACCGAGCCCGCGCTCGCCGACCTCGACGAACGTGCGCACCAGGAGATCGCGCTCCGCATCGGTGGCCGGGACCTGGAGGATCGGGAAGAACGAGAACGTCACCGGACGGATCGCGTCCACGCCGGAGAGATCGACCTTCTGCCACGCGCCGGCCGTCCGGGTCCGTTCGATCGCGGCGCCGAGGTCGGCGGCGATGTCGACGGGACGTGCACGGTTGGGATCGCGCACCAGCCGCGGATGGGGGTTCAGCACCGCCACGATGCGCGGATCGGTGCGTGCCCACACCCGCACGATCGCATCGGTGGCGACATCCGTGAAGTCGTACTGGAGCCGGCGTGTGAGCGCAGGGGAGAGGAACGGCACGAGCTCCTCGGGGATGCGCGCGCCCGCATGCGGACAGCTCACCAGCACATCGGCCTCGGCGATCGCCTGGTCGAGCGTGCGGGTGTCGCTGTCGGCGTACACGGTGATCTCCTCCGCGGAGAACGTGTGCCCTGCGGGGATGAGATCGAGATCGCTCATGCGCTCATGGTAGCCGCGCGGGCGATACCCGGCGCGGAGATCTCGGCGTCAGGAACCGGCGAGTGCGCTCTCGACGCCCGTGATGCGGGCCTGATCGTCGAAGCGGAAGGTCGCGGAACCGGACGCGTCGACGACCGTCGCGCCGCTGAACGACTCATCGGTCCAGGTCAGGGTCCATCCGGCGAGTCGTGCGAGATCCCAGACGGCTGTGCGCGCATCGCTCAACGACGTGGCCGCGAGGGTGCGGGGCAGAGCGATCACGGCGTCGGCGACCGTGAGGGGAGCCAGCGGCGCATCGAGCAGGAACACCGCGCGGGTGCCGCCACCGACCGGGGCCGAGTAGTACGGAGCCCGTCCGGTCAGCTCGACCGCGACACCCCCCACGACGTGCGCGGCCTGGGCGATCCAGTCCTCGTCGGCGGACGCCTCAGCCGGGAACGGGACCTCGGATGCCGTGAGCTCCGCGATCCCGTGCTCGGTGCCGTAGGCGCGCAGCTGTGCCGCGATGCCCTGAGCGTCGCCCTGGGGATGCGCCCAGGCCCACAGCATCGACCGGGGGCCCGGCGCGATGGTGGCGATCAGGTGAGCCCTGGTCACCAACTGACGGGAGGGATCGGCGTTCGCCGTGAAGGTCAGGGTGCCTGCGGCCATGTCGGCATCCCAGCGGTGCTCACCGAGTGCATCGGCAGCGGCCGACAGGGCGTCCTGGCGGAGCGCGGTGAACAGGGCGGCACGGTCGGCGAGGGGCTGGAGCGCGGCGAAGGTCATGAGGACAGTCTTGCCCGGCTAGCTATGAATCCGCCAGAGTCTGATGGGTCAGTAGCTGGCACGCTGGGTGGGATCGGCGGTGATGAAGCGGGTGGCGAGCGCCTCGGATGCTCGGGCGAGGAGAGCGACATCGGCTCCGACCGCGACGAAGTCCGCCCCGGCCGCGATGTAGGCGTCGGCCGCGACCGGATCGAAGGCGTTGACGCCCACGGGCTTGCCGGCGGCGTGGACGGCGGCGAAGACCCGCTCGACGGCCGCGACGACGTCAGGGTGCGTCTGCCGGCCGAGCAGCCCCATCGACGCGGACAGGTCGGAGGGCCCGACGAACACCGCGTCCACCCCGTCCACCGCGGCGATCTCGGCCGCGGCATCCACACCGGCCGCCGTCTCGATCTGCACGGTCAGCGAAGTGTGCGCCGCGGAGTCCTGCAGGTAGTCCTCGACGCGATTCCAGCGCGCACTGCGAGCCAGAGCACTGCCGACTCCGCGTACGCCCGCGGGCGGGTACCGGGTGGAGGCGACGGCGGTCCGTGCCTGCTCGGCGGACGAGACCATCGGAACGATGAGGTTCTGCGCCCCGAGGTCGAGCACCTGCTTGATCGCGACGGTGTCGTCGGAGGCGACTCGCACGAGCGGTGTGATCGGATACGCCGCGACGGTCTGCAGCTGCACCAGCACCGTCTCCAGGGTGTTCGCGGAGTGCTCCATGTCGATGAGCAGCCAGTCGAGTCCGGAGCCGGCGGCCACCTCGGTCACGAGCGGGCTGCCGGAGCACGCCCACATGCCGGCCAGCGCGCGGTCCGACGAGGCCAGCTGCTCGCGGAAGGAGGGGGCTAGATGAAGCGACATGCGATGAGTCCCATCGGTCCGTAGTCGCACAGCACCTCGTCGCCGCGCGACACCCACATCGGGCGTGTGAACGATCCTGCCAGGATGATCTCCCCGGCCTCCAGACGCGCGCCGTGCTGATGGAACTTGTTCGCGAGCCAGGCCACGCCCGTGGCCGGGTGGCCGAGCACTCCGGCGGCGACGCCGGTCTCCTCGATCTCGCCGTTGCGCGAGAGCACACCGGGCACCCACCGCAGGTCGATCTCGTCCGGACGTCTGTGCACATCGCCGAGGACCATGGCGCCGTAGGCGGCGTTGTCGCTGATGGTGTCGACGATCGTGCGGCCCTCCAGCTCGATGTGCGAGTTGAGCACCTCGAGGGCGGGGACGGCGTAGTCGATCGACGCGAGCGCATCGTCGAGGGTGCAGTCGGGGCCCTCGAGCGGATGCTTCAGCACGAACGCCAGTTCGACCTCGATGCGCACGTTCGAGAAGTGATCCACGGGGATCTCCGCGCCCGAGCGGTACACGGTGTCGTCGAACATGACACCGTAGTCGGGTTCGGTGATGCCGGTCGCCTGCTGCATCGCCTTGGAGGTCAGCCCGATCTTGCGCCCCACGAGCGTGCGGCCGTCGGCGATCTGGGTGTCACGCCAGACGCCTTGGATGGCGTACGAGTCCTCGACCGTCGCCTCCGGGTACCGCGCGGTGATGCGGGGGATCACCGCGTGGTCGCGATCGGCCTCGGCGAGCTCGGCGGCGATCTCCGCGATGACGCCTGCTGACAGCGTCACAGCTGGTTGCCCAGCTTGTACTCGTGCTCGCCATCCTCGGCGCGCGGGTGTAGGAGAACCCGTCGGCGCCGATCGTCACGGCCATCTCGCTGTCGTCGGTGCGGGCGACGACCGGCTGCGGGTTGCCGTCGAGGTCGAGCACGAGCGACGCATCGGTGTACCAGCGAGGGCACGACGGGGTTGCCCCACCAGTCGCGGCGCTGGTTGTCGTGCACGTCCCACGTGACGACCGGGTTGTCGGGGTCGCCCGTGTAGTAGTCCTGCGTGTAGACCTCGACGCGGTGGCCGTCGGGGTCGCGCAGGTACAGGTAGAACGCGTTCGAGACGCCGTGGCGGCCGGGGCCGCGCTCGATCGCGTCGGAGCGGCGGAGCGCGCCGAGCTTGTCGCAGATCGCGAGGATGTTGTGCTTCTCGTGCGTCGCGAAGCACACGTGGTGCATGCGGGGGCCGTCGCCGCCGGTCATGGCGGTGTCGTGCACGGTGGGCTTGCGGCGCATCCACGCGGCGTAGACCGTGCCCTCGTCGTCCTGGATGTCCTCGGTCACGCGGAAGCCGAGGTCCTGCATGAACTCGACCGCGCGCGGCACGTCGGGGGTGACCTGGTTGAAGTGGTCGAGGCGCACGAGCTCGCCGGGGATGTGCAGGTCGTAGCGCCACGACATCCGCTCGACGTGCTCGGTCTGGTAGAAGAACTCGTACGGGAAGCCGAGCGGGTCGACCACGCGCACCGAGTCGCCCGATGCCCTTCACGAAGCCCGTCGGGGTTGCGACGCACGTCGCAGCCGAGCTCGGTGTAGAACGCCACGGCGCGGTCGAGATCCTCGGCGGTGCGCACGCGGTACGAGAACGCGGCGACCGCGGCGATCGGGCCCTTGCGCAGCACCAGGTTGTGGTGGATGAACTCCTCGGTCGAGCGCAGGTAGATCGCCTCGTCGTCCTCTTCGGTCACGTACAGGCCGAGCACGTCGACGTAGAACTCGCGCGAGGCGGCGAGGTCGGTGACGACGAGCTCCATGTACGCGCAGCGCAGGATGTCGGGCGGTGGCGGTCACGGCGTCGCGATCGGGTTGTCGGCTGGATGGGCGCCTCCTGCGTCACGTAGAAGCCCGCGGAGGTGAGGGTCTTCTTCGCGGTTGTGTCATGTCAGCGTCCTTGCTGTCGGCCGGGTCAGTTCTTGCCGAAGCGTGGGGTTGTGGGCGCCGCCGAGCGTGATGTGCACGCTCTGCTGGTCGGTGTAGAAGTCGATCGAGCGGTAGCCGCCCTCGTGGCCGAGACCGGAGGCCTTCACGCCGCCGAACGGGGTGCGCAGGTCGCGCACGTTGTTGCGAGTTCAGCCACACCATGCCCGCCTCGACGGACTGCGCGAAGTTGTGCGCGCGCTTGAGGTCGTTCGTCCAGATGTAGGCGGCGAGCCCGTACTTGGTGTTGTTCGCGAGCGCCAGCGCCTCCTCGTCGGTGTCGAACGGGGTGATCGCGACGACCGGGCCGAAGATCTCCTCCTGGAAGATGCGGGCGTCGGGGGCACGTCGGCGAACACGGTCGGGGCGACGAAGTTGCCCTCGTCGAAGCCCTCGGGGCGGCCGCCGCCGGCGACCAGGCGGCCCTCGGTCTTGCCGATCTCGACGTAGCTCATCACCTTGTCGTAGTGCTCCGGGTGCACGAGCGCGCCGACCTCGGTCGCCGGGTCGTGCGGGTAGCCGACCTTCACGCGCTTCGCCTGTGCGGCGTAGCGCTCGACGAACTCCTCGTAGATCGAGCGCTCGACGAGGATGCGGGAGCCGGCGGTGCAGCGCTCGCCGTTGAGGGAGAACACGCCGAAGATCGGTGGCGTCGACGCGGCTTCGAGGTCGGCGTCGGCGAAGACGACGGCGGGCGACTTGCCGCCGAGCTCCATCGACAGGCCCTTGAGGAAGGGCGCGGCGTTGCCGAAGATGAGCTGCCGGTCGAGCTCTCGCCCGTGAAGGAGATGAGCGGCACGTCGGGGTGCTTCACGAGCGCATCGCCGGCATCCTCGCCGAGGCCGTTCACGAGGTTGAAGACGCCCTGCGGGCAGCCGGCCTCCTCGAAGATGCCGGCCCACAGCGACGCCGACAGGGGCGTGAACTCGGCGGGCTTCAGCACGACCGTGTTGCCGGTCGCGAGGGCGGGGCCGAGCTTCCACGACTCGAGCATGAAGGGCGTGTTCCACGGCGTGATGAGGCCGGCGCACGCCGATCGGCTTGCGGTTGACGTAGTTCATCTGGCGGCCGGGCACCTTGAAGGCGTCGTCGGACTGCGCGACGATCAGGTCGGCGAAGAAGCGGAAGTTCTCGGCCGCGCGGCGGGCCTGGCCGAGCGCCTGCGTGATCGGCAGGCCCGAGTCGTACGACTCGAGCTCGGCGAGGCGCGCGTCGCGGGACTCGACGATGTCGGCGATCCGGTGCAGCACGCGCGAGCGCTCGCGGGGCAGCATCCGCGGCCAGGGGCCCTCGTCGAACGCGCGCTTGGCGGCGGCGACGGCGAGCTCGATGTCGGCCTTCTTGCCGCGCGGCGGTCGTGTAGGTCTCGTTCGTGACGGGGTCGAGCACGTCGAAGGTGTCGCCGTCGACGAGTCGACGAAGGCGCCGTCGATGTAGTGCTGGATGTGGTCGGGAAGCTCGGCGGGGATGCGCGAGTCGGTCATGAGGCTTCTCCTAGGGTCTGGCGGAACGGGTGTGCAGCGCGTCGAGGAAGGCGTCCCTCGTGCGCCAGCGGTGGTTGCGGGCGGCGAGCTCGATCTCGAGCGGGTCGGCGCCGTCTCGGATCAGCTCGCAGGATCTGCTCGTGCTCCTCGACCGAGTGCTGCGCGCGGCCGGGCACGTAGGCGAACGTCGAGTCCGGATGACCGGACAGCCGCGCCCAGCCGCGGTGCACGAGGTCGAGCATGTGCGGGTTGGGGCACGGCTCGAACAGCACGGAGTGGAACTGCCGGTTGAGCTCGGTGAAGCGCGTGCGGGTCGAAGTGCTCGAGCATGCTCGACATGCGCGTCGTTGACCTCGGCGGCCTGCGATCGAGCGCCGCGGGTCGAGCAGCGGAGCGGACAGCGCGGTCGCCGCGCCCTCGACGAGTCCGAGCGTCTGCATGGTGTGCGCGTACTCGCTCTCGTCGACGAGCGGTCACGCGCGCGCCGACGTTGCGCTCGAAGGTCACGAGGCCTTCGGCTTCGAGGCGGCGGATCGCCTCGCGCACGGGCACGACGCTCATGTCGAGCTCTCGGCGATCGACCGAGCACCAGCCGGTAGCCCGGGCCGAAGCGTGGCCGCGAGATGCGTGCGCGGATCCAGGCGTAGGCCTGCTCCGACTTGCTCGCGGCGCCGCGTCGTCACCGCCGGCTCTTCGCGTCGCGCGCCGGCTAGCCTCGTAGCGTGCGCGCCACTCGGCGTTCATGCGGGAACAGCCCGTCGACCGGGTGCCCGGCCGCGACCTGCTCGGCGATCCAGGCATCCTCGTCTCCTGCGCGACGGCGGCCGCGGCCACCTCTTCGGCGAGCGCCGGCGGGATGACGATCACGCCGTCGCCGTCGCCGACGATGATGTCGCCGGGCTGCACGGTCGCGCCGCCGCAGGCGATCGGTGACGTCGACGTCCCACGGCACGTGCTTGCGGCCGAGCACGCGAGGGATGGGCGCCCTGCGAGAAGACGGGGAGGCCGATCTCGGCGACGGCGTCGAAGTCGCGGACGCCGCCGTCGGTGACGACTGCCCGCCGCGCCGCGGGTCGGGCGCGCAGCGCGAGGATGTCGCCCAGGGTGCCGGTCGTCGGCGTCGCCGCGGGCCTCGATCACGATGATCTCGCCGTCGTCGACCGCGTCGAACGCGCGCTTCTGGGCGTTGTACCCGCCGCCGTGCGAGGCGAAGAGGTCTTCGCGGAAGGGCACGAACCGCAGCGTCTTGGCTGTGCCGACGATCTTCGGTCCCGGCGATGTTCGCCGACACGCCGTCGATGAAGCAGGAGTGGTGTCCGCGCTTGCGCAGCTGCGCGGAGAGGCCGGCGGTCGGCGCTTCGAGGAGCTGCGGCGCGCAGCTCGGGCGAGAGGCCCGGTCGCGCGTCTCCGGCTCGGCGTCGGGCAGCCGGCCTCGGCCCGGGAGCCCCAGGCCTCGGTGCGCTGCAGGTCGTCGACCGCGGGCAGCGATCCGATCTCGCCGTCGAACGCGATCGTCGCCCTGCGTCGACCGTCGTGACGAGGCGCCCGGACGTCGGCGCGCCGTCGGCATCCGGGGCATCCACCTCGACCTCGACGACATCGCCGGGGACGATGACGGATGACCCCGCCGGCGTGCCGGTGAGGATCACGTCGCCGGGCTCCAGGGTGAAGTGCTGCGACAGGTCGGCGACGAGCTGGGCGAGCGGGAAGATGAGGCCGTCGGTCGTGTCGTCCTGACGCAGCGCGCCGTTGACCCAGGTGCGCACGCGCAGCGCCGTCGGGTCGACCGTGCGTGCGTCGATCAGTTCCGGACCGAGGGGGGTGTAGCCGTCGCCGCCCTTGGAGCGGACGTTCGATCCCTTGTCGTTGGCGCGCAGGTCGTACAGGCCGAGGTCGTTCGATGCGGTGACCCAGCCCACGTGCGCCCATGCCTCGTCGAGTGCGACGCGGCGGGTGGGCGTGCCGATCACCAGTGCGATCTCGCCCTCGAAGGCCAGCAGTTCGGTGCCGGCGGGGCGCTCGACCGTGCCGCCGGATGCGGCGACGGAGCTCGCCGGCTTGAAGAAGTAGGAGGGTGCCGCGGGGCGGCGGCCACGCTGATCGGCTCGTGAGGCGTAGCTCAGATGGATCGCGATGATCTTGCCGGGGCGGGCGATGGGATCCGTCACGGGGCGCCTCCTCGCGCTCGTCTGCACTGTCGTGCGGGACGCCTTGTGCGTCGTATTCGAAATCATATATCATCGGTTCACCCCTCGGCAAGCATTCGGATTCACGTCCGCTGCGCGCCGTGACAATGCGGTCACAACCAGAAGGAGGCACCCCATGAGCGGGCAGCCACAGGGTGGGTTCACGCCCACCGGAACCATCGCGACAGCGGCCGATCGACGCCGCGTCGTGTTCGCCACTGTCGTCGGAACCACCGTCGAGTGGTACGACTTCTTCATCTACGCCACAGCCGTCGGGCTGGTGTTCGGGCAGCTGTTCTTCGAGCCGCTGGGCGCCAACAGCGCGCTGATCGCCTTCGCCACGGTCGGGGTGAGCTTCCTCTTCCGGCCCCTCGGCGCGTTCCTCGCGGGCCACTACGGCGACAAGCTCGGACGCAAGACCGTGCTGATGTGGACGCTGATCCTCATGGGTGCAGCGACCGCCCTGATCGGCATCCTGCCCACGTACGAGACCATCGGCGTCCTGGCACCGATCCTGCTGGTGCTCCTGCGCATCATCCAGGGCATCTCGGCCGGTGGCGAATGGGGCGGGGCGGTGCTGATGGCCGTCGAGCATGCTCCACGCACGAAGCGCGGCATCTTCGGAGCCTCCCCGCAGATCGGCGTTCCGCTCGGCCTCCTGCTCGCCTCGGGCGTCATGGCGCTGATGACGGCGATCGCTCCGGGGGAGCAGTTCGCGATCTGGGGCTGGCGGGTGCCGTTCCTGCTCAGCGTGGTGCTGATCCTCGTGGGCTACTACGTGCGTCGCAAGGTCGAGGAGAGCCCGGTGTTCACCGAGCTCGCCGCGCGCAAGGAGAAGGCGCGGATGCCGATCGTGCAGCTGTTCCGCAAGCACGCGCTGCTCGTGATCATCGCGGCGTTCGTCTTCGCCGGCAACAACGCGGTCGGCTACATGACGACGGGCGGCTACATCCAGGGCTACGCCACGAACCCGGACGGGCCGATCGGTCTGGAGCGCGGTCCGGTGCTGTGGGCCGTCGCGGGCTCTGCCGTGACGTGGCTCCTCACGACGCTGTTGGCCGGGTGGGTCTCGGACCGTATCGGTCGCCGCACCACGTACATCATCGGATGGGTGATGCAGCTGGTCGGTGTCTTCACGCTGTTCCCGCTCGTGAACACCGGCGAGATCGGGCTTCTGTTCGCCGGGCTGGCGATCCTCACGATCGGACTCGGCTTCACGTACGGGCCGCAGGCCGCGCTGTACACCGAGCTCTTCCCCGCCAGCATCCGCTTCTCGGGTGTCTCGATCTCGTACGCGATCGGTGCCATCGCCGGTGGAGCGTTCGCCCCGACCATCGCGACCGCGATCGTGCAGGCGACCGGGTCGACACAGGCGGTCACCTGGTACCTCGCGGGTATGACCGTCCTCGGCCTGATCGCGACCCTCCTGCTGCGCGACCGCTCGGGCATCCCGCTCGGCGTCGACCACGAGGAGGAGCAGTCGGTGAGCCCGATCCGCGGGCTCGCGAACGCCTGATCGAGCGCGACCGTCACAACTCCGGAGATACTGCGCCCAACGGCCCCTTGTCGGGCGTGTTGCGCGGATATCGACCCGTTTCTCCGGAGTTGTGAAGCGTGGTCAGCCGTCGAGCGCTTCGCGGATGAGCTCTGCCGACCGCTGAAGACGCTCGGCGATGGCCCCGTCGTCGAGGGAGGTGGCGACGTGCACGACCGCGATCGCGGCAGGTCGATGTCCGCGCAGGATCAGCGGAACCGCGACGGACTGCACGGTCGGGATGACCTCGTCGTGGCTCGTGCCGTACCCACGGGTGCGGGTCAGCTCGACGTCGGCGCGGAGCCGCTCGGAGATCGGGGAGGGCCACTCGTTCGGAGCGAGCTGCGTGAGGATGGCCTTTCCCGGAGCGCCGACCGTGACGGGATGGCGGGCGCCCGGGCGTTGCGCGACGCTGGCGATCGCGTGCTTGGGTTCGACGCTGGCCAGTGTGATGCACTCCTCGCCGTCGAGGACGGCGAGGAAGCACGTCATGCCGAGCTCGTTCGCGATCGCCGTCAGCTCGGGGAGCGCCTCGGCCTGAAGGTCATGGGCGACCCCGGCGGCGAGTGCCGCCATGCGTGCCCCCAGGCTGACGGCGCCCGTTCCGTCGCGGGTGACCAGGCTGTGGTCTTCCAGCGTTCGCAGGAGCCGGTAGGCGATCGAGCGGTGCACGCCCAGGCGGTGCGCGATCTCGTCGATCGCGAGGGGCTCGCGTGCATCGCTGAGGATCTCGAGGATGCGGATGCCGCGGCTCAGGGTCTGTGATGCGGGCGTCGTGCCGTCGGCCACGGATGCTCCTTGCACTCGGAGGTCGTCGAGAATACGATGTGTTCAATAGTAGAACGCTGTGTTCGAATATAGAACACGCGGTTCGAGGATGCAAGACCCGACAGTGCAGTCCGGAAGGAATCGACGACGATGCAGTTCCACCACCATGGCTATGTCTCCGGCAATCCCCGCGTGCAGGATGCCGCGGGCGTCGGCGTGGATCGGCCGAGCGAGCTTCCCGACCGGCTCGACGTGCTGATCGTCGGGTCGGGGCCGGCCGGCATGCTGCTCGCCGCGCAGATGTCGCAGTACCCGGGCGTCACGACCCGCATCATCGAGAAGCGCGACGGGCGACTGGTGCTCGGTCAGGCCGACGGCATCCAGCCGCGCAGCGTCGAGACCTTCCAGGCGTTCGGCTTCGCGGAGCGGATCGTCGCCGAGGCCTACAACATCGGCTGGATGAACTTCTGGGGTCCGAATCCCGAGAACCCGCGGGAGATCGTCCGCACCTCGCGCACCGCGGACTACGCCTACGACATCTGCGAGTTCCCGCACCTGATCGTCAACCAGGCGCGGGTGCTGGACTACTTCGCCGAAGCCGCCGGAAACGGCCCCGGTCGGATCACGCCGGACTACGGCGTGGAGTTCGTCGGACTCACCGTGCACGACGAGGGCGAGTACCCCGTCGAGGTGCGGGTGCGTCATCTCGCGGGGGAGCGCGCCGGCGAGGAGCGCACCATCCGGGCGAAGTACGTCGCCGGCTGCGATGGCGCGCGCAGCGGTGTGCGCGAGGCGATCGGACGCACGCACGTCGGCGGCAGTGCGGCCCATGCGTGGGGCGTCATGGATGTGCTGGTGAACACCGACTTCCCGGATTGGCGCACGAAGTGCGCGATCAACTCCGAAGCGGGCAACATCCTGCACATCCCGCGGGAGGGCGGCTACCTCTCGCGCATGTACATCGACCTCGGCGAGGTCGCAGACGACGATGATCACCGTGTGCGCAAGACCCCGGTCGAGGAGATCATCCGCAAGGCCAACGACATCCTGCACCCGTACACGATCGACGTGCAGCAGGTCGCCTGGCACAGCGTGTACGAGGTCGGGCATCGGGTGACCGACGGCTTCGACGACGTGATCGACGAGTCGGGCCGCACGCCGCACGTGTTCCTCACCGGCGACGCCTGCCACACGCACAGCGCCAAGGCCGGGCAGGGCATGAACGTGTCGATGCAGGACGGCTTCAACCTCGGATGGAAGCTCGGCTCGGTGCTCACCGGGCGTGCTCCGGAGTCGCTCCTGGCCACGTACGGCGCAGAGCGGCGGCCGGTCGCGCAGCAGCTCATCGACTTCGATCGGGAGTGGTCGAGCCTGATGGCCCGCAAGCCGGAGGAGATCTCCGACCCCAACGAGCTCGCGACGTACTACCTCGCCACGGCCGAGTTCCCCTCGGGGTTCATGACGCAGTACACCTCGTCGATGATCACGGGTTCCGATGCGCACCAGGCGCTGGCGGCGGGCTTCCCGCTGGGGAAGCGCTTCAAGTCGGCCGAGGTGATCAGGGTCGGCGACGGCAACGTCACCCACCTCGGTCATCACGCCACGGCCGACGGCCGGTGGCGCGTGTACGCCTTCGGCGACCGCACGGGCGAGGTGCTCGCCACCTGGGCAGAGCAGGCGGCTGAGGTTCTCGCGCGGTTCACCCCGGCGGATGCCGACGTGGATGCCGTGTTCGACGTCAAGGCCGTCTACCAACAGCCGTTCGAGGAAGTCGAGGTGACCTCGGCTCCCTCGCTGTTCCAGCCGAAGACCGGCCCCCTCGGGCTCACCGACTGGGAGAAGGTGTACGCGTCGGGTCCGTCGAAATGGACGCCGACCGACATCTTCGCCGCGCGCGAGCTCTCACGAGACGGCGTCGTGATCGTCGTGCGACCCGATCAGTATGTCGCCGCGATCCTCCCCCTGGATGACACGGCGGAGCTGGCGGAGTTCTTCGACGGCGCGCTGCTGCCGGCGCGCTGAGCGGGGCGCGGAACCCCTGGTCGGATTGTCGGTGGTCCGGCGTACCGTGGGTCTCGGTCGGGCGACGGCGTCCGCCAGGAGGGTGTGCGCAATGACCTGGAAGATCGAACTCATCTTCGTACCGGTGACCGATGTCGACCGCTCGAAGGACTTCTACACGAAGATCGGCTTCAACCCCGACCACGATCAGACGCCGACCGAGGGACTGCGCTTCGTGCAGATGACCCCGCCAGGCTCGGCCTGCTCGATCGCCTTCGGCACGGGACTCGAGATTCCTCTCGAGCCCGGACAGCAGAAGACGATCCAGGTGGTCGTGCCGAACGCCGACGAGGCCCAGGCGCACCTCGAGTCCCTCGGTGTCGCGACGAAGGGCGTCGAAGACCTCGGCTGGGGCCGATTCGTGTGGTTCGACGACCCCGACGGCAACACGTGGACACTGCAGGAGCTTCCGGACTACGCCACGCAGGGCTGAGCCGGTCGCTGAGGGGCGGCGTGCACGCCCCCCCCCGAACTGCCCGCAGTCGCCGCGTGCACGGCATCCGCCCGACTGCACGACCTGTGCGCGCAGGCTTCTCATCCACTCGACAACAACCCGTACGCTCGGCGGGCCCGAGCGTACGGGTGTCAGCCGATGCGCGTCGCCCCACCGGAGACCACGATCCCGCCGTCGGGAGGAATCGTCACGGTGAGCAGGCTCGGGCGGCGAACGTGGGCACCCTGGTGGATGCGCACGGTCGTCTCGGGGTGGCCGAGGTCGCGGAGATAAGCGCCGACCGACGCCGCGGCGGAGCCGGTCGCCGGGTCCTCGGTGATGCGTCCGACCGGGAACAGATTGCGTGCGTCGAAATCCGCAGGGCCGGTTGCATGCAGCACGGTGATCGTGCCCAGCCACTGCTGCTCGCGCATGAGGTCGGCGACCGGTGCGGGGGAGAAGCGGAACTGATCGAAGAGCTCACGGTCGCGGATGACGATGATCGGATGCCGGTTCCCGGCGAAGGCCTCCCTCGGCGGGAAACGCCCGTCGAGGTCGTCGGCGCCGAGCCCCAGGAGTTCGAGCAGGCGGTCGAACACGCGCTCGTCGAGATCGCGTACCTCGGGGTCGACGCTCGTGAACGAGACGGCGATGGTGCCCTCGTCATCCGATTCCGAACGCAGCGCCACCTCGCCGCCGGCCGTCTCGAAGACCACCTCGCCTGTTCCGTTCCGCTCGGCCAGAGCCACCGCCGTCGCGACCGTCGCATGTCCGCAGAACGGCACCTCCGCCGCGGGCGACCAGAACCGCACGCGATAGCGAGGCGTTCCGTCGACGTCCCGGCGCGAAGTGACGAACGCGGTCTCGGAGTACCCGACGTCGGCGGCGATCTGCAGCATCCGCGCGTCGCTCACATCGACCGCGTCGAGCACGACGCCGGCGGGGTTGCCCCCGGTCGGATCGGCCGCGAACGCGTTGTACCGCAGTACCTCGGGAACTTCTGTCATGACGAGGAGCCTAGCCTTCGCTCCGTCAGGAATTCACGCGGATGATCTCCTGCTGGTACGGCGCGATCACATCCCCGGAGATGCGCAGGTCGAGCAGCAGGAACCGCCGGGTCGCCGCATCCTCCTCGTTCCACGCTGCCAGACGATCGAGGTCGCCCAGCGTGCGCACCACGACGCCCTCTGCGTCGACAGCGGCGCCGAATGCCGCGAAGTCCACCTCCGGGATGCGCATCGGCTCCTGTGCCAGGCCCTTCAGCCCGTAGAGGTTGACCTCTGCCCCGTACGCGGCGTCGTTCCAGACGACCGCGATGCCGCGGCCACCGGCGGCGCGCACGGCGGACTCGAGGTCGGCGATCGCCATCAGCCCTCCGCCGTCGCCCGATGTCAGCACGACCGTCGAGTCGGGGCGCGCCAACGCGGCACCGACGACGCTCGGCCACCCCAGCCCGATCGACTGGAAGGCGGTGCCGATCATCATCATGCGATCGGGCGCCGCGACCGGCCAGTACATGTTCGCCCAGCCGATGAAGTGCCCGCCGTCCGAGACCACGACGCGGTCCTCCGGCAACAGGTCTGCGATACGACGTGCGGCGGAGCGCGGGTCGAGGCGTCCGTCCGGTGCGAGATCGTCGCCGGCGTCGTACGCGCGCGCGGCCGCCACATCGACGCTCTCGCGCCAGGGAGTGCGGGCGGCGGCGGGCACGGCTTCGGAGCTCGCGGGCGACACCCCGGCGACGTCGGTGGATGCCGCGGCGCGCCGTGCCTCATCTCCGAAGCTGTGCTCGGTGGACGAGGCGGAGGAAAGGGCGGACGGGGTGGAAGGGGTGGGGGCTGCGGAGCGGAGGCGGGAGACGATCGCCTCCGCGGCGACTCGGGCGTCGGCACGGACGAACCCGCCGATGTGGGCGTGCGTGGCCGCCGGAGCGATGTCGACCTGGAAGACGCGGGTTCCGGGGGCGAAGAGTTCACCGAAGCGCATCGTGAACTGGTTCAGCGAGGCCCCGAACACGACGGCGACATCGGCCCCGCGGATGAGGTCCATCGCTCCTTCTGCACCGAACCCGCCCGTGACGCCCAGATCGTACCGGTCGTCGGGGAACACGCCTCGGCCGAGCGCCGACGACGCCGTGAGCGCCCCGGTGGCCTGCGCCAGTTCGCCCAGCGCAGCGCTGGCGCCGGCGAGCCAGGCCCCACGACCGGCGAGCAGGAACGGGCGCTCGGCGTGCCGCAGGGCGTCGGCGATCTCGTCGAGCAGCCCCTCGGCGAACTCGCCCTTCGGCGCGAGAGGGGCGGGGACGCGCGGCGAGGGCACGTCGGCTACCGGACCCGACTCGAGGGCGGCGACGTCGTAGGGGATCGCGAGCACGACAGGCACACGGTAGGTGAGAGCGTGTTCGATCGCGATCACGGTGGTCGCGGCGGCATCGGTGCGTCCGACCGTATAGGTGCGCGCGCCCACGGCGGAGGCGAGGGCGATCTGGTCGACGTCCCACGGGCGGGGTCCGGACGTCGGCTCGTCGCCCACGACCAGCACGAGCGGAACGTGTGCCTGCACGGCCTCGGCGAGCGCGGTGAGGGTGTTCGTGAACCCGGCACCGTACGTCGAGGTTCCCGCGGCGATCCGGCCCGAGGCGCGGAAGTGCGCATCGGCGGCGACCACAGCGCCCTGCTCGTGGCGGACGGCCGTGAACACGGCATCCGTCTGGCGTTCGATCGCATCGAGGAAGTAGGCGTTGCCGTTGCCCATGACGCCGAAGACAGCGTCGATGTGCTGGGCGAGGGTGAGGGCGACGTGCGCGGAGACAGTGGGCATGCGAAAGCCTTTCGAGACAGGGACGGATGAGAGTCGGATCCGTATGTGTCTCGCCTCCGCAGCGATGCAGAGTGCTTCGTGCCCCTTTTTCGGGCACCGGCCGGGAAAGATGCCGGACAGATGAACTCTACCGCTCCCGCCCGGCTCTGTCGCCGCCCTGACTTCCCTCGGAAACATCATCGAAACCACGCCACGGAAGTATTCCGACATGGAGTCGCTGTTCAACGGATACACCTCCCGTCGGTCGCCGGTGCGGAAGGGGGCGCAGCCCTGGGATGAGATGTTCCCTTCGGAGGCGCCGCCGAGTGGCGGCCAGGTGCGCCCGCCCTATCAAGACATGTACCCCGCGCTGGCGGGAATGGATGACGCGGAGCTGCGGGCGCGCACGGATGCACTGGCCAGCTCGTACCTCGCGCAGGGGGTGACCTTCGATTTCGCCGGGGAGGAGAGGCCGTTCCCGCTCGATGTGGTTCCGCGCGTGATCGCCGCGGATGACTGGACCTACGTCGAGTCGGGGGTGAAGCAGCGGGTGCGCGCGCTGGAGGCGTTCCTGGCGGACGTGTACGGCCCGCAGCTGGCGGTGCACGACGGGGTGATCCCGGCGTCGCTGATCAGCTCGTCGTCGCACTTCCATCGTCAGGCGGCCGGCATCGTCGGGGCCAACGGTGTGCGCATCCATGTCGCCGGGATCGACGTGATCCGCGACGAGAAGGGTGCCTGGCGGGTGCTGGAGGACAACGTCCGCGTGCCCAGCGGCGTGAGCTACGTGCTCGCCAACCGGCGGGTCATGGCACAGACTCTGCCCGAGCTCTTCACCAGTCTGCGCGTGAGACCCGTGGTCGACTATCCGGGCCGGTTGCTGCAGGCGTTGCGTGCCGCAGCTCCGGCAGGCGTCGAGAATCCGACCGTCGTCGTGCTCACCCCCGGCGTCTACAACTCCGCCTACTACGAGCACACCCTGCTGGCGCGCATGATGGGCATCGAGCTGGTCGAGGGGCGCGACCTGTTCTGCTCGGGCGGCCGGGTCTGGATGCACACGACCGCAGGGCCGACCAGGGTGGACGTGATCTACCGCCGCGTCGATGACGAGTTCCTCGACCCGCAGCACTTCCGGCCGGATTCGGTGCTGGGAGCTCCCGGGCTGATGTTGGCGGCGCGGCTCGGCAACGTCACGCTCGCCAATGCGATCGGCAACGGCGTCGCCGACGACAAGCTCGTCTACACGTATGTCCCCGAACTCATCCGTTACTACCTCGGGGAGGACCCGATCATCCCGAACGTCGACACGTGGCGTCTGGAGGAGCCGGACGCGTTGGAAGAGGTGCTGGATCGCCTCGACGAGCTCGTCGTGAAGCCGGTTGACGGGTCGGGAGGGAAGGGGCTGGTCGTCGGCCCGGATGCCTCGCGGGCGACGCTCGACGCACTGCGGTCGACGCTGCTCGCTGACCCGCGGGGATGGATCGCGCAGCCGGTCGTGCAGCTCTCGACGATCCCCACGCTGGTTGAAGACGGATTCCGCCCGCGGCATGTCGACCTGCGCCCCTTCGCCGTGAACGACGGGAACGACATCTGGGTGCTGCCGGGTGGGCTCACGCGCGTCGCACTGCCCGAGGGGCAGCTCGTCGTGAACTCCAGCCAGGGCGGCGGGTCGAAGGACACCTGGGTGCTGGATCCCTCCCTGTTCACCGGGCCGACGACCACCCTCGACGGCCTCTCGGACCCCGCATCCGACGAGGTCTCCCTCGCCACCGGGGCGATCGCGGTGGTGGCCGCTCCCCGAGAGGAATCGCATCCGCCGTTCCTCTCCTCTCCGCAGGACGAGGATCTCGAGGTGCGCCACCACCAGCAACAACAGCAACAACAGCAGCAGCGATCGGAATCGGGGGATCTCCCATGCTGAGTCGCATCGCAGAAGCGCTGTTCTGGATCGGCCGCTACGTCGAGCGCGCCGACGGCACCGCGCGCATCCTGGACGTGCACCTGCAGTTGCTCCTGGAGGATCCGTGGGTCGAGGAGGACACCGCCTGCCGTGCTCTGCTCTCGGTGATGGGCACGACCGTCGAGGGCGATGCACCGCTCGGACGCGACGACGTGGTGCGCATTCTCGCGCTGGACCGGGAACACTCGGCGTCGATCGCGCACTCGATCACGGCCGCCCGCGAGAACGCCCGCCGCGCGCGCGAGATCATCTCGACCGACCTGTGGGAGACCCTCAACGAGTCCCACGCGCGCATGCCGCGGTGGATCGCCTCGGACAAGACGCATCCCTTCTTCCGCTGGGTCCGCGACCGTTCCGCCCTGGCATTCGGCGTGGTGGACTCCTCGACGAGTCGCGATGAGGCGTGGCAGTTCTTCGTGCTCGGCCGGTCGATCGAACGGGCGGACATGACGGCGCGGCTCCTCGCGACGCGGTCGCTCACGGATGCCGGCGGGCCGAGCTGGACGACGCTGCTCCGCAGTTGCGGCGCCTACGAGGCGCATCTGCGCAGCCATCGCGCGATACCGACGGCCACGTCGGCCGTGGAGTTCCTGCTGGTGGATCGGCTGTTCCCGCGGTCGGTGCTGTCCAGCATCCTGCAGGCGGACGAGTGTCTGCGCGGCATCGACCCGGCGGGAGCGTTCGGCGCCCCGGACCGCGCCCATCGGGTGCTCGGACGGATGCGCTCGGAGCTGGAGTATCGACCGGTCGGCGACATCGTGCATCGCCTCTCGGAGAGCATGGAAGAGGTGCAGGTGGGGATGTCGGAGGCGAGCGATGCGATCAGAGAGCGATACTTCCCCTCGATCGCGATGCCGGTGTGGATCGGAGAGGCGCTGTGAGCCGCCTGCGGGTCGTGCATCGCACCGGATTCCGCTACGAGAAGCCGGCGACCGCGTCGTACAACGAAGCGAGGATGCTGCCGCATTCGCGCGAGGGCCAGTTCGTGCTGCAGGCGACCCTCGACATCTCGCCGACCGCGACCCAGCACTCCTACGCCGACTACTGGGACACCCGGGTGTCGACATTCGAGGTGCTCACTCCGCATCAGCTGCTGTCGGTCACCGCGACGAGCATCGTCGACGTGCGGGCGATGCCGCAGCCGACCAGGGGCATCGACTGGGACGAGCTCGCCGCCCGCATCCCGCAGTCGCTGTCTCTGGCCGAGGGCGTCACACAGACTCCCGCCACGGCGCCCGATGCCGAGATGATCGCACTCGGGCAGCGGATCAAGGCCGAAGGCCGCGACGTCGATGCCACCGCGTTCGAGATCTGCCGGACGGTCGGTGAGGCGATGGAGTACCAGAGCGGCGTCACCGGGGTGAACTCCACGGCGCGCGACGCGTGGCCCGCGCGTTCGGGCGTCTGCCAGGACATCGCGCATGTCGCTCTCGGCGTGCTGCGTGCGATCGGCATCCCGGCGCGCTACGTGTCCGGCTACCTGCACCCGGATCCGACGGCGCCGATCGGGCAGCCCGTGGTCGGGGAGTCGCACGCGTGGGTCGAGTGGTACGCGGGGGAGTGGCGCGGGTACGACCCGACCAACCTCGCCGAGATCGGCGAGTCGCACGTCTACGTCGGCCACGGCCGCGACTACGGCGACGTGGCGCCGTTGCGGGGCGTGTACGCCGGACCGAGCGCGTCGGAGCTGTTCGTGTCGGTCGAGGTGACCCGGCTGGAGTGACCCCTCGACGGGAACCGGGCACCGCCCGCATGCAGGAGAATGGGTCAGTGACTGATGCAGCTATCGAGCGCGAGACGCTCACCTGGGACGGATTCGGCGCGGCCACGCGCGACCTTGCACGCGACATCCTCGGCAGCGGGTTCGTGCCGGAGGTCGTCGTCGCGATCGCGCGCGGCGGCCTGCTGCCGGCCGGTGCCATCGCCTACGGGCTCGGCGCGAAGAACTGCGGCGCGATCAACGTCGAGTTCTACACCGGCATCGGCACGGTGCTGGATGCTCCCGAGGTACTGCCGCCCGAGCTCGACATGGCCTACCTCGATGGTCGTCGGGTGCTGCTCGTCGACGACGTCGCCGACTCCGGGCGGACCCTCGCGCTCGCGGTGAAGCTGCTGCAGGACAAGGGCGCCGACGTGCGCTCGGTCACGATCTACACGAAGCCGTCGACCATCATCCAGCCGGACTACGCCTGGAAGGACACGGATCTGTGGATCAACTTCCCGTGGTCGTTCCAGGGGACGGTGCGCGAAGAAGACCTGGGACTGGCGCCCTCGGCCTGAGCGCCGGAGCCGCATCAGCCCCGCATCAGCCCCGCAGCAGCCCGCGCAGCGTCTGGATCGTGTCGGCCTCCGCGGCGGTCTTGTCGGGACGGTAGTGCTTCACCCGAGCGAACCGGAGCGCGATTCCGCCTGGGTAGCGGGGCGAGCGCTGCACGCCGTCGATCGCGATCTCGACGACGATCTCCGGCCGGAGGAAGACAGTGCTCACGCTGCGTCGCGTCTCGAGCGCGGGGAACGTCTCGGTCTGCCACTTCAGCAGCTCGTCGGTGAGTCCCTTGAACGTCTTGCCGACCATCACGAAGGCACCGGGCTCGCCGAACTCGCCGGTCGGGTCGAGTGCGCCCAGGTGCAGGTTCGACAACCAGCCCTGGCGGCGGCCCGAGCCCCATTCCGCCCCGAGCACCACGAGGTCGTAGGTCAGCACGGGCTTGACCTTGATCCAGGAGGTACCGCGCCTCCCCGCGGCGTACGGCGAGTCGATCGCCTTGATGACGACGCCCTCGTGACCGGCGGCGAGGGCCTCGCGGGAGAGTTCCTCGGCCGCAGTGGCATCGGCCGTCACGATGCCGGGGATGCGCCAGTCGGAGGCGACGCGTTCGAGCTCCGTGAGACGAGTGGAGAGCGGCTCGTCGATCAGATCCCGACCGTCGACGTGCAGCAGGTCGAAGAACCAGGGTCGCAGCAGGAGCTCGCGAGAGACATCCGCGCCGAAGCGCGACATGGTCTCCTGGAACGGACGCGGCCCGCCGTCCTCGTCGAGCGACAGCGTCTCGCCGTCGAGGATCAGGTCGTGGGCGGGGAGCGCCCGCACGATCTCGACCAGCTCCGGCACACGATGGGTGATGTCGGCCAGGCTGCGCGTGTACACACCGACCTCTTCGCCGTGGCGGTGCACCTGGATGCGGGCTCCGTCGAGCTTGAACTCGACCGACGACTCGCCCGTGAGCTCGAGGGCGGCTGTCGGGGTCGCGGCGGTGCCGGCGAGCATCGGCAGCACCGGGCGGCCGACCTGGAGCCCCACGGCCTCGAGCTCTGCGGCGGTGCCGGTGAGGGCGAGGTGCGCCGTGAGGCCGAGGTCACCCGAGAGCATGGCGGCGCGGCGGACGGTCGCGGGTGTGCGATCGGAGGCGCGGGCGATCGCATCGAGCAGCACGCCGCCGAGGGCCCCGGTGCGCAGCTCGCCCAGGATCGCCCTCGCCAGAACGTCCCATTCACCGGCCGTGGTGCGCGCGGCCAGGCCGCCGAGGATGCTGCTGCGCGCGGCGTTCGAGCCGGTGCCGGATGCCGCGGCCAGAGCATCGAGAGCCTGATCGACGTCGGCGATGCGCAGGGATGATGTGTCGGCATGGTGCACGTGGAGGGCGGCTATGCCTCGCCAGCCCACTCCGAGGCGCCCCTGCCGCGGTGCTGCGAGAAGCAGGCCGACGAGCGGCGCGATCTCGGTGGGCTCTGCGCGCGCGAGCAAGCGGGCCAACGCGTCGATCTTGGCGAGGCGCGATGAGGTCGCGGCGACCTCTTCTGTCGTGGTGACGAGCTCCGAGAGCAGCATCCCCGCATTCTCGCACCCGCTTCGGACATCGCCGAGGGGCTTGCGAACCGGTCTCAGCGTCCGCGGAACACCGGCTTGCGCTTCTCCTGGAAGGCGGCGAAGCCCTCGCGGTAGTCGTCCGTGTCGCACAGGGCGGCCTGGGCGGCGTTCTCTATCCCTACGGCATCCCACAGCGCGAGGCGCTCGTCGCGGATGCGGGCGATGAGCTGCTTGCTCGCGAGGAACGCCGCGGTGGCTCCGCGGGCCGCGGCGGCTGCGGTTTCGGTCGTCGCCGAGACGACCTCGTCGTCGGGGAACACCCGCGAGAACAGCCCGGAGGTCACGGCCTCGGACCCGGTCATCAACCGTCCCGTGTAGATCAGGTCGAGCGTCTTGTGTGCGCCGAGCCGGTCGAGGAACAGGGCGTGCCCGCCCGAGTCGAGGGTCGCTCCGAGCGCGGCGAAGGGCGAACCGATCTTCGCGGACTCCGCGACGTACACGACATCGGTCGCGATCAGCAGGCCGAGCCCGACGCCGAGGCATGCGCCGTGCGCCACCGCGAACGTGGGCGCGGGGAACCGTGCCATGCGCTGGAGAAGCGGCGTCACGAGACCGCCGAGATAGCCGATCACGTCGTCGTCGCGCGGGTCGACGCCCGAGATGTCGCGCCCGGCGCAGAACGCCCGTCCTTCGCCGCGGAGTACCAGAGCCGTGACTCCGGCCGCCTCGGCCGCCTGATACGCGGCATCCAGCTCGCCGAGGGCCTGTTCGTCGAGCGCGTTCATCTTCGCGGGCGCGTTCAGCACCACGGTCGCGACGTCGTCGGCGATGGTGAGGTCGATCATCGGGGCCTCCGGGTCAGACGTCGTAGTCGACGACCACGCGGTCGCTGGTGGGGTGGGATTGGCAGGTGAGCACGAAGCCGCGCGCGAGTTCGTCGGGCTCCAGCGCGTAGTTCTCGGTCATCGTGACGCTGCCCGCCACGACGCGCGCCCGGCAGGTGCCGCATACTCCGCCCGCGCAGGCGAACGGCGCATCCGGTCGCACGCGCAGTGCGGCGTTGAGCACCGACTCGTGCGCGTCCACGGGACTCTCCACGGTCGAGGAGACACCGTCGAGCGTCACTTCGATGCGCACCGTCTTCTGCCCGGCGCGCACCTCGACCGGCCGTGCCGCGCGCGTGGGCTCCTCACCCGTCGTGAACAGTTCGAAGCGGATGTGCGAGCGGTCGACGCCGACATCGGCGAGCACCTCGCGGCACAGATCTACCAGGGCCAGCGGCCCGCACAGGAACCACTCGTCGACCGTCGTCGGGGGGATGAGCGCGGAGAGGATCAGACGAAGCTTCGCCTCGTCGATGCGCCCGGACAGCACCGGCGCGGCGCGCTGCTCTCGTGACAGCACGTGGTGCAGCACCAGACGGGTCGGGTAGCGATCCTTGAGGTCGGCGAGATCTTCCAGGAACATCACGTCGAGCGTCGCCCTGTTCGTGTAGAGCAGGGTGAACCGCGAGGTGTCCGACCGGGTCAGCACCGTGTGGGCGAGCGCCATCAGGGGGGTGATGCCGGAGCCAGCCGCGATGCCGACCACGTGGCGATCGTCGAGGTCGTCCAGGCCCGATGTGAACGTGCCCTGCGGGCTCATCACATCGATCTCGAATCCGGCGTGGAGGCCCGTCTGCGCCCAGGTCGAGAAGAGGCCGCCTTCATCACGCTTGACCGCGACGCTGAGACTCGTGTCCGCTCCGTCGCCCCGGTGTTCGGGAGCGCGGCACAGCGAGTACGACCGGCGCACCTCGACGCCGTCGAGAGTGGTGCGCAGGGCGACGTACTGTCCGGGAAGGTGGTCGTACTCGTCGGCGAGCGCGGCGGGCACGGTGAACGTCACCTCGACCGCGTCGTCGGTGAGCGGCCGCACGTCAGACACAGCGAGGGTGTGGAACCGTGCGCGCGTGCGTGGAGTCGCGTCGCGAGAGGTCGGCGGATGAGAAACGGATGCCGGGGCGGAGGTGAAGAGCGACATGTCAGTGCACCTTGAAGTGATCGAAGGGTTCGAGGCAGGCCCTGCATTCGAACAGCGACTTGCACGACGTCGATCCGAAGCGCGAGACCTCGCGGGTGTCGAGCGATCCGCAGCGCGGGCAGCGCACGCTCAGCATCAGCCGGATCGGGCCGGTCGACACCGCGGCGCGACCCGAGGGCGGCGCGATGCCGTACGCGGCGAGCTTGGCCTTGCCGGCATCCGACATCCAGTCCGTGGTCCACGCGGGGGAGAGCACGAGGCGTACGTCGACCTCGTCGTAACCGGCGGCGGTGAGGGCGAGGATGACGTCGTCGCGGATCGTGTCCATCGCCGGGCACCCGCTGTACGTCGGGGTGATGTCGACCTGCACACGCGAGCCGTCGACCGCGACGGCCCGCAGCACGCCGAGATCCTCGATCGTGAGCACGGGCACCTCGGGATCGGGCACGGCCGCGGCGATGCGCCAGGCGTCCTGCGTCGGAGTCGTGTCGTGGGTGCGCATGGTGGTCACCACGTCGTGCCCGGATGCCGTCGCGCGAGCACCTGCATCTCGGCGAGGAGGTGGCCGAGCGGCGTGGCATGTGCGCCCCGACGTCCTCCCGCGGACGAGGCGGCGACCGCGGGCACCGACAGGTCGACCTCGGCGAAGACGGTGTCGACCACGCGGTCGAATCCGCCCCGCAGCAGCGACGGTCGCACGGCGGCGTCACCCAGACGCTCGATCAGTTCGTCGTCGCGGAACAGCTCGTCGACGTACGGCCAGACATCGGCGTTGGCGCGGATGATCCGGGCGCGCGACTCGTCGGTGCCGCCCGCCAGGCGCAGCATCCACTGCACGGCGTGATCGCGGTGGTAGTCGACCTCTTTGAGCGACTTCTCGGCGATCGCGGCGAACGTCTCGTCGCTGCTCGTCCGCAGGGCGGAGTAGAGCTCGAACATGTAGGTCGCGACCACGAACTGCCGCGCGATGGTCTGGGCGAAGTCGCCGTTCGGCTGCTGCACGATCCAGGCGCAACGGAACTCCGGCTCATCGCGGAAGAAGGCGAGGTCGTCTTCGCTGCGGCCGTCGAACGAGCCCGCGTAGTGCAGGAACGAGCGGGCGTGCCCGAGAAGGTCGAGGGCGATGTTGCCCAGCGCCACATCCTCCTCCAGCTCCGGGGCCCGAGAGATCCATTCGCCCAGCTGTTGAGAGAGGATCAGCGCGTCGTCGCCGAGGCGCAGCGCGTACTCGGCGATGTCTGCGGATGCGGCGACGGCGCCGATGCCGGAGAGCTCCTGCGAGAGGTGGAGCTCATCGACCGAGACGTCGCCGTGGATGTCGTGCGCGCTCACAGGTGCGGCACCCCCTCGGACGCCGTGTAATAGACGGCGTGACGGTAGTTCTTCCCCGCCGGGCTCTCGAAATACGCCCCCTTCGCATCCGGATCGCTCGTGGTGACGGCATCCGCCGGGACGACCCAGATCGAGACGCCCTCGCCGCGGCGGGTGTAGAGGTCGCGGGCGTTGCGGATCGCCATCTCGGCATCCGGCGCATGCAGGGAGCCCGTGTGCACGTGGCTCAGGCCACGGTTCGCACGCACGAACACCTCCCACAACGGCCAGGGCTCGTGCTCGTCAGCACCGGGGGTCGCCATCACGCCACCGCCTTCGTCTTCTGTGCCTGCTTGCGGGCGTACTCGGCGGCGGCCTCGCGCACCCAGGCGCCCTCTGCGTGGGCGGTGCGGCGACGCTCCAGTCGTTCGGCGTTGCAGGGACCGTTGCCCCGCAGCACCTCGAAGAACTCGTCCCAGTCGATCTCGCCGATCGCGTACTGACCGGTCTCCTCGTCGAAGCGCAGATCGGGGTCGGGCAGCGTGACGCCGAGGATCTCCGCCTGGGGCACGAGCATCCCGACGAAACGCTGGCGCAGGTCGTCATTCGAGAAGCGCTTGATCTTCCACTTCATCGACTGCGCGGAGTTCGGCGACTGCTCATCCGGCGGCCCGAACATCGCCAGGCTCGGCCAGTACCAGCGGTTCACGGCATCCTGCGCCATCTGCCGCTGCTCCTCGGAGCCCTGCATGAGGCTGAGCAGGATCTCGAACCCCTGGCGCTGGTGGAACGACTCCTCTTTGCACACCCGCACCATCGCGCGGCCGTACGGTCCGTAGGACGCGCGGCACAGCGGCACCTGGTTGACGATCGCGGCACCGTCGACGAGCCAGCCGATCGCCCCCATGTCGGCCCAGGTGGGGGTGGGGTAGTTGAAGATCGAGGAGTACTTGGCCTTGCCGGTGATGAGCTGGTCCATCATCTCGTCGCGCGTGATCCCGAGCGTCTGCGCAGCGGAGTAGAGGTAGAGCCCGTGGCCGGCCTCGTCCTGCACCTTCGCCATCAGGCTCGCCTTGCGCTTGAGGCTCGGAGCCCGCGTGATCCAGTTGCCCTCCGGCTGCATGCCGATGATCTCGGAGTGCGCGTGCTGGGAGATCTGCCGGATCAGCGTCTTGCGGTACGCCTCGGGCATCCAGTCGCGGGGCTCGATGCGCTGCTCGTTCGCGATGAGCTCGTCGAACAGGCGCTCGTCGTCGGAGATCTCGCTCGGGATGAGGCTGAGGTCTGCGGGGCTTGTCATCATCGACTCCTCGGTATCCGGTCTTTACTGACCGTTCGTTGGGTAATTCTGACATGACGATGCGCGACATGCAAGACGGGTCGGTCAGCGCGAGCGGGAGACCAGTTCGAGCAGCGCCCTGCCGTACGCCTCGGAGGGGTCGGGATGCTCGAACGTCAGCGTCTCGCCGGCGAGTTCGATCTCGACGAGGAAGGCGTCCGTGAGTCGAGCCAGGCGACGGAAGGTGCCGCGCAGAAGCTCACGGAGCTGATCTTCGCGAGGCAACCAGACGGCGTCCGCAAGGGTGACCGCGTCGAGGGCCCACTCGGTCGTGCCGTTGAACGCCAGATCGATGCCGCTGGGGGTCTGACGTGCTTCGATGGTCATCCCGCTCACCGTGAAGACGTCGGCCTCAGCCTCGAGCTCGATCTCTTCCGGCAGGTCGAGCTGGAACCGATCGCCGTCGGCCGGATGCCACACGAGGCCCGCATCACGCAGGGCGACGGCGAGTTCTCGGGTGATCACCCCTCCACGGTAGACGACGGGATGCAGGTGTCGGGCGGGTGGCCATGCCGGTGGGGTGGGGCATGTCGGTGGGGTGGGGCAGAGTGGTGTCATGGTCTCCTCCGCTCCGTCCGATGCCCATGAGGCCGATATCCGTGAGGCCGCGCTCGCCGCGTTGCGCGAACTCGTCGGGCGCCCCGATGCCGATTTCCACGACGGGCAGTACGAGGCGATCGAAGCGCTGGTCGCCGATCGGCGCCGAGCGCTCGTCGTGCAACGCACCGGATGGGGCAAGTCGGCGGTGTACTTCGTCGCCACCCTGCTGCTGAGGCGGCAGGGCGCGGGACCGACCGTGCTGGTCTCGCCGTTGCTCGCGCTCATGCGCGACCAGATCTCCGCGGCCGAACGCGCCGGCGTGCGTGCGGTGGCGATCAACTCCACGAACGCTCACGAGTGGAGCGATGTGCTGGCACGCCTCGACCGCGATGAGGTCGACGTGCTGCTCGTCTCTCCCGAGCGTCTGAACAATCCATCCTTCCGTGAGGAGCAGCTGCCGGCGCTCGTGGGCCGCATCGGCATGCTGGTCGTCGACGAGGCGCACTGCATCAGCGACTGGGGGCACGACTTCCGCCCCGACTACCGGCGACTGCGCGACCTCATCGCCCAGATGCCGGCCGATGTGCCGGTGCTCGCGACCACGGCCACCGCGAACAGTCGGGTCGTGGCCGACGTCGCGGAACAGCTCGGCAGCCTGCACGGTTCCGACCGTCCGCAAGCCGGTGGTGCGGGAGCGGCGGATGTGCTCACGATCCGTGGCCCGTTGGCCCGCACCTCGCTGCGTCTCGGTGTGCTGCGGCTGCGCGACTCGGCGAGCAGGCTCGCCTGGCTGCTCAGCCACATCGATGATCTGCCGGGCTCGGGCATCATCTACACACTCACCGTCGCGGCCGCCGTCGACACCGCCCGGCTGTTGCGTGAGCACGGTCACGATGTGCGTGCGTACACGGGCCAGACCGACACCGACGAGCGTGCCGAGTCGGAGGGGATGCTGAAACGCAACGAGGTCAAGGCGCTCGTCGCGACCAGCGCCCTGGGTATGGGGTTCGACAAGCCCGATCTCGGGTTCGTGCTGCATCTGGGAGCACCGTCGTCTCCGGTCGCGTACTACCAGCAGGTCGGCCGCGCGGGCCGTGCCAGCGAGAGCGCCGACGTGCTGCTGCTCCCCGGCGTGGAGGACCGCGACATCTGGCACTACTTCGCGACCGCGTCGATGCCTGATCGGGAGCGTGCCGAGCGGGTGATCTCGGCACTCGGCGACGCACCGATCTCCACGCCGGCACTCGAGGCGATGGTCGACATCCGCCGCACCCCGCTCGAGCTGCTGCTGAAGGTGCTCGATGTCGACGGCGCCGTGCGTCGGGTGCAGGGCGGTTGGGTCGCGACCGGCGAGCCCTGGGTCTACGACGCCGAGCGGTACGAGCGCATCGCGGCCGAGCGCGTCGCCGAGCAGCAGCACATGCTCGACTACGAGCAGACCGAGGGCTGCCGGATGGAGTTCCTGCAGCGCTCCCTCGACGACGAGACCGCGGCGCCGTGTGGTCGATGCGACAACTGCGCCGGCGGTTGGTTCCCCCGGGAGATCGGCGCGGCCGCGACGACCCAGGCGTCGGAGTCGCTCGACCGGGTCGGTGTGCCGATCGAGCCGCGTCGCGCCTGGCCGACCGGCGCCGATCGGCTCGAGGTGCCGGTGCGGGGCCGCATCGCGCCGGATGAGCAGGCGGGGGAGGGCAGAGCGCTCGCCCGCCTCACAGACCTCGGGTGGGGAGGTGCGCTGCGGGAGATCTTCGCCGCCGGCGCCCCGGACGCCCCGGTGTCGCCGCAGCTGCTCGCCGCCTGCGTGCGCGTGCTCGCGGGGTGGACGTGGGATCAGCGTCCCGTTGCGGTGATCGCGATGCCGTCGCGGTCACATCCGCAGCTCGTCGACTCCCTCGCCCGCGGACTCGCCGAGGTCGGGCGTCTGCCCTACCTCGGCGCGCTCGCCTCCGTAGGCGGCGGCCCGAGCGGTCAGCCGGGCGGCAACAGTGTCTTCCGACTCGCCGGCCTGTGGGATCGGCTGAGCGCCGAGCACCTCGACGTCCCGGCTGGACCTGTACTGCTCATCGATGACCTGGTCGACAGCCGCTGGACCATGACCATCGCCGCCCGCACGCTCCGACGCGCCGGAGCAAGCGAGGTGCTGCCGTTCACGCTCGCTCTGCGCGGCTGACGCCGGCCGCGGCGGCCAGGGTCGCGGCGAGATCTGCGGGGCGGCTCCACATCGGCCAGTGCCCTGTCGGCAGGTCGATGAGTTCGAGGTCGCGGAGGGCGGCGACTTCCGCCATCATCGGGTGCCCTGACTGAGCCATCTGCATCACCACGGCGGAGGGATAGGAGCAGGCGATGATCGTCGTGGGGACGTCACGGCGTGCGTCGTTCTGCAATCGGACCGGGGTGCGCATCACGGGCGCGGGCATCGGCACAGCACGCTGGCGGAAACGTTCGAGTGCGCGCTCGCTCAGCCCTTCGAGACTTGCGTCGAGCTGCGCGAACGGCGGGAGTGCGACCTCGTGCACCTCGAGGGCCAGCGACGCGTCGAAAGCGGAGCCGTCGGAGGTCGGACCGCTGTCGACGTAGACGACGCGGTCGACCAGCGTGGGGTCCTGATCGAGCAGCACGGAGGCGGCGAAGCCCGCGCCGCTGTGGACGACGAGGATGACGGTCGACGCGTCGGCACGAGCGGTGGTCACCGCTGCCCGGAGCGAGTCCGCCTGGTCGGCCGGCGTGCGTTCGGTGCGCTGGATGTCGTCAAGATCGAGACCGGACAGGGTCACCGGGAAGGCCAGGTGGCCGCGATCGCTGAGGTGGGATGCGACGTCGTCCCATGCCCATGCGCCGAGCCAGTGGCCGGGGGCGAGAACGAAGGCGGTGTCGGTCGGTGTGTTCTTCTTCATACGTCCACCCTCCGTCAGACCCGGGGCAACGGCATGTCACTATTCTCGTCACTAATATGAAGAGATGATCCGGACCGCGCGTCTCCACGCTCTGACCGAGTCGCTGCGCCGGGCGGGGACCCGCGGCCGCACGGCGCAGCAGCTTGCCGATGAGTTCGAGGTGACGGTCCGCACGATCAAGCGCGACATCTCCGCGCTCGAGGCGAGCGGTCTCCCGGTGTGGGGGCGCACCGGACCCGGTGGGGGCTATGGGCTGACGGAGAGGCATCGTCTGCCGCCCGTGAATCTGACCGCCGGACAAGCCCTCGCTCTCAACGCCGCCGTCGCCACCGCTGCGCACGCTCCGTTCTCCGACGCGGCGCGCGCATCGATCCGCAAGGTGCTCGACGTGCTCGACCCTGTCACCCGCCGAAGAGCCGCCGAGCTCTCGGATCGCGTCTGGGTCGACGTCGGCCCCTCGGCCGAACGACGCGTGATGACAGCGCTCGAGCACGCCATCGTCGAGCAGCTCACCGTGAACATCTCCTACATCGACGCCGAGGACCGGGCCACACGACGCGAGGTCGAGCCGATGATCTTCGCCTTCACCGCCGGTCAGTGGTACCTCATCGCCTGGTGCAGACTTCGTGCGGGCATCCGTTGGTTCGCCCTGACCAGGATCCATCGCGCGACCGTCACCCGTCGACTGTGCACGGGCCATCAGATCGCAGAGATCGGCGAACCGCCGGCATCCGCACGCTCCGTGCACCACGCGTGACCGGTCGGGCGCGCCCGAGCGGGAGGAAAAGGACCGAGCCTCAGCGCAGGTCGTATACGCGCTTGTACTTGCCCTCGCTGCGGGGCAGGCTTCCCGGTTCCTCCAGATGTACGTCGACGGTCGTGCCGATGTGCACCTTGATGCGCTGCTGCAACACCGCGGCCGCCGCCTCGCACACTTCCCGTTCGAGCTGCGGATGCCGTTCGATTCGCACGGTCAGGGAGTCCATCCGGCCTTCGCGCCGCAGCTCCAGCACGAAGTGCGGTGTGAGCGTCTCGATGCCCATCACGAGTTCCTCGATCTGCGTCGGGAACAGGTTCACGCCGCGCAGGATGATCATGTCGTCGTTGCGCCCCGTGATCTTCTCGATCCGCCGCGCGGCCGGGAACGTCGTACCGGGGAGCAGACGGGTGAGGTCGCGCGTGCGGTAGCGGATCACCGGGAACGCCTCCTTCGTGAGCGAGGTGAAGACGAGTTCCCCGAGCTCGCCGTCGGCCACCGGATCGCCCGATTCGGCATCGATCGTCTCGGGGAGGAAGTGGTCCTCCCAGACGTGCGGGCCGTCCTTGGTGAGCACGCTCTCGCTCGCCACCCCCGGTCCCATCACCTCGCTGAGCCCGTAGATGTCGACCGCGTCGAGGTTCATCCTCCGCTCGATCTCGCGGCGCATCTCGTTCGTCCAGGGCTCCGCCCCGAGCACGGCGATGCGCAGCGAGGTCGTGCGGGGGTCGATACCCGCCTCCTCCAGCGCATCGGCGATCGTGAGCAGGTAGCTCGGGGTGCACAGGATCGCGTCCGGCTCGAAGTCGCGGATCATCTGCACCTGGCGCGCTGTCTGTCCGCCCGACATCGGGATCACGGTCGCGCCGAGCCGCTCGATCCCCGCGTGCGCACCCAGGCCGCCCGTGAACAGGCCGTATCCGTAGGCGTTGTGCACGCGCATCCCTGGACGGATGCCGGCGGCATGGAGCGAGCGAGCCACCAGATCGGCCCAGCGCTCGAGGTCACCCTGCGTGTAGGCGACGACGGTCGGACGTCCGGTCGTTCCCGACGAAGCGTGTACCCGCCGCACATCGGCCATCGGCACCGCGACCATGCCGAACGGGTACGTCTCGCGCAGATCGGCCTTGGTCGTGAACGGCAGCAGGCGGATGTCGTCGAGCGTGCGGATGTCGTCGGGCGTGACGCCGTGCTCCGTGAAGCGGCGACGGTAGTGCGGCACGTTCTCGTACGCGTGGCGCACGGTCCACTGCAGGCGGTGCAGCTGCAGCTCTGCGAGTTCCGTCCGCGAATGCAGCACGGAATCGCCGGTGCCGGTCGGCAGTTCGATCGTCGTCATCGTGACTCCTTCATCACCTTCCCCGGCCCGCAGCGGTGCGGGCACAGGGTGCTTCATCGTCATCTCATCAATCCCTCACGAGCCTCGGTTCGCGGCGTGCGTACGTGCCTGTGCCCGATGCGCACGATGGCCCGATTTCGAGGCCCGTGACCTGTACGCGTCGCGGGAGCCGCTCTTAGGCTCCGGATAACCGGACAGAGCAGTCCGCGCAATGAGGAGGATGCTGTGACCACGACAACGACCACCGCCACGACGACGACGATCCTGGAAGCCGTCGGCGTGCCCGAGAGCGTGGGCCGCGCGATCCCGGATGCCGCCACGAGAGAGACCATCGGCTACGCGCCGGTGCATACGGTCGCCGATCTGAACGACGCGGTCGCGGCCGCTCGTGCGGCGCAGCCGACCTGGGCCGCGCTCGGTCACGCAGAGCGCAGCCGCATCCTGAACGCGATCGCGGACGACATCGAGGCGCACAGCGAGGAGCTTGCGGTGCTGCTCTCGCGGGAGCAGGGCAAGCCGCTGAACGGCCCCAACGCCCGCTTCGAGGTGGGCGCCTGCGCGCTGTGGACCCGCACGGCCGCCGACACCCCGATCGAGCCGGAGGTCGTGTTCGAGGCCGGAGAGTCCCGCGCCGAGGTGCATTACGAGCCGCTGGGCGTGGTCGGTGCGATCGGTCCGTGGAACTGGCCCATGATGATCACGGTCTGGCAGATCGCCCCGTCGCTGCGGATGGGCAACACCGTCGTGGTGAAGCCCAGCGAGTACACCCCGCTGTCGGTGCTCGCGCTGGCCGAGATCTACAACCGGCACCTGCCCGAGGGTGTGCTCACCGTGATCTCCGGAGACCGCGAGGTCGGTGCGGCCATCGCAGCGCATCCCGATCTCGACAAGATCATGTTCACCGGGTCGACGGCCACCGGTCGCCGCATCGTCGAGGCCTCGGCGGGGAGCCTCGCGCGCCTCACGCTCGAACTCGGCGGCAACGACGCGGGGATCATCCTGCCCGGCACCGACATCGAGGCGATCGCCGAGAACCTGTTCTGGGGCATCTTCATCAACACCGGGCAGACCTGCGCGGCACTCAAGCGCCTCTACGTGCACGATTCGCAGTATGACCAGGTCGTCGACACGCTGGCCAACCTGGCGAGGACCATGCCGCTCGGCAACGGCCTCTACGAGGGCAACGTGCTCGGACCGCTGCAGAACGAGAAGCAGTTCGACATCGTCACAGGTCTCGTCGACGACGCCAGAGCCAACGGGGCGCGGATCGTTGCCGGAGGGGCCGCCGCCCCCGAGCACGGTCCGCTGTTCTATCAGACCACCGTCGTCGCCGACATCTCCGACGGGGCGCGCCTGGTCGACGAGGAGCAGTTCGGCCCGGTCATCCCGGTCATCCGCTATTCCGATGTCGATGATGCCGTGCGCCGCGCCAACGATTCGACGCAGGGCTTGGGCGCATCGGTGTGGTCGCAGGATGTCGAGGCCGCGACCGAGATCGCCCGGCGCGTGCAGGCCGGCACCGTGTGGATCAACCAGCACGGGGCGATCAACCCGCACGTGCCGTTCGGCGGCATCAAGGCGTCGGGCTACGGACAGGAGTTCGGAGTCGCAGGGCTGAAGGCGGTGTCGGCGCCCAAGGTCATCCAGCGCTGAGGGTCGGAGGCGCGAGAGGGCGGAGGGATCACTCCCTCTGCCCTCTCGCTGTACCCGCGCGATCCGCACCGGGTCACTCCGCCGGGCGTCGGTCCGTGGTGAGCGAGCGGCCGCGCACCTCGGCGACCACGTCGCCGGTGTCGTCCGTGACGGTGATGTCGTAGACCCCGGCGCGGCCGACGACCGTGCGGCGGCGGGCATGCGCGGTCAGCCGCTGTCCGGCGGTCGTCGACTTCACGAACACGATGTCGGCGCCGGCCGCGACCGTGACCCGCTCATCCTCGTTGCAGGCGATCGCGAAGGCCGTGTCGGCGAGTGTGAACACGAAGCCGCCGTGCGTGATGGCGTGGCCGTTGACCATGTCGTCCCGCACCAGCATCGACACCACGGCGTCGCCGGGCTCGTCCTTCTCGACGGTCATCCCGAGCAGCATCGAAGCGCGGTCGCGCTGCATCATCGGACGCATGGTCACGCGGCCGCGCCGGTCGTCGAGGAGGCGTCCGCGGAGGCGAGTTCCTTGG
This sequence comes from Candidatus Microbacterium colombiense, assembly GCA_029203165.1. NCBI lineage: Bacteria > Bacillati > Actinomycetota > Actinomycetes > Micrococcales > Microbacteriaceae > Microbacterium > Candidatus Microbacterium colombiense. The sequence goes on from CP119308.1 coordinate 1,403,292, forward strand.
CGACCAGCGTCAGCACGTCATACTCGGCCACGACCTCATCGCGCTCGTTGCGGATCACCGCGTCCCAGCGCACCTCGCCGTATTCGTCGGTCTCGCGCGGGGTGATCTGCTTCGCCGTCAGCGCCACGCGGATGCGGTCTCCCGGCGACACCGGCGTGATGAAGCGCAGGTTCTCGAGCCCGGAGTTGGCGAGCACGGGTCCGGGGGCCGGGTCGACGAAGAGTCCGGCGGCCCAGGACACGAGCAGGTAGCCGTGCGCGACCCTGCCGGGGAAGAACGGGTTCGCGGCCGCCGCAGTCTCGTCCATGTGGGCGTAGAACGTGTCGCCGGTGAAGTGCGCGAAGGTCTCGATGTCGGCGAGGGTGACCTCGCGCTCGGCGGAGTCGACACGGTCGCCGATGCGCAGTTCTGCCAGCGACTTACGGAACGGGTGCGTGCCCGTGGCATCGGCATCCGCACCGGCGTGCCACACCCCGGTGATCGCGGTCAGCATGCGGGGAGAGCCCTGTACGGCGGTGCGCTGCATGTAGTGCAGCACGGCCCGGATACCGCCGAGCTCCTCGCCGCCGCCCGCGCGGCCGGGGCCTCCATGCACCAAGTGCGGCACCGGGGCTCCGTGACCGGTGGAGCTGCGCGCATCGTCGCGGTCGAGGAACAGCACGCGGCCGTTGAACGCACCGATGCGGGTGATCAGCTCGGCTGCCGTCTGCGGATCGTGCGTCGCGACACTGGTCACGAGTGACCCTCCGCCGCGTCCGACCAGCTCGGCCGCTTCGGCGAGCGCGGAGTAGGTGATCACGCTCGTGACCGGTCCGAACGCCTCGATCTCATGCGCGGCATCCGGGGCGGCGCCGTCGAAGCCGATCACGATCGGCGACAGGAAGGCACCGTCTTCTGCGGCGCCCACGGTGCCGTCTGCCCGCGTGACATCCGGGCGCTCGGTCGAGCCGATCAGCAGCGTGCCACCGGCATCCTGGAGCACGCCGACCTGGTGCAGCACCTCGTCGCGCTGGGCGACCGACACCAGCGGTCCCAGCGTGACACCCTCGGCGCGCGGGTCGCCGATCACGACGCGCGCAGTGATGCTCGCCTGCAGCGCCGCGACCACATCGTCGCGGGAGCCCGCAGGTACGATCGCCCGGCGGATCGCGGTGCACTTCTGGCCGGCCTTGGTCGTGAGCTCGACCATCAGCTGGCGCACGTAGGCGTCGAACTCGGGGGTGCCGGCGACGGCATCCGGTGCGAGCACCGAGGCGTTGATCGAGTCCGTTTCGCTCGTGAACCGCACGGCCGGGTCGACCTGGGCGCGCAGCTTGGCGGCGGTCGTCGCGCTGCCGGTGAAGCCGACGGTGTCGCCGAGCATGAGCCGACCGAGCAGGTCGTGCACCCCGCCGCTGAGCAGCTGCAGAGAACCGGCGGGCAGCAGCCCGGAGTCGACCAGGATGCGCACCCACGCCTCCGCCACGTAGGCGGTGGGGGTGGCGGGCTTGACGATCGACGGCACGCCCGCGAGGAAGGCGGGGGCGAACTTCTCCAGCGCTCCCCACATCGGGAAGTTGAACGCGTTGATCTGCAGCGCGGCGCCGGGCAGGCGCGTGTAGATGTGGCGGCCGAGGAACGAGCCGTCCTTTGAGAGCGGCTCGATGGCGCCGTCGAGGTACACCTGGGAGTTCGGCATCTCCCGTCGGCCCTTGGAGGAGTACGTGAACAGCACGCCGATGCCGCCGTCGATGTCGTTGAGCGAGTCGCGCCTGGTCGATCCGGAGCGCGCCGACAGCTCGTAGAGCTCTTCCTTGCGCGCCGTGAGCTCGATCGCGAACTGCTTGAGCAGCACGGCACGCTGGTGGAAGGTCAACGCGCCGAGGCTCTGCTGCCCGACCGTCCGGGCGTGCTGGAGCACAGCCTCGACGTCGAGTCCGCGGGTGCTCACGGTGGACACGGTCTCGCCGGTCGACGCGTCGCGCACGAGGGCAGCATCAGAGTCCGTCTCGGGCGCCCACCAGGCGTCGCCGACATAGCTGGGCAGGATCGCAGCGGTCATCTCTCGTCACTCCAGTCGTAGAATCCTCGGCCGCTCTTGCGGCCCAGCTGTCCGTCTTCCACCATCCGACGCAGCAGCGCGGGCGGCGCGAAGCGCTCGCCGAAGGCGCGCTCCAGCTCTTCCGCGATGCCGAGCCGCACGTCGAGCCCGACGACGTCGGTCGTTCGCAACGGGCCGGTGGGATGTCGGTACCCGAGCTCCATGGCCGCGTCGATGTCGGCGGCCGAGGCCACTCCCTCTTCCAGCATCCGGATGGCCTCGAGCGCGAGCATCACACCGAGGCGGCTGGACGCGAAGCCGGGGGTGTCGCGCACGACGACCGCGGTCTTGCCGAGCTCGGCGACCCAATCGCGCAGTGTGTCGACGAGGGAGGACAGCGTCTGTGCGCCGATCACGACCTCGATCAGCGTCGACGAGGGCACCGGGTTGAAGAAGTGCATCCCGAGAAAGCGCTCGGGGGCGGAGAGATCCCCGGCGAGCTCGGAGATCGAGATCGAGGAGGTGTTCGTGGCGAGCATCGCGTCTCCCGCGATGACGGCCTCGATGCGAGACAGCGCCTCCGCCTTGAGTGCCCGGTCCTCGGGCACGGCCTCGACGACCAGGCCCGCCTGGGCGAAGTCGCCCACCGAGGTTCCGACCGTCAACGCAGAGGTGAGATCGTCGAGCGAGAGCGCGACGCCGCCGCGGGAGACAGACTGCTTCAGGCTCGTCTCGATGCGCCCGCGTGCAGCCTCTGCCGAATCCTCATCGCGCTCGACGACGTGCACGTGGGTACCCGAGAGCAGGAATGCGTGGGCGATCCCCGCGCCCATGCGACCTCCGCCGAGCACTCCGACGTTGCGTGGAAGGGTCATCGGCTCTTCTTCCTCTCCAGGAACGCGGTCATCCGCTCGTGCTTGTCCTGGCTGTCGAACAGCTCAGCCTGCACGTCTCCCACAATGCCGAGATGCTCGTCAGGAGGCGTGAGCAGCAGTCGCTTGGTGAGCTCCGTGGCGCGGGCTCCGTTCGCCGCGATGCGGTCGGCCAGAGCGTGCGCGGCGGCGAGCAGATCGTCGGGGTCGTGGAGCGAGGAGATCAGCCCCCAGGCGTGGGCTTCGTCGCCGTCGAGCACGCGCCCGGTGAGCAGCATTTCGCTCGCGCGGGCGTGGCCGACGATCTCGGGCAGACGCCAGGTCGCGCCGGCCGCGGCGATGATGCCCAGCCCGGTCTCCGGATTGCCGAAGCGCACGCGGTCAGTGCCGATTCGGATGTCGGCGGCATACGCGAGCTCCGCGCCTCCGCCCAGGGCGTAGCCGTCGACCGCGGCGATCACGGGCATCGGCAGCCGGCGGATGCGGTCGAACACGGTCGCGTTGATGCTCTTGCGGGCATCGGCCGCGGTGCGGTCGCGCAGCTGACCGATGTCGGCACCCGACGCGAACACGCCCCCGGCTCCGGTGAGGATCAGGATGCGCGGCGCGGCTTCGAGGCGGTCGCACAGCGCGTGCAGTTCGTCGACCATCGCCTGGTCGATCGCATTGCGCACCTCGGGGCGGTCGAGCGTCGCGACGACGCGGTCGGCGCCCTCCTCGAGGCGCACGGCCCGCTTCTGGAGTTCCACGGTCTCAGCCATCGAGCCGCTCGACGATCATCGCCGTGCCCTGACCGACGCCGACGCACATGGTGGCGAGGCCGTAGCGGACGTTCTCCCTGGCCAGGCGTCCGAGCAGCGTGACGATCAGGCGTGATCCGCTCGAACCGAGAGGATGACCGAGCGCGATCGCCCCGCCGTCGACGTTCACGATCGCGGGATCGAGCCCGAGACGGCGGATGCTGGCGAGCGACTGCGAGGCGAACGCCTCATTGAGCTCGACCGCGCCGATGTCGCCGATCGTCAGTCCGCTCTTGGCGAGGGCCTTCTCGGACGCGGGGACCGGCCCGAGTCCCATGATCTCGGGGGCGAGGGCCGCAGTCGCCGCAGAGACGATCCGGGCCAGCGGGCGCAGACCATGGCGCTCGACGGCCTCGGCGCTGGCGACGACGACCGCCGAGGCGCCGTCGTTGAGCGAGCTGGAGTTGCCCGCGGTCACCACTTGGCCGCCGGCGACGACGGGACGCAGACCTGCGAGCGCGTCGAGCGAGGTCTCGCGCCGTGGGCCCTCGTCGGTGTCGACGGCGCCACGCGCGGTCCCCACCGCCACGATCTCCTGCGCGAAACGTCCCGCATCGATCGCCGCGAGTGCGCGCCGGTGGCTCTGCAGGGCGAAGGCGTCGGCATCCTCGCGGGTGATGCCGTCGAGGCGGGCGACCTCCTCTGCGGTCTCGGGCATCGAGAGGGTGGCCTTGTCGCGGGCGGCCAGGCGCGGGTTCACGAAGCGCCAGCCGATCGAGGTGTCGAACGCGTCGCCGGGCTTGGCCCATGCGCGTTCCGGCTTCGCCTGCACCCAGGGAGCCCTGGTCATCGACTCGACACCGCCGGCGACGAGCAGATCGGCGTCGCCAGCGCGCACGGCGTTGGCGGCCAGAGCGATCGCCGACATCCCGGAGGCGCAGAGGCGGTTCACCGTGAGCCCAGGCACCGTGTCGGGGAGGCCGGCGAGCAGCACGGCCATGCGGGCGACGTTTCGGTTGTCCTCGCCGGCCTGGTTGGCGGCGCCGAGGATCACCTCGTCGACCGCGTCAACGGGAATGCCGGCGCGGGCGACGGCATCGGCCACCACGAGGGCGGCGAGGTCGTCCGGACGAACTCCAGCGAGGACGCCGCCGTATCGCCCCACCGGGGTACGCGTGGCGGCGACGAGATATGCCTCGGACATCGTCATCCTCTCGTCCGCCCACAGTGGCGGATATTTGCAGACCGATCGTTCAGGAATGATCGCAGATCGCGCCGCGCTTGGCAACCCGACGCGGCGCGCGCGGCCGATGCCAGACTGGGGGCATGGCTGCACACGATCACCCGCCCACGCCCGCGCGGCGCGGACGACCGGGGTACGACCGCGATCAGGTGCTCGCGGTCGCCGTCACGGTGTTCAACGAGCAGGGCTACGACGCGACATCGATCGCCGACCTCGCCGCGAAGCTCGGGCTGACCAAGTCCGCGCTGTATCACCACTTCGAATCCAAGTCGGCGATCCTCGCCCTCGCGCTCGATGATGCGCTCGACGCGCTCGAGGCCGTGGTCGACGAGGCCGAGGCCGCGCACACCGAGGCGTCGGAACGCCTCCGATCGATCGTGCGCGGAGCGGTGCGGGTGCTGACGGCCAAGCTCCCGTCCGTCACTCTGCTCTTGCGGGTGCGCGGCAACAGTGACGTCGAGCTGGCCGCACTCGCCCGACGTCGTGTGTTCGATCAGCGCGTGACCGCGATCGTGCGCGAGGCGCAGCGCGAGGGACTCATCCGTGACGACATCTCGGCCGCGGTCGCCACCAGGTTGCTGTTCGGAATGATCAACTCGGTCGTCGAGTGGTACCGCCCCGGCGGCGCGGTGGACCCGGCGGAACTCGGCGAGGACATTTTGCGCGTCACGCTCGACGGGCTGCAGTCGCGCTGACCGTCGTCGCGTCGCCCACGTCCTGACCTCCGGAATCGGGGCGTATGCTGTGCGTCACGCGATGAGGCGAGGAGGACGCATGCACGACCGGACGAGTTCAGCCCTGGCCGATCGCGTCGTCATCGACACCGGCGCCGTCGCCTCGCCCGAGCGGTTCGAGATGTGGACGGATGCCGTCAATCGCAGCTTCGTTCCGCTGCGCGCCTGGTCGGCCGACCCCGAGGCCAGGGCTGTGTTCGACGGCCGTCTGATCGCCCAGACGCTCGGACCGATGTCGGTCAGCAGCGTCGCAGGGTCCGCCGTGCGCGTGAGCAGGACCCGCTCTGAGATCGCCCGCGATGATCCGGGTCACATCAAGCTCGGCGTGCAGCTGCGCGGCCACAGCACGATCATCCAGGACGGCCGTGATGCGGTGCTCGCGCCCGGGGACTTCGCGCTCTACGACACCACGCGCCCCTACTCGCTCGACTTCGACTCCTCGTTCCGCATGCTCGTGGTGATGTTCCCGATCGAGGCGCTGCGCATCGACCGCGGCCGGCTGCGTGGGCTGACCGCCTCACGCTTCTCCGGGCAGAGCGGCTCCGGCGCGATCGCCTCCGCGCTCCTCCGTGCGTTCGACGGAGCACTCGAGGACGGTACCCTGCAGAACCGGCTGCCGCTCTCGGACGCGGTGTTCGACATGGTCGCTGCCGCGCTGGGCGAGCGTCTCGACAGCGAGGGTGGCGTGGGCGAGGAGGCGCGTCGGCGTTCGCTGCTCGCCCGGGTCGAGCTGTACATCGCAGACCACCTCGGAGACGCCGAGCTCAGCGTCTCGGCGATCGCTGCCGCCCATCACGTCTCGGTGCGGTACCTGCAGAAGCTCTTCGAGGAGAACCGCGACACCGTCAGCGGGTGGATCCGCGGACGTCGTCTGGATGCCGCACGGCGCGACCTCGGCAATCTCACCCAGAACGAGCAGCAGATCTCCGCGATCGGCGCGCGCTGGGGATTCACCGACCCCGCATCGTTCGCCCGTGCGTTCCGGCAGCAGTTCGGCGTCTCGCCCAGCGAGTTCCGTACCCATTCCACGTCTGAGCGCTGACCGACGGCATCCGTGCACGTGCGGCACATCGCCGTGCGCGCCGGATCGCATCTGCTTGCCTCCCCGCGCGGGATGCTGGCCTCGTCAGCGGGCGAATCCGACGCCTGCCGTTCGAGGAGGAACGAGATGACTGAGCTCACACAGGTCGCCGACTACGTGGTCGTCGGCGCAGGTTCGGCCGGCAGCGCGATCGCGCGTCGGTTGGTCGACGCGGGCCGCACGGTCCACGTGATCGAGGCGGGTGCGCCGGATGTCGACCCGAACATCCACTCGCCGCAGGGCTGGCCCGCGCTGCTGATGTCGGACGACGACTGGGCGGTGATGACCACGCCGCAGCAGCATCTGGGCGGGCGCTCCCTGTACTGGCCGCGCGGCAAGACGTTGGGCGGATCGAGCTCGCTCAACGGCATGATCTACATGCGTGGCGATCGCACTGACTACGACGGCTGGGTCGCGGCGGGTGCCGAAGGCTGGTCGTGGGATGAGGTGCAGCCGTACTTCCGCAAGTCGGAGGATCATGCCGACGGCGCCGACGATCATCACGGCGCCGGCGGGCCCCTGCACGTCGAGCGCATCCCGGAGGACCATCGCAACCCGGTCGCCGCCGCGTTCGTCGAGGCCGCGGTCGCGAGCGGCATCCCCGCCACCGACGACTTCAACCGCGACACCCTGGACGGCGCGGGGTTCAACCACACCACCACCAAAGACGGCAAGCGTGCCTCGGCCTGGCAGGCGTTCGTGGCTCCGATCCTCGGTGATCCGGCTCTCGCCGTCACCACCGGTGCGCTCGTGCATCGCGTGCTCGTCGAGGACGGCGTGGCCGTCGGGGTCGAGTACTCGGTCGACGGTGTCGTGCACATCGCGCGGGCGAACGCCGAGATCGTGCTGAGTGCGGGGGCGATCGGCTCGCCAGCGGTGCTGCTGCGCTCCGGCATCGGACCGCGGGCTCATCTCGACGAGCACGGCATCGCGGTCGTCGCCGATCTGCCGGGAGTGGGGGAGAACCTGCACGACCACCTGCTGGTGAGCGTCATGTACGAGTCGAACCATCCGGTGCCGGCCGGACGCTGGAACCTGTTGGAGAGCCAGCTCTATGCGCGCTCCTCGCAGGTCGAGGGGTCGGCGCCCGACCTGCAGCCGCTGTTCATCCACGTGCCGTACCCGACAGACGGCGGTGCCGCTCCCGCGCAGGGGTACACGATCGCGGCGGGCATCGTGCGTCCGTACTCGCGGGGCACGATCCGTCTGGCCTCGCCCGATGCCGCGGTGCCGCCGCTGACCGATCCGAACGTGTTCGCCGATGAGCGCGACCTCGAGGCCATGGTCGATGCGATCGAGCTGGTGCGCGGCATCGGCGCGCAGGAGGCGCTCGCGCCGTTCCGAAAGGCGGAGTTCGCGCCCGGCCCTGATGTGACCACGCGCGACCAGCTGCGCGACTTCGCGCGACGGACCGTCGGCACATACCACCACCAGGTCGGCACGTGCCGGATGGGGGTGGATGAACGGGCCGTGGTCGACCCACAGCTGCGAGTGCGAGAGGTGCGCGGACTCCGCGTCGCCGATGCGTCGGTGATGCCGTTCGTGCCGAGTGCCAACACCAATGCGCCGTCGATCATGATCGGCGAGCGGGCGGCGGACCTCCTGCTCGCCGCGGTATGACGCAGGCGGTCTGATCATGGCGGTCTGATCATGGCCGTCTGATCTGGGCCGTCTGGTATGGGCGGTCTGATCGCGATGCGACCCGCGCCCGTCGGGGACGATTCAGTCCTCGGCGGGCGCCACGCGTGGCGGCCAGGCCGTCGCGCCGAGCTCGCGGGAGATGTTGCGCGCCGTCTCGCGCAGCGCGTTGAGCACGGCGTCGGATGCCGGTGCCTGCGAGGTCGGCATCACCACGGCCACCGCGGCGACGATCTCATTCGACGCATCGCACACGGGGGCGGCGATCGACGATTCGCCGAGCACGGCTTCATCGATCTCGCCCGCGCTGCCGCGTTCGGCGATCGCCGGCAGCTCGAGTGTGATGCGGGCGATGTCGGTGATGGTGTCGCCGGTCAGGCTGCGCAGCGGCTGCTCGAAGACCGTCTTCTGAAAGCCCACGTCGTACGCCAGCAGCACCTTGCCCATCGCCGAGGCGTGGGCGGGGATCGCGACGCCGGTCTCGAGCATCTGCTGACTGTCGTCCGGTCGCAGATCGTGGTGGATCACGAGCACCTCGTGGAAGTGCGGGGCGCCCAGACGTACCGGAAGATTCGTGCGTCTGGCGAGCTCCTGCGTCCAGCGCATGGCCCTGGCGCGCACATCGAGCGTGTCGAGATAGACGTTGCTGAGGCGCAGCAGTGTGGGGCCGAGCATGTAGCGCTGTCCGCCGCGCTCCTTGGCGACGAGCCCGTGCGAGCGCAGAGACTTGACGATGCCGTGCACGGTCGACGGCGGGAGGCTCAGTGCGGCGGCGAGGTCGGTGATGCCGAGATGGCGAGCGCCCTGCAGCAGTTCGAGCACCTTCGCGGCACGGTCGATGGCCTGGATCACGCGGCCGTCCTCTCTTCCGGATCGTCGTCGAACCGGACGTCGCAGTCGGGCTCAGATAGATCTTGACAAGCCGACTGGCTCCGAGCATATTCGACATTAACGAATTGCTTTCCGATTTTCGCGAAAGAGATCAAAGGAGATCGCACGATGAAGAAGCTCATCAACGCACCGGAAGACGTGCTGGTCGAGTCGCTGAAAGGCGTCGCTCTCGCCCACCCCGAACTCTCGGTGGACCTCGAGACCCACGTGATCACCCGCGCCGATGCCAAGGCGCAGGGCAAGGTCGCCGTGGTCTCCGGCGGCGGGTCCGGCCACGAGCCGCTGCACGGCGGCTTCGTCGGCCCCGGCATGCTCGACGCGGCCGTCGCCGGTGAGGTGTTCACCTCACCCACGCCCGACCGCGTGCAGGCCGCCACCAAGGCCGTCGACCGCGGCGCCGGAGTGCTGCACATCGTGAAGAACTACACCGGCGACGTGCTGAACTTCGAGATGGCCGCGGAACTCGCCGCGATGGAGGGCATCGAGGTCGGCACCGTCGTGGTCGACGACGACGTCGCCGTGCAGGACTCGCTCTACACCGCGGGACGACGCGGCGTGGGTCTCACCGTGCTCCTGGAGAAGATCGTCGGCGCCGCCGCGGAGGAGGGCCAGGATCTGGCCTCCGTCGTCGCGCTGGCGCAGCGGGTGAACGGTCAGGGGCGCTCGATGGGCATGGCGCTCACGAGCTGCACGGTTCCCGCCGCGGGAAAGCCCACGTTCGACCTGCCTGAGGACCAGATGGAGATCGGCATCGGCATCCACGGTGAGCCGGGGCGCCACCGCGAACCGCTCGCTCCGGCATCCGAGATCGCCCGTCAGCTCGTGGAGCCGATCCTCGGCGACCTCGACTTCGCCGGACCCGCGATCGTGATGGTCAACGGCATGGGCGCCACTCCTCAGATCGAGCTGTACCTGATGTACGCCGAGGTCGCGGCACTGCTCGAGGAGGCCGGGGTGCAGATCGTGCGCAACCTGGTCGGCAACTACATCACCTCGCTCGACATGGCCGGATGCTCCGTCACGGTGCTGAAGGTCGACGATGAGCTGCTGCGCCTGTGGGATGCCCCCGTGAACACCCCCGGCCTGCGCTGGGGTGCCTGACCCATCCCGACCCGTCCCCCCGGCCCCGTCCCCACCCTCTGCTCCGGTCGCGATATGACAGCCAAAACACCGTATGACGCTGTCATATCGCGACCGGAACCGACTTCCGCGCGACACGAAGGACTGACTGCATGACTGACACCATCGCAACCGACACGCTCGTCGACTGGATCACCCGGTTCCGGGATGCCGTCGCCGACAAGCGCGACTGGTTGACCGAGCTCGACTCGGCCATCGGCGACGCGGACCACGGCTCCAACATGACGCGCGGCATGGCGGCGGTGGTCGACAAGCTCGATGCGGGCGCGCCGGCGACCGCCGACGAACTCCTCAAGAGCGTGGGCATGACCCTCGTGAGCTCGGTCGGCGGCGCGAGCGGACCGCTCTACGGCACGCTGTTCCTGCGCATGGGGATGACGGCCGGTGCGGTGAGCGAGCTCGACGCCGCAGCACTCGCCGCGGCGTTGCGCGCCGGGCTCGACGGCATCGTCGCGCGGGGCAAGGCCGAAGCAGGTGACAAGACCATGTTCGACGCGATGAATCCCGCCGTGGACGCCTTCGACGCGGCGATCGCCGGGGGAGCGGACATCTCGTCAGCAGCACGGGCCGCCGCCGACGCCGCCGCGGCCGGGCGGGACGCGACGCTGCCGCTCGTGGCGCGCAAGGGCAGGGCGAGCTACCTCGGAGAGCGCAGCGCCGGTCACCTCGATCCGGGAGCCGCATCGACCGCGATCCTGTTCGACACGCTCGCCGCAGCGATCGCCGGCAGCTCCTGATGATCGGTATCGTGGCCGTCTCCCACAGCGCACGACTCGGGGAGGCGGCGCTGGAGCTTGCCCTGCAGATGGTGCAGGGCGGCGGGGTACGCGTCCAGGTCGCGGCCGGGGCGGGAGTCGAGCCCGACGGCACGCCGATCCTCGGAACGGATGCCGTCGCGGTGGCTGCCGCGATCGACGAACTCGCCAGCGACTGCGATGGCGTGCTGGTGCTGATGGACCTGGGATCCGCCGTGCTCAGCGCAGAGTTGGCTCTCGAGCTGCGGATGAGCGATGTGCCCGTGCGTCTGGCGCCCGCGCCGTTCGTGGAAGGTCTGCTGGCTGCCGTCGTGTCGGCCGCGGCCGGAGGAACGCTGGACGCCGTCACGGCAGAGGCGTCGGCTGCTCTCGGAGCCAAGACCGGACAGCTCGGCGAGGAGCCGCCGGCCGCACCACCGACCGTTGCCGAGCCCGGCGGCGACGCACACCGCCGTCGCGTGCAGGTGCGCAATCCGCTCGGCATCCACGCGCGCCCCGCGGCGCTCATCGCCGAAGCCTCGGCCGACGCCGAGGTGCGTGTGCGGCGTCTGCCCGACGGGCCGGAGGCCTCGGCCGCGAGTCTGTCGCGGCTGCTCGTGCTCGGGGCGAGGCAGGGCGATGAGCTGGAGCTGACGGCATACGGCGACGACGCGGATGCGGCGCTCGAGCGTCTTGCGACTCTCTTCGCCGAGGGGTTCGGCGAGGGGACGGCATCCGGTTCGGTGGTGTCGCCCGAGTCGGCACCGGCTGCTGCCGGTGATCAGCATCCACTGCGGAAGGCCGTGCCGATCGAGTCGGGCGCGGTGCTGCGTGGACGCGGTGTGAGCCCGGGACGAGTGGCCGCCCCGGTGAAGCATCTGGCGCCCGCGTTACCCGAGCCGGATGCCGCGGAGGTCATCGCCGACGAGGATCGTGAGACCGAGGCATCCGCCATCGAATGGGCCTCGGTGGCCGTCGCCGATCAGCTGCGTTCCCGCACGGCGCAGGCCACGGGCGAGGCGCGGGCCATCCTCGACGCGTCCCGTCTTCTGGCATCCGATCCGGAACTGGTGTCGGAGGCGACCGCACTCGTGCGATCCCGTGGACGCAGTGCGGCGCGCGCCGTGTGGGAGACCGCCGGAGCGCATGAGCGAGGACTGACAGCGCTCGGCGGAAGGATGGCCGAGCGCGCTGCGGACATCCGCGATGTGCGCGACCGCATCATCGCCGAGATCCTCGAAGTCGAGATGCCCGGCGTGCCCGAGAGCGATCAGCCGTTCGTGCTGGTCGCCACCGATCTCGCGCCGGCTGACACGGCGGCATTGGCGGGAGGCGGGTGCGTCGCCCTCGTCACCGAGCAGGGCGGTCCGACCTCGCACACCGCGATCATCGCCCGCTCGCTCGGGTTGCCCGCCGTGGTCGGGATGGCGGGTGCGACGACGATACCGGAGGGCGCGATCCTGCTCGTCGACGGTGATCGGGGCACCGCCGAGGTCGACCCGTCCGAATCCGTCATCGCGGCCGCGCGCGCCGCTGCCGACCTCGTGACCTTCGCGGGGCGGGGTGCGCTCGCCGACGGGCACCCCGTCGCGTTGCTCGCGAACGTGGGCGGTGCCGCCGACGCTCAGACGGCAGCCGCCGCACACGCGGAGGGCGTCGGGCTCTTCCGCACCGAGTTCTGCTTCCTCGACCGCGCCGAGGCGCCGACGCTCCTCGAGCAGATCGATGCCTACCGCGGTGTGCTCGCGGCGTTCCCTGATCGCAAGGTGGTCGTGCGCACGCTCGATGCCGGTAGCGACAAGCCGCTTCCGTTCGCGAATGCCGACCACGAAGAGAACCCGGCCCTGGGCGTGCGAGGGTTGCGGATCGCGCGTCGCTCGCCGGATCTTCTCGACGACCAGCTCCACGCCCTCGCGCACGCGGCGATGCTGGAATCCGCTGAGGCAGAGGTGATGGCCCCGATGGTGGCGACCGTCGACGAGGCCACTGACTTCGCGGACCGTGCACGCGCAGCCGGGCTGACGCGTGTCGGCATCATGATCGAGACGCCGTCAGCCGCCCTGTTGGCCCCTGAACTCTTCAAGGTGGTGGACTTCGTGAGCATCGGCACGAACGACCTCGCCCAGTACACGCTCGCCGCCGATCGACTGCTGAGCGAACTCGGAGACCTCAACGACCCGTGGCAGCCGGCCGTGCTGCGGCTCATCGGCATGGTGGGTCAGGCCGGGCGGGTAGCCGGCAAACAGGTCGGCATCTGCGGCGAGGCCGGCGGTGACCCGGCGCTGGCTCCGGTGCTGGTGGGGCTCGGCGTCACATCGTTGTCGATGACCTCGCGGTCTCTCGGACGCGTCGCGGCTGCGCTCGCCGACGTCACCGAAGACGACTGTCGTCGGGCGGCGGATGCCGCGCTCGCTGCCACGACGGCCGATGAGGCGCGGACGGTGGTCGCTGCCCTCCTCGCATCCGGTCAGCGGTGAGCGCGGTCAGGCGAGCCCCGAGCGGGGTCAGACCCGCCCGAAGGCGCGGAGTGGATGCTCGATGAGTTCGGTCATGCGGCGGAGGAAGCCCGCCGCGTACCCGCCATCGCACACGCGGTGATCGAACACGAGCGACAGCTGGGCGATCCGGCGCACGACGATCTCGCCGTCGACCACCCACGGACGTTCGATGATGCGTCCGATGCCGAGGATCGCGACGTCGGGATGGTTGATGATGGCGGCAGAGCCGTCGACCCCCAGCCCGCCGTAGTTGTTGAGCGTGAAGGTCGATCCACGCAACCGCTCCGGTGGCATCGATCCGGAACGCGCCGTCGTGGCGAGTTCACGCAGACTCGCGTCGAGCTGCTCGATCGTGAGAGCGTGCGCGTGGGGGATCACCGGCACCATCAGCCCGCGCTCGGTGTCGGCCGCGACGCCGAGATTGACGCCGTCGAACGAGATGAGCTCGGCGCCGTCGTCGCTCAGGCGTGAGGCGAGAACCGGGTACTCCTCGAGCGAGAGCAACACGAAGCGGGCGATGAGTGCGGTGATCGAGGGGGCTCTGCCGTCGGCGGGAGCCATCTGCCTTCGGATGTCCCACAGTGCGGTGGCATCGACATCGACCCAGACGGTGGCCTCGGGAATCTCGGCGCGGCTGCGGGAGAGCTTCGCGCTGACAGCCCTGCGCAGCGGAGACATCCGCTCGCGCGAGAGCACGGTGAGCCCGTCGAGGGTCTCGCTTCCGGGGGCCGCGACGCCGTCCTGGTGGTGGGCGGTCGCTCCATCGACTGCGTGATCGACGGCGGTGCGCAGCACATCGGCTCGGGTGATCGCGCCGTCCGTGCCGGTGGCGACGATCGAGTGCACGTCGATGCCCAGGTCGCGCGCGAGACGACGGACCAGCGGAGAGCGCACGGCCACCGGGCGCCGCTCAGCAGGAGCAGGAGCAGGAGCAGGAGCAGGAGCGGGCGCCGCGCTGATCGACGTCGCTGCAGGCCTGCGGCGCCGTCCCTTCGTCGTCGACTCCTTCGTGCCGTATCCGATGAGCACGTTGCCCGATCCGGCGCGCTCCTCCTCGCGATAGGCCTCGCGCTCGACGTCTGCAGATCCGTCCGGCGCCGTCGCCGCGGCATCCGACACCTCGATCACCGGTGCGCCGACATCGATGGTGTCACCCGGGGCGCCGTGCAGGACTGTCACGACCCCGGCGAAGGGGGAGGGCAGTTCGACGACGCTCTTGGCCGTCTCCACCTCGGCGATGGGCTGATCGGTCGCGACCGTGTCGCCGACCGACACGAGCCACTGCACGAGGCCCGCCTCGGTCAACCCCTCGCCGAGATCGGGCAGACGGAAGACCTGAGTGGTGGTGCTCAACGGGGTGCTCAGCGGGGTGCTCAGTGGGGTGCTCATGCGTCCTCATCCCAGTGGAGGGAGTCGATCGCGTCGAGCACGCGGTCGACATCGGGCAGGTACCAGTGCTCGAGTTTCGGCGGCGCGAAGGGCACGTCGAATCCGGTGACCCGTCGTACGGGGGCCGCGAGGTATTCGAAGCAGCGCTCGAACACCCGCGCCTGGATCTCGGAAGCCACCGAGGCATAGCCCGGTGCCTCGGCGATCACCACGGCGCGACCTGTCGATCGCACGGCCCCCGTGACCGTGGCGTCGTCGAACGGTGAGAGCGACCGCACGTCGACGACCTGCACGCTGCGCCCCTCGGTCGCGGCGGTCTCGGCCGCCTCCAGCGCGAGCGGGACCGCGGCGCCGTAGGCGAGCAGGGTCACATCCCTGCCCTCGCGCGCGATGCGGGCAGTACCGATCTCGGCGACGACGGAGGTGTCGACCTCGCCCTTCGTCCAATAGAGCTTCTTCGGTTCGAGGAAGATCACCGGGTCGGGGAAGGCGATCGCCGCGCGGAGCAGAGAGTAGGCGTCCTGCGGGGTCGACGGGCTCACCACCGTCAGCCCGGGAGTATGCGCGTAGTACGCCTCGGACGAATCGCAGTGATGCTCGACGCCGCCGATCCCGCCGCCGAACGGAATGCGGATCACGAGCGGCATCCGCATGCCTCCCCGCGTGCGGTTGCCCAGTTTCGCGACGTGACTCACGACCTGCTCGAAGGCGGGGAGGGCGAACGCGTCGAACTGCATCTCGACCACCGGCCGCATGCCGTTCATCGCCATGCCGACCGCCGTGCCGACGATGCCTGACTCGGCGAGGGGCGTGTCGAAGCAGCGGTCCTCCCCGAATCGCGCGGTGAGCCCGTCGGTGATGCGGAAGACGCCGCCGAGCGCGCCCACGTCTTCGCCGAACACGACCACGTCGGGATCGGACTCGATGGCGTCGGCGAGCGCGCGGTTCAGCGCGGCGGCCATGCTCATGGTCGTCACTTCGGGCTCTGCCGGGCTGACGGTGCGGATGTCGTCGTGCGCGATGGTCATCGGTGGCCTCCGGTCGGCGTGGGAGAGGTGAGCGAGGGATCGGTGGCGGATGCCCGTTCGATCTCGCCGCGCAGCAACGCCCATTGCTCCTCGAGCTGGGGGGAGCGCGTCTGGGTGACGAAGCGGAAGAGGTCCTCGGGATCGAGGTCGGTGTCGGTGTTGAGGGCGGCGCGCATCGCCTCAGCGATCTTCTCGGCGCCGGCGGCGAACTGCGCCTCGGTGTCGTCGTCGAGCACGCCGGCATCGCGCAGATGTGCGCGCAGCCGCAGCAGCGGATCGCGGGCGGCCCAGGCCTGCACCTCGGCGCGCTCGCGATATCGGGTGTCGTCATCGGCGTTGGTGTGCGCCTGCATCCGGTAGGTGTGCGCCTCGATGAGCGAGGGGCCGCCGCCGGAACGTGCGTGCGCCACCGCGTCGCCGAGGACGGCCAGCACCGCGGCGACGTCGTTCCCGTCGACGCGCTGACCCGGCATCCCATAACCGATCGCCTTGTGCGCGAGCGAGGGAGCCGCGGTCTGACGCGAGAGCGGCACCGAGATCGCGAATTCGTTGTTCTGCACGAAGAACACGACGGGAACGTGGAACACGGCGGCGAAGTTCATCGCCTCGTGGAAGTCGCCCTCGCTCGTGGCGCCGTCGCCGCACAGTGCCACCACGACGGTGTCCTCGCCGCGGTGCTTGGCCGCCTGTGCGAATCCGACGGCGTGCAGCAGCTGGGTGGCCAGGGGAGTGGTCTGCGGGGCCACGCGATGCGCGCGCACGTCGTAGCCGGAATGCCAATCGCCCTTCAGCAGCACCAGGGCATCGGCAGGATCGACGCCGCGGGCGATGACGGCGACGGAATCGCGGTAGGTGGGGAAGAGCCAGTCCGTGTCGCCGAGCACCATCGATGCGCCGACCTGGCACGCCTCCTGGCCGTGCGACGACGGGTAGACCGCGAGGCGGCCCTGGCGCACGAGCGCTCCTGCCTGGTCGTTGATGCGCCGTCCTTCGACGAGGCCACGGTAGGCGCGGAGCAGCACATCCGTGTCAGGGAGCGGGTAGCGCTCGTCGGCGATGACGGAACCGTCTTCACCGATCAGGTTCACCGCGGTGTCTCGCGGGAGCAGGTCGTCGTGCAGCATGTGTTCGCCCTCCTTGCCGAACTCGATGAGGCCAGCATGCGCCGGAATCGACACTCGTCCAAGGGCTTGGACGGAATACTGGATGATCGTGCGGTAATTGTGTGAATAGGTGTCGAAGTGTCAGAATTCGACAACCGAACAAGGGGGTCGACATGGCAGTGCTCGATGAGGTGGATCGAGCGATCCTCGAGGAGTTGCGGCGGGACGCGCGCTCGTCGATGACCGCGATCGCCGACGCTGTGCACATCTCGCGGGCCGGGGCGCATGCGCGGATCAAGCGGCTGACGGATGCCGGTGTGATCACCGGGTACTCGGTGCGCACCGACCCCGTGCTGCTCGGACATCACGCAAGTGCGTACGTGACACTGGCGATCGAGCAGGCGACCTGGCAGGACGTGAGCGCCCGGCTGCGCACGATCCCCGAGATCGAGCACATGGCCCTCGTGGGTGGCGACTACGACGTGATCCTGCTCGTGCGGGCCAGCGACGCCCGTGACCTGCGGCGCATCGTGCTGGAGGACATCCAGGCGATCCCGTCGATCCGCTCGACCAGGACGATCCTCATCTTCGAGGACTTCACCCTGGACTGAATCCGAGGTGGTGTCTCGTTCTGCGCGGTAACTGTGGATGATGTGATGTACGAGCCTCCTGTGGAGGAGATGTCCATATGAATCGTGTTCCGGAATATTGCGCTGAACTGGGATGTTCTCGGGTCGGAGTGTCGGTGGCCCTCTGTTGGATGGAGGTATGGATCACCCCGTGGAAGTGCTCGATCAGGTCGTGAGAGACCTCGACCGCGTGCTGTGTGCGGGGACGGTGTCAAGCACGATAGCCGGGTTGTCCGATGCGGAGAAGATGGACTTTCTGCGCGCCGCGGGGGATGTGGCACGACGTGCCGAGGCCTTGATCGTCGAGGTCGCGGCGGTCGTTCCGGCGCGGCCAGCCGGGTCGGGAGATCTGGCGTTCTGCGGGCAGTTCGGGTGCCGCACCATGAGCGAACTGCTGCAGCGCGTGCTGCGGACCGACTCCGCCGGGGCGGGGCGCATCGTGAAGGCCGCGCGTCTGGTGAGGCGAGACGTGGACTTCAGCTCCGGGGCGTGGTTGCCCGCGCTGTGGCCGGAGCTTCGGGTGGCTCTGGCGACGGCGGCCATAGGAATCACCGGTCTGTTGGCTGCGACGAGTCCGATCGAGCAGTCTCGCGGGCGAATCGGAGCAGAGGCCCGGCTGCGCGCGGATGCGGAGCTGGCGGCGGCCACCCGGGGGTGGGTCTTGGCGGAGTCGGATACTGAGGCCGGCTCGTCTGCTGGCTCGTGCGCGGATGCGGCGCCGGATGCTGGTTCGTGCGCGGATGCGGCGCCGATGGCGACGCCGGAAGATCTGCGTATCCTCGCGCAGCGCATCGCGATGCATCTCGATCCGGACGGCGCAGCACCGGCGGAGGAGATCGCGATGCGCGGCCGAGGGGTGATTCTCGGACGAGCGCGGAACGGGCTGATCCCGATCCGTGGCGAGCTGCTGCCCGAGGTGGCGGGTCAGCTGCGCAGGATGTGGGACGCGCAGCTGAGCCCGCGGGTCGAGGCTCCGCCGGTGCCGGGTGTGCACTTCGTTCCTTCCGACATTCTTCCTGACGATGACGTCGGCGGCATGATCGACACCCGCTCGCGGGCTCAGACGCAGCATGACGCGCTGGCCGCGCTGCTCGGCACCGCCGCACGTCATGACGAGATGCCGCGACTCGGCGGCGCTGCCCCGACGTTGATCGTGTCCGTCGCTGCCGAGGATTACGCGACCGGCCGCGGATGGGCGCAGATCGAGGGTGTCGATGTGCCCGTCTCGCTCGCGGTCGCACGGCACACGGCCTGCGGCGGCACCGTTCAACGGGTGCTGTTCGATCCGGACGGGAGGATCGTCGGGCTCGGCAGCACCGACCGGATCTTCACCGCGCACCAGCGCCGCGCCATCACGCTCCGCGATCAGGAGTGTCTGATTCCGGGATGCCATGTGCCCGCGTCGTGGTGTGAGATCCATCATGTGCAGGAGCACGCGCAGGGTGGCCCCACGCACACCGACAACGGCGTCGCGCTGTGCTGGCATCATCATCGGACGCTCGAGACATCGGGCTGGGAGTTCCGCATGGACAACGGTGTTCCGCGTGTGCGCGGCCCGGGCTGGTGGGATCCCGCACGGCGGTGGCGAGCGCCCCGGCCCACGGCGGTGGTGGCATCACGGCCCGGATCGCGCACGGGTCGAGACGCCTGGCGAACGACGGTATCGACGTGATGATCCGCGTGCTCCCCGGCATCCCTTCGCACTCGGACATCTGCGGCGCGCTCCCGGACAAGTGCGAAGGTGAGACGGCCTCGAAGATGGGAAGACGTCCAGTCTCACGCTGGTCCGTGTCTCGCTCGAAGGAGAGTCCGATGTCCGAAACCGTCGCATCCGCAGCTGCGCTGCTCGACCGCATCCAGGCGCCGGAGGGAGCGGGTCGCGAGATCCCCGACGCGGCCACCCGCGAGA
The DNA here is from genome assembly GCA_029203165.1 of Candidatus Microbacterium colombiense. Lineage (NCBI taxonomy): Bacteria > Bacillati > Actinomycetota > Actinomycetes > Micrococcales > Microbacteriaceae > Microbacterium > Candidatus Microbacterium colombiense. Next base: position 1,422,941 of record CP119308.1, read on the forward strand.
TCATCGGCCGAGCACCGGTGCACTCCGTCGCCGACCTCGACGACGCCATCGCCCGGGCGAAGGCCGCGCAGCCCGCCTGGGAGACACTCGGTCACGAGAAGCGGATCGAGCTGCTGCTCGCGACCGCCGATGCGATCGACGCGAACGCCGAGGCCCTCGCACACCTGCTCTCGCGCGAGCAGGGCAAGCCTCTCAACGGACCGAACGCGCGCTTCGAGCTGGGAGCCTGTTCCGCCTGGTTGCGCACCAACGCCGCGACCGTCCTCGAGCCGCAGGTGCTCGTCGATGACGAGTCCCTCCACGCCGAACTGATCTACAAAGCGGCGGGCGTCGTCGGCGCGATCGGGCCGTGGAACTGGCCGCTCATGATCACGATGTGGCAGATCGGGCCCTCTCTGCGCATGGGGAACACGGTCGTCGCAAAGCCCAGCGAATACACGCCCCTGAGCGTCCTCGCCCTTCTCGACATCATGAACGAAGTGCTCCCGCCCGACGTGCTGATCGGCGTCTCCGGTGATCGCGAGGTCGGTGCCCGTCTGGCCTCGCACCCCGACATCGCGAAGATCATGTTCACCGGATCCACCGCGACCGGCCGCCGCATCATCGAGAGTTCTGCCGGCAACCTCGCGCGCCTCACTCTCGAGCTCGGTGGCAACGACGCCGGCATCGTCCTCCCCGGCACCGACGTCTCCGCCATCGCGCAGGACCTGTTCTGGGGTGCGTTCATCAACACCGGTCAGACCTGTGCTGCGCTCAAGCGCCTGTACGTGCACGAGTCCGTCTACGACGACGTGGTGAGCGCTCTCGCCGAGATCGCGGCATCCGTGCCGATGGGCAACGGCCTCGACGAGGACAACGTGCTCGGACCGCTGCAGAACCGCGCCCAGTTCGACATCGTGAGCAGACTGGTCGACGAGGCCAGGAGCCGCGGCGCCCGCATCGTCACCGGGGGAGAGCCGGCTCCCGAACTCGGCGAGCTGTTCTACCGTCCGACGATCGTCGCCGACGTCGACAACGATGCCGCACTGGTGCAGGAGGAGCAGTTCGGACCCGCACTCCCGGTGATCCGCTACAGCGACGTCGACGAGGCGTTCGCCCTCGCCAACGCCCTCGATGTCGGCCTCGGCGCCTCGGTGTGGTCGAGCGACCCGGCCGCCGCGCGCGACGCGGCCTCTCGCATGCAGTCCGGCACGGTGTGGATCAACTCCCACGGCGGCTTGCACCCGATGGTGCCGTTCGGCGGGGTCAAGAGCTCCGGCTACGGTCTGGAGTTCGGCGTCGAAGGACTCAAGTCGGTCGCCACCACCCAGGTCGTCTCCGGACCCGGCCGGAAGGGCTGACCGGTGAGATCGGTGATCATCGTCGGCGCCGGCACCTCGGGCGCGATCGTGGCGCGGCGACTGGTCGACGCCGGCGTCGCGGTGACGCTCGTCGAAGCGGGCGGGTATGACACGAACCCCGCGATCCACGACCCCTCCCGGGCGGGCGAACTGTGGCACTCCGCCGACGACTGGGACTACTTCACGGTGCCGCAGCAGCACGCGGCCGGGCGCCGTCTGCACCTGCCGCGGGGCAAGGTCACCGGCGGATCGCATGCGCTCAACGCCATGATCTGGGTGCGGGGCGCGGCATCCGACTACGACGGCTGGCAGCGTGACGGCGCCACCGGGTGGGGGTGGGCGGACGTCGAGCCCGTGTACGACGCGATCGAGAACGGTCTGCTGCCCGTCACCGACGACTATCCGCTGTCGCCGATCCAGGCGTCGATCATCGACGCCGCGGTGCAGGAGGGCCTGCCGCACAATCCGAACTACAACGGTGGCACGCTCGACGGCATCTCGCAGGAGCAGATCACCGCGCGCGACGGGCGGCGCGCGAACACCTGGACGACTTACGCACAACCCGTCGCCGACGAACTCACGATCGTCACGGGCCGCGAGGTGCACTCGGTCATCATCGAAGGCGGCCGCGCCGTCGGCGTGCGACTGGGGGAGGGCGCGGATGCCGAAGAGCTACGCGCCGACGAGGTGATCCTGTCGGCCGGTGCGATCGGCACCCCGGTGATCCTGCTGCGCTCGGGCATCGGCCCCGCCGCAGAGCTCGAGGCGCTCGGCATCCCTGTCGTGCACGATGCTCCCGGCGTCGGCAAGAACCTGCACGATCATCTGCTCTCGCCCGTGATCTTCACGACGCAGCGGCCGGTCGGTCCGCCGCAGCCGGGCGTCTCGGTCACCCAGACGCACCTGTTCTGGCGCAGTCGTGACGACCTCGCCGAGCCGGACACCCAGCCGATCCTGTTCTCGGTGCCGATGTGGGGCGAGCTCGAACCCCGAGGAGACGATGGATTCTCGCTGATGGCCGGACTCGTGACCCCGCACAGCAGAGGATCATTGACACTCTCGGGCCCGGGACTCGCCGACCTCCCGCTCATCGACCTCGCGGCACTGACCGACGAGCGCGACGTCGCCTCTCTCGCGGCATCCGTGCGCCAATGCCGTCGGATCGGCGCCCGGCCAGCCCTCGCCGAGGAGTGGGGCGCCGTCGAAGCGTACCCGGGGCCGGAGGTCGCCGACGCCGACGTCGAGGACTGGGTGCGCCGCACCGCCATCACCTATCACCACCAGGTCGGAACGTGCCGCATGGGAACCGACGCCGACGCCGTCGTCGACCCGCAGCTGCGTGTGCGCGGCATCGAGGGGCTGCGCGTGATCGATGCCTCGGTGATCCCCACCGTTCCCACCGGCAACACGAACGCTCCCGCGGCGATGATCGGCGAGCGGGGCGCCCGCTTCGTGCTGGAGGGCTGACGCGGCCGCCCCGCGCGTCCCGCGGATCGTCGAAACCCCCGTACACCGTCGAAACCCCCGTCTGCGAACGTCTGCAGACGGGGGTTTCGACGATCAGGAGGGGTTTCGACGCTCGGGAGGGGTCTCGGCGACCAGGTGACCAGGCGAAGGGCGGCCACGCGACCTCGCGACCGGACAGCTCAGCGCGTGTAGACCTCGCGGCCGGCGAACCAGGTGGCCACGACCTCGGTGTGCACGATCTGCTCCGCGGGCCCGGCGATCGCGTCGCGCGCGAGCACGACGAAGTCCGCAGACTTGCCGACGCTCAGCGATCCCGTCTCGGACGCGAGGCCCATGGCGGTCGCGGCGTTGATCGTGAAGACCTCGAGCGCCTCCTCCGCGGTGATGGCCTGCTCCGGCCAGAGCGCACCGGGGGCGCGTCCGTAGGGATCCGCGCGGGTGACGAGTCCCTGCAGTCCCTCGAGCGTGTTGGGAGATTCGCTCACCGGCCAGTCGGAGCCGCCGGCCACCAGCGCGCCGGAATCGATCAGGGCGCGGTTCGGCTGCGAGTGTTCCGCGCGCTCGCCGAGCACATCGGCCAGAGCCTGGGGGATGACCCCGGGGTACCAGATGAACGGCGAGATGTCGGCCGAGACGTCGAGTGCCTGCAGCCGCGGGATATCGGATTCGGCGAGGAACTGCCCATGGGCGATCTGGATCGGGGTCGTGACCCCTTCCGCGCGCAGACGTTCCGCGACGTCGAGTACGAGCCGCGCCGAACCATCGCCCGTGCAGTGCACCTTGGCGCCCAGTCCGCGCGCGGCGACGCCGCGCAGCCACTCGGCGAGCTCGTCGAAGGTCATGGTCGTCTCGCCATGGAAGTGCGCGCCATGGGCGGCATCCGCGGGATACGGGTCGAGGAACGACGCCGTGCGCGCCGGCGGTACACCGTCGAGGAAGATCTTCACGAAATCGGGTCGATGGTGCGGGGTGCGAAACTCCTCGCCGCGCTCGATGAGCGGCTGCCCGATCGGGTCGAACCCGAAGATCTCGTCGTTGATCAGCAGCGATGAGACGACCCAGGCGTGCAGGTCATCGGCTCGGTCGAGCCCGGCCAGCGCGTCGAGGATCTCGATCGAGACCCCGGCGTCCTGGAAGGCGGTGATCCCGTAGGAGTTCAGCAGCTCGACGCCGCGGCGAGACGCCGCCGCGTGCTGCGCGGGGGTGAGTCCGCCGCTGCGGTCGTACGCCTCCTGCACGGGGATGCCGGCGGCTTCCAGCAGCACGCCCGTGGGTGTGCCGTCATCCGGATCGAGCAGCGTGACGCCCGACGAGGGGATGCTGCCGCCGGTGATGCCCGCGAGCTCGAGGGCCCGGGTGTTCGCCCAACGGTTGTGCCGCGAGTCCTCCACGAGCACGACGGGACGCCCACCGGACGCCTCGTCGAGCAGCAGACGCGAAGCGGTGTTCGCGAGCTCCGGCAGCAGCGTGGTCGGCACGGCCCCACCCACGATCCAGGCGTCGGCGGGCAGGGTCGCGGCGTGCGCGCGCACTCGCTCCAGGATGCCGTCGAGCGACAGCGCCTGCGGCAGGGAGAGCTCGAACAGGTCGGTGCGCCCGGCGAGTGCGTGATGGTTGTGCACGTCGACGAACCCGGGGTAGACGGCGGCGTCGCCGCCCTCGAGCATCCGCGTCCGTCTCCCGCGGAACGGCGCGACGTCTGCCGCCGAGCCGATCGCGACGATGCGGCCGTCACGCACCGCGAACGCGTCGACGATCGGGTTCGCCCGATCGGCCGTGCGGATGACGGATGCCGTGACGATGAGGTCGGCGGGCGCCGTCATCTCAGGCGTCCCCGAAGATCGCCGGCTCGAGCTCGGGCGTGTGCAGCGTGGTCGAGAGCAGGCGACCGTGGGCGCCGAACGTGAAGTGCGTCGGCACTTCGCCGCTCTCGTCGAGACCGAACAGCACGCCGTGCGAGCGGATGGCGTTGACGTCGCGGTGATCGGCGATCGTCACGGACGCGCACGGGATGACCTTCTCGCGCCACGCGAAGATGTAGATGCCGGGGCGTACCTCCCACACGCTGTTCTCGTCGGTGTCGGCGAGGCCCCGCTCGGGGCCGGCCAGGCACTGCCACGAGTACCAGCGCGGCGACAGGTACACGTGCTCGTAGGCGTGCTCAGCGCTGTACACCCACTCGACGCGGCGTCCGATGAGCGTGGTCGTGGGCGCGGCTTCCGCCCCCGACACCTCGACCCCCTCGATCACTCCGGGCGCGAAGATGTGCTGCACACGGGTGCGCCCCTTCTCCGGCGCGGGCAGGATGAGCGAGATGATCGCGAGGGCACGACCCTGGCGCAGGTCGACCACGAGCGACACGGCTTCGTTCGGCAGGTAGCGGTGGTGGAACTGCACGAAGTACAGGTCGTCGTCGACCTCGAACGCCTCGTAGTCGTCGGTGTCGGCGGCCGCGGCGGTGGGGTCTTCCGCGCCGGGCTGGTAGTCCCAGGCCACGGTGGTGTCGGCGAAGCGGTGCACGATGCGGGTGCCTCGCGCGTCGACGACCGCGATCTCACGCCCGCTCAGTGCGGTGGTGTGCGGTGCCTTGTTCGCGTCGAAGCCGGGGGCGAGACCCTCCAGCGGCAGCCACGTGGACGTGTCGGCGGGGTTCAGTGTGGTCATGGGTTCCTTCTTTCGGAGGGGCGGATGCGGGAGCGTCAGCGCGTGCTGAACTGCTCCAGGTCGGAGGAGAGGCCCGCGTAGACGGCGGGCTTCGCGCGCTGGAGGTAGACGCCGTAGACGATGCCGCCGATCACGGCGAGCACGAGCAGCAGCGGCATCAGGCGGATGGCGAGTTCTTCGGACCCGGCGACGATGTTGAAGTTCACGATCGCCAGCACCGAGATCGCTGCGATGCCCAAGAACCCGATTCCGGGGGCGATGAACGTGCTCCACCAGCGCGGATCGCGAGCGCGGCGGAAATGCACCACGATCGAGATGGCGGCGAGGCCCTGCAGGATGAGCACACTGAGAGTGCCGAAGCCGAGCATCGCGGGAACGAGCGTCACGATCGGATCGGCCCCGGCGATGGCGAAGATGATCGCGACGATGCCGGCGAACGATGCCTGCACGATGCCGGCGAGCTGCGGCGACCCGTTGGTGCGGGTGCGGGCGAGTGCCTGCGGCAGGATGCGCGCACGACCGAGCGAGTAGAGGTAGCGGGTGGCGGAGTTGTGGAACGCGAGCATCGCCGCGAACAGGCTCACCAGGAGCAGCACCATCATGACGGTCGTGAGCGGTCCGCCCAGGTACTGCTGCGAGATCGTGAAGATCAGGTCGCCGGTCGGCAGGTGCTCCAGCGCCGTGGCCTGTGCCTGCGCGACGCCGGTCGCGCTCACCACGGCCCAGGTGGTGACACCGAGGATGATGCCGATCGCGATGATCGACGTGTAGGTCGCGCGGGGTATCGTGCGCAGCGGCTGCTTGGCCTCTTCGCTGAACAGGGCGGTGGCCTCGAAACCGAGGAATCCGGTCGCCGCCAGCAGCAGTCCGATCGGGAGCGACCCGGAGAACACCGCCTCGGGGCTGAACGCACCCAGGTCGTAGCCGGTCTGCACGAGCACCGAGACGTCGAACACGACGAGCATCAGCACCTCGAGCACGAGGCACACGCCGAGCACCTTCGAGCTGAAGTCGACACCGACCCGGGCCAGCACGAAGCACACCACGATGGAGAGCAGACCCCAGATGAGCCAGTGCACGTCGAGACCGGTCAGGTCGCGGATGATCGTCTGCATGAAGAACCCGCTCGTGCCGATCGTGCCGACCACGAAGAAGTTGTACCCGAGCGTGGCGATGAGCCCGGCGATGAGCCCTCCCGTGCGACCGAGGCCCTTCACGACGAAGGCGTAGAACCCGCCGGCGTTGACCAGCTGCTTCGACATCTGCGCGTACCCGACCGCGAACAGCAGCAGGATCGCGGCCACCAGGAAGAACGACATCGGGGTGCCGCCGCCGTTGCCGAGCGCGATCGCGAGTGATGCGACGACGACGATGCCGGTCAGCGGCGCGACGGCCGCGAGCACGAGGAAGACGATGCCCGCGACGCCGAGGGCGCCGGGACGGAGGGTGGTGTTGCTCTGCGTCGTGGACACAGATGTCGGGTCGGCCACGTCGGCTCCTTTGCTCGGTGACTGCCGCTCGCGCGGCATCGACGAATGAGGGGGATCATCGATAGAGCGAGTCTGCTCGTGTGGCCCCGGCCCCGCTTGACCCTGAGCGAAAGACGATGGTGTCAGCGTGCACACCACGCTCCGAGCCGTTCGTCGAGTGCAGGCCGAGGAGCAGGATGACCGGGAGAACACCGTCGTCCTCCCTCGCGCCACCCGGCGCAGGATCGGCGGTCGAAGGGCACGATGGACCTGCACCTGACCGGCACGACTGCCCTCATCACGGGCGCCGCGAGCGGCATCGGCCGCGCGACAGCGCTGGCGCTCGCCGCGGAGGGTGTGCGCGTCGCCCTGCTCGATCGCGACCCCGCGGCGCTGCGCGAGACCGCAGCGGGATGCCGCGACGCGGTGATCCTGGTGGCGGATCTGACCGACGAGGAGCAGGTGCGCGCGGCGATCGGCGGTGGGGTGGCAGAGCTGGGGCGCCTCGATGCGGTCGTGTGCTGCGCCGGGATCTCCGGCCCGGTCGGACGGGGCATCGAGGAGACCGCGCTCGCCGAGTGGAACGCCGTGTTCGCGGTGAACGTGGGCGGGGCGTTCCTCACCCTCAAGCACGCGCTTCCCGCGCTGCGCACCGCCCCCGCGGCATCCGTCGTGCTGCTCGCGAGCGACTCCGCATTCGTCGCCTCGGCCGGCATGGCGCCGTACTGCGCCTCGAAGGCCGCGCTGGTGCAGTTCGCGCGGGCATTGTCGGTCGACCTCGCCGACTCCGGCATCCGGGTGAACACCGTCGCCCCCTCCATCGTCGACACCCCGATGAGCCGCGGCGATCTCGGGGCGGAGGCGTTCGTCGACCCGGGGTTCCCGGTGCAGTCTGCCGCCGAGGTGGCCGCGCATGTGGTCTACCTCGTCTCTCCTCGAAGCCGCTCGGTCAACGGCACCACCCTCATCAGCGACTTCGGCGTCAGCGCCCGCTCGGGTTTTCCCGCGTGAGCATCGGCGTCACCTCACCACGCGCACTCGCGCCCGATCATCACAAGGAGCACACCATGGGACTTGCCGTCGGATCGACCGTCTCGGGACGCGTCGTCGTCATCACCGGAGGTGGCACGGGCATCGGTGCCGCCATCGCCGAGCGGTATGCGGCGGAAGGCGCGCATGTCGTCGTCGTCGGGCGCCGCCCGGAGCCGTTGCAGGAGGTCGAGCGTGCGGTGGGTGCGCAGGCAGTGGTCGCGGATGCCGCGGACACCGCGTCCGCGAAGGCGGCCGTCGCCGAGGTGCTGGCGAAGTACGGACGCATCGACGTGCTGGTGGCGAACGCGGGCGGGCACGGGTTCTCGCCCGTCGCCGACACCGATGATGCGGGATGGGACGCGGCGATCCGCGCGAACCTCACGACCGCCTTCGTCATGGCGCGCGAGTCGTTGCCGGCGCTGCTCGAGTCGAAGGGCCAGATCGTGATCGTGTCGTCGCTCGCGGGTCTCTTCGCCGGACCATCGGTCGCCGGCTACACGGTGGGAAAGCATGCCCTGATCGGCCTGACCCGCACCCTCGCCCGCGACTACGGACGCCACGGTGTGCGCGTGAATGCCGTCTGCCCCGGCTGGGTGCAGACGCCCATGGCCGATGAGGAGATGGACGAGTTCGCCTCACACGCGAATCTCGCGTCACGCGAGGAGGCCTATGCCACGGTCACGGCCGATGTGCCGCTGCGCCGGCCGGCACGCCCGGCGGAGATCGCGTCGGTCGTGCGGTTCCTCGGCTCGGGGGAGTCGTCGTACATCACGGGCGCGGTGATCGTCGCCGACGGCGGCTCACACGTCGTGGACGTGCCGACGATCGCGTTCGATCACGCCGGGATGTAGGAGAGCTTCGCCCCGTGCGGGTGCTCGCTGTGAGCGCCTGAAGTTGACACCTGTCGTCGGAATTCGCGTCGGATGGCGGCAACAGGTGTCAACTTCAGGTTCGGTGTCGGGGTGTTGGGACCCTGCCTCAGTCGAGGACGAGGTCGAATCCTTCGGAGGTGCGGACGAGCGCGACCTGCGTCAGGTCGTCGACGCGGTAGGTGGGGGAGTGCGCCTCGGCATGGCGGCCGACCCCGAGCACGCGCATGCCCGCGGCGAGCCCCGCCTGGATGCCCGCGCCGGAGTCCTCGAACACGATGCAGTCCGCGGGGTCGACGCCGAGCAGTTCGGCGCCGAGCAGGAATCCCTCGGGATCGGGCTTCGACGCCGAGACGTTCTCGGCCGTGACCGCGAGGGCGGGTACAGCGAGCCCGGCCGCCTGCATGCGCGCCGTCATGAGCGCCACATTCGCCGAGGTCACGATCGCATGGGGGAACGGGGCCAGCGCATCGAGCACTGCGCCGGCGCCGGGGATCGACACCACGCCGTCGACGTCGCCCACCTCGGAGGCGAGCATCGCATCGTTCTCGCGCAGGTTGATCGCGTGATCGCGCTCGGGGAGCATGATGGCCATGCTCTGATGTCCCTGGCGTCCGTGCACGACGCGCAGCACCGTCGCCGGGTCGATGCCGTGGGGTTCTGCCCAGGCGAGCCAGAGCCGTTCGACCACGGCGGTGGAGTCGACGAGGGTGCCGTCCATGTCGAGCAGGACGGCGCGGGCGTGGATGGTCTGGGTCACCCCTTCAGGCTAGCCCGAGCGGATGCCGTCATCCGCCGAGATACGCCCGATGCAGCAGGTCGGGGTCGGCCTTCAGCGTCTCCGAGGTGCCCTGGAACGACACCTGTCCGCCCGCGACGACCACGGCTTCCCGGGCGAGACCGAGCGCGAGCTGTGTGAACTGCTCGACCAGCAGCACCCCGACCCCCGACGCGGCGATCGACTGCACGATCGGCATCAGGCGCAGGAACACGACCGGAGCGAGCCCCAGTGACATCTCGTCGATCAGGAGGATCCTCGGCTTCGCGGCGAACGCGCGCGCGAGCACGACCATCTGCTGCTCGCCGCCGGAGAGCAACGCCGTGGGGGAGTCGATGCGCTTCTCGAGCTCGGGGAACTGCGCGAGGGCGGCATCCACCTCGCCCGGGGTGCGCGCGGTGAGCGAGATGTTCTCCCGCACCGTGAGCGAGGGGAACACCGCGCGGCCCTGTTCGATGTGCACGATTCCGCGGCGCGCCCTGGCGACCCGGGAGAGCTTGTCGATCGGTTCGCCGTCGAGGGTGATCGAACCGGCGGAATGCGGCGTGACGCCCGACACCGACTCGATCAGGCTCGTCTTTCCCGCGCCGTTCGGTCCGACGAGCGCCAGCACCTCGCCGCCGGTCACGCGCAACGAGACGTCGGAGATCACCGCGCCGGCGCCACGGCTGACCGTCACGGCATCCAGGATGAGTTCGCTCATGTCAACAGCTCCGTCTCTCCCATGTACGCCTTGACGACGTCAGGATTCGCGAGGACCTCGGCCTGCGGGCCGCTGGCGAGCACACGACCGAAGTCGAGCACGGTGAGCGTCGGGCAGACCGAGCGCACGAGGTCGAGGTCGTGCTCGATGATGATCAGCGCGACGCCGTAGCGACCGGGCAGATCGCGCAGGCGCGCGGCGAGGGCGAGGTGCTCCTCGTGCGACAGGCCGGCGGCCGGTTCGTCGAGGATCAGCAGCCGGGGGCGGGCCACGACGTTCGCGGCGACCTCCACGAGCCGTCGTGTTCCCACGTCGACACTCGACAGGCGGGCGCGTGAGGGTGGGCACCCGAAGAACGCCAGCACCTCGTTGATGTCGGCCGTCGCGAGTCGCCGTCGGGCGACGAACCGCACATAGGCGCCGATCGTCAACGCCGGGGGCACACGGTCCTGCTGGAACGTGCGCCGCAGTCCGAGCCGCGCGCGCCGGGTCGGCGAGAGGCGGGCGAGGTCGCGGTCACCCAGCAGCACCCGACCGGTGTGCTGGGGGAGGAAGCCGCTGATCGCGTCGACGAACGTCGATTTCCCGGCGCCGTTGGGTCCGATCAGGCCCATGATGGACGCGGCCGGCACCTGGAACGACACGTCATCGAGAGCCTTCAGCGCGCCGAACTGCACGGTGAGTCCGTCGACGGTCAGCACGGGCGAACCGTCGAAGGCTGCGTCATCGACGGTCGCCGTGGTGGTCGTCGTGATGGCGGTCGCTTCCGCATGCGCGTCGGGCGGCAGCGCCGTGAGTTGCGCCTGCGCGGCGCGGCGATCCGCCCGCCGATAGAACAGGTTGCGGATGCCCTGGCCGAGGTTCGTCCCGCTCGTGAGCGCCTGCACGCCGAGCACGCCGAACACGACGAAACCCCAGTCCTGCGGGATGCCCCAGCGCTTGAGCAGCTCGGGCACCAGCACCCACAGGATGCCGCCGAATATCGCCATGTCGATCAGATGCGCGCCCGACATGATCGCGAGCACGTACAGCGCGAGCGATTGGAGAGGCGTGAAGCTCGAAGCGAAGGGGAGTTGCACCTGGCCGGCCAGCAGCCCACCTGCGACGCCGCCGAGTGCAGCGGAGACCGCGAACGCGGTGAGCTTGGCGACCTGCACGCTCTGCCCGGCGGCGGCGGTGCCGCGCTCGGAGAACGCGACGGCCTTCCAGCTCGAGCCCCAGCGGCTGCGCTGCAGGAAGAAGACGCCGAGTCCGCACAGGGCGAGCACGACGATGGAGAGGAAGAAGAACTGCCGGTCGTTCGAGAACATCGACGGGCGCTCGATCGCGGTGCCGTCGGCCGAGCCGGGGAACTGGATCTGCACGAGCGTGACGTCGGCCGCAGCCGCGAAGCCGAGCGTGACCACGGCGAGGTTCACGCCGCGCAGACGCAGGGCGGGCAGACCCACGAGCACCCCGACGAGACCTGCGGCGATTCCGCCCAGCACCAGCCAGAGCACGAAGCCACCCGGTGCCTGCATCACATTGAGCAGTGAGACGATCCACGCGCCCACCGCGGCGAAGGTCAGCTGGCACAGCGCGATCATGCCCGCTGACCCGGTGACGATGCCGAGACCGAGGATCGCGATCGCGGCGATGACGGCGCTGATCGCGAGGAAGACGAAGTAGCCGGGCAGCGCGGCGCTCAGGATGGCGCCGACGCCGATCCCGGCCGCGGCGACGGCGACGGGCCACGACACGCGGAACGCGCGTCCTTCGACGAAACGGGGGCGGTCAGCGAGCGGCATCCCACACCTCCTTGCGTTGCGTCCACAGGAGCAGGACGACGATGAACAGGAACGGGAGGAAGTTGCGCACCAGCGCGACCTCGTCGATCTGGGCGACCAGTCCGCCGAGCACACCGAGCACGATGCCGCCGATCACGGCGAGGTCGAGCCGGCGGAATCCGCCCAGGAGTGCCGCCGCCGCGGCGGGCACGATGAGCATCGACAGGCTGGTGGCGTCGTTGGACTGCGACGGGGCGACGATCATGATCGCCATCGCACTGATCACGCCGGTCACGAACCAGACGGCGATCGACAGCGGTCGGGAGCGGATGCCGAGCAGCTCGGCGGTCGTCGGACGTTCCGACAGGGCGCGCAGTTGCGTGCCGACGCGCGTGCGCCGCAGCACGATGCGCACCACGATCGCGGTCACGATCGCCATCGCGACGGTCGCGACCGTGACCTGACTGATCACGACACCGCCGAACGAGAAGGCCGGGCCGGCGATGATCGGGGTGAACGGCTGCGGCTTGTTGCCGAACAGGATGAACGACATCGAGATCAGCAGCAGCAGGGGGCCGACGGTCATCGCCGAGCGCGTGGTCGTCGATGCCTCCGAGAGCCAGGTGGCGGCGATGAAGCCGATCGCCGCCGACAGCAGGCCGGCGACCAGCACGCCCAGCACGGAGCCGAGCCAGATGGGGAGGTCGAGCTCACGGACGAACCACACCGCGGAGAACGCCCCGAACATCCCGGTCGCGGCCTGGGCGAAGTTGACGACACGCACGAGCCGTGACATCAGGGTGAGACATACGCCGAGGACGGCGTAGAGGCCGCCGGCGGCGAGGCCGGCGATGGCGCCTTGCAGCATCAGGCGTCCTTTCTGATCGGGTGCCCCGGTCGTCGGGCGATGACGTCCACTCGACGACCGGGGCGCGGGAGGTGCTTATTCGCCGATGCGCAGCCAGTCGTCGGCGACCTTCTCCCATGCGTTCGTGCCGGACTTCAGGATGATCGGCCACCCGGCGGTGTTCTGCGTGCCGAATGCGAAGGGCGTTCCGACCATGGGGTTCTCGATCGGGTCCATGCTCTTGAGCGCCTCCGAGACGCTCTCGCGTGTGATGTCGCCGTCGATGCTCTTCAGCACCTCGATGAAGTAGGTCGCGGCGAGGTATCCGCCCTGGCTGAACGAGGTGAGAGCGATGTCGTTCTTCTCCATCAGCGCGCGCCAGTCGGCGTTGATCTCGTTGTCGTCGGTGAACGGGTAGAACTCCGCGGGTACGTAGATCCCGGCGCCGGCGTTGTCGATCGCGTCGGCGAAGTTCTCGCTGTAGACGCTGGTCAGGTAGAGCCAGGTGACGTCGTCCCAGCCCTGGGCGTTCGCGGCCTTGACCTGTCCGATCGCGTCGGGCTCCACCGGGTTGATCGCCAGTGCCTTGCAGCCCTGGTCGCGCGCCTTGACGATGTAGGGCGTGTAGTCGGATGCTCCGTACGGCACGGTGTCGTCGACGTACTTCGGCTCCTTGCCGGTGATCTCGGTCCACTTGTCGATCGCGGCCTGGTAGGTCGGACGCGTGGAGCCGGCGATCTCGAGCAGGATGCAGATGTCGTCGAGGCCGAGCACCTCCGAGCCGTACTGCAGCGTGAGGGTCATGTCGTTGAACGGGCCGACGTTCGCGGGCGAGATGTTGTCGCTCGCGAAGCAGCCCGTGTCGACGCCGATGCCCGGCAGCGAGAGGATGCCCTCCTGCTCGTAGTACTTGGCGTTGATCTCGCACTCGATGAGGCTGGCCGATCCGACCAGCGCCACGGCGCCGTCGCTGCCGACCAGTTCACGGGCCGATGCGGTCGCCGTTGCCGGGTCGCCCTTGTCGTCGAGCGTCTTGTAGTCGATCGTGCGTCCGTCCAGGCCACCGGCCTCGTTGAAGGCGTCGAACACGGCGGCTGCCGCCTGCGACGCTTCGGGGAAGGTGGCCGGCCCGCTGATGGTGTTCACCGAGCCGACGACGATCGGGGCGCCGTCGCCGCCGGATCCGTCGCCTGCACCGGTGCAGCCGGCGAGGGTGAGGGCTGCCACGGCGATGAGCGCCGCGGTGCCGGATGCTCGCTTGTTCATGTGCTTCCTGCCTCTCGTGTTCGGGATGGTGCTGTCTTCGGGATGGTGCTGTGTTCAGGTGGTGCTGTGTTTACGGTGATGCGGTGTTCGGGATGGTGCTGTCAGCGGGGTCAGTCGCGCAGTGCGCGGTTGACCATCTCGGTGTCGGTGAACTGCTCGAAGGCGACGACCTGCCCCTCGGCGAGGCGCCAGACATGCGCCACGCGGGCCGCGAAGAACCGGCCGGTGCGCGTGTACGTGCCGGAGTACGTGCCGATGCCGATCACGACGTCGCCGCCGTCGACCACCTCGTCGATCGCGACCGTGTAGTCGTCCCATTCGTCCTGGATGCGAGCGAACACGTTCGCGGCGACGGCCTCCGGCCCGACGTACGTGCCCGCGTACGGGAAGCCTGCGGCCTCGGTCCAACGCACGTCGGGGGCGAACGGCGCCAGCATCCCGTCGATGTCTCCACGGTCACTGGCCGCGTAGTGGTCGCGGATGATGTCTGCGTTGCTCATGTCGTGTTCTCCTGACCGGTTCCGGGCTCAGACGGGCTGCGCGTCGGGATACTCGACGGAGCCCAGGGGATAGATGTGTCCGCCCCCACGCGAGTGCTCGGCTCGGCCCTCGCCGTTGAGCCCGAGGAAGATGCCCGTGGTCATCAGTTGGTAACCGAGGTCGTGCAGCCAGACGCTCGCGACCGCGATGCGGAACTCGCGGAAGCAGAACAGGTAGAGCCCGTCGGCGAACTTCCACACGGTCGACAGGTCCATGTCGCCGTGACCACGCTGCACGCCCTCCAGGCACTGCCACGCGTAGCGCTGGCTGGAGATGTAGACGTGCTCGTACAGGTGCTCGGGGCTGTAGCGGTAGATGTTGCGCTTGCCGATCAGGTCGCGGCTCGGGCCGGGCGTCTCTCCGGTGGCGGCGCCGCGGTCGGTCGTCGCCGCCCAGAAGTCCTGGCCGACCTGCGGTGTGCCCTCGACGGCCTCCGCGGCGATGCGAGAGCGGATGACGGTCGCTCGGTGCGTCGTGTCGGAGAAGACCACGGTGAGTGCTTCGCGCTCCCGGCTGTCGAACGGGACGTTGACGAAGATGACGTCGTCGCGCACGCGGACGGCGTCGTACGGGTCGGTGCCGGTCGCGCCCAGTCCGGCCCAGGTGACTGTGTCGGTGTCGAAGCGCAGCGACACGGTGCTGTCGTCGTCGAGCGTGAGAGTCAGAGCGGTTCCGGCCAGTGACGCGTTCGGCAGGCGGAAGGTGTCGATGCCGGCGGCGAACTCGTCGTAGGTGCGCCATTCGTCGAGTGCCGGGTCGGTGGTGATGTCGGTCATGGAGGTCCAGACGTCGCACGCGGCGGAGCCTCATCGCTCCGGGCACCGCGTCATCGCGGTGCGCTTGCCTCATGCTCGGTCCGGGCAGGTGCCGCCCTCAAGGTTGTGCGCACCATCGCGCGCCGAGAGTCAACCGGCGTGCCCTCCGGGGCAAGGATGTGCCGGGGGAGGGCACCTGATTGCCGCGCCCCGTCGTGGCTTCGATGCGAGGATGAGGCGTGCGCACCGACCTTCGTCCCCCTCGTCCCCTCGGCCTGCGCATCGCCGGGTGGATCGGGGCGGCGCTCTTCCTGCTCGCGCTGTTCGCGGTCGCCTGGGTGTGGTGTGCCATGGCGTTCGACGAGCAGTTCTCCGAGGAGTCCAAGGCGCAGGCGGCCGATACGACCATGGCGGGCTTCGGCCTGGCCTGGGGGCTGATCCCCGTGCTGGTGCTGCACGTGCTGGTGCTGATCGGCCTCTTCCTGGCGATCCGCGACGGCTGGCGGGGAGTCGGCCTCAGCGTCCTGCTCGCGGTCGGCGCGCTGGCCGCCACGTCTCTGCCGGGGTTCGTGGCCACGCAACTCCTCTCGGGCGGGTCGATGTTCGAGCCGCCCGTGTACGTGCCGTGACCCGATCGGTCAGTGCGTGGCGCGGTACTCGCTGGGGGAGACCCCGAAGGCCGACTTGAACGCCCGGCTGAAGTGCGCGGCATCCACGAATCCCCAGCGCGCCGCCACGGCCGCCACAGGACGGTCGGCGAGCATCGGGTCGAGCAGGTCGCGTCGGCACTGCTCCAGGCGACGCGTGCGGATCCACGTCGACACCGTCACACCCTGCTCCTGGAAGAGCCCGTGCAGGTGCCGCGTCGAGATGAAATGCGCCGAGGCGATCGAGGCAGGGCCCAGGTCGGTGGATGCGAGATTGCGATCGATGTACGAGCGGATGCGCTGCACGAGGGCGCGGTGCGGGTCGGCGGAGACCTCATCGAGACCGAGTTCGCGGGTGAAGACGGTCGTGACCAGGTCGAGGGCGCTGTGGGCGAGGCGTGCCCCGGTGGTGCCGGCGAGCTGGTCGAGGTTGCCGGCGAGCTGTGTGAGGTAGGGGGCGACCATGCCGCCCAGCCCCTCATGGCCGGAGATGCGCACGGCGGTGAGCTGACCGATCATGTCGGAGGGCAGGCTGATCAGGTGCTTGGGGAACATGACGACCATGGTGCGGAAGTCCTGATCGAAGACGAGCGAGTACGGCCGGTCGGTGTCGTACACGGCGAGATCGCCCGGCTGCAGCACGGCCTCGCGGTCGTCCTGGATCAACAGCCCGGTGCCGGCGAGCATCAGGCTGAGCTTGAAGTACGAGCGATCCCCTCGGGCGATGAGCTCGGGCGTGCGCTCGACGACGTGCGAGGTCGCGCGCACCTCGGTCACGTGCACCTCATCGACCGAGGCACCGCGGATCACGCCGCGGAAGTGGTCGGGGCCGCCGCTCGACACCTGCAGGGGCACGAAGGACTCCGACACGGCAGCGCGGAATTCGCTGATGTTGCGCGCGACAAGCGTGGACACCGATTCGGCGGGGGCAGCGAGTGCACCGTTCATGACTGATCACCTCGGGATGGTGGAACGACGACGTTGTATACGATCCGTTCCGTGATGCTATCACCGGCGGCCGCCGATCGGGTCGACTTCTAGGATGTGGAGCGGAGGGGGAGACCATGAGAGCTTTCACGGACAGGGTTCTGCAGGTGCTGCGGCAACTGAGA
Source organism: Candidatus Microbacterium colombiense (assembly GCA_029203165.1). Taxonomy (NCBI): domain Bacteria; kingdom Bacillati; phylum Actinomycetota; class Actinomycetes; order Micrococcales; family Microbacteriaceae; genus Microbacterium; species Candidatus Microbacterium colombiense. Next base: position 1,440,196 of record CP119308.1, read on the forward strand.
GGGCCGGATGCATCGGATGCCGTGTTCGAGGCGACCGCGTTGATCGTGGGCGGGGCGTTCCTCATCATCGGCTTCGCGATCGGCTGGCCCGTCTTCTGGGGTCGCGAGCTCGCGATCAGCGGCAGCGGATCCGTGGGGGCCCTCGCGGCGATCGGAGGAGCTGTCGTCGCGGCGGTCGCGTTCGTGCTCGGAAGGCTGGCCGTGCGTCCCGAACAGATCGCCCCGGATGCCGTGCGCGACGGTTTCAGTGTGCCGGGCGACCGGTTGCGCTGGTACGACCTCGCGGCGATCGCCTTCGCCCATGCGGCGATCGCCTACCTCGGCTGGCTCGGCATCGCCAAGCTCCTGGAGAGCAGCTTCACCGATGCGCCGGTGTACGCGTTCCCCGGCGCGGTCCTCGTGGCCGTCGCCTTCGCCCTCACCGCCTACGTGGCCTTCCTGAGCAGCGTCGCTCTGACACCGATGGTGCTCTCGCTCGTCCTCGCCGTGTTCCTCGTGGTCGGCGCCTTCGCGAGCATGTTGGCATCGAGCGACCCGCACTGGTGGCGCGACAATCTCTCGGCCTTGGGCATGAGTTCCAACAGCGCGTCGATCGCGTTCAACGTGACGCTCATCATCGCCGGCGTGATGGTGACCACGATCTCGCGGTATGCGACGGCGGGCCTTCCCGCCACCGACCCCGTCGACCGGCGCGGGCGGTTCATCGTGCGCGGCGGGCTGATCCTGATGGGCATCTTCCTCGCCTGCGTCGGGATCTTCCCGGTCGACGAGTTCTTCCTCGTGCACAACACGGTGGCCACCGGGATGACCGTGGTGTTCGCGGTCGTCGTGATCGGCCTGCCCTGGTTCGTGCGCACCATTCCGCGGGTGTTCGTGGCGTTCGGGTGGTTCTACGTGCTGGTGATCATCCTGCTCGCCGCCTTCTTCGCGGTCGGTTACTACAACCTGACCGCGGTCGAGCTCATCGCGGCGATCCTGATCTTCAGCTGGATCATCGTGTTCCTGCGCACGGCCGGATCGGTGACCGGGCAGACGGTCCGCGACGAGCTCGGGGCCGGGACGGCGGCCTGAACGACGCCGAAGCGTCACGCTCCGCGGAGCGGCGTCACTCTCCGCGGAGCGCCTGGGCCGCATCCGCCGTGCGCTGCAGCGCGTGCACGGTGTGCGCATGACGGCGTTGGGCGACCCCCACGAAGATGCAGTCGACCAGCGCGAGCTGCGCGATGCGGCTCACCATCGCGCCGGCGCGGAACCGCGACTCTCGGGCGTGCGTGAACAGCGCGTGGTCGGCGGCCTCGGCGAGAGGGGAGTCCGCGGCACTCGTGACACCGATCGTGGTCGTGCCCGCCGCGCGGGCGGTGCGCAGGAAGCGCAGCGTCTCGTTCGTCGTACCGGAGTTCGAGAATCCGATGGCGACGCTCTTCTTCGCGGTGAGCGCGGCGGCGGCGCTGGCCTCGTGCGCGTCGGACAGCACGATCGCCGAGCGTCCGATCCGCAGCAGCTTGTGACCGAGATCGTCGGCGACGAGCCTGCTCGCGCCGACACCGAAGAGCAGGATGCGCTTGGACTGATCGATCGCGTCGACCGCGGCGGCCAGCACGTCGTAGTCGAGGCCCGCCACGGTCTCCTCGATCGCGAGCAGCTCGAGGGCGGCGATCTTGCCCGCCGCTTCACGCAGCGAATCGCCGACCGCGATCTCGGAGCCGAAGCCGGCCGGAGCGCTGAACTGCACCGACTCGCGTCCGAGTTCGGCGGCGAGGGCCATGCGCAGCGCGGCGTACCCGCGCAGTCCGATTGCGCGACAGAAGCGCACGACCGAGGCGACCGACGTGTTGCAGAGCTCGGCGAGCTCGGAGATCGTGCTCTCCACGGCCGTCGTGGGATTGTCGCTGATCACGCGGGCGATGCGGGCGAGGGAGGGAGGCAGTGTCTCGGCCGCTGTGGCGATCGTCGTCTGGACGCTCATGACACTCCTCGTGTTCGCGGTCGTGCGGATCCGCCGGACGGATGCCGGTCTGAACAATTGTTTCATGAGAGTCAGAGTCTGCGTAGACTATTTTCATGATCTCTCCGCGTCGCACCGTCGCCGTCGACCTCGGCAAGTCCCGGTGCCGCGTCGCGATCGACGGTTCCCTGCTCGACGGGATCGGCGCTCCCGGGCTGGCAGCGAGCGGCGGTGTCGAGGCCGCTCTCGCCGCGATCCGCCCCCTGCTCGCCGGGGTCCGTGGATCGTTCGATCTGGTCGGGGTCGGTGCCGCCGGAGCGTGGACCGCACCCGGGGCCGCGCAGGAGTTGGCCTCGGCGCTCGCCGCAGACACCGGGGTGCCGGTCGCCGTGGCATCCGACGTCGTCACCGCCCACGCTGGGGCACTGGGAGGAGAGCCAGGAGTTCTGTTGATCGCGGGAACCGGGGCTGCGGCCCTCGGCATCGATGCCGACGGGATCCGGCTCGTCGACGGGTGGGGACCGGAACTGGGCGACTTCGGCAGCGGCTCCTGGCTGGGCCGTGAGGCGCTGCGAGCCGTACTGCGGCAGTCGGCCGGCCTGGCTCCCGACACCGCGCTCACCCGGGTCATCGACGAGCAGATCGGCTCGGCATCCGCCATCGCGACCTGGCTCGCCCTGCCGGAGCCGCTGCCGCGCCGCCTCGCGACCCTCGCGCCCGCCGTGCTCGATGCCGCGGATGCGGGTGACATCGTCGCCGGCGAGATCGCGGCCGACGCCCTGCGTCTGCTCACCGCTTCCGCGGTCGCCGCCTCATCGGGCACCCCCGACGTGACACTCCACGGCGGGCTCACCGATCACGCCTGGTTCCGTTCCGCTCTCGTCGCTGCGCTGCAGGCGGCGGGGCGCCGTGACGTGCCCGCAGCGGGTGATGCGCTGGAGGGCGCGTCACTGCTCGCGCGCCGCGTCGATCTCCCCCATGAAAGGTTCGTGCACCGTGCTGAATGATGCGCCGAATGATGACACCCGACTGACCGCTCTCCTCGCCGTGCTCGAAGGCCTGGGGACCGAGGCGTCGACCACCGAGCGCGGTGACCTCGACCTGCTCGACACCGCCGAGCTCGTACAGCGGATGAACGCGGAAGATGCACGGGTGCCGGCAGCGGTCGCCCTGCGCACCGCGGAGATCGCGGCGGCGGTGGACGGCATCACCGAGCGCTTCCGCCGGGGTGGCCGTCTGATCTACATCGGTGCCGGCACCGCGGGACGCGTCGGCGTGCTCGATGCGAGCGAATGCCCGCCGACGTTCGGCACCGACCCCTCGATGGTCGTCGGACTCATCGCCGGCGGTGAGACCGCCATCCGTTCGGCCGTCGAGAACGCCGAGGACGATGAGGATGCTGCGGCCGACTCCCTGCGCGAGCTCGGACTCTCCGAGAATGACACGGTCGTGGGGATCTCGGCGTCCGGGCGCACGCCCTACGTCGTGGGCGGTCTCGACTACGCCCGCGGCGTCGGCGCGCTGACGGTCGCGATTGCCTCGAACGCCGACTCCGCGATCGGGGCGGCGGCCGAGATAGCGATCGAGGTCGTCACCGGTCCCGAGTTCATCTCCGGGTCGACGCGCCTGAAGTCCGGCACGGCGCAGAAGCTCGTGGTCAACATGCTCACGACGCTCTCGATGATCAAGCTCGGCAAGACCTACCGCGGCGTCATGGTTGACCTCCAGGCCACCAATGAGAAGCTCCATGCCCGTTCGATCCGTACGGTCTCGCAGCTCGCGGGTGTCGGGGTCGACGAGGCGTCGGCGGCGGTGGTATCCGCTCAGGGGTCGGTCAAGCTCGCCGTGCTGATGCTCGCGACCGGAGCATCGGCTGACGCGTCGGCATCCGCTCTCGCCGCAGCCGACGGCATCCTGCGCGACGCGATCACTGCCCTGTCCTGAGGCTCTGGGCTCCGGGGGCCCTGCTTGCTGATGAAGTCGACACCAGCTCGCCGATGAAGTCGACACCAGCTCGCCGATGAAGTTGACACCTGTCGTCGGAATTGGCCCTGAATTCCGGCAACAGGTGTCAACTTCGCTCGCTGGCGTGCTCAGTGGGCTCAGTGGCCGCAGGCGCAGCTGGCGCCTCCGCCGCAGCATCCGTCTGCCGTCGAGGGGGCGTGCGCCTGTGACGACTCCGGCACGTCCATCGCGGGGTTCTGATCGAGGAAGCCGTAGGGCTTGAACCAGAAGCCCGCGTAGTCGACGGGCATGATCGGCCAGTCCTCCGGGCGTGGGAAGTGCGTGAGGCCGAACGTGTGCCACAGCACGATGTCCTCGCCGTCGATCGAGCGGTCTCCGGCGGTGTACTCCGGCAGTCCCGCGCCGCCCTGGTGCGCGTTGGGGTAGCGTCCGGCCGGCCAGACGCTCGCCGGTTCGTACTGCCGTTGCCCAGAGGTGCTTGGTGGCGAACGTCGCGCGCGCGGCCACCGGCGATGCGGGGTCGGCCATGAGCAGCGCGGTCGGCTCCGGCACCAGGTGGTACGCGGTCGGGCGTGCCGACGCGGTTCGTGCGCGACGCGCTCTGCACCTCCCAGACGCGCGCGACCGAGCGTGTCGGCCTCGCGCTGCGCCTCTGACTCCGTGCGCGAGGGCGTGGTCTCCGACCACGTGAACGCGTTGCCGAATGGGTTGTCCGGGCCCATCGGGACGCGCTGTGCGTCGACCTCGACCAGACGGTTGTCCTCACCGTCGATCGCGACGTCGAGGCGCGCGCAGAAGAGGTGCTGGTGCACGGGGGCGAAGACGCCGGGAGCGAGTCTCGGTCGCGTGCGGTTCGGCGGACGCCCGGCTCGCCGGCCGCCGCGAACACGATGCCGGTGGCCTTCGCGACGACCTCGATCGATCCGTCGAGGTAGAAGTACCAGTAGAAGCCGTAGTCGTAGTTGCCGATCGTGGAGAAGTACGACACGACGAAGCGGCGCGAACGGCGCACATCGGCGCGACCGGCCAGATCGGTGTGCTTCCAGAGGATGCCGTAGTCCTCCTCGTGCATGCAGACCACGTTGGGGATGCGCACCGGGTGGCCGTGGTCGTCGGCGACGTAGCCGTCGAGGTACTGGATCACGCCGAGGCAGTCGCAGCCGAGCTCCAGGTGGTTCGCGTTCTTGCCGAGCAGGTACTCGCCGGCGTCGAAGTAGCTGATCCAGAAGCGGCCGGGGGCGGTGTCGCCGTACGGCACGACCATCTCGGGCACGCTCGCCCGGCTCAGCACCGAGCGTCCGCCGAACGAGACGTCGTGCAGCACGAGTCCCTCGCGCGCGTTGAAGTCGACGCGCATCGACCACCCCTCCCACTCCACGAGCGAGCCGGTGACGGCGAAGCTCGGCCCCTCCGGCTGGGTGATCTCGATCGGCTTGAGCGTGGTGCGGGCCGCGCCCTGCACTTCGGGGTAGTAGTTGCCGTGGCCGGAGGGGACCGGCACGTCTCCGTGGTCCTCGACGCGGATCACGGCGTTCGCGGTGAGGTCGATGTGCACGATCAGGCCCTCGACCGGGTGTGCCCAGGGGGAGTCGGCCTCGTCGTACTTCAGGAACGTGAGCGAGCGGATGACGCGGCGCCCCACCTCGTCCGCGCGACCGGTGTAGCCCGGGGCCAGGGGTCCGCAGAACGCCAGCGCCATGTGCTCGTCGAGTCCGCGACGGCGCATCGCGGCCTGCCACTCGGGGGAGGCCTTGGCGATGGTCTCGGCGCGCTCGTACTCCTCGAACAGGTACTGCGGCTGTCCGTAGGGAGGGGCGTCATTGGGTACCCGTTCCGTGCGCACGACCTCGCCTCGGGTGATCGAGACGACGACCTCGGTCGCGACGCCTGTCGCCGTGTCGAGCAGGGTCGCGTCGACGCGGCGGTCGATCGGGGCGCCGGGCTTCCATGCGGCCCGCTCGGCCTTGGTGGGCTCGTCGGGGAGCAGCATCGGCACGCGCACGGTCTCGGTCAGGAGTCCTGCGGCCTCGAGCACGGCGCGAGCGGCGGCGATCTCGGCGCCGGTGAGCGGATCGAGCGGATGCGGGACGGCGATCTTCTCGATCGAGACCGGTTGCGGGGAGTGGTGGGACATCGTCGACCTCACTATTTTCGAGCGAACGCTCAATAAACGGGTTGGCACGATGGTACGACGGAACGACCGGCGTCACAAGAGCCGGATCGCGCATTGCAGTCGAGGCGTCAGGCGCGCCAGGGGCCGAGGATGCCGTCGAGTACGGCGAGATGCGCGGCCTCGGTCTGCGGCTCCGTGACCTCGACCACCTGCTGTCCGTAGGTGATCGATCGCAGCAGCGCCATCACGGCGTCCTGTGGGGTGTCGGGGTGGAGCCCGCCGTCGACCACGGCCTCTTCGAGTGCCTCGCGGATGCTGCCTTGCCACGTCGCGAGCGTCGGGGCACCGGCATCCGGCGCAGCAGCGAGGGTCGCGACGCGTCCCCAGAACCCGACCACGACGCGGGCTTCGGACCGTGTGCGCTCATCGACGGGGAGGACTTCGCGCATGAGCGCGTGCAGGCGGGGGAGGCCGCGCAGCCCGGCGGTGGCGTCGGCGATGCGGGCGTCGGTGCGGCGGGTGACCTCGGCGGCGGCGGCGCGCACGACGTCGTCGAATCCGTCGAAGTAGTGCCACAGCGAGCCGGTCGCGACGCCGAGCTCCTTCGCGACCGCGCGTGACGTCACACTCTCGTGCCCGTCGCGGGCGGCGACGGTCAACAGCGCCTCGGCGATCTGCCGGCGGCGCTCATCATGGTCGACGATGCGGGGCATCTGCCCATCTTGTCGCATCCGCTCGGCGTCCCCATTGCTTTCGATGGATGTCTAGCTATTTTGAGCGATTGATCAATATAATCCGATCCATGGGAGGTCCCGCAGCGATGGTGCTGATGATCGTGAGCGCGATCATCGCGGTCGTGTGCTGCCTGGCGGCGGGTCGCAGGGTTCCCTGGCAGGGGCGTCAGTCGATGATCGTGATGGCGATCGCGATGGTCGGTCTCGCCGTCGCCGCGGGGGATCCCGGTGTCTCGCTGCTCGCCGGAGCCACCCTCCTGCTCTCTGCGATGCTCGGCACGCTGGGACTTCGGGGAGCGACGGCGGTGCGGGCATGCTGCCACCGCGCGTTCGGATCGCTCGTGATGGCACTGTGCGCGTTCGCGAGCGTCGTGCATGGGCTGGACGCGGCGGATACTGCACGTTCGGCGGGGTCGGCGTCGGGATCGGCGTCAGTGTCGACCTCTGTGTCGATGTCCGCGCACGGCGTGCATCTCGGGATGGATGTGGTCGGGGTCGGAGCGACGCTCGGCGTCGTGCTGCTGGTCGTCTGGGGGATCGTCGACCGATTCCGCCCACACTCTCCGGTGCCGTCGTCGCGCCTGCTGAGCGCCGAGGCGTGGGCGATGACGGCGGGAACCGTCATGATGTGGGCAATGCACTGACGACCCCGCAGGGCGACGGTGCTCCGGTACGGTAGCCGCATGCCCCTCGCTCTGATCACCGGCGCAGCGCGTGCGAACAGCATCGCCGCCGGCATCGTCCCTCGTCTGCGTGCGGCCGGATGGACCGTCGTCACCAGCGACCTGCGTGACGCCGATCACCCGGCCGACCTCTCCACTCCCGAGGGGCCGGAGGAGCTGATCTCCGCGGTGGTGCGGGAACACGGCATGATCTCGGCGCTCATCCTGAGCCATGCGCACGACGTCGAATCCGGCATCCTCGACACCACGGCCGAGAGCTTCGACCTGCACGTCGCGGTGAATGCGCGCGCGAGCCTGCTGCTGATCGCGGCCTTCGCGCGTCAGACCGGCGACGACGGCGGAGTGATCGTGGCGCTCACCAGCGATCACGTCACGGGCAACCTGCCGTACGGTGCGTCCAAGGGCGCGCTCGACCGGCTCGTGATCTCGGCCGCGCGCGAGCTCGGGCCGCGCGGGATCTCGGCGAACGTGCTCAACCCCGGTCCGATCGACACCGGCTGGATGGACGACGAGACGCGCACCGGCCTCGGAGACATGACCCCGCTCGGGCGACTCGGTCGCCCCGCCGATGTGGCCGCTGTCGTGGAGTTCCTCGTCTCCGACGAAGGCCGGTGGATCTCCGGGCAGCTGCTCAAGAGCGACGGCGCGTTCTCGGCGGAGTTCTGAGGGCCGGCGCGCAGGATCACCCCGTCGCCGCCGGCCGCACGAACACCCAGGCCGCAACGGCAGCGACGGCGGCGGCGATCGCCATCGTCACCGCCATGGTGACCGCGTTCGTGCCGCCGATTCCCGCAGCGATCGGGGCCAGGACGGGGCCGAACAGGAACGTGGCCATGCCGAGCAGGGCGGATGCCGTGCCGGCCCTCGCCCCGTGATGGGCTAACGCGAGGGTCTGCCCGTTGGGGCCGCCGATGCCCGAGCACAGCATGAAGCCGATGAGTGCGATGACGACACCGAGCACTCCGGTACCGGTGAGCGCGAGCACGAGGAACGCCGTGGTGGCGATCAGTGTGGCAGTGATGCCGCCCAGGTACACGCGCAGTGGACCCCAGCGGCGCACCACGAGCCGGCTGGCCTGGCTGCCGACGATGCTGGCCAGGGCGCCGGCCGCGAACGCGAGGCTGAAGGTCTGCGGAGTGAGACCGAACTCGTCCTGCAGCACGAATGACGACATCGACAGGTACGTGAAGAACGCGACGCCGCCTCCCGCGGCCGCGCACAGCACGGCGACGAACAGCCTGTCGCGCACCACGGCTCCCGCGTGGTCACCCAGCGCCCGCAGCCCGCCGCCGTGGCGGTCAGTGGGGCGCAGGGTCTCGGGAAGTGCGTACACCACCACGAGCAGCAGCACGACGCCGATCGCCCCGAGCATCCAGAAGATCCCGCGCCAGTCCATGATGCGCGCGAGCTGGCCGCCGAGCACCGGCGCGATGATCGGCGCGGTCCCCGAGACGAGGAACAGCAGCGACAGCATCCGCGACAGCTCCGCTCCTTCGAACTGATCGCGCGCGATGGCGAGACAGATCACGATGCCCGCCGAGCCCGCGAGCCCCTGCAGGAACCGCGCCAGCAGCAGCAGCTCGATGTTCGGGGCCACCGCGCACAGCACCGACAGCACGGCGAAGGCCGTCACCCCGACCATGAGTGGGCGGCGACGGCCGAACCGGTCGCTGAGCGGCCCCGCGACCAGTTGCCCGAGCCCGAGGCCGATCATGCACGCCGACATGGTGGCCTGCCCGAGCGCCTCGGTCGTGCCGAGTGAGGCGGCCAGCTGCGGCAACTGCGGCAGATACAGGTCCATCGACAGCGGGCCGAACGCCTCCAGCATCCCGAGCACGAGCATCGCGCGCAGAGTGCTCATCCGTGGCCTCGGTGGGTCATCGTGCGCAGGGATGCTCATCCGTCGAGGCGCAGCGTGCGGTACAGCCAGCTGTCGCGCGCGGCGACCGCAGCGCGGGAGACCTCGGCCTCGGGGGAGAAGCCGGGAAAGCCATGGTAGCCACCCGCCCAGACGTGCAGCTCGGCCTGTCCACCCGTCGCCCAGATGCGCAGGGCGTAGTCGACTGCCTCATCGCGGAAGGTCTCCGCCGCGCCGACCTCGATGAACGCGGGCGCCAGCCCTGAGAGATCCTGCGCACGAGCCGGAGCGGCGTAGGGAGACACCCGATCGGTGAAGCGGTCTGCACCCACGATGGCGTCCCAGGCGGTGTCGTTGTTGTTCCGGTCCCAGGCACCGAATCCGTCGTACTGGCGGGCGGAGACGGTCTCGTTCCGGTCGTCGAGCATCGGGCATCCGAGCAGCTGGCCGGCCAGCTGCGGTCCGCCGCGATCACGTGTGAGCAGGGCCACCGCGGCGGAGAGCCCGCCGCCCGCGCTCATACCCGAGGCGATGATGCGATCGGGATCGATGCCCAGCTCCGCCGCGTGCGCGGCCATCCACTCCAGCGCCGCGTAGCAATCCTCGGCCTGGGCGGGGCCCGGATGCTCGGGCGCGAGGCGATACTCGACGGCGACACCGATCACCCCGTGGCGCTCCGCCAGGTCGATGAGTTCCCCGGTGCCGAAGAACCGGGTGCCGATCACCATCCCACCGCCGTGGATCGACAGCACCGCCGGTGCCGGATCGGCCGACGCCTGTGCAGGACGCACGATCGTGATCGCGATGTCGTCGGCCCCGGCGGGCCCGGGGATCAGTCGGTCCTCCCAGACGACCGCCCTGCCCCGCGCCTGCACCGTCATCGACGGGATGATCGTGGCGAAGTGATCGCGGTTCGCGTGGATCGTGTCGGCGCGCAGCGGGATGATCTCGACCATCCCCACGAAAGCCTCGAGTCCGGCGACGAGCTCCGGATCGTAGGGGACCGGAGTGGGAGCGGTCATCGCGCGCTCTTCCAGATCCGTCGAAGCCACGACGACCGGGCGGCAAGCGCGGCGCGGGTGATCTCCGCCTCCGGCATGTACATGTCGAAGCCGTGCGCCCCACCTCCCCAGACGTGCAGTTCGGCCTGCCCTCCCGTGGCCCAGAGGCTCAGCGCGTACTCCGTGTCCTCATCACGGAACGCCTCGGCCTCGCCGACCTCGATGTACGCGGGCGGAAGTCCGGACACATCGGCGGCCCTGGTCGGGGCCGCATAGGCGGGCGCATCCGCGCTGAAGGCGAGATCGTCGCCGAGCACGCACGACCAGGCCAGCAGATTCATGTCGCGCTGCCAGGTGCCGATGCCGTCGTACTGGCGGCTCGCGACCGTGGTGTTGGTGTTGTCGATCATGGGGCACAGCAGCAGCTGCCCTGCCATGCGCGGGCCCTGCCGATCACGGGCCATGAGCGCGACCGCGGCGGTGAGTCCGCCCCCTGCGCTGCCGCCACCGACGATGATGCGTTCGGGGTCGATGCCGAGCTCCGCGGCGTGCGCGTGCACCCACACGAATGCGGCGTAGCAGTCCTCGACACCGGCGGGGAACGGGTCCTCCGGGGCGAGGCGGTACTCGACGTTCACGGCGATCACCCGGTGCTCGTCGACGATGTCGACCACACGCGCGGTCTCCCAGGACCGGTGGCCGACGATCATCCCGCCGCCGTGGATGTTGACGAACGCGGGGAGTGCGCGGTCCGCGGTGCCGCGCGGGCGGAACACCGTGATCTCGATGTCGGGGGCGCCCGCAGGGCCGGGGATCAGGCGGTCTTCCGCGTCGATGTCGCGGCCCGCGATCACCGTTCCGGCGTCGGGGAACATCCTATCCACGCCTTCGCGGGGGAGCGTCTCGCGGGTGAGGGCGGGCTGCGGGTTCTTCGCGATCTCGTCGAGCACGGCCTGCACCTCGGGGTCGAAGGGCACAGGCGTGAGAGTGGGGTGTCCGGCGGCGGTGGCGGTCATGAGCGTTCCTTCAGGAGGCGGGCGGGAGAGAGGTCGGAATGGGGTCAGGGGCCCTCGGGATCGACGATCCCGCGGTCGGCCCAGAACGGTTCGACCAGGCGGCGCAGTTCAGTGGCGCCGATCCGGTCGACCAGGTTGGCGGCATCGAGGTTCGCGTGCAGCTGCTCGATGCGGGATGCGCCGAAGAGCGTCGTCGTGAGCGCCGGGTGCGTCAGCGTGAAGGCGATGCCGAGCTGCGCCGGCGAGGCATCGAGTGATGTGGCGAGCTCGGTGAAGGCCGGGACGTCGGCGATGATGCGCTCCCGGATGTCGCCGGGATCGCGACCGATCTGCCGGTCACCGGCGACGGTGCCCGCGAGCACGCCACCCTCCAGACAATCGGATGCCTGCAGTGTCAGTCCCTGTTCCCACAGCCTGGCGAAGGGCGCACCGTCCGGGATCGCGCGACGCGCGACGCTGTATTTGAGCTGCGCGATCTGGGGACCGGCGACCCCTTCGTCGGCGGCGATGTCGATCAGCTGCTGGATGCTCGACGCCGACCAGTTGTTGACGCCCCATGCGCGGATCAATCCGGCGTCCGCCAGCTGAGCGAGGTCGAGCACGAGGTCGCGCAGGTCGAGGTCGTCGCGCCGCAGATCGCCGAGGACCACGAGGTCGGCATGCTCGACACCCACGCGCAGCAGCGCGTTCTCCAGTTGCGGTCGGAACCCGTCGGAACCGAACGGCTCGAGCCACAGCTTCGACGAGAGGAGCCACTCGTCGCGTCGCAGGCCCGCCGCGCGCACCATCGCCGAGAAGATGATGTCGGTGAACACGGGGGGGCATGCCCGGTGTGGAATACACGCCGACGTCGAAGAGGTTCACGCCGCGGTCCACCGCCTGCCGCAGCATCATGACCGCATCGGCGAAGTCCATTCGGTCATAGGTGTGCCAGGAGCCGAGCGAGAACAGCGATGCCTGGATGCCGCTGCGACCGATCTCGCGTCGGGGCAGGGGAAGTGCGGGAAGAAGGGTCATGGTCGTCCTCACAGTCGGGGATCGATGACGGCCTTGACCTCATCGAGGTGGTGCATCCGGGCGATCTTGGCCGAGGCCTCGGCGAGGCCGACAGGGGCGCTGAACAGGTCGTCCCAGGGGTAGCGGTCCCCGAAGGCGCTGAAGAACTCGATCGCCCTGGCGTAGTCCGAGATGTCGCCGTTGAGTGAGCCGACCAGCGTGAGCTCCTTGCCCATGATCGCGCTGAGCGGGAAGCCGTCTCCGGCCGGCCCGGTCGATCCGACGATCACGACGGTGCCGCGCTGGGCTGCCATGCCGATCGCATCCGGTCCGACGCTCGGAGCGCCGGCGAAGTCGAACACGTGGTCGGCACCGTTGCCGTTCGTGAGTGCGAGAACCTGATCGACGACGGGACCGTCGCGGAAGTCGACGACGGCATCCGCCCCGAATCGCGCGGCGAGCTCCAGCCGTGGCGCGGGGGCGCCGACGGTGATCACCTGTCCGGCGCCGGCGATCTTGGCGACGGCGGTGGCGAAGATGCCGAGCGCACCTGCCCCCTGCACGACGACCCTCGATCCGGGGCGGATGCGCCCCGCGCGCTCGAACGATCGCAGCACGGTCTTCGCCGCACATCCCGCCATCGACGCCCAGGTGTCCTTGACGGATGCCGGGAGCAGGAGCTTCGCGGCAGCAGGGGTGACATAGGCGTACTCCGCCAGCCCGGCGGTGGCGAACGGCGGCACATCAGAGCGTTGCAGGAAGCCGTACCCTCGGCGGGAGCAGGCGACCGGCTCGCGCAGCACGACGCAGCCGTGGCATTCACCGCATGTCGACTCTGACCAGCCGATGCGATCGCCGGGGGAGAGGGGGCGGCCCAGGGCGTCGCGCGTGTCGGGGCCGGTGGCGACGATCTCGCCCACCATCTCGTGCCCGAGCACCATCGGGAGCATGCCGGGGAACGTCATGCGCCCTTCCCAGATCTCGATGTCGGTGCCGCAGAGGGTCGTGCAGGCGATGCGCACGAGTGCAGCGCCGGGTTCGATGTCGGCGGGCAGCGGCAGATCCTGCAGGGTGAGCGGTTCGCCGTGTGCCGTGAGCACGGCGGCGCGGGTACTGGTGGGGAGCGTCATGGGGGTCCTCTCAGACCAGGAGCTGTCCGCCGTCGACGGCGACGGAGACTCCGGTGATGTGGCTGGCGGCGTCGCTCGCGAGGAAGAGTACGAGCGGGGTGATCTGGTCGACCTCGGCGATCGTGCCCAGCGGAATGCGCGACTCCCAGGCGGCGCGCGCCTGCGGATCCGAGGCGAACGCAGCGGTCAGCGGCGTGAGCACGGGGCCGGGGGCCACCGCGTTCACGCGCACTCCGGACGGGGCGAGCTCGATCGCGGCGGTGCGCGTGAGCGCGTCGACCGCGGCCTTGGTGGCCTCGTAGTGGCCGAGGCCCGGGGTCGGCTGTCGGGCGCCGATCGAGGAGATGTTCACGATCGCGCCGCGGCCGGCCGTCGCGAGCATCGCGCCGAACACACGGAGCATCAGGAACGTGCCGCGGACGTTGACCCGGAGGGCCGCATCGACGACGTCGACCGGGACCTCCTGCAGCGTGCCGCCGCCCGCGACGATGCCGGCGTTGTTGACCAGCACGTCGAGTCCCCCGGTGGCTGTGAGGTGCTCGGCCGCGGCGAGGACGGATGCTTCGTCGCCGATGTCGAGTGCGAGCGCGGTGGCCCCGATCTCGGCGGCGACGGCGGCGGCGGCATCCGCGTCCACATCGCCGATGAAGACCTCGGCTCTCTCCGCGCGGAAGGCGGACGCGATGCCGCGACCGAGCCCGGAGGCGCCTCCGGTGACCAGGATGCGGCGGGGGGATTCGGTCATGTTCGTCCTCACTGACGGGTGTTCTGACGGGATGTGTCCGTTATATTCTACAAACATAGAAAAACACAACCCCGTGTCATGCGGAGCCGAAGGAGTCTTCATGCCCGAATCGACATACCCCGCCAGCGCCCTGGTCTCCGGGGGAGCGACGGTGCCTCCACTGGCGCTCGGATCCTGGAACACGTGGGACCGGATTGCGCCCGACGAGGCGGTCGCCGTGATCCGCCGTGCCGTGGAGCGCGACGCCGGGTTCTTCGATGTCGCCTACTACAACATGGGTCCGCACGCCGAGAACTCGCGGACCGACATCCTGTTCGGCGAAGCCCTTCGCGTGAGCGGAGTCGCCCGCTCCGAGATCGTGCTGTGCGGAAAGCTGTGGCTGTGGGACTGGCCGAACCAGGGTTTCCGCGCGCAGCTGGTCGAGTCGCTGCAGCGTGCGGGCCTCGACGGGTTCGACACGCTGGTGGTGGGGGACTACCTCGACGCGCCGGACATGCCACGCCTCGTGGCCGACGTGAACGCGCTGATCGACGAGGGGCTGGTCGGATCCTGGGGGATCAACAACTGGCGGATCGCGCAGACGCGGGAGGCTCTGGCGGAGGCCGAGGCGCAGGGTGTCACCGGGCCCGTCTTCGCGCAACTGAAGTACGGCATCGCCCGTCGCTCGATGGCGGAGGGCGACGCGTACGGCCCCCTGTTCGCCGACGGGACGCTGACCCTGCAGGCCTCTGATGTGTTCGAAGGGGGAATCCTCGCCACGGGGCGCTCGCCGCAGCGCAAGATCGGCGCCGACGTCGGCGGGATCCGTGAGCGGATCGCCGCGATCTACCCCGAGGTCGAGCGGGTCGCGGGGGAGTTCGGCGTCACGGCTGCCGCGCTCGGGATCGCATTCTGCCTGTCGAATCCGGCGACCGCGAACGTGCTGTTCGGTGCGTCACGCCTCGAGCAGCTGGAGCAGAACCACGCGGCACTCGCGTTGGCGCGCGATCACGGTGACGAGGTCAGGGCTGCGCTCGCCGAGTGCTGGGTCGACCGCGAGGTGCGCGCCGACGGGGTGTGGTGAAAGGGCGGCCTACGCCTCGCGTTCGACGGCGAGCGCCACCGCGCGTTCGAAGGTCGAGACGATGACCTGACGCCGGTCGATGCGGTAGTCCTCATCGGGGTCGAGTTCGTCGATGTACTCGTCCCACACGCGCACATACCGGTCTCGCCAGGACTCGAGCGTGCTGCGCGACGGGAACGTCGCCCCCACCCGTCCGGCGGATCCGATATCGGTGAGGAGCTCCAGCCAGGCGGGCGCCATCGACCCTCCCCACTCGTCGGGCTGCAGCTCGGTGTCGTCGTCCTCATCGGCGAACACCTCCGCGATCTTCGCGATGAGACCGTCCGTGATCTCGCTCAGTCCGTCCGCGACGGTGTCGTCGTCGAAGTTGCCCGGTCCCCACGTGCCCATGCGTCCTCTTCCTCATCGGAATGCCGTGTCGGCCTCTGCCGTCGGATCGACTTCAGCCAAGCAGGTCGACCCGAGGGTGGGCGCTCACCGCGCGGTGTTTCGCCGCACGGGGTGCGCCTCAGTGCGCGCCCCCGAACTCGATCATCGCGACGCCGACCGCGATGAGGGCCACGCCGACTGCCATCAGCGCCGAGAAGTGATCCTTGAAGATCACCCGCCCGAGGATCGCAGTCACGGCGACTCCAGCAGCCGCCCAGATGCCGTAGGCGACGCCCACCGGCATCCCCATCGCGAGGATCGTGCCGAGCAGAGTGAACGCGGCGAGGTAGCCGACCACGATCACCGGAATCCAGCGCTTGCGGCGGAAGCCTTCCGAGGCGCGCAGGCTCAGCGTCGCGGTGACCTCGCTGGCGATCGCGAGGGCGAGCAGCAGCCAGGTCACGATGTGGCCTCCGTCGTCGTCACGGCGGTCGTTTCGCGGGTGTGAGAGCCGAGCTCGACCAGGAGTACCCCGATCACGATCACTCCGACGCCGATGATCTGCACGGGCCCGAGCAGCTCGCCGAACAGCACGGTGCCCAGCACCGCGGTGAGGACGACGCCGATCGCCGACCAGATGCCGTACGCGACGCCCACCGCCATGCCCCTGTCGAGGACGATCGAGAGCAACCACAGGGAACCGCTGTATCCGATCACCACGAGGATCAGCCACAGCGGGTGCGTGAAGCCCTCGGCAGCGCGTAGCGAGAGCGTGGCAGTGACCTCCAGGGCGATGGCGATCAGGAGCGGTGGCCACGCCGAGCGGCGGGGGTGGTCTGTCATCGAGAGGCCTTTCGGATGCGTCCGTGGAGAGAACGCGTCGGATGCTCTCAGGATTCCCTGTCCGGTGGGTGAACGGGAGGGCGGATCACCCTCCTCGGATGCTGGTATACCGGCATTGTATCGAAGATATGTTCGATACTCGGGGTTCGCTCGAGGTAAAATCAGGTATGTCGAAACTGGTCGGGGTGCACGAGGCGTTGGGTCGCCTCGATGCAGCCTGGGCGGGGGCGGATGACGCGCAAGATCTCACGCGGGAGCAGTTGGTCGCGGTCAATGACGCGATCGGGGTGTTGCAGCGGCGGTTGTCGTCCGTGCACGTGGCGGTCGCGGCGGGTATCGCCCGGGAGTCGCGGCCGGAGCTGGGCGCGGCGAGTCTGGCGAAGCAGCAGGGTTTCCGGAATCCGGCGACGTTGATCGCAGCTACGACGGGGGTGTCGGCGGGGGATGCGTCCCGGTTGGTGGCGGTGGGGGAGGCGACGGCGCCGCGGGCGGATCTTCTCGGAGCGCGGTTGCCGGCGAAGTACCCGCGGGTTCGGGAGGCGTTGGCCTCGGGGGCGCTGAGTGCGCAGGCGGCGGCATTGATCATCGGAGCGCTGGAACGCTGCCGGGTGGCGGCCGGGGCGGTGCGGGTCGCCGAGGGGGAGCGGGCACTGGTGGAGGCGGCGGCCGGACTGGCGCTGGATGCGGTGCGCAAGCTGGTCGTGCGGGCGGAGGCGTGGTTGGACCCCGACGGGGTGCCGTCGCGAGACGAGGAGCGGCGGGCGAAGCGGGCGCTGACGATGTTCGAGCGTGACGAGATGCTGCACCTGAACGCGGTCCTGGATGCGGAGAGTGCCGCCCCGGTCGTTGCGGCGGTGCGCGGGTTCGTCACGGCGGCGTTCGCAGCGCGCAAGGATGCCCCGCACCCCGACGCGGTGGATGCGGATCGGCGTACGGTCCCGATGATCCAGGCCGACGCGCTGGTCGCGTTCTGCGCGCACATGATCGACTGCGACACCCGGGTGCCGTTGGCGGGAGCGACGGTGATCGTGCGGATGACCCTGGACGACCTGGAATCCGGTACCGGGGCGGCGACGATCGACGGGATCGAGGCCCCGGTCGGCGTCGCAGCGGCACGACGGATGGCCGCCGGGGCCGGAGTGATTCCCTGGGTGATGGGCTCAGACAGCGAGATCCTGGACTGGGGCAGAGAGAAACGCCTCTTCACCCGAGCGCAACGCCTCGCGTTGGTGGAACGTGATGGCGGGTGCGCGATGTGCGGGCTGCCACCGGAGATGACGAAAGCGCACCACATCCGATGGTGGCGCCGCGATACTGGGCCGACGGACCTGTCCAACGGGGTGCTGCTGTGCGAGACATGTCACCACCGCATCCACGACAACGACTGGGAGATCCGCATCGACGGCACCGGCACCACCGCCCGGGTCTGGTTCACCCCGCCCCGCTGTGTCGACCCCGCGCGCACCCCACGGCTGGGCGGCAGGGCCCGCTTCGACATCGCGCCTGAGGTGCGCACGCGTCATCAGGACTCGTCGGCGACGATCTCGGCTTTGAAGCCGGCGGTGTTCTCCAGCCAGCCGGCGTAGTGATCCGGGCCTCCCGCGTGGGGGTAGCGCTCCGAGTACAGCGGTCGCCAGCCGTGCGCTGGAGCGGCAGCCATCATCGCATCGACACGGTCGGCGCCACCCGCCGCGAAAGCGAGGTGGTTCACCCCCGGCGCTCGGCGGTCATGCACCGAACCGGACAGAGTCGGCGACGTCGTGAGCGTGAGGTACACGCCGCCCGCTGACCAGGACTCGCCTTCGCTCCATTCGCTCGTGAGTGCGAAACCGAGCTCGCGCAACAACCAGCCCCACTCTGATCTCGCCTGCGCGAGGTCAGCGACCCAGATCTCCACGTGATGCAATCCCGACACGGAGCAAGTCTTGCAGCAGCACCCGCTCTCCTGAAACGACCAAGCCCTGCGCGCTCGGACAAGCCGGGTGCGTCCCCAGGCATGGATGCCGCACTCCTCGCCCCAGAATGTCCTTGCGCTCTTTTTCCACGCATGTAGACTAACCAGCACGACACATCGAAGTGGCGTCTGATCCGGCTCTCCGGCCAGTGGCTCTTCGAACCTTCTTCACCACTCCCTGCACCCGAGAGAAGGAACCATGAAACGAATGCCCCTTGCGATCGCCGCGGCCCTCGCCGCGGCCCTCGCGCTCACCAGCTGCAGCGGCGGAGCCGCACCGACTCCGTCCGACGGCAGCGGCGTGGACAGCCCTGACGCCCTGAACATCGGCAACTTCCTCGACGTCACGTCGTGGGACCCGTCGCTCGCCGACATCGGCTTCGACGGACCGTACCTGTCCGCCGTCTACGACGCCCTGATCGCCCTCGACAAGGACGGCAACCCGATCCCGTCGCTCGCGACCGCGTGGACCGTCGCTGACGACGACCTCAGCATCGACCTCGACATCCGCACCGACGCCGTGTTCAGTGACGGCACACCGGTCGACGCCGACGCCGTGGTCAAGAGCCTCGAGTACCTCAAGGCCGGAGCTCGGTCGGGGGAGGCCTACCTCAACGTCTCCTCGTTCGAGAAGGTCGACGATGACACGATCAGCATCACGCTCACGCAGCGCGATGACACGATCCTGTATCTGATGGGCCTCGGTCGCAGCTACGTCATGTCTCCGGCATCCATCGACGCCGACTCGCTCGGCAAGGAGCCGATCGGCTCCGGACCGTACGTGCTCGACAGCGCGACCAGCGTCGCCGGCGCGGAGTACCACTTCACCAAGGTCGCCGACCATTGGGACGCCAAGACATACCCCTTCGCCGAGCTCTCGATCTTCCCGATCACGGATGCCACGGCACGCCACAACGCGATGCTCAGCGGACAGATCAACGTGCAGTACGGGGATGTCGCGAACCTCGAGCAGGCCGACCAGCAGGGGTGGAACGTCGCACAGCGCGTCTCCGGCTGGGCTGGTCTCGTGATCACCGACCACACCGGCGCCAAGAGCGAACCCCTCGGCAAGCTCGAAGTGCGCCAGGCCTTGAACTATGCCTTCGACGGCGCCGCAGTGCTCGCCGCGGTCGGCAGTGGGGCAGGGGTCGCGACCAATCAGGTGTTCCCCGACGGCGGTACCATCAACGATCCGTCGCTGAACGAGACCTACGCCTACAACATCGACAAGGCCAAGGAACTGCTGGCAGAGGCCGGCTACCCCGACGGCT
The DNA here is from genome assembly GCA_029203165.1 of Candidatus Microbacterium colombiense. NCBI lineage: Bacteria > Bacillati > Actinomycetota > Actinomycetes > Micrococcales > Microbacteriaceae > Microbacterium > Candidatus Microbacterium colombiense. The sequence goes on from CP119308.1 coordinate 1,459,882, forward strand.
TCGAGATCTCGATGCCCATGTCGCCGATCTTCGAGATGTGGAAGCCCTCTGCGGAGCAGGCCCTCAACGAGCTCGGCATCACCGTCACCTGGGACAACATGCAGATGCCGGACTACCAGCTGAACGCGCCGAACTACCCGATGTTCATCTCGTTCCTGGCCATGGACGGAAACGACGTCGCGACGGTCTCCCGTCAGCTCACGAGTGTGCAGTGGTTCAACCCCGAGCCCGACTACGCGAAGAACGAGGTCATCGCCCCGCTCGTCGAGAAGGTGCAGAGCGCCCGCGGCGATGAGCAGACGGCCGCCATCCAGGAGCTGAACCAGGCGCTCGTCGACCAGGCGTGGTGGTCGGTCTGGTACCAGGCGAACAACATCTACTACACCGCTGCCGGCATCCAGCTGCAGCCGGTGGTCGGGATGATGTTCCCCACCCTGCGCTACATCACTCAGGGCTGACGCCCGTCGGGGCGCCCCCGGCCGGATCATCGCGACCGCGGCGATCCGGACCGGGAGCCGCCCCGGCATCCATCCCCCTCCGACCCTCCGAGAGGTCCTCATGCTTCTGTTCACGGCGAAGCGGGTGCTGTCCGGCATCCTCCTGCTCGTCGCGGTGTCGATCGGCACGTTCTTCCTCGCCCATCTGGCGATCAGCGATCCGACCGCCGCGCTGCTGGGCACCACGGCGAGCCCCGCCCAGCAGGCTGCACTCGCCGAGAAGATCGGTCTCGACCGCCCGCTCCTGGTGCAGTTCTGGGACTGGCTCTCGCACGCCGCGCTGCTGGACTTCGGGGTCTCCTGGCGCAACTTCCAGCCCGTCGCCGATCAGCTCGCGATCAAGGTGCCCGTCACTCTCTCGGTCGTCACCTTCGCCACCCTCATCACCGCCGTCATCGGCGTCGCGTTCGGCATGATCACGGGGCTGCGTCCCGGCACCTGGTTCGACCGGATCATCAAGGGCATCTCGGTCGTGCTCTTCGCACTTCCCGGGTTCTGGGTCAGCCTCGTGCTGGTCATGTGGCTCGCGGTGCAGCTGAAGTGGTTTCCCGCCGTCGGTTACGTGCCCCCGACGCAGTCGGTCGACGGGTGGCTGCGCTCGATCACCCTTCCGGCCATCTCGCTCGCCCTCGGCGGCATCGTCGCGGTGTCGGAGCAACTGCGCAACGCCGTCATCGCGCAGAGCCGCCAGGACTGGGTGCGCACCCTCCGCAGCCGCGGGCTCTCGCCGACGCGGGTGAACCTGCACATCCTGCGCAATGCCTCCCCGGCAGCGCTCACGGTGATCGCGCTGATGTTCGTCGGGCTGCTCTCCGGGGCGATCGTGGTCGAGCAGATCTTCAGCCTCCCCGGTCTCGGACAGCTCACCAACCAGTCCTCGCAGAACGGCGACATCCCGATGCTGCTCGGCATCACCGTGATCTCGATCGTCTTCGTCGTCCTCATCAACCTCCTGCTCGACCTCGTACTCGGCTGGATCAACCCGAAGGTGCGCGTCGCATGACCACCACAGACATCCGCGTCGCCTTCGACCGTGCTGCGCAGAAGCGCCGATCCAGCCTGCTCCGCCGCTTCCTCCGCCACCCCGGGGGCTACATCCCGCTCGCGATCTTCCTGCTGATCCTGCTCGTGGGCGTCTTCGCGCCCCTGCTCGCGCCCATGGATCCGAACTTCGTCGACCTCGCCGCGGCGAAGGCCGCTCCCGGTCCCGAGCACCTCCTCGGCGGAGACTCCACCGGCCGCGACATCCTCTCCCGCCTCATCTACGGCACCCGCACGACGCTGTGGGGTGCGCTCATCACGATCGTGACCGCGCTCGTGATCGGCGTGCCGTCAGGCGTCGCGGCCGGGTACTTCGGCGGAGTCTTCGACCGGGTCGCCACCTGGATCAGCGACGCGCTGCAGTCGATCCCCGGCATGATCATCCTGCTCGTGGTCGCAGCGGGAAGTCGCAACAACTTCGAGGTGCTGATGGCCACGGTCGGCGTGTTCATGGTGCCCGGCTACTTCCGTATCTCCCGGTCCCAGACCCTCGCCGTGCGGGGCGAGCCCTATATCGACGCCGCCCGCGTCTCCGGGCTCTCGGACGCGCGCATCATCTTCCGGCACGTGATCACGGCGGTGTACCCGCCGGTCATCATCCAGACCGCCCTCACCGCCGGCATCGCGATGGGCATGCAGGCCGGCCTCCAGTTCCTCGGCATCGGCGACTCGAACGTCCCCAGTTGGGGTGCGATGATGCTCGAGGGTTTCCGCCTCATGCTCACCTATCCGCTCATGTTGCTGTGGCCCTCGGCGGCGCTCGGTCTCACGATCGCCGTGCTCGCGATCATGGGATCGACCCTCGCCGAACTCGTGCAGGTACGCACGCCGCGCGCTGCCCGCCGGCGCACGCGCTCCGCCGTATCGGCCGCGCCGTCGACCGCCCCGGCGCCGATCGTCGCGGCGACGGGGTCTACGCGGCACGAGGCTGCAGCGGCAGCGCTGCGGATCGAGAACCTGCGCGTCGCGCACGCCACGCCTGCAGGCGAGACCGAGGTGGTGCACGGCGTCACCCTCGATGTCGCGCCCGGCGAGGTCGTCGGCATCGTGGGGGAGTCGGGTTCAGGCAAGTCGCAGACCGTGTTCTCGGTGCTCGACCTGCTGCCGTCGACCGGCCGCGCGGTCGCCGATGCGATCTGGGTCGGCGGCACCGACGTCACCCGGGCGACACCGTCGCAGCGACAGGCGCTGCTCGGCCGCTCCATCGGCTACGTGCCGCAGGAGCCGATGAGCAACCTCGACCCCTCGTACACGATCGGCCACCAGCTCATCGAGCCGCTGCGTCGCACCCACGGGCTGAGCAGGGCGGCAGCGAAGGAGCGCGCACGCGCGATGCTGTTGCGGGTCGGGCTCGCCGATCCCGACCGGGTGATGCGCAGCTACCCGCATCAGGTGTCCGGCGGCATGGCGCAGCGCGTGCTGATCGCGGGCGCGATCGCGGGCAAGCCGTCGCTGCTGGTCGCCGACGAGCCAACCACGGCCCTCGACGTGACGGTGCAGGCGGAAGTGCTCGAACTGCTGCGCGAGCTGCAGGCCGAGTACGGCATGGCGCTGCTGATCGTCACCCACAACTTCGGCGTGGTGGCCGACATCTGCGATCGCGTGATCGTGATGCGCGGCGGTGACATCGTGGAGTCAGGCCCGGTCGACGACCTGTTCGCGGCTCCCACCGAGGAGTACACGCGCGCACTGATCGCGGCGTCGCTCGACGATGCGGATGGGCGTGCCGCGCTCGATCGGGCAGCCAGGCCGTCCGCACTGATCACGGAGGTGAACGCATGAACGCGCTGATCGAGGTCGAGAACCTCGTCGTCGAATACGGCCGCGGACGCGGCGCCTTCCGCGCGCTGCACGGTGTCTCGCTCGACATCGCGCCGGGCGAATGCCTTGGGCTGGTCGGCGAATCCGGTTCGGGCAAGTCCACTCTCGGCAAGGCGATCCTCGGACTCGCGCCGGTCACGGGCGGCAGTATCCGCTTCGACGGTCAGGACATCACGCGGCTGAGCGGGCGCGGGCGCCGTGCGCTGGCGGATGACGTGCAGGTCGTGTTCCAGGATCCTTACGGCTCCTTGAATCCGGCCATGACCATCGGTGACATCCTCGCCGAACCTCTGCTCACCACCGGCATCGGAGCGAAGGCGGCGGAGGCGAAGGTGCGGGAGATGCTCGATCGGGTGAGCCTGCCCGTCGCCGCGATGGACCGCTACCCGAGTGAATTCTCGGGAGGGCAGCGGCAGCGCATCGCGATCGCCCGTGCCCTCGTCCGAGGGCCACGGCTCATCGTGTGTGACGAGCCGGTCAGCGCGCTCGACCTCACCACGCAAGCCACGATCCTCGATCTGTTCATCGAGCTGCAGCGCGACACCGGGGTGTCGTACCTCTTCGTCTCGCACGACCTGGGCGTCGTGCGCCGCGTCTGCCATCGGGTCGCCGTGATGTATCGCGGCGAGCTGGTCGAGGTGGGCGAGGGCGAGCAGGTCACCCGGGCGCCACAGCATGCGTACTCCGAGCGGCTACGGCTTGCCTCTCCGGTCGCCGACCCCACGGCGCAACGCGCCCGCCGTGCACAATGGCTCGCTCTGCGGGAGGTGCCGGATGCGGCGGTACGGTAGCTCCAGGCCCGATCCCTCCCCGCGCCGACGCGGAATGTGCGGAGGATCGCCGATCCAGAACCGGCCGGAAGGACTCCATGCCGAAGATCATCGACCACGACCAGCGTCGACGGGACATCGTCGAGGTGGCCAAGAGCATCATCCTCAAGGGTGGGTTCGAGGCGGCCACGATGCGCAGCATCGCGGCGGAGGCGGGCTTCGCGAACGGTGCGCTGAAGCACTACTTCCCCGGCAAGGAGAGCATCGTCGCGGCGACGTTCGAGACCGTGCTGCACGAGCACGACGAATGGCTGCAGGAGTCGATCTCGGCGGGCGCGACGCCCGAGCAGATGCTCAGGCAGGTGCTCGAGGGAACGCTGCCGAGCGCCGTCGACGAGATCGCGAGCGGACGCGTGCTGTTGGCACTCTGGGAGTACGCGATGTCGAACGACTCCCTCACGGAGCTCTACCGCACGCATCTCGGCCGCTGGCACGCGATGCTCGTCGAGCGGATGGAGGCAGCCCGCGAGGTGGGGGCCATCCGGGAGCAGGACTACGCCCCGTTCGCGAACGAGTTCATCTCGGTCGCGGTCGGCGCGACGGTCATCAACCTCATGTACCCCGACGGCGAGCGCATCGCCGACTACCAGACCTATATCGACCAGTTCCTGGCGCGGCTCGGCTGACCGCGGCGCGCCGGATCCGACAGGACGGCGCACCGTGACATCCCCACTCTCCATCGCACACCACCCGGGCTCCGGGCGACCGGTCGTGTTCCTGCACGGACTCGCCTCGCGCGGGGAACAGGATTGGCCCGAGGCCGAATGGGCCGCCGTGTTCGACGACCGGCCGCGGCTCGTGGTCGATCTTCCCGCGCACGGTGACAGCCCCGCACTCGGAGTGTCGGGGACGTCTGCCGTGCTCGATGCCCTGGCGACCGGTATCGGAGCGGAGGAGGTCGATGTCGTGGCGTACTCGCTCGGTGCACGTCTCGCCTGGGATCTGGCGAGGCGGCCCGACGTCACCGTGCGCCGGCTGGTGCTCGGCGGACTCAGCGCGGGGGAGCCCTTCGCTGCCGTGGATCTCGCCGCTACTCGTGCGGCGCTCGCGGGCGGGCCGGCACCGAGCGATCCACTCACGGCCATGATCGGGCACATGATCTCGCTGCCCGGGAATCGGCCGGATGCGCTGATCGATCTGATCGAGGGGCTCGCGGCAGAGCCGTTCGCGCCGGACCACGACGGCCCGAGGATGCCGGTGATGCTCCTCGGCGGTGCGGATGACGGCATGGCGGCGGGGATCGATGCGCTCACCGCGCTGCTGCCCGACGCGCGAACGACGCGGGTGCCCGGAGACCACCTCGCGGCGCTGCACGCGCCGGAGTTCCGGGACGCCGTGCGGAACTTCCTCGCCGGCTGAACGGCATCCTGCATCTCGACTTCTCGCTGTCAATTATTTTCCACAACTGTAGATAGATCACACGAAAGGCGGTCACCATGACCCACACCTCCACTCCCGACGCGGCGCGCATCCTCGACATCGCGACCGGCTACATGGCGTCGAAGCAGCTCTTCCAGGCCAGCCGGATCGGACTGTTCTCCGCTGTCGCCGCCGGCGCCGACACGGCAGAGGCGATCGCCGAGCGCTGCGGCGTGAGCGAACGGATCGCGCGTCTGCTCGCCGACGCGATGGCGGCCAAGGGACTGCTCGTGCGCGCGGATGCACGCTACGAGACGAGCCCGGAGGCAGCCGCGTACCTGACCGGAGCGGATTCCGACATCGACCTGGCACCGTTCCTGACCTTCCTCGACGAGATCAGCTACCCGCACTGGCTCCAGTTCGCGCACACGGTGGACACCACGGAACCGGGCGACCTGCAGATGGACGATGCGCGCTGGGCGACCTTCATGGCCGGCGTCATGACGTACAACCGCCTGCACGCGCAGGAGTTCGGCCGCCACATCGACCTCTCCGGAGCCACGCGCGTGCTGGACTTCGGAGGGTTGTCTGCGGAGTTCGCGCTGTCGGTCATGGCTCGGAACCCGCAGCTGCAGACGACCTTCCTCTACGCCTCCGGGTTCGAGGACGGCATTGCCGATGCGGTCGAGGCGGCCGGTGTCGCCGATCGCGCCGTCGTCGAGGTGGGAGACACGGCCACCGCGACGCCTGCGGGTGAGTACGACGCGGTGTTCGCGAACCACGTGATCCACCGCTTCAGCGCCGAGGAGAACGCGCAGATCTTCCGCAACCTCCGTGCCGCGGCGGTTGCCGGGGCCACCCTCACGGTGCTCGACTTCTTCCTCGACGACGATGCGGAGCAGCGAGGACTCGACGCTCTGCACGCGGGGGAGTACCTGGTCATCGATGGCACGATCGTCTACCCCGAGGCGCAGGTGCGCGGATGGCTCGCCGATGCCGGCTGGCAGGTGCGCGACAAGATCGCCCTCCCCGGCAGCCCGCGGGTGCTGGTCGCGACGGCGGTGTGAAGACGGCCCCGGCGTGCGCGTATCGGCGCCGGGGCGGAAAGGCTGGTCCGAGGGGGATCAGAGGCGGGCGGCATGCGTGAACATGCCGCCCGCCGTTTCGTTCGCGGCCAGTCGAGCGAACCGATCAGTCGCGGAGGTAGACGCTGCGACCGTCGACGATCGTGCGCGCCACCCCGAGGGATGCGAACGCGCGACCCGGTTCTCGGGGATCCTCGTCGAGGACCGTGATGTCGGCGACCTTGCCCACCTCGAGCGATCCCTTCCACGCCATGGCGCCGTCCTGGCGCGCGGCGTCGACCGTCATGGTGCGCAGCAGTGTGCCGCGCAGCTCCACGTCATCCGTTCGTCCGGCGGCGGAGAGCAGCGCGAGGGAGGAGTCGAGGCCGATCCGCCAGTCGGGGGTCGCGATGGGGGCATCGCTCGTGATGGTCGTCAGGGTGCCGGCGTCCAGCATCTCGCGCAGCGGCCAGGCGCGGGCCAGTCGCTCGGGTCCGAGCTGCGCGCCCGCCCAGGCATGCGTGTGGGCCGCGATGAGCGGCTGTACCGCGAACCCGGTGCCGAGCTGCCGCATCCGTGCGATCTGCGCCGGGGTCGCAAGGTCGCCGTGCACCACGTAGTGCGGACCCGCGGTGGGTGGAGCATCGACGAGACCCTCCAGCGCGGCCAGGAACTCGGTGATCGAGCGGTCACCGGTCGCATGCACGGCGATCTGCAGCCCCCGCGCGGCGGCGAGCTCGATCATGCGTCGGAACGCGGTCAGAGGCTCCGCGTCGCCACGGGTGAGGAGTTCCCCGGTCGACCCGTCGGGGTAGGGCTCCTCGACCCAGGCGGTCGCCATCGGAGGGATGCCGTCGGCGAAGATCTTCACCCCGTTCACGGCGAGCCAGCGCGCATCGGCGACGGGTGGAGGCGTGCGGATGCCCCGCTCGAAATCGTCCAGAGTGCTCTCGCCGTCGATCGTGCCGAACAGGCGGAGCAACGTCACGCGAGACGTCTGCGCGCGCTCGCGATGCAGGGCGGTGTAGGTGGCGAGCATGTCGGAGCCGAAGCATCCGGTCTCTCCGTCGTCTTCCCCCGGTCCGATGCCCGGTTCGGTGTAGCTCGTGATGCCGAGCTCGGCGAGCAGGCCCCAGGCGCGGGTCAGGGCGGCGCGGCGTTCGGTCTCGGTCGTGACCAGTCGGCCGGAGGGCTGATCCTCCGGGGGCGTGTCCGAGAAGAACAGGTGGGGCCATCGGGCACCGAGCCAGGCCGCGTGCAGATGGGCGTCGTTGATCCCCGGGATCGCGGTGCGCCCGTCGAGCTCGATCGTGCGGCGGGCCGTGAGCTTCTCGGCGTCGGCGTCCCGCGCGACGATGCGCCCCGCGCGGACGGCGAGAGTGCTCACGGTGGAGTCGCGGTCGTCGAACGTGTGGATCCGCCCGCCGCGGATGATCAGGTCGGCATCGTCGCCGGGGATTGTCTCACTCATTATTCCACCAGTGTAGACGTAAAATGTGGGCGCAGGGGGAGCGCGAGACCGGCCGATTCGTAGCGCCCGCCCCGGCCGCGTACGCTGGGAGGCATCCCCCGAACCCACCCGGCAACTCGCGCGCCGGTGATCTCGGTGCGCGCTCACACATGCAAGGACGCAGATGAACGATTCCGCCGCACCCCACGACGACTGGACGGCGCGAGAAGAGCTGGCGGAGCGGATGATCCCGCTCATCGGCGCACTCAAGCGTGAACACGATGTGGTCACCTCGCTGCACGGACACCGGCTTCTGGGCCTGTCGGCCACCGGTCTCGTCGAAGTGCACGAGCGTGTGACCCAGCTCGGTCACGAGCAGCTGCCGCTCGCGGACACCCTCGCCGTGCTCGAGGCCATCGCCGCGCTCGCGCCGGGCGCCTCGTCGCTCGACGTCGCGCGTCTCGTGGCCGGTCATGCCGAGAGCGGGGAGCCGCTCGACACCTACCTCGCAGATGCGCTCGCCCCCGCGATCGGCGCGGTCGCCGCCGCGCCGACCGACGTCGTGCTCTACGGCTTCGGTCGCATCGGCCGGCTGCTCGCCCGCATCCTGATCGCCCACACGGGCGGCGGCAGCGGACTGCGCCTGCGCGCGATCGTCGTGCGCCGCGGCTCCGAGAACGACCTCGTCAAGCGTGCGTCCCTCCTGCTGCGCGACTCGGTGCACGGTCGCTTCGCCGGCTCGGTCACGGTCGACGAGGAGAACGAGCAGATCATCGCGAACGGCACCCGCATCCAGGTGATCTACTCGGGGGATCCGGCATCCGTCGACTACACCGCGTACGGCATTCAGGATGCGATCGTCGTCGACAACACCGGGCGCTGGCGCGACGAGGAGGGCCTCAGCCGCCACCTCGAGGCGAAGGGCGTCGCCCGCGTGCTGCTCACCGCTCCCGGCAAGGGGGCGCTGAAGAACATCGTGCACGGCATCAACGACGCCACGATCGCACCCGACGATCGGATCATCACCGCCGCGTCGTGCACGACGAACGCCATCACCCCGGTGCTCAAGGCGATCGATGAGGCGTACGGCATCGTGCGCGGCCACGTCGAGACCGTGCACTCGTTCACGAACGATCAGAACCTGATCGACAACTTCCACAGCGGCGACCGCCGCGGACGCTCGGCCGTGCTGAACATGGTCATCGCCGAGACCGGGGCCGCGAAGGCCGTCGCCCGGGCGCTCCCCGAACTCGCAGGCAAGCTCACGGGCTCCGCTATCCGCGTGCCCACGCCGGACGTCTCACTCGCCGTGCTGCATCTGAGTCTGGAGCGACCAGCCGAGAAGGAACAGCTCAACGACTACCTGCGCCGGGTGTCGCTGCACTCCAAGCTGCGCCAGCAGATCGACTACGTCGAGAGCCCGGAGGTCGTCTCCACCGACTTCGTCGGCTCGCACCGGGCGGGCATCGTCGACGGTCTCGCGACCATCGCGAACGACAGCGACGTCGTGCTCTACGTCTGGTACGACAACGAGTACGGCTACTCCTGCCAGGTCATCCGCGTGTTGGAGGTCATGGCCGGGTCCCACCCCGTCGTGCTGCCGGTCCGCCGCGAGGTGACGCTGCAGAGCTGACGGGTGGGCTGCGCGCTCGAAACGGAGAGCGGATGCCATCGGCACGGCGCGTCGTCATGCGCCGCACCGGCGACGGGCGGATCGGTCTCCGTTTCGACGCAATGCGGGAGGCCCCGGGCATGATGGGGGCATGACGCACGCGCCACTGCTGTCCGAGCGGCTCCGGTCGCACCGGCTCTCCGCTCCGGCGCGGTCCGTGGCGGATGCCGCAGAGCACATGCTCGCGGTGCAGAGTCAGGACTTCACGGCTGGTCGGTGGGCTCTCGCCACCCGCACGCGGGGGGAGCCGGGTCTGAGTGTCGTCGACGCGGCTTTCGATCGCGGCGAGATCGTGCGGGCGTGGACCATGCGCGGCACGCTGCACACGGTGCCCGCGCGCGATCTGGGGTGGATGCTGGAGGTCACCGCCGGGCGGCAGCGCCAACAGGCAGCCTCGCGTCACCGCGACCTCGGGATCGACGACGCCATGGTCTCGGCCGCCGTGCGTGCGCTGACACCGGCGCTGCGCGACGGGGGTCTGACCCGCGCCGAGGTGTTCGCGCTGCTCGAGGGCATCGGCATCGACCCCACAGGGCAGCGCGGCCTCCACCTGCTGTTCACCCTCACGATCGACGGGCTGATCTGCCAGGGCCCGGTGGTGCCGCGCGACGGCGTTGCCCGCGAACAGCGCTTCGTGCTGGTCGATGAGCACATCAGTGAGTATGCGCGCCCCGACGACCCGCTCGCCGAACTCTTCGTGCGTTACATCGCAGGTCACGGCCCGGCCGGAGCTGCCGACTTCGCCTGGTGGTCGGGGCTCACGCTCGGCCTCTCCCGCGAGGCGGCCGGGCGGGCGGCGGATCGGGTGGTCGAGGTCGAGAGCGGGCTCTTCGTGTCGACGGATCGGCCGCGTCGCTCATCGTCCGCGCCGCACGTGCATGCGCTGGGAGCCTTCGACGAGTACTACATCTCGTACGCCGATCGCACGACCGTCTGCGCACCCGAGCATCTCGCCGCCATCGGCCCGGGCAAGAACGGCATGGTGCGCCCGGTGGTGGTCGCCGATGGCGGGGTCATCGGCGTCTGGGGGCACTCCACGGCGGATGGTCGACGCTCTGCGAGCCCTGTTCCGGAACTGTTCGGAGCAGGGCCCGCAGAGACGCGGTCGGCACCGGGATCGGATGCCGGTGAGGCGAGAACCCGCGAGTCGATCGATCAGGCGCTGGCCAGATACGCCGCATTCATCGCCGGGTGAGTCAGGTCAACCGGCCGAGACCGGCGTGCGCAGGGCGGCCAGTTCCGGGGCCAATCGCACGAGCAGATCGTTGGCCTCGCGCTCGGCGATCGTGACGCGGAACCCTTCGCCGGCGAACGGGCGCACCAGCAGCCCGTGGCTTTCGAGAAGCTCCGCCGCCGCTGTCGTGGCATCGCCGAACGGCACCCAGATGAAGTTCGCCTGCGTCTCGGGCAGGTCGATGCCCGCAGCGTGGAAAGCGCTGACGACGCGCTCGCGCTCGGCGATGAGGTCGGCCACGCGGGCCGACAGCTCACCCTCCGCCTGCAGGGAGGCGACGGCTGCGGCCTGCGCGAGATCCGTGACGCCGAAGGGGATCGCGACCTTGCGCAGCGCCCCGGCGAGACGTTCGGGCGCGATCGCGTAGCCGACGCGCAGACCCGCGAGCCCGTAGGCCTTCGAGAACGTGTGCGCGACCGCGACGTTCGGATAGCGGCGGAAGTACTCGATGCCGGAGGGGGAGTCCGCGCGCTCGTTGAAGTGCACGTACGCCTCGTCGATCACGACAGTGATGTCGGCGGGCACAGCGTCGAGGAATGCGGTCAGCTCGTCTTCGCCGATCGTGGTTCCCGTCGGGTTGTTCGGGTTGCAGACCAGGATGAGCCGTGTGCGCTCGGTGATCGCGGCGCGCATCGCATCAAGGTCGTGCCGGTGATCGGTGGTGAGGGGGACGGCGACGGGAGTGGCGCCGGCGGCCCGCACGAGCATCGGGTAGGCCTCGAACGACCGCCACGCGAACATGACCTCATCGCCCTCGCCGGAGGTGGCGCGCATGAGCTGAGAGACGACCTCGACGGATCCGCTGCCCAGCACGATGTTCGCGGGGGACACCTCGAACCGCTCGCACAGGAGAGCGACGACGGCGGTGGCAGCGGTCTCGGGGTAGCGGTTGATGTTCGTGATCCGGTCGGCGATCGCCGAGGCCACCGACGGCAGGGGCGGATACGGGTTCTCGTTCGACGAGACCTTGAACACCGCTCCGGCGGGAGCCGACTGCGTCGTCGTCTTCCCGGGCTTGTAGTCCGGGATCGCGCTCAGATCCTCACGCAGTCTCAGCTCCGACATCGTTCCGCCTTTCGATCTTCGCCCGTTTGACAGTCCCGGGCGGGATTCATAGTATCGCAATTGACTATATCCAATGTTGTCAATTCGATCAGGGGTGATCGGATGACGGAAGGAGCGGCACGACGGTGTCTCAGTTCTCGGCCGAGGTCTCCTCGCAGCCCCTCGACCTCCGGATCCGTGCGATGCGTCGGGAGGCCGACGATGTGCTGTCCCTCGAACTCGACGACCCGTCCGGCGCTCTTCTGCCGGCATGGACACCGGGCGCGCACATCGATCTGCGCTTCGCCAACGGCGTCGAGCGCCAGTACTCGCTGTGCTCCGATCCGGCCGACCTCCGCACCTGGCGCATCGCCGTCCTGGCCGAGACTCCGAGCCGCGGAGGCTCCCGCTACGTGCACCAGACCCTGCGCACGGGAGATCCCGTCACGGCATCCGCTCCCATCAACCACTTCGCGCTCGAAGACGCCGACGCGTATGTGTTCCTCGCCGGCGGCATCGGGATCACCCCGATCCTGCCGATGATCGCCGAGGCCGACCGCCGGGATATTCCGTGGCGGCTCGCCTACCTCGGTACCCGCAGTGACGGCATGGCGTTCGTCTCCGCCCCGCACCTCAGCGCGAAGACCGCAAGGCTCGTCAGCCGCGACCGCGAGGAGCGGCTCGACCTGGCCGGCTGGATCGGCGCTGTGCCGGAAGGCACAGGCGTGTACGCCTGCGGTCCGGCCCGCATGCTCGACGAACTGGAAGAACTCAGCAGCGGATGGCCCCAGGGCGCGTTGCATCTCGAGCGCTTCCAGGCGAAGGTGTTCGGCGAATCCCAGGGTGCCGACACCTTCGAGGTCGAAGCCAAGGCCTCCGGGCTCATCGTCACGGTCGAACGCGGCTGCAGCATCCTCGAGATGCTCGAGCAGGCCGGCATCGGCGTGCCGAGCTCGTGCCTCGAGGGCGTGTGCGGCACATGCGAGACGACCGTCATCGACGGCGCCCCCGAACATCGCGACTCGATCCTCACCCCCGAGGAGCGCGAGAGCAACGAGACCATGATGATCTGCGTCTCCCGCTCCCTCGACTCCACGCTCGTCCTCGACATCTGACATCCGAAACGGAGACAACATGGACACCGGAACCGCTTATGGCCTCCGCCTGGGGCAGCCCCTCAACGAGCTCGCTCAGGTGGGGCCAGGCACCCCCTACGGCGAGGTGCTTCGTCGCTACTGGCATCCGGTGGCGAAGGTAGAGGATGCGACGACGCGTCCGATCTCGCTGCGGGTGCTGGGCGAGGAGCTCGTGCTGTTCCGCACCAGGAAGGGCAAGCCTGGACTGCTGCACCCGCGATGCATCCACCGTGGCGCGTCGCTGTTCTACGGCGGGGTCGAGGACGAGGGCATTCGCTGCTGCTATCACGGCTGGGTGTTCGATACCGAAGGGCACTGCCTCGAGCAGCCCTGCGAGCCCGACCTCGGACTGCACCGCGATCGCGTGCGTCAGCCCTGGTATCCGGTCGAGGAGCAGTACGGACTGCTCTGGGCATACCTGGGCCCGCCCGACAAGAAGCCCGTGCTGCCGCGCTACGACACGCTCGAAGAACTCGCCCCCGGTGAGCAGCTGATCGTGAACGACCAGGGCGTCGGCGGCGGCGGCCCTGCGGTGCTCGACTTCAACTGGCTGCAGCACTGGGAGAACGTGATGGACCCGTTCCACGTGCCGATCCTGCATGCCCGTTTCAGCGGGAACCAGTTCACGCCGGAGATGGCACTGATCCCAGAGGTGAGCTACGAGTACACACCGCTGGGGGTGCGCTCGATCCAGATGCGCGACCTCGGCGACGGCCGTCAGCTCCGGCGCGTGACCGAGGTCATCTTCCCGAACCTGCGCGTGGTCGCCAGTCCCAAGCTCAGCTCGGGGCAGACGAACATGATCGGCTGGGTGGTGCCGATGGATGACACGAACTTCCGTATCTTCACGGTGGCCCGTGACGAGGACTCCGACTTCCTCGCGAAGTTGCGGTCGACGCACGAGGGCAAGCCGTGGAAGGAGCTCACCGAGATCGAGCACCAGCGGCTTCCCGGTGACTACGAGGCCCAGAAGTCCCAGGGGTCCATCTCGCTGCACTCCGAGGATCACCTGACGACGACAGATCAGGGCATCGCGATGATCCGTCGCATGATGGCCAAGCAGCACCGCGCGGTCGCCGGGGGAGGCGACCCCGTGGGCGTCTTCTTCGACGAGTCCGAGCGTCTGGTGCGCATCGAGGGTGGCAACTACTTCGAGGGTGAGGCGGATGCTCCGCTGCTCGCCGAAGCAGTCGACGACTGAGATGACGAAGGACGATTGACATGGCCAAGTACACCGCTCGTCCGCCCCGGGGAGATCGCCCGTTGCTCGTGCTCGGCATCAGCGGCGTCGTCGTGCTGGAGGGTGAAGCGGCGGTACCGGTCTCGGTGCACCACCTCTCGGCCTGGGGGCGGTGGGTACGCGACGTCGCGATCCCGGATGCCGCCGCCACGCGGCTCGCCGAGCTGGCCGAGCGTTTCGAGATCGTCTGGGCCTCGGAGTGGGGGCACAACGCCCACACTGCGTTCCGCCAGGCGCTCGACCTGCCTGAGGAGCCTTGGCCGTTCCTGCCCGTGCAGTTCGACAAACTGCGGATGATCCGCGACTACGCCGGTGCGTTGCCGTGGGTGTGGGTGGACGACCCGGTCGTGGATCTGCACGGAGAGGCGCCCGTGTGCGACGACGGCGTGATCGTGCGGGTGGATCCCACGGTCGGCATCCTCGGCGTCGATCCGACGGAACTGCGCGCACGGGTTGACCAGCTCGGGCGTCCCGTGCCGGGCGCGGAGGAGCAGGGATGACGGGGGACCCCGCGATCGCCGGCGACGTCGCGATCATCGGCGGACGGGTCCTCACCGGCCTCGGCGATGACTTCGCCCGTGCCACCGTGCTCGTGCAGGACGGGCGCATCAGCGCCGTCGGGCCCGGCGTGCGCATCCCTGACAGCACGCCTGTCGTCGACGCGTCCGGAGCCTGGGTGCTCCCCGGTCTGATCGACGCGCACAGTCACATCGGTGCACACGAGGAGGCGAACGGGCCGGCGGGATTCGACGGCAGCGAGGTGTCGATGCCGAACACCGCGGGTGTGCGTGCGATCGACGCCGTCAACATCGAGGACATCGCCTTCCGTGACGCGCTCGCCGGAGGAGTGACGGCGGTGGTCGTCAAGCCGGGGTCGGGCAACCCGATCGGCGGGCAGAGCGTTGCGATCAAGACGGGGGGAGGACCCGCCGTCGACGACCGCGTGATCTGCGCCGAAGTCAGCGTGAAGTCCGCGCTCGGCGAGAACCCCAAGGAGACGTACGGCAAGCGTTCACAGCTGCCCTCCACCCGGCTGGGAGTCGCCTTCGTGATCCGTCAGGCGCTGGTGGACGCGCAGGACTACGTCGCCCGTCGCGCCAAGGCCCAAGACGACGGCGCTCCTTTCGCCCGTGATCTCGGCAAAGAAGCGCTGGCGAAAGCGTTGTCTGGCGAACTCAGCTGGGATCAGCACGTGCACCGACATGACGACATCGCCACAGCGCTCCGGCTCGCCGAGGAGTTCGGTCTGCGTCTGGTGCTCAACCATGGCACGGAGGCGCACAAGCTCGCCGATCGCCTCGCAGCGCGGGATGTGCCGGTGATCTTCGGACCGGTACTGTCGAGTCGCTCGAAGGTCGAGGTGCGCGAGGCCGATCCGGCCCACCTGGCGACGATCGCGGCGGCGGGCGTGCGCATCGCGTTGACCACGGATCACCCGGTCGTCCCGATCGGGCATCTCGCCCTGCAGGCTGCCGTCGCGGTGCGGGCCGGGCTGCCACGCGATGCGGCGATCGCGGCGATGACCGCGTCTGCGGCCGAGATCGTGCGGATCCACGACCGCGTCGGCGCGCTGGAGGCCGGCCGTGACGGCGATGTCGTGATCTGGTCCGGGGATCCGTTGGAGGTGGCGTCGATCGTGCGCCGGGTGTTCATCGACGGGCGAGAGGTCTACGCCGCCACAGGGGTCTGACGAGACCGATCAGCGCCCGAGCGTGCGGTGGTCGAGCACGGCCTTGCGCCCGGCCTCGATGTCGCCGGAGCGGATGGCCTCGATCAGCGCGGTGTGGATGTGCAGGCGCTCGTCGGTGTCCTGGCGGAACCCGGGCACGGCGAGTGCTTCGTCGCCGGCGGCGCCCGCGGTCTCACCCTCGATGTAGTCGACGAGGTTGAGGTAGAACGTGCGCAGCACGGCGTTCGGCGAGATCTCGGCGATCCGGCGGTGCAACCGCCAGTTGCCGTGCAGGCCCTCGATCGGGTCGTGCCAGTGCTCGGTCAGCTCGGCCATCACCGTGTCGAGCTCGGCGATGTCCGCCTCGGTCCGATGCAGCACGGCGTCGTGCATGACGGCCTCGTCGAGCGCGTCCAGAACCTTGATCACATCGTTCACGGGAGCGCCGGTCTGGCGCAGCCGCAGCACGCTGTGCGCGAGGCGGATGAGCGGGGACTGGTCGGCGACGAAGATGCCGCCGCCCGGGCCGGGGCGCAGGTCGACGGAGCCGCGGGCGCGCAGCACACGCAGCGCCTCGCCGAGGGTGGCCGGTGCGACGCCGAACTGCTCGCACAGCTCCTGCCGCGTGCCGATGCGGTGGCCGGGGGTGAGTCCCTCGGACTTGATCATCGCCTCGACCTCGGTCACGACCCTGTCGGCCACGGATTGGGCGGGCGCGACGCGCTGGAAGGTTCGCGCTTCCTCCTGGGTGGTGGCCACGGTCGTCCTTCTGTCGAGATCGGGGATGTGGAGCGGATCCCTCACATCCTAGGTACCGCGTGACGCTTCCGGGGTGTGACACGAGGCGAAACTGTTATTTGCAGTAATTGAATGTATCTAATACAGTCAATCACGCAATGCTGCTCACGAGAGGAATCAGATGACCGACCCCACCGGTGGCGATCTGCTCGCAGACTCCCTGATCAACCAGGGCGTTTCGACGATCTTCGGCATTCCGGGCGTTCAGCTCGATGCCGCCGCAGACGCCCTCCAGTCCCGCACCGACCAGGTCGACTTCATCTGCGCACGCAATGAGCAGGCGACCACGTACATGGCCGACGGGTACGCGCGCAGCACCGGAGAGGTCGGCGTCGCGATGGTCGTTCCCGGCCCCGGTGTGCTCAACGCGCTCTCCGGCGTCGCGACCGGCTACTCGGCCAACTCGCCGATGCTGCTGATCGCCGGCCAGATCGACTCGAAGGCCATCGGTCGCGGACTCGGTGCCCTGCACGAGCTGCCGGACCAGACCGGCATTCTGGAGCGCCTGACCAAGTGGACGGGCACCGCCCGATCCGCCGACGAGATTCCCGGGCTCGTCCGCGAGGCATTCGTGCAGCTGCGCAGCGGCCGTCCGCGCCCCGTCGCGATCGAGGTGCCGCCGGATGTGCTGGCCGCCACCTCGCGTGCCGCCGCCGCCGAGCTGGTCGCCGCGGCACCCCTGGTGCCGGATGAGCAGCAGATCCGTGATGCGGCCGCACGGCTCCTCGCGGCCAAGCGTCCGATGATCGTGGTCGGCGGCGGAGTACTCGCCTCGAACGCCTCGGTCGCCCTGCAGGCCCTCGCCGAAGCCCTCGAGGCTCCGGTGCTGATGACCGAGAACGGACGCGGAGCGCTCGACGCCCGCCACCGCCTGTCCTTCGACTCCCTGGCGCTGCGCGCGTTCCGTGGGGACGCCGACCTGGTGCTCGCCGTCGGCACGCGCTTCGTGTCGACGTTCGGCACGCAGGTCGACACCAACGGTGCCCCGGTGATCCTGATCAACGCGGAGGAGGCCGACCTCGGCGCCCCCCGCGCATCCGCCCTGTCGCTGCACGCGGACGCCCGACTGGCGCTGTCCGCGCTCGCCGCCGAGGTCGGGTCGCCGGCGCAGGAGTCGCGCGAGAGCGAGTTCGCCCGCGTGCGTTCCTGGCTCGCGGAGCAGTTCGACGACATCGCCCCGCAGCGGGAGTACCTCTCCACGATCCGCGCGGCGCTGCCAGACGACGGCGTGTTCGTGAGCGAATTCACGCAGGTCGGCTACGCGGCCAGCGCCTGCTACCCGGCCTACCGGCCGCGCACCTACATCGGCCCCGGCTATCAGGGCACGCTCGGCTACGGATTCGCGACGGCGCTCGGTGTGAAGGCAGCTGATCCCTCTCGCGCCGTGGTCTCGGTCAACGGCGACGGCGGTTTCTCCTGGACGTTGCAGGAGCTCTCCACGGCCAAGCGCTACGGGCTCGGACTGGTCACGATCGTGTTCCACGACGGCTTCTACGGCAACGTGCGCCGCATCCAGAAGAACCGCTACGGGGCCCGCTACTTCGCCAGCGATCTGACCAACCCGGACTACGGCGTGCTGGCCGACGCGTTCGGCATCCGCTCCGCCCAGGCGTTCACGCCGCAGGAGCTCGCTGGCGTCCTCGCCGACGCGATCCCCGCCAACGAGCCGATCCTGATCAACGTGCCGGTGGGGGAGTTCCCCTCTCCGTGGCATCTGATCCACGAGGGCGTGCCGCGTCCGGCACCGCTCGCTCCTGGATCGCACCTGATCCAGCGGGCAGGGGTCTGACATGATCATCGGTCACGACATCGCGGGCATCAGGGAGGACGCCGTGGGGCGCTCCACGATCGATGTCGTCAACCCGGCCGACGGCAGCGTGATCGCCTCCGTCGTCGCAGGCAGCCCCGCGGATGTGGATCGCGCGGTGGCTGCGGCCGCGGACGCGTTCGGCACCTGGTCGACCACGCCGATGGCGCAGCGGATCGTTCACGTCGAGGCGCTCGCCGAGGGGTTGGCGCGCCACCGGGAACGACTCGCTGCGACATTGAGCGCGGAGATGGGGTCGCCGATCGCGTTCGCGCGTTCCGCTCAGGTGGGGGTCGCGATCGCCGACCTCGCTCGCCTTGTCGATGCCGCCCGCGCGCACGTCGAGCGGGAATCGGTGTCGAACTCGCTGGTCGTCTCCGAACCTGTCGGCGTGGTCGCCGCGATCACCCCGTGGAACTTCCCGCTGCACCAGATCATGCTCAAGGTCGGCGCGGCGGTCCTCGCCGGGTGCACCGTGGTGCTCAAGCCCAGTGAGGTCGCACCGCTGAACGCGGCGATCGTGGGCGACATCCTGCGGGAGATCGAGCTGCCGGCAGGCGTGGTCAACATCGTGCACGGGGACGGCGCCGGCGTCGGGTCCCCGCTGGTCGCCCATCCCGGCGTCGACATGGTGACCTTCACCGGATCGCGCGGGGTCGGCGAGAGCGTCGCCAGAGCAGCAGCGGCCATGATCAAGAAGGTTGCTCTCGAGCTCGGCGGGAAGTCCGCGGCCATCGTGCTCGACGATGCTCCGCTGGAGGAATCGGTGCGTTCGGTGCTCGCCTCCTGCTTCGCCAACGCAGGCCAGACCTGTGCGGCCCAGACCAGGGTGCTTGTCCCATCGGACATGCTCGACGCGTGGCAGGATGCCGCGATCGCTGTCGCGGCGGGTTGGGCGCCCGGCGATCCGGGTGACGAGGCGACGGCCACGGGCCCTGTGGCCTCGGCCCTCCAGCAGGAGCGGGTGCTCGCGCACATCGCCACCGCGATCTCACAGGGGGCGCGTGTGCTGACCGGCGGTCTCGATATCGTCGAACCGACGGCAGGCGGGGCCTATGTGCAGCCCACGATCTTCACGGATGTGACGCCGGAGATGCAGATCTTCCACGAGGAGGTCTTCGGGCCGGTGCTCACGATCACTCCCTACGCCACGGTCGATGAGGCTGTCGACCTGGCGAATGACAGCGTGTACGGACTGTCGGGAGGCGTATGGTCGAGCGACCCTCGACGTGCCCTCGACGTGGCTCTGCGCATGCGCACGGGCACCGTCGGCATCAACGGCGCAGGTCTCGATGTGGGTGCTCCCTTCGGGGGGTACAAGCAGTCGGGCATCGGCCGGGAATGCGGCGTGCACGGGTTCGAGGAGTTCCTCGAGCTCAAGTCGGTGATGGGCGCCGTTGCCCTTCTCGACGACCCTTCGTGACGGCAACAAACCCGAAACACCGCCGTCACGAGCACATAAAGAGCAATTCATAACATTCAATTGGGTTGACCCGCACCGTGCGGAACCCGTGAGAGAGGACACCATGAGACGCAGCATTGTCGCCGCGGCCGCCGTCGGCGTGACGGCCCTTGCCCTGTCCGGCTGCGCCGGAACGGCGGAGCCCGGGGGAGGAGAAGCGCAGACGATCAAGATCGCCGTGCAGTCGGACCCCGGAACACTCAACCCCATCACGAACGCGACCAACGCCAGCGAGTCGGTATCCACCTTCGGATACGAGTCGCTCCTGTTCTACCCCACCGGTGAGGAGCCCCAGGGCCTGCTCGCCGAGTCGTGGGAGTCCACCACGACGAGCGTCGAGTTCACCCTCAAGGACGGCGTGCTCTGCGTCGACGGCACGCCGCTCACCGCGACCGACGTGAAGTCCACGTTCGAGTACGCGGCAGCGGATGAGACGGGCTCCCCGTACAAGGGCGTGTACTTCCCCGCGCAGGGACTCACGATCGAGGCCGACGACGATGCCGGCACCGTGACGTTCACGAGCGAGGCGGCGCAGAGCTTCCTCGCCGAGACGATCGGCGCGCTGCCGATCGTGTGCGCCTCCGGACTCGATGACCCGGCGGTGCTCGACACCGAGTTCCACGGCACCGGCGCCTATGCGCTGGAGTCCTCCTCGCCCGGACAGAGCTACACGTTCACGCTGCGCGACGACTACACCTGGGGTGTCGACGACACGACGAGCAAGACCGCCGGCCTGCCGGGCACGGTCGAGATCTCGATCATCGAGAGCGATTCCACGGCGGCCAACCTTCTGCAGACCGGCGAGGCCAACATCGCGCAGGTCGGTGGCAGCGAACGCGACCGCCTGAAGTCCACCGAGTTCGCACAGGAGCTCGAGGTGCCGCTGCGCCCCGGTCTGATCTTCTTCAACCAGGCGGAAGGCCGCGTCGGACATGACCTGGCCGTGCGTCAGGCCCTCGCTCAGGCCGTCGACCGCGAGTCGGTCGGCCCCGTCGCCTCGGCGGGACGCGGCGAGCAGATCACGACGCTGGTGTCGGAGTTCGGGGCAGCGTGCACCGCCATGGACAGCTCCTCGGCGATCCCGTCGTACGACGTCGATGCGGCAGCCGCCGCGCTCGACGACGCCGGCTGGGTGGAGGGTGCCGACGGCATCCGCGCCAAGGACGGCAAGCCGCTGAGCATCCTCATGCTCTACCCGGCCTCCGAGAGCCAGGGCGTCACCGCCGCCATCGAACTCCTGCAGACGGAGTTCAAGAAGATCGGTGTGGATGCTGTTCCCACCCCGTCCGCGTCGTACACCGACGTCATCTTCTCCGGTGGCGACTGGGACATCGTGTGGGCGCCGATCTTCACGAGCCTGCCGAGCGACTGGGCCGGCATCCTGGGCGGGGAGTTCCCGCCGAACGGCGGCAACTGGACCTACAACGCCAACCAGGAATACTTCGACCTGGTCGGCGAGGCGCAGGCACTGGCCGGAGCAGACTCGTGCGATGCCTGGCAGGCGGCGCAGGACTCCCTGTTCAGCAACCTCGAGGTGCTGCCGGTGTACTCGTCGACGTCGACGTTCTACGGTGCCGGTGCGGAGTTCGGGATGTCCAAGAGCATCCTCGCTCCCACCACGATCCGCGTGACAGAGTGACCGTATGACGTCGCAGATCGTGACGCGGCCGAAGACCGTCGTGGTGGCCATCCCTCGGGGTGGCCGCCACGGCGGCGGACGCTGGGTCCCCTTCCTCCTCCGCCGCATCGGTCGGATGTTCATCGCGATGCTCGTGATCGTGACAGCCGCGTTCGTGGTGCTGCGCGCCGCGGGCGGAGACCCGGTCCGTGCGGCTCTCGGGCCGACCGCTCCGGCATCCGTCGTGGCGGAACGCCGGGCACAGCTCGGGCTCGATGATCCGCTCATCGTGCAGTTCTGGAACTATCTGACCGGCATCGTGCTGCACGGCGATCTCGGCGTCTCCCTCATCACCGGACGATCGGTGAACGAGCTGGTGGAGTTCCGGCTCCCCGCCACCGTCCAGCTCGCCGGCATCGCGTTCATCGTGATCCTCATCATCGCGATCCCGCTGGGTCTCGCTATCGCGATCCTGACGGCGGGAAACCGGCGTCGCCCCGTCGAGCTCGCCTTCACGTCGATCACGGGCTTCTTCGCTGCTGTCCCGGAGTACCTGATCGGCGTCGCGTTGCTGATGCTCTTCGCCATCACGATCCCGCTGCTCCCGGTGGCGGGGATCAGCGGACCGCAGTCCTACATCCTCCCCGTGCTCGCCCTCGCACTCGGCGCCTCCGCATCCCTCTCGCGCATCGCCAGGGTCGAAGCGCTCAACGTCCTCAGCGACGACTACATCCGCACCGCCCGTTCCAAGCGGCTCCCCGCCGCCATGATCTACTTCCGCCACGCCCTGCCGAACATGCTCACCGCCACTCTGACCCTCGGCGGTGCCCTGCTCGCGACGATGATCGCCGGCAGTGTGCTGGTCGAGCGGGTCTTCAACTGGCCGGGCATGGGCAGCGCGTTCGTGCAGGCGATCATCACGAAGGACTACGGCATCGTGCAGGGCCTGGCAATCGTCTATGCGGCGATCATCCTCATCGTGAACCTGCTGGTGGACGTGGTGCTCGCCCTCCTCGACCGTCGTACGACCATTCTGGAGACCGCATGACCTCCGCACGCCGGCGCCGCTCCTGGCTGCTCCAGTCACCGATGGCGATGATCTCGCTGGCCTTCATCACGCTCTTCGCGCTCCTCGCCGTGTTCGCCCCGCTCATCTGGGGCACGCAGGCCGAGACCCCGTCTCCGGCCGACCTGTTGCAGCCGCCGAGCGCCGAGCACCCTCTCGGCACCGACGCGCTCGGTCGCGATCTGCTGCTGCGCACACTCGTCGCCACCCGGCTCTCGCTCGTGATGGCACTGGCGGCCACCGCGATCGGCGCCGTGGCTGGACTGATCCTGGGCGCACTGCCGGTGGTCGCCGGGCCCCGCGTGCAGCGACTGTTCGGCTCGGTCATCAACACGTGGCTGGCGTTCCCCGTGCTGCTGGTCGCGATGCTCACCGTCATCCTGCTCGGCACCGGGTCGACGACGGCCGTGATCGCACTCGCGCTCACCATGACTCCCTCGTTCGCGCGTCTCGCCCAGACGCTCTCCTCCCGCGTCGGCGGCTCGGAGTACCTTGCCGCCGCGCGCTTGCTCGGGGTGTCGAAGACGCGTCAGTTCACGCGGTACATCATCCCCAACATCGCAGAGCCCGTGATCGTGAACGTCACGATCTCGATCGGCGGCGGACTGCTCGCCCTGTCGAGCCTCAGCTTCCTCGGCGTCGGCGTGCAGCCGCCCGAATACGACTGGGGTCGACTGCTCAGCGAAGGCTTCGAGCAGGTGTACAGCCAGCCCACCGCGATCGTCGGGCCCGGCGTCATGGTGGTTCTCGCCGGGATCATGTTCGGGATGTTCGGTGAGGCCCTGGCCTCGCACATGCGCGGCCGAGGACGTGCCCGCACACTCAGCGCCCGCGAGCTCGGCGACCCTGCTCGCGTGACGACGGCGGATCTCGAGGAGGAGACTGCCGACGAGGTCGAGCCGCTGCTCGAGGTCGCAGGACTCAGCGTCTCGTTCCCCGGCGAGCACGGCTGGGTGCGCCCGGTGCAGGACGTATCCTTCCGCATCGCACCGGGGGAGATCGTCGGGGTGGTCGGCGAATCCGGCAGCGGCAAGAGCGTCACGATGATGGCGATCGCGCAGCTCGCCCCCGCAGGCGCCGCCGTGAGTGCGCAGCACCTCCGCTTCGCGGGCGAGGAGCTCGCGGGCCTGTCGGGCGAGCGGGCCGCCAAGAAGCTCGGCACCCGCGTCGGCGTCGTGTTCCAGGATTCGCTCACGGCGCTCAACCCCGCCCTCCGCGTCGGTACGCAGCTGGCCGAAGTGCCGCGCGTGCACCAGAAGGCGACCAGGCGCGATGCCGATGCCGCCGCCGTCGACGCACTCGCCGCGGTGTCGATCACCGACCCTGCGCGCCGAGCGAAGCAGTTCCCGCACGAGTTCTCGGGCGGCATGCGGCAGCGTGCACTGATCGCGATGTCGCAGATCGGCAAGCCGCGTTTGATCATCGCCGACGAACCCACCACGGCACTCGACGTCACGGTGCAGCAGCGCGTGCTCGCCCTGCTCCGGCGCGAGTGCGAGGAGACCGGTGCCGCGGCCATCGTGGTGTCGCACGACATCGCTGTGCTCGCCGAACTGTGCCAGCGCATCCTCGTGATGTACGGCGGGCGGATCGTCGAGGACGTGGACGTTCGTCACCTCGCCGAGCCGGAGCGACTGGCGCACCCGTACACGCGGGCGCTGGCCGAGTCGCTGCCGGACCTCGACACCGACCGCACGGAACCGCTTGCCACGATCCCCGGCGAGCCGCCCGATCTCTCCGTTCCGGTCGTCGGCTGCGCCTTCGCACCCCGCTGTGCATTCGCGACTGACCTCTGCCGCACCGAGACCCCGCAGCTGATCGCCCATGGCTCGGGTCGCGTCGCCTGCTGGCATCCGCAGGACATCGGTGTGCACGAAGACGAGTTCGAGAAGGCGGGTGCATGATGGCCGATCTCGTCATCGAGAATCTGGTGGTCACGTTCGGTCGAGGACACCACGCGGTGAACGCCGTCGACGACGTGTCTCTCACGGTGCCTCACGGGACGACCGTGGGCTTGGTGGGAGAGTCCGGTTCGGGTAAGTCCACGGTGGCTCGCACGGTCGCCGGGCTGCAGAAGCCCACCTCCGGACGCATCCTGCTCGACGGCAAGAACCTCGCCGTCGGTCGTCACGACCGCAGAGCGCACGCGCGCGACGTGCAGATGATCTTCCAGGATCCTTACTCCTCGCTGAACCCTCGGATGTCGGTGGGGGAGACACTGGACGAGGCATTGGCGACGCACGGCGCCGGCAACGCGAAGGCCCGTGCGGCTGGCGTCAAGGAGCTGCTCGAGCTCGTGCGCCTGAAGCCCGGCGTCTCGGAGCTGCACCCGTCGAGCCTGTCGGGCGGAATGCGCCAGCGCGTCGCGATCGCGCGGTGCCTCGCCGTGAAGCCGCGCCTGATCATCGCCGACGAGATCACCTCGGCGCTCGATGCCTCGGTGCAGGGCGCGGTGCTGAATCTGATGCGCGAGCTGCAGCGGGAGCTCGAGCTCTCGGTGCTCTTCATCACGCACAACCTGGCCGCGGTGCGGTACATCGCCGACACCACGGCGGTCATGCGCAACGGCGAGATCGTCGAGCACGGCGATGCCGATGCGATCGTCTCGAACCCTGTGCACCCGTACACGCAGGCACTGGTGGCCGCGATCCCGCGCATCCAGAACGCCGGCACAGACAGCCTCCTCCACTCGATCGGATCCTGAATGACCCTTCTCGACGACGCTCAGGGTCTGCTGCCCGAGCTCGTGGCCCTGCGCCGCGCCATCCACGCCGATCCAGAGCTCGGCCTCGCCCTGCCGCGCACCCAGCAGCGGGTCCTCGATGCGCTCGAGCCCTGGGAGTTGGAGACACACTGCGGTACGGGCCTGAGCTCGGTCGCGGCGATCGTGCGCGGCGCCCACCCCGGACCCACAGTGCTGCTGCGTGCCGATATGGACGCGCTGCCGCTCACCGAGGACACCGGCCTCGACTACGCCGCCACGGGAGAGCGTATGCACGCGTGCGGTCATGACCTGCACGTGGCGGGTCTCGTAGGCGCCGCGCACCTGCTCGCCGCGCGCCGAGAGGAACTGCACGGCGACGTGCTGCTGATGTTCCAGCCCGCTGAGGAGATCGGCGACGGCGCGCGCCGCATGATCGACGAGGGGCTGCTCCATCTCACCGGATCCCGCCCGGTCGCCGCGTACGGCATCCATGTCGTGCCGGGGGAGTACGGGATCTTCTCCACCCGCGTCGGAGCGCTGATGGCCGGCGCGATCGAGGTCGAGGTGACCATCACCGGGCACGGTGGCCATGCCTCCGCTCCGCACCTCACGCGCGACCCGGTGCCGGCGGTCGCGGAGCTCGTGACCGCCCTGCAGTCCTTCGTGACGCGGCGCTTCGACGTGTTCGACCCCGTCGTGCTCAGCGTCACCCAGCTGCACGCCGGTGGCCCGGCCCGCAACATCATCTCCGACACTGCCACGCTGGTCGCCTCGGTGCGCGTGCTCTCGCACGAGACCAGTGCCCGCGTGCAGGCAGAGCTCCCGGTGATCGCGCGCGAGATCGCCGCCGCGCACGGCTGCACGGCCGAAGTCGACACGGTCGTGCTGTGCCCGCCCACCGTGAACGACGCCGCGGCTGTCGCCGCTGTGCGCGAGACCCTCACCGGGCTCTTCGGCGAAGACCGGGTGCGCGAGACCCCGAACCCGGTCATGGGCTCGGAGGACTTCTCCTACGTGCTCGAACAGGTGCCAGGGGCATTCCTGTTCCTGCGCGCGACCCCCGCCGACGTCGACCTCGAGACCGCGGCGCCGAACCATTCGCCGCACGTGGTGTTCGACGACGCGGTGCTGGCGGATCAGGCAGCCGCCTTGGCCGCGTTCGCCCTGGAGCGGCTCCAGGGCTGAGGGGCGCGTGGGGCCGTCCGCCGCTCGTTCAGCGCGTCAGGAAGGCGCGCAGGTCGGCGTTCAGCTGAACCGCGACATCGGGGTCGCTGTACATCATGTGCCCCGCGGCGTACCGGTGGGACTCGGTGCGCACGCGGGGGAGATCCCAGTGGCGCAGCAGATGATCTGCCGCGCCCACCGTGGTCAGCGAGTCGTAGATCCCGGTGCCGACGAAGAGCCGCGCGTGCGGCATCTGCTTCATCCATTGCGACAGGCGTGCCGGGTAGGGGTAGGTGTGGAACGGGGAAGGCCGTCCCATCGAGATGAATCCGGCGCTGCCCTCGTCCTCCCAGAGCCAGTCGCGTCCGGCCTCCTGATCGACGACCCGATAGGGGCGGTCGGGAGAAGCGCCGAACACCCGTGGCAGCAGCTGCGCGATCCCCGACGCGTACCGAGGGGAGAGCGCGACATCCGACGGATCCAGCCCGAGCTCGCCGAACGAGCGATCGGCACTCGGCAGGTGGTAGCGGCTGTCGGTCACTCCGAGGGCGCGGCCGGGGAGCAGGCGGGCGCGGAAGTCCTGCTTGCTGATCCACAGGCGGGCGTCGATCAGCTCCTGCGAGGGGATCCCGATCATCGACGACAGTCGGGCCGCGACGGCGGCGCGCTCGGAAGGCGGTAGCGCGTCGCCCTGCAGCATCGCGAGCGCCAGGTCGGTGCGGGCGAAGTCCAGTGCGGCGTCGATCGCACCGTCGACCGTCGCGTGCTCGCGCGAACCGGCGCCGTGGAACCAGGCGGTCGCTGCCTTGTACGGCAGATTCGCGAGCGCCCCGACGATGTTGCCCGGACGGTCGAGCGTCTCCTGGATGTTCACGGCCTGCCCCAGTAGCGCGATGCCGCTGAGCGGAGCCGTGTCCATGTTGTGCGCCGAGGTCGCCAGGAACGCGGCGCGCTGGGTGCCGTAGCTCTCGCCGAGGAAGAACTTCGGCGCATCCCAGCGCCCGTGCCGGTTCACCCACTCCGAGATCGCCACCGCGATCGCATCCGCATCTCCTTCGACGGAGCGGAAGGCTCCTGCATCCGTGCCGTCGTCGATGGTTCCGAATCCGGTGCCGGGAGCGTCGAGGAAGACGAGGTCCGCGACGTCGAGGATCGTGGAGGGACTCTCCTCGATGCCGTAGGGCGGACCGCCGTCGGCCTGGGGGTCGCGGGGAATCCGGGCTCGCCACGGGCCGATGCCGCTCAGGTGCAGGTATACGGAGGAGACCCCTGGGCCTCCGTTGGTCAGGAACAGCACCGGACGACCGGGCGGGCCGTCATCGATCATGTAGCTGAAGGCTGAGATGCGGCCCTGTCGCGCGCCGTCGGAACGGCGCAGCGGCAGCTCTTCCTGCCGGGCGACGTATGTCACAGACCCCACGCGGCCCGCGATCCGACGATCGTCGGTCAGCTCGTGCATCACGCTCGCCTCAGCGCGCGGTGGCGTCGCGGTAGAACACGTCGAGGTCGCGCTTCATGTGCGTCGCCGCCAGCTCATCGACGAACGTCATGTGCCCGGACTCGTAGAAGGTGAAGCGGATGTTCTGGCGCAGCGCGGGGGCGAGGTACAGGTGCGCGACGTCGAGCTCCGGACCGAAGAACGGCGTGGCGAGGTCGTAGTACCCGCCCATCACGTAGACCTTGAGGTTCGGGTTGCGGCGGACGGCGGCCGAGAGATCGAGCGAGACGTCGGGGACGAGCTGCGGCGCATCGATTCCCGGTGCCTTGTGCGTCCAGTCCCAGGCGCGTGAGATCGGCATGTTGTACAGGTGCCGGTAGTGCAGCTCGCTGGTGTAGCCGATGTCGTCGACGAGGTGGGCGCGGTAGGTCGACAGATGGGCGCTGTTCACGCCCGCCGTCGCCGCGTCGTCGGTGGCGGGGTCGTGCGATCCATTGCCGCGCACATACTGGTGCTCGGCGGTGAAACGGGTGTCGAAGCGACCGATCACGCGGCCTTCGTCGGCCAGAAGCGCGTAGCGGTACTGCTCCATGCCGATGCGGAAGTGGTTCTTCTTCAGGGTGTCGGCGTCGAGGCCGACCAGCGCGCTCATCTGCTCGGCGACGTCGTTCTCGATGTCGCTCGGCAGCTGGTCACCGCGCAGCAGTGCGGCGGCGAAGGGGCCCTGAGCGAACTCACGAGCCTCGGCGAGGAACGGCACGAGTTCGCTGTGAGCTGTGCGCGCCTTGCCGTGGTACCACGCGGTGGCGGCGAACGAGGGCAGGAGGTTGATGTACTCCCGCGGACCTCCGATGTTGCTCTCGCCCCAGTTCAGCACGGTCGACAGCAGCACCACGCCGTTGAAGTCCAGACCCTGGTTCTGCAGGCGGTGCACGAGGGCGGCGGCGCGGGTCGTGCCATAGGACTCGCCGAACAGGAAGCGCGGGGCGTTCCAGTTGTTCGTGATCGTCAGCCAGCGTGTGACCGCCTTCGCGAAGGCATCGACATCCTGGTCGACGCCCCACACCTGGCCGGGCTTCGTGTCGCCCAGCAGGCGGGAGTATCCGGTGCCCGGGGCGTCGATGAAGACCAGATCGGACTCGGTCAGCAGCGTGTGCGGGTTGTCGCCGGATGTGTACGGCGCGGGTGGCGTGGCCAGCGGGGTGTTCGTGGGGGTGCGCTTCGGGCCGAAGCCGCCGATGTTGAGCCAGAGACTCGCCGACCCGGGGCCGCCGTTGAACAGGAAGGTCACCGGCCGCTCGGGGGCGCCGTCTGCGCGGTCGGCCACGTAGGAGGTGTAGAACACGCTCGCGAGCGGGCGGTTCTCGTCGTCGCGCACGATGACCGTGCCGGCGCCTGCCGTGTAGTCGAGCGTGCGTCCGCCGGCCGCGAGCTGGTGGCGACGGGAGGTGAACGTCTCGGGGCTGAGCGTCTCTGAGGCGGTCTGGTCGGCAGGGGTCGGCTCGGTCACGGGTCTCCCTAGAAAATGAATGAGTGAATTGAATATATCTTAATCACTCGCTGGCGTGGCGCCCGAGGAAGTTGTAGACCTCGTTGTCGTCGACACCGGGGAAGGCGCCGCGGGGGAGCGGTGAGAACATATGGGTGTGCACGCGGGCGCTCGGCCACGCCCTGCCGCTCCAGCGATCGGTCAGCTCGGTGGACGGCCGACGGCAGCACGCCTCGTCGGGGCAGGTCGACACCGCACGGTCGGCCGTCTCGCGCCCTCGCCACCAGCGGGCATCGTCGAACGGCACGCCGACCGTGACCGAGAACTCCCCGTCGCTCGACGATCCGGTCTGGGTCGAACACCAGAACGTGCCCGATGGCGTATCGGTGTACTGGTGGTGCTCGGTCGTGCGGTTCTGCTGGGTGAACGCGCCGCGTGCCTGGAACTTGCGGCATACCCGCTGCCCTTCCACCGCCCCGGTCACATCCATCGGCAGCGGCAGATCGTCATTCTCGTAGACGCGCGTGATGGCGCCCGTGGCATCCACTCTCAGAAAGTGCAGTGACATGCCCAGGTGCTCGGTGATGAGGTTCGTCATGCGCATCCCCGCAGCCTCGTGCGTGACACCGAAGGCATCGCGGAAGTCCTCGACGGCCAGGTTGCGGTCCTTCTTGGCCTGCTGAAGGAAGGCCACGGATGCGGCCTCGGGCATCAGGCAGGCCGCTGCGAAGTAGTTGATCTCGAGGCGCTGCTGCAGGAAGTCCGCGTAGTCCGTCGGAGGAGTGTGACCGAGCAGCCGGTGCGCCATGGCCTGCAGGGCCATCGAGCGCAGACCGTGCCCGCCGGGGATCGAGGCCGGCGGCAGGTAGATGCGTCCGTTCTCGAGGTCGGTCACCGAACGCGTGGAGTGGGGGAGATCGTTGACGTAGATCAGCTCGAAGCCGATCTTCTCGGCCATGATGCTCACGGTGCGGTGCGTGAGCGCGCCCTGCACGTGACCTGCGGCGCGCAGGTGCTTCTCGGCGAGTTTCTCGATGTCACCGAGGTAGTTGTTCTGCTCGCGCATGCGCAGCCGCAGCTCGGTGTTCGCTCGACGGGCTTCCTCGGGAGTCGCGATCGCCTCGCGTTCGCGTCGTTGCAGCTCGTGGTGCAGGCCCAGCAGCGACTCGATCGTCTCGTCGCTCATCCCCTTGGTGACGCGCACGGGGGCGACGCCGAGCTGGCGGAACACCGGACTCTCCTGTGCTCGCTCGAGCGCTATCTCCAGTGCGGCACGACGGTTCGGCGGCTCGCCCGAGATCAGATCGGTGACCTCGGTGCTCGTCGCGTGCGCGATCGCCTGCAGCAGCGACAGCTTGGGTTCGCGCTTGCCGTTCTCGATCAGGCTCAGCTGGGATCCCGCGACCCCCACCAGTGCGCCGAGCTCGTCGAGGGTGAAGCCGTTCTCGAGTCGGTGGTGCCGAATGCGGTGGCCGAGTGTCGTGAGGTGGATGCCGGAGGTCGCCATTCCTTGATCCTAGCGAAAGAATCTCGTTTCTTATCGGTCAAAATGGCTGAAAGACGCTCCGAACCCAGAAGAAGATGGATGCAACGCCCCACACATCTAAGGAGCTGTCATGGCCATCGCTGAAGTCTTCGCCCCTCGCACATCCCCCGTCGCCGCCGCGCGTACGTTCGGTGCTGCGCCGAGCTACGACACCCCCGCGATGGCTGAGCTGGCCGCCTGGGTCGAAGAGATCCGCGCGCTCACCCAGCCGGACTCCGTGCACTGGGTCGACGGATCGCGGGCCGAGAACGACTGGCTGCTGCGCGGCCTCGTCGACGAGGGCAAGCTCATCAAGCTCAACCCCGAATGGCGCCCGGGTTCCTACCTCGCCCGCTCGCACCCCAGCGACGTCGCCCGCACCGAGGGACGCACCTACATCGCCTCCGAGCGCGAGGAAGATGCAGGCCCCACCAACAACTGGGCCGCTCCCGCCGAGATGCACGCCAAGATGACCGAGATCTTCGAGGGCTCCATGCGCGGACGCACGATGTACGTCGTCCCCTTCTCGATGGGCCCGGTCGGTGGTCCGCTGTCGCACATCGGCGTGCAGGTCACCGACAGCGCCTACGCGGTCGCCTCGATCGGCATCATGACCCGCGTGGGCGACGCCGTGACGCGTCGCATCGCCGAGGGCGCCCCGTGGGTCAAGACGGTCCACACGGTCGGTGCTCCGCTCGCGGAGGGTGAGCAGGACGTCGAGTGGCCTTGCAACGACGAGAAGTACATCGTGCACTTCCCCGAGACGCTCGAGGTCTACTCCTTCGGCTCCGGATACGGCGGCAACGCGATCCTCGCCAAGAAGTGCTTCGCGCTGCGCATCGCCTCGGTGATCGCCCGCGATGAGGGATGGCTCGCCGAGCACATGCTGCTCATCCGCGTGATCGACCCGCAGGGCAAGGCGTACCACGTGGCCGCCGCGTTCCCGTCGGCCTGCGGCAAGACGAACCTCGCGATGCTGCGCCCGACGATCCCCGGGTGGAGGGTCGAGACCCTCGGCGATGACATCGCCTGGATCCGTCCGGGCGAAGACGGTCGCATGTGGGCGATCAACCCGGAGGCCGGCTTCTTCGGTGTCGCCCCCGGCACCGGCGAATCCACCAACGTCACCGCGGTCGAGACCCTGTGGGGCAACACGATCTTCACGAACGTCGCGCTCCGTCCCGACGGCGACGTGTGGTGGGAGGGCCTGACCGATCAGGCGCCCGCGAACCTGATCGACTGGGAGGGCAACGACTGGACGCCCGACTCCGGACGCCCTGCCGCGCACCCCAACTCGCGCTTCACGGTGTCGGCGGCGCAGTGCCCGCAGATCTCCGAGGACTGGGAGCAGGCCGTTCCGCTCGACGTGATCCTGTTCGGCGGTCGACGCGCGAGCAACGTGCCCCTCGTGGTCGAGGCGACCGACTGGACGCACGGCGTCTTCCTCGGCTCGAACATCTCGTCCGAGCGCACGGCGGCCGCCGAGGGCACGCTGGGCGAGCTGCGCCGCGACCCGTTCGCGATGCTCCCGTTCTGCGGCTACAACATGGCGGACTACTTCGGCCACTGGCTGAAGGTCGGTCGCGGTCTGCGTTTCGACCGGGCCCCGCGCATCTTCCAGGTGAACTGGTTCCGTCGTGGCGACGACGGCCGGTTCCTGTGGCCCGGATTCGGCGACAACTCGCGGGTCGTCGACTGGATCATCCGCCGCGTCGCGGGCGATGTGTCCGCGGTCGACAGCCCCATCGGCCGCCTGCCCCGCACGGAAGACCTGAACCTCGACGGGCTCGACCTTCCCGCCGCCGACCTCGAGGAGCTCTTCTCCGTCGACGCCCAGGCATGGAAGACCGAAGCCGATCTGACCGAGGAGTTCTACGACACCTTCGGCGACAGGGTCCCGGCCGCTCTGCGCGCCGAGCTCGCGTCGCTGCGCTACCGTCTCGCGAACGCGTAGCCCCAGACCGGCACCGGCTCGGGGGAGCCGGTGCCACCATCCCGCGAAGGCGGGATGTCGGAGACGAACCCATGGCTGAGTGGTCTCCGGCATCTCGCCTTCGCGTTGCCCTTCGCCGGATACGCAGCATGCGGCGATAGGGTCGGAGCATCCGCGCGTCTGCGGTGCTGTCCGGGGGGAACGCGATGCGTCACGGTGCGATGAAGCAGGGTCTGATCGGCGGAGCGGTGCTCGCCGCGTTGTGGTTCCTGTGCGGCTGGGTTCCCTCCCTCTTGTACTCCGCCGGCGGGAGCCTGGCGACGTTGGCCGGGCTCATCCCGTCGCCGATGAACCGTGGCGTCTTCGGCAGTCCGGTGCTGTGGGCGGTCCTCGTGCAGGTGCTGATGGCGGTCGTGCTCGTGGCCGGGTTCGCGGTGCTCGCCGACCGGCTCTCTCGGGCGCGCGCGGCTTTCGCCGCCGGCTGGCTCGCGGCGATCCTGACGGCCTTCGCGATCGGCGCCGCTCTCGACATCGGGAGTTTCGTCGCATGGGTGGGGCCGTTCGGCATCGGTGGCGCTGCCGGCACGATGGGTGCCGCCGCGGGAACCACCTGGTGGGCCGTCATGGTGGGCTGGATTCCGGCACTCCTCTGGATGCGTTCCGGGCGGGCAGCGGGGGTCGAGCCGTCACCCGCGCGCGAGCCCCGCGAGCCCGGCGCGACGAGGGCGCTCACCGTCGCCTGCGTGGTCGCGGTGGTCGCCGTGCTCGCTCTTCCCTTCGCGTCAGAGGGCGGCCACAACGCCACACAGCAGCAGTTGCGCGAGGAACAGGCGACGGCGCAGGGCGAGGCTGATCCGAGCGGAGCGGCGGCTCCCGATCCCTCCGCGGAGGGGGAGTCGGTGCCGACGGCAGGTCCTTCCGACGGCGCGATCGCCGACGGGGCCTGCACGGCAGAGAACACCACGATCATGACTCCTCCGCCGGATGGTGCGACGGGGCATCGAGGGCAAATGCTGCAGCTCGTGAATGTGGCGGAGCAGCCGTGCACCCTGAGCGGGTATCCGGACGTCGCGTACGGCGATCAGAACGGGCACGTGCTCGACGTGACGGTCGAGCACGGCCGCTCCTTCATGGCGGAGGATCCCGGTCCGTCGTCGATCACTCTTCAGCCGGGAGAATCGGCGATGGCAGTGATCGGATGGGATGCCAACTCCGTGCAGGGACAACTCGCGGCACGCAGCATCTGGGTCGCCGTCCTACCCGGTCAGCAACGCCTCTCGTGGGACATGCCGCTCGACATCATCCCCGGGGCGACCGTGCACGTGACGGCCTGGCAGCCCGCGGCGCCTCCGGCAGGGTGACGGCTCAGGCCAGGAGCTGATGGCGGGCGAGGTCGCGATACAACGGCGTCGACTCCACGAGCTCGGCGTGCGTGCCCTGACCCACCACCGTGCCGTCCTGCAGCACGATGATCAGGTCGCTGTCGACGACGGTCGACAACCGGTGCGCGATCACGACGAGAGTGCGGTCGGTGGAGACGGCGTCGATCGCCTCGCGCATCTTCTGCTCATTCACGCCGTCGAGTGACGACGTCGACTCGTCGAGCAGCAGGATCGGTGCGTCGGTCAGCAGTGCACGGGCGATCGCGAGGCGCTGGCGCTCACCGCCCGAGAGCATCACGCCGTCCTCGCCGACGGGTGCCTCCAGCCCGAGGGGATTGCGCTCGAGCACATCGCCGAGGTTCACCGCGCGCAGCACCTGCTCGCACGCGGCGTCGGAGGCATCGGGGGCAGCGAGGCGCAGGTTGTCGGCGAGCGTGCCGGCGAGCGTCGGCGCATCCTGCTCGACGTACCCGAACTGCGCGCGCAGCTCCTCGCGTGCGTA
This sequence comes from Candidatus Microbacterium colombiense, assembly GCA_029203165.1. Lineage (NCBI taxonomy): Bacteria > Bacillati > Actinomycetota > Actinomycetes > Micrococcales > Microbacteriaceae > Microbacterium > Candidatus Microbacterium colombiense. The sequence goes on from CP119308.1 coordinate 1,494,827, forward strand.
GGTGCGAGCGTCATGACCGTAGAGGCGGATCGAGCCGCCTGTGGGGTCGTAGAAGCGCTCGACGAGCGAGAGGATCGTGCTCTTGCCCGCGCCGCTCGGCCCGACCAGAGCGACCCGTGCACCACGAGGCACCGCGAACGACACGCCGCGCAGCACCTCGTGCGCGGTGGGTGTGGGAACGTCGCCGGTCTCGGGCTTCTCCAGGTGCGCGTCGGCGAGCAGTTCCTGCGCGGCCTTCGCGGCGGCGCGGCGTGCGGCCACCACGTTTTCCGGGTACCGGAAGTGCACATCGCGGAACTCCAGCGCCGGCGCCTGGGCGTCGGGCTCGTCACGCGTCAGGGCCGCGGCGATCGCCTCGTCATCCTGGGTCTCAGTGGGCAGATCGAGCACCTCCTGGATGCGACCCAGCGCGCCGAGGGCCTGGTTGACCGAGGTGATGGCACCGAACGTCGAGGCGAGCGGCATCACCAGGAGGAACAGGAACATGATGAACGAGATCAGCGAGGCGATCGTGATGGTGCCTGCGGCGACACGGAAGCCGCCGACCCCCAGCACCACGAGCAGCGAGAGTTGCAGGGCGATGCCCGCGATCGGCACGACGAGGGACGAGATCTTGGCGATGCGCACGCCGATGCCGTACGCGTCCGACGCGAGCTCCGACACCGCGGCCGTCTCGCGTTCGGCCGCGCCCGATGCGCGGATCGTGCGGATCGAGCCGACGGCGCGCTCGACGCCGGATGCGAGAGCGCCGACCTTCTCCTGCTGCTCGGTCGAGGCGGTGCGGATGCGGCCGCTCAGGGCGACGACCACGACGACCGAGACGCCGATCACGAGCACGATGAGAAGCAGCAGCACGGGGTCGATCACGAGCATCGCGATGAGCGCTCCGAGGAACAGCACGATGTTGCCCACGGCATCCGCGAGGCCCTGGGTGAGCACGGCGTAGAGCAGCGTGGTGTCGGTGCCGACGCGTGAGACGAGGTCGCCGGTGCGGCGGGCGTCGAACTCCGACGTGGGCAGATGCAGGATGCGGGCGATCAGCTTGCGGCGGCTGGAGTAGACGACCGCGGTGCCCGTGCGCTGCAGCAGGTAGTGCTGGAAGCCCGAGATGACCGACGAGAGGATCACGAATCCGACCAGCAACCACACGAGGATGCCGAGTGCACCGTCGGACTGCACGGCCTCGATGACCTGCCCGACCAGCAGCGGTTGCGCGAGCGAGGCCGCGGCGCCGAAGATGCTGAGCACCGCCACGACCATCAGCGTGCGCTTGTGCTCGAAGAGGAAGGGGAGGAGCTGGCGGAACGTGGCGCGCGGGCCATCCTGCTGCGCGCCGCGTCCGCGTCGGCGGGGAGACGCCGTGCGAGACATGGAGAACCTCGTTCTGGAAAAGGGCTTAGTACGACCGTACTTCCTGCGCGGAAGGTGCGGCTTCACGAGGGCGCTCAGTGGCGGCCGAATCTCCGATGCGCGGCCTGCTTCGACACCCCGAGAGCGCTGGCGATCGCCTGCCAGGAGTAGCCGGCGTTCCGGGCGCGGCGCACCTGGACCTCCTCGGCGCGGGCGATGTCGATCCGTACCCGCGCGAGTCTCGTCAGCTCGGCGATCGGCTCGCCCTCCGGGTCGACGGCGGATGCGGTGCGCATGTTCATGATGACCTCCGTTCGTCAACCTACATTGACGCCGCGGGCTACGTCAACTCATGTTGACGTAGCCGCGCGGGGCTAGCGCTGGGCGGGGGCCGCGACGCCGAGGTCGTCGTCGTAGTCGTGGTCCTTGGTCTCGGGCGTGAAGAGCAGTGCCACGAAAGTGAGCACACCCATCGCCGAGAGGTAGAGGCCGACGAGCCACGGAGCGCCGCCGCCCCACTGCCACAGCTGCACGGCGATGAGGGGAGCGACCGCCGCACCGAGGATCGACGACACGTTGTACGAGATGGCGGAGCCCGAGTAGCGCACGTTCGTGGGGAACAGCTCCGGCAGCAGGGCGCCCATCGGACCGAACGTCGCGCCCATGAGCATGAAGCCGAACACGAGGAACGCCTGCACCAGCGCGCCGCTGAACTTGGGGTCCACGGTCGGCAGCAGGAAGGTGTTGAAGGTCAGGCCGAACACGATGATGATCCCGGTGACCCAGAGCAGCAGCTTGCGGCGACCGACCTTGTCGGCGATCGGGCCGGAGAGCAGCGTGAAGATGCCGAAGAACACCACGCCGATGATCTGCATCAGCACGAAGTCGGTGTATCCGAAACCGAGGCCGGGATAGAACTGCGCGGCGAACACCGCGGGGTCGAACGGCTTGCCCGCGGCCTCGGCGGCGGCCTGTGCTGCGGCGGATGCCGTCTCGAGCGAGGCGGCCTTGGTGCCGTAGGCGAGGGTGAAGTTCGTCATCAGGTAGAACAGCACGTACGTCGCCAGCATGATGAACGTGCCGAGGATGAGCTGCTTCCAGTGGTGCCGGAACACGGTCGCGATCGGCAGCTTGCGGATCGCGCCCTTCGTCTCGGCCTTCTTGAACGTGTCGGATTCGACGAGCTTGAGCCGCACCCACAGGCCGATGATGACCATCACGGCCGAGAACAGGAACGGGATGCGCCACCCCCACGAGAGGAACGCCTCGGACTTGAGGGCGGGGTCGTCGGAGTGCGGCAGCAGCCAGTTGATGCCGAGGAACAGGAAGTTGGCGATGATGAAGCCGAGCGGCGCGCCCAGCTGCGGGAACGTTCCGTACCAGGCGCGCTTGCCCTTCGGCGCGTTCTCGGTGGCGACCAGCGCGGCCCCCGACCACTCGCCGCCGAGCGCGAATCCCTGGGCGAGACGGAGGAAGAGCAGCAGAAGGGCTGCCACCCACCCGATGTCCTGGAACGTCGGGAGCAGTCCGATCACGAACGTCGCGATGCCCATGGTGAGCAGGGAGGCGACGAGCGTCGCCTTGCGACCGTACTTGTCGCCGAAGTGTCCGAAGACGACGGCTCCGATCGGACGCGCGACCATGGCGGCGCCGAACACGCCGAACGAGGCGAGCAGTGACGTGGTGTCGTTTCCGGTCGGGAAGAACAGCACGGGGAACACGAGGACCGCAGCCGTGGCATAGGCGTAGAAGTCGTAGAACTCGATGGTCGTGCCGACCAGGCTGGCAGTGATGACGCGCGAGCGAGGGTTCGCCGGCGCGGTGGACGTACTCAAGATGTCTCTCCGATCAGTGCTCTGGTATACCGGAACACTCGGGCGAGTTTACGCCTTCCTGAGTATTGCCTGGACGCGTCACTCCTCGGTGTCGCCGAGGAGCAGCCCGGGCACGAGTTCCGCGCGCGGGTCGAGCAGGTCTTCGAGTTCGAGCACGACGAGGCGGTTGTCGCCGGCACGGGTCGCGGGGGCGGGTACGAAGAGCGTGCGCTGCGGGCCGTTGCGCCAGTAGCGCCCGAGGAAGAAGCCGTTGACGAACGCGTAGCCCTTGCTCCACGACGCGGTGTCGAGGAACAGATCGGCGGGCGCGTCGAGGCGGAAGTCCCCGGTCCAGGCGCCGGGTGCCGCCCCGGCCTCTGCGGCATCCGCCCGCGCCGCGACGGAGCGCGCGATCTCTGCGACCTCCAGCGGGGTCGAGAGCCAGCCGGTGAGGGGGACGCCGTCGAGCGCGGGGGCGCCGATCAGCCCCTTCTCCTCGCCCAACCGGTGGTCGTAGTTCACGCGGCCCTGATCCTCCGCCAGGATGCTGAGGGTGCGACCGGCCGGGATGCGCAGCGTGCGGTCGTGACGCGTGCGCGAGAGCGTGCCGATCGGCTGTCCGTCGACGCGCACCCAGGCGAGGTCTCGCACCTCGTCGAACGACAGGAGTCCGGGACCGTCGGTGTCGGGCAGCTCGACGTCGTACCGCACGAGCGCGCTCAGGTGGCCGAGGGCATCGAAGGTCTCGGGGCGGTCGGTGGGGGAGCCGGATGCCGCGGCATCCGTCCACGTGCCCGCGGGCACGAGCGGCACCGACAGCGTCGGCGAAGCGACCGCGGGGGCGGGAAGGGCTTCTGGCACGGGGGCGTAGCGCGAGATCACGTCACGGAAGGCGAAGAACTTCTCCGTGGGGTTGCCCGCCTCGTCCAGCGGGGCGTCGTAGTCGTACGAGGTGACGATCGGGAGGTAGCGACCCTTGTGGTTGGCGCCGTTCGTCAGACCGAAGTTCGTACCCCCGTGGAACATGTAGATGTTCACCGAGGCGCCGGCCGACAGCAGGGCATCAAGCTCGGCGGCTGCGGCATCCACCTCGGTCGTGTGATGCACCCCGCCCCACCAGTCGAACCAGCCGTCCCAGAATTCGGAGCACATGAGAGGACCGGTGCTCTGGTGGGCGCGTAGCGTTGCGAGGCGCTCCGTGGTGCGTGAGCCGAAGGAGCCGGTCTTGTGCAGTGCAGGCAGGCTTCCGTCGGCGAGCATCTGATCGACGGGTTGGTCGACCGTCGTGAGCGGCACCGTGATTCCGGCATCCTTCGTGAGGGCCACGAGGGCCTCGAGGTAGGCCTTGTCGGCACCGTAGGCGCCGTATTCGTTCTCGATCTGCATGAGCACGACCGGGCCGCCGCGGTCGATCTGCCGCGGAGCGACGATCTCGTACACGCGACGCAGGTACGCGCTGATGTCGGCGAGGAACTCCGGATCCGACGATCGCAGGGCGCGCTCACCCGCGGTGAGCCAGGTCGGCAGGCCCCCGTTGTGCCATTCGGCGCAGATGTAGGGTCCCGGACGCACGATCGCATCCATCCCCTCCTCGTGCACGAGATCGAGGAAGCGGCCGAGGTCGTTCCCGCCGGTCGCGTCCCACTCGCCCCGCCGCGGCTCGTGTGCGTTCCAGGCGACGTAGGTCTCGATCGTGTTGAGGCCCATCAGGCGCCCCTTGCGGATGCGGTCCTGCCACTGGTCGGGGTGCACGCGGAAGTAGTGCAGGGCACCGGAGATCACCTGGTGCGGCTGGCCGTCGCGGAGGAAATCGGTGTCGCCGATGGAGAACGAGGTCACAGGGGAAGTGCTTTCTGTGGGGAGCCGTGAAGCAGGGAGCGGTGAAGCGGGAGCAGTGGTACGGGGAATCGGGGCCGGACGGGCATCGCACCCGTCCGACCCCGACGCGATCACTTGTTGACGGTGAAGCCCTGGGCGTTGCCGTACTCGACAAGCGCGTCCTGCCAGTCGACGAGACCGTCGTTCAGATCGGTGCCGTTCTGGTACGCCTGTCCGACGGTGTCACCGAAGATGCTGTTGCCGTACACCTGGTAGGGCAGGTAGTTCCAGCCCTCGACGACATCGCCGGCAGCGGCCGCGAGCACCTCGTTGATCTTCTGGCCGCCGAAGTACTCGGGGGCGTCGGCGAGGAAGTCGTCGCTCGCGAGCTCGGCGGTGGTCGACGGGAACCCGCCGCTCTCCAGGAACAGCGAGATGCTGTCCTCAGAGTTGTTCAGCCACCACAGGAATCCGGCCGAGAGCTCCGGGTTCTTGCTCTGCTTCGTCACGGCCTGGCCGCCGCCACCGTTCTCGGCGCTCGCGGGCGAGCCGTCGTACGTCGGCATCGGCGCGACGCGCCAGTCGCCGGCGCCGTCGGGGGCCCCGGAGATCAGGTTCCCGGGCATCCAGGCACCGATCACGAGAGTCGCGATGCTGCCGTCGCCGAGGGCACGGAACCACTCGTCGCTCCAGCTGCTGACCGGGGCGATCAGATCCTCGTCGACGAGGCGGTTCCAGTTCTCCGTCCACTTCTTCGACCCCTCGTCCTGCAGGTCGATCGTGACGTCGGTGCCCGAGGTGCTGAACGGCTTGCCGCCCGCCTGCCAGATCATCGAGGTCGCGAAGCCGGCGTCGCCGGTGTCGTTCGTGATGTACGCGGAGGGGTTCGCGGCGTGGATCGCCTTGGCCGCCTCGTAGTACTCGTCCCACGTGGTCGGCACGTCGAGGCCGGCGGCGTCGAAGACGGCCTTGTTGTAGAACAGCGCCATGGGGCCCGAGTCCTGCGGCAGGCCGTAGATGGCGTCGCCGTCGGTGACGGAGTTCCAGGTCGACGCGGTGTAGTCGTCCTCGAAGTCGGCGAAACCGTACTGCGAGAGGTCGGCGAACGCGTCGGTGAGGGCGAACTGCGGGAAGGCGTAGTACTCGATCTGCACGACGTCGGGTGCGCCGGATCCTGCCTTGATGGCGTTCTGCAGCTTCGTGTACTCGTCGTTGTTGGTCCCGGCGTTGACGACGTTGACCTTGACGTTCGGGTACTCCTTCATGAACGCCTCGGCCTGAGCCTCGGCGGAGGGGGTCCACGACCAGTACGTGATCTCGCCGCCCTTCTCGAGCGCGGCCTGGACCGAGTCGAACGAGCCGTCGCCGGCGCCTGCGCTGCCACCGTCATCGGTGGTGCCGGTGCTGCATCCGGCCAGCGCGAGGGCTGCGACGGTTCCGGCTGCGAGCACCGTCAGGGTGCGGCGCGCAGCGGGGTGAGGAAGGTGCTTCATTGCTGTGTCCTTTCGGGGTGCGATCCCGCATCGGATCGACGTGGATGGTGGGAGGCGACTACTGCTTGACGCTTCCCGCGGTGAGACCTGACTGCCAGAAGCGCTGGAGCAGCAGGAAGGCGATGACGATCGGGATGATCGTGAGCAGCGAGCCCATGATCACGAGGTTGTAGATCGGCTGGGATCCGGCACCGATGGCCTGCGAGCTCCACTGGTTCAGACCGACCGTGAGCGGATACCAGGCCGGATCGGACAGCATGATCAGCGGCAGGAAGTAGTTGTTCCACGTGGCGACGACCGTGAACAGGGCGACGGTGACGATTCCCGGCGCGAGCAGACGCATCGAGATCGTGAAGAACGTGCGGAACTCGCCGGCCCCGTCGATGCGGGCGGCCTCCAGCAGCTCGGTCGGCACCGACTCCGAGGCGAAGACCCAGATCAGGTACAGCCCGAACGGACTGATCAGCGAGGGGATGATCACCGCCCACGGGGTGTTCGTGAGTCCGAGCTCGCTGAACAGCAGGAACGTCGGCACCGCGAGCGCCGTGCCCGGAACCGCGACCGCGCCCAGCACGATCGCGAACACCGCGGGGCGCCCGGGGAAGCGGTACTTCGCCAGGCCGTAGCCGGCCATGGTCGCCAGCAATGTCGCGCCGCCGGCGCCCACGACGACGTAGAGCAGGGTGTTGCCCAGCCAGCGCAGGAAGATGCCGTCGCGGTAGGCGAACGTCGCCGTCAGGTTGTCGAAGAACGCGAAGTCGTCGGCGAACCAGAGGCCGAACGAGCTGAACAGGCCCGACTGCGTCTTGGTCGAGCTGAAGAGCAGCCACAGCAGCGGCACGAGCGTGTACAGCGCGTACACGATCATGACGATGAGCAGCGTCTTCGACGACCGCGGGTTCATCGGGTCGTTGCGGGTGCGGGAGGAACGGGCGAGGGGGAGTGCCATGTCAGCGCACCTCCGACTTGGAGCCGCGCAGCTGCACGACGTAGGCGATCACGGCCGTGATGACGCCCATGATGATGGCGATCGTGGCGGCGTAGTTGAACTGCTGTCCGGCGAACGAGAGGTTGTAGGCGTACATGTTCGGGGTGAAGTACGTCGTGATCACGTTCGGTGCCAGGGGTCGCAGGATGTTGGGCTCGTTGAACAGCTGGAAGCTGCCGATGATCGAGAAGATCGTGGCGATCACGAGGGCTCCGCGCACGGAGGGGATCTTGATGGAGAAGATCGTGCGCCAGGCACCGGCGCCGTCGAGGGAGGCCGCCTCGTACATGTCGGTCGGGATCGTCTTGAGTGACGAGTAGAAGATCAGCATGTTGTAGCCGACGAACTGCCAGGTGACGATGTTGCCGATCGAGGCGAGGATCCACTCCTTGGCGAACGGCGTGATCAGGTCGCTGCCGAGGAAGTCGTTCACGTTCGAGGTGAGCCCGAACTGGTCCCCGTAGATGTAGCCCCACATGAGCACCGCGACGACGGCGGGCACCGCATAGGGGAGGAAGATCAGGATGCGGAAGAACGACGCGCCGCGGAGCCGCGCGCTGTCGAGCGCGAGCGCAGCGCCCAGGGCGAGGACGAGCATGATCGGGACCTGCACGACCAGGAACAGGATCACGCGCCCGAAGGCCTCCCAGAACTGTCCGTCGCTGAGTGCGCGCACGTAGTTGTCGAAGCCGACGAACGACGTGCCTCCGATCAGCTTCTCCTGGAAGAAGCTGAGGTACAGGGCGTAGGCGAGCGGCGTCAGGAACACCAGGGCGAACACGATCATGAACGGGCCGACGAAGGCCCATCCGCGCCAGTCGCGCTTCTCCCGGCGGCGGATGCCGGCGGCGCCAGGGGCCGCAATGATTTCAGTCGTCATCGACGAGACCTTCTCCAAGTCCAGGCGCTCACTGCGCCGTGTGTCAACGTCAACATATGTGATCCGCTGCTAGTGTGTCAACGTCAACACATGAATGGATGAATTCCCGTGACCTTGGAACCTTCGACAGAGCAGTCGCAGCGCCGCAGAGATCCCTCGATGGAGGATGTGGCGCGCGAAGCGGGTGTGTCGGGCCAGACGGTGTCGCGGGTCGTGAACGCCCGCGGATACGTGGGAGCGGCGACTCGGGAGCGCGTCGAGCAGGCCATGCAGCACCTCGGGTACCGTCCCAACAGTGCCGCCCGCGCCCTGCGCTCCGGCCGCTTCCGGGCCATCGGCGTGATCATGTTCTCGTTCAGCTCCTACGGCAACCAGCGCACGCTCGACGCGATCGCCGTGCGTGCCTCGCAGATGGGCTACGCCCTCACCCTGATCCCGGTCGAGTCGAGTGCGATCGAGACTGTCGCCGGAGCCTTCCGCCGCATCGAGGAGCACGCGGTCGACGGCATCATCATCGTGATCGAGGCGCATCAGCTCGACGAGGCGGAGGTCGAGATCCCCGAGGGGCTGCCGGTCGTGCTCGTCGACTCGAACCGCGGCACCACGCATCCCTTCGTCGACACCGATCAGGGCCAGGGCGCCCGACTGGCGACGGAACACCTGCTCGACCTCGGGCATGAGACCGTGTGGCACGTGACCGGGCCGGCGAAGTCGTACTCGGCTGAGCGACGTCGTGAGGCCTGGAGCTCGACCCTCGAGGCCAGGGGCAAGCGGGTGCCCGAGGTGCTGCCGGGGGACTGGAGCGCGGAGTCGGGATACCTCGCCGGCACCACGCTGCGGGAGCGCGACGACGTGACGGCGGTGTTCGCTGCGAACGACCAGATGGCCATCGGGGTGGTGCGCGCCTTCCGCGAGGTCGGCCGCGACATCCCGGGCGATGTCAGCGTCGTCGGCTTCGACGGCTTGCCGGATGCCGCTCAGCTGTGGCCGCCGCTCACCACCGTGCAGCAGCATCCGGAGCGCGTCGGCGCGCTCGCCGTCGATGCGCTGCTGGTCGAGCTCGATGGAGGGGAGCCGCCGCGCACGCCCCTCGTGCAGACCGAGCTCGTGGTGCGGGGGAGTACGGCACCGCCCCGCGGCTGAGGTCTCGGATCAGGCTCCGGTGGAGCTCGATCCTGTCGACCCGAGTCGCGATGACAGCTCGCGAGCCGCCCGTGACACGAACGCCCCGAGCGCGTCGAGCCGATGCCCGATCCGCGCCTTGGGGGCGCTGACGTTGATGGCCGCGACCACGCGCCCGGTGAAGTCGGTGATGGGGGCGGATGCCGCGACGACCCCGAACTCGAGCTCCTCGTCGGACAGTGCGTATCCCTGTTCCCTGATGCGCGCGAGCTCGGTGAGAAGGCTGTCGAGATCCGTCACGGGGGCGTTCCCGGCTGGCGGGGCGTCCAGGACCGGGAACACCGACGGGTCGGCTTGATCGAACCGCCCGACGAGGGGCTGGTCCTTGCCGTGGTCCTCGTACCAGCGGGCCAATGATTCGTCGTCCCAATCGCTGAGCAGTGATCGACCGGACGGGGTGCGCCACGCGGCGGTGGTGGTGCCCGCCCACCCGGTCGTGCGCACATCGTGGGGGCTCAGCTCGCTCAGCAGGGTCAGCACGTTGCCGCCGCGCAGGACGCACAGGTGGCTCGTCTCCCGCGTGGACTGCACGAGTCTGCGCAGGATGCTCCGCGACGCGTGAACGAGAGTGGTGCTCGCCGTGTGGGCCGCGAGGGCGTACAGGCGGTGGCCGAGCAGGTAGCGCAGCGTGTCGTCGTCACGTTCGACGAGACCGCTCTCCGCCATCGTCGCGAGCGTGCGCGAGACCACCGCCTTGTCACGGCCGGTCGCCTGGGCGACCTGGGAGACGCCGAGCCCGCCGGAGCGCAGCGCCTCGTCGGTGCCGAGGAGCTCGAGGATCTCGATGTCCCGGCCGAGGCCGGAGGAGTTGCGGCGAGGAGCAGAAGGCGTGGTCGTGGGGGTCACGCTGCTGATTCTAGCTCGCCCTGTTGCCATAGACACAACACCCTTTGACAAAATGGATACACGAGCTACGGTAAATCACATCCCGGTACCGGCCTCAACGACGAGACAGGAGCCCTCTTGACCGGATTCAACTGGGAAGACCTCATGGCCTTCCTCACACGTCGCTTCGACGACATCCTCGAGCTCACCCGCGATCACCTCGTGGTCGTGCTGATCTCGCTGGTGCTCGCGGCGATCATCGGCATCGGCCTCGGCATGCTCGTGCGCAACAACCAGATCGCCCGCACCAGCGTCCTGACCGCCGCCGCCGTCGCGATCACCATCCCTTCGCTCGCACTGCTGGCGCTGCTCAGTCCCGTTCTCGGGCTCGGCTGGCTCCCGACCGTCGTCGCACTCGTCTTCTACTCGCTGCTGCCGGTCGTCCGCAACACGGTCGTCGGTCTCCGCGAAGTCCCCGTGTCGGTGCTCGAATCGGCGCGCGGAATGGGACTCAGCCCGGCCCGGGTGCTCTTCACCGTGCAGCTGCCGATCGCGTGGCCGGTGATCATGACCGGCATCCGCGTCGCCGCGCAGCTCACCGTCGGCATCGCGGCCATCGCGGCATACGTCGCCGGCCCCGGTCTCGGCGAGTACATCTTCAAGGGACTCTCCTCGCTCGGTTCGAAGAACGCCCTCAACTACGCGCTGACCGGCACCGTCGCCGTGATCATCCTCGCGCTCGTCCTCGACGGCATCCTCGTGCTCATCGCCCGCCTCACCACCTCAAGGGGTCTCCGTGCCTGACATCTCCACGAACACCGGCGTTCTCTCCTCTCTCGCAGCCCAGCAGGGCGGCGTCGACATCGTGCTCGACCACATCACCAAGCAGTACCCGGGGCAGACGGCCCCCGCCGTCGAGGACTTCTCGATGCGCATCGAGCCCGGCGAGCTCGTGATGTTCGTCGGACCCAGCGGCTGCGGCAAGACGACGACCATGAAGATGATCAACCGCATCATCGAGCCGAGCTCAGGATCGATCCGCATCAACGGCGACGACGTGCTCTCGCTCGACGGCAACGAGCTGCGCCGGCACATCGGCTACGTGATCCAGCAGATCGGCCTCTTCCCGCACTTCACGATCGCCGAGAACATCGCGATCGTGCCCAAGCTGCTGGGCTGGACGAAGGCGCGGATCGCGGCGCGCGTCGACGAACTGCTGAACACGGTGCAGCTCGATCCCGGTATCTTCGCGAACCGTTACCCTCGGCAGCTGTCGGGCGGTCAGCAGCAGCGCGTCGGGGTGGCTCGGGCGCTGGCCGCCGACCCTCCCGTCATGCTGATGGACGAGCCGTTCGGCGCGACCGACCCGATCACCCGGGAGAAGCTGCAGGCGGAGTTCCTCCGGCTCCAGGCCGACATCGGCAAGACCATCATCTTCGTCACGCACGACTTCGAAGAGGCGATCCGGATGGGCGACCGCATCGCGGTTCTCAGCGACCGCAGCCGGATCGAACAGTTCGACACCCCGGCGCGTATCCTCGCCCAGCCGGCGAACGATTATGTCCGTTCGTTCATCGGCGAGGGCGCCGCGCTCAAGCGGCTGGCGCTGATCCCGGTCTCGGGCGCCACGGTGGGTGCCGCAGATGCCGGCGCCCCGGCCGCCACCGTCGAGGAGAGCTCGTCGCTGCGGCAGGCACTCGATCTGCTCGTGCTCACCGGTGCTCCGCGCATCAACATCTCGCGTGATGGCAGGGTCGTCGGCTCGATCGATCAGTCATCGATCTCCGCCGCCCTCGGCGGCGAGGTGCCCGCACGCGGCTCCGAGGAGGCGTGAGCATGCCGAGCACCCCGGTCGTGCCCTCGGCGACCACCCTCCTGCAGACGCAGCGCGCACCGAAGCGCGGGATGCCCGTACTGCTGCGTCGCCTGATGCCCCTGATCGTCGTCGCCGTCGTGCTGCTGGTCACGTTCCTGTGGATCTCCAGCCTCGAGCTCGACTCGATCGAGCAGCGCACCCTCAACGGTGACTACATCGTCGCCCGCATCCGTGAACACCTCGTGTTGTCGATCAGCGCCGCGGTCCTCGTCGCGGTGCTCGCGATCCCCGCGGGCATCGCGGTCAGCCGCTCACGCTCCCGCATCTTCCGCTCGATCGTGATCGGGATCGCGAACATCGGTCAGGCCACTCCGGCGATCGGTGTGGTGATCCTGCTCGCGATCGTGTGGCAGACCGGTTTCACCACGGCTCTCGTGGCGCTCGTCGTCTACTCGTTCCTGCCGGTGCTCCAGAACACGATCACCGGGCTCGCCCAGGTCGATCCGAACATCCGCGAATCGGCGCGGGGCATGGGTATGACGTCGGCGCAGGTGCTGCGCCGCGTGGAGCTGCCGCTCGCCTCGCCCGTGATCCTCGCAGGGCTCCGCACCGCGCTGGTCTTCGCGGTGGGCGTCGCGACCGTCGCCACCTTCATCAACGCCGGAGGTCTCGGCGACATGATCATCAACGGTCTCAAGCTGCAGCGCTATCCCGTGCTCGTGGTCGGCGCGGTGCTGGTCGCCGCGATCGCCGTGCTCATCGACTGGGCTGCCGGTGTCGTGGAGGACATCGTGCGTCCGAAGGGCCTCTGAGTCCTCGGCCTCGCTCGCGACACCCTTCCGCATCACTCCTCACCCTTCCTCACCGAGACAACACCGCACTCCCTCCCGAAAGGAACCTGCAATGAAAACGCGTACCATCGCCTCCGCATCGCTCGCGGCACTCGCCGCCGGTGCACTTCTCCTCACCGGCTGCACCTCCGGATCCGGCGGCGGCGCCGGAGCCCAGGGCGACGAACTGGACGGTCTCACCGGCGAGATCGGCTCGAAGGACTTCTCCGAGCAGTACATCCTCGCCTACATGACCGCCGAGCTCCTCAACGCCCATGGCGCCGACGTGAAGGCGAACACCAAGCTCGTCGGTTCGGCCAATGTGCGTCAGGCGCTCGAGAACGACCAGTTCCTGGGCTACTGGGAGTACACCGGCACCTCCTGGATCACGTACAACGGGAACACCGCCCCGGTGCAGGGCGCAGACGCCCAGTTCGACGCTGTCAAGAAGGCCGACGCCGAGAGCGGCATCGCCTGGCTCGACCCTGCCCCGTTCAACAACACGTACGCGTTCGCGATCCGAAAGAGCGAGGCCGACAAGCTCGGCGTCAAGACGCTCAGCGATGTGGCGAAGCTGCCCAGTGCCGACCAGACGTTCTGCATCGAGAGCGAGTTCTCGACCCGCGACGACGGCTGGCCGGGGCTCAAGGCCGCGTACGGCTTCGACGCCCCCGACGCCAACGTCACGATGCTCGACACGGGTGTCATCTACACCGCGACGCAGAAGGGCGACGACTGCAACTTCGGCGAGGTGTTCCAGACCGACGGCCGCATCCCCGCGCTCGACCTGGTCGTGATGGAAGACGACAAGGAGTTCTTCCCCAGCTACCAGGGCGGCTTCACGCTCAAGCAGAGCACGCTGGACGACTACCCCGGGATCGCCGACGTCATGGACGAGCTGAGCCCGCTGCTGACCACCGAGGTCATGCAGACGCTCAACGCCAAGGTCGACGTCGACGGCGAAGACCCCGAAGACGTGGCGATCGACTGGCTCGAGGAGCAGGGACTCATCTGATGACCTCCGCCCTCCAGCTCGGCGAGAGCTTCGTCGGTGACGGCGTGAACGCAGCGCACATCAACACGGTGCTCGGCGACCGCGAGGGTCCGGCGGGGACGGCGTGGGCCACGGCCCTCGCCGGCCCCAGCCAGGGGCACGTACCCTTCGTCGCGGTGCTGCGTCCCTCGCTCCCGGTCAAGCCGATGACGCTGTTCGTCACGAAGGCCGCCCCCGCGAACGATGAGCACGGGCTCCTGATCTGGGGCCCCGCACAGGCGGGTGTCGCAGCAGGCGTCGCGGATGCCGTGGCCGACGGGGTGATCCCGCTCGACGCCACCGACACGCACGCGCTCATCGCGGCGGTCTGGGTCAACCCGGGCGCCGACGACGCAGAGACCGTCTACCGCAACAATCGCGAGGCCACCCGCACCGCGCTCGCGAACGGTGCCGCCTCGCTTCCGCTCATCGATGACGTGCTGGCCGCACGCCATCAGCCCACCAACCCCTTCTTCACTCCGCAGACCACTCCGCTCTCCACCCCGAAGGACGCGCACGACCAATGAGTTACCCCACCCCTCCGCTCGACGGCGCTCTGCCCACCGTCGGCTTCATCGGACTCGGCAACATGGGATCGGGCATGACCCGCAACCTGCAGGCCGCTGGATTCCCGCTGGTGGTGACCGACCTGCGCCGCGAGTCGGCCGAAGAGCTTCTCGCCGGCGGTGCCCGCTGGGCCGCCACGCCTCGTGAGGTCGCGGCCGCAAGCGACGTGGTGATCACGATGCTCCCGACACCGAAGCACGTGGCCGACGTCGCGAGTGGCGCTGACGGCCTGGTGGCGGGGTTGCCCGACGGCGGCACCTGGATCGACATGTCGACCTCCGTACCCGACGTCCTCGACGGCGTCCGCGCCGCGCAGGCCGGGCGCGGACTGCACCTGCTCGACGCGCCCGTCAGCGGAATGTCGGTGGGTGCCGCGAACGGCATGCTGCAGATCTTCATCGGCGGCGAGGCCGAGGATGTCGCTCGGCTGCGACCGGTGTTCGAGGCGATGGGCGATCCCGAGCGGATCCTCCACGTGGGCGGGCACGGGGCCGGCTACGCGGTCAAGCTCATGATCAACCAGCTGTGGTTCTCACACCTCGTCGCGACGGCCGAGGTGCTCTCGGTCGGCGTCGCCGCCGGTGTCGATCTCGGCGTGCTCCGCGATGCTCTCGTGGCGAGCCCGGCGAACAGCACGTTCGTCTCCCGCGACGTGCTCTCGATCCTCGACCACGGCGACTACGACGAGGGGTTCGCGATCGCGTTGGCCTGCAAGGACCTCGGGCTCTCGGTCGATCTGGCGCGCTCGGTCGGGATTCCGGTGGAGCTGTCCTCGCTCGTCGAGCAGATCTTCCGCCGCGCTCGGGCGAAGTACGGCGACCGCGCCGGCGAGATGACGCCCGTCCAGCTGTACGAGGAGCTCCTCGGACGCGAGCTGCGTCGGGAGGTCGCGGCATGACCGCCGCACGGCAGGCGGAGCTGCTCGCCTCGGTGCCGACCGGACTGCTGATCGGCGGGGAATGGCGGGCATCGCACTCCGGCGCGACGTTCCCGGTGCACGATCCGGCCACCGGAGAGGTGCTCCTGCAGGTCGCCGATGCGACGCCCGAGGACGGGATGGCCGCCCTCGACGCCGCCGCCGCAGCCCAGGCGTCGTGGGCGGCGACCGCACCGCGGGAACGCGGGGAGATCCTGCGCCGCGCCTTCGAGCTCCTGACCGCGCGCGCCGAGGACTTCGCGCTCGTGATGACCCTCGAGATGGGCAAGCCCCTCGCCGAGTCCCGCGCCGAAGTCGGCTACGGCGCCGAGTTCCTCCGCTGGTTCTCCGAAGAGGCACCGCGCATCTCGGGGCGTTTCGCCACCGCACCCGACGGGCGCAACCGGCTTCTCGTCGCCAAGCGGCCGGTGGGCCCGAGCCTGCTGATCACCCCCTGGAACTTCCCCCTCGCGATGGCCACCCGCAAGATCGCGCCGGCGCTCGCGGCGGGGTGCACCTCCGTGCTCAAGCCCGCCGCACTGACACCGCTCACCGCACTGCTCTTCGCCGAGGTGCTGCGTGAGGCCGGCGTGCCGGACGGTGTCGTCAACGTCATCCCGACCAGTCGCGCCGGCGCCGTCACCGGACCGCTCATCACCGATCCGCGACTGCGCAAGCTGTCGTTCACCGGGTCGACCGAGGTCGGACGCCGATTGATCGCGGATGCCGCGCACCAGGTGCTCCGGGTGTCGATGGAGCTCGGCGGCAACGCCCCGTTCCTCGTCTTCGACGACGCCGATGTCGATGCTGCGGTGGAAGGCGCACTGCTCGCGAAGCTCCGCAACGGCGGGGAGGCCTGTGTCGCGGCCAACCGGTTCCTCGTGCACGAGAGCGTGGCCGAGGAGTTCACCGCGAAGCTGGTCGAGCGCATGGGCGGCTACGTCAACGCGCCCGGGACCGATCCGGCATCCACGCTCGGTCCGCTGGTCGACGACGCGACCCGCGGGAAGGTCGCCGAGCTCGTGGAAGGAGCCGTGGAGGACGGGGCGCGCATCGCACTGGGCGGACGGGTGCCGTCCGGCGCCGGATACTTCTATCCCGCCACGGTGCTGGTCGATGTCCCCGCCGACGCCCGCATCCTCCAGCAGGAGATCTTCGGACCCGTCGCGCCGATCACCACGTTCCGCGATGAGGACGAAGCGGTGCGGCTCGCCAATGCGAGCGAGTACGGTCTCGTCTGCTTCGCGTATACGCGCGATCTGAACCGTGCGTTCCGTCTCGCGGAGCGTCTGGAGACCGGCATGTTCGGCCTGAACACCGGTCTCGTCTCGAACCCGGCTGCGCCGTTCGGCGGCGTGAAGCAGTCCGGCATCGGCCGCGAAGGAGGTTTCGAGGGGATCGATGAATACCTCGAGACCACCTACATCGGCATCTCCGATCCCTTCGCCTGAATCCCCCCGCACGTTCTGAAGGAGCCTGCTTTGCACATCACCGATTTCTCCCTGGATCACTTCTCCCTGAACGGGAGTGCAGCGATCGTCACGGGCGGGAACACCGGACTCGGTCAGGCGTTCACGTTGGCCCTCGCGAAAGCGGGAGCCGACGTGTTCGTGCCGACCCTGTTCGACGACGGCGGAGAGACCGCCGCGCTCGTGAGGGCGGAAGGTCGTCGCTACGAGGAGCGCACGATCGACATCACCACCCCCGGCGCATCCGCCGAGGCGGTCGAGGCCTGCATCACGAGCCTCGGCGCCGTCGACATCCTCGTGAACTCCGCCGGTATCAGCCGCATCGCCGATGTGACCGAATTCGGGCGCGCCGAGTGGGATCCGATGGTCGCGGTGAACCTCACCGCGGCGTTCGACATGGCCCACGAGGCCGCCCTGCGGATGATCCCGCAGGGCTCCGGGAAGATCATCAACATCGCCTCCCTCTTCTCGTTCCTCGGCGGCCTCGGGTCCCCCGCCTACGCGGCGACGAAGCACGGGATCGTCGGTCTGACCCGCGCCTACGCCGACGAGCTCGGCGGACACGGCATCCAGGTCAACGCCATCGCGCCCGGATACTTCACCACCCGGATCACCGAGGAGTCGCGCGCCGACCCGACCGTGGCCGCCCGCATCATCGACCACACCCCGGCCGGGCGATGGGGTGACGTCGCCGACCTCATGGGGGCGACGGTATTCCTCGCCAGCCGCGCATCCGACTTCGTCAACGGGCACGTGCTGACCGTCGACGGCGGCTATCTCGTGCGCTGACCCGCAGCTCTCCCCCTCACGAACGAACAGGACATTCTCCCCATGATTGCTTCACGATCCGACCTCACGCGCGATGAAATCGTCGCCGGGCTGCGCGACATCCTCGGCGCAGACCAGGTCGACACCGACGCGCAGGAGTTGCGCGAAGCCAGTGTCGACCGCTTCAAGAAGTACACGGCGGTGCATGGCATCTTCGAGGGCCCGATCCCCGCGGCGATCGCCTATGTGCGGTCCACCGAGGAGGTCTCGTCCGTGCTCGCCTTCGCGGATGCGCATCTCATCAACGTCGTGCCTCGCACCGGCCGCACTGCGACGGAGGGGGGGCTTGAGACCATCGTCGACGACACGATCGTGCTCGACGGTTCGCGCATGAACGCGATCCTCGAGATCGACCCGGTCGACATGATGGTCACGGCGCAGTGCGGTGTGCCGCTGCAGGTGCTGGAAGACACGCTGCGTGCGCAGGGCCTGACGACCGGTCACTCGCCGCAGTCCAAGCCGCTCGCGCAGATGGGCGGCCTCGTGGCCACCCGCTCGATCGGTCAGTTCTCGACGCTGTACGGCGGGATCGAGGACATGGTCGTGGGTCTGGAGGCCGTGCTTCCAGGTGGGCAGGTGACGCGGGTGAAGAACGTGCCGCGCCGAGCCGCCGGCCCGGACATCCGGCACGTGGTGATCGGCAACGAGGGCGCGCTGTGCGTGATCACCGAGGTCACGGTGAAGGTCTTCCGCTACCAGCCCGAGAACAACCGCTTCCTCGGCTACCTGGTCGACTCGCTCCCGGCCGGAGTGGCGGGTCTGCGCGAGATCATCGTCGCGGGCTATCACCCGTCGGTCGCCCGGGCGTACTCGGAGGAGGACGCCGCTCAGCACTTCTCGCACTTCGCCGAGGGTCGAGCTGTCGTGGTCGTCGTCGCCGAGGGGCCGCAGGGGATCGCGCATGCGACCGCCGACGGCGTGGAGGCGATCTTCGCCGGCATTCCGCACGAGAAGGTCGACTCCGCGCTGATCGAGGCGTGGTTCGACAATCTGAACTGGGGTCAGGACAAGATCGACGCCGAGAAGCGGGAGATGCTCGAGAGCTCGCACCTCGGCTACACGACGGAGGTCTCGATCGACTGGTCGGGCGTCGCCGAGCTCTTCGAATCGGTGATGCGGCGCGCGCGCACCGAGTTCCCGCATGCCGCCGATCTGACCATGCTCGGCGCGCACTCCTCGCACAGCTACCAGACCGGCACGAACCTGTACTTCGTGTACGACTATGACATCTCGTGCGAGCCGCGCGAGGAGATCACCGAGTACCACGTGCCGCTCAACGCGATCGTGGTCGAGGAGGCCCTGCGCCTCGGGGGGTCGATGGTGCACCACCACGGCATCGGCAAGTACCGCACGGCGTGGACGCACGAGGAGCACGGCACCGCGTTCGAACTGCTCCGTGTGCTCAAGGACGGGCTCGACCCGAACGGCATCATGAACAGAGGCACGATCTACCCGCTGGATGCGGCGGAGACGGCGACCCGGGCGTGACCACAGCGTCGCACGGATACGTCGTCGCGATCGACAACGGGTCGCAGAGCACCAAGGTGCTGATCGTCGACGGCGCCGGCACGGTGCACGCGAGTGCGAAGGTCGCGCTGCGCGCCTACGAGTCGCCGGCGCCGGGACGGTGGGAGCATCCGGACGACGACCTGTGGGACTCGATCGTCTTCGCGGTGCGCGAGGCGGTCAGCGCCTTCGACGGCGATCTCGCGGAGGTCCGGGGGATCGGTCTGTGCACGATCCGGTTCTGCCGGGCGGTGCTGCGGGCCGACGGCACGCTCGCCCAGCCGGTGATGAGCTGGATGGACGAGCGCGTCTCCCGGGCGTACGAGTCGGAGAGCGCCGACGCCGCGTATGTCACCACGTCTTCGGGATACATCGCGCATCGGCTCACCGGCGAACGTCGGGATGCGGCGGGAAACTACCAGGGGATGTGGCCGATCGACGCCGAGCGGTGGCAGTGGAGCGATGACGATGCCGAATATGCCCGCACCAGCATGGATCCGCGGATGCTGTTCGAGCTGGTCGGACCGGGGGAGCAGCTCGGCATTCTGAGCGCCGAGGCCGCAGCAGTGACGGGCCTTCCCGCGGGCATCCCCGTGATCGCCACGTCGAACGACAAGGCGGTCGAGGCGCTGGGCGCGGGACTCCGTGCCGAAGGCGACGTGCTGCTCTCGCTGGGCACCTATGTCGCGACGATGACGCCGGGCACCCCGCCGGTCGAGCCGCACCCCGACGTGTGGACGAACTTCGCCGCCGAACCGGGGCGGTACCTTCTCGAGAGTTCGGGCGTGCGCCGGGGGATGTGGACGGTCAGCTGGTTCCGCGACCTCCTGTCGGCGTCGGGGCCGGTGACCGAGGACGAGCTGAACCACGGGGCGCAGAACGTACCGCCCGGAGCCGGAGGGCTCGTCGTGGCGCTGGACTGGCTCGCGCCTGCCGACGAGCCCTGGCGCCGCGGGGCGCTCGTCGGATTCGACGGCACCCAGGGGCGTTTCCACATCTACCGGGCGATCCTCGAGGCTCTCGCGATCGAGACCGAGGCGGCTGACGCCCGCGCACGTCGCGCGCTCGCGGTGCCACGCACGTCGCTCATCGTCACCGGCGGCGGCAGCGGATCAGGACCGATGCTGCAGATTCTCGCCGCCGTCTACGGCGTGCCCGTGCGCACACCGATCGTGCGTGATGCGGCCGGGATGGGCGCGGCGATCTGCGCCGCGGTCGGCACCGGGATGCACGCGGGGTTCGACGAGGCGGTCTCCGCGATGGTCGGCGTCGGCGAGCAGGTGGATGTGCCGGACGGCCTTCAGGCGGCATACCGGGATGTCGTCACGACCTACGCGCGCGTCGTTCCCGGCATCCGCGCACTCTTCGCCCCTCCCGGCTGAGGCCCGTCGTCGTGTACTCGCCACTATGCGTGTACACATGCACGACGTGGTCACAGCTGCACGGAGCATCCGCCCATTCCGTCGTGCAGGCGCGCACGCGTCGTGCAGGTGTGACTCGGGCGGAGCGTGGGCTCAGCGCCAGATCGCGGCGATCGCGGCGTTGGCGGCCGTCAGGATGCCGACGAGCCAGAACATCGCCGACGGCAGGGATGCTCCGCGCTTCTGCCGAGCGGTGCCGATACCGAGCAGGGCGCCGATGATCAGCAGCAGGACCAGCTTCACGCCGATCTTGACGTAGTTGAGCTCGTAGGTGATGCCCCACGGAGCCGCGAGGGCGAGGCCGGCCACGGCGGCGATGGCCATGCCGATGCTCATCAGCCGGGTGAACTCCCGCTTGCCGCCGAAGGCCTGCACCGCCCACGCTCCGAAGAGCACGGCGAAGCCGATCAGGTGGACGAACAGCACGATGTGGCGCAGGGTCTCCATGCCCTCACGCTACGATTTCGGCCGTCCGCTTCGCCAGCAAGGGCAGGCTCGCCTCAGCTGCGCCGTGTCGACTCAGCCGATCCGTGTGGCCTCAGCCGCGCAGTTCGCGGACGAGCAGCGCGGTGCGCAGGGCGGCATCGGCCGCCTCGGCGCCCTTGTCCTCCTTCGACCCTTCGAGGCCCGCGCGGTCGAGGCCCTGCTGCTCGTCGTCGAGGGTGAGCACGCCGAAGCCGACGGGCTTGCCGGCATCCAGCGCCACGCGCGTGAGGCCGTCGGTCGTGGCCGCCGACACGTACTCGAAGTGCGGGGTTCCGCCGCGGATGATCACGCCGAGGGCGACGACTGCATCGGCACCGCCGGCGAATGCGGCCTGGGCGGCCAGCGCCAGCTCGAACGAACCGGGAACCCGCACGAGCCGGTGCGAGGCCTGGGCGTCGTTCAGTACGCGCTCCGCGCCCGCGATCAGGCCGTCCGTGATCGTGTCGTGCCAGGTGCCGGCGATGATCACGACGTTCAGACCGCGTCCGTTGATGTCGCCTGTCCGGGGTGCTCCTGCGCCGCTCATGCGTCGTCCTTTCCTTCGGCGAGGGCCTCTGCGAGGTCGTCCGCGCCGATGATGTGACCCATCCGGTCACGCTTGGTCTCGAGGTACTGGTGGTTGTTGGGTCCGACGCCGACGATCAGCGGCACCTGCTCGATCACGTCGAGTCCGAGCTCGCGCAACTGGTTCACCTTGTCGGTGTTGTTGGTGAGCAGGCGCACGCGGCTGACGCCGAGGTCGTTCAGGATCCCGGCGGCTGCCGCGTATTCGCGGGCATCGGCGGGGAGGCCGAGCGCGAGGTTGGCGTCGACCGTGTCGAGGCCCTCCTCCTGCAGGCTGTACGCCCGCAGCTTGTTGATCAGTCCGATTCCTCGTCCTTCGTGGCCACGCATGTAGATCACGATGCCGCCCTCCTGCTCGATCGCGTCGAGAGCGGCGTCGAGCTGCGGACCGCACTCGCACTTGAGCGAACCGAAGGCCTCACCGGTGAGGCACTCGGAGTGCACGCGCACCAGCGCCGTCTCGCCGGGCTCTCCCGAGACGACGGCGATGTGGTCGGTGCCGGTGACGCGGTCCTTGTAGGCGAGGAAGCGGAATGTGCCGTGCGTGGTCGGAACGGTCGCATCGGCGCGCAGGCTCACGCGGCGACCGGCGTGGGCAGAGGCCTCGCGCGGGTCGACCTCGTTCAGGTGGGCGATGAGCTGCTCGATCGTGATGACGGGCACGCCGTCGCGCTCTCCGAGCTCGAGGAGTCCGGGAAGGCGCATCATGCTGCCGTCTTCCGCGACGACCTCCGCGATCGCGCCGACGGGGCGCAGCCCGGCGAGCTGCATCAGCTCGACCGCCGCCTCGGTGTGACCGCTGCGCTCGCGCACGCCCCCGTCGACCGCGCGCAGCGGCAGCACGTGCCCCGGGCGGATGAGACTGCGAGCGGTGGACTCCGGGTTCGCGAGCACGTTGAGGGTGTGCGCCCGGTCGTGCGCGCTGATGCCGGTCGTGACGCCTTCGGCCGCATCCACGCTGACGGTGTACGCGGTGGAACGCGCATCCTCGCTCGCGGCGACCATGGGCTGCAGGTTGAGCGAGTCGGCGAGGTCGGTCGGCATCGGAGCGCAGATGAACCCCGACGACCAGCGCACCGTCCATGCAACCCATTCAGGCGTCGCGAGTTCGGCGGAGAGGATGACGTCGCCCTCGTTCTCGCGGTTCTCATCGTCGGCGACCAGCACGGGGCGGCCGGCGCGCAGCGCGTCCAGCGCTTCGGGGATGGTGGAAAGGCTCATCGCGAGCCTCCTTCCGGTGCGGCCCGGAACGCGAGCAGCCGCTCGACGTGACGGGCGAGGATGTCTGTCTCCAGGTTCACGCGGTCGCCGACCGTGCGTGCGCCGAGCGTGGTCGCGGCGAGCGTCTCGGGGATGAGCGAGATCTCGAACCACGCGGATGCCGCGTCCGGCGCGCTCACGGCGCTCACCGTCAGCGATGTGCCGTCGACCGAGATGGATCCCTTGTCGACCACGAGAGGGGCGAGGTCGGCCGGCAGGCTGACGCGGAGCACGCTCCACTGTGCGCCCGGGCGCACCTCGAGCACCTCTCCGGTGCCGTCGACGTGACCCTGCACGATGTGTCCGCCGAGCCGTGCGCCCACGGGCATCGCCTTCTCGATGTTCACGCGGGTGCCCACCGACGCGCTGCCGAGCGCGGCGACGTCGAGGGTCTGCTTCATGACGTCTGCGTCGAACGTGTCGGGCGTCGAACCCACCACGGTCAGGCAGACGCCCGATACCGCGATCGACTCGCCGTGTACGGCGTCCGCGGAGGCGCGGGGCGCGCGCACCGTGAGTCGCCATCCGTCTCCGGCGGGAGCGATCGCGGTGATCTCGCCGATCTCCTCGATGATTCCGGTGAACATCAGATGGCTCCTTCGTTCTCGATCGCGGGATGCGCGATCGCCAGCAGGTCGGCGCCCAGCGGCACCCATTCGTCGATGGTGAGCCTGCGCGCCTCGGCGATCGACGAGACACCGATGTCGCCCAGCGCGACGCGGCCGCCGCCGAGCAGCACGGGCGCGATGTACGCGAGCACGCGGTCGGCGAGTCCGGCGGCGAGGAAGGCGCTGGCGAGCGTGGGGCCGCCCTCGACGAAGACGCTCTGCACGCCTCGCTCGTGCAGGTCGGCGAGCACGGCCGGGAGATCACGGGTGTCGTAGATCAGGGGCGAGTGCGGGTGCCGGCGCAGCGCCGCGCCCTCGGGCACCGGTCGCGAACCGATCACCACGGGTACGGGCTGGTGCGGGAGCAGCGTGTCGCCGTCGCGGGCGGTGAGAGCGGGGTCGTCGGAGAGCACGGTGCCTGTGCCCACCACGATCGCGTCGGCGTCGGCGCGCCGGCGGTGCACGTCGGCGCGGGCGGCGCGCCCGGTGATCCACTGGCTCGATCCGTCATCGGCGGCGGCGCGGCCGTCGAGGCTCTGCGCCCACTTCACGGTCACGTGCGGTCGGCCCAGCCGCTGGGCGGTGAGCCAGCCGTCGATCAGGGCGTGCGCGGCGTCCGACTGCTCGCCGGATTCGACGCTCACGCCGGCTGCGCGCAGACGCTCGGCGCCTCCGCCCTGCACGACTCCCGGATCGTCGAGGGCGTAGACCACCCGTGCCACGCCCGCCTCGATCAGCGCGAGGGCGCACGGCCCGGTGCGTCCGGTGTGGTTGCAGGGCTCGAGCGTCACGACGGCGGTCGCGCCGCGTGCCGCGCCCGGAGCGAGCTTCGACAGTGCATCGACCTCGGCGTGCGGAGTGCCGGCGCCGTGGTGCCATCCTTCTGCGAGCACATCGCCCGCGGGGGAGAGGATGACGGCACCGACCTGCGGGTTCACGCCCCGCGGTCCCTGTGCGGCGAGCTCCAGTGCACGGGTCATCGCCCGGCGCTCGGTCTCGTTCACTGCCATCCGTCGTCCTTCTGGTGAGGCTCCGGGGGATGCAGAACGCGCGCACGGCGGCGCCTCGTGCTGCCTCCCTTCCGGACTAGCGAGGTCTCCCTCGCACCACCGTCGGTCCCGGATTTCCACCGGATCGGCACCGAGGTCTCCCTCGGCGCTCGCGGACTGTCACCGCCGGTTCGGATTCTCACCGACCCCGGAGCACGTTGATGCTCTGAGTGTACTCAACGCGCCTGGGGGAGATTCATTCCGCGTCATATAACTCACTTCAACAGGCGCGACAGGCGACGATCGGCGAGCGGCTTGCCGCCGGTCTGGCAGGTGGGGCAGTACTCGAGCGAGCGGTCGGCGAAGAACACGCTGCGCACGGTGTCGCCGCACACGGGGCAGCTCTCGCCGCGACGGGCGTGCACCTGCATCCCGCGTCGTTTGGCGTCTTTGAGATCGGCCGGCGGTTTACCGGAGGCCTCGGAGACGGCATCGGAGAGCGTCTGCTGCATCGCCGCGTACAGCCGATCGACGTCGTCCGGGGTGAGGGTCGCGGCGATCGCGTAGGGCGACATCCGGGCGGCGTGCAGGATCTCATCGGAGTAGGCGTTGCCGATCCCGGCGATCACCGCCTGATCGCGCAGCAGGCCCTTGATCTGTGTACGCCGACCGTCGAGCAGCCCCGCGAAGGTCTCCCTGTCGAAGGCCGGATCGAGCGGATCGGGTCCGAGCCGCGCGATCCCCGGCACGTCGTCCGGATCGCGCACCACGTAGACCGCGAGCGACTTCTTCGTGCCCGCCTCGGTCAGGTCGAACCCGCTGTCGTCATCGAGCGCGACGCGCAAAGCGATGGGCGTCTTGCCCGGCTTGATCAGCGTGGTGGGCAGGGCGTCGTACCAGCGAAGCCAGCCCGCCTTGGCGAGGTGGAAGACGAGGTGCAGCTCGCTCCCGCACGAGAGCACGATGAACTTGCCCCGTCGGGCGGAACCGGTGATCGCGGCCCCGTGGAGCGCGGTGATCTGCGGGTCGTAGGTCTTGAGCGCGGCGATCGCGGCCACGCTCGTCCGCGTGATCGTGCGCCCGACGGCGCGCTCGCCGAGGAACATCGTGAGCCCCTGCACCTCTGGCATCTCCGGCATGGTGACATCATGCCACCGCCATCCGACGTCGTCAGGGGGATGTGCTCAGACCGCGCCGGTGAGCAGGCGGATGCTGGCGACCCGCACACGATCGACCGCGTCGAGATCTCCCCGCAGATAGGCGATCAACGCGTTGAGGAACACGCCGTCGAACAGCGCGTACGCTGACGTCGCATCGACGGCCGGCGGGCGTCCTTCGAGCTCGGCGAAGCGTTCCACCACGGCCCAGACCATGTCGCTGAGCAGGGCGTCGATCGCGACGATCGTGTCGCGGAATCCGGCGTCGAACAGGGCCTGGTTGCGCAGGTCGTACCAGAGCCGATGCATGTCGGCCTCGTCGCGCAGCGTGGCGGCCATCTCGGCGCCGAAGCGCTCGGCGAGTTCCATTCCCGACGTCGACGTGGCCACGATCGGGTCGTAGCGACGCGCGCACTCCGACTTGTACTGCCAGATGGCCTGGCCGATCAGATCGTCCTTGTCGTCGAAGTAGTAGTGCAGTAGTCCGTGTGACAGTTCGCTGTGCGCGGCGACGTCGCGCAGACCGGTGTTCGCGAATCCACGGGCGGCGATCGCAGCGAGTGCGGCGTCGGCGAGCTCGCGGCGGCGTGCCGAGAACTTGTCGGTCCCCGCTTTGTCCGCCCGCACCGATACGTCGCCCATCGCTCCTCCTCCGTTCGGATGTCCAGCGATCATACGCCCTGGGCGGCGGTTCGATCGATAGATTTGGACACCTGTCCAGAATTTCCTTGTCAACTGTCCAAAATTCTGGTGTGCTGTGTCCATCGCTTTCAACGACGAAAGGAACAGATCGACATGACCACTGATCTCACCGGGACACGTGCCCTGATCACCGGAGGTGCGAAGGGTCTCGGCCTGCGCACGGCGCAGGTGCTCGCAGAACGGGGCGCGTCCGTCGTGCTCGCCGACGTCGACGAGTCCGCAGGGTCCGTTGCCGCCGCCGCGCTCACGGAACAGGGCCGCACCGCGACCTTCGTCGCCCTCGACGTGACCGATGACGCGTCCTGGACGCGAGCCATGGAGCAGGTGAAGGCCGACCTCGGCGGCCTCGACGCCCTCGTGAACAACGCGGGGATCGAGATCTCCGACCTCTTCGTCGATCTCGACGCCGCCAACGTACGGCGCATCCTCGACGTCAACGTGGTCGGCACCGCCCTCGGCGTGAAGCACGCGTTCCGCACCATGCGCAAGGACGACGGCACGGGCACCGGTGGCGCGATCGTGAACATCGCCTCGGTCGCCGCGACGATCGCCTTCCCGGGGATCGCGGCGTACTCGGCCTCGAAGTCCGCGGTGGAGCGACTGAGCAAGGTCGCTGCCGCCGAGTCCGGGCGGC
This sequence comes from Candidatus Microbacterium colombiense, assembly GCA_029203165.1. Lineage (NCBI taxonomy): Bacteria > Bacillati > Actinomycetota > Actinomycetes > Micrococcales > Microbacteriaceae > Microbacterium > Candidatus Microbacterium colombiense. Next base: position 1,521,963 of record CP119308.1, read on the forward strand.
TCGGCTACGGTGTGCGCGTCAACACGGTGTGCCCGGGTCTCGTACCGAACGCGATGGGCGCCCAGCTCGCCGACGACATGGAGAAGCTCGGGTTGTTCCCCTCCGCGCAGGACGCGGTCGTGGCGGTCGTGGGTCTCACACCGTCCGGTCGCCTGGCGACCGAGGACGACATCGCCAGCGGGATCGCCTTCCTGGTGTCGTCGGATGCCGATTTCGTCAACGGAACGACGCTGTCCATCGACGGCGCGATGGGGATGTGAGGAACTGATGAGCACGGACAAGCCCGTCGTCGTCTACGGCGTCAGCGGATACACCGGCCGACTGATCTGCGAGTACCTGCGCGAGCTGGGCGTGCCCTTCGTGGCGGCCGGGCGCGATGCGGAGCGCGTGCGCGAGGTCGTCGAGAAGATCCCGGGGATCGAGACCGCCGACTACGAGATCGTCGAGGTCGAGCACACGGCGGACGCGCTCGCCGAGGCGTTCGCAGGAGCGAAGGTCATCTGCAACACCGTGGGGCCGTTCATCAAGTACGGTCCCGACGTGGTCGAGGCCGCGCTGCGGATCGGCGCCGACTACACCGACACGACGGGGGAGCAGGACTGGGTGCTCTCCGCCCGGGAGCGCTGGGGGCAGGCCTTCGCGGAGAAGAACATCCTGCTCTCGCCCGGCATCGCCCATATGTACACGACCAGCGAGATCGCGGCGAACATCGCACTCGAGCCCGGCGGATACGACACGCTCGACATCCTCGTGTTCTGGAAGGGGCTGCCGACGTTCGCCTCGACGCAGACGATCTTCACGATCCTCAAGGCCGACTGGTTCTCGTTGGAGGAGAACAAGCTCGTGCCGTGGGATCACCTGTCGGCGTTCGATGTGACCGTGCCCGGGTATCACGAGCAGGCCGTCGCGGTGCCATGGGGCGGGATGTCGCATCCGATCTGGTTCCAGAACGACCCGCGGGTCTCGAGCGTCCGAGCGATCGGCGGTGTGCTCAACCGCGCGATCATGGAGAACGTCGGTCAGACGGTGCAGATGTTCGAGGAGCAGATCCGCCCCCTCGAGCCGGAGGCGCAGGAGAAGGCCCTGGCCGACATCGCGGCCGGCTTGCAGGCGAGCATGCCGCCGCGGGAGAACCCGCGGCTCAACCGGTCGGTCGACTCGGTGCACGCCTCGGGTCCGCTCGGGCGATCGCACGTGGTGATCCACGGGAACAGCAACTACAAGCAGACCGGGCTGCTTCAGGCGTTCGCGGCCTTCTCGCTCGTGCAGCAGCGACCGCACCGCGTGGGATTCGCATCGGCCTGCCAGGCGTTCGGGCATCGGGAACTGCTCGGACAGTTGCGTGCATTCGGGCTCGTCGCCGAGCCGGTCGTCACCCGTATCTGATTCCCCAGGGGGTGCCGCGTCCCCAGCGCGGCACCCCGCTTCTCGGGCTGGAGGCCCCATGCATTTCGCGACCCTTCCGCATGCCCGCGCCGCCGAAGCGCCCGACGCGCCGAGCCTGCGCGACGACTCCCTGGAGCTGAGCAACGCCGATCTCCGCGCGCGTGTCGACGCCGCCGCCGTGGCTCTCCACAGGGCGGGGGTGGGGCCGGGCGGGGTGATCGCCGTGGCGTTGCCGAACCGCGTCGAGTTGATCGTCGCGCTCTTCGCCGCCTGGCGTCTGGGCGCCGCGGTCACTCCGATCAATCCGGTGCTGGGCGAGAAGGAGGCCGCCTATCAGGTGGCGGATGCCGGGGCGGTGCTCGTCGTCTCGGATGACGACCGAGACCTCGGTGTGCCCCGGCTCCCCGTCGCCGCGCTCGCCGCAGTGTCCGGGGAGGACACCCCGTCGGCGACGCTGTCGGCGAGCGACACCGCGCTGTTGATCTACACGAGCGGCACGACGGGCAGCCCGAAAGGGGTGATGCTCACGCATGCGAACCTCGATGCGATGACGGACTCCTTCGCGCAGTGGTTCGAACTCGGCGCTGATGACCACAGCCTGCTCGTGCTCCCGCTCTTCCACGCGAACGGCATCGTGTTGGGCACCCTGACTCCGTTGCGGGCGGGTGGTCAGGTCAGCATCACGGGGCGGTTCTCCCGTGATCGCTTCTTCGCCGACGTCGAGCGCCTGCGGCCGACCTACTTCTCCGCCGTGCCCGCGATCTACGCGCTGCTCTCCTCCCTCCCCGAGGACGTGAGACCCGACACCTCATCGTTGCGGTTCGCCGTGTGCGGGGCGGCGCCCATGCCCGCCGAGTCGATCGAGCGCTTCGAACGCCGATTCGATGTGACCATCGTCGAGGGGTACGGGCTGTCCGAGACGACGTGCGCATCGACGATCAACCCGCTCCACGGCGTGCGCAAGCCCGGCACGGTGGGGTTGCCGTTGCCCGGGCAGGCCGTGGCGGTCGTCGGAGAGGACGGAGCGGCGCTGCCCTCCGGCGAGGTGGGGGAGGTCGTGATCTCCGGCCCGGTCGTGATGGCCGGATACCTGGGGCGTCCCGAGGAGACGGAGCGGACCATCGTGGACGGGTGGCTGCGCACAGGCGATCTCGGGCGGTTCGATGCGGACGGCTACCTTCAGATCGTCGACCGGATCAAGGACATGATCATCCGCGGGGGAGAGAACATCTACCCCAAGGAGATCGAGAACGCCCTCTATGCGCACGACGACGTGAGCGAAGCGGCGGTGGTCGGCGCACCCGACCCCGTGCTGGGCGAGATCCCCGTGGCCTTCGTTGCGCTGCGACCCGGAGCCACGGCGACCGGTGACACGCTCGGGGTGCACGTGCGCGGGATCCTCTCGGCGTTCAAGTGTCCGGTGCGCATCACGCTCCTGGACGAACTGCCCAAGAACCCCGTGGGCAAGATCGACAAGCCCGCATTGCGCCGCTCACTGCCGGTGGCATCGTGAGCGTGGTGGTCGCCGGCGTCGGGATGATCCCCTTCGCCACGCCCTCGCGGAGCGCGACCTACGACGTGATGGGGGAGGCGGCGATCCGCGCGGCTCTCACCGACGCGGGGCTGACGATCGGCGATGTGCAGAGCGCGTTCGCGGGGTATGTCTACGCCGATTCGGCGGCCGGTCAGACCGCTCTCTACGGCGTCGGCGCGACCGGCATCCCCGTGATCAACGTGAACAACTACTGCGCGAGCGGATCGAGCGCGCTCTGGCTCGGCCGCCAGGCGATCCTCGCAGGCGCCGCGGACTGCGTGCTCGTGGTGGGCTTCGAGCAGATGGCGAGGGGAGCGATCGGCAGCATCTACGCCGACCGTCCCGACACGCTGTGGCGATTCACCCAGGCGCGGGACGCGCATCGTCCGCACTCGGATGCTCCGCCCGCGGCACAGTTCTTCGGCGACGCCGGTGCGGAATACGCGCGGCGCTACGACATGGACCCCGCCGTGTTCGCGCACGTCGCGGTGAAATCCCGTCGGCATGCGGCGGCGAATCCATACGCGGTCTTCCGCGATCCGGTGACGGTGGAAGAGGTGCTCGCCTCTCCTCGCGTGTATGGAGAACTGACGCGTCTGCAGTGCTGCCCGCCCACGTGCGGCGCGGCCGCCGCGGTGCTGTGCACCGAGGACTTCGCCCGCGCTCACGGTGTGGACTCCTCCGTGCGCATCCGTGCGCAGGCGCTGACGAGCGATCGGGAGGACACGTTCGAGGGCGACGCGATGGCGCTGGTCGGGTCGACCATCGCTCGGCGGGCGGCCGATGCCGTGTACGAGGCCGGTGGCATCGACCCCCGCGATCTGCGCGTGGTGGAGCTGCACGACTGCTTCACCACGAACGAGGTCATCGCCTACGAGGCACTGCGGCTGACGCCGGAGGGGACCAGCGCGCGCTTCGTCCTCGACGGCGACAACACCTACGGCGGCCGGGTGGTGACGAATCCGTCCGGCGGGCTGCTCTCGAAGGGTCATCCCCTGGGAGCGACCGGGCTCGCGCAGTGCGCCGAGCTCGTCTGGCAACTGCGGGGACGCGCGGCGGACCGGCAGGTCGACGGTGTCACTCTCGCGCTGCAGCACAATCTCGGTCTGGGCAGCGCCTGCGTCGTGACGCTCTATGAGCGCGTCGGCGCACACACCGCATGATCGGCGCCGGCATCAGCCGGTGAGCACCGACCACTCCACCGGACTGCGGTCGTCGGTGCGGAGCAGGCCGGCGATCCAGGCGTCATCGCGTCCGCGGCTGCTGGTGAGGGACTGGCGCTGCGACCCCTCATAGTGGAATCCGAGCGCCCGCGCCGTGCGTGCCGACGGGATGTTGCCGACCACGGCCTGCCAGTGCAGGCGGGCAAGCCCCAACTCTCCGAAGCCCCAGTCGACGACGGCTCGGGTCGCCTCGCCGACGTAGCCCTTCCCTCGGGCGGATGCGGTGACCCAGTAGCCGAGTTCGGCCTGGCCGCCGGCCGGGTGCTCGATGATGTGATGCAGGCCGATCATGCCGACGAGCTCGCCGCCCGCGCGCACGGCCCACACCGTCTGCGAACCGTCCGCCCACCACTCGCCGACGAGGCGCACGAAGTCTGCGGCGTCCTCCCGCGCGTACGGGCTCGGAACGGTCGTCCAGCGCACGATCTCAGGATCCTGGCACGCATCCGTGATCGCATCGATGTCGTGGGTGGTCGGGGCGCTCAGGACGAGCCGTTCGGTGGTGAGGGTGGCCTGCTGCATCAGGACAGGCTATCGACGCTCAGAGGTCGCTCGATCCCTCGGCCCCTCGATCGATGACGGCGCGCGCCGCGATGTCCGATGCCGCGGCTAGGCTGTTCCGGTGACTGTTCCGGGGATTCTGCGCGCCTTGGAAGAGGCGACTCTGTACCGAGACGCCCTCAGCTGGGCGCAGACCGATGCCGACCTCGGCCTGGTCGACGGGCTCGACGCGCCCGTGCTCGCCGGCCTGCTCGAGAAGCGGGTCGCCGCGGGGCATCCGGCCGCGCTCCTGGTGGTCGTGCCGACCGGTCGGCGGGCCGAGTCCGTCGCGCAGGCCGTGCAGGCCTACCTTCCGTCGGCCGACGTGCTCACCTTCCCTGCGTGGGAGACCCTGCCGCACGAACGGTTGAGTCCGAGCCCCGACACGGTCGGACTGCGGTTGCAGACCCTGCGCCGCATCGCCGGCTGGTCCGGTGAGCAGCCGCTGGTCGTCGTGGCCTCCGTGCGCGCGGCTCTGCAGCCGATCGCCGGCAACCTGGGTGAGATCGTGCCTCTCGAGCTGCGCATCGGGAGCAGAGGGAACGACCTCGACCTCGTCGCCGAGCACCTGGTCGAGCGTGCGTACTCGCGCGTCGACATGGTGTCTCGCCGCGGTGAGTTCGCGGTGCGCGGCGGCATCCTCGACGTCTTCCCGCCGATCTCCGAGCATCCGTACCGGGTCGAGTTCTTCGGCGACGAGATCGATCAGATCCGTGCGTTCTCCGTCGCCGACCAGCGCTCGCTCCCGGGCGACGTCCCGAGCGTCGATCTCCCTCCGAGCCGCGAGCTCCTGCTCACCGCCGACGTGCGCGAGAAGGCCCGGGCGCTCATCGGCGGATTCCCGGCCATCGCGGGCATGCTCGAGAAGATGGCGGAGGGCATCCCTGTCGAGGGCATGGAATCCCTTCTTCCGGCCGTCGCGGGCCCGCTCAAGTCCCTCGCCGAGTACCTGCCTGCCGGAAGCGCCACCGCGGTGGTCGATCCGGAGCGGTCGTCGGCGCGCGCGATCATCCTCGGAGACACGAACCGCGAGTTCCTCGACGCCGCCTGGAGCGCGGCGACGTCAGGGGCATCCGCACCGATCGATCTCGGTGCCGGCGACTTCCTCACGATCGCCGAGCTGCGCGAGGTCGTCCGCGACCGCGGTGGCGTGTGGTGGCGCCTGAGCCCGTTCGGCGCCGGCCTCGGCGAGGACGACGCGGAGGCCGCCAACCTCGGCGCCGCCGTGATCCCGTCGTTCCACGGCAACGTCGACGGGGCGATCTCGTTCGTCGAAGCGAAGGTGTCGGAGGGCTGGCGCGTGGTCGTCATCGCCACCGGCCACGGACTCGTCGATCGTGCCCGCGATGTGCTCGCCGATCGCGGGATCGCGGCGCGGATCGTCGAATCGCTCACCGACGCTCCCGAGGGCGGCGTCGCCACTCTGATCGCCGGATCGGTCGAGTCCGGGTTCCAGTCGGCTGAGGCCCGGCTGGCGGTGCTCACCGACAACGAGTTCTACGGACGCACGATCGGCGGCGATCAGCGCGTCGTGAAGAAGCTCGCCTCGCGTCGCAAGAACGTCGTCGATCCGCTGCAACTCAAGCCGGGAGACTTCGTCGTGCACGCGACGCACGGCATCGGCCGGTTCGTCGAGATGACCAAGCGAGAGGTCTCGACCGGGGGCCGCAACGCCACGAAGACGACGCGCGACTACCTCGTCCTCGAATATGCGCCGTCCAAGCGCGGGTACCCCGGCGACAAGCTCTTCGTGCCCACCGACCAGCTCGATCTGCTCTCGAAGTACGTCGGCGGCGAGGCTCCGACCCTGTCGAAGATGGGCGGGAGCGACTGGTCGCAGGCGAAGGGGAAGGCGCGCAAGGCGGTCCGCGACATCGCCGTCGAACTCGTGAAGCTGTATTCGGCGCGCATGGGTGCCAAGGGGCACGCGTTCGGCCCGGACACACCCTGGCAGCGCGAGCTCGAAGAGGCGTTCCCGTTCGCGGAGACGCCGGACCAGCTGCAGACCATCGACGAGATCAAGGCCGACATGGAGCGGCCGATCCCGATGGACCGCCTGCTCTCCGGCGACGTGGGCTTCGGCAAGACCGAGGTCGCCGTCCGCGCGGCGTTCAAGGCGATCCAGGACGGCAAGCAGGTCGCCATGCTGGTGCCCACGACGCTGCTGGTCAAGCAGCACCTCGAGACCTTCACCGAGCGGTTCGCGGGTTTCCCGGTCAAGGTGCGACCGCTGTCGCGGTTCCAGACCGACAAAGAAGCGCGACTCACGCTGCAGGGGCTGCTCGAAGGTTCCGTCGACATGGTCATCGGCACCCACCGCATCCTCACCGACCAGGTCATGTTCAAAGACCTGGGGCTCATGATCATCGACGAGGAGCAGCGGTTCGGCGTCGAGCACAAAGACGCGTTGAAGAAGATGAAGACGAACGTCGACATCCTCGCGATGAGTGCGACACCGATCCCGCGCACCCTCGAGATGGCCGTCACCGGCATCCGCGAGATGTCGACGCTGGCCACCCCGCCCGAGGATCGGCATCCGATCCTGTCGTTCGTCGGTCCGCGCAGCGACAAGCAGATCGCCGCGGCCATCCGGCGCGAGATCCTGCGCGAGGGGCAGATCTTCTTCGTGCACAACCGTGTGCAGTCGATCCAGCGCATCGCGAGCGAGCTCGCCGAGCTCGTACCCGAGGCGCGGATCGCCGTGGCGCACGGTCAGATGGGCGAGCATCAGCTGGAGCAGGTCGTCGACGACTTCTGGGAGCGCAAGTTCGACGTGCTGGTCTCGACGACCATCATCGAGACCGGTCTCGACATCTCCAACGCCAACACGATCATCATCGACCGGGCCGACAAGTACGGTCTCTCGCAGCTGCACCAACTGCGCGGACGCGTGGGACGAGGTCGCGAGCGCGCGTACGCGTACTTCCTCTACGACGAGATGAAGCCTCTGAGCGAGACCGCGGCCGATCGGCTGCAGACGATCGCGGTGAACAACGAGCTCGGCTCCGGTATGCAGGTCGCGCTCAAGGACCTGGAACTGCGAGGCGCGGGCAACATGCTCGGCGCCGAACAGGCGGGCCACATCGCCGGTGTCGGCTTCGACCTGTACCTGCGCATGATCGGCGAGGCCGTGGCGACGTTCCGCGGCGAGGAGGTCGAGACCGGTCAGGAGCTGCGGCTCGAGCTGCCGCTGGACGCCCGCATCCCCGAGGACTACATCGACAGTGAGCGACTGCGTCTCGAGGCGTATCAGAAGCTGTCCGCGGCCTCGGCGGCGACCGCGAAGGACGACGCGATCGATCTCGTGATCGAGGAGCTCACCGACCGTTACGGCTCTCCGCCGCCCGAGGTCGAGGGTCTGCTCGCGATCGCGCGGTTGCGGCGGCGCGCGGCACGCGTCGGGCTCACGGACGTCGTCGTCATGGGGTCGAATCTGCGCATCGTGCCCGCGCATCTCGAGGACTCCATCAAGGTGCGGCTGCAACGCCTGTATCCCAAGGCCAAGCTCGTGGCGAGCGGGGAGGCCCTGGTTCTGCCGCTGCCGACGATCGCCGCCGAGGTCGGCGTGGGGCTGGAGCCGGTTCCCGATGCGGCCCTGCTGGAGTGGGTCGGGCAGCTCTTCACCGCGATCTTCCCCGAACCGGCGAAGGTCGAGTGACCCGCACCGAGAAGTGGGGGTTCGGCGGCGTCAGCCGCACCGGGCACTGATGCGAGGAGCCCTGTCGGCACTACGCTGACGACATGTTGTACGAGCACCTCGGGGCTCGGCCCCGGATCCATGACACCGCCGTCGTCGCTCCCACGGCCGTGATCTCCGGCGATGTCGAGATCGGCGCGGGCTGCCAGATCCTGCACGGCGCCGTGATCACGGCGGAGGGTGGCCCGATCACGCTCGGTGAGCACGTGATCGTGATGGAGAACGCGCTGATCCGCGCGACCGCTGCGAACGCGGTGCACATCGGCTCACACACCCTGATCGGCACCCTCACGAGCATCGCCGGCGCGACGGTGGGCGACGAGGTGTTCTTCGCGTCGGGCGCCCGTATCTTCAACGGCGCGCTGGTGGGGCCGCGATGCGAGGTGCGGGTGAACGCGATCGTGCATCGTCGAGCGGTGCTCCCGGAGGGCACGGTCGTGCCGATCGGATGGGTGGCCGTCGGCGATCCCGTGCAGCTGCTCTCCCCGGACCGCGAGGCCGAGATCGCGGCCGCGCAGCCCGACCTCGACTTCCCCGGGCACGTGTTCGGCGTCGACCGCGACACTCCCGACCTGATGGTGCAGCTCACCGAGCGCTACGGCAGCTCGCTGGCGCGGCACGCGGGCGACGTGCGCCTCGACGACCACGGAGCGCGGTGAGGGTCGGATGACGGATGGTGCGGGCCTGGTGCGCCCGGATGTCGATGAGACGGACGCTGCGACCATCGCGCGCGAGTGCTACGGGCTGGTCGCGACCGCGAGCGAGCTGGGCAGCAACCAGGATCGGAACTTCCTGCTGATCGAGCCGGACGGTACGCGCAGCGTGCTCCGCATCGACAACCCTGTGTTCGGCGATGACGCCCGCGAGGCGCAGCATGCGGCCCTGGACGCGTATCGCCGCTCCGGGGTGGCCGTGCCGGCCGTGTTGGCCGGGCTCGACGGTGCCCTCACGCAACAGTGGCGGGGGTTCGCGGTGCGGCGCAGTCAGTTCGCCGAGGGGGAGGAGCTGGTCGACGCCGGCTACCTGGCGCCCGTCGTGCTGGCGGAGTTCGGCGCGCTCGCGGCGGCCTCCGTCAACGCGCTCGCCGAGCTGCGGCATCCGGGGCTCGATCGTGCGCACATGTGGGACATGCGGGTCGCCCACGAACAGACCGTGGCGCTGCTGCCGGCGATCACCGACGGGGCACTCCGCGATCGCGTGGAGCAGGCCGCCACAGAGGCGGCCGCGGCACTGGCCCCGCTCGTCTCAGAGCTCCCGGTGCAACCGATCCACGGCGACCTCACCGACGACAACGTGATGGGACGCCGCGGGCCGGACTCCCGTTTGCACCCGCATGCGGTGCTCGACCTCGGCGATCTGGCGCTCGGCTGGCGGGTGGCCGAGCTCGCGGTGTGCGTCTCCTCGATGCTGCATCACGAGGCGGACAGGCCGTTGCGCACGCTCGAGACGGTCGGCTCGTTCCACGCCGGGGCACCTCTCAGCGTGATCGAAGCGAGAGCGGTGTGGCCGCTCGTCGTGCTCAGGGCGTCTCTGCTGGTGGCCAGTGGATGGCGACAGCTCGAGATCGACGGAGCGAACGAGTATGCGCGGGAGAGGATCGCGGGGGAGCAGGCGATCTTCGACGCCGCGACCCTGTTGCCCCTGGGGGAGATGACCGAGCACGTGCTCGAGCGGATCGGCGTCGAGGTGCCGGGGTTCGAGGGGTCGCTCCTCGCGATTGAGGAGAAGAGGGAGCGGCAGGAGTTCCGCTCGCTCGCGCCATTGCTCCCGGATCTCGACGGAGCGGTCGTCGCGGTGGATCTGGATGTGGAGTCCGGTGCTCTCGACGCAGGCCGCTGGCTCGATCCGGATGTCGAGACGGCGCTGATCGCCGGACACCTCGACCGCGGAGACACCGTCGTGGTGCCGTACGGGATGTTCCGACTGACGCGCACCGTGATCGATACGGCCGATGCGGCAGAGACCTGGCCGGTCGACACCGAGATCCACGTCACCCCCGGACAGCCGTTGCGCCTCACCGCCCCGATCGAGGGGGAACTGGGCGTCGACGGCGACACGATGCGCATTCGGTTCGCCGGCGGATGGATCCTGGAGATCCGCGGCGCGCAGCCGGGTACGACGCAGGCGACCCGCGTGCGTGCCGGCGACACGATCGGCGTCCTGGCCGCGTCGGACCAGTCGCGCACGCTCATCATCGGCATCCGTCGAGCGGACGCGCCGGAGTTGTCCCGCCCAGAGACAGGCGCGGCGCTGGTGACGCCGGAGCGCGTTCCCGCCTGGAGCCGCCTCACCGCCGACCCCGCCCCGCTGCTCGGGATCCACTCCTTCGCGGAGCGCGACGACTCTGCAGAGGAGCTCGAACGCCGCAGCCGCATCTTCGCCGATGCGCAGGAGCGCTACTACGAGCGTCCACCCCAGATCCAGCGCGGCTGGCGCCACCACCTGATCGACACGACCGGTCGCTCCCACATCGACATGGTCAACAACGTCGCCGGACTCGGACACGGCCACCCGAAGGTCGCTGCCGCCGCGAACCGTCAGCTGCACACCCTCGCGACGAACTCGCGCTTTCTGTTCCGCGAGCTCGCGGAGTACAGCGAGGCGCTGCTGGCGCTCATGCCCGATGGCAGCGACCTCGACACCGTGCTGCTGGTGAACAGCGGCTCGGAGGCGGTCGATCTCGCCATCCGTCTCGCGCAGGCCGCCACCGGGCGCCGCACCGTCGTGGCGCTGCGCGAGGCCTATCACGGCTGGACGATGGCGAGCGATGCGGTGACCACGAGCGCCTACGACAATCCGTTCGCACTGCAGACGCGCCCGGACTGGGTGCACGTCGCCGATGTGCCGAACCGGTTCCGCGGCACCTACCGCGGCGAGGGCACGGCCGAACGCTACGTCGCCGATCTGGCCGGCGACCTCGACGAGCTGCAGCGCGACGGCCGCGACGTGGCGGCGTTCCTGTGCGAGTCGATCCTGGGCAACGCCGGTGGTGTGCTGCTGCCCGACGGGTACCTCGCCGCCGTCTATGACCACGTGCGGGCGGCGGGCGGTCTGTGCATCGCCGACGAGGTACAGGTCGGGTTCGGGCGCATGGGGTCGTCCTTCTGGGGGTTCGAGCAGTCCGGGGCGATCCCCGACATCGTGACGATCGCGAAACCGATGGGCAACGGGTACCCGATCGGTGGTGTGATCACCTCGAAGCGCATCGCGGACGCGCTGTCGAGCCAGGGGCAGTTCTTCTCCTCGGCCGGCGGGAGCACGCTCAGCTGCGCTGTAGGGCTGGCCGTGCTCGACGCGATGGTCGAGGACGATCTCCAGCGCAACGCCCTCGAGGTCGGAGCGCACCTCATCGCCGCTCTGGAGGGTCTGGCAGAGCGGCATCCGATGATCGGCGTCGTGCACGGGGCGGGCCTGTATCTCGGCGTCGAGCTGGTGCGCGATCCGGAGACCATGGAGCCGGCGGCGGCGGAGGCCGCAGCGATCTGCGAGCGCCTGCGCGAGCTCGGGGTGATCGTGCTGACGACCTCGGAACGTTCGAACGTGCTGAAGATCAAGCCTCCGTTGTGCCTCACGGTGGAGAGCGCCGACCACGTCGTCGCGATGCTGGGGCGGGTGCTCGACGACGGCTGGTGAGCCGTGCCTCAGCTTCGAATTCCGTCCCGTTTCGGAATGTTAAATGCGTATTTCGTACCTGTTTTGGGGATTGCGCTGAGGTTTACCGGGGGTACATAGTGATCCTCAACGTCAGACGACCCGATGTCCGACACCTGCGCCGTTCGCGAGGAGTACCCATGGCCACGAAGACCAAGCCGCTCGCCCAGGGAGGCGGATCGCTCAAGCGGAACCTCGGATTGTGGGCCATCGTCGGCCTCGGCCTGGGGTACATGACTCCCACCGTCGTGTTCGACACGTTCGGCATGGTCGCCCGTGACACCGACAACGTCGTGCCGGCCGCGTACCTGGTGGCGCTGGTGGTCATGGTGTTCACCGCGATCAGCTACGGCAAGATCTCGGCAGCCATCCCGAGTGCCGGTTCCGCGTACACGTACGTGCGCGAATCCATCCACCCCAACCTCGGCTTCATGGTCGGGTGGACGTCGCTCATCGACTACGTGCTGCTCCCGATGGTGAACTGCCTCATCATCCGCAGTTACCTGGAGGCGATGTTCCCCGACATCCCCGGTTGGATCTGGGTGATGCTGTACTGCATCCTCGTGACAAGCATCATCTACATGACGATGCGCGGCACCTCCAACCTCAACATGATCCTGCTGGTCTTCTCGATCGTCGTCATGATCGTCTTCGTCGTCCTCGTGGTCGCGCAGCTGATGCGCGGAGAGGGCGCCAGCACGATCGCCTCCATGACGCCCTTCTTCCACGATGGCGCGACGATGGGCGCCGTTCTCACCGGCGCCACGATCGTGTGCTTCTCGTTCATCGGGTTCGACGCGGTCACCATGTACGCGGAAGAGGCCAAGGACCCGAAGATCATGCCCAAGGCGATCCTGCTGACGGTGCTCCTCGGTGGCGCGATCTTCCTGATCGCCGGTTATCTCACGCAGCTGCGCTTCCCCGACTGGAACGAGTTCGCCCCCGGCGGCGACATGCAGTTCGTCGAAGACTCCACGCTGCCGATCATCGGCAACCTGGTCGGCGGCCCCGTGCTGATGGCGGTGCTGACCGCGGCCGGATTCTGCGCAACGCTCGCATCGGGCCTGGCGTCGCACGCCTCCGTGTCACGCATGCTCCTGGTGATGGGCCGCAACAACGTGCTGCCGCAGAAGTTCTTCGGCTACATCAACCCGCGCACGCACACGCCGACGTTGAACATCGTGCTGGTGGGGGCGATCTCGCTGCTCGCGATCCCCTTCACCCTCGAGCTGATCGCGGCGTGGATCAACTTCGGTGCACTGATCGCGTTCACGTTCGTCAACATCTCCGTGATCGCCTGGTTCGCGATCCGCAAGGGCCGTCGCAAGACCCCTGGCGATATCTTCAACTTCATCGTGATGCCCGGTATCGGCATGTTGTTGACCGGACTCCTCTGGGCGAACCTGCATGAAGACGCCCTGCGTGGCGGACTGGTCTGGACGGCGATCGGGCTCGTCTACCTCGCGATCATCACGAAGGGCTTCCGCAAGAAGGTCGTCGCCTTCGATGAGAACCAGGCCGTCACGGGCTACAACAAGGTGGTCAAGGTCCCCGTCGACGAGAGCTGACGACGCACACAGCCCCGTTCCCGTCGCGATATGTCAGCCGAAATCGGCGATTCACGTGACATATCGCGACCGGAACGGGGGGTTGCGGATCAGATGACGCCCTGCGCCAGCATCGCGGCGGCGACGCGCTCGAAGCCGGCGATGTTGGCACCGGCCACGTAGTCGCCCGCGACGTCGTGACGCTCGGCCGCGTCGAAGGCGGCGCTGTGGATGTCGGCCATGATCTCGCGCAGCTTGTTCTCGCTGTCGCCGAAGGTCCAACGCTGACGCGAGGCGTTCTGGCTCATCTCCAGAGCAGAGGTCGCGACGCCGCCGGCGTTGGCCGCCTTGCCGGGCGCGAAGAGCACCCCGGCGTTCTGGAAGGCGTCGACGGCTGCGGGCACACAGGGCATGTTCGCGCCTTCCGACACGGCGCGCACGCCGTTCGCGATCAGTGCTTCGGCATCGGCGAGGCTGACCTCGTTCTGCGTGGCGGACGGCACGGCGATGTCGACCGGCACCTCCCAGACGCTGCCGCCCTCGACGAATCGGGCACCGGGGCGACGGTTGGCGTACTCGACGATGCGGGCGCGCTCGACCTCCTTGAGCTGACGCAGCAGGTCGAGGTCGATGCCGGCGTCGTCGACGACGTAGCCGGAGGAGTCGGAAGCGGTGACGGCGGTCGCGCCGAGCTGAGTCGCCTTCTGGATCGCGTAGATCGCGACGTTGCCGGAACCCGAGATGCCGACGCGCTTGCCCGCGAGGGAATCATTGTGCACCGCGAGCATCTCCTGCGCGAAGAACACCGCACCGTAGCCGGTGGCCTCGGTGCGCACCTCGGCGCCACCCCAGCCGGTTCCCTTGCCGGTGAACATGCCGGACTCGTGGCGGTTGGTGACCTTGCGGTACTGACCGAAGAGGTAGCCGATCTCGCGGCCGCCGACACCGATGTCTCCCGCGGGGACGTCGGTGTGCTCGCCGAGGTGGCGGTACAGCTCGTTCATGAACGACTGGCAGAAGCGCATGACCTCGGCGTCGGACTTGCCGTGCGGGTCGAAGTCGGACCCGCCCTTGCCGCCGCCGATGCCCTGGCCGGTGAGCGCGTTCTTGAAGATCTGCTCGAACCCGAGGAACTTGATGATCGAGAGGTTCACCGAGGGGTGGAAACGGAGTCCGCCCTTGTATGGTCCGAGAACCGACGAGAACTGGATGCGGTAGCCGCGGTTGACCTGCAGGCGCCCCGAGTCGTCGACCCATGGCACGCGGAACATGATCTGACGTTCCGGCTCGACCAGGCGCTCGAGGATGCCGCCGTCGACATACTCCGGGTGCCGCTCGAGCACCGGGGCGATCGAGTGCAGCACCTCGTGCACGGCTTGGTGGAACTCCGGCTCGTGCGGGCTGCGCGAGAGCACCGTGTCGAACACGGGCTGCACGGAGGTGGCGAGCGGATGGAAGGCAGGAGTCGTTGCGGTCACGCGGGGGAGCTTTCTGACGAGGGATGGTGGTGCCGGCGATCGTGTCGCGTGAATGCTGCGCCGGATCGGGCGCGAGTTTTCACTCTAGCGCGGGCATTCCCGCGCCCGGTCGCGATGTCGGGGGATCACCCGGTGTTCTGCAGGCCAGCCGCGACGCCGCTCACCGAGAGCAGCAGCAGTCGCTGTTGTTCGGCATCCGCCCCGGAGCCGGTGGCGGCCGTGTCGTCCGAGGAACGCAGTGCCCGAAGCGCCCGCAACTGCAGGAGCGAGAGGGCGTCGACGTAGGGGCTGCGCAACTGCACGGCGCGCTGCAGCACGGGCTTGTTGACCAGGAGGCCGTCGCCGCCGGTGAGGCGGATGACCCAGCTGCGCGTGAGAGCGAGCTCGTCGAGCACGAGCGCGGCCAGGTCGTCGCGGTCGCCCAGGGCGAGGTACTGCCGTGCGATGCGCTCGTCGGTCTTCGCGAGGCTCATCGCGACGTTGTCGATCATCGTGCGCAGCAGCGGCCAGTCGCGGTAGGCCTCGACGAGCAGTGCTTCGTCGCCGACCGCTTCCAGCGCCGTGCCGAGTCCGAACCAGCCGGCGAGGTTGATGCGTGCCTGGGTCCACGCGAACACCCAGGGGATGGCGCGCAGGTCTTCCAGAGACTCCACCGAGAGCCCGCGGCGGGCGGGGCGCGAGCCCAGCGCCAGCAGGCCGATCTCCTCGAGAGGCGTGACGGTGGCGAACCAGGGGGCGAAGCCTTCGGCCTTCACGAGCGAGAAGAAGCGCTCACGCGAGGCCGAGTCCATCGTGGCTGCGACGGCGGCGTACCGCGTGGCAGCGCTGCTGGTGCGCTCCTCGACCGACGGCGACGAGGCGAGGAGGGTGGCAGCGGCGACCTGGTCGATGTGCCGCATCGCGATCGCCGGCTCCCCGTAGCGGGCGAAGATGGTCTCGCCCTGCTCGGTGAGCTTGAACCGCCCGTCGACGGAGTGCGGCGGCTGAGCGAGGATCGCGGAGTTCGCCGGTCCGCCGCCGCGACCGAGCGCGCCGCCGCGGCCGTGGAAGAGCGTCAGCTCGATGTCGGAGTCCTTCGCCCACTGGGCGATCTTCTGCTGCGCCTCGTACAGCGCGAGGTTCGCGGCGACCGGACCGACGTCCTTCGACGAGTCGGAGTAGCCGAGCATGACCTCGAGCCGGTTGCCTGTCGCGGCCATGCGGGCCTGGAACTCCGGGAAGGTCACGGCTTCGGCGAGGATCTGCGGTGCCGCCTGAAGATCGGCGAAGGTCTCGAACAGCGGCACGACGTCGAGCACGGGGGCGTCATCGCCGAGCGCGTGCTTCGCGAGGCGGTGCACATTGGCGAGGTCGGATGCGGCCTGGGTGAACGAGACCACGTAACGTCCCGCTGCGCGGAGCCCGCGATCGCGCTGGATGTCGGCGATCACCCGGAACAGCTCGAGAACCTCCTCGGTGCGTGCGCTGATGGCCTGGCCGCTCTCGATCTCGGCGAGGGCTTCGGCGTGGACCTGGGAATGCTGGCGCACTTCGAGTTCGGTGAGGTGGAAGCCGTAGGTCTCGACCTGCCAGATCAGGTGCTGCACGCCGCCGAACGCGTGGCGCTTGGCGCCGCTCGCCGCGAGCGAGGCCTGGACGCCGCGCAGATCGTCGAGCAGTTCCTCGGGGCGCGTGTACCGCTGTGCGCCGTCGCCGTGGCGGGTGGCCGCGACACGACGGGCGAGCGTCAGCAGCACGCGGCGATGCGGTTCATCGGGGGAGCGCGTGGCGAGCTCGGTCGCGACGTCGGGCTCGGCGGCGGCGAAGCGATCCCAGAGGGCGACGAGCTCGGCGCTGGGCGGCGTGCCCTCGGCATCGAGCGTCAGCGTGCGACCGATGCGCTCGAGCGCGCGCTCGAGGCCGCGGAGCACGTGGTCCGCGGCGATCTGGGATGCCTCGCGGGTGACGGATGCCGTCACGAAGGGGTTGCCGTCGCGGTCGCCGCCGACCCAGGAGCCGATGCGCACGAACGCCGGGACCACGGGGGCGCTGGAGCCGGACTCGTCGCCCCGCAGTGCGTCGTCGATGCGGCGGTAGACGTGGGGGACCGTCGTGAAGAGGGTCTCGTCGAAGACGCCCATCACCGTGCGCACCTCGTCGGTCGGCGACGGCTTCTGCGAACGCAGGGGAGCGGTGCGCCACAGGGTGTCGATTTCTTCCAGCATGCGGCGCTGCGCACGGTGGGCCTCGGCGCCGCCGGTGCTCGCGGCGTCGTGCTGCGTGAGGAGTTCGGACAGTCGGCGGATGCTCGACGACACCGCGCGTCGCCGCGCCTCGGTCGGGTGCGCCGTGAAGACCGGGTGGAACCGCAGGCCCTCCAGTCGTCGCCGTGCCTCGTCCTCGCCGACCTCGGCGGTCAGCCGGGCGAACGCGGTGGCGACGGTGTCGGCCGCATCCTCACGTCCGGGCTGGCCCGCTCGCTCGCGGAGCACCCGCACGCGCTGGTGCTCTTCGGCGAGGTTCACGAGGTGGAAGTAACAGGTGAAGGCCCGAGCGACCTCGTCTGCGCGCGCGACCGTGAACGACTCCGCGATCGCGGCGGCACGGTCGAAGGCGTCCGACGTCTCCTCGTCGTATGCCTGGATCGTGGCGAGTCGCAGGCGCTCGACGTCTTCGAACAGGTCGTCACCTCCCGCCTCGCGCAGGACCCGGCCGAGAAGCATGCCGAGCATGCGCACGTCCGTGCGCATCGCGTCGGGGATGCCGCGGCCGGCCTCGAAACGGCCGATCACGCGGATGGCCTCGGTGTTCGTGGGCTCGGGGAAGGTGTGTTCGGGGGTCACACGTCGAGCGTATCCCGGGCGCGGAGAACGGATGACACGCATGACAGGCCGTGACGCGCGGGCCTGCCGGATCGCCTCCGGGAGGGTGCTCTCTCGACCTAGCATGGAGGGGATGCGCATCTCCTCGAATCCCCTCCGCGGTCAGCAGTTCCCCGCCGTTCTCCTGCTCCTCGCCGCGGGACTCGGACTCCTGTTCGCCAATCTTCCGACTCACGATGCCGTCGCGGCCGTGCTCGACTTCCACATCGCCATCCCCGGCACCGCCCTGGATCTGTCGGTCGCGCACTGGGTCTCCGACGGGTTGCTCGCCGTATTCTTCTTCGTCGTCGCCATCGAGTTGCGCCACGAACTGACGCGCGGGGAACTCGACTCGCCTCGCAAGGCTCTGCAGCCGGCCATCGCCGCCACGGGCGGAGTGCTCGTGCCGATCGCGGTCTACCTCCTGATCGCGGGCGGCGACGCGACCGTGCTCGGCTGGCCCATCCCGACGGCGACCGACATCGCGTTCGCCCTCGGTGTGCTGGCCATGTTCGGTCGCGGGCTTCCGTCTTCGGTGCGCGTGTTCCTGCTGGCGCTCGCGATCCTCGACGACATCATCGGCATCATCTTCATCGCCGTTCTGTTCGCGCAGGATGTGCAGTGGCTCCTGCTCGCGCTCGGTGTCGTGGGAGTCGTCGTGTTCGCCGTGCTCGCACGGATGCTGCAGCGGCGGCGGAGTCCGGTGATCTCCGTGGTGATGGTGATCATCGGCGTTCTCGTCTGGGGTCTCGTCGCGGCGTCGGGCATCCACGCCACCATTGCCGGAGTCATGCTCGGTCTCGTGATGGCACCGGCGCCTGCCGAGCGCACGCGGCATACGCTCGAACCGGTGGTCAACGGTGCGATCCTTCCCCTCTTCGCTTTCGTCGCGGCGTTCGTCATGATCCCCGCGCTGTCGCTCGGTGAACTGTCGCCGGCGTTCTGGGCGATCGTCGTCGCGCTGCCGGTGGGCAAGATCGTCGGCATCACGCTCTTCGGATGGGTGGGTATGCGCATCCGTCCGAAGGGCACGGCGCCGGCATTGCCGTTCGGTGACCTTCTCGCCGCCGGCGCGCTGGGCGGCATCGGCTTCACCGTCTCGCTGCTGCTCGCAAACCTCGCCTTCGCGGCCGATGCCGGCGTCCGGGATCAGGCGATCCTCGGGGTGCTCGTCGGATCGCTCGCGGCGCTCGTCATCTCGGGATTGCTGGTGTCGTGGCGTGCGCGCTCGTACCGCCGGCTCGCGGCGGCGACGTCATGACACCCGCGGCGGCGACACGATGACCGAGGCGAGGGGGCCACGGGGCGCCGATCGCGCCGCTCACGAGCAAGGAGGATCCGTGGACGCACACCCCGAACACGAGGCCATCGACCCGCTGCGTGCCGCGGCCGACACCATGCATGCCGTGCGCGAGCGCTGCGTGTGGTCGCAGCGCATCACGCATCGCGACCTCGTGCCGTATCTGATCGAGGAGTCGCACGAGGTGATCGATGCGGTCGAGAGCGGCACCCGTGCCGATCTGCGTGAGGAGCTCGGCGACCTGCTCTGGCAGGTGCTGTTCCACTCGGCGATCGCCGCCCAGGATCCGGACGACCCCTTCGACATCGACGACGTCGCCCGCACGGTGACGGAGAAGATGGTCAGGCGGCATCCTCATGTGTTCGCCGGCGAGGTCGCCCGCACGCCCGAGGAGGTGCTGGTGCACTGGAACGCGGCGAAGGCGGCGGAGAAGCGCACCCGCCGCAGCGTTCTCGACGGCGTCCCCCGGGGCATGCCCGCGCTGGCGCTGGCGCAGAAGCTCGCGGGCCGTGCGTCCGGAGTCGGCGTGGTGTCCGAATCGACGTCCGCCACGGCGCCCCGCACCGAGGAGGAGCTCGGCGATGCGCTGTTGGCTCTGGTCGAGCAGGCGCGGAGGCAGGGCTGGGACGCCGAGCGTGCTCTGCGGGAGCGGCTGCGCCGAGTGGAAGACGATGTCCGCACGGCGGAAGCGGGCTCCTGACCGAGGGCACGAACCCCTTCCCAGACCTGGGAAGATGGAGCCGTGGCTACTGTGAACCCGCCGCGCGGCATGCGCGACATCCTCCCCGCCGACAAGGCGCGCCGTGAGCGCGTGCTCTCCGTGATCCGCGAGCGTTATCTCGCCCACGGTTTCGACGAGATCGAGACGCCGGTCGTCGAGGAGTACTCGCGATTGCATGCCGGGATCGGCGGCGACAACGAGAAGCTCGCCTACAACGTGCTGCGTCGCGGCCTCGATGCCGACGCGATCCGCGCTGCGGCCGATGATCCGGCCGCGCTGTCCGACCTCGGGCTGCGGTACGACCTCACGGTTCCCCTCGCGCGGTTCTATGCGAGCAACCGCGGACAGCTCCCCGCCGTGTTCCGATCGATCCAGATCGGCGCGGTCTGGCGGGCCGAGCGTCCCCAGAAGGGGCGCTATCGCCAGTTCGTGCAGTGCGACATCGACATCATGGGTGACGAGACCTCGCGCGCAGAGGCCGAACTCATGGTGGCGTCGCTCGATGCGGTCGACGCGTTGGGTCTTGAGGGCGCGACCGTGCGCATCAACGATCGCCGCGTGCTGGACTGGATGCTCGACAGCTTCGGCTTCGCGGCGGACGAGCGCCCCGGGGTGCTCATCACGATCGACAAGCTCGACAAGATCGGCCCGGACGGCGTGGCGGCCGAGCTGAGGGAGCGCGGCGCGGTGGCATCCGCCGTCGACGCCTTCGAAGCGTTCCTGCGCCGGCCGCAGACCCTGGAATACAACGCGTACGGTGAGCGCCAGATCCGCAAGGCGCTGCCGGAGAACGCGCCCGACGAGATCGTCGCCCACCTGGTCGGCATCGGCGATGCGGTCGCCGCGGGCCGCGGGCAGACCGACATCCCGCTCGTGTTCGACCCGTTCCTCGTGCGCGGCATGGGCTACTACACCGGCACGATCTTCGAGCTCGCGCATCCCTCGGTCGACTACTCGCTCGGCGGTGGTGGACGCTACGACGGAATGATCGGTCGTTTCCTCGGGCAGCAGGTGCCCGCCGTCGGCTTCTCGCTCGGCTTCGAGCGACTCGTCGATCTCGTGACCGCCGGCGTGGAGTCCGAGGCCCCCGCGATCGTGCTGATCCATGACGCCGATGTTCCCCTCGCGGAGCTGCTCGCGCACAAGACGGCGCTCGTCCGAACCGGCGCGCGTGTGCGTCTGGAACGTCGCCCGAAGAACCTGAAGGCGTTGCTGGATCGCGCCACCGCCGACGGGTACACGGCGTTCTCGACAGTGTCGAGCGGAACGACCGAGCTCGAGGTCAAGCCGCTGGGCTGAACGGGCACCCGTGTCGCGCGGGATGCGAGGGACGCGGAGGGCGGACGCCGTTCACGGCGCGTTCATGCTTTCGCGATCGAATCGGGGCATGGGTCGAACGCGCGTCCGGATCGCCGGGGCAGTCGCCGCAGGGGTGGTCGCGGTCTCCGGGCTGCTGGTGGGCGGGCGGATGCTGCTCACGCGCCAGGCGGCGATCGCCCGGCGCCGCATCGGCAAGCCGCTCGGGGAGGATTCGCTCGACGCCGACAGGGTGTGGCGTCGCTCGTTCGAGGGGGACCCGATCGAGCTGCTGATGCTCGGCGATTCCCTGGCCGCAGGACTCGGCGCCTCGAGGCGCAAGGAGACGCTCGGTGGCCGTCTCGCCAAGGGACTCGGCCGACGCATGCATCGACCCGTGCGACTGCGCACCGTCGCGGTCGTCGGCTCGGAGTCCCCGGACCTGGACGCCCAGATCGACGCGCTCCCTGCGCAGGCACCGGTCCACGTCGCGGTGATCGTCGTGGGCGGGAACGACGTCACCCACCGGCTGCCCGTCGCGGTCTCGGCGGGCCATCTGAACACCGCCATCGGTCGACTTCGAGCGCGGGGGATCGAAGTCGTGGTCGGCACGTGCCCTGACCTGGGCGCGCTCCGGGCCGTGCCGCAGCCGCTGCGCCGGGTGGCGTCGAGCCTGTCCCGACGCCTCGCCGACGTCCAGGCCGAGACGGCGGAGCGCGCCGGTGCGGAGCCCGTCGATCTACGTCGCGCCGTCGGACCGCTCTTCTTCGACGAACCGGAGGAGATGTTCAGCCTCGATCGGTTCCACCCCAGCCCTCTCGGCTACCGGCGCACGGCCGAGGCGCTGCTCCCGGCCCTCTGCCGCGCCGCGGAGGCGGCGCTCAGTTCGACGAGTCGCTCGGCGCCGCGCTGAACGACGCCGCCCACTCGGCGACGCGTCGGGAACTCTCCTCGTCCGACAGGTCTTCGACGCGCGTCATGATCGACCACCGCACGCCGAACGGATCGCGGATGCTCGCGTAGCGGTCGCCGGACACGAAATGCGATGGCGCTTCGCGCACGGTGGATCCTGCGGCGACAGCCTTCTCCACCACCGCATCGACGTCGGAGACGTAGAGCCCCATCGAATAGCAGTCGTCGTCTCCGGTCGGAGAGGCGACCAGGTGATACTCGGGGTTCGGGTCGCCGAGTTGCAGGATGCCCTGGCCGAAGTCGAGGTCGGCATGCGCGACGACCCCGCCGAACTCGGTCACGTCGACCACCCGCGCACCGAACACATCCCGGTAGAACTCGATCGCCGCGGCGGCGCCCGGGATCGCCAGGAAGGGGGTCAACGACGTCGCGCTGTGCGGTCGTCCATCGGTCGTGTGCTCTCCGGTCACGCCGGTCGTGCGCATCTGTTCGCTCATGCGGCCACGGTACGGCGGCGCGGACGGCAGGCGCTTGAAGATCCGCGACAGATGTCGGCGGTGGACTCTACGCTGAGCGCATGGCGATCTCCTCCGGCGGCGTGCTGTACCCGGCTCGTCTGCCGCAGTTCCATCGGCTGGTGCCCACGGCTGCCGCCGTCGATCTCGTCGCCTGGTTCTGGATCCCCGAGTGGGACATCGAGCCGGGCGCCTCCTCCCGGCAGGAGATCGTGGGCTATCCGGCTCTCAACCTGGTCGTCGAGCACGGGGCCGTCACGCTCTCGGGCCCCACCACGCGCGCCTCGCACCGCGATCTGAGCGGACGAGGATGGGCGGTCGGGGCGCTGCTCCGCCCCGCCGGGGTCGCCGCGCTCATCGACGATCCCGCCGCGCTGGTCGACTCGGCCAGAGTTATGGACGAGCCCCGGTTGGCCGCCGACGTGTCATCCGCGATGACATCGGGCGACGGGCATCGAGAGCGCGCCGTCGACGCGTTCTCGCGATGGATCGGGGAGCGCGCGGAACCGATCGACGATGCCGCACGTCAGGCGAACGCGCTGGTCGACGTGCTCGGGGGAGAGGGTGCGGCGCTCACATCGACCGAAGCGGCGACGCGGCTCGCGATGTCGGTGCGGACACTGCAACGCATGGCGCACCGTTATGTCGGGGTCTCGCCCGCCGCGATGATCCGCCGCCGACGGCTCCAGGAGGCCGCCCAGCAGCTGCGCGACGATCCCGGCACCGACCTGGCGGCGCTCGCCGCGGAACTCGGCTATGCCGATCATGCGCATCTCACGCGCGACTTCCAGGCGGTGCTGGGAGTGGCCCCTCGCAGCTACCGGTCCGACTTCGGTGAGTGACTGAGTGAGTGAGTGAGTGAGTGAGTGAGTGAGTATGCGTCAGCGTCGTGACGCCTGCACGCGCAGTCGCACCATCCGGTAGCCGATGCCGATCAACACCGCGGTACCGAGAACTGTCGCTGTCGGCGGCAGCGTGTTGACGAGCAGGAGGCAGCCCAGCGCGCCGAGCACCTGCAGGGCGCGGGGATACCTCCGTGCCGTGCCCTCCTGGCGGAACGCCGCCGCGTTCGCGATCAGGTAGTACAGCAGTACACCGAATGAGGAGAAGCCGATCGCTCCTCGAAGGTCGACGAACAGCACGATCGTGATCACGAGCACCGCCACGGCGATCTCCGCCCGGCGCGGAACCTGCCAGCGCTCGTCGACCTTCGCGAAATAACGCGGCACATCGCTCTCACGGGCCATCGCGAGTGTCGTGCGTCCGATGCCCGTGAGCAGCGCGAGTAGTGCTCCGAGCGACGCCGCGGCCGCGGCGATCCGCACGAGCGGCGCGAGCGGTGCCCACCCGGCTGCGCTCACGAGATCGGCGAGCGGTGCTGCGCTCGCCGTGGCGTCGGCGCCGAGCGTGAGCACCACGGTGGCGCCGACCAGCGTGTAGACGACGACGGCACCGGTGAGAGCCCACACGATCGCCCGCGGGATGGTCTTCGACGGGTCGACGACCTCTTCGCCGAGGGTGGCGATGCGCGCGTACCCGGCGAACGCGAAGAAGAGCAGGCCCGCACCCTGCAGCACGCCGTACGCCGTCGCCTCGGGGAGCGCCACGGGGGTCGCGGTCGACGAGGAGCTCAGGCCGATGGTCACGACGATCGCGAGTCCGAGCAGCGAGCACACGACGAGGATGCGCGTGACGAGCGCCGTGCGGGTGACGCCCACGCAGTTCACCGCCGCCAGCGCGGCGACCGCGGCGACGGCGACGGCCGGGCGCCACCCCTCGGGGGCGGCGTAGGCGGCGAAGGTCATGGCCATCGCGGCGCAGCTCGCGATCTTGCCGATCACGAAGCTCCACCCGGCGATGAAGCCCCACCAGGGTCCGATCTCCGCGCGGGCGTAGGCGTAGGTGCCACCGGCGACGGGATGGGCCGCGGCGAGTTGCGCCGATGCCGTCGCGTTGCAGTACGCCACGATCGCGGCGATGGCGAGAGCGATCAGGATGCCGCCGCCGGCGACACCGATCGCGGGTCCCCACACGGAGAACACGCCGGCGCCGATCATCGAGCCGAGGCCGATGGCGACGGCGTCTCCGAGGCTCAGACGGCGGGCGAGGGGCATGTCGTCATCGTGGCACGCGCGGGTGAATTCCGAGTGTCGCGGCCGCTCACCCCCGTGACGACCCGTCGGGTGAGGTCACTCGCGCGCAGAGGTGACGCGCTTCTTCTCGCGGATGTACACCTCGCGCCGTACCTTCGCGACGACATCGCCCTCTCGATCGGTGATCACCGTGTCGAACCACTCGAGCACCTTGGCACCCCCGTGGGCGCGCTCTCGAATGCGCGCGACCTGCTCCTTCGACACCTCGAACTCGGCGGTCAGCACGCCCCGCCCCGGTTTGACGAACTCGATCTCTCCCCGCGTATCCCACACCACGTAGTCCCGGCCGAGCTGGTGCATGACCAGCATGAAGAAGTACGGGTCGGTCATGGCCGACATCGACCCGCCGAACGCGGTCTTGACGTAGTTGCGGG
This sequence comes from Candidatus Microbacterium colombiense, assembly GCA_029203165.1. Classification (NCBI taxonomy): domain Bacteria; kingdom Bacillati; phylum Actinomycetota; class Actinomycetes; order Micrococcales; family Microbacteriaceae; genus Microbacterium; species Candidatus Microbacterium colombiense. Next base: position 1,547,130 of record CP119308.1, read on the forward strand.
TGATGACGTTGACGTGCAGTTCGACCGTCGCGTGGGTCCAGTCGTCGCGGATCCGACGGATGCGGATGCCGCTGAACAGATTCGGAGCCCACAGGCTCATGCCGACCGCGAGCCGGCGGGGTGTGATGCGCATGGCGCCAGTGTGGCCGAACGGTGCGCACGCACCAAGACGGCTGGAGGGTTGCGCCAATTGTTCTAGTTCTCCTAGAATTTACTCGACAAGAGAGGTTCGAATGCTGATCAAGGTCGACATGAGCAGCGGGTCGCCGTTGTACGAGCAGGTCGCAGCATCCGTGCGTGCGGACCTCGTCGCCGGGCGCGTGTCGCCGGGTGACCGCCTCCCCGCCGCACGCGAACTCGCCGAGGCGCTGGAGATCAATCTGCACACCGTTCTCCGTGCGTATCAGCAGCTCCGCGGCGAGGGTCTCGTCGATCTGCGGCGGGGGAGGGGAGCCGTGATCTCAGCGGCCGCCGAGCCGCTGGCCGAACTGTCGCACGACATCAGCGCACTCGTCGCGCGCGCCTCCGCTCTCGGACTCTCACCCGCCACCCTGGCCGCCCTCATCAAGGAGACCGCAGTATGAATGCCGACATCCGCCGAGCCCGCCGCGCCTTCTGGTGGGTGGGTGTGATCATCCCCCTGTCGCTGATCGCCCTGACGACGATCGTGATCCTGGTGTGGCTTCCGACGATCCCCGATCCGTCGGCCATCCACTGGGGCACCGACGGGGTCGACGGGTTCGGCCCGCGTTGGATGCACCTCGTCCTGCTGATCGGCATCGGCGGCGGCATGGTCCTGCTGTTCTCCGTCATCGCGCTCGCCGCTCACCGGCTTCCCAAGAGTGACGGCACCCCGCCGGTCTCGGGGGCCCGATGGTCGGCGACCTCGCGATTCCTCGGTGCCGCGAACCTGGGAACCTCGGCGATGATGTCCTTCCTCGCGCTGGTCACCGTGGGCGTGCAGAGGGGGCTCGCGGATGCGGCGGATGCGCCCGACGTCACGCCGTGGGTGCTCCTCGCGCTCGTGGCGATGGTGGGAATCGGGATCGGCGGCTGGTTCCTCCAGCCTTCGATCGCTCCGATCGAGTCCGAATCCGCCGGTGGTGCGGCCCCGATGCCGCTGGCACCCGGCGAACGCGTGGTGTGGATCAAGACGGTGTCGATCGCGCCGGCGGGACAGGTCGTCCTCGCGATCGGTGTCTTCGTGACCATCGCCCTCAGCGTTCTCCTTCTGGCGCAGGGGATACCGGCCTGGTGGATCACCGGTGCCGTGTCCCTGCTTCTCCTGGCTGCGGTGGTGACCACCCTGACATTCAGGGTGAAGGCGAGCGCCGCGGGCCTCGAGGTGCGCTCCGCGGTCGGGTGGCCTCGCATCCGGATCCCGGCGAGCGACATCGGCAGCGTTCGCGCCGTCGACATCGATCCGTTCGGAGAGTTCGGGGGCTGGGGGTATCGCATCAGCACCGACGGCCGGCGCGGTGTCGTCCTGCGCGGTGGGCCGGCGATCGAGGTGACGCGCACCGACGGGCGCCGCTTCGTGGTGACCGTCGACGACGCACAGACGGCGGCGGCGGTTCTCGCGACCGCCCGGAAGGAAGGTTGACCGATGAACGTCTTTCCTGCGAGCACCTCTCGCCGCGTGGCCTGGGCCGCGGTGATCACCTACACGATCATCGCGTGCGGGCTCGCCTGGCTCGTCGCGCTGCCCCTGTGGCTTGGCGACGGTCTGGCCGAACCGCTGTCATGGCTGCTGCTGCCTGTGATGATGTTCACTCCCGCGATCGCGGCGCTCGTCGTCATGTTCACGATGGGGCGCCCCGCCCGCGGCGAACGCGCACGCGTCCTCGGACTGTGGCCGCTGCGGCCCGCCCGGCGCGTCGTGTGGCTGATGGTGCTCGGATGGCTGGCTCCTCCCGTGATCGTTGGCCTCAGCGTCCTGCTCTCGTCCGCCCTCGGGTTCGTGCAGCTGGACCTCACGTTCTCCGGATTCGCGGCCGAGATCGAGAAGGCGCTCCCGGCGGGAGTGCCGCTCCCGCCGATCGGTGTCATCGTGTTCGCGCAGATCGCGATGATCCCGGTGGGTGCTCTCGTCAACAGCCTCCTCGCCTTCGGTGAGGAACTCGGCTGGCGGGGGTGGCTGCTGCCGGCTCTGCGTCCGCTCGGCACGTGGCCCGCGCTGCTGCTCACCGGCGTCATCTGGGGCTTCTGGCACAGCCCGGTGATCCTGCTCGGCTACAACTTCGGTCGCACCGACGTCACCGGAGTGCTCTTCATGATCGGCGGATGCATCGCGTGGGGTGTGCTGCTCGGATGGCTGCGTCTGCGCTCCGCCTCGGTGTGGCCCGCGGTGATCGCGCACGGCTCACTCAACGCCGCCGGCGGACTCATCGTCATCTTCGCGGCCACGCAGCCCGATCTCGCGCTGGCCGGTCCGCTCGGCGTCGCGGGATGGATCGTCGCGGCGATCCTCGTCGTCCTACTGCTGGCCACGGGCCAGTTCCGCCGGCAGCCCGAACTCGCGGGCGCGCCGGTCCGCCTGCTCTCCGCGCCGCGTCCCTGACCGCGCGGCATGAGGGGCACCCCTTGACGCCCCTCATGCCGCGGGGTTGGCTGATCCCATGAAATCCACTCCCGAGGCATGGTCCGCTGCCGACGCGTATCTCTCCGATGTCCTGGTCGGCCACGACCCCGCGTTGGAGGCTGCTCTCGACGCGCAGCACGCGGCGGGACTCCCGTCGATCGAGGTCGCCCCCGTCGGCGGGAAGCTCCTGAACCTCCTCGCGCGCATGAGCGGTGCCCGCCGGGTGCTCGAGATCGGCACGCTGGGCGGCTATTCGACGATCTGGCTCGCACGTGCGGTGGGGCCGGAGGGGCGCGTCGTCACGATCGAGGCCGAGGCTGACAACGCGGCGGTCGCGCGGGCGAGCATCGATGCCGCCGGTGTCGGCGAGCGCGTCGACATCCGCATCGGCCGCGGCGCCGACGTGCTCCCGACACTGGTCGGCGGCTTCGACCTGGTGTTCATCGACGCCGACAAGGAATCCAACACCGTGTACCTCGATTGGGCCGCGAGGCTCGGGCACCCTGGCACGGTGATCGTGCTCGACAACATCGGTCGCGAGGGGGAGATCGTGCGCGACGATTCCACGGATTCCAAGGTGACCGGAACCCGCGCAGGCCTGAGCATGCTGGGCGACGATCCGCGCTTCGACGCCACGGCGCTGCAGACGGTCGGTGTGAAGGGGTGGGACGGCGTGGCGATCGCGCTCGTCGTCTAGGCGCGCAGATGACTCGGGGCGCACCGGCCCGGCGGGCTAGACTGGGCGCGGATCGACGACGCTCCACACCACGTTTTCCCTGAGCAAGGAGCACATCAGTGGCACTGATCGAGGCTGTAGGCGCACGCGAGATTCTGGACTCGCGCGGTAACCCGACCGTTGAGGTGGAGGTGCTCCTCGACGACGGCATCGTCCAGCGGGCGGCCGTCCCGTCCGGCGCATCGACGGGCGCCTTCGAGGCGTACGAGCTGCGTGACGGCGACAAGAGCCGTTACGGCGGAAAGGGCGTGCTGAAGGCCGTCGAGGCCATCATCGACGAGCTCGGCCCGGCGCTCGAGGGCGTGGAGGCCAGCGAGCAGCGCATCGTCGACGAGATCCTCAACGAGGTCGACGGCACCGAGAACAAGAAGCGCGTCGGCGCGAACGCGATCCTCGGCGTCAGCCTCGCGGTCGCCAAGGCCGCCGCCGACTCCGCCGACCTGCCGCTGTTCCGCTACCTCGGTGGCCCGAACGCGCACGTGCTGCCCGTCCCGCTGTTCAACGTCATCAACGGTGGCGAGCACGCCGACAACGGCATCGACATGCAGGAGTTCTTCCTCGCGCCGGTCGGCGCCGAGACGTACTCCGAGGCGCTGCGCTGGGGCGTCGAGACGTACCATGTGCTGCGTTCCGAGCTGAAGGCCGCCGGCTACGCGACCGGCCTCGGCGACGAGGGCGGCTTCGCTCCCGACCTGCCCAGCAACCGCGAGGGCCTCGACTTCCTGGTCAAGGCGATCGAGAAGGCCGGCTTCACGCCCGGCACCGACATCGCCCTCGGCCTCGACGTCGCCGCCACCGAGTTCTTCAAGGACGGCGTCTACCGCCTCGACAACAAGGACTGGGACGCCGCCGCGCTCACCGAGTACTACGTCGGGCTGGTCAACGACTTCCCGATCGTCACGATCGAGGACGCACTGGCCGAGGACGACTGGGACAGCTGGAAGCACCTCACCGATGCGCTCGGCTCCAAGGTCCAGCTCGTCGGCGACGACCTGTTCGTCACCAACCCGCAGCGTCTGGCCGAGGGCATCAAGCGCGGCGTCGCGAACTCGCTCCTGGTGAAGGTCAACCAGATCGGCACGCTCACCGAGACGTTCGACGCGGTCAGCCTCGCGCAGCGCTCGGGCTACACGGCCATGCTCTCGCACCGCTCCGGTGAGACCGAGGACACCACGATCGCCGACCTCGCCGTCGCGACCAACGCGGGTCAGATCAAGGCGGGTGCGCCTGCTCGCAGCGAGCGCGTCGCGAAGTACAATCAGCTTCTGCGCATCGAGGAAGAGCTCGGCGATGCCGCGGTCTTCGCCGGTCGTTCGGCGTTCCCGCGCTCGCAGGCCTGAACGCAGCTGAGACAGTATCCGCCGCACTGTGCGGCATGACGGAGGAGGAGCCGTGGCACGACGACCGGCTCCTCCTTCGGCGTCTCCGCGCCCGGAGAGCATCGCGCGGCGCCGACGCAGAAGCTCCGGCCCCGCCGGAGCACGCGTGCCCGGCGGGGGAGATGCTCCGCGCGTCGATGTGCGCGAGTGGGCGTCCGGCATCCGCCTGTCGGCGTTCTCGGTGATCATGCTGTCGCTCGTCGTGCTGGGGGCGTGGGTGCTCGTCCCCACTCTCGGCACCTTCATCGATCAGCGACAGAAGATCGCCGCGCTCGAGGCGTCCGTGGTCGCTCCGAAGACCAGATCGCCGCGCTCGAGACCGAGCGGGAGCGCTGGCGCGATCCCGCGTACATCACCACCCAGGCCCGGGAGCGGCTGTACTACGTCAAGCCCGGCGAGGTCGTCTATCTGATCGACAACGACCTCGACCCCGCCGCACTTCCCGCGCGAGCAGAGCCAGGTCAGCGACACGCTCGAGGAGACGTCGTCGGACTGGATGCCGCAGCTGCTGCGCACCCTGACGTCCACGGGGCTCAGCGGCACGGCCGCGGTCGCCCCTGACGGGGCGCGTCGAGCATCCTCTCGGTCGCTCCCTTACGCTGGAGACGTGACCACTCCGCCTTTCCCCGCGCCCACTCCGCCGAGCTCGCCGTCGTGTCGCGCTCAGCTCGGGCGCTCCGCCCGCGGAGTCGTCGGCATCGCCGCGCGCTGCGCGTGCGGCAACCCGACGGTCGTCGCGACCACCCCGCGTCTGCCCGACGGCACGCCGTTCCCGACGTTCTACTACCTGACTCACCCCGCCGCCACGGCCGCGATGTCGACGCTCGAGGCCGACGCAGGTGATGCCGGAGCTGGCGACACTGCTCGCCGAGGACGAGGACGGTCGCCGCGGCGCTATCTCGCCGCCCACGGGCCTACCTCGCCGATCGCGCGCAGTTCGGACAGGTCGACGAGATCGACGGCATCTCCGCCGGCGGCATGCCGACTCGCGTGAAGTGCCTGCACGCCCTCGCCGGCCATGCCCTCGCCGCTGGTGCCGGCGTCAACCCGATCGGTGACGCCGCGCTGGCCCGCTCCTCCTGGTCGCCTGAGCGCTGCCGCTGCGAAGACCCCGGGGCCGCCGTCCGCGACGAGTCGGACCGCATGATCGCGCGACGGATGCTGCGCAGCGTCTCCGCCATCGCGGTGGTGACGGCATCCGTCCTGCTCCTCGGCGCCGCTGCCACTCCCGGACCCGTCGCCGATGACCCGAGCGATCCGGTGCGCGCCTCGGAGTACTGGCTCGACGGCGCCCGGATCCGCGAGGCCTGGCAGACCACCCGTGGCGCGGGCGTGACGATCGCCGTGATCGACACCGGGATCGGCGAGGTCCCGGCACGTTCGGCGAGGCGGTCGTCGGCGGGACGGATGTCTCGGGCACGGGCACGCCGGACGGTCGCACGCCGCTGGGCGCGGTCGACGGCAATCACGGCTCGTGGGTGGCCTCGCTCGCCGCCGGTCGAGGAGCCGCCGACGGGACGGGGATGATCGGTGTCGCCCCCGAGGCGAACCTGCTGTCGATCTCGGTCGGCTTCGGCGCCGCAGCGGCTGTCCCGTTCACCGAGCAGGTCGCCAAGGGCATGCGGTGGGCGGTCGACAACGGCGCCGACATCATCAATCTCTCCTTCACCACCAACACGCTCGACTGGGATGAGACCTGGGATGATGCGTTCCTCTACGCGTTCGAGCATGATGTCGTCGTGGTCGTCGCAGCGGGCAACCGCGGCAGCGGCACGAGCATCATCGGCGCCCCGGCGACGATCCCGGGTGTGCTCACCGTCGCGGGCGTCGATCAGACCGGTACGGCGAGCGTCGAGGCATCGACCCAGGGGTTCACGATCGGCATCTCGGCGCCCAGCGAAGGGCTGCTCGGGATGTCGGCGGACGGCAAGCTCGCCTCCTGGAGCGGCACCAGTGGCGCGGCGCCGATCGTGGCGGGGATCGCCGCGCTGATCCGCTCGGCCCACCCCGACATGACGGCGAACAACGTGATCAACCGCATCATCAAGACGGCCATCCCGGTGCCCGGGGCCGAGAAACCGAGCGACCCGCTCTACGGTTTCGGCCTGGTGGATGCGGAGGCCGCCATCTCGACCGACGTGCCCACGGTCGACAAGAATCCGATGGGTGATCTGGCGGAATGGATACGTCTGTTCCGTCGTGCCGACTCGGAGCCGCAGCCCGAACCGTCCGTGACGCCGGTCGTGGTGCCGCCGCTGCCGGATGCCGATGCCCCCACCGAGGCAGGCTCACCGCTGCTTCCCAGTGCTGATTCGCTGCGCTACGGTACCCTGCCGCTCATCGCGGTCACAGTCCCTGGTATCCTGATAGCGCTTGGCGTCACCGCTGCTGCCCGGCGCATCCGATCGGCGCGCGCGAATCGCACGCCACATCCCTGACTCCAAGGAGTTCGTCCCCCTGTGCCCAAGATTCTGATTGTCGGTGGCGGCTACGCCGGTTTCTACACCGCGTGGAAGCTCGAGAAGCACCTCCGCAAGGGCGAGGCCGAGGTCACGATGGTTGACCCGCTGCCGTACATGACGTACCAGCCCTTCCTGCCTGAGGTCGCCGCCGGTTCGATCGAGGCCCGCCACTCGGTGGTCGCGCATCGCCGTCACCTCAAGCGCACCAACGTGCTCACGGCGAAGGTGACGAACATCAACCACGCCGAGAAGACGGCGACGATCACGCCGCCGTCGGGCGAGCCGTACGATTTCTCGTACGACCAGATCGTTGTCACGGCCGGTGCGGTGTCGCGCACGTTCCCGATCCCGGGTATCGCCGACAACGCGATCGGTCTGAAGACGATCGAAGAGGCTGTCGCGATCCGTGACCGCGTCATGTCGAACTTCGACAAGGCGGCGTCGCTGCCTGCCGGCCCGGAGCGCGACCGTCTGCTCACGGTCGTCGTCGTCGGTGGTGGCTTCGCCGGCATCGAGGTGTTCGCCGAGCTGCGTTCGCTGGCCTCGTCGCTGGTGGGCAAGTACCCGCAGCTGCGTTTCGAGGACACGCACTTCCATCTGATCGAGGCGATGGGGCGCATCATGCCCGAGGTCTCGCTGCAGACGAGCGAGTGGGTGCTCAAGGATCTCGCCAAGCGCGGCGCGAACGTGCATCTCGACACGCAGCTCACCAGCGCGGTCGACGGCAACGTCGAGCTCTCGACGGGCGAGGTCATCCCGACCGACGTCATCGTCTGGACCGCGGGTGTGATGGCGAACCCGACCGTCGTGCGCGGCGGCGACCTGCCGGTCGAGGAGCGCGGTCGCATCCAGACCCGCGCCGACCTGCGCGTGGGTACCCCGGAGGCCTTCGTCGAGGGCGCGTGGGCCGCCGGTGACGTGTCGGCTGTTCCCGACCTGTCCGGTGGTGGCGTCGGCGGGTTCTGCGTGCCGAACGCCCAGCACGCGGTGCGTCAGGCGAAGCTGCTCGCGAAGAACCTCGTCGCGGTGCTCCGTGGGGAGAACCCCAAGGAGTACTTCCACAAGAACCTGGGCGCCGTGGCGGGTCTCGGCCTCTACAACGGTGTCTTCCAGTCCGGCAAGATCGCGCTCAAGGGCTTCGTCGCCTGGGTCGCGCACCGTGGTTACCACGGGCTTGCGATGCCGACGTGGGAGCGCAAGTTCCGTGTGATCTGGGGGTGGTGGAACAACCTGTGGCTCGGTCGCGACCTTGTGAACCTCGAGACGGTGCAGAACCCGCGCTACGTGTTCGAGGAGTTCGCAGCTCGCCCGCGTCCCGCCGCGCCCGCAGCACCGGCCGCTCCGGTTGCCGAGAAGGCAGCGGCCACGGTCGCCGAGGTCGCGGAGAAGGCTCCTGTCGAGAAGACACCGGCCAAGAAGGCTCCGGCCAAGAAGGCTCCTGCGAAGAAGCCCGCGGCCACGAAGCCCGCTGCGGAGAAGGCTGCCGAGAAGGCTGCCGCGAAGTAGTCCGAACAGAGCATCGCCGAACAGCCCTCCCGATCCGGGAGGGCTGTTCGCGTCTTCGGGCGCGGCATGGCAGGTCACGGCGCGGGCTCGGAGGATACGCATAGCCTGCGGCGATAGCGTCGGGGGAGCAAGGGGAGTACTCCCGTCTGCGGCGGAGTCGTCATTACGGACATGCGATCGTGTCCCGGCCCGTCGGCCCTGTGGGTGGAGGAGACCTTGGCGTCCGCGTGGCGGACCGCCGTGGAAACCCCTGCCGTCGTCCCGACGTTCGTGGGAAGCCTCGCCGGTTCGCTTCGCTCCACGAAGGGACCACACATGGGAAAGCTCTCCCGACTCCTCAGCCTGGCCACCGAGGCGCTCGACAAGAGCGCCGGCTCGGCCACGCGATCGGTGCCGCAGCGGGAAGAACGTTCCAGCGCGCGTGGCGGTGCGAGCCGCGGGCCGTCGATCCCGGATGCCGATCGCGCGGCGATCGCCCGTTACGACTATCTTCTCAGCACGGCTGACCCCACGCAGGTCGAGCGGATCCACCGTGATGCGTTCGCCCGACTGACGCCGCAGCAGCGCACGCAGGTCGCGGAGCGGATGCGCGCGGAGCTGCCGCCAGGGGAGCGGCCCGCATCGGCATCGGCCGAGGACCTCGGTCGAGCGGCCGGTCGAAGCGAAGCCATGCGACCCGGCCGGATGCGCACGCTGCTGTCGCGAGTCGGCCGCGGCGGCGCGGGGGGCGGCGCGGTGGGAGCGGTCGGTGGAGCGGCCGTCGGAATTCTCGGTGCGGTGGCGGGAGGCGCCGTGCTCAGTACTGTCGCGCAGCCGCTGCTCGAGCAGGCTGCGGGGTTCGGCGTGGATTTCGAGTCCCTCGCGCAGGGCATCGACCCGGAGGCGTTGACCGGCGCCGCGGAAGGGCTTCTGGGCTCGGCCGGCGAGTCGGTCTCCGGACTCGGAGAGGCGGCGACCGGATGGGGCGAGCGCCTCGGCGAACTCGGCATCCCCGGTCTCGATGACCTGTTCCGACGCTGACGATCACTCGCCCTGACTGAGGAGGCACCGTGAGGTTCGCCGCATCCATCTCGACCGACGCCGGACACGGCTTCTCCGGCCTGACCGGATTCGCCGCCGATGTCCTCACCGCTCTCGGTGATATCGGAGTGGGGATCCTCGTGTTCATCGAGGTGCTGATCCCACCGATTCCGAGCGAGGTGATCCTGCCGTTCGCGGGCTATCTCAGCCAGAGCGGCGACCTGCACCTGGGGTGGCTGATCTTCTGGAGCACGCTGGCATCGTGGCTCGGGGCGCTGATGCTCTACGCTCTGGGTGCCGCGATCGGCATGGAGCGCGCCGTGCGGCTGCTGGCCGCCACGCGCCTGGTGAGCCGGTCGGATCTGGATCGTGGTGCGCACTGGTTCGTGAGCAGCGGAGCGTGGACGGTCCTCGTCGGCCGGATGGTGCCGGGTGTGCGGAGCCTGATCTCGATCCCCGCCGGGGCGTCGCGCATGAATCTGGTGCGATTCAGCATCTACACGATCGTCGGCAGCGGCGCCTGGAACGGCATGCTCATCGGGGTGGGAGCAGCGCTCGGCACGCAGCATGAGCGGCTGGAGCACTACCTCGGCTATCTCGACTATGCGGTCTATGCCGCGATCGCGATCGCCCTCGGCGTTCTGATCGCGCGACGCATCCGGGAAGCCGTCACCCCGCGCTCCGCTCAGGCCCGCGCGGATGCCGCAGCCATCGACGACGCCTAGACGAGTACCCCCGGTCGGACTCGAACCGACACTGAAGCGATTTTAAGTCGCCTGCCTCTGCCATTGGGCTACGGGGGCATCGCTTCAGCCTAGTTGTTCGTGTTCGCGCCCTTTCGTCCACTCCTGGATGGTCGCGACGATCTCCGGCGCGTCCGGCAGGGTGGTCGGACGGAAGCGCTTGATCCGACCGTCGGGGTTGACGAGGAACTTCTCGAAGTTCCAGGTCACGCGCCCCGCCTTGCCGTTCGCATCGGGGGTCTGGGTGAGCTCGCGGTAGAGGGGATGCGCCCCACGTCCGTTCACCTTGACCTTCTCGGCCATGGGGAACGTCACGCCCCAGGTCGCGGAGCAGTACTCGGCGATGGCGTCCGCGCTCCCGAGCTCCTGCAGGAACTGATTGCTCGGGAAGCCGACGACGGTGAAGCCGTCTGCGCCGTAGAGTCTCTGCAGTTCCTCGAGCTGCTCGTACTGCGGTGCCAGTCCGCACCGCGACGCGACGTTCACGACGAGTGCGACCTTGCCTCCGGTCAGCTCTCCGAAGGTCTGGCTCTCGCCGCGAAGTGTGGTCACCTCGATGTCTTTCAGTGCCATGGTCTGCTCATCCTCTCTGTCGATGGTGTCGCGTCAGGCGGACACGCCTGCGGGCTCCTGCTCGGGGCGCGGGAAGGCCGCGACGCGCTCGCGCAGGTCGTGCAGGCGGGTCACGAGATCGTGCGCCTCGTCGGGGTCGAGAGCGATGGCCTGCGTCAGGCACCCCTCCAACCATCCGAGCTCCTCGATGATCGCTCGACTGCGCGCTGTCGGCAGCACGCGCACGCGGCGCCGATCGCTCTCCGAGGTCTCGCGCTCGATCAGGTCAGCGCTCTGCATGCGGCTGAGGAGGCCGGCGACGCTGCTGGAGTCCAGGAGAAGGGCCTCCGAGATCTGCCCCGGGGTCTGCTCACCTTCGCTCCACAGCAGCCCCAGCACCATCAGCTGCTGGTAGCTGAGCCCCCAAGGGGCGAGGAGGTCGCGATAGAGCTGCAGGGTCGCGTTCATCGTCGAATACAGGGCGAGGCACACCGCCTCATTGCGACGTGCGGCTGACAGTCCCTCGGTCATGCGATAAGCCTTGCACGCGAGTAACTCGTATACAAGATGTTTTTCGTTGCGACGCAGTCCCGCCTCTCGTGGTTCCGCGTTCGGTCAGGCCGTAGGGTGGGGGAGTGCTCGATCTCACCGATGAACTGAGCCCCGTCGAGGGTGCCGCTGTGGTCTCTCCCGAGTGGGAGGATCCCGCCCGCTACTGGTCGCGACTCTCCGCGGCGACCGGCCATCTCCCGGCCCCGGTGGCGGTGATCGACCGTGAGGCATTGCGATACAACGCGATGGATCTGCTGGTGCGGGCGGGTGGTCTCCCGATCCGCGTGGCCTCGAAATCGGTGCGGGTGCGGAGCGTTCTCGATGCCGTGCTGAAGCTCCCCGGTTACCGTGGCATCCTCGCGTTCACGCTGGCCGAAGCGCTCTGGCTCGCCGAAGACCACGACGACGTCATGCTCGGATATCCGACGGTCGACCGGGCGGGTCTGGAACGCCTCTTCGCCGACGAGCGCGCCGTCGAGCGCATCACCCTCATGATCGATGACCCGGTGCACCTCGATGTGATCGACAGTGTCGCCGGACCGGGGGCGCGACCCGAGATCCGCGTCGCGATCGATGTGGACGCGTCGTGGAAGTCTGCCGTCCTCGGGCACATCGGGGTCAGACGGTCCGCACTGTTCAGTGCCGGCGAGGTCGTCGCGTTCGCACGCAAGGTCGTCGCACGTCCCGGGTTCCGCCTGGTCGGCCTGCAGATGTACGACGCCCAGATCGCCGGTCAGGGCGATGACGCCGGGCCCGATGCGCCCGTGATCCGCATGGTGCAGGCCCGCTCGCGCCATGAGCTGCGTGAGCGCCGTGCAGCGATCGTCGAGGCGGTCACCGCGGTGGCGTCACTCGAGATCATCAACGGCGGCGGCACCGGCTCTCTCGAGTTCACCGGCAGCGACGAGTCGTTGACCGAGGCCAGCGCCGGGAGCGGCCTGCTCGGCGGCCACCTGTTCGACGGATACCGATCCTTCCAGCCGGCTCCGGCGTCCGCCTTCGCCTTCGACGTCGTGCGGCGCCCCGCATCCGACATCGCGACCGTGCTGGGCGGGGGATGGATCGCCTCAGGGCCTCCCGTCGCGTCACGTCAACCTCTGCCCGCCTGGCCCCAGGGTCTGCGCACGATGCCTCGTGAAGCGGCCGGCGAGGTGCAGACGCCGTTACAGGGACGCGCGGCCACGTCCCTCGGCGTCGGCGACCGCGTCTGGTTCCGGCATTCCAAGAGCGGCGAACCGGCGGAGCGGATCGAGAGGTACCACCTCGTGTCGGGAGATCAGGTGGTCGACGAACTCCCGACCTATCGCGGCGAAGGAAAGGCGTTTCTGTGACGAGGATCGGCGGGACGTGGCAGAACTGGGGACGATCGGCTTCCGTCCGACCCGTCCGGGTGGAGCGTCCGCGCAGCCCCGAGGGCGTGCAGCGTGCCGTTCTCGCCGCGTCAGCGCAGGGGCTCGCGATCAAAGCCGTGGGGGCAGGACACAGCTTCACCGGTATCGCGGTCGCTCCCGGGGTCCTCCTCGAACTCGATGACCTTCAAGGCCTCGTCTCCGCCGATGCGACCACGGGGCGGGTCACGCTGCTCGCAGGCACGCGGCTGCACCGTATCCCGTCCCTGCTGGCGCCGTTCGGCCTCGCGATGCAGAATCTCGGCGACATCGACCGACAGTCGATCTCCGGAGCGATCTCCACCGGCACCCACGGGACGGGAGCGGGATACGGCGGTCTCGCGACTCAGGTCGTCGGCGTCACCCTGATCACCGCGAGTGGAGATTTCCTGCGCATCGACGAGCAGCACGACAGCGACCTGCTCCCTGCCGTCGCGCTCGGTCTCGGCGCCCTCGGGATCATCGTCGAGGTGACCCTCCAGTGCGTGCCCACCTTCGTCATGCACGCGACCGATGAACCTGCACCGCTGCACGACGTGCTCGATTCCCTCGACGAGCGGGTGGCCGCATCCGATCACTTCGAGTTCTACTGGTTCCCGCACACCGAGGTCGCTCTGACCAAACGGCAGACGCGGTTGCCCGAGTCGACGGTTCGCAAGCCGCTCCCCGTCGTCGGGAAGTGGATCGACGAGACGCTGCTCTCCAACGGCGTGTATCGGGCGGTGTGCGCGACCGGGCAGCTGATGCCGGCCGTCACCCCTCCGTTCAGCCGCCTCGCCGTGAAGCTCACGGGCGACCGCGACTACACAGATCTGTCACATCGGGTGCTCACGCAGAGCCGCACCGTTCGCTTCCGGGAGATGGAGTACGCGCTTCCCGCGGAGAACGTCGTCCCGGCATTCCAGGAACTCCGCGAACTGATCGCAACGCGTGGATGGCGCATCGAGTTCCCCGTCGAGGTGCGATTCGCGGCGGCGGATGACCGGTGGCTCTCCACGGCGTACGGCCGTGCGACCGCGTACATCGCGGTGCACCGCTACTGGCGCGCCGATCCCACGGTGTACTTCGAGGCCGTGGAGGAGATCATGCTCGCCCACGGCGGGAGGCCGCACTGGGGCAAGCTCCACACGCTGGACGCGACGCAGCTTCGCGCGCGCTACCCTCGATTCGACGACTTCCTCGCGGTACGAGATCGACTCGACCCCGAACACCGATTCGGAAACCGCTACCTGGAACGCGTCCTCGGCGCCTGAGGCGCATTTCACAGCACGCATGCCTCCGTGTCCAGTACACGTGCAGACAGCGCCGATAGGATGAGACAAAACGAGGAAGGGTGGGCCTCTGATGGAATGGCTTGTGCCAGTACTGATCGTCGTGGGCGTGATTCTGCTGGTCGGGATCTATCTGTGGGCGACGTACAACTCGCTGGTGCAGCTGAACGTCAGAGTCGACGAAGCATGGAGCGGCATCACGGTGCAGCTCAAGCGACGAGCCGATCTCATCCCCAATCTGATCGAGACGGTCAAGGGATACGCCTCGCACGAGAAGGCGGTCTTCGAGAACGTCACCCGTGCGCGCGCCGAGACTCTGAACGCCGGCAGCCCCGGCGCGGCAGGCATCGCTGAAGGACACCTGCAGCAGGCGCTGCGCAGCCTGTTCGCGGTCGCCGAGGCATACCCGCAGCTGCAGGCCAGCCAGAACTTCCTCCAGGTGCAGCAGGCTCTGGTCGACACCGAGGACAAGATCCAGGCTGCACGCCGGTTCTACAACGGCGGTGTGCGTGAGCTGAACACCAAGATCAAGGTGTTCCCGAACAACCTCTTCGCCAAGGGACTCGGCTTCACGGAGCGCGAGTTCTTCGAGGTGGCCGACAGCGGAGCGATCTCCGAGCCGCCGCGCGTCCAGTTCTGAGCCACGCCGGCACACTGAGACCTCCGGGTCACCAGAACGTCAACGCGATGTTCGTGTCGGTGAAGGCGACATCTCCTCGGAGCATCCAGGCGTCGGTGCGGTAGGTCGTCGTTCGCGATGATCCGTCTCGACCTGTTCCCATCACGGTCGCGACCAGCACGCCGGCGCTCGTCGTGAACTCCTCCGCGTCGAGAGTCATCGTCGGTGCCGTGTCGATTCGGTATTCGACGTCGCTGACGACCGTGAACTCGGTGCCCCACGGGATCCGGATGCCGCAGCCGTCCGGAGGCCGTGCGCTCGGCCGCGTGCACTCCGCGAGATGCTCATCGAGTGCCTCTTGCGCTGCTGTCGTGGCGGCGGATCGGAGGGTCGGCTCCAGGGCGACATCGCTCGCTTCTCCCGGGAGGACCTCGATCGTCGCCGCACCGTCGAGCAGATCCGCGGGTGCGGCGGACGCGGTGTACATCGCAGGGAGGAGAGAGATCGCCTCGTCGGTGGGGAATGTGACGCCACCGACCGCGACGAACGAACCGATGGTCGTCGTCGTGCTCGCAGTCCCCAGCGAAGACGCGTCGACGACCCACCGGGTGTCGGAACGCGACAGGGAGAGGGTCGCGGTTTGCGATGCGTCGGCGAGTCCGAAGGAGATCGCGGCGGTCGCTCGGTCGCCGCTCTCGTCGACGGAGGTCACCGCGACGTCTGCGATGCGCTGGTCGGCGCCGTCCAGCGCCGTGAGCGAGTCATCCGGCACGGCAGGGGACAGATCCGCGATCGCAGCGACATCACCGGATTCGAGCGCGCGGAGGTAGGAGAGCGCAGTCGCCTCGGCCGTTGCGGGACGAGCTGACTGCCAGATCCACAGCGCTGCGGCGAGCAGGACTGCCGCGGCGACGGCGCCGGCGACTATCCATTTCGCCGCGCGTGTCATCCGAGGGCCTCTCGCGGATGCAGATGGCGGAGGATGGATGCCCCCTCGTACCCAAGCAGGGCATGATGCACCGCGCTGGACGCATCGCCCCAGCCCGACACCGAGACGTGCTCCAGGCCCTGCCACGTCGCCGCGAGCGCCAGCTCGCGAGCGATCGGGCCCGCATCCTCTGCCCGTGCCTGCGGCTCCCACCATGCCGACTGCACCTGAAGCGTGGAGGCGGCGCGGTCAGCCTTGAGATCGACCCGCGCGACGATCCGATCCCCGACCAGGACGGGCAGGGAGTAGTAGCCATAGCGTCGTTTGTCGGCCGGCACGTAGATCTCGATCCGATAGTCGAGATCGAAGGCGCGCAGCGCGCGATCGCGGAACCAGACGACAGGGTCGAACGGCGTCAGCAGTGCGGCCGCGTCGACAGCGCGGGGGAGCACCGCATCGCGATGACGCCAGGCGGCAAGGGGGCGCCCTCCGCGTTCCCAGCCGCGCACCTGCACCGGAAGGAGCTCACCCGACGCGGTCAGGTCGTCGATGGCCTGCGAGACGGCGGCTCGATCCTTGATCCGGTAGTAGTCCGCGAGATCGGCCTGGGTGGCGACCCCGGAGGAGCGTGCGGCGCGGCCGATCAGCGTGCGGATGGCATCTGAGCGCGCGACCTCGCGAGACAGGATGTGCTCGGGCACGACGTGCTCCGCCAGCGCGTACGTGCGCTCGAAGCCCTTCCTGCCGCTGATGGCGACGTCGCCCGTGCGCCACAGATGCTCCAGTGCGAGCTTCGCGTCGTCCCAGTCCCACCATGTGCCGCGCTCGCGCGGCGCGTCTTCACGCAGATCGGCGGGCCGGAGCGGGCCGCGTGCACGCAGCTCGTCCTGCACCCATCGCATGGTGCGGGCGTTGGTGTGCGCCCAGGAGCCGTCCGCTTCCCAACGACGGCGGAAGTCGTCCATGCGGAACCGCCACAGCGGCCAGTCGTCGATCGGGATGAACGTCGCCTCGTGGGCCAGGTACTCGACGTAGTGCGTCGTGCGCGAGAGGAACACGCGGTCGAGCAGTGCCGGGTCGTAGGAGCCCAGCCGGGAGAGCAGCGGCAGATAGTGGGACCGGGCGAAGACGTTGACCGAGTCGATCTGCAGAACGCCGATGCGCTCCATCAGCCGGTGGATGTGGCGACTGGTGACGGACGACGGTCGCGCGCGGGTGAAGCCCTGGGCCGCCAGCGCCATCCGGCGCGCCTGTACGGGGCTGAGAGTGTCTGTCACGTGGTCAGCGTATCGCCGGGCGCCGACATCCGTAGCGCGGCGACGAGCCCCTCCGGGATCGCCGTAGACTTGGGCGATGAGCGACGAACAGCGGCCCCGGCTGAGGGACCTGTTCCGTGCGCGTCCGATCACCACGGACCGGACGGTGACGACGGAAGCCGACGAGGCCGTGCCTCTCACCCTGCGCATCACGGCGGGTTACGCGTGGCGCCTGCTCCTGATCGCCGCGGCGATCGGCGTGTTCATCTGGCTGGTCATGCTGCTCAAGCTGCTCGTGATCCCTCTCATGGTCGGCATCCTCATCACCGCTCTGCTGTGGCCGGCGTTCGACTGGATGCTGCGCCACCGCTTCCCGCGGTGGACGGCGATCCTGATCTCGTTGCTCGGCACGGCGGCGATCGTCGGCGGACTGCTGTGGCTGGTCATCTGGCAGGTGCGGGTCGAACTCCCCGATGTGCAGAAGAGCTCGACCGAGGCGTTCAACCAGTTCCAGGTGTGGTTGCACGACGGTCCGCTCAATCTCTCCGACACGCAGATCGCGGATTACCTCCAGCAGGGCCTGGACATGCTCAACGAGCAGGCCCAGGTGCTGTGGTCCGGAGCGCTCGCGATCGGCACGACGGTCGGACACGTCGCGACCGGTGCCGTGCTCTCGCTCTTCATCCTCATCTGCCTTCTCGCGGACGGCGCAGGGATCTGGCGCTGGACGCTCAAGCTCTTCCCGCGTAACGCTCGTCAGGCAGCCGACGGCGCGGCGCGCAACGGTTGGAAGACCATCGTCAACTACGCGCGGACGCAGTTGTTCGTCGCCACGATCGACGCGATCGGTATCGGTCTCGGTGCGTTCCTGCTGCAGGTTCCGCTGGCGCTCCCGGTCGCCGTGCTCGTGTTCCTCGGCTCGTTCATCCCGATCGTCGGCGCGGTCGTCACCGGTGCCGTCGCGGTGTTCCTGGCACTGGTCTACAACGGACCGTGGATCGCGCTCTGGATGCTCGTGGTCGTGCTGGCGGTCCAGCAGATCGAGGGGCACATCCTGCAGCCGATCCTGATGGGATCCGCAGTGAAGGTGCACCCCCTGGCCGTCGTCCTCGTCGTCGCGGGTGGGGCCATGATCGCCGGCATCCCCGGCGCACTCTTCGCCGTGCCGTTGGCGGCGTTCGTCAACGTCGCGGCCGTGACGTTGAGCTCCGGCTCCTGGCGCACCGGCGTCGATCCGAGCGGAGACCTGATCTGGAGCACAGTACCGCGACAGCGGAGACGGAGGAATCGATGAGCGAAGTCCCCAGCCTGACCGAGTTCGAGCATGCAGCTCAGAGTCTGGCTGAGGTGATCTCGCACACGCCGACGCTGCCGTCGCGAGCCCTCTCCGACATCCTCGGGGTTCCCGTCGTGCTCAAGATGGAGAATCTCCAGCGCACCGGATCGTTCAAGATCCGTGGCGCGGCCTACCGCCTCTCGCGCCTCAGCGCGGATGAGCGCGCTCGCGGAGTCGTGGCGGCATCCGCCGGCAACCACGCGCAGGGCGTCGCTCTCGCGGCCCAGGAGCTGGGAATCACCGCGACCATCTTCATGCCGTTGGGCGTGCCCGTTCCCAAGCTCCTCGCGACGCGCGGCTACGGTGCCGACGTCGTGCTCGAGGGCGAGACGGTGGCGACCTCGCTGCGGCTCGCGGCCGAGTTCGCCGAGCGCACGGGCGCCGTGCTCATCCCGCCGTTCGATCACCGCGATGTCGTGATCGGCCAGGGCACACTCGGGCTCGAGCTGCTCGAAGACGCTCCCGACGTCGACACGATCGTGCTCGGCATCGGTGGCGGCGGTCTCATCGCAGGGGTCGCTGCGGCGGTGAAGGCACGGGCGGCGGAACTCGGTCGCACCGTGCGCATCATCGGTGTGCAGGCCGAGAATGCCGCGGCCGTGCCGCCGTCGCTCGAGGCCGGGCATCCGGTCGACATTGTCACGAGGCCCACGATCGCCGACGGAATCCTCGTCGCGCGCCCGGGAGCGATTCCCTTCGACATCATCAAGGATCACGTCGACGAGGTCGTGACGGTCTCCGACGATGACCTCGCCCGCGCGATCCTGGTACTGCTCGAGCAGGCCAAGGTCGTCGTGGAGCCCGCAGGCGCCGCCGGCGTCGCGGCGATCCTGTCCGGCAAGATCTCCGCCACCGGCAAGACGATGGCCGTGCTCTCCGGCGGCAACATCGATCCGCTCCTTCTGCAGCGCGTCGTCTCCCACGGTCTCGCCGCATCCGGCCGCTACCTGACGATCCGCATCCCGTTGCCCGATCGACCCGGCCAGCTCGCCCGGGTGTCCGAGTTGATCGCGGAGGCGGGAGCGAACGTGATCGAGGCGATGCACACGCGTCACGGTCACGGGTTGCAGATCAGCGACGTCATCCTGGAGCTCAGCGTCGAGACACGTGGTCCCGAGCACTCCGAGCACACGCTCGACACGCTGCGCGCCGCCGGATTCGAACCCATCCTGGTTCCGGACTGATCCGCACGACACAGACGCAGAACGCCCTCCGGCCACGGCCGGAGGGCGTTCTGCGTCTGTATCCAGTGACGGGTATCAGCCGGTGTAGGTCTCGACCTTGAGGATCTCCACGGCGATCGAGCGGCCGTTGGGGGCGTCGTACGACGACTTCTCGCCGATCTTCAGTCCGAGGATCGCCTGACCCAGCGGGCTCGCCTCGCTGTACACGTCGAGGTCGCTGCCCACGGCGATCTCGCGGCTGCCGAGCAGGAACACCTCTTCACCGCCGGCCACGAGGGCCGTGACGACGGTGCCGGGCTCGACGATGCCGCGGCTCGCCGGCGCCTCGCCGACCTTGGCCGTCTTCAACAGGCTCTCGAGGGTGCGGATGCGAGCCTCCTGCTTGCCCTGCTCGTCCTTGGCGGCATGGTATCCGCCGTTCTCCTTGAGGTCGCCCTCTTCGCGGGCGGCTTCGATGCGCTTGGCGATCTCCTCGCGGCCCGTGGTCGAGAGGTGCTCCAGCTCGGAGACGAGCCGGTCGTATGCTTCCTGCGTGAGGAAGGGAACCTGAGCGTCGGTGGACATGACGAAGCTCCTTCTTTCGGGATCCCGGCCGCATCCTGCGGGGGATATGCCAAGACGCCCCGGCACGGTGCCAGGGCGTCGTCTGTCTGCGATGAGTCTAGGCGACCCAGCAGGAGTTCACCAAACCTGTGGTGGCCGCCGCGACAGTGGGAATCGTGGCGGAGGCCGCCTGCGAATGACTGTCCCCGGCGGCGATCTCGACGAGTTTCCACCCCACGACGCCGAACTCCTCATCCAGCGCCTCGACGATGCACAGGACGTCCTTGCCCTGCACGCCGGTGACCTGGAAACGGACCTCGACGGAGTGTTCGTCGACGAGGTCGAAGCCGAGGTCATCGGAATCCACGGACGACATCGACTGGGCCACGGTCATCCATCCGAACGCTCCGACGAGGAGGGCCGCGATGATGATCGCGACGATCCACGGGGCTCGGCGCCGTCGGGTACGGCCGTAGCGTTCGTCGAGCTGTTCTGCTGTCGTCACGGGAGGGGTCTTCCGGTCGTTAGGCTGGTGGTTCCAGGTTATGCGACCTGCGCACGAAAGGCCGACTCATGCTCGCTCTGACCGAGACCCCGATGCCGACGCCCACGATGACCGTGGCCCCGGAGGCCGTCACCCCGGGCTTCGCCGGCTTCGCGGCGATCGTTCTCGTGCTGATCGCGGTGATCCTGCTGATCTGGGACATGAACCGGCGTATCCGCCGCGTGCGCTACCGCGAAGAGGTGCGTGACGAACTGGATGCCGAGGAGGCCGCACGCGCGGCCGATGAGGCCACCGAGACGGATGCCGACCTCCCGATCGTGCGCGACGGTGACGACGACCCCCGCACGACCTGAGCGAGCGTCACGCCCCCAACGAGGGCGACAGCGGGGCGATCGCGATGAGCAGGCACGCGGTCCAGTGGCACAGGAACGCCAGCACGGTGCACACGTGGAAGATCTCGTGGAAACCGAAGCGACCGGGCCAGGGGTTCGGCTTCTTCAGGGCGTAGACGATCGCGCCGCCCGTGTAGAGCAGTCCGCCCACGATCACGAGCACCATCATGACGACGTTGGCCGCGAACAGGTCGGCCATGAACATCACTGCGGCCCAGCCCATCAGGAGATACAGAGCGACGTAGAGCCAGCGGGGCGCGTGGATCCAGAACACGCGGAACAGGATGCCGACCACGGTGCCGCCCCAGACGAGGCTGAGGAGCAGCGCGCCCTTCTCGGGCGGCAGGGCCAGGGTGGCGAGCGGGGTGTAGGTCCCGGCGATCAACAGGAAGATGTTGGCGTGGTCGATCCGCTTCAGCAGCAGCTTGACGGGCGGGCTCCAGTCGAAGCGGTGGTACAGCGCGGAGTTCCCGAAGAGGAGGAGGGAGCTCGCCATGAACACGGCGGCCGACCACTTCGCCGCGCCGCTCTCGGCCACGATGATCAGCACGATGCCGGCGACGACCGCGACGGGGAACACGCCCGCGTGGATCCACCCGCGCCACGTCGGCTTGATCTCGACCGCCTCATCGACCGTCGCCGCGTCGAGGAGAGGGAGCTGGGGGAGGTCTGCGTCGGACGGCTCGGGAGTGCTCACAGCCTCACTCTAGGCGGGCCGGCATTCCGGACGCGGCACATATCCTCAGCTTCACCGGGGCCGGCACGGTAGCGTAGGGAGGTGATTTCACGCGACGGTCAGGGGCGAGGGCCGCTCTATCGGCTCTACAGCAACAGGCTGCGCCGCCAGCTGGATTCCGCCTCCGTACCGCATCACGTCGCGATGATGATCGACGGAAACCGTCGGTGGGCTCGACAGCTCGGCTATGCGACGCCGGCCGAAGGTCATCGTGCGGGCGCCGCCAAGATGCGCGAGTTCCTCGGATGGTGCGACGAGCTCGGCGTGCGGGTGGTCTCGCTGTATCTGCTGTCCAGCGACAACCTGCTCAAGCGTGATTCGGCCGAGCTCGCCGATCTGATCGAGATCATCGCGGAACTCGCTGAGGCGCTGTCGCTGGAGGGAAACTGGAGGGTCAAGCATGTGGGCCGCTCCGACATCCTCCCCGCCGAGCTCGCGCGGGTGCTCGCCGATGCGGAGGAACGCACGAAGGATCACACCGGTCTGCACGTGAACCTGGCGGTGGGCTATGGCGGACGCAATGAGATCGTCGACGCCGTACGCAGCATCATCGGCGCGCACGAGGCATCCGGCGGCACGCTCGAAGACCTCGCGGCCCATCTCACGCCGGAGATGATCGGAGAGCACCTGTACACCGGGGGTCAGCCGGATCCCGACCTGGTGATCCGCACCAGCGGCGAGCAGCGACTCAGCGACTTCCTCCTCTGGCAGAGCGCGCACAGCGAGTTCTACTTCGTCGAAGCGCTCGGTCCCGACCTCCGTCAGGTCGACTTCCTCCGAGCGATCAGAGATTTCGCCGACCGGGACCGCCGCTACGGCCGCTGAACGCCCCCGATCGGGGAGCGGCGCCGCCCTCCGTGACGTGCCAGAATGACGCAGTGAGCGCATTCGACGACTATCTCCACACCTTCGATGCGGCGCAGGGATACCTGAACTGGGCCGCGTTCGGCCCCTTGTCGCCGTCGGTGCGCGAGGAGATCTTCGCCGATGCGGATCTGCTGGGCAGCGGCCGCCCCTCGTCGCTCGCGCTCGTCGCTGAGCGACTAGGGCAGGCGCGGGAGATCGTCGCAGAGCTCCTCGGCGTCGATGCCGCAGAAATGACGGTCCAGCCGTCGTCGACCCACGGGTTGGCGCAGGCCCTGTACGGCCTGCAGGGAACCGTCGTGGCGTCGTCCGCGGAGTTCCCGAGCATCAGTGTCACGCTCGAACGCGCGGCGTCGGCGTCGCATGGCGCTCTCACACCGCGGTGGATCACCACGGACGACGGCCGAGTCACGGTCGATGAGGTGTCGAACGCGCTCGACGACGACGTCACCGCCCTGGCGGTGAGCCATGTCGACTTCCGGACCGGATACCGGGCCGACCTCGACGCGCTGCGTGAGGCCATCGGACCGGACCGGCTGCTGATCGTCGATGCCGTGCAGTCGTTCGGCATCATCGACGCGGACTTCTCCGCGGCCGATGTGGTCGTCGGACACGGATACAAGTGGTTGCGCGCAGGACGGGGGACTGCATTCGCGTCGTTCTCGCCGCGCGCCAGGGAACGGATCACGCCGGTGCTGAGCGGCATCACCGGCACCGCCGGCTCCGGTCTCGCGGTCGACGACCTGCCGGCACCCGCGCCGTCGGCGCGCGCGTTCACCGTGAGCGGCCCCGACACGCTGGCGGCCGGACGACTGGCCATCGGCGCGCGTGACGTGCGCGATGCCGGTGTCGCGGCGATCGAGGAACGGCTCGCGGAGAAGGTCGATGCCATCCTCGAGATCGCTGATCGACACGGCGTCACGGTCACCTCGCCGCGTGCACGCGCGCAGCGGGCCGGTATCGTCGCGCTCACGCCGGAGGAGCCGGCACGGTTGGCCGCGGCCCTCGCGAATGCCGGAGTCGTCGTCACCGCACGGGGCGCGTCGGTGCGCATCGCTCCGCACGCGGGAACGGATGCGGGCACGATCGCCCTGCTCGACGACGCGCTCGCGGCATTCGGTAACGAGACGTTCATCAGCGCGTAACGAATCGCTGGCGTGTCGAGTCGAGGTTATGCCGGTGACTGGTCGTAGCTTCTAGGCATCGGGCAAGGAGCCCGGTCGAGTCGGCCTTCAGGTTCGCGACTCGTGGCCCCCTGGTCGACTCGTTCGCATAGCCGGGAATTCTCCCGGGTCGGGAGTGGGTCGTGACCTCACGTACAGCGCAGCAGTCCACCAGCACCGCGCAGCAGTCCACCCGTAGGACGACGAGTCGGGCATCGTCCGCAGATCCCGATCAGGATCTGCGCACCTATGTGCTCGACACCTCGGTTCTGCTGAGCGATCCGCAGGCGTTCTTCCGGTTCGCCGAGCACTCGGTCGTGCTCCCGGTGGTCGTCATCTCCGAACTCGAGGGCAAGCGCCACGACCCGGAGATCGGCTACTTCGCCCGCCAGGCGCTGCGTCATCTCGACGATCTGCGCATCGAGCACGGACGACTGGACTTCCCGGTGGAGGTCGGCGAGGGCGGCACCCTCCGGGTCGAGCTCGCGAACACGGACGTGTCGATCCTTCCCGCCGGCATCCGGCTGAGCGACAACGACTCCCGCATCCTGTCGGTCGCCATGCACCTGGCGCAGGACGGTCAGGACGTGACGATCGTCTCGAAGGATCTGCCCATGCGCGTGAAGGCCGCGTCACTCGGTCTCCGCGCGGAGGAGTACCTCGCTGAGCAGGCCGTGGATTCCGGATGGACGGGCATCACCACGCTTGCTCTGTCGGGCGACGACATCAGCGACCTCTACGAGAGCGAGGTCGGGATCAGCGAGGATGCTCGCGGACTCCCGGTGAACACCGGCCTGATCATCCACTCCGAACGGGGATCGGCGCTCGGCCGGGTGACCGGCGACGGCGAGTACCGGCTCGTGCGCGGCGACCGCGACATCTTCGGCATGCACGGACGGTCCGCGGAACAGCGGATCGCGATCGACATGCTCGTCGACCCCGAGGTCGGCATCGTCTCGCTCGGTGGACGAGCCGGTACCGGCAAGTCGGCACTCGCACTGTGCGCGGGCCTGGAGGCCGTGCTGGAGCGTCAGCAGCAGAAGAAGATCATCGTGTTCCGCCCGCTGTTCGCGGTGGGCGGTCAGGAGCTCGGATACCTGCCGGGTGACCAGGGCGAGAAGATGGGGCCGTGGGGGCAGGCGGTGTTCGACACGCTCGGTTCGGTGGTGTCGGGGAACGTCGTCGAGGAGGTCATCGAGAGGGGCCTTCTGGAGGTGCTCCCGCTCACGCACATCCGTGGTCGCTCCCTGCACGACGCCTTCGTGATCGTCGACGAGGCGCAGTCGCTCGAGCGCAACGTGCTCCTGACGGTTCTGAGCCGCATGGGCCAGAACTCGCGGGTGATCCTCACGCATGATGTCGGACAACGGGACAACCTCCGCGTGGGGCGTCACGACGGCATCGCCAGCGTGATCGAGACCTTGAAGGGGCACGAGCTGTTCGGACATGTGACGCTGATGCGCTCGGAGCGCTCGGCGATCGCCGCACTCGTCACCGAGCTGCTGGAGGGCGGAGAGCTCAGCTGACGGCAGGCGACAGCGGATGCCGTGCACTCGGCATCCGCTGTTCTGCGTCCGGGGGACGGATGCACGGTTCGGGTACACCTGCACGGTGGATTCGACTGTTCGGCCGTGCATCCGTGCACTGGTCGTGCACCTGTACCCGGTCAGGCGCGGTCGGCGAGGCGCGCGAGCGCGGCGAGGACCGCGGTCTGCACCGTGGGCCAGTCGTGGACGATCTGTGCGTAGTCGAAGCGCAGGGTCTCATAGCCGAGGGCGGATGCCGCGGCATCCCTCACCAGGTCCCTGTGGCGCTTCGACGGTCCGTCGTGGTTCAGTGTGCCGTCCGCCTCGAGGATGAGCCGACCTCCGACGACGAAATCGACGCGTCCGACGCCGTCGATCCGCACCTGACAGTCCAGGCGGATGCCGAGGATGTGCAGACGGAGTCGCAGCAGCGACTCGAGCCCGCTCTGCGCATCGCCGCGGGCGAGGTCGACGAGCCAGCGGGCGCTCTCGGGGAGGGAACGGCGGATCCGCGCCCGTGACGCGCGGGAGAGCAGGCCCCGGTTCCACGCGGACTCGAAGGCGGCGAAGAACGACTCGTCGCCGCCGCACCGGTGCAGATGCACGAGCGCCGTCTCCACGCTCGCGGTGCCGAAACGTGTGCTGCCGCGGAAGTTGTGGGGGATGCATGTGCAGCCGGGATGCCGATGCCGGCGGCCGTTCTCGCCGAGCCAGACGTGCACCCCGTCGTCGTCGAGGATCCACACGCCGTGCCGCCGCAACGCGGATCCACACGTGAGCGCGCCACCGTGCGCAGCCGCGGTGCGCACATCGGAGGGCGTCTTCGGTACGGCGAACACACCGGCACGCACGCGATCGATGCGATGGGCATGAACCTCATCGGCAAGCCGCTTGCGTGATATCCCGTGACGCTGCAACTGCGTTCCGCGGGCGACGCCTCCGAGGCGCGAGATGACAGTGGCCGGATCGAGCATGCCGTCGACTCTGACGCATCCAGGGCTGCGAGTGCGGCGGATGGGGACGAGTGCGCGGCATCCGTCCCTGTGGACGAGAAGTCACCGGATACAGGTGCACGCCCCGTCCACACCTGCACGACCGAATCGACGAATCGGTCGTGCAGGTGTGTCCGGGGCGTGCAGGTGTGCCTGGGTGAAGACTGTGCCGGAGTGAAGACTCAGCCCGGGTGGGTCATCGACAGCAGGTCGAGCTTCTCATCGAGCTGCTCGAGGGTGAGATCTCCGCGCTCGACGTAGCCGAGGTCGATCACGGCGTCGCGCACGGTGACGCCGTTCGCGACCGCGTGCTTCGCGATCTTCGCCGCGGCCTCGTAGCCGATCAGCTTGTTGAGCGGGGTGACGATCGAGGGGCTCATGCCGGCGAAGGCGGCCGCACGCTCGACGTTCGCCTGCAGGCCGTCGATCGTCTTGTCGGCGAGCACGCGCGAGGCGTTCGACAGCAGACGGATCGACTCGAGCAGTGCCGTACCCATGACCGGGATCGCGACGTTGAGCTCGAAGGAGCCGGATGCGCCCGCCCAGGCGACCGTCGCGTCGTTGCCGATGACGCGCGCGCAGACCATCAGCACGGCCTCGGGCACGACCGGGTTGACCTTGCCGGGCATGATCGAGGAGCCGGGCTGCAGGTCGGGGATGTGCAGCTCGCCGAGACCCGTGTTGGGCCCGGAGCCCATCCAGCGCAGGTCGTTGTTGATCTTCGTCAGTGAGACCGCGATCGTGCGCAGCGCTCCGGATGCCTCGACGAGACCGTCGCGGTTCGCCTGCGCCTCGAAGTGATCCTTCGCCTCGGTGATCGGTAGCTCGGTCTCGGCGGCGAGCAGCGCGATGACCTTCTGCGGGAAGCCGAGCGGAGTGTTGATCCCGGTGCCGACCGCGGTGCCGCCGAGCGGAACCTCCGCGACGCGGGGGAGCGCGGACTGCACGCGCTCGATGCCGAGGCGGATCTGGCGGGCGTAGCCGCCGAACTCCTGGCCGAGCGTCACCGGCGTCGCGTCCATCAGGTGGGTGCGACCGGACTTGACGGCGTCCTTCCACAGCTCGGCCTTCGCCTCGAGGGCGACGGCGAGGTGGTCGAGCGCGGGGATGAGCGTGTCGATGAGTGCCTGAGTGACGGCGATGTGCACCGAGGTCGGGAACACGTCGTTCGACGACTGCGAGGCGTTCACGTGGTCGTTCGGGTGAACGGTCGCACCGAGGATGCGGGTCGCGAGCGTCGCGAGGACCTCGTTCATGTTCATGTTCGACGACGTGCCGGAACCCGTCTGGTACGTGTCGACGGGGAACTCGCTGTCGTGAGCGCCGGAGGCGACCAGGTCGGCGGCCTGGGCGATCGCATCCGCGATCGCGCCGTCGAGGGTGCCGAGCTCCTTGTTCGCGAGGGCGGCGGCCTTCTTGATGCGGGCGAGGGCGGCGATCTGCGTTGACTCCAGCCCCTTGCCCGAGATCGGGAAGTTCTCCACGGCGCGCTGCGTCTGCGCTCCGTAGAGCGCATTCACGGGCACGCGCACTTCACCCATGGTGTCGTGCTCGATGCGGTATTCGCTGTCGGTCATTCCGATGCCTCCTGAGATTCGGGCTCGATGCCCACGGTGATGACGGGCACGGCCGTGCCCTCGGCCAGACGGTAGTTGGCGCCGACGATGCCGAGACGGCCCTCGGCGACGGCGTTGCTGATCAGCTCAGATGACTGGAGCAGATCGGCCACGGTGTTGCGCAGGTGCTCCTGGCCGACGAGCTCGGCATCGATCTCGGCGACCGTGGTGCCGCCGTTCTCAGCCAGCACCTTGCGCGCGGCGGGGACGATCGGGGAGATGAGCTTCCAGATGTGCGGCGGAAGCGGTGTCGCGTCGATCGCGGTGCCGTCGATCGCCGCGCGCACAGCACCGCAGGAGTCGTGCGCGAGCACGACGATGAGCGGAACCTCCAGCACGGCGACCGCATACTCCAGGCTTGCGACGATCGACTCGCCGATCACCTGCCCGGCGTTGCGGACCACGAACAGGTCACCGAGTCCGAGGTCGAAGATGATCTCCGCGGCGAGGCGCGAATCCGAGCAGCCGAAGAGCGTCGCCACGGGGTTCTGCGCCGCCTCGAGGTCTTTGCGCCGGGCGACGTCCTGGTTGGGATGACGCGGCTCGTCGGCGACGAATCGACGGTTGCCCTCCTGCATCTGCTGCCAGGCTGCGGCGGGCGAGAGGGCGTGCGTCATGATGCCTCCGAGAGTGCGCGGATTTGGGGAACAAGGGACTCGGCCAGCTCGGCCGTCGACGCGGCCGAGCGGGATCCGTACAGCAGCACGTAGTCGTCGCCCGCCTGCGTACCGATCGCGTAGTTGACGTTCTGGTTCGCCCCGGCCTCGCCTGGCTTGAAGACGTCCCACTCGAGTCCGCCGACGCGGATGGTGTCGGTCGGGGCGATGCCGTTGAGCCGCTGCGGCGCCCATGACGAGTCGGCGGCGAAGGCCTGGGCGATACGGATGAACCCGCGCTCATCATCGGCGGAGGGGGCCAGAGTGATGTCCCAGACGACTGTCGCGCCGCTCTGGAGCTCGGCGGCGTTGACCCGCCAGAAGGTGCCGAGGTCCGGAACGATGACCGGGCGGTCCATGGTCGCCTCGACATCGGCGGCGATACCGGCGAGGTCGATCGGCTTCGCCGCCGTCGGCTCGCCTCGCGGGACGGCGAAGATGATGACGGCCACCACGGCGACGGTCACCAGCAGCGCGGCGACCAGGCTCCTCATGGTCTGGCTCGAGCGATAGGCCTTGCTCGATGCGGCCTTGCGGGCCGCGGTCTCCTCGGGCGTCTCGGGACGACCGAGCTCGGCCACGATGGGGGCGGGCTTGTTCATGCGTCGGCCTCGTCGGATGCGGCGGCGCGAGCCGCGTCGAGGCGGCGCTTCGCGCCCAGGAGCCATTCCTCGCAGCGGGCAGCGAGTGCCTCACCGCGCTCCCAGAGAGCGAGCGATTGCTCGAGCGTCGGGGCTCCCTGTTCGAGTTCTGCCACGACCTTCACCAACTCGTCGCGGGCCGCCTCGAACGACAGCGTCTCCACAGGGGTGTCGTTCAGCGCGCTCACCCCTCCATCCTACGGCGTACGGGACCCTCGACCTGCGGGCCGGCCGGGTCGCCCGGGGGAGTCAGGACTCCTCCGCGATCTCGCCCTCGGATCGCGCGCGCAGCGACCCTCGGTCGATCGTGATGCTCAGTGCGGTGCCGGCGGGAGCATCTGCCGCATCGCGCAGGATCACGCCGCCGTCGAGGTGGGCGATCGCGTAGCCGCGCGCCAGCGTCGCCGCGGGGGAGAGCGCTCGCAGCGAGGCGCGGAGCTCGCTGGTCCTGCGGCCTGCGACGTCGAGCTGACGCGTGACCGTCTCGCGTCCGCGAGACTGCAGCAGCCACAGCTCCTGCGCGCGGGCGTCGATGATCGGGGCGGGCGATCGCAGGATGGGGCGGGAACGCAACTGCTCCAATTGTGAGATGTCGTGCGAGAGCCGCTGCGTGAGCCGGGTCGTGGACCGGGAACGGAGTTGCGCGATCAACGCCCGCTGCTCTCCGACGTCCGGCACGACGCGCTTCGCGGCATCCGTCGGTGTCGAGGCGCGCAGATCGGCGACGTCATCGAGCAGGGGTCGGTCGTTCTCATGGCCGATCGCGCTGACGATCGGCGTCGACGCGGCCGCGACCGCGCGCACCAATCGCTCGTCGCTGAATCCGAGGAGAGTCTGGGGGTCGCCGCCACCTCGTGCGATCACGATGACATCGACGTCGGGGTCGGCATCCAGGCGAGCCAGGGCCGCCAGGGTCTCGGGAACGCAGCGGTCGCCCTGCACGGCGGCGTACTCCGTGCGGAATCTCACCTGAGGCCAGCGCAGCTCGGCGTTGCGATGCACGTCCTTCTCGGCATCCGAACGCTCGCCGGTGATCAGTCCGATCACATGGGGAAGGAACGGCAGACGCTTCTTGCGAGAGGCGTCGAACAGGCCTTCCTGACGCAGCTGCAGGCGCAGCTTCTCGAGGCGCTCGAGCTGGTCGCCCAGACCCACGTGCTTCATGGCCGACACCGTGAAGCTGAAGTCACCGGACTTGACGAAGTAGTCGGCCTTCACCGCGGCGACGACGTGATCGCCGATGCCGAGATCGGAGGGGACGCGTCCTCGCACGCTCGACCACACTCGGATCGAGATCTGTGCGTCGGACTGCGTGTCCTTCAGTCGGGCGAACACATTGCCGGCGCGCACGTTCCACGATGTGATCTCACCCTCGACCCACACCGTGTTCCACCGTGCGATGAAATCGCGGATCGTGCCGTTCAACCGGGCGACCGAGGTGGGGGCATCGGCGGTGGAGTCGCGAGGGGCGACCGCATCCGCCGGGGGTGTCTCGCCCGGCTTGCTCGCGGCCTCGAACACTGTCATCTGCTCCTCGTTCTCCTGCGGGACGTCGTCGTGCGCTCATCGAGCGCGTCGTTGCCGCACGCCCAGGCCTTTCGCGGTCAAGCGCCGGTAGAATCGATGCGTGACCTCGACTGTCGTTCATCTCCCTGCCCCGCGCATCCCACGAGTGCGTGCGGCCTCAGGGCGGCTTCAGGATAACCCGGTCGTCGGACAGAAGCGGGTTCTCCTCGCCGCTCCCCGCGGCTACTGCGCCGGCGTCGACCGCGCGGTGGTCGCCGTCGAGAAGGCACTGGAGCGCTACGGCGCACCGGTGTACGTGCGCAAGCAGATCGTGCACAACATCCACGTCGTCACCGAGCTCGAGGAGAAGGGCGCGGTGTTCGTCGAGGAGGTCGACGAGGTTCCCGAGGGAGCGCACGTCGTCTTCAGTGCTCATGGCGTCTCTCCCGCTGTCGTGACTGCGGCATCCGATCGCGGGCTGCACGCGATCGACGCGACGTGCCCCCTCGTCACGAAGGTGCATCGAGAGGCCGTCCGATTCGCTCGCGACGACTTCGAGGTCCTGCTGATCGGCCACGAGTGGCATGAGGAGGTCGAGGGCACTGCGGGTGAGGCTCCCGACCACGTCACCGTCGTGAACTCGCCTGATGAGGCCGACACCGTGCAGGTCAAGGATCCGTCGAAGGTGGTCTGGCTCTCGCAGACGACGCTGTCGGTCGACGAGACGATGGAGACGGTGAACCGCCTGCGTGCGCGATTCCCCGACCTCCACAATCCGCCGTCCGACGACATCTGCTACGCGACGCAGAACCGCCAGGTCGCCATCAAGAAGGTCGCCGCATCGGCGGACCTCGTGATCGTCGTCGGTTCCTCCAACTCCTCCAACAGCGTCCGCCTCGTCGAGGTCGCCCTCGAGTACGGTGCCAAGGCCGCGTACCGGGTCGACTACGCCGAAGAGGTGCAGCAGGAATGGCTCGACGGCGTCGAGACGGTCGGCGTGACCAGCGGAGCGTCGGTGCCCGAGGTTCTCGTGCGTGAGGTTCTCGCAGCCCTTGACGATGCGGGCTACCGCGACGTCGAAGAGGTCAAGACCGCCGAAGAGGACCTGATGTTCTCGTTGCCGAAGGAGCTCCGCCAGGACTCCAGTGGCCAGCGCGACGCCCGTGCGCTCGGGGGACGCGCGTCCGGAGGAGGCGCTTAGCAGTGAGCGCCGCGGAGGTCGAGCCGACCCTCATCGGGTCCGTGCAACGTGCTCTCCGCCTCGTCGACATCGTCGCGAACTCGCCACGGCCGCTTCCGGTGAAGATGCTCGCGGCGATCACGGGTCTGACTCCGGGTACGACATACAACCTCGTACGGACCCTCATCCACGAGGGCTACCTCTGGTCTGAACCTGACGGCTTGGTGTTGGGCAGCCGGTTCCCCGCGTTCCAGCACGAGACCGATGCGCGGGGCGTGTTCCTCGCCCGGGTGCGCTCCGCCCTCCGCGATGTGACCGATGAACTCGGGGCGACCGCCTACCTGTCGCGTTTCGACGACGGTGAGATGCACCTCGTCGACATCGTCGATGCGGTCCACAATCCGCGTGTCGAACTCTGGGTGGGGCTGCAGTCCAGTGCTCATGCCACGGCGCTCGGAAAACAGATCCTCGCGGAGCTTCCCGGCGAGGACCGCCTGGACTATCTCTCCCGGCACCGTCTGGAGGAGCTGACTCCGCGCACCATCAGCGACAGGCGCACGCTGCTCACCCAGCTCGAGCACTCCACGGGCTGGGTCGTCGACCAGGAGGAATACGCGATCGGCGCGACGTGCGTCGCCGTGCCGGTGATCGCTCCGAACGTCACGGCCTCGTTGGCGATCTCTCTGCCGTCTGACCGCGCGGTCGTCGATCGCGCTCTGGTGTCGAAGCTGCAGCGCACCGCGCAGCGGCTGTCGTTGCAGCTCGGAGCCGGCGCGATGGACGGGTCATCACCCGGCGTCGAGTTCACTATCTGAAGAAGCGCCTCTGGCGGAATGGCACGCGCTTTCCTATGATCGGATCAGTAGTCGTCTGTGCAAACGGCACTACGGGTATCACGGAGCGTCCCCAGCGCTCCTGACCCACTTGGATACGGAGCGTCCCCAGCGTTCCACATCCGCGGCCCCGAGAGTCCCCATTCTCCGGGGCCGCCATCATTTTCCGGCGTCGTCGCTGTGAGCCTCTCCCAAGCCGGGGACGTTAACATGGCGGGATGACCGATCACAGGCCCCAGTACGGCGAACTCGCGACTCCTGAAGAGCAGCGCGCCGCCGCCGGCCTCCCTCCCGTGCAGGAGCTGCCGCCCGTGGTGGTCGAGCCGCAAGGCCCCACGGCGCCTGCAGTACCGGCGACCGGCGCGCCCCGGCGTCCGGTCGATCGCCTGGTCACCATCGGACTGCTCGTCTACGGACTGATCAACGCGATCGTCACCGCCGTGTCGTACCTCGATCTTCCCCGTGTGATGAACGAGACGATGAAGATCGTCGGTATCGAGGGCGAGTTCACCAACTTCGCTCAGGGCAAGCTCTGGGGCACGATCGCCGCGATCCTGCTGGTCGTGGGATGGGGGATCACCGCCGCGGTCTCCGTCCGGCGCCTGCGCCGCGGGAAGCTCACCTGGTGGGTGCCACTGGTCGGCGCCGTCGTCACGATGACGATCGTCACGATCTGCATCGCCGTGCCGATGATGGGCGATCCTGCGTTCATCGCGCATCTCGACGCGCTGACTTCGTAGTCCTGTCGGGAGCACGTACTGTCGAACAGTGCTCCAGAACAGTTTCGGCGTCCAGCTCACCTCGGCATCCGTGGACCGGGGTGATGGTTCGGACCCGCGCGATGCGGCGATCGACGTGCTCCGCAGGGAGCGGGTCTTGGCCGCGGTGCGCGACGGTGGAGCGCAATGGGATGCGCAGGAGGAAGCGGCCCTCCTGATCGCCGTGACCGATGATGGCCGTGTGCTCACGCTGGACCCGGCGGACGGTATCGAGACGACCCTCACTGCAGAGGAGTTGCGCTCCGCTTTCGCCGACGCCGGCCTGACGCTGTGGTTGGACGTGGGTGACGGCCCGGATCTCGACGTCGACACGCATCCCGCACCCGATGGCGACGTCGAGGACGTCGACCTCAGGGAGTCGGTCCCCGCCGAGTTCGACCCGGATGACGTCGACTTCTCCCCCTTCGAGCCGACCACCGTACGAGTGTCGACGTTCTCGCACCGAGGACCCGCGATCGCTCGTATTCTCGCCGCGGTCGGACGCATGCCGGTCGACCACCTCGAATCGGGCGACTGGTCACTGCAGAGGTTCGAGACCCCGGAGCCGACCGCGTCCTTGACCACATCGAATGCCGACCTCCCGCTCGTGGAGTTGAATCGCGCGGACACGGGGAGCTGGTTCCAGGTCTCGATCGGTGCGGGCATCGCCATCCCGTTCTGGACCGACGCCGAACGCGACACCCGCCCGGTGCTCGACGTGGACGCCATCTCGGTTCCCGAGACCGCAGAGATCTACCGGCGTCTGCTCGCTGAAGGCGACGGGAGCCGCGACGAGCTGCTTGAGGTCGCGGATCGCGTCACCCTCGATGTGGATGCCGCGCACCGTGCGCTCCTGTCGGAAGCGCTGGGTGGCGTCGTCGGTACGGAGGCGCGGGAACGGGCGTTCCTGGTGGCGTTCGGCATTCCCCGTGATCTGATCGACGCCGCCTACGACGAGAGCGCCGGTCCCGCCGCCCGTCAGTTCACAGCGATGAGCAGATGGGCCGTGGCCAGGGAGACGGTGATCGCGGGGTTCGGCGAGATCACGCCCCTCACGCGGAGGCAGCGTCCGATCGCGCGGCTTCTCGACGCGCTGCGCCGGCGCCCGGCTCTGGGCCTCGCGCTCACGCTCGGAGAGATGACGGCGGGCGTGTGGGCGACGAGCCGCACTCGAGGCGCCGGACGAGCGGTGGGCGTACTGCTCATCGTGGATGCGACGATCGACGCCCTTGTGTGGATCGCCCGGATCCGTCGGAGCCGATAGCCACGCGTCGTACGAAAGAAGTGCCCCGGCCGATCGGCCGGGGCACTTCATTCATGTGGTGCGCGGTCAGCTCTTCGACTGGCCGTACGAGCCGAGCTGGCGGGTCGACTCGATGACGCGAGCAGCCATCGCCGTCTCGGCGACCTTGCCCCAGGCGCGGGGGTCGTAGAGCTTCTTGTTGCCGACCTCGCCGTCGACCTTCAGGACGCCGTCGTAGTTCTTGAACATGTAGTCGGCGATCGCACGCGTGTAGGCGTACTGCGTGTCGGTGTCGATGTTCATCTTGATGACACCGTTGGCGACCGCGAGGGCGATCTCCTCGTCGGTCGAGCCGGATCCACCGTGGAACACGAGGTCGAGGGGCTTCGCGCCGGTGTTGTACTTCGCAGCGACCTGCGCCTGGATGTCGCCCAGGAGCTCGGGGCGAAGCTTGACACCGCCCGGCTTGTAGACGCCGTGCACGTTGCCGAAGGTCAGCGCCGCGATGTAGCGGCCCTGCTCGCCGAGACCCAGAGCCTGGACGGCCTGGTCGACATCGGAGAAGGTCGTGTAGAGGGCGTCGTTCGAGCCCTCGTGCGCCACGCCGTCCTCTTCGCCGCCGACGACGCCGATCTCGACCTCGAGGATCGCGTTGATCGCCTTCATGCGGGGGAGCAGGTCCTTCGCGATCTCGATGTTCTCGGCCAGGGGAACAGCCGAGCCATCCCACATGTGCGACTGGAAGATCGGGTTGCGGCCGGCCTTGACCTCTTCTTCGGAGGCGGAGATCAGCGGCTCGACGAAGCCCGCGAGCGCGTCCTTCGGGCAGTGGTCGGTGTGCAGCGCGACGGTGACCGGGTAGTTCTTGGCGACCTCGGTGGCGTAACGCGCGAAGGCGAGAGCGCCCGTGGCGCGGGCCTTGACCGTGTGGCCGGCGAAGTAGTCGGCGCCGCCCGTGGTGACCTGGATGATGCCGTCGGAGCCGGCCTCGGTCAGGCCCTGGAGGACGGAGTTGATCGTCTGTGAGCTGGAGACGTTGAAAGCCGGGTACGCGAAGCCGCCGGCCTTCGCGCGGTCGAGCATTTCGGCGTACTGATCCGGGGTGGCGACGGGCATGAGAACTCCTGCGATTGGTGAGCCGGGACAGCTGTCACTCTATCGGGGCGCACGGGCGGATGCCGAAGGCAGGAGGCGGGCTTCGGGCCGCGGCTCCTGCGCTGATGTTAAGAATGTCGATTCCTTCATCGCGATTATGCCGAAAGGCGGTCGATCTCCGCGCGGCGATGGCTAGGCTGACCGCATGGTGAGTCTGACTGCTGATCTGAGCCCGCTTCGACCCGACCGAAACCTCGCGATGGAGCTGGTGCGCGCGACGGAGGCGGCGGCGATCCGTGCCGTGCCGTTCATCGGCCGCGGCGCGAAGGAAGCGGCGGACGGTGCTGCCGTCGACGCCATGCGTGCCTTCCTCGGAACGGTCGACTTCCAGGGGCGTGTCGTCATCGGCGAGGGCGAGAAGGACAACGCTCCCATGCTCTTCAACGGTGAGGTCGTCGGGACGGGGCAGGGGCCGCTCTGCGACATCGCCGTCGACCCGATCGACGGTACGTCGCTCACCGCAGCCGGGCGGCAGAACGCCCTCTCCGTCATTGCGGTCTCCGACCGCGGCACGATGCTCGATGCATCGAGCGTCTTCTACATGGACAAGCTCGTCACGGGCCCTGCCGGCGTGGGAGTGGTCGACATCCGTCTTCCGATCGGCGAGAACATCCGCAAGCTCGCCGGCGCGCTCGGCAAGCCGGTCGACGAGATCGTCGTCTCGGTGCTGAACCGCCCGCGCCACGAGAAGCTGATCCAGGACATCCGGGATGCCGGCGCCGGTACCCGTCTGATGAGCGACGGCGACGTGGCCGGCGGCATCAACGCGGCTCGTCATGACGCCCGCACCGACATGTGCGTCGGCGTCGGCGGCAGTCCCGAGGGGATCGTCACCGCCTGTGCCATCAAGGCGCTCGGCGGACACATCCAGGGCAAGCTCTGGCCCCGTGACGATGAGGAACGCCAGCGCGGGATCGATGCCGGGCTCGATATGGATCGGGTCTACGAGGCCGATGGCCTGGTGCAGGGCAACAACACGATCTTCGTCGCCACGGGCGTCACCGACGGACAGCTCGTTGCGGGCGTTCGTCGTGAGCGCGGTTACGTGTACACCGAGAGCGTCGTGCTGCGCGGTGCGTCGGGCACGCTTCGCCGTATCGCATCGGAGCACCTCGTATCGAAGTGGTTGTGAGCGTCTCCACGCCCGGGTGAGTCGCTGAGACGAGCCGGCGAGCCACTGAGACGAGCCACTGAGACGAGTGTTGCGGCCCGGGTAGGTTGCGGGCATCGTTACCGACCCGGTACCGCGCGCCGTGATGGCGATCCCCTGATTGCCGTGGGGGCGTGTCACAATTGTCACTGGATTTCTCGCCGTCGACGGAGCCGCCAGGCACCGCGGACAGAGGAGGGCGAACAGATGACAACGCAGCACAGTGGCTCCGCAGCCGCCGCAACGAAGATCGTCACCACCAACACCGGACGCATTCTTCGAGTCAGCGTCGACGCTGAGATCGGCGCCCCGACGACTCCACCGCCTCCCGCCGTCGTCGTCACCGACCCGGCCCGTCGCGCGGATGTTCTCTTCCGCAAGCGCCGTGACGAGGGTCACGAACTCAGCTCCTGGTGGATGATCGGGGCTTTCCTCGCGACGAGTGGACTCGTCATCGTGTTGCTGAGCGGCGTACCCGGCGCAGCCTGATCACGTCTGCCCGTCGCAGTCGCCGTCGCGTGCGCGGCGTCTTTCCGGTGTCAGTTCTCCGATGCCAACCGTGCTCGTACATCTCCGACATCCGCGCGCAGATGCTCCTCCGCTGAATCAGCGTTCACGTCGGCGCCTGGGTCTACTTCGCGGGCTACGTCCGTGACGCTGTCGACGAGCTCGGGAGCGGTAAAACGTCGTGACGGGTGCGTGATCACCTGCGGTGTCGAGTCGAGCGTGGAGGCGTCGATGCCCGGGAACTGGCGTGCCGTCACGAGCACGCGATTCTCGAGGCTGCCGGCGAACTTGTTGTAGCTGTCGACGGTGCGCTCGATCGCGCGTCGAAGGTCGTCGGCATGACCGGCCAGAGTGCCCAACCTGTCGTACAGCTGCGTGCCGAGGTTCAGGAGCGTCCGCGCCTCGGTGGACACCTCGTGCTGCGTCCACGTGTATGCCACGGTCTTCAAGACCGCCCAGAGGTTGACCGGTGAGGCCAGAGCGACGCGTCTGCTGAACGCATAGTCGAGGAGCGTCGGGTCTTCATCGATCGCGGCGGCCAGCAGCGATTCGCTCGGCAGGAAGCAGATCACGAACTCGGGGCTGGCGTCGAGTCCCGACCAGTACGCCTTCTTCGAGAGCGCGTCGATGTGCGCTCGGACGGCCTTGACGTGCTTCTGCATATGCATTCGGCGTTGAGCCTCATGCGCATCGCCTCCCGGCAGGGCAGAAGCCTCGAGGTAGGCGTCGAGAGGCACTTTCGCGTCGACCGGGATCGACGTTCCTCCCGCGAGCCGGATGACCATGTCGGGGCGTCCTTGGCCGCGGTCGGAGGTCACCGTGGTCTGGAGATCGAAATCGACATGGCGTGTCAGACCGGCGGCCTCGACCACGCGACGCAGCTGCGTCTCGCCCCACACTCCACGCGTGGCCGTCGACCGCAGAGCCCCGGCGAGCGATTCCGTCGTCGCCCGCAACGCCTCGTCGGACTCCTGCGCTCGGCGCAACTGCTCGGCGAGGGAACCGAACTGCGCTTGACGCTCCTGCTCGATCGTGGCGACCTTGCTCTGCATCTGCTGCAGACTCTCCCGCACCGGGGCGAGAGCGGTGAGCACGGCGTTCTGCTGCTGCACGCGCTCAGCCTGGGCTCGCTGCTCGACGCGCGAATGCTCCACCACGTCGCGGTACAGATCGTATTGACGGTCGCGGTCGTCGCGAGCCGCCGACAGCTCCGCTTCTGCGCGGGCGAGCGCCGCCGCGCTGCGTCCGGACTGCAGCGCCCAGCCCAGGGCCGCGCCGCACGCGAGTGCCGCGATGAGGAGGAGAACGATCAGTGGAGCATCCATGTGTTCATGGTGCCGCACGGGTACGACATTCCTGCGCGGCGCTCCCGGCGGGGGTCAGGCGACGGCGCGTTCGCGAATCTTCGCGGGTTCGCCCGTCACACGCAGACCGAGCAGACCTGCGAGGTCGTGCACGTCGTCCGCGCCGGCGCGGTGGGCGGAATCGATCACGATCTGCGCGCATGCTCGCGCATCGGCGAGCGCGTCGTGGTGCGCGAACTCGGCGAAGCCGGCCGCTGCTGCCGCGCTGGGCAGCCGGTACGAGTCGAGGTCATAGGTCTTGCGGGCGACCTGCAGGCTGCAGAGAGAGCGGTAGGGAGGGCAGATCTCGCCCGTTGCCTCCGATGCCCGGCGCAGCACGTTGAGGTCGAAGCCGGCATTGTGCGCGACCAGCACATCGGCGCCCGCGAACGCGCACAAGCGGTCGAACTGTTCGGTCCAGGTCGCCGCGGATCGCACATCCTCGGGGCGGATCCCGTGGATCTTCACATTCCATTCCTGGAACTCGTCGTGGCCCGCAGGAGGCTGGATCAGCCATCCGGTCGCGGCGACGACATCACCGTCACGAACGCGCACCAGACCGACGGAGCACGCGGAGGCGGGGCTGGAGTTCGCTGTCTCGAAGTCGATCGCGGTGAAATCCAGTGGCACGTCATCCACTCTCTCCCGGTGGTCGGACAGCGCCCGGAGGACTCGCCGTAGGCTGGCGACATGGCTGACGAGCGCGCGACCTCCTTCGGTGCACAAGCAGGCGAGTACGAGACCGGAAGGCCCGAATATCCGTTCGCGGCGGTCGCGTGGATGCTCGAGAAGCTCCCTGAGGGCTCGCGGCGGATCGCCGATGTCGGAGCGGGCACGGGCAAGCTGACCCGTGCGCTGATCGCGGCACCGCAGGCCGAGGTCGTGGCGATCGATCCCGATCCTGCGATGCTCTCCGCGTTGCGCGATGCGATACCCGGAGTGCCGACGTTCGTCGGATCCGCGGAACGATTGCCGCTTCCGGACGCGAGCGTCGATGCTATCGTCCTCGGACAGGCCTGGCACTGGGTCGAGCCGGCTGCCGCCTCCGCCGAGATCGGCCGAGTGGTGCGCTCCGGGGGCGCGCTCGGTCTGGTCTGGAACATCCGCGACGAACGGCACGAGTGGGTGCGTCGGCTGACCGAGATCATGCACGGAAGTGCGGCTGAGCAGATGCTGGCGGCAGGTGATCCCGTCGTCGCGCAGCCGTTCACGCCGCTCGAGCAGGAGTCGTGGGAATGGACGCGCCCGATGTCACGCGCACAGCTGCACAGCATGGCGACCTCGCGGAGCTACGTGATCACCGCGCCCGAAGAGGAGAAGGCGCGCATCCGCAGCCAGATGGACGGCCTCTTCGACGAGCTGGGGATCGACGGATCCGGCACGATCGACCTCCCGTACGTGACCAGGGCCTTCCGCGCTGCGCGCTTCTGATCCTCTGTGGGCGCGCGCCCACTCGACCGGTAGACTCGTACCCCGTGGCTCTTACTATCGGAATCGTCGGCCTGCCCAATGTCGGCAAGTCCACCCTCTTCAACGCACTCACCAAGAACGACGTGCTCGCGGCGAACTACCCGTTCGCGACGATCGAGCCGAACGTCGGTGTGGTGAACCTGCCCGACCCGCGTCTCGACAAGCTCGCCGAGATCTTCGGCAGCGAGCGCATCCTGCCCGCCGCGGTGTCGTTCGTCGACATCGCCGGCATCGTGCGCGGCGCGAGCGAGGGTGAGGGACTCGGCAACAAGTTCCTCGCGAACATCCGCGAGGCCGACGCGATCGCTCAGGTCGTGCGCGGGTTCGCCGACGACGACGTCGTGCACGTCGACGGCGCGGTCGAACCCGGCATCCGACATGGAGACGATCAACGCCGAGCTCATGCTCGCCGACCTCGAGACGCTCGACAAGGCGATCTCGCGGTACGAGAAGGAAGTGCGCGGCAAGAAGATCGAGCCGGTCGTGCTCGAGACCGCCAACGCCGCGAAGGATGCTCTCGAGCGTGGAGTGCTGCTCTCGACGCCGGTATCGACCTCGCGCCGATCCGCGAGCTCGGACTGCTCACCGCCAAGCCCGTCATCTTCGTCTTCAACGTCGACGAGGCGTGCTCACCGACGACGGCCGCAAGGCAGAGCTCGCTGCCCTCGTCGCTCCCGCGCAAGGCGATCTTCCTCGACGCCAAGATCGAGTCCGAGCTCATCGACCTCGACCCCGAGGATGCGGCGGAGCTGCTGGCCTCGACCGGACAGGACGAGATCAGGCCTCGACCAGCTCGCACGCATCGGCTTCGACACGCTCGGGTCTGCAGACCTACCTCACCGCCGGACCCAAGGAGGCGCGCGCCTGGACGATCCCCAAGGGCTCGAAGGCTCCGCAGGCCGCCGGCGTCATCCACACCGACTTCGAGAAGGGCTTCATCAAGGCGGAGATCGTCTCGTTCGACGACCTGGTCGAGACCGGCTCCGTCGTCGAGGCCCGT
Organism: Candidatus Microbacterium colombiense; assembly: GCA_029203165.1. Lineage (NCBI taxonomy): Bacteria > Bacillati > Actinomycetota > Actinomycetes > Micrococcales > Microbacteriaceae > Microbacterium > Candidatus Microbacterium colombiense. The sequence goes on from CP119308.1 coordinate 1,588,422, forward strand.
GCGAAGGGCAAGGCGCGCCTCGAGGGCAAGGACTACGTCATGCAGGACGGCGACGTCGTGGAGTTCCGCTTCAACAACTGAGGCGGATTCCCACCGGGCCGCTGGGCACACCTGCACGGCCGGGGGACGGATGCACGACCGGATCTGCGCAACGGTCGTGCAAGTGTTCCCCGATCGTGCAACTGTGCCGGTGTCCGGCGGCAACCGCGGGCGTCAAGTGCACCGGCTGACGCGTGACCGCAGCGAAGAGTCCGAAAGCAGGCATGACATGAAGCCGAGCACATCCCTGCGACAGGAGGTGACGCTGCTCGCCCTCGCGATCGTGATCCTCATCGTCTTCATTCCGACGGCGATCCTCACGCTCCAGACGCCGAACGCGTGGGTGACCGGATTCATCGACATTGCTTCGTGGCAGGCCGAGTTGCCGACCTGGGTCACACTTGCGATCAACCTGCTCCTCGTGCTGGTGGCGGCGGTGCTGGCCTTCGTCTCTGCGGCGCTTCTCGTGCGCCGCTTCCGCACACCGCGCACGCCCGCTACGGACGAAGCCGCATCGTGACGTCGAGGAGGCAGCGCACCTCATTGCGCCGCGCCGCGGACGAGCAGCATGTGGTTCGAGTCGAGCGGTCGCCGAAGTTCGCCGACCGTGTCGACGGAGTCGTGCTGAGCATCGGGACGGCATGGGTGCTCATGGCGCAGGAGACGGATGGCGGATACCTCGACGGATTCATCGCGATTCGACTCAAGGACGTGACGCGTGTGTCGAGGGATACCAGCTTCGCGACGACGTTCGCACGAAGCCAGCCGGACTGGCCGCCGTCCGCGCCGAACGCGGTGTCGTTGGATTCGACGGAAGGTGTCCTGCGGGGGATGGGACAGGGCGGGCGTCTCATCGGAATCCAGAAGGAGCGGGAGAGGCATGCGATGTGGGCGGGAACGCTGCGCAGGATCGATCGACGGCACGTCTACCTTCACGAGGTCGGTGACGACGCGACCCGGTACCCCGTACCGCTGGGATACAGGCTGAAGGCGATCACGGCCGTCGAGTTCGGCTCACGATACTTCGCCGCGTTGTCTGCGGTGGCTGGACCAGGGCCTCTGGTGCCCGAGCGAACAGAGACATCCCGGGCACTCGGCGGCAGTGGCGTGAGAGGCACCGTCCTCCGATCCGTCGGAGTGATCCGATCCTGGACATCTCCTCCTGGCTTGTGCCCGGCGCCGCATTCGTCATGCTCTTCGCAGGTCTCGGGCTCTCCAAGCGTCGACCCGTGCCGGTCGACGAATCTGCGCGTGGTCCTGATCGCCGGTGCCGTGAACATCATCTGCATCGTTTCGATCGGCTTCAGTCTCTGGCTATGGCGCGCGCCCGATCGGTGAGCGCGTCGAGTGCGACCTTCGCCTCGGACTCCGCGCCTTCGGTGCCGGCGAGGTGAGCAGCCGACGCTGCGGTGCGAGATGAGGCGGCATCCGCCTCCACCCGTGCGCGCTCGGCATCCTTCCGCGCCTGCGCGAGGTCCTTCTCGAGCGCGGCGACGCGGGCATCCTGCTGGGTGACCTGAGCGGACGCGTCCTGCTGCGCCTTCTCCGCCTTCGCGTGCTCGCGCTCGGCGCGCTCGCGGGCCTGCTCCGCATCGTGAAGGGATCGTTCCGCGGCCCGCCGCTCTCGACGTGCGCTGACTTCGTCGGCAGGAACCGGGGGAGGGGATGGGGCTTCCGGCGTGCCGCCACCGACCGCCGCGCCCAGGTCCACGGCCTCAGACGGATCGAGTTCACGGATCAGACGACCGGACGCGACGGCGGATCCGGCATCCGGATCGAAGAAGGCGGCGGAGATCGTCCGCTCGACCGCATCCAGGGTGGTCGCGGTGATGCGCTCGCCCCGCGAGGTCGCCAGCTCGGCAGCGTTCTGGGCGAGGCGTCGGGTGAGTGCGCGACGCTCACGGCCGAGCTTCGCGAGCGTCGGGGCGTCGAGCTCGTCCTGCGCTTCACGGAGGTCTGCGGCCAGGTGCAGCGCCTCGGCGAGCTGTGGACCGCGCTCCCGGGCGAACAGGTTGACGACCCATGCCGCGACCGACGGCTTGCGCAGCGCCTTGATCTGCGTGGCGAGGTCACGGTCATCGGCGGCCTTCGCCTCAGCGTCCCTTGAGGAGATGAAGTCACCGGGCAGCTCGGCGTACAGCGTCGCGGCGATCAGGGACAGAGCGGTGTCGGTCATCGCGTTCCCCTCTCCGCCGGTTTCTCGGCATCGTTGCCGAGGTCACGAGTCTAGGGCGGTGGCGCACGAGACGGTGTGCCTACCTGCCAGGGTCAGCCTCGTCGGGGAGTTCGGCGGCGGGAACGATCACGACGTCCTGCACCTTCCAGTCCAGATCTGCGATCCCTTCGGCCACTGAGGTGACGTCGCGCACGGCGATGCGCCCGCGACGCGGGACGACGAACGCCTCGACGTGGAACACCTGTCCCTGGTCGCGAAGTCGCACCGCGGCATCCTTCACCCAGCGCTGCGAGAGCAGATACGAGACGATCTGCCGGGCCAGGGGATCCGGATCCTTGCTGTCGTATGTCCGGGCCCGCTGATCCATGAGGTCGATGATCGCGGTCCTGGTGTTCTTCGCTCCGTCCCAGATGATGCCGAGCGAGATGAACACGGCCGCAGCGCCGTCGAGCCACCACAGACCGGCTCCCACACCGAGCACGCCGACGATCGAGGCGACGGTCGTCTGCCAGTCCGCCTTGGCCATGTCGGCGTCGGCGTAGAGGAGCTTGTTGTGCAGCACCGGGGCGAGCTTCGCCTTCGCCGGCCCGTAGAAGAAGATCGGTCCGATGACGACGACCGCCATCACGGCGACCATCAGCCATCCGAGCCAGATCGTGTGGCCCCAGATCAGCACGGTGCCGATGGTCGGATGCTCCCCGGCGATGAGTCCCAGAGCGGATTCGACCGCCAGGTTCGCTCCGACCGCCAGGAGGGCGACGCCGGCGACGAGGTGTCCGATGCCCATCGCCCGATGCAGACCGTACGGATGGGTACGCGACGGGCGGCGGCGGACGAAGAGCAGGGCGATGAGGAAGGCGAACTGGGGGATGAGGGACAGCATGTCCTCGATCCACGCCGTGCGCATCGCCTGCGAGTTGCCCACGACGAGCGCGATCACGGCGATCGTGATGCTCGTGTAGCCGATCGTGAACCATTCCCAGCGCACGGCCCGGCGCAGCGCCTGTGCCTGTTCGGGCGGCAGATCGGTACGGCCGAACTCATGGATGCCGCTCAAGAGCCGACCTCTTCGTCGAGGTACTGCTCGAGCGTCGAGAGGAAGGCGTTCTCTCCGAGCGGCACCAGCATCACGAGTTCGCGTTCGCCGGCGCCCTCGATGCCGACGTACCCACGAGTGATCCCGGCCTTGTCGACCCAGGGCGTGTCGGTCGTGAACCCGCCCGCCACGAGGTCGAGGTCGCCCTCTCCGAGCATCCTCACCAGTGTCTCCTCCGTGGCGACGGTCCATTCGGGCTCGGCGTCGATGCTCTTCGCGAAGCCCTCGACGAGATCGATGACGGATCCCGACGGCGTCGCGCCGTCGACATGCACGAGCTCGCCCTCGGGCGCCACTCCCACCCGTAACTCGGCACCGCTCACCGCGTCGAGGGTCCCGTCAGGATCGGAGGGGATGGAGATGCCACATCCGCTCAAGAGGACCGCGGTCATGATCGCCGCCAGCGTACTTGTCGCCGCCCGCAGGCGCACGCTCATCGTGCTCACGGCTCGAGTGTGCGCCGAGCGCTCGCGCGCAGGAAGGCGATTGACGCACTCGACCGCACGCGCTAGGCGGAGGCCGGTGAGGAAGATCCGGATGCGGCGCATGACGGCGGCGAGATACGCTGGTACTGGTGCGTCTGGCTTGCGGGGAACCGCGCGGGCGCCCGCCGAACCGCTGGAAAGGGCCAGATCGGGTCCATCGCGATTCGAGAGCGGCCGTTCCGTGCGGGTCACCTGAGGCTTCCGAGGCGCAGACAGAGCGTCCCGACAACGACACCGCGAGGAGACTGCTGAGAATGGTCGACACCCAGATCTTCGAACCCGACGGACGCGCCATCCCCTTCGTGGACGAGGGCGACGGACCGGTCAAGCTCGTCCTCATCCAGGAGCAGGGTCTCGCGGCCGACGTGTTGAGCGTGTCTGCGCACTACCTCGCCGAGGAAGCCGGCTTCCACGTGCTGCGCGTCGGACACCGCGCGGACGGACAGGCTTCGCTCGACGAGCGCGTCGCCGATGCGCTCGCCGTGATCGATCACGTCGGAATCGAAGACACCTGGGTCGGCGGCCACGGTTTCGGCGGCACGATCGCACGCGCACTCGTCGCCGCACACGTCGACCGTGCCAACGGTCTGCTGCTGCTCGGCGTGGAAGACGTGGACATCGCGGTCGCGCCGGCCATCCCGGTGCTGATCGTGCAGGGCACCGAAGATGTCGACACCCCTCCGACCAACGCCGAGCGTCTGCAGGCCACCGTGCCGGATCGCTCGAGCATCAAGACCATCGCCGGAGATCACCTCTTCCCGATGCATCACCCGATCGAGACGGGCGTGATCATCGAGGAGTACCTGGACTGGGACTGACCGCGGGGGCGCGGTATCCGCTCGGGCAGCGGATGTCCTGACCGCCTGAGAGAATTGTCGGATGACCGCAACGCTCGTCGCGCAGAACCTCGCCGGTGGCTACGGTCACCGCATCCTCTTCGAATCCCTGGATCTGACCGTCTCGCCGGGAGATGTGATCGGCGTCGTCGGGGCGAACGGTGCCGGCAAGTCGACGCTCCTTCGTCTCCTCGCAGGCGTGGATGCGCCGGCGTCGGGCTCGGTGTCGCTGGCGCCGTGGGACGCGTTCGTCGGGTGGCTCCCCCAAGAGCATGAGCGCGCCGCGGGAGAGACCGTGGCCGCTTACATCGGCCGCCGTACCGGGTGCATGCAGGCGACGATCGATATGGATGCCGCGGCGGTGGCACTGGCCGAACCGGCTCCGGCCACGGGCCCCGATCCGGCCGACGTCTACTCGACCGCATTGGATCGGTGGCTCGCCAGTGGAGCGGCGGATCTCGACGAGCGCATTCCCGTCGTGCTCGCCGAGCTCGGACTCCACCTCGCGGGCGGATCGGCCGAGGACGCGCTCATGACCTCGCTCTCCGGCGGCCAGGCGGCGCGCGTCGGCCTTGCGGCGCTGCTGTTGTCGCGCTTCGACATCGTGCTTCTCGATGAGCCGACGAACGACCTCGACCTCGACGGCCTCGAGCGGCTCGAGATGTTCGTGCGCGGGTTGCGCGGGGGAGCGGTGCTCGTCAGCCACGACCGGGAGTTCCTCGCCCGCGCCGTCACCCGCGTGCTCGAGCTGGATCTCGTGCAGGGATCGAATCGCGTGTACGGCGGTGGCTACGAGTCCTATCTCGAAGAACGGGCCACTCTGCGCCGCCACCTGCGGGAGAAGTACGACGAGTTCGCCGACAAGAAGGCGGATCTCGTCGCGCGCGCTCGCACCCAGCGGGAGTGGTCGAGTCAGGGCGTGCGCAATGCGATGAAGAAGGCGCCGGACAACGACAAGATCCGTCGCAAGGCCTCGACGGAGTCCAGTGAGAAGCAGGCGCAGAAGGTGCGCCAGATGGAGAGCCGGATCGCGCGCCTCGAGGAGGTCGACGAGCCGCGGAAGGAATGGCAGCTGGAGTTCTCGATCGGCGCGGCTCCGCGATCGAGCGGAGTCGTCTCGACGTTGAGTTCGGCCGTGGTCCGCCAGGGCGACTTCGTTCTCGGGCCTGTCTCCCTGCAGGTGAATGCGGGCGACCGGATCGGGATCACCGGGCCGAACGGTGCGGGCAAGTCCACGCTCCTGCGCGCGCTGCTCGGCACACGAGAGCCGGATGAGGGGACGGCGAGTCTGGGCGTGAGCGTCGAGATCGGGGAGATCGATCAGGCCCGATCGCTCCTCGTCGGATCAGTACCGCTCGCCGACGCGTTCGAAGCCTTGGTGCCCGAACTCGCCTCGGGCGACGTGCGCACGCTGCTCGCGAAGTTCGGTCTGAAGGCCGATCATGTGACCCGCCCGGTGGATGGTCTGTCTCCCGGGGAGCGCACCCGCGCCGCACTGGCACTGCTGCAGGCGCGTGGCGTCAATCTGCTCGTGCTCGACGAACCGACGAACCACCTGGATCTGCCGGCGATCGAACAGCTGGAGCAGGCACTCGAGTCCTACGAGGGGACCCTGCTGCTCGTGACGCATGACCGGCGGATGCTCGACACCGTGCGGATCGACCGGCGCTGGAGAGTCGAGAGCGGCCAGGTCGTCGAGAGCTGAGCCGCTAGCGGCCCTGGCGCTTCTTGTAGGGCTTCGGCTGCCCTTTGACGATGGGTGCTCGTCCCTTGCCCTTCGACGCCTTGGCCTTTCCGCCGGCAGGGGCGATGGTCTTCGCCGCCGGAGGGGGAGCCGCCGCGACGGTCGCCCGAGCCTCGACCAGGAACAACTCGCCCACGGAGGTGAGACGGGGAGTGCCCTCACGGTTGATGAGCGTGTGCCCGACCTCCTCCTCGATCTTGTCGAGTGAGGTGTACAGCGACGCGAGCGGGATGCCGAGGTTCGCAGCAGTGCGGGGAAAATGCAGCGTGTCCGCCAGAGCGACGTAGCGGCGGAGCAGAGCGATCTTCACGGGAACCCTTCGACGGCTCGCGCGGTGTGCGCGACTCTCCCAGGTTACGCGACGACGAACAGTCGAGGAGTGCGCGTCCAGTCGTACGGGAGAGCAGAGGCCAGACGGAGAGGATGCCGCGACCGGTATGCGGTCGCGGCATCCGTCAGCCTGCCGTCAGGCGACCTGAGGCAGCACCGCGAACGACACGGAGCCTTCGTCATCGACGCCCGCATCGAGGATCTTGTCCTCGAGAGCGGCGGCCGCGGCTTCATCGAGGAAGAGCCGGGTGCCGGAGACCTCGACGACCTGGTCGGCGGGCTCGGGATCCGGTGTGACCAGCACGGCCAGTCGCGCGGCGGCTCCGGGTTCCTGAGCCGGTGTGGAGTGGATGCGAAGCCCGGCTTCTGGCGCGTCGCTCTGGCGGGTGACGAGAGTGGTCACGATGGCGGTGGCGTTATCGGTGAGGGTGAGCACGAGACTCTCCTTCCGGTCGGGGCATGGCGCGGTCGCGACATGTCCGGGCTACGATTCCTGACCTCGGCGCGACGTTCAACCCCCTTGCGCGAGTTCGGAGGAACCTCTCACGATCCGAGCTGCTTGCGCAGGAACACCTGCTCGCCGCCGTCCCCGTCGGGGATGCGATCGCTTTGCGAATACCCGCAACTCTCGTACAGCCGGATGTTCGCCGTGCTCCTGCTCCCGGTGAACAGCTCGGCTTCCCGCGCCCCCGATCGGCTCTCCGCAGCCTCGAGAAGCGCCCGGCCGACGCCTTCTCCCTGTTGGTCGGGGGCGACCGCGATCCGCCCGATCAGGAGCACGTCACCGTCGACGCGGTAGCGGATCGCGCCGACCAGACGACCATCGTCCCGAGCACCGAGACCTGTGCCCTCGCGGAGTTCGGCGGACATCTGCTCGAGTGTCTGGGTGAGAGGAGGCATGTCGGCCGTGCCGTAGAGCTGCGCCTCCGAGACGAAAGCCGCCCTCTGCAGCGTGAGCACCTCTCCCGCATCGCACTCCGAGAGCGGTGAGATCTTCAGCGATGGGTGTGGATGGTGTGAGTTCATCGTCGTCCTTCCGGGTCACACGATCGAGGGCAGCAAGGTCGGTGTCAACCCCCTCGGCCGCTCCCACTCACGGCGCTAGCGTCGCGGCAGGAGGACACATCATGGCTGAGAAGAAGACATCCGCATCGACGCGCGCCGCTCGCGGCGCGAAGACCACTCGCCGGCAGAATGCGGAGAAGGGGTTCCAGGCGTCCGCGACTCTGGCCGCCGATCTGCAGGCCGTGCTCGTCGATCTGCTCGAGCTCGCGCTGCAGGGCAAGCAGGCGCACTGGAATGTGGTGGGCCAGAACTTCCGTGACACGCACCGTCAACTCGACGAGATCATCGACGAGGCGCGGGTGTTCAGCGACACGATCGCCGAACGCATGAGGGCTCTGCATGCCGTCCCGGACGGTCGCAGCGCGACGGTCGCCGGGAAGACGACGCTTCCCGAGTTCCCCGCGGGCGAGGTGTCGACGTCGGAGACGATCGACCTGGTCACCGAGCGGCTCGAAGCCGTCGTGGCGACGATGCGCGGCGTCCACGATGAAGTCGATGAGGAAGACCCGACGTCGGCCGACCTCCTGCACGCGATCATCGAGCGGTTGGAGCAGTTCGCGTGGATGGTCAGCGCAGAGAACCGGACCCCCGCAGGTCGATGACGCCGTGCGATGCGATCCGGCGGCTCACGCCACCGGGTCGATGTCGCGGCGGAAGCCGCGCCGCACGAAGTGCGGGAGGGCGAACCACAGCACGGTCACGCCGATCACCGACACGACGAGTGCGATGATGCCGGCCGAGCGGTTCACCGTGAAGTCGACGATCAGGGTCGTGACGCCGATCGTCAACGCGGCGATCACGACGAGGTCGACCTTCACGATGCGGGCAGCCACCCGCACGAGTTCCGGTTTGCGCCGACTCCCGAACAGGGCCCGGTGCATGCCCACCGGCGCGAGCGACAGAATCGTCGCGATCGCGGCGAGAGCCACCAGGACGACGTACACATCCCGCTGGAGTTCGTCCATATCGGTGAAGCGCGGCTGGAAGGCGACTGCGAGCAGGAACCCGGTGAGGATCTGGGTGCCGGTCTGCATCACACGCAGCTCCTGCATCAGTTCGTCCCAGTTCCGATCCGCTCGCTCGTTGGGCGTCTCGTCTCGGCCGTCGACGCGATCGTCGTGTTCGACCGAGTCGGGAGGCGTTCGATCGGATGTCATGAGGCCAGTCTCCCGGGCACGATGCCGAGCTGTCCAGGCTCTTCGTCCACACGCGGACTCAGAGTGAGCCCGTCGACTGACCCTCTGCGCTCAGGATGGAGCGCCCGTGGCGCCGGTGCTCTCCTCGCGAAGCCGGGGGACTGTGCGTCGCTCGGGGCGCAGCCCGCTCTTGTCGGCGTAGAACTCACGGATGCGATCCATGTCGGCTGCGACATCGCCGGAGAGCTCGAGCGTCGGGCCGAGTCCGGTCGTCATCGTCGCGCGATCGACGAAGCCGAGGGTGACGGGCATCCCGGTCTCCCGGGCGATCCGGTAGAACCCGGACTTCCAGTAGTCATTGCCCCCACGCGTGCCGTCGGGCGTGATCACGAGGCCGAAGACGTCACCCGCCTGCACCTGACTCACGACGTCGGCGACGACGCGGCCGGGATCGGCGCGATCGACGGCGACACCCCCGAGCTTGCGCATGACGGGGCCACGCCATCCGCGGAACAGACTCTTCTTGCCGAGCCAGTGCACATCGATACCGAGTCGCCAGGCGATCGCGAGCATCAGCACGAAGTCCCAGTTGGACGTGTGGGGGGCGCCGATCAGGATGGTCGGACGGGTCGGCACGGCGTCATGTCCGACCAGAGTCCAGCGACTGACAGCCCAATAGAGGCGGGCGAGAGAGCGTCGGACCATGCTCCCACCGTAGGCGATGACGGCCGTGCGCACGGAACCGGCGCCTCACCCGTGCGAGAGGCGTACGATCGAGGGATGGACAAGACGCAGCAGGACGCGACGGAGCAGGGTGCACCCATCGGGTTGCAGCCGCTGCCGGACGCTCTGAATCTGCTCGATGACGTCGCAGCCGGCTACTGCAGCGGCGGCGTCTGCCACTTCCCCGCCCCCAAGGGGCAGTAGGCCGCAGACGCCGCGCCGGTGATCAGTGACCGCCGTGGAACTCGCCGGCGTCATCGGCCGGCTTGCGCACGAACGGGCTCAGTGCCACGGCCGCCAGCGAGATGATCGCTGCGATCAGGAATGCCATGCGCGCCCCGGGCGCGCCGGCCACGGCCGTCTCCAGGCCCTCGGCCTCACCGGCATGCAGGATCGACGAGTACGTGACCGTGAGCAGGGCGACGCCCGCTGCGCCCCCCACCTGCTGAAGCGTGTTCAGCACCGCGGAGCCATGCGAGTACAGCGAACGCTGCAGTGAGCCGAGCGAGGCGGAGAACAGCGGCGTGAACGACATCGCGAGACCGACCGACATCGCTGCCTGCACGATGATCAGCACCCACCACACGGTGTGCTCGCCCACCGTCGAGTAGTAGAACAGCGCGGCGGACACCAGGATCGTGCCAGGGATCAGCAGCGGACGCGTGCCACGGGCGTCGTAGATACGACCCATCACCGGACCGAGCAGGCCCATGAGCACCGAGCCGGGAAGCAGGATCAGTCCTGATTCCAACGGGTTGAGGCCGGCCACGTTCTGCAGGTACTGGGGCAGGAGCGTCAGCGTGCCGAACATCGACAGCGCGAGGATCGTCATGATGATCACCGAGAAGGTGAAGTTCACGGAGCGGAACACGCGCAGATCGAGCAGTGCGTCATCGGCGCGCTGCAGCAGAAGCTGGCGCCACACGAAGAGGCCGAGCGACACGGCGCCCACGACGAGGGAGAGGATGCCGGTCGTCTCGCCGGACCCGCCCTCGCCGCCGAACTGGCTGAGGCCGAACACGACGCCGCCGAAGCCCAGGGCCGCGAGCGGGATCGAGAGCACATCGAGCGGGACCTTGCGGGTCTCACCGAGGTTGGTCATCCACTTCGCTCCCATGGCAAGGGCGATCAGCGCGATCGGCAGGATGATCGCGAAGATCGCACGCCAGTTCAGGGTCTCGAGCACGGCGCCGGCGAGGGTCGGGCCGATGGCCGGGGCGAGCGAGATGACCAGACCGACGCGGCCCATCATGCGTCCGCGCGACTGCGGGGGGACGACGTTCATGATCGTGGTCATCAGCAGCGGCATCATGATGCCGGTTCCGGCGGCCTGGATCACGCGGCCGACCAGCAGCACAGCGAAACCGGGGGCGACGAGCGCGACCAGTGTGCCGAGGGAGAACGCCGTCATCGCGGCGATGAAGACCTGGCGGGTCGTGAACCGCTGCAGGATGAACCCGGTGGTCGGGATGACGACGGCCATGGTGAGCATGAAGGCGCTCGTGAGCCACTGTCCGAGCTCGGGCGGGATGCCGAGGTCGGTGTTGAGGTGCGGGATCGCGATGCCCATCGTCGTCTCGTTGAGGATGGCGACGAAGGCGGCGACGAGCAGGAGCCAGATCACGCGCATGTCAGAGCGCGAGATCGTTCCTCCCGCGGGGGTGGGGGTCGTGATCGAACCGGTGTCGACGGCGGACATGCGGCCTCCTAGGCACAGAAGAGAGGGAGGAAGGTGCGCGAGAGTTCGCGGAAGTCATTCAGCGTAACGACAGGTTCGGACATTTCATTCCGCATCCGTCAGGATCCGCTGTCCGCGTATCGGGCGGCCCCAGCGTCCGAGGGCATGACTACGCTGGCGACATGAGTATGGGCGGCGGTATGGGCGGGGGACGCGGCGGAGGTTTCCGCGGTGTCGATGAAGACGCGCAGCGTCGGCTCAACGCCGAGGCGCCGCGCATCAGCGGACTCGGCGCGCGCGTCGTGACCCTGTTCAGCGCCTACAAGACGCGCATCATGTTCACCGGCGTCCTGGTCGTCGTCGGCGCTGCGATCGCGGTGATCCCGCCGCTCATCGTGCAGCGCATCTTCGACGATGCGCTCTTCCCCGTGGCGGGTGGAGGTCCGCACCTCGACCTGCTGATCGGGCTGGTCGTCGCGATGGTCGCGCTCTTCCTCTTCTCCGCAGCGCTCGGCGTCGCGCAGACCTGGCTCACCTCCACCGTGGGCAACAGCGTCACGGGCGACCTCCGGGTGCGCCTGTTCGAGCACCTCCAGGCCATGGAACTCGGGTTCTTCACCCGCACCAAGACCGGGGTGATCCAATCGCGACTGCAGAATGACGTCGGCGGGGTGTCCGGTGTGCTGACCAACACCGTCACGAGCATCCTGGGCAACGTGGTCACAGTGATCGCCTCGCTCGTCGCGATGATCCTGATCGATTGGCGGCTCACTCTGATCGCGGTCGTGCTGATGCCGTTCCTCATCATCGTGCAGCGTCGAGTGGGTCAGGTACGCGCACGGATCGCCGGCGAGACACAGGAATCGCTGTCGGAGCTCACCACGATCACCCAGGAGACGCTGAGCGTCTCGGGGATGCTGCTGTCGAAGGCGTTCAACCGTCAGCGCACCGAATCCGAGCGCTATCAGGCGGAGAACCGCAACCAGGTGCGACTTCAGGTGCGCAGGGCGATGAGCGGCCAGGGTTTCTTCGCGGTCGTCCAGGTACTGATGGCCAGCGTCCCCGCCGTGATCTACCTGGTCTCGGGCTATCTGATCGCCGGCGGGGCGGGCACGATCACCGCGGGCACCGTCGTCGCGTTCACGACGGTGCAGGCGCGCCTGCTCCAGCCGTTGATGGGTCTCATGCGCGTGTCGCTCGACCTGCAGACGTCGTCGGCGTTGTTCGCCCGTATCTTCGAATACCTCGACCTCGTCCCCGAGATCGAGGACGCGCCGGGCGCGATCACCGTCGCCCAGGCGCCGGGACCACGCGGGCGCATCGAGTTCTCGAACGTGGTGTTCCGCTATCCGGATGCCTCCGCAGACGCCCGCCCGACACTGCAGGGCGTCTCCTTCGTGGCGGAGCCCGGCCAGCACGTGGCTTTCGTCGGCCCCTCCGGCGCGGGGAAGACGACCGTGCTGTACCTCGCGCCTCGCCTGTACGAGGCGCACGACGGCGCGGTGCTCTTCGCCGGGGCCGATGTGCGCACGCTCACGCAGGAGTCGATCATCGACGATGTCGGCATCGTGTCGCAGGAGACATACCTGTTCCATGCGACGATCCGCGAGAACCTGCTCTACGCGAAGCCCGATGCGACGGAAGACGAGCTCATCGCGGCATGCACCGCGGCGAACATCCACCACATCATCGCCGGGTTCGAGCAGGGGTATGACACCGTCGTGGGTGAGCGTGGATACCGACTCTCCGGCGGTGAGAAACAGCGCATCGCGATCGCCCGCGTGCTGCTGAAGGATCCGCCGGTGCTTCTGCTCGACGAAGCCACGTCTGCGCTCGATACCGTATCCGAGCGCGTCGTGCAGGAGGCGCTGGACGAGGCCGCGCGTGGGCGCACCACGCTGTCGATCGCGCACCGTCTGTCGACGGTGATGGGCGCCGATGTCATCCACGTGCTCGAAGCAGGGCAGATCGTCGAATCCGGCACGCACTCCGAGCTCCTCGCTCGGGGAGGGCTGTACGCCGAGCTCGCCGCTCAGCAGGTCGCGGCCTCCCGGGTGCTCGACACCGAGGTCGCTGTCGAGGCGAGTGTGGCCGGGGGAGCGAAGGCCGCTCTCGCCGACCGTCGGGCGGACCGCGCGCCGGTCGATTCGGCCGGCGCCGATGCCGTGGCCGCGCTCACGGCGGCGGTGCCCCTGCTCAACGTTCCGCGCACCGACGCCAGGGTCTACCCCGACGAGGCCTGAGCGCGTTCACCGGCAGGCTGCGATCGATCACTGCGCCGGCAGGCCGCACTCGATCAGTGCACCGACAGTCCGCCGTCGACGAACAGCGAGTGCCCGGTGATGTAGCCCGAGCCGGTTCCGGCGAGGAAGACGGCCGCGCCGGCGAAGTCGCTCGGCAGGCCGTTGCGACCGATCATGGTGCGGGCGGCCAGCGCAGCGATCTTCTCCGGGTCCTCCTGCAGGCGCGCGTTCAACGGGGTGAGCACGAAGCCGGGGACCAGGGTGTTGCTCGTGACGCCGGTACCGCCCCAGGCTTCGGCTTCGGAGCGCATGAGGGATTCGACGGCGCCCTTCGACGCTCCGTAGATGCCGCTGGAGACGAACGCGCGATGCGCCTGCTGTGAGCTGATGTGGATGAGCCGGCCGTATCCGCGCGCCGCCATGCCCTTGGCATAGCGCTGCCCCAGGAGGAACGGTGCGAGCGCATTGACCGTCATGGTCGCATCCCAGTCGTCCTCGGTGATGTCTGCGTAGGCGGGACGGATGTTGATTCCGGCTGAGTTCACGAGGATGTCGGGCTCGCCGAACGGAGCGGTCGCCGCCTCCGCGACGGCATGGATGCCCGCGCGGGTACTCAGATCGCCGACGACGCCGGCGGCGCGGCACCTGTGATCGCGCAGCTCGCGCACGGTCTGCGCGATGCGCTCCTCGCCGCGGGCGACGATGACGGTGGCTGCGCCCGCCCGGGCGAGGGCCGTGGCGATACCGCGGCCGATGCCGGAGCTCCCGCCGGTGACGATCGCGGTGCGGCCGTCCAGCGAGAACAGGTCGGTCAGGTAGTCGTTCATCGATCTCCTCGAGACGTGGGCAGGCGGCTCGTCGCGTCGTTCACCAGGCGAGGGCGGCGGCGAGGGTGGGGTCGGGGGAGGAGTCGGCGTACTCCGGCAGAGCGCGGAGCTCGTCGAGGAAGGCGTCGACCTCCTCCGCATACGCCGGGTCGGCGTGCGAGACGGCGATCTCGAGAAGAGGGGGCACATCCATCGCGATGATCAGGTCGAGCCGCGCGGTGACGGCGGCGCTGGCACCGGCGGCACGCAGAGTCCGGATGCCGCCACGCAGCGCTGCGAGGTAGTCGCGCAGCACGGGCAGCTGCGCCTTGCCCTGCGTGATCGAGGTTCCGTCTGCGCGGATGCGCCAGCGCACGACGACGTCGGGGATCACGTCGAAGGTGCGCGCCCGCGTGTACATGAGCTGGGCGACGATCTGATCCTCGTACGCGACGCCTTCGGGGAAGCGCAGATCGTGCCAGAAGTCGGTGCGGCTGACCTTCGACCAGGCGACGATGTTCGCCGAGGCGTTCGGATGCTGCAGGATCGTCGTACGCTGCCGCTCCGGGTCGGTGGCCGCGGTCACCCAGGGCTGCACGCGCCCCGCCACGTAGCCATCGTGATGCGGACGCGAGCGCACATACGCCCCGGCGACGAAGTCGCTGCCCGTCTGCTCCAGGGTGCCGGTGAGCCGGGCGAGCGCAGTCGTCGTGAGTTCATCGTCGCCGTCGAGGAACCCCAGGTACGGGGTGTCGACCAGGTCGAGAGCGACGTTCCGCGCGGCGCCGAGTCCGCGGGAGGCATCGTGACGGATCACCCGGAATCGCGGGTCCGCCGACGCAGCTTCGGCGAAGATCGACCCGGTCGCGTCGGTCGAGCCGTCGTCGACGAGGATCGCCCGCCACCGTTGTTCGGTCTGTGCCCGCAGCGAGTCGAGCGCCGCGGGAGCGAACGGGGCGATGTCACGCCCGGGAACGATCATGGTCACGATCGGATCGGGTGCAGTCACGAGCCGATTCTATGGCCGTATCGTCAGCCGGAGACCGCCCGGACCGAGTCCATGACCAGTGCGGCGAGACGCTCGGGAGCATCTGCCGGCAGCTCGCCACGGCCGAAGGTGAAGCGCACCGAGGTCTGCGCGATCTCCGGAGCGATGCCGCAGGCCAGCAGCACGTGCGAGGGTTCGTCGCTGCCTGCAGCGCATGCGGATCCGCTGGATGACACGATTCCGCGCCGTTCGAGTTCCAGGAGTACGGCCTCACCGCTCGTGCCGGCGAAGGTGAAGCTCGCGGTCGCCGGAAGCCGACGCTGCGGGTCACCCGTCAACGCGGCCGCGGGCACTCGGGCGAGCACCGCCGCGATGAAACGCTCCGTCGCGGCCCCCACCCGGCTGGCCACCGCCACGCGCTCCTCCTCGGCGAGCTGCAGAGCCGTGGCGAGCCCGACCGCCCCCGCGACGTTCTCGGTGCCGGATCGCCGTCCGCGTTCCTGCCCACCGCCGTGCAGCAGCGGCTCCAGCGGGACTCGGCCCCGCACCGCCAACGCGCCGATGCCTTTAGGGGCGCCGAGCTTGTGTCCGGTGATGGAGATCGCATCCGCTCCCAGATCGTGGAGATCGAGCCACCCGGCCGATTGCACGGCGTCGATATGCAGCGGTACGCCGACCGCGCGTGTCACGGCGCTGAGCGCGGACGAGTCCTGAACCGTTCCGATCTCATTGTTCGCATGACCGAGAGACACCACGGCCGTGTCGTCTCGAAGCGCGGCGCCGAGGGCCTCCGGTGTGATGCGCCCGAGAGAGTCGACGGTGACCTGCGTGACGGACACGCCGTGGAACCGTCGCAGGTACTCCGCGGATTCCAGGATCGATTCGTGCTCGATCGGCGAGACCACCACGTGCCTCCGGTCGCGAGCGAGAGCGGCGAGCGTGATCCCCTTGACGGCGAGGTTGTTCGCCTCCGTCCCCCCTGCGGTGAAGATCACGTCGCTCGCGCGGGTGCCGAGCACACTCGCGATCTGCGCACGGGCGTCAGCGAGAGCGTTCGCCGCGGCCTCGCCCGTCGTGTGGTGGCTCGACGGATTTCCGTACACCTCCGTCAGATAGGGGCGCATCGCATCGAGCACTTCCGGTCGTACCGGTGATGTGGCGGCGTGGTCGAGGTACAGCACTAGGCGATCCGCACGTCCAGCCCGAGGTCGACAGCCCGCGCCGAGTGCGTGAGAGCGCCTACGGAGATCACGTCGACCCCGGTCGCGGCGATGCCTGCCACGGTGTCGAGGTTCACGCCGCCCGAGGCTTCAACCGTCGCGCGTCCATCGATGAGGGCGACGCCCGCGCGCAGGTCGTCGAGAGAGAAGTTGTCGAGCAGTACCGTGTGCGCCCCACCGTCGAGTACTGCGGGGATCTGATCGAGCCGATCGACCTCCACGACCACGTGAACCGTGTGGGGGAGGGAACCCAGTGCGCTCCGCAACGACCCTGCCAGATCCGCGCCGGATCGCGTGAGCACGGCGAGATGGTTGTCCTTCGCCATCACGGCATCGGACAGCGAGTAACGGTGGTTGCGGCCCCCGCCTGACAGCACGGCGTGGCGTTCGAATGCCCGCAGTCCCGGTGTCGTCTTGCGGGTGTCGACGATGCGCGCCTTCGTACCGTCGACGGCGGCGACGTAGGCGGCCGTGAGTGTGGCGATGCCGCTCATCCGCTGCACGAAGTTCAGCGCGACCCGCTCGCCGGTGAGGATGCCGCGGGCCGAGCCCGACACCGAGGCCAGCACATCGCCCGGAGAGAACTCATCGCCGTCGTCCACGTGTTGATCGACGACGAGGGAGGGATCGGTGAGCGCGAAGGCCGCGGCGAACACGGATCCCCCGCTGAACACGCCCCGCTCGCGGGCGACGAGGTCGGCGGCCGCCGTGGCGTCGGCGGGGAGCAGCGTCGTACTGGTGAGATCGCCCCAGGGAGCATCTTCCTCCAGGGCAGCGCCGACGACGCGGGTGAGAAGGGCGGCGGTGAGCATCAGACTCCGATCAGAGCGGGTTCGCGGAAGTGCGCGCCGACGGATTCGGTACGCAGAAGAGCGGCGGACGCCGTCGCCTGGGCGAGAAGCAGCAGATTCGCGTTCTCGTGCTCCTCGACGGTGTGCGGGGCCGCCGCCGTCGTTCGCCAGGAACGGAAGGTCTGGAGCGCATGCTGCAGCCCGTCGTCGGTGCGGATGAGTCCGACGTGGTCCCACATCACCCGCTGCACAGCGCCGCGTGAGAAATCGGAGTCTGCATCGCGCGCCGGCACATCGATCGTCGGCATCTCGAGAGCGTCTGGTGTGGCATCGACGAACTCTGCGGTCCAGATCGACGGTGACCCCAGCGCCGCAGCCGCGCGCGCCCCGAAGACCGCGCCTTCGAGCAGCGAGTTCGAGGCGAGTCGGTTCGCGCCGTGCACGCCCGTTCGGGCCACCTCACCCACGGCGAAGAGGCCCGACAGTGAACTGCGCCCGTCGAGATCGGTGACGACGCCGCCCATCAGGTAGTGCGCGGCCGGCGTCACCGGGATCGGCTCGCGCGACCAGTCGAATCCGCGTTCGCGGGTGACGCGATCGATCGTCGGGAATCGCTGCGCCAGCCTGGCGGCCCCCAGCATGGTCGCATCCAGGCGTACGGGAGCTCCCTGCGCCGAGGCTTTCCGAGCGATGGCGCGTGACACGACATCGCGCGGTGCGAGTTCGCCGTCGGGGTGCACGTCGAACACGAAGCGTCGACCATCGTCATCGATCAGCGTCGCACCCTCGCCGCGCACGGCTTCGGAGATCAGGAAGGGGGCACCGGCGTCGAGGATCGTGGGGTGGAACTGCACGAACTCCAGCTCCGTCACCGCGGCGCCCGCCCGCAGCGCGGCGGCGATCCCGTCGCCGGTCGTGCCGATCGGGTTGGTCGTGTGTGCGTAGAGATGACCTGCGCCCCCCGTGGCCAGGATGACCGCCTCCGCATACAGTTCCGTGTGTCGCCCGTCGATGAGGGTGCGGATGCCGCGGACGGTCCCGTCCTCGACCACCAGGTCGACCAGGAAGGCGGCGTCGACGACGGTGATCGACGAATCCCGCACGGCAGACGACAGGGCGCGGGCGATCGCCGCACCCGTGGCGTCGCCGCCCGCGTGCACGATGCGCGCATGGCTGTGTGCGGCTTCTCGGCCGAGCATCAACTGTCCGTCGGGGGTGCGATCGAAGGCCACGCCCCGGGTGATGAGTTCCGCGATCCGGGCCGAACCCTCGGCGACCAGGACGGCGACGGCGTCGGGATCCGACTGGCCGGCACCGGCATCCATCGTGTCCTGCGCGTGACGATCCTGAGAATCATCCGCGCCGTACACCCCTGCGACACCGCCCTGCGCGAGCCCCGTGCAGCCCTCGCCGAGCGCGCCCTTCGTGACGACGGTCACGCGGTGTCCGGATTCGTGCGCGTGCAGAGCGGCGGTGAGTCCCGCGATCCCCGAACCCACGACGATGACGTTCATCGCGCACTCACGACCGGCGGCTTGGCGGCGAGCATGCGCTCCAGGGCGACGCGGGCGGGGTCGGCGACATCGGCCGAGACCTCGATGCGATTCGGCGTGCGACCAGCGACCAGTTCTTCCAACACCCAGGCGAGATAGCCCGGGTGGATCCGGTACATGGTCGAGCACGGGCAGACCACGGGATCCAGGCAGAAGATCTCGTGCTGCGGGTACTGTGCCGCGAGGCGTCGGACGAGGTTGATCTCGGTCCCGATCGCGAAGGTGGTCGGCTCGGTGGCTGCGTCGATCGCGCGGCGGATGTACTCGGTGGAGCCCGCTTCATCTGCGGCATCCACCACCTCCATCGGGCATTCGGGGTGCACGATCACGCGCACTCCGGGGTGCTCGGCGCGTGCCTGCTCGATCTGGGCGACGGTGAAGCGGCGGTGTACCGAGCAGAAGCCGTGCCAGAGGATCACTCGGGAGTCCACGAGCTCCTCGGCGCTGGAGCCGCCCAGTGCGCGGCGCGGGTTCCACATCGGCATCTGCTCGAGCGGCACCCCCATCGCCTTCGCGGTATTGCGTCCCAGATGCTGATCCGGGAAGAACAGCACGCGCCGTCCTCGCTCGAAGGCCCACTCGAGCACGGTCTCGGCATTGGACGAGGTGCACACGATCCCGCCGTGGCGCCCGACGAAGCCCTTGATGGCGGCGGAAGAGTTCATGTAGGTCACGGGGATCACGGGGACCCGCCCGTCGGCATCGACCGCGTCGAGGTCGCCGAGCACCTCGGACAGCTGCTCCCAGCAGTCCTCGACCTGGTCGATGTCGGCCATGTCGGCCATCGAGCATCCGGCGGCGAGGTTCGGGAGGATGACGGCCTGTTCCCGGCCGGAGAGAAGGTCGGCCGTCTCCGCCATGAAGTGCACGCCGCAGAAGACGATCGCCTCGGCATCGGGGCGCTGCTTCGCGGCTGTCGCGAGTTGGAACGAGTCGCCGACGTAGTCGGCGTGACGCACGACCTCTTCGCGCTGATAGAAGTGTCCGAGCACGACGACCCGGTCGCCGAGGGTCTGCTTCGCCGCGCGGATCCGCTCGTGGAGCTCATCCTCCGCGGCATCCCGGTAGGCGGCGGGGAGCTCTCCCTGGCGGGGCGCGCCGGTGGGGATAACATCTCCCATCGAGGAGCCCGGGCCGTACCCGGGGCGGATGTCGAAGTCCCAGGGGCCTGCGGCGAGATCGGTGCTGCAGGTCTCCTCGGTCGAGGCTCCGGTCACGATCGCCTGGATGGCATGGTCGACCGAGGCATCGTGCGCGGGTACTGCCGGGGTGGGGACGAAGGTGATGCTCATCGGGTGCTCGTTTCTTCGGAACCGAGGGGGCCGCGGTCGGCCAGCTCGACGTCGGTGTTGTAGCGGTACAGGCGTGCAGGGCGGTGGCTGCCGGTGCGGAATCGATCGGTCGGGAGGAGGTTTCCCGTCGATTCCACCTGGCGCCGGAAATTCGCGGGGTCGAGCTGCTTGCCGAGGATGGCCTCGTAGGCCTCACGGAGGTCGGCCAGGGTGAACTCGGCCGGCAGGAATCCGTGCGCGACCCGGCTGTATCCGACCTTGTTGCGCAGCCGCCACAGGGCGTACTCGATGATCTTCGCGTGGTCGAAAGCGAGAGCGGGCAGTGCATCGACGTCGAACCACTGCACGTTCTCGGGGGCGTGGCCCGAGGCGAGATGCGCCGCGCTCTGCGCGACCACATCGTCTTGACGTAGCAGAGCCCAGTACACGAGCGACACCACGCGGGTGGGGGAGCGGTCGACCGCTCCGAACGCGTAGAGCTGCTCGAGGTAGCTGGGGGCAAGGCCGGTGGTCTCGGCGAGCGTGCGTGCGGCCGCATCGACCGGCGACTCCGCGGTCGTGAGCCAGCCGCCGGGGAGGGCCCACCGATCGGCGAACGGCTCTCTGGTGCGGCGCACGAGGGGGAGCGCGAGCACCGGATCCTCGTCGGTGGTGGACGCGCGCAGCGTGAGGATGACCGTCGAGACGGCCACGCGGATGCCGCTGGTTCGAGTCATAAGCACCTTAACCTCCTGCATCGATCTTAGTGTCACCGTGACAATTAGTGCATCTTCATGACGATGCGAGGCGCTGAGTCCGAAACGTTATCTCCCGGGCTCGACGGGGGTTGTCCCTCCGTTCCGGGTTTGTTAGGTTACTGTCCTAACAAACCCCTTCGAGGCGTCCCGACAGGCGCCTTCCGGAGAGGTCCCCGATCCTCGACCTGGAGATCGGCTCCCTTGGAGAAATCCCTCCTGCAGTGCAGCACCGAGAGGAAACACAAGAATGATGCGTAACGGCAAGCGCAAGATCGCGCTCACCGCAGTCGCGGGGGCCTCCGTCCTCGTGCTGGGGCTCACCGCCTGCGGCACCGGCGGCAGCGGCGACAACGGGAACGCGAACGGGGATCGTGCCCTTCGCGTCTGGGCGGGTAGCCAGACTCCGATCACCGCGAACTACAACCCCTTCGCTCCGACGGTGCTGCACGGCGCCCTCGGACCCATCCTCGAACCGCTCTTCTTCTTCAACAAGACGGCCGACTCCGAGCCGGTCGGCCTCATCGGCGACTCGTACGAGTACAGCGAAGACGGCACCACGATCACGGTCAAGATCAAGCCCGACCTCAAGTGGAGCGACGGCAAGCCGCTCACCGCGAAGGACGTCGCGTTCTCCTTCAACTACGAGGGCAACAACCCGGAGGGCAACGGCCTCACGTCCGCCGAGGCGACCGACGACACGACCGTGGTGCTGACCTACAGCAGCCCGCAGTTCACCACGACCTTCGCCCGCCTGGGGTCGACGTACATCCTTCCCGAGCACGTCTGGGCGGACGTCACCGACTTCGCGAACTTCACGAACGAGGAGCCGGTCGGATCCGGCCCGTACGTGGTCGACAAGACCACGAGCGAGTCGTACACGCTCGTCGCCAACGAGAACTTCCGTGATGCCGACAAGCTGGGCGTCAAGAAGGTGCAGTACATCGCCGTCGACAACAACCAGACCGCGCAGGACCTGCTCGCCGCCGGCAAGCTCGACTGGACGGGCATGTTCATCCCGAACCCGGACGACGTGACCTCGAACGGCGCGATCGACTGGATCAACACCCCGCAGGACCCGACGGTCCTCTACACCTGCTCGAACGCCGAACTCGGCTGCACCGGTCCGCAGACCGACGTGGCGGTTCGCCAGGCGCTCAACGTCGCGATCGACCGCGGCACGATCAAGGAGAAGGCGTTCGTCGGCCTCACCGGCGACATCTCTCCGACGTTCGCGCTGCTTCCGCGTGACGACAAGTGGGTCGCCGACCCCGCGAACAAGGTCAGCCCGCAGGAGGCCAACGCGGCCGAAGCCGGCGAGATCCTCGAGGCGGCCGGCTACACGAAGGACGGCGACTTCTACGCGAAGGACGGCGTTCCGCTCGAGCTCAACCTGATCTCGGTCGACGGCTGGACGGACTACAACGACGCCGCCAAGCTGATCTCCGAGCAGGCAGCCGCAGCCGGCATCAAGGTCAACGCCTCGACCGTGCAGTGGCAGGAGTTCTCCGACGCGCGTCAGGGCGGAGATTTCCAGTTGATCGTCGGCGGTGTCATCGGCACCTCCGTCGCCGACCCGTTCCAGATCTACCGCGACTGGTTCGGTGGCACGACGGTGGAGTCCACGAGCCCGGTGGGCGAGGAGATCCCTGCAGGCCGCTGGAACTTCAGCCGCTACAGCAACCCCAAGGTGGACGCCGCGATCCAGGCGGCCATCTCGACGAACGACGAAGCGGAGAAGAAGGAGCTCTACGGCACGATCCAGACCGAGATCGTCCGTGACCTTCCGTACATCCCGCTGGTGATCAACGCGACGCAGACCTTCTACAACACGAAGGACTTCACCGGGTGGCCGACCGAGGACGACCTCTACGCCTTCCCGCCGTCGTGGGGTGCGATCGCGGCAGGGTACATCCTGACGCAGCTGCAGCCGGCCAAGTAATCCGACAGCAGTCGGGGAAGCAGGAAGTCTAGGAACGTACATGAAGTTCTATGCACGAAGAATCGGGTTCTACGCGTTCACGCTCTGGGCCGCGATCTCCATCAACTTCCTGCTTCCCCGGCTCATGCCGGGGAATCCGGCGGACATCATGATCGCCAAGATGCAGCGAGCGGGCGGCGAGGTCTCCGAGACCACGATCCGCAACATCAAGCTCCTGCTCGGCGGCGATGACTCATCCCTCTGGGAGCAGTACCTCGCCTACTGGGGCCGCATGTTCCAGGGCGATCTGGGAGTGTCGGTCACCAAGTTCCCCACTCCCGTCTCCGAGCTGATCGGGCAGGCGCTGCCCTGGACGCTCATCCTGGTCGGCACCGCCACCGTCATCTCCTTCATCCTCGGCGTCGTGCTCGGCGCCTGGGCGGGGTGGAAGCGCGGCACCTGGGTCGATCACCTGATCCCGGCGACCACCGTTCTGCAGTCGATCCCGTACTTCTGGATGGCCCTGCTCCTGGTCGCGGTCTTCGCGGTCGGGCTCGGATGGTTCCCGATCTTCGGCGGCTACGACGTCTTCGACTTCCCGGACGGCCCCGAGCCGACCTGGGCGTTCTTCACGAACGCGGTGTCGCACGCGATCCTCCCCGCCGTCACCATCGTGATCAGCTCAGTCGGAGGCTGGCTCTTCGGCATGCGCAACATGATGGTCTCGACCCTCGCCGAGGACTATGTCCTCACGGCGGAGGCGAAGGGCCTGCGCCCGCGCCGTATCCTCAGCACCTACGCCGCCCGCAACGCGGCGATCCCCTCGATCGCCGGCTTCTCGATCACGCTCGGCTTCGTGGTCGCAGGGTCCATCGTGATGGAACAGGTGTTCACCTATCCCGGCATCGGCAAGCTGATGTTCCAGGCCGTCACCAACAACGACTACGCCCTGATGCAGGGATTGTTCCTCGTCATCACGATCACGGTGCTCGCCGCCAACTTCATCATGGATCTCGTCTACGGATTCATCGACCCGAGGGCTCGCCAGAATGTCTGATTCCGAGAACACGACCTCGACGCTGATCGTGAAGGATCAGCCGACGACCTCGCCCGCCAGCACCGTCACACTGGCGACGCAGAAGCCGCGCAAGGGGCGCGGGCTGCTTCCGAGCCGTTCGCCCAAGTTCATCCTCGGCGCGATCCTGGTGCTCGCGATCGTGCTGTTCGCGATCATCGCCCCGATCTTCTCGCAGAACCCGCGCAGCACCGACAACCCGGCGCTCGAACCGCCGTCGGCCGAGCACTGGCTCGGCACGACCAAGCTGGGCAACGACATGTTCGCCCAGCTCGCGATCGGTGCGCAGGGTTCTCTCCTGGTCGGCCTCGTGGCCGGCAGTATCGCGATCGTCCTGTCCCTGCTCTTCGGTGTCCTGGCCGGATACCTCGGCGGGTGGCGTGAGGACGGACTCGCGCTCCTCACCAACGTGATGATCGTGATCCCCGGCCTGCCGCTCGTCATGGTGATCGCCTCGTTCGTTCCCCAGCGCAGCTGGCAGTTGGTCGCGTTCGTGCTCGGCATCACCTCCTGGGCCGGCGCCGCGTACGTGCTGCGTCTGCAGACGCGTTCGCTGCGCACCCGCGATTACGTATACGCCGCCAAGGTCGCGGGGGAGCGCTCGTTCCGGGTGATCCTGGTGGAGATCATGCCGAATCTGCTGCCCCTGCTGACCGCGCAGTTCCTGTTCGCGATCATCTTCGCGATCCTCGGCGAGGCAGGGCTGTCGTACCTCGGCCTCGGCCCGAACTCCTCCATCACCTGGGGGACGATCCTCAACGACGCGCAGTCGGGTCAGGCCCTCGGTCGCGGCGCGTGGTGGTGGTTCATCCCACCGGGAGTCATGATCGCCGTGCTGGGAGCAGGGCTCGCCCTGATCAACTTCGCGATCGACGAGGTCATCAACCCGAAGCTGCGCAATGCGCCCGATGCCGCGCGCCGCGTGCGCAAGGCCGCCAAGACCAAGGGGGTCACCGCATGAGTGAGGCTGTGTTGACGGCGCGGAATGTGTCGATCGAGTATGAGGTGGATCCGCCGGTGAAGGCGGTGCGGAATGTGTCGCTGACGCTGAACCGGGGGGAGATCCTGGGGTTGGCCGGGGAGTCCGGATGCGGCAAGACGACGCTCGCGTATGGGATGAATCGGTTGTTGAAGGCGCCGGCGTTGATGACCGGTGGGGAGATCGTGTTCCATGACCGTGATGGGTCGGATATCGACATCGTGGGTTTGGATGGGGAGGGTCTCCGCGCGTTCCGGTGGGACAAGATCTCGATGGTGTTCCAGGGGGCGATGAATTCGTTGAACCCGGTGATCAGTGTGCGTGCGCAGATCTTCGACATCTTCGACACGCATCGTCCGGGGATGAGTAAGAAGGCGAAGACGGCGCGGGCGGAGGAGTTGCTCACGTTGGTGGGCGTTGATCCGGCCCGGTTGTCGAGTTTTCCGCATGAGTTGTCGGGTGGGATGCGGCAGCGGATGATGATCGCGATGGCGTTGGCGTTGGATCCGCAGGTGATGATCATGGATGAGCCGACGACGGCGTTGGATGTGGTGGTGCAGCGGGGCATCATCCGGGAGATCATGCGGTTGCGGGAGAAGTTGGGGTTCGCGGTGATCTTCATCACGCATGATCTGCCGATGTTGATCGAGATCAGTGATCGGATCGCGGTGATGTTGCAGGGGCAGATCGTGGAGGAGGGCACGGCGGAGGAGATCTACCGCACGCCCCAGCACGAGTACACGAAGAAGCTGCTGTCGAGTTTCCCGTCTTTGAAGGGCGAGCGGGGCGACTTCGTGCGCACCGGCAACCAGCCCAGTCAGGAGCAGGTCCGATGAGTGCAGTTCGTCCCACGGTCTCGACGACGGGCGTTCCGACCCTCGAAGCCAGGAACCTCGTCAAGGACTTCACGCTGCGCTCCGGGTTGAAGACCCGCACACTGCATGCAGTGAAGGATGTGTCGTTCACGATCGCGGCGGGCAAGACCGTGGCGCTGGTGGGGGAGTCGGGGTCGGGGAAGTCGACGATCGCCCGCATGCTCATGAAGCTGGAGACTCCGACCAGCGGAGAGATCCTGTTGGACGGCGCTGCCTCTGGCAACAGAGGTCGGGCGCTGGCGACCTACCGCTCTGAAGTGCAGATGGTGTTCCAGGACCCGTTCGCGTCGTTGAACCCGTTCCACACGATCGTGCATCACCTCGAGCGCCCGCTGCGCCTGCATCACCCGGAGCTGTCGGGGGCGCAGGTGCGGGAGCGAGCGTTGGAGTTGTTGGATCGGGTGCGGCTCTCCCCGGCGGGAAGTTTCGCCGAGCGGCGCCCGCATGAGCTGTCGGGTGGGCAGCGGCAGCGTGTCGCGATCGCACGGGCCCTGGCCCCGGGGGCACGGTTCATCGTCGCCGATGAGCCGGTATCGATGCTCGACGTCTCGATTCGCCTCGGCGTGTTGAATCTGCTCGCGGATCTGCAGCGCGAAGAGAACCTGGGCGTCCTGTACATCACGCATGATCTCGCCACGGCCCGGCACTTCAGTGACGAGATCATGGTCCTGTTCCACGGTGATGTCGTCGAACGCGGCCCCGCCGACGAGGTCATCCTCAACCCCCGACACGACTACACCAAGACCCTCCTCGGAGCCGCCCCCGAACCCGACAACCTCGGCCGCCTCCGCGACGAAGTCCGCGCCGAACTCATCGGGGAGCGCTGAGCATCCCGCTAGACTGATCCCACAACTGAAGACAGGCCGAATGACCCCCCGCGGGAGAGCCCTGGTGAACGCAGCCGGGCACCGAAGGAGCAAGCCTCCCCGCCAATCTCTCAGGTAACGCGTACCGCGCGGGTCCGGCCACTCTGAAAAGCGATTCCCGCGTGCGGGGATCCGCCGACGGTGAAAGCTCGTGTCGCACACGGGTGAAGCTCTCAGGCCTATGACAGAGGGGGAGTTCCTCGGATCGGCGACGTCGCCGTTCCGCCCGTCCACATCCGGGAGAACTCCATGTCCGATCCCCGCTACACCCCGCTCCGTGAGCGCCACGAGGCGCTCGGAGCATCGTTCACCGACTTCGGTGGCTGGCAGATGCCGGTGCGCTACACCTCCGATCTCGCCGAGCACCATGCCGTGCGTCAGGCGGCCGGTCTCTTCGACATCTCGCACATGGCCGAGTTCCTGGTCACCGGCGTGCATGCCGCCGACTTCCTCGACTTCGCCCTCGCGGGACGCATCTCGTCGATGCCCATCGGGAAGGCGAAGTACTCGCTTCTGCTGGCGGACGACGGCGGGATCATCGACGACGTCATCGCCTACCGACTCGCCGCGGACCGGTATCTGGTCATCGCCAACGCGGGCAACCGCGGCTTCGTCGATTCGGCGTTCGCCTCGCGGGTGCGCGACTTCCCGTCGATCCCCGAACGCGCACTTCCTGCGCGCACGGAGGGCGAGGAGCGCAGCTTCGCCGGGTTCCTGGGCGATCGGGGCGTCGATGTGGAAGACGTCTCGGACTCGTACGCCCTGCTCGCCGTGCAGGGACCGGTCGCGGCCGCCATCGTCGCCGCGACCGACGGCATCACCGACCTGAGCACGCCCTGGGCAGAGCAGAAGTACTACGCGTGGGCCGACGCCTCCTTCCTCGGAGAGCCACTGCTGATCGCCCGCACCGGCTACACCGGTGAAGACGGGTTCGAGCTCCTCGTGCGCGCGGCCGATGCCGCAGCGCTCTGGGATGCCGTGATGACGGCCGGACTGCCCCACGGCCTGGTGCCCGCAGGCCTTGCCGCGCGCGACACGCTCCGTCTGGAGGCGGGTATGCCCCTGTACGGACACGAGCTCAGCCGCGACACCACGCCTGCTCAGGCGGGTCTCGGTCGCGTCGTCGCCGCCGACAAGGAGAGCTTCGTCGGCAAGGACGCGGCGCCCGCGGCATCCGACGCCCCCGTTCTGGTCGGTCTGGTGGCGGAGGGCAAGCGCGCGGGCCGCGCCGGCTACGCCGTCGTCGACGAAGACGGCGCCGTGCTCGGCGAGGTGACCAGCGGCGCCCTCAGCCCGACCCTCGGCCATCCCATCGCGATGGCCTATGTGACCCCCTCTTCCGCCGAAGAGGGAACCGCAGTATTCCTGGATGTACGCGGGACGAAGATCCCCGCGACCGTGACCGCTCTGCCTTTCTACCGGAGGACGAAATGACCGATCTCAACGCCCTGAGCTACACCGAAGAACACGAGTGGATCGCCGCTGACGGCGACACCATCACGATCGGCATCACCGACTTCGCTGCCGAGAAGCTCGGCGACGTCGTGTTCGTCGAGCTCCCCGCCGTCGGCACCGAGATCACCGCCGGTGCCGTGGTCGGCGAGATCGAATCGACCAAGTCGGTCGGCGAGCTCTACGCCCCCGTCGCCGGCACCGTCGTCGAGATCAACGACGCCGTGGTCGATGACCCGTCGCTCGTCAACGCCGAGCCCTTCGCCGGCGGATGGCTGATCAAGGTGTCGGTCGCCGCGGGCGCACTCGACGGCCTGCTCGATCGCGACGCCTACGTCGCACTCACGGAGGGCTGATCCGCACGTGGTCTCTTTCGCCGATCGTCACATCGGACCCACCGATGCCGCCCAGCGCACGATGCTGGACGCCCTCGGAGTCACCTCCGAGCTCGAGGACTGGAGTCCGGTCGAGGCGCTGATGCGTCAAGCCGTGCCGTCGTCGATCTTCACGGATGCGGGCGAGTCCGTCATCCCGCGTGCGGCGAGTGAGACCGAAGCGCTTGCCGAACTCCGTGCGATCGCAGCGCGCAACACTGTGAACCGTCCGATGATCGGGCTCGGGTACTACGGCACGATCACCCCGCAGGTGATCCAGCGCAATGTGCTCGAGAACCCGTCCTGGTACACGGCGTACACGCCGTATCAGCCGGAGATCTCGCAGGGGCGCCTGGAGGCGCTCATCAACTTCCAGACCATGGTCGCGGAACTCACGGGACTGTCGACGGCCAACGCCTCGATGCTCGACGAGCCGACGGCCGTGGTGGAGGGGATGCTGCTCGCGCGGCGTGCCTCGAAGTCCGCCTCAGCCGTGTTCGCGGTCGACACCGACGCCCTCCCGCAGACCAAGGCGCTGCTGGCCACCCGGGCCGAGGCCGTGGGTATCGAGCTCGTGGCAGTCGACATCGCGGCAGGCGAGGAGCTTCCCGCGGAGCTGTTCGGCGTCTTCGTGCAGTATCCCGGTGCGTCGGGACGCGTGTGGAACCCGGCGGCCGTGATCGATGCCGCCCACCTCGCCGGCGGACTCGCCGTCGTCGCCGCCGACCTCCTCGCGCTGACGCTCATCGCCTCGCCCGGCTCGCTGGGCGCTGACGTCGCGGTCGGCACCACGCAGCGCTTCGGCGTGCCGATGGGCTTCGGCGGACCGCACGCCGGGTACATGGCCGTGCGATCGGGGCTGGAGCGACAGCTCCCCGGAAGGCTCGTCGGGGTCTCGGTCGACGCCGACGGCAAGCCGGCCTACCGCCTCTCGCTTCAGACGCGTGAGCAGCACATCCGTCGCGAGAAGGCCACGTCGAACATCTGCACCGCTCAGGTGCTGCTCGCCGTGATGGCCTCGATGTACGCGGTCTACCACGGGCCGGACGGGCTGCGTGAGATCGCTCGACAGGTCGCCGACAAGGCGCTGCGCCTGCGCGACTGGCTCACCGAGGCGGGCGCGGATGTCGCGCACGATGCCTTCTTCGACACCGTGCAGGTGCGAGTTCCCGGGCGCGCGGCGGAGTACGCGGCGCAGGCTCGCGACGGCTACGGCATCCTGCTGAATGTCGCAGATGCCGACACGATCAGCATCGCGGTCGACGAGACCACGACCTTCAGTGAGCTGCATCAGGTCGCCAGGGTGTTCGGTGGACAGCAGCAGCGGGCCTTCGGCTGGTTCGAGAGCGGTTCGCACGGCGCGCTGCCGGAAGCGCTGCTGCGTCAGGACGAGTACCTGACCCATCCCGTCTTCCACGCGCACCGCAGCGAGACCGCCATGATGCGCTACCTCAAGAGCCTCGCCGACCGCGACTACGCCCTCGACCGGGGCATGATCCCACTCGGGTCATGCACCATGAAGCTCAACGCGGCCACCGAGATGGCGGCGATCACCTGGCCGGAGTTCGCCGGCATCCACCCGTTCGCTCCCGCGGCCGACGTGCAGGGCTACCTGGCGCTGATCGACCAGCTCGAGGCCTGGCTCGCCGAGGTCACCGGATATGACGCCGTCTCGCTGCAGCCGAACGCCGGGTCCCAGGGAGAGCTCGCCGGTCTGCTCGCCATCCGCGGATATCACCTCGCGAACGGTGACGATCAGCGCACGGTCTGTCTGATCCCGTCGTCGGCGCATGGCACGAACGCGGCTTCCGCCGTGCTCGCGGGCATGAAGGTGGTCGTGGTCGCCTGCGACGAGCTCGGCAACGTCGACCTCGACGATCTGCGTGCCAAGATCGCCACGCACGCGGAATCGCTGTCGGCGCTCATGATCACCTACCCCTCCACGCACGGGGTGTACGAGCAGGACGTGGTCGAGATCACGACGGCGGTGCACGAAGCGGGCGGCCAGGTCTATGTCGACGGGGCGAACCTCAACGCCCTGCTGGGGTACGCGCGTTTCGGCGACCTCGGGGGCGATGTGTCGCATCTGAACCTGCACAAGACCTTCGCGATCCCGCACGGCGGGGGCGGTCCGGGTGTCGGCCCGGTCGCGGCGAAGGCGCATCTCGCACCGTTCCTGCCGTCGCATCCGCTGGCACAGCGCGCTGAGCACGCCGGGGGATTCGTCTTCGAGGGCGGCGCCGTCTCGGGAGCGCCCTACGGCTCGGCCGGCGTTCTGCCGATCTCCTGGGCCTACGTGCGCATGATGGGCGCCGACGGGCTGCGTCGCGCGACCGCTGCGGCCGTGCTGTCCGCGAACTACATCGCGGTGCGCCTCGGCGAGCACTACCCGGTGCTCTACACGGGTGAGAACGGTCGCGTCGCGCACGAGTGCATCCTCGACCTGCGTCCCCTCAAGGAGGCGACGGGGGTGACCGTCGACGACGTCGCGAAGCGGCTGATCGACTACGGCTTCCATGCGCCGACGATGTCGTTCCCGGTGGCGGGCACGCTCATGGTCGAGCCCACCGAATCCGAGGACCTCGACGAGATCGAGCGCTTCATCGAGGCGATGATCATGATCAAGGCCGAGGCGGATGCCGTCGCCGCAGGTCGTTGGCCCGCCGATGACAACCCGCTCGTGCATGCGCCGCACACGGCGGTGTCACTGATCGCGGGGGAGTGGAAGCACGCGTACTCGCGTGAGGATGCCGCGTACCCTGTGCACGCTCTGATCGCGGGGAAGTACTGGCCTCCCGTGCGGCGGATCGATCAGGCCTACGGTGACCGCAACCTCGTGTGCGCGTGTCCGCCGGTGGAGGCTTTCGCCTGATCCACGGCGATTTCCAGGAATGGCGTCGAGCGGCCCCTCCGGGGGCTGCTCGGCGCCGTTGTGCGTCTGCGGGTGTTGCGTGCATGTTACAGATGGTCACCACTCAGTAACGGTTGATTAGCCGAGTACACCGTCGATGAAACGCCGGGTTACGCTCAGATATCCCTACGCGTTCAACGGTGAGCGCGCAGATTGAAGTATCAGTCCACAGGAGGACACAAAGTGAAGCGCAACAAGATCGCCCTTGCGGGCACCGCGCTGTTCGCGATCGGCGCCCTGGCGCTCGCGGGCTGCGCAAGCGGTGGCGGCAACGATTCAGGTGACGACGGATCCGCCGGTGCGAACCCGGATGCCATCATCACCACGAACGGCTCCGAGCCCGAGAACCCGCTGATCCCGACCAACACCAACGAGGTCGGCGGCGGAAAGATCCTCGACGAGATCTTCGCGGGTCTCATCTACTACGACGCCGACGGCAAGCCGGTCAACGACGTGGCCGAGGAGATCACCACCGAGGACCCGCAGCACCTCACGGTCAAGCTGAAGGAGGGGCAGACCTTCTCCGACGGCGAGGAGGTCACCGCCGACAACTTCATCAAGGCGTGGAACGAGGGCGCCAAGCTCTCCAACGGCCACCTGTCCAGCTACTTCTTCGAGGACATCGAGGGCTTCAGCTACGACGAGGACTCCGAACTCACGGGTCTCAAGCAGGTCGATGACTACACCTTCACGATCGCGCTGAACAAGCCGGCCTCCGACTTCGCGCTGCGTCTCGGCTACTCGGCGTTCTACCCGCTGCCCGACGTGGCGTTCGAAGACATGGACGCGTTCGGTCAGAACCCGATCGGCAACGGTCCGTACATGATCGACGGCGACGACGCGTGGCAGCACGACGTGCAGATCGACCTCGTTCGCAACGACGACTACGACGGTGGACGCAAGGCCGCCAACGGTGGCCTCACGATCAAGTTCTACGCCACGCAGGAAGCGGCGTACGCCGACCTGCAGTCGAACCAGGTCGACGTCATCGACGCGATCCCGACCGGCTCTCTCCCGGTGTTCGCCGACGAGCTCGGCGACCGCGCGGTGAACCAGCCGTCGGCCGTGTTCCAGTCGTTCACGATCGGCCAGTTCCTCCCGCACTTCGGTGGCGACGAGGGCAAGCTGCGTCGTCAGGCGCTGTCGATGGCGATCAACCGTGCCGAGATCACCAAGACGATCTTCTCCGACACGCGTACCCCCGCGGCCGACTTCACGTCGCCCGTCATCGACGGCTGGTCCGACTCGGTCCCCGGCAACGAGGTGCTCGAGTACAACCCGGAGAAGGCGAAGGAGCTGTGGGCCGAGGCCGACGCCATCTCGCCGTGGGAAGGCGAGTTCAAGATCGCTTACAACGCCGACGGTGGGCACGACGCCTGGGTCGACGCGGTGAGCAACAGCATCAAGAACACGCTCGGCATCGAGGCGTCGGGTGACCCGTACCCGACGTTCCAGGACCTTCGCACGAAGATCAACGACAGCTCGATCACGACTGCTGCCCGTTCGGGCTGGCAGGCGGACTACCCGGGTCTGTACAACTTCCTCGGACCGCTCTACGCCACCGGCGCAGGCTCCAACGACGGCAAGTACTCGAACCCCGAGTTCGACGACCTGATCGCCGCCGGCATCAGCAACCCCGACCCTGCCGCGCAGCTCGAGGACTTCACCAAGGCGCAGGAGGTTCTGTTCCAGGACCTGCCCGCCATCCCGCTGTGGTACTCCAACGTGACCGGTGGATTCGGCGAGGACGTCCAGAACGTGACGTTCGGCTGGAACTCCGTCCCGCTGTACTACGAGATCACGAAGGCCGGCGAGTAAAGTCTGACGGCACTTCACCTATGAGGCGGTGACGATTTTCGTCACCGCCTCATAGGCTTGTGTTCGCCCAACTTTCTTTCCCCTCACAGAAGGGACAAGCGGATGCTCGGTTATATTCTGAGACGTCTTCTGCAGGTGATCCCGGTCTTCTTCGGCGCCACCCTGCTCATCTACTTCCTCGTGTTCGCCATGCCCGGCGACCCGCTCCTCGCCCTGTTCGGCGACAAGACCCCGAACCCTGCGGTCCTGGAGCAGCTGCGCGAGCAGTACCACTTGAACGAGCCGTTCCTCGTGCAGTACTGGTACTACATCTCCGGCGTCTTCCAAGGAGACCTCGGCAACACGTTCTCCGGACGCCCGGTCTCGGCAGTTCTCGCCGCGACGCTGCCGGTCACCGGCCGCCTCGCAGTGATGGCCATCGGCATCGAGTTCACGCTGGCGATCATCATCGGCACGATCTCGGCGCTGCGCAAGGGAAAGCTGTTCGACAACGTCTCGTTGATGGTCGCGCTCGTCGCGATCGCCATCCCGATCTTCGTCGTCGCCTTCCTCGCGCAGTACTTCCTGGCGATCAAGCTCGGCTGGTTCAAACCCACGGTGGGCGCCGACAACGATTGGGGCGGCCTCTGGCTGCCTGCCCTCGTGCTCGGGTTCAGCCTGTATGCCGTGAGCATGCGGCTGATGCGCAGCTCCGTCATCGACACCCTCAATCAGGACTGGGTCCGCACGGCCTACAGCAAGGGCCTGTCGCGCAGTCGGGTGATCCCGGTGCACGTGCTGCGCAACTCGCTGATCCCCGTGATCACGAACTCGGCCACGAACTTCGGTGTGCTGCTCGTGGGTGCCACCGTCACCGAGGGCATCTTCAACGTGCCCGGTGTCGGAAACACGCTGTTCCAGGCGATCCAACGAGGTGAAGGGCCGACGGTCGTCTCGTTCGTCACCGTGTTCGTCATCCTGTACGTGCTGGTGAATCTGTTCATCGACCTGCTCTACGGTCTGCTCGACCCGAGGATCCGCTATGTCTGACCCCACGACCCAGAAGCACTACGTCGCCCCGATCGAGACGGAGTCGATCGCCGTCGACGCGATCCGCATCTCCGAGAAGCCCAGCAACCTCTGGCGTGACGCGTGGAGCGATCTGCGCCGACGCCCGCTGTTCTGGTTCTCGGTCGTGCTCGCCCTCGTCTTCCTGGTGATGGCGCTGTGGCCGACACTGTTCACCGCGACGTCGCCGACGGATGATTGTCAGCTGGTGAACAGCAACGGCGGACCCGCGGAGGGCCACCCTCTCGGATACACCTTCCTCGGCTGCGACATCTACGCCCGCATCGTCTGGGGATCGCAGACCTCGCTCGCCGTCGGTCTGATCGCCACCGTCATCTCGTCGTTCCTCGGTCTGCTCATGGGGGCAATCGCCGGGTTCTACGGTGGCTGGCTCGACGGTCTGCTCTCGCGCATCGGCGACATCTTCTTCGCGATTCCCTACATTCTCGCGGCCGTCGTCGTCATGACGGTGTTCCGCGATTCGCGTTCGGTGTGGACTCTCGCACTGGCGATCGGCGGGTTCGCGTGGGCATCGACCGCGCGAGTCGTGCGAGCCGAGATCCTCCGGGTGCGGCAGGCAGATTTCGTGATGGCATCGCAGGCACTCGGGCAGTCGAAGTTCCGGATCCTCCTGAACCACGTCATCCCGAACGCCATCGCACCGCTCCTCGTCGTATCGACGCTCGGACTGGCGGCCGCCATCGTGGCGGAGGCGACCCTGTCGTTCCTCGGCGTGGGTCTCGGCAGCGGTGTGATGTCCTGGGGTAACGACATCGCGAAGGCGCAGGCATCCCTCCGTGTCGCGCCGATGGCGCTCATCTATCCGTCGATCGCCCTCACCCTCGCGGTGCTGGCGTTCGTGACTCTGGGCGAGCTCATCCGAGACGCCCTCGACCCGAAGGCGAGGGCCCGCCGATGAGCGAACGCGCTGCCGCACAGGTGCCGCTGCTGAGCGTGCGCGACCTCAAGGTCGCGTTCCGCACACAGGAGGGCCTCCGCGAAGTACTCCACGGGGCGAGCTTCGACGTGTTCCCCGGGGAGACCGTCGCGATCGTCGGCGAGTCCGGCTCTGGCAAGTCCACGACGGCTACGGCCATCCTGAACCTGCTCCCCGGGACCGGAACCATCACCGGTGGCTCGATCACCCTGGAGGGACGCGAGCTCACGACCCTCACTCAGCGCGAGCTCGAGGGGCTGCGGGGCAAGGACATCGGCTTCGTGCCGCAGGACCCGATGTCGAACCTCAACCCGGTGTGGAGCATCGGTTTCCAGGTGAAGGAGGCGATCCGTGCGAACGGCGTCGCCCAGGGGCGTCAGGCCGTCAAGGCCCGTGCCGTCGAGGTGCTGCAGCAGGCCGGCCTGGCCGACGCTGAGCGCCGCCTGCACCAGTTCCCGCACCAGTTCTCGGGTGGCATGCGTCAGCGTGCGCTGATCGGCATCGGTCTCGCGGCCGACCCCAAGCTCCTGATCGCCGACGAGCCGACCTCGGCTCTCGACGTGACGGTGCAGCGTGTGATCCTCGATCACATGGCGTCTCTCACGCGCGACAAGGGCACCTCGGTGCTGCTGATCACGCACGACCTCGGCCTCGCGGCCGAGCGTGCCGACAAGATCATCGTCATGAACGGCGGCAACATCGTCGAGGCCGGTCCCAGCCGCGCGATCCTCGAAGACCCGCAGCATCCGTACACGAAGCGACTGGTCGCCGCGGCGCCCAGTGTCGCCTCGCAGCGGATTCAGGCGGTCGTCGAGGACCGAGGCATCGAGACCCTCGATGACCTCGCCGACATCCCGCCGACGGTGCGCGTTGCGGATCTCACGAAGGACTACAAGATCCGTCAGGGGGGCTTCCGCAGTGAGGCCTTCCGCGCGGTCGACAACGTGTCGTTCGAGATCCCCAAGGGCAAGACGCTCGCACTCGTGGGGGAGTCGGGGTCCGGCAAGTCGACGGTCGCCAAGATGGTGCTGAAGCTCGAGGAGCCCACCAGCGGGACGATCGAGGTCGATGGTCAGGACGTGTCGGCATTGTCGAGCGCTCAGGCGTTCGGTCTGCGACGCCGCATGCAGCCGGTCTTCCAGGACCCGTACGGCTCGCTCGATCCGTTGCGCAACATCGGCAACACGATCTCGGAGCCGTTGCAGATCCACGGGGTCGGCGATCGCGCGTCGCAGCGGGAGCGGGTCGAGGAGCTCCTCGACCAGGTCTCGCTGCCCCGCATGCTCGCGACGCGATACCCGAACGAGCTCTCGGGCGGTCAGCGTCAGCGCGTGGCGATCGCCCGTGCCCTGGCGCTCAAGCCCGACATCCTCGTGCTCGACGAAGCCGTCTCGGCGCTCGACGTGCTGGTTCAGGACCAGGTGCTGCAACTGCTCGCCGAGCTGCAGTCCGAACTGGGTCTGACGTACCTGTTCATCACGCACGACCTCGCGGTCGTTCGTGTGTCGAGTGACCTCGTCTGCGTGATGGAGAAGGGCAAGATCGTCGAGCAGGGAACCGTCGACGAGATCTTCGCCAACCCGCAGCAGGAGTACACCGATCGCCTCCTGAAGGCGATCCCCGGTGCGTCGATCACCCTCGGCGGACACTGACGGTGACGAATCCGGAACACCCTGAGGACGCACGTATCTATCGTGCGTCCTCAGGACCCGTCGTGCTGATCCTGTGCGTCCTGCTCGCCCTGTTCCTCCTGGGCGACACGGTGCTGCGGGGCAGTTGGGGGCAGATGCTCCTCATCGCGCCGTGGGTGCTGCTCGCACTCTGGGCGGTCTATGAGCTCAGCTTCGTCTCGAGCGTGACGGTCGACGGCCAGGGAGCGGTGGTGCAGAACATGCTCCGACGTACGTCGTTCGGCTGGGGGAGAGTGCGCGACATCGACTTCCGCTGGCAGCTGCAGTTCGCCCTCGACGACGGTTCCGACATCGGCTGCTACGGCGGCCCGGCACGCTCGCGGCCGCCGCGCAACCGTTCCGACGATGACCAGGCGAAGGC
The DNA here is from genome assembly GCA_029203165.1 of Candidatus Microbacterium colombiense. Lineage (NCBI taxonomy): Bacteria > Bacillati > Actinomycetota > Actinomycetes > Micrococcales > Microbacteriaceae > Microbacterium > Candidatus Microbacterium colombiense. The sequence goes on from CP119308.1 coordinate 1,625,664, forward strand.
ACCCGCCGGTCTGCGCGAGCTGTCCGCCATCCGCAACCGCTGGCAGGAAGCGGTCGACGCGGATGCGCCGATCCTGCGCACCTGGGACGGCCGCGCACTGATCGCCCTCGGCATCATCGTCGTGTGGGCAGTCGCATCCGTCCTGATCGCCGGCGCGGGCTGACCCGCTCCGTTCTCCGCCCCGTTCAGCCGGGCAGGCCGAACAGCGCAGGCCAGGTCGCCGCGGCCCAGGGATAGCCGACGAACACGGTCGCGTCGATCAGGAAATGAGCGACCAGGAACGGCATCAGCCGTCCGCTGCGCAGGAACAGCCAGCCGAACAGCAGTCCCATCCCGAGGTTCCCGATGAAGGCGCCGGGCCCCTGATACAGGTGATAGCTCGCGCGCAGCACCGACGTCGCGATGATGATGGTCCAAGGACCCCAGCCGAGCTGCTTGAGGCGGGCGAAGAGGTAGCCGAGCACCACGAACTCCTCTTGCAGGGAGGCGCGCGCGGCGGCGAGAAGAAGGACGGGCACGGTCCACCAGTAGGAATCGAGCCCCGCCGGATTCACCGCGACGAAGAGCCCGGCCGCACGACCGCCCAGATAGAGCGCGAGTCCCGGCACGCCGATCGCGACGACCAGCAGCACTCCCCGGCCGATGTCGGATCCCACGCGCGTGCCGTCGAGGCCGAGCCGGCCCAGATGCGGGCGTGCGGTCTGCCAGAGCAGGAAGCACACGAGCAGGATCGGCACGAGCGAGAAACCGATCGAGAGCACCTGATAGAGCAGGTCGAACACTTCGCGGTCGCTGCGGGAGGGATTCAATGTCGCGGTCTGGTCGGCGAGTGGGGTCTCGTCGGTCAGTCGATACGCGAGCTGGACGATCGCGTAGATCGCGGATTGTCCGAGCCCGAGGCCCAGGACGATCGCGATCTCCCACCACAGTCGAGCACGCGATGGTGGGGGCGTGAACAGGGCTCCGTCAGCCGGGGAAAGAGGCACGTTCTCGATGCTACGGCCTGTGTTCAGGAACGAGCCGTGTGCGTGCGCTATCCTGGAACGTCGGTTTCTCGACACATCCCACCATCTTTTAGGACTCCTGCATGGCGCACGCCCTCCGCTCTGACCTCCGCAACGTCGCTATCGTCGCGCACGTCGACCACGGCAAGACCACGCTCGTCGACGCGATGCTCCGACAGACCGGCTCCTTCGGCGAGCACGCTCACGTCGATGAGCGCGCGATGGACTCGAACGACCTCGAGCGCGAGAAGGGCATCACGATCCTCGCCAAGAACACGGCGATCACCTACAAGGGTGTCCACGCCAAGGACGGCGAGGTGACGATCAACGTGATCGACACCCCCGGCCACGCCGACTTCGGTGGCGAGGTCGAGCGCGGCCTGTCCATGGTCGACGGTGTCGTGCTGCTCGTCGATGCGAGCGAGGGCCCGCTGCCCCAGACGCGCTTCGTGCTGCGCAAGGCGCTCGAGTCCAAGCTCCCCGTCATCCTCCTGGTCAACAAGACCGACCGTCCCGACGCTCGCATCGCCGAGGTCGAGGAAGAGGCGCACGACCTGCTGCTGGGTCTGGCCTCCGACCTGGTCGACGATGTGCCCGACCTCGATGTCGACGCACTGCTCGACGTTCCCGTCGTCTACGCCTCCGGTCGCGCCGGCGCTGCATCGCGCAACCGCCCGGCCGACGGCGCGCTGCCCGACAACGACGACCTCGAGCCGCTGTTCGAGGCGATCCTCGAGCACGTGCCCGCCCCGGCATACGACGACGAGGCTCCGCTGCAGGCCTGGGTCACCAACCTCGACTCCAGCCCGTTCCTCGGTCGTCTCGCCCTGCTGCGCGTGTTCAACGGCACGCTCAAGAAGGGCCAGACCGTGGCCTGGGTCCGCTCCGACGGCACCCATCAGAACGCCCGCATCACGGAGCTCCTGAAGACCCGTGCGCTCGAGCGCTACCCGGCCGAGTCCGCAGGCCCCGGCGACATCGTCGCTATCGCCGGCTTCGAGAACATCACGATCGGTGAGACCATCGCCGACCCCGAAGATGTGCGTCCGTTGCCGGCCATCACGGTCGACGACCCCGCCATCTCGATGACGATCGGTACCAACACCTCGCCGCTGATGGGCAAGGTCAAGGGCCACAAACTCACCGCTCGCATGGTCAAGGACCGTCTCGACAAGGAGCTCATCGGTAACGTCTCGCTCAAGGTCGTCGACATCGGACGCCCGGACGCCTGGGAGGTCCAGGGTCGTGGTGAGCTGGCGCTGGCCATCCTCGTCGAGAACATGCGCCGCGAGGGCTTCGAGCTCACCGTCGGCAAGCCGCAGGTGGTCACGAAGAAGATCGACGGCAAGACCTACGAGCCGTTCGAGCACCTGACGATCGACACGCCCGAGGAGCACCTCGGCGCGATCACGCAGCTTCTCGCGAACCGCAAGGGTCGCATGGACAACATGACCAACCACGGCACCGGCTGGGTGCGCATGGAGTTCATCGTCCCGTCGCGCGGCCTGATCGGCTTCCGCAGCGAGTTCCTCACCACCACGCGTGGCACCGGCATCGCGAACGCGATCTCGCACGGCTACGAGCCGTGGGCGGGCGCCATCACGACGCGTCAGAACGGCTCGATCGTCGCCGACCGTCAGGGTGTCGTCACCCCGTTCGCGATGATCGCCCTGCAGGAGCGCATGTCGTTCTTCGTGCAGCCGACGCAGGAGGTCTACGAGGGCATGGTCATCGGCGAGAACTCTCGTGCCGACGACATGGACGTGAACATCACGAAGGAGAAGAAGCTCACCAACATGCGTGCAGCCAGCTCCGACACCTTCGAGTCGATGACGCCGCCGCGTCAGCTGACGCTCGAGGAGAGCCTCGAGTTCGCGCGTGACGACGAATGCGTCGAGGTGACCCCCGAGGTCGTCCGCATCCGCAAGGTCAACCTCGACGCGAACACCCGTGCGCGCGAGACCGCGCGCATGAAGCGTCAGGACGCCAACGTCTGAGCCTCGCGCTCTTCAGCAGAGGGTCTCGTGCCGCCTCCGGGCGTGCGCGAGGCCCTCTTCTCATGAAATGCCCAGGTCACGGAATGGTTTTGCTCAGGTCGACGATGCACGATCGTTAACTTGCGCCCGGCGAGTCGGCTCCCGATGAGTCGCCCTGCATGCAGGTCCGGGCGGTCGACCACCCGAAAGTCGAACCCGTGCTCCACCTCCACAACACCCGTGCGTCTCGGCGCGCCCTCGCGGCTGTAGAAGCCCACTCCGCGGTCCGCTCGCGACGCCCCATGCTGTTCCTCAGCACCCTCACCGGTGCGCTTCTCGGCATCACCCTGACCGTCGGCATCGTCTCCGCCCCGGCGGCCGGCGCCGAGAATCGCGATCCTCTGGCCGATCTCGCCGCTGCGGCGACGGCGACCGGTGCTCAGCCGCTGCGGGACATCACCGACGACGCCTCCCTCGCGTTCGTCGAGGCCAAGGATGCTGTCGCCGACGCTGACGCGCTCACCGCCGATGTCGCCGCATCCGATCTCGACCTCGGTGATGCGGTGGTCGTGATCGACACGGCCGACCTGCAGGATGATGTCGATGCGCTCGCCGGACGCGATCTCATCCCGGCGCTGCTCCTCGAGGATCTCACCACCGACGTGGTCGCAGAGACGGATGCCGTCGCCGGCCAGACCACCGCACTGCGTGAGACGTTCACCGCCGCGCAGGAGAAGCTCGCCGCCGAAGAAGCCGCCGCAGCCGCAGCGAAGGCCGCACAGGAGAAGGCCGCTGCCGATGCCGCGGCCCTCGCCGCCGCGAACACCGTCGACGGTGCCAAGGCGACCGCTCAGGCCATGGCATCCGAGAAGTACGGATGGGGTGCGGATCAGTTCTCGTGCCTGAGCTCGTTGTGGACCAAGGAGTCCGGCTGGAACTACCAGGCGTACAACGCCGACGGCGGCGCGACGGGGATCCCGCAGGCTCTGCCCGGTAGCAAGATGGCATCGGCCGGCAGCGATTGGCAGACCAACGCGGCCACCCAGATCGCGTGGGGACTCGACTACATCTCGCGCGGCTACGGATCGCCCTGCAGCGCGTGGTCGCACTCCCAGGCGATGAACTGGTACTGACCACACGAACTGCACGCGGCGCGCGACTCGATCTGCGGATCGGGTCGCGCGCCGTCTCTATCTGCGGGGTCGCAGGAGCGCTACGGTGTGACTGACGGCTGGGGCGTCGCCGATTCGGAGGAGGACGCGTGCACGCAGCTGGGTGGGAACACGTTCCGCAGCAGGTGTCGACGGGCTCCCTTCCCGGATGGGATCGCGTCGAGGAGATCGTGCGTGACGCGCATCGTCGGTTCGCCGACGATCAGCGCGGCGAGGTCGCCGACTACATCCCCGTGCTGGCGGAGGCGGACCCGGCACTCTTCGGGCTCGCGGTGATCGAGGTGGGCGGTGGGCTGCACGACGCCGGCGACGCGCAGCATCTGTTCTCGATCCAATCGATCTCGAAGATGTTCGTCTACGCGCTGGCCGTGCAGGAGCACGGGCATCAACATGTGCGTGACATCGTCGGTGTGAACAACACCGGTCTGCCTTTCAACTCGGTGATGGCACTCGAACTCAACGCGGGGCACCCGATGAACCCGATGGTCAACGCGGGCGCGATCGCCACGACTGCGCTGATGCCGGGCGCGACACCGGCGGAGCAATGGGAGCGCGTGCGGGAAGGTCTCTCGGCTTTCGCCGGTCGTCAGCTGAGCATGGACGGCGTCGTCTACGCGTCGGAGGTCGAGACGAACGAGCGCAATCGCGCGCTCGGACGCCTGCTCAAGAGCTACGGGCGCCTGGAGGGTGATCCGGACGAGATCGTGGACGTGTACACGCGACAATGCGCGTTGAGCGTCAGCGCGCACGACCTGGCCGTGATGGGGGCGACCCTGGCGGACGGGGGAGTGAACCCGATCACGGGGGAGCGCGTGGTCTCGGCCGACGTCTGCCGAGACACGCTCGCCGTCGTCGCATCCACCGGCCTGTACGAGCGTTCGGGGGAGTGGCTGTTCGAGATCGGACTTCCCGCGAAGTCGGGCGTCGCCGGCGGCATCGTGGCGATCGCGCCCGGCAAGGGGGCGGCAGCCGGATTCTCTCCCCGGCTTGACCCCGCGGGGAACTCGGTGCGGTCGCAGCTCGCGATCGGCTACCTCTCGCGCACGCTCGGGCTCAACCTCTTCGCCTCGGCGCCGGCCGTCGCCGAACAGCCGCGCGTGTGAACCTCGACACCGATCGCGTCAGAAACCGAACCGAGGGAACAGCATGACCGAGATCTCCCAGCCACAGATGCAGACGCCCGCGAAGACCTCCTGGCTACCCATGATCAGTCTCTTCCTCGCGCAGGTGCTGATGTCGTTCAACGTGGCGGCGTTGCCCATCTCGCTCGGAGGCATGGTGAGCGAGTTCGGGGTTCCCCCGACGGTCGCGAGCACGACGATCGTGATGTACGGCCTCGCCGTCGCCGCCCTAGTGATGACGGGAGCCAAGCTGGGGCAGCGCGTCGGATGGGTGCTCATCTTCCGCGTGGTGATCGCCCTGTTCGCCGCATCCTCCGTGCTGATGCTCATCGCGCCGACCATCGGCTGGGTGATCGCCGGTCAAGCCGTCGCGGGCGCTGCGGCGGCGATCATCGTGCCGTCGATCGTGGCGCTGATCGCCGAGAACTATCGTGGTGCGCAGCAGGCGACGGCGATCGGCGCCATCGGTTCCGCTCGCGCGATCTCCGGTGTCACGGCGTTCCTCATCGGTGGCACGCTCGGAACCCTCGTGGGCTGGCGACCCATGTTCTTCATCGTGCTGGGGATCGCCGTCGTCGTCTTCGCCTTCAGCTTCACCCTTCGCGGCGACCGGGGTGACGCCTCGATCCGCATCGACCTCGTCGCCTCGCTCCTGATCGGTGCGGCGATCGTGCTCCTCACCCTCGGGTTCAACAACATCAACGGCTGGGGAGCGGTCGCCGCCACCGATGCCGCGCCGTTCAGCGTGCTCGGACTCTCGCCGGCGCCGTTGTTCATCGTGGTTGGCCTGGTGCTGGGGCAGTCGTTCTTCATCTGGACGCGGAGGCGGATGCGTGAGGGCAGAGTGCCGCTCATCGATCTGAGCGTGCTCGACTCGTCGAAGGAGCGCGCCGCGGTCTACGCCATGTTCATCGTGGTGGCGCTCGAAGCCTGCGTGAACTTCACGATCCCGCTCTACATCCAGATCGTGCAGGGCAGGACGCCCTTCGACACCTCGATCGCGATGATGCCGTTCAACCTCACGGTGTTCATCACGGCGACCCTCGTCGTGCGCTTCTACCGGCGTTACCCGCCGCGCACGATCGGTGTGTTCGGGTTCATCCTCACCACCGGCGCCCTGGTGTGGTTGTCCTTCGTGGTCAACAACAACTGGGAGACGCTGCCGACGATCCTCGGACTCGTCGTGTTCGGCATCGGGCAGGGCGCCCTGGTGACCCTCGTGTTCAACGTGCTGGTCACCGCCGCTCCGGCGGAGCTCGCCGGAGATGTCGGCTCCCTCCGCGGGACGACCCAGAACCTCGCCTCCGCCGTGGGGACCGCCGTCGCGGGTGCGCTGCTGGTCTCCCTGCTCGGCATCAGCGTCGGACGTGCTGTCGTCGAGCATCCGGAACTGCCGCCGGCGCTCGTGGCCCAGGTCGACATGGACAGTCTCAACTTCATCAGCAACGATGATCTGCGCGAGGCGCTCGCTGCGACCGATGCGACACCGGAACAGGTGGATGCGGCGGTGGAGGTCAATGAGGCGTCCCGCCTCGCGACGCTGAAGCTCGGGCTGCTGCTGCTGGCAGGGATCAGCGCGCTGGCGATTCTGCCGGCGTCGCGTCTGCCCCGGTACAAGCCGGAGGAGATCCCCGATCCCTCGCCCGCCGCAGCATCGGAGTGATGCTCAGCGCAGCTCGGAGATGAGGACGGCGCTCGTCCCGGCGATCGTTGCCTCGAAGATGTGCGGCACGTCGCCCGCATACGACAGGTAGTCGCCGGGACGCAGGGTGATCGGGGCGTCGACCGGGCCGATCCTGGCCTCTCCCGCGATCAGGATGACGTGCTCCGTCGTGCCGGCATGGTGCGGATCGGAGCGTCGGGGGTCGCCCGGTTCGGCCTGGATGAGGTAGAGATCTCGGCGTGCCCCCGGCGGGCTGGCCGACAACAGGCTCGCGCTGTACACGGCGGCCGAGGAGGGGACGCCGGCGAGGTCGGCGGCACGGATCAGCGTCGGAGCGTTCGCCTGTTGATCGACGAGCACGGCGAAGGGCACGCCCAGTGCCACCCCCAGCGCCCACAGCGTCTCGACGCTGGGGTTGCCCGCGCCGCTCTCGAGCTGCGAGACCGTCGCCTTCGAGATACCGGCACGGCGGGCCAACTCCGAGACGGAGAACGAGGCTGCCTCGCGTTCGCGGCGGAGCGTGCGGGCGATGCGGGTGCGGAGATCCTCCATGTGTTCATCATGTCAAACGATCGTTCGCTTGACTATCCATTCGCCGGTGTTCAGAATGATCTTCATGTGTTCAGTGAATCGAACGTCGCGGAGAATCCCGTGACGCCCGAACGCGAGGTCTGGCGCGAGGCTCTCGGTGTCGTGCTCGCGACCAGCGCGTACGGAATCTCGTTCGGTGCGCTCGCCGTGGCCTCGGGTCTCGATGTCTGGCAGACCTGTGTGCTGAGCCTGCTGATGTTCACCGGCGGCTCGCAGTTCGCCTTCGTGGGAGTGTTCGCCGCCGGTGGTGTCGCGGCATTGCCTTCGGCGATCGCATCGGCGGTGCTGCTGGGCGTGCGCAACGTCGCCTACGGCATGCGCATGTCGTCGGTCATCGGCACCGGGGGGTTGCGCCGTGCGGCCGCCGCGCATTTCACGATCGACGAGTCGACTGCGGTCGCGATCTCACAGGGCGACCCGCGCCTGCGTCGGGTGGGCTTCTGGGTCACGGGGATCGGGATCTTCGTCGGATGGAACATCACCACTCTGATCGGTGCGCTCGTCGGTGACGTGCTGGGCGATCCGCGAGCCTGGGGGCTGGATGCGGCGGCCGCAGCGGCATTCCTCGCCCTGTTGTGGCCGCGCCTGCGGCAACGGCAGGCCATCGTCGTCGGCGTGGCCGCCGCGGTCGTGGCTGCCGCCCTCACCCCGCTCATGCCCCCAGGGCTTCCAGTGCTCATCGCGGCGGTCGTCGCGATCATCGTCGGATGGTTCAACTGGTTCGCACCGCCTGCCGGTGGCGCGCGCCCCCGTCATGAGGTGGTGGCACCGTGAGCGTCTGGAGCGCGATCCTCCTGGCGGCGCTGATCTGCCTCGCCCTGAAGGCCGTGGGCTACCTGGTGCCGGCGAGGGTGCTCGAGGCCCCGCGTCCTGCGCGCATCTCCGATCTCCTGACGGTGGCGCTTCTGGCCGCGTTGGTGGCTGTGCAGACGCTGGGTGCCGGACAGGCCATCCTGGTGGACGCCCGGGTGCCGGCGCTGCTCGTCGCGGGCGGCCTGCTCTGGCTGCGGCAGTCGTTCCTCGTCGTGGTCGTCGCGGCGGCCGTCGTGGCTGCCGTGCTGCGCCTTCTCGGGCTGGCGGTCTGAGTGCCCGCGCTCAGCAGGTCGCCCGGTGCGCCCGAGTAGGATCGTCAGGTGCGCGTGAGCTGGGTGTCGAGAGTGTTGTCGTGGGTCGCTGCCGCCCTGGTCGGCGGCGTGTACGGCGTTGCGGGAACCATCGGCCACAGCCTGACCTGGGGTGTGATCCCGGTGGGCCTCATCGTCGGCGGCGTCGCGTGTGCCGCGATCCTCGTCGCGATCCGTGCGCTCACCCACGACCGGGGCGCCGCGCTCGCCGCGGGACTGGGCATGCTGGGCATGCTGGTGCTGATCTCGGGGGTCGGGCCGGGTGGCTCTGTGATCGTGCAGGATTCCCTCGCCGGGCGGGTCTGGACGTACCTCGTGGCGGGGCTGGTGCTGCTCGTCGTGGCCTGGCCGTCGTTCTCGCGGCTGCCCGTGCGCACGGTGGCACCGGCGCCGAGCGCACCGGCCGCGGACGTCCCGCTCATCACCGCGGTTCCGGATCACGCGGGCGGCTCGCAGGAGAGCGGTACCCGCGAGTCGTAGACTGAGGGGGTGACGTATGTGATCGCCCTGCCGTGTGTTGATGTGAAGGACCGCGCCTGCATCGACGAGTGCCCCGTGGACTGCATCTACGAGGGCGAACGCTCGTTGTACATCCACCCGGACGAATGCGTCGACTGCGGAGCCTGCGAGCCCGTGTGCCCCGTCGAGGCCATCTACTACGAGGATGACCTGCCCGATGAGTGGCAGGACTACTACAAGGCGAATGTCGAGTTCTTCGAGGAGATCGGCTCTCCGGGTGGCGCGGCCAAGGTCGGCGTGTACTCGTTCGACCACCCCATCGTCGCCGCGCTCCCGCCGCAGGGCGAGTAGGCGCCACCCGTGAGCGTCCGCGACCTCGCCGACTATCCCTGGGATGCCGTCGTCCCGTTCCGTGAGCGGGCCGCCCGGCATCCGCAGGGTCTCGTCGACCTGTCGATCGGCTCACCGGTCGATCCGACCCCCGAGATCATCCGTCAGGCACTCGCCGAGGCCACCGATGCGCATGCCTACCCTCAGACGGTGGGCACCGCCGCGGTCCGCGAGGCGATCGTCGACTGGTATGCCCGCCGCAGGGGAGTGCCCGATCTGACGGTCGCGAACGTGCTTCCCACGATCGGTTCGAAGGAGCTGGTCGCGCTGCTGCCGACGCTTCTCGGGCTCGGTACCGGCGACATCGTCGTGCATCCCCGCGTCGCCTATCCGACCTACGAGGTCGGCGCCCGTATCGTCGGCGCGACTCCGTTCCCGGCCGACGACCCCGCGGAGTGGCCGGAGGGCACCAAGCTCATCTGGATCAACACTCCGGGCAATCCCGACGGCCGTACGTGGACGACGCACGAACTCACCGCCGCGGTCGACCGCGCGCGGGAGCTCGGAGCGGTTCTCGCCAGCGACGAATGCTATGCCGAGCTGGGCTGGGACGGGAACTGGGCGACCGAGCGCGTTCCCTCGATCCTCGACCCGCGTGTCACGGGCGGCAACCGGTCGAACCTTCTCAGCGTCTACTCGCTGAGCAAGCAGTCCAACCTGGCCGGGTATCGGGCCGCCTTCATCGCGGGCTGCGCGCGCATCGTCGGCGATCTCCTCACCGCGCGCAAGCATCTGGGGCTGATGCCTCCCGCCCCCATCCAGCACGCGATGGCCGTCGCTCTGCGTGATGACGAGCACGTCGCCGCCCAGAAGGAGCTGTACCGCACGAGGCGCGAGACGCTGCGCCCCGCGCTGGAGGCTGCCGGCTTCCGTATCGACGGATCCGAAGCCGGGCTGTACCTGTGGGCCACAGAAGGCCGCGACGCGTGGGAGTCCATGGATCGCCTCGCCGAACTCGGCATCCTCGCCGGCCCCGGCCCCTTCTATGGTGCGGATTCCACCGAACACGTGCGCCTGGCGATCACCGCGCCCACGGAACGGATCGAAGAGGGGGCGCGTCGATTGCGCGCCCATGCCGCAGGTCTATAGGTAATCTCCTGGTATTCCGGCTCCCTTTGGCGGATGTCACAGTAGGCCTGAGTCCCTACTAGGCTGTAAAAGCGATTCGGTCGTGATCCGACCAGGCGCTTCTGCGCCGCGAGATCGCCAGTTCCGGCTTGATCAAGATCTTGGCTGAATCCGACGCGACCGGCGTACGGGCAGACACAACGAGGAGGCCCGCGTGAGCGCAGCGGCAGACCAGCAGGCGACAGCGAAGCTGACGATCGGCGATACCACCGCCGAGTTCCCCCTCGTGCGTGGCACGGCCGGGCACGACAGCATCGACTTCTCCACCCTGACCCGCCAGACCGGTTACACGGGGCTCGACTACGGGTTCGTGAACACGGCGTCGACCAAGTCGGAGATCACGTTCATCGACGGAGACAAGGGGATCCTGCGGTATCGCGGCTACCCGATCGAGCAGCTCGCCGGCACGACGAGCTACCTCGAGGTCGCGTGGCTCCTCATCTACGGCGAGCTGCCCTCGGCGTCCGAGCTTGCGGAGTTCGACGAGAAGATCCGTCGGCACACGCTGCTGCACGAAGACCTCAAGCGCTTCTTCTCGGCGCTGCCGCACACGGCTCACCCGATGTCGGTGCTGTCGTCGGCGGTCGCGGCGCTCTCGACGTACTACGAGGGTCAGACCGACCCGCACAACCCCGAGCACGTCGAGCTCAACATGATCCGCATGCTGGCGAAGCTGCCGGTCATCGCCGCCTACGCGCACAAGAAGAGTGTCGGTCAGGCGTTCCTCTACCCCGACAACTCGCTCAGCTTCGTCGACAACTTCCTCAAGTTGAACTTCGGCGTGCACAGCGAGGAGTATGAGGTCAACCCCGTGATGTCGAAGGCGCTCGAACTGCTCCTGATCCTCCACGAGGACCACGAGCAGAACGCGTCGACCTCCACCGTCCGCCTGGTCGGTTCCACGGGCGCGAACCAGTTCGCGTCGGTCTCCGCCGGTATCCAGGCCCTTTCCGGCCCGCTGCACGGTGGCGCGAACGAGGCCGTCCTCACGATGCTCGGACAGATCCGCGATTCGGGTCAGAGCGTGGCGCGATTCGTCGAGCGCGTGAAGAACAAGGAAGAGGGCGTGAAGCTGATGGGCTTCGGGCACCGGGTCTACAAGAACTACGACCCGCGCGCCAAGCTCGTCAAGGATGCCGCCGACGAGGTGCTCGCGTCGCTCGGTGTGACCGACCCGCTGCTCGACCTCGCCAAGGAGCTCGAGGAGCTCGCGCTGGCCGACGACTACTTCCGTGAGCGCCGCCTGTACCCGAACGTCGACTTCTACACGGGTGTCATCTACAAGGCGATGGGCTTCCCCACGCGCATGTTCACCGTGCTGTTCGCGATCGGTCGCCTTCCCGGCTGGCTCGCTCAGTGGCGGGAACTGCAGAACGACCCGCAGACCAAGATCGGCCGCCCGCAGCAGCTGTACGTGGGCTCGCCCGAGCGCACCTTCCAGACGCGCTAGTCGGACGCCGCGTCAGGCGTTCGTGCGATCGCCGACCGCATCGAGAACGAGCTGCAGCTTGGTCTGGAACGTGCATTCCAGCAGTTCGGTGGTCGCCTCGTCGACGCCGTACTGCTCGGGCAGACGCAGTCCGAGCAGGGTGTTGAGCAGCATCCCCTCCGCGAGGAACGAGCGCGCTGCGACCGGATCGAAGCCCGCTTCCTCGCGCAGCAGTCGATAGATCCTCAGGAAGTCGGCGCGCGCGCCGGCGCCGATCACCGCATCGTGCCCCATGCTGAACGCCTGCATGAGCGACAGCAGGATGCCGCGATCCTCGACGAGGTTCACATACGCGGTGCCGAGCAGGCGTCCGATCCGGTCGTCGGGGGAGCCGGTGGCCTTCCACTCGTCGATCACCGCGCTGAACGTGTCGAGCAGCTTGTCGCTCGCACGCGCGAGGACCTCGATGAACAGCGTCTCCTTGCTGCCGAACATCCGCACGACGTACGGCTGGCTGATTCCGGCCGCCTTCGCGATCTGATCGGTGGTCGCGCCGAAGTATCCGCGCTCTCCGAACACGAGGCTCGCCGCGGCGAGGATCTGCTCGCGGCGCTCGCCTGACGGGATGCGTTCACTCGATCTCTGGGTCACGCTTGACAGGTTATCAGTCGATTACTACTCTGCACTTAGAAGTAATCATTCGATAACTACAAGGATCTTCATGACTTCACTCCTTCGGCGCGTCCCGGTCTGGCTGGCGATCGTCGCCGCCTCCCTGCCGATGTTCATGGCCACTCTCGACAACCTCGTCGTCACCGGAGCGCTTCCGGTCATCGCGAAAGAACTCGATGCCTCCATCGAGGAGCTGCAGTGGGTGATCAACGCCTACACGCTCAGCTTCGCGACGTTCATGCTCCTCGCCGTCGGTCTGGGCGATCGCTTCGGGCGCAGGACTGTCTTCCTCGTCGGCATCGCGATCTTCACGCTGTCCTCCGCGGGGGCCGCGCTCGCGACCGAGCCGTCGACGCTGATCCTTGCTCGTGCTGTGCAGGGCGTCGGCGCGGCGGCCCTGATGCCGCTGTCGCTCACGCTGCTGGTCGGCAGCGTCTCGGCACGGCTCCGGCCCGCGGCCATCGGCATCTGGGGCGGAATCGCCGGACTCGGCGTCGCGACAGGTCCACTGATCGGCGGCGCCGTGATCGAGGGGTGGAACTGGCAGACCATCTTCTGGCTCAACGTGCCCATCGGCGTGATAGCCGTACCGCTGGTGCTCGCCGCCCTGCCGAACAGCTTCGGAGCACGGGTGCGCGCCGATCTGGTGGGCCTGTTGCTCGCCGGGCCCGGTGTGCTCGGTGTCGTCTACGGCATCGTGCGAGGCAACGACGCCGGGTGGGACAGCCTCGAGGTCATCGGCTCGTTGTCGGTCGGCGTGCTTCTGCTCATCGCGTTCGTCGTCTGGGAGGGGCGCACTCCGAATCCGCTGCTGCCACTGCGTCTGTTCCGTGACCGCAGTTTCACCGTGGCCAACCTCGTGGGCGTGACGTTCAGCTTCGGCATCTTCGGGGCGATCTTCATCCTGATCCAGTTCCTGCAGGTGGTGCAGGGACACACGCCTCTCGAAGCCGGGATCATGACCATGCCGTGGACTCTCGCGCCCATGATCGTCGCGCCGCTCACCGGCATGCTGTCACCGCGCACCGGCACGCGGATCCCGATCCTCCTCGGCCTGTCCCTGCTCGCGGTGGCCCTCGGCTGGCTGGCCCTCACGATGTCGGCGACGCTCTCCTACGCCGAGATGTGGCCGCCGTTCCTGCTCGCAGGCATCGGGATGGGCCTGGTGTTCGCGCCGAGTTCGACAGCAGTGCTGGTGAACATGCAGCCCGAGGACCACGCGAAGGCCTCGGGGACGAACTCGACTCTGCGCGAGATCGGGGTCGCGCTGGGTATCGCCGTGCTCACCGCCGTCTTCGCAGGTGCGGGCGGAACGCTCACACCGACGGGATACGTCGACGCCGCGATCCCGGCGATCTGGGTCGGAGCCGGTGTCCTCGCTCTGGCAGCTGTGATCTCCATCGCGTTGCCGTCGGGCATCCGGCGGATCTCGCAGGCGGGGGCCGCGGACCCGATCGCTGTGGAGGACGTGCGAGAGACATCGCGCGTCGCCTGAGAACAGCCGAGGGCCCCGTCATGCTCGATGCATGACGGGGCCCTCGGAGTTCTCCCGCCCGGTGTTCACCGGCGAGAGGCGAGATCGATCGGGTCAGCGCCCCTGGGCGCTGCGGCCGCCCTGACGGCTCTGGCCGCCCTGGCGTCCCTGTCCGCCGCCCTGACGCGACGAGAAGCCCGCCTGGCCCTGGCCGCCACCCTGTCCGCCGGAGCGGGGACGACGACGACGTGCGGGCGGAGTCGAAGCGCCTGCGCGCTCGCCGCCGGCGGGACGCTGCTTGGCCTGACGCTGCGGCTGCTGCGCCTGCACGGGGGCAGGGCGCACGTGCGGGGCACGCTCGGGCACGAGACCCGTGACGGCAGCAGCGGTGGCGCTCTCGAGCGGGGCGGTGATGGCCGCCTTGCGCAGGAGGTCCTTCACATCGCGGCGCTGCTCCGGAAGCACGACCGTGACGACGGTTCCGGCCGCACCCGCGCGCGCCGTGCGGCCCGAGCGGTGCAGGTATGCCTTGTGCTCCATGGGCGGGTCCACGTGGACGACCAGGTCGACGTTGTCGACGTGCACGCCGCGAGCGGCGACGTCGGTGGCGACGAGCACGCGCACGCCGCCCTCGTCGGGATCGGACGAGAAGGCGCTCAGGTTGCGCTCACGCGCGTTCTGCGAGAGGTTGCCGTGCAGGTCGACGGCCGGGATGCCGGCTGCGGTGAGCTGCTTCGCGAGCTTCTTCGCCTGGTGCTTGGTGCGCGTGAACAGGATGCGGCGGCCCGTACCGGAGGCGAGGTCGCGCACCAGCGTGGTCTTGTCATCCGTGGACTCGACGACCAGCACGCGGTGCGTCATCTCACCGACGGGCACGCTCTCCTCGTCGACTTCGTGGCTGACGGCGTTCGAGAGGAAGCGTCGTGCAAGAGTGTCGATGCCGCGGTCGAGGGTGGCGCTGAACAGCAGACGCTGTCCGCCAGCCGGTGTCGCGGTCAGGATGCGCGTGACACCCGGGAGGAAACCCAGGTCGGCCATGTGGTCGGCCTCGTCGAGAACGGTGACCTCGACGGCGTCGAGCTGCACGATCTTCTGCTTCATCAGGTCTTCGAGTCGGCCGGGGCACGCGACGACGATGTCGACGCCGCTGCGCATGGCCTGTTCCTGCGGGCGCTGGCTCACACCGCCGAAGACGGTCGTGACGCGCAGACCGGAGGCTTCGGCCAGCGGCGCGATGGTCGCGGCGATCTGGGTGGCCAGCTCACGGGTCGGCGCGAGCACCAGACCACGGGGGTGGCCGGGACGGCTCTTGCGCGACGACGCAGCGATACGGGAGACGAGCGGAAGCGCGAACGCGATGGTCTTGCCGCTGCCGGTCCGGCCGCGACCGAGGAGGTCGCGACCCGCGAGGGAGTCGGGAAGCGTGTCGCGCTGAATGGCGAACGCCTCGGTCTTGCCGTCCTTCGCAAGGACGGCGGCGAGGTCGGCGGGCACGCCGAGATCGAGGAAAGAGGTCATGAAGTATCTCCGAGAATGCACGCGCGAACGATGAGGCCGGGTGCGGGAAGGTGGGCGACGGCGCGGGATCGCGCATCGTTTCGCCGTTCGAAATGGCCAGAACCAGCGAGTGGCGCGGGAGCGTGTCGACGACGCAGACGTCTCGCGAGGCGAGGGGCGTCACATCGACGATATCACGCGCCGGTCCTGCGAGCCTGTGCGCCGCCCCGGAGTGGGCGCTCATCCAGGAGAGACGCTTCCGTGTCGCCTCAGGCGTGCAGCGCCTCGTTCAGCGTCACGCCGACTCCTGCTCGGCGCACGGCTTCGACGGCGCCGCTGAGCGAGTTCCGGCGGAACAGCAGCCCGTTCTGCCCCGAGAGCTCGCCAGCCTTGACGGTCTTCCGCGTGCCGTCGGCCGTGGCGGACCATCGACCAGGACGACCTTGGTTCCGGCCGTGACGTAGAGCCCCGCCTCGACGACGCAGTCGTCGCCGAGCGAGATGCCGATGCCGGCGTTCGCGCCGAGCAGGGTGCGCGCGCCGATCGACACGCGGTGCGTCCCGCCGCCGGACAGCGTGCCCATGATCGAGCGACCGCCGCCGATGTCGCTCCCGTCGCCGACGACCACGCCCTGCGAGATGCGCCCTTCGACCATCGACGCGCCGAGGGTTCCGGCGTTGAAGTTGACGAAGCCCTCGTGCATCACGGTCGTGCCGGGGGAGAGGTAGGC
The DNA here is from genome assembly GCA_029203165.1 of Candidatus Microbacterium colombiense. Lineage (NCBI taxonomy): Bacteria > Bacillati > Actinomycetota > Actinomycetes > Micrococcales > Microbacteriaceae > Microbacterium > Candidatus Microbacterium colombiense. Next base: position 1,642,094 of record CP119308.1, read on the forward strand.
GCCCAGACGCACGCGGGAGGCGTCGGCGATCCGGACCCCGGTCGGCTGCACGTAGTCGGTGAGGCGGGGGAACTTGTCGAGCCCCTGCACCTGGATGCCCGCGCGCTGCAGCTGCGGGCGCAGGCGTGCCGCGTCGTCCGGGCGCACCGGTCCGGCGTTGGTCCACGCGACGTTCGGGAGGTGGCCGAAGATGCCGTCGAGGCGAGTCTCGTTGGGGCGCACGAGCAGGTGCGAGAGAGCGTGCAGACGCAGGTAGGCGTCGGCGGTGGATGCGGGGGACGCGTCGAGGTCGATCTCCAGCTGGACGATGTCGACCGTCGACGTTGCGTCGTTCGTCGGCTCCGGTCGACCCCTGCAGCGACGCGGCGGCGTGCTCGGCCTCGACGGTCGGAGGGCACCGTAACCGAGCGCGGAGTACCAGGCGTCGAGGACGGTGCCGTCTCCGGCGATCGTGGTCAGTCCGACACCCCAGATGCTGCGCGATTCAGTCATCCCTCCGCTACCGGGAACGGCGCTCCGCTGCCCGGATGACGTCGCCGGATCGCGCTCGAGCGATCGCGCACTCGCGTCGCCAGGTCATAGGCTGGGGTCATGGTGCTCGATCTGACTGCGTCCTCCCTCGCCCTCACGCGCGCGATCTGCGACATCCCGAGCGTCTCCGGCGACGAGAAGTCGCTCGCGGATCGCATCGAGGAGGCGATCTCGCCGTTCGCGCATCTCGAGGTCATCCGTCACGGCAACACCATCGTCGCGCGCACCTCCCTCGGCCGCGCGCAGCGCGTCGCGATCGCCGGCCACATCGACACCGTGCCCATCAACGCAACCTGCCCACGCGCGACGTCGAGATCGACGGCGTGCCGTACCTCTGGGGCCGCGGCACGGTCGACATGAAGGCCGGCACCGCCGTGCAGCTCAAGCTCGCCGCCGAGCTCACCGACCCCGCGGTCGACGTCACGTGGATGTGGTACGACAACGAAGAGGTCGAGGCGTCCAAGAACGGCCTCGGTCTGCTCGCTGCCGTACGCCCCGACCTGTTCGAGGCCGACTTCGCGATCCTCGGGGAGCCGTCCGACGGCGAGGTCGAGGGCGGCTGCAACGGCACGCTGCGTGCGATCGTGCGCACGACGGCGTCCGCGCGCACAGCGCACGTGCGTGGATCGGCGAGAACGCGATCCATCGGCGCCCCGATCCTCACGCGGCTCGCGGAGTACCGTGCCCGGGAGGTCCTGGTCGAGGGGCTGCTGTACCGCGAGAGCCTGAGCGCCGTGCGCATCACCGGCGGCGTCGCGGGCAACGTGATCCCCGACGCATGCGAGGTCGAGGTCAACTACCGCTTCGCGCCGAACAAGTCGGCCGCCGACGCCGAGGCGCACGTGCGCGCCGTGCTGGCAGGGTTCGACCTCGAGGTCGACCGACGCCGCCGAGGGCGCGCGCCCCGGACTCGACGCCCCGATCGCCCAACAGTTCGTGGCCGCCGTCGGTGCGCAGCCGCGACCGAAGTACGGCTGGACGGACGTCGCCCGGTTCTCGGCCCTCGGCATCCCCGCGGTGAACTACGGCCCGGGTGACCCGCACCTCGCGCATCATGACGAGGAGCGCGTGCCGATCGCCAGATCGCTGCCGTGGAGCAGGGGCTGCGCGCGTGGCTCACGTCGCACTGACGGTCTCCCGTCGGTGGGCGCAGGCGCCTGTCGCCCTGCGCATCGCACTGATCTATCTCGCGGCTCGGGCCGTGACGACCGTGCTCTTCCTGCTCGCCGCATCGCTGTCGACGTCGTTGTCGCGCTTCGGCGCCGGCCCCGGGCTGGTGGACTTCGTGCTCGGCTGGGATGCGCAGTGGTACTGGCTCATCGCGGAAGAGGGGTACCCGAGCGATCTTCCTCTGACGGATTCGGGAGACATCGCCGAGAACGCCTGGGCGTTCATGCCGGTGTTCGCATACACAGCGAAGGTGGTCGGTCTTCTCCTCGGTTCGTGGGGGGCCGGAGCGCTCCTCGTCTCCCTGGTCGCGGGCTACTTCGCGTGCCTCGCCCTGCATCGACTGCTCCGCGATCGCATCGGGGGATCGGCCGCGATGTGGGCGGTCGTGTTCTTCGCCACCGGGCCGCTCGCCGCGCTGTTCCAGGTCGGGTACGCGGAGACGCTCTTCCTCCTGTTCCTCTTCCTCGCCCTCGACGCCGTGACACGGCATCGGTACGCGTGGTTGTACCTGCTCATCCCGCTCATGGCATTCACACGCCCCGGCGTCCTGGCGTTCGCGCTGTTCCTGGGCCTTCACGGATTGATGCGATGGCGGCAGCGGCGCGAGGTGCCTCTCCCGCCGCGTGAGATCGTGTACATCGTGGCGGGCGGGAGCGTGGGCGACCGCGACGGGATTCGCCTGGCAGCTGATCGCGGGCCTCGTGACCGGCGACCCCGGTGCATACCTCGCCACCGAACTCGCCTGGCGACGGCACTGGGTCACCGGGGGCGTCGAGCATTTCCTGCCGTTCGAGGGATGGATCCAGGCATCCCAGTTCTGGTTCGCGCAGTGGGGCCTGCCCCCGTGGAGCGGACCGATCGTGCTGATCGTGCTGATCGTCGCCGCCGCGCTGATGCTGCTGCGCTCGCCGCAGGTGCGGGCACTGGGAGTCGACATGAGGCTGTGGAGCGCGAGCTATCTGTTGTATCTCCTGGCCGTGTTCTTCCCGCAGTCCAGCACACTGCCGTCTGCTGGTGCCGCTCAGCCCGCTGTGGGGTGCGGTCGCAGTCCCTCGTTCGCGAGCATGGCGGGTCGGCGTGCTGGCTGTCGGACTGGTCGGGCAGTGGCTCTGGATCTACCACATCTACGCCCTCGGAAACACCTTCTGGCAGGTGCCGTGAATGTAAAGGATCGGTGCATTTCTTCCCAGGTGACGTCCAGGCCCGATCGCACCCGATAAACTCTTCCCATACCACCGAGGAAAGGGGCCACGATGGCAGCGATGAAGCCGAGGACCGGAGACGGACCCATGGAAGCCGTGAAGGAAGGGCGACTCATCATCGTGCGCGTTCCGCTCGAAGGCGGCGGCCGTCTGGTCGTGTCTGTGAACGATGCCGAAGCGAAGGAGCTTCACGACGTGCTGGCCGGCGTCGTGGCGCCCGCCTGAACGACCTGATCCGTCTTCGGACGGATCTGAAGAAGGCGGCGGATCCGATGATCCGCCGTCTTCTTCGCTGTCTGGGGGTCAGCCGCGGTCGGCGATGCTGACCAGCTGCAGCAGCCCCTCGCCGGCCGGCGAGACCGTGGCGAGCACCGCCGAGGACTCCTGGGTCTCCTGCACGAGCGAGCGGTATGCCGCGGTGACCTCGTCACGCTGCACGGGATCGGCCGTACGCGCCGCCGGCGAGAACACGCGGAACCAGCACGATGCCGCCGTCGCGGACGAGACGCAGACCGTGCGCCACATAGGCGATGACGTTCTCGGGGTCGGCGTCGACCAGGACGATGTCGTAGGACGCCTCATTCATGCGGGGGAGCACGTCGGACGCGCGGCCGGTGATGAAGCGGGCTTTCGTGGAGGGAACCTTGGCCTCGGAGAACGCCTGCCGTGCGGCGGCGAGGTGCTCGGGCTCGTTGTCGATCGTGGTGAGCACGGCCTGCGGAGCGCCGCGCAGCAGCCAGAGCCCGGAGACGCCCGCGCCCGTGCCGATCTCGACGATGGATCGCGCGTTGGTCGCCGCGGACGAGCACGGCGATCTGCGAACCGACCGCGGCGCTGATCGGCGCCGCGCCCAGTTCGACCGCGTGAGCGCGCGCGCGAGCGATCGCATCCGGTTCCACGATGGACTCGCGGATGAAGCGTGCGTTCGCGTCGTGCTCGCTCATGCCCTTGATCTCCCTGCCTGCACTGTGAGTGCTCCCAGGATATTCGCTCGCGTGCACCAGAAGCGCAGGCGCGGCGGTAGCCTGGACAGATGCAGTTCGGGCTCACCTTCGAGAAGCTTCTGCTTATCGGTCTCATCGTGGTGCTCATCGTGGGCCCGGAACGTCTTCCGCAGGTGGCCGAAGGGTTCGCCCGCATGGTCCGCAAGGCCGGCGAGTACGTGCGCGACACCAAGTCGAAGATGCGCGACGAGATGGGTCCCGAGCTCGACGACGTCGACTGGCGCAAGCTCGATCCGCGTCAGTACGATCCGCGGCGCATCATCCGCGAGGCGTTGATGGACGATCCGACGCCTGCTCCCGCCGCTGCTCCGGCGAAGACCGTCATCGCCGAGCCCGTGGTCTCCCGTGCTCCGCAGTCGTTCAGCGCCACGAATCGTCCGCCGTACGACCTCGAAGCGACCTGATCAGCGGCTTCGGCCGTTCAGCCGATCGACATCGGCAGCGAGCGACCGGAGAGCCCACGACCCTGACGCGCGATCGCCTCCGCGATGCCGTGGATCGCGCGCGCCGCCGGGTCGTCAGGCGTCGTCGATACGACCGGTTCGCCGGAGTCCCCGCCGGCGCGGAGGCTCGGGCTGAGGGGGATCGAGGCCAGCAGTGGCACGGCTTCACCGGGCTCGGAGAGCGCGTCCGCCACTGAGGCGCCGCCACCGGTGCCGAACAGGTCGATGACCGTGCCGTCCGGCAATGCGTAAGGCCGCCATGTTCTCGATCACGCCGATCACGCGCTGCCCGGTCTGGCGGGCCACGAGTCCGCTGCGGATGGCGACGTCGGCCGCCGCGGTCTGCGGTGTGGTCACCACGAGCACCTCGGCGTGCGGCAGCAGCTGGCCGATCGAGATCGCGATGTCGCCGGTGCCGGGCGGCATGTCGATCAGGAGCACGTCGAGATCGCCGAAGAACACGTCGGTGAGGAACTGCGAGACCGTGCGGTGCAGCATCGGTCCACGCCAGGCGACGACCGCTTCGCCGTCGCGCAGGAACATCCCGATCGAGATGGTCTTCACGCCGTGCGCGACGGGCGGCAGCATGAGATCGTCGATGCGTGTCGGCTGGGTGCCGGCGGGAATGCCCAGCAGCCCGGGGATCGAGAAGCCGTGCACGTCGGCGTCGACGAGTCCGACCGCGAGCCCGCGATCGGCCAGGGCGACGGCGAGGTTGGCGGTCACCGTGGACTTGCCCACACCGCCCTTGCCGCTGGAGACGAGGATGACGCGGGTGAGCGAATCGGGTCCGAACGGCATCTGCCGGGCCGGCGTCCGTCGCGGAGCTTCGCTCGGTGAGGGCCTTGCGCTCCTCGGGCGTCATCACGCCGACCTCGACGTCGACGCGAGGATGCCGGCGACCGAGGCCGCGGCAGCCCGCACGTCGGACTCGATGCGTCCGCGGCCGGGACACCCCACGATCGTCAGGACGATGCCGACGCGGGCGCGTTCCGTCCTCGACACGTGATGTCCCGCACCATGTCGAGGTCGCCGATGCGGGCGCCGCAGCTCCGGGTCGGTGACCGCGGCGACCGCCGCCCTGACGCCTCGTCGAGCGCGCCGTCATGAGGCGGAGCCGGTGGCGCGGCCTGTCGTCCTGATCGCCGAGCTCGGCCAGGAGAGCCTTCAGCTCGTGACGCAGCACGTCGCGCGTGACGACCTGGGCGTTGCGTTCCTCGAGCGACATGCGCAGGGCCACGATCTCGCGGGCGAGGTACTCGGTGTCGGCGAGGTTGCGCTCGGCGCGCTGCCGGTCCTGCTCGATCTGCACGCGGTCGCGGTCGTCCTGCCGGTTCTGCGCGAGCAGGATCAGGGGAGCGGCGTAGGAGGCCTGCAGCGAGAGCATCAGCGTCAGCGCCGTGAAGCCGAGCGCGGCGTCGTCGAAGCGCAGGGCGTCCGGCATCAGTGTGTTCCAGCACGATCCAGAGCACGCAGAACAGTGTGAGGATCACCAGGAACGCGGGCGTTCCCATCGCGCGGGCGACCCACTCCGTGAACCGTCCGAAGCGGTCGCGCGAGGTCGGCCGGGACCGCGTCGTGCCGCGGCCCAGCGGTGCGTCGAGGCGGCGGTGAGCGCGCCATCATCGCACCCCCTTCGCGGACGTCGGCGGTGTCATCGTTGTCGTGCGAACGCCAGTCGTCGGGGAGCAGGTAGTCGAGCACGTCGTCGATGCTGATCGCGCCGACCAGTCGGTGGGCGGCGTCGATCACCGGGCAGCGACACGAGGTCGTAGCTCGCCAGCATCCGCGCGACCTCGGCCGCCGAGGCGGTGGCCGGCACCGGCTCCATGCTGTCGTCGACGATCGCGCCGAGACGCTCGTGCGGCGGGTAGCGCAGCATCCGCTGGAAGTGCACGACACCGAGCAGGCGCCCCGTCGGCGTCTCGAACGGGGGGAGGGTCACGAACACCGCCGCGGCCAGTGCCGGGTGCAGTTCGTGGCGGCGGATCAATGCCAGAGCCTCGGCGACGGTGGCGTCGGCGGAGAGGATGATCGGCTCGGGGGTCATCAGCCCGCCCGCGGTGTCGGGGCCGTAGCGCAGCAGCATCCTGACGTCTTCCGCCTCCTCCGGCTCCATCAGCTCCAGGAGCTGTTCGAGGCGGTCTGGGGGGAAGCTGCGCGAGCAGATCGGCGGCGTCGTCCGGCTCCATCTGATCGAGGATGTCGGCGGCGCGCTCGTCACCCAGCCGATCGAGGATGTGCACCTGCTCGTCTTCCGGCATCTCTTCGAGGGCGTCGGCGAGCCGATCGTCGGACAGCTCCTCGGCCACCTCGATCATGCGCTGCTGCGGGAGGTCGAGGAGGGTGTTGGCCAGGTCGGCCGCGTGCAGTTCGGAGTACGAGGCCACCAGCTGCTCGGCGGACTGCGACTCCCCGGGCGCACGTTCCTCGGCCACCTCGCTCCAGGCGGCGAACGTGGTCGGGCCCTTGGCGAACGGAGAGGCGCTGGTCTTGGGGCGCCGGAGGAAGAGCTGGCTGATCGCCCATTCGCCGAGGCGGTTCGGCTCGATCGCGACATCCTCGATCACCGCGTTGCCGCTGCCGTCGGCGAAGCTCACGCGACGGCCGAGCATCTCGGCGAGTACCCGCACCTCGCCGGCGCGGGGGGAGAAGCGTCGCACGTTGATGAGTCCGGTGCTGATGACCTGGCCCGAGCGGATGGAGGTGACGCGTCCGATCGACAGGAAGACCTGGCGTCGCCCGGGAATCTCCACGACGAGCCCGATCACGCGCGGCGCGGCCGTACTTCGGTACACGATGACGACATCCCGGACTTTGCCGAGCCGGTCGCCTACGGGGTCGAAGACGGCGCAGCCTGCCAGGCGCGCGGCGAAAACCCGTTGTGTGCTCACTCTCCCCAGCGTAGTGCGCGGGGGTCCGGGGCGACTCCCCGTCGCATTCCCACTGCGCGCATGGCGAGGCGTGGAAGAATAGCCGGATGAGCATGCTGAACCGACCTGCGAACAGCACGGAGACCGGCGAGATCGTCGCCTCGATGCGCGACTACGAGAGCGCGCAGAAGACGGTGTCGAAGTTGATCGCCGCCGAGGTGCCCGCGCGCGATATCGCGATCATCGGGCAGAGCGTGCGAACGGTCGAGCGCGTCACCGGCAAACTCGGCTACGCGGCAGCCGCACGCTCCGGCGCCGTCAACGGCGTGCTGATCGGACTGTTCCTCTCCGCGATCCTCGTGATCGGCAACCCCGAGGTGCCGATCCAGCTCTTCGTCGGCTTCGTCTTCATCGGCGTCGCGCTGGGCATGCTGCTGAGCCTGGTCACCTACGCCATCGTGCGTCGACGCCGCGACTTCGCGAGCGTCACGCAGTTCGCCGCCGACCACTACGAGGTCACGGTGCTGCCGGCGTCGCTCGCCAAGGCCCGTCAGGCGATCGGCGCGGAGCGCCCCGCCCCGACCCGGCCCCCGGTAGACCTCGACGAGCCGCCGCGGTACGGGGAACGCATCACTCCGGCATCCGCAGCGAAGCCCGGTCCCGTCGTGCCCCCGCGGCCGGCGGATCCGGTGCAGCAGGCTCCGGCCGCCGAGGAGACGACTTCGGACGAATCCGGCGATGCCGCAGCACCGGCCGGCGACCAGGGCGACACGTCCGCCCCGGCGGAGAAGCCCACCGAGAACTCCTGATGTCGACCGGCGAACGGTTCACGTTCGAGGTCGACCTCCCCTCCGGTCCCACGCCGGTGACAGCAGAATGGACAGCGGGCACCCGGGGCGCGACGGTACTGATCGCCCACGGTGCGGGCACCGGCATGGATCACCCGTTCCTGACCGGATACGCCGGCGCGTTGGCGGAGCTCGGGCTTTCCACGATGCGATTCAACTTCCCGTACGTGGAACAGGGCAGGCGCATGCCGGGCCCGGCCGCGCACGCGATCGCCACCTGGGACGCGGCCGTCGCAGCTGCGCGTGGCAGAGACGCCACGGCTTCGATCTGGGCGACCGGCAAGTCGTACGGCGGCAGGATGGCCTCGATGGCCGTCGCGCAGGGGCTCCGCGTCGATGGGCTTGCGTATCTCGGGTATCCGCTGCACGCACCCGGCAAGCCGGAGAAACCCCGCGCGGAGCATCTCCCCGAGATCACCGTGCCGCAGCTCTTCGTGGAGGGGACGAATGACCCCTTCATCCAGCCTCTCGAGCAGTTCCACGGCGTCATCGCGACCTGCGCGGAGGCACGTGTCGTGTGGATCGAGGGCGGCGGACACACCTTCGAGGTCAAGGGCAGGAAGCGGCCGGCGGCGGAGATCGGTGCCGACCTCGCGCCGCACGTCTCAGACTTCATCGGTCTCTGACGCACGAACGCCCCCGCGATCAGATCTCGCGGAGGCGTTCTCCGGTGGCGAGCACGCCACCGGACGTGCCGGTCGAAGCCGTGACGTCAGCTCTGGACTCGGGCGATCCAGGCTTCGATCTCGTCGGCCGTGCGCGGGATGTCCGCCGAGAGGTTCACGGGGCCGTCCTGCGTCATGAGGATGTCGTCCTCGATGCGCACGCCGATCCCGCGGAGATCGACGGGGACCGTGAGGTCGTCGATCTGGAAGTACAGTCCGGGCTCGATCGTGAACACCATGCCCGGTGCGAGGATGCCGTCGTAGTACATCTCACGGCGCGCCTGCGCGCAGTCGTGCACGTCGATACCGAGGTGGTGCGAGGTGCCGTGCACCATGTACCGGCGGTGCTGACCGCCGGCGTCGGCGTCGAGCGCCTCTTCAGCAGTCACCGGCAGAAGGCCCCAGTCGGCGACCCGCGCGGCGATGACCTTCATCGCGGCGGCGTGCACGTCGCGGAAGCGGACACCGATCTGCGCCGCGGCGAAGGCGGCGTCGGCGGCCTCGCGCACCGTCTCGTAGACGCGACGCTGCACTTCGGTGAACGTTCCCGACACGGGCAGCGTGCGGGTGATGTCGGCCGTGTAGAGGCTGTCCGCCTCGGCTCCGGCGTCGATCGAGGATGAGATCGCCGGGGGCCACCGTCCCGTCGTTGCGGGTCCAGTGCAGGTAGCACGCATGGTGCCCTGACGCGGCGATCGTGTCGTAGCCCTCGCCGTTGCCGTCCTCACGTGCGCGCCGGTGGAACACGCCCTCCACGACGCGCTCGCCGCGGGCGTGCGCGACCGCGGCGGGGAGCTCGCGGACGATGTCGTCGAAGCCGTTCGCGGTGATCTCCACGGCACGGCGCATCTCGGCGATCTCGAACTCGTCCTTGACGAGACGCAGCTCGGACACCGCCCGGGTGAGGTCGTCGTCCACATCGAGGAGCAGCTCGCCCTCGACGTTCACGAATGCGGTGAGATGATCGGTCACGATGTCGAGATCGGCCGCGACACCCGCGAGGGAGGGGCGGGGACCGATCCAGAATTCGCCGACCGTGGCGTCGGCGTAGAACTCCGTCGTCGTGCGGTCGGCACGCTCGCGGAAGTACAGCGTGATCTCGTGCGTTCCGTCGGCGGGCTCGAAGACCAGCACGGAATCGGGCTCGGCATCCGATGCCCACCCGGTCAGATGCGCGAATGCGGAGTGCGCGCGGAAGACATAGTCGGTGTCATTGCTGCGTTGTTTGAGTGAGCCGGCCGGGATGACCAGCCGCTTTCCCGGGAAGGCGGCGGAGAGCGCCCGACGTCGGGCGGCGGCGAACGGAGCCTGCGCACGGGATGCCGGCAGTGTCTCAGGACGTTCCGCCCATCCGGTGGAGATCGTGTCGAGGAAGCCGCGGGGGAAGGGCTGCTTGCGGTTCGTGTTGCTGTTCTCGACGGCGGGCTCTGCGATCGTGTCGCGTTCTGCGGTGCTCATCCGTCCAGTCTCTCATCTGAGGCGTGGACGCGGGAGTTCAGCCGGCCGGCTCGAGCTGCACGACGAGCGCACGGTGGTCGCTGCCGCCGGCATCCTCGAGGACGACCGAGCCGGAGGGGGTCCAGTTCTGCGACGCCATCACGTGATCGATCGGTGCGCCCGCCAGCGGGGGGAGCGAGCTCGGCCAGGTGCCCGATAGCCCGTTACCGGTTCGCGAGGCGACATCGCGGCAGTAGCCCATGTCGCCGCCGTCGACACCGAGCGACGCCATGTGGTCGACCGTCGCGTTGAAGTCGCCCGCGAGGATCACATCGCCGGACGGGCATTGGTCGGCGATCCACTGGAGGTCCGACTGCCACTGGGTCATCTCCTCCATGCGCGGAGCGACGGCGTGGACAGCCACGATCGTGGGGCCGCTGCCGTCGATCGGCATCAGCACGACGCTGGGCACGGACCCGGTGTTGCTCGTGCCGTCCTCCGAGGATTCGATCACGGAGTACTCGCCGAGCTCGGGGGAGACGAGCACCGTCGTCTGCCACGACTGGGGGCCGTTGGGGACATCAGGGCGGAACTGCACGTGATGCACCCACATCGGATGCCCCTGCTCGCGCAGCATGATCGCGATGCGCTCGCCGACGGCCTCCGTCGTCTCGGGGAGCGCGACGATGTCGGCGCCCTGGTCGAGGATCTGCTGAGCGATGGTCTCGGCGGAGACCGCTTCGCCGGCGGTGTTCCACGTGAGCACGCGCACGCTGCTCTCGGTCTTCGCCGGGAGGGCGGTGGTTCCGAAGCCACGCGTCGCGCCGATCGCACCCGTCGCGCCGGCACCGAGCAGCGCGACGATGAGCACGGAGGCGGCGAACCCGCGGATCGGACGGATGAACATCATCAGCAGGGCGAGCACCGCGAGGGCGAGCAGTGCGCCCAGGACGAGGCCGCGCGCGGACACCAACTGCGTGAAGGGATACGTCTGCTCCAGGCGGAAGAACTGCGGCCACACCACGATCGCCGTCGCGATCGCGAGCAGCACGGTGAACAGGATCCCCAGAAGTCGAAACATCCCCTCCAGCCTAGAAGGGCAGCCTGTGAAGTCCCTGCCGCGGCGGGGCATGCGAGCCCGAGCCACGCCGCGCTCGGTACGCTCGGAGGATGGCCGATGAGCACGTCCGCCGGTTCGCCGGCCCCGCAGATCTGCACCTGCACTCCCACCATTCGGATGGCACGGAGTCGCCGGGCGATGTGATGCGTCAGGCGCATGCGCACGGCGTGCGCACGGCCGCGCTGACCGATCACGATCGCACGTCGGGGTGGGACGAGGCCGGCCACGCGGCGACGGCGCTGGGCATGACGTTCATCCCGGGGATGGAGCTGTCCGCGAAGCACGAGTGGCGCAGCGTCCACGTGCTCGGATATCTCTTCGATCCGGACGACGCGGCTCTTCGTGCGGAGACGGCACGGATCCGCGACGACAGGATCGGTCGCGCCGAGCGCATCGTGCGCCACATCGGTCGCGACTACGACCTGCACTGGGACGACGTGCTGGCGCAGACTGTCGCCGATGCGACGGTCGGTCGGCCGCATATCGCCGATGCACTGGTCGCCCGGGGCATCGTGCGCGATAGGGGTGAGGCCTTCGACGGCATCCTGCATCCTCGTGCCGGGTACTACGAACCCCATTACGCGCCCGACCCGCTCACCGCCGTGCGTCTGATCACCGAAGCCGGGGGAGTGGCCGTCATCGCGCACCCCGCCACGTCCGGCCGCGATCGGATGATGCCGGTGTCGTTCATCGAGCGGTTGATCGATGCGGGTCTCGGGGGCGTCGAGATCGATCACCGGGAGAACACCGCCGAGGGAAAGAAGCTGCTGCGGGAGATCGCCGTCGCCCACGACCTGATCGTCACCGGGTCGAGCGACTATCACGGCACGGGCAAGCCGAATCTCCCCGGCGAGAACACCACGTCAGAGGACATGGTCCAGCGGCTCATCGAGCGAGCCACCGGCACCCAGCCTCGCTACCCCTGACCCGATCATCGTCCGGCGTTCTGTCGGCGGACTCCCGGCACTCTCGCGAATGTCGTTGATACGTTCCCGAGCATGCACCGTGCCACCCGCCTGGAACGTCGTGTCGAGGCGATCGCCCATCGACTGCTGCGAGGTGCTCCGGCCACGGGGTTCCGAGCCGCGCTCATCGAGATGCTCGTCTTCGTGCTCAAGCAGGCCTGGGCGTGCGTGTTCGGTGCGCTGCTGCTGGCCGCGATCGTCGCCGCACGTCTGTGGTACCCGGACGACGCCCCGCTGGCCCGGAACGACGCGCTGACGATCGCCGCGGTGGGCATCCAGATCGCGATGCTCGTGTTCCGGCTGGAGAGCGGGCGCGAACTCTGGGTGATCGTGCTCTTCCACGTCACGGGGACCGTGATGGAGCTCTTCAAGACCGACGTCGGCTCATGGGCCTACGCCGCCGACGGCGTTCTCCGGATCGGCGGGGTGCCCCTGTTCAGCGGCTTCATGTATGCCGCGGTCGGGTCGTACATGGTGCGCGTCCATCGACTGTTCGACCTGGGTTTCATCCGGTACCCGCGACGATGGATGACGGTGGTGGTGGCTGCGGCGATCTACGCGAACTTCTTCACACACCACTTCTGGGTGGATCTCCGATGGCTGCTGCTGCTCGCCGTCGTGCTGTTGTGGATCCCGACGGTGATGCACGCCAGGGTGTGGCGCCGCACGGTGCGATTGCCGCTTCTCGCCGTGTTCGTGGGCGTCGCCGGATTCATCTACGTCGCGGAGAACATCGGCACCTGGGCGGGAGCGTGGATGTACCCCGATCAGGCGGATGGATGGCAGCCCGTCTCGGCCAGCAAGCTGGTGTCGTGGTTCCTGCTCATGATCATCTCGGTCGTGCTGGTGACATGGGTGTATCCGCCGTCACGACCGCGCGTACTCCTTGAGACGGAGGAGGGGGAGACGACGAAGGGGGCGGATGCCGCTGCTGCAGCACCCGCCCCCTCGGTGTCGGATCAGGCGCCGACCGGCGCCGCGCCTCCACCAGAACCGCCACGACGGCGACGGCGGCGGCGGGCCGGAGCCGGCTTGCCGTCGTGATGTTCTTTGCCAGCACCGTCGTGAGTGCCCGCACCTTCGGCGCTGCGCTCCACCGGGGCGGACTGCGAGTCGGTCGATGCCGTCTGGTCGGTGCCCTCGGCGAACGTCGCCCCGACCGGGGCGGAGCCGCGGCGACGGCGACGGCGACGGGTGCCGCCCTCATCCGTCCCCTCGGCGGCGGCGTCGGCTGCCCGCTCGGGGCGGCGCGTGCGCTCGGTCTTGACAGCCTGCGTCTTGGGGGCCGACGTGAGGCGGCCCTTCGTGCCCTCGGGGATGTCGAGGTCGGCGAACAGATGCGGGCTCGATGAGTACGTCTCGACCGGCTCGGGCTGGCCGAACTCGAGGGCGCGGTTGATGAGGGCCCACTTGTGCAGGTCCTCCCAGTCGACGAACGTCACCGCGATGCCGGTCTTGCCCGCGCGGCCGGTGCGGCCGGCGCGGTGCAGGTAGGTCTTGTCCTCGTCGGGGATCGTGTGGTTGATGACGTGCGTCACGTCATCGACGTCGATGCCGCGCGCGGCGACATCCGTCGCGACCAGGACGTCCCGCTTGCCCGCCTTGAACGCGGCCATCGAGCGCTCGCGCTGATCCTGGCCCATGTCGCCGTGCACGCCGCCGACGTTGAAGCCGCGGTCACCGAGCTCGTCGACGAGACGCTGCGCCGCACGCTTCGTGCGCGTGAAGATCACCGTCTTGCCTCGACCCTCGGCCTGCAGGATGCGCGCGATGATCTCGTCCTTGTCGAGCGAGTGCGCGCGGTACACGAGGTGCTTGATGTTCGCCTGCGTGAGCCCCTCGTCAGGGTCGTTCGCACGGATGTGGATCGGGTTCGTCATGAAGCGGCGGGCGAGCGCGACGATCGGGCCGGGCATGGTCGCCGAGAAGAGCTGGGTGTGGCGCACCGCCGGGACCTTCTGGAAGATCTTCTCGATGTCGGCGAGGAAGCCGAGGTCGAGCATCTTGTCGGCTTCGTCGAGCACGACCTCGGTCGCGTTCGAGAGGTCGAGCAGACGCTGGCCGGCGAGGTCGATCAGACGCCCGGGAGTGCCGACGACGATCTGCGCGCCGGCCTTGAGCTGGTCGATCTGGCCTTCGTACGCCTTGCCGCCGTAGATCGCGACGACGCTCGTGGAGCGGTTGCTGGTGAGCAGGTCGATGTCCTCGTACACCTGCACGCGCGAGCTCGCGGGTGGGGACGACGATGAGGGCCTTGACGCCGTGCTCGGGGTCCTTGCCGAGACGCTGGACCACGGGGATGCCGAAGCCGAAGGTCTTGCCCGTGCCGGTCTTCGCCTGGCCGATGATGTCCTGGCCCGGAAGCCCGAGCGGGATGGTCTGCTCCTGGATGGGGAATGCGTCGACGATGCCCTTGGCGGCGAGTGCGTCGACGATGTCCTGATCGATACCGAGATCAGAGAAGGTAGTCACTTTATTCAGATTGCCTGTCCGGCGATCTCGCTAAGACCGCCACGTAAACGATCCACGCCGTCTCTTGTGCCACAGGCGCGGGGCCCCGCTCCGACGGCGGGGACACGCCCAGCCTACCCGAGGGGGTGCGAACGCCCGGAAGAGGCGAGGCGCACGAGTATTGTGAACGTCGTGGCGAACTCGATAGGGAGACCTCGTGGTTAAGTGGTTCTGGCAGCGTGACGATGCACCGCGCCGCACTCTGGCCCTGCGCAGCAGGGGAGATCAGGGCGACGCCACCCGTGTCGATTTCGCCGAGCTCGCCCCGGAGCTTCCGCGTTTCCTGGGGCAGGCGGCGTACCTGCAGCTCGGGTACTTCGAGACCCTGACGCGTCTCATCCGTGCCACACCGGAGCTGTCCGAGAAGGAGTCGCTGTCACGGGCTGCGGGCGCCGCACTCACCAAGCACCGCGCGATCGTCGATCTGATCGCCGAGCGGGGAGACGATCCGACGCAGCTCATGCTGCCCTTCCGTGAGCATCTCGACGCCTTCCGTCGGAAGACGATCGGTGCCCGCCCCCGTGAGACGCTCCTCGCCGTCTACATCACCGCCGGGATGCTCGACGACTTCTATCTCGCGCTCGCATCGAGCTACGGCGATCCCGGTCGACGTGTGGCCGGCATCCTGCGCGAGGACGACGCCCGTCATGAGATCGTCGCGATCATCCAGGAGACCATCGAGAGCGACGAGGAATGGCGCTCCCTGCTGTCGATGTGGGCTCGCCGTCTTGTCGGCGACACGATCCTGGTGTGCCGTTCCGCGTTGCGTCCGGAGACGCTCGCCGTCGCCGATGAGCGCATCGAACCGGTCTACACCGAGCTCATGGGGGCGCACGCGCGTCGGATGGACGCGATGGGACTGGCCTCCTAGCGGGGAGACCGCTCCAGCCTGCGGGTCAGCCTCCAGGCGATCAGCAGGGGGATGGCCCCCAGCACCCCGAACGAGATGTCGATCAGTTGCCAGCCGAGCGGGATGCCGCGTGCGCTCCCGGCGATCAGCGCGAGCGGGATGATCCCGACACAGGCGATCACACCGAACTGGATCACCCAGATGTTGCGCACGGGATCGATGAGCGGTCCGATGAACACGACCGCCAGCACGATGTGCGCAAAGGCGAGCCAATCCGTGCCGTAGGAGATGAAGGGATAGCGCCCGTCGACGTCGACCAGCGCGGCGGCGACGCGGTCCACCCAGGAGGTGGCGTCGGGGAACCACCCGGCCAGGGGAGTGCTGTGCAACAGCTCGGAACCCAGCGACACCTCGGCGCGCAGCGGGAAGGCGGTGATACCGCTGACGAGCAGTCCGAACATCAGGATGCCGATGCAGATCCGGATCCACCGCAGCGTTCGTTGCTCGGTCACGATCGTCCGCTCGGTCACGCTGGTCCGCTCACATCCGCGCGGACATCAGATGCCGAGCGCGGCTCTCGCGTTGGCATCCGATCGCCGACGAGCGGAGACGAGTGCGAGCGTCGCGAGAGAGGCGACGAACACGGCTCCGAGCACGCTCGCCAGCCACAGCCAGATGCTGTCCTCACCGACACCGCCCCACTGCATCCCCGTGTAGATCAGGGCTGAGGCGGCGGTCGCGATCGCGGGAGTGAGCACCACACCGCGCAGCTCGCGGCCGCCGATCAGGAAATGCGCAGCGATGCCGAGCACGCACGCGCCGATCAGCGCGAGGAGGATGTACACGGTCGGATCAGGCGACGAAGCCGACGCGGCGCGATTCCTCGGTGCCCAGCTCGATGTAGGCGAGGTTCGCGGTCGGGACGATGTACGAGTTGCCCTTGACGTCGGAGAAGCTGAGGTGCGGCGTGCTCTGCTCGAGGGCGGCGGCCACCTGGCTGCGGATGTCGTCGGCGCTCGAGCCGGTGTCGAAGCTCAGTTCACGGCCGGTGTTGATGATGCCGATGCGGATTTCCACGCGTGCTCCTTGAGGTACGGAACGGCCGTCGCGGGGAGCGGTGCCGTTCGAGGACTGGCCCAACTCTACCCCGGTGGTCCGACGGCGGATCCGCGCTCGGAGTGGGTTTCGCCGTGAGCGCACATCCGCCCCCCGATGTTCGGGAGGCGATGTCCGCGCACCCCGATAGCGTGGATCACATGACAGAGGACGCCGTGCAGGGAGACGTGGTCGGGGCGGCGGCCGAGGCCTCCGGCGTCATCATCGGCGCCCCGGGCACGGGGAAGACGCACACGCTCGTCGACCGCGTCGTGCATCTGCTCGACGTCGAGGGGATGCGGCCGGAAGAGGTGCTCGTGCTCACGCCGAGCCGCCAGGCCGCCACCGCACTGCGCGACCGCATCGGCGTGCGCATCACCCAGGCGACCCCCGGTCCGCTCGCTCGCTCCCTCGGCTCGTTCGCGTTCCAGGTCGTGCGCGGCGCCATGGTGCGTGCCGGCGACGAGCCGCCGGCCCTGCTCACGGGAGCGGATCAGGACCGCATCATCGCCGACCTCCTCGCGGGCGACGCCGAAGATGGGCGCATCGCCTGGCCGGACGCGCTCAGCGCGTCGGTCCGCGCATCCAAGGGCTTCCGATCCGAGCTTCGGGCGTTCCTCGCCGAGTGCACCGAGCTCGGTGCACGACCTGACGAGCTCCGCGCGACCGGAGACGACGTGTGGAAGGCCACTGCCGGGTTCCTCGTCGAGTATCGTTCCGTGCTCGACGCGCTGCGGTCCGCTCATCGCGATGCCGCCGACCTCCTCGCGGAGGCGGCCGTCATCCTCGAGACGTCGGAGGCAGCAACGCTCGGGGCGCTCGCGCCGCTGCGCGTGGTGCTGATCGACGACGCGCAGGAACTGACGCGCGGAGCGATCGCCGTGGTGCGCGCGCTGCGCGCCCGGGGGATCGCCGTGCTCGCCTTCGGTGACCCCGACATCTCGTCCGGTGCGTTCCGCGGCGCCAGCCCCGAGCTCTTCGCCCAGCTCGCCGGGGCGCTGGGGGCGGTGCACGTGCTCGACGAGCCGCATCGCCAGAATTCGGCGCTCACCGCGCTCACCCGCACGATCACGCAGGCGATCGGTGTCTCCGGACGTGTGGATCACCGGCGCCCTCCCGGCCCTGCCCACGACGACGACGCGGCTGACGCGGCGGTGTCGACGTTCATCGCCCCGTCCCCGCACGAGGAGCTGGACCGTATCGCCGGCGTGATGCGCGAGTGGCACCTCACCGCGGGGATCCGGTGGGACCGGATGGCGGTGATCGCCCACGACACCCGGCAGGTCACCCAGTTGGAGACCGAACTCGCGGCGCGGGAGATACCGACCCGCGCCGCGGGAGTGCAGCGGCCGTTGGGCAGCGAGACGATCGTCCGTGACATCGTCGGCATCGTCCGCCTGGCCCTCACCCCGGTGGCCGAACGGACGCCGATGGAGCTGGAGGAAGCGCTGCGCACGCCGTTCGGAGGTATGGACGCGATCGGACTGCGCCGACTCCGGGCCCGATTGCGGCACATCGAGCTCGAACTCGGCGGATCGACACCGGCCAGGGAGCTGCTGCGTCAGGCCATGGCGAACCCCGCCCATCTCACGCTCATCGATGCACCGGAGGCGCGCACCGCCACGCGTTTCGCCGAGACGATCTCGGCGGCCGCGGCGGCGGCCGATGCGGGGGAGACCGTGCACGATCTGCTCTGGCGCGTGTGGGATCAGGCGCGTGCGGTCGACGGTCGACGGCTTCACATCGCCTGGCGGGAGATCTCCCTGCAGGCGACGGGAGCCGAGACCGCGCGATCCCTGGACGCCCTGGTGTCGCTGTTCGATGCGGCCAAACGATCCGTCGAACGCAATCCGAACCAGCGTCCCGAGGTGTTCGTGCGCGACATCCTCGACAGCGAAGTGCCCGAGGACTCGCTGTCGACACCGGAGCGGCCCGGCAGAGTCTCGCTCTTCACCCCGGCCACCGCACTGGGCACCGAGTTCGACGCGGTCGTCGTCGCCGGTGTGCAGGACGGTGTCTGGCCCAACGTCCGACTTCGCGGTGGACTGCTGCAGACCTGGCGCCTCGCAGATGCGCTCGCCGCGGAGCGCACGGGGGTGCACAGCGAACCAGCGAGCCCGCTCGACCGTCGCCGCGGCGCGCTGCATGACGAGCTCCGGCTGTTCGTGCGTGCTGTCTCGCGTGCGCGGGACCGCCTACTCATCACAGCCGTCGACGACGACGACCTCACACCGAGCGCGTTCTTCGGTTTCCTTCCGGTGCCTGATGCCCCTGAGAAGCACGCCTCGGCCGAGCACCCGCTCACGTTGCGGGGGTTAGTGGCGCGCAACAGGCGGCTGCTCACGACCTCGTCCGCTGAGAGCACGCGTCGTGAAGCGGCCGGTCAGCTCGCGGTGCTGGCTCGCGAGGGCGTGCCCGGCGCCGATCCGGCGGAGTGGTACGGCGTGCGACCGGTGTCGACGCTGTCGCCCCTACGTGATCTCGAGGTCGAGGGGGCCCGTGTCTCGCCGTCGAAGATGGAGTCCTACGAGGAGTGCGGGCTCAACTGGGTCGTCGCCGCGCTCGGAGGCGACACCGTGATGCCCCCGACCGCGGGGATCGGCACGATCGTGCACGAGGCGATGGAGAAGGTGCCGGACGGCGATCTGGAGAGTATGCGCGCGATCGTCGCGGAGCACTGGCCGGAGCTCGATTTCGAGACGGAATGGATCGGGCGCAAGGAGAGGCGGCGCGCCGATCTGTTCGTCGATCGCCTGCACTCGTACCTGGGTGAGGTTCGCGCCGAGGGCGGACGTGTGCTCGGCAGCGAGGCTCGCTTCGACTTCGCCGTACACCTCGACGGCACGGCGCTCGTCGACGACGGGGCGGTCCTCGACGGGACCGACGCGACACCCGAGGTCGGCCCGGTGGACCCGGAGGCGACCGGTCGACGGGCGATCGTGAGCGGGTACATCGACAGGATCGAGGCCTATCCCGAGAGCGGGGGAGAGCACGCCCACGCCCGCGGACGCGGGTGGGTGGAGATGTCGGCCGGCTCCGGCGGGGAACGCGCCGTGGTCGTCGACCTCAAGACGGGGAAGACCGACCCCGAGTCCGATTCGGGAGTGCGAGAGCATGCCCAGCTCGCCGCCTATCAGGTCGCCGTGCAGCAGGGACTGATCGAGGGGGCGGTTCCGGAGGCGCTCACCGGCGCCCGGCTCGTGATCGTCTCGAAGACGCTGGCCAAGAGCGACTACCGGGTCGCTCACCAGCATCCGCTCGACGATGAGGCGCGCTCGGCGTTCCTGCGCCGAGTGGCGGATGCGGCCCGAGGCATGTCGGCATCGAGTTTCACCGCGCAGGTGGAGTCGCACTGCGCCGATACGCAGCGGCGCGTGCACCCCTGCCGCATCCACACCGTGCCGGCGGTGAGCGCGTGACGGCCTGGGAGGGCGGCTTCGGGATATCCGCGACCGACATCGCCGCAGCCCTCGGCCTGCCGTCTCCGACGGCGGCGCAGCAGCGCGTCATCGAAGCGCCACCTGAACCTGCTCTGGTCGTGGCCGGCGCAGGAAGCGGCAAGACCGAGACGATGTCGGGCCGCGTGGTCTGGTTGGTGGCGAACGGACACGTGCGCCGCGACGAGATCCTCGGACTCACCTTCACGCGCAAGGCCGCGGGAGAACTGGCAGAGCGCATCGGGGTGCGACTCGCCGTCGTCGACGAGTACGGCCGCCGAGGACTGCTCCCGCACCTGCCGGAGATCGTGCGCTCCGGAGCCCTGCAGCGCGTCGATGCCGCCGCGTCGGGGCGTCAACGCGAACTCGTGCGGGCGAGCGTGCTGGACGAGCTCTCCGTTCTTCATCGCACGGGATGGGACGCATCGACCCCTCGTGGCGCCGAGGATCTGATGATCCGCCCGCGAGTGTCGACCTACAACGCGTTCGCCGATGGCATCGTCCGCGAGCACGCGGCCAGGATCGGACGCGACCCCGATGTGGCCATGCTCAGCCAGGCGGCCTCGTGGATGCTCGCCCGCGAAGTCGTTCTGCGATCGGACATCCCCGAGCTCGAGAGCATCGAGTACGCGCTCGGAACGGTGATCGATGCCGTGCAGCGGCTGGCGGGCGACGCGCTGGATCACCGCGTCGATCTCGACCGGGCGGAGCGGATCGCGCGGGACCAGGCGCGAGCGTTCGAGCCCTACCGGAGCAACAAAGACGTCGACAAGGCTGCCGAGAATCTACTCGGGCTTCCCACGATCATCCGTCTGGTCCGCGACTACATCGCCGAGAAGCAGCGTCGGGGGGTACTCGACTTCGCAGACCAGGTGGGCGGCGCCTATGACATCGTCGAGACGGCGCCGGACGTCCGGGATGAGCTGCGTGAGCTGCACCGCGTCGTGCTCCTCGACGAGTACCAGGACACATCGGTGATCCAGACGAAGTTCCTCGCCGAGCTCTTCCGCGACACGGCGGTGATGGCCGTCGGTGATCCGCACCAGTCGATCTACGGCTGGCGGGGTGCCAGTGCGGACAACCTCTATGCCTTCTCCCGCTCCTTCGCGAGCGGAGGTGTGGCCCAGACCTACAGCCTGATGACGAGCTGGCGCAACGACCGGTCGATCCTCGACATCGCGAACAGCGTGCTCCTACCGTTGCAGCGCCCGGAGCTCGACGTTCCGCCTCTCGACCCCCGTCCCGGCGCCGACGAGGGCGCCGTGGCCGTGCGCTATCCGTTCACCGTCGACGACGAGGCGGCCGACGTGGCCGACTGGTTCGTCGCGCGCCGCGCCGCGCACGACGACGGGCCGGTGCGCACCAGGCCGCACACCGGCGCGATCCTGTTCCGCTCGAAACGGCACATGCAGACGTTCGCCGCTGCCCTCGCCGCACGCGATGTGCCGCACCGCATCCTCGGCCTGGGCGGATTGCTGGCCACTCCCGAGGTCGTCGATGTCGTCTCGGTACTGCGGGTCGTCCACGACCCCACCGCGGGTTCTCCGCTCATCCGTCTGCTGACCGGTCCCCGGTTCGGCGTGGGTGTCGCCGACATGGCCGCCCTCTACGATCTCGGACGCACGCTCGCAGAGCGCGACACCTCGATGATGCCCCTTCCCGACGAGGTCCGCGCCCGGCTCCGGTCGTCGCGAGGAGCGGACGAAGCCGTGTCGATCGTCGACGCCGTCGACGTCGTCCGTGCCGTGCGGGACGACTACCGGATGCTGGAGCGCATCACCCCGGTCGGTCGCCAGCGGATCCGCGCGGCGGGGGAGATGCTGGAGCGTCTGCGCAGGGCCGCGTCCCAGCCGATCCCCGAGCTGATCCGCCTGATCGAGCTCGAGCTCCGGCTCGACATCGAGCTCGCGGCGAACGAGACGCGGGGACCGGCGCGGATCGCCGCGACGCAGTTGCGCGCGTTCTCCGACGAGGTCCGTGCCTTCCTCGCCGCAGACGATCGCGGCACGATCGGGAGCCTTCTCGCGTGGCTCGACAAAGCGGAGAGCACGGATGAGCTGATGCCTCGGCCCGAACCTCCCGAGCCCGGTGTCGTGCAGCTCCTCACGATCCACGGCTCGAAGGGCCTGGAATGGGACGCGGTCGCCGTCGTGCGTCTCGTGGTCGACGAACTCCCCGGGCGCGTCTCCGACACCTCCGGTTGGTTCGGTTTCGGTGTCGTCCCGTTCGCCCTGCGCGGGGATCGCGACGCGCTGCCCACCTTCGCGTGGGATCCGGAGTCGGCCATGGCGGGAGAGGACGACCCGAAGAAGCGCCACACTCTCGCGCAATCATCGCTCTCGGGCGGCGCGACCAAGGCCAATCCCCAGGGGGGCGCCCTCAAGCGTTTCAAGGATCACTACCGGCAGTACCAGCAGCAGGAGGAACGTCGTCTGGCCTACGTGGCGGTGACCCGCGCCCGTACGGATCTGTTGCTCAGCGGTTCGCACTGGGCGGGACAGAAGTCTCCTCGTATGCCCAGTCCGTACCTCGTCGAGGCGATGGACGTGCTCGGGCTCGCACAGATCGAACCGGTGGATCCCGAAGATAATCCCTATGACGGACCGGGCTCCACAGCGAGCTGGCCCCTGGACCCGCTCGGCGCACGCCGTCCGCGTGTCGCGGCGGCGGCGGAGGCCGTCGAGGCCGCAGCGATGGCGCCCGAGGCGATCGACCCCTCGCCCGCTCTCGCACGCCTTCTCGCCGAGCGCGCGGCGCGATTGCGGGGAACCGACGCGGTCGCTCCGACGCGAGTACCCGCGTCACGCTTCAAGGACTACGTCGGCGACTATTCCGCCACGGTCGCATCGATCGTGCGGCCCATGCCGGAACGGCCCTACCGGCAGACGCGCCTGGGCACGCTGTTCCACGCGTGGGTCGAACGCCGCTCGGAACTCGTGGGTGTGGGCGTGCGCGTCGACGAGGCGCTCTGGGAGATCGACGAAGACGAGTCCGACGGTGCGGAGGCAGCGGGAACGTTGGCGCCCGGGTCGTCGGCGGCCGCGGCTGATGAGATCGATCTCGCTGCGCTGCAGGCGACGTTCGAACGCAGTGAATGGGGATCGCTCTCGCCGATCGCGGTGGAGATCGAGATCGACTTCACCCTGGGCAGCGGGCTGCCGGATGCCGTCGGGCGCGAGCACATCGTGATCTGCAAGCTCGATGCCGTGTACCGCAGGGCCGATCGAGGCGACCGCATCGAGATCGTGGACTGGAAGACGGGCAAGGCGCCGCGGACCCCGCAGGAGCGGGAGGAGCGGATGCTGCAGCTCGCGCTCTACCGTCTCGCCTACCATCGTCGATTCGGCGTACCGCTCGACGACATCGACGTCGCTCTCTACTACGTCGCCGACGATCTCGTCATCCGCGACGACCGGGTCTACTCGGAATCCGAGCTCTTCCATCGCTGGAGCGCTGCACGCGCCGCGCGCTGAGCCTCGTCATCCGACTCGTCGTCATCGTCGTACGGCGTCGACGAGGTCGGCACGCGGGAGTCCTCCCGGACTCCGGCCGGACCCCCCGAACCGGCGAACAGGCCGCTCACTCCCGACAGATCCTCGGTGGCGACGTCGAGCATCGCCGCTCGGTGCGCGGCTGCCGCGAGCTCGGCATCGACGTCGACATCGGTGTGATCCGAGTTCGATGCGGTCTCCGCGTCATCCGCCGTCTGGACGCCCGAGTCCGTCCAGAGCTCGTCGGGATTGTAGGCGTCGGTCTGCATCGATGTGTCGACGGGAGCGCCGGCGTCGACCGGGACGCGATCCAGGGCGTCCATGGCAGAATCCACGCCGGTGCCGTGCGTCGCGATGACGCTCAGATCGTCGGTTCGCAGTCCGTCCGCCAACGACTCCAGCAGCGCCGCCGCATCATCGACGATGTCGGAGCGTCGCATCGCATCGCCGTGCACGAGCCAGCGCGCGAACTCCAGCTCTGCCAGCAGACGGGCTCGTACCTCGAGAGCAGGATCGGACACGCGATCGACGTTGCGCGCGTACGACGCGTGCACATCGGCGGCGGCATCCGGAGCCGCGGACAGCCAGGCGAGGTCGACGGCGGGATCTCCGACCGAGAGGCCGTACCACCCGACGAGGCCGGTGACTTCGGGGCCGCGTTCGGGGTCGTCGGCGAAGAGGAACGACGTGGCCTGCACTCCGCCGAGAACCACGGTGGATTCGAACCGCCAGAGGTCGTCGTCGCTCACCGCTGTGCGCCAACGGACGGTGAGGCGCGCAGGCACGCGACCTGTCGCCGCGGCGTCGTCGACCAGGCGTGCGAGTTCCGCCCGCCCCTCTTCGGCCGATTTCGACACCAGACCGGCGCCGCGTACGACCGACGTCGGCATGGCGTGGACGGCTGCGATCGCCGCACCCATCGACTCAGCGGCGCCACGCCCGGACGGCACGAGGGCGGGTTCGATCTGGAAGCCGGGCAGCAGTTCCGTGACGAGCGCGCGGCCCTCGCCCACACGCGTCTCGCCGATGTACTCGGGGGCGTGGAACGGCAGCGTCGCGCGGGCACCGGCCGTGAGTGCGCGCAGCGCCAGAGCCTCGGCGGCGAGCTCCCGGGCGGTCTCGTCGTCGTCGGCGATCCTGATCGCGAGTTCCCGGCCGTCGGCCAGCGTCGCCACAGCGGAGTCGAAGCGTCCGTCGGCGTCGGCGCTGAGCGCACGAGCTCCCGTGAC
Organism: Candidatus Microbacterium colombiense; assembly: GCA_029203165.1. Classification (NCBI taxonomy): domain Bacteria; kingdom Bacillati; phylum Actinomycetota; class Actinomycetes; order Micrococcales; family Microbacteriaceae; genus Microbacterium; species Candidatus Microbacterium colombiense. The sequence continues at coordinate 1,666,965 of CP119308.1, forward strand.
CTCCGCTCCGGGCAGTGCGGCCGTCACTGCCGCGGCTAGAGTGAAAGGAGAGCGTCCCATGCCCTTAGGGTAGGTCGGCTCAGGGGCGGTCCCGCCTCCGCCACGCCCGTGAGAGAGGGAGTCGATGACCATTCACCGTTCGTCTCTCGACCGCGCCGCCGAGCTTCGCGAGGAATCTGACGTTCTCGATCGACTGCGCGCTGACGCATCGACGAGGGTCGTGGTCGTGCGCGAAGGGCGGATCCGCGTCGTCGAGTCGCGTCTGCTGCGTGTTCCGGCCGACGCCGTCGGGGAGGCACAGTGGGCTCTTCTCGGCCGCGATGTGGACGGCACGGTGCTGCTTCTCGCCGCCGTGCCTCCGGAGACCGCCTCGGTCGATGCCGCTCCCGATGAGATCTGGCTCGGACTGCGTGATCTGGGCGGTCGCATCGACGCGATCGAGACCGAGATCCTCGTCGAAGCGGTCGCGATGGCCGGGTGGCTGCGCGACGCGAGCTTCTGCCCGAACTGCGGTGGCGCGACCGCGTTGCGCCAGGGCGGCTGGTCTCGCCGCTGCCTCGTCTGCGGTCGTGAGCACTTCCCGCGCACCGACCCCGCCGTGATCGTCGCCGTCGAGAGCGCGGACGGCGATCGACTGCTCCTCGGCGCGAACGCGAACTGGGGCGGACGCATGTACTCCTGCTTCGCCGGTTTCGTGGAGGCGGGAGAGTCTCTCGAGTCCACCGTTCACCGGGAGATCGAAGAGGAGTCAGGCGTCCGGCTGTCGGCGCTGCGCTACGTGTCCTCGCAGGCATGGCCGTTCCCTCGTTCCCTCATGATCGGTTTCCGTGGCGTGGTCGACGACGAGTCTGCGGCACGACCTGATGGCGAGGAGATCATCGACGTGCGCTGGTTCACCCGCGCTGAGATCGGCACCGCGCTGGCCGGCGATGGGCCGGTCGGCCTGCCCGGACCCGCGTCGATCGCGAGGGCGCTGATCGTCTCGTGGTTCGAGGAACGGGCGTGAGCGCACTCGACGCGCTCGATGAACGGCAGCGGTCGGCGGCATCCGTCCTTCGTGGACCCGTCGCGGTGCTGGCGGGGGCAGGGACCGGGAAGACGCGGGTGATCACGCACCGTATCGCGCACGGTGTCGACACGGGCGCCTACTCGCCGGCGCGTGTGATGGCGGTGACCTTCACGGCGAAGGCCGCCGGTGAGCTCCGCGGGCGCCTGCGCGCACTCGGCGTCGAAGGGGTCGCCGCTCGCACGTTCCACGCCGCCGCGCTCGCACAGCTGAACTTCTTCTGGCCGACCCTGGCCGGGTCGCCCGCTCCCGCGATCATCGACAACAAGGTGCGGATGCTCGGGCAGGTCGCCGACGGCCTCCGTCTGCGCCGCAGCACGGCGACGCTCCGAGACATCGCGTCCGAGATCGAGTGGCGCAAGGTGTCGATGCTGTCGATCGAGAAGCACGCGGAGCTCGGACGGTCGGTGAACGGTGTCGACACCGAGCAGCTGGTGGAACTCCAACGCGGATACGAAGTGCTGAAGGACGAACGCCGTCAACTCGATTTCGAAGATGTACTTCTCGCCTGCGCCGGGATGCTCGAAGCCGAACCCCGCGTGTCCGCCTCCGTGCACGAGCAGTATCGTCACTTCACGGTCGATGAGTACCAGGACGTCTCGCCGCTGCAGAATCGTCTGCTCGATCTCTGGCTCGGCGATCGGCACGACATCTGCGTGGTCGGCGACGCCAGCCAGACCATCTACTCGTTCGCGGGTGCCGAGCAGCGGTTCCTCCTCGAGTTCGAGCGCACCCATCCCGATGCGACCGTCGTGCGGCTGGAGACGAACTACCGCTCTCAAGCCCCGATCCTCACGGCGGCGAACGCACTGATGCACGGGCGCCCCGGCGCCCTCGAGCTCGTGCCGGCCAGGGAGCAGTTCACCGCCGATGCCCCGACGGTCACGGCGTACGACACCGAGACCGAAGAGGCCCAGGGCATCGCTGCGGCCATCGCACAGCGGATCGCCGGGGGCGCCTCCCCGTCCGACATCGCGGTCCTGTACCGGGCGCACGCCCAGTCGGGTGTCCTCCAGCAGGCGCTCGCCGAACAGGGGATCGCCACGACCGTCCTCGGCGGCACGCGATTCTTCGCGATGCCCGAGGTGCGTCAGGCGATTCTGGCGCTGCGAGCTGCGGCCGTCGCGCCGACGGAGCACGGGTTCCTCCCGGGCGTGCTGCGCGTGCTGCGCGAGCTCGGCCTCACGGAAGAGCCTCCGGTGGCGGGCGGAGCGCAACGCGACGGGTGGGAGGCGCGACGCGCGCTGCTGCGGCTGGCGGAAGAAGCCGGTCCCGAGGCGACATTGCGTGGATTCAGCGATGCGCTGATGGCGAGAGCGAAGGACCAGCACGAGCCGACGATGCGCACGGTCACCCTCTCGACGCTGCATGCCGCGAAAGGTCTCGAGTGGGCGCACGTGCATCTGGCCGGATGGGCGGAGGGGGCGCTCCCGATCTCCTACGCGACGAACTTCGAGGCCATCGACGAGGAACGCCGCCTGGCCTATGTCGGGGTCACGCGCGCCGCGCGAACGCTGGATCTGACGTGGTCGCGGTCGGCCGGGCGTGGAGAACGCGCACCATCGCGCTTTCTCGCTGAGATGGGAACGACTGCTCGCGGCACCGGCATTCTTCGTGAAACGTCACCGAATGCGACGCGCGGGAGCCGTCCGCGGTGAGGGTCACGACGTCACCCGCCTGATCATCGCCGCGGAGCAACGTGGCCACGAGCGCCGCGGAGCCCGCGACCATCGCGGCACGGAGCGGCCCGGGATCGCGACCGATCAACTGGGAGTGCAGTCGCGGCCAGGCGGGATCACGGTCGCGTTCGTGACCGTCTCGGCAGGACAGGCAAGGAGAGCGGCCCGGAACGACCAGAGGACCGATCGTCACGCGGCCGGATTCGAACGCGACGGGGAGGTGGGTCCTGTCATCGCCAAGCAGGCGGGCGAACTGCACGGCCGCGGCCTGGCCGCGCACGAGCACGATCGCGACATCGCCCTGCGACGGCCGATCCCTGATGGTGATGCCCTCGTCGCTCAGCGCCTCTCGCATGCGATGAGCCGCACGCCCGTCGGTGAGGTCGATCGCCTCGATCCACGCGTCCGACGACCGAGGCGCTTCGTCGACCAGGTATCGATCGACCCGGGCGAGAAGCTGCCGGGCTTCGGCCCGCGGCGCGCCGAGTGCGTGCGCGATCACATCGAACGCGGACCGTCGGAAGCCGGTGCGCATGCGACTGAGCAGGAGTTCCACCCAGTCGGCGCTCGCGGACACCGTCACATCGCCGTCCATGCCCAGCTGCAGGGTGTCCGCGTCGCGCCAGAGCAGCGGGAACGCGGGATCCAGACGGGTCAGTAGGGCGGGGGAGAGCGGAGGCATTCCCTGATTCTGCGTAACCGCCCGCGGTCATGGGGCGGGGGAGGCGCATCGGTGGACAACTTCCGCCGATGCGCCGCCGGGGAGGATGAGTCGACGGGCAGGATGAGTCGCCGGGGTGAGCCGCGCTCAGACGGGGCGCTCCCCGTCCGGTCGCTCGTCATCCGGTCGCTCGTCATCCGAGTCCGCCGAGTCTGCCTCGCCGGATGCGGGTTCGGACCCGCTCGCGTCATCGCCCTGGAAATCGTCGCCGTCGAGCAGCCGGGCCAGGGCTTCGTCGAACTCATCGGCCACGGGCTGCTCTCCGCGCGCGGCCGCCTGGAGACGCGCGACCAGAGCGGTGGGGTCGTCGATGTCCTGTGCTGTCGGCATCAGGTCGGGGTAGTCCCAGAGCGAGTCGCGCCCCGCGATGCCCACGGCCTCGGTCACCGTCTGCCACATCGCGGATGCCTCGCGGATCCTCCGCGGACGCAGCTTCAATCCGACGAGAGCGCCCAGAGCGTCTTCCGCCGGACCACCGACGGCGCGGCGCCGGCGTGCGGCCTCGGCGATCCGTCCACCGTCGGGCAGCCGTGACGTCGCGTCGGCCGTGACCACGTCGACCCATCCGTCGATCATCGCGATCAGGTTCTCGAGCCGGGCGAGGGATTCGCGCTGGGCCTCGGTCTGAGCGGGAAGCAGTGCGCCTCCCTCGATCGCTGCCCGCAACTCCTCCGGGTTCGACGGATCGAGGCGGCTCGCGACGTCTTCCAGGGCGTCCACATCGACGGTCACACCCCGGGCGAAGTCCGTGATCTGCGCCATCACGTGCAGGTGCAACCATTTGGCGTGTCGGTAGAGGCGGGCGTAGGCCAGTTCCCGGGTCGCGAGGTAGAGCGCGATCTGGTCTTCGGGGATCTCGAGTCCTTCGCCGAATGCGGTGAGGTTCTGCGGGATCACCGCGGCCGTCCCCGCCGGCAGCACGGGAATACCGACATCGCCGCCGGAGACGACCTCGAGGGCGAGGTTGCCGAGCACCTGGCCGAACTGCGCCGCGAACACGGAGCCGCCGAGGCCGCGCATGAGTTTGCCCGCGCCCTGGACCACTCCGCGCATCTCTTCGGGAACCTGCGTGTCGAGGGCGCTGGTCAGCGCATCCGCGATGCTCGTCGACACGGGACCGGCGATCTCCTTCCACACCGGGAGTGTCTTCTCGACCCATTCCCCCCGCGTCATGGCGGTGGGGTTCTCGGAGAGCTCGGAGATCGTGGTCGCCTCGCCGAGCCAGAGGTTCGCGAGGGCGAACGAGTCGACGAGTGAGGTGCGCGAGCCGTCGGTGATGCCGAGGCCGTCGCGATTCGCGATGTGCAGCGCCTGCCGCAACGCGTTCTCCCACGGGTCGCCACCGAAGGCACCCTGCAGCTGCGACATGATCGTCTGCATCATCGCCGGGTCGAACTGCAGGCCGTCCATGCCTTCGAGGGCGCCGCGGAGGGCTTCAGGATCGATGTCGCCACCGCCCTGACCGGACAGCATCCGTCGGAGGAACTCCTGGAAGTCCTCAGGGGTGGGGTCGTTGTCGGTCATGTCGATCGCCCTCTCAGTACGCCGTAAGCCTGCGGGATCTACGCTAGTCACAGGTTTCCGCAGGTGAGCCCGACATGGGCAGATCGCTGTACGCCGCTCGCGAACGATGGAGGAATGCTGTGGATCGAACGCGGTCTGTGAAGCTCGGACTCGGAGTCTGGGCGATGATCGTGGCGCTCATCGCGCTCGTGGTGCTCACCTTCCTGCCCACGCCGTACGTGATTCAGCGGCCGGGACCGGTCTACGACACCCTGGGCACGGCGGCGGGCACCGACGGCGAGCAGGTGCCGCTGATCAGCATCGAGGGAGCGGAGACGTTCGAGACCGCGGGCACCCTCGACCTCACCACGGTGCAGGTCGTCGGGAACCGCGAGCGCACGCCCAGCTGGTTCGAGCTCGCGCTCGCCTGGATGGACTCCTCCCGCGCGGTCGTGCCGCTGGACTCGGTCTTCCCCGAGGGCGTCACGAGCGAGCAGCGCGACGAACGCAATGCGACCCTGATGGTCGATTCGCAGCATGAGGCAACGGCTGCGGCGTTGAACGAGCTCGGCTACGACACGGGTGCGGAGGTCGTCGTGGTCGAGGCTGTCGCCGACACGCCTTCCGCCGGAATCCTCGAACCCGACGACGTGATCACCGTGATCGACGGCGAAGCGGTGACGTCGGCGAAGCAGCTGCGACAGAAGATCCAGGATGCCGGTGGCGACACGATCGAGCTCACCGTCCTCCGCGCCGGAGAAGAGCGGAACGTCTCGATCACGCCGGAGAAGCGCACGCAGGGCGACGTCTCCACGTGGCTCATCGGCATCACCCTGCGAACGGACTACGACTTCCCGATCGATGTCACGATCCAGCTCGACAACGTGGGCGGCCCCAGCGCCGGCATGATGTTCGCGCTCGGCATCATCGACACGCTCACCGAGGGCGAGCTGAACGGTGGCGAGAACGTCGCGGGCACCGGAACGATCGAGGCGGACGGCACGGTCGGTCCCATCGGCGGCATCCGTCAGAAGCTGTACGGCGCGCGGGATGCCGGTGCCGAGTACTTCCTTGCGCCCGCGTCGAACTGCGATGAGGTCGTCGGACACGTGCCTGACGGTCTTCAGGTGATCCGCACCGCGACGCTCGAGGAATCGCTCGATGCGCTCGCGGTCATCGCCGACGACGGCGACGTGGCCTCGCTGCCCGCGTGCACCGCGTCGTGACCTCCCCGTGATCCGGAAGACAGCCTGCATCCAGTAAGGCGTGCCTAGGATGGGAGGGTGACCTCGAACTCAGCACAGAACCCGGCCACGCCTCGAACGTCCCGACGTATTCTCGGCATCTCATTGGTGATCATCGCCGCACTCATCGCAGTGTTCTTCGTCTTCGCCTCCCTCTACACCGAATTCCTCTGGTTCGACCAGGTCGGATTCACCGGAGGTGCTCACGACGCAGTGGATCGCGACGGCGGTGATGTTCGTCGTCGGATTCCTCGGAATGGCGGTGCCGCTGTTCGTCGCGATCCAGCTCGCGTACCGACTGCGGCCCGGTCTACGTGCGACTGAGCTCGCAGCTCGACCGCTACCAGGAGGTCATCGAGCCGCTCCGTCGCCTCGCGATGTGGGGCATGCCGATCTTCTTCGGCCTCTTCGCAGGCTTCGCCGCCGCGGGCAACTGGAAGACCGTGTGGCTCTGGGCCAACGGCGTCGCGACCTCCACGGTCGACCCCGCAGTTCGGCATCGACACCGGCTTCTACATGTTCGCGATGCCCTTCTACTCGATGCTCCTCGCGTTCGTGTCCGGCTGTCCTGCTGCTCTGCCTGCTCGTCACCGCGCTCGTGTCGTACCTGTACGGCGCGGTGCAGGTCGGGCAGGGTGAGCTGCGCATCTCCAAGTCCGCGCGCATCCAGCTGGCCGTCATCGCCGGCCTCTACCTCCTCGTGCAGGCCGTGAGCCTGTGGCTCGACCGCTACAAGACGCTCGTCGACTCCGGATGACCGCATCACGGGTGCCGCCTACACGGGCGTCAACGCGACGATCCCCGGTCTCGCGATCCTCGCGATCATCGCGGTCCTCGTCGCCATCCTCTTCTTCGTCACGGCGATCATCGGTCGCTGGCGCTTCCCGCTGGCCGCGACCGCCCTGCTCATCGTGGCGTCGCTCGTCGTCGGCGTCGGATACCCCTGGGTCGTCACGACCTTCCAGGTCAAGCCGAACCAGAACGCCTACCAGGCGGAGTACTACCAGCGGAACATCGACGGCACGAAGGCGGCCTACAACGTCGCCGATCTCGAGACCACGACGTTCCAGGCCGAGACGGACGCCGAGGCCGGTCAGCTGCGGGAGGACGCCGACACCACGGCGTCCATCCGCATCATGGACCCCAAGGTCATCAGCCCGACGGTGCGCCAGCTCGAGCAGTACCGCGCGTACTACCAGTTCGAGGAGACGCTCGACGTCGACCGCTACGAGATCGACGGCGAGATGCAGGACACGGTCGTCGCCGTCCGCGATCTCGACATCACCAAGCTCGGCGACGGAGACAACTGGAACAACCGCGTCGCCGTCTACACGCACGGCTACGGCCTCGTCGCCGCCGCCGGCAACCAGCGCACGACCGACGGTGAGCCGGTGTTCCTCGAGCGCGGCATCCCGTCGGCCGGGTTCCTGACCGACCGGGAGAACTTCGAGCCTCGCGTCTACTTCGGAGAGAACTCCCCGGAGTACTCGATCGTCGGGCGCTCCCGAGTCGTCGGCTCCGGCCGAGATCGACTACCCGCGCGGCAAGGACGGCTCGAACGAGACGAAGACGACCTTCAGCGGTGACGGCGGGCCGAAGATCGGCGACACGTTCACGAAGCTGCTGTACGCGCTGAAGTTCCAGTCGGAGCAGATCCTGTTCTCGAACCTCGTCAACGAGGACTCGCAGATCCTCTACGACCGCGATCCCAAGACGCGCGTGCAGAAGGTGGCACCGTACCTGGAGCTCGACAGCGACCCGTACCCGAGCGTGGTGGACGGCCGCATCGTCTGGATCGTCGACGGCTACACGACGAGCTCGACGTACCCGTACTCGACGAGCGTGAGCCTCTCGGACGCGATCGCCGACTCGAACGTGCCGTCGCCGACGCTCGCGATCGACGACATCAACTACATCCGCAACTCGGTCAAGGCGACCGTCGATGCGTACGACGGTTCGGTCACGCTGTACGCGTGGGACGCCAAGGATCCGGTGCTCAAGACCTGGCAGAACGTCTACCCGTCGACCATCAAGCCGATCAGCGAGATGTCCGGCGAGCTGATGAGCCACGTGCGCTACCCGACCGACCTGTTCAAGGTCCAGCGCGATGTGCTCGGGATCTACCACATCGACAACGCCAACTCCTTCGCGCAGCAGGACAACCGGTGGCAGACGCCGAACGACCCGCGCAGTGACGCGATGCTGCAGCCGCCCTACTACCTGACGATGAAGATGCCCGGTCAGGATTCCGCGCGCTTCTCCATGTTCTCGACGTTCATCCCCGCCTCACAGGGCGCGGGAAGCACTCGCGACGTGCTCATGGGGTACCTCGCCGTGGATTCGGATGCCGGCTCCGAGGCGGGCGTGAAGGGTGATGGCTACGGGCAGTTGCGGCTGCTCGAGATCAACGACGACACCACGGTGCCAGGTCCCGGCCAGGTGCAGAACACCTACAACTCCGACACCTCGGTGGTGCCGCAGTTGAACCTGCTGCAGCAGGGTGAGTCCGAGGTCATCTACGGCAACCTGCTGACGCTTCCGGTCGGTGGCGGTCTGCTCTACGTGCAGCCTGTCTACGTGCAGTCGTCCGAGGGTACGCAGCTCCCGCGCCTGCAGAAGGTGCTGGTCGCCTTCGGCGACCGCGTCGCCTTCGAGGACACCCTCACCGAGGCGCTCGACGCGCTCTTCGGCGGAGACTCCGGCGCGACCGGTGGCGATGATGAGGTCGAGCCGACGGATCCGGAGACCGACCCGGGTACCGAGCCCGACACCGGCACCACGCCGACGCAGCCCAGCGATGAGCAGGCCACGGCCCTGTCCGCCGCGCAGCAGGCGCTGCTCGATCGTGACAGCGCGTTGAAGGCCGGAGACCTCGAGAAGTTCGCCGAGGCCGACAAGCGGCTCACCGCCGCGGTCGAGCAGCTCCTCGAGCTGGAGGCGGCCGCGGGGAAGTGATCCTCACCGGCATGACCAAGAATGGGCGTCCCCTCGGGGGCGCCCATTCTTGTCTCTACCGCGATCGAACGGCGGGCAAGTGATCAGGGGTGCCGGAGCGGCGTAGAGGCGCTGAGAGGGGCTCCTGGCCCTCTGCGCAGCGTGCGCGCCGCGCGGGACGCTCGAGGAGTGGACCGTGCGAAGTGCGAAGACGGAGTCGTCCGGGCAAAGCAGAAGGCCCGGATCCTTGCGGATCCGGGCCTTCATTTTGTTGCGGGGACAGGATTTGAACCTGCGACCTCCGGGTTATGAGCCCGGCGAGCTACCGAACTGCTCCACCCCGCGGCACAAGAAGTAAACCTAGCATGGATTTTCGGAGTGCGCGAATCGGGGCGCGGGTTCGCCCGATGGGAGAGGATGGGACGCATGTCTGAGAACCGCTCGATCCCCGTCGCTGTCTGCCAGTTCGCACCGACCTCGTCGCGGGCGGGCAACCGTGATCGCGTGTCGGCGCTCACGGCCGAGGCAGCCGGCCGTGGCGCTCGGCTCGTCGTGTTCCCGGAGTACTCGAGCTATTTCGTCGACCCGATGGATCACACCCTCGTCGACAACGCCGAGGACCTCGACGGCGATTTCGTGTCGACGCTGATCGCGCTGGCCGCCGAGTTCGCGGTCGTCATCGTCGCCGGACTCGCGGAGCGGGCCGCTGACAGCGGCCGAGTGCGCAACACCGTCGTCGCTGTGCGCGGCGACGGGATCCTCGCGACGTATCGCAAGCAGCACCTCTACGACGCGTTCGGGCAGACGGAGTCCGACTGGGTGGAGGCGGGCGAGCTCGGCGGCTCCGCCGTGTTCGACGTGGGTGGGCTGCGCTTCGGTCTGATGACGTGCTACGACCTGCGTTTCCCGGAGGTGGCGCGCGCCGTGATGGATGCCGGGGCGGACGCCCTCGTCGTTCCCGCGGAATGGGTCAGGGGGCCGCTCAAGGAGTTCCAGTGGACGACGCTTCTCGCGGCTCGCGCCATCGAGAACACGGCGTTCGTGATCGCCGCGGACCATCCGACACCCATCGGCGTGGGGCATTCGCAGGTCATCGATCCGCAGGGCGTCGTGGTGGCCGGAGTCGGGACCGCCGAGGGCATCGCCGTCGGTGTGGTCGATCGGTCCTCGATCGATCGAGTGCGTGCCGTCAACCCGTCGCTGCGGGTACGGCGCTATGCCGTCGTGCCGCGCTGACGGCCCCGTTCAGCTCCGGAGCGCCGCCAGGCGCGCCACTGCGTCCTCGATTACGGAGACGCGCTTGCACGCGGCGAACCGGATGAGGCCGGCGTACTCGTCGCGCCGAGCGTGCGAGACGAAGGCGGTGAGCGGGATGGCGACGACGCCGGCCCGTTCGGGGAGCGCACGGCAGAACGCGGCGGCGTCGGCACCGCCGAGAGCGGTCGCATCCGCGACGGTGAAGTAGCCGCCCTGGGGGGCGATGACGTCGAACCCGGCAGCGCGCAGACCGACGCCGAGGATGGCGTGCTTGTGCGCCATCGTCGCCGCTGAACGTGTGAAGAACGAATCATCGAGTCGGAGCCCGACGGCGATCGCCGGCTGGAAGGCGGAACCGTTGACGTACGTGAGGTACTGCTTGACCGTCAGCACCGCCGTGATCAGAGCAGCGGGACCGTGCACCCATCCGATCTTCCAGCCCGTCGCCGAGAATGTCTTGCCCGCAGACGAGATGGTGAGCGTGCGTGAGGCCGCATCGGGCAACGTCGCGATGGGCGTGTGCGGAACATCGAACGCCAGATGCTCGTACACCTCGTCGGTCACGATCACCGCGTCGTGGCGCTCGGCGAGACGGACGATCTCCGTCAGGACCTCCCGCGTGAACACGGTGCCCGTGGGGTTGTGCGGATCGTTGAGCAGGATGATCCGCGTGCGATCCGTCACCGCTGTGGCGAGACGCTCGAGATCCGGTTGGAAGTCCGGGGCGTGCAGCGGCACCGTCCGCAGCGTCGCGCCGGCGAGAGCTGCCGCAGCCGCGTACGAGTCGTAGTACGGCTCGAAGACCACCACTTCGTCTTCCGGGCCGTCGATCAGCGCGAGCAAAGTCGCCGTGAGGGCCTCAGTCGCTCCGGCGGTCACGATGACCTCCCGCGCCGGGTCGACCTCCAAGCCGTAGAAACGCCGCTGGTGCTCGCTGATCGCCGCGAGAAGGTCCGGGAAGCCACGCCCCGGCGGGTACTGGTTCACGCCGTCGGCGATCGCAGCGCGCGCAGCCTCGAGGACCTCCGCGGGTCCGTCCTCGTCGGGGAACCCCTGGCCGAGATTGATGGCACCGGTTCTGGCCGCTGCGGCGGACATCTCTGCGAAGATGGTGGGTGCGACGGATCCGTCACTCGCGAGCAGGCCGGCGCCCTCAGCTGTACGACGCCATGCGCCGGGTACGACACTCATGAAGAACAGGCTAAGGCCATAGCGGAAACTCACCTTCGCCATAAGAAACGCACAGACACAGGCGTCAGTCTGAGGGAGCGTCGTTGAAGGAGCACATCATGAACGAGGAAAACACTCAGGACAACTCGGCACCCGACGTGCCGTCCATCCCGGCAGCGGACTCGACCGACACCTCGGCCGCCAACGCAGCCCCCGAGAGCCCGATCGATCCGATCGCACCGGCCGCGGAGCAGCCCGTCGCTGCACCGGCGAACGCCGGGCACGAGGTTCCGCCGACGTTCACGTCGCAGACGTCCCCGGCGGTGCCGCATCCGGCCGCACCGTCATCGACTTCCGCGTTCGCGGCACCGGCCGCCACCGCGTCCGGAGCGGCGTTCGGCATCCCCAGCGCCGCCACCCACACCCAGCCGACGCAGCCGCTCGACGGCACGCTTCCGCTCGGCGCGGCGTTCGGCGTGAGTGAGCCGTCTTCGCCGACCAAGGTCAAAGATGCGAAGCCGCGCGGCGGCGTCAAGGTCGCCGCTCTCGTCGTGGCTGCAGCCCTCGTCGGCGGCATCGCCGGCTTCGGCGGCGGTGCGATCTGGAACGCGGTCGGCGACTCGCCCTCGAACGGCGTCGCGGAGGGGCCGCAGACGGTCACCGTGAACAACCCGGGTTCCGTGAACGAGACCACCGCCGTGGCCTCCAAGGCGCTTCCCTCGGTGGTCACGATCGAGGTCTCGGGATCCAGCGAAGCCGGCAGCGGCTCGGGCGTCATCATCAGCGACGACGGCTACGTGCTCACGAACACCCACGTGGTGACGCTGGGCGGAGCCGTCGCCGATCCCACGATCCGTGTCACGACGTCCGACGGTCACATCTACACCGCGACCGTCGTCGGAACCGACCCGATCTACGACCTCGCCGTGATCAAGCTGACGGATGCGAAGGGGCTCACACCCATCGACTTCGCTGACTCGTCCAAGCTCAACGTCGGCGACACCGCGGTCGCGCTGGGAGCCCCGCTCGGACTCGCGAATTCGGTGACGACGGGTATCGTCAGCGCCCTGAACCGCAGCATCCAGATCGCCTCCTCGGCCCTGCCGGACTCGTCGTCGGAAGACGCCCCGCAGGAGCAGACGCCCGAGGAGGGGCAGCAGGGACCGTTCCAGTTCGATCTGCCCGGCTCCGGCCAGCAGTCGAGCAGCGACAGCATCTCGATCGCCGTGATCCAGACGGATGCCGCCATCAACCACGGCAACTCGGGCGGTGCACTGGTCAACAGCAAGGGTGAACTGATCGGCATCAACGTCGCCATCGCGAGCTCGGGCAGTTCCGAGGAATCGGGCTCCATCGGTGTCGGCTTCTCGATCCCGTCGAACATCGCCCAGCGCGTCTCCGAGGAGATCATCGCCGATGGCGCCGCCACGCACGGACTGCTCGGCGCGTCTGTCCGCGACGCCTCCTCGATCGAGGGTGCCGACGTCTCCGGCGCCTACATCGCCGAGGTCACCGACGGCGGGGCTGCGAAGGCCGGTGGCCTGAAGGCCGACGACATCGTCACCGCGTTCAACGGTGTGCCGATCACCAGTGCGACCGACCTCACCGCTCAGGTGCGGGCAGCCGCCGCGGGCAGCAAGGCCACGGTCACCTACAACCGCGGCGGCAAGGAGTACGAGGCCGAGGTCACTCTGGGCGAACTCGCCGGCTGACCCCCGCGCTCTCAGAGAAGGACGCCACCCGCGCGATAGGCTCGCGGGGTGGCGTCCTTCTCTTTCGGCACCGGCAACGCGGCCAAACTGCTCCGGGTCCCGCTCTATGCCGCAGGACGCATCGGCACCCTGATGGTGCCGCGCGGACGCACCTGGGTGTTCGGGTGCGGCGCGGGCATCGGCGACGGAGCTCTCGCGCTGCAGCGGTTCGCCTCCGAGGTCGGTCACCGGACGATCTGGCTCACCTCCTCTGATCGCGAAGACCGCGAGGCAGCCGCGTACGGCATTCGTACGGTCCGCAAGAACGGACTCCGTGGCTGGTGGGCGACAGCGCGCGCCGGGGTGCTCATCGTCACCCACGGCTTCGGCGACGTCAATCGCTACGCGAACGGTGGCGCGTTCATCGTGCAGCTCTGGCACGGCATCCCACTGAAGCGCATCGGGCTCGATTCGCCTGCGACCACTCAGGTTCCCCGGGTTCCCGGCGCCGCGCAGCTGCGTCGGCTCATCGGCTTCCTGTACCGCGTGGCGGCGCAGCGGATCCGGGTGCTGCCCGCGGCCTCGCACCGCTCGCGTGGTCGCCTCGAATCCGCGTTCCGACTGCCCGACGATCGCGTGGTGGTGACCGGGGAGCCGCGTGTGGACGTGCTGTCCGCGCTGCCGCCCGCCGAACGGCGAGACCGGGCGGTGTCGCTTCTGCACGCCACGCTCGACGGCTTCCCCGCGGCTGCACGTCTGATCCTGTACGCGCCCACCTGGCGTGATGGGGCTCCCGACCCGGCGATCCCCAGCGCTGCGGACTGGGTGCGGATCGTGCGGGTACTCGAGGCCCACGACGCCGTGCTGCTCGTGCGCTCGCATCCGCTCGGCGGGGGAGGGTACGCGCCTCCGCTTCCGAGCCGACGGGTTCGCACGCTGGACTCTGCGGTCCTCGCCGACGTCACACCGGTGCTTCCCGCCGTCGATGTGCTCGTCACCGACTATTCCTCGCTCGCCTTCGATGTGGGGCTCCTCGCCATGCCCGTGCTGTTCCTCGCGCCGGACGCCATCGAGTACGCGCAGACTCGGGGGTTCTACGGGCGGTTCGACGATGTGGCCGGCGACGATGTGGCCGGGGAGTGGGAGACGCTCCTCCCGCAGCTCGAGGAACTCCTGTCCGACTCCCGCGCCTACGCCGCACGCGCCGAGCGTTCCGCTACGCTCAGCGCGGGGATGCATGCGTACCGGGACGGGCGCAACACCGAGCGGGTGTATCAGGCACTCCGCGCGCGGGGAGTACCTGCGCCGAAGGGAGCAGTATGACAACGGCCCGGATCGATGAGGCGACGCAGTCGCTGGTCATCGCAGGCACCGGGCAGCGTCCGACCGGTGCGCACCTCGTCGGGCCGCGCGCCCGCGTCGAGGGGCGTGTGACCGGAGGTGGCAAGACCTGGAAGGCCACGTTCGCGCTCGAGGCTTCGCGGTGGGGCGGACCGTCGTTGCCACTGCCCGCGGGGGAGTACGAGCTGCGCATCGACGGCGCTGATATTGCTGAGGCATCTCTCGCTCCGACGGTGCTGAGCGGTGTCCGTGTCGCCGTCGACGGCGACACGGTGTGGATCGCGGCTCCGATCGATCCGATCTACGAGTCGGCGGAGGGCCAGTCCACGTTGGAGGAGCGCTACGTCGCGCAACTCGGCGGTACCGAGAACGCGGTGTTCTTCGAGAGCTTCTACGGGCGCAGCGTCGGGTGCAACCCGCAGGCGCTCGACCGGGAGATCGCGGCGAAGGCGCCCTCGGTGCGTCGGTACTGGAGTGTCGTCGATCTCTCGGTGGCGGTTCCCGAGGGAGCGATCGCCGTGGTCGAGGGGAGCCCGGAGTGGTGGCGGGCGCGCGGCGCCGCACGACTCCTCATCGTCAACGACTGGCTGCGCCGCAGATTCGCGCGCAAGCCCGATCAGAAGGTGCTGCAGACCTGGCACGGCACGCCCCTCAAACGCCTCGCCCTGCATCGTCCGGGATTCGACCCCCGGCGGATGGCCGCCGTCGTGAAGGAGTCACGGCGCTGGGACATCCTGCTCGCGCAGAACACCTATTCCGCGCGCATCCTCAAGAAGGCGTATGCGTTCTTCGGGCGGCCGATCTGGGTCGAGGGCTACCCGCGCAACGACGCGCTCGCCGTAGCCGACGCCGCGTCCATCAGGGGCGCACTCGGTATCGACGAGGGCGAGCGCGTGCTGTTGTACGCGCCGACCTGGCGGGATGACCGGCAGGAGATGGTCGACTTCATCGACCCCGAGGAGCTCGCGCGTCAGGCCGACGCAGTGGTGCTGGTGCGAG
Organism: Candidatus Microbacterium colombiense; assembly: GCA_029203165.1. NCBI lineage: Bacteria > Bacillati > Actinomycetota > Actinomycetes > Micrococcales > Microbacteriaceae > Microbacterium > Candidatus Microbacterium colombiense. The sequence continues at coordinate 1,682,570 of CP119308.1, forward strand.
GGCACTCGCGCACACTCCAGCAGGGGCGCGATCGCGCCGGCGCGCGGGTGATCGATGTGACCGGTTACCCGGAGACCGCGCAACTGCTCGTCGCCGCAGACGTGTTGATCACCGACTACTCCTCGGTGATGTTCGATTTCAGCGTGACCGGCAAGCCGATGTACTTCCTGGTGCCCGACCTCGATCACTACCGCGGCACGCTGAGGGGCTTCTACTTCGACCTCGCGGATCGGGCACCGGGACCGCTGGTGCGAACGCAGGACGAGCTCGCGGCCGCCCTGGCCGACACGGACCACGAGCGCACCTATGCGGCACGGTACGACGCGTGGCGTGCGCAGTTCAACGTCCGTGACGACGGCCACGCCGCCGAACGCGTCGTCGATCGCATTCTCGACCAGGGACTCCTCAGCCGCTGAGCAGGTGATGCTCCGAGGCTGAAGGCAACGCCGAGCTGCGGATCCGACGACAGGTCAGGGGAGCGGGGTGTTCTGCGTCCCGAGTCGCGAGGCATCGACCGTGTCCCGCGCGCCGCGGAGCACGCCGATGAGGAATCCGGATCCCCACGACAAGTGCATCGTGGGCAGCACGAGAAGCGTCCACATCCGTTGCCGCGCGCCGCCCCCGCCCGGCGCGAGCGCCACTGCGAGCACGAGGAGCAGATAGGCGGCCAGGGGCGCGTACACCACGGCGGCGATGAGCGACGCCGTGCCGGCGATGACACCGGTGACCTGCAGGATGCCGATCACGACGGCAGCCGCGAGCAGAAGCACGAGTGCCGGCGGGGCGAAGAAGCGCAGTCCGTTGCGACGGCCGAACCGTCGCACGAGTTCGCCGCGCCAGGCCCCGGTCGCGCGGAACTGTCTCGCCAGCCGCACCCAGCTCTCGCGCGGCCAGTACGTGACCGAGAGATCGGGGTCGAACCACACGAGGTGCCCGGCCTGACGGATGCGCAGGTTCAGTTCCCAGTCCTCACCGCGGCGGATCGATTCGTCGAACAGCCCGACCTCGTCGAGCACGTCGCGGCGCATGACACCGAGGTATGCGGATTCCGCCTCGCTCTCCTTGGCGCCGCCGTGGTATGCGCCGCCGCCGAGCCCGACGGGGGAGTTGTAGAGCCGTGCGACGGCCTTCTGGAACGGCGTGCGCCCTTCCGCATGCATCACGCCGCCGACGTTGGCGGCTCCGGTGCGGGCCAGAGTGGCCAGCGCGCGCGCCGCATAGCCGGCGGAAAGCTCCGAGTGGGCATCCACCCGGATGATCGTCGGGTATCGGCTCGCGCGGATGGCGGCATTCAGGCCGACGGGGATGTGCGCGGCCGGATTCTCGACGAGGCGGATGCGCGGATCGGCGGCAGCGAGGTCATGCGCGAGTGCGGTGGTGCCGTCCGTGGAAGGTCCGAGTGCCAGCACGAGTTCCGCCGGCACATCGAGGTCCTGTGCCAGGACGGACTCCACGGCGTGGCGGAGATACGCCCGTTCGTTGAGGACCGGCATCACGAAGGAGACTCCTGCCGTCGACGCGGTCGGTTCACTCTCCTGCACGTGTCGATCATGTCACGGTGGGGGGCGCGCTGCCTGGCACTCCGGTGGACTCAACTATTCTGGAGGGATGGGTGCACTGTCTGACGCGAGCAAGGCATACCGTCTCCTGAGACGCGCTCTGACGTCTCGCGCAGCGGTGCAGAGAGTGCGCCGACGGCTCGCCGCCCAACCGGAGCATCCCGAGAACCACTATCAGGTCGCGGTGTATTTCGCGGACGGCGCCGTGAACATGTACCAGATGAGGCAGTGGTATCGCCCGCTGGCCACTCTCGCGCAGCATCGTCCCGTGGTCGTGCTGGCTCGCCATGCGACCGGGGCGGAGAGGTTGCTGGAGGAGGACGGCCCGCCCGTGGCCTTCGTCCCGACCGTGCGAGACCTCGAGCGGTTCATCGGCACACAGGACATCAGGATCGTCCTGTACGTGAATCAGAACACGCGGAACTTCCAGATGTTCCGCTATGGACGTCGGTGGCACGTGTTCATCAACCACGGCGAATCCGACAAGATGTACATGACCACGAACCAGTACAAGGCGTACGACTACGCGTTCGTCGCCGGCCAGGCCGCGCGGGATCGCCTGTCGCGGACGCTGTGGGACTACGACGTGGATCAGCGCACGATCGAGATCGGTCGCCCTCAGGCAGATCATTACTCGGGCACGCTCCCGTACACGCCCGACGAGCGCACGGTCGTGCTCTACGCGCCGACGTGGGAGGGCGACCGCCCGAGTGCGCACTACGGCTCGATCACCTCGCACGGTGAGACCCTCGTGAACCGGCTGCTCGCGACCGGGCAGCACCGCGTGATCTACCGTCCGCATCCTCGCAGCGGTGTGGTCGACGAGTCCTATGGCGCGTCGCACCGCCGGATCGTGGCAGCGATCGCCGCGGCCAACATCGCCGATCCCGCCGGGCACCACATCTACGACCACGGTGCCGATCTCGGGTGGCAGCTCTCGGCCGCCGACGTCGCCATCGTCGACATCTCGGCGATGGTCTACGACCGGCTCGCCGCAGGCAAACCGCTCATGATCACCCGGCCGGCGGATGAGCGCGCGTCGATCGACACCAAGGGCTACCTCGCGGACTGCGAATGGCTCACGGCGGAGGCAGCGCACGACATCGTGGGCGAGGTGGAGCGCGTGCGCGCCGACGAAGCCGCCGTCGCCCGCCTGACGATGTGGGTCCAGCATTACTTCGGCGACACCGCACCCGGGGTGGCGACCGCGAAATTCCACGGAGCGATCGAGACGCTGTTCGACGAGTGGGACAAGTGGGAGGCGCACGAGATGGGCGCGGTCGTCGGCGATGAGGACGACGACGATGACGAAGGCGACGAGGAGGAGCTGTGAGCACCGAGTTCCCGCGCGCGAGTGCGATCGTCGCGCGCCTCGACCGCGTCGATCAGTCCGGATCGACGAACGCAGATCTGATGGCGCACGTGCTCGATCCGGCGGGGTGGCCGCACCTGTCGGTCCTCCTCACCGACAACCAGACGGCGGGACGGGGACGCCTCGACCGCCGATGGGTCGCTCCTGCCGGCAGTGCCCTCGCGATCTCCGTTCTCCTTCGCACGCTTCCGTCGACGTCGACCGCACGAGGGTGGGTTCCGCTGGTCGCCGGTCTCGCGATGGCCGAGGCCGTGGAAGCACAGCTCCCCGCCGATCGTGTCGTCGGGGTGAAATGGCCCAACGACGTCCTCGTCGATGATCGTAAGATCTGCGGCATCCTCGCTCAGGCCGCGTCGGATGCGGTCATCGTGGGCGCCGGCGTGAACACGTCGATGACGGCGGAGCAACTCCCGGTCGACACGGCGACATCGTTCACCGTGTGCGGATCGGACGCCGATGAGGACCGGTTGGTCGCGGACTATCTGCGGATCCTCGATGGGTATCTCTCGGCACTCACCGCCTCCGGCGATGCGGTCGCGAGTGGCGTGCACGAGGCCGTGACCGAGCGATGCGTCACGCTCGGACGCCGCGTGCGCGTGTCGCTGTCGGGCGACCAGATGCTCGAGGCGCGCGCCACAGGCCTCGACGAGGACGGACGATTGATCGTCTCGCACGACGGCGTCGAGACGGCGATCTCCGCCGGCGACGTCGTGCACGTGCGTCCCGCCTGAATCTGACACGCCGCCGGGCAGACGGCGTTGTCGGCGAACACAGGCACAATGGTGGGGTGACTCAGCCTGTGACGCTCGGTGGTCGGCCGATGATGCCGCCGCCCGGCGTGCCTTCCGAGGAGCTTCTGATCGCCCGTTTCCGCAGCCACGCGCGACGGCTGTTCTGGTCCGCCGTGGTGCTGATCGGTGTCTTCGGTGCGACCGCCTATTTCTATGGCAACCTTCCCGCGCCGTTCGAGGACTGGATGCTGCTGGCAGCCTCGGGACTCGTGGTGCTGGTGCTGGTCGTCATCCCCTTCCTCGTCTGGCTCTCGAAGAGCACGACGATCACGACGCGTCGGGTGATCACGCATCACGGCATCGGCTCGCGCCGACGCCGGGAGATGTCGCACGCGAGGGGCTACACGATCTCCGTTCGTCGGGGACCGCTCCAGCGGTTGTGGGGCACGGGCACGATCACGCTGTCCAACGGCGTCGATTCGCCGCTGCGGCTGCTCAACGTGCCCAACGTCACCCTCGTGCACGAGGCCCTCGCCGACCAGATCGAGGTCAGCCAGATCCTCGCTCACCGTGACGCGCAGTCCGGCGCGGAGGCAGGACCGCTTTCTGACGACGCTGCTCCGATGCCGCCCGGATCGCGGCGCGGTGCGCCCTCGCGGATGCGAGAGAATGGTGACGGACGAATGGAGGCGGCACATGGCGCTGCGTGTGGGCGTGATCGGTGGAGGACAGCTGGCTCGGATGATGATCGCCCCGGCGGTCGAGCTCGGGCTCGATCTGCAGGTGCTCGCGGAGGGCGAGGGGATGTCGGCTCGGCTCGCCGCCACCGCGGTCGGCGACTACCGCGACCTCGACGACGTGCTGCCTTCGCCGAGACGTCGACGTGATCACCTTCGACCACGAGCACGTGCCCGCAGGAGATCCTCGCGCGCGCTCGTCGCGCGCGGCGTCGCGGTGCACCCGGGCCCGGATGCGCTGCAGTTCGCCCAGGACAAGCTGTCATGCGCGCGAAGCTCGCCGAGCTCGGCGTGCCGCAGCCCGACTGGGCGGCCGTCGCGCACGGCCGACGAGCTGCAGGCGCTTCCTCGACGCGCCACGGCGGCCGCGCCGTCGTGAAGACCGCCCGCGGCGGCTACGACGGCAAGGGCGTCCGCGTCGTGTCGAGGCGCGCCGAGGCCGACGACTGGTCTCGCGCCTCGCCGAGGACGGCGCGAGGGCGCTCCTCGTCGAGGAGCTCGTCCGTTCGCCGCGAGCTCGCGCAGCTGGTCGCCCGCCGCCCGTGCGGCGAGATCGCGCCTGGCCGGTCGTCGAGACCGTGCAGCGCGACGGCGTGTGCGCCGAGGTCATCGCGCCCGGCCCCCGCGCCGAGCGTCCGTGCGCCGAGGTCGCCGCGGAGATCGGCGCACGCATCGCCGAGGGCCTCGGCGTCACCGGGGTGCTCGCGGTCGAGCTGTTCGAGACGACGGACGGCCGCATCCTCGTCAACGAGCTCGCGATGCGCCCGCACAACAGCGGGCACTGGACGATCGACGGCGCCGTCACCGGCCAGTTCGAGCAGCACCTGCGTGCCGTCGCTCGACCTGCCGCTCGGGCGACCCCGCGACGCGCGCGCCGTGGTCGGTCATGGTCAACATCCTCGGCGGCCCCGCCGAGGGCACGCTCGCGGACGCTTCGCCGCCGCGCTCGCCGCGCATCCCGCGGCCAAGATCCACACCTACGGCAAGGACCCGCGGCCCGGCCGCAAGGTCGGGCACGTCAACGTCGTCGGCGACGACCTCGACGACGTCGTCGTACGAGGCGCGGCGGCCGCGGCCATCTTCCTGACTGACGCAGCGGTCACCGCTGCCGCGTGCCGTGGGGGTCGTCCAGCGCCAGGCCGTACGCCTGAGCTAGTGACGAGCCCTGCATCCTCCGCCGCCCGCTCGTCGGCGTCGTGATGGGGTCCGACTCCGACTGGCGGTGATGAGCGACGCGTCCCAGGCGCTCACCGAGTTCGGCGATCCCGCACGAGGTCGAGGTCGTCTCCGCCCACCGCACGCCGGACAAGCTGATCGAGCTTACGGCGCGCGAGGCGCGCGGCCGCGGGCATCCGCGTCGATCATCGCCGGTGCCGGGGGAGCGGCCCACCTGCCCGGGCATGCTCGCGCTCGTGACGCCGCTGCCCGTCGTCGGCGTGCCCGTGCCGCTCGCGCACCTCGACGGCCTGGACTCGCTGCTCTCGATCGTGCAGATGCCCGCGGGATCCCGGTCGCGACCGTGTCGATCGGCGGAGCGCGCAACGCCGGGCTGCTCGCAGCGCGCATCCTGGGAACGCGGATCCGGCGACTCGCAGACCGGATGGAGGCCTACGCCCGCGACCTCGAGGCGCAGGTCGAGGCGAAGAACGAACGGCTGAAGGAGTCTCTGTGACCGCTGGCGCCCGCCGCGCGGCGCCGCTCGTCCCCTCATCGAGACCCGCCCGCTGCGGCATCCCGAACCGTCCGACCCCGTGCCATGGGAAGCGTGGGTGGTGGCTCGTCGTGCTCAACGTGCTCCTCCCCGGATCGGCCCAGGTCGCTCGCGGGCAATCGTCGCCTCGGCCGCTTCGGCCTCGGCGCGACGCTGCTCGCCTGGGTCCTCGTGGTCGTCGCTGCCGCGCTGGCGTTGTTCGCGCGCCCCGTTCTGCTCTGGTTGACGATCGGCGGAGGGTGGTTCTCCGCGCTCGTCTTCACACTCGTGCAGATCCTCCTCGTCGGCTATGCCGTTCTGTGGATCGTTCTGACATTCGACACCCTGCGGCTCGTCCGTCTGGTGAAGATTCCGGGAATCCAACGACTCGCCATCCCGGTGGTCGCACTCGTGCTGTTGGGCCTGGTCGGCGGAGCGGCCGGCTACGCCGCGACCGTGGTCGGTTCCACGCGCAATACGATCGGCTCGATCTTCGGACAGAGCGGTCCGAGCCTGGCCCCCAGCGACGGCTACTACAACATCCTCCTTCTCGGCGCCGACAGTGGCGACGGGCGCGATTCGATGCGCTTCGACAGCATCTCGGTGGTCTCGATCAACGCCGACAGCGGGGCCGTCACGATCACCGGCATCCCGCGCGACTGCCGAACGCGCCTTTCAGCGCCGGAAGCCCGATGCTGGAGCTCTACCCGAACGGCTTCGAGGGTCACGGATCATCGAGCTGCGGCTGGAACGGGTGGATGAACCACGTGCGCAACGCCGCGAGATCTGCCGTGAGGACCAGGGCGACCTGCCTGTACCCGGACGCTGCGGCGCACGGCTCGGCTCCGGGGATCGAGGCCACCAAGGATGCGGCGGAGGGCGTGCTCGGCATCGAGATCCCGTACTACGTCTTCGTCGACATGCACGGCTTCGCCGAACTGGTCGACGCGCTCGGCGGCGTCGACATCAACGTCACGGAGCGGCTCCCGAAGGGGGGTCCGCCGGAGGGCTGGACCGGGACGGACGCCAACGAGTGGGCGATCGGATGGATCGAGACCGGTCAGCAGCACATGGACGGCGATACGGCTCAGTGGTACGCGCGCTCGCGGTACACGACGAGTGACTGGGACCGTATGAAGCGTCAGCGCGAGCTGCAGGAGGCGATCCTCGACCAGTTCACGCCGCAGACCGTTCTGACCCGCTTCAACGAGGTCGCCGCCGCCGGAACAGCCCTGATCGACACCGACCTCCCGCAGGACAAGCTGCCCGAGTTCTTCGATCTCATGCTGAAGGCCAAGGAGCAGACGGTGCAGACGATCGAGCTCACGCCGGACAACGGCGTCGATGAACACCAGCCCGATTACGGGTACATCCACGAGATGATCCAGTTGGCGCTGCACCCGCCGACCGCGACTCCCACCCCCTGAGTCGTCGGCACGACCTGGCGGACCCGAGCACGTCGACGATCACCGGTACACAGAGGTACAGCCCACGGCCATCACCTGGATACAGGGATATGGCCGTGGGCTTCCGGTGTGATCACCGGGTACGCCAGACGACGGTGATCGGAGGGGGAGGGACCACCGTCGTCCAGCCGATCGCCGCCGGAGGCGGCGACCTGACCTAGGCGCGCTTGCGGCGGGCGGAACCCACGGCGACGAGAGCGCCTCCGGCCACGAGGGCGGCTGCGCCACCACCGAGGATCCACGGCGAGACGCTGCCGCCGGTGAGCGCCAGCTCGATCGCGCCGCCCGTCAGTGGCAGTTCCGTTCCCGCAGAGGCCACGACCGGGTCGTGGTCGCAGGTGGTGGCGGCGTCGTGGCCGTGCGAGACCGTGATCGTCGCGGTGTACGGACGTGAGCCGCCGAATGCGACGGCGTAGGAGCCTTCGCCCTCTGCCGGCGGACGGAACGTGACCGTCAGGCCGCCATCGGCGGAAGCGGTGTTCCCCGAGACCGCGGCGTCTGCGGCGTTGGCACCGGACACGGATACGCCGACATGCTCGGACGGCAGGAAGTAGCCTGCGCCGAAGACGATGGTCGAGACCTCACAGGTGTCGATGATCGGGTCCGAGACCTTGACACCCGGTGTCTCCGCGTAGGAGCCGGATGAGGCGGCCTGGACAGGCGTCGCGGCAGTGGCCACGGTCGGTGCGATGAGCACCAGTGCGCCGGCGGTAAGGCTGATGGCAGCCAACTTCTTCAGCATGATTCTCCCCAGATTTCACGCGGAATCGCCTCCGGACACACCCCTGCGTCCGACTGCGTGGGCTCTTCCTGCCCCCACGGCAAGATGACAGAACCCAGATATTCCCCAGTGAGTCGACAGTACCCTATCGGCGGAAGAAAGTCACGGAGCGCAGGTCAGCTTGTCACGTGTCGTCTTGGGAGTCTCGACCATCGGCGTGTGCAGCACCTCGGTGAGGCGCTCGCCCGCCCCGGTTCCCTGGAACTCGACCGTGATGGTCGTCGATTCTCCCGGGGCAAGCAGTACCTCGTGCTGCACCACGGCGCGGCTGTCGAGTGTGGCCGTCTGCACGCCCTCCTCAGCGCCGTCCCTGTCGATGTGCGAGGGGGTGGCGCCGTCGGGGCCGTACACCGCGATCAATGTGCGCACGGAGCCGATGGGCACCCCGTACCAGCCGTTCGCTGTCACGTACGCGGGCAGCGTGGTCGCCGCATCCGCGGGTGCATCGTTCGTCCAGGTGACGCGGACCTGCGTGGTCGCCTCGCCATCGCAGGTGCCGATCGCCGTCGCGATCGACGCACGGGTGTAGTAGTCCATCTTGCCGCCGGTGCTGTCGTTGACCAGCACGCCGACGTAGGTGCCGTCAGTGGTGTCCTTCGGGATCGTGCCCCCCAGCGACGACGCGGCCAGAACCTTCTGCTCGTCCTCGTGGGCGCTCCAGATGCGCACGCGCCCCTCGTCGGCTGACTCGGCGAGGGCACCGATCAATGCCTGAGGGTCGCCACCCGAGAGCGCTGCCCCGAAGAGGCCGCTCGCGGCCTGTGCGAAGACCTCATCCTGTGCACGCGGGTCCGCGATCTTCGCGTAGATCTCCGAGAGGAGGATGCTGACGATCGTGTCGGGCGTCGCCGTGAAGGGCCCGAACTTCAGGTCGCCCGTCGCCTTCATGAGGTTGGCGGCGACGAGGGTGTCGACGGCGACGACGCCGTCGATCCGGCCGCCGAAACGGCCTTCCCAGCGCGCCGCGATCGTCGGTCCTGCCTCGCTGAAATCCGGAATGCTCGTGATGTTCTGCATGTAACGCCCCGGACGGTCCTCGAACAGCGCGGTGGTCGATTCGCTCACGGGCAGGCCGACGTCCAGCGCGGGGAAGTCCGGCGTCGAGGCCTGTCGCTGCAGGGTGATCCTGCCCCTGTCTGCATGCAACAGAGCGGAGGACCCGATGATCCCGCCGGAGGACCGCAGCTCGGCGTTGTTCTGCATGGCGAGCACGTAGTTGCGCGGGCCATCGCCGCCCAGCATGGTCGGCAGCAGCACGGCCGCGCCGTGCAGCGCGCCCACGGCGCCCGTGGCCTGAGTGACCGTGGTGCGCATCTCCCGGACGGCGTCGGCGAGCGGCGGGAGCGTGGCATCCGCGTCGATCTGCTGCGCCCGCACCTGAGCGGAGCTGAGCACTGCGCTCGCCTGACCGAGTGGCTTCTCGATCGCCGCGAAGGGTGCGAGATCGATCGATCCGTCGGAGAAGCCGAGTCCGGCGAGGTCGAACTCACCCGCCACATCGAGCATCGGCGTGAGGGCCTGCGACGCGACGTCGTCGGCGATCTCCGCCACTTCGCTCACCGCGTGGAAGTTCGGGCCGATCCACGGGATGGCGCCGAATGCCTGCCAGATCGGGTCCGATGTGAGGCCATGGGCGGATTCGGCGTGATGAGCGATGCTCTCCGCGATCGATTCGGCGCCGTCGAGTTCGCCCGCTCCGATGGACGACTTCAGCTGGGAGGCGCCCTTCGCGACCTGTTGCAGGTCGTTCACGGCGCCGATGCCGCGAATCGTCACCCACCCGATCGACACGACGAGAAGCGCCAGGATGATGCCGATGGTCCAGCCGATCCATCGGCGCCGCACAGGAAGTCGACCATCGCTCATCTGAGCATTCAAGCACGAACGCGGATCGCAGCGATGGACGGATGCTGGGGGAACCCTGATATTCCGCAGGCGCGGCCATGGCGCTCCACGGCTCGGCGGGTGCGCGCCGTTAACCTGATCGCATGGGTGCTCGACTGCGTGTTGTTCTGGATCAACTGGTTCACGTCGTCGACCCCGATCACGCGTCCGCGGCCCTCGATCTGACACGAGGTCTCGTGGCGACCGCACCCTCCGGATGTTCCGTGGATGCGATCGTCGCGGCGGGTTCCGAGATCCCCGTCGCCGGAGTCGTGGACGTTCGCACTCTCTCGCTCGCACGGCGAGAGCTCGCCGGCGCCTGGCAACTCGGGCTCACGCCCGGCGTGGGTGGCGGTCTCATCCACGCGCCGAGCCTGATGGCACCGCTCGTACGGCACGACCGGGTGCACGACAACGACCAGACGACGGTGACGCTGTGGGACCTGCGCGCCTGGGATTCGCCGGACGCCCTGTCGAAGACGGCAGTGGCCTGGCAACGCGGCATGCTCCGGCGTGCCGTCAAGCACGCCGACGCCGTGATCGTCCCCTCACACGCGATCGCACGACGGCTGTCGGAGCTCGCGAAGCTGGGCGACCGCATCCGCGTGATCGCCGGTGCGGCGCCGCACGGCTTCGCCGTGCCGACCGATGCGGCCCAGCGCCGCGCAGCGCTGTCCCTTCCCGCCGAGTACATCGTCCTCACGGGCGACGCCGCGACCCTCGGCGAGGGGTTCCGCGGCGCCGTGGCGTCGGATCTCGACGCCGTGGTCCTCGATGCGGACGAAGGCACCGAGCCACGACTGGCCGAACTCGCCTCGAGCGTCGGTCTGCCGGAAAGACGCGCGCATATCCGTGGTGCCCTGTCGCCGGAGGATCGCGCAGCCGTGCTGGCGGGATCCGCGGCGTTCGTCGCGACGAGTGCGATCGCAGGGTGGCCCTGGCGTGCGCTCGAGGCGATGACACTCGGGCGTCCTGTCGTCGCTGTCGACAGCGGGGCCCACCGAGACGTCCTCGCGGACGGAGGGCATCTCGTGTCCGAAGCGGACCTCGCGGAGGCCGTCGCCGACGCCGTGGGCGTGGCGGGGGAGCGGCTCGGCGTGCTCTCGGCGGATCGGGCGAGGGCATTCTCCTGGGCGAGCTCGGCGGAGCGCGTGTGGGGCCTGCACGCGGATCTCTGACCTCCTGAGAGAGCGCCGCCGAACAGCTGGGAGCAGCCTGCGCATCAGGCCGACACGCCGTGTGTCTGTCGCCGAAATACCGCAACAGTGGCATCATCCTGCAACTTCCGTCACACTGTTCACATGTCTCGACGTGCCCCACGCTCTCGAAACACCCTGCGGATCCCCCAGATCCTCACCTGTTTCCTCGCTGTCTCCGCTGTCCTTCTCAGCACCGTGCTCCCGGCCGGCGCCGCTTCGGCGTCCGTTCCCGCCACCGCGGGTGCGCCAACGGTGTCGTCCGTCGCGCAGTCCCGCGACGTGAAGACCACGCTCGTCGGGTTCACTCCGGGGAACATCATCAGCGACGCCGTGTTCACCAACAAGAGCACGATGACCGAGGCGCAGATCCAGTCGTTCTTCACCAGCAAGGTCGCGAAGTGCCAGACGGGATACGTCTGTCTCAAGGACTTCAAGATCACTTCGGTGACTCGGCAGGCAGATGCCTACTGCAACGGCTACACGGGTGCAGCGAACGAGTCTGCCGCACGAATCATCTACCGTGTGGCGCAGTCCTGCGACATCAATCCCCGCGTGCTGATCGTGATGCTCCAGAAGGAGCAGGGCCTGGTCACGCACACATGGCCGAGCGGCTGGCGCTACAACATCGCCCTGGGGCAGGGGTGCCCCGACACCGCGGCGTGCGACCCGAACTACGTGGGCTTCTTCCATCAGATCTACGGCGCAGCGCGCCAGATGCAGATCTACATGGAGGGCAAGTGGTTCCAGTGGTATGCGCCGGGGAAGACCTGGAACATCCTCTACAACCCGAACTCCGCCTGCGGTTCCGCTCCGGTGTACGTCGCGAACGCAGCGACCGCAGCGCTCTACTACTACACGCCGTACCAGCCCAATGCTGCCGCGCTGAAGGCCGGTTACGGCGAGGGCAACAGCTGTTCTGCGTACGGTAATCGCAACTTCTACAACTACTTCACGGAGTGGTTCGGTTCGACGCAGACCGCCGTCGACCCGCTCGGCACGATCAAGAATCAGTATGCGGCCCTCGGTGGCGCATCCGGTGTGCTGGGAGCGGCCGGTGCGGCACCCTCTTGCTCGGCATCCACCGCGCGCTGCACCTGGACGTATACCAAGGGTGTGATCACCTGGACGCGCGCTCTCGGGGCGATCACCGTCTACGGCGATGTCTTCACCGCATACTCCGCACAGGGCGGGCTCGGCGGAAAGCTCGGATATCCATCCGGCACCCCGAAGGCGATCACGGACCCGAACGGCAACGGGATCAGCCAGTCGTTCGACAAGGGCTGGATCCACTCCTCGGCTCGGGGAACCTTCGCGTCGACCTCCGCCGTCATGACGGCGTACAGCGCCGCTGGTTGGTTGCGCGGTGATCTCGGCTGGCCGACGAGCACCGAGGCGTGCGCGTCCGGTCTGTGCATGCAGACCTTCGCGGGTGGAGCGATTCGATACACCTCCGGTCAGGCCGCTTATGTGGTGCCGCCCGTGGATGACGCCAAGATCAAAGCCGTGTACTCCGCGCAGGGCGGCACCTCGGGCAGCCTCGGCTATCCCGTGACAGCAGCACAAGCCATCGTGGACCCGAACGGGGACGGCCTCGCACAGCGCTTCGATGGAGGGTGGATCCACTCATCGGCGGCGGGGACCTTCAGTTCATCGACAACGATCATGACGGCGTACAGCAAGGTCGGCTGGGTGCGCGGAGCGTTCGGGTGGCCGATCGGAGCAGAGTCCTGCACCGGGAACACCTGCTCGCAGCCGTTCCAACGAGGTGTCCTTCAGTACGTGAAGGGCGGGGCCGCCGGCCCAGCCGCCGAGGTGACCAACACAGCCATCAAGGCCGCCTATCAGGCCGCGGGCGGCGCGACCGGCGTCCTGGGCTATCCGCTGCAGCCGGCCAAGTGGGTGACCGACCCCAACGGGAACGGCTACGTCCAGCAGTTCGGCGGCGGATGGATCCATTCCGGAACGCGCGGCACGTTCGTGACCTCATCACAGATCATGGCGCTGTACTCCGCGGCCGGGTGGGTTCGAGGCTCTCTCGGGTGGCCGATCGGAGCCGAGAAGTGCACGGATCTCGGTTGCTCGCAGACGTTCGCCAAGGGCACGCTCACCGCGGCGACAGCAGGCTCGGACGGCACCGGATTGACGGCGGCGATTCGCACCCTGCACCAGAGCATCGGAGGAGTGTCGGGCTGGATCGGCGCTCCCACGATGGCGGTCCAGCATGTCTCGGACCCCCAGGGCAATGGCGATGCGCAACGCTTCGCGAACGGCTGGATCCACTCGTCGACGAAGGGCACCTTCGCGACATCGACACGCATCATGACGGCGTACAGCAGCGTGGGCTGGGTTCGAGGAGTGCTCGGGTGGCCGATCGCGGCTGAGACGACGGTCACTGATCCGAACGGGAACGGGCTCGTGCAGCAGTTCGCAGGCGGCTGGATCCACTCGTCAGAGGCCGGCACCTTCGCCTCTTCGACCAAGGTGATGACGGCGTACAGCGCGGCCGGCTGGTTGCGAGGAGCCCTCGGGTGGCCGACAGGAGCGGAAACCGCGATCGTCGACAAGAACGGCAACGGCGTGGCGCAGAAGTTCGATGGTGGCTGGGTGCACTCCTCAGTGAGCGGTGCGTTCGCGTCATCGTCGACGATCATGAAGGCTTACAGCGCGGCCGGGTGGTTGCGCGGACCCTTGGGATGGCCGACCAGCGCGGAGACCTGCGACGCGGGATCCTGTGCTCAGGCCTTCACCGGTGGTGCGATCCGGTATCAGACCGGCGCTGCTGCAGTCGTCTACCTCACGAACCAGAATGCCGCGATCCAGAAGGCCTACCAGGCCGCAGGCGGCGCAGCAGGACCTCTGGGCAAGGCGTCAGGGGCTGTGCAGGCCGTCACCGATCCCAACGGCAACGGTGTCGCACAGAAGTTCGACGGCGGATGGATCCATTCGTCGGCAGCGGGGACCTTCTCGTCCTCCACCTCCGTCATGAATGTGTACAGCGACAACGGGTGGTTGCGGGGCGCCTTCGGCTGGCCCGTGGGCGCCGAGACATGCGCGGGAGGTACGTGCATGCAGGCTTTCGCCGGGGGCACCATCCGCGTCACCGGCACGAAGGGCGAAGCCTTCCTCACCACGTCGAACGCGGACATCTCACGGATCTACACCTCACTGGGCGGCGCGAAGGGCAGCCTCGGCCATGCCGCATCCACGGTGCAGACCGTCGTGGATCCCAACGGCAACGGGTTCGGTCAGTCGTTCACCGGCGGATGGATTCACTCGTCCGCGCGAGGGACGTTCGCGTCGTCTTCGGCGATGATGAAGCTCTACAGCGCACGCGGCTGGATCCGCGGCGACCTCGGGTGGCCCACCAGCGCGGAGACCTGCACGGCCACGACGTGCACGCAGACCTTCGCGAACGGGACGCTGTCGTACACCAAGTAGGGGCGATGTGGTGCTCGGATAGACTGAGTGCATGAAGGTACTGCTCACAGGAGCTGACGGATTCATCGGATCGCACCTCGCGGAGCAGCTCGTCAGAGACGGTCATGATGTCCGAGCGCTCGTGCTCTACAACTCGTTCGACACACGCGGATGGCTGGACGGCGTCGATCCGGAGATCGCGTCGCAGATCGAGTTCCTGCCGGGTGACGTGCGCGACCCGGCATTGATGATGTCGGCCGTCGCAGACCGCGACGCGGTTCTGCATCTGGCGGCCCTGATCGCCATTCCGTATTCGTACGCGGCTCCCGACCTCTACGTGCAGACGAACATCCAGGGCACGCTCAACCTCCTGAACGCGGCGCGTGCCGCGGGCATCGACAGATTCATCCACACGTCGACCAGCGAGGTGTATGGAACGGCGCGCTACGTGCCGATGGATGAGGGCCACCCGCTGCAAGGCCAGTCCCCGTACTCGGCGTCGAAGATCGCGGCCGACCAGATGGTGAACTCCTACCATGCGTCGTTCGGCCTCCCCACGGTGACGATCCGCCCGTTCAACACCTTCGGCCCCCGGCAGTCTGCCCGCGCGGTGATCCCGACGATCATCAGTCAACTCGCCGCGGGCAAGCGTGAGATCCAACTCGGTGCGGTCACTCCGACGCGCGACTTCACCTTCGTTCCCGACACCGTGTCCGGATTCACCGCCGCGCTCACGAGCACAGCCGGCGTCGGTGAGGTCATCAACCTCGGAGCAGGCTTCGAGGTGTCGATCGGACAGACGTTCGATCTCATCGCGGAGGTCATGGGCGTCGATGCGACAGCGACCGAGGACCCGGCGCGACTGCGCCCTGCGAACTCTGAGGTCGAGCGGCTGTTCTCCGACAACTCCAAGGCGCGGGATGTCCTCGGGTGGGCTCCGCGCTACGACGGCGTCGACGGTTTCCGCGAGGGACTGCGCGCCACGGCGGAGTGGTTCACGGAGCCCGCGAATCTTGCCAGATACCGCACAGACGCCTACATCGTATGATCGGCGCGGAAGGCTTCGTTCGGGCGATCCGCGAGGTGGTCGGAGATGAACCGTTCGTCGGACTCCACATCCCGGACATCACCGATATCGAGAAGCAACGGGTGAACGAGTGCCTGGACTCGACGTTCGTGTCGAGCGTCGGCAGCTTCGTCGGGGAGTTCGAGCAGTCGATCGCCGGCTTCACCGGCTCGGCGCACGGTATCGCGGTGTCCAACGGGACCTCTGCGCTCCAGGTGGCTCTAGAACTCGCCGGGGTCGCCGCAGGAGACGACGTCATCATCCCGACGCTGTCGTTCATCGCCACGGCGAACGCGGTGTCGCACGCCGGTGCCCGACCGTATTTCGTCGACAGCGACAGCGAGACCCTCGGACTGTCGGTGGAGGCTGTCGAGGAAGTGCTCAAGGCGGCTCGATCGACGCCAGACGGCCTCGTCAACGGCGCGACCGGGCGGCGCATCGGTGCAATCGTCCCGATGCACACGCTCGGCCACCCGATGCGCATCGGCGAGCTCGTCGAGCTCGCCGATGAATACGGGGTCCCTGTCGTCGAAGATGCCGCAGAGTCTCTCGGCAGTCGAGTCGGTGATGTGCACACCGGAACATTCGGGAAGCTGGGAATCATCAGCTTCAACGGGAACAAGATCCTGACCACCGGTGGTGGTGGAATGATCCTCACCGGGGATGACGAACTCGCGAGGCGCGCGCGACACCTCACCACGACGGCCAAAAGACCGCACCGCTGGGAGTTCGAGCACGACGAGGTCGCTTACAACTTCCGCATGCCGAATCTCAACGCGGCGCTCGGTGTCGCGCAACTCGAACGCCTGCCCGAGTTCCTGGCTGCGAAACGACGCCTTGCGAAGAGTTACGCCCGGGTGTTCGATGCGATGCCGGGGGTGACATTCCTGGCCGAACCCGCGGGAACCGTGAGCAACTATTGGCTCTGCGCCGTGCGCGTCGACGGCGGTATCGATCGTCGCGACGAGTTCCTCGAGGCGACCAACGACGCCGGGCTCCAATGCCGCCCCTTCTGGAACCTCCTGCACCGGCAGACCCCGTACCGCCACCTGCCGCACGCGCCGACGCCCGTCGCGGAGTCGCTGCATGCGAGCGTCGTCTGCATCCCGAGCTCTCCCGCATTGGCGGCAGCGTGAGGAAGATCGCCGTACTCACGGGCACGCGGGCGGACTACGGTCTCCTGCGCGGACTGCTGCGTGCGATCGAGGACGAAGCGGGGCTCGAGCTGCAGCTCATCGCGACCGGCACACACCTGGACGACAGATTCGGACGCACCGAGTCGGAGATCGCCGCGGACGGGTTCCGCGTGGCCGCATCCGTGCCGATCTGGTCGGCGGGCGACGATGAACTGACGGCGGCGGACGACGTCGGCCGGGCCCTGCCGCTGTACGCGCGTGCACTGCGCGACCTCGACCCCGACGTGCTGGTCGTCCTCGGAGACAGGCTGGAGGCGTTCGCTGCGGCTGCCGCGGCAACGATTCTCTCGCTGCCCGTCGCGCACATCCACGGAGGCGAACTCACTGAGGGTGCCATGGACGACGCCCTCCGGCACGCCATAACGAAGATGGCCTATCTCCACTTCGTGTCGACCGAGGGTCATCGCCGGAGGGTCATCCAGCTCGGTGAGCAACCCCATCGCGTGTACTTCCACGGGGCGCCGATCGTCGATGCACTCGCCGGGCTCGACCTGCTCTCCCGGACAGAGGTGGAAAGCCGCTTCGGCATCTCGCTCACGGCGCCGACGGCGCTCGTGACATTCCACCCCGCGGCGATGGATGTCGAGGCACCGGAGTTGCTTGTCGATGAACTGCTCGCTGGTCTGCTCGACGTCGAGGATCTGCACATCGTGATCACGGGATCCAACTCCGACATCGGCACCTCGGACGTGCGGCGACGGATCGCCTCGTTCGTCGAGGCGCATCCCGACCGCGTCGACTACGTGGAGTCCTTCGGGCAACTCGGCTACCTCAGCGCGATGTCGACCGCGGCCGTCGTCGCGGGAAACTCCTCGAGCACCGTTCTGGAAGCTCCCGTGCTGGGAATTCCCTCGGTCCTGATCGGGGATCGCCAGAAAGGCCGCCCACTCGCCGCAAGCGTCGCCGTGCCGCGCATCGATCGAGTCGCCATCGCCGACGCCCTTCGCGCGGCGATCACGGGCCCCTTCGGTGAGGACGGGGACCAGATCTTCGGTGATCCCGGTTTCGCTCGACGTACCGCTGCAACTCTTCGCGACGCCGAGATTCCGCGTCCACCCCGCAAGACCTTCCATGACATCGAGGAGCTGCCGTAACCATGACCGATCGTGTCTTCGTGATCGCCGAGGCCGGCGTGAACCACAACGGATCTCTGGACACCGCCATCGAACTCGTCGACCTCGCGGCTTCGGCGGGGGCGGACGCGGTGAAGTTCCAGACCTTCTCCGCCGACAACCTCGCGCTGGAGAGCGCCGCATTGGCTGACTACCAGCGGACGTCAGCGGAGGACGAGCGCTCGCAGCATGATCTGCTGCGAAACCTCGAACTCACCCACGATCAGTTCAGGGTGTTGCGGGATCGCTGCTCTGCGCAGGGCATCCAGTTCCTGTCGACCGCATTCGACGTGGTGGGACTGGAGTTCCTCGTCACGGAGTTGGGAATCCCCACCGTGAAGGTCGCCTCGGGCGATCTGACCTTCGCGCCTCTGCTGGTGGCTGCCGGCCGCACGGGGCTGCCGGTGATCCTGTCCACAGGGATGGCTGAGATGTCGGAGATCGCGCGGGCGCTGCGATTCCTCGCGGCCGGCGTCCTGCAGGCGAAGGGCGCGCTCGATCGGACGGTGAGGCTCACCGATGCTGTGCTGGACACGGCATGGCAGCGGCGGAATGACCACGTGGTCTTCGCGCAGCACGTCACGATCCTCCACTGCACCACGGAGTACCCCGCAGCAGATGAGCACCTGAATCTTCGCGCGATGCAGACCATCGGGACCACGTTCGGGCACAGGGTCGGCTACTCCGACCATTCGCTCGGCTCCCTCGCTTCGGTGCTGGCCGTCGGTCTCGGTGCCGTGGTCGTCGAGAAGCACTTCACCTTCGACGTCGACGCCGAAGGGCCGGATCACGCGGCTTCACTCGATCCGCAGGGGCTCCACGACTACGTGGCGGACCTGCGTCGGGTGCCGGTGATGCTCGGCTCGGTCGAGAAGCGCTGCCAGCCTGTGGAGGAGGGTAACCGTGCGGTCGTGCGCAGGAGTCTCGTCGCCGCGACCGACATCGACGCCGGGGCGGTCATCACCGAGGGCGACGTCGCCTGCTTCCGACCTGCCACGGGCCGGACCTCCTTCGACTACTGGGAGGTCGTGGGAAGCCCGGCCTCCCGCTCCTATCGCCGTGGCGACCTGATCGATGCGTGATCTCGTCCTCCTCGGGGCCGGTGGACACGCACGATCGGTGCTGGCAGCGTTGACGTCCAGCGGTCGCGTCGTGCGTGGGTACTTCGCCCCGTGGCCCTCAGACGGCCTGCCGGACCTCGCGTATCTCGGAGAGGATGACGCCATCGGGGACTGGAACCCTGGAGAGGTCGATGTCGTCAACGCCGTCGGATCGATCGGGTCGACCGCCCTCAGACGGCGGCTTCACGAGCTCGCTGTCCGTCGAGGGTTCACTGTCGAAGGGTTCGTTCACCCCGCGGCACACGTGGATCCGGGTGCCTCCCTGGGGGCTGGAGTCCAGGTCTTCGCCGGCGCGATCATCAATGTGGGCGCACGGGTCGGCACAGGCACGCTCATCAACACCGGGGCCATCATCGAACATGACACGACCATCGGAGAACACGTCCACATCGCCCCGGGGGCGGTCCTCGCCGGCGACGTGCGGGTCGGGGCGGACGCATTCGTCGGCCTCGGCTCCCGGATCATCCAAGGGCGGACGGTAGGGTCGGGAAGTATCGTCGGGGCGGGGGCGGTGGTCCTCGCTGATGTGGATGCTGCGGCGACCGTCGTCGGAGTGCCCGCGCGGCCACGGAGCGACAGGAGCGAGGACTCATGATCGACAGGACTCTTCTCGTCGTCACTCCGACGACGAGCATCCGTGCCGCGCTGCTGCAACTCGATCGGGGCGGACTCCAGGTCGTCTTCGTCGAGAACGAGGCGGGTGTCCTGATCGGTGCCGTCAGCGACGGCGACATCCGTCGCGGCCTCATCTCCGGCTCTGCGCTCGAAGACGCGATCGAGACGGTGATGAATCGCGCCCCCGCGACAGTGCCCCCTTCCGCCAGCCAGCAGGACGTGGATGCGCTCAAGAACAGTCGTGGAATCCGAGTCGTGGCTGTCGTCGACGACGACGGCATCATGATCGACGTGGTCGGAGATCGCGCTCGGATATCCACGCCGCTCGACACACCCGTCGTGCTGATGGCCGGCGGTCGAGGTCAGCGTCTCTACCCGATCACGAAGGACATCCCGAAGCCGCTCGTCCCGCTCGGAGACGTGCCGATGATCGACATCATTCTCGGTCGGCTGCGTGAACAGGGCTTCCGTCGTGTTCATGTCTCTGTCAACCATCTCGCGCACCTCATCGAGGAGCACCTCGGAGACGGCAGCTCGCGGGGGCTCGAGATCACCTACATCCATGAGTCCTCTCCGCTCGGCACCGCCGGGGCGCTGGCGCAGCTGAGGGGAATCATCGATGCTCCCTTCGTCGTGATGAACTCGGACCTGCTGACCCAGGTGGACCTGCGCAGGATGCTCGCCTTCCATCACACGCTCGGTGCGTCGGCCACGATCGGAGCTCGTGAGTTCGGCTTCGAGATTCCCTACGGCGTGATCCGTCGCGAGGGCGACACGGTGGTCGCGCTCGCGGAGAAGCCCTATCACAGCGAGCTCGTGAGCGCCGGGATCTATGTTCTGGAGCCGAAGGCGCTGGAGATGCTCGATGCTGAGGAGTACTGCGACATGCCGACGCTGTTGGCGCGGCTGATGCAGCAGGGCGATGATGTCGGGGCGTTCGAGATCCACGAGGAGTGGATCGATGTGGGGCGTCCGGAAGATCTCGAGCGCGCACGCCAGGCGTGGGAACGGAGTGGCCGATGAGGATCTGCACCATCACAGTACGTGCCGGGTCGAAGGGCGTCCCGGGCAAGAATCTGCGCGTCGTCGCCGGTCGGCCGCTCTTCGGGCATTCCGTCGCGCAGGCCGTGGCCACGGGCTTGTTCGACGAGGTCGTCGTCTCGAGCGATTCCGACGAGATCCTCGCTCTCGCCGCATCCTTCGGTGCGACGGGTGTGGTGCGGCGCCCCCCTGAGATGGCCACCGACACGGCGGGGAAGGTTCCGGCGATCGCCCATGCCGTGCGGTCGACAGAGGAGAGGACCGGCCGGCGGTACGAGGTGTGCGTCGACCTCGATGCGACGAGTCCTCTGCGCACCGTCGACGACATCCGCGCGGCCGTGGAGATGTTCGAAGCCGCCGACGTACGTTCGCTGATCACGGGAGCGGAGGCGAGGCGGAATCCGTATTTCAACCTCGTCGAAGAGCAGCCCGACGGCACGGTCGCCGTGAGCAAGGCGCCGGACGATGCCGTGCTGCGACGCCAGGATGCGCCGCGGTGCTTCGACATGAACGGATCGATCTACGTGTGGGAGCGGAGCGCGCTTCTGGAGGACCAGGTCGTCTTCTTCCCGTCCACGATCCTGTACGAGATGCCGGCGGATCGCTCGATCGACGTGGACAGCGAGTTCGACTTTCGCGTCGTGGAGTGGCTGATGGGTCAGCGAGCGGATCTGTGACGGGTGGTCCTCGGCCGTCGATCACCACGACGCCCGCGATGCAGAGAATTCTCGACCTGGAGGACGCGGCGCCTGCGGAGCTTCTCGAAGTCCTTCCCGGAGCGACGGTGCCTTTCTGGGCCCAGGTTCGCATGCAGTTCGCCTGGCTGCTCTCCGAGGAGAGCACGGGAAGCATCGACGTGGCATCCGACAACTGGACGAGGTGGGGTGAGCTCTCCCGTCTCGCCCGTGCATTTCTTCCGAATCGATGGGACGCCGTGCGCAGGGCGAAGCGGCACGACGTGTTGTTCTTCGTCGGCGGAGGAACACTGTCCGCGCGTGGCGCACGCGCGCGCAATTGGCTGATCGAGGATTTCGCCGAGGCGACCCCGGATGCGCTGGTCGTCCAGCGGCGCCCGCTCCCGACCCCGCTCGGGCCGCCGTCCTTCTCGGCGACGTTGAGCATGGAGTCCGCCACCGCGCGATCACGTCTCTGGGCACGACGGCATGTGGTGCCCGCCGAGACTCAGACGACGATCGATCGTCTTCTCGCCTTCTTCGCCGAGCGTCTGGGGATCGATCCGACCCGACTCCGTTCGCTGCGGGCCAGAATTCGGCGCACTGAGGCCCATCGCCCGCATGAGCTGGCGGAGCTGCGTCGATTGGTTCGGCGGGTTCGCCCTCGTATCGTCATCATGGACACGGCTTCCTACACGTACAACGGCGAGACCGTCGGAGTCTTCAAAGACGCCGGTGCCTATGTCGTCGAGCCGCAACACGGGTGGATCGGCCCATCGCACGCGGCATACAACTACGGCCGTGCCTTCCAGGATCCCCGTCTGCGCAGGGCATTGCCGGACGCACTGTTCACGTTCGGCGAGTTCTGGTCCGAGGGCGTCCGCACTCCGAGCGAAACGACTGCTCTCGGAAAACCGCACCTCGACAGGCTCGTCCTCGAGGCGGAGTCTGCGCGGGACCCGCGGATTCTCGTGGTGTCATCCCGGGCCGACCCGGGGGAGACCGATTCGTTCGTGCAGGATCTCCGTTCGGCCGTCGGGTCGGAATGGACGATCTCCTTCCGACCGCACCCGGCCGAACGAGATGCCGTCGTCGAACGCTATCCGCTCATCTCCGCCCACCCCGCCATCGAGATCGATGCCAGCCCCGATGTCTACGACTCGCTCGCGAAGACGCGGGTCGTGATCGGTGTGGCGAGCACCGTGCTCTTCGAAGCCGCCGCCTTCGGCTGCGACGTGATCGCGCGTGACAACACGTTCGCGGCCAGCATCATCGGCGATGCATTCGGCGCCAGAGTCAACTCTGCCGTCCAGGCGGCGGAGCGGCTCGCGGCGTTGAACGCGGACGGGGTCGCGCGCCGCGTGCCGGATCCGTATCTGTGGTCTCCTGCAGCGACGGAGAACTACCGACGATGGCTGGCGTCGCGGCCGTCGTCGCCGTGACGCAGGCGGGACGCGCGCCCCTCCCAGACCTTCAGGCGACGTGTCGTAAACTATGGAACATCGAGGCGGCCCCTGTCGCCGTCGCCGAATGAGTGGGCCTGTGACTGATACCCGAGATCTTTTCGCCGCCGTCCCGCGTTCCGACTTCGAGACCCCGGGCAAGAGTCGTGGGTTGATCGATGTGGTGCGCTGGCGGTATCTGTTGAACCTCCTGGTGCGTACCGGAGTGACCACGCGGTATCGCAACTCGGTACTCGGATGGACGTGGTCCTACGTGCGCCCGGCCGCGCAGTTCCTCGTGTTCTGGGTCGTCCTCGGGATCTTCATGGATCTCGATCGTGGACTTCCGAACTACGCCGTGTATTTGTTCTCCGGGATCGTCGTCATCAACCTCTTCTCGGAAGGTTTCAAGAACGCCACCACATCGATCGTCGGCAACGCTGCTCTCGTGCGGAAGGTCTTCCTGCCCCGACAGCTCTTCGCTGTCTCCTCCGTCATCGTGGCGTTCGTGCATTTCCTCCCGCAGGTGGGCCTGCTGCTGGTGGTCTGCCTGCTCATGGGGTGGATCGTCCACATCTCGATCCTCTCCGTGCTCGCGATCTTCGCCGGCATGATCATCGTGATGGTGTTCAGCCTGGGACTCGGTCTGTTCTTCGGGGCCTTGAACGTGCGTTACCGCGATTCCGAGAACATCGTCGAGCTGCTCCTTCTGCTCGCCACCTGGGCATCTCCCGTCCTGTATGCGTGGACGCAGGTGCAGGATGCCATCGTCGGTCGGCTCGGCTGGCCGAACTGGATCGTCGAGCTCTACATGTTGAACCCGATCACGCAGGGTGTCGAGCTGTTCCACTACGCCTTCTGGCGTCCGGCGACCGAGGGCATGGTCTCGGCTGCCGGCTACACAGGCAAGGTGATGGTCGACATCCCACCCGACCTGGCCTGGAACACGCTCTGGACGTTCCTGATCGCGGTCGCCACGCTCCTGTTCGGACAGTTCGTCTTCCGACGCCTCGAGGGAAGGTTCGCACAAGACCTATGAGCGAGCAGACGGCAGTCAAGCCGAGCATCATCATCGACGGTGTGCGCAAGCGCTTCACCCTCAATCACGCCTTCTCCCTCAAGGACACGGTCGTCTCCTGGATCAAGCGCCGGAAGCTCACGAGCGAGTTCGAAGCTCTCAGGGGAGTCGACGTCACGATCGGGGAGGGCGAGTCCGTCGCGATCCTCGGGTTCAACGGCTCCGGGAAGTCCACACTTCTCAAGCTGATCTCCGGCGTGATGGAGCCCGATGCGGGCGAGGTTCTCACCCGAGGGCGCGTCGCGGGTCTCATCGAGGTCGGAGCCGGCTTCCATCCCGAACTCTCCGGGCGCGAGAACGTGTTCCTCAACGCCGCGATCCTCGGCATGAAGCGGCACGAGATCGAAGCGCGCTATGACGAGATCGTGGCCTTCAGCGAGATCGAACAGTTCATCGACCAGGAGGTCAAGCACTACTCCTCCGGCATGTTCATGAGGCTCGCGTTCTCCGTCGCGATCCACGTCGAGCTCGACGTGCTGCTCGTCGACGAGATCCTGTCGGTGGGCGACGCCCCGTTCCGCGAGAAGTGCCGCCTCAAGTTCGAGCAGTTGATCTCCGAGGGCAAGACACTCGTCGTGGTGAGCCACGACATGGAGATGGTGCGTGAGCTCTGCGGGCGAGGCATCGTGATCAACAAGGGCGAGGTCGTCTACGACGGTGAGGTCGAGGGCGCCATCGCGCTGGTGGACGCATGATCGATTGGCTCGGACAGGTTCCGGCACTGCTGCTCGCTCTCGCGTTGCTGATCGTGCCGGGTCTTCCGGCCGCGCTCTGCGTGCGCGGTATTCCGAGCGTCGTGCGCGGCGGGATCGCCATCGCGGTTTCCCTCGGAATCCTGGCCGCCGCATCGTTCGCAGCGCCCCTGTGGGGGATGCGATGGGGGCTCCTCCCGGTCGCTCTCGTCTCTGCCGTCGTCTGGGTCATCGCCGGCGTGTTGCGCTACCTCGATCGACGGGAGATCCTCGCACCGATCTCGAGAGGATGGCGAGTCTGGGTGGCCGTGGCTGCGGCGGTCGTGGGGTGGGTGGCCGTCGTCTCCTTCGGCATCGGCGCACCGGGCAACCCGTCCCAGCTCTACGACGCGCTCTTCCATCTCAACGCGGTGGAGTTCATCCTCCAGACCGGCGATGCCTCTCCGCTCCACATGACCATGGTGGTTCCGGGGCAGGAGACGTCGTTCTACCCGACACTGTGGCACGCGTTGGTCAGTCTGGTGGTGCCATTCGCCGGAAGCGTCGTCGCCGCGACCAACACCATCACGGTGGCCGTCATCGCGCTGGTGTGGCCGGTTGCGCTCGCATCGCTCGCTGCCATCGCCTTCCCTTCTCGTCCGAGCGCGGCCGTCTGGGCTCCGCTCGTCGCATTCGGCTTCAGCGTCTTCCCACTCGGGTTCCT
Organism: Candidatus Microbacterium colombiense; assembly: GCA_029203165.1. NCBI lineage: Bacteria > Bacillati > Actinomycetota > Actinomycetes > Micrococcales > Microbacteriaceae > Microbacterium > Candidatus Microbacterium colombiense. The sequence goes on from CP119308.1 coordinate 1,708,146, forward strand.
CAACTGGGGTGTCCTGTACCCGAACCTCCTGGGCACGGTCCTCATACCCCTCCTGATCGCGGCGGTGCTGTCGGCATTCGCCCCGGGGGTTTCCCCGTGGGGCCGATCGTTGCGAATCCTCATCGCGGTCGCGGCCGCGGGGGCCACAGCGTCCGCACACCCCTCCGCCCTCCTCGGCGCGATCGCGATGCTCGTGCCCTACCTGCTGTGGCGGGCATGGGGGATCGCGCGTGCCGGTGGCATCGCGACGCGCATCGTGCTCGCCGTCGCAGTGGCCAGCGCATTGGCTGTTCTGGGCGTCGTGTGGATCCTCGCCAATGTGACCACCCACGAATGGCTTCCGACGCAGACCATGGCGCAGTCGTTCGGTGAAGTCGCCTTCCTCAGCCCCGTCGGTCGCACAGCAGGCCTCCTTCTCGGCCCGCTGGCGGCGATCGGGATATGGCGCGTCGTGAAGGACCGGACGTGGTGGATCCTCGGGTCGTACGCGGTGAGTATCGTGCTCTTCGTCATCGCAGCGTGGTTCCCCGTGCTCTCCGTCCGCAGCCTCTTCGTGGGGATCTGGTACGACGACACGACGAGGGTCGGCGCGTTGATCGCGATCTGGGGGCTGCCGCTCGCCGGTCTCGGTGCGGCCGTCGTCTCGGAATGGCTGTTCGGAGCGTGGCGCAAGGGCAAGAGACGGCGGGTCGTGGCCGTGTTGGCACTCGTCGCCGTTGCCGCTGCGAGCCATGCGCCCATGTTGCGCAGCGATGTTCGCTACCTGCGCGGCGTCAGCTTCCTCTTCACCGCTGACTCTCAAGGTCTGTCACCGGACGAGGCCCTGCTCTTCGAACGCGCCGCGGAACTGCTCCCCGATGACAGCCTGGTCATCGGAGATCCCCTGACCGGAGCCGGGCTCTTCTACGCCTACTCCGGGCACGCTGTCGTGTTCCCGCACGTGACGGGCCGCTATGGAAGCGATGCGTCGACCCTCGCGCGCTACCTGGTCGATGGTGGTCCGAGCGTCTGCGCAGCGATCGAACGACTCGGCGTGACGCACGCTTTCGACTTCGGTGACACGGTGCTGTTCGAGAACCACTACACGACGTTCGACGGGCTGCACGGCCTGGACCGATCCCCGATCCTCACAGAGGTCGACCGCGTCGGAGACGCCGTGCTCTACGAAGTCACCGGTTGTGAGTAGGGTCCTTCTCGTTCTCTGATGCTTCGAGCAGAGCGATCTTGCGGGCGAGGAGCGTGAGCTGACGCTGCAGGGCGATGTTGCGCCGATACTGCGAATAGACGAACGCGAGGAACATCACGATCAGCGCGTACAGGACGAGGTCGGTTCCGCGACCCACGCCGACCAGGCGCGCGAGCCAGCTCAGCCACTGAGGGAAGAGCACCGACAGCACGGCAGCGACGACGAACAGGCCCATCAGCAGCCGACGGATGGCGAGGTGACTGTCGGCACCCGTGCGGCGCATCATGAAGACGGCGAGGATGACGATCGCGGCGATGAGCAGGAACTGGATCCACATGACTATCGCACCACCAGATCTACGAGGATGTTCACGGAATTGAGCACGCTCTGGCCCTTCGCCTTCGAATAGTCCGTGTAGAGGAGTTCGACCGGATACTCCTTCCAGGGAAGACCGGTGTGACCGAGCTCCAGCACGATCTCGGTGGCGTGCGCCATGCGGTCCTGTTTGAGCTCGATCGCCTCTGCGGCGTCGCGCCTGATCACACGCAGACCGTTGTGCGCATCGGTGAGCTTCAGACTGGTGGTGAGGTTGGTCACCCACACGGCGGTCTTCAGGACGACCTTCTTGACCCACCCCGGGTTGGTGCGGTCATCCAGGAAACGCGAGCCGAACACGATCGCGGCATCATCTCGGCGCGCGACCTCGAGCATTCCGACGGCATCCTCGACGCGATGCTGGCCATCCGCATCGAACGTGACGATGAAATCGCAGTCGGGGTGGGAGAGCGCGTAGGTGATTCCGGTCTGGAGAGCCGCTCCCTGGCCGAGATTCACCGGGTGCTGCACCAGATGGGCGCCGGCCTCCTCGGCTTCACGGGCGGATCCGTCGCTGGAGCCGTCATCGATGCACACGATGTGGGCGAAATGCGGCCGCAGGCCCTCGATGACGCCTCCGATCACTCCCGCCTCGTTGTACAGGGGGATGACCACCCAGGCTCTGGCGTCGGGTGTGGAGGACGCAGGGACGCTCGTGGACATGGTTCTATTGTGTCAGGTGTCGGATCGGACATCGATCAACCGGCGGATAGGCGAGGGCAACGCTTCATGGCGAGAGATCACGGTGGGCAGGTCGAGCCGCGTCCGCATCGGATCACGATCGTCTCCCGCATCTATGCCCCGGAGCCGTCGGCTGCTTCTCTGCGGCTCGAAGCCCTCACGCGAGAGTTCACGCGTCGTGGACACGAGGTCCGCGTGCTCACCACACGCCCGCCTCGTGATGCGGTTTCCGCGTCGCACGGCGGCGCCGTCATCGACCGCTGGCCCGTCCTTCGAGACCGCTCGGGGTACGTTCGCGGATACCTCCAGTACATGAGCTTCGACGTGCCTCTCTTCCTCCGCATGGTGTTCGGCCCGCGCGCCGATGCCTATGTGATCGAACCGCCGCCGACGACCGGCGCCGTCGCCAGGCTCGCGTCGCGGATCCGGCGGCGACCTTACGTCTACTACGCCGCAGACATCTGGTCGGACGCTGCCCAGATGACCGGAGCCGCGGGGTGGGTGATCGGGGTCGTGCGCTGGTTGGAGAGGTTCGCTCTGCGCGGAGCCGACAGCAATCTGGTCGTGTCCGACGGAGTGGTCTCGAGGATCGCATCACTCGCGCCCGGCGCGAAGACGAGTCCGGTCGGCCACGGGGTCGACACCGAGCTGTTCTCGCCCCGGGGCCCTCACATCGCGGACCCCGCTGACATCGTCTACATGGGGACCATGAGCGAATGGCACGGCGCGGGCGTCGCCGTCGAGGCTCTTGCCATCGTCATGAGCGCCGACCCCCACGTCACAGCCGCCTTCATCGGGCAGGGGGCTGACCGCGATGCGCTGCACGCGGCGGCGATCGCGCACGGCATCGGTGACAGGGTCCGTTTCCTCCCTCCGGTTCCGGCCGAGGAAGCAGCCATGTGGCTTCGTTCCGCTCGCATTGCTCTCGCGACGCTTCAGCCCGGCAAGGGTTACGACTTCGCTGTGCCGACCAAGCTCTACGCGGCGATGGCCGCAGGAACCCCTGTCGCCTACAGTGGTCCCGAGCCATTGCGCACGCTGGTCAGCGAGGACGGCCTGGGAACGTCGGCCGCGCACAACGCCGCCGACTATGCCGAGGCGATATCGGAGTTGCTCCGGCGGAGCGATGGCGAACCCGTCCAGCACCTGGTGGATTGGGCGGAGAAGCACGTTTCGTCGGTCTCCGTGGCAGGAAGGGCGGCGGATGCCGTCCTCGGCGTCGTGGACTCCCGCACGGCTCGCGGGCGTCCGGTCGGCGGGCGTTCAGCGACTGAACGATAGGATTGCACACCGTCGAGTCATCGCGAGCGCGACGACGCCCCGAGGAGAAATCAGTGACCCAGCCCACCCCCGTCCGGATCGTCGACTCAGCCGACGTTTCTCCCGAGGCGACGATCGGTGGCGGCTCATCGATCTGGCATCTCGCCCAGGTGCGAGAGAACGCCCGTCTGGGAGAGAACTGCATCGTCGGTCGCGGCGCGTACATCGGCACAGGCGTCGTGATGGGCGACAACTGCAAGGTGCAGAACTACGCACTGGTGTACGAGCCCGCGAAACTGGGTGACGGGGTGTTCATCGGCCCGGCCGTCGTGCTCACCAACGACACCTATCCTCGCGCCATCAATGCGGACGGCTCCATCAAGAGCGCGCACGACTGGGAACCGGTCGGAGTGACGATCGAGCGCGGTGCCGCCATCGGTGCGCGCGCCACCTGCGTGGCCCCGGTGACGATCGGCGCGTGGGCGACGGTCGCCGCTGGCGCCGTCGTCGTCAAGGACGTCCCCGCCCATGCGCTCGTCGCGGGTGTTCCCGCCCGCCGGATCGGGTGGGTCGGCGAGTCCGGTGTGCCCCTCGCTGCCACCGATGAAGACCACGTCTGGGTCTGCCCTGCCACGGGAGATCGATTCATCGAGACTGACGGAAAACTGACCAAGGAGATCGTGTGAGCGAGTTCATTCCCCCCGCCAAGCCCATCATCGGCGACGAGGAGCGCGCAGCAGTCGACCGCGTCATGCGCAGCGGCATGGTCGCACAGGGACCAGAGGTCGCGGCCTTCGAGCAGGAGTTCTCGGCTCACTTCGTGCCGGGGCGCCCGTCCGTTGCCGTGAACTCGGGCACCGCCGGTCTGCACCTCGGTCTGCTCGCAGCGGGTGTCGGCGCCGGCGACGAGGTCATCGTCCCCTCCTTCACCTTCGCCGCGACCGGGAACTCGGTTGCGCTCACCGGCGCGACGCCGGTGTTCGTCGACATCGAGCCGGACACGTTCTCGCTCGACCCTGCTGCGGTCGCCACGGCGATCACCCCTCGGACCCGAGGCATCCTGCCTGTGCATCTCTACGGCCACCCGGCGCGCATGCGTGAACTCGAGGAGCTCGCCACGGCGCGTGGAGTCGCGCTGTACGAGGATGCGGCGCAGGCCCACGGCGCTGCGCTCGACGGCCGCCCCGTCGGCTCATTCGGCGAGTTCGCGATGTTCAGCCTGTACCCGACGAAGAACATGACCAGCGGTGAGGGCGGCATGGTCACCACGGCGACGGATGAGATCGCCCGCCGCGTGAAGCTGCTGCGCAACCAGGGCATGGAGCGCCAGTACGAGAACGAGATCATCGGGTTCAACGCGCGGATGACCGACATCCACGCCGCGATCGGCCGCGTGCAGCTGACCAAGGTCGACGCCTGGACCGCGAAGCGCCAGGAGAACGCGGCATTCCTGGATGCGAATCTGCGCGGCGTCGTGGTGCCGCCGGTGGCAGAGGGAGCCGTGCACGTCTACCACCAGTACACGGTTCGAGTTCCCGACGACCGCGACGGGTTCGTCGCCGCATTGAAGAACGAGCACAACGTGGGTGCGGGCGTGTACTACCCGATTCCCAACCACCGCCTCCCGTCGCTCGCCGGGTTCGCGCCGGGATTGGATCTGCCGGAGACCGAGCGGGCCGCGCGCGAGGTGGCATCGCTGCCGGTGCACCCGTCTTTGAGTCAGAGCGACCTCGAGCGCATCGTGGCTGCGGTGGACGTCGTCACGAAGGCGGGTGCCTGATGACTCTGCGTGCAGGCCTTCTCGGTGTCGGCATGATGGGCCGTCACCATGCGCGAGTGCTGCGTGAGATCGAGGGCGTCGACCTCGTGGCGATCGCCGATCCGGGCGGGGATCCGCACGGTGTCGCAGGCGACCTGGAGATCCTGCCCGACATCGATGCTCTGATCGCCGCCGGTATCGACACCGCGGTCGTGGCCGTTCCCACGCGGTTCCATGAGGATGCCGCGTTGAAGCTTGCGGCAGCAGGCGTGCACACGCTCGTCGAGAAGCCGATCGCGCACAGCGTCGAGGCCGGACAGCGCATGGTCGACGCGTTCAGCGCGGCCGGCCTGGTCGGGGCTGTCGGGCACATCGAGCGCTTCAACCCGGCGCTGCAGGAACTGCGCCGCCGCATCGAGGCGGGCGAGCTCGGAGCGGTCTACCAGGTGGCGACGCGTCGCCAGGGCCCGTTCCCCTCCCGTATCGCCGACGTCGGTGTCGCGAAGGATCTCGCGTCGCACGATGTCGATCTCACCGCCTGGGTCGTGCAGAGCGACTATGAGCGCGTGTTCGCTCAGACGGCGTTCAAGAGCGGTCGCGAGTTCGAGGACATGATCACGATCACCGGGCGAACCGCATCCGGTGTCATCGTGAACAACATCGTCAACTGGCTCAGCCCGATGAAGGAGCGCCTCACGGTCGTCACGGGGGAGAAGGGCGCGTTCGTCGCCGACACCTCCACCGGCGACCTCACGTTCTTCGCCAACGGCACGATCCCCCTCGAGTGGGAGTCCGTGTCGTCGTTCCGCGGGGTCTCCGAAGGAGACGTCACACGCTACGCGTTCGCCAAGCGCGAGCCGTTGCGTGTCGAGCATGAGGCCTTCCGCGATGCCGTGCTCGGGCACCAGACCGACGTCGTGACCATGGAGCAGGGACTGCGGACGCTGGTCGTGGTCGAGGCCGCACTGGACTCGGCGCGCACCGGCACGTCGATCACCCTGTGACCGACGCCCTCGACTCCCGTGAGACATGACTGCTGACTCGAACGCCCCCACGCCGGAACGGACCGTGCTGGTCCTCTCGTATTCCCGCATAGCCGAGGACCCACGGGTGCGCCGAGAGATCGACTGGCTCCGCAGCGACGGATGGACGGTCGACACGCTCGGGCTCGGCCCGCATCCGACCGACGACGTCCGCGACCACTTCGAGTTGAGCGACCCCGTCAGCTGGACCGGTGGTCGCCTCGGCACTCTGATCACGCACTTCCTGATGCCTGCGCGGGCGCGATTCCGACTCCTGGTCACTCGTCGCATCCCGCAGACGCTGCGCAGCAGGATCCGTGCCGGACGCTACGATCTCGTCGTCTTCAACGAGTACGAGTTCGTGCCATGGGTGGAGGATCGCCGCGATTTCGGCGCTGTCGCTCTGCGGGGGCGCCGGCACCTGGATCTCCATGAGTACCGTGATCCCGACGTCCGCCGGCGCAACTTCGGTGGTCGGCTCACGGGGCCGCACTACCGATGGGTACGGCGGCACATCGGGTCGCCGCGTTTCACGAGCCGGTCCGTGGTCAACACTCCGATCGGTCAGCTGTACGCGGAGGAGTTCGCGATACCGGTTCCCGCCGAGGTCAGAAACGCTCCGCCGTTCGTTCCGGGACTCGAGCCGAGCGAGGTCGACCCCTCGAACATCAAGCTGCTGTTCCACGGTCTGCCGAGTTGGGCCCGTGGTTTCACCGAGATCCTGGCGGCGCTGCGGGAACTCCCTGATCGTTTCTCCATGACGTTCATGTTGACGGCGAACCCCGCGGTGCACGCCAAGCTGCGAGAAGAGATCGCCACACATCCGGCGAGCGATCGCATCCACATCGTTCCGCCGGCTCCCATGCGCGAGATCGCACAGACCATCAATGAATTCGACATCGAGATCGTCTTCTACCGACCCAACGGGACGTACAACATCCAGTACGCGATGCCGAACAAGTTCTTCGAAGCAGCGCAGGGCAGGCTTGCTCTCGTGGTGGGAGAGACTCCGACGCTCGCTCCACTGGTGCGCCAGTACGGACACGGAGTCGTGGTTCCTGAGTTCACCTGGGAGTCATTGCGAGACACTCTCGCGGGCCTCGACGCAGATCAGATCACACGGATGAAGGACAACGCGCGCATCGTCGCCGCGGAGCTCAACTCCGATTCGGAGGGTCGCGCGTTCCTCGCGGCCATCGAAGCGAGCGAGGAGAGGCCATGAAGGCGAACTGGGCGCTGTACAAAGAGGTTCTGGGGGTTCTCCCGAGGAGTGCCGCGAGATTCCTCGGCATCTATGCGGCGATCATGGGTGCTCTCGCCCTGATGGACGGGTTCGCACTCGGAATGCTCGCGGTCGTGATCGCGCCGCTCATCAGTCGCCAGCCCATCGATCTGCCCCTCGTCGGGACGCTCGAGGGAGCGCAGATCCTGATCCCGCTCGGGCTCGTGTGCGTCCTCATCGTTCTCAAGGGGGTCTTCGCACTCACGCTCCAGTGGTTCGCCACCCGTCGCTTCGCGGCGTACGAGCTTCAGCTCGGTGTGCGGGTGTTCGACGGCTACATCCGCGCCCCCTGGATCGAGCGACTGCGAAGGAACTCCTCCGACCTCGTTCGCATCAGCGACTCGAGCGTGAGCACGACGATCTCCGGATTCCTGCTCCCCGGAGCATCCGTCATCGGCGAGTTCATGAGCTTCTTCTCGCTGATCCTCGTCCTGGCGATCGCGCAGCCGTTCGTCGGACTCGTCACGCTTCTCTATCTGGGCGGTATCGCTCTCGTCCTCCAGCTCCAGATCTCCAGACGCTCGAAGCAGGCTGGCCTCGTGGCACTGCGCTACTCGCTCCGATCCTCTCGGCTGATCACAGAGATGATTGGCGCCCTCAAGGAGGTCACCCTTCGCGGCAGCGCATCCGAGGTCGCCGGTGTGGTCCGCGAGAACCGCTCTCATGCGACCCGCGCGAGGGCGAACTCGCAGTTCCTCGCCCAAGTCCCGCGCTACGTTCTCGACGTCGCGCTGATCGGCGGGATCGTCGTCATCGGCGCCACCGGTTTCCTCACCGAGGGGAACGTCGATGGGGCGATGGCCTCGATCGCGCTGTTCGGATTGGCCGGGTTCCGCCTCGCTCCCTCCCTCATCCGTTTCCAGGCCGTGCTCCAGCAGCTGAACGTCAGCACGCCCCATGCCCGCGCTGTGCTCGAAGAGGTCAGACGATCCGATCGGTACATGGAGGCAGCGAGCATCGGCGACACGGCGAGCCTGCCCGAGGCGCCGCGAGCGCTTCGCCTTCGGGATGTGACGTTCCGCTACTCGCCCGAGGCAGCAGATGCCGTACGTCAGGTCGATATCGAGATCCCCTTCGGGTCTCAGGTGGCGTTCGTCGGCGCGTCGGGGGCAGGGAAATCGACGATGATCGATCTTCTCCTCGGGCTGGTGGATCCCACACAGGGGTCGATCACGGTGGATGACGTTCCGCTGTCAGGTGTTCTGAACGCCTGGCGAGCGAACATCTCCTACGTTCCGCAGGAAGTGTCGCTCTTCGACGCCACTGTGGCGCAGAATGTGGCGCTGAGCTGGCGGACGGACTTCGACCGGGATCGAGTGCGCCAGGCGCTGTCGAGGGCGCAGATCCTCCCGCTGATCGAAGCACGGGACGGCGGCATCGACGGACGTATCGGGGAGCGTGGACTCGCGCTGTCGGGCGGGCAACGTCAGCGCCTCGGTATCGCACGAGCTCTCTACACGGATCCGATGGTCCTGGTGATGGACGAGGCGACCAGCGCGCTGGACACCGCGACCGAAGCAGCAGTCACGAACGCCATCGAAGAGCTTCGCGGGTCGGTGACGACGATCACGGTCGCGCATCGGCTCTCGACCATCCGCAACGCCGACGTGATCTTCTTCATGCGGGACGGCGAGGTCGCCGCCTCGGGATCGTTCGACGAGGTCGTCGCTGCAGAGCCGGAGTTCGCTCTTCAGGCCGCCCTGGCCGGCTTGATCGAAGCTGAGGATCCCGGAGCCGACAATGGTCTCTGACTCGCCGATGGTGGACGTCATCATCGCCGTGCATAACCAGAGCAGACCGGTCGAACGTGCGGCTGCATCGGCCCTCGCCACCGCGTTGGATGTGCGAGTGAGCGTCGTCGCCCATAACGTGCCGGTCGATGCCATCGCGGAACGGCTCGGACCTCTGATGGACGACAGACGGGTACGCGTCCTTCCCCTCGAGGATGGAGTGAGGTCGCCGGCCAACGCGTTCAACCGCGGCCTCGATGCTGCGACGGGGAGGTTCGTGAGCATCATCGGGTCCGATGACACCCTCGAGGCCGGGGCGCTCGACGCCTGGGTCGAACTCGCAGAGCGGCACCGAGCTGACACCGTCGTCGCGCCCGTCGTTCGCGACGGCGGCCACGCGGTGCCGACTCCGCGGGTGCGAGCGTTCCGTTCTCCGGCCGTGCTCGACGCGGATCGCGATCGACTCTTCGAGAGGACGGCGGCGCTGGGGCTCCAGCGCCGCGTGTCCACGGACTTCCTGCGCTACGCGGATGGGCTCCCTCGCGGCGTGGATCAATCCTTCGGGCTGCGTCTGTGGATGTCGACGCGAGTCGTCTTCGACCCTTTCGCGCCGGTGTACCGAGAGCATGCTGACCAGACCGACCGCGTCACGCATGTGTTCGGTCCGCTCGCCGACGACTTCGCGTTCCTTGATGATGTCCTGGTCGTGATGACCGAGATGCGCCCGGCGCTCCGCCGTGCGGTGGTGTCGAAGCTCATCCGCGTCCATGTCGTGCCAGCCGTACGCAACCGGGTGGCGGGCGGGCGACTGCAGCCATCGGACCTCGAACATGCCGACTCGATCCTGCGACGGCTGTGGCTCGCGGCCCCTCATGCGCGGGCACTGCTGCCTCGCGACCTGCAGCCGATTCTCAGCGCGATCGAGGACCGCTCGGTGAGCAGCGCGATCGCCGCTGCCGAGAAGGGAACGTCGCTGTTCGCATCCGTCGTACCGCTGGGGCCCTGGTTGCTCTTTCACCGTCATGCTCCGCTGCGCACGATGTTCGCCGGCCGTTCGGTGCTGCGCCGAGTGGCACGTGGCTACACCGAGCGTCACACGCCTCACGGTGAGGATGAAGCCCGATGAGGGTGGTGGTCCTGGCCCCTCAGGGAGTTCGCGTGGATGAACGGATCTCCGATGCGGCAGATGTGCAGACGGTCGGCTGGGCTGACTCGGGAGCGCATGTGAGCGTCCGACGCCCATCGAGCTGGGCCGCTGCCGCTCAGCGCCGCATCGGATCCGGGATTCCGGCGCGCATCGTGCTGCGCCTCCTCGGCGCCGACAACGCGACGCAGTTCGCCCGCGCTATCTCGTCGAACCGGGATGCCCTTCGTGTGCTCGCGACGGCTGATCTGGTGGTGGCTGCCGAAGAGGATGCGGCCTTCGCTGCCTGGCGCGCCGCCCGTCCGGCGCAGGCACCGCGCTCGGTGTACGGGACGGCGGCCGCGCTGGCGGCAGTGGACGCACTTTCCCGGGGGGTGGCGTGATGAGTCGTCCGCATCTGCTGTACACGGCGTGGAGCTTCCCGCCCAGTCGTGCCGGGGGTGTCTATCGGGCCATCGCGACGGTGAACGCCTTCGCGAGCGCGGGCTGGGATGTGACGGTGCTCACCGTTCCGGAGAGACTCTTCCGGGAGTCCACCGGGTCCGACGAGGAGCTGGCACGTCAGGTCGCTCCGGGCGTGACGGTGGTGCGCGAGGACCCTCGAGTCCCCGCATTCCAGAACGACATCACCACCTGGCCGTATGCCCGGGCGCGGTTCCCGGAGCTCTACAAGCTGTGGGATCTGCGCAAGGACTTCATCCGGTTCCCGGAGCCGAACTACGGTCGCTGGCGTCCGGGGCTCGAGAAGATGGCCGAGCGCGTCCATGCGCAGCACCCGGTCGACCTCGCGATCGGCACGGCGAACCCGCACGTCGACTTCATCCCCGGATGGCACCTGCACCGACGCTTTGGCGTGCCCTACGTCATGGACTATCGCGACGCATGGCAGCTCGACGTCTTCTCCGGGCGGCGACTGATCACGGCCACGCCGGGGGTGCGCCGGTGGGAAGGCCGTCTGATGGAATCGGCCGCCGAGATCTGGTTCGTCAACGACGCGATCCGAGACTGGCACGCGCGAGAGCACCCGACCAGCGCGGAGCGCATGCGAGTGGTCGCGAACGGGTTCGACGAGTATCGCGAGCCGCTCCAGGTTCCCGTTCGGCCGGAGCGCGACGGGGGGCTGATCTTCGGATACATCGGAACCATCACGCCGAACGTGCCTCTCGATATCCTCCTGGCGGGGTGGCGGCGTGCCCGCCGGAGCGACGCTCGGCTCGCCGGTGCGCAACTCGTGCTCCGGGGGTACATCGGCCACTTCGGTGCCGGTGACGGACTGGCTGACCGGTTGATCGAGGACGCGGCAGCAGACGGAGTCCGATACGACGGGCCAGTCGGTAAAGCGGACATCGCAGGGGCGTACCGTGGTTTCGACGCACTTGTCCTTGCTCTCGGGACCGGGCGCTACGTCACGAGTGGCAAAGTGTTCGAGTACACCGCGACCGGCATCCCCATCGTCTCGGTGCACGATCCTGGGAACGCGGCAAGCGATGTACTCCGGGATTCCCCCGCGTGGGTTCCTTCCGAGGCTCTGACGGAACAGGGCGTCGCGGCAGCATTCTCCCGTGCGGCGACGATGGCTGCGACGCAGACGCCGGCCGAGCGGACCGCAGCTCAGGAATGGGGCGAGCAGTATTCCCGTGCAGGCCAGCTCGCACCGAGGATCGCGGCGCTGGCCGAGGTGGCCGGCGGCTAGTTCGTCGCGATCCGGTCGATCGCATCCACCCAGGTGCCCACCTGGTGTTCAGCGGAGACATCGCCCGCGGCGGCGGCGGATGCCTCTTTCCAGGCCGCGACCTTCTCGGCCGTGAGCGCGTCGATCACGGCCGCGACGTCGTGGGGCTCGAACCCTGCCGTGACCGCGCCGAAGCCGAGGCGCTCGGTCATGCCCGCCATCGCCGGCGTCGGGCCGACGATGACACCGAGCCTCGCCTGCACGAAGTCGAAGAACTTGTTCGGCAGCGCGAGGCGATGATTCGTCGACGTCGCCGGAAGGATGTGGATGCCGACATCGTGCTGAGCGAGAGTGTCCACGAGCTCATGATGGGGCACCGCGTCCAGGACGTGCACGTTCGGCAGGACCGCGGCGCGCGCGCGCAGCCGTTCGATGTACGCCGGATCGTTCGGCATGAGATGAAGCGTGAGCTCGACGTCGGCATCGCTGAGTGCGACGCCCTCGATCATCGTCTCGAGGTGACGACCCGCGAGCGCCGCCCCGGTGTGCACGAGCCGGATGGGCGAGCCGACCGGTCGCACGTCCCGCTCCTGGTAGGACGAGGCGTTGGTGACGACGCGCGAGTCCAGGCCGTAGGCACGGTACCGGTCTGCGATCTCTGACGCGACGGTCGTCGTCGATGCCGCAGGTCCAGCGAAGCGTCGTACGAGCCATCCGTTGTACGGACCGCGGTAGGCGGCCCACTTCGGATTGTCGTCGTGGAGGCCGGGGAAGAACTCGTGGAGATCGACATGGATCTTCCCCGGTTCGACGATGTCGTAGGCGAGCGGTGCAGCATCGATGTCGTTCGCAAGGACGACGTCCGCCGATACTCCGCGAAGTGCCTTTCGGGCAGCCCTCTGCAGCGGAGAAGTCCGGTGAGCGAGGCCGTAAGCGCGTAGCCGGAAGAGCACGGATTCGATCTGCATCCGGCGCGCGCGCTTCGCACCTGATGGGGGATAGGGGAGCGAGATGTGCTCGGTCACCCCGGGTGGGCGATCTCCCCATCCGGCGGTGACCACCTCGTAAGAGTCAGCGAAGGCAGCGATCTGGCGCTGCAATCGTGCGTCGGACTGCAGGTCCGAGAAAGAGATGATCAACAAGCGAGTCATGTCACGAAGTCCTCTGGGCGGGGGCGGCGTCGATCCAGTTCCGGTTCAGAATCTCGGCGCTGAGGCGGCCATCGTGCACGGCGCGCACGAACGCACGCCCGGCGGTCGCGCGGTCGGTCCATCCGTCGGAGTCTGCTGCGAGACGACGAAGTACGCCCTCGAGCGTCTCGGGCGTGGCTTCCGTGAGGGGGAGTGTATGTCCCGTCGCGCGTTGCACACGGTCCCTGACCGCTGACGTCACATGCCCGACGACGACGGCGCCCGCCGCCATCGCCTCGCACGCGGCGACGCCGTAGCTGCCGAGAACGAACTGGTCCAGCACGACGTCGGCATTGCGCAGTACTCCTGGCATGTCCGCGTGCGGTACACCGGAGAGAGGGCGGTAGTCGATGACGCCCTCATCGTGCAGTGCACGCACGATCGGCTCGATCAACGCTGTTCCCTTCACAGCCGAACTGCTCGGGGCGTGAACGACGCGAAGACGTCCCGCAGGCGGCCGATCGGCTCGTTCCCATTGCGCGAGGTCGACGACCACCGGCAGCCAACGAGCGTGTGGCAGGTCATCGAGGAGATCCGGGGTCGTGACGAAGAGAGGGCCGTCGAGCTCACCGAGGAGTGCGCGATTGCGTGCCGCGATGCGGTCGGTCTGGCGCTCCACTGCGGTGAGGGCCTCCGCCGGGCGGCGATGGGAGCGGATGTCTGTGCCGTGGCAGACGAACGCGATCTGCACGCTCCGCGGAAGCAGTGCGAGCTGCCGACGCATATCCCGTCGGGCCAGCCGTCCGAACGGTGGCCGAACGGATTCGACGAGGAGGTGGGTGAATCCACCGGCCGCGTCCGCCTGTCGGCGTTGCCACTTCCGGGAATTCTGGAACACGCGATCGGAGACGACCGCGTCAGCCGAGAATTCGAATCGGGACTCGACCGCGTACGAACGAGCGCCGAGTCCCGCGACCGCGTTCTCGAGAGCGCGCGCCCAGCGAGTGGCCTGCTCCGCGTGATTGGCCGGTCCGATGAGTAGCCGCACGTCAGTATCCGGAGGAGTCGCGACCTCCCGGCGATCGGAAGGACGCGGGATGCCATGGCGAAGCGCGGCGAGGCGACCGACGGGCGCAGCCGGATGCCGTGCGATCCAGTCGGTGAGTCGTTCGGACAGGGTCATCGTGTGACCTCTGGCCCGTTCCGGGGCGCCAGGCGCGTGTAGATCGCGGTCAGGGCGGTGGCCACCGTCGTGGGCGTGAAGCGGTCGGTGACGGTCGAGGCGATCTGGGATGCAGCGAGCTCTGCCGTTGCGCGCGCAAGGTCCTCGACGGCGTTCGCATAGGCGACGCCCGTCTGCTCGGTTACGAAACGGCTCACCGAAGGATCGGCGTAGTCGACGGCTCCGGTCGCCGCGCCACTGACGATCGGTCGTCCGTGAGCCAGCGCCTCCGCCGCCACGATGCAGAAGTTGTCGCCCTGGGTGGGCAGGAGGAACATGTTCGCCGCGTTCAGTTCACGGGATACGCCGTCGTCGTCGAGTCGGCCGGTCAACCGGACTCGATCGAGGACGCCCCGGTCGGACGCCTCCTGCAGCATCCGCTCGCGCTGGGGGCCTTCTCCCACCCAGGTGAGGGTGGCTTCGAGGCCACGTGAGACGAGCTCTGCCAGCGTCTCGACGGCGAGGAGCGGTCCCTTTCGTGCGGTGATCGCTCCGACGCCGATCAGATGGATGGCATCCTCCGAGCGGCTCTCGACCGCGGCAGGTGTGTCGACCACGCAGGGGACCAGATCGATCGCAGCGGCACGAAAGCGGGCGATCGCCGCGGCCAGGCGAGAACTCTCGGCGACCACCGCATCCGGCCGGGCGAGACGGGGACCGAGGATCGCCAGCGCACAGCGCTCGCCGAGGGCGAGCGTCTCCGGAGCGCTCAGGCCCGACCAGTGCTCCGAGTGCACCCACGCACGATTGCGGGCCGGGCGGCCGAGGAGCCAGGGGATGAGGCCGGTCAGCGCGTGCGTGTGCACGACATCGTGATCGCGGGCGGCATCCGCGACGATGCGGCGTGCTCGTGCGTAGGCGCGTGGATCCCTCCGGTCGAGGCTCTCGTGGTGATACTCGTACGCCGCTGATACCTCAGTGCCGAGCGGGGAGCTGCGCTGCCAGTCGAGGTGGAGGACGGTGACCTCGTGCATCGCCGCGAGTGCCTCCGCTTCACGACGGACGAACACGCCTGAGACCGGGGAACCTGTCGTGGGGAACCACGGGGTCACGACGAGAATACGCACCGCTCAAGAGTAGCCCGGATGCGGGAAGGCCTCAGAGCCGCGATCTAGACTGTCTTCCGTGAAGATCGTCAGCGTCGTGGGCGCGCGCCCTCAGTTCGTGAAGCTTGCTCCCATCCACAAGGCCGCGCTCGCGGCGGGGGTGGAGCACGTCATCGTCCACACTGGTCAGCACTACGACCCGATGCTCTCGGACGTGTTCTTCGAGGACCTCGGAATCGGCAACCCGCATGTGCACCTCGGCGTCGGAAGCGGTTCGCACGGTGTCCAGACGGGAGCGATGCTCGCTGCGCTCGACGCAGTGTTCGACGAACACCGCCCGGACTGGGTCCTCGTCTACGGCGACACCAACTCGACCGTGGCCGCGGCTCTCAGCGCGGTGAAGATGCATATCCCGGTCGCGCATCTCGAAGCGGGCCTGCGCAGCTTCAACCGTCGGATGCCGGAGGAGCACAACAGGGTCATGACCGACCACGCATCCGATCTGCTGCTCGCCCCCACAGAGGTCGCCGTCGGTCACCTCGCTGACGAGGGGCTGGCCTCGCGCACCGTTCTCGTGGGGGACGTCATGACCGACGTGCTCTTCGAGGTCAGAGATGAGCTCGACGGCCGCCCGTCTGCACTCCTCGAGGAGCTCGGTCTCGAGGCGGGAGGGTACTACGTGGCGACCATCCATCGCGCGGAGAACACCGATGATCCTGCGCGCCTGGCCGACGTCGCCTCGGCACTCGCTGCTCTGGAGAAGCCGGTGATCCTCCTCGCTCATCCCCGCGTCGTCGCGAAGGCGGCGGCGCATGGGATCGCGCTCACCCAGGGTTCCCTGATCGCTCACGCGCCCCTCGCCTATGCGGATCTCATCGCGGCCGCGCTCTCCAGCGCCGGCGTGGTGACGGACTCCGGGGGGCTTCAGAAGGAAGCATTCCTGCTCCGGATCCCCTGCACGACGGTGCGCACCGAGACGGAGTGGGTGGAGACGATCGAGCTGGGCTGGAACGTCCTCGCCAACACTGCTGCGGAGATCACTGCCGGCGTCAGCCGCCCTCGCCCGGACGATACCGACGTCGCGCCCTATGGCGACGGGCATGCGGCGGCGCGGGTCATCGCGGAGTTGATCCGGGTCCTGGACTCTTCCGCGAGCGCGTGACGTCCGGCGCGAAGAGTCCTCTGCCCGCGCTGGGCTTCCGGACGGACGTCCAGGGGCTCCGCGCTGTCGCGGTCGGCCTCGTGGTCGTCTACCACGCAGGCGTTCCCTTCGTCACGGGCGGGTACGTCGGTGTCGACGTCTTCTTCGTCATCTCGGGCTTCCTGATCTCCACCCATCTGCTGCAGAGTCTGGAGCGCGACGGCCGTGTGAAGTTCGGCGAGTTCTACGCACGCCGCATCCGCCGCATCCTGCCGGCGTCTCTGACGGTCGCCGTTCTCACTGCGGTGGCTGCGATCGTCTTCTATCCTCCGCTCGCGCTCGAACGGGTGCTGCGCGACGGCCTCGCCACGATCCTCTACGTGCCGAACATCTGGTTCGCGATCCAGAACACCGACTATCTCGCGGACCAGTCTCCCTCGCCGTTTCAGCACTATTGGTCGCTGGGCGTCGAAGAGCAGTTCTATCTGTTGTGGCCATTGCTGCTCTTCCTCCTCTTTCTCCTGGTCGGCAGGCGTCCGCGCCTGGTGCTCGCGGGGATCGTGGTGCTCGCAACCGCGAGCTTGATCGCCGGTGCGGTCCTCACCCCGATCGATCAGCCGAGCGCCTTCTTCCTCCTGCCGACCCGCGCATGGGAGCTGTTGATCGGCGCCATCGTCGGCGCTGCCCTGTTGCAGGGGATTCGCGCGCCGCAATGGATGGCGGCGGTCGGTGGCTGGATCGGGCTCTCGATGATCGTGGGCAGCGCACTGCTGTTCGACGACGGCACAGCGTTCCCGGGGCTTGCGGCTACCGTCCCCACCATCGGTACGGCACTCGTCATCTACTTCGGCGCGACGTCGACCGGATCGGGACTCGACCGTCTGCTCTCGCTGCGTCCGATGCAGTTCATCGGACTCATCTCCTACTCTCTCTACCTCGTGCATTGGCCTCTGCTCGTCGTGCCGCAGGCCGCCGTGGGAGAGCAGGAACCGCTCCGCCTCTGGATCAAGA
This sequence comes from Candidatus Microbacterium colombiense, assembly GCA_029203165.1. Taxonomy (NCBI): domain Bacteria; kingdom Bacillati; phylum Actinomycetota; class Actinomycetes; order Micrococcales; family Microbacteriaceae; genus Microbacterium; species Candidatus Microbacterium colombiense. Next base: position 1,725,807 of record CP119308.1, read on the forward strand.
TCGTGCTCGGTATCGTCCTGGCCGTGCCTCTCGCATGGCTGCTCCACCGATTCGTGGAGAACCCGCTCCGCGCCCCCAAGATCTTGACGGAACGCCGTCCTCGCGTCACTCTTCTCACCGCGCTCGGTGTGACGATCGTGCTGGTGATCGCCTCGAACGTCGCCGTGCAGGCATCGAGTGCGCGCATCACGGGGACGGGTGGTGAGGCTTCGGCCGCGGCGTCGTATCCGCAGTCACCACCGGCCGCAACCGACTTCGTACCGCGGAACATGACTCCGGCGCTCCCGGACGTCGCAGATGACCTGGCGCCGTTGTTCACCGACGGGTGCCAGTTCGACGTCAAGACGGAAGGCGTGCAGGACTGCGAATACGGCGATGCCGATGGCAGTTCCACGATCGCGTTGTTCGGGGACTCCCACTCGGCCCAGTGGTTCCCTGCCGTGGATGACTTCGTGTCAGCGCAGGGAGACGTGTCCCTTCGTACCTATACGAAGTCCTCCTGCTCGGCGGCCGACGTCACAGTGCTCGTGAAGAGTGTGCCGTACGAGTCCTGCGATCGCTGGCGAGCGCAGGTCGTCGAGCGCCTCGTGGCTGACCCGCCCGACCTCGTCATCATCTCCAACTATGCCCACTACGTGCTGGCCGAGAGCCCCGACGGCACAGACCGACTCGCGCTGTGGGAGGACGGACTCACCGAAACCGTCGAGCGACTGCGTTCCGCGGGCAGCGAGGTGCTCCTCATCGCCGATTCTCCTCGTCTGCGCTCCGAGCCGGCGACCTGCGCGTCGATGGATGTCACCGACGTATCCGGATGCGGTGTGGAACGCAGCTGGGCCATCGATGACGAGCTCGCTTCCGTCGAGCGGTCGGTTGCCGCCGCGACCGGGGCCACGCACGTCGACTTCACGGACTTCATCTGCGACGCGGATGTCTGCCCGGTGATCATCGACGACATGTTCGTCTATCGCGACGTGAACCACATGACGTCGACGTTCGTCTCCTACTTGGCTCCAGCGCTCGCGCCCACCATCGCCTCCCTCCTCGGCGTCGACGCGACAGCACAGCCCTGAACGCGCGGGCGCATCGGGATCCACGGCGTCGCCGTGGTCTCTGCGCTCAGCGGGCTGACCATGTGGCGCGCGAATGGTTCTGCCGCCGATCCCGGGCGACCGGCTCCGGCAGGCCGTCGGCGTAGGTGCAGGAACTGACCCGTAGACTGGACCTCATGCGTATCGCCGTCGTGGCCCTCGGAAAAATCGGGCTCCCTCTCGCCGTCCAGTTCGCCTCCTCCGGTCACGATGTGATCGGCGTCGACGTCAACCAGAAGGCGGTCGATTCCATCAACGCCGCTCAGGAGCCGTTCCCCGGAGAGGCGCACCTGCAGGAGCGCCTCGAGGAGCTGATCCCTGCCGGCCGCCTGCGCGCGACGACCGACTACGCCGAGGCGATTCCCGGTGCGGACGCCGTCGTGCTGGTCGCCCCCGTGTTCGTCAACGACGAGACGTGGGAGCCGGACTTCAAGTACATGGACTCCGCGACCAGGTCACTCGCCGAGCACCTGACCCCGGGCACGCTCGTCTCGTATGAGACCACCCTTCCTGTCGGCACGACGCGGAGCCGCTGGAAGCCCATGCTGGAAGAGGGATCCGGACTGGTGGAGGGCAAGGACTTCTTCCTCGCCTACTCCCCGGAGCGTGTACTGACGGGCCGCGTCTTCGCCGACCTCCGCAAGTACCCGAAGCTGATCGGCGCGCTCTCCGATGAGGGCAACCGTCGCGCCCGTGAGTTCTACGAGGCCGTGCTGCAGTTCGACGAACGTCCTGACCTGCCTCGCCCGAACGGCGTGTGGGACCTGGGGACGACCGAGGCCTCCGAGATGGCGAAGCTCGCCGAGACGACCTACCGTGATGTGAACATCGGTCTGGCGAACCAGTTCGGTCTGTTCGCCGCCTCCCACGGCATCGACGTCTACAAGGTGATCGAGGCCTGCAACTCTCAGCCGTACAGCCACATCCACCGCCCCGGCATCGCCGTCGGCGGTCACTGCATCCCCGTCTACCCGCGTCTGTATCTCTCGACCGACCCCGACGCCGACATCGTGCGCGTCGCACGCCAGCTGAACGCCTCCATGCCCGAGCGGCTCGTGGCGCAGGCGGAGGGCATCCTCGGTGACCTGACCGGTCAGCGCGCCGTCGTGCTCGGGGCGGCCTACCGCGGCGGGGTGAAGGAGACCGCGTTCTCCGGTGTCTTCCCGACGGTCAAGGCACTCAAGGATCGCGGAGCGGAGGTCGTCGTGCACGACCCCCTGTACACCGACGAGGAGCTCCGAGGGCTCGGCTTCGAGCCGTACGCGATCGGGGGAGAGGTCGACCTCGCGGTGCTGCAGACGGATCACGCCGACTACAAGGAGCTCACTCCGGCGCAGCTGCCCGGCATCAAGCTGATCGTCGACGGCCGCGCGGCCACCGACCCTGCGCTCTGGGCGGGAACCCCGCGCATCGTCGTCGGAACGGCGGCCTGATGGATCTTCTCGTCGTCGGGTCGGGTTTCTTCGGCCTCACCATCGCCGAGCGGGCCGCGGAAGCGGGCCGCAAGGTCACCGTCATCGATCGCCGCCACCACATCGGCGGCAACGCCTACAGTGAGGCGGAGCCGGAGACGGGCATCGAGGTGCACCGCTACGGCGCGCACCTCTTCCACACCTCGAACGCGACGGTGTGGGAGTACGTGAACCGCTTCACGTCGTTCACGAACTATGTGCACCGCGTGTACACGACCCACAAGGGCACCGTGTTCCCGATGCCGGTGAACCTCGGCACGATCAACCAGTTCTTCCAGTCGGCGTACACACCCGATCAGGCTCGCGCGCTCGTGAGGGAACAGGCGGGCGAGTTCGACGCCAAGACGGCGACGAACTTCGAGGAGAAGGGCATCGCGCTCGTCGGACGCCCCTTGTTCGAGGCGTTCTTCCGTGACTACACCGCGAAGCAGTGGCAGACAGACCCGCACAAGCTGTCGGGTGACATCATCAGCCGCCTGCCCGTGCGCTACACGTACGACAACCGCTACTTCAACGACACCTGGGAAGGTCTGCCCACCGACGGGTACACCGCCTGGATCGAGCGCATGGCGGATCACCCCAACATCGAGGTGAAGCTGAACGTCGACTACTTCGACGAGTCGCAGCCGCTGAACAAGAAGGCGACCGTGGGCCAGCTGCCCATCGTCTACACCGGACCCGTGGACCGGTACTTCGATTACGCCGAGGGCGCCCTCAGCTGGCGCACGCTCGACTTCGAGCAGGAGGTCCTTCCGGTCGGCGACTTCCAGGGCACGAGCGTCATGAACTACCCCGACATGGATGTGCCGTACACGCGGATCCACGAGTTCAAGCACTTCCACCCGGAGCGCAAGGACGTCTACGAGTCCGACAAGACGGTCATCATGCGGGAGTTCTCACGTTTCGCCACCCGCGAGGACGAGCCGTACTATCCCGTGAACACGCCCGGTGACCGCGACGGTCTGCTCGCCTACCGCGAGCTCGCCAAGGGGGAGCAGGGCGTTCACTTCGGCGGCCGCCTCGGAACGTACCAGTACCTCGACATGCACATGGCCATCGGCTCGGCGCTGTCGCTCTGGAACAACACTCTCTCCTAGACTCGACATCGTGAGTCACGCTGCCGTCGGGGCGCCCGGGACGCCCCGGCGCTATCTGCATTCCTTGTGGCTTCTGTCTGCCCGCGATCTCAAGGTCCGGTATTCGACGAGCTTCCTCGGCTACCTGTGGTCGGTGCTCGATCCGCTCGTCATGAGCGCCATCTACTGGTTCGTGTTCACGCAGATCTTCCGCCGGGATGTCGGGGAAGAGCCGTACATCGTCTTCCTCATCAGCGCGTTGCTGCCGTGGGTGTGGTTCAACGCCTCGGTCTCCGACTTCACCCGCGCCTTCAAGAAGGATGCGCGGCTGGTGCGCTCGACCGCGATCCCTCGCTCCATCTGGGTGAACCGCATCGTGCTCAGCAAGGGGATGGAGTACCTGTTCTCCCTGCCGGTGCTCGTGCTGTTCGTGGTCGTCAATCTGCTGATCGAGACGAATCCCGACCAGGTCGTCCAGGTCGGCTGGGGAGTGCTGTGGCTTCCGGTCGCGATGCTTCTGCAGACGATCCTGTTGGTGGGACTCGGTCTGCTCGTCGCGCCGCTGTGCGTGATGTACGTCGACCTCGAGCGCACCACCGCGCTGATCCTGCGCGCGATGTTCTACGCGACGCCGATCATCTACAACGTCACCGATCTTCCCGGCGCGTTCCAGACGCTCGGGGCTTTCAATCCGCTCTCCGGAATCTTCATGCTCTACCGGATGCCGTTCTTCCCCGACCAGTGGAACCTGTTCACCCTCGTCGTCAGCATCGTGATGAGCCTCGTGATCCTCGCCCTGGGGGTCTGGGTGTTCCGTGCCATGGAACGCCCCGTCCTGAAGGAGCTGTGATGGCGCCGGCGATCGAAGTACAAGGGCTCGGGGTGCATTTCCGCCGCAATCGACGGGGACGCCGCAGTATCAAGGATCTCTTCGCCGGGGCGTCGCGTCGCTCTAGACCGGGAGAGTTCTGGGCACTCCGCGACGTGTCGTTCACGGTGCAGCCCGGCGAGTCGATCGGTGTCGTCGGTCGGAACGGCCAGGGCAAGTCGACTCTTCTGCGCCTCGTGGCCAAGGTGCTGCTGCCCGACGAGGGCGGTGTCACGGTTCATGGCGGTGTCGCACCGTTGATCGAGATCACCGGTGGGTTCGTCGGAGACCTGACCGTGCGGGAGAACGTGCGCCTCACGGCCGGGTTGCACGGCATGTCGCGCGACGAGGTCACGAGTCGCTACGACGACATCATCTCGTTCGCCGAGCTCGCGGGGTTCGAGGACACCCCTTACAAGCACCTGTCGAACGGCATGAAGGTGCGTCTGGCCTTCTCTGTCGTGTCACAGCTCGACGAACCGATCCTGCTCGTCGACGAGGTGCTCGCCGTGGGGGACAAGGCTTTCCGCGACAAGTGCTACAAGCGCATCGACGAGCTCCTCACCGAGGGACGGACCCTGTTCTTCGTGAGCCACAACGAGCGCGACCTCCGCCGCTTCTGCACGCGGGGGCTGTATCTCGACAAGGGAGCGCTGGTGCTGGATGCGCCGATCGCCGAGGTGCTCGATCGCTACAACGCCGACTACACGCTCTGAGTCCAGCGACCGGAGCGCTCAGAGTCCGACGAGCGCGCGTACGGTCTTCAGCGATGTCGACGCGGCGTTCAGCGGGTCGGTGGTGGAGCTGCCGTTCTCGGCCGCTGTGCGCAGCGCGACGAGCTTCGACGCGTAGTCCGCGACGGCTGCGGACCACTGCGACGCGATCGAACTCGGGGCGACGGCATCCGCCAGGCGGTCGGCGTCCTGCTGCAGCTGATCGATGATCTGGACGGCGTCCTGACCGCTCATACCGGGCAGGAAGCCCAGGCCGGTGACGGCGTCGTCCAGGCGGGGCTGGACGAGCGATGCGAATGTCTCGAGATCAGGGTCGGCCACGGGGGGTGGCGTGATCTCCGGTGTGCGTGTGGGCTCCGGTGAGGGCGTCGGAGTGGACGTGGGCGTCGACGAGGTGGACGGAGAAGGCGACGGCTCGGGCGCCGCACCCCGTGGGAGGAAGAGGAAGAGCAGAACCGCGACGATCGCGACGGCGAGCACCGAGAGCCCGATGATGAGCCACACGCGTCCTCGACGCTTCGGCGCCGGGGGGATCGGCGCCCAGCGCAGTTCGGGTTCCTGTTCGCTCATGCTCATGCCTCCAGGGGTGCCATCGGCTGCCAGCTGCGATCACGGCCGAGCCGGCCGCCGTCTCGCAGCCCGCGGAAGAGGTTGCTGGTGCCGCGGACCGTGCGCTCCACGAACACCAGACGGATCAGCTCCTTGGCGAAGGTCATGGCGGTGCCCAGTCCGAACAGCACGGGGTTGTAGGCGCGATTCACCCGGTAGTACTGCTTGATGTATGCCCGATTGCGCATGATGTAGTAGCGGTAGGCATTGCTCGACGCGTTCATGTGGCGGATGCCCATATCCCACTGCTTGATCTCGCGGGTGCGGCGGAGCACGAACTCATCGACGATGACGGCGGTCGTCCTGCGCGATGCGAGCCAACCGTACATCTGGTCATCCCAGTAGATGAAGAACCGAGGATCGGGCAGGCCGATCTGCGCGACGATCGAGCGATGGATGAACATCCCCTCGAAGCATCCGCTGTTCATCTCCTTGAACCCCGAGGCGTCGAAGCCGGAGGGGGCGAACGGGATCGGGATGCCCATGCGCTCCGCGATGCGGTACTGCCAGTAGAACTCGCTGCCGTCGTAGTCGAAGCGGCGGCCCTGGATGCTCTTGAAGCGCGGAGCCCATTTGCCCATCTTCGCGAGACCGTCCGGGAGCACCTCGACGTCGTCGTCCATCATCCAGATCCACTCGGATCCGAGCTCGTAGGCCGTGCGCATTCCTTCGCTGAAGCCGCCGGAGCCACCGGTGTTCGTCTCCAGCCGGCGGTACACGATGTCGGTGCCGATGCCGTCGCGGAAGGACTCGACGACGGCGGTCGTGTCGTCGGCCGACGCGTTGTCGATGATCACGACATGGCCGGGCTTCGGATCCATCGTCGTGATGCTCGTCAGCAGGCCGGTGAGCAGGTGCGACCTGTTGAAGGTCACGATGACGATCGTCGCTGCGGTCGGATCGAATGCAGCGGGTGCCGCGGTCATGCCTTCTCCTCGAAGATCTGCTGCCAGGACTGGGGGGACACGAGTTCGGGGAGCGCCTCTCGATACTGCTGCTGCAGTTCGGGCCACCGTCGTCGCAGCTCGGAATGCAGGCGAACGGTGTCGCGAAGCATCTGACGGTACTTGCGACGGTCCCTCGTGTAGATGTTCTTCCCCGACCCGTCGGCCGCGCTCACGAGCGCGCTGTCGAACACCGGGACGCGCCACCAGTGCGCATCCTCCTTGCCGAATTCGACCTCTGGTCGATCGACGTTGGCCGGGTTCGGCCGGTGCAGCCAGTGCGAGATCAGCGTCGACAGTGTGAACCAACGCAGTCGGATGCCGGTCGGATTGTCGAGATCGTTCTTGGAGAGCTGCTTGTAGACCTGGCGGCCATGGCGGGAATGCAGCACCGTCGAGGGGTCGCGGTGGACCACGGTCTCGGGATAGTCGGCCGCGAGAGCTCGGGCGGCGGGCATCGCGGTGGCGAGGTTCTTCCGCATGTGTGCCGGGCCCGAGAGCACGTCACGCAGCGCCTGCGCACGCAGGGCCACGGGGTAGTACTGCATCATCATGAGGTGCTTGAGGTCGGCGCGGCGACTGTGCGTGAGCAGCCGACCACCGCGAGGGGCGTTCGAGTGGAGAAGCCCCGCGACGATGCGGTTTCGCGCGTGGAAATACGCCTGCCAGTCGATCGTGTCGTCCTTGTTGACCCAGGACACGTGCCAGAGCGCGACGCCGGGCATCGACACGGTGGGGAAGCCCGCCTCTCCTGCCCGGAGGCAGAACTCGGCGTCGTCCCACTTGATGAATGCCGGCAGTGACAAGCCGACTGCGCGGATCGCGTCGAGTGGGATGAGGCACATCCACCACCCGTTGTAGTCCGAATCCATACGCATGTGCAGGAGCGAGGACTGGCGCAGATTCGAGACACCGAAGTCGTGCGGCATCTTCTCCTGGTAGAGGTTGCGCCACATGAACGGGTTCTCGTCGACGACCTCGGCCCAGCCGTGGAGCTTGGGGCGGTCGAGCAGGTCGAACATGTGACCGCCGACGAGCACCGGGGTGGTGGCGTACTGACCGAAGACGATCGAACGACGCAGCGACTCGGGTTCCAGGCGCACATCGTCATCGAGCAACTGCACGAAGTCGCTCTCGGGGCGCTTCAACGTCTCGTGCATGGCACGAGCGAAGCCGCCGGATCCGCCGAGGTTGGCCTGGCGGATCACCTGGAGCGTGTCGCCCAGCTGCGCCGCGACGTCGTCGTAGCCCTCCTGTTCGGCGACGATCTGGGTGCCCTGGTCGATCAGGAAGATGCGATCGATGAACTCCAAGGCATCCGGAGACGCCGCGAGAGCGCGGAGCGTCTCGACGCAATAGTCGGGCTTGTTGTAGGTCGTGATGCCGAGGGACGCTTTGCCGGTTCTGGCGGGCTCCTGCTCGGTGGTCCATTCCGCGCCCTCGAGGATCGCGTGCTTCTCATCGGCGACGACGTCGAACCAGATCCACCCGCCGTCGCTGTACTGCGTGAGATCCAGGTCGAAGGAGGTCGAGACCTCGCCGGTGACCTCGCGCGTCGCGACGCGCTGTCGGATGCCGGAGCCGTTGGATCGGTACACGAGGATCGTCGCCGGTCCGGTGGTGCGCACCGTGAGCTGCACGTGACGAACGCTCGTCCAGTGCTGCCAATAGGAAGCGGGGAAGGCATTGAAGTAGGTGCCGAGCGACACGCGGCGGCCGGCCACGATACGGGCCCGGTGACGACCGAGGATGTTGCCCAGGTGCGCGCGGTTGGAGACGCGGACCGGTTCGTCCTCGATCACGGACCAGGTCTCGGGGTCTGCGTAGAGGGGAAGCAGATCGGGGTCGCGATCGAGCGGGAAGACGACGTTCTGCAAGACGTGGGCCACGCGGGAGTTCTCCGATGTTGATGTTCCGATCGCGCCCGAAGGGCTGGCGACGGAGTCGACGAGCAGTGAGTAGCCTACCGTCCGTCACCTTCGGATCTGCGGAGAACAGGCGATGCCCGGGGTGCGCGCGGGTGCCGCGATAGTATGACGGCGATGAAGGTATTGATCACCGGCGGCGCCGGCTACATCGGGTCCACTGTCGCGACGGCGTGCATCGAAGCCGGGATCGACGTCGTGCTGATCGATGATCTCTCCACCGGTCGCCGCGATTTCGGCGAGGGGCGCTCGCTGTACGTCGGCGACATCGCCGACCGTGACCTCGTCGATCGCGTCACCGCAGAGCATCCCGACATCGACGCGGTGATCCATTGCGCCGCCCGCATCGTCGTCCCCGAGTCGGTCGCCGACCCGCTCGGCTACTACGAGGCCAACGTCGGCAAGAGCATCATCCTGCTGCAGCGGCTGCGTGATGCCGGGATCGATCGCGTCGTCTTCAGCTCGTCCGCAGCGGTGTACGCGGGGGAGAGCGGCGAGGGCGTCGACGAGTCGGGCGCGCTGGCTCCCTCCAGCCCGTACGCGACGACCAAGGCCATGGTCGAGAACATCCTGCAGGATGCCGCGACCGCCGGAGACTTCCGTGCCATCGCACTGCGCTACTTCAACCCGATCGGGGCCGACCCCCGCCTGCGCACAGGTCTGCAGAACCCCACCCCCTCGCATGCGCTCGGCATGATCATGCGCGCGAAAGCATCGGGCGAGCCGTTCTCCATCACGGGGACGGACTGGGCGACGCGGGACGGATCGGGGCTGCGCGACTACATCCACGTCTGGGACCTTGCTCTCGCACACGTCGCGGCGGTCCTTCGGTTCGACGAGGTCGCAACTGTGGCAGCCCCCTACCAGGTGATCAATCTCGGAACCGGGGACGGCGTGACGGTGCGAGAGCTCGTCGCCGCCTTCGAGCGCGTCACCGGTGAGCCACTGCCCGTGGTGGAGAGCCCACGTCGTCCGGGTGACCAGGCCGGCGCGTTCGCAATCGTGGACCGGGCCGCGAAGGTGCTCGATTGGCAGGCCCAGCGCTCCGTTGATGACGGGGTGCGTGACGCGCTCGCGTGGGCCGAGCGGATGCGCTCGCAGCTCTGACGCGCGGGCTCAGCCCTGTGGTCGCAAGGTCGGGATCGTTCCGGTCTGCGCGGCGTCGATGTTCTCGCGCCAGGAACGTGACTGTCCGGCGCGCAGTGCGCACAGCACGAGCATGAACCAGCCGGCGCCGACCAGCGTGAAGCTCTCGAACATCGAGTCGACAGCGAGCGTGACCAGCGTGATCGGCGTCCAGGCGTAGACGACCGAGCGACGCACGCTGGCGACGAGCCAGGACCGGATCAGTGCGACGCCTCCGAGGAGGAGGAACAGCACCAGACCCGCGGCGCCCAGCTGCAGCAGTACGTCGAAGAACGCGTTCAGTGCGCTTTGGTGGTGGTCGTCGAGCTGGAAGTTGATGTAGGTGAACGGGTACTCGCCCCGCGCCCAGGATCCGAACCACCCCCACCCCTGGATCGGCTTGAGTGCCACGAAGTCGAGCGTCGTGTTCCACAGGTTCCCGCGGATCGAGAAGTCCGAGCCGGCGTCGAGGAGAGCGATGATCTGATGGCGCAGCGCGAAGGCCACGGTGAGGGCGAGCGCGACCAGGATGCCCAGCATCCATTGGACGAGGTTCCGACGCTCCGCCGATGCGTGCCGCACGATCGTGAGCGCGACCGTGACGACGCCGACGGCAGCCGCCAGCACCAGCACGGTCGGAGACGAGGAGAGGAAGGCGAGCGCGCCCGCCAGAGCGATCGAGCCGACCGCAACCGGGGGACCGACCGACTGGGTGCGCCACTCGATCACGAAGGTGATCAGAGCGATGACCGCGATGAAGCCGAGCATGTTGCGGCTGCCGAAGATGCCCTGGATGGGGCCGCCTTCCGCCAGATGCCCCTCGACGCCGAGGAATGTGAACGGCACATCGAGCAGGATGCCCGAGAGGATCTCGACCGCGAGCGACACCGAGAGCAGGGCGCGCAGCGTGTCGCCGATGGCCCGGACGGTCTGGAGCGTGTCGCGGATGTGTCCGACCGTCAGCGCCAGGAAAGCGAAGCCGAACAGCGACATCCACCCGAAGAATGTGTCGGATCTGTCCGTGGTCCAGACCAAGCTCACGAGTGCCCAGCACAGGAACGCGAACAACGATGACGGCGCGATGCGCAGCGGTGACAGCTCATCGCGGCGCACCCAGAGGATCGCGGCGCCCAGCAGGCACAACGCGGTGATGATCGCGGCCAGGGTGACCGTCGATGTCATCCGCTCGATGGCGAACGACGCGAAGACCGCTCCGAGCACTGCGAGGGTGAAGGCGCGTGCCATCTCCGCCGAACCGAGCAGGCGGAAGAGCCGCTGAGCCGGTGTCACGGAACGCGCCGCTGTCGTGTGCCGCGCTCGAAGACCAGGTCGCGTTCGCCCACGCCGACCAGGGGGACGGACTTCAGCTTGAACGACAGCATGATGAGGAGCATCCACCCCCACAGCATGATCGGGGTCGACTCGGCGAGCCCCTGCACCAGCAGGACGACGGTGAACAGGCTCGGCAGAAGCGTGAGCGGCGAGTACGCACGACGCGCGTCGAGATCCCACCGCGGGCGATCGACGGCGAAGAACCACGCGCGCCAGAGCAGACTCAGATAGGCGATCGCCATCAGGATCACTCCGAGCACACCCAGCTGCATGAGGACATCGAGCCACATGTTGTGTGCGTGGAACACCGTGATCCCGTGGTCCTCGATCCAGTGGGCGAAGGCGGGATCCGTGGGGATCCACGGGCTCGAGAAGCCGTTGCCGAAGATCGGGTGCTCAGCGGCGCGGGCGAGCACGCTCGACCAGATCTTGTTCGAGCGTCCCGTCAGGTCCGAGCTGCGGCCGAGAGCGGCGAGCAGGGGTTCGCGCAACAGCCACACCGCGACTGCTCCGACGACCGTGGTTCCGATGGCGATCGTGTAGATGCGCGTGCGTGCTCCGGGGGTTCGAGCGCGACGCATGGCCAGAGCCACCACGAGCACCACAGCCGCAGCGGCGGCACTGGCGAATGCGGTGACGGACGAGGTGCGGAACAGGAAGTACAGCGCCAGCAGCGTCCACAGGGCGAGTGTGGTGCGCCACCGCGCGCGCGCCGCGAACAGCACGCCGAAGGTGATGATCGCGAACACGCAGATGATGGCGAGCAGATTGGCGTTGCCGACGATGCCCTGGATCCGCCCACCGTCGAGGAGGTTGTCGCGCACCCAGTACCACTGCGGGTCGATCTTTCCGTCGGGAAGGGTGAGGAAGTTCGGCAGCAGCGGTCCGTGCAGGACCAGCGACACCCACAGCTCGATCGCGAGCGACAGCCCGAGGATCCACTTGAACGCGGACGAGAGGGCCCGCACGATCTCGTTCCACGTGAGCACGTGGACGATGAACAGGGCGTTCACCGTGACGGAAGCGAGGAGGAACCACGTGATGAGCGTCGGTCCCCGCCATTGCGACCAGGCGACCGAGACGAGCGCGAGGGTCACGTACCCCAGCGCTGTCCAGGGAAGACGGCGCCAGCGGAACGGCTGCGGGCGGGCACGGGCGATCGGCGGAACGCCGATCGCGACGGTCGCGAGGGTGAACACCACGAGGGTGATGCCCGCGCCGATCTCACCGAGCAGGTTGTAGACCGCGGAGTGTGCGAACGTGACCACGAGCACGAGGATCACGTAGCCGCGCAGCAACAGATGGCCCGTCGATTCGCGCTCGGGAGCGGCAGGTCGGGCCGCGACCGGGTGCTTGGTGTACTGAGCCATCGCGTTCAGGCTACCGCGCCGGGCCCCGCGCGTCGCAGGGCGTGCGCGCGCGGCTCTACGCTGGGGGCATGCTGCTGAGTCTGACGAACACCCCCCGTGACTATGCGTGGGGATCCGATTCCCTCCTGGCGGAGCTGGAAGGGCGCACTCCGGCCGGTGGCCCCGAGGCCGAGGTCTGGTTCGGTGACCACCCCGGCGACCCCGCCGACGTGGCCGAAGGCGGAACCCTCGACCAGGTCACGGGAGGCACTCTTCCGTACCTGCTCAAGCTGCTCGCTGCCGGCCAGCCGCTCTCGATCCAGGTGCATCCCACGATCGCGCAGGCGAAGGACGGATGGGCGCGGGAGAGCGCCAAGCCGCTCGACGATCCGACGCGCAACTATCGCGACGACAACCACAAACCCGAGCTGATCGTCGCTCTGAGCGAGACGTTCCAGTCGCTGAGCGGACTGCGCCCGGTGCGCGACACGCTCGCCCTGCTGCGCACGCTCGGTGAGAGCGCGGCCGTCAGCGAACTCAGCGAGCGCCTGACCGGGGACGATGACGCGGACACCCTTCGCGCGACGATCGGGTGGCTGCTGAGCGGTGATGCGCAGACTCAGGTCGACGAGATCATCGCGGCCGTCTCGGCGGCCGCGGCCCGGACAGACGCAGGGGAGTGGGCCACCACGATCCGTGCCATCGCCGGTGTCGCGCTGGCGTATCCCGGGGATCCCGGCGTGGTGGTCGCTCTGTTGATGAACCACGTGGTTCTCAACCGGGGCGAAGGCGTGTTCCTTCGTGCCGGACTGCTCCACGCCTACCTCGAGGGTCTGGGTGTCGAGATCATGGCCGCCAGCGACAACGTGCTCCGCGGTGGGCTCACGCCCAAACGCATCGATGTGCCGGAGCTCCTCTCGGTCGTCGACTCCGCGCCCGGCGAGGTGCCGGTGCTGCGTCCTGACGCAGCGGGGGCCATCACGTCGTACCCGGTCCCCGTGCCGGACTTCGCCCTCGACCGTGTGCTCCTGACCGGCGGATCCGTCACCCTCCCGGTCGCGGGGCCGACGATGGTGCTCGCCACGGCGGGCACCGTCTCGATCTCCGCTGCGGCGGAGGACTCGCGCAGGATCGCCGTCGGAGCCGCCGCGTTCGTGTCGGCCGACGAGAGCGAACTGCATCTGACCGGCACGGGCGAGGTGTTCGTCGCCTCACCCGGACGCTGAGGACCGCACGGCCAACCCCTCGGGCGTGTCGTATTCGTGGAAAACGGGTGCGACACGCCGACTGATGCTCAAAAACCTTCAAGAGACCATTGAGGGTTTACTATCCGCGACTTGACCCGAGCGAATGACACGGGTGTAATTAGGCATGAGCACGGCCCGCCGGGGGGCGGAGACAGGGTTGGGAGATCGAGATGACGGGATACCGTTCCGACGTACCGGAGAACTGGTTCGTCGATCCGATCAACCTCGGAGTCCCCGGGGTGCGGAAGCCGGATGCAGAAGACGACAGCACTCTCGCATGGCAGAGCGACGCGCTCTGCTCGCAGACCGATCCCGAGGCGTTCTTCCCTGAGAAGGGTGGGTCCACTCGCGATGCGAAGAGGATCTGCACCACGTGCGACGTCCGCGGCGAATGCCTCGAGTACGCACTGAACAACGATGAGCGGTTCGGCATCTGGGGCGGGCTCTCCGAGCGCGAGCGTCGCAAGCTCAAGCGTCGCGCGAGCTGACTCGTTTCCTGCGCCGCGTGGTCGGCGAGACCCGCACCACTGTGGAACCACGTCTTCGCGGGCGCGCCGCAGACAGTACTCCAGGGTCGCCTGAGCGGCGCATAGGCTGACGACGTCATGCCAGCCCGAGTTCACGCCATCATCGTCGCGCGCGCCGGATCCTCATCCCGCGCGCAGCTCCTCCGCACACTCGAAGCGATCCGATCCCAGACCGCACCCGTGTCCGCCGTGACACTCGTGGTGTGCGGCGATGCGTCCACGGCCCGCGAGAGCGACGCGGTCGCGAGGACGGTCGAGGGCATCATCGAAGCTCGCGGCACCACGTCCTTCGCAGAGGCGATCGAGCTCGCGCGCCCTCGGGTCGCCGAAGGATCGGCCATCTGGCTGCTCGCGCAGGACACCGCCCCTCACTCGCGGGCCCTCGAACGACTGACCGGGACGCTCGAGCGTTCCCCCTCGGCGGCGATCATCGCTCCGAAACTCGTCTCGACCGACAACGAGCGCGAGATCGTGTCGCTCGGCACGAGCATGACCGCACTCGGCCGGTCGGTCGAACTCGCCGCGGGCGAGCTCGACCAAGGGCAGCACGACGGTGCTGATGATGCGCTGGGCGCCGATATCCGTGGAATGCTCATCCGTGCCGAGGTGCGCGACGCGCTGCGCCCCGACCCTGCTCTGGCGGGCGCCGACGAGGGGCTCGATCTCGGCGTCCGCGCGCGGCTCGGCGGCGGTCGCGTCGTCCTCGCGCCGAGCGCGCGCGTGTCTGCTGCTCCGGATGGGCCCGCCGCCCTGCCGCTCGGCGGTGCTCGTCGTGCCTTCGTCTCCCGTCTCGCGCAGCTGCACCGGCGGCTGGCCTACGCGCCTGGCCCCGCCGTGCCCCTGCACTGGCTCACACTGCTTCCTCTGGCGCTGTGGCGGTCTGTCGTCCATCTCATCGGCAAGCGTCCCGAGGCCGTACTGCCCGAGTGGGGCGCCGCCGTCACGGCGATGGCGCGGATCGGGGCGATCCTGCGATCGCGCGCGCAACTGCGCGCCTTCCGAACGTCGTCGTGGGCGACCATCGCGCCGTTGCGCGTCACGGGGTCGGAGCTCCGCCGACGTCTGGATGACGGTCACGGCAGCGAAGGAGGGGTGGTCAGTGAACTGCGCTTCTTCTCGGGTGGGGGAGCCTGGGCCGTGCTCGCGGCGCTCGCCGTCAGCATCGGCGCGTTCACGACCATGCTGGCCTGGCCCGCACTCGGCGGCGGCGGGCTGCTGCCCCTGCGGGAGACCGTCAGTGCATTGTGGAGCGATGCCGCCTGGGGGCTCCGCGGCGTGGGCGTCGACATCGTCGGGCCCGCCGACCCCTTCGCCGGCGTCGTGGCTGTGCTCGGATCGATGTGGCCCGCGGGTCCCTCGTATTCGATCGTCCTGCTCTGGATCCTGGCGCTCCCGCTCGCGGTGCTCGGAGGATGGTTCGCCGCGACCCGCGTCACGGATCGGGCAGGTCTCCGCATCTTCGCCGGTGTCGTCTGGGCTCTGGCGCCCACCTTCCTCACCGCACTGGTGGAAGGCCGCCCCGCGGCCGTGCTCGTGCATCTGCTGCTGCCGTGGCTGTTCCATGCCGCGGCCGTCGCGCATCGTTCCTGGGGCGCGGCGGGGGCCGCCTCCCTTCTGCTCGCGGCCGTCGCGGCATGCGCTCCGTCGCTCGCACCCGCCCTCGCGCTGCTGTGGGTCATCGCACTGGCGATCACCCTGGCGACGGCGCAGTTCCGCGGGGCCGTACGCCTGATCTGGTTGCCTGTGCCGACGATCGCGATGTTCGCCCCGCTGATCTTCTGGCAGCTCGCGCACGGGACGCCCCTGGCGCTGCTCGCCGATCCGGGGCTCGTCAGCGCGGATGCGTCGTCGACCGGTGACATCACGAGCCGGCTGGCCATCGCTCTCGGCTTCCCGAGCACGGACCTCGCCGGATGGATGTCGTTCGGTGCCCTTCCTCTCGGAATCTGGTGCGCGGCCCTGTGCGCGCCGCTCGCTCTTCTCGCCCTCTCGTCGGCGGTCGCGCCACGCTGGCGCGCAGGAATCACCCTTCTGGTCGTCGCTCTCGCCGGCCTCGCGACGTCGTTCCTCGCTGTCGGCATGGTCGTGAGCTTCACGCAGGGCATGCCCGTGGGGGTCTGGCCGGGTGCCGGACTGAGCCTTGCCTGGATCGGCATCGTCGGGGCGGCGCTCGTCACGCTCGACACCGCCGTCACGCTCCCTCGGCTTCGTTCCGCGGCGACCATCGTGGCGGCCCTCGCGCTGATCGTGTGCGCCGTACCGGCCCTCACCGCCTTCCACCTCGACCGCTCCGCGCTCACGAACGGTCCGCAGTCCACGCTTCCGGCGTATGTCGCCGCTCAGCCCGCGTCAGACAGTCCGGTCGGCACACTCATGCTGACGCCGCAGAACGACGGTGGACTGGCGGTCGACGTGGTCTGGGGCGCGAGCGAGACCCTCGGAGCCGAGACGACCATGCTGTCGACCGCCACGGAACCGCAGGGAACCGACATCACGACGCTCTCGGTCGATCTGCTGTCGGCCCGCGACTTCGACGCGCCGGGCGAGCTCGCCGCGCACGGGATCAGCTACGTGCTTCTCGCGCAGAAGGACGGCGGGGAGAGCGACAAGGCGCGGGCGCTTCGCACGGCAGCCACCGCGTCGGTCGACCAGCGTCCCGGATTCGTGCACGCGGGGACCACCGAGCGCGGTGTGCTGTGGCGCCTCGAAACGGACGTGGCCGACAGGACGGCGCTCTCCGGTTCCCAGGAGGGGACCGCGCGACTGGTCGTCACCCTGCAGCTGCTCGCCGTGCTCGCGGCCCTGCTGCTCTCGGTACCGACGCGGGCCTCTCGGCGAGCGGCGCGTGCGCAGTCGCGCATCGTCGGGCGCGCACCGGACGAGCCCCTGATCCTGCCTCGGCACGTGGACGACGACGATTTCGGGTCTGCGGCCGACGTGGTGAGCAGTGCGGGAGACGACGGCGCCGCCCCGCCGGAGGGTGATGTGACGATCGAATCCCCGCCGGTGGGCGAGGCCGTCGAGATATCCGAGGTGCAGGAGCCGGATGTGCAGCCGGTGCAGGATGCCGATGCCGTGAGAGAAGAGCGCGCGCCGGAGGAGGAACGATGAGCGGGACACGGGCGGTACGCGTGGTCGCGACCGGTGCTCGACTGGTCACCGGAGTGGCGGTGGCCGCTGCGTGCGTGGTGGGCGTGGTGACGGCGATCCATGCGCCCTGGCCGGAGGTCACGCACGAAGCGGCTCAGGTTCAGGTCACGCCTCTCCCCGGCGACAGCATTCTCGTGTGCAACGGAGACCTTCGCGCTCTCGGCAGGGATTCCTCCGATCCGCTCAGCATGTGGTCTGCCTCATCGCCGACATTCACCGTCGACGGTACGAACGGTGCTCCGACGATCGCAGAGCTGCAGGTCGCCGATCTGGTCGGTGCGGGTTCCGTGCGCACGGTCACCGGGACGGTCGACGGGCGCACGGCGCCCTTGATCGCCGCCACCGAGTCCGCGACGGTCTCGGCCGACGATCTCAGCGGTTTCGCTGCGCTCCCGTGTGGCACACCGCGCCTGGAGTCCTGGCTCGTCGGTGGCACGGTGGCGACCGGGTCCTCCGATCTGATCGTGCTGACGAACGCGGCCGAGGTGACGTCGACCGTGACGCTGTCGGTCTACGGCACGAGCCGCAGCACTCGCACCGTCGTCATCCCCGCCCGCACGCAGGCGTCGCTTCCACTGGCGTCGATCGCCGCGGGCAACACCTCGCCGGTCGTGCAGGTCTCCGCCGACGGTGCGCCCGTGCGCGCCGTCCTGCAGTCCTCGCTGGTGCGCACTCTGGACCCTGCCGGCGTCGACCTGCAGGACGCTGTTCCCGGTGCCCAGCTGCATCCGATCCTGGCCGGTGTGCAGTCTTTCGCGGCTGACGGCGATGATGCCGAGATGACAGTGCTGCGCATGCTGGCTCCCGACGACGCGGCTCAGGCCCAGGTCACGGTCCGTGCGACGGGCGAGACCGCTGCGGTGAACGAGTTCACGGTGTCGCTGGTGGCCGGCGAACCGGCCGATGTATCGCTCAGCGGCCTGGAGCCCGGCGAGTATTCGGTGCAGATCGATGCCGATGCTCCGATCGTCTCGGCCGTCAGACAGCAGGATGGGCTCGCACGCGACTCCGATTTCGCCTGGGTGACGCCGGCGCCGGAGATCGACTCGGACGCCCTGTTCGCTGTTCCCGCAGGTCCCGCGCCGACACTCCACCTGGTCAACGAGGAGGACTCCGACGTCACCGTGACGCTGGAACCGACCTCAGGGGCGACCGGGGCTGAGGTGTCGATCCCCGCCGGTGGATCGATCGACGTTGCTCTGACCGAGCGGACGACCTACCGGCTGTCGACGACGGGAACCGTGCACGCCGCGATCACGATGAGCGCAGCCGGCGCGCTGGCGGCCTGGCCGCTGGAGCCGAGCGCCGGTGCGGCGCAGAGCATCACCGTCTATCCCTGAACCGGCGCCGAGGCTCCTGCCTGGTCAGTGATCGTGCCCGAGATCCCACGGCTCTCGTCCGACATATTCCGCGGCGGCACGGAAGACGGCGCTCTCGATGGCCATCCGGCGGTGCGCGGCGTCATCGTGCCCAGGGGGGAGCAGTCGTTCGATGGGCAGTCGGAAGAGCACGATCCGGCGTTGCTCACGATCGAGATACCACCGGGGCACGTCCTCGACAGCGTCGAAGCCGGGCATCGCTCCGATCTCGAACCGGACGTCCTGCAGCTCCGGCCAAGTGCCCCGCAGGAACTCCACCGCGGTGCCGACCGTCAGATCGAAGCGGTCGATCCGGCCGTCGAGAGGCGCGAGAGGAGGACGCACGACTTCGCTGCGCCCGAGTCGGCCATGCCGTCCGTGCCTCGCACCACGACGTGGCGCGGATGCGGGAGCACTGCGACGACGGGGCATGTCAGAAGTCTAGGCGGTGACGTCGCGACGCGCGGCGCGGCACCGTCAGCTCGCATCGACCACGCCGTACAGTGATGCTGATGGACGGACGACTCTGCTCGAAGGTCGGGTGCGCACGCGAAGCCGTGGCCACCCTGACGTACGACTACGGCGACAAGATGGCGGCGCTCGGCCCGCTCGGGCTCGCGCAGCATCCTCACGCGCATGATCTGTGCTCACCGCACGCCGAGCGGCTCTCGGTGCCCGCGGGATGGCTCGCCGTGCGACACGAGGCGCTGCGGGCCTGAGCACGAGCCGCAGACACGCGGCGGATGGGCCCCGGTTCCTGATCGGAGGCTGGATATCCTGACGGCGGACGTGCCACGGCGGCGCGCCAGGAAAGGCTGTCGTGATCGTCTGGCGTCGCTGGATCTTCCCCCTGCTCCTCGTCATCGTCCTCGGAGCCAGTGCTGCGGCACTCGTGAAGTTGGCGTTCTTCCCCGACAAGGCGGAGAGCATGGTGAGCCCGGAGGCGGGGATCACGGAGCCGGTAATCCCGGTCGAGCGCGGATCGGTGACGAACGCGCTGACGCTGGCCGGCAACATCGCCCGGGACGAGGCGTACACGGTCCGGGGGGAGAACGACGGCACGGTGCTCGCGGTCCACATCCGCGAAGGTGCGACCGTGACCAAGGGGCAGAAGCTCTTCACCGTCCGCCAGGAGTATCCGCGCAAGGACATCGATGTGCTCGCCCCGGAGGCCGGCGATGTCTCGGAGCTCGCGCTCGTGAAGGGGCAGATGACGACGGTGGGAACCGAGGTCTACACGATGACCCCGACGCGCTACCACCTCCTCACGACCGTCGAACCTGTGCAGCTCTACCGCCTGGTGAACGCCCCCACCGAAGGCATCGTCACGGTGACCGGGGGCCCGGCTCCATTCGACTGCACGGGTGTCAGGGTGCAGGTCACGGCCGAGGGCACCGCGAGCGTCCGCTGCGCGATCCCGCGGGATCAGACCGTCTTCGCCGGGCTCCCGGCGAGCATGGATCTCGCTCTCGGCCAGGTAGATGACGCCCTCGTCGTCCCGGTCACCGCGGTGCAGGGCGGCTCCGGCACCGGCAAGGTCTGGGTCGATGCCGGTGACGGGGCGCAGCCGGAGGAACGTGCGGTCACCCTCGGGGTGAACGACGGCACGATGGTCGAGGTCACCGAAGGGCTCGCCGAGGGCGACAGCATCCGGCAGTTCGTCCCCGGCTTCGTCGCTCCTGTCGAGGAGTACTGCTACGAGGTGTCTCCCGGCGTCGAGCAGTGCGACAGCGGGACGAGCTGGTGACGCTCGTCGTTCTGGAGGACGTCGAGAAGAGCGTCCTCCTCGTCGACGACTCGCGACTCGAGATCCTGCGGGGGATCAACCTGTCCGTCAGCGCCGGCGACCACGTGTCGATCGTCGGGCGCTCCGGATCAGGTAAGTCCACGCTGTTGAACATCCTGGGGATGCTCGACACTCCGACATCCGGATCGGTGTCCTTCGAAGGCCGAGAGGTGCGGAAGATGCGGTCGGGGCGCCTCGACAGGCTGCGCGGAGACAACGTCGGATTCGTGTTCCAGCAGTTCAACCTGCTGCCAGGGCGTACGGCGCTGGAGAACGTGATGATGCCGCTCGGACACGCCACGGGGCGGATGTTCTGGAACCGCCGCCAGATCGCCGCCGACATGCTCGAGCGGGTGGGACTCGGACACCGCGTGGAGCAGATCGCCGATCGGCTCTCCGGTGGTGAGCAGCAGCGGGTCGCGATAGCCCGTGCGCTGGTGCGAAAGCCCGTGCTGATCCTGGCCGACGAGCCGACCGGTGCGCTCGACATCGAGACCGGCGCGTCGGTGATGTCGTTGCTCGACGAGGTCGCCACCGAGACGGATGCCGCGCTGGTCACGATCACCCATGATCTGCACGTCGCCGCGCGCGCTCGCCGGCACTATCGTCTCGATGCCGGACGTCTCGAACCCGTCGACCTGCGCAGGGCTTTCGAGGCGTCCACGTTGTCCGCGCCGGCACCGATCGCTCCGCCGCCGCTGAGTGGCCTTCCCGCCGCGAACGGCTTGCGCTCGTGAGCGGCCTCCTCGGAGCGCTCTCCGACGCGTGGGCCGAGATCCGGGTCCACAAGCTCCGCGTGTTGCTGAGTCTGATCGGAATCGCGGTGTCGGTGGCCGCGCTCACGGCGGTCGTCGCCATCTCGGAGTATCAGCGGCAGTTACAGACCGAGCAGTCGGACCGCTTCGGCGGACGCGCGGCCACGATCGTCATCGCGATCAACAATGACGATGGAACCGCGATCGATTTCGACGCTTTCGATGATCGCTTCAGTCGTGTCACGGAGCGCTTCGGCTTCAGTCACACAGGACGTATCGTCGGGGGGATCGCGCAGGATGTGCGTCTGCCGGACGGAGTCACCACGGTCGGAGCACGGCTCATCGACCCGCTCTACCCCGAGATCCACCGGGAGACGCTGCTCGAAGGGCGCTGGTTCCTCGATTCGGATGTGGAGGCGCTGTCGCCGCCGGTCGTGATCACCGAGGCGCTGTGGGATCGGATCGGCCGAGTGCCGCTCGCTCAGCATCCCACGCTGACCCTCACCGGCGACACCGGCGGCACGTACCAGGTCGTCGGCGTCGCGCCGCGTCAGGGGATCGGCGACGAGGAGCTCCGGGTGGACCTGCTGTACGACTCCTATCGCGCGCGCGTCGATGCGTTGCCGCAGGATGCGTGGCCGCAGTACGAGGTCTGGGTCGGCGCGGACCAGGCCGACGAGATCGGCCCGGTGCTGGCGATGGACCTGCGCGCAGGCCTTCCCGATGGGCAGACGGTGTCGGTGAGTCGTTCGGATTGGGCGGCCCAGCCGGGCGCGCTGGATGCGCAGTCGACGTTCGAGATGATCACCGGCGGCATCGCGACACTGATCCTGGCGCTCGGTGCGCTCAGCCTGATCAACATCCAGCTGGTGGCCATGCGACAGAGAGTGCGGGAGATCGGGGTGCGGCGCGCGTTCGGAGCCACCTCCGGGCGTGTCTTCTTCTCCGTGTTCCTCGAGAGCCTCGTCGCAACCACGGTCGCCGGCGTGATCGGGATCGCGATCGTCGTGGCGGTCCTCCGCTCCGACTGGATCGTGACATCGCTGTTCTACGGCATGCAGGACGTGCCGCCGTTCCCCATGCGGGCGGCGCTCGTCGGGCTCGTCGCATCGGTGATCGTCGGGGCGGTCGCGGGGTTCATCCCGGCGCTGGTCGCCTTGCGGGTGAAGGTGATCGACGCGATCCGCTTCTGATCCGTTCGAGTGCCGTCGAGCGTGTCAGATGCCGACCCGGCGGCCGGTCAGCTTCTCGGCACGGCGATCGGCGTTCTCGAGCGCCCGGCGTTCGCGAATGCGACGCAGCACGGTGATGCCGACGAGTACCTCCTCGGGCGGCGCCGGCGGCAGCGGAGAGACGAAGGGTGACGCCTCGGCGAGCAGGTCCTGTGCGACCTGAGCGCGGGCCGAGGGAACCATGCGCGGCGCGCTCTGGAGGAACTGCGAGATGCGTCGGGCGAGGCGGTCGGGCAACCGCGCGACGTCGGCGATCTGGGACCAGCCGGTGAGGGCGGGCGGGAGCACCGGCTCATGGGGGACCAGCTGGGGTGTGCGCACGCGCTGGCTGTACGTCCCCGCGACGATGTCGCCGAGCCGTTGCGAGCGCACGGTGAACGCTCCGGTGAGCACGGCGAGCCCACCGAACGTCATGTAGATCTCCAACACGCCGATCAGCGCGCGGATGAAGGCATGTCGGAACCCCGCAGCCCCGCCGTCGATGCGGACGATGCGACCGCCGACGGCGAGCTTCCCGAGACTGCGTCCCTTGAGAGCCATCTCCATCGTGATGGGCAGCACCACGAAGCTCACGACGAACGCCGATACGAGGGCGATGCGATCGGTGGCCTCGTCGAGCACGCCGGCGTCCGTCAGCCAGATGCGGAGGAAGATCCACAGGATGAACACGGCGAACCCCAGCGCCATGTCGATGAGAGCGCCGAGCGCGCGCAACAGGAAGCCGACGGGCTGTACATCGATCGCGACGGCTTCTCCGGAGAGCACCTCGTCGGAGGTATCGATCGGCGAGGACATGAGTACAGTAAATCAGGTGGATGCCGATGCGCTGACTGATGCACGCCGCGCCGAATGGGAGCGGCTGGACGAGCTCAGTCGCGCGCGGCTGGACGGCGGGTCCGTCGATGAACTCATCGTCCGCTACCGCGCCGCCTCCGCGGATCTCGCCGAGTTGAAGACCTCGGTGGGCGACTCCCCGCAGGGTGCCTATCTGTCGACGATCCTGGTGCGCGCCCGTCTGCGGCTCACGGGCGCGTCCGACAACATCCTCACCCAGACCGCACGATTCTTCTCGCTGCAGCTTCCGGCTGCCCTGTACCGATTGCGATGGATGACAGCGATCATCACCGTCGTGTTCGTCGCGGTCGTCGTGGGGACCGCGGCCTGGATCTCCAGCGACCCGGCTCTGATCGCGACCCTGGGGCCGCCCGACGCGCTGGAGCAGTACGCCGACGAGACCTTCACGGGGTATTACACCGAGAACTCCGCCGCCGTGTTCATGGGGATGGTGTGGACGAACAACGCCTGGATCGCCATGCAGTGCGTGCTCTTCGGCGTCACGGGTATCTGGCCGGTGTACGTGCTGGTGCAGAATGCCCTGGGTCTCGGAGTATCCGGGGCGGTGATGGCCGCCCATGACCGGGTGGACATCATGGTGCTGTACATCCTCCCGCACGGCATGCTCGAGATGACGTGCATCTTCGTCGCCGCGGCCGCGGGCCTGCGCATGTTCTGGGCCTGGGTGGCGCCGGGCCACCGCACCCGTGCATCGGCACTGGCCGCGGAGGGACGTGCTCTCGCCACCGTCGCCATCGGCCTGGTGTTCGCGCTGTTCCTGGCCGGCCTCGTCGAAGGATTCGTCACGGGGTGGGCGCTGCCCTGGCCGGTGAAGATCGGCATCGGAGGCGCGGCGCTCGCGGTGTTCCTCATCTACATGCTGGTGGTCGGCGGGCGTGCGTACCGCCGCGGCGAGACGGGCGACCTGGTCGAGTACGAAGCAGGCACGCCGACTCTCGTGTCCGGCTGAACCGCCCGGGCGTCAGAGCCTGCCGGCGGCCTTCAACTCGAGGTAGCGATCGGCGATGCGAGGGGGAAGATCCTCCGGGTCGGCAGCGATCGCTTCGCCGCCCGCGCGCCGGACGGCATCGGCGACGTTCTCGGCGTCGCGCTGGGCGCGCTCGGCTGCCGCGGCCAGATAGACCTCCTCGCGCGAACCGCGCTTGCGCGCGAGAGCAGCGATGCCATCGTCGGTCACCGAGCCGACCAGCACCGTCGTCGCCCGGGAGGCGTTCGGGAATGCGCCGAGGAAACCCCGCGCGGACTCCGCGGCGTCCTGCGCGGTGAGGGCGACGATCAAGGACGGGCGAGTGGTGAGCGTGCGCACGGCGGCGAAGGCACCCTGCCAGTCGGTGTCGACGAGTCGGGCGTGCACCGGAGCCATCGCGTCGGTCATCGCCGGCAGCAGGGCGGCGCCGTCGACGCCGGTGACCCGTGCGCGCACGACGCGGTCGTACATCAGCAGGTGCACGTGGTCGCCGGCACGCGACGCGAGTGCAGCCAGGAGCAGGGCTGCTTCGAGCGCGGCATCCACTCTGGTGCCGTCGCCCACGCGCGCGGCGGCCGTGCGACCCGTGTCGATGATGATCACGACGTGCCGGTCGCGCTCGGGTCGCCAGGTGCGTAACATCGTCGTTCCGGCACGCGCGGTCGCGCGCCAGTCGATGGATCGTACGTCGTCACCCCGCACGTACTCTCGCAGCGAGTCGAACTCGGTGCCCTGCCCGCGCACCTGGATGCTGGTGTTGCCGTCGAGCTCACGCAGACGCGCCAGCCGCGAGGGCAGGTGCTTGCGCGAGGAGAACGCGGGAAGCACGCGGATCGCACCGCGCACCGTGTGACGGGCCTGCCGGCCGGCCAGACCCAGGGGCCCTCGGGAGCGGATCATCACGAATTCGCTCGCCAACTCTCCCCGACGTCGGGGGAGCAGAGGGATGGCGACCCGTCCCCGCTCTCCGGCCGCGACATGCAGGCGATGGCGCCCCTCACCGGCACCGGCGGTGGGCTGCCAGGCGTCCCGCAGCAGGGCGTGCAGGGCGCGGGAGCCGTGATTGTGCACGGCGACACTGGCCGGAACGGGCTCCCCGATGCGTACACGCGCAGGGAGTCTGCGGCTCACGGTCACGGAACGCGGGCTCGCCGCCGTGAGGACGTCGATGAGTACGAGGACCGCACACAATCCCACCCAGATGCCGGCAGCGGCATACGGCGAGAAGCCCGCGGCGCCGGCGAGGACGAGCGGGACGACGCCGACGGCGAGCGCGACGGAGAGGCGGCCGGTGACGAACACCTAGATCGGTACCCTGGTCTGCTGCACGACGGAGGTCAGCACGGCATCCGCGGAGACGCCTTCCATCTGCGCATCCGGGCGGAGCTGCAGACGGTGGCGCCACACCGGAACGAGCATCGTCTGCACATGGTCGGGAGTGACGGCCGTCGAGGCGTTCAACCAGGCCCAGGCTTTGGCAGCGGCGAGCAGGCCGGTCGAGGCGCGGGGGCTCGCGCCGAGCTCGACCGACGGCGACTGCCGCGTCGCGCGGGCCAGATCGACGACGTAGCCCAGCACATCATCGGTCACCTCGACGCGGGCCGATGCCTCCTGCGCCGCGCGGATCTCCTCCGCGGTCACGACCGCATCGAGGCCCGTGAGCTCGCGCGGTGAGAACCCGTTCGCGTGACGGCGGAGCACCGACACCTCGGCGTCGCGCTCGGGCATGCCGACCACGAGCTTCATGAGGAATCGATCCAACTGCGCCTCGGGCAGGGAGTAGGTCCCCTCATGCTCGATCGGGTTCTGCGTCGCCGCGACAAGGAAAGGGTCGGGCAGCGCCCGGCTCACACCGTCGGCCGAGACCTGACGCTCCTCCATGGCCTCCAGCAGCGCGGCCTGCGTCTTGGGAGGCGTGCGGTTGATCTCGTCGGCGAGCAGGATGTGCGTGAACACGGGCCCCGCACGGAAGTCGAACTCGCCGGTGCGCGCGTCGTAGACGAGGGATCCGGTGACGTCGCCGGGCATCAGGTCGGGCGTGAACTGCACGCGCTTGGTGTCGAGGCCGAGTGCGCGGGCGAACGAGCGCACGATGAGCGTCTTCGCGACGCCGGGGACGCCCTCCAGGAGAACATGGCCGCGTGCCAGCAGCGACACGAGCAGCCCGGTCACTGTGCCAGCCTGTCCGACGACGGCCTTGTCTACCTCCGTGCGCACACGGTGCATCGCCTGACGCAGTGCGGCGTCGTCGGCGGGTGTGGTCTCAGCGGTCACGGGTGTCCTCGGCTTCCGTCGGGATGGATGGTGTGCGGGCGAACGTCATGGGGTGCCTCCTGGTGCGGTCGTACCGGCGGCGCGCGAGCCGGCATCCACGGCCTCTTCGAGCTCACCCAGACGCCGGGCGAGCTCGATCAGGGCAGCATCGTCTGGGGGGAGCGGGCCGGCGAGAAGCGCCTGCAGGGTGCCGCGCGGAATCCGCAGACGGTCGGATGCCGCGTCCGACACCTCGTCGACGCTCGCGTGCGCCGCCAGTCCGAGCTGCCGTGCGAGGCGGCGCTGTGATCCCTCGCGGATGACGGCCGCGGCATGGGGTGCGTCGGCCGCTTTCGCGGTCAGCCGTGCCCGCCCGTGCATGGTCTCGGAGGCACGGACCGTGACGGGGAGCGTCTCGGCCACGAGCGGTCCGAACCGTTGTCCTCGCCAGACGGCCGCGGCGGCCGCGGCGAGCAGCAACAGGAGGATCGCGGGAGTGAGCCAGTCCGGCGTGAGAGTGCCGAGCGTGTCCTCGGTCTGTCCCTCGATGTCGGAGTCGGCGAGGGAGGGCACATACCAGACGACGCGTTCGGTCTGACCGAGCAGAGCGAGACCGAGGGCGGCATTGCCGTTCTCAGCCAGGTAGGCATTGCTGAACAACTTCGATCCTTCGACCACGACATGCGTGGCGTCCTCGCGATCGTCCACGAGCACCGCGGCACCGTCCGCGGAACCGAAGCAGGAGGTGACCCCGTCGGCAGGAGCGAAGAGCCGATCGGGGCGGATCTCGCCGACGCCAGCGAATGCACCGTTCGCACAGTCGGCATCGACGGAGTCGGAGGTTCCCGGCGCGTCTTCACCGATCCGCAGAGTGCTGAGGAGGTGACTGCTCGTCGACAGGAAGACGACACGATCGGCAGGAGCCATCAGATCCGCGAGTCCGTCGTCCGTGAGCGAATACGGGTTCGTCATCACCAGAGTGGTCCGCTCGTCGATCGCCGCAGCCGCCTCCACACGGGAACGATGGACCGTGACATCGACGCCCTGATCGCGCAGGACCTCGGCCAGCGCGAGAGCACCGGCGTCGTTTCGACCCTCGGGGTCGAGTGCTCCGCGTGGTCCCGGCGCGCTCGCACTCACACGCACCGCTATCAGGGCGACGACGATGACGAGCGCTACGACCAGCGCCCAGGCGGCGAGTGCGCGGAGGCGCCGCGGGGGAGTGGCAGCGGTCGAAGGTCGCCCGTCGGCGAGGAGCGTCACGCGATCACCGCGCCCGGGTGTCGCGCCTGCAGGCGCTCGTCGGTGTCGGTGAGATCGCGATAGCCGGCCGCGCTTGCCGGATGCCGCAGATAGCGAACGTCATCGAAAGCGGTGGCGGCGCGGCGCACCGGGGTGGCCTCGTCGGGGAAGACGGCGCCGGCTTCACGAGCGATGGCCTGCGCCGTGGCACCGGGAGCCGGGTCGATGATGTCGCGTTCGAGCAGCCCGCGGGCGAGGGCTCGGTAGCGCAGGATGGTTGCGGCATCCCAGTCCTGGTCTCGCGCGCTCCGCTCCGCCTCGGCGCGCAACTGGGCGGCGGTACGGTCATCATCGACACCGAGTAGAGAACCGCGTGGCCCGCGTACGCTCCGGGAGGCTCGGGGCCGTCCCCAGATGATGAGCGCCGCGACGAGTGCCGCGACGATGATCACGCACACGATGATCAGCGCCGAGGGGCCGATGTTCGCGCCGTTCTGCGTGGTGAAGAGGTCGGCGAAGAACCGTGCGATGTCGCGGGCCATCAGGTCGAACCAGGTCGGCTTCGCGTCGGCGTAGCGCGGGTTGGAGAGCTCTTCCTCGGCCCAGCGTCGCGCATCGTCCCCATCGGGGACGAACAGGTCGTCGAGGCGGCGGATCATGCCTGCCTGTCACCGTTTCCCGAGCCGGGCGCCGCCCACCCGTCGTCGGACGGCGGAGCCCACGGGCTGTCACTCGGGGGCGCGGGCGCCGCCGGCGGCAGCACGCTCGCCGTGTCGTGCTGCGGCTGAGAAGCGAATGCGGGAGGCTGAGAAGCGAAAGCGGGCGGCTGGGGCGCGAAGGCGATCGGCGTCTGGGGCGGATACGGCTGACCGGGGTAGGGCGCAGAGGGCTGAGCGGGAGCGCCGTAGGGTGGGGCGTAGGCGGGGCCCGCCGCCATCATCACGTGCTCCGGAACCTGGCGTGGAGGTGGGGCACTCGACACCGCGCGCGCGGGATCCACGACGTACGGGTCGCCGAGCTGGCCCTCTGCCCACCCGAGTTCACGTCGTTCGACATGCGAGATCAGCGTCTGGTCGAGCCCCTCGTACCGCATCCGGCAATCGAGGTAGACGAGTGCGGAGCCGGTGCTCTGCACGACCACGGTGATCGCCTGGAGCACGAGCAGCAGGGCCTGTGGTGCGAGCAGCGTGAACACGTAGGCGATGAGTGCCGACGGTTCCGGAGACCCCGTCGGCGCGACCACCGTGCCCAGGAGCGAGCCGATGAGTGAGACGGGAAGGCTCACCACCTGCATCGCGAGGCCCATGATCACGCTGATCAGGAACGTCACTCCCCACGCCACCCAGAAGCGGCCGCGGGTCAAGCGCCACGAGCGCACCAGTGCTTCGCGGAAGCGGGCGTGCTCGAGCACCAGGATCGACGGCACGAGCAGCAGCTTGGTCGACAGCCACACCACCAGGGGGATGCTGGCGAGCGCGATCAGGATCACCACGATCACGAGCACGGCGATCAGCTCGGGGGTCCCTCCGAGGCCACCGGCCACGAATGCCGCGATGAGCCCGGCGACGATCGCGATGAAGCCGAACGTGGCGATGACGGCGAGCGACGCGAATCCCGTGAGACGCCAGAACGCGGGGGCCATTCGTCGCCACAGCATCCGCAACGTCGCCTTGACGCCGATCGCCGCGTATCCGATGTCTGCTGCGACCACGCCCTGCATGATCGCGGTGAAGGCGATCGACGCGATCCCCACGACGAGTCCGGCGATGATGTTGATGGCGATCGTGCCGGCCAGGACCGGACCGAAGTCGGGGGAGCCGGGTGAGACGGTCTCGAGCCGCGCGAAGCTCGTGAAGAGCACCACGCCCATGATGCCGGCCGTGGCGAGCACGACGACGAGCTGGATCACGACGGCGAAACCGAAGAGCACCTTCGGGTTGTGGCGCAACGCCGCGAAGGCCTTCCCCAGGAGCATCCCGAACGTCAGCGGATGAAGCGGGATGATGCCCTTCTTGGGGGCAGGGGTCCATATCTGGCCGCTCACAGGCATTCCCTCCGTCGTGCGCTCCCATCGTGTCATATCCCCGTCGCTGGTGCGCAGACCTGGGGATGCCGGTACTGGGTGCCATAAGGTAACAGTTATGACCTCACGCATTCTTGTGGTCGACGACGACACCGCCCTCGCCGAGATGATCGGAATCGTGCTGCGAACCGAAGGTTTCGAGCCGGTGTTCTGCGCCGATGGAGCCCGGGCCGTCGATGAATGGCGCGCCCAGCGGCCCGACCTCGTGCTGCTCGACCTGATGCTTCCCGGAATGGACGGAATCGAGATCTGCACCCGCATCCGCGCGGAGTCGGGGGTTCCGATCCTGATGCTCACCGCGCGCAGCGACACGGCAGATGTCGTGCGCGGGCTCGAAGTCGGTGCGGATGACTACATGGTCAAGCCCTTCAATCCGAAGGAACTGGTCGCCCGCATCCGCACCCGCCTGCGCCCGACGCCCCAGGGCGCCGTGGAGCAGCTTCGCGTGGGCGATCTCACCGTCGACGTCGATGCGCACGAAGTGCGTCGGGGCACCACCCCGATCGCGCTCACGCCGCTCGAGTTCCAGCTGCTCGTCGCCCTCGCCTCGAAGCCGCAGCAGGTCTTCTCCCGCGAGATGCTGCTGGAACAGGTCTGGGGCTATCACTACAAGGCCGACACGCGACTGGTGAACGTGCACGTGCAGCGGCTGCGGGCGAAGGTGGAGCTCGATCCCGACAACCCGAAGATCGTGATGACGGTGCGTGGCGTCGGCTATCGCGCCGGGAGTGTTGGCTAGGGATCCATGGCCGTGACGACGACGACCACCACGGCGGTCGCCGTTCTGCGCGACTGGCGGAGTTGGCCGACGGTGCTGGCGGCGCTCTGGCGGCGATCGCTGCGGTTCCGCACGCTGACGATCACTCTGCTCGCGACCTCACTCGCCATCTTCGTCACCTGCGTGACCATGGCGCTCGTGATTCAGAACGACCTCTTCATCTCGCGCAAGAACGTCGTCCTCGAGGATGCGAGACGTGCGATCGATGATGCGCAGAGCAAATTGGATGTGGCCGAGGTCGGCGATGATTCCGCGGCGTTGCAAGAGCTCTGGCGCAGTATCACCGAGGGGCTCGCTCGCAACTCGAGCGCCGACCAACTGGCGGGTTTCCGCGTCGACAAGGGACCGAACCCCCTCCGCGTGAACGGCTTCACACAGGGAGGGTTGACGGCGAACCAGCTGAGCGACGGGCTCCGCAATCGCGTCAGGGATTTCGACTACCTCCAGGCCTGGCAGTCGGTGGCAGTGGCCGGCGACGGGGGCAGCGAGGTGCCGGGGATCGTGGTGGGGCAGCAGTTGCAGGTCCCCGAGGCTGGTCCGTTCGAGATCTACTTCGCCTACGACCTCGGTGATGCGGATCAGACGCTCGTGTTCGTGCAGCGCACCCTGTGGATCGCCGGGATCGGGCTCGTGGCGATCGTCGCGGCGATCTCGTGGTTCGTGCTTCGCGCCGTCGCGACGCCGATCGTCCAAGCCGCGGAGACCAGTGCCCGGCTTGCCGCGGGCGACCTCGGAGTGCGTCTGGAAGTGCACGGAGAAGACGAGCTTGCGACCCTCGGCCGATCCTTCAACGCGATGGCCGACAGCATCGAGTCGCAGATCAAGGAGCTCGGCGAGCTGTCGATGGTGCAACAGCGCTTCGTCTCGGACGTGTCGCATGAACTGCGCACACCGCTGACGACGATCCGTCTGGCCGCTGACATGCTCAACGACCAGCGCGACGAGTTCGACCCGACGACGGCGCGGACCGCGGAGCTGCTGTACACGCAGGTACAGCGCTTCGACATCCTGCTCTCGGACCTGCTCGAGATCAGCCGTTACGATGCGGGATCTGTGCAGCTCGAGCTGGAGGCGACGAGCCTCGCACACGTCGCAGAAGAC
This sequence comes from Candidatus Microbacterium colombiense, assembly GCA_029203165.1. Classification (NCBI taxonomy): domain Bacteria; kingdom Bacillati; phylum Actinomycetota; class Actinomycetes; order Micrococcales; family Microbacteriaceae; genus Microbacterium; species Candidatus Microbacterium colombiense. Next base: position 1,757,663 of record CP119308.1, read on the forward strand.
GTGATCGAACAGATGCGTCCTCTCGCGGAAGGGCATGGCACGCAGCTCCGGCTCGTGGCTCCCGGCGGCTATTCGCCGGTCGATATGGACCCCCGTCGCGTGCGCCGCGTGCTGCGCAACCTGATCGGCAACGCGATCGAGCACGGCGAAGGCCGTCCGATCGTGGTGACCGTCGACAGCAATCAGCACGCGGTGGCGGCCGGGGTTCGCGACTTCGGCATGGGCATGGCGCCCGACGATGCCGAGCGTGTGTTCGACCGCTTCTGGCGAGCGGATCCCTCCCGGCAGCGCACGATCGGAGGCACCGGTCTCGGACTCTCGATCGCGCTCGGTGATGCCACGCTGCACGGCGGAACGCTCGCCGTGTGGTCGAAGCTCGGCGACGGGACGAACTTCGTGCTCACTCTGCCGCGTCATGGCACCGTGCTGGAGGGGGCGAGCCCGATTTCGACCGAGCCGCAGGAGCCCTTGGCCGAGCTCGGTGACGCGACACAGCCGATCTCGCTCACCGACCTGGCGCGCGAGCTTCTCGATCGTGAGGACAACGCGTGATGAGCGGTCGGGTGACGCGGATGCTGCGGGGTGTCGCGATCGGCGTGGTCGCACTGATGCTGGCGGCCTGCACGGGGCTGCCGACCTCGGGCGACGTCTCCGCCGGGTTGGAGCTCGGAGAGGCGACCGACGACACCGACCTGCTCTTCATCGCGTCGGGCCCGCCACCGGGCGCGAGCCCCCAGGAGATCGTGGAGGGGTTCCTTGAAGCGGCCATCACGCCGGCGGACAACTGGGGTATCGCCCGCACCTTCCTCACTCCCGACCTGCAGCAGACGTGGCGGCCTGCGGCCGGTGTGTCGATCGATGCCACAGTCGGGTCGAGGGTCATCTCGTCGACGATCGCCGATGACGACGTGGAGGCCGCCGAGTCCGGAGACGTGAACGTGCAGTTCGAACTCGTGGCGAACGTCGACGAGTTCAACGCCTACTCGGAGTCGACCGGCGCCTCGAACCTGACCTTCACGGTGGAGCGCAGCGGCGACGGCGAATGGCGCATCGCGAAGGCGCCGGACGGGATCGTGATCGATGAGTCACGGTTCCCCCTGGTCTTCGACGCATATCCGCTGCAGTACTTCGATCAGGACTGGTCGCATCTCGTCCCCGACGTGCGCTGGTTCCCGCGCCGCACGAGCATCGCCACCACCGTGACGCAGGCCCTCATCGGCGGCGCCCCCAGCCCCTGGTTGGCTCCAGCGGTGCAGTCCGCGTTCCCCGCAGATGTCCAGCTCGCCGAGGACGCCGTGCCGATCGATGCGGCTCAGGTGGCCGAGGTGGCCTTGACGGCGCCCGCGAGCCGACTGGATCAGACGACGCTGGCGCGGATGCGCACGCAGTTGCAGGACACGTTCGAAGCGTCGGGCGTGCATGTGTCCCAGGTGCGCTTCACGGTCGATGGCCGTGCGCTCAGCGCCGGCATCGTGAAGCTGGGCGACGACGCGGTCGACCCGGGTCCTCTGGTGCTCACCGAAGACGCATTCGGGCTCATCGTCGGCGATCAGATCGCACCGGTGGACGGGATCAGCGAACAGATCCTCGCGCTCCCGCAGCAGGTGAGGTCGATCGAGGTGGCGGGGGATTCCACCCAGGCCGCTGTGCAGTTGAGCGATGGACACGCGTACCTCGTGGGTGAGGGGCGGGTGGACGAGGTCGACTCTCGCCCGCGGCTCATCGCTCCGTCGCTGGATCCGTTCGGGTTCACCTGGACGGTGCCCGCCGATGACCCTGCTGCCGTGCACGCCGGTGAGAACGACGTCGCCACCGACAAGGCCTGGCCCAATGCCTCCGCGATCTCCGCGATGCGCGTGTCGCCGGACGGCGCGCGGCTCGCGGCCGTCGTCACCGTGGGCGGACAGCACTGGGTGGTCGTGGTGGCCATCGTGCGCGATGACGGCGTGCCGGTGGAACTGGGCGCGGTCGAACAACTGACGAGGATCGACGCAGACACCGATCAATTGGTCTGGCTCGGCACGACGCGGCTCGGGGTCCTGGTGCCCGATCAGAGCCCGTTGCTGCTCACGCAGATGGTCGGCGGGCCCGGCAGCGTCGAGGCCGCTCCGCCCGGTGCACGCTCCCTCGCGGGCGCACGCAGTGCCACCGGGGTGCGTGTGCTGGACGCCGGCGGCACGCTCTTCGCACACGCGGGTTCCGCATGGCGCGAAGTGGCATCCGGCGTGAAGGTCCTGGCGACGCGCTCCGGCGAGTGAGGCCGAGCCTCCACCGGTCCTGCACAGCAGGCGCAGCATCCGCGTTGTCCCCCGTCGGCGCCTCTCCGCTCCTGCCAGTACCGAGGCCGCGGGCAGGATCGATGCATGATCTCGCATCCCTTAGCACGTGGCGCTCTGCACGACATCGTCGATGAGCTGGCGGCGCTGCTGCTCGCCGCCTCCTGTGCGGGGTGCGCGAAGCCCGGCGCGCTGCTGTGTGCCGTGTGTCGGCGGCAGCTCACGCCGTCTCCCACGCAGACCGTGACACCGGATGGCCTCGTCGTGCGCGCCGCACTCGCGTTCGATGGCGTCGCGGCGCGCTGCATCCGTCGGCTCAAGGGGGAGGGGGAGACGCTTCTGGCCCGACCCCTCGGACGAACCCTTGCTGAGCCTCTCGTCGCGGAGGTGGTGTCGGGGGTACTGATCGTGCCCGTGCCGACGAGCCGGAGCGCGTTCCGCCAGCGGGGCTACCGAGTGCCCGAGCTTCTCGCACGCGGAGCGGGTGTCCGGGCATCGAGGATTCTCGTTCCCGGGGCGACGAAGGCCGATCAGCGCGGGCTCGACGTGCGGGAACGCCGAGCCAACGTCTCGGGGAGCATACGAACGCGTCGTCGCGGAGAGGGCCAGCGGATCGCCCTCCTCGACGATGTCGTCACGACCGGCGCGACTCTCGACGAGGCTGCACGCGTGCTCACGGAGGCAGGCTTCGAGGTGGTCTCTGCGATCGCGCTCGCCGCCACGCCGCGTCACCGCAGACTCATCGGGGACTCATCGGCGACACGGAGGAAATGACCCGTGACATCCGTCCGAAGGCGGGCTACGTTGGGGGTCACACAAGGCGACCACGGTCCGCCCTTGGCCGGGAGGACCGGGACAAGGAGGCAGCAATGGAAACGAGCATCGTTGGCGTCGGGGTGGGTATCACTGACCGATTCCGCACCGTTGTCGAAGAGAAGATCGCCAAGATCCAGACGTTCGCAGGACGCGCGCAACGCCTGGATGTGAAGGTCACACATCGCGTCTATCGAAACGGACATGTGCCCGACGAGACCGTCGAGCTGACGCTCGTCGGCAAGGGTCCCGTCGTCCGCGCGGAAGCGACGGACGGCGACAAGTTCGTGGCCCTCGACCTCGCCGTCGACAAGATGTCGGAGCAACTGCGACGCGCGAAGGAGAAGCGAGTCGACGGTCGACAGCACCCGCGCGGCGCGCACTTCGAGAAGGGCAGCGGAGCCCTTGAAGGCATCGACGTCCAGCCGGCCTCGGTCGAGGTCCTGCACGCCGTCGCGACCGGCAACGTGCCGGTGCAGAACGACGAGGACGAGATCTACTCGCCCGTCGTCATCCGCACGAAGAGCTTCGACGCGGAATGGATGACGGTCGAGGAGGCCGTCGACCGGATGGAGCTGGTCGGCCACGACTTCTTCCTGTTCGTCGATGTCCGCAGCGACCACCCGAGCGTCGTCTACCGCCGCAAGGGATGGGATTACGGCGTGATCGCGCTCAGCACTCAGGCGCCGCCCGCGGAGGCACTCGCTTCGTGACCTGCGCATGAAGAAAGGCCCGTTCCTGAGAGGGAGCGGGCCTTTCTCGTACGTGCGGGGATCTGTGGACTGCGCGTCAGTCGAAGATGCCGTCCAGAAGGCTGCCGATCACGAGGCCGCCGAGGATGCCGGAGGCGATATCGCCGCCGCCCCCACCGCGTCGCCCGCCTCCGCCGCCCCAGCCGCCCCATCCGTCGTCCTGCGGGCGGGAGGAGTCGATGTCGCGCTGTGCGAGCTGGAGCGCCTCCGAGGCCAGATGAGCGACACGTCGAGCGCCGGCCAGAGCTGCCTCCCGCGTCTCCTCTGCGGGGAGCATGTCGGACAGGTCGATGCGCAGACGCTCCGCCTCAGCCAGGCGGGTGCGGGCGTCCGCGCCGATCCATCCGCGATGCCCGGCGATCAGGCCCCGCGCCACGCCCAACTGCCGGTCGGCGTCGTCGATGGCGTGTTGCACCTGCGGGAGCGAGGGGAGCGGGTTCGCTGCGCGGTGCTTGGCGAGCGCGATCGCGTCATCCAGACCCGTGTTCGCATCGCGCAGACGGGAGAGCTCCGCGAACGGATCGTTGCGGGCGCCGGAGGGGGCGAGCGAACTCAGGGCCGTCTGCAGAGCCGCCGTCGCCGCGGCGACCGCGGGCACCTGGGGTGCGGTGCGCGCGGCGATGAGGTCACCGCGCGAGTCGGCGACGACCTCGGCGAGCGTGGATTCAGCCCGCAGAGCCTCGATCTCGAAGTCCTCCACGGCATCCAGGAGCGCGGACGCGCGCCGCGTCGCCTCGGTCGCCGTCTCGAGCGCGACGTTCGCCTCTTCGTTCTGCTTGGCTGCACGTCGGCGTTCGGAGACCGATGCGCCGTGGACGGCGAAGGCGATGAGCTGCTCCGCCTCTGCCGCACTGGCGGCGATCTGCGTCATGGCGGAGTCGGCGTAGCGCCCGGCGAGCCGCTCGACGGCTGATCTGGTCTGCGGGATCCGCTCGCTCAGCGCCTCGGCATCCGTCCTGACCTGAGCGATGACCTCGGGCGCGCGCCGCACTTTCGCGACCGAGCTGGCGAGAACGTCCGTCTTCTCGTCGAGCAGATCCTGGGCCCAATCGCAGAGCTGCACGATGCGGGCGTTGCGCGTGCGCAGCTCCTCCGGGGTGTCGGGGATCTCGTCGTGGTTCAACTGGTGCATCTGGAACGCCTCGCGCAGGTGCGTGCGCACCGCGGACAGCGCCTGGCGCAGGTCGGTGGTCAGCGATTCGCCGAGCTCGGCCTCAGCGAACGCGAGTTCGTCGGACGTCGTGCGGATCCGCTCGTCAGCCGACACCAGCGCCTGTTCGGCGCGCCGTGCGAGATCGGCGTCCTGCGCGGCGAGCGCTTCCTGTTCGCGCTTCCGTCTGCCCCAAATTCCAGCCATGTGCTGATCCTACTTTCCGCGGACGATGCGATGGCTGAGCATCCGCTCCAGGCGAACGCAAGCGCCGAGGGCGCGGCTCAGGCGGCTGCCGACCTGGCGGGCCGTCCGCGCTTCGGTCGCTCCGTCGTGAGCTCGAGTGCCAGCACATGGCTCGGGTGCTGTGCGATGCGTTTCTCCGCATCATCGAGCCAGTGCACCTCGGCCTCGGCGGCGAAGATCATCCGGTCGATCACGAGCGACCAGGCGAGGCCCTCCGGGGTATCGGCCGCGTCGTTGTCTCGCCGTTCCCGCCGGAGCGCCTCCCACTGCTCCACGGACGCGACGCGTTGAACGCGGATCACGGATCCCACGTCGACGCCCGGGAGCGTCGCGGCGACGGCGAGCTTCACCGCGAGTTCGTCCCTGCCGGTGGTGCCGTGGACGACGGGGGAGGCGAGCCACCGGGCCGCCTCGGTGGAGCCGTCGGCGGTGATATGCCAGTAGACGTGCCCGTGCTCATCGGCGTCGCCGCGGCGCACGAGCCCGTCTCGTTCGAGACGTTCCAGCGTGTTGTAGATCTGACCGACGTTGAGAGACGATGTCGCTCCGGTGCGTCGGTCGTACTCGTGCCGCAGCTGGTAGCCGTAGCAGGGGCCCTGGTCGAGGATCGCCAGGAGGCTCTGACGCACTGACATGGTGATCTCCCGTTCGTGATGCTAATGCGATACCGAGTATATGCATACCGAGAATGCATCGCGGAGAGCCGTCCGGTGGACGCGATCGCGCGCCTTCCGCGGATCGCGGGACACGCTCGCAGGCGACGCGCAGGTCACGGGCCGGTAACATGACAAGATATGTCCGGTTTCCGTCCTCGTGACAGCCGGCACTTTACCCACCAACAGGGAGATGACATCCGTGGCCAATCCTCTTGAGAAGCTGCTGCGCGCCGGTGAGGGACGGGTCATCCGTCGCTTGAACCAGGTGGTCAAAGCCGTGGGAGCTCTGGAAGAGGACATCTCCCAGCTGACCGACGACGAGCTTCGCAACGAGACCGTCGAGTTGCGCGCCCGCTACGAGAAGGGCGAGACGCTCGACCAGCTGATGCCGGAGGCGTTCGCCGCTGTTCGCGAGGCTGCCAAGCGCACCCTGGGCATGCGCGCCTACGACGTGCAGATCATGGGTGGAGCAGCGCTCCACCTCGGCAACATCGCCGAGATGAAGACCGGTGAGGGAAAGACGCTCGTCGCGACCTTCCCCGCGTACCTCAACGCGATCGCCGGCCAGGGCGTCCACATCATCACCGTCAACGACTTCCTCGCCAGCTACCAGGCGGAGCTCATGGGGCGTGTGTTCCGTGCCCTCGGCATGACGACCGGCATCATCGTGTCCGGCCAGACGCCCGCGGTTCGCCGCGAGCAGTACGGCGCGGACATCACTTACGGCACGAACAACGAGTTCGGGTTCGACTACCTGCGCGACAACATGGCCTGGCGTAAGGAGGACCTCGTCCAGCGCGAGCACTTCTTCGCGATCGTCGACGAGGTCGACTCGATCCTCATCGACGAGGCGCGCACCCCGCTCATCATCTCCGGTCCGTCCTCCGGCGAGGCGAACCGCTGGTTCGCGGAGTTCGCCAAGATCGCCCGCACTCTCGAGGTGGGCGAGGACTACGAGGTCGACGAGAAGAAGCGCACGGTCGGCGTGCTCGAGCCCGGTATCGAGAAGGTCGAGGACTACCTCGGCATCGACAACCTCTACGAGTCGGCGAACACGCCGCTCATCTCGTTCCTGAACAACTCGATCAAGGCGCTCGCGCTGTTCAAGAAGGACACGGATTACGTCGTCATGAACGACGAGGTCATGATCGTCGACGAGCACACGGGCCGAATCCTTGTCGGGCGCCGCTACAACGAGGGCATCCACCAGGCGATCGAGGCCAAGGAAGGCGTGCCCGTCAAGGCCGAGAACCAGACCCTCGCGACGGTCACGCTGCAGAACTACTTCCGTCTGTACGACAAGCTCGCCGGCATGACCGGTACCGCCGAGACCGAGGCGGCCGAGTTCATGTCGACGTACAAGCTCGGTGTGATCCCGATCCCGACGAACCGTCCGATGGTCCGCAAGGACCAGTCCGACCTCGTCTACAAGAACGAGACCGCCAAGTTCGCACAGGTCGTCGAGGACATCGCCGAGCGGCACTCGAGCGGTCAGCCCGTGCTGGTCGGTACCGTCAGCGTCGAGAAGAGCGAGTACCTCTCGCGACTCCTCGCCAAGAAGGGCGTGAAGCACGAGGTCCTCAACGCGAAGAACCACGCGCGCGAGGCCGAGATCGTCGCCCGCGCCGGACGCCTCGGCGCCGTCACGGTCGCGACGAACATGGCCGGCCGAGGCACCGACATCATGCTCGGCGGCAACGCCGAGTTCCTGGCCGTCCAGGACCTCAAGGGCAAGGGACTCGACCCGGTCGAGACCCCCGAAGAGTACGAGGTCGCGTGGGACGAGACCTACGAGGCGATGAAGAGCACCGTCTCGGAAGAGGCGGAGAAGGTCATCGAGGCCGGCGGACTCTACGTGCTCGGCACCGAGCGTCACGAGTCGCGGCGTATCGACAACCAGCTGCGCGGACGTTCGGGACGACAGGGCGACCCCGGCGAGAGCCGCTTCTACCTGAGCCTCACCGATGACCTGATGCGCCTGTTCCAGTCGGGTGCCGCCGAGGCGATCCTGTCGCGCACGAACTTCCCCGACGACGTGCCGATCGAGTCCGGTCTGGTGTCGCGAGCCATCCGCAGCGCCCAGTCGCAGGTCGAGTCGCGCAACGCCGAGATGCGCAAGAACGTGCTCAAGTACGACGATGTCCTGAATCGTCAGCGCGAGGCGATCTACGCCGATCGACGTCACATCCTGCACGGCGACGACATCGCCGACCGGGTGCAGCACTTCATCGAGGACGCGATCACCGGTGTCGTCAAGGACCACACCGGCGAGGGCCACAACGAGAGCTGGGACTTCGACGCGCTGTGGACCGAGCTCAAGACGCTCTACCCCGTGGGCGTGACAATCGATGAGGTCGTCGCCGAGGCCGGCGGGCGCAAGGGCGGTATCTCGGCCGACGGTCTCACGCGCGAGTTGCTCTCCGACGCCACGATCGCCTACGAATCGCGCGAGGAGTCGCTGGGCGACGCCGCGACGCGCGAGCTCGAGCGACGCGTCGTGCTGCAGGTGCTCGATCGCCGCTGGCGCGACCACCTGTACGAGATGGACTACCTGAAGGACGGCATCGGACTGCGTGCGATGGCCCAGCGCGACCCGCTTATCGAGTATCAGCGGGAGGGATACTCGATGTTCCAGTCGATGATGGGACAGATCAAGGAGGAGTCGGTCGGCTACCTCTACAACCTCGAGGTCGAGGTCCGTCGCGCCGGTGATGCGCAGACGGCGGAGGTCGAGGCCAAGGGCCTCTCCACCGACGGCGGCGAGCAGCGTCTCGAGTACTCGGCGGCGAACGACGCCGGTGAGGTCGAGGTGCGCAACGACCGCGGCCAGGTGCAGCAGGCGGCGACCGATCGCCTGCGGCAGGCGGCGGCGGCACGCGATGCGGCCGAGCCGGCGGAAGCCGAGCAGGCACCGCGCGGCGCCTTCGGACAGCGCACGGACGCCCCCGCGCAGCCGGCGGCAGGTAACCGTGAGCAGCGTCGAGCCCAGGGAAAGAAGAAGAAGTAGCCCTCCTGGTGAAGGGCCGATCCCTCGGGATCGGCCCTTTCTCGTCTGCGTGGCGGGCAGCGCGGCCGGCAGTGCACGAGAGCCCCACGCGACGGTTGTAGGCTTGCTCGATGACCCCATCGCGCAACTTCGACCAGTCGTCGAAGCTCAAGAACGTCCTGTACGAGATCCGCGGGAACGCGCTCGTCGAGGCGGCGCGGCTGGAGGCCGAGGGACACAAGATCCTCAAGCTGAACACGGGTAACCCGGCGATCTTCGGCTTCGACGCCCCGCACCAGATCGTGCACGACATGCTCGCCGCACTCCCGACCGCGCACGGCTACAGCGACAGCAAGGGCATCATCTCCGCACGGCGTGCCGTCGTCAGCCGCTATGAGGAGATCGAGGACTTCCCGCGTTTCGGTCCCGATGACGTGTATCTCGGCAACGGTGTGTCCGAGCTGATCACGATGACCATGCAGGCGCTCCTCGATGAGGGCGACGAGGTGCTGATCCCCGCGCCGGACTACCCGTTGTGGACGGCGATGACGAGCCTGGCCGGCGGCACGCCCGTGCACTACCTCTGCGATGAGGAAGACGGCTGGCAGCCCGATCTCGAGGACATCCGGTCCAGGATCACGCCGCGCACGAAGGCGCTCGTGATCATCAACCCGAACAACCCGACAGGTGTCGTCTATTCACGCGAGATCCTCGAGGGGATGGTCCAGATCGCACGAGAGCACGAGCTGCTCCTCCTCTCGGATGAGATCTACGATCGGATCCTCTTCGACGGCGCGGTCCATATCCCGACGGCGACGCTCGCGCCCGATCTGCTGTGCTTGACGTTCAACGGACTCTCCAAGACGTATCGCGTCGCTGGTTTCCGATCGGGGTGGATGGTGATCACCGGTCCCCAGGGGCATGCCAAGGGTTTCCTCGAAGGCATCACCCTGTTGGCATCCACCCGCCTGTGCCCGAATGTTCCGGCGCAGCACGCCGTTCAGGCTGCACTCTCGGGGGTGCAGTCGATCGACGCACTCATCTCGTCCACGGGACGACTGCATGAGCAGCGCGACGTCGCCTGGGAGGGTCTGCAGTCGATTCCCGGTGTCTCCTGCGTGAAGCCGGAGGGGGCGCTCTACGCGTTCCCTCGCCTGGATCCTGATGTGCACGAGATCCGCGACGACGCGAAGCTCGTCTACGACCTTCTCGTGTCAGAGCACATCCTGCTGGTGCAGGGCACAGGCTTCAACTGGCCGACCCCCGACCACCTGCGCCTGGTCACGCTCCCTGAGCCACGTGTGCTGAGCGAAGCCGTCGAAAGGCTCGGAAACTTCCTCTCAAGCTATCGCCAGAACTAGTCCGTGATTCGGCAGGAGGGGCGAGGGACGCAGCGAGCCCTCTGATCGCCGCGACGAACGGCGACCGGGGAGTGACATCGGCCATCGCCCGGGCGTGAAGGAGTGAGGCGTCGGCGGCGCGCTGGTCGAACGGAAGGAACGTGACGTCGGTGATGCCGGCGAATCGTTCCAGGGTGCGTCGTACCTGGCCACGGGCATCCAAACCGAGCGGTCCGGGGCGCACGCGGTTGATCACGACGGAGACGGGCGTCGAGCCCGTCACTCGACGGAGCTCGGCATGATCGCGTAGGAAGCGGCTGATCCCGACCGGATCCGCGGCTGCGACGGCCACGATCAGATCCGCCTCGAGCAGCGTCGTGGTCGTCGCCGCATGTCGGCGAGGTCCGGCGAGGTCGTAGGTCGCCTCCTCATCGGCGTCGAATGCAGCGGCGACGTCCACGACCGTCTCCTCGCTCCACGATCTGCATGCCTGGAGCGCGGCCTGGAGACGTACCGACCCCAGTTCCGGCCAGCGGCTCGGGCGATTGATCCCCGGGAACACGTCGATGTCTCCGCCACTGGTCTCGACGACCGTGGCCAGACGGGTCAGCTCGGTCGCGTCCAGACCTCCCAGGTTCGCGCGACGGCAGGCGGCGGCGATCCCGGGGGCGTCATCGCCGAGCCCGAGGAGCAGGGCCAGGGACGGGGCCACCGTGTCGGCATCGATCAGTGCGGTGTGCCGACCTGTTCGCGCGAGCTCCGTCGCCAGCTGGATCGCCACGGTCGAGCGTCCGGGAGCGCCAGGTGGCCCCCATACCGCCGTCAGGCGTGGTGGCCGCGAGGACGTGACCACGCGATCAGGGATCCCCTCACGAAGTGCGGCGGCGAGCTCCCACCCTGTCGCCTCGGCAGAAAGGGTCGGACTCAGCCCGAGTCGTCCCCATGCGCGGCTGTCAGACCCGCCCAGAGGGAGGATGCGCACACCGGAGCGATCGCACGCGGCGATGAGCTCGGCGGTGAGCACCTCTCGCGACGCGGGAAGCACAAGGGCTTCAGCGTCGGCGAGGAGGGGAGTGATGGCCTCCCGGGTCGGAGCCGTGATCGCCACGGTCGTGATGCCCTCCCATTCGAGCTCGACGCGAAGTTCGCTCGCACGCGGCTCGGCGACCGCGAGGATGATCCCCGTCACGATCTGCCGCCCACCGGCACCACCGACAGCACCGACCCGCCGGTCACGGCAGCGAGGACCTCAGCGACATCGGCGCGGTCGATCACGAGTTCCACGGCCGCGCCCGAGTCCCCCAGCATCCCGTCCTCTTCCAGCACGTCGCGGACGGTCACGTCTGCGACCAGGATCCGTGGAGTGTCGTAGGTGCGTCCGTCGTCGAGCGGAGGCGCCTGCCAGAGCTCGACCACTGTTCCGGCGTCGACGTCATCGGGGATCCGTGTGCTGCTCTCCACGACGATGCTGGTGCTGCGGTTGTCGTCCGCGTCGCCGACGGCCGATTCCGGCATCAGCTCTCCGGATGCGATGGTTCGCGCGGCGACCTGTCCCGGCTTCAGATCCTGCGGGGAGAGATAGTCATCGGCGAGCAGGCCGAGCCCGACGTCGACCGCCTGGAAGTCGCTCGAGACCAACGCCTCGCCCTGCGTGATCGTGCGAGTGGCCTGCAGCGCGGGGGCCGCGTGGTCCGACGAGGAGACGATCAGCCAGACGCCGGCGATGGACAGTACGACCAGGGCGATACCGATGAGGAAACGGACATCTCCCCAGAACGCGCGTCGAGGACGGGAGGGAACGGTCATGGCGATCATCGTCACAGAAATCGTCGCGCACCCGGGGGAGTTATCCACAGGGTGACGTCGAAGGAAGGGCGTGATGATCAGTGGGGGAGAATGGGCGCATGGCCGCATCGACTTCAGGAGCTCCCCGCTATCTCGCGCCGGCACAGGTCGCCGAGTTGTTGCAGATCGGCGTCGCCGAAGTGATCGCGCTCGTGCACGACGGCGAACTCCGAGGAATGCAGATCGGCGTTCCGGCACGCTGGCGCGTCGAAGAGTCGAGCCTGGAGGACTATCTCGCCGCGCAGTCGGAGCAGTCCCGTCGAATGGCGCTCTGGCGGCAATCGCAAGTGGCCAGCTTCCCGGAGGTCTGGGGAGCGTCGTCCGCTCAGAACCTCTGATCTCCCACCGCTCTGATCGTGATCAGCGCGGCGAACGGCACGATGCGAAACCCCTGCACCTCGCGAGCGAGTCGCGCCGTCCCGGCATCGTGGAGGGCGAGATCGAGATGATCGAGACCTGCACGGTCGATGGTGCCGTGCATGTCGTCGCCGGTGGTGACGGTGAGGTGCACCGGCACGCGACGTCGGGCGAGATCGCGGAGGATGAATCCGAGACTCATCCTCTCCCGCAACGGGCTCTCGGGCTCGGCGTCCCCGTCGAGACTCGCGAGCAGGATGCCGTGGTCGGCCCGCACGCCGTGCACCGCATGGAGCGGGAGGATGCGCGTGGAGGGGGCGAGCAGCAGGTCGTCTCCCTGCGCTGACTCGACCGCGACCCAGTCGACTCCGAGCGCGCGCATCGCGACGGGGAGCCGTCGACCGTTGGAGAGCTCCAGCGTCACAGACGCCCCGGCAGTGCACAGAGCGCGCAGCCTGCTGCGCAGGTCGAGTCGCGAGATCCGAAGTCGTTCGGATTCGGCACTCAGTGCAGCGCGCTCCGTCTCCCACTCTGCGGACAACTGACCCTCGAGGTCTTCGAACAGACGATCCCAGTGCACGGACCCGAGCGTAGGCGAGCGTCGGCGGCCATGTACGAGTTATCCACATACTTCCTCGACGACCCGCATCGACCGCATCGGGGCGTGCTCGACTGGCGGCTCAGACTTCCGATGGAGAGTGCCGATGATGAATGTTCACGAATACTTCGCCCCGCAACCCACGCCCACCGCGGCGTTGCCCGATCCCGCTCCGCTCCTACGCAGTCTCACGCAGGGAGTGCTGGAGGCCCTCGCCGGCGTGCGAGAGGTGGATCAGCTCGCTCGGTGGTTCAGCGAAGAGGCGTATCGCACCCTGGTGAGCCGCACGAACCTCTCGGCGAGAGCACGCAGCGCGCGCGGGGTACCGCCGGCACGTCCGACGTTCGAGATCCGCGCGATGAGGGTCACCGAGCCGGTCGACGGCATCATCGAGGCCGTCGTCGTCGTGGCAGGGCCGGGGAGGACGCGCGCCGTCGCCATTCGTCTCGAGGGCCTGGACCGTCGGTGGCGTGCGACGTCGTTGGCGGTCCTCTGACACAACTCGCCGTAGGCTGGGAGAGTGTCAACCCTCAGTGATCTCGCCCTCGCGCAGGGCCGTCTGACCGACAACGACGTCGAATGGCTCCACCGGCTCGCCGGCGACGGCCAGCTGCTCGCCGATCTCGCCTCCGCGGACATCGTCGTGTGGATCCAGACGGAGGACGGCTCGTTCATCGCCGTCGCACACGCGCGGCCCAGCGGTGCGGCGACGCTGTTCTACCGTGACATCGTCGGCGAACGCGTGCGCCCACAGTGGCGCACACAGGTGCAGGGGGCATTCGACTCCGCGGAGATCGTGGACTCCTCCTCGCCGGACTGGTTCGAGGAGACGCCGACCAGGGTGCGAGCGGTGCCGATCGTGATCAGCCGACGCGGTGCGGACGCGAAATCGCGTGCGGTCATAGGAATCGTGACGCGGCACACGAACCTGGGGGAGGTGCGTACCCCGTCCCGTCAGCAGATCACGTTCGACGAATGCGCGAACGACCTGTTCCGCATGATCGCTGACGGCAGCTTCCCCGACCTGGCAGCCCCCACCTCGCCGAGACGAGGGGCGCCGCGTGCGTCCGACGGTCTGATCCGGATCGACGTCGACGGCATCACGACTTTCGCCAGCCCGAACGCCCTCTCCGCCTTCAATCGGATGGGATTCGATGATGAGCTCGAGGGAGAGTCGCTCGCCGAGGTCACGACACGATTGGTACCGCCCTCGCGTCAGGTCGACGAGTCGCTTCCGGTGGTCGTCACCGGTCGTGCTCCCTGGCGCACCGACATCGAGGCCCGCGGCGTGACCGTCTCGCTGCGCGCCATCCCGCTCAAGGACCACGGCACGCGCATCGGCGCGATCGTGCTCTGTCGCGACGTGTCGGAGCTGCGCCACCAGGAGCAGGAACTCATCACGAAGGATGCGACGATCCGTGAGATCCACCATCGCGTGAAGAACAACCTGCAGACCGTGGCGTCGCTGCTGCGGATCCAGGCCAGGCGCACACACTCCGATGAGGCGCGCGACGCTCTCACTCAGGCGATGCGACGGGTGGACTCGATCGCTGTCGTGCACGACACACTCGCCCAGGGACTGACCCAGAAGGTCGACTTCGATGAGGTCTTCCATCGCGTTCTCAAGCTCGTCGCCGAGGTCGCGTCCGCGCCCAACACCCGTGCTCGCACACAGCTCACCGGCCGATTCGGCGTGCTTCCGAGCGAATACGCCACGCCTCTCGCCCTCGCGCTCACCGAGGTCGTCACGAACGCGGTCGAGCACGGCCTCGCCGGGCAGGAAGGCGTGATCGCGATCGATGCCACGCGGACCGAGGACAGCCTGCGTGTCACGGTCAAGGACACCGGCCACGGGCTTCCCGAAGGGCGCATCGGTCAGGGTCTCGGCACGCAGATCATCCGCACGCTCATCCAGGGTGAACTGGGCGGGACCATCGAGTGGCACGGAAGTGAGGGCGTCGGAACCGAGGTCGTCATCGACATCCCGCTACGGTGGCTGAACAAGTGAGCGGGTTCGACGGACATCTCGCCGGTCGTCGGCGGGCGGGCGACGCGGGTGGTCGCTGAGCCGGCGCGGCCCTGGCCCCGGTGAGGGACTCCTCGGTGGAGGGCTGCAGGGCCGTGCCGGTCGGGCGTCGGTCAGGACGCGCGACGGGCGCGAGCGGCGCGACGCTTGAGCGCGCGGCGCTCGTCTTCGGAGAGGCCACCCCACACGCCCGAATCCTGGCTGGACTCGAGGGCGTACTGGAGGCAGATCTCGGTCACCGTGCAGGTGGCGCAGACAGTCTTCGCCTTCTCGATCTGATCGACGGCCGGACCGGTGTTCCCGACGGGGAAGAACAGTTCGGGGTCGACAGTCAAACAGGCGGCCTTATCGCGCCAATCCATGGGGGCTCCTCGGTGTGGATTTCAAGAGAGATCGCGACGCGACGACTCGGATTCGGGCGGCGGCTCGGGTTCCGCTACCCTGTTCAGATGCGGACGGACGCCCGCGTTTTGTGATGCGGACGGATCGCCCGCCCCACGCCGCTGTGGGAGCACATGACGCTGTCTATTCTGTTACATGAAACCAGCGAAATCAAGGGTTTTCGTCCTTCTCATTCGATTCTCAGGAGACATCGTGCGTGCACCCGGAGTAGCCGCGGCGGCAGCGGCAGTCCTCGCCCTCGAGGGGCTGGCGCTCGTCATCTTCGCATTCGTCGAGCTCGCCGGGCTCGGTGCCGGCGACGCGGCCTCGCGGCCGACCGCGATCGCGCTCGTCGTGCTCACGCTCGTCGGTGCAGCGGCGCTCTTCGCCTTCGCGTGGGGTGCGCGAGCAGGCCGCTCCTGGGCGCGCTCGGGTGGGGTGGTCTTCCAGGTCCTCGCTGTCGCGCTCGCGCTCGCCTCACTCACCGTTCAGCCGGTGATCTGGGCCTTCACGGTGGGAGTCGGCGTGCCGGGGCTGGTCGGCTTCATCCTGCTCATCGCGAGCGCACGACACGAGGGTGAGCGACGCGAGGCGGACTAGCCTCGGGCTCGCGGAGCCTCAGGCGTCGATGCCGAGCTGCTTGCGCAGACGGGCCACGTGACCGGTGGCCTTGACGTTGTACTGGGCCAGAGAGATGTTCCCCTGTTCGTCCAGAACGAACGTCGAGCGGAGGACCCCCTCGACGACCTTCCCGTAGTTCATCTTCTCGCCCCAGGCCCCGTAGGCGGTGTGCACGGAGTGGTCCGGATCGCTGAGCAGGGTGAAGGTCAGCCCGTCGCGGTCGCGGAACTCTGCGAGCTTCGACGGCTCGTCTCGTGAGATCCCGATGACGCGGTAGCCCGCACCCTGCAGGGAGGAGATGCTGTCGCGGAAGTCGCAGGCCTGCGTGGTGCATCCGGGAGTCATCGCGGCGGGGTAGAAGTACAGAACCGTCTTCTGTCCGGCGAGATCGGCCAGGCGCACCGTGGCGCCGTCCTGGTCGAGGAGGGAGAAGTCGGGGGCGGGGTTTCCGGTTTCCAGTCGCTCAGTCACCCGTCCAGCCTATCGTCCGGGCGTCTGCTCGGCCTTGTCGGCGAAGGTCTGGAGCAACCGCTGCAGCGAATCGAGCCGGGCGCGCCCTGTCTCATTCAGATCGCCGCGCTCGGCCGCTTCGATGAGCGCGCAGTCCGGCGCGTCCGCGAGATGCGTGCAGCCGCGCGGGCAGTCCTCGGCGATGACGGCGAGTTCCGTGAACGCGGCGAGGATGTTCGCCGGCTCCACATGTCCGAGGCCGAACGACCGCACGCCCGGGGTGTCGATCACCCACCCGTCGCCCTCTGTGCCTTCGTAGCGAAGCGAGACGGTGGACGACGAGGTGTGGCGACCGCGACCGGTGACCTGGTTGACGTGCCCGGTGGCGCGCTGGGCAGAGGGGACGAGTTCGTTGACGAGCGTCGACTTGCCGACGCCGGAATGCCCCACGAACACGGTCGAGTGGCCGACGAGGGCCGCCCCGATCTCATCGACGGGCATCTCTTCGCGCGCGCTGGTGAACACGCGGAGGTCGTCCAGCCCGTCGAAGTGCGAGAGGAACACGGCCGGGTCGGCGAGGTCGGTCTTGGTCACGACGAGCAGCGGGCGGATCCCGGCGTCGAGCGCGGCGACGAGGTAACGATCGACAAGGCGCGCTCGGGGTTCGGGATCGGCTGCCGCCACCACGATCAGCATCTGGTCGGCGTTCGCGACGATCACGCGCTCGACCTGGTCGGTGTCGTCGGCACTGCGACGCAGCAGCGAGGTGCGGTCGACGATCCCGATGATCCGGGCCAGCGTGCCTTCCGCGCCCGTGGTGTCTCCCACGACACGGGCTTGGTCTCCGGTGACGATGGGGGTGCGTCGGAGCTCGCGGGCTCGGGTGGCCGTGACGGTGTGCTCGCCGTCTGTTCCCTCGTCGAGGAGCACGGTGTACCGACCGCGATCCACGCCCAGCACCCGTCCGTTCTCGGCGTCCTCGTGGGCGGGGCGCCTCTTGGTGCGCGGGCGATTGGCCTTCGGGTTCGGACGCGTGCGGAAGGTGCTCTCGTCGTAGTCCTCGAAGTCGTCCTCGAGGTCGTCGGAATCGTCGAGCCAGCTCACGCGGGAGTGCCTCGCAGCATGCGCTCCCACAGCAGCGTGAACTCCGGAAGTGTCTTGGCGGTCGTGCCGATCTCATCGATCTCGACGCCGGGGACGCGCAGCCCGATCAGGGCGCCCGTGGTCGCCATCCGGTGATCGTGGTGCGCCGGCCAACCACCGCCGTGCAGGGGGCGGGGGGTGATGCGCAGTCCATCGGCGAGTTCCTCGGCGTCTCCGCCCAGCGCGCGCAGATTGCCGACGAGTGCCGCGATCCGGTCGGTCTCGTGCAGGCGGATGTGGCCGATGCCGCGGATCGTCGTCGGCGTCTCGGCGAAGGCCGCGAGGCCGACGATCGTCGGCGTGAGCTCGCTCGCCGCGGACAGGTCGAGGTCGAGGCCGCGGATGCCGTTCCCGGCACGCACGGTGAGCGCACCGCCGTGCCGGCTGGTGTGCGCACCCATGGCCTGGAGGATCTCCGGGAGGAGGACGCCCGGCTGCGTGGAATGTGCGGGCCACCCCGTGATCGTCACGGCACCGCCGGTGACGAGCGCCGCGGCGAGGAACGGCGCTGCGTTGGAGAGATCCGGCTCGATCGCGATCTCCTTGGCGCGGGGGACGCCGGCCTCGACGAGCCACTCGCCCACGGCCGGCCGCTCGATGCGGATCCCGCGTCGGCTGAGCGACTCGATGGTCATGTCGATGTGCGGCAGGCTCGGCAGATGCTCGCCGGTGTGCACGAGGTGCAGGCCCACGTCGAAACGCGGCGCGGCGAGCAGGAGACCGGAGACGAACTGGCTCGACGCCGAGGCATCGATCTCGACGCGGCCGCCCCGGATGCGTCCGTGACCCTTGATCGTGAAAGGCAGCGACCAGGTTCCTTCATCGTCGATGTCGACGCCCAGATCGCGGAGTCCGCTGATGAGACCGCCCATCGGTCGGTGCAGAGCCGTCTCGTGCGCCGTGAGATGGACGTCGTTCGAGGCGAGTCCGGCGAGCGGGGCGATGAACCGCATGACCGTGCCGGCCTGACCGCAGTCGACGGTGACGCCTCCGGTGAGCTTGCCCGGCGTGACGACCAGATCCGGTCCGAACTCGTTCTCGGTCTCGACCTCCTCGATACCGATTCCGATCGCGCGCAATGCGTCGACCATGCGGCGGGAGTCGTCTGAGTGCAGCGGGGCGACGAGGCGGCCCGGCCCATCGGCGATCGCCGCGATGATGAGCTCACGATTCGTCAGCGACTTCGACCCCGGGATGGTGAGGGTCGCATGCACGGAACCGTCGGCCGAGGGCGCGATGTAGGTGCCCTGGACGGGGGGAGGGGAATACCTGTTGGCGCTCATCGGTTTCCACCTTAGTGAACGGCGGCGTACCCGCCGAGAAGGAGAGAGCATGCTCGCCACGTTGGAGCGCGAATCGGTGGACATCGGCGGCCTAGACTGGCCCGTGATGGATGACACCGTAACCGCAGACATCGTCGGTGACCCTCGACGCGAGTTCGAGGAGCAGGCGATCCCCTTCATGGATCAGCTCTACGCCGCCGCGATGCGTATGACGCGCAACCCGGCGGATGCCGCAGACCTCGTGCAGGAGACGTTCGTCAAGGCGTACGGCTCCTGGGCCACGTTCTCCCAGGGCACCAATCTCAAGGCGTGGCTGTACCGGATCCTCACGAACACCTACATCAACATCTATCGCAAGAAACAGCGCGAGCCGTTCCAGGGAACGATCGACGAGCTCGAAGACTGGCAGTTGGGTGGTGCGGAGTCGACCACGGCGACGCACGGTCGTTCAGCCGAGGCGGAGGCGATCGACCGGATGCCGGCATCGGTCGTCAAGGACGCACTCCAGGCTGTTCCGGAGGACTTCCGTTTGGCGGTGTACCTCGCTGACGTCGAGGGCTTCGCCTACCAGGAGATCGCCGACATCATGAAGACGCCGATCGGCACCGTGATGAGCCGCCTGCATCGAGGCAGGCGCATGTTGCGGGAGCTGCTGGCAGATTACGCCGCCGAGCGAGGCATCGCCGCGGCCGACCCGAGGAGCAGGAAATGAGCGACTGCGGCTGCGACAAAGCCCGTCAGGATCTGGAGGAGTACCTCCGCAACGAGGTGTGCAACACCGAGCACACCGAGATCCGGGAGCATCTCGAGAACTGCCCGTCGTGCCGCGACGAGGCGCTGGTCGCGACGACTCTCACCGAGGTGGTCGCGCGCGCCTGCAAGGAGACGGCCCCGGAGCAGCTCCGCGACCAGGTGTTCGCGCGTCTGCGCGAGGTCCAGGCCGCCCAGCACTGATCGCGAGCGTATCGTCGGACTCCGACTCTAGGCTGTAGGTATGGCCTCGATTGATGCGCGTGAGATCCCCGCTGACCAGACCTCTGTGACCCGGCTCGACGGGAACGGACTCGACTATCGTCTGGTCGACTTCACCGACGACGCGAGCGCGGCGCAGTACCAGCGCGCGGTCTCCCGAGGATTCCTCGGGAGCGAGCCCACGCAGGAGTCGCTGTCGGCAGAGCACGCGACGTTCGCGGAGCGCCGCAACATCGGCGTGTACGACAAGGCAGCCGACACCGCCGCGAAGCCCGTGGCGACCGTCAACTCCTGGGTGACGCCGCTCGGCGTGCCCGGCGGGGCGGAGGTCGACATGTGGGCGATCAGTGTCGTGACCGTGGCGGCCACCCACCGCCGTCGAGGTATCGCGCGCGCCCTGCTCGAAGGCGAACTGCGCGCCGCTGTCGCGGCCGGCGTCCCGATCGCGGGGCTCACGGTGTCGGAGGCCACGATCTACGGACGATATGGCTTCGGCGCGGCGGTTCCGGCTGCTCGCCTGACGATTGACACCCGCCGTGCCGGTTGGGCGGGCCTAGCGCCGGCGGGCACCCTCGAGTACGTCGAGGGGGAGCAGCTCGCGGCCGATCTGGGAGCCGTGCATGAACGGGCCCGTCGCCTTCGGCCCGGACAGATCCCCGGGTGGAGGGGGCGCTGGGACGGCTACGCCGGAGTCTCGTCGACGGAAGCCGAACGCGCGAAGATCCGCGGGGTCCGGTACCGCGATGAGTCCGGTGAGGTCTGCGGCGTCCTCGTGTATGAGCTCACGGAGATGGGTGGCACGTTCCGCTCCTCGCTGCAGGTGCGGCTGTTGGTGGGGGAGACCCCGGATGCCGTCGCGGCGTTGTGGCGTTTCGCGGTGCAGCACGATCTGGTGGATGAGGTCTCTGCGGATCTCCGTCCGCTCGACGATTCCCTCCCGTGGCTCGTCACCGATCCCCGAGGTGTGACCCAGACGATCCACGATCATGGATGGTTGCGCGTGCTCGACGTGGCCTCGGCGCTCGCGGCGAGGACATACTCGGCCCCGGTCGACCTCGTCCTCCGCATCGATGACCCGCTGGGCTTCGCGTCCGGCGACTGGCGCCTGCGCGTCGACGACGAGGGGATCGCGACGGTGGATCGGGCGGACGGCCAGCGGATCGATGCTGCGATGGGAGTCTCCGCGCTCTCCTCGCTCTACGTGGGCGGCGTCCGGGCGAGCTCTCTGCAGGGCGCGGGGCTGATCGATGCGGATTCGGGTGTCGTCATCGCGATCGATCGCGCCTTCGCCGCCTATCCCGCGCCGAGCCTCGACATCTGGTACTGACGCCGCAACGCGGATCGCACGACAGGAGACCGGGCCGACATCGTCGGTCCGGTCTCCTGTCGTTTTCGACGGGGCGCCGCGATTCGCGGACGTCCGAGCGGTATGAAAAGAATCTTTACAAAAACCGGAAAGGTCTTTACCGGAAAGAACCTTTACTATAGCCTCGCTCTCAGCGGATCCCCTGTCCGCATTGCTCGATTCCTGCAACGAAGCTTTGAGACGAGGTTCCCATGCATGACAACCGCTGGAGGAAGACGCTTCCTCTTGTCGCCGGTGCCGCGGCACTCGCCCTGACCCTGGGCGGCTGCACATCCGGTGGCAGCTCATCGGGCGGTGATCGCCCGCTACGCATGTGGTCGGGTTCGATGACGCCGATCACGAACAACTTCAATCCGTTCGCGGTCGACACGGCGACGCACATGACGTTCGGTGCGATCTACGAACCGCTGTTCTTCTTCAACCAGTTGTCCGCCGATCCGCCCGTCGGAATGATCGGCGACTCCTATGAGTTCAACGACGACGGCACCGTGCTCACCATCACCATCAAGCCCGACCTGAAGTGGAGCGACGGCGAGGACCTCACAGCCGCCGATGTCGCCTTCAGCCTGGGATACGGATCGAACCATGATCCGGACATGGTCTCCGCCGAGCCGACGGACGACACCACGATCGTGGTGACCTATTCGTCGGCGAAGTTCACCGCCACCTCGTTGATCCTCGGATCCACCTGGATCATCCCGGAGCACATCTGGGCGGATATCGACGGCTACATGACCGAGACGAACCCGGACCCCATCGGGTCGGGTCCGTACACGCTGAAGTCGTTCACAGACGCGGCGTACACGCTCGAGGCGAATGAGCTCTTCCGTGACGGGCCGCCCGAGATCGCGGAGGTGCAGGACATCGGCATCGATTCGAACCAGTCCTCGGAGGATCTGCTCAAGACGGGGAAGCTCGACTGGGTCGGTCAGTTCATCGCGAACCCGGACGGGGTGACGGCCAACGGCCGGATCAGCACGATGAACCAGCAGCAGGATCCGACCGTGATCATGACCTGCGCCGACACGTCGATGGGATGTTCCGGCGCCCAGACCGATCCGGCTGTCCGGCAGGCGCTCAACGTCGCGATCGATCGCAGCGCCATCGGGAAGAAGGCGTTCGCCGGGCTCGCCGGCGAGTCGTCGCCGAGTTTCGCTCTGCTCCCGCGTGATGAGAAATGGCTCGGAGACCCGAGCCTCGCGACCAGTCCGCAGCAGGCCGACGCCGGCTCCGCGCAGGAGATCCTCGAGAAGGCCGGTTACACGAAGGGCTCTGACGGCTTCTACGGCAAGGACGGCGTCGCGATCGAGTTGGATCTCTTCTCGCCGGACGGATGGACCGACTACAACGACGCCGCGAAGCTGATCAGCGCTCAGGCCGCGGATGCGGGCATCCGTGTGAATGCGCGCACGGTCTCGGAGGCCGAGTACTGGACGCCGATCTCGACCGGAGAGTTCCAACTGGCGCTCTACGGACTCACGCAGTCGCTCGTGGCCGATCCGTTCTCCAACTACGACCAGTACTTCGCCACGACGGCCAGCGCCAAGGTGGGTGAGGAGCCCACCAAGGGGCAGAACTACGCGCGCTACACCAACCCGCTCGTGGACGCCGCGGTGAAGCAGGCCGGTGCGACCCAGGACGAGGCGATCAAGAAGACCGCGTACGCGACCATCCAGACGGAGATCGCGCGTGACCTGCCCTACATCCCGGTCGTGCTCAACGCCTCGCAGTCTTTCTTCAACACGGCCGACTTCACGGGCTGGCCGAGTGAGGGCGACATGTATGCCGCGCCTCTGCCCTACCTCTCCACCGCGTCGGCCGTGATCCTCACGCACCTGCGCCCGGTCAAGAAGTAGACACCACCCATGGATCGATCCTGTGAAAGGAGGACCGCATGAAGTTCTGGCTGCGCCGCATCACTTTCTACGTCGTGACGCTCTGGGCTGCGATCTCCCTCAACTTCCTGTTGCCGCGGCTGCTGCCGGGTGACCCCGCCGCGATCATGCTGGGCAAGCTCCGGCGCGCGAACGGGGGAAGGCCGTTGTCCGAGGAGACGATCGCAGCGATCACGTCCATCCTCGGGGCGGAGAAAGGATCGACTCTGTGGGACCAGTACCTCTCTTATTGGGGCCGGCTGCTGCAGGGGGATCTCGGTGTGTCCTCCACGCGGTACCCGGCCCCGGTGGGTGAGCTCATCGCATCGGCACTGCCCTGGACGGTGACGCTCGTCGGTGCCGCCACGGTGATCTCTTTCGTCCTCGGAATCGTGGCGGGGGCATGGGTCGGGTGGTTCCGGGGAACCTGGGTCGACCAGCTCGTGCCGATCACGACGTTCCTCCAGTCCATCCCGTACTTCTGGCTCGCCCTCGTACTCGTCGCCGTGTTCTCGGTGCAGCTCGGTCTGCTACCGATCATCGGTGGCTATGACGTGTTCGAGTTCCCGGCAGGACCGGAGTGGACCCCGGCGTTCATCGCGAGTGCGTTCGTGCACGCCCTGCTGCCCGCCGCGACCATCGTGATCTCCTCGGTCGGGGGGTGGCTGCTGGGGATGCGCAACATGATGGTGCAGACGATGGCCGAGGACTATGTGCTCACTGCAGAGGCGAAGGGGCTGACGCGTTCCCGCATCCGCAACGCCTATGCGGCGCGCAACGCATCGATCCCGAGTCTCGCGGGCTTCGGCATCGCGCTGGGGTTCGTCGTCGCAGGATCCATCGTCACCGAGCAGGTCTTCAGCTACCCCGGACTCGGAAAGCTGATGATCCAGTCGGTGCAGGGACTCGACTACGCGCTCATGCAGGGAGTCTTCCTGGTCATCACCCTCACGGTGCTGGCCGCGAACTTCCTGATCGACCTGCTGTATGGATTCATCGACCCGAGGGTGCGTCGCGATGGCTGAACCGATTCTCGCTCCTGCAGACTCCACGCAGGCCGTCGCGCTGTCGTCGACGACGCGCACCCGCCGGGGATTCCCGCGGATGTCCGCCAAGTTGTGGGTGGGTGTCGTGATGATCACGGTCATCGTCGCCTTCGGACTGTTCGGCCCGCTGCTGGTCGGCGACCCGCGCGATGCGAGCTTCGATCCGCTTCTTCCGCCGAGCCTGGAACATCCCCTGGGCACCACGAAGCTCGGCTTCGACGTGCTCGCGCAGCTCGCGACGGGCACGCAGGGGTCGCTCTTCGTCGGTGCGGTGGCGGGCCTTGTCGCATTGCTGCTGGCGCTCGTCTTCGGCGTGCTGGCCGGATACTTCGGCGGAGCGCTGGACGAGGTGCTGATGCTGGGCACCAACATCATGCTGGTGATCCCCGGCCTGCCGCTCGTGATGGTCATCGCCGCCTACGTGCAGCACACCGAGGGTCTGGGCGATCTCGCTCGGAGTTCGCTCCTGGTGGCGCTCGTGCTCGGCATCACCGGCTGGGCGGGATCGGCCGTCGTGTTGCGGGGAACCGCTCGATCGCTGCGCACCCGGGACTACGTCGCCGCATCGGTGGTCGCGGGTGAGCGGCCTCTACGGGTCATCTTCGTCGAGATCCTGCCGAACCTGGTGCCTCTGCTGGCGGCTCAACTGATCTTCGGTGTGATCTTCGCGGTGCTGGGTGAGGCCGGGTTGTCGTATCTGGGGCTCGGCCCGACCGGATCGATCACGCTGGGCACCATCCTCAACGACGCGCAGACGGGCCAAGCCGTGGGGAGTGGCGCCTGGTGGTGGTTCGTACCGCCCGGTGCGATCATCGCGCTGATCGGCACCGCTCTGTCGTTGATCAACTTCGCGATCGACGAGGTCGTGAATCCGAAACTGCGTCAGGTGCCGGTCGCGGCGCGTCGCCAACGGCAGGCCCGGCGGTCGGGTCGTGGCATCGGTGGAGAGGGGGTCACCGCATGAGCGAGCCTGTTCTGACCGCTCGTGATGTGTCGATCGAGTATGAGGTGGATCCGCCGGTGAAGGCCGTCCGCAATGTGTCGTTGACATTGCATCGGGGGGAGATCCTCGGTCTGGCCGGGGAGTCGGGATGCGGCAAGACGACGCTGGCGTATGGGATGAATCGGTTGTTGAAGGCGCCGGCGTTGATGACCGGTGGGGAGATCGTGTTCCATGACCGTGATGGGTCGGATATCGACATCGTGGGTTTGGATGGGGAGGGTCTCCGCGCGTTCCGGTGGGACAAGATCTCGATGGTGTTCCAGGGGGCGATGAATTCGTTGAACCCGGTGATCAGTGTGCGTGCGCAGATCTTCGACATCTTCGACACGCATCGTCCGGGGATGAGTAAGAAGGCGAAGACGGCGCGGGCGGAGGAGTTGCTCACGTTGGTGGGCGTTGATCCGGCCCGGTTGTCGAGTTTTCCGCATGAGTTGTCGGGTGGGATGCGGCAGCGGATGATGATCGCGATGGCGTTGGCGTTGGATCCGCAGGTGATGATCATGGATGAGCCGACGACGGCGTTGGATGTGGTGGTGCAGCGGGGCATCATCCGGGAGATCATGCGGTTGCGGGAGAAGTTGGGGTTCGCGGTGATCTTCATCACGCATGATCTGCCGATGTTGATCGAGATCAGTGATCGGATCGCGGTGATGTTGCAGGGGCAGATCGTGGAGGAGGGCACGGCGGAGGAGATCTACCGCACGCCCCAGCACGAGTACACGAAGAAGCTGCTGTCGAGTTTCCCGTCTTTGAAGGGCGAGCGGGGCGACTTCGTGCGCACCGGCAACCAGCCCAGTCAGGAGCAGGTCCGATGAGTGCAGTTCGTCCCACGGTCTCGACGACGGGCGTTCCGACCCTCGAAGCCAGGAACCTCGTCAAGGACTTCACGCTGCGCTCCGGGTTGAAGACCCGCACACTGCATGCAGTGAAGGATGTGTCGTTCACGATCGCGGCGGGCAAGACCGTGGCGCTGGTGGGGGAGTCGGGGTCGGGGAAGTCGACGATCGCCCGCATGCTCATGAAGCTGGAGACTCCGACCAGCGGAGAGATCCTGTTGGACGGCGCTGCCTCTGGCAACAGAGGTCGGGCGCTGGCGACCTACCGCTCTGAAGTGCAGATGGTGTTCCAGGACCCGTTCGCGTCGTTGAACCCGTTCCACACGATCGTGCATCACCTCGAGCGCCCGCTGCGCCTGCATCACCCGGAGCTGTCGGGGGCGCAGGTGCGGGAGCGAGCGTTGGAGTTGTTGGATCGGGTGCGGCTCTCCCCGGCGGGAAGTTTCGCCGAGCGGCGCCCGCATGAGCTGTCGGGTGGGCAGCGGCAGCGTGTCGCGATCGCACGGGCCCTGGCCCCGGGGGCACGGTTCATCGTCGCCGATGAGCCGGTATCGATGCTCGACGTCTCGATCCGCCTCGGCGTGTTGAATCTGCTCGCGGATCTGCAGCGCGAAGAGAACCTGGGCGTCCTGTACATCACGCACGACCTCGCCACGGCCCGCCACTTCAGTGACGAGATCATGGTCCTGTTCCACGGTGATGTCGTCGAACGCGGCCCCGCCGACGAGGTCATCCTCAACCCCCGACACGACTACACCAAGACCCTCCTCGGTGCCGCCCCCGAACCCGACAACCTCGGCCGCCTCCGCGACGAAGTCCGCGCCGAACTCGCACAGCACACCTGAAACCGCATCACGGAAGGAGCAGCACGTGTCACAGATCGATCCGGGAACGTCTTCCTGGTTGCGCACCAGGAACGACCGTGAGGCGCTGCGTCTGTTCCTCGAGCACGGTCCTCTCACCCGAACCCGCCTCGGTGAGCTGTCGGGCATGTCGAAGCCCACGGCGACGCAGATGATCGCACGCCTGGAGCGCGCAGACCTGGTGCGCCCCGTCGGCGAGATCGCCGGCAACCGCGGCCCCAGCGCCGTGAGCTGGGGCGTGCGCGGCGATCGCGTGACGGGTGTCGCCGTCAGCATGCTCGATGACGGCATCCACGCCGTCCTCGTCGACGCCACCGGTATCGAGCATCCGCCGGTGGCACTGGCCGTTGCCGGTCAGCAGCGTTCTCCCGAGCGCGACATCCGTCGCGCGATCGACGCTGCATGCGCTGCCGCCGGGGTGGATCGGACCACCGTCGAAGCCGTCACGATCGGTGTGCAGGCCGCCGTCGGACGTGACGACGACGTGCTCTCGTTGACCGACTCCCTGCCCGGATGGCCCTCGACCGGCGCCCGCGGACTCATCGAGTCCGCGCTCGATGTCGCAGTCACCCTCGAGAACGACGTGAATCTCGCGACGATGGCCGAACGGGCGGTCGGCGTGGCACAGCACGTGAGCAGCTTCGCCTTCCTCTGGGTCGGGGTCGGGCTCGGTGTCGGCGTCGATCTGGGCGGCACCATCCACCGGGGCGCCCACGGCACCGCGGGGGAGGTCGGATACCTCGCCGTCGCGTCCGGTGCTGGGGCGTCGGGCGTGATCACGTCGGACCTGCTCGGGTCGGATGTCGTGCTCGAGCTGGTGGGGGCCGGACCGGACGCGTCCTATCCCCGGGACATCGCCGGACTCACCGCGGACGATCGTGCGCTACGCGAAGTAGCCGAACGCATCGTCGTGACCATCGAGCCGGTGCTCGCGGTGCTCGATCCGGACATGGTGGTGCTCGGAGGCCCCACGAACCTGGCCGGCGGCCAGCGTCTCGCCGAGCTGGTGGCGGAGCTCGCACGTCACCCGGAGCGCCCCGCGCCCACGGTACGCATGAGTGCGACCGGCGATGACTCGGTTCTCCTGGGCGCGCGCCAGTTGCTCGTCGAGCAGATCCGCACGCGACTCGAGAACCGCATCCCCACGGACTGAAACGACATCGAGACAGACATGAACACACAGAAGGAGACCAGATGAGACTGGCGATCGTCGGCGGCGGATCGACATACACACCGGAGCTGATCGACGGCTTCATCCGCATGCAGAGTGCCCTCCCGATCGACGAGATCGTGCTGGTCGACACCGACAGCTCGCGCCTCGAACTCGTGGGAGGGGTGGCCGGCCGCATGCTCGCGCGCGGCGGGCACGGAGCCCGGTTGATCACGACGACCGACCTCGTCGCCGGTGTGAGCGACGCCGACGCCGTGCTGATCCAGCTCCGTGTCGGGGGACAGGACGCCCGCGAACAGGATGAGACCTGGCCGCATGATGTGGACTGCATCGGGCAGGAGACGACCGGACCGGGTGGCCTCGCGAAGGCGCTGCGTACCGTCCCCGTTGTGCTCCGGATCGCCGACGTCGTGCGTCGTCACGCGAAGCCGGACGCCTGGATCGTCGACTTCACGAACCCGGTCGGCATCGTCACCCGCGCCCTCCTGCAGGAGGGCCACCGAGCGGTGGGCCTGTGCAACGTGGCCATCGGGCTCCAGAGGCGCTTCGCCGAGGAGGCGGGAGTCGCCCCCGACCGCGTCGCGCTCGCACACGTGGGGCTCAACCATCTCACCTGGGAACGCGGAGTGTTCATCGACGGCGTCGATCAGTTGCCGCAGGCGTTGGACTCGCGGGTGGGCGAGTTGGCCGACACCGTCGAGCTGGCACCGGCTCTGCTCGCGCAGCTCGGTGTCATCCCCTCCTACTACCTGCGCTACTACTACGCCCACGACGAGGTGCTGCACGAGCAACGTCACAACGCGACGCGTGCGCAGGAGGTCAGGGCGATCGAGCAGGAACTCCTGAGCCTCTACGCCGATCCGAGCATCGACACGAAGCCGGAGATCCTCGAGAAGCGCGGCGGGGCGTTCTACTCGGAGGCGGCGATCGAGCTGCTGATCGCGATCCGTGGCGGCACCGATGTGCCTCGCGTCGTGAACCTCCGCAACGACGGTGTGCTCCCCTTCCTCCCCGACGACCACGTGATCGAGGTGCCCGCGCGGCACGTCGACGGGCGGTTCGTCGCAGAACCCGTCGCTCCGCTCCCCGATGACATCAGCGGCCTGATCAGCGCAGTGGCGGGGTATGAGCGACTGGCCCTCGATGCGGCGATCACGGGAGGCCGCGATCGCGTGCTCCGTGCGATGCGGTCGCACCCCCTGGTGCTGCAGCACGAGCGCGCGGAGAAGCTCACGGATCTCCTGCTCGCCGCCAACTCGCGATTCCTGGAGTGGGCGTGAGCATGTCGCCCCGCCTGGTGCTCGCGGTCGACGGCGGCGGGTCGAAGACCGACGTCGTGCTCCTGGACACCTCGGGGCGAGTGCTCGCCTGGGAACGCGGTGCGGGGTCGAGCCCGCAGATCGACGGGCTCGCCACGTCTGTGCGCGTCGTCGACGATCTCGTCACTCGCGCCCTCGGCGCGCACGATGCCGATGAGCTGCTCGTCGTCGGGCTGTACCTGTCTGGGTTGGATCTGGCCGAGGAGATCGAGACCTACCGGGCGGCGATCGCAGACCGCCCCTGGGCGATCGACGGGCTCATCGTCGACAACGATCTGCACGCCCTGCTTCGCGCCGGAACGGATGCCGAAGACGCCGTCGCGGTGATCTGCGGAACGGGCATGAATGCGATCGGCGTGCGCAGCGACGGAGCGACGGTGCGCTTTCCGGCGTTGGGGCCGCTCTCCGGTGACTGGGGCGGCGGAGGCGAGTTGGGGGATGCCGTCGTCTGGCATGCTGCGCGTGCGGAAGACGGACGCGGTCCACAGACGCTTCTCCGCGAGCTCCTGTTGGAGACCGTCGGCACGCAGAGCGTCGCCGTGCTGATCGAAGAGGTGCATCTCGGTCGAAGGTCGGGGGAGGGCTTCGCTGCCCTGTCACCCCTCGTCTTCCGGGCGGCGGACTCGGGCGATGTCGTCGCTCAGGGCATCGTGCAGCGCCAGGTCGACGAGGTCGTGGCGTTCGTGCGCGCATGCGTCGACCGGCTGCAGCTGCACGACACCGATGTGCCGGTGCTGTTCGGGGGTGGGGTGGCCCGGGGGCGCGATCGACGGCTGCTCGACGGCATCACCGCGGGACTCGCTGCGCATGCGCCGAAGACGCGCCTGCAGGTGGTCGATGCGCCGCCCGTGCTGGGCGCGGCATTGCTCGTGCTCGCCACCGCCGGGGCCGACCCCGCGGGGCTGGATCGAGCGCGTGGCGAGCTGCAGTCCGATGCGCGGCTCGGGCGGTCGACGGTCGGCGTCGTCTGACGGCGCTGACTGACATCGGCATCCGAAAACGGAGAAAGGCGCCCCAGCCGAGACCGGGGCGCCTTTTCTTCTGCGATGACTCAGTTCGTCGTGAGCGCCTCACGCAGCAGGGTCGCCTGCTCCGCCGCGTGCACCTTCGAGGAGCCGGTCGCCGGCGAGGCCGACGCCGTGCGAGCGATCGGGCGGAAGGAGCGGTCTCCGGGAACGTCGGCGAATGCCAGAGCCAGGAACGGCCAGGCACCCTGGTTCTCCGGCTCCTCCTGCACCCACACCAGTTCGGCGTTGGGGTAGGAGTCGGTGATCGCCTTGAGCTCGTCGATCGGAGTCGGGTACAGCTGCTCCAGCCGGACGAGGGCGACCTCGGGGTTCGGCTTCTTGTCGAGCTCGGCGCGCAGATCCCAGTGGACCTTGCCCGAGTGCACGAGCACCCGCTTGACGGCGCCGCGGTCGAGGCCACGGTGGTCGTCGATCACGGGCTCGAACCGACCCTGCGTGAACGCCTCGACGGGGCTCGTCGCACCGCGCAGGCGCAGCATCGCCTTCGGCGTGAACACGATCAGCGGCTTGCGCGGCCGAGCGTACGCCTGGCGGCGCAACAGGTGGAAGTACGAAGCCGGCGTCGAGGGACGCGAGACGATCATGTTCTCCTGGGCGCACAGCTGCAGGAAGCGCTCGATGCGTGCGGACGAGTGGTCCGGTCCCTGGCCCTCGTAGCCGTGGGGGAGCAGCAGGGTGACGCTGGACTGCTGGCCCCACTTCTGCTCGGCCGCCGAGATGTACTCGTCGATCACGGACTGCGCACCGTTGACGAAATCGCCGAACTGCGCCTCCCACAGCACCAGCGCTTCGGGGGCCTCGACCGAGTAGCCGTACTCGAAGCCCAGCGCCGCGTACTCGCTGAGAAGCGAGTCGTAGATGAAGAAGCGTCCCTGTGCGTCCGACAGGTTCGACAGCGGCAGCCACTCCTGACCGTTCGCACGATCGTGCAGGGTGGCGTGACGCTGCACGAAGGTTCCGCGGCGGGCGTCCTGTCCGGCGAAGCGCACGGGCGTGCCCTCCACCAGCAGCGAACCGAAGGCGAGCAGCTCGCCGAAGCCCCAGTCGATGCCGCCGTTGCGGCTCATGTCGAGACGCTTCTCGAGCAGCTGCTGGATCTTCGGGTGCACCGTGAAGCCCTCGGGCTTGTTCACGAAGGCGTCGCCGATGAGCTGGATGACCTCGTTCGGCACCCCCGTGATCTCCGGAGCGCCGACCTGGTCATCGACCGGGGGCAGCTCGGGGGCGATCTGCGTGGCACCCGTCTCGGCGGCGTGCGTCTCGGCAAACGCGATCTCCAGACGGTTCTGGAAGTCGGCCTTGGCCTCGTCGTACTCCTGCTCGGTGATGTCACCGCGGCCGACGAGCGACTCGGTGTACAGGCGACGGACCGAACGCTTGGCCTGGATGAGGTCCGTCATCAGCGGCTGCGTCATCGAGGGGTCGTCTCCCTCGTTGTGTCCGCGGCGTCGGTAGCAGACGAGGTCGATCACGACATCGCGGTGGAACCGTTCGCGATACTCGAAGGCGAGCTGCGCGACGTGGATGACGGCTTCGGGGTCGTCGCCGTTCACGTGGAACACGGGAGCCTGGATCGTCTTGGCGACATCGGTCGCGTAGACCGAGCTGCGACCGTCGTTCGGCGTGGTGGTGAATCCGACCTGGTTGTTCACGACCACGTGGATCGTGCCACCGGTGCGGTAACCGCGCAGCTGCGACATCTGCAGCGTCTCGACCACGACGCCCTGACCCGCGAAGGCCGCGTCGCCGTGCACGAGGATCGGCAGCCAGGCGAACGTGCCGATCGGCTTGCGGTCCTGCTTGGCACGCACGATGCCCTCGAGCACGCCGTCGACGGTCTCGAGGTGTGAGGGGTTGGCGGCGAGGTAGACGGGGAGCTCGGACTCGTCGTCGGCGACGAAGGTGCCCTCGGTGCCGAGGTGGTACTTCACGTCACCGGAGCCGCGCTGGTTGCCCGGCGTCTGCGTGCCCTCGAACTCGCGGAAGACCTGACCGTAGGTCTTGCCGGCGATGTTGGTCAGCACGTTCAGACGGCCGCGGTGGGCCATGCCGATCGCCGCGCCTTCGAGGCCGGCGGTCGCCGCGCCCTGGAGGATCTCGTCGAGCAGAGGGATGAGCGACTCGCCGCCCTCGAGCGAGAAGCGCTTCTGACCGACGAACTTCGTCTGCAGGAACGTCTCGAACGCCTCGGCCTCGTTGAGCTTGCGCAGAACGCGCAGTTGCTCGTCGTGGCCGGGCTTCTGGTACTTGAGCTCGACCTTCTCCTGGAACCAGCGACGCTGCTCCGGGTCCTGGATGTGCATGTACTCGATGCCGAGCGTGCGGCAGTACGAGTCGCGCAGCACTCCGAGGATGTCGCGCAGCTTGGCGATGCGGCGTCCGCCGAAGCCGCCGGTCACGAACTCGCGATCGAGGTCCCAGAACGTCAGCCCGTGGCTCTCGATCTCGAGGTCGGGGTGCGACCGCTGCACGTACTCGAGCGGGTCGATGTCGGCCATCAGGTGACCGCGAACGCGGAAGGAGTTGATGAGCTCCTGCACGCGGGACTGCTTGTCGACGCGCTCGGCGAGATCGACGGCGATGTCGGGGTTCCAGCGGATCGGTGCGTACGGGATGCGCAGAGCCGCGAAGATGTCGTCGTAGAAGCCGCGCTGCCCGATCAGCAGCTCGTGCACCTTCTTGAGGAACTCGCCGGAACCCGCGCCCTGGATGACGCGGTGGTCGTAGGTGCTGGTGAGCGTGATCGTCTTGCCGATCGCGAGCTCGTTCAGCGTCTTGTCGCTCGCGCCCTGGAACTCGGCCGGGTACTCCAGCGCGCCGGCGCCGATGATGCAGCCCTGGCCCTTCATCAGACGCGGCACGGAGTGCACGGTGCCGATGCCGCCGGGGTTGGTGAGCGACACGGTGGTGCCCTGGAAGTCCGCGGCGGTCAGCTTGTTGTTGCGAGCCCGGGTCACCAGATCCTCGTAGGCGACGAGGTACTCGGTGAACGTCATGGTGTCGGCGCGCTTGATGCTGGGCACCATGAGTGCGCGCGTGCCATCGGGCTTGGGCAGGTCGATCGCGATGCCGAGGTTCACGTGCGCCGGGGCGACGACCGAGGCCTTGCCGTCGATCTCGGCGTAGAAGACGTTCTGGCTGCGGAACTCGTCGAGCGTGCGGATGAGCGCCCAGCCGATGAGGTGGGTGAAGCTGATCTTGCCGCCGCGTGTGCGGGCCATGTGGTTGTTGATGACGATCCGGTTGTCGATCATCAGCTTCGCCGGGACGGTGCGCACGCTGGTCGCGGTCGGGACCGTGAGCGACTCGTCCATGTTGGCGGCGAGGGTCTTGGGCAGGCCGCGCAGCGGGGTGACCTTGTCCTCTTCCGCGGACTCCGCGGCTTCCTTCGCTGCGGGCTTCGGCGCCTGCGCGGGGATCGGCGCTGCTGCGGCCGGCTTCGTGGTCGTGCGTGCGACAGGCTGCGAACCGATCACGGGGATGGGCGCGGTGACCGGATGTGCGGTCTGCGCGGGCGCCTCGGTCGCGGCGGGGACAGCGGCACCGGCGGTATCGGAGTGGTACTTCTCGAGGATCGGCCACCACTCCTTGTCCACGGAGTCGCGGTTCACCTTGAACTGTTCGTAGAGCTCTTCGACGAGCCAGGAATTGGCTCCGAACCCCCCGTCGCCCCCGACGCCGGTCACCTGGTTCGACACGCTCGATCGCCCTCTTTCATCGCTGAATCTCACTGTGTTGGCACGCGGCGCAAAGATGCGCCGGGGCTCGCACACTCTCGACCAACAAGCCTAACGTGTTTCCCCCGGCGAATCGTCGAAGCCATGCGCCCAGATGTTCCCGATCTGGGTACCGTGGAGGCATGGAGTTCTCTGGTGAACAACCGACCGTCGATCTGACCTACTCGGACGTGTTCCTGGTGCCGCGCCGATCCGCGGTCACCAGCCGGCTCCAGGTCGATCTCGCACCGAACGACGGGACACCGGCGACCCTCCCTCTCGTGGCATCGAACATGAACTCGGTCACCGGCCCTCGGCTCGCGGCCGTTCTCGCCCGGCGCGGCGGGATCGGCGTGCTCCCGCAGGACATGCCTCTACAGGATCTCGACAGGGCGATCCGCGAGGTCAAGGAACAGCCGGTGCTGTGGGACACACCGCTCGTGCTGCCGCCCGAGGCGCCCGTGTCCGAGGCGCTCCGGCTCCTGCCGGCCACTCCCGGGCACGGCATCGTCGTGGCCCAGGGAACCGGCGCGATCGATGTCGACCAGATCCTCGGCATCCTCCCGGCGACCCGCCTGGCGACGGCGCTCCCCGACGCGCAGCTGGGAGACCTGGTCCGATCAGGCACGCCCTCGTTGGACGCCGACGACATCGGATCCGAGCGCCACGCGTTCGACGTGATCACCGAGGCCGGGGTCGAGATGGTCACCGTGATCCACCACGGGCACCTCGTGGGCACGCTGAGCGCTCGCAGCGCCCTGCGCTCGACGCTGTACGGTCCGGCGGTCGACGCCCAGGGACGCCTCGCTGTCGCCGCTGCGGTCGGCATCAACGGCGACGTCGCCTCGAAGGCCAGGGCACTCGCGGCCGCAGGGGTGGACGTGCTCGTCGTCGACACCGCCCACGGTCACCAGGAGGGGATGCTGCGCGCCCTGCAGACGGTGTCCGCCCTCGGACTGGGACTCCCGATCGTGGCGGGCAACATCGTCACCGCCGATGGCGTGCACGACCTCGTCGATGCCGGCGCGACGATCCTCAAGGTCGGTGTCGGTCCGGGGGCGATGTGCACGACGCGCATGATGACGGCCGTCGGACGCCCGCAGTTCTCCGCCGTGCTCGAGACGGCGCAGGCCGCGAAGGAACTCGGTGCACACGTCTGGGCGGACGGCGGGGTCCGCTACCCCCGCGACGTGGCCCTCGCGCTCGCCGCCGGCGCGGCATCCGTGATGGTCGGCTCGTGGTTCGCGGGCACGATCGAGGCGCCCGGTGCGCTGCAGCGCGACGGCGACGGGCGCATCTACAAGGAATCGTGGGGCATGGCGTCGACGAAAGCCGTGCAGGCGCGGTTCGAGCGACTCGACGCCTACGAGCGTGCCCGCAAAGAGCTGTTCGCGGAAGGGATCTCGTCGTCGAAGATCTACCTCGATCCGCTCCGACCGGGGCTCGAGGATCTGCTCGACATGATCACCTCGGGTGTGCGTTCCTCCTTCACGTACGCAGGGGCGTCGTCGGTGGACGAGTTCCACGAACGCGCACTCGTGGGCCTGCAGTCCGCCGCCGGATACGAGGAAGGCAAGGCGCTGCCGGTCAGTTGGTGACCTGCAGCGCACTCTCGGCAGATTTCGGTAGAATCGTCGGCACCATGGACGACCCTCCCAGTTGCAGTACTTCGCCCCACTGTCCGCCTCTCTCACCGGAGAGGAACCTCTGATGGACTACATCATGTTGGGCGTGGGGCTCCTGCTCACGGTCGGCACCGGCCTGTTCGTCGCGAGCGAGTTCGCGCTGGTCAATCTCGACCGAGCCGAACTCGAAGCGCGGCAGGCCCGCGGTGAGTCGCGATTGGTCCTCACGATCAGCGCACTCAAGCACACGTCGACGCACCTCTCATCGGCACAGCTCGGCATCACGCTGACCACCCTGCTGACCGGTTACACGATGGAACCGGCGCTGTCGAACCTGCTGCGTCCGACGTTCGTCGCCTGGAATCTTCCCGAGGCCGTCGT
The DNA here is from genome assembly GCA_029203165.1 of Candidatus Microbacterium colombiense. Lineage (NCBI taxonomy): Bacteria > Bacillati > Actinomycetota > Actinomycetes > Micrococcales > Microbacteriaceae > Microbacterium > Candidatus Microbacterium colombiense. The sequence continues at coordinate 1,793,786 of CP119308.1, forward strand.
GTCGCCGATCGCGACGATCGTCGCCATGCTCGTCGCCACTGTGCTGTCGATGATCCTCGGCGAACTCGTGCCAAAGAACTTCGCTCTCGCGCTCCCGCGGGAGACCGCCAAGCTCGTGATCCCCTTCCAGGTCGCCTTCACGACCGTCTTCAAGCCCGCGATCGTCGTGCTCAACGGCAGCGCCAACGGGGTGCTGCGCAGCATGGGGATCGAGCCGAAGGAAGAGCTCTCGGGCGCTCGCAGTGCCGAGGAGCTCTCCTCGCTGGTCCGCCGCTCGGCGAACGCGGGCGTGCTCGAGGCGGACACCGCGACCCTGCTCGATCGCACTCTGACCTTCGCCCGCCTCACCGCGGCCGATGTGATGACGGCGCGACCGAGCATGCACGCGATCGCCGCCGGCGACTCGGCCGACGAGGTCATCCAGCTCGCGCGACGCACCGGCCACAGCCGATTCCCCGTATATGACGACGACCTCGACGACATCACCGGCGTCGTGCACCTCAAGGCCGCGATCTCGGTGCCGCGGGATCGTCGTGCCGAGGTTCCCGTCGGTGCGCTCTCGACCGAGCCGCTGCGCGTGCCGGAGACGGTGCACGTCGACGCTCTGATCTCCGAGCTGCGCGCACGCGGGTACCAGCTTGCGGTTGTCGTCGACGAATACGGCGGCACGGCAGGTCTGGTCACGCTCGAAGACCTGGTCGAGGAACTCGTCGGCGAGGTCGCCGATGAGCACGACCGCACGAGGGCAGGCGTGATCCGCGGACGTGACGGCGTCACGTTCCCGGGTGAGCTGCGGCCGGACGAGCTCCGGCAGCGCGCCGGGGTCGATGTGCCCGAGGGAGAGGTCTACGACACGATCGGCGGCTATGTGATGAGCGTTCTCGAGCGTGTGCCTACGGTCGGCGACGAGGTGCCCGTCGACAGCGGCATCCTGCAGGTCGTCCGTATGGACGGGCGGCGCGTCGATCGCATCCGCTACCTGCCCAGTCCGAACCAGCTCGGAGAGGAGGCCACCCGATGAACGATTGGGGAGGACTCGCCTGGCTGGTCGTGCTGCTCGTGGCCAACGCCTTCTTCGTCGGCGCCGAATTCGCGGTGATCTCCGCGCGGCGCTCTCAGATCGAACCCCGTGCCGAACAGGGATCCCGCGCGGCGAAGACGGCCCTGTACGCGATGGAGCACGCGACGCTGATGCTGGCGACCTCGCAGCTCGGCATCACGATCTGCTCGCTGCTCATCCTGAACGTCTCCGAGCCCGCGATCCACCACCTGTTGTCGGTGCCGCTGCACGCGATCGGTTGGGCGGACGGCGTCGTCGATGCGGTCTCGTTCACGATCGCGCTGCTGATCGTCTCGTTCCTGCACGTCGTGTTCGGTGAGATGGTTCCGAAGAACCTCGCGTTCTCGGTGCCCGACCGGGCCGTGCTGATCCTCGCGCCACCGCTCGTGTGGGTCTCGAAGGTCTTCATGCCCGTGATCTGGGCGTTGAACGCCGCGGCCAACGGCGTGCTCCGCCTGTTCCGCGTCGAGCCGAAGAACGAGGCGGCGTCGACGTTCACGCTCGACGAGGTGGCGACGATCGTGAGCCAGTCCCGGCGCGAGGGCGTGCTGATGGATGCCGCCGGCACCGTCGCCGCCGCGGTGGAGTTCACCGACAAGAAGGCGCGAGACGTGGCCGTGCCCCTCAGCGAGCTGGTCACACTGCCGCAGTCGACCACCCCGGACGACATCGAGAAGGCGGTCGCGAAGTACGGGTTCTCCCGGTACGTGATCGTCGACGACGAGGCCGTCCCGATCGGCTACGTGCATCTGAAGGACATCCTGCGGGCGTCCGAAGGACCGGATGCCGAGGCGAAGATGATCGAGCCGCTCCCGGCCAAGCGCATCCACCACATGGTGCCGGTGCAGGAGGACACGGACCTCGAAGACGCCCTGGCCGTGATGCGCCGCGCGGGTCGGCACCTCGCCAAGGTCCGCGATGCCGAGGGGAACACCACCGCGGTGCTGTTCCTCGAAGACATCCTGGAGGAGCTCGTCGGAGAGGTGCAGGACGCGACGCGTCGCGTGCGCGGCCACTGACCCGCGCCCCACACAGAGACAGGCCGCCGATCTCTCGGAGATCGGCGGCTTGTCTCGTTCCGGTTCAGCGCCAGTGGGCGCGTTCGTACTGCGGGGGCCAGGAGACCTCGGCGCCGAGCTCATGTGCCGCACGGAGGGCGAAGTGCGGGTCGCGCAACCATTCGCGCCCGGCGAAGATCGCATCGGCCGCGCCCTCCGCCAGTACCTGCTCGGCCTGCTCGCCCGCGGTGATGAGACCGACGGCCGAGACGGCGATACGCCCGCCCTGTCGCACCGTCTCCGCCAGCGGCACCTGATACCCGGGGAAGACATCGATGCGCTGGTGGGCGACCAGGCCGCCGCTGGACACGTCGATCAGATCCGCCCCGCGCTCGGTGGCCCACTCGCCCACGGACGCGGCCTCCTCGGGCGTGAATCCGCCCTCGGCATGGTCGGTGGCCGAGATCCGCACGAACAGCGGCACCTCCTCACCCACCGCGGCACGCACGGCATCGACTACACGCAGGAGCAGGCGAGCCCGGTTCTCCAACGCCCCGCCGTACTCGTCTTCGCGAAGGTTCGAGAGGGGCGAGAGGAACTGATGCAGCAGATAGCCGTGTGCGCCGTGGATCTCGAGTACATCGAACCCGGCATCCACCGCACGACGTGCGGCGCCGGCGAACGCCTCGACCACGGCGTCGATACCGGCGGCGTCGAGTGCGCGCGGCTCGGCGAACCCGGCAAAGGCGATGGCCGAGGGGGCGACGGTCGACCACCCGCCCTGCGCGTCGGGCACGGAGCCGCGCTCGTCGGCCCACGGCCACCAGGTCGACGCCTTGCGCCCGGCATGGGCGAGTTGTACGCCCGCCCGCGCACCACGATCGTGGATCGCCTCGACGATCGGCGCCCAGGCGTCGCGCTGCGCGTCGCTCCACAACCCCGCATCGCGCGGCGAGATGCGCCCCTCCGGTACGACCGACGTCGCCTCCGCGACGATGAGTCCGGCGCCGCCCGAGGCGAACTGCGCGAGGTGGGTGTGGTGCCACTCCTGCACGACACCGTCGACGGCGCTGTACATGCACATGGGAGACACCCACAACCGGTTGCGGAAGGTGACGGATCGGATGTTCAGCGTCGAGAAGAGGATGCTCACCGTTCGACGGTACTCCGAGCGGCATGACCCGGGGGCCGTCCGGCTAACGTGGAGTCATGGTCGATGTTCGCGAGTGGTCCCGGGGCGATACCGCGCGATTCCTGCGGGTGCCCGACGCGGCGGACGACAAGTACTCGCGCGGAGTGGTCGCACTGCGCACCGGATCGGCCGCGTATCCGGGCGCTGCCGTGCTCGGCACGGAGGCCGCATGGCGCGCGGGCGCGGGCTTCGTGCGATTCGTGGGAGAGGGACGTGCCGCCGACGCGGTGCTCGCCCGTCGCCCCGAGACGGTCGTGGGATCGGATGTCGGGCGCTCGCGGATCGATGCCTGGGTGATCGGTTCCGGTACGGATGCCGCCACACGCACCGGGGACGAGACCGCGGCACTGCGTGAGATCCTCGACGGTTCCACCCGCGTGGTGGTGGATGCCGGAGCGCTCGACCTCGCCCCCGGCAGCCGGGCGCCCCTCCTCGTGACTCCCCACGCGGGCGAGTTCGCGCGGCTGTGTTCGCAGCTGGGACTGTCGCCGGCGGATGACGCTCATCGGGAGCAGGCGGTCGTCGAGCTCGCCGCGCGCCTCGGGGGAACGGTGCTGCTCAAGGGAGCGCGCACACTCGTCGCGGACGCATCCGGTGCGGTGATCGAGGTCTCCGCCGGCACCGGATGGCTCGCCACGGCGGGCACCGGTGACGTCCTCGCCGGCGTGCTGGGCGCACTGCTCGCGGCGAATCCGCACTCGTCGGTCATCGAGATCGCCGCCGCAGGCGCCTGGCTGCATGGATATGCGGGCAGATCGGCCGCCGGCATCCTGGGCGCGGGAGGGCAGCGCGGGCCCGGACACCCGATCGTGGCGCTGGACGTGGCGGAGTCGTTGCCACGCGCGATCTCCGACCTGCTCGCATGACCCGTCTGACCGCCGCCCGCGTCACCGCGCTGTGGGTCGTCTTCCTCGCCGTCCACGTCGTGACGAGCCTCGTGGGATGGATCTACCCCAGTCAGCCGATGGGCGATGTGGTGCTCGTGTACGAACCGTGGGCGTCGTCGGCGGTGAACGGCGGGGCGATCGTCGGAGTCACGCAGACGTGGGTGTACCCGCAACTCGCGCTCGTGCCGATGCTGCTCGCCAAAGGGCTCTCGATGCCGCTGGTGCCGCTGCTGGGAGCATCGAGCGCGTACCTGATCGCCTGGGCGGTCATGGTCACGGTGCTCGACGTGCTCGCGTTCGCGGTGCTGCTCGGGCGTTCCCCGTCTCGCCCGCGGATCACTGCTGCGTGGTTCTGGTCCGTAGCGCTGCTGCTGCTCGGGCCGATCGCCCTGTACCGGATCGACGCGGTCACCGTCCCCATCGCCGTCGTGGGCGGGCTCTGGCTCGCCACGCGGCCCGCGCTCGCCGCAGCGCTGCTCACGATCGGCGCCTGGATCAAGATCTGGCCGGGCGCACTCGTCATCGCCGCCGTCGTGGCTGCGCGGGCGCGCCTGCGCATCCTGCTCGCCGCCGCGGCGGTGACGGCGGGCGTCGTGGTCGGCCTCGTGCTCCTCGGCGCCGACGACGAGATCCTCGGATTCCTCACCCAGCAGACGGGGCGAGGGCTGCAGATCGAAGCGGTCGCGGCGACCCCGTTCCTCTGGCTCGCGGTGGCGGGAGCTGCCCGCATCGAGTACAGCTACGAGATCCTCACCTTCCAGATCTCGGCGGACGGGGTCGACATCGTCCAGTCCCTCCTCACGCCGCTGATGGTCGTCGTCGTCGCTGCCGTCACCGCGATCGGTGCGGCGAAGACGGTGCGGGGAGCGTCGTTCTCTCGTCTGTTCCCGCCACTCGCGCTGTCGCTCGTCGTCGCTCTCATCGTGACGAACAAGGTCGGGTCTCCCCAGTTCCAGACGTGGCTCATCGCCCCGGTCGCGATCTGGCTCGTACTGGACGTGACACGCGCACGCGTTCCCGCGCTGCTCGTCGCCGTGCTCTGCGCACTCACCTGTCTCGTCTACCCGCTCAGCTATGACGCGCTGCTGTCCGCGCAGCTGCTGCCGGTGCTCGTCCTGTCGCTGCGCAACCTGCTTCTCATCGTGCTGCTCATCGTCGGCATCCGCGCTCTCGTGCGTGTGCCCGCCGTCCGTCCCTCTACCCATCGGGAGTGAACCATGCTGATCGCCTTCTCCGTCGCACCGAGCGGAACCCCCGCCGAAGGTCCCGAACGCACGGATGCATCCGTGCACGACGCCGTCGCCGCGGCCGTGAAGGTGGTGCGCGAGTCGGGCCTCCCGCACCGCACCACCAGCATGTTCACCGAGATCGAGGGGCCGGACTGGGACACGGTCATGGACGTCGTCAAGCGCGCCACCGAAGCCGTCATGCCGTTCGGGTCGCGCGTCTCCCTGGTGCTCAAGGCCGACATCCGCCCCGGATACTCCGGTGAGCTCGATGCGAAGATCGAGCGGCTGGAGGCGGCGATCGACGAGTCGGGGGAGTAGCCCGGCCCTACCGAGCCGTCTGCGCGGTCACCCGTGAAGGCGGGCTCCCTTCAGGATGCGATCCACCGCGTTGCGAGGCCCGCGCAACGCGAGTCCGACGAGGTCGAGGTCGGCGGATCGCACGGACGCCACTGCGGCGCGATTCGCGTCGTCGTGTCCCGTGTCGAACAACGGACGCGTGTAGATGGCGACCGAGATGTCGCCGCGCGCGGTCGCCTTCGTGCGAGCGCTCTGCAGCAGCGCGAGCTCTCCCGTCATCACGAGGACGGGTTGTCGCAGCATCGGAAGGTAGACGGTCCCGTCGCCGTCGACGTACGGCTCTCCCGTCAGACCGTTCGCGCTCACGGCGATGCCCGACATGAGGAAGGCCGTGACGTTGAGCTCCTGCCACGGTGCAAGGTCGCTGCTCAGAAGAACGGCGACCTTGGTGTCGAAGAGTGGGAAGGATGCCGGATGGGCGGGGGCGATCGTTGTCGTGCTCATGACTCCACGATCTCGCCGGGCGCATGGTCTCGTCTTGTACGTTTCTTGCATGACGCAACGCACCCGGGCATGGCACCCACCCGTGCCCGCGTTGCGAGAGGTCTATCACGCCTCGTTCGGCCACGCCTATCCGATGCACTCGCACGACGGGTGGGCGGTGATGCTCGTCGATGAAGGGGCCGTCGCCTACGACCTGGATCGATCACAGCATCTCGCCACGCCGCAGGCGCTGACGTTGCTCCCACCGGGCGTTCCCCACGACGGCAGATCCACGGTCGAGGGGAGGATCTATCGCAAGAGGGTCCTGTACCTCGACAGCGCATGGCTGCCCGAGCGCGCGACTGGTGCCGCGGCCGTGCAGCCCACGCTCGCCGATGCGGAGGCGCTGGCTGAAGCGAAGCGCATCCACGCCGCGTTGCGCGATCCCGGTGATCTGATGGCCGCGGAGCACTGGACGCTCATGCTCCAGCGACGCGTCCTCGCCCGCTTGGGCGCGCCGCACGCGACCCTGCGGGATGCGCCCATGGCGCGCCGGGTTCGCGACTACCTCGACGAGCGGTTCACCGAGTCGTTCACGATCGCGGAGATCGCCACGCAGCTCGGTGCCCACCCCAGCCACCTGGCTCGAGTCTTCTCGCAGAACTACGGTCTTGCGCCGCACCAGTACGTGGTCAGCCGTCGCATCGACCTCGCCCGACGGCTGCTCGTGGACGGCGCGCGACCGGCGATGGCCGCCGCTGACGCCGGCTTCCACGACCAGGCGCATATGACGCGGCACTTCCGCCGCGTGCTCGGGACGACGCCGGGGGCGTTCACACACCCTTCGAGACCGCTAAGCTGATCCGGTGAATCCCTCGACTGAATCGAGGGGTGCGGCGAAGAGGGCGCTCCTCTCTCTCGCCATAGGCAGCTTCGGAATCGGCATGACCGAGTTCGTCATCATGGGGCTGCTGCCCAACATCGCATCCGACCTGCTCCCCGCCCTCTCGGCGACGAGCACGGAGGATGCGCTGAGTCAGGCCGGCTGGCTGATCTCGCTCTACGCCTTGGGTGTCGTGATCGGCGCGCCGACGATCGCGGGCTTCGTCGCGCGATACCCGCGGCACCGCGTGATGATCGTGCTCGCCCTCGCGCTGACACTCTTCAACGCTCTCACCGTGGTGCTCCCGACGTTCGAACTCGTCGGGGTCTCCCGTTTCCTGGCCGGGCTCCCGCACGGTGCCTACTTCGGCATCGGCGCACTCGTCGCCGCTGACGTCATGGGCCCGGGCAATCGCGCCAAGGGTGTCGCGTTCATCCTCACCGGGCTCACCGTCGCCAACGTGGTCGGGGTGCCGCTGGGCACGTACCTCGGTCAGCAGTGGGGATGGCGTGCGGCGTTCGCGGTCGTCACCCTCGTGTTCGCCCTCGCCGCGCTGTGCATCGCGGTGTTCGTGCCGAAGCATCCCGGGCAGCCGGGCCGCACGATGCGTCAGGAGCTCGGCGTCTTCCGCATCCCGCAGGTGTGGTTCACGCTCGGTGTCGGTGCGATCGGCTTCGGCGGCTTCTTCGCCGTCTACAGCTACATCGCTCCGCTCGTGACCGAGATCGCGGGCACGCCGGACTGGGTCGTTCCGATCGTGCTGGTGTTGATGGGGATCGGGATGACGGCGGGAAACCTCGTCGGGGGTCACCTCGCCGACATCGATCTGCGACGCACACTCCTGATCGGCCTCGCGGCGATGGCCGGCGTCTTCGCGCTGCTCGCCCTCGCCTCGTTCTGGATCGTGAGCCTGAGCCTGATGGTGCTGATCGTCGGTTTCGTCTCGTCGGTGCTCAGCCCGACCATTCAGACGCGTCTGATGGACGTGGCCGGCGACAACCAGTCGATCGCGGCCGCGATGAACCACTCGGCGCTCAACATCGGCAACAGCCTCGGTGCGTTCCTGGGTGGTGCCGTGATCGCCGCAGGGTGGGGCTTCACCGCACCGGCGTGGACGGGAGCGGCGCTCGCGGTGGCCGGTCTTCTGATCGCACTGCTGTCGTTCCGCATCGAGGCGCGCCGCCCGGCTGCGCTCGTCGCGTCGTAGAGTGACGGGGTGATCGACCCCGAAGACGACGTCGATGAGACGCTGCCCGTCGCCGGCACGGTCGTGCTGCTGCGCCCGTCCCGCAAGGGATTCGAGGTGCTGCTGATGCGTCGACCGGACCGCGGCTCTTTCGCGGGCGCCTGGGTGTTCCCGGGCGGCAAGGTCGAAGACACCGACGTCCGAGAGGGGGACGGCGAGATCGAGAACGCGCGACGTGCAGGGATCAGGGAGACGTTCGAAGAGGTGGGACTCCTCGTCGACGGACTCGTGGCGCTGTCGCGGTGGAGTCCGCCGCGCGAGGCGCCGACCCGCATCCGCACGTGGTTCTTCCTCGCGACCGCGCCGGACCACCGCCCGGAACCGTCGGCGGACGAGGTCGCCGAGCTGATCTGGGCGAGCCCTGCCGAGGCCCTCGCGCGCCACGGCGCGGGGGAGTGGAGGCTGTTCCCTCCGACCTGGGTGACGCTCCACACACTCTCCGCGTTCACAGATGTACCCTCCGCGCTGTCGTCCGGAGCGGGAGTCGAATCGTTCCGTACGCGGGTGCTCGACGGGGGCGGCGCCTTCGCCTGGGATCAGGGGCGCCTGGAGGCGGAGACGCTCCCGTGGAGATTCGTGGCCAGCGACCTCAGCTGACCATCAGGCGACGCAGATGCGCCCCGACGGCCTCGCTCTCGATCAGGAATCCGTCGTGTCCGAAGTCGCTGACCAGCACGACCGCGTCGTGGCCGTCGAGCGTGTTCGGGATGCTGCGGGCGATACGATGCTGGCCGTCGACGGGGAACAGGCGATCGCTGTCGATCCCCAGCACGAGGGTGGTCGCGGTGATGGTGCGCAGGGCCTCCTCGACCCCGCCGCGGTCGCGGCCGACATCGTGGGAGTTCATCGCCTCGACCAGCGTGATGTAGCTGTTGGCGTCGAAGCGGCGCGTGAACTTGTTGCCGTGGAAGTCGAGGTACGACTCGACGGCGAAGCGTCCGCCGTGTCCGAGCGGTGACACATCCGACTGCCACGAGCGCTGGAACCTCTGATTCAGCTCGATCGGGCTGCGGTAGTTCAACAGGGCCATGCGGCGCGCGAGGGCCAATCCGCGGTGCGGTCCGTCGCCGTCGCCGAGGTCGTAGTACTCCCCGCCCTGGAAACGGGGATCCATGCGGATCGTGCCCAGCTGCACGGTGTTCAACGCGATCTGGTCGGCTGTCGTCACCGGCGGCGACGACAGCACGGCCAGGCGCTCCACGCGCTCCGGATGCGTCGCGGCCCACTCGAGGGCATGCATGCCGCCCATCGATCCGCCGATCACGGCGGCCCAGCGGTCCACGCCCAGCGCATCGGCGAGCAGGACCTGGGCTGCGACCTGGTCGCGGATCGTCAGGTACGGGAACCGGGAGGCCCACTCGTAACCGTCGGGCGCGATGCTCGCGGGGCCGGTCGATCCCTGGCACCCACCCAGCATGTTCGGCGCGATGACGAACCAGCGCTCGGTGTCCAGAGGTGCGCCGGGTCCTGTGAGGTCTTCCCACCAGCCTGCCGTGGGGTGGCCGGCTCCCGCCGGTCCGCGCACGTGGCTGTCGCCGGTGAGGGCGTGCAGCACCAGCACGGCGTTGTCACGCGCGGCGTTCAGTTCGCCCCACGTCTCGTAGGCGAGGCGGATGCCGGGCAGCTCGGTGCCGTTCTCGGTGCGGAACGCCCCGAGCGATGCGAAACGACGACCACCGACGGGGTCGCCGTCGCGCCAGGCGCCGGTTGCGGGTGGTCGCGCGCGGAGAAGGCGCACGTCGGCCTCCGTCACGGGTGCCGAGGGCACCGTGTCCTCGGAGGTCGTCTGCCAGTCCATGTGTCCATTCTCGCCTGGCCCGGCCGTGGCGACCCGAACGTTACGGCTTCCGGGCGCGGCGCGGGGTCGTCGTGCCGTCGAGGGCGCGCGTCCTGCACGCACGAATGCCCCGGACCGGAGTCCGGGGCATTCGTGATGCTGCGTATCTGACTCAGGCGCGAGCGGCCTCAGAGACCCGGCGAGCGGCGGCGAGCGCCTGGTCGAGGTCGGCCTTGAGGTCGTCGATGTTCTCGATGCCCACAGAGAGGCGCACGAGACCCGGGGTGACGCCCGCGGTGAGCTGCTGCTCCGGCGTCAGCTGGGCGTGCGTGGTGGACGCCGGGTGGATGACGAGCGAGCGCACGTCACCGATGTTGGCGAGGTGGCTGAACAGCGACAGGCTGTTGACGAACTCGCGACCGGCCTCCACGCCGCCCTTGAGCTCGAACGAGAGCACCGCGCCGACACCCTTGGGGGCGTACTGGTTCGCCTTCGCGTACCAGGGCGAGGATGGCAGACCCGAGTAGTTGACCGTCGCGACATCGTCACGGCTGTCGAGCCACTCGGCGATCTCCTGCGCGTTCTGCACGTGGCGCTCGATGCGCAGCGACAGCGTCTCGATGCCCTGGATGAGGTTCCAGGCGCTCTGCGGGGAGATCGCGGAGCCGAGGTCGCGCAGCAGCTGCACGCGCGCCTTGATGATGTAGGCGAGCGGGTCGCCGACAGCGGCGGTGTAGCTGGCGCCGTGGTACGAGGGGTCCGGAACCGTGAGGCCGGGGAACTTGTCGACGTTCTTCGACCACTCGAACGAGCCGCCGTCGATGATCGCGCCGCCGATGGTGGTGCCGTGGCCGCCGAGGAACTTGGTGACCGAGTGCACGACGATGTCGGCGCCGAACTCGAACGGACGGATCAGGTACGGGGTCGCGATCGTGTTGTCGACGATGAGCGGCACGCCGGCCTCGTGAGCGACGTCGGCGACCGTGCGGATGTCGAGGATGTTGATCTGCGGGTTGCCGATGGTCTCCGCGAAGAACAGCTTCGTGTTCGGGCGCACCGCGCGGCGCCATTCCTCGGCGTCGTCCTGGTTCTCGACGAAGGTGACCTCGATGCCGAGCTTCGCGAGTGTGTACTTGAAGAGGTTGTAGGTGCCGCCGTAGATCGAGCTGGAGGCGACGAAGTGATCGCCCGCCTCGGCGATGTTCAGGATCGCGAACGTCGATGCGGCTTGTCCGCTGGCGAGGACGAGGGCGCCCGTTCCGCCTTCCAGGGCGGCGAGACGCTGCTCCAGCACATCCTGGGTGGGGTTCTGGATGCGGGTGTAGATGTTGCCGAACTCGGCCAGTGCGAACAGGTTCGCTGCGTGGTCCGCGCTGTCGAACACGTACGAGGTGGTCTGGTAGATCGGCGTGGCACGAGCCTTGGTGACCGGGTCGGGCGCGGCACCCGAGTGGATCTGCTTGGTCTCGAAGCGCCAGGTCTCGGGTGCGGACATGTGTTCCCCCTGGAACGTGTGGATGGGCGGATGGCGGATGCCGTTTCAGCGAGAGTACGGAATATTCCCACCTGTCAACAATGAGTGGGAAATGTGACGTAACAGTCTGAGACGCCGAGAAGACGCGGAACATCGTACGGTGGAGGCATGGTCAACAGACGTGCAGTGGTGACAGGTGCGAGCTCGGGAATCGGTGCGGCGACGGTGCGTGCGCTCCGTTCGCGCGGATGGGACGTCGTCGGCGTCGCGCGGCGGGAGGATCGGCTTGCGGCCCTCGTCGCCGAGACCGGCGCTTCGGCGATCGCGTGTGATCTGACCGATGACCTGGCGGTCGACGCGCTCGTGGCAGAGCTCGAGAAGTCCGGCCCCGTGCACGCGCTCGTGCAGGTCGCCGGCGGTGCGCGCGGCACGGATCGCGTCGAGAACGCCTCGACCGACGACTGGCAGTGGATGTTCGACGCGAACGTGCTGGCGACGCAGCGACTCGTCGCCAGCCTGCTTCCGCAGCTGCGTCGTGCGGCCGCGGCCGACGGGCACGCGGACACCGTCTTCGTCACGTCGACCGCAGCGCAGACGGCGTACGCCGGAGGCGCGGGCTACAACGCCGCCAAGGCCGCAGAGGCGATGCTCGTTCGGGTGCTGCGCCAAGAGCTCAACGGCGAGCCGATCCGTGTCGTCGAGATCGCGCCGGGCATGGTGCACACCGAGGAGTTCACGCTGAACCGGCTCGGAGGGGACTCGGTCGCGGCGGAAGCCGTCTACGCCGGCGTCGAAGCGCCTCTCGTGGCAGACGACGTCGCCGACGTGATCGCCTACGCGCTCGAATCGCCCGGTCACGTGAACCTCGACCTGATCACGATGCGGCCGGTCGCGCAGTCCGCCCAGCATCTTCTCGCCCGCGGTCCGCTGCGTGTGCGTTCCCTCGACTGAGGGTCGATGATGGCGCGTTCCCTCGCCGAACTCGCGGCGGACGGACAGATCGATGCGGGCTGGGCCGACGCCCTCGCTCCTGTGCAGGGCGTGATCACTGAACTCGGCGATCGACTCCGCGCCGAGCAGGGGGCCGGCCGTGGCTACCTCCCGGCGGGCGACCACGTGCTCCGCGCCTTCCAGCGACCGCTGTCAGGCGTGCGGGTGCTCATCACCGGGCAGGACCCCTATCCCACACCGGGGCATCCGATCGGTCTCTCCTTCGCGGTCGATCGCGACGTGCGCCCGCTGCCGCGGAGTCTCTCGAACATCTACAAGGAGCGCGAGACCGACCTCGGCATCCCGCCCGCGCCGCACGGCGACCTCACGGCCTGGAGTGACCAGGGTGTGCTGCTGCTCAACCGAGTGCTCACCGTGCAGCCCGGCGCCGCGGCCTCTCACCGCGGCTGGGGGTGGGAGGCGGTGACCGAGCTCGCGATCCGCACGCTCGTCGCGCGGGACCAGCCGCTCGTCGCGATCCTGTGGGGGAAGGACGCCGCCAACCTGCAGCCGTTGCTCGGTGATACGCCGGTGATCGCCTCGGCGCACCCCTCACCGCTGTCCGCACGCCGGGGCTTCTTCGGCTCCCGCCCCTTCTCCCGCGCCAACGCACTCCTGGAGGGACTCGGAGCGGAGCCCGTGGACTGGCGGGTGGAGGGCGAGGCGCTCCGTTCCCTAAGCTGAGCGCATGCAGTTCGAACCGGGGGACCGTCGCCGTGTCCTTCCGCGTCATCTGCGCCCCGCAGCGCCCGCCGAGGTGTTCGCCTACGCGATCCGCCCGGTGCGGGCGTCGGATCTGGCTCACGTCCGAGAGATCTACAACCATTTCGTGAGCAACTCCGCGGTCACCCTCGACGAGCGGCGCAGCAGCATCCCTTACTGGCGCGAGAAGTTCGCCCTGCTCACCCGGCTGGATCTGCCGTTCCTCGTCGCCGTCTCACCGGCCGGGGTCGTGATGGGTTACGCCCTCGCGCAGCCGTGGGCGGGCAAGAACGCCTACCGGTACACCGTCGAGGACTCGATCTATCTCGGACCCGGCGCCGGAGGCAAGGGGCTCGGAGCCGCGCTGCTGCAGGCCCTGATCGACGCCTGCGAGCAGAAGGGCATCCGTGAGATGGTCGCCGTGATCAGCGACAGCGGCGCGGAGGCGTCGATCCGGCTGCACGCGAAGCTCGGCTTCGTCGAGGCCGGGCGCATGGGCCGCGTCGGCTACAAGTTCGGTCGCGAGCTCGGAACCGTGTACATGCGCCGCGTGCTGCGCCCGAGCGGGCGCTCGTCCCCGAGGCCTGTTCTCGTCGAGCCGCGGACGTTAGCCGCCGGACGGGATCACGGGGATCGCCGACAGCAGAGCCTTCGTGTACGCATGCTGGGGCCGCAGCAGGACGTCCGACACGGAGCCCCGCTCGACGACGGCGCCGTCCTTCATCACCACGACCGTGTCGCAGAGGTTCTGCACGACGCCGATGTCATGCGACACCAACACGAGTGTCAGGTCGGTCGTCCGCCGCAGTTCGATCAGCAGTTCGAGGATCTGTGCGCGCACCGTGACGTCGAGCGCCGACAGCGGCTCGTCGCCGACCAGGATGCGCGGTCGGTGCACGATCGCGCGGGCGATCGCGATCCGCTGGCGTTGCCCGCCCGACAACTCGTGCGGGTAGCGCTCGGCCATCTCGGCATCCAGCCCGACCTGCACGAGAACCTCGTGGACGCGCGCGCGATGATCGCCCTCGATCCTCAGCGCCCACAGCGGTTCCGCGACGATCTGGGCGGCCGTCATGCGCGGGTCGAGTGACGCGTATGGGTCCTGGAAGACCAGCCCGGTCTCTCGACGCAACCAGTGGAGGGACTTCGCGGATGCGGCGGCATCCACTTTTCGCCCGTCGATGCTGACCGTGCCCGACGTCGCACGGTCGAGGCCGAGGAGGAGGCGGATGAGCGTGGACTTGCCCGAACCCGATTCGCCGATGATGCCCACCGAGGAACCGGCGACGACATCGAGATCGGTCGGCTGCAGCGCCGTCTGGGTGCGAGTGCGCTCGAAGGTCGACCGCTTCGGCACGAAGAAGTCCCGGCGGAGACCGCGCGCTTCGATCAGGCTCATCGTTCGCCTCCGTCCGGCCGCCACAGCGTCGCCGTGGCGTCGCGCAGTAGTCCCCGGGTGATCGGCGAGGTCGGCGCCGTGAGCAGATGCTGCACGGAGGCGGCCTCGACGACACGTCCGTGCTCGAGCACGACGCCCTCGGTCGCGACCTGCGCGAGCACGGCGAGATCATGCGTGATGAACACCAGCGACATGCCCTGCTCCTCGACCAGAGAGAGCAGCAGCGAGAGGATCTCGGCCTGGATCGTCACGTCGAGGGCGGTGGTCGGTTCGTCGGCGATCAGCAGTTTCGGGCGGCAGGCCAGCGCCATCGCGATCGCCACGCGCTGGCGTTGGCCCCCGGAGAGCTGATGCGGGTAGCGGTCCACGATCGATTCGGGGTCGGGCAGGCGTACGCGGGAGGCTTCCGCGATCGCCCGCTCGCGTGCCTCGCGTCGACCGACCTTCTCGTGGATGCGGATCGATTCCGCGATCTGACGTCCGACGGTGCGGATGGGGTTGAGAGCGGTCCGCGGCTCCTGGAACACGATGCCGATGTCGTCTCCGCGCAGCCTCGCCAGTTCGCGGTCGGGCATGCCGATCAATTCGATGCCGTTCCAGCGGATGCTCCCGCTCGCGCTGGCACCATCGGGGAGCAACCCGAGAGCGGCCAAGGCTGTCAGCGACTTACCCGAACCCGATTCCCCGATCAGTCCGAGACGCGCGCCGTCGGGTACCTCGAAGGAGATGCCGTCGACCACGCGCCGTCCGTCGATCGTGATCACCAGGTCTTGCACGGAGAGCGTCATGCGACCACCGCCGGGGTGTGGATCTCGGCGGCGCGGTGGCGCAGCGTCGGATCGGTCGCCTCGCGCAGGCCGTCGCCGAGCAGATTGAGCGCCAGGACCGTGAGCGTGATCGTGAGACCGGGCCAGATGACCGACAGGGGATGCACGCCGATGTAGCGCTGCAGATCGGCGAGGAGGATTCCCCAGCTCGGCTCGACCACGGAGGCACCGAATCCGAGATAGGACAGACCGGCCTCGGCGAGCACGGCCACGGCCATCGACCACGAGAGCTGCACGATGAACACCGGTGCGACGTTGGGGAGCAGATGACGCATCAGGCTCTGCGACGGCGTGAGCCCGGACGCGCGCGCGGCGAGCACGAAATCGCTCTGCTGCACGCGCCGTAGTTCGGGTCGCGTGACACGGGCGATGTTCACGCCGAACCCGATGCCGACAGCCCAGATCACCACCCAGAGCGACCCGCCCCAGACCGACGAGATCATCATGGCGATCAGCAGGACGGGGAACGCGATCAGGATGTCGACCAACACCGCGACGGTCTCGCGCAGCCAGCGCGCGGTGAGCGCGCCCAGGGCTGCCAGGCTGATGCCGACGACCGTGGCCACCACTCCGGCGCCGACGCTGACGAACACCGTGGTTCGCGCTCCCGCCATGATCAGGCTGAGGATGTCACGGCCGGTGTCGTCGGTTCCGAGCAGATGCGGCCAGCTCGGCGGGAGCCAGCGGTCGCCGATGTTCGAGGACTGCGGGTCGAAGGGCGTCCAGAAGAGCGAGACGAGAGCGGTCAACGCGACGATCGCGACGACGATCACTCCGAAGCGGCCGGTGGCGGTCGCCCAGAGCCTGCCGAGAACGCGGGGGATCATGCGGCCTCCCTCTGCCGGGGGTCGATCGCGCGGTGCAGCAGATCAACGAGGAAGCCGATGACCAGCACGAAGCCGGTGAGCACCAGCAACTCGCTCTGCACCTTGATGAGGTCGCGGGTGCCGACATCGGCCACGAGCATCCGCCCGATGCCGGGGAGCGTGAACAACTGCTCGATCACCACGGAACCGACGATGATGCCGGCGATCTGCAGACCCAGCACGGTGATGATCGACAGCCCCACAGCGGGGATGCCGTGCTGGATCAGCGCTCGCGTGCGGGTGAGGCCCTTGGCCGCGGCGGTGCGCACGAAGTCCTGCCCGGCGGCCTGCAGCGTCGCACTGCGCACGAAACGCATGAGCATGGCTCCTTCGACGATGCCGATCGTCAGAGCGGGGAGCAGGAGCGCCTCGATGGCCCTGCCCGGGGTCGACCATCCGGTGCGGGGAAACCCCTGCGGGGGCAACCAGCCCAGCCAGACGGAGAACACGACGATGAGCATCATGCCGGCCCAGACCACGGGGACCGCGGCCAGCGCCTGTGCGCCGACGCTCAGCGCCGTGCCGCCGCGACGACCCCGCAGCAGTGCGGCCATGATTCCGAACGGCACGGCGATGAGCACGGCGATCAGGAGGGACAGGATGCCGAGCGGCACCGTGACCTGCGCCTTGAGGAACAGCTCTTCACCGACCGACGCACCCGACAGGAGCGAGGTGCCGAGATCGCCTCGGAAGATCCCGCCGATCCAGTCGGTGTACTGGGTGAGGAGAGGCTGATTCAGCCCGAGCGACTCCCGCAAGGCGTCGACCTCGGCCGGCGAGGCCTGGGTGCCGGCGATCAGTTGTGCGACATCGCCGGGGAAGACGCGCAGCGTGAGGAAGATGAGCGCGCTCGACACGAGGAGCCCTGCGATCAGCAGGGCTCCTCGGACGAGCGCGTAGCGGAGCACGGAGTCGGGGGCCGGTTCTTACTTCTCGGCCGAGACGACGACGCCCGCGAGGTTGATGCGTGAGTTGATCGAATCCTCGGGGAAGCCCGAGACGATCGGGCTCACCGCGGTGATGGTCTCACCGTTGTAGAGCCAGTCCGCCGCGTGGTCCTCCGACACGATGCGCGCCGCCTTCGCGAGCAGGTCCGCCGCCTTGTCGGGGTCGACCTCTGCCTGCGCCTGCGTGTAGAGGTCCTGCACCTCGGTGTTGTCGTAGCCGAAGTAGTAGTCCGGGTTGGCGAAGTTGCCGAAGTCGCGCGGCTCGACGTGCAGCACGAAGCTCAGGTCGTAGTCGTGGTTCGTGTAGACGTCTTCGAGCCAGGTCGGGAATTCCACCGCGTTGACGTCGAGGGTCACGCCGACCTTGTTGAAGTCGGAGATGAGTACCTTGGGCACGGTGGTGCCGTAGAACGACGGGATGGTGAGGGTCAACTCGAGGTCTTCCTGACCGGCCTCGGCCAGCAGTGACTTCGCCTTCTCGGGGTCGTAGGAGATCACGTCGGAGAGGTCCTCGTAGCCCGGGTCGAGCTCGGGGATCGGGCCGAACAGGGTGGTACCGGCGCCGACGGCTTCGATGAGTGCCTCGTGATCGATGGCGAGGCGCAGGGCCTCACGCACGCGCACGTCGTCGAGGGGAGCCTTCTGGTTGTTGAAGGCCAGCGTCGCCTTGTCGGTCGTGCGACCCTTCGTGAGGGTGAAGTCGCCCTCGAGCTGCGACGCCAGGTTCGGGTCGACGGCGGTGAGCACGTCGACGTCTCCGGCGATGGCGGCGTTGACGCCGGCCGTGAAGTCAGGGATGTACTGGAACTCGACCTCGGCCACTCCGGCCTTGTCGCCCCAGTAGTCGTCGTTGCGCGCGAACGTGATGGTGCTGCCCTTGTTCCATCGCGTGAGGGTGAAGGGACCGGTGCCGTTCTCAGCGGTCTTCAGGTCGGTGCTGTCGCCCTTCTTGAATACGAGGCCCGCGGGTCCCGTCAGCGCGAACAGGAAGTTCTGATTCGGCTCCGAGAGCACGATCTCGACGGTGGTCGCGTCCGGCGCAGTGATCGAGGCGACGGAGGCGAACTCCGCGTTGCCCTGCACAGTGGCATCGGTGCGGACGGTCTCGTACGACGCCACGACATCAGCCGAGGTCAGTGCCGTCCCGTCGTGGAACGCCAGCGCGTCGTTGAGCGTGAAGGTGTAGGTGAGGCCGTCGGAGGAGACTTCGTAGTCCGAGGCGAGCCGGCCTTCGATCTCGTTGTCCTGCGTGCGGGTGACGAGCCCTTCGTAGATGTTGTCGATCAGGATCTGCTCGATCGCGGCTCCGCTCGTGTGGCGGATGTCGAGGTTGGTGGGCTCGAGCACGAGACCCACGTGCAGCGTGGCATCGGGGTCAGGCGTGCCGGTGGACGTGGCGGCGGGCTCAGGGGTGCCGGAGCAGGCGCTGAGGATCACGGCGGAGGCCGCGAGCGCGGATATCAGCGCGAGACGACGGGTACGACGGAACATGGACATTTCCTCTCGGTGCGGCAGGTGCTGTGTGCCGGTGGGACGAGCCTAGGGATCAGTGGTCGGGGTGCGGGTCGGGGGTGGAACGGAACGTCACAATCCCGCCAGGGAGAGGCGGGAGGCGATCTGGCCGGCGAGTTCGCGCGGTGCGGTCTCCTGCACGTTGTGCGTGGCATCCACGACGATGACCTGAGCCGACGGGACGCGGCGCTGGAATTCATCGGCGTCGGCGGCGCTCACGAATCCGCGCTCCGCGCGCACGAGTGTGAGGGGAGCGGTGACGCCGGCCAGGTCGTCCCAGCCGGTCTCGTGGAGCACGGACGGCGCGGTCTCGGATCCAACGTCATGGGCGGCAAGCGCCTGCGCGGCGAGATGGGCGAAGTGGTGCTTCCACTCGACCCGTCCGTCCGGCCGCACGCGGGTGTTGAGGAAGACGCCCCGCTCCGTCTCGGGACGGGTGCCTCCGAAGCCGAGGGAGATCGCCTTGTCCACGAGCTCGTCGCGCGTGGCGAAGTCGGTGGGGCCGGCGTAGAACTCCCGCAGGGCCGCGGGGCCTGCGCTCACGTCGATTCCCGGGGTGATGTCCACCACGATCAGGCCCGCGACGAGGTCGGGCCGCGCTGCGGCCAGCGCGGCACCCGTCAGACCTCCGAGCGACTGTCCGACGACCAGCTGTGGGGATGACGTCCACGCATCGAGGGCCGCGGCGACGTCGGCGGCGAGCGTGCGGGGGGAGTAGTCGCGATCCGCGCGCCACGAGGAGTCCCCGTGACCGGCGAGATCGATGGCGAGCAGAGGCCGTCCGAGTGCGAGGGAGGTGGTGTCCCACGTGTGGGCGTTGAGGCCTGCACCGTGGAGCAGGGTGACCTGGGGCTCGTCGGTGCCGAATCGCAGGGCACTCAGTGCGCGACCGTCGGGGAGCGGGAGAGTCAGGCGCTCCACTGTCGGAAGGGGTGCGCCCAGCGCATCGGCCTGTGCGGGAAGATAGCTGAACTCAGAGATGTCGATCGCCACGTGCATATTCTGCTCCCGATCCGCAGCACTCGGGAAATGCGGGATCAAGATGACAAACTAAGTCCTCATGTTTAGAAGCGTTTTGTTCATGTCTTGCGAATTTTGATTGTCGTTTCGCATTTCAGCCGGAAACGAGCGGAGCGATCAAAGGTGCCGCTCGCCGAATATCATGGAGCCATGAGCGAGACGCGAGTGCACCTGTCCAAGACCGAGCCGGCCGCGTATCAGGCGCTGGACGCGTTCTCGCGGACTGTCGGTGAGATCTGCGCGGCCAACGGCATCGACGAGCGGTTGAAGGAGCTCGTCATGATCCACTGCTCCCAGCTGAACGGCTGCGCATTCTGCGCGCGCATCCACGTCGATCGCGCGCTCGCCGCCGGCGTCGACACCGACACGCTGACTCAGATCCCTGCCTGGCGCGAGAGCGGCGTGTTCAGCGAGCGCGAGCGCGCCGCCCTCGAACTCGCCGAGGCGTTCACCTTCATCTCCGAAGAGGGCGTATCGGACGAGGTGTATGACACGGTCGGGAGCGTGTTCACCGAGAAGGAGTACGCCGCGCTCAGCTGGGCCTGCGTCTCGATCAACGCGTTCAACAGGATCGTGATCGCCGGTCGCTACCCGGTGCCCCCGCGCGCACCCCAGGGTGACGCGAAGGCTGCTGCGCAGGCGTCCGCATGACGATCCTCGACATCGACGGCGTCAACAACGTCCGCGACGTCGGTGGCATCCCGACATCGGATGGCGGCCGCATCCGCTCAGGTGTCCTGCTGCGCTCCGGTCAGCTCTCGGGCGCGACGGCGCAGGGCGCTGCGGCGTTGCGGGACCGAGTGCGACGCATCGTCGATCTCCGCGATGGCGAGGAGGTCGCCGCCGAACCGTCGGAGATCATCGGTCCGGAGACGACGCATCTACCGCTGTTCCTGGGGTCCGTGCGATCGTTCTTCGAGGCCGACACCAGCCTCGACGACCTCTATCTGCACCTGCTCGAGGAGAGCAGTGAGCGGCTCGTCGACGCGATTCGGATCATCGCCGCCGGAGAGCCCACCCTCGTGCACTGCACGGTCGGCAAAGACCGCACGGGAGTGACCGTGGCGCTGGCGCTCGCGGCCGTGGGGGCTGATCGTGACGCAGTGATCGCCGACTACGCCTTGACCGAGTCGCAGCTTCCTGCCCAGCGATCCCAGCGCATCGTCGCCTACCTGCAGGCGCAGCACCCGGAGGCGGTTCACGCGATCGCGCTCGCCACGCAGTCGCCCGCTCCCGTGATGCGGCAGCTGCTGGAGCAGATCGACGCGCGGTGGGGATCTGCGGCTGACTATCTCCGCGCGCATGGGTTGACGGATGCTGAATTGAGGGGGCTCGTCGCCGCTCTCGTCGAGCCCGCGGAGTAGTCGCCCAAAACATCCCGAGCAAGGTTAGGCAAGCCTTCACTTGGTGTACGATGGATGCACCATGGAAACCTCCCTCGACATCCGCAGCACACGCGCCGAGCGCCGTGCAGCCCGTCGACGCGCTCACCACCTGGTGACGGCCGATGAGCAGTCGCTCGCCGCGCTCGAGGTCTTCCTGGCGACGTTGCCGCTGTGTGCCTCCGGACGCATCTTCATCGAAGTACCCGATACGGGCGACATCGGAGTGATCGACGCTCCAGGGCGAATGACGGTCACCTGGCTGGCACGCGCGGCACGGACGGGTGCGCCCGGAACCGGTCGCGCCTGCGCTCCCGGCGAAGCCCTGGCACGCGCCACCTGCGCGTGGGCGGATGAGATGCTCTGCGATGATGATGCGGAAGCCGAGACGCATGTCACCCTTCTGGGCGGCTACCTCGGCACGGCCGACATCGTCGAGCATCTGACGACCACGCTCGGCATCGACTCTGCACACATCCACGCACCGGAGCGCTTCGGACTTCTCCGCTCCGAGCGCTGAGGTCTCAGCGGCCGCGCCGCACGTAGTTGCCGTCTTCCAGTCCGGCCTCGATCTCGAAGCGATTGCGCAACGGGTCCCGCCCGGCGAAGAGGTACAGGAACGGCATCAGGAAGCCGTAGCGGAGCCACTGGGCTTTGTGCACCGCCTCATGGCGCAGCACGGCCTCGCTCGGCTGGACGTCACCGGTGAGGAAGCATCCCCCCACGCAGACGCCGCCGCGGTTGAACGCCCACTCCGGGAGGCCCTGGAACACCCACAGGCCTGCGCGCCGCTCGACAGGTCCGGTGCTCCAGATCGAGCCCCACAGCCACCCGACCGCGGTGCCCCACGAATATCCGAGCCGGCTGATCGGGGAGCGCAACAGGAAAGACGGGATGCGACGGTCGAATCGTCGGCCGCGTGCCAACGCCTCCTCAGCAGCGGGTCGCCAATCAGCCGTCATGCGACCGCACCCACCAGACGCAGGAGTGCGCCGAGATCATCGACGGCGTCGGCGGGGGAGCGCGGTGCGAATCCCGCGATCGTCGCCCCGGCGAGGGGGACCGTTTCACGCAGGCGCCGGATCGCAGCGCTGAGCGCGGCGGGAGACGATCCGAACGGCGCCGGTGAGGACACACCCGAGAAGTCCGCGGGGTCGAGGACATCGACATCGATGTGCACCCAGACGCGCGAGGCGCCGGTCGCACGGACGGCCTCGGCGAGAGCATCGACGCGATCCAGATCGGAGACGGAGAGGGTGGTGAGGGGCGAGAGCTGATCGACCTCGGCATCGTCGAGGTCGCGCATGCCGACCGTCACCACGCGGTTCGGAGCGACTCCGGGAGAGAGCGTGAGCTGTGCCTCGCCCTCGCCGAGCACCGCTCGCAGAGCCATTCCGGAGAATGCGCCGGAGGGCGAGGTCTCCGGCGTGTGCATGTCGGGGTGGGCATCGCACCAGACGACGGCCACGTCGTCCGTACCTCCGGGCAGCGCGGCCAGCGCAGCGACGGTGACGCTGCAGTCGCCGCCGATGATGATCGTGTCGTCGGTGATGTGGTCGCGCACGAGTTCACGCGTGCGCAGCAGCGCGCTGAGGCGGCGCACGCCCGTGCCGAGCGCCTCGCCGGCCTCGACCGGGACATCCAACACCGTCGTGGCGGCACGGGGGAGGTCGCCAGCGATCGCCGACGCGCCGTCGACGAGAAGCATCGCGCGCGGCGCAGGAGAGCCCTGCCATTGCGGAACGACGAGGAATCGCACCATGGGTACCTCCGGAAAGGGAAGAGCTGATGCCCCGGACGGCTCGTCCGGGGCATCAGCGGGGTGTATCAGTTGCCTTCGATGGCCTGGCGCGGCGCGCTGCCGCCGGCCTTGAGCTCGGCGAGGCGAGCCTCGACCTCGGTGAGCTCACCGAGGTCTTCGAGGCTCTCGAACTGTGCGTCGAGGCTCGACGCGGCCAGCTCGATCTTGCCCTGAGCGATGGCCTCCTGGCGGCGGACCTTGTCCTCGAATCGACCCAGCTCGCTGGTGGGGTCCAGCACGTTGATCGACCCGACCGCATCCTGCACCTTGGTCTGGGCCTCGGCGACCTTCGCGCGGGCGAGCAGTTCGCTGCGCTTGTTCTTCAGCTCACCGAGCTTGTCCTTCATGCCGTTGAGGCCGCTCTTGAGCTTGTCGACGATCTCGGTCTGCGCGGCGATCTGCGGCTCGGCACCGGTGGCCTCGCGCTCGGCGCTGATCTGACGCTGGAGCGCGATCTTGGCGAGGTTGTCGAACTTGTCGGCATCGGCGCTGTTGCCGGCGCCACGCATCTCGTCGGCCTTGCGGCTGGCGGCGAGGGCCTTGTTGCCCCACTCGGTCGACGCCTGGACGTCTTCTTCGTGGTCACGCTCGAGCAGGCGCAGGTTGCCGATGGTCTCCGCGATCGCGGACTCCGCGTCGTGCGATGCTGTTGGTGTAGTCGCGAACGAGCTGGTCGATCATCTTCTGCGGGTCTTCCGCAGAGTCCAGGAGCGAGTTGATGTTCGCGCGGACAAGGGTGGAGATACGTCCGAAGATGGACTGTTTGGTCATGCGTGATTCCTTTCAGAGGGTCGTGATCGAAGTCTGTACGAGTCGGCTATGAGGTTCAGAAGCGTCCACCTCCGGAGCGGCGTCCCCCGCCGCTGGAACGTCCGCCACCGCCGAAGCCGGAGCTGCGGAAGCCGCCGCTGCCGCCGGTTGAGCGCCAGCTGCTGCCGCGGGACGACGAGCCACCGCCACCGCCGGAGAGGAGGCCGCCGATGATCCCGCCGAGGATGTCGCCGCCGAGGCCGGACCCTCCGGAGTTCGATCCGCCGAACGGACCGTTGCCCCAGCCGCCGTTCTGACTCTGGCTCGGCGCATAGGACTGCACGTCGGCTTGCGCGGAAGCGGTCGCCTGTCGCGCGAGTTCGAGCGCCCGATTCGCCTCTGTCAGCGAGGCTTCGGGATCGCTCGCGCGCAGGTCGAGTGCTCGGGTCAGGCTGTCTTCCGCCTGAGACAAGCGGGTGCGGGCCGTCGAACCCACGGTGCCGCGGCGCGTCTCGATGAATTCGCGGCCGGAGCGGATCTCCGAGTTCGCCTGAGTGAGAGTCTGCTCGAGCATCTGCTGCGCACGGCGCACGCGCTCGACGTCTTCTCGTCCTTGCGCGATCACGGCATCGATCTGCGCATTCGCCGCTGTCAGCGCCGCGAGCACCTGCTGAGGGCTGCGGGAGGCGCCGCCGAGGTTCTCCTGCGCCCGATGCAGCTGGGCTTCGGTCGCCGCGATCGTCGCGGCGATCGATCTCTGTGGATCGGGAAGCTGCCGGGCGGCACTGATGTCGCCCTGCAGCTCGCTGAACAGCGCACGCGACTGCGTCTCGATCGCGGCGAGCTCAGCGCCGAGCGCGCTGATCGCCTGCACGAGCTGTGCGGCCTGGGCGACGGCCTGTTCGGCGGTGCGGATCGCGAACGCGGCCTCGCCGGATCTTTCCGCGGTGATCGCCTGTGCGGCGGCGTCGATGGAACGATCGGCCAGCGCCGCGCGTTCCTGGGCCTGCGCAGGATTGTCCGACACCGTGCTCAGTGCTGCGGCGTCATAGATGCCGGTCAGTCGCGACAACGTGGGCGTGGCATCGGCGAGGAGCGGATCCAGGGCGGCGCGTTCCCTACGAACCCGCTCGAGCTCGACAGGCGCATTCTGTTCGAGCTTGCGCAGGGCGTCGAAGGCCTCGGTGTTGGCATCGAGGAGGTCGTCGATCTCCTCGGCGATGCCGATGATGCGGATATGCCAGGCTCGCCGGTCCTGGACGGTGTCCTCGATCTCGTCATCGAGCTTCTGCTTGAGGTCGAAGGCCTCGGACATCTTCGCCTTCGCCGCGTCGACGGCCTGGCTGAACTCGGCGGTGGTCTGCTCTCCGAACTGCGCGATCGCGAAGCCGAGCTCCTCCTTGCTGGAGGTGATGGCGTCGTCGGCCTGCACGAGGGCGGACCCGGCCTGGGTGGCGACCTGTTCATCTGTGAGCGTGGAGAAGGGATCGTTCGGGTCGGGCTGATCAGGCATCGCGCCACGGCGCCGCACATCGGCGGCGCGCCGCGACTTCTTCACGGAGCGCACGATGAGCCAGATGACGACGGCGATCACCACGATCACCACGAGGATCAGGAGGACGGTCAGGAAGCCTGCTCCGCCGTCTCCCTGCATCTGGTCGGCGGCGGCGGTGATGGCGCCCGCCCAGTCGTCGCCGCTCAGCTTCTGCTCGATCGCCTGCTCGATCTGATCCTGCTGGGAGGCGCTGATGGGGCCACCGGAGTCTGCGCTGAACGCGTAATTGCGCTGATCGATGGCGACCGCGAGGACATAGTCCCTGGTGCCCATGCCGTTCTGCTCGGCGACGGCGTTCGCCCATCCGTCGGCGTCGGTCGGGTCCGTGAACTCGTCGACGAACACCACGAAGAGATCGAGGCCGCTCGCCTGCGTGAGTTCGGAGAGGCGTGTCTCGGCGGACTGCAACTCACTGTCGCTGAGCGCGTTGGCCTCGTCGACGACGTGGGTGGAACCGAAGGTGACCGGAGCCGTTGCCGTGGCGCTCGTTGCTCCCAGACCGGCGACCATGAAGGCCAGGATCACCCCTGCACAAGCCAGCCACCGAGTCTTCATTGCGATCCCTTCGACCGGCAGCCGCGCCCCATGCCCCGAGTCTATGCACAGAGTCCGACACGCGACAGGTTCAGCGGCCGGATCACCGTTCGCCCTCAGCGGAGGCACATACGCTGGAAGGCATGGACGACAGGTACGGATCCGATGTGCTGGCTGCCGGGTGGCGCGAACGAGCCGCGAAGCCGGTGCCGGAGGTGCCGGCAGAGATGGATCTCGTCGTGGAGGTCGCGCTCGACGGCTTCTGCGGAGCGGTGACTCGAGTGCAGGGCGGAAACGTCGAGCTCGAGGATCGTGCCGGCCGCAGACGGCTGTTCCCCCTGGGAGGGGGCTTTCTCATCGACGGCACGGCCGTGCGCCTGAAGCCACCGGCGGCGAAGTCTCAGGCGGCCCGTCGCACCGCCTCGGGTTCGTTCGTTGTCGCCGACCAGCGCGCTCGCATCGCTCTGCCCAGCCGGATCCTCGTCGAGGGAAAGCACGATGCGGAACTGGTGGAGAAGGTGTGGGGTGCCGACCTGCGCGTGGAGGGCGTCGTGGTGGAGTTCCTCCAGGGCGTGGATCTGCTCGATGAGCTGCTGACGGCCGAGCCGCCCAGCGCGTCGCGCCGGTACGGCGTGCTCGTCGATCACCTCGTACCGGGGTCCAAGGAATCCCGCATCGCGGAGGCCGTGTCCCGCGGCCCGCATGGGAGACACGTGCGCATCGTCGGGCATCCGTTCGTCGATGTCTGGCAGTGCGTGACCCCGCGCGCACTGGGCATCTCACGATGGCCGGAGATCCCGCGCGGCACCGATTGGAAGACCGGTATCTGTCAGGCCTTCGGATGGCCGTACGAGACGCAGGGCGATACCGGTCGCGCGTGGCAGCACATCCTCAGCAAGGTTCACACCTACCGCGACCTGGAGCCCGCCCTGCTCGGCCGGGTCGAAGAGCTCATCGACTTCGTGACGGCGCCCGCGGCGTGACGCCCGCGGATGTCCGACGCCTCCGAACCCGCCGACTACCCTGGAAGCATGCCTGAACCCCGCACTTTCCGCGATGAGCCGGTGTCCTTCGTGCGTCGGAGCGGCCGCATGTCCGACGCGCAGGAGCGCGCCTTCTCCGAGCTCGGTCCGCACTACCTGCTCGATGTGCCGCGTGACGTCGCCTGGACCTCGGTGCACCCGGAGGCACGTCTGGAGCCGGCGGCGGAGTACGGACGCGTCGCGGACCTGTATGTGGAGATCGGTTCCGGTCAAGGGCACGCCATCGTCGCGGCGGCGAGCTCCCGACCCGGCGATGACTTCCTGGCGGTGGAGGTGTTCCGGGCAGGGCTCGCCCGCACGATGCTCGACGCCGACCGCGAGGGCGCCCGCAATCTGCGCGTGGTCGAGGCGAACGCCCCCGAGGTGCTCTCCTCGTATCTGCCGGAGGGCGCGGCGCGCGAGGTGTGGATCTTCTTCCCCGATCCGTGGCACAAGAGCAAGCACAACAAGCGCCGACTCGTGCGCCCCGGTTTCGGCGAGACGGCGGCGCGTGCGCTCCGTGACGGTGGACTGCTCCGCCTCGCCACCGACTGGGAGGACTACGCCCTGCAGATGCGGGACGTCCTCGATGCGGATCCGCTCGTCGAGCGCGCCTTCGACGGCGAATGGGCCGAGCGCTTCGACGGACGTGTGATGACCGCGTTCGAGCGCAAGGGCCTCGCGAAGGGTCGCGACATCAGAGACCTCGTCTACCGGCGTCGCTCGCGCGCATGAGTCTCCCGCGAGTGAGCGAAGCGCGAGCGGACTCCACCGTCTGGCCGGGTGTCGCCCCTGCCGTCCTCGTCTGCGCGGCGGCTCCCGCGTTCTTCGTACTGGAGATCCCCTGGCTGGGGTGGATCCTCCTGGCTGCCGGCATCGCCGCCGCCTGGTGGATCGAACGGGGTCGAGTCGTGGGCTCTGCGCCGTCGCTCACGCGCGACCTCTCGTTGATCGCTCTCGGGTTGCTCATCGTGAGCGTCATCCCGCTGGCCGCCGAACTCGACAATCTGGCGATGCTCCGCTTCACACTGGCACTCGGCGGCGCGGTCGCCGTGCCGTACCTGGTCTCGCGATATCTGTATCGAGATCGAGCGATCGGCTTTCCCTGGCGTACGCATCGGCGGTGGGGGAGGCTCCAGTGGGGATGGCTGGTGGCGGTGCTCGTGCTGGGCTGGCTCATCCTGCCCTTCTACTTCATCACCAGCGGGGTCTACCAGAACTGGCCGGTCGTCGACAGTCCCGACCTGATCGCTCGACTCTTCGTCGGGGTGGGCGCAGTGGGCATCTGGGACGAGCTGTTCTTCATCTGCACGGTCTTCGCGCTGTTGCGACGTCACTTCCCGAACGCGCTCGCGAACGTGCTGCAGTCGATCGTCTTCGTGTCGTTCCTGTGGGAGCTCGGCTATCGCGAGTGGGGGCCGCTCCTGACGATCCCGTTCGCCCTGCTGCAGGGGTTCATCTTCCTTCGCACCCACTCACTGGCGTATGTGGTCACGGTGCATCTGCTCTTCGACGCGGTGGTCTTCGCCGTGCTGGTGCATGCACACAACCCGGGTCTGCTGCCGATCTTCCTCGTCTAGACCCGTCACACCACGCGTTTGCCCTGCACGGCGTCAGCGCGGGAGAATCAGACATGCTCATCGTCGGTCTCGTCCTCGCAGCCGCTGCTGCCGCCTTCCACGTCTTCATCTTCGCGCTCGAGTCGCTCAAGTGGACCGAGCCGGAGACGCGCAAGATCTTCGGCGTCGCCTCGGAGGCGGATGCCATCACGATGAAGCAGCTCGCATTCAACCAGGGCTTCTACAACCTGTTCCTCGCTCTCACCGCCCTGCTCGGTGTCGGCCTGACGATCGTCGGGTTCTCCACCGTGGGACTGACGCTGGTGTTCGCCGGCACCGGCATGATGCTGGCCGCAGCTCTCGTGCTCGTCCTCGCGGATCGCACGAAGGTGCGCGCGGCGACGATGCAGGGCACCCTGCCGCTTCTCGCTGTGGTCGCCACGGCGATCGGCCTCGCCGTCAGCTGAGGGCCGCGGTCAGCCGCGGTCGACGGCGGCGACGGCGCTCACCTCGATCAGCGCGCCCGGAACCCCGAGGCCCGCGACGAGTGCAGCCGTGACCAAGGGCGGTGCTCCGTCTCGCGCGAGCGTCGACGCGACAGCGCCGTAGGCGGCGCGCAGGTCCGCGTCCTGATGGATGAGTACCGTCCACGCGATCACATCGTCGAGACCGGCATCGGCCGCTGCGAGGGCGATGCGGGCGTTCTCCACGGCGCGGAGCGATTGCTCTGCGGCATCGTCGGAGACCAGAGTGCCTCCGGCATCGATGCCGTTCTGGCCACCGACATAGATCATCGTCGCCCCCGGCGGCACGACGGCGACGTGGCTGAACGCGGGGCTGGTGACCAGGCCCTGGGGCTGCATGAGTGAGATGTCCATGCCGAGATTGTGCGCCGGGGCACGGACATTCGCGATGAACGACAGAGAGGCCGTCCGCTCGCGAGTGGACGGCCTCTTATGGTGTTGTGTCAGAAGCGCAGGAGCACCTTGCCGACGCGGCCCGGGGTCTTGCTCATCCGCACGGCGTCGGCGATATCGGCGGCATCGAAGACGCCGGCGACCGGCAGCGTCAGCGTGCCGTCGGTGACACGCTGGATCAGTTCGCTGAACAGCGAACCACGCGTGGCGGCGTCGAGCTGCTGGATGACCTTGCTGCCCCAGAAGCCCTTCACCGTCGCCTGCTTGAAGATCACGTCGGAGGAGGCGATCTCCATGACGGGTGAGTTCATCGCTCCGAAAGCGACGAGAGTCCCGCCCTCGCCGAGCAGGGAGAGCACGTCGCCCGATGCCGAGCCGCCCACGGAGTCGACGCCGGCGACGATCGGAGCGTCTCCGACGAGGCGTGCCGCCTGCTCGCGCCAATCGTCCTGGTCCGTGGCGATGACGTTCGTGATGCCCTGTGAGCGGAGCTCCTCCACGCCCGCCGAGCGGCGCACGAGCCCGAGTACGTGCACGCCGCGAGCAGCACCGAGCTGCGCGAGCATCCGCCCGACCGCGCCGTTCGCCGCGTTCTGGACGATCCAGTCGCCCTCCTTCACGTCGAGGAACTGCAGCAGGCTGATCGTGCTGAACGGCATCGACACCAGCTGCGCGGCGCTCTCGTCCGAGAGGGAGTCCGGCACGGGGATGAGGCCGGCGGCATTCGCGACGATGTACTCCGCCCAGGCGCCGAAGGTGCCCCCGGTGGCGACCCGTTGTCCGACCACCAGATGGTCGACGCCCTCGCCGAGCGCGTCGACGATGCCGAGCGCCTCGGTGCCCGAGGCCGCGGGCAGTTCCGGCTTGAATCCGTAGGTGCCGCGCACGGTCCACAGATCGTGGTTGTGAATGGGGGAGAGGACGATGCGCAGCCGCACCTGTCCGGCCGCGGGCTCGGGGACGGGACCGTCCTCGACGGACAGGACCTCTTCGGCCTCGCCGAACTTCGGGTGGATGAGTGCGCGCATGATGTGGTTCCTTTCGGCGCCGGGGTCAGTCATCGGAGACGGTGATGGTGACGTCGATGTTGCCGCGGGTGGCGTTCGAGTAGGGGCAGACCTGATGTGCGGCATCCGCCAGTGCCTGCGCCTGGTCGTGCGGCAGGTCGGGGATGACGACCTCGAGCTGCACGGCGAGTCCGAAACCTCCTGCGCCGTTCGACCCGATCTGCACACGGGCGCCGACGGAGCTGTGCTCGATCGAGACCTTCTGCGCGCGTGCCACCGACTGGAGCGCGGAGTGGAAGCAGGCCGCGTATCCTGCGGCGAAGAGCTGCTCGGGGTTCGCACCGTCTCCGCTGCCGCCCATCGCCTTCGGTATGGCGAGGTCGAACTCGACGCGACCGTCGTCGGTTGCGACGTGGCCGTTGCGACCGGCGCCGGTGGCGAGAGCCTCGGCGGTGTAGAGAGCTTCCATGGGGGATTCCTTTCGGGAGGGGTCAGTTGTCGGTGCTCTGCAGCAGGGAGGTGAGCTGCTGCAGCTCGGTGATGAGACGACGTCGATGCGCGTCGTCATGGATGCCGGAGAGCTGAGCGATCTGGGCGGGGATCCGCACGAGGTCGGTGCGCAGCGTCTGGCCCTCGGAAGTGAGCTGCACGGTGACGACCCGCTCGTCGTTCGTGCTGCGGGCCTTCGTGACCCACCCGGCCTGTTCGAGGCGACGGACCAGGGGGGAGAGGGTGCCGGAGTCGAGCTGCATCGCCTCGCCGAGCGACCCGATCGTCTGCTCGCCCTCGTGCCAGAGGAGCGCCAGCACCAGATATTGCGGATAGGTGAGGTTCCAGGGTGCCAGGAGCGTGCGGTAGGCCTGCGTGGTGGCGCGGGCAGCCGAGTACAGCGAGAAGCACACCATCTCATCGGTCACGGACATGTTCAAGAGCATTGCACACGATTGTATTGTGCACAACTTGATGGGCCCGCCGATGGTTGCTCTTTCGCAACTATCGGAGTATGGTTGACGTAAATCAACTAACCACGCAGGAGCATTCCCACAGTGACAACCATTTCCCCCTCCGCACCCGAAGCCACGCGCTCGGCACGCGAGGTCTTCACCGCGATCTCCGGACTCGTCGTCGGCATGTTCGTCGCCGTGCTCTCGGGCACCGTCGTGTCGACCTCGATGCCGGTCATCATCGCCGACCTGGGCGGCACCCAGTCCCAGTACACCTGGGTCATCACCGCCAGCCTTCTGGCGACCGCCGTCTCCACCCCCATCTGGGGCAAGCTGGCCGATCTCGTCGACCGCAAGGTGCTCGTCCAGATCTCGCTCATCCTCTTCACCGTCGGAACCGTGATCGCCGGGTTCTCGACCGACACGAACATGCTCATCGCGGTCCGAGTCGTGCAGGGGATCGGCGTCGGCGGCCTGATGTCGCTCGTGATGATCGCGGTCGCGCTGATCATCTCGCCGCGCGAGCGCGGCAAGTACATGGGCGTCGTGGGCGGCATCATGGCTCTCGGTACCATCGGGGGCCCGCTGCTCGGCGGACTCCTCACCGATGTGTGGGGCTGGCGCTCCAACTTCTTCGTCGGCGTGCCGTTCGCGATCCTCGCCCTCGTGCTACTGCAGTTCACGCTGCACCTGCCCAAGCCGCAGCGCGACACCAAGGTGTCGATCGACTACTTCGGCATCGTGCTGCTCGCGGTCGGCGTCTCGACCCTCCTCATCTGGGTCTCGATGGGTGGCAACCAGTTCGACTGGGACTCCTCGACGAGTATCATGCTCGCGGTCACCGCGGCCGTCGCGATCGCGGCGTTCATCACCGTCGAGTTCTTCGTCAAGGAGCCGATCGTGCCGATGTCGCTGTTCCGCAACCGCACCTTCACGTTGTCGGTGATCGCCTCGATCGCGATCGGCGTCTCGATGTTCGCGACCTCCGTCTTCCTCGCCCAGTACTTCCAGCTCGCTCGTGGCGCCACGCCCACCGAGTCCGGACTGATGACGATCCCGATGATCATCGGTCAGATGGGCGCGTCGATCATCATCGGTCAGCTCGTCAGCCGATTCGGCAAGTGGAAGGGGTGGATGCTCACCGGTTCGGTTCTCGCGACGGTCGGCGTCAGCCTCATGGCGACGCTCCGCTACGACACCCCGTTCCCGCTCGTCGCGGTGTACATGTTCGTGCTCGGCGCCGGCCTCGGCATGGTGATGCAGAACCTCACCCTGATCGTGCAGAACGACACCGCCCCGCAGCAGTTGGGTGCGGCGTCGTCGAACGTGAACTTCTTCCGTACGATCGCGGGCACCATCGGCGTCACCGTCATGGGATCGATCCTCTCCACCAGTGTCGCGGGCTTCATCACCGACGGCCTCCGTGGATTCACGCCCACCACGCCGGAGGAAGTCAGCGCGCTGCAGGACCTCGCCTCAGGCGATGTCCCGAAGATCGGTCAACTGCCCGACACGATCCGTGTGATCGTCGAGGGGGCATACGGCCACGGCATCGCCGACGCCTTCATCATCGCCATCCCGCTCGCCGTGATCTCGATCATCGCGATCGCCTTCATCAGGAACAAGCCGCTGTCGACCAAGAACGCGGCCGAGCAGCTGCGTGAGCAGGCAGAGGAATCCCTGATCGAGGTGTCGGAGGCCGAGGTCGGCGCATCCGTCAACACGGGCGCGATCCGGACCGCCGATGCCGCGTCGACGTCGTCGTCCACCACGGGGTCGGTGACCGTGCTGGAGCGCGAGGACCGGGAGCGCGGGCGCTGAGATGATCGTCTCCGACGTGGTCATGACACCGGATGCGGAGAATGCGCTCGGAGACCTCCAGGCGCACCTCAACCTCATCTTCGCGCGAACGCGATCGCTGTGGAAGGAATCCGCTGCGCGGGTTCACCCCGAGCTGCAGGTGGGCGGGTACAAGCTGCTCACCTTCATCGACCACACCGGTGCCGCCAACGCGCACGAGCTCGCCGACCGGTTCGAGATGGACAAGTCGGTGATCAGCCGCCAGGTCAGGATGCTCGAGGAGTTCGGACTGTTGCAGGCGCAACCCGACGAGCGTGACGGTCGACTGCGCGTGCTGACGGCGACGCCGGCCGCACAGGCAGCCCTCGCGGAGTTGAGGCGTGAGCACGGCTCCCGTCTCAGGGCCGTGATCGGAGAATTGCGTCCCGAAGAGATCCGTGCGGCCTCGAAGGTGTTCCGGCTGCTGTCGGAGGTCTGAGTGTCATCGCGATGACCGGATCGAAGCCCCATCGCCTCTCGAGGCGGTGGGGCTTCGCCGTAAGCTGACGAGCATGAGCGTTCCGTCCGACGAGACCCCCGCCGCCGGTTCATCCGCCCCCGGGAGCATATCGAGTGACGGCGCGGCGATCGATGAGGCGATCTCGCGGGTGGAGCATGAGCTCGGAAGCCTCTTCGCCCGGATCCGCATCAGCTGGCGCGAGGCGGCGGTGTCCGTGCATCCTGACCTGCAGCCGCTCGGTTACCAGGTGCTCACCTCCATCGCCACGGGGAAGGCGACATCGGCCGGTGCGATCATCGAACGACTGCAGACCGACAAGTCCGCGGTCAGCAGGCAGGTGCGTCAGCTCGAGCAGCTCGGTCTCGTCGAGAGTGTCCAGGATCCCGAAGATCGCCGGGCCCGAGTGCTCGTCGCGACCCCACTCGCGCAGGAGAAGATCGCGCTCGCGCGCTCCCGGTACGAGAAGCGCATCGGCGAGCGGCTGCGTCGCTGGTCGGCGGCCGACCTGGACCACTTCGCCGACCTGCTCGCCTCCCTCGGCGGGTGAGCACTGCGGCTGACCCGACGAGCGCCCCTTTGCAGAACCACGAAGACCCCGCCCGATGGGCGGGGTCTTCG
This sequence comes from Candidatus Microbacterium colombiense, assembly GCA_029203165.1. Taxonomy (NCBI): domain Bacteria; kingdom Bacillati; phylum Actinomycetota; class Actinomycetes; order Micrococcales; family Microbacteriaceae; genus Microbacterium; species Candidatus Microbacterium colombiense. Next base: position 1,827,963 of record CP119308.1, read on the forward strand.
TCATCACTAGTGATTCTTGCGGTGCTTTCTGTGCCCCCGACAGGAGTCGAACCTGCGACCTACGGTACCGGAAACCGGCGCTCTATCCACTGAGCTACGGAGGCGTACCGATCGACACTATCACTGGTCGGGGGTGGTCTCCGACCCGCCCGCTTCCGTGACCGGCGCCCCGGCGAGCTCCTGAAGCGCGGCAGCCAGTCTCTCGGCCAGGTAGCGGTGACCCGCGGTGGAGGGATGCTTGCGACCGAGGTCGACGTCGATCACGTCGAGGTAGTTCTGCTCGGTGATCCAGTCCTGCGCGACGGGGGAGATGTACCACCATCCGCGTGCTCCGGCGAGCTCCGCGAGGTCGGTGTCGATACGAGCTGTGGCCGCTCCGACGGGGAGCTCATGGGGCGCCGGGCCGAGTACCACGATCGTCGCATCCGGGTATGTCGCAGCGAGCGCGTCCCATGCGGCCGTCACGGCTTCGCGATAGCCGGCGGTTCCCTGCGCCCTGTCGTTGATCGAGCCCTGCATGATGATCAGGTCGGGGGCGAGGGTGGGGTCGAGGGCGGCGATGCGCTCTCCGAAGGTCGGGCCGTCGATGCCGGGCTTGAGATAACCGCTGCCGCGGACGCCATCGACGATGGTCTCGCCGTCGAGCAGTGATGCCAGCTGATACGCGTAGCCCTCGGTGGGGACGGTCGCCGCAGAACCGTAGGTCCACGAGTCTCCGAAGACGAGCACCCGGGGGTGCTCCGGCAGCACGAGCGGCGCGGGCGCGATGACCGCACCGGGCGCTGTTCCGCTCTCCGACGCTGCGCCGACGGGGGCCGCTGAGGGGAGCGGCGCCCACGGCCGCCACATGCCCAGGGCGACCGCGGCGACAACGAGCAACAGGCCGAGGATCACGCTCGCGGAACGCAACGGGTGGCGAGCTGCTCGGGCCTTCATGGCATGAGAGTAGATCACGAATCGTCCTACGCAAATTCGCGGCCCCGCCGCGCCGTAAACTGGGGAGTCTATGACTCCTGAAACGCTCGCTCACGCCCTCCTCGCCGTCCTGACGCCGATCGCAGACGAGCGACGCCCGGGCGAGCCGCTCGGACTCGCCGCCTCGGACCTCGTGTTCGAGCGTCCGCGCAACCGTGACCACGGTGACTGGGCCTCCAACGTCGCCATGCGCTTGGCCAAGCAGTTCGGAACGAACCCGCGCGAGCTCGCCCAGCAGATCGCCGATGGCCTCGCCGCCGTGGACGGTGTCGCGAGCACTGAGGTCGCCGGCCCCGGGTTCATCAACATCCGCCTGGATGCGGCGGCTGCGGGCGCACTCGCGAAGTCGATCGTCGATGCGGGTGCCGCATACGGTACGAATTCCTCGCAGCAGGGGGTGTCGGTGAACCTCGAGTTCGTCTCGGCGAACCCGACCGGTCCGCTGCACATCGCCCACACGCGGTGGGCGGCGCTCGGCGACTCGATCGTGCGTCTGCTGATCGCGAGCGGTGCGCGCGCGGTGCGTGAGTACTACATCAACGATGCCGGCGCGCAGATGGATCGCTTCGTGAGCTCGGTGCTCGCTGCGGCGAAGGGCGAGCCGACGCCGGAGGGTGGCTACCCGGGGGAGTACATCGCAGCTCTGGCGACGCGCGTTCTGGACGCTCATCCCGGTCTGCTGCAGCTCCCGGATGACGAGCAGCGTATCGTCGCGTTGGATCAGGCCTATGCCTACCAGCTCGCCGAGATCAAGAACTCCCTCGACCGCTTCAACGTGCCGTTCGACGTGTGGTTCTCGGAGCGCACGCTGCACGCGAAGGACGCATCGGGATCGAGCCTGATCGATCAGGCCGTCGATCGCCTCCGCGAGCAGGGGCACGTGTTCGACCTGGATGGTGCGGTCTGGGTGCGCACGACCGACTTCGGTGACGACAAGGATCGCGTTATCCGTCGCTCCAACGGCGAGTACACCTACTTCGCTGCCGACGCCGCGTACTACCTGAACAAGGGCGACCGTGGCTTCGAGAAGAAGATCTACCTGCTCGGCGCCGACCACCACGGGTACGTGCATCGTCTCAAGGCCGTCGCCGGCGCGGCCGGAGAGGACCCGGAGAAGAACATCGAGGTGCTGATCGGCCAGATGGTGTCGATCAACGGCGCGCGTCTGAGCAAGCGTGCCGGCAACATCATCGAGATGGACGACCTGCTCGACTGGCTCGGCACCGATGCCCTGCGGTACTCGTTGGAGCGCTCGCCGGCCGACTCTCCTCTCGATCTGGATCCCGAGCTCCTGCAGAAGCGCACGAACGACAACCCTGTCTTCTATGTCCAGTACGCGCACGCACGCACGCACAACGTGGCCCGGAACGCGGCCGCATCGGGTGTCGATCGCTCCGAGTTCGCACCGGAGACGCTCACACACGAGTCCGAGGCTGCGCTACTCGGAGCGCTGCAGGAGTTCCCGCGCATCGTGGCCTTCGCCGCGGAGGTGCGTGAGCCGCACCGCGTCGCGCGCTACCTGGAGGAGCTCGCAGGGCTCTACCACCGCTGGTACGACAACTGCCGGGTCATCCCGCAGGGCGATGACCCGATCGAGACGGTGCACCGCACGCGTCTGTGGCTGAACGACGCGTCGGGACAGGTGTTCCGCAATGGCTTGGATCTGCTGGGCGTCTCGGCGCCCGAACGCATGTGAGCCGCCGGATGACGGCGACGCGGTAGGGCAGGATGTGAGGATGAGCGACGACAATCCCACGCTGCCCTACCCGGACGCCGACGCCGAGCATCCCACGCTCGTCATCCCCCGGAGCGGGAGTGCGGACGAGGTGCCCGCCCGCGTGAAGCGACGTCGGTGGCCCTGGGCGGTGCTGATCGTCGTCGTCGTGCTCGGACTGCTCGTCGTCGCGGCGGAGTTCGTGGCGCGTGCCGTGCTTCCGGGAGTCGTGCGGTCGCTGGTCGTCGATCAGCTCGAGCTGCCGGCCGATCAGCAGCTCGAGGTCGAGGCGAGCGGCATCCTGCTGCCCCAGCTCATCGGCGGCACTCTGGACCGTCTGCACCTGTCGACCGATTCGGTGACGCTCGAGGGGATCACCGGGGCCGCCGACGTCACGGCAACGGGCGTTCCGCTGCGCGGCGGCGACCTCGGTGGGGCCTCCGGCACGATCCGCATCGATGAGACGCAGTTCACCGCACTTCTCGCCGACACCGACCTACCCGTGGACACCGTCAGCTTCGAGGCGCCGAATGCCACCGTCGGCGGGTCGATCAGTGTGCTCGGCGCCGCGGTGCCGGTCTCGCTCACCGTGACGCCCGGTGCTGCAGAGGGTGATCTCGAACTCACCCCGGTGTCGCTGAGCATCGCCGGCATGGAGGTCTCGGCTGACAGCGTGGCCACGCTGCTCGGATCGATCGGCGAGAACCTCACCCAGACGCAGCGCATCTGCATCGCGGATCAGCTGCCCGCCGGTCTCACGCTCACGGGGCTCGAGATCGAAGGAACCTCGGCGGTCATCGACATCGACGTGAACGGCGCCATCGTCACCGATGAGAGCCTGCTGGACAAGGGCGTCTGTCCTCGTCCGTGACCTCGGCGGGGTCGAGTGCTCAGGCGCGGCCGCCGTCGCACCAGGAGCGGATTCGCTGAGCCAGCCATTCCGGTCGCTGCAGAGGAATCCCATGCCCGCAGTCGTCGACCATCTCAATGGTGCTCGAGGGGAGGCGATCGTGCAGGACGGATGCTGATCTCTTCATCAGCGGCTTCTCGCGGGCGCCGACAAGGATCAGGGCTGGTCGTGCGCAGGATTCCCAGCTCTCCGGCACCGTGAACGCGATGTTCTCGCGCACGGAGTTGACCAGCGTGGTCCGGGAGATCGACGCCGACGTGCGTACGTAGTCGGTCATCAGCTCGTCAGGGACGAAGAGTGCGCTCGCCTGCATCCTCGCGAACCACTCCTTCTTCGCGAGACCTGCACTGGCGTGCAACAGCGACACCATCAGCCCCGGTGCGCGCAGGGGCACGGTCTGGGCGCTGATGACGACCACATGATCGACGAGGTCAGGGTGTCGAGCAGCGAGCAGAACCGCCAGCTGCGCACCGAGAGAGAAGCCGACCACGTGCACCGGGCGTCGCTCACGGCGAATCACCCGCACGAGCTGATCGATCGTGGCGTCATGTGACTCATAGTCCTGGTCGGCACTGCGTCCGTGCCCCGGCAGGTCCGGCACGATGAGGCGGCGTCCTGTCGGGAGATGCGTCCGCATCGGCTCCCACATCCACCCGGCGACCCCGCCGCCGTGCAGCAGCAGCGTCGCCGCGTCCTCATCGCCTCCGAAGGTCGATATGTGCATGGTCATCCCTGCTCGAAGATCGCGGCCATCACCCCGAGCGTATCGATGGCGCCCTCCAGATCGTCTGCGGCGAGCGGGCCTATCAGGCGGGCGGCCGAGAGCAGACCGATCGTCGCGCTCGACAGTGCGAGGGCGAGATGCTCGGCGTCGACCTCCGCCCTGATCGCGCCCCGCTGCTGCAGTGCGCGCACCCACTCGATGACACCCAGATGGCGGGCCCGGTAGCGCGGGCCGGAGATCGATTCCACATGGCGCCCGAGCACCCCGGCGTCATCGAGGAACGCAGCGGTCATCAGTGGATCGGCGACCACGGCGCGAGCCGTCGCCCGGTACGCGGTGCTCAGGCGGTGGTCGTCGCCGACATCGTCCTGCACGCGCTGTCGAAGGCGTTCCAGGGCGCGTCGCAGCACGGCGTCGAGGACCTCCCGCTTTCCTGCGAACTCGAGGTAGACGGCACCCTTCCCGATTCCGCTGCTCTCGGCGATCTCCGCCACAGCCATGGTGTCGAACCCGTGGGCGAGGATGAGTCTCTCGGCGGCGTCAAGGATACGTTCGCGTCTTTCAGGGACGAGCGGACGGGGCATCGTCGATCCTCCTCAGGTGGTCGAGAATCGCGCGGGTCGCGACGTCCGGTCGATCTCGTTGCACCCAGTGCCCTGCGCCGGGCACGACGACGAGGGTCGAGTGGGGAAGTCGGGCTGCGGCGGCTCGGACACGGGAGACGGGGACTCCGCCGTCACGCTCGCCGTGGATGAGGAGCGTGGGTGTGCGGATCGACGCCAGCTGTGCGGTGTAATCGGTCCGAAGCCCGTTCCACCGCACCTGGTCGCGCTGCCATTCGCCGAACACGGCCATCCCACTACCCGTGGCCGCCTCGGCGATGACAGCCTCGACGAGTTCGGGAGTCCTCGCGGCCGGGTCGCGGATGATGTCGCGCAGACCGCGTTCCATCGTGCGCCGGTGGCGCGCCGCTGAGGCGCTCAGCCTCGTGAGGATGCCGGTGCGCAGCATCGCGAACGCCGCAGCGTGCACGATCGCACCGCCCGAACCGTCCGCCAGACGCGGCATCACACCGTAAGTGCCGAGCAGGACGGCGCCGCGCGCCCGACCCGGGCGTGCGAGAAGGTGACCGATGGTGAGTCCACCACCCAGGGAGAGTCCGGCGACGACGTAGTCGGTGACACCGATGGTGTCGACGAACTCCGCGACGTACTGGAGCAGTCGTTCCTGAGTGAGCGGCCAGTCGGCGCGCGGACTCTGACCGAATCCGGGGTGGTCCGGTGCGATGACGCGATGTCCGGCCGCTGCCAGAGCGGGCCCGAGCGCACCCCAGGAGAGTTCCGCACTGTCGGCGCCGCCACCGTGCAGCAGCACGACCGGTGAACCGCGCTCCTGGCTCGGCTGCCAGTCCAGGTAAGAGATCGTCGCCGACGCGAGCGCGACCTCGGAACGTACAGGCATCATCGTGCACCTCCGTTGTGACCAGGTTAGCTTGTTCGGTCACAACGGAACGTTCAGACGGTGGTCGATTCCTTCGTCGCCGCATCATCGACGAGCGCCTGCTGTGCGGCGCGCAACTCCGCGGTGGCGATCTTGACCTCGACCTCGGCGCGCTGGACGCGCCGCTGCGGGAAGGTGGACGCACCGAAGCGGGCGTGCACGCGATCCGATCCCTCCTCCTCGGCGGTCACGATATAGGCGCATGAGACGAGGATCACCTGCGCCGAGAAGTTCAACCAGATGAGCAGAGCGAGCAGAGAAGCGAAGGAGGCGAGAAGCGGATTGCTCGTCGCTCCGCCGATGAACAGGCCCGACAGCTCCTGCAGCACGATGAGACCCACCGCTCCGATCATGGCGCCGGCCCACACCGACCGCGCCGATGCTCGCACGCCCGAGAGAAGTCGGAAGATCCCGACGATCAGCGCGGCGTCGAGAGCGAAGACCACCAGCAGCGACAGGAGACGCACGGTCCAGGCCACCACAGGCGAGTCGTCGGGGAGTCCGAGCAGTCCGCTGAACCACGCGACGCCGAGCTGCCCGGCGAAGGTGAGGAACGCGGCCACGACGAACGCGAGCCCGATGCCCGCCGCCAGGCACAGGTTGCGCAGGATCACCCAGAACCAGAGGATGTCGTCGTGCGTCGTACCGGCGATCACGCGCACCGCCGTTCGCAGCGACCCGATCGCACCGAGGGCGGCACCGACGAGTGCGACGAGCGAGATGATCCCGGCGATCGACAGGGATGCCGGCGCCTGCAGATCCTCGGTCTTGATCACGCCGCCCTCCCCGATCAGTCCTGGCACCGCCGACTGGACGGCGGCGATGATGGCCTGCCAGGCATCGGGGTTCCCGGCCAGCCACAGCGCCGCGATCGAGAAGCCGAGCAGGACTCCCGCGAACACGCTGAACAGCGCCCGGTAGGTCACGCTGTCGGCGAGCATCGGTCCGCGTCGGTCCGAATACAGCAGGAAGGCCCGTACGGGACGCCGCGCCAGAGCCCAGGCGATCGCCGCCGCGCTCACTCGCGCGATCAAGCCGGGGCGGGCGGAGGTTTCGGTTCGTGATTCGGTAGTGGCCACACGCCCAGCCTACGAGGCGGAAACAGACCCCCACAGGGGCTTGACGTCGCGCGTCACCCTGATCAGCCGCGCGCACACGGTGCCCTAGAATCGGGTCAACCTCGATGTGCGTGTTCAGCCCGAGATCCGTCCCACGATTGGTGCTCATTGCTTTCCCCTGCCGACTCGCTCGCCCCGGAATGGCTCGTCGAACCCGAAGACGCGAACGACCTCGCGCCCGGCGTCTGGCCGGCGTCCGCGTCGCGCGATTCCGACGGTGCTCTCGTGCTCGCCGGCATGACCGCGTCCGCGCTCGTCCAGACGTATGGCACGCCCCTCCTCGTCATCGATGAGGAAGAGGTGCGCACGCGGGCCCGCGCGTTCCGTCACGCCTTCGACCGCGCCGCCGCCGACCACGACACGACCGCCCAGGTGTACTACGCCGGCAAGGCCTTCCTGTGCACCACCATCGCGCGCTGGGTCGTCGACGAAGGACTCCGCGTCGATGTGTGCACGGGAGGCGAGCTCGAGGTCGCGCTCGCCGCGGGTGTCGCCCCCGCGTCGATCGGCTTCCACGGCAACAACAAGTCCACCGCCGAGTTGGAGAGGGCCGTTCGCGTCGGTGTCGGTTCGATCATCGTCGACAGTGACATCGAGATCGAGCGGCTTTCCGCGATCACGGCGCGTCTCGACGCGGTGCAGCGTGTGTTCGTGCGGGTCATCAGCGGCGTGCACGCCGAGACCCACGAGTTCCTCGCGACGGCGCACGAGGATCAGAAGTTCGGATTCCCGCTGCCGGAGGCACAGGTCGCCGTCGCTCGGATCCGTGAGATCCGCGGGCTGGAGTTCGCCGGCCTGCACTGCCACATCGGCTCGCAGATCTTCGGCGTCGCGGGGTTCCGCGAATCCGCCTCGCGCGTCCTGGAACTGCATGCCGCCCTCCTCGAAGGCGGTCCGGTGCCGCAACTCAACCTCGGAGGCGGCTTCGGCATCGCCTACACGCGTGTGGATGACCCGACGCCGATCGACGAGCTCGCCGCCGAGATCGTGGCTGCCGTCGCCCAGGACTGCGCTGCCCGCGGTATCGCCGTTCCGGCGCTGTCGTTCGAGCCCGGCCGGGCGATCGTGGGCACAGCCGGCGTCACGCTGTACGAAGTGGGCACCACGAAGGACGTCACCGTCGAGTCCGGGGCGGTGCGCCGCTACATCAGCGTCGACGGCGGCATGAGCGACAACGCCCGCCCCGCCCTCTACGGCGCGCAGTTCTCCGCCCGGTTGGCCTCCCGCGTGGGGGACGGGCGGCCGCAGCTCAGTCGCGTCGTCGGCAAGCACTGTGAATCCGGCGACATCGTCGTCGACCACGAGTACCTGCCCGGCGACCTCACACCCGGCGATCTGCTCGCAGTGCCGGCGACCGGCGCCTACTGCGCGTCGCTCGCCAGCAACTACAACCACGTTCCGCGTCCGCCCATCGTCGCCGTCAACGGCGGGGAATCCCGGGTGATCGTGCGCGGAGAGACCATCGACGATCTGCTCGCGCGTGACGCGGGCATCGACGGAGGACGAGCCTCGGATGGCTCGCGTCCGTCCACCTCAGGAGGAGCAAGATGACAGAGTACCGACGACTGCGGGTGGCCCTTCTCGGAGCCGGAGCTGTCGGCTCCCAGGTCGCAGCACTCCTGCTGCGCCACGGCGACGAACTCGCCGACCGCGCGGGAGCGACGCTGGAGCTGGCGGGCATCGCGGTGCGCAATCCCGATGCACCGCGTGACGTGGATCTCCCGCAGGAGCTCTTCACGACCGACGCGGAGTCGCTCATCCTCGGAGCGGACATCGTCATCGAGCTGATCGGCGGTATCGAGCCCGCACGCACCAGCATCCTGCAGGCCATCGGTTCGGGCGCGGACGTCGTCACGGCGAACAAGGCCCTGCTGGCGACGCACGGACCCGAGCTCTTCGAAGCCGCCGACCGCGTCGGGGCATCGGTGTACTACGAGGCGGCGGCCGCCGGAGCCATCCCGATCATCCGTCCGCTGCGCGATTCGCTCGCCGGCGATCGTGTCGTGCGCATCATGGGCATCGTCAACGGCACGACGAACTACATCCTCGACCGCATGGACACCGAGGGCGCCGACTTCGCCGACGTGCTCGCCGACGCCCAGCGACTCGGATACGCCGAGGCGGATCCCACCGCCGACGTCGAGGGCCACGACGCCGCACAGAAGGCGGCGATCCTCGCGAGCCTCGCCTTCCACACGGCTGTGCCGCTGGATGCCGTGCACTGCGAGGGCATCTCGTCGATCACCGCGTCGATGATCACCGAGGCGCGCTCCGCCGGTTTCGTGATCAAGCTGCTCGCGGTCTGCGAGCGCCTCGAGGCGAACGGCGACGAGTCGATCTCGGTTCGCGTGTACCCGGCACTCGTTCCGCAGACGCACCCGCTCGCCTCGGTGCACGGAGCCAACAATGCGGTCTTCGTCGAGGCGGAGGCTGCCGGTTCGCTCATGTTCTACGGTGCGGGCGCCGGGGGAGTGCAGACCGCATCGGCTGTGCTCGGCGATGTCGTCTCCGCGGCCCGTCGGCATATCGCCGGTGGCGTCGGGGTGGGCGAGTCGACCCGGGCCAACCTCCCGATCGTCCCGATCGGCCACGTCACCACGCGCTACCAGATCACGCTCGAAGTCTCCGACGCTCCCGGCGTGCTGGCGACCGTCGCGGGGATCCTCAGCGACGGCGGCGTGTCGGTCGCGACCGTCGTGCAGACCGTCGAAGGGGAGGCAGAGCCGACGGCTCGCCTGATCATCGGCACGCACCGGGCAGCCGAGAGCGCACTCAGCGCCACCGTCGACGCACTCGCGGACAGCGCGGTCGTCGAACGCGTGGTGTCGGTGCTGCGCGTGGAAGGCGAGTGACGATGGCAGAGGGTCGCACCGTCGAGGTCACGGTTCCCGCCACCAGCGCGAACCTCGGCCCGGGATTCGACACCCTCGGCTTGGCGCTGAGCGTGTACGACACCCTGCAGGTGACCGAACTCCCCGCGGGACGCGTCGAGATCGAGGTCTCCGGCTCGGGTGCGGCGGAGATCCCGACAGACGCGTCGAACCTCATCGTGCGCACGATCGCGCACGTCTACGCGGATGCCGGACGTCCCGTTCCCGGTGTGCGGATCGTCGCGGTCAACGGCGTCCCGCACGGGCGTGGACTCGGATCCTCGGGTGCGGCGGTCGCGGCGGGTGTGCTCGCTGCGAAGGGACTGCTCGAGGGCGACGTCGAGATCGGTGACGAGGATCTGCTGCGCCTCGCCACCGAGCTGGAGGGACACCCCGACAACGTCGCACCGGCGCTCTTCGGCGGACTCACGATCGCGTGGACGGGCGAGCGCGGACCGCAGCACAAGAAGCTGCTGGTGCACCGAGGGGTCTCCCCGCTGGTTCTCGTGCCGGCGTACACGATGTCGACCTCGCAGGCCCGATCCCTGCAGCCTCCGCAGGTCTCCACGGCCGACGCGGTGTTCAACGTCTCGCGCTCGGCACTGCTGATCGCCGCGTTGACCCAGAGCCCGGAGCTGCTGCTCGACGCGACAGCGGATCGCCTCCATCAGGACTACCGCGCCGAGGCGATGCCCGAGACGCAGCGCCTCGTCCAGGCCCTTCGCGCGGCCGGATTCGCCGCCGTGGTGTCGGGTGCCGGACCCAGCGTGCTCGTGCTGGCCGACGGCCCCGGAAGCCGTCAGGATGCCGTCGAACTGGCGGCCGAGGTCACCGACACCCCGTGGGAAGCGCTCCTGCTCGCGGTCGACGTTCGTGGTGGTACAGTGGGGGATCGAGCGGAGGGCTTCCACGAAGCTTCGTGAATCTGGCCCCATTGCAACTCTGCAAGACCCGCACGCGAACCCCTCGGCACTTGTGCCAAGGCCGGCCGACGCCGAGCGTCAGCCCGTGCGATCGCGCGCAGCACCCGTTGTGCGCGTACAACGCTCATTTCCCATGACATATGAGGGAGTACTCGTGGAGAATTTCTCCGAGACCCAGAACGACCAGTCCGCCCCGGTCGCCGACGCTCCGGCTGCTGCCGTGAGCACCGACGCATCGACGGAGGCGGCTCCGGCCCGCAAGCGCGCACCGCGTCGCGCCACCAGCGCGACTGCCGCAGCGAAGGCGGAGAAGGCTGCCGCAGCGAAGGCCGACGCCACCCCGGCAGCGGATGCCGCAGCACCTGTCGCCGGCGAGACCGCCGACGCGGCACCGAAGGCGAAGGCACCCCGCCGCAGCCGCGCGAAGAAGGCCGATGCCGAGGCTCCCGCCGCGGATGCGCCGGTCGAGGCTCCGGCGGCACCCGCCGAGGCGCCTGCCGCTCAGGCAGCGGAGAAGCCGGCTGACAAGGCGGCCGAGAAGTCCGCCGACGCGCCCGCCGAGGCCGCGCCGAAGACCACGGGCCGTGGCCGCGGACGGGCGCAGAAGCCCGCCGCCGAGAAGCCTGCCACCGAGGCATCCGCCTCCGAGGCGCCCGCGGCCGAGGCCGCAGCCTCCACCGACAACCAGCCCGCCGCGGACGGTTCTTCCGACGCTTCCGACGGCGACGAGCAGGGCGGCCGCAGCCGTAACCGCAACCGCAGCCGCAACCGTGGTCGTGGTCAGAGCGGCGCATCGCAGGATCAGCAGCAGGCGCAGGCCGCGGAAGACGACCAGTCGGCCAACAACCGCAACCGCCAGCGCAACAAGCGCCGCGGTGCTGCGCCCACCGACGAGTTCGACACCGAGATCGGCGAGGACGACGTCCTGATCCCGATCGCCGGAATCCTCGACGTGCTCGACAACTACGCCTTCGTGCGCACGACCGGCTACCTGGCCGGCCCAGCGACGTCTACGTCTCTCTCGGCCAGGTCAAGAAGTACAACCTGCGCAAGGGCGACGCGGTCGTCGGCTCGATCAAGCAGCCCCGCGAGGGCGAGCAGCAGGGCCGTCAGAAGTACAACGCCCTGGTGCAAGGTCGACTCGATCAACGGCCTGTCGATCGACGACGCCGCGACCCGCGTCGAGTTCGGCAAGCTCACCCCGCTCTACCCGCAGGAGCGTCTGCGCCTCGAGACGGCTCCCGAGAAGCTGACCCAGCGCATCATCGACCTCGTCGCCCCGATCGGCAAGGGCCAGCGCGGCCTCATCGTCGCGCCGCCCAAGGCCGGCAAGACGATCGTGCTGCAGCAGATCGCCAACGCGATCGCGCACGAACAACCCCGAGGTCCACCTCATGGTCGTGCTCGTCGACGAGCGTCCCGAAGAGGTCACCGACATGGAGCGCACGGTGAAGGGCGAGGTCATCGCCTCGACCTTCGACCGCCCCGCCGAGGACCACACCACGGTCGCCGAGCTCGCGATCGAGCGCGCCAAGCGTCTCGTCGAGCTCGGCCGAGACGTCGTCGTGCTGCTCGACTCGATCACGCGTCTGGGCCGTGCCTACAACCTCGCGCCCCGCCTCCGGCCGCGTCTCTCCGGGTGGCGTCGACGCGTCGGCGCTCTACCCGCCCAAGCGCTTCTTCGGCGCCGCGCGCAACATCGAGAACGGCGGATCGCTCACGATCCTCGCGACCGCGCTCGTCGAGACCGGTTCCAAGATGGACGAGGTCATCTTCGAGGAGTTCAAGGGCACCGGCAACAGCGAGCTGCGCCTGTCGCGCTCAGCTCGCCGACAAGCGCATCTTCCCCGCTGTCGACGTGAACGCGTCGAGCACCCGTCGCGAAGAGATGCTGCTGTCGACCGACGAGGTCAAGATCACCTGGAAGCTGCGTCGTGCTCTCGCGGGTCTCGACCAGCAGCAGGCTCTCGAGGTCGTGCTCGGCAAGCTCAAGGAGACGCACTCGAACGTCGAGTTCCTCGTGCAGATGCAGAAGTCGATCCCGACGCTGCCCTCGGGCGCCACGGGCACGACAACAACATCCGCTGACGCCGCGGCCGACGTGTTCGAGTCCGTCCAGGCTTGATCGACGAGCATCGCCGGGTGCAGGAGGAGCTCTCCGACCCCGCGGTGCACGCCGATGCCGCGCGCGCGAAGCGCGTCAACCGCCGGTACGCCGAGCTGTCGCGCATCGTCGCAGCCCACGACGCGTGGGTCGCGGCGATCCGACGACCTCGCCGCGGCGCGGAGCTCGCCCGAGAGGATGACGCCTTCGCCGCCGAGGTGCCCGTGCTCGAAGAGCGGCTGCAGGCCGCGCAGGAGAAGCTGCGGCGGCTGCTGATCCCGCGGGACCCCGACGACGCACGCGACGTGATCATGGAGATCAAGGCGGGGGAGGGCGGCGCCGAGTCCGCTCTGTTCGCCGCCGACCTGCTGCGCATGTACCTGCAGTACGCCGCGTCCAAGGGGTGGAAGACCGAGCTCCTCGAGCGCAACGAGTCCGACCTCGGCGGCTATCAAAGACGTGCAGGTCGCGATCAAGGGATCCTCGCCGATCCCGGCGCAGGGCGTCTGGGCGCACCTCAAGTACGAGGGCGGGGTGCACCGCGTGCAGCGCGTGCCCGCCACCGAGTCGCAGGGTCGCATCCACACCTCCACCACCGGCGTGCTCGTCTTCCCCGAGGTCGACGAGCCCGACGAGGTCGCGATCAACCAGAACGATCTCAAGATCGACGTGTTCCGCTCGTCGGGCCCCGGCGGGCAGTCGGTCAACACGACGGACTCCGCGGTGCGCATCACCCACCTGCCGACGGGCATCGTCGTGTCGATGCAGAACGAGAAGTCGCAGCTGCAGAACCGCGAGGCGGGCATGCGCGTGCTGCGCGCCCGACTGCTCGCGAAGCAGCAGGAGGAGCGGACGCGCGCCGCATCCGACGCGCGCAAGTCGCAGATCCGCGGCATGGACCGCTCCGAGCGCATCCGCACCTACAACTTCCCGGAGAACCGCATCGCGGATCACCGCACCGGCTTCAAGGCCTACAACCTCGATCAGGTGATGGACGGCGCCCTCGAGCCCGATCATCGACTCGGCGATCTCCGCCGACGAGGAAGCACGACTGGCTGCCGTCGGTTCCGAATCCTGACCGAGAACCCGCGGTGGCGCTAGGCTCGGCGCGTGATCACATTCCTGTTCCGCACGGCCATCTACATCCTCTCCGCCGGTCTCGGACTCATCGTCGCCGATCTCGTGCTCGACGGCTTCCAGATCGAGTGGTCGAAGTGGTGGGGCTTCGTGCTCTGCATCCTCATCTTCGCGCTGCTGCAGAGCATCCTCTCTCCGTGGATCAGCAAGCTCGCTGATCGCTACGCGCCCGTTCTTCTCGGCGGGATCGGCATCTTCTCGACGCTCATCGCGCTGCTGATCGTCGTCCTGCTCCCGATCGGTGGGCTCCGGATCGTCGACGCGGCCGGATGGATCCTCGGATCCGTGATCGTCTGGCTCATCACCGCGCTCGGAACCGTGCTGCTGCCGATGATCTTCATCAAGCGCAAGGTCAAAGAGGCACGTCGCCGCTGAGCCCCTCGCGATCAGATCGCGTAGTCCGGTGCGGTGAGCAGGGCCCGGGTGTCTTCGCCGACGATCCGATGACGTGGCTTCGCCGGAATGCCGATGAGGATGCTGTCGACGGGCGCGTCACGCGTCACGACGGCGTTCGCGCCCACGACGGAGCCCGCACCGATCGTGATGGGTCCGAGGATCTTCGCCCCGGCGCCCACGGCCACACCGTCGCCGATGGTCGGATGGCGCTTGCCGGAGTCACGGGTCCGCCCTCCGAGGGTGACCCCGTGGTAGAGCATCACGTCGTCGCCGATCTCGGCGGTCTCGCCGATCACGACACCCATCCCGTGGTCGATGAAGAAGCGGCGACCGATCTCGGCGCCGGGGTGGATCTCGATGCCGGTGAGCCAGCGGGAGACCTGCGAGCCCGCGCGCGCGGGAAGACGGAAGCCCCGCCGCCACAGCGCGTGCCACACGCGGTGCGCCCAGATGGCGTGCAGACCGGGGTAGAGGAGCGCGACCTCGGCTCTGCTGCGCGCCGCAGGGTCACGCAGCTTCGCCGCGGTGATGTCTTCGCGGATTCGAGCGATCGCGCCGCGTCGAGCGCTCACTCCTCGCGCAGATCTTCGAACAGCGCGGTGGAGAGGTAACGCTCCCCGGTGTCGGGCACGATGACGACGATCGTCTTGCCGGCGTTCTCGGGGCGCGCGGCGACCTGGAGTGCCGCCCACACGGCAGCCCCGGAGGACATGCCCACGAGCAGACCCTCCTTGGCGGCGAGCTCGCGGGCGACGCGCAACGAGTCCTCGAACTCGACCGGGATGATCTCGTCGAGAATCTCGCGATCGAGGATGTCGGGCACGAAGTTCGGGCCGATGCCCTGGATCTTGTGGGGACCGGGGTGGCCTTCGCTGAGAACGGGGGAGTCCTTGGGCTCGACGGCGATGACCTGCACACCCCGCTTCGCGGCCTTGAGAGCCTGTCCGGTGCCCGTGACGGTGCCACCCGTGCCCACGCCGGCGATGAAGATGTCGACGGCTCCGTCGGTGTCGCGCAGGATCTCCGGTGCCGTGGTCTCCCGATGGATCTGCGGGTTCGCGGCGTTCTCGAACTGGCGGATCCAGATGGCGCCGGGGGTGTCGGCCACGATCTGCTTGGTGACCTCGATCGCGCCGCTCATGCCCTTGGTCGGGTCGGTGAGAACGATCTCCGCACCGAAGGCCTTGAGCAGCACGCGCCGCTCCTTCGACATCGAGGCGGGCATCGTGAGGATGACCTTGTACCCGCGGGCGGCGCCGACCATGGCCAGTGCGATGCCGGTGTTGCCGCTGGTGGATTCGACGATCGTTCCGCCGGGCTTCAGCTCGCCCGAGGCCTCGGCGGCATTGATCATGGCGATGCCGATGCGGTCCTTCACGCTCGAGGCGGGGTTGTAGTACTCGAGCTTGGCGAGCACGGTGGCGCCCAGGCCCTCGGTGACCGCGTTGAGCCGCACCAGAGGGGTGTTGCCGAAAGCGGTCGTGATGTCGGAATGGATGCCGGACATGGGGGAGCCTTCCTGATCGGGGACGCTGCGGCACCAGCCTATGCGAGGTGGCACAGGGGGTCGCCATTGTGACACCCGCGGGCGCTCTACGCTGGAGGTCATGTCTGTGAACTCTCTGGCGGCTCTCGTCCGCGGCGCAGCTGAGCGTCTCGCGAACGCCGGCGTGCAGGATCCCCTCGTCGATGCCGAGCTCCTCGCCGGCCATGTGCTGGGTCTTCGTCGCGGCGAAGTCCAGGCCGCACTCATCCGTGGCGACGCAGTCGAGCAGGCCGACGCCGACAGCCTCGAGGTGCTCGTCCTCCGTCGTGCCGCCCGGGAGCCGCTTCAGCACATCACGGGCACCGCACCCTTCCGCCATCTCGAGCTGCAGGTCGGACCCGGGGTGTTCGTGCCGCGACCCGAGACCGAGACCGTCGTGCAGTTCGCGATCGATGCGCTCCTCCTCTCCTCGGACCCCGCCCCCATCGGCGTCGACCTCGGAACCGGCAGCGGTGCGATCGCGCTGGCGATGGCGACGGAGGTCACGCACGCACGCATCTTCGCGGCTGAGCTGTCTGCGGATGCGCATGTGTGGGCCAGCAAGAACGTGAAGGGGGTCGAGAACCTGACGCTGGTGCTCGCCGACCTCGCCGAGGCGTTCCCCGAGCTGGACGGCACGGCGAGCGTGGTCATCTCGAACCCGCCGTACGTGCCCGATGCGGCGATCCCTCGTGACCCGGAGGTGCGGCTCTTCGATCCCGCCATGGCTCTGTACGGGGGAGCGGACGGGCTCGACATCGTCCGCGTGCTGAGTGGACGTGCGTTGAGACTGCTGCGTCCCGGTGGCCTGCTCGTGATCGAGCACGGCGAGCTGCAGGGCGAGTCGATCAGAGAAGTCCTGACCGCCGATGGCTGGCGCGCGGCCGCCACGCATCGCGATCTGACCCTCCGCGACCGCGCCACGACGGCGCTGCGACCCTGATCAGGCCGCTCCGAGCATCAGCGGTACCGACCCCGGATAGAATCGAACCGTCATGTCCTCCATCTTCGACTGCCACGACGAGGCACAGCTGCTCGCCGGAATGCGGCACGCACGCCAGGCGATCGCCCGCGGCGAACTCATCGTCATGCCCACTGACACCGTGTACGGCGTCGCCGCCGATGCGTTCTCGCCCGCGGCCGTGCAGAAGCTCCTCGACGCGAAGGGGCGTGGCCGCAACCAGCCGCCTCCCGTGCTGATCGGCTCGACCGACACCCTGACAGCGCTCGCGGAGTCGGTGCCGGAGCCTGTGCAGCGTCTCGTCGATGCATTCTGGCCCGGCGGACTGACGATCGTGCTCCCCGCGCAGCCTTCTCTCGTCTGGGACCTGGGAGAGACACTCGGCACCGTGGCGGTCCGCATGCCGGAGGGGCGGGTCGCCCTCGAGCTGCTCGCCGAGACCGGCCCCTTGGCCGTCTCGAGCGCGAATCTCACGGGGCATGATGCGGCGATCTCGGCCCTCGATGCGGAGCGCATGCTGGGCGACAGTGTCGCGGTGTACCTCGCCGACGGCTTGAGCAAAGACGGCATCGCCTCGACGATCGTGGACGCGACCTCGCTCGTGCGCGGTGGCTCCGACGGCGAGCCCGCCGTCATCAGGATCCTCCGGCACGGCGTCGTCACCCGGGAGCAGCTGCAGGAGGTGCTCGGCGATGTCCTCGAGCCCGAGGTGCGCCCCGAGCAGCCCGAGGTGCGGCCGAAGGCGGACGCCGCACAGGAGGAGCACCAGGACGGGGATTCGTGAAGCAGTATCTCTTCACGATCATCCTCACCGCCGCGATCACTCTCGCGCTGACCTGGGCGGTCTGGCGGCTGAGCCTGCGGTTCAAGCTGTACCCCGGCATCCGGGAGCGCGACGTGCACACGACGCCCACCCCCCGGTTGGGTGGGGTGGCGATCTTCCTCGGCATCGCCATCGCATTCGGCGTCTCCGCCACGAACCCGTTCTTCCAGAGCATCTGGATCCCACCGCAGACCATGTGGTCGATACTGGGTGCGTCGTTGCTGATCGCCGTGATCGGCGTGGTCGATGATCTGTGGGACATCGACTGGATGATCAAGCTCGGTGCGCAGTTCCTCGCAGCGGGAATCATCACGGTCGGTGGCGGGCTGCAGATCCTGTCGCTGCCGTTCGGTGATCTCTTCGTCGTCTCCAGCTGGCTGAGCATCACCATCACGATGTTCGCGATCGTCATCGTGATGAACGCCGTGAACTTCATCGACGGACTCGACGGACTCGTCGCCGGTGTCTGCCTGATCTCGAACGGCGTGTTCTTCGCCTACTCGTACATCTTCACGCGCGACTCCGGCGCCTCGAGCTACTTCAACCTCTCCACGTTCATCGCGGCGGTCCTCATCGGTGCCTGCCTGGGCTTCCTGCCCCTGAACTGGAGCCCCGCCAAGTTGTTCATGGGCGACTCGGGCGCCCTCGTGATCGGTCTGTTGATGGCGACGTCGGCGATCTCGATCACCGGTCAGATGGACCCGTCGGCGCTCGATCCCGAGCGCCTCGGCCGATCGCAGCTGGTCGGTGCCTTCCTCCCGATCCTGCTCCCGCTCCTTGTCGTGCTCCTCCCTCTGCTCGACTTCGGGCTCGCGGTGCTGCGACGGATGAGCGCCGGCCGGTCGCCGTTCTCGCCCGATCGCAAGCATCTGCACCATCGGATGCTGGATCTCGGGCACCGCGACCGCGACGCGGTCATCATCTTCTACGCGTGGACGGCCGTGATCTCGCTCGCCGTCCTGTTGATGTACATCGGCGCCAGAGAGGATTGGCCCGGCCAATACCTCCCGGGAGTCGGCTTCGGCTTTGTGGGCATCGTCGCCTGCCTGCTGATCACCCTCATGCCGTCCCGGCGCAGGAAGCCTGTGCCGACTGAAGAGCCCGATCCGACCTCCCTGGAGTCCCGATGAGCCCGAACCCCGTGTCCAGCAACCCCATCCTGCGCCGCACACTGATCTGGTCGGCGGTCGCGACGGTGATCCTCGCGGTCGTGGCCGGCGTCGTCGGCTTCCTGGTCGGCGGAGGGGAGGGGCTCGTGAGCGGCCTGCTCGGCGTGCTGCTCGCCATGCTCTTCCTCGCGATCACCGGAATCAGCATCCTGATCGCGAACCGCTGGTTCGGCGATCCCCTGTACGTGCAGCTCTTCTTCGCGATCGTGCTCGGAGGCTGGCTCCTCAAGCTCGGTGTCTTCGTCGTCGTCATGATCGTGCTGAGCGGCCAGCCGTGGATCCACCCCATGGTGTTCTTCCTCTCCATCGTCGCCGGCGTCATCATGTCGCTCGTGATCGATGTGCTCGTGCTCACGAAGATGCGTCTGCCCAACGTCAGCGACGTCTCGCTGCCGACCGAGGTTCCCGAGGACCGCGCGCCGGGCGTGTCCCTGCCCACCGTGGTGCCGGAGGACCGTGCCCCCGGACGGCATCACATCGTGCCGGACAAGCCTGCGGACGAGGGCCCGGCGGACTCGCGCACCATCTGACTCTGATAGTGTTGACATGTGCCCGCCGCTCTCCCGCGAGCGCTTGCGCAGTGAAGCACACCGACCATCGTCGCGCCGGTTCTGACCGGTGCCCCGAAGCTGGAGCCCGCGCTGTTTAATCTTGCTGCGACCCTGATCCCTCGACTCGCCTCTGACGGCGAGTTCCACGGCCCTTCGATCGACGAGTTCTTCCCGGAGATCCTCTTCAACATCGCCGGCATCCCCGTGCACCGCATCCACTTGGTGCAGCTGCTCTCGGTGATCGCCGTGGTGCTGATCCTCTGGCTCGGAACCCGACGACTGTCCGTCGTTCCCGGCCGATTCCAGAACCTGGTGGAGATGGGGCTCGGTCTCGTCCGCAACAACATCGCCCACGACCTCCTGGGCCGCAAGGACGGCGATCGCTTCCTCCCGATTCTCACCGCGATCTTCTTCATGACCCTGTTCATGAACATCACGGGCATCATCCCGTTCCTGAACATCGCCGGTACGAGCATCATCGCGGTGCCCCTCGTGCTCGCTGTGGTCAGCTACGTGACCTTCATCTACGCGGGTATCAAGAAGAGCCCGAAGAAGTTCTTCAAGAACGCGCTGTTCCCGGCCGGAGTGCCGTGGCCGGTCTACATCATCGTCACGCCGATCGAGCTTCTCTCGACCTTCATCATCCGCCCGGTGACTCTCACCCTGCGACTGCTGATGAACATGGTCGTCGGCCACATGATCCTGGTCCTCTGCTTCGCGGCGACCCAGTTCTTCTTCTTCACCGCAGGTGGCGGCTGGGCCGCTCTGGGTGTCGGAACCCTCGCCTTCGGCGGCGCCTTCACTCTCTTCGAGATTCTGGTCGCCGTTCTCCAGGCATACGTCTTCACCGTCCTCACCGCGGTCTACATCCAGCTCGCGGTCGCAGAAGAGCACTGAGCGGGCAGGCAACAGCCTTCCCACCCAACGAAAGGAAAAACCCGTGGACGCAACTACGGTTCTCGCAGACATCAACGGCCACCTCGCGTCGGTCGGTTACGGCCTCGCGGCCATCGGCCCGGCAATCGGCGTGGGTATCGTCGTCGGCAAGACGATCGAGGGTGTCGCTCGTCAGCCCGAGCTGGCCGGTCGCCTTCAGGTCCTCATGTGGATCGGTATCGCCTTCACCGAGGCGCTTGCATTCGTCGGCATCGCCGTCGGATTCATCCCCTTCCCGTAATCCCTACCGACTTCAGAAGGAGACAGGATGCTGAACGCTCTTGTCACGAACCTCGCGGCTGAGGAAGGCGTGGTCAACAACCCGCTCATCCCCGCCTGGTACGACATCATCTGGTCGGGCCTGTGGTTCATCATCATCCTGGTCGTCGTGTGGAAGGTCGCACTTCCCAAGCTGACGAAGATGCTCGACGAGCGGTCCGCCGCGATCGAGGGCAACATCGCCAAGGCTGATGAGGCGCAGAAGCAGGCTGAGGCGGCACTCGAGGAGTACACCCGCCAGCTCGCCGAGGCACGCACCGAGGCTGGTGAGATCCGCGAGGCCGCCCGTGAGGACGGCAAGAAGATCGTCGCCGAGGCCAAGGACGCAGCGACCACCGAGGCCGCTCGCATCACGGCGACCGCGCACACGCAGATCGAAGCCGAGCGTCAGACCGCTCTCGTCTCCCTGCGCAGCGAGGTCGGTTCCCTCGCTCTCGACCTCGCCGGTGGCGTGGTCGGCGAGACGCTCTCCGACGACGCTCGGGCGACGGCAGTCGTCGACCGCTTCCTCGCCGAGCTCGAGGCATCCGAGAAGGCGGCTCAGTAATGGGCAGCGCGACCGCTCAGGCACTCGCGGCATCCACCCAGGCGCTTGCCGCAGCGAAGGACGTCACCCTCGAGACCGCGCGGGAGCTCTTCGCAGCCGCACGGGCAGTGGGCGATTCGTCTCAGCTGAGCGGCGCGCTCGCCGATCCTGCCGCGCCGGCAACGGCGCGGCAGAACGTGGTCGGCGCCGTGTTCGGTGGCCTCTCCGAAGGATCCCGTCTGGTTCTGAGCACGGCCGTGGCCGAGCGCTGGTCCAGTGCGGGTGAACTCGTCGACGGTATCGAGGAACTCGCGATCCGCGCGGCGGCGATCTCGTCGCCCGGTATCGACATCGAGGGTGAGATCTTCGGATTCTCCCGCGTGATCGCCGCCAACGCCGAGCTGGAACTCGCGCTGGGCAGCCGGCTCGGGGGAGGGGACGCCAAGGGCGCACTCGTCGAGCGACTGCTCGTCGACGGCTCCAGCAGCGCCCCGACGACCCTCATCGTCTCGTCGCTCGTGCGCCAGCCGCGCGAGCGCCGGATCCGTCAGCTGCTGAACCGGGCGATGCGTATCGTCTCGAGTCAGCGCGGCCGCGTGGTGGCCACGGTGCACACGGCATCTGACCTCGACGAGGCTCAGCGCACCCGTCTCAGCGACGCCCTCTCGCGCCGTTACGACGGTCAGGTATCGCTCAACGTCGTCATCGACCCTGCCGTGGTCGGAGGTCTGCGCGTGCAGATCGCCGATGACGTCATCGACGGCAGCATCTCCGCTCGACTCGCCGACCTTCGCCAGAAGCTCGCGGGCTAACACGACTTCGCGCGGGGAACCGCGCACCCAGATACAAAGGGAAGACAATGGCAGAACTATCGATCAGCCCCGACGTCATCCGTGACGCGCTGAAGGACTTCGCCGCCGCCTACGAGCCCACCGGGGCCGCGGCGACCGAGGTCGGCACCGTCATCGATGCCGCGGATGGAATCGCGCACGTCGAGGGCCTGCCCGGCGTCATGGCGAACGAGCTCGTGACCTTCGCCAACGGCACCAAGGGTCTCGCTCTCAACCTCGACGAGCACCAGATCGGTGTCGTCATCCTCGGTGAGTTCACCGGCATCGAGGCAGGTCAGGAAGTCACCCGCACGGGTGAGGTCCTCTCCGTCCCGGTCGGCGACGGTTACCTGGGTCGCGTCGTCGACCCGCTCGGCAACCCGATCGACGGACTCGGCTCGATCGCGACCGAGGGCGTCCGTGCCCTCGAGCTGCAGGCGCCCGGCGTCATGCAGCGCAAGTCGGTGCACGAGCCGATGCAGACCGGTATCAAGGCGATCGACGCCATGATCCCCGTCGGCCGTGGCCAGCGTCAGCTCATCATCGGCGACCGCCAGACCGGCAAGACGGCCATCGCGATCGACACGATCATCAACCAGAAGGCCAATTGGGAGTCGGGCGACGTCAACAAGCAGGTCCGCTGCATCTACGTCGCGATCGGTCAGAAGGGCTCCACCATCGCTTCGGTGAAGGGTGCGCTCGAAGAGGCCGGCGCCCTGGAGTACACCACGATCGTGGCCGCTCCGGCATCCGACCCCGCCGGTTTCAAGTACCTGGCGCCCTACACCGGTTCGGCCATCGGCCAGCACTGGATGTACGGCGGCAAGCATGTCCTCATCATCTTCGACGACCTGTCGAAGCAGGCCGAGGCCTACCGTGCCGTGTCCCTGCTCCTGCGCCGCCCGCCGGGCCGTGAGGCCTACCCGGGTGACGTCTTCTACCTGCACTCCCGTCTGCTGGAGCGTTGCGCGAAGCTGTCCGACGAGCTCGGCGCCGGATCGATGACGGGTCTCCCGATCATCGAGACCAAGGCCAACGACGTCTCGGCGTACATCCCGACCAACGTGATCTCGATCACCGACGGCCAGATCTTCCTGCAGTCCGACCTCTTCAACGCCAACCAGCGTCCGGCGGTCGACGTGGGTATCTCGGTCTCGCGAGTCGGTGGTGACGCTCAGGTCAAGTCGATCAAGAAGGTCTCGGGCACGTTGAAGCTGGAGCTGGCGCAGTACCGCTCGCTCGAGGCATTCGCGATGTTCGCCTCCGACCTCGATGCGGCTTCGCGTCGTCAGCTCTCTCGCGGTGCGCGTCTGACCGAGCTGCTCAAGCAGCCGCAGTACTCGCCGTACCCCGTCGAGGAGCAGGTCGTCTCGATCTGGGCCGGTACCAAGGGCAAGCTCGACACGCTCGAGGTCTCCGACGTGCTGCGCTTCGAGCGCGAGCTGCTCGACTACCTGCGTCGCAACACGAAGGTGCTCGACACGCTGCGTGAGACCAACGTCCTCGACGACGACACGGTCGCAGAGCTCGAGAAGCACACCGACGCTTTCATCCTGGAGTTCCAGGGTGGCAAGGGTGCCGGCATCGGCGCTCCCGGCCACGAGGAGCACGCGGCTGCCGAGGCGGACGACGTCAACCAGGAGAAGATCGTCAAGGGTCGTCGCGCGTAACCGCGTGAGGTACTGATTTCATGGGCGCTCAACTCAGGGTCTACAAGCAGAAGATCTCTTCTGCTCAGACGACCAAGAAGATCACGAAGGCGATGGAACTCATCGCGGCTTCGCGCATCCAGAAGGCGATGGCACGCGTCAAAGCGTCCAGCCCCTTCGCGCGAGCCGTGACGAGGGCCGTGTCTGCCGTCGCGACGCACTCGAATGTCGACCACCCGCTCACCCGCGAGCCTGAGACGATCCGCCGCTCCGCGGTCGTGATCTTCTCCTCGGACCGCGGTCTTGCAGGAGCCTTCAACTCGCAGATCCTCCGTGAGGGTCTCGAGGTGGCGGAGCTCCTGCGTGGGCAGGGCAAGGAGCCGGTGTTCTACCTGGTCGGTCGCAAGGCCGTCGGCTACTTCCAGTTCCGTCGCATCGCGGCGGCTGCGGAGTGGACGGGTGACACCGACACGCCGTCGTTCCACACCGCCGAGGAGATCTCGCAGACACTTCTGCAGGACTTCACCCGGGGCGGGGAAGACGGCGGACTCGACGAGATCCACCTCGTGTACAACCGTTTCGTCAGCATGATGACGCAGACGCCGGAATCCCTGCGTCTGCTCCCGCTGGAGATCTCGGAAGCCGACGAATCGGAGGCGGGGAACACCATCTACCCGCTCTACGAGTTCGAGCCGGATGCCGAGACCGTGCTGGACGCGATCCTGCCGGTGTACATCCAGAGCCGCGTCTTCAACGCTCTTCTGCAGTCGTCTGCCGCCAAGCAGGCCGCGACGCAGAAGGCCATGAAGTCGGCCAGCGACAACGCCGACAAGCTCATCACCGACTACACCCGTCTGCGCAACAATGCGCGCCAGGCGGAGATCACGCAGCAGATCGCAGAGATCGTCGGCGGCGCCGACGCGCTCTCGTCGAGCTAATAGACCATCAGGAGAGAGACGAAAATGACCCCCACCGCCACGGCTGACCAGCCGGCGACCGCGGTCGTCGGGCGCGTCGCACGCGTCAACGGTCCGGTTGTCGACATCGAGTTCCCGCACGACTCGATTCCCGACATCTACAACGCACTCAAGACCACGATCACGATCGCCGACGAGTCCGTCGAGATCACGCTCGAGGTCGCTCAGCACCTCGGCGACGACCTCGTTCGTGCCATCGCCCTCAAGCCCACCGACGGCATCGTCCGCGGCCAGGAGGTTCGCGACACCGGTGAGGCCATCTCGGTCCCCGTCGGTGACGTCACCAAGGGCAAGGTCTTCAACGTCATCGGCGAGGTGCTCAACCTCGAGCCCGGCGAGACCATCGAGGTCACCGAGCGCTGGCCGATCCACCGCAAGGCTCCGAACTTCGACCAGCTCGAGTCGAAGACCACGATGTTCGAGACCGGCATCAAGTCGATCGACCTCCTGACCCCCTACGTGCTGGGTGGAAAGATCGGTCTGTTCGGTGGCGCCGGTGTCGGCAAGACCGTCCTCATCCAGGAGATGATCCAGCGCGTCGCGCAGGACCACGGTGGTGTGTCAGTGTTCGCCGGTGTCGGCGAGCGTACCCGTGAGGGCAACGACCTGATCCACGAGATGGAAGAGGCGGGTGTCTTCGACAAGACGGCCCTTGTGTTCGGCCAGATGGACGAGCCGCCGGGAACGCGTCTGCGTGTCGCCCTGTCGGCTCTGACGATGGCGGAGTACTTCCGTGACGTGCAGAAGCAGGACGTGCTGTTGTTCATCGACAACATCTTCCGCTTCACGCAGGCAGGTTCCGAGGTCTCCACGCTGCTCGGCCGTATGCCGTCGGCCGTGGGATACCAGCCGAACCTCGCCGACGAGATGGGTGTGCTCCAGGAGCGCATCACCTCGACGCGTGGTCACTCGATCACCTCGCTGCAGGCGATCTACGTGCCGGCCGATGACTACACCGACCCGGCTCCGGCGACCACCTTCGCCCACCTGGACGCGACGACCGAGCTCTCCCGTGAGATCGCGTCGAAGGGTCTGTACCCGGCCATCGACCCGCTGACCTCGACGTCGCGGATCATGGACCCCCGGTACCTGGGCGAGGACCACTACCGCGTCGCCACGACCGTCAAGCAGATCCTCCAGAAGAACAAGGAACTGCAGGAGATCATCGCGATCCTCGGTGTCGACGAGCTCTCCGAGGAAGACAAGATCGTCGTGTCGCGCGCACGTCGCATCCAGCAGTTCCTCTCGCAGAACACCTACATGGCCAAGAAGTTCACGGGCGTCGAGGGTTCGACCGTCCCGCTCAAGGAGACCATCGAGTCCTTCGATGCGATCACCAAGGGTGACTTCGACCACGTGGCCGAGCAGGCGTTCTTCAACGTCGGTGGCATCTCCGACGTCGAAGAGAACTGGGCTCGCATCCAGAAGGAGAACAGCTGACCATGGCATTGCATGTCAGCCTCGTCTCCGCGGACGCGGAGGTCTGGACGGGAGAGGCGAGCCTCGTGGTCGCCAAGACCGTCGAGGGTGAGATCGGCTTCATGACCGGGCACGAGCCCGTTCTGGCCATCCTCGCCGAAGGCCAGGTCCGCATCACCCAGACGGATGGCACCAAGGTGCTGGCGAACGCACAGGACGGGTTCCTCTCCATGGAGGGCGACACCCTGACGATCGTCGCCGGCAACGCGGCTCTCATCGCCTGAGAAGTTCATCTCGACGCGTCCGCCTCGGACCCCATACAGGGTTCCGAGGCGGACGCGTCTGTATCCCCTGAGGTGTCATGAAGATCCTTCTCCCGCCATCGGAGACGAAGCGCACGGGTGGAGATGGTCCTGCGCTCGATCTCGCCGCGCTCGCTCTTCCCTCGCTGCACGATCAGCGATCGGCGGTCGTCGACGCGCTGGTCGATCTCGCCGCCGACGAAGACGCTGCGCGCGCCACCCTCAAGTTGAGCGCGCGTCAGATGGGGGACATCGCCCACAACCGGCTGCTCCGGACCGCTGCGACGATGCCAGCCGTCGATCGCTACACAGGCGTTCTCTTCGATGCGCTCGATGCGGGTTCGCTGTCGAAGGCGTCGCGTCGATGGCTCGGTGAACACGTCTGGATCCACAGTGCACCGCTGGGCCCGCTCGGCGCCCTCGATGAGATCCCCGTCTACCGTCTCGCCGCCGGCACCTCTCTCCCCGGTGTCGCCGCCCTGCGCCGGCACTGGTCGGACGCGACCACGGCCGCCATCGCTGCCGAGGAGCCGCCGTTCATCCTGGATCTGCGGAGCGAGGCCTACGTCGCGCTGGGTCCCCTCCCGTCATCGATCCCGTCGGCATACGTCCGGGTGGTCACGGACGACGAGAGTGGTTCGCGCGCGCTGAACCACTTCAACAAGAAGTCCAAGGGACTGCTCACACGCGCTCTGGCGGAGGACCGGCCCCGAATCGGTTCCCTGCGCACCTTGCGATCGTGGGCGGATCGCCGGGGGATACTGTTCCGTCCGACCCAGGATCCCGGCATTCTCGAACTCGTCGTCGCAGAGTAGACGAGCGCCACGGCAGCCCACGATGTGGCCGATGTGTCGTTGCCCGGTGCGTTCAGGCACCGCTATTGTGGTGTCGCGGCGTGAATCGCGACCGTTCTTTCAGATCCGGAGGGGATCATGGACTCCTACTACGACACGGGATATCTGGCCGCGCTCGCTGGCCTCATCATCTTCAGCGTCATCATCGGTCTTGCCGGATACGTCTTGGGCTCGCTCTTCTATATGAAGATCTTCCAGAAGGCCGGCGTCCAGGGCGCATGGCGCGCCTGGGTCCCGGTGTACAACGTGATGATCTTCTTCAAGCTCGGCGACCTCAGCCCGTGGCTGGTGCTCTACGGTATCGGCGGCGCTGCGCTCCTCAGCTGGATCGGCGTCGGCTACGCGTTCTCCCTTGCTCTCGCGGTGCTGTCGGTCCTCGCCGCGTGGCGCGTCGGGCTCAAGCTTCAGAAGGACGCGGTGTGGGTCGTTCTGTACGTGTTCCTCAGCATCGTCTGGTTGGGCATCAACGCCTTCGACAAGTCGCGCTGGAACCCGAACATCCAGCCCGCCTCGTGGGCCGGCAACAGCTTCCTCGGTGACCGCACCGTCTGGGACGGCATTCCCGTGCAGCCGGCCGCCGCCGCTCCGCAGGGGTACGGCGCCGCACCGCAGGGCTACGCGCCTCCGGCCCCGCAGGGCTACGCGCCTCCGGCCCCGCAGGGCTACACGCCGCCCGCACCGCAGGGCTACGTGCCACCGGCGCAGCCGGGTTACGCCGCTCCGGCCGCACCCGCGCCGGGTGGTCCTGTGCCTCCGGTCACCCCGCCGGCTCCGCCCACGGCACCCCCGGCCGCTCCGCCGGCACCGCCGACCACGCCGCCGGCGCCCCCGGCAGCTCCGCCGGTACCTCCGACGGACCCCACTCAGCCTCCGGCCTGAGAGATGTGATGCGAGGCCCTCGACTCCGGTCGGGGGCCTCGCCGCGTTCCGGACATCCACATGACGGTCCCTGGGATAACGTGGAGGGCATGGTCATGTCGCAGCGCCGTGTCGGCGCGTCCGGACTGCTCGTCTCGCCCACCGGCCTCGGCTGTAACAACTTCGGTCGCGCGGGCACCGCCACGGAGGATCTCGCCGGAACGCGGCAGGTGATCGATGCGGCGATCGCGAACGGGATCACCCTGTTCGACACCGCCGACATGTACGGTGCGGTCGCCGGCACGAGCGAGACCTTGATGGGGGAGGCGCTGGAAGGACGGCGCGATCGCGTGGTGCTCGCCACCAAGTTCGGGCACGAACGCGACATGGGGTACGACTTCCCGGCAGGGCGCGGCTCACGGCGCTACGTGCGTCGAGCCGTCGAGGAGTCGCTCCGCCGTCTGCGCACCGACTGGATCGACCTCTACCAGCTGCACCTGCCCGATCCGCAGACGCCGATCGCCGAGACGACGGATGCTCTGGATGACCTGGTGCGGGAGGGGAAGATCCGCTACTACGGACACTCCAACTTCTCCGGGTGGGAGATCGCCGAGGCCGAGTTCACCGCGCAGTTGCGATCCACCGGCCGGTTCGTCTCGGCGCAGAACCACTATTCGCTGCTCGCCCGTGCGGCGGAGCGTGAGGTGCTCCCTGCCGTCGAGCGCTACGGGCTCGGATTCTTCCCCTTCTTCCCGCTGCACAACGGCCTGCTCACCGGCAAGTTCACGCGTGAGGGCGGGCCTGCAGCGAGCCGGATCATGTCGAGCCGTCGTCACGTGTGGGAGAACGCGCCCTGGGACGCACTCGAGACTTTCGCGGAGTTCTGCGCTGAACGCCGGATCACCATGGTTCAGGCGACATTCGGCTGGTTGCTGGCGAATCCGCTGGTGTCGAGCGTGATCGCGGGGGCGACCTCGGTGGCGCAGATCGAAGCGAATGCGCAGGCGGGCGATGCATGGAGACCCGACGCCCACGAGCGCGCGATGATCGACGAACTGTTCCCCCTTCCCGAAGATCCGGGCGCGCGAGTGTGAGTGCGAACAGGCGTTCCACTACGATGTGTGAGTACGCTGCGACCGCCCGACAGGCCGCAGATCCATCGGAGGCAGTACGTGGCTGAGACGACGACGACGACGCGCAGCGTCACGGTTTCGCAGCGCCATCTGCTGCTGTCCTGGGCCGGTGCGACCGACGTGGGACGCCGCCGCGAGACCAATCAGGATGCGTTCCTCGCGGATTATCCGTTGTTCGTGGTCGCGGACGGCATGGGTGGCCACGCGGGCGGAGAGATCGCCAGCCAGAGCACCGTGACCCGCCTGCAGGACGTGGTGACGCAGGGACGAGTCGACCGTCCGGAGATCGAGAGCGCACTCGAGCGGGCGGTCGGCGACATCGCCGACCATCCCGAGACGACGGATGAGGGAACGGGCACGACCCTCACCGGTGTCTTCCTCGACCTTGCGACCGACGCGCCGCAGTGGGTCGCGCTCAACATCGGCGACTCGCGGGTGTACCTCCTTCGTGATGATCGGCTGGTGCAGGTGACCACGGACCATTCTGTGGTGCAGGAGCTCATCGCTGCAGGGAAGCTCAGCCCGGAAGAGGCCGAAGGTCATCCCTACAGCAACGTGATCACCCGTGCTGTCGGCGCCAGTGAGCTCACGGCACCTGACTACATCACGATCGATGTGCGCGCCGGTGACCGATTCGTCATCTGTTCCGACGGCCTCACCAAGGAGCTCACGGACTACGGGATCCAGCACTTCCTGCGCGAGAACGCGGAGCCGGGTCCGGCGGTGGACGCGATGCTCGCTGCCGCCCTGGAGAACGGCGGGCGTGACAACGTCACTCTCGTCATCGTCCAGGTGGGAGAGCCGGAGGGCGACGACTCCTCCTCCACGGATGCCGATACCGCCGAATAGCAGCCTGAGGGTGTGAGTGGCTCGGGATCCAGGGGGATCACCGAGTCGAATGGTCGGTATGGATTCCCTCCCGATCGTTCTTCCGTCACCGCCCAGCCCGCCTCGTCGGCCGCCTCTGCCATTGGTCGCCGCGCTCGTGCCGATCGCTGCCGGCGTGGTGTTGTGGCTCGTGTCCGGTTCGCTCTACGCGCTGTGCTTCGCGGCCTTGGGCCCGATGATGCTTGTCGCCTCCCTGTGGGACGGCGCCCGCACGCGACGCCGGGATCGTCGGCAGGAGCAGGCCGATGTCGCAGCGGGGTGGGCAGCGGCCGAGACCGAGTTGATACGGCGGCACGATGAGGAACGAGCTCGTCAATGGCAGCGCCATCCCGACGCGGCGGCCGCTCTGACGCAGACTCCGTTGCGGGGCGTGGGGGCACCGGATGACACGACCGAGGTGGTGGTGGGAAGCGGAGCGGTCGCGATGAGCCTCCGAGCCGGCGGTGGGGAGGGGGAGCGCGCTCGTGACTTCCAGAGGCGGTGCGGGACACTGCTGCGCGCGCCGGTGCGCGTGCCGCTGGGACGGGGGATCTGTCTGCGGGGCCCCGCGCCACAGGTCTCGGCGGTCGGGCGTGCGCTCGTGGCCCAGTTGTGCCTGCGATATGGGCCGGGGCACCTGGCAGTCGTCGGAGAGGGTGTGGAGAGGCTCGCCGTGAGCGGGTTCCCGCATGCCGAGCGTCCGCAGGAGGCGAGCTTCCGGCTGGGCGTGTGCGCGGCCTCCGGGAGCGACAGAGGAGCGGATGCGACGATCTGGCTCATGACGGCGGACGCCGAGATCCCGGATGGGATCACCACGGTCATCGATGTCGTCGAGCTCGGGAGCGCCGTCGTCCGTACGCCGCAGGGGAGCGCGGACGTCGCCGTGGAGGCCTTGTCAGCCGATCAGATCACCCAGATCGCCGTCGGGGTCGGCGATCATCGCAGTGCGATGAGTCGGGTGCCGGAGCGCGTCGCTCTCGTTGATGTCGCGCAGAGGCGCGGCGTCAACGGGTTGCCCGCTGTCATCGGACGGTCTGCGGATGGTGACGTCGTGGTGGACATCGTGGAGGACGGACCGCACGCGATCGTCACCGGCATCACAGGAACGGGCAAGAGCGAGCTGCTGGTGTCGTGGGTGACCGCGCTCTCGCAGGAGCACGGTCCCGACCGGGTGACATTCGTTCTCGCGGACTTCAAAGGCGGAACGGCTTTCGAGCCCCTCCGGGCGCTTCGGCAGGTGGCAGCCGTCATCACCGACCTCGACGAACATGGGGCTCGTCGAGGAGTGGCCAGCCTCACGGCGGAGATCCGGCGCCGCGAGGCGCGGCTCGCGGCGGCGGGTGTGCGTGACAGCGCCGACATCGGTCTTCCGCGGCTCGTCATCGTGGTCGACGAGTTCGCGGCGCTCCTTCAGGAGCATCCCGACCTCGGCCAGGTCTTCACCGATGTGGCTGCGCGCGGACGCGCTCTCGGAATGCACCTGATACTCGGTACGCAGCGAGCATCGGGTGTCGTGCGAGACGCGCTGGCGGCGAATTGCCCGTTGCGCATCAGCCTGCGCGTCGGCGACCCCGCCGACAGTCGTCTGATGATCGGCACCACGGCGGCTGCCGAGATCCTCGGAGGAGCGGAGTCGCGAGGACTCGGGTTCGTGCGCCGCCCTCAAGATGTCGAGCCTCGACTCCTGCGTGTCGCCCGCGCCGACTCCCTCGAGGTGGAACGCGTCGGCGTTCGGTGGCGCGATGATCTGCGCCCCAGCAGCCCATGGCTTCCGGCGCTCCCCGAAGTGCTTCCGTTGGCCGAGGCGATCGCCGACGGTCCTCGCATCGGTGACGCCGGCACAGGTGTGCTGGTGCTCGGGCGCGCCGATGATCCTGAGCGTCAGGCGCAGCCCCTCGAGCTTCTGCGGGTCGGGGAAGAGCGCGGTCTTGCAGTGCTCGGCGCGTCGGGCTCCGGAAAAACCTCCGTTCTGCGGGCGCTCGCCTCGCAGGCCCCGCATGTCGTGTGCACACCGCATGATCCCGAGGGTGCCTGGGATCTGATCGACGCCTGGGCGAGCGGGACCACCGCGCTCCCGCGACTGGTGTTGAGCGACGATGTCGATCTGGTCACCGCGCGTCTGCCGGTCGAGTACGCGCAGGAGTTCCTCCGTCGCTGGGAGCTCATCGTTCGGGCGGGTGACAGGACGACCTTCGTGATGACAGCCGCCCGCGCGACAGGCGCGCTCGCTCGCGTCATGGAGGCGTTGCCGCGGCGCGCACTCCTGCGGATACCCGGCAGGATCGAGCATCTCGCCGCCGGAGGTGATGCCGCGGGCTTCCTGCGCGATCGGCCCGCCGGCAGAGCGCGGTTCGACGACAGGGAGGTGCAGCTCGTCTGGAGCGCGGAAGTGCCGGGCGAGGATGACATGCACGGTGGCGAGCGGGAGGTATCAGTCCTCACCACCCCGAACTGGGTGCCCGCGGATGCGGAATGTGCGGTGGTGACCGCGCACGCGCCGGTGGTCATCGCCCGTCTGCGGGCTGATCATCCTCAGCGCGAGATCGTTCCCGTCGGCGTCGTCTCGACCAGCGATGTCTCCTCGCGCATCCTGGTCGCGGATGCCGAGACCTGGCAGCGCAACGCGACACTCTGGCACCGCATCCGGGCGGAGGGCGAGGTGGTGATCCGGGCGGAGAATCCGCACGAGCTGCGGCAGCTGGCGGGCATCCGAGAGCTTCCTCCGTACGCGCGCCCGCACGCGGGCCGCGCCTGGTCGCTGCGCGGCGCTCCGAGCATCACGCGCGTGAGCGTTCCCGCGTTCGAGCCGGCGTCGGCGCGGCCGTCGAAACCGGGAGAATCAACGCCGAGGTCGCGCCGTGAGTTCCGGCGTGCGAGGGCGGGGGAGCCTTCGTGATCCGGCGGCGCCCGTCGGTGCGCTCAGATGCCGGAGCCGGGCCGAACCGTGCCCACTTCGCCTCCACCGCCGAGGACCGCCAGCGGCAGAGCATCGGCGAGAGATGCCACGTCGGACTCGCTCACTGCGCCCGCGCGAGCCAGCAGCGTCGCGGCCACGATCGTGGACGCTCGCGCGGCACCGTCGAGCATCTTGAGGCCGACGGTCGTGCCATTCGGTGCGACCATGACCATGACGCCCTCCGCTCCGCCCTTGGTGAAGACGCCGAGCTTCTCGATCGCGATCGTGTCGGGTCGCCCCGGGCCCTCGATCGTCCAGGGATTCTCCCGCACGGCGCGGACCAGCGATCCGGCGACGCGGTGAAGGGCGAACGGGGAGCGGTCCGACGCGGTGCCGATGCGATGGATGGAGCGGGTGAGACCGGTGAGGGTCATCGCGTGGACGGGGGCGCCGCATCCGTCGATCGCGGTGTGGGCGATCTTCTCGCCGGTGAGGCGCTCGATCACTTCGCGGATGTGCGCCTGCAGCGGGTGCGCCGGGTCGAGGTAGCCCTGCGTGGCCCACCCGGTCGCGACACAGGCGCGGAGCATGGCCGCATGCTTTCCCGAGCAGTTCATGCGCACGCGCGCGGGTTCGCCGTGCTCGCGCACCATCTCGTCCCTCGTGGCGGTGTCGCTCGGCCACGCCGGTGGACATCCGAGGTGATCCTCGGTCAATCCGCCCTGGGTGAGCATGTCGCGCACGGCGTCGGCGTGACGGTCGGTGCCCGTGTGGCTCGCGGTGGAGAGGGCGAGGTGCTCACCCTCCAGCACGGCGCCCGCCGTGATGCAGGCCACCGCCTGAAGCGGCTTGAGGCTCGAGCGCGGAAGGATGAGCGCATCAGCGTTCCCGTGCCGTGCGACGACCTCGCCATCGGGCGACAGCACCACCGCCGCCCCCGCATGGCGGGACTCGATGAAGCCGCTGCGTTCGACGACGGCGAGCTCGACGGATTCCTGAACGGTGAGAGTCTCCAACACCTCCTCAGCCTATCGTCGGGGGAGCCTGACCCTCATCCCTCCCCGCGCGTCACGAGTGTCGGAGACGAGTGGCAGACTCTCCTCATGGCCTCGAACTCCGCCCCGCACGTCCTCGGCGAACATCGCTACGCGCTCACCGCCACGTGGACGGGAAACAGCGGGTCCGGCACCAGCGGGTACCGCGACTATCGGCGAGACGTGACGATCGAGGTGGCCGGCAAGCCTGAGCTGCTGGCCTCCGCCGACAAGCCCTTCCGCGGCGACCCGTCCCGGTGGAATCCGGAGGACCTGCTCCTCGCGTCGCTCTCCGAATGCCATCTGCTCTCCTACCTGCACGCCTGCGTCACCGCCGGGGTCGTCGTCGTCTCCTACCGCGACGAGGCGAGTGGCATGATGCGGGAGGACGGCGCCGGCGGCGGTGCCTTCGTCGAGGTGATGCTGCGGCCGACCGTGGTGGTCGCCGACGCATCGATGATCGACGCCGCCGAGCGTGCGCACGCCCAGGCCAACGCGTGGTGCTTCATCGCGAACTCGATGAACTTCCCGGTGCGGCACGAAGCGACGGTGACCGCTCAGAGCTGAGGGCGTCGCGACCGCAGTTCAGCGTCGCTCGTGCGGCAGAGCCTGCTTGATCTTCTCGATGGCGCCCTGAGCGGGAGCTTCGTTGTACGCCCCCGCGAGCTCCTGACCCGAGAGCGCGTGGATCGCCGACATGATCTCGTCCGTCGCGAGCCGCCGCGCCTTGCCACTTTCGGCGGGCCCATGCGGTGAGAGGTCGAGCGGCTCTCCGAACCGCACGGTGATCCGCTCCTTCATGGTCGGCATCTTCGCACCGACGGGCATCACCTTGTCGGTGCCGATCAGGCCGACCGGCACCACCGGGGCGCCGGTCTGCAGTGCGAGATACGCGACACCCGTGCGGCCCTTGTATAGGCGGCCATCGGTGGAACGTGTGCCCTCGGGGTAGAGCGCGACCGTGAGTCCCTCGTCGAGGAGCTGACGCTGCAGGTCGAGGGCGTCGAGCGCGGCCTGACCTGCCCCGCGCTGCACGGGGATCGCCCCGATCGATTCGAAGAACGTCTTGCTGAGCCAGCCGCGGGCCCCTGTGCCTTCGAAGTAACTCGACTTGGCGAGGAAATGCACGGGACGGGGAGCAGCGACAGGGATCGCGATCGAGTCGATGAACGACAGGTGATTGCTCGCGAAGATGACGGGGCCGCTGGCGGGCACGTGCTCCTTGCCCTCGATGCGCGGCCGGTAGACGGTGCGTGCGAGCGGACGGATCAGACCCCGGCCCAACGAGTAGGCGAAACCTGCGTGGCGAGGCTTGGCCGTGTCCTCTGACGCGGGTTCGGGCTCGACAGACTGCTCAGAGGTCATCAGAGCAGGCTACTCCCGGATTCATGCCTTCGCTGGAATGAAGAATCGCGTCGCGCCTCCCAGCGGGAGCAAAGGGGGATGGGGGAGGATGGAGGTTCCCACCCGCGATCCTGAGGTCTCACCGTGCGCAAGCGTCCGCTCATCGTCCTGTCCACCGTCGCTGCCGCGACCTTGCTGCTCGCGGGATGCTCCGGCAGCGCCTCGCCGGAGAGCTCCAGCACCCCCGAGCCCACGGCATCGAGCTCGTGCGCACTGGATGCACAGCCCGGTGCCACCTCCGACTCCGTGGTCGTCGACGGCGAAGGCGCCGACGCCAAGGTCACCGTGCCGGCTGATGCGGCGTTCGCAGGCGTCGAGCGCACGATCGTCTCAGCAGGGGATGGAGAGGACATCGGCGTCGGCGACCTCGTGTCGGTGCAGTACCAGATCGTCGATGCGAAGTCCGGTGAGGTTCTCGATTCCTCTGCCCGCGGTGAGGACGGACTCCTCCCCGTGCTGCTCGACACGAATCAGTCGTCGCTGTTCGTCGCCGCGCTCGAGTGCGAGCCCGTCGGCTCGCAGATCGTCCTGACTCTTCCGGGCAGCGTGCTCGGCGAGGGCGCCAGCAACGTGGTCGTCTACGCCGAGGCGGTCGAGCACCTTCCCGAGGTCGCCACCGGAAAGCCGGTCGACCCGACTCCCGGAATGCCCACCGTCGAGCTCGACGATGACGGCGCCCCGACCATCACGATCCCGGACGGCGACGCTCCGACCAAGACCGAGGTCGCCGTGCTCAAGCAGGGCGACGGCGCCACCGTCGGTGCCGGCGATCTCGTCGTCGTCCAGTACCGCGGTATCAAGTGGTCCGACGGCAAAGAGTTCGATTCCAGCTGGAGCCGTGATGCCACACCGTCGCAGTTCCAGACCACGGGCGTCGTGACGGGCTTCCGCCTCGCTCTCGAGGGTCAGAAGGTCGGCTCCCAGGTGATCGTCGTGATGCCTCCGGCTGATGGCTACGGCGCCAGTGAGGGCCACGAGCTCCAGAAGGAGAGCCTCGTGTTCGTCGTCGACATCCTCGCCACCACTCCGGTCCAGCAGTAGCGGAGGGCTGCCGAGGGCGTGCCATAGGCTGGCGGCATGCGTCGCATCATCGTCCTCGGCTCCACCGGTTCCATCGGTACACAGGCTCTCGACGTCATCCGGGCGAATCCTCGACGATTCGAACTCGTCGGCCTCGCCGCCGGGTCCAACC
This sequence comes from Candidatus Microbacterium colombiense, assembly GCA_029203165.1. NCBI lineage: Bacteria > Bacillati > Actinomycetota > Actinomycetes > Micrococcales > Microbacteriaceae > Microbacterium > Candidatus Microbacterium colombiense. The sequence goes on from CP119308.1 coordinate 1,864,519, forward strand.
GGGAGATGCTCGACCAGCAGGCCGCCCAGTTCCAGGTCGAGGACACGGCTCTGGGATCGGACGAGGCCGAGCAGCTGGTGCGCGACGTCGAGGCCGATGTCGTTCTCAATGCGATCACCGGCTCGATCGGCCTCGGCTCCACCCTCGCCGCGCTGAAGGCCGGCCGCACGCTCGCGCTCGCGAACAAGGAGTCTCTGATCGTCGGCGGTCGGCTGGTGCTGTCGGCAGCGGCTCCGGGGCAGATCGTTCCGGTCGACTCGGAGCACTCTGCGCTCGCTCAGGCCCTGCGCAGCGGCTCGCACGACGAGGTCCGCCGTCTGGTCGTCACGGCCTCCGGCGGTCCGTTCCGCGGACGCACCAGGGCGGAACTCGAGTCCGTCACGCCGGCCGAGGCGCTGGCCCACCCCACCTGGGACATGGGCCGGATGGTGACGACCAACTCGGCGACTCTCGTGAACAAGGGTCTCGAGGTGATCGAGGCGCATCTGCTGTTCGACATCGCCTACGACGACATCGATGTGGTCGTGCACCCGCAGTCGGTCGTCCACTCGATGGTCGAGTTCATCGACGGATCGACGATCGCCCAGGCGTCACCGCCCGACATGCGTCTGCCCATCTCGCTCGGTCTCGACTGGCCGAGTCGCGTGGGTGGAGTCGGTCGCCCGCTCGACTGGACCACGGCGACGTCCTGGACGTTCGAGCCCCTGGACGACGAGGCGTTCCCCGCTGTGGCGCTGGCCAAAGCGGTCGGGCGCGCGGGTGCGACGTTCCCGGCGGTCTACAACGCCGCCAACGAACAGGCCGTGGATGCATTCCACGAAGGACGCCTGCCGTTCCTGGGAATCGTCGACACGATCGCGCGCGTCGTCGATGCGCACGAGCCGCCCGATGTGCTCACCGTCGAATCGCTCGCCGATGCCGAACTCTGGGCGCGGCGGAAGGCCGATCAGCTGATCGCCGCCGCGGCCTGAACCGGCTCAGTCCTCGTCGGGGTAGGGGACCGGCCAGTGCGAATCCGGCACGGGCCATCCGGCCGCGCGCAGCGCACGTCGTGCCAGTTCCCTGGCGGAGTACGGCGTGCGGACGCCACGGATATCGCGGTAGTCCTGATGACCCGGACCCGCCCACAGGATCGCGTCACCGTCGCCGACGAGTCCGACGGCAGCCACGATCGCACGCTCCGGCGGAGAGTATTCGTGGATCTCGGCATCGGGGCGCGCCTGTCTGGCGCCGGCGATGAGGGTCGCCCGGATCGACTCCGGATCCTCGAACCTCGGATGATGATCCGTCACGACGAGGATGTCGCTGCCCTCGACCGCGGTGCGCGCCATGTCGAACCGCTTGCTGGCGTCACGGTCGCCGTCGGCGCCGAACAGCATCAGCACGCGGCCGGGGGTGACGCGACGAATGGCGGCGAGGGTCTTCTCGAAGGCGTCGGGGGAGTGGCCGAAGTCCACGAACACGGCAGGGCCGCGGTCTCCCGAGACCAGTTGGGTGCGCCCGGGGAGATAGGCGCGGATGCCGCCGTCCCGTTCGAGGGCTGCGGAGATCCGCTCCCAGGAATAACCGCCTTCGAGCAGCATCACGATCGCGAGCGCGGCGTTGGCTGCCATGTGCGGACCGATGACCGGAACGGTGGTGGTGAGAGAACCCGCGGGCCCCGTCATCGTGAAGGTGGTACCGGCCGCTCGCTCCTCGTCGATGACCACGGTCCAGTCCGCCTCAGCGGCGGCGACGGGGTCAGCGGCGATCGACGGTGTACCCACCGTGACGACGGGGATCTCGGCGCGCTCGACCACGATCGCCCCGCGGGGGGAGTCGAGGCAGATGACTCCACGCACCGCCCGATCGGGACGGAAGAGGGGGAGCTTGGCCTCGAAGTACTCCTCCATGTCGGCGTAGTCGTCGAGGTGGTCGTGGGTGAGGTTCGTGAACCCGGCGACGTCGAAACGAAGTCCATCGACGCGGTGCCGCGACAACGCCTGGGCGCTGACCTCGACGGCGACGGCCTCGACCTCCCTCTCACGCATCAGGGCGAGGAGGGCGTGCATCTCCGACGCCTCGGGGGTGGTGAGACGCGAGACGATGATCTCGCCCGCGATGTGCCGCTCCGCGGTAGACGAGAGGCCGGTGACGACACCGATCTGGTCGAGGATCCCCTCGAGGAGATGCGAGACGCTCGTCTTGCCGTTCGTGCCGGTCGTGGCGAAGAGGAGGGGGAGGGGGTCGCCCGCACCGGTGCCGTAGACCCAGGCGCTGAGCTCGCCGAGCACGCCCCGGGGGTCGTCGACCACGAGGATCGGGAGTCCGGAGTCTTCGGCGATCGCGGCGCCCGCCGCATCGGTGATGACGGCGACGGCGCCCTTCTCTGCGGCGGCGCGGGCGAACTCCGCGCCGTGGCGGTTGAGGCCCTGGATGGCCACGAAGGCTTCTCCGGGGCGCAGATCCGCGGTCGCGAGCGTGATGCCCGACAGCGTGGTTCCGCTCAGGACACCGCGCACCTCGTGCGCGAATCGAGATGCGAGTTCGGACAGCTCACGCCGGGGCGGGTTCGCGGGGCGGAGCACGGGAGGCAGGCTCGGTTGTTGTTCAATCGACATGTCGCCTCCATGATCTCATGAGCCTGCCCGGATGCCGGTGCGGCGCGACTCCTCGTGCCTCCGATGGAGGAGTCGCGCCACAGGATCAGGAGCGTCGGCGGTAGGCCAGGATCGACACCACGAGCGCCGCGAGGCCTGCGACGAGACCTCCCGCACCGAGGACGGTGCTCCACGGCGATGACTGTGCGGACTCCTCCGAGGCTTCCGCAGACGGCTCTGCGTCCCTGTGTGTGCCGTGACCGTCGGCGGCGCCTGCGACGACCGAGACGACCGGCGCGGGTGCGTCGAGGCTGTGCGGGTCCTCACCCTTCGCGGCCAGCTCGTTCCACTCCGTCGTGCCTTCGACGCACTTCTGCTCGACGGGGAAGGCGAGAGTCTCGGGCGTGTCCTCGTCGAGGCCGACCGACATGCTGACGGCGCCTCGCAGGTCGGTGGGAACCGGAGCCAGCGCGGTGTAGGTGACAGCCGAGATGAGTCCGTCATCGCCCCGCTCGACGGCGATGTTCCAGTCGCCGTCCATGGTCGGTGCGACGGAGGCGAGGCCATCGGGCATCGTGATGCGCAGTGCCGTGGTCGGGGAGTTCTCGCAGCCGTGCGAGAACGCGAAGGTGAGCACCCCGTGATCGCCGGCGACGAGCTCGTCGGGGCTCACGGTGACATGGGCACTCGCGATGCTCGGCACGGCGACGGCGAGAAGTGCACCGCCGATGACGGCCGCGGCCAGACGCGACGTGCGGGTGGTTCGGGAAGAGGGACGGGACATGGTGAATCTTCTCCTGCATGGTTGCTGCCGGGCGCGCCGGACGACGGCCCGCGATGGTGTCGGCGACGCGAGGTCGCGCCGCCGATGCGGTGCGGCGGTCAGCCGCGCAGGAGAGGAGGAGGGCCGCGCCGCGACACCGCGGCGGAGAGGCGGATGCCGTGGGCCTGGATGTCGACGGAGCGCAGACGCGGAGGCCGTCGATGAGCGGGATGGGCGCCGACAGCACGCGGACGCAGAAGGGCCTGCATCCACTCGGTGATCGACCGCAGGAGTGCGTCGCCGTGCCACACCATCAGCATGGTGATGGCAGCCGCCACGATGTGTGCGCCGAGCATCATCGCGCCCGGGGCCGCCGTGGCCCCCGTCGCCGCCGCCGGAGTGAGAAGCGCGAGAGCGACGTGGTGTGTGTGGGAGTCGGCGCCGCTCGCGCCGGCGGTGCTGGAGGTCGGAGAACCCAGGAGCTGGAAGACCGCGTGGAACACGCCCTGCGTCAGCGCCACGGTCAGCGCCGTTCGGGTGCGGGAGCGTCGGTCGCCGATCACGAGCGCGGCAACGGGTGTGATGAATACGGACACAGCCACGATCAACAGGGCATGTGGGGCGGCTCCGCCCCCGATCGTGTGGGAGACGGCGGCGATCAGTGTCGCTGCTGCGGAGACGACGAACGCGCGCACCAGTCGCGTCTGCCGGGAAGTCACGGAACCACACTACGGGTGTCGGGCGGATTCCTAGCCTGTCCGCAGTAGCGTGGGCACGTGGAAATCCTGCTCTATGTCGGCGGCATCCTGTTCATGCTGATCGGACTCGGCCTGTCGATCGGTCTGCACGAGGTCGGCCATCTCGTCCCGGCCAAGCTCTTCGGCGTGCGCGTCGGGCAGTACATGATCGGTTTCGGACCGCGCCTCTGGTCGAAGCGGATCGGGGAGACCGAGTACGGGTTCAAGCTGCTTCCGGTGGGTGGGTTCATCTCGATGTCCGGCATGTACCCGGCCTCGACGACCAGTGGGCCTGCCAAGGGTGTGTTCCGTTCCTTGATCCAGGATGCGCGCTCCGCGAACGACGAGACGATCGCAGAAGGTGCCGAAGAACGCGTGTTCTACCGTCTGCCGGTGTGGAAGCGCGTCGTGGTGATGCTCGGCGGACCGGTGATGAATCTCATCCTGGCGGTCGTCATCTTCACCGTGCTCCTCTCGGGGATCGGGATCCAGCAGGGCACGACCACGATCGCTTCGGTGACGCAGTGCGTCGTGCCGGCGGGCTCGACCGCCACCGAATGCACGGCTGACGATCCGGAGTCACCGGCCGCCGAGGCCGGGATCATGCCGGCCGACGTGATCGTCTCGGTCGATGGGACGCCGGTCTCGACCTTCGCGGAGGCGACGGCGATCGTGCAGGCTGCGCCAGGCCGGGCGCTCGCGCTGGTCGTTCTCCGCGACGGAGAGCAGAAGACGCTCACCATCACGCCGATCGCTGCGGAGCGCGCCCTGACGAACGCCAGCGGCCAGCCTCTCCTCGACGACGAAGGCAAGCCGGTGGTGAAGGAGGTCGGCTACGTCGGCATGGGGGCGCAGATGGGATTCGTGCCCCAACCTCTCACCGCCGGGCCGGAGATGGCCGCGGAGAACGTCACGAGAGTGGCGGCCCTGATCGCCACGCTTCCCGTGCGGCTCTGGGATGTCGGCGTCTCGTTGGTGACGGGCGGCGAACGTGACCCGAACGGTCCGCTGAGCGTCGTCGGGGTCGGCCGCATCGCCGGCGAGGTCGCCGCGACGGACGCACCGATCCTCAACAGGTTCTCCGTCCTGCTCGGACTGCTGGGTTCGCTGAACATCGCACTGTTCGTGTTCAACCTCATCCCGTTGCTGCCCCTCGACGGCGGCCACATCGTCGTCGCTCTGTGGGAGGGGATCAAGCGAGTCTGGGCGAAGCTGTTCCGCCGCCCACCGCCCGCGCCTGTGGACGCGACCAGGCTCGTGCCCCTCACCGTGGTTGTGGCCGTGCTCTTGATCGGCATGGGCGCCCTGCTGCTCGTCGCCGACCTGTTCAACCCCGTGAACATCCTCGGCTGAGGTGTCGAAAACGAGGTTGTCTGTTCGTTGTGCAGGTGTAACGGTTCTCATGACGAAAGGAAGAACCTCATGAAGTACGTCATCATGTTCACCTCCACCCCCGAGCACGACGCCGCGGTCGCGCCGGAGGTCGCTCAAGACGTGTACGGCCGTGTCTATCAGTGGTTCCAGGACCATGCTGCATCGATCGCCGACAACGGTGCGGAGCTGCAGCCCGTCGACACAGCGACCACCGTGCGCCACGGCGCCCTAGCGTCGGTCGTCGTCGACGGGCCCTTCACCGAGGCAAGGGAAGCCGTCGGAGGCTTCACCATCATCGATGTCCCGGACCTCGACGCCGCGATCGCGCTGGTCAAGACCTGGCCGTTGCTGGAAGTGCCGGGCACCTCCGTCGAAGTGCGGCCGATGGTGACCGACTACACACAGTTCGACGAATGAACGCCTCGGATGCTGTGCCGCCATCGGGCGCAGCATCCGATCGCGCCCTCGTGCGGGTCGTCCGCGCCGAGGCGGCGCGGATCGTCGCCGCGCTGACGTCGTCGCTCGGCAACTTCGACCTCGCGGAGGAGGCGGTGGCGGATGCCGTGGCGGAGGCACTGCTGCGTTGGCGTGCGATCGGGGTTCCACCCAATCCGGGCGCGTGGCTCACGACCGCCGCTCGGCGCAACGCCCTCGATCGGCTTCGGCGGGAGAAGAGGTATCGACAGAAGCTGGAGATCCTCGCGGAGCGTCCTGACGCGGAGCAGGCGGAGATCGACGAGCGCCTTCCACTGTTGTTCGGATGCTGTCACCCGGCGCTGTCGCCGTCGGCACAACTCGCGCTCACCCTTCGGGCGGTCTGCGGACTGACGACGGAGCAGATCGCGCGCGCGACCTTGAGCGCTCCGACTGCGGTGGGGCAGCGCATCGTCCGGGCGAAGCGCAAGATCGCGGCGGCCGGCATCCCGTTGCGGATTCCGATCGACACGGAACGAGCGTCCCGACTCGACATCGTGCTCACCGTGATCTCGGTCATGTACAACGAGGCGCACCTCGTACGAGGGGGAGGGGCTGGCGCAGATCGAGATCTCGCCGACGACGCGCTGTGGTTGGCGCAGGTGGTCGCTGGGGCTCTACCTCAAGAGCCCGAGGCGCACGGGCTGGTCTCGTTGCTGCAGTTCCATCGCAGCCGTGAGCCGGCGCGAGCGTTCGGGGGAGAGCTCGTGATCCTCGCCGATCAGGATCGCTCGCGCTGGGATCCAGCGCTCGTCGCTGCCGCGCACCGCTCACTCGCGCAGGCCGCTGCACTGCGGCGGCCGGGGCGCTGGCAACTACACGCGGCCATCGCGGCGTGCCACTCCGACGCGAAGACCGCTCGAGACACGGACTGGAATCAGATCGTCGTGCTCTACGACATGCTCCTGGACTACGACCCCTCACCCGTGGTGCGTCTCAACCGCGCGGTCGCCCGTGCAGAGACCCGGGGCGCAGCGGCGGCGTTGGCCGATATCGATGAGCTCGCCACCGCGCTGGACGGCTTCCACCTCTGGCACGCCGTGCGCGCCCATCTGCTCCGTCACCTCGGGCGCCGAGACGAAGCGCTCGCCGAGGACGCGATCGCCAGCGAGTTGACCTCGAACGAGGCCGAGCGGCGCCTGCTCGAATCTCGCGGCGAGCGGGTGCCAGGAGACACCTCTGTGTCCTGAGGCACTCAGGACAGAGCGTGACCCACGAGCCGCTCGAGGGTGCGGATCCCATCGCGGGACAGGATCGATTCGAGATGTCCCTGCACGGAGGCGAAGCGCGGACCACGGAGTGCGTATACGTCTCCCGACACCGGATCCGCCGACACCTGAGCGTCTGCGACGTTCGTGGTTGCCGGGGCGACGCGCGCCGTGAAGGTGTTGTAGAACCCGATCGAGGCGTCTTCTCCGAACACCGGCACGGACTTCTGCAGACCCTGATGCGGGGTCGCGAGGGGCGTCAGGGCGATGCCGATGCGGTCGGCCAGGATCTGATGGCTCAGGCAGACGGCGAGAAGGGGCGCTGCGGCGTCGACCCTTGCGCTCACGACGCTGCGCATACGGACGATGCGCGCGTTGTCGGCGTCGCGAGGATCGCCGGGCCCCGGACCCGCGACCACGAGGTCCGCGGCCATGATCTGCTCATCGCGCACCTCGTCCCATGGCGCGATGGTGACGGCGAGTCCGAGGTGGCGCAGCTGGTGCGCGAGCATCGTGGTGAAGCGGTCCTCGGCGTCGACGACGAGAGCCGTGCGGCCTGCGAACGGGCCGGTGAACTCCTCGCCCTGAGGGTTGAGCCAGAACTCGGCGAGCCGGGCGTTGCGCGACGACAACAACTCCGCCACGGCGGGATCGTCGGCGAGCGCGTGCTCCTCGCCGGGCGCATCGGTGTCGCTGCGTGCTTCGGCGGCACGGTCGCGGTCGATCGCTCCGATGGCGCCGAGCACGCCCGCCGCCTTGCCGTGCGTCTCGGACACCTCACCCAGAGGATCCGAGTGACGCACCAGGGTCGCTCCGACGGGCACGCTCACCGCACCATCGTTCACGTACACCGTGCGGATCAGGATGGGGGCGTCCAGATCGTGCCCACCGGCCGCGTTCGGGGTGAAGAGGGCGGCGACGCCGGAATAGTATCCGCGGGGCTTGCGCTCGTGCCGTCGGATCACCGCGCACGCGTTCTGCATGGGGGACCCGGTGACGGTCGGCGCGAACATCGTCTCGCGCAGGATGTCGCGCGGATCGAGTGAGCTGCGACCGCGGAGCATGTACTCCGTATGGGTGAGCCGTGACATCTCCTTCAGATGCGGCCCCGTGATGCGACCGCCGTCGGAGCACACCGCGCTCATCATCTTGAGTTCTTCGTCCACGACCATGAAGAGCTCTTCCGTCTCCTTGGTGGAGGCGAGGAAGTCGATCAACGTCTCCTTGGTCGCTCCTCCCGCCGGGTGGCGGAACGTGCCGGAGATGGGGTTCATCGTGACGATCCCACCGCGCGCCACCACATGGGCTTCAGGGCTCGCCCCGATCGCGATGTGATCAGGCGTGAACACCGCGAACGTCCAGTAGGCGCCTCGTTCGTGCGTGAGCAGGGCGCGGAACCAGGTGAGCGCTGCGGTGCGATCAGGGGCGTCGATGGTCGCAGTGAAATCCCGGCGGATGACGAAGTTCGCGCCTTCGCCTCGACCGATCTCGTCGGCGATGACCTTCTCGACGATCTCGGCGTACTCCGCGTCGGCGATGTCGAAACCGTCGTCGCGGAGCGGGATCGGGTCGCTCGGGAGCGCGCTGAGCAGTTCGTCGGACGGCAGGTGGAGGTGCTCGTCGACGATCAGGCACCGCAGCGGCGCCCCGTCGTCCTGCGCGACGAAACCCCGCTCGCGCACCTGCCGGTACGGGACCATCGCGAAGACCTCGCGAGGCACGCCGTCGACCGTCAGGGGGATGTCGGCGAGAAGCTCGACGTCGACGACGTCTCCGGTGAGCAGCTCGACAGTGTCGGCGCCGTCTCGCGCGATGAGCACGAAGGACGAGCCCGGATCGGCGCTGAGCTCGGCGAGTCGTGAGAGGGTCATCGATGTCTCCTGTGCAGGGCTCCGGCTCGGCTCAACGAAAAAACCGCCCCGGAGGCGGTCTGAATTCGTGGGAACGCGAAGACACCGCCTAGGAGGCGGGCCACCAGGACTGGTTCGCGAGCATGGGGCGAAACTACCACATCGCGGGATGCCGCTCCGGTGCATGACGCGCAGCCGTCACGCCCGACATCCAGCCTGTGTGCATCCAGGCGGCGTAGTCTTGGGGGGTGCCAGCAGTGAACCTTGGGATGCCTAAGATCCCCGAAGTCCTCGCCCCGCGCCGTAAGACTCGCCAGATCAAGGTGGGCAAGGTGCTCGTGGGTGGGAATGCTCCCGTGAGCGTGCAGTCGATGACGACCACCAAGACCACGGACATCAACGGCACCCTGCAGCAGATCGCCGAGCTCACGGCGTCCGGCTGCGAGATCGTGCGCGTCGCCGTCCCGCATCAGGACGACGCCGATGCGCTCAAGATCATCGCGATGAAGAGCCAGATCCCGGTCATCGCCGACATCCACTTCCAGCCCCGCTACATCTACACGGCGATCGATGCCGGCTGCGGTGCGGTGCGGGTCAACCCCGGCAACATCCGTGAGTTCGACGGTAACGTCGGCAAGATCGCGGAAGCGGCGAAGGCCGCCGGGGTCTCGCTGCGCATCGGTGTCAATGCCGGTTCCCTCGATCGCCGCATCCTCACGAAGTACGGGAAGGCCACCGCCGAGGCTCTCGTCGAGAGCGCGGTCTGGGAGGCGTCGCTGTTCGAGGAGCACGACTTCCACGACTTCAAGATCTCGGTCAAGCACAACGACCCCATCGTGATGGTGAAGGCGTACCGTCTGCTCGCGGAGCGGGGCGACTGGCCTCTGCACCTCGGCGTGACCGAGGCGGGTCCGGCGTTCCAGGGAACGATCAAGAGCGCGACGGCGTTCGGCATCCTGCTCGGAGAAGGTATCGGCGACACGATCCGTGTCTCGCTCTCGGCGCCTCCCGCCGAGGAGGTCAAGGTCGGTCACCAGATCCTCCAGTCGCTGAACCTGCGCGAGCGCAAGCTCGAGATCGTCTCGTGCCCCTCGTGTGGACGCGCTCAGGTCGACGTGTACACGCTCGCCGAAGATGTGACCGAAGGGCTCAAGGACATGACGGTGCCGCTGCGCGTCGCCGTCATGGGGTGTGTCGTGAACGGTCCGGGTGAGGCGCGTGAAGCCGACCTCGGCGTCGCGTCCGGTAACGGCAAGGGCCAGATCTTCGTCAAGGGTGAGGTCATCAAGACGGTGCCCGAAGCCGAGATCGTCGCCACGCTGATCGAAGAGGCGAACCGCATCGCTGCCGAGATGGGCCCCGACGCGTCTGTCGGCACGGCCCAGGTCATCACGGTCTGAACGACTCGCCGTCGTCGACGGCACGCCGATTCCGAGGAGCTGCATGTCTGCAACGGTCGTCACCTTCGCTGACGGTTCGGTCATCGGGGACGCCGTCGTCACCCGCGTCGAGGCGTCGGAGCGAGGACCTGTCGTGGTCGTCGATTCGACACCCTTCCACCCGGTGGATCACACCTGGCCGGATCAACCGGGCGACTCCGGGTCTCTGATCAGCGGCGGCCATCGCGCAGTCGTCGCCGAGGCGGTGATGGCGGCCGTCAGCGATGAGGGAGTGTTCGCCCTCGGCGCGGAGATCCCCGTCAAGCGAGGTGCAGAGGGCTGGACCTGGCTCGTCGGGCACCGTCTCGACGGCGAGATCCCGAGCGGCATCGTCGCCGGTTCTGCGGTCGAGTTGACGGTCGACGAGGCGCGGCGCGCCGGCCTGAGCCGAGGGCACACCGCGTGCCACCTGGCCTCCCTCGCACTGGACATCGCCGTGTCGGATCTCTGGCGCAAGGACCCGGGCGTCGATGCGCTGGGCAACCCGAACTTCGAGGCGCGCGCGAATCAGTCCAGCCGTATCGAGCAGGACGGCAGCATCGACGAGTACCGGCTCGGAAAGAGTCTGCGCAAAGCCGGTTTCGACACCGAGACGTTCGGTGCGACCCTGGAGGAGCGGCAGACGCGCATCAACGATCAGCTGTCCGCCTGGGTCGCCTCCGCGGCGCGGAGTGTCATCGAGGTCGAAGGCCCCACGATCGTGGATCGCAGGAGCTGGCGCTGTGAGCTGCCAGAAGGCGACGCCGTGATCCTGTGCGGCGGCACCCACGTCGCCTCGCTCGCGGAGTTCGGATCGATATCCGTGACCCTGGATCTGAGTGATCCGCAGCTGCTGGTCATGACGACGTCGGTGACCCCGGCCGACTGACCTGGACGGCCCCGGCGTGGTCAGAGAGCGAACTCGACCTCGCCGCGGGCCACGTCTGCGCGCGTCACCCGCACGCGGATCGTGTCGCCGGGCTTGACGCCGGCCGGCGCCGGTGCGGAGGCGGTGACGGCGGGGTCGGCGATCTGGATCGTCACGCGAGCGTCGCCGCGCAGCTCGATCACGGTCGCATCCAGCTCGCGGCCGACAAGCGGAGTGAGCAGGGCAGCCTCGACCGCGTTGATCGTCGCGGAGTTGAGACGGGACGCACGTTGCGCGGACTCCTGCATGAGTCCGGGCAGGTCGGCCAGGGAATCTCGGGCCCACCGCGGTGCCTCCTCGCCGTTCGACACGGCGAGGCAGATCGCGAGCGACCAGCGGTCGACGAGTCGGCGCAGTGGCGCTGTGGCATGCGCATACGGTGCGGCGATCGCGGCCTGAACGGTCTGCGACGGCGCCCCGTCGTCGAACGCGACGTACCCGGCCCCGCGAAACAGTGTCGCGGCGGCCTCCAGCACCGGGAGCGTCAGACGATCGGCTCGATCGAGTTGCCGGAGGTACTCTCCGTATTCGCCGGAGGTCCAGGGGCGGCCGAGCGCCGCGGTCTGATGGCGGAAAGTGTCGAAGGCCTTCTGATCCGGCTGGGGCATCGTGCGCAGGATGCCCACCCCCGCATCCAGCATCAGTGACGCGGCCGCCATGCCGGTCATCAGCGAGAGCTGGGCGTTCCATTCCTCGACGGGGAGCGGCCGTCGACGTTCGATGGCGTACGTGCCGTCGCCTGCGCGGACGACCTCCTCATCGGGGAGGTTCAGGCTCGCTCCGCCACGGATCCGCTCCTGCTCGATGCGCAGCGCCCCGATCTCGGGCAACAGCGCCCAGGGGCCGTCCTCGCCGCGATCCACTGCGGCCTGGGTCGCGACGTAGTCCAGTTGTGCATGGGAGCGGATGAGTGCCCTCTCGAGCCGGAAGTCCGAGACCGTGCCTGTGTCATCCAGAGTCGACGTCCACACCAGCGCCGGACGATCGACGTCGGCCAGCAGCGACGCTCGATCCTCGCTCAGCGTCCGAGGATGCAGGGGAACCGATCCGTCGGCGGCATACAGCGTCTGACCACGGCGTCGTGCCTCGGCATCGAGGGCCCCTCCGGGCTCGATGAAGCCGGGGACGTCGGCGATGGCGTACCGCACGGTGAAGCCGCCCGGCCGGCGTTCCAGGTGGAACGCCTGATCGAGATCACGTGAGCCCTTCGGATCGAGGGTGACGAACGGGACGGCGCGGAGGTCGAGATCGGGTGCCGCGGCGTGCGCGGACTCCGCCTCGGCGATCACGTCCGGCGGGAAGTCGACCGGGGCGCCGAGCGACTCTCGCAGGGTGGCCAGGGTCGTTGCGAGCTCTGTCTGCGCGGCGGACGGAGCGACGTGCGATCGGCGCTGAGGCATGTTTCCCACACTAGGCGCGCGAGACGGCCCGTTCGCGGACGTGGCGCGTTAGCGTGGTGACATGACCACTCCAGCTGCCAAGGCCCAGACCCTCGTCGGACTCTATGACGCCCCGGAGATCCTCCGCGTCGTCAACGTGTGGGATGTCGTCTCCGCCCGCGCGGTCGCGACCCTGCCCGAGACTCACGCCATCGCCACCGCGGGGCACGGGATCGCCGCCTCGTTCGGATACGAGGACGGTTCGATCCCGCGGGACATCATGATCGACATGGTGGGACGCATCGCTGCGTCGGTGCGCGTCCCCGTGACCGCCGATCTCGATGACGGATACGGCGATGCGGGGGAGACCACGCGCCTCGCGATCGCCGCCGGCGTCGTCGGAGCGAACGTCGAGGACCGTCTCAAGCCCTTCGACGAATCCGTCGCCGCGGTCGAGGCGATCGTGAAAGCAGCCGAGGCGGAAGGCGTGCCGTTCGCGCTCAACGCCCGCACCGACGCGTTCGTGCGCGCGGGTTCGCGTCCGGTGCAGGAGAGCGTGGCCGACGCCATCCAGCGTGGACGGGCGTACATCGACGCCGGGGCGACGGCCGTGTTCGTCCCCGGGCTGCTCGACGCGAACGTGACCCGTCAACTGGTCGACGGCATCGGTGAGCGCAAGGTGAGCGTGATCGGGGTGCCCGGTGCTCTCGCGGCCTCCGAGTACGAGAAGCTCGGCGTCGCCCGTATCTCCTACGGCCCGCTTCCGCAGCGGGTCGCGCTCACGGCTCTGCAGGAGCTCGCCGCGAGCCTCTACAAGGGCGGCGTGGTACCTCAGGGGCTTCCAGCGCTGAACTGATCGCCGGCGAAGAAGACGTGTGACCGCGGATCAGTAGACTTGCTCCGTGGTCACTCGTCTATCGAACTTCTTCCTCCGAACGCTCCGTGAAGACCCTGCGAACGCAGAGGTCGCCAGCCACAAGCTGCTGATCCGCGCCGGGTACATCCGGCCGCAGGCCGCCGGCATCTTCGCATGGTTGCCACTGGGACTCCGCGTCAAGTCGAAGATCGAGACCGTCGTGCGGGAGGAGATGGCCGCAGCCGGCGCCCAGGAGGTCCACTTCCCGGCGCTCATGCCCCGCGAGGCCTATGAGGCCAGCGGCCGGTGGGACGAGTACGGCGACCTGTTGTTTCGTCTGCAGGACCGCAAGGGCGGCGACTACCTGCTCGCTCCCACGCACGAAGAGGCGTTCACGCTGCTCGTGAAGGACCTCTATTCCTCGTACAAGGATCTCCCGCTGACGATCTACCAGATCCAGGACAAGTACCGCGACGAGGCCCGTCCGCGGGCAGGCCTGCTCCGCGGACGCGAGTTCACGATGAAGGACGCCTACTCGTTCGACTCCTCCGACGAAGGCCTCGAGGCCAGCTATCAGGCCCAGCGCGACGCATATGAGCGCATCTTCCAGCGTCTCGGTCTCGAGTACGTCATCGTGCAGGCCGATGCCGGTGCCATGGGTGGTTCGCGCAGCGAGGAGTTCCTGCACCCGACCCCCGTGGGCGAAGACACCTTCGTGCGCAGCGCGGGCGGCTATGCGGCGAACGTCGAGGCGTTCACGACGGCAGTGCCCGAGGCGATCGCGTTCGACGCGTCCGCCGAGCCCGTCATCTTCGATTCGCCGGACACTCCCACGATCGAGACGCTCGTCGCACATACGAACGCGGTGCTCGACGGGGAGTACTCGGCCGCGGACACCCTCAAGAACGTGGTCCTCGCGCTCACGCACCTCGACGGCACGCGCGAGCTCGTCATCGTCGGCATCCCCGGTGACCGCGAGGTCGATGAGAAGCGTGCCGAGGTGGCGTTCGCGCCGGCCGAGGTCGAGACCGCGACCGCCGACGACTTCGAGAAGCACCCGCTCCTGGTCAAGGGATACATCGGTCCGTGGTCGCCCACCGGTGCCGTGCTGGGCGATGAGTCGGCGACCGGCATCCGCTATCTCGTCGACCCGCGCGTGAGCGAGGGATCGAGCTGGATCACCGGCGCCAACATCGACCAGAAGCACGCGCATTCGGTCATCGCCGGCCGGGACTTCTTCGCCGACGGCATCGTCGAGATCGCGAACGTGCGTGCGGGGGATCCCGCGCCCGACGGCTCCGGTCCGGTCGAGCTCGCGCGCGGCATGGAGATCGGCCACGTCTTCCAGCTCGGTCGCAAGTACGCCGAGGCGCTCGGTCTCAAGGTGCTCAACGAGAACGGCAAGCTGGTCACCGTCACGATGGGCTCTTACGGCATCGGCGTGACGCGCATCCTGGCGATCATCGCCGAGCTCAACAACGACGACAAGGGACTCATCTGGCCGGCCTCCGTGGCGCCGTTCGACGTGCAGGTCGTCGCCGCGGGGCGCGACCAGGTCGCCTTCGATGTGGCTGCGGATCTCTCCGCCCGAGCTCGAGTCCGCCGGGCTCGACGTGCTCTACGACGACCGCCCCAAGGTGTCGCCGGGTGTGAAGTTCGGTGACGCCGAGCTGGTCGGCGTGCCGAAGATCGTGATCGTGGGTCGCGGTGCGGCCGACGGACAGGTCGAGCTCTGGGATCGCAGCACCGGAGATCGTGACGCCGTCTCGGTCGCGGACGCGCTCGAACGACTCTCCCGACGCTGACGACGTCATGACCGACGAACCGCTGCCCGCAGGCCTCAGCGCCGAGATCAACGCCGTGCTCGACGATGCCGGGGTGCACTCCGACCGACGCCTCGTGATGCGGATGCTGCGCACGGCCATCCTCCTCGGTGAGGACGGGGCCGACCGGCTCGATCTGAAGATCGCGTCGGCGGCGCTCGCGGAGATGCGGGACGCCTTCCGTCTGTTCGCGCCGTATCGCGGTGTGCCGAAGGTCACGGTGTTCGGCTCCGCACGCACCCGGCAGGACGACCCGTTGTACCTGCAGGCGCGTGATGTGGCCGATGTGGTGGCGCAGGACGGCTGGATGGTCGTGACGGGCGCAGGTCCCGGGATCATGCAGGCTGCAGCCGAAGGGGCGGGTCCGAAGATGTCGCTCGGGGTGTCGATCCGGCTGCCCTTCGAGGAGAAGGCGAACGGACTGGTCGCGGGTCAGGATCATGTCGTGGCCATGAAGTACTTCTTCACCAGGAAGCTCATGCTGATCAAGGAGTCCAGCGGTTTCATCTGCCTGCCGGGCGGATTCGGCACTCTGGACGAGATGTTCGAACTGCTCACACTGCAGCAGACGGGCAAGGCGGAGCCGACTCCCATCGTGCTGCTCGACCAGCCGGGCGGTACCTTCTGGCAGGGGCTGCGCCGCTTCATCGACGAGGATCTCGCTCCCACCGGTGTGATCTCCGAGGGCGACTTCGATCGTGTCGTGATCACGGACTCCGTCGATGTGGCGCGGGAGGAGATCACCGGCTTCTGGCGGAACTACGACTCGTTGCGGTGGGTGGGCGACGCGCTGGTGCTCCGCCTGCGGGCGCTCCCGACCGACGCGGAGATCGACGACCTCAACGACCGCTTCGGGACCATGTTGATCTCAGGCCGGATCGAGCGCACCGCGCCGCTGCAGCCCGAGGTGGGAGATGCCGACGTGCTCCATCTCCCACGGCTGATGCTGCACCTCGATCAGCGTCAGGTCGGCAATCTGTTCCGCGTGATCGCGGCGATCAACCGGCTGCCGTCCGCTCGCGCGCTGTGATGGCGGCGGCGAACGCCGACAGATCGACCGGTGCGCCGAGCACCCGCTCCGCCGCACGCCTCCCGGAGTAGTACGCGGCGCCGACCGTGGCCGGTTCGTCGCCCCAGGTCGCCTCGCCCGCGAAGTGCAGAACCCCGCCGACGGGACCTGCGAGGGCGTCGTGATCGTGATGCGAAGAGCCCAGGGCCAGGTGGGAGTATGAGCCGATCGAGTAGTCATCCTCGCCCCAGTGGGTGATCCAGTGCGCGATCGGCTCCGGAACGGCGCCGCCGTACAGGTGTCGCAGTGCCGACATGACATCTGCGACGACCTCACCGTCGGGGAGCGCCTGCATGCGTCGACCGAACGGACCGGCGGCGAACGTGAGGAGCGTGGGGATGCCGCTCACGGCGGAGACGTCGTACCAGGAGTGCCACCGTTCGCCGGCCTCGCCGAGCGCGCGCAGCACATAGCTGTCCTCCCCCCAGAACCGAGAGGGGAACTGCAGGAAGACTTTATTGAACACACCCATTCCGAGACGCTCGATGGGACCTGCCACCTCATCGGGAAGCGCGGGCTCGAAGGTGATCCGGCCGGCCTTCAGCACTCCCAGGGGCACCGTCACGATCACCTGTGCGGCCGAGAAGACGCCGTCGTCGGTGGATACCTCGACGCCACCCGCCGTCGTCGTGACGGCGGACACGATCGTGTTCAGGCGGATGTCGAGTCCGGCCGCGATGCGCCGAGGAAGCTCGTCGTAGCCGCGGGGGAAGATCACCTCGTCTCCATCGATCGCATCCTCATCGAGACCGTGTGCGTCGAGATCACCGATCCACGCGCCGCATTGCTCTTCCACGCGATGACGGAAGAACTCGCGGACCTCGTCGATCCGCTCGGGGGAGAGCCCGGAGCGGTCCAGGGCACGCTCCGTCACGTCGAGATACGTGTCGCCGGCCGTCGACCGGGCGATCTCCTCGGCCAGCGCGGCGTCGGCGGCGTCGACATCGGCGATCCACTGCGCCGTCGCGGCGGCATCCATCACCTGTCCGTCGGCGTCGAAGTTCTCGATGGGGCGTCCGCCCACCTGGAAGCTGCCGACCGTGTACTCGAGGGTGGGGATGTCCAACGTCTGGACGAGATCCCACAGAGGCGAACCATCGATCCCGTGGATCCACGACGCGCCGCGATCGACCGGGAAACCGGCCGCGCGGTCGGTGTGCATGCGGCCCCCGATGCGGTCTCGTGCCTCCAGCACGACGACGCGCTGACCGGCGTCGGCCAGCATCCGGGCTGCGGTCGTGCCGGACATCCCGGCTCCGATCACGATGGTGTCGAACTCGCTCACTGGTCCTCCTGCGACGTCGCTGTCCCGCGGTGGGGAGCCGCCGTGACATGCGGCGGCGGTGGGCACAGGGTATCGTGGTACGGATGTCGCGCGTGCATACAGGCGCGACGAGAGCTGAATAGGAGAGGCCGTCATGGACATCGAACTGAGTCTGCTGCGTGGAGATCGAGAAGGAGAAGGCGATTCCCTTCGATGAACTCGTCTCGATCATCGAACAGGCGATCCTGACGGCGTACGCCAAGCACGTCTCGCCGGAAGGCCCCGCCCCCGAAGGCGTGCGCGTCCACCTCGACCGCAAGACCGGCCACGTGGCCGTGCTCAAGGTCGTCCGCGATGAGGAAGACGTCATCATCGGTGAGGAGGACGCCACCCCCGATGACTTCGGTCGCATCGCCGCCTTCGCCGCCAAGCAGGTCATCAGCCAGCGCCTCCGCGACATCGCGGACGACGTCGTGCTGGGCGACTTCAAGGACAAGGAGGGCGACATCGTCGCCGGAGTGATCCAGCAGGGGCCGAACCCCCGCATGATCCACGTCGACCTCGGCGCGGTCGAGGCGATCCTCCCTCCGGAAGAGCAGGTGCCCGGCGAGGAGTACACCCACGGGTCGCGCCTGCGCGTGTACGTCACCAGCGTTGCGAAGGGGCTCAAGGGGCCGCAGATCACCGTCTCGCGCACGCACCCGGGTCTGGTCCGCAAGCTGTTCGCCCTCGAGGTGCCCGAGATCGCCGCGGGACTCGTGGAGATCGTCGCGCTCGCGCGTGAGGCCGGTCACCGCACGAAGATCGCCGTCAAGGCGAACGACCCGGCGATCAACGCCAAGGGTGCCTGCATCGGAGAGATGGGGCGTCGCGTGCGCGCGGTCACCGAGGAGCTCGCGGGCGAGAAGATCGACATCGTCGACTTCGACGCCGAGCTCGCGCCGTTCGTCGCGAACGCGCTCTCGCCGGCGAAGGTGACCAGCGCCTTCATCCTCGACGCGGGCACGAAGGCCGTTCGGGCGCTCGTCCCCGATTACCAGCTGTCGCTGGCGATCGGCAAGGAGGGCCAGAACGCCCGTCTGGCTGCCAAGCTGACCGGCGCGAAGATCGACATCCAGCCCGACAGCGTGCTCGACTGACCAGACGATTCCGATCGACCCGGCCGGCGATCGCGCGAAGCGGGACGGAACGCAGGTGTAAGATGGAACCCGTACGAACGTGCGTCGGTTGTCGCACGCGTGCTTCCCGCTCCGCCCTTCTCAGGGTGGTGTCCCAGAACGACATCCTCATCGCTGATGAGCGTGCGGTTCTGCCGGGTCGCGGCGCGTGGGTGCATCCGACACCCGAATGCATCCAGACCGCGCTGCGGCGGGGCGCCTTCGGACGTGCACTGCGTGTGACCACTCAGTTGGACACGCGGACCTTCGAACAGAACCCACCAAGAAACAAAGGCTGAACAGCTATGGAAACAAAGTGAACGGCTCGAAATGAGACCCGTCCGCGACTAGTGGTCTGCCCTGTCTGGGTGGACCGACTCAGACAGGAGAATTGTGGCTGGTAAACCACGCGTACATGAGATCGCCGCCGAACTCGGCGTCGACAGCAAGATCGCACTTGCAAAGCTCAAGGAACTCGGCGAGTTCGTGAAGAGCCCGTCATCGACCATCGAACCGCCGGTTGCGCGCAAGCTGCGTGCGGCGATCGAGGCTGATGCGTCCCTCAAGCCTTCCGCTGACGCTGCACCGGCGGCGGCCAAGCCTGCGGCGAAGCCCGCCGGTAAGCCCGCGCCGACCCCCGGCCCCAAGCCGGGTCCCAAGCCCGCCCCGGAGGCACCCGCCCCCGTTGCCGAGGTCGCGCCTGCGGCCGGAGCACCCGCGGAGCCGGCTGCTCCGGCCGAGCCTGCCGCGCCGGCTGACTCGAAGCCCGCTGACGGCGGCGCTCCGAAGCCCGGTGCTCCGCGTCCGGGCAACAACCCGTTCTCGTCGGCGCAGGGCATGGGTCAGCGTCCCGCTGGTCCGCGTCCGGGCAACAACCCCTTCGCCTCGGCGCAGGGCATGGGCCAGCGCCCGAGCCCGACGCCCGGCAACATCCCGCGTCCGCAGGCGCCTCGTCCCGGCGCCCCGCGTCCGGGTGCGCCTCGTCCCGGTTCCCCCCGTCCCGGCGCTCCGCGCGGCGGTCAGGGTGGTCGTCCCGGCGGCGCTCCGTTCCAGCAGCGTCCCGGCGGTCCCGGTCGTCCCGGCGGTGCCGGTGGACCCGGTGCCGGTGGGCCCGGCGCTCGTCCCGGTGGTGGTGGCGGCTTCGCCGGTCGTCCCGGTGGCGGCGGCGGGCGTGGCCGTGGCCCCGGTGGAGGTACCGCTGGTGCCTTCGGTAAGGGTGGCGGCAAGAGCAAGCAGCGCAAGTCGCGGCGGGCGAAGCGGCAGGAATTCGAGATGCGGAGCGCCCCGGTCGTCGGTGGCGTCAACGTCACGCGCGGCAACGGCGAGATCATCCGCATGCGTCGTGGTGCGTCCATCGCGGACTTCGCCGACAAGATCGAGACGCTGACCGGTTACACGGTCCAGCCCGGAACCCTTGTCACGATCCTCTTCAACCTGGGTGAGATGGCCACGGCCACCGAGTCTCTGGACGAGGCGACCTTCGAGGTCCTGGGTGCCGAGCTCGGCTACAAGATCCAGATGGTCTCGCCCGAGGACGAGGACAAGGAGCTCCTCGAGGGCTTCGGTCTCAACCTGGAGCAGGAGCTCGAGGAGGAGAGCGAGGACGACCTCGAGATCCGTCCGCCGGTCGTCACCGTCATGGGTCACGTCGACCACGGTAAGACCCGACTCCTCGACGCGATCCGTCAGACCAACGTCATCGAGGGTGAGGCCGGTGGCATCACCCAGCACATCGGTGCCTACCAGGTCTGGACCGAGCACGACGGCATCGAGCGCGCCATCACCTTCATCGACACCCCGGGTCACGAGGCGTTCACCGCCATGCGTGCCCGTGGTGCGCAGGTCACCGACCTCGCGATCCTGGTGGTCGCGGCCGACGACGGCATCATGCCGCAGACGGTCGAGGCACTCAACCACGCGCAGGCGGCGAACGTGCCGATCGTGGTCGCGGTCAACAAGGTCGACAAGCCCGACGCGAACCCCTCGAAGGTCCGTCAGCAGCTGACCGAGTACGGTCTGGTCGCCGAGGAGTTCGGTGGCGACGTGATGTTCGTCGACGTCTCCGCTCGCGCCGGCACCGGCATCCAGGAACTCCTGGACGCCGTGCTGCTCACTGCGGATGCCGGTCTCGACCTCACGGCCAACCCGAACAAGGGTGCCCGCGGTGTCGCCATCGAAGCGAAGCTCGACAAGGGCCGCGGTTCGGTCGCCACGGTGCTCATCCAGTCCGGAACGCTCCGGATCGGTGACGCGATCGTCGCGGGCACGGCTTACGGCCGCGTGCGTGCGATGGCCGATGAGAACGGCGACGCCGTGCTCGAGGCCTACCCGTCCCGCCCCGTGCAGGTGCAGGGTCTGAACTCCGTGCCCCGCGCCGGTGACGTCTTCATCGTCACCGAAGAGGACCGCATGGCTCGCCAGATCGCTGAGAAGCGTGAGGCCGTCGAGCGCAACGCGCAGCTGGCCAAGGCTCGCAAGCGCATCTCGCTCGAGGACTTCACCCGTGCTCTCGAAGACGGCAAGGTCGAGTCGCTCAACCTCATCATCAAGGGTGACGTCTCCGGTGCCGTCGAGGCGCTCGAGGAGTCGCTCCTCAAGATCGAGGTCGATGATTCGGTGCAACTGCGCATCATCCACCGTGGCGTCGGTGCCATCACCGAGTCCGATGTGAACCTGGCGACGATCGACAACGCGATCATCGTGGGCTTCAACGTCCGCCCCGACACGAAGGCACGCGAGCGTGCTCAGCGTGAAGGCGTGGACATCCGGTTCTACTCGGTGATCTACAACGCCATCGATGAGATCGAGAGCTCGCTCAAGGGCATGCTCAAGCCGGAGTTCGAAGAGATCCAGTCCGGTGTCGCCGAGATCCGCGAGGTGTTCCGCTCCTCGAAGTTCGGCAACATCGCCGGTGTCATCGTGCGCTCGGGAACGATCACACGAAACGCCAAGGCTCGCGTCATCCGCGATGGCGTCGTGCTGGCGGATGGCCTCGCCATCGAGTCGCTGCGCCGCTTCAAGGACGACGTCACCGAAGTCCGTACGGACTACGAGGCGGGTATCGGCCTGGGCAAGTTCAACGACATCCAGATCGGCGATGAGATCGAGACCACCGAGCTCATCGAGAAGCCGCGAGGCTAGCAGTAATCATCTCGATATCTTCGGGCGAGGGTGCACAGCGCATCCTCGCCCGAGGACGTCGTGGACAGGAGAGAACAATGGCTGGTGAACGACAGGCCCGTCTTGCGGACCGTATCCGCGTGATCCTTGCAGAGCGCCTGGAGAAGGGGTTGCGCGATCCTCGTCTCGGCTTCGTGACCCTCACGGATGTCCGCGTGAGCGGCGACCTTCAGCATGCGTCGGTGTTCTACACCGTTCTCGGCACGGAGGAGGAGCGCGTCGCGAGCGGTGCCGCCCTCACCTCTGCGACGGGGATGCTGCGCAGCGAGGTCGGGAGACAACTGAGCACCCGCCTCGTTCCGACGCTGGAGTTCATCCCCGATGCGCTCCCTGAGAACGCGGATCACATCTCCGCGCTCCTGCGCGAGGCGCACGAGCGTGATGCCGAGGTCGCCAAGCTCGCGTCGTCCGCCTCGCACGCCGGGGACGCAGATCCCTATGTGCGCGCGGACGAGGCCGAAGGCTCCGAGGAGCGCTGAGCCCTCGCTGACGGCGGAGCAGCCACCACATCTGGGGGTTGTTCCGCCGTCGTCGCGCCACCCTTGCTAGCCTCTGCTGGGCGAGGCGGGTGGCTCGCGCTGCGTGAGGGGGCTGGCATATACGCGACGAGCGCGCATTCGGGCGATTTCATCACGCCTGCGGCACTGGGGCGATTCATCGATGATCTGCGACGACATGACGTGGGATGCGCCCCGCATGTGCTCTCGCGGCTCGCTCGACATCTGAATCGCGATCCCGTCGCGATCCGTGAGATCGCGCAGCGTCTCACCCCGGCGCAACGCCACGGGATGTCGCCGTTGCCCGATCCGCTTCCCATCGTGCCCGCCGTCTCGGCGCTGTTCGAGGGGAGGCAGCTCTCACCGGCTGATCGGGAACTGATCATCGCTGTCGCGGTCTCGCTCGACGACACGCTGGCGCCGGTGCTGGAGTTCGACGGTCGTACGGCTGAGGAGATCGGGCGAAGCGCCGTGAGTGCCGATCTCTCCCTGCGTGCCGGTCGCATTCGCCTTGTCGATCCGCGCCTGGGGATCTGGGCGTGCGCCACGGCGCGCCCCGGCGTCGTCGAGGCCGTGCATGAGCGCTTGGGCGCGGTTCAGGCGTCGGAGCAGAACCGATGGCGGCTCGACTGGCATCGCGCCAGAGGATCGCTGCACGGACAACCCTCTACCGCGCCGGAGCTGATCCGGATCGCCAGAGAGCTCTCGGAAGCCGGGGACTCCGACCGTGCACTGCTGCTCTCCGTCGAAGCGGCGCGGCATGCGACCGGGGAGCTGAGGGATGAGGCGCGTCTCGTCGCAGGAGCATCGGCCATCGGCGGGGGCTTCGCCCGAGAGGCGGCGACGCAGCTCGGCGGTCTCTTCCCGGACGGCGGCGAGAGGCAGCGGCTCCAAGGACTCGCGGCACTCCTGGTCGCCCAGTCCACGATGCGCGGAGCCGTACCCGACGTCGACCCCGGAGCATTCAAGCCCACCTCTGATGATCCTCAGGATTGGTATGCCTGGACCCGCGCGGCCGCCCTCGCTGCCGGATTGAGCGCGGAGCGCGGGGATCGCCGACGGATGCGCGTCTGGCTCGACGCACTGCGGGAGGGAAGCGCACGGGTCGGTGCCGAGCAGGAGCTGCGCGACCCCGTCGTCGCGTTGAGCTGGCTCGTCGTGGGCGACACCGAGGGCGACGGGGTCGAAGGAGCGGGCGCTGTGACCGGGGGGATGCTTCGGGCTCTCCGGGCCGCGGTCGATGGCGACATCGACCTCGGTCTGCACGTCTTGGCCACGCACAGCTCCTCGATCGGGCCGGAACTCGACCCCTTCATCGCGGGCTTCGAGAACAGCGCCCTCGTCCGCGCCTACCGTGTGGTGCTGGAGGTGCTGCTCCTCGTGTGGAGGGGCGACATCGGCAGCGCTCGTGATCGTATGCAGCTCGCGGCGGCGGCGTTGCCCGTCGGTCTTCCGTTCGCGGGACTGGGTGTCGTGCTCGCCCGGCGTCTCGACCTCGCCGTGATCGGTGAGGTGGGCCCGGTGTCCCGTGCGCTGACGGATGCGCTGCCGCCCGCCGTCAGGATCGATCTGCTGGTGGACCGGAGCATCCGCTCGTATCTCGCGGGCGCTGCCGAGGACGCCGCATCGACGGCACGCCTGTGGTCCGACCTGGGGTCACCGCAGACGACGTGGGCGGTTCCGGGCATCGATGAAGTGCTCGGGTCCGCGCATCAGAAGGTGCCCGCGTCGCATCTCGTCGGGCCGCCGGAAGCGCGCGTCGCACAGGATCTGCGACGGCGTCTGCGCTCGGCGGCCGACGGACGCTGGAGCACTGTGCGCGACGAGGTGCATGCCAGGGCTCGCGGACTGCGATCTCCGTTCGAACGCGGACGGGTCGAGGCGGTGATCGGGGCTCAATCGGCGATCCGCGACGACGTGAGGTCAGCCAGTACCCATCTTCTCGCCGCTCACAGCCTCTTCGAGGTGGCGGGCGCCACGGCATGGGCGACGGCGGTGCAGGAGCGGCTGTCGCGGCTGGACCATTCCTCGGAGCAGGGCACCGCGTCGAACGACGCGCTGTCCGCGTGTCGACGGGCATGGGCGCATCTCCTGACCAGCCGGGAGCTCGAGACGGCCATGCGAGCGGTCACCGGTGCGTCGAACCGCGAGATCGCCGACGCACTGGTGGTCTCGATCCGCACGGTGGAGGTCCACCTCGGGCGGGTGTTCTCGAAGCTCGAGGTACGCACGCGGGTCGAGCTCACGGTACTGGCGCACCGGACCAACCGTCACACCTGACACCGTCAGCCGGGAAGGGAGAGTCGACCTTCCCGCGCCTCGGCCAGGCCGTCGGCGATGAGCGAATCGATCGCGCGATCGCGCTGCGCTGGATCGGGCCAGTCGGCGAGCACCTGATCGAGGGGCGCCGATGCGCTCGATGATTCACGGAGAAGACGCAACGCGGCGCCGCGAGCTTGTCGGTCCGAGCCCTCATAAGTCGCCTGGCGCCTCCGGGTGTCTTCGGTGTCGGGGCGACCTTCCGCGAGCCATGCGCAGTCCATGGCGATGGGGCACTCTTCGCATCGGGGTGACCGTGCGGTGCAGATCGTCGCGCCGAGTTCCATCGCGGCAGCGTTGAAGGCCGCTGCTTCGTCGTCCGCCGACGGAAGCAACGACGCCATGAGCGTGAGATCGCGCCGAGAGGGGGGAGCGGGATGCGCGCGGCCCTCGATGGCGCGGGCGAGAACCCGACGCGTGTTGGTGTCGACGACGGGATGGTGGTCGCCATAGGCGAAAACGGCGACAGCGCGGGCGGTGTAGTCGCCGATGCCGGAGAGCGCGAGCAGCGCATCGATGTCTCGGGGGACCACTCCGCCGTGCCGAGCGGTGACCTCGACGGCCGCCTGATGCAACCAGAGCGCTCGGCGGGGGTAGCCGAGGTTCGCCCACTGCTGGACGACCTCCGCGGGCGTGGCGCCGGCCATCGCGGTCGGCGTCGGCCAGCGACGCAGCCAGGCGTCGAGGCGGGGGATCACGCGGTTCACCGGTGTCTGCTGCAGCATGAACTCGCTGACGAGCACGCCCCACGCTCCGAACTCCTCATGGAACTCCGGTCGGCGCCAGGGGAGGTCACGGGCACTGTTCGTGTACCACTCGCGCAGGCGCGTCGCGAGGAGCGCGCGAGGAGGAGTGGAGGGCGGGGGCACCCCGACAGCCTATGCGAGCGGCCATGCCGTGCAGCGAACCGGCGGACCCGTGCGCGACCCGCGAACGCGCCCCGTAGGCTGGACGAATGGTCTCGCCCGGCATCCTCCTCGTCGACAAGCCCGCTGGACTGACCAGCCATGACGTCGTCGCCCGCACCCGCCGCGCGTTCGGCACCCGCAAGGTGGGGCATGCGGGCACGCTGGACCCGATGGCGACCGGTCTGCTCGTGCTCGGCATCGAGGGGGCCACGCGGTTGCTCACCTACGTCGTGGGCGCGGACAAGACGTACTACGCGACCATCCGACTCGGGCAGAGCACCGGTACGGATGACGCGGAGGGCGAGATCCTCACCCAGGCCCCGCCGGAGTCCTGGTCCTCCGTGACTTCGGAGGCGATCGCCGCCGAGATCGCGGCCCTCACCGGCCCGATCTCCCAAATTCCCAGCGCGGTCTCCGCGATCAAGGTCGACGGGCAGCGCGCCTACGATCGCGTCCGTGCGGGGGAAGACGTCGTCCTCGCCGCGCGCGATGTCGTCGTCTCACGGTTCGACGTCCTCGCCGAGCGCGCCGGATCCGGTCATCGCGATCTCGACGTCGTGGTCGACTGCTCGTCGGGAACCTACATCCGTGCCCTCGCCCGCGATCTCGGAGCAGCGCTCGGCGTCGGGGGCCATCTGACGGCGCTCCGTCGCACCCGGGTGGGACCGTTCGATCTCGTGGACTCCGTCGGGATCGACGAGCTCGAGGGCGCGGCGACTCTCAGCCCCGCCCAGGCGGCGGCGCAGATCCTGCAGCCGCTCGAGGTCTCGGCTGATGAGGCACGCGATCTCCGCCATGGCAAGAAGCTGATCGCGCAGGCGACGCGCCTGGACGGGACGCTCGCCGCGGCGATCGATCAGGAGGGCGTGCTCGTCGGGATCGTGGAGAAGCGCGGCGCCGACCTCAAGAGCACCATGAACATGCCGGAGGGCGTGCGATGATCCAGTGGTTCACGATCCTGCAGATCATCGTGGCCGTCGGAGCCGGCGTCTTCTGCACCGTGATGGGACTCGTCGGTCGTCGTCCGAGCGACTTCACGGTCGGTGCGCTCGCGCTGGTCGAAGCGCTCCTCGTGGTGCAGATCGTGGTGGCGATCATCGCCCCGCTCGCGGGCAACCCTCCGACGGGCGATCTCCTGGAGTACTGGGTCTACCTGGTGTCTGCGGCTCTGCTGCCGGTCGGCGCCGTGCTGTGGGCTCTGATGGAGCGAAGCAGGTGGAGCACCGTGATCCTCGGCGTTGCCGCTCTCGCGATCGCGGTGATGCTCTGGCGCATGCTCGCGATCTGGACCATCCAGATCGCGTAACGGTGCGTCGTCGCGGAATCCCGGAGGCCCCGGCGGCTCTAGGATGGAATGCGCTATGAGCACCCTCACCCCCTCCTCCCGGATGACCGGAATCGGTCGCGTCCTCGTCATCGTGTATGCCGTGATGGCTCTCGCCGCGACGGGTCGCAGCTTCGTGCAGATCGTCCGCCGATTCGACGAAGCTCCTCTGGCGTACTCGCTGTCGGCTCTCGCCGCCGTCGTCTACATCGTCGCCACACTCGGTCTGATCCTCGCGCGCCGGCGTGGCTGGTACACGATCGCGTGGGTGGCGATCGTCTTCGAGCTCACCGGAGTGCTGGTCGTCGGGGTGTTGAGCATCGTGTTGCCGGCGCTGTTCCAGCACGAGACCGTCTGGTCGCTGTTCGGGCGCGGGTACCTCTTCATCCCGCTCGTGCTGCCCGTCTTCGGCATCTGGTGGCTCCGGACGCATCGCCCCGTGGCGGCTGAGCAGCCAGGAGTCGGGGTCTCCGCGTGATCGTCTTCCGCGACACCGCCGAGGTGCCGGCCGACTTCGGCCCGAGCGTCGTCGCCATCGGCAAGTTCGACGGTGTCCACGCCGGGCACCGGGCCGTGATCCGGCGACTGAACGACAAGGCCGTCGAAACGGGTGCGCGGGCTGTCGCCGTCACCTTCGATCGGAACCCGCTCGCGATCCTCCGTCCCGATCGGTGCCCCGAGAACGTCGTCACCGTGGAGCGCAAGCTGGAGCTCCTGGGTGAGCTCGGCCTGGATGCAACTCTTCTTCTGACCTTCGATGAGGAACTCGCCGCACGCAGCGCGGAGGACTTCGTGTCCGACATCCTCGTCGACGCGCTCCGCGTCTCCACGGTGCTGGTGGGGGAGGACTTCCGCTTCGGACGCGGTGGGGCTGGAACTCCTGATCTGCTGCGCGAACTCGGACCGCAGCACGGTTTCACCGTCGAGGTGGTCGACGACGTCTACCTGCCCGGTTCGCCGCGGCGCGTCTCGTCGACCTGGATCCGCGAACTGCTCATCGATGGCGATGTGGCGGGAGCGACCCGTGTGCTCGGACGCTACCCCGATGTGCGGGGCGAGGTCGTCCACGGACTCAAGCGGGGACGTGAGCTCGGATTCCCCACCGCGAATCTCTCGACGATCGTCGACGCATTCGTTCCGGCAGACGGTGTGTACGCCGGATGGCTGGTGGACCACGACACCGGAATCCGTCACCCCTCGGCGATCTCCGTCGGCACGAACCCCACCTTCGACGACGTGCTCGTCCGGCAGGTGGAGGCCCATGTGCTGGGCAAGACCGGACTCGATCTCTACGGGCACGACGTGAGCGTGGAGTTCGTCGAGCGGCTGCGGGGCATGGTGGCCTTCGAGGGCATGGAGAAGCTCGCCGAGCAGATGGCCGATGACGTGACCGTCGCCGCGAGCGTGTTGTCGCGATCCGCCTAGCGCGAACCTCTGCCACTCCGGCACCGAAATACTCGTCGGCTCTCCGTGATGGCGTAGACTTGCCGCAGGTTCTCACCGATCCTCACGTGTTGCACGTGCATCGGCGAGACGGAGATCTACTGTTCGTACGGTCCTGGCTCACGCCACACGCGGACATCGAGACGGCTCCGGCATCCGCATGGTGCTGAGGCCCTCACGCTCAGGAGGAGCATGCCGACCACGGCAACCGCCGCCACACGGCGCAAGAAGACGTCCCGTCGCGACGACGAGGCACCCCTCATCCCGATCCTCGCGCGCAAGGTGCGTGAGATCGAGGCCAAGTCGCAGCGCGGCAAGCTGGGACCGACCAACCGCGTCAAGTTCCAGGTGATCGCGTTCCTGGTGCGCGAAGAGCGCGCCCGCGTGAAGACCGACGCCGAGCTCGGCGATCCGGCGCGCGCAGAACTGCTCAAGCGGCTCGACGGCGTGGCCACGATCCTCGCCAAGACGGCGGCTCGTGACACGTCACTGATCCAGTTGCTCGAGGCAGATCAGGCGACCTCGCCGGTGGCCAAGCGGATGCGTCGAGATTGGCTGCTGGAGTCCGGGGCCGAACTCGCCCCCGAAGAACTGATCATCGCCGACATCGCGCCGGTGCAGATGCCGGTGGTCTCCGCCGCGATCGCCGAGCGACAGGTCACCCCGGAGTCGGTGGAGGCGCGTCAGCTCGCGAACCCCTTCCTCGAGCCCGATCTCACTCCCCGCGCCACCACGACCCCGCGTCGTCGGCTCGACGGGTGGGAGCTCATGGGGCCGCTCTACAAGGCCTTCGAGACCGGCGCAGGCGGTTCCGCCGCCAGCATGGAGCTGCCGCCCGCTCCGGAGTACGACCACCTCTCGCCCAAGGGCCTCGAGGTGATGGTGCACCAGTCGCGCTTCCTCGAGTCCGTGCGCGCGGGCCACCGAAGCTTCCTGTTGGCCGATGAGCCCGGTCTCGGTAAGACCGCGCAGTCGCTGCTCGCGGCATCCGTGGCCGGTGCCTACCCGCTCTTGGTCGTCGTGCCCAACGTCGTGAAGATGAACTGGGCGCGCGAGGTCGAGCGGTGGACGCCCCAGCGTCGGGCGACGGTCATCCAGGGCGACGGCGACGACATCGACGCCTTCGCCGACATCTTCATCGTGAACTACGAGATCCTCGACCGTCACCTCTCGTGGTTGTCCTCGATCGGTCTGCGCGGCATGGTCGTCGATGAGGCGCACTTCATCAAGAACCTCACATCGCAGCGGTCGCAGAACGTCCTGTCGCTCGCGTCCCGGGTGCGCGAGCGTACCCCGGGCGGCAACCCGCTCATGCTCGCGCTCACCGGAACGCCGCTGATCAACGACGTCGAGGACTTCGACGCGATCTGGCGGTTCCTCGGTTGGACCACCGGAGAGAAGCCCGGGCCCGAGCTGATGGAGAAGCTCGATGCCACCGGCTACACGCCGGCGGACAAGGCGTTCTACCCCGAGGCGCGTGACGCCGTGATCTCGATGGGGATCGTCCGTCGTAAGAAGAAGGACGTCGCAGCGGATCTGCCCGACAAGCTCGTCGCCGATCTGCCTGTGCAGCTGGATGACGAGTTCGGCCGCAGCATCCGTCAGGCCGAGCGCGAACTGGGGGAGCGGCTCGCCGCCAAGTACCGTCGCATCATCGAGGCGCGTGGGGACCGAGGTCTCGCTCCCGGCGAGATCGACGAGGACATCGTCCGCATGGTCGCGCACAACGAGCTCGAGGAGTCGAAGGCCTCGGGCACCGGTGGAGACAACGTCTTCACGATGGTGCGTCGCATCGGTCAGGCCAAGGCGCAGCTCGCGGCTGACTACACGGCGCAGCTGCAGCGCTCCGTGGGCAAGGTCGTGTTCTTCGCGAAGCACATCGACGTCATGGATCGTGCGGAGGCTCACTTCGCCTCGGTCGGCATCCGTTCGGTGTCGATCCGCGGCGACCAGACGACGACGGTCCGCCAGCAGGCGATCGACGACTTCAACGGCGATCCCGACGTCGGGATCGCGGTGTGCTCCTTGACGGCGGCGGGTGTGGGTCTCAACCTGCAGGCGGCGTCCAACGTCGTGCTCGCCGAGCTCTCCTGGACCGCTGCCGAGCAGACGCAGGCGATCGACCGCGTGCACCGTATCGGTCAGGACGAGCCTGTGACCGCGTGGCGGATCATCGCCGCGCACACGATCGACACCAAGATCGCCGAGCTCATCGACCAGAAGCAGGGCCTCGCGGCCCGCGCTCTCGACGGTGAGGCCGCCGACGAAGCGGCTGCAGAGCCGATTCAGCTGGCAGCTCTCATGCATCTTCTGCGGCAGGCATTGGACGCAGCCTGAAGAGCGGTTAAGAACCAACGTTCTTAGCGGGCTTTTGACCTCCCCAGCGTGGAGTTTCCAGAAAATCGGAGATTCGGTGACGGGGAGCCGTCAAGATCCGGGGTTTTCGTCTGCGTCGAATGGCGTCCGGTGGCACCGTGCCACTAGTGTCGATCGAAGGCAGCGTCGCCTCTTCCCCCTTTTCCCGAGCGTCTGAAGGCAACAGCATGAAGATCGGCATCCTGACGAGCGGTGGCGACTGCCCCGGTCTCAACGCGGTCATCCGCGGCATCGTGCTCAAGGGCACCACGACCTACGACCTGGAGTTCGTCGGCATCCGAGACGGATGGCGCGGTGTCGTCGACGGGGACTTCTTCCCGCTGACGCGGCACGAGGTCAAGGGACTGTCGAAGGTCGGCGGCACGATCCTCGGCACGAGCCGCACCAACCCGTACGAGGGTCCGCGCGGCGGAGCCGAGAACATCGCGAAGACGCTCGCCGCGCATCGCATCGACGGCATCGTCGCGATCGGTGGCGAGGGCACTCTGGCCGCGGCCAATCGCCTCGCGGTCGACGGGATCAACGTGATCGGCGTTCCCAAGACGATCGACAACGACCTGCGCGCGACCGACTACTCCTTCGGCTTCGACACCGCCGTGAACATCGCCACCGACGCGATGGACCGTCTGCGCACCACCGGTGACTCGCATCAGCGCTGCATGGTGGCCGAGGTCATGGGCCGCCACGTGGGCTGGATCGCCCTGCACGCCGGCATGGCCGCGGGCGCTCATGTGATCTGCATCCCCGAGGTGCCGATGTCGATCGATGAGATCACGGCGCTCGTCAGCAGCGCCCATGATCGCGGACGTGCCCCTCTCGTCGTCGTCTCCGAAGGCTTCACGCTCACCGGGATGGACGAGGCATACAGCGACAAGGGCCTCGACGCGTTCAACCGACCGCGCCTCGGTGGCATCAGCGAGGTGCTCGCTCCGGAGATCGAGCGCATCACGGGTATCGAGACGCGCTCGACCGTGCTCGGACACATCCAGCGCGGAGGATCGCCCTCGGGCTTCGACCGCGTGCTCGCGACGCGCCTGGGGCTGCACGCCGCCGATTCCCTCGTGCAGCAGTCGTGGGGCAAGATGGTCGCCATGCGGGGAACCGACATCGTCGAGGTGCCGTTCGCCGAGGCGCTGGGCGAGCTCAACACAGTGCCGCGCAGCCGCTATGACGAGGCCGCCGCTCTCTTCGGCTGAGACTTCCGTCGCGGAGGTAGGGGATTGCACCGCAGCCGGGTCGAAGAGCAGTTGGTGGTAGTCGAATCGCAGCACCGTGCACCCGAGCAAGGTGAGGCGCGCATCGACGGCGATGTCACGGCGGCGATCCCGTGCGCTCGAGTGATGGGCGAACCCGTCGCACTGCACGACCAGGAGTTCGCCGGGCAGCCCGTCGACGGGCTGCCCGTCGATCCACACCTGTTGTGTGACGACGACACCGATCTCGCGCATGATCCGGACGAACCTCGTCTCCAGTGCGGAGTCGGAGAGTGAGGATGCCGCACGGCGAGGTGAGGGGCGCCGATTCGAGACGCGGTGCCCGCGACCGCGACGTGCGTGCGCGTCGCCGGCGTTGCGTGCCGTGGTGCTGTGCGCGACGCCGTGGTGCCGTCGCATCCGTTCGGAGAGCGGGAGCATCGGACGAGTGTGCCGTGGCGGCGCATTCCGCCCGAGCCCCGTTCGCGGAATCCGTGGGCAACCTGCGGCTGGGCAGCCCTGTCCGGCGTAGGCCGATACGCACAAATTCGGCCTGCTCCGGGAGATCGCCTACCCCGGAGGCGCAGAAGCCGCAGAGGAGCAGAGCCGTCAGTCGGCGAGGGAGAGCGTGTCGAGCAGCCAGGCGAGCTCGAAGGCTCGCTCCTTCCACGAGTTGTACCGACCGCTCACGCCGCCGTGGCCCGCGACCATCTCGCACTTCAGGAGGACATCGGATGCTCCGGCCTCACGCAGTCGCGCGACCCACTTGGCGGGCTCGACGTACAGCACCCTGGTGTCGTTGAGCGAGGTCACGGCGAGGATCCGCGGGTAGGCGACGCCGTCGCGCACGTTCTCGTAGGGCGTGTACGACTTCATGTACGCGTAGACCTCGGCATCGTGGAGCGGATCGCCCCACTCGTCCCACTCGATGACGGTGAGGGGGAGTGAGGGGTCGAGGATGGTGGTCAGCGCGTCGACGAACGGCACCGCGGCGAGGATGCCGGCGAACAGCTCGGGGGCGAGGTTCGTCACGGCGCCCATGAGCAATCCTCCGGCGCTTCCGCCCTCGGCCACCATCTGCGACGGCGAGGTGATGCCGCTGTCGACCAGGTGCCGACCGCAGGCGACGAAGTCGGTGAAGGTGTTCCGCTTGTGGAGGAGCTTGCCCTCCTCATACCACTGGCGTCCCATCTCGCCGCCGCCGCGCACGTGCGCCACCGCGAAGATCACGCCGCGGTCGAGCTCCGAGAGTCGTGCGACGGAGAAGCCGGGATCGATCGAATGCTCGTATGAGCCGTATCCGTAGAGGTGAACGGGGCGGGCCTGATCGCCGGGCGCGCCGAACGAGCGCTTCCAGACCAGCGAGATCGGCACCTCCGTGCCGTCTTCCGCGGTCGCCCATGCGCGCTGTTGTCCGTAGTCGCCCGGCTCGTAACCGCCGAGAACGGTCGCGCGCTTGCGCAGCACCAGTTCACGCGTGGCGAGATCGAGGTCGAACACCGTGCTGGGCGTCACGAAGGACGTGTAGCCGAGACGCAGGTACGGCGAGTGCCACTCCGGGTTTCCGCTCACGCCTGCCGAGTAGAGCGGTTCGTCGAAGGTGAGTTCGTCGACCGCATCGGTCGCGTAGTCGAGCAGTCCGATGCGCTCGAGCCCCTCGCTGCGGTACTCGACCGTGGCGAAGTCCCGGAACGCGTCCATGCCGAGAAGGCGACGTCCGGCGACGTGCGGCACGACGATGCTGCGCTCGCCCTCGGGCGTGAGCGCGGGCACGGAGACGAGCTCGAAATCCAGCGCGTCGTCGTTGTGCAGGATGAACAGGCGGTCTTCGCCGTCGACGATCGCATGGTCGATCGAGTACTCCACGCCTTCCCTGCGTGGCCAGACGATCCGCGGCGTCGCGGTCAGTTCGCCCTCGAGATCGACGAGATACTCCTCGCTGGTGATGCTCGAGCCGATCCCGATGACGAGATAGCGACGGCTGCGGGTGATGCCGGCGCCGAGCCAGAACTTCTCATCGGGCTCGTGGAACAGCTTCACGTCATCGGTCACGGGCGTGCCGAGCCGGTGCAGCCAGAGCGTGTCCGGCCGCCACGCGTCGTCGCGGGTCGTGTAGATGATCGCCGATCCGTCGGGCGTGAAGAACGCGCTCCCGGTGTCGGGGATCTCATCGTCGAGGGTCACGCCCGTCGTCAGGTCTCTGACGTGCACCGTGTAGACCTCGTCGCCCTCGAAGTCCGTCGACCACAGCAGCAACGACGCGTCATCGGTCGTGTCGAAGGCTCCGAGCGAGAAGAACTCGTGTCCCTCCGCCTCGACATTCCCATCGAGCAGGATCACCTCGCCGGGAACGGGGACGCCCGGCTGCAGCAGCGGCGGAGTCCAGTCGTGTGCGGCGGCGGCGGCACGGCAGTGGATGCCGTACTGCGCGCCCTCTTCGGTGCGGCTGTAGTACCACCAGTCGCCGCGGCGCGTCGGCACCGAGAGATCGGTCTCCTGCACGCGCCCCTTGATCTCCTGGAACAGGCGCTCGCGCAACTCTTCGAGGTGAGCGGTCTCGTCCTGGGTGTGCGTGTTCTCCGCTTCGAGATGAGCGAGCACCTCCGGGGAGTCCTTCTCGCGCAGCCACTCGTACGGGTCTTCGAAGGTGTCCCCGTGATGGGTTCGCGGGGTCGGACGGCGGGCGGCGATCGGTGCGTCAGTCACCGCTCCACGCTATCCCAGGTGAAGTTGACCGGCGCGGAGGAGGGTGGGAGGATTCATCGGGGCCGGTTAACGGAAGTCAAACCCACGGTGAACTCTTCGTTCATCACGTCGATCTCGTCGACATCTCCCTCTTCCTCAACGACCGAAAGCGAACGGTGGAAACCGCAGCCCTCATCGTCGTGCTGGTTATCCTGCTGGCACTCTTCTTCGACTTCACGAACGGTTTCCACGACACCGCGAATGCGATGGCCACGCCCATCGCGACCGGTGCGCTGAAGCCCAAGACCGCTGTGCTCCTCGCGGCCGTCCTCAATCTCGTCGGCGCCTTCCTGTCGACGGAGGTGTCAAAGACCGTCTCGCACGGCATCATCCAGGAGGACGGGATCAAGGCGGACGTGTTCCTGCCGATGATCTTCGCCGGACTGATCGGCGCGATCACCTGGAACATGCTCACGTGGCTGCTCGGTCTTCCGTCGAGTTCGTCGCACGCGTTGTTCGGCGGCCTCATCGGCGCGACTCTCGTCGGAGTGGGCGCGAGCGGCATCGACTTCGGGATGGTGCTGTCGAAGATCATCCTGCCGGCGCTGATCGCACCGGTCACGGCGGGCATCATCGCCTTCGCCGCCACGAAGATCGCCTACTCGATCACTCGGAGATACGACAACAAGCCCGATGGGCGAGACGGCTTCCGCTGGGGGCAGATCTTCACCTCGTCGCTCGTCGCGCTCGCTCACGGCACGAACGATGCGCAGAAGACGATGGGTGTCATCACGCTCGCCCTGATCACAGTGGGCTGGCAGAGCCAGTCGCAGGCGGATCCGTACCTGTGGGTCATCATCGCCTGCGCCGTGACGATCGCTCTGGGAACGTACCTCGGTGGCTGGCGCATCATCCGCACACTCGGCAAGGGGCTCACCGACGTGAAGCCCGCCCAGGGCTTCTCCGCAGAGAGCTCCACGGCCGCGACGATCCTCGCGTCGAGTGCTTTCGGCTTCGCGCTGTCGACGACACAGGTCGCCTCCGGTTCCGTCATCGGCTCGGGTCTCGGGCGTCGCGGATCCAGCGTGCGCTGGAGCACGGCGGGCCGAATCGCGATCGGCTGGCTGCTCACCCTTCCCGCGGCCGGCGCCGTGGGCGCTCTGGCCGCGCTGCTCATCAACTGGCTGGGCAACTGGGGCATCTTCATCGATGCGGTCCTGGCGTTGATCGTGATCATCGGTCTGTTCCTGCGCTCGCGCCGCGACGCGGTGACCCCCGCCAACGCGATGAGCGACGTCGCCGAGTCGGGTCTGGCGATCGAGCATCCCGACACCCCTCCGCCCACGCGTCGTCAGCAGCGCATCGAGCGCGCCAAGGCGGAATCGAAGGCGCGTGCCCTGGCTCGGGAGCAGGCGAAGGCCGAATCCAAGCAGAAGGCCGCGAAGAAGGCGCGCAGCAAGGCGGTGCCGTCGACGGCGACGCTGCCGACGGTGCCGACTCTGCCGGCGGATGCTGACGCGACGCGGAACGAGGAGTCGAAGTGAACGTCTCTATCGACTGGAATGCCTTCCTGCTCGTCTTCGTGGCGGCGCTCGTCGGCGCCACGGCCATCGTCACGTTCTACGCTGTCGGGCTCCGCCTTCTCGTGCGCAGCGGCCGGTCCCCGGTCGTCAGCCCGGCGGAGTTCACGGATGCGATCACCGTGATCACCGAGAAGGATCTGAGGCGCGCGGAGAAGCAGTCCGCAAAGGCCGCGAAGAAGAGTCCGCTCACGGAAGGGCAGAAGAAGCTGTCGCTGGTCGGTGCGTACGCCTGCTTCGGCCTGTGCGCGGCTGCCGTGGCGGCCGGCATCCTCATCATCGTCGTCGGTCACTGAGCGTCGTGCTCGCCGCCTAGGCTGAGGGCATGTCAGAGCCCAGCGGCGATGAGTTCGTGTTCGGTCGTCATCGGCCCGCCTCGCATGTGATCATCCACGTCAGCGATCCTCATTTCCTCGCCGGGGGTGCACGACTCGGCGGGCGGTACGACGTCGAGACGAACTTCGCCCGCACGCTGGAGGCGATCCGGCAGGTCCATCCGCACCCGTCGGCGATCGTGATCACGGGTGACCTCACCGACCTGGGGGAGCCCGACGCGTACCGCCGCCTGCGTGCGGCGGTCGAGCCGATCGCGGAGGAGCTCGACACCGTTGTCGTCTGGGTCGCAGGAAACCACGACGAGCGACCGGCGCTCCGTGCGGGGCTCCTCGACCTTCCGCCGACCGAGGAGCCGGTCACCGGGGTGTGGGATCTCGACGGGCTCCGGCTGATCGCCCTCGACACCAGCGTTCCGGGGTGGCACCACGGCGACCTCGATGCGGGGCAGCTCGACTGGCTCTCCGGCATCCTGGCGCAACCGGCGCCGCACGGCACATTGCTCGCCATGCATCACCCGCCGCTTCCGAGTCATCTGCCTCTCTTCGACATCCTGGAGCTCCGTCATCAGGATGAACTCGCCGCCGTCCTGCGCGGCTCCGACGTGCGCGGCATCCTCGCCGGTCACCTGCACTACTCCTCGCACGGCACCTTCGCGGGCGTGCCTGTGAGCGTCTCCTCGGCCACCTGCTACACGATGAACGTCGCGCTGCCGGCCGCCGCAGTGAACGGGATGGATGCCGCGCAGGCCTTCCAGCTCGTGCATGTGCACCCGGACACGATCACACACACCGTGGTGCCGGTCACCGACGCGGCGACCGGCACGTACTTCTCTCCCGAGTGGTTGGAGCGGATGGCGCGACTCGGCCCGGACGGGCGCCTGGAGGCCTTCTCCCGCAAACCGACGCGCTGACGCCGTGCCGCGATGGGCTCTGTCGCGCAGGCGTAGACTGGTGGCATCCCCCACCTCTCACACTCGCCACGACCCACAAGGATGTGACATGGCTTCTGCCGCGCCTGCCCTTACCCGCACAGAGTCCGATTCGCTGGGAAGCATGGAGATCCCCGCCGACGCGTATTGGGGAATCCACACCGCCCGCGCGGATGCGAACTTCCCCATCACCAAGCGTCCGATCTCGGTGTATCCCGACCTGGTTCGAGCCCTGGCCATGGTCAAGCAGGCCAGCGCGCGGGCGAACCGGGAGATCGGTGTGCTCGACCCCGAGCGGGCGGACCTCATCGATCGGGCCGCACAGCGCATCATCGACGGCGAGTTCCACGATCAGTTCACGGTCGGAGTGATCCAGGGCGGTGCCGGCACATCGACGAACATGAACGCGAACGAGGTCATCACCAACGTCGCGCTCGAGATGGCGGGGCACGAGAAGGGCGACTACGCCTTCCTCTCGCCGATCGATCACACGAACCGCAGCCAGTCCACGAACGACGTGTACCCGACCGCGGTGAAGATCGGCCTGTCGCTCACCCTGCGTTCGCTGCTCGACGAACTCGACCTGCTGCGTCGGTCGTTCCTCGGCAAGGCCGGGGAGTTCCACGACATCCTCAAGGTCGGTCGCACCCAGCTGCAGGATGCCGTGCCGATGACCCTCGGCCAGGAGTTCCACGGGTTCGCGACGACCCTGGGCGAGGACCACAGCCGTCTCACCGAGAACGCCTCGCTGATGTTCGAGATCAACATGGGCGCGACGGCGATCGGTACCGGCATCACGACGCACGCCGACTACGCACCCGCCGTGCTGCGTCATCTGCGTGAGATCACCGGGCTCGACCTGTCGACCGCGACCGACCTCGTCGAGTCCACGAGCGACACCGGCTCGTTCATGTCGTTCTCCTCGACGCTGAAGCGCAATGCGATCAAGCTCTCGAAGATCTGCAACGACCTCCGCCTGCTCGCCTCCGGTCCGCAGGCCGGACTCGGCGAGATCAACCTTCCGGCGATGCAGGCCGGCTCCAGCATCATGCCGGGGAAGGTGAACCCGGTCATCCCCGAGGTCGTGAACCAGGTCGCCTTCGCCGTCGTCGGCGCTGACATGACCGTCACGATGGCTGTCGAGGGCGGGCAGCTCCAGCTCAATGCGTTCGAGCCGGTGATCGCGCACTCGATCTTCCAGTCGATCACCTGGATGCGTCAGGCTATGTGGACTCTGCGCGTCAACTGCGTGGACGGGATCACCGCCAACCGTGACCGCCTGGGCGCGATGGTCGGCGCCTCGGTCGGGGTCATCACGGCTCTCACCCCGTTCATCGGCTACGCGGCGGCCGCGGCGCTCGCGAAGACGGCGCTCCTCACGAACCGCAACGTCGCCGATCTGGTCGTCGAGGCAGGACTCATGTCGCGCGACGAGGTCATCAAGCAGCTCTCGCCGGCGCGTCTGTCCGGACTCGAGGCGGTCACCGCCGCGATTCCGATCATCGCTCCGGAGGACCTGATCGAGATCTGATCCGACGACGCGAACGGCCCTGACGAGAGATCGTCAGGGCCGTTCGTCGTCGTGTGTGCGACGTCGGTCGCTCGGGCGTCAGTCGATGATGCGGCAGTGCGTGGTGAGCTCGCCGATACCGTCGATGCCGACCGTGACGGTGGAGCGGTCACGCAGGAAGATCTGCGGGTCGCGTGAGTATCCCGCCCCTCCAGGGCTTCCCGTCGAGATCAGTGTTCCCGGCAGCAGAGTCAGCGACTGGGACAGGTGAGCGATGAGCTTGGCCACCGATCGCACCATCTGGTCGGTGGATGCGTCCTGCACGGTGTGGCCGTCGACGACGGTCCAGATGTGCAGGTCCTGCGGGTCGGCGATCTCGTCGGCGGTCACGGCGAACGGTCCGGTCGGTGTGAAGCCATCGAAGGACTTGCACCGCGACCACTGCGCCTCGGCGAACTGGACGTTGCGGGCGGTGATGTCGTTGACCACGGTGTAGCCCCACACGTGCGAGAGCGCATCGTGCTCGGCGACGTCCTTCGCCGGCTCGCCGATGAGCACGCCGAGCTCCGCCTCGTAGTCGACCGCCTCGCTGAGCGCACGCGGCCAGGATGTCGTCTGCTCGTGTCCCGTGAGCGAGTTTGGCCACAGGGTGAACACGGTCGGCGCGGCATCCGTCTTCAGCCCGAGCTCGCTCGAGTGGGCGGCGTAGTTGAGCCCGACGGCGAGCACCGCGGGCGGCGCGATGACGGCCGAGGCGAATGCCCACTCCGTGAGGGGATGCCGGGGGGCATCGCCGTCGATGAGCGCCGCGCGAAGGGCGGCGAGAGTCTCGTCGCCTCCTTCGATGAGTTGCTGCAGGGTCGCAGGAGCATCGGCGAGGAGATCAGAGACGAGGATGGCGTCGGCATCCTCCACCACGGCCAGGACGGCGCCGGGGGAGTCAGCACGGCGCAGATGAGCGAACCGCATGTCTCTACGCTACCGGGTGGGGACACCTCACGCCTGGAGGTGTCCGCCATATCGAAGCGGGATCCATTGTGGCCCATATGCTGTGGCTATGACTTCCGGAGGACCGTCCCAGCCTGAGCAGCCCTCGCCGTACACGCCACCGGCGGCATCTGGACAGCCCGCGCCGTACACGCAGCAGCAGTACTCGTCCTCCGCGTACACGCCGGCCGCTTTCTCGACGCAACAGCAGTACGCATCCGCACTCGCACAACCGACCAACTACACGCCGCCCGCGCCGGTCGCGCCGTCGCCGGCGGAATCCCTGCCCGCCCTTCCCGTGCCGACCAGGAAGGGTCGCACGGTCTCGATCTGGCTGTTCGGCATTCTGGGGTTCCTCCTGCTGGGGCTGATCGGGTACTTCGTCTGGGCGCTCGGCCCGCTCGCATCCGTGATCGGGCTGGTGCTGGCACTCATCCCGCTCACGATCGTCTTCCTCGGCGTCCGGATGATCGACCGCTGGGAACCCGAGCCGAAGCGATTGGTGTTCTTCGCGATCGCGTGGGGCGCGATCGCCGCGGTCGGACTCACGCTGCTGGTCGATGTCGGCATCACGCTGCTCGTCGGCCCGCGTGACGATGTGCTGACCGCCGTCATCCAGGCGCCGATCGTCGAAGAGTTCTGGAAGGGACTCGGCGTCTTCCTGGTCTTCCTCGTCGCCCGGCGCGCGTTCGACGGCCCCGTGGACGGCGTGGTGTACGGAGCGCTCGTCGGCGCGGGTTTCGCCTTCACCGAGAACATCCAGTACTTCGCGATCAGTCTGATCGAGGGCGGGGGAGAGGAACTCACCGTCACCTTCGTCGTGCGGGCGCTGCTCTCGCCGTTCGCGCATGCGATGTTCACCTCGTTGACCGGGTTCGCGATCGGCCTCGCTGCCCGGCGTCACGCGTCCGCCGGTACCGCCGCGGCTGCCGGCCTGCTCGGCCTCCTCGGAGCCGTCGTGCTGCACGGGCTGTGGAACGGGTCTGCCACCTTCGCCGACTTCTTCGTGCTCTACTTCACGTTGCAGGTGCCGCTGTTCGTCGGTTTCATCCTGGGCATCATCGCTCTGCGGCGTGAGGAGGCGCGTCTGACGCGCGCGCGGCTGGGAGAGTACGCCGCGGCGGGATGGTTCACGCCGGAGGAGGTCACGATGCTGGCCACCCCTGCCGGACGCAAGACCGGCCTCGCCTGGGCGGCGCAGCTCCGCGGTGATCGTCGACCGCTCATGCGCGAGTTCATCAAGGATGCGACGGCGTTGGCGTCGGTGCGGCAGCGCGCCGTCACCGGTCGCGATCCGCTCGCCGCGGACGACGAGCGGGCTCTGCTGATCCGCACCCGCGCGACCAGAGCGGCGTTGCTCGGGTACTGACGGGTCGACCGAACGGCGAAAACGCGGGCCGGGGAGAAAGACTCAGCGCCCGGTGCTGCGGCGATGCCTGCATGTCTACCGGGCGCTGAGTTGATCTGTAAACAGGGTGCACCCGGTCGTCGGGGAGTGTCAAGGCCTTCTTGCCGGGGTGTTCGCTGTGAGCAGGTGCACTCGCGTTGACCCGTCAGCGGGGCTCCGGTTGGATGGAAGCATGACTGATCGCACAAAGCCTGAGTTCGACGCCCCCACCGGTACCGCCCCCGCGGAGCTCGTGATCCGCGACCTCATCGAGGGTGACGGCACCGAGGCCAAGCCCGGCGACACCGTGACCGTGCACTACGCCGGCGTCGAGTTCGACTCCGGTGAGGAGTTCGACTCGTCGTGGGGCCGTGGTGAGACCATCCAGTTCCCGCTGCGCGGCCTGATCCAGGGATGGCAGGACGGGATCCCCGGTATGAAGGTCGGCGGACGACGCGAACTCGTCATCCCGCCCCACCTGGCCTACGGCCCTGCCGGTGGCGGACACTTCCTGTCCGGCAAGGCGCTCATCTTCATCATCGACCTGGTCGCCGTCGGCTGATCCCTTCGCTGTGTGAACGCGCCCGTCCCCTCTCCGGGGGCGGGCGCGTTGTGCACGACAGATTCTTTCCCGGCAATTCCTCATTCACGGGAATGTATTCTCGTGAATGCGAGTTGCACACTCGTATGCCGCAGATGCGGCCTTCGTCCCGTGAGGAGATCCCATGACCACCATCGACATCCCCGGTTACCGCGCAGGTACCTGGGTGCTGGACCCTTCGCACAGCGAGGTCACCTTCAGCGTCCGCCACATGATGATCTCGAAGGTGCGCGGCACCTTCGGCGTCAAGAGCGCCACGCTCGTCGCCCCCGAGAACCCCCTCGAGGCCCGCGTCGAGGCGAGCGTCGACGTGACCTCGATCGACACCAAGGACGAGGGCCGCGACACCCACCTGCGTTCGGGTGACTTCTTCGACACCGAGAACTTCCCGACCATGGAGTTCGTCTCCACCGGTGCTCGCACCGAAGGTGGCGAGCTCTTCGTCGATGGAGACCTGACGATCCGCGGCATCACCAAGCCGGTGAGCTTCGAGCTCGACTTCGGTGGCTTCGGCAGCGACCCGTGGGGCAACTACAAGGCCGGCGCATCGGCGAAGACGGTCATCAACCGCGAGGACTTCGGTCTGACCTGGAACGCCGCGCTCGAGACCGGTGGCGTGCTCGTCGGCAAGGACGTCACGATCAGCCTCGACCTGCAGGGTGCTCTGCAGCAGGACTGACCGCTTGCGATTCGAGAACCCCGGGCCCTCAGGGCTCGGGGTTCTCTGCGTCGTAGCCGCGGAATCGGGGACTGCGTCGCGCCAGGATGGCGACCAGTGCGATCACCAGGAATCCACCGAGCAGCGGCGGCACCCACAGTGCAGTGAGCGACGCCAGCGTGCCGGCATACAGGGCTCCGACGCGAGGGCCTCCGGCCACCACGACGATGAACACGCCCTGCAAGCGGCCGCGCATGCTGTCGGGTACGGCGGCCTGCATCATCGTGTTGCGGTAGATCGAGCTGACGTTGTCTGCGGCGCCCGAGAATGCGAGCGCGATGCACGCGATCACGATGAGGAGGATGTTCGGCGCCGTCTCGGTGGCCGTGGAGGAGCCGGTCGCGATGACGAGCACCAGGCCGAACACGAGGATCGCCGCGCCGTACGCCTCGACGGCACGCTCGATGCCTCGGCCGTGCCAGCGGTACTGCACGACACGACCGGAGAACAGGCTGGAGGCGAAGGTGCCGACGGCCACCGCCGCTGTGAGCAGTCCCGTCGTCAGCGCTCCGCCGCCCAGGAGCACCGTGCCCAGTGCAGGGAAGAGCACCAACGGCTGTCCGAACGTCATGGCGATGATGTCGACGATGTACTGCATCCGGATGTTGCCCGCACGACGGAGGAATCTCCACCCGTCGACCAGGGAGGCGAGTCCGGGGCGGACGACGTCACCTTCGGGGCGCAGTGCGGGCAGTGTCCACAGTCCCAGGAACATCGACAGCATGAGGACGACGTCGATCGTGTAGGTCCAGCCGTAGCCCGTGAGGGCGACGAGGAGTCCGGCCAGGGCGGGGCCGGCCATCACCGTGAGTCCGAAGGCGACGCCGTTGAGGGCGGACGCCGCGGCGAGCTTGTCGCGGGGGATGAGACGCGGCACGATCGCGGTGCGCGTCGCCATCCCGACGGAGTTCGCGGCGGAGTTGATCATGCTGAGCACGTACAGCCACCAGATCGTCTCGCCGCCCGCCCATGTGAGGGCCGCGAGCATGGCGGTGGACGCGAAGGTGATCGTGGCGGCGATGAGAGCGACCCGCCGCCGGTCGAAGGCGTCGGCGAGCATGCCGCCGTACAGGCCGGCGAGGACCATGGGGATGAGTCCGGCCACGGCGATCATCGAGACGGCGAACGTGCTGCCGGTCAGCGCGAACACGTGCAACATGACCGTGACCAGTGTGAGTTGGCCGCCGATTCCGGAGAGCGTGGAACCGATCCACATCCGCGCGAACGCCGGACTCGCCGTGAGAGGGCTCAGATCGATGAGGTGTCCGCGCCCCGCACTCATTCCGTCGTCTCGCTGTGTCGCACCATTCGAGAGTATCCGAGAGGCAGGGCCACGGGTCCGGCTTCACACGGTCGTGACGGATGTGGATGACTGATAGACTCTTCAGGTTGCCGTTTGATCGGCCGCGGATAAAGAGAGCCCACGCATCAGGCGTCGGGCGCCGCGCAACAAGCTGAAAGGGGATCG
This sequence comes from Candidatus Microbacterium colombiense, assembly GCA_029203165.1. Lineage (NCBI taxonomy): Bacteria > Bacillati > Actinomycetota > Actinomycetes > Micrococcales > Microbacteriaceae > Microbacterium > Candidatus Microbacterium colombiense. Next base: position 1,908,838 of record CP119308.1, read on the forward strand.
AATCTATGGCACTGGAAGCAGACGTCAAGAAGGCGATCATCGAAGAGTACGCGACGCACCCCGGTGACACCGGATCCCCCGAGGTGCAGGTCGCAATGCTGACGCAGCGCATCAAGGACCTCACCGAGCACCTCAAGGAACACAAGCACGACCACCACTCGCGTCGTGGCCTGTTCCTGCTCGTGGGTCAGCGCCGTCGTCTGCTCGGCTACCTCCAGGACGTCGACATCGCGCGTTACCGCGCGCTGATCGAGCGTCTCGGGCTTCGCCGATAAGCGACCCTGCGTTCAATCGCGCAGAACATTCTTGAGAAGGCCGTCCCAGGTGTGGGGCGGCCTTCGTTCGTTGCACGGGGTTGACCACTTCCCGACTTTCCGTTAGGAAAGTAATAACTTTCCTTCTGGAAAGAGAGGGGTCGACATGGATCAGCAGCCGATGCGGGGCGCAGCGCCGCTCGAACCGCCAACGCCCGACGTGGCGCGTCGCTACCTCGATGAGGCGGAGGCGGTGCGAGAACGGCGAAATGCACAGGTGGACACGCGTCCGCAGGGCTGGGTCACGATCGTGACCGGCGTGCTGGTCCTCGGTTTCGTCGCCTCCTCGGTCGTGGTGCTGCGCGCGGGCGACTCATCGGCTGTCAGCCTGCTCGTCTTCATCATGATCGCCACATCCCAGATCTCCTCCGGTGTCTCGGAGCGCGGCGGGGCACTGAGACATCCGACCAAGGGCCGAGTGCTCCACGGCGTCGCCCTCGGCCTCGTCTGCGCGTCCGCTGTCGCATCCTTCCTGCTCGCGATCATCAAGCAGGAGAGCGTGCCGATCCCGCTGACGCTGCTCCCGGTGCTCGTCGGCGCCGTGCTCTTCATCGCGGTCGGTGTCGTCCAACTCCGCGCGGCGCGGGGCATGATTCATCCGCCACGTCGATCCAGGCCGCCGTTCGCATGGCCGGCTCGGGGAACGACGCTGGCGCTCGGTGTGCTGCTCAGTGGGATCGTCGTGATGCGAAGCATCGCAGATCCGCTGCTGGTCTCGCTGTTCGCCATCGTCGCCGGAGCCGCGATCCTCATCGCCAGCATCGGCGCCGCCTCGGAGTGGGGCCTCGCGCATCTCGGTGAGGTGTGGCGCTGGCCGCAGTACCTGATGTTCTTCGCGGGTGTCGTCGGGGTGACCGGGACAGTGCTCCTGCAGTCGAGCGGCGTGCAGATCTCGTTCGCGATGGCGGCGGCTGTCGCCGGCGTACTCCTGGTTCTCACCCTGGCGGCATCGCTCCTCGGGCGACGTGCCGACGACCATGGCTGACACCGGGGCGGAGCGGGGCGCTCATCCTCGGACCCGTCTCGACGACAACTTCTCCACCCCGGTGAGGTTCTCGATCCTCGCTTCGTTGGGTGACGGCGTCGAGCTCGACTTCGCGAGCCTCGCCGGCGTGCTCCAGGCGAGTGATTCCGTGGTGAGCAAGGGCATCGCGCACCTTCAGGATGCCGGCTACGTCTCGACGCGGAAGGCATACGTCGGCACGCGACCGCGCACCTGGATCCGCTCCACCGACGCCGGCCAGCGCGCCTTCTCCGGGCATCTGCGAGCGTTGCGGGAGATCGTCGAACTCGGGGGAGGCCAGCTCTCGTGGGCGGCGGAGCGCGAGACCTGAACCGTTGCGCGATCGGAGGCGCTCGACGGGGAGTCGAGCGCCTCGACCGTCACGCCGAAGCGCCGACGAGGTCCGCGTGGTGGATGGCGGCGACGTCGGGGTGCGCGCGCAGACGCGACTTGAGCGCGTTCTCGCCGTAGAGGGCGTGGATCGGGTTGCTGGGATCATCGGTGACGCCGTTGGCCGCAGCCGCCAGCTCTTCGGGGAGCTCGATCAGCGGGAGGCGCTTGTCGAGGGCCGGGTTGAAGAAGAACGGGATCGAGATGCGCTCGTTCGGTGCCTGCGGCGACACGACGCGGTGGTTCGTCGCCTTGAGGTAGCCGCCGGTGGCGTACTCGAGGAGCTCGCCGATGTTCACGACGAACGCGCCGGACACCGGGGGAGCATCGACCCACGCGCCGTCGCGCTCGACCTGGAGTCCGCCCTTGCCCGGCTCCACCCAGAGGAGGGTGAGCACGCCCGAGTCCTTGTGGGCGCCGACCCCCTGCTGGGGCTCGGGTTCGTGCGTGCCGGGGTAGCGGACGATCTTGATCAGCGTCGACGGCTCACCGAAGTGCTCGTCGAAGTATGTCTCGTCGGCACCCAGGGTCTGCGCCCAGGCGCGGAGGAGCTTGCGGGCGACCTCCGAGAGCGTCGCGTGCCACTCGGCGACGACGTCCTGCAACTCGGGCTGAGCCGCGGGCCAGAGGTTCGGGCCGACCAGACGGTTGAAGGCGGGGCCTCCGTCGATCGCCTCGCGCTCGGGGCCGATGTCGATCTGCTCACGCCAGTCGACCTTGCCCTGCGTACGTTCGCCACCGACACGGGTGTACCCGCGGAAGTGCGGGCTGTTCACGTTCTCGATCGCGAGCTTGTCGGCATCGGGCAGCGCGAAGAAGTCGAGAGCGGCCTGGTGCAGACGGGCTTCGAGCTCGGCGGAGATGCCGGTGCCGGTGAGGTAGAAGAACCCGACGTCATGCGTCGCGGCTCGCAGGTCGTCGCGGAATCGGGCGGCGGCCTCGGGCCCGTCGTCCAGCTGGGAGAGGTCGAGGATGGGGAGCGAGAGTTCAGCCATGACCCGAGAGTAGATCCGCTTGCTCGGAGCGTGGCGGAGTGTTGCGTCGCGTTACTTCCGGCTGCCGTCTCGGCGACGGGGGAGGACCGGTGATCGGATTTCGTCCGTGCGGTGCTAGAGTCTCGTTGGTAAGGGCTGCCTTACCTCAGTTTTCGTCAGAGAGTTCCCGTCCCGTGCTCGCCACTTTCCTGATCGGCCTCCGCGAAGGCCTTGAAGCCGCACTCGTCGTCGGCATCCTCGTCGCCTACCTCCGCAGGCTCGGTCGATCGGATGCGCTTCCGCGTCTGTGGACCGGCATCGCTCTCGCCATCGTCCTCGCGCTCGGCATCGGCGCCATCCTCACCTTCGGCGCATACTCATTGACGACCGAAGCGCAGGAGCTCATCGGCGGTCTGCTCTCGCTGCTCGCGGTGGCGATGGTCACCTGGATGATCTTCTGGATGCAGCGCGCGGGGCGAACGATGAAGTCGACGCTCGAGGGCGGCATCGACCGCGCGCTCACCGAGGGCGGACTCTGGGCCCTCATCGCGATCGGCTTCGTGTCCGTGGCCCGCGAGGGCATCGAGACGACGCTTCTGCTGTGGTCGATGGTGCAGTCGTTCGGCGATGCGCCGTCCGCTCTGCTGGGCACGCTCCTCGGCCTCGTGGCCGCCGTCGTGATCGGCTGGCTGATCTCACGCGGAGCGGTGACGCTCGACCTGCGTCGCTTCTTCGCCTGGACCGGCGGGTTCCTCGTGATCGTCGCCGCCGGCGTGCTGGCCTACGCCTTCATGGATCTGCAGGAGGCCGGAGCGCTGCCGGGGCCGTTCACCGCCGCCGCCACGCTCGATCCCGATCTCGGGTGCCGTCGCTATCGGTTGGGCGGGCTTCCCGTTCGGCTGGGCCTTCGACGTCTCGGCCGCCATCGCCCCGAGTGGACCGCTGGCCGCGATCCTGCAGGCGACCATCGGCTTCATGCCGGCGATGACCTGGTTGCAGGTCGTCGGCTGGGTTCTGTACATCGCCATCGTCGGATCGCTCTACATCCGCGGACTCCGTTCGCGCCGTCCTCGCCCGCCGCAGCCTGATGCGGACCCGAGTGACGACACGACGACCTCTCTCACACAGCAAGGAGCAGCATGACCATCTCCCATCGCATCCTCGGTGCGCTTGCGGCCACCGGGGCGGCAGCGCTCGTCCTGAGCGGTTGCGTCGCGAAGAGCGACGTCGACGCGGCAGGCGCCTTCGACGTCTCCTCCACCGATTCCGACGTGCGCCGTCTCCGACTCGACGGCCGCGAGCGGCACGCTCACCTTCGCGGTCACGAACAACACCGATCAGGTGTCGGAGTTCTACCTGCTGGCCGAAGACGGTCTGCGCATCGTCGGCGAGGTCGAGAACATCGCCCCCGCGGCCTCGCGCACCTTGACCGTGGTGGCGCAGCCCGGGGAGTACTTCACCCTGTGCAAGCCGGGCATGCTCGGTGAAGGCGTCGGCAAGGCGTCGTTCACGGTCACCGGTGACCGCGTGACGGTCGACGGACCCGATGCCGAGCAGAAGCAGCAGGCGGTCGACCTCTACGCGGCGTTCGTCAAGGACCAGGTCGGACAGCTCGTCCCCGCGGTCGAGGATCTCGTCGCGGCATACGAGTCGGGCGATGACGCGGCCGCGAAGGAGCTCTTCCCGCAGACGCGTGCGTACTACGAGCGCATCGAGCCCGTCGCCGAGGCGCTCGGCGACCTCGACCCGCGCATCGACTACCGCGAGGTGGACGCCGTCGCCGAGGGCCTGGACTGGACCGGATTCCACCGCATCGAGAAGGATCTGTGGGTGCCGGCGAAGGATGCGCTGAACGCCGACGGCGAGACGCCGGCGTGGCAGGACTGGGCGCCGTCGACTCCCGACGAGCGCGCCGACTTCGGCGACCTGCTGCTCGCCGACGTGCAGGAGCTGTACGACTACGTGCATTCGGACGACTTCACGACCGCTCTCGACGACCAGGGCATCGGTGGCATCTCGAACGGCGCGATCGCTCTGCTCGACGAGGTCGCGACCGGCAAGATCTCCGGTGAAGAGGACTGGTGGTCGGGAACCGACCTCTACGACTTCGCCGCCAACGTCGAGGGATCCAAGATGGCCTTCTCGCTCGTGCAGGACTTCGCGGCCGCACAGGGCGACGACGGTGCAGCTCTCGTCGCGGAGATCGAAGACGGGTACGCCGCGCTCGAAGCCTCGCTCGCCGCGCACGGTTCGCTGGCCGACGGCTTCGTCGGATACTCCGAGCTCACCGATGCGAACAAGCGGGAGTTCACCGATCTGATCAACGCACTGGCCGAGCCGCTGTCGCAGCTCACCGGCACGGTTCTGGACTGAGCCCCGGAACGGATACGATCACCCACGTGAATGAACGAGGAACGGATGCCGCGGGCGGCGACACGTCGAACGCCGAGCAGAACGCGGCATCCGCTCCTCGGGGGCTGAGTAGACGAGGTCTGCTCGGTCTCGCAATCGGTGGGGGAGTCGCGGGACTCGCCGTCGGCGCGGGGGCGGGCCTCGCGGGAGGTATCGCGATGGGCCGCGCGGAGTCGGGTGGTGCGGCCGCCGCGCCCTACGACTTCTTCGGCTCGCACCAGGCAGGGATCACGACGGCGGTGCAGGATCACCTGCACTTCGCGTCGTTCGACATGATGCCGCGTTCCGGCCGGGATGATCTGATCTCGCTGCTGCAGGATTGGTCGTATGCCGCATCGCGCATGACCCAGGGCCTCGAGGTCAGCGCAACGGGCGCTGTCGGTGGCCCGGCCGAGCAGCCGCCGGAGGACACGGGTGAGGCGCTCGGACTGCCGGCCGCCGGGCTGACGATCACGATCGGATTCGGCCCCGGGCTGTTCCAGAACGATGACGGCGACCGCTACGGCATCGCCGCCCGACGTCCGAAGGGGCTCGAACGGCTCCCGGCGTTCCTCGGCGACGACCTCGACCCTCAGGCGTCGCAGGGTGACCTCTGCATCCAGGCCTGTGCGGACGATCCCCAGGTCGCGGTGCACGCGATCCGCAATCTCAGCCGGATCGCCTTCGGTCGCGCTCGCCTGCGGTGGTCGCAGCTGGGTTTCGGCAAGACCTCTCGCACGACGGCGACAGCGGCGACCCCGCGCAACCTGTTCGGGTTCAAGGACGGCACTGCCAACATCCTCGCCGATGACACCGCGGCACTCGAAGAGCATGTGTGGGTGGCTGACGGCGATGAGCCGGCGTGGCTCGCCGGGGGTTCCTACCTCGTCGCCCGCAAGATCGCGATGCTGATCGAGACGTGGGATCGCGTGCGTCTGTCGGAGCAGGACGCGATCATCGGTCGGGACAAGGGGCAGGGCGCTCCTTTGTCGGGAGGCGATGAGTTCACCGCGCCGAACTTCGGCGGCGGGTCGATCGACGTGAACAGCCATGTTCGTCTCGCGCACCCGGAGCAGAACGACGGCATCCGCATCCTCCGCCGCGGGTACAACTACGTCGACGGCAACAACGACCTCGGTCGTCTGGACGCCGGTCTCTTCTTCCTCTCCTACCAGCGCGATCCGGCGCAGTTCATCACCCTGCAGCGCCGCCTGTCGACCGACCTCATGAACGAGTACATCCGCCATGTCGGCTCGGGTATCTGGGCGATCCCTCGGGGTGCGAGGGCGGGGTCCTACGTGGGCGCCGAGCTCTTCGCCTGACGGCCGGTCTCCGCACAGCTCAGGCTTCCAACCTCCCCACGACGAACTCCGCCATCGCGTCCGCCCCGAAGTGGTCGTCGGCGGTGAAGGTGACGACGGCGTCGCCGGAGAAGATGACCAACTGCCCGTAGGCGCCGTGCAGACGCCACGCCTGCCCGGGGCCGCCCCACCCCGCGAGGGCGTAGCGGTCGTATGACGGACTGTCGCCGGCCACGACCCAGTCGGTGTGCATCGCATCGATCCACTCGGGAGAGATCAGCGCGCGGTTCCCCCACCGACCACGGTCGCGGATGAGGCGACCGATGCGCGCCATCTCCTCCGTCCGCAGGTGCAGTCCGCCACCGGCGATGATCCGTCCGTTCGGGCACCGTTCCCACTCGACGCGCTCGATCCCCAGAGGGGCGAAGAGCCGTGGTCCGAGGTACTCCGCCACATCGCCCACGGCGGTCGAGAGCACGCGCATCGCCGTGTAGGTGCTGGCGTTCGAGTATTGGAACACCCGCCCCTGCGAGGGTCGTCGGAGGAACTCGGTCGCGAGGTCGGGCCAGTCGGTCATCATGGTCTCCGACCACGGGAGGTCGATTCCGCTGGTCATGGTCAGCAGGTGGCGCAGGGTCACCTCGTCGACGCCGGCTCCGAGGTCGACGCCGGGCAAATGATCCGCGATCGGCGCGTCGACATCGATCACCCCCTCGTCCGCCGCCATGCCGACGGCGAGCACGCACACGCCCTTGGAGACGGATTGGATGTCGACAGGCAGGTCGTCCATCCACCGGTGCTCGGCCACGTCATCGCCGATGAGCACGTGCAGACCCCGCATGCCGAAACCGGAGGTCTCCGTCTGCTGCACGATGAGGTCGCGGACTGTCTGCGCACGGGTCACGGCTCCACGCTACCGGGTGACGCGGCCGGTCCTGCTCAGGGCTGACGCGGCCGACGCGACCCGGTGGGATCGTTGCGACGTCCTTCCCGCGACGCCAATGCGGGGTCGACGAACAGCCACTTCGGACGGGGCTCGACCAGCGGCCGGAACACGCGGCGAACGGGCTTGGTCGCCAGGGCCAACGCGACGACCACCGACAGGATCGTGACCAGGGGGAGCCAGATCCACGTCGGCTCCAGGTCGCGGAGGATCCCGGTCTCACGGAACGGGTAGAGCACGAAGGAGTGCAGCAGGAAGACGTACATCGTGTACTGGCCGAATGTCGTCCACCAGTGCGTTCCCCGGGGGATCAGCGCGAAGAAGGAGACGCTCAGGAGCACCGCGAGCAGCATCAGCGCGAGGCGCACGCCACCGGCCCACCACTGCTCGCCGCCGAGGTCCGCATAGGAGTCCTCGTAGAAGAGCCAGTGGCGCAGATCCACCGCCTGCCACACAGGGAGCCAGTTCCACGCAGCCCATCCGGTCGCTCCGATCACGGCGATCGCAGCCGCGCGAACCCACCAGGGGCGGAAGTCCAGGAGTCGGAGGCGGGCCACGATGTCGTGCTCCCGGATCCACCAGCCGAGGGCGAAGAAGGGCAGGAGTCCGAGGGTGCGTGAGAGCGAGAAGGTGCTGTCGACGTTCGGGAGGTACCCGACGCCGATCGAGATCGCGACCGTCCAGACGAGCGGCCAGCGCAGCAGCGCCAGGTACGGCAGCACGAGCCGGAAGATGCCCAGGGCGAGCAGGAACCACAGGGTCCACGACGGTTTGGTGATGTTCGGGTTCGCCTGACCCTCGACCAGCCATTTCGTGAGCGTCCAGAGGAGTTCGAAGATCACATAGGGGACGAGGATGTCGGTGATCACGCGGGCCATCTGGGTCTTGGTCGGCGAGCCGGACTTGGAGAAGTAGCCCGAGATGATCGCGAACGCCGGCATGTGGAAGGCGTAGAGCGTCAGGTAGAACGCGAACGCGATGTCGGAGTCGTAGATCAGGCGTTGGATCGCGTGTCCGAGCACGACCAGCACGATGCACAGGTAGCGCGCGTTGTCCCAGAACGGAACGCGTCGTCGAGGTCTGGCGACCGCACCGGTCGAGGGTCCTGCGATGTCCGCGCCGGCGCTGTTCATCCTTCGAGGCTACTCGGGGAATAAAGTTGCTCGTGTCGCGTTGACTCATATACATTCAAATGAATAGAAACGGATGCACGACGTCCGATTCGGAGAAGACGGAGCAATCATGAGCGAGCAGTCAGGCGCGCAGGCGATGCAGTTCGGCATCATGTCGGTCAGCGACATCACCCGCGATCCCACCACGGGAGTCACGCCCAGTGAGCAGGAGCGGATCAAAGCGACCCTCGCGATCGCCACGCACAGCGAAGAGGTCGGCCTCGACGTGTTCGCGATCGGCGAGCACCACAACCCTCCGTTCTGGTCGTCCAGCCCCACGACGTTCCTCGCGGCGCTCGCTGCTCAGACCGAGCGCCTGATCGTCTCGACGTCCACGACGCTGATCACCACGAACGATCCGGTGCGCATCGCCGAGGAGTACGCGATGCTCCAGCACGTGTCCGATGGCCGCATGGACCTGATGCTCGGCCGCGGCAACACCGGCCCGGTCTATCCCTGGTTCGGCCAGGACATCCGCCAGGGTCTTCCGCTCGCGATCGAGAACTACGCGCTGCTGCACAAGCTGTGGCGTGAGGACGTGGTCGACTGGGAGGGCAAGTTCCGCACCCCCCTGCAGGGCTTCACCTCGACGCCCCGGCCGCTCGACGGCGTCGCGCCGTTCGTGTGGCACGGATCGATCCGCACCCCGGAGATCGCCGAGCAGGCCGCGTATTACGGCGACGGCTTCTTCGCCAACAACATCTTCTGGCCCAAGGAGCACTACCAGCGTCTGATCGAGTTGTACCGTCAGCGCTACGCCCACTACGGTCACGGCACACCCGAGCAGGCCATCGTCGGTCTCGGCGGCCAGGTCTTCATGGCGGCGAAGTCGCAGGACGCGGTGGATCAGTTCCGTCCGTATTTCGACAACGCCCCGGTGTACGGTCACGGTCCGAGCATGGAGGACTTCACCGAGATGACTCCGCTCACCGTCGGTTCGCCGCAGCAGGTGATCGACCGCTATGCCGCGATGCGCGACTACTACGGCGACTACCAGCGCCAGCTGTTCCTGATCGATCACGCGGGTCTTCCGCTGAAGACCGTGCTCGAGCAGCTCGACATCCTGGGCTCCGAGGTCGTGCCCGTGCTCCGCAAGGAGCTGGCGAACAACCGTCCGGTCGCCGTCCCGGATGCCCCCACGCACGCTGCGCGGGTGAAGGCCGAGTTCGGCGACGGACCGACGCGTCAGGCTCGTCCCGGCGCGAACCGTGGGGACAACCTCACAGGAGACTCCCCGTACCAGGACACGCCGGCACCCGCCGGTGCCGCCTTCGGGCTCAGCCGGAAAGAGGCCTGAGATGACCACGCGACGGATCGCCGTCGTCTCCGCCGGGCTCTCCAATCCGTCGTCGACGCGGATGCTCGCCGATCGCCTCGCCGCCGAGACGGTGAAGGCGCTCGCGGCACACGACATCGACGCGACGGTCGATGTGATCGAGCTGCGCGACTACGCGCACGACATCACGAACAACCTGCTCACGGGGTTCGCGCCGCCCGCGCTGGAGACCGCGATCAACACGGTCGTCTCTGCGGACGCGCTGATCGCCGTCACGCCCATCTTCTCCACGAGCTACAACGGGCTGTTCAAATCGTTCATCGACGTGCTCGACCCGGATGCACTCACGGGGAAGCCCGTGTTGATCGGCGCGAATGCGGGGACGGCCCGTCACTCGTTGGCGATCGACTACGCGATCCGCCCGTTGTTCGCCTACCTGCATGCGGACGCGGTGTCGACCGGGGTCTTCGCGGCCTCCAGTGACTGGGGCGGCGCGGGCGATGACGTGGCGCCGCTGGCCAAGCGCGTCGAGAAGGGTGCGCGCGAGCTGGCCGAGGCCGTCTCGCGGCGCGAGAGCACGGCGGTCGTGGACCCGTACGACCCGGCGACCTACCTCGGTGAAGGCCGGTCGTTCGGGCACATGCTGGGCGGTCTCGCCGGCGAGTAAGCACCGGGGCGTGACGCCATCGACAATGTCCGAGGGGCATCGTACGGTGGCGTCATGCCCCGTTTCTCTGCACTGGAACATGTTCGCGGCACGCTGACCGGATCCCTCCTCGTCCCGACAGATGAGGGGTTCGACACGGCGCGCAGGCCCTGGAATCTGGCGATCGATCAGCATCCGGTCGCGGTATCCGTGCCGGCAGACGTGGCCGACCTGCGTGCGCTGCTTGAGGCCGCAGCCGACGACGGTGTACCGGTGTCGGTGCAGCCCGGTGGGCACGGGGCCTCGGGCAGTCTGACAGGCGCTCTGTTGGTGCGCATGGCGGCCTTCGACGACCTCGACATCGATCTCGAGAGCGGCACGGCGCGTATCGGTGCCGGTGTGCGCTGGGGGCGTGTCGTCGATGCGCTGGAGGGAACGGGATGGGTGGCGCCGGCGGGCACGAGTCCGGTGGTCTCCGTGACGGGGTACACGCTCGGCGGGGGACACTCCTGGTTCAGCCGCACGGCGGGACTCGGTTCCGACAACCTCCGCGCCGCCTGGGTGCTGCGCACTGACGGCACCCACGAGCGCGTCGACGACGAGAGCGAGCCTGATCTCATGTGGGCCCTTCGCGGTGCCGGTGGCATCGTCGGCATCGTCACCGCGATCGAGATCGATCTCGTCCCGGCGCCGACGCTCTGGGGGACATCCCTCGTGTTCGATGCCTCAGATGCCCCGACCGTCCTGCGCGCGGTGCGTGATCTGTCGGCGCACGCCCCAGCCACGCTGAACGTGTTCACGAACTCGATGCGCATGCCCGATGTCCCTCAGCTGCCTCCGGAGATCCGTGGCCGGAGTTTCGTGACCGTGCAGGCGCTGTCCGTCGCCGGCGATGCGGATGCCCTTCTGCGTGCACTGCGCTCCTCTGCGACGGCGCGACGTGAGGTGGTCGGGGCGACGTCGCCGGCACGCCTCAGTGCGCAGTCGACAGAACCGACCGAACCGACCGCCAGCCGTGGCGCCTCCGTAGCGCTGGCCGAGCTCGACGACGCCACGATCGACGCGTTGATCACGTATCGGGATCGACCTGAGCAGGCGACGATCATCGGTATCGACGTCCGCATGTTGGGAGGCGCACTCGACGCCCCGCGGCGGGAGGGGTTCGCCTCCCTGGAGGGCGCAGCGTGGATCGCCTACGCTCTCGCGCCGCTCTTCCCGGATGCCCCACGCGAGCCCGGAGACCTGAGCCTGTCCGGCTTCCGGGAGTTGCTCGCCCCGGCGAAGGCGCAGCGCACCGTACCGACGTTCCTCAGCCCGGATGAGAATCTGGAGCACGCAGCGCCGGATGCCGACATCGAGCGATTGCGCGCCGTGCGTGCGCGACTCGATCCTTCCGGCCTGCTCCACGAGGGGCGTCTCCCGCGCTGACGAGGGTCACCGCCCGCCGAGCTCCGACCCATATTTCCAGCTGTACTCGGTCTCCGGCCTTCCACGGGCGCCGTAGCGCGCGCCGCGATGCACCAGTCCCTCTGCGGCGAGGTGCTCCAGATAGCGGCGCACTGCGACGCGTGACATCCCCAGATGCTCAGCCGCCTCCGTGGCGGACAGGGGACCGGACGCACGGATCTCGGTCGTGACACGGTCGAGCGAGCCTGCGGAGAGCCCCTTGGGGAGCGAGATCGGTCCGGTCGCACGTCCCAGCAGCGCATCGATCTCGGCCTGCGTCGCCTGACCCGCCGTCGTGGTCGCCTGGCTGCGATGCTCGCGGTACTGCGTCATCCGCTCCTGGAACACGGCGAACGGAAAAGGCTTGACGAGGTACTGGAACACACCGAGCGCCGCCATCTGCCGAACGGTCTCCGCCTCGCGCACCCCGGTGATGGCGATCACATCCACCGCTGTCGCGCGCGCCCGGAGAGTGCGCAGCACGTCGATCCCCGAGCCGTCCGGCATCGTGACGTCGAGCAGCACGAGATCGAACGCGTCGGGGCCGGGTCGCTCGAGCACGGCGGTCACGGCTGCGCGGGCACCGGAGCATTCTCCGGCGACGACGAACCCGTCGATCCGCGCGAGATAGTCGCGATGCAGCTCGAGAGTGAGGGCGTCGTCGTCGACGAGCAGTGTGCGGATCATCGACGGCTCCTGCGCAAGGGCGCCCGGGGCAGGACGACACGGAATCGCGTCGGGTTCGCGAAGACCTCGACCGTGCCGCCGGCATCCGTCACCACCGAACGGACGAGCGCCAGTCCCACCCCACGCCCGTCGGTCCCTGTCGGCTTCGTCGAGAATCCCTGCGTGAAGATCCGCTCCGTCAGCTCCGGCGGTACCCCCGGCCCGCTGTCGGCGACCTCGAGCACGATGCCGCCCGCATCAGAGGGGCTCAGAGCGACGCTGACCCACCTCTCACCGGTGCTGCTCTCGGACGCGGCGTCCATCGCGTTGTCGATGAGGTTCCCCAGCACCGAGACGCTGTCGACGACGGAGAGCGGCGAGCGCGGAGTGTCGGGCGCGATGAGTGCACGCCAGTCGACACCCCGTTCCTTCGCCTGCGATGCCTTGCCCAGCAGCAGCGCACCCACGGTCGGGTCGCCGTGTCGCCGCGCCGTCACCTGGTCGACGAGCGACTGACTCTGTCGCGAGGTCTCCGTCAGGATCTCGATCGCCTCGGCCGTGCGCCCGAGCTCGAGCAGGGCGACGGCCGTGTGCATCCGGTTTCCGTGCTCGTGCGTCTGCGCCCGCAGGGCATCGCCCAACGTGCGGATCGATTCGTACGACGACACGGCATCACGCACCTGGCCCGGCGGCAGGTCGCCGGTGATGCCGCGCGTGAGTCGACGAGCGCCCCAGGCGCCGAGCGCGCCGAGTCCCACGAGTGCGGCGGTGATGCCGAGGGAGAGCGGGATGCGGCGGATCAGTGTGTCCGCGATCGATTCCGTCGTCACCCCCGCAGCGACCCATCCGAGTAGATCTCCCTCCGATGAGGTCACCGGGACGATCGTGCGCACCGACGGGCCGAGCGTGCCCGTGAAGACCTCGGTGAGCGTGCGCGGGGTGTCGGGGATGGTCCCGAGGTAGCGTTCGCCGATCTCGTCCACATCCGGGTGGGTGATGCGTACGCCGTCCACCGTCATGATCGTCACGAAGTCGAGCTCCGCGTTGTCGACGACAGCCATCGCATACGGCTCCAGCGCGATCGTCGCCGATTCCGGATCGGCACCTTCGAGAGCGAAGGTCACGACAGGCGAAGAGGCGATCGTGACAGCGGTGGCGGCGGTGACCCGCTCCGCCTCCGCATGCGTCGCGCGCTGCGCCTCCACCACAAGGAACACGGCCACCGCCACGCCGATCACGACGACGGCGGCGAGGACGAGCAGGAACACCCGGGATGCGGTGCTGCGTGCGGCGGCGGCCCGGGGCATCGCATCTCCGATCTTCGATGGTCGAGGTAGTGACCAATACGACCACAAATGGTGGCTCCGTGTGAAGTCGGCGACCGTGGGGTAACCGCCGGCACTGAGGCTGACGGTCATGAGACGACGACGTTCATGAGCAAGGAGAAGACATGGCCATCACGACGGGGTTCACACTTCCGGGGTTCCACTGGCGGCGAGGGAAGCAGGCCTGGGACCGCCACACCTGGCTGTACGTGTCGGTGCTGATCGCGGTCGTGCTGGGAGCACTGGTCGGGCTCATCTGGCCGGAGGTGGGACAGAGCTTCGAGGCGCTCGGCAAGGGCTTCGTGGCGCTGATCAAGATGATGATCGCGCCGATCATCTTCTGCACGATCGTGGTCGGCGTCGGATCGATCGCGAAGGCGGCCACGGTCGGCAAGATCGGCGGTCTCGCGCTGCTGTACTTCATGGTCATGTCGACCTTCGCTCTCGCGATCGGCCTCGTGGTGGGCAACATCATCCACCCCGGTGCGGGCCTCGACATGGCGGGCTCGACGTACGACGGCGAGGCGGGGGAGGCGAAGAGCACGCAGGACTTCGTGCTGGGCATCATCCCGACCACCTTCTTCTCCGCGTTCACCGGAGAGAGTGTGCTGCAGGTGCTCTTCATCGCGCTTCTCGTGGGCTTCGCGCTGCAGGGGCTCGGCGATAAGGGCGCCCCCATCATGGACGCGGTGAAGAACCTGCAGAAGCTGGTGTTCCGCATCCTGGGCATGATCCTCTGGCTGGCGCCGATCGGCGCATTCGGCGCCATCGCCGCGGTCGTCGGCAAGACCGGTATCGCGGCGATCTGGAGCCTCGGCATCCTCATGATCGCCTTCTACATCACCTGCATGGTCTTCATCGTCGCCGTCCTCGGGACGTTGCTGTGGGCGGTGACGCGGGTGAACATCTTCAGCCTGATCAAGTATCTGGCGCGGGAGTACCTGCTGATCGTGGGCACCTCGTCGTCGGAGTCCGCGCTGCCGCGGCTGATCGCGAAGATGGAGCACCTGGGTGTCTCCAAGCCGGTCGTGGGGATCACCGTGCCCACGGGATACTCCTTCAACCTCGACGGCACGGCCATCTACCTCACGATGGCATCGCTGTTCATCGCGACCGGGATGGGACAGCCCATGTCGATCGGGGAGCAGATCGGTCTGCTGGTGTTCATGATCATCGCCAGCAAGGGCGCGGCAGGGGTCACCGGTGCAGGCCTTGCGACACTGGCCGGAGGACTGCAGGCGTATCGTCCCGATCTCGTCGACGGGGTCGGTGTGATCGTGGGCATCGATCGCTTCATGTCCGAGGGTCGCGCACTGACGAACTTCACCGGCAACGCGGTCGCCACACTGCTCATCGGCACCTGGACGAAGCAGATCGATCGTGACCGCACGCGTCAGGTGCTCGGCGGGCAGCTTCCCTTCGAGGAGTCGATGCTCGACGGTGTCGATGGGCACGGGATGTCGGACGATACGAATGCCGTCGACGTGCAGGGGCTGAAGGACTCGGCCCTCACCGAGATGGCGGCCAAGGAGGAACGGGCGCGGGCCCGGGCGGCGGGGAACTGACCTGCTCCGGGCGGCGAGGTACGACAGGTGAGGGATGCGGGAGCCGGTCGACGGCTCCCGCATCCGCGCGGTCAACCGCTCTTGCGTCGGAACTCGCGCCGCGTCTGCGGAGCGGGCGCGCCATGCACGGCGGAATCGCCGTCGAGGTGTGCCTCGCCCTGCCGGTGGTGCGCGTTCTTCTTCTCGAGCGCTTCCTTGAACTTGCGCTTCATCTCCTCGGAGGAGGTGGCGCCTTCTTCGGTGCTCATGTCCGCCAGCCTAGGGCACACCCCTGTGGACGTGCCCTCACCCGCGTACACGGCGGGTGAGGCGATCGATCAACAGACCGATGCCGATCGCGACCAGCACCGACACCGGCACCGCCACCCAAGGGCCTCCCGGGAGGATGGCCGCCACTGCCGCGCCCATCGCCGCCTGATAGGCCGCCCATCCCGTCGCCGCCACCGCGACCAGCGCGAGATAGCGAGGCGGGTGGATGCGCGTCGCACCGGCGACGAGATTGATCGCGAGCCGTGCGAACGGAACGAATCTGGCCGTGAACAGCACGGTAGCCGTTCCGCGATCCAGGCGTCCGCGCGCCCACAGCAGCGCCCGCTGCACACGTGGCGCCCGCATCCACCCCCAGCGCTCCAGCCCGACGGAGCGACCGATCAGGTAACAGCAGATGTCGCCCAGTGCCGCGGCGAGGGCCGCGCACATCACCACGGCCCACAGCGGCGGTGACCCGGTCGACACGGCGAGCGCGCCGAGGGCCGTGACGGCGATCTCGCCGGGGATCACCACGAAGAACGCGTCCCCGAGCACCAGGAGGCTCATCAGGGCGAGGCTCCAGGGGCCGTGGAGCAGTGAGGTCAGGAGATCGTCGGGCACACCTGCACAGTGACGGGCGCTGATGAACGGGAACCAACGAGCGCATAGCCGGTGACCGGCGCTCCAGCATCGGATGAACATCTGGTGCAGCGGGCCGAATCGGCCGTTCGATGAGTCGGGCGGCCCCCATCCTGGGGATGTGAGAGTCGCGATCGTGACAGAGTCCTTCCTTCCGCACATGAACGGTGTGACCGGATCCGTGCTGCAGATCCTGCGCCACCTCGAACGCACCGGACACGACGCGCATGTCGTCGCACCCGCCGCGTATGGCATCCCGACGTCGGTGAGCGGCGCCGCGATCGAGCCGATCCCGAGCCTGGCCCTCCCGGGGTACCGCAACGTGCGCGTGGGAACATCGCCCGCTCATCGCGTTGCCGCATCGCTTCGTCGGTTCGAGCCGGACGTCGTGCATCTCGCCTCGCCGTTCGCCCTCGGCTGGCGCGGCATCCTGGCGGCGGAGCGTCTCGACGTCGCGGCCGTCGCCGCCTATCAGACCGACGTCGCCGCCTACACCCAGCGCTACCGGGTCGCCGCGACCACGGGCATCGCGCACACCCACATCGCCCGCCTCCACCGGCGAGCCACCCTCACGCTCGCTCCGTCGACGGAGGCGGCACGCCAGCTCGAGCACCTCGGAGTGGATCGCCTGCGTCACTGGGGGCGAGGGGTCGACGCGGAGCGGTTCCATCCCGAGCGTCGTGATCCGGCGCTTCGAGCCCAGTGGCAGGCCGATGTGATCGTGGGGTACGTCGGACGGCTGGCCCCGGAGAAGCAGGTCGAGGATCTGAGCGTTCTGCATTCCATCCCCGGGGTTCGGCTGGTGATCGTCGGTGATGGTCCGAGCCGGCCGCGTCTGGAGGCGATGCTCCCGCAGGCGCTGTTCCTCGGGCACCTCGAGGGCGATGCGTTGGCCGCGGCGATGGCCTCCTTCGATGTGTTCGTACACCCGGGCGAGAGCGAGACGTTCGGCCAGACCCTGCAGGAGGCCCATGCCAGTGGGGTGCCCGTCGTGGCCACCGGACGCGGAGGGCCACTCGATCTCGTGCGCATGGGGATCGACGGATGGCTGTATCGCCCCGGCGACCTCGACGATCTGCGGATGCGTGTCACGGATCTCGCGGGAGACGCGCGCAAGCGGCGCGCGTTCGGGACGGCGGGGTGGGAGGCCGTGCAAGGGCGTTCCTGGGCCAGCGTGTGCGATCAGCTTCTGGAGCACTACGCGGAGGCGAGGACACTGAAGCGCGTGGACGGTGCGCTGCGCGCTCGCCGCGGGGTGCGACCGGAGATCACGGTGCCGGTGGATGCGGTTCCCTGGCGTCGCTACGTCGCGCTCGGCGACTCCCTGACCGAGGGGCTCTGTGATCCCGCCCCCGACGGCGCCCTGCGCGGGTGGGCCGATCGCCTCGCTCTTCTGCTCGCCGCACGCGGAGGGATCCACTACGCCAACCTCGCCATCCGGTCGAAGCGGGTGTCGGATGTCTGCGGGACCCAACTGGAGCGCGCCATCGCACTGCGGCCTGACCTCGTCTCGGTCCTGATCGGCGCCAATGACCTGGTGAAGCATCGGGTGGACATCGCCGCGCTCGCCGCGCGCCTCGAGGACGCCGTGATGCAGTTGCGGGGGATCGGAGCGGATGTGGTGCTCGTGACGCCCTTCCTGCCCCGACGGCGAGCCGCCGGGATCTACACGGCACGGTTCGCCGCCTTCGCCAGCGCGTTGACGGGGATCGCCGCGCGGACGGGAGCGATCCTCATCGACACCGACCTGCATCCCACGCTCGGAGACCGCCCGCACTGGGGTGAGGATCTGGTGCACCTCAGCAGCAGGGGCCATCGCTTTCTGGCCTATCGCGTCGGTGAGGTACTCGCGGTGCCGCACGCCGATGCGCTCGGCGCGCTCGATGCGGCGCTCCACGAGCACGAGCCGATCGGTACCGGGCTGTGGTGGAGGCGGCACGCGCTGCCCTGGGTCTGGCGTCGACTGCACGGACGCGCCGCAGGGGACGGCCGCGTCGCGAAGCACGACGAGTACGTCTATCTGGGCCGCTCGTCGGCCCAGCGCGGAGTGCCGGTGATCTGACCGGTCGGCGTCGACCCGCCGCGCGGATTCATCGGCTCAGCGGCGTCCCATCCCGCGGTAGTCCCACCCGGCGGCGCGCCACGCGGCAGCGTCCAGGCAGTTGCGCCCGTCGATGATGACCCGCCGTCGCACGAGGCCGGCGGCGTGCAGCGGTGACAGTTCCCGTCGGTACTCGTCCCATTCCGTCACGACCACCACGGCGTCGGCGTCGCGCAATGCGTCGTCGCGGTCGCGCTCGTATCCGAGCTGGGGATGGAGCGCCGCCGCA
Source organism: Candidatus Microbacterium colombiense (assembly GCA_029203165.1). NCBI lineage: Bacteria > Bacillati > Actinomycetota > Actinomycetes > Micrococcales > Microbacteriaceae > Microbacterium > Candidatus Microbacterium colombiense. Next base: position 1,927,468 of record CP119308.1, read on the forward strand.
TTGTCGATCGCGGCCGGATCGGTCACCACGACGTCGGCGCCGAGACCGCGCAGACGCACGGCGACGTCGAGCGCGGGGGAGTCGCGGATGTCATCGCTGAACGGCTTGAACGCAGCGCCGAGCACCGCGATCCGCCGACCGAAGGCGAGGCCGCCGAGTGCATCGACGACGAGTTGGACAGCACGGTCACGTCGGCGCAGGTTGATGGTGTCGACTTCGCGCAGGAAGCCGACCGCCTCGCCGCGCCCCAACTCCTCGGCCCGAGCGGCGAACGCCCGGATGTCCTTCGGCAGGCATCCGCCCCCGAAACCGATCCCTGCACCGAGATAGCGCCGACCGATGCGGGTGTCGTGCCCGAGCGCGTCGGCGAGCATCGTGACGTCGGCGCCGGATGCCTCGGCGATCTCGGCCATCGCGTTGATGAACGAGATCTTGGTGGCGAGGAAGGCGTTCGCCGCTCCTTTGACGAGCTCCGCGGTCGCGAGGTCGGTGACGAGGAACGGCGAGCCCGCGTCGATCGCTGACGCGTAGGCCGTGCGCAACAGATCTGCGGCGCGTTCACCGTCGGCACCCTCCGGCACGCCCACCACCAGCCGATCGGGAGTGAGCGTGTCGTGCACGGCCCAGCCTTCGCGCAGGAACTCCGGATTCCAGACGAGGGTCGCACCGCTGGGCGCGATCCGCTCGGTGATACGCGCGGCTGTCCCGACCGGCACCGTCGACTTCCCCGCCACGACGTCTCCGGGGCGCAGATGGGGGAGGAGGCCCTCGACCGCTGCGTCGACGAAGCGCAGGTCGGCGGCATGGCCACCCGGCACCTGCGGTGTGCCGACCGCGAGGAAGTGCACGTCGGAACCGGCGGCATCCGCCGTGTGCACGCTGAAGCGCAGGCGACCGGACTGCAACCCCTCCTGGAGCAGTTCCGTGAGCCGCGGCTCGTAGAAGGGGGCATCGCCGGAGGAGAGCGATGCGATCTTCTGCTCGTCCACATCGATTCCGACGACGTCGTGGCCGATCGAGGCCATGGCTGCGGCGTGCACGGCACCGAGGTACCCGCATCCGATCACTGACATGCGCATGGGGTCAGCACAGTCGACGCCGGTCGCCGCGCACCGACGCTGGGGTGAACGGGGCATGGACGGCGCATGTCGGAACCGCCCGCGCAGAAGCGGAACAACGGATTCGTGGGGTGCGCTGGTAGGGTGGATGCGGTTGCATTCTGTCAACCGTTCCAATTTCATATCGACTCATGGAGCGATCGGCGGAGAAGCTGGTCCCCTGTGGTGGGTTCCTCGGCGTGGCGTCGAGTGGCATTCCACTGGTGGCCAGCGCAGGCGAGATTCGCGGGAGTGCCCGCGCGCCCATATCCGGTTGTATCCGCTCCTTCATGAACACGCTCGCGCGTCATACGGATTCGCGAGTCTAAACAAAGAAGGAGAGACCTCTTGGAAGGTCCTGAAATCACTGCCACCGAGGCCGTTCTCGACAACGGTCGCTTCGGCACCCGCACCATCCGCTTCGAGACCGGCCGCCTCGCGCAGCAGGCACAGGGCGCAGTCGCCGCCTACCTCGACGGCGAGACCATGCTCCTCTCGGCCACCAGCGCAGGCAAGCACCCGCGCGAAGGCTTCGACTTCTTCCCGCTGACGGTCGACGTCGAAGAGCGTTCCTACGCCGCCGGCAAGATCCCCGGCTCGTTCTTCCGTCGCGAGGGTCGTCCCTCCACCGAGGCGATCCTGGTCTGCCGTCTGATCGACCGTCCGCTGCGCCCGTCGTTCGTCGACGGACTCCGCAACGAGGTCCAGATCGTCATCACCGTCCTCTCGATCGCACCGGGCGAGTTCTACGACGCTCTCGCGATCAACGCCGCCTCCGCGTCGACGCAGATCTCGGGTCTGCCGTTCTCCGGTCCCGTCGCGGGTGTGCGCCTCGCGTTCATCCCCGGCCAGGGCGAGCACGCCGACCAGTGGGTCGCGTTCCCGAACGCCGAGCAGGTCGCAGAGGCCGTGTTCGACCTGATCGTCGCCGGTCGTGTCGTCACCAAGGCCGACGGAACCGAAGACGTGGCGATCATGATGGTCGAGGCTGAGGCCACCGAGGGCAGCTGGAACCTGATCAAGGCCGGCGCCACCAAGCCCGATGAGGCCGTCGTCGCGCAGGGCCTCGAGGCATCGAAGCCCTTCATCGCGCAGCTGGTCAAGGCTCAGGCCGAGCTCGCCGCGACCGCGTCGAAGGAGCCGGGCGTCTACCCGGTCTTCCCGCCGTACAGCGACGAGGTCTTCAGCTTCGTCTCCGAGCGCGCATTCGCCGAGCTCAGCGATGTGTACCAGATCGCCGACAAGACCGAGCGTCAGAACGCCGACGACGCGATCAAGGATCGCGTCAAGGGCGAGCTCGCCGCAGCCGTCGAGGCCGGCACGCTGCCGTCCTCGGCGCTCACCGAGTTCTCGGGCGCGTACAAGTCGGTCACCAAGAAGATCGTCCGCGGTCGCATCCTCACGGAGAACGTGCGCATCGACGGTCGTGGACTGGCGGACATCCGTCCGCTCGACGCCGAGGTGCAGGTCATCCCGCGCGTGCACGGTTCCGCGATCTTCCAGCGTGGCGAGACCCAGATCATGGGTATCACCACGCTGAACATGCTCAAGATGGAGCAGCAGATCGACTCGCTGTCGCCCACGACGAGCAAGCGCTACATGCACCACTACAACTTCCCGCCCTACTCGACCGGTGAGACCGGCCGAGTCGGTTCGCCGAAGCGTCGCGAGATCGGGCACGGCTTCCTCGCCGAGCGCGCACTCGTTCCGGTTCTGCCGAGCCGCGAGGAGTTCCCGTACGCGATCCGTCAGGTCTCCGAGGCGCTCAGCTCCAACGGTTCGACCTCGATGGGTTCCGTCTGCGCATCGACGCTGTCGCTGCTCAACGCGGGTGTCCCGCTGCGCGCAGCCGTCGCCGGTATCGCCATGGGTCTCGTCTCCGACGAGGTCGACGGTGAGACCCGTTACGCCGCGCTCACCGACATCCTGGGTGCGGAGGATGCTCTCGGCGACATGGACTTCAAGGTCGCCGGTACCAGCGAGTTCGTCACGGCCATCCAGCTCGACACGAAGCTCGACGGCATCCCGACGTCCGTGCTCAACGGTGCGCTGACCCAGGCTCGTGACGCACGTCTGACGATCCTCAACGTCCTCAACGCCGCGATCGACGCTCCCGACGAGATGGCGCCGACCGCGCCGCGCGTCATCAGCGTGCAGATCCCGGTCGACAAGATCGGTGAGCTGATCGGCCCGAAGGGCAAGACGATCAACGCGATCCAGGACGAGACCGGCGCGCAGATCTCCATCGAGGAGGACGGCACCGTCTACATCGGCGCGACCGACGGCCCCTCGGCCGAGGCTGCCCGTGCCCAGGTCAACGCGATCGCCAACCCCACCAACCCGGAGGTCGGCGAGCAGTTCCTCGGAACCGTCGTGAAGATCGCGACGTTCGGTGCGTTCGTCTCGCTGCTCCCGGGCAAGGACGGCCTGCTGCACGTCACCGAGGTGCGCAAGCTCGCCGGTGGCAAGCGCGTCGAGAACGTCGATGACGTGCTCTCGGTCGGTCAGAAGATCCTCGTGAAGATCACGAAGATCGACGACCGCGGCAAGCTGTCGCTCGAGCCCGTGCTCGACGACGCGGCCGCTGCAGACGCTGCTCCCGCTGAGGAGTCCGCTGCCGAGTAATCGCACTCGCTCCGCTCGGAACCCGGGCGTCTCCGTCATGGAGGCGTCCGGGTTCCGTCGTTCGATGTGTGACCAAACCGTTATCGGAAGTTTTCGCGCCGTTCCCCGGATTGGTCGGAGTGTTCGCCGATGTCGCTTACCCTCGAAGTACGCACCGGGGGGTGCAGCACAAGGCAGGTACGCAGGTCGGATCGCACCGATCGACGCGGGGGTGAGAGTATGCGGTTGTTCAGCGTAGGCGCAGGAGCGTCCGAAGAGCGCGCCTCGCACGAGCCCGCAGAGCACCCGTCGGCCCCCATTCCGATCGTCGGACCCGGAATAGGAGAGTCGTTCCGGGTGCCGCTCGGCGAGACGGGCCTCGACACCTTCCCGCTCATGCTCGGTGCCGCCGAGTTCGGGTGGAACGTCGATCTGGAGACGAGCCACGGGATCCTCGACCGCTACGTCGAGTTCGGTGGCAACGCCGTGCACACGGCCGACGGCTTCTCCGGCGGTCGCAGCGAGCACATCATCGGACAGTGGTTGCGTTCTCGCGGTCTGCGCGAGCGCACGCTGCTGAGCGTGCGGATCGGCGCCCACGCGGACAACCCCGGACTGGGGTCGGTCAACCTCGTGCGTGCCGTCGAAGGATCACTGACACGTCTCGGGGTCGAGCGCATCGACGTCCTGCATCTCGATGCGACGCTCGACTCGACGACGAATCTGGAAGACACCCTCGCGACCGTCGAATGGCTCGCCGACGCCGGCAAGGTCGGCGCGGTCGGCGCGTTCGGATTCGCGCCGGAGCGCCTTGTCGAGGCGCGTATCCTCGCTTCCGCGGGTTACCCCCGCATCGAGGTGATCGATGCACCGTACAACCTCATCCGTCGGCAGCCGTTCGAGGGCGACCTGCGTCTCGTCGCCGGGGCGCAGAGTCTGGCCGTGACTCCTTCGCATGCCCTCGAACACGGGTTCCTGTCGGGGAGGCATCGCCGGAAGGCTCTCACGTCGCAGGGAGTGCGCGGCGAACAGCTGCGGGGTCATCTGAACCGTCGGGGCATCAAGATCCTCCGTGCGCTCGACCAGGTCGCCGAAGAGCTCTCCGTGCCCGTGGCCGCCGTGTCGATCGCCTGGTTGTTGGCGCAACGCACGATCGCCGCCCCGATCGTCAACACCTTCGCGACCGAGCACGTCGACGAACTCATGCAGGGCGCGGGCGTCACGCTGTCGCGCGCGCAGCTCGCCGAGCTCACCCGTGCCGGCAACTGAGCACCGTCGCACCCGTGACGTAGGGTGGAAGAGAAGCCCGGCGAATGCTGGCAATGAAGCGAGCGGGTTGTGACGCACTACATCTATCTGGTCAGACACGGTGAACATCAGGATGCCGAGCATGGCCTCGCCGACGGACCGCTGTCCCCGCGAGGACAGCGTCAGGCGGAACTGATCGCCGACCGGCTGTCCGGCCTCCCTCTCGACGCCGTGTGGCATTCGCCGCTGCTCCGGGCCAATGAGACCGCTCGTGCCATCGCCGGGCGCATCCCCTCCGTGGTGCCCGAGCCGACCGCATTGCTGTTCGACTGCGTGCCGACAGGGATGACGGAAGACACTCCTGCGGTGTTCGAGCCGTTCTTCGGGTCTGTCACCGACGCGGAGATCGACGCAGGCCGTGCTCAGATGTTCGATGCCGTGAACGAGTTCCTGGTGCGCAAGACCGGTGATGTGCATGAGGTGCTCATCACTCACAACTTCGTCATCTCGTGGTTCGTGCGCGAGGTGCTGGGTGCGCCGGAGTGGCGTTGGATGACGCTGAACCAGGCGCACTGCGGACTCACGGTGATCGCGCAGAAGCAGGGGCGACCGTGGACGCTCCTCAACCACAACGACACGGGGCATCTCCCGGTCGAGTTGCGTACGGGCATCCCCGACGCCATGCCCGTCTGAGCCCGCCGGCGCGGAGCGCTCGGGTTCGGCGGCCCGCGCGCCCTGGACGGCCGGACGCGGACCGCTCAATAGACTGGACGCATGACCACGCAGGTAGCACTCGTCGGCGGAACCGGGAAGCTCGGCACCATCATCCACTCGGTGATCGACGAGCTGGAGGGCTTCGAGGTGAGCCGCGTGCTGACGTCGAGGAGCGACCTGTCGGACCTCGATGGAGCAGGCCTCGTCGTCGATGCCTCCACACCGCAGGTGAGCATCGACGTGGTGCGCACGGCTGTCGAGCACGGACTCAACGTGCTGGTCGCCACGTCCGGGTGGTCGGCCGAGCGCATCGCGTTGGTGCGCCCGCTCGTCGACGCGGCCGGCACCGGAGTCGTGTTCATCCCCAACTTCTCCCTCGGCTCGGTCCTGGGCTCTGCTCTCGCCGCCGCTGCGGCACCGTTCTTCGGCTCTGCGGAGATCATCGAAGCGCATCGTGAGACCAAGATCGACTCGCCCAGCGGCACGGCCGTGCGCACGGCCGAGCTCATCGCCGCCGCTCGTGTCGAGCAGGGCCCCGTGAGCGCACCGCATGCCGACCAGCGCGCCCGTGGTCAGCAGGTCGGAAGCGTTCCGATCCACTCGCTGCGCCGCCCCGGCGTGGTCGCCAAGCAGGAGGTGATCCTGTCCGGCCCGGGCGAATCGCTCACCTTCACGCACGACACGATCGAGCCCGCTCTGGCCTATGCTCCCGGCATCCGGCTCGCGGTTCCGTTCGCGGCGCAGGCCACCGGTGTGGTGGTCGGCCTCGAGAACATGATCGACATCGGCATCCGCGCATGATCTCGCGCATCAGCGTCGGCATCATGGGTCTGTGCTTGGCCCTGTACATCGTGGTGGTCGGCCAGCGCGCCGTCCTCATGCTCACGACAGGCGAGCCGATCGCCATCGCCTTGGGCGTGGCACTGCTCGTGATGCCGCTGATCGGTGCCTGGGCGCTGATCCGCGAGATGCAGTTCGGGTTCGCCGCTGATCGCCTCGGCCGCACACTGGATGCCGAGGGCGGGATGCCGGAGGCCGAGACGGAGCTCACCCCCAGCGGGCGGATCGCGCGCACCGATGCAGACCCGCTGATCGCGCGCTACGTCGCCGAGGCGGATGCGGAGCCGACGGCATGGAGGCCGATGTTCCGCCTCGGCGTCGTGCAGGACGCGTCCGGACGTCGCAAGGACGCCCGGGCGAGCATCCGCGAGGCGATCAGGCTCTCACGCCTCTGACCCGCGACCGCTCAGGCGAGGGTCGCCTCGAGCGTGATCTCAATGCCGGCGAGTGCCTGGGACACCGGGCAGCCGGTCTTCGCTCCGTTCGCGATCTCCTGGAAGGCTTCGGGAGCGATGCCGGGGACGACGGCGTTGACGTTGAGGTGGCTGCCGGTGATGCCGACGCCCGGCTTGAAGGTGACCGAGGCGCTCGTGTCGACACGCTCAGGAGGGGTGCCGTTCTCGCTCAGGGCGTGGGAGAGAGCCATGCTGAAGCAGGAGGCATGAGCGGCGGCGATGAGCTCCTCGGGCGTGGTGGTGGTGTCGCTGCCCTCGCTGCGCGCCTTCCAGTTGATCGGGAAGGTGCCCAGCTTCGACGACGAGAAGGCGACCGTTCCCGAGCCCTCTGCGAGTGATCCGGTCCAGGTGGTGGTCGCTTCGCTGGTGACGGGCATGATTCCTCCGGTTCTCGCGCCGGGCTCGGTGTGCCCGCGGTGCGTTGGGGCCAGCCTAGCGATCGGGCGGAGTCGACGGAACTCCGCTCAGGCGGCGGAGGCAGCGCGTCCGAGCAGCCCTGCCCGCTGCAGCAGGAGGTACAGCTGGCATCCGAGGCAGAGGCCGATGGCGGCGTTCAGGAACGCGGCGATGAAGGCGGCTGCGGTCGCGATCGGTAGCGCCCAGGGCACGCCGACCAGGTGCAGGATGAGGCCGATCGTGACCACGAACAGTCCGACTCCCTGCGCGAAACGAGGTGGTCGTGGATCCTCGAGCTCGCTCGGCGGGGCGAGACGCGGACGGATCGCGCGGCGGAAGAGCGCTCCCCAGGGTGCGGTTCCCGGCGAAACGACGCTCCACAGGAACAGCAGCGCGATGAGCAGTGTGAGCAGGAAGCCGGGATCGACGAGTCGCGCGCCGAACGACACCGTGGCTGCCACGGGCGAGACACCGATGAGCCCGAGGAACGTCGCGATCAGCAGCAGGACGGTGGTGATCGTCGCGGCGAAGCGCGGGCCTCGCGGATCGATACCGGCGGGAGTGGTCATCTCTGCTCCAGTCTTCGCGCCTCAGACGGCGGCGAGGGCCTCGGTGAGGGCGTGCCGCTGCGGCACGCCATGAAAGCGGGCGCGGACGGCGCCTGTGCGATCGACGAGGAACGTCGTCGGCGTCTGCAATACGCGATAGCGCGCAGAGAGGTCGGGGCGATGGGTGAGGTCGACCTCGACGTGGGCGATGCCGTCTTCCTGCGCGACGTAGCCGCCGAGCATCCGCCGCACCTGAGGGCACCGCGTGCACATCTCCGTGCTGAACTGCACGAGCGTCGCCCGGGAGCCGAGATCCGCAGGGGCGGCATCGCGTGCGTCGAAGCGCAGTTCCCCACCGCCGCGGCGCCGTCCGTCACGACGGCGGAGCACGACACCGGCCAGCGCGGTCAGCACCAGAAGTGCTGCCGCGAAGACGAGAGCGACGTCAGGCGACATGGGTCGAGAGTACGTCCCCGTGGACAGGGCAGGGGCCGTTCCGACATATGACGACATGAACCGCGGAACAGCGCCTCCGCCCGCTCCTGCGATGCGAAAGGTATCGTTGCTGTCATGAGCGCAGCCGTCCCGACGCCGTATGAAGACCTGCTCCGCGACGTTCTCGAAAGTGGAACGCACAAGTCGGATCGCACGGGTACCGGAACGACGAGCGTGTTCGGTCGACAGATCCGCTTCGACCTGTCTCAGGGTTTCCCGCTGATCACGACGAAGCGCGTGCACTTCAAGTCGATCGCCTACGAGCTGTTGTGGTTCCTGCGCGGTGAGTCGAACGTGCGCTGGCTGCAAGAGAACGGCGTGTCGATCTGGGACGAATGGGCCGACGAGTCCGGCGACCTCGGCCCCGTCTACGGTGTGCAGTGGCGATCCTGGCCGAAACCGGGGGGCGAGAGCATCGACCAGCTGTCCGAGGTCATCGAGCAGATCCGGCGTTCACCCGATTCGCGCCGGCTGATCGTATCCGCCTGGAACCCCGCCGACATCCCCGACATGGCACTCGCACCGTGTCATGCCCTGTTCCAGTTCTACGTCGCTGACGGCAAGCTCTCCTGCCAGCTCTATCAGCGCAGCGCGGACATGTTCCTCGGCGTCCCGTTCAACATCGCCTCGTATGCGTTGCTCACGATGATGATCGCGCAGCAGGTCGGCCTCGAGCCGGGCGACTTCGTCTGGACCGGCGGAGACTGCCATGTCTACGACAATCACGTCGAACAGGTACGGGAACAGCTTTCCCGCGATGCGTACCCGTATCCCACGCTCAGGTTCGCCCGGACGCCGGAGTCGATCTTCGACTACCGCTTCGACGACTTCGTGGTGGAGGAGTATCAGCACCATCCGGCCATCCGCGCGGCGGTGGCGGTATGACCTGGGTCGGTCTGGTCTGGGCCGAGGCGAAGGGCGGCGTGATCGGTGCAGAGGGCGGCATGCCCTGGCATGTTCCGGAGGACCTTGCACACTTCAAAGAGGTGACGCTCGGCGCTCCGGTCGTGATGGGGCGGAAGACCTGGGACTCGTTGCCGGACCGTTTCCGGCCGCTGCCCGGCCGCGACAACATCGTCGTCACGCGCCAGCAGCAGTGGAGTGCCGAGGGCGCTCACCGCGCCGCCACGGTGGCTGACGCCGTCCGAGGGCAGGATCGTGTCTGGATCATCGGGGGAGCCGAGATCTTCCGTCAGGTGATCGGGGACGCCGATCGGCTGGAGGTCACCGAGCTCGAACTCGAGGTGGCAGGCGACGCGTACGCACCGCCGAAGACCGGTTGGCGACTCGTGGACGAGGGGGAGTGGCAGACCTCGCGTTCCGGCGTGCGGTACCGCTTCCTCGGGTACGAGCGCTGATGCCCACCGCGCTCATCACGGGAGCCAGCGCTGGTCTGGGCGCCGAGTTCGCGCACCAACTGGCGCGACGGCGAGCCGACCTCATCCTCGTCGCGCGCTCCGACGACGCCCTGCAGGACCTGGCGAGCAGTCTTCGCAGCGAGTACGGCGTCGCCGTCGACGTCCTCGTGGCCGACCTCTCGGTGGGATCCGACGTGGAGCGCGTCGCCGAGCGGCTCCGCGATGCGAACGATCCGATCGATCTGCTCGTGAACAACGCCGGCTTCGGGCTTCCGCTGCACTTCGCCGACAACGACATCGACGACGAGATCCGCCATCTGCGCGTCCACGTCGAGGCGCCCATGCGGCTGATGCACGCGGCTCTGGAGAGCATGCGCGGCCGCGGTGGGCGGATCATCAACGTCGCATCGGTCGCCGGATTCATCTCGCGGTCCACCTACTCCGCCTGCAAGGCGTGGCTCATCGGCTTCAGTCGTTGGGCGAACGTCGAGTACTCCCGCGATCGGGTGAGCATCACCGCGCTGTGCCCCGGGTTCACCCACACGTCGTTCCACGAGCGCATGGGCCTGGCCGTCGGCGACGAGGGCGTGCCCGGATGGATGTGGCTCGACGCGAGCTCTGTCGTGCGAGAGAGTCTCCGAGATGCTGCGCGGGGGAAGGCGGTCTCGATCCCTTCGCTGCGATACACACTGATCGTCGCGCTCGCACGGGTGCTGCCGGCCTCCCTCACCTCGGGTGTCGCACGCCGCGGGCGCGTGTGAGGCGCTCTGCCTAGGATCGAGCGCATGGGCTGGTTCGGGAAGAAGCGGGATCCACAGGATCCCAACGAGATGCTGCGGCAGTATCACGAGGCCGAGGCCGCGAGGCTGGCGGCGATGGTCAGTGGACGAGTGCCGGAGGCCGGGTCCTCGTCTGTGCTGTCTGCGGACGCCCCTTCGACGGAGTTCACCGTCGAGGACGTCTTCACGATCACGGGTCGTGGAATCGTCGCGACCGGACAGGTCGTCTCCGGGGCTCTGCGCGTGGGCGACCGTGTCGACGTCCTCCGCGAGGGCCTGCGGGTCGGCGAATCCGTGATCACCGGGATCGAGATGTTCCGCAAGCGTGTGACGGAGGCGACTCCCGGAACGATGGTCGGCCTCGTGCTGCAGGGAAAGGTCGACGTCGCGCGTGGCGACGTCATCCGCATCCCTGCGTCCGCATGAGCAGCATCCGAACCGATACGCTGGGTGCATGACGCACTCGGGCAACCCATTCGGACAGGTTCTCGTCGCGCTCGTCACTCCGATGACGGCCGACGGTGAAGTCGATTGGCCCGCCGTCGAGAAGCACATCGATGACGTGATCACCGCAGGTGCGGACGGCATCGTCGTGACGGGAACGACCGGCGAGACCTCGACCCTCACGGACCCCGAGAAGCTCAAGCTCGTCGAGGTCGGCAAGTCCGTCTCCGCCGGCCGCGCCAAGATCATCACGGGCGGCGGATCCAACGAGACCGCGCACGCGATCGAGCTGTACAAGGCGAGTGAGAAGGCCGGCGCCGACGGCATCATGATCGTCACGCCTTATTACAACAAGCCCACCCAGGCGGGCATCCTGACGCATTTCCGCCTCGTGGCCGATGCCACCGATCTGCCGGTGATCCTCTACGACATCCCCGGACGCACCGGCGTGCCGATCAAGTACGAGACCATCCTGCGACTCGCGAAGCACCCGAACATCCTCGCGGTGAAGGACGCCAAGGGCGACTTCTCCGAAGTGAGTCGTGTGCTCAACCAGACCGACCTGATGTACTTCTCCGGAGACGACGCGAACGTGCTCCCGCACCTCGCCATCGGCGCCACCGGCCTCATAGGGGTGACCGCGAACGTCGCGGCCGCGCCGTACCGCACGATCATCGACGCGGTGAACGCGGGTGACCTCGCCACGGCGACGGCCGAGCACAAGCGCATGGAGCCGCTCGTCCGTGCCGTGATGACGCATGTCCCCGGCACCGTCGCGGCGAAGTACATCCTGCACGGTCTCGGACGCATCTCCAGCCCTCGCGTGCGTCTTCCCCTCGTCGGACCGGAGGAGTGGGAGGCCGCTCTCATCGAGGACGAGCTCGACCTCGTCCAGAACGTGCCCGGCGCCGACTTCTCCAACTTCCGCCCCGACCGCAACGCGGCCGCGGGTGGCGCCCTGCCGAAGGTGCACGGCACGACGCGCTGAGCCGCGTCCCCACGAACGAACGGACGCGAACGGTGTCCGACTGAGGAGACAGCATGTCCATCCCCATCGCAGATCCGGCCCCTCTCGAAGACGGCACACTGCGCGTCACGCCTCTCGGCGGCCTCGCCGAGATCGGCCGCAACATGACCATGTTCGAGTACGAGGGCAAGATCCTGATCGTCGACTGCGGCGTTCTCTTCCCTGAGGAGCACCAGCCGGGTGTCGACCTGATCCTCCCGGACTTCGAGCCCATCCGCGGTCGCCTGGATGACATCGTCGGCGTCGTCCTCACTCATGGGCACGAAGACCACATCGGGGCGGTGCCTTACCTTCTCCGTCTCAAGAGCGACATTCCGCTGATCGGTTCCGGTCTCACGCTCGCGCTCGTCGAGGCGAAGCTCAAGGAGCACCGCATCAAGTCCTTCACCCTCACGGTGAAGGAAGGCCAGGAAGAGAAGGTCGGCCCGTTCGACCTCGAGTTCGTCGCGGTCAACCACTCGATCCCGGATGCTCTCGCCGTCGCGATCCGCACGCCTGCGGGCATGGTGCTCGCGACCGGTGACTTCAAGATGGACCAGCTTCCCCTGGACGGTCGGATCACCGATCTGCGCGCGTTCTCCCGCCTCGGCGAAGAGGGCGTCGACCTCTTCCTGGTCGATTCGACCAACGCCGACGTGCCCGGGTTCACTCCCACCGAGCGGTCCATCGGACCGGTGCTCGATCAGGTCATCGGCAAGGCCCCTCGGCGCGTCATCGTGGCGAGCTTCTCGAGCCACATCCACCGTGTGCAGCAGGTCATCGACGCGGCGCACGCGCACGGACGACGTGTGGCGTTCCTCGGGCGCAGCATGGTGCGCAACATGACGATCGCCGAACAGCTCGGTTACCTCAAGGTTCCCGCGGGCGTGCTCATCGACTTCAAGAAGGCGCGAGACCTTCCGGACGAGCAGATCGTCTACATGTCGACCGGGTCGCAGGGCGAGCCGATGGCCGTCCTGAGCCGCATGGCGAACATGGATCACGCGATCGAGATCAGTGAGGGCGACACCGTCATCCTCGCCTCCAGCCTCATCCCCGGCAACGAGAACGCCGTCTACCGCGTCATCGACGGGCTGACCAAGCTCGGTGCGAACGTCGTGCACAAGGCGAACGCCCGGGTGCACGTCTCGGGCCACGCCGCCGCTGGTGAGCTGCTCTACTGCTACAACATCCTGAAGCCGAAGAACGTGCTGCCCGTCCACGGCGAGTACCGGCACCTGATCGCGAACGCCAAGCTGGCGCAGGACACCGGTATCCCGGAGGAGCGCACGATCATCGCCTCCAACGGCACCGTCATCGACCTGAAGGACGGCGATGCACGTGTCGTCGGCCAGCTCGATCTCGGATTCGTCTACGTCGACGGTTCGACGGTCGGCGAGATCACGGACGCAGACCTCAAGGACCGTCGGATCCTCGGCGAAGAGGGATTCATCTCCGTCATCGTCGTGGTGGACGCAGGTACCGGTCGCATCATCTCGGGTCCGGAGATCCACGCACGCGGTGTCGCAGAAGACGACTCGGTGTTCGACGACGTGGCGCCCAAGATCGTGGCCGCGCTCAAGGAGGCCTCCGGCAACGGGGTGCACGACACGCACGCTCTCTCCCAGGTCGTTCGTCGCACCATCGGTCGCTGGGTGAACCAGAAGCTGCGCCGACGGCCGATGATCGTTCCGCTCGTGATCGAGGCGTGAGCCCCGTCGTCGGAATAGATCTCGCGGCAGACCGTCATCCGGGTGTAACACACACGTTCTAGGCTCCCGTTATGTCCAGCGGTTTCTCCACGCGTCGGGCCACTCAGGCTGACGCCCGCTTCCTCGGAGACATGCTCGTCGAGGCGGCGAACTGGCGCGCGGGGGGACTGCGACCGCGTCACGAGGTGTTGACCTCGGCTGATCACCGGCGCTACATCGCGGGGTGGAAACGAGCGGCTGACGACGGGATCCTGGCCGTCGGCGATGACGGTCTGCCCGTCGGCGCCGCCTGGTACCGGATGCTGCCCCAGAACGAGCCCGGCCTCGGATTCGTCGGCGTCGCCGTGCCCGAGCTCATCCTCGGTGTGCATCCGCTCTGGCGTGCCCGTGGCGTCGGGCGCGCGCTCCTGCGTGAGATCGTCTCGCTTTCGGGCGAGCAGGGGCATGCCCGCATCAGTCTGAGCGTCGAGCGCGACAACTTCGCACGCAATCTGTATCGATCCGAAGGGTTCGCCGTCTCCGCACAGGGGGAACTGCGCGACACGATGGTGCGTCGTACGGGTTGACGCGGGCCCCGCAGCCGGGTCGGATCACCGGAATGCCGCGTCATTGCGCGGAAATGTCACCCGTTGGTCGTAACGTGAGGGCATGGCCAGGAGCACCACGAAGTCCGCGCGCGCGTCCGAGAGCGCACCGTCACGCCCGAAGAGGCAGACGGCTCCGAAGGCTCAGCCCGCGCCGAAGAAATACATCGACGCGGCGGAGAAGCCCCCCGTCGCGGTGCGGGCCTGGGGTGGCCTCGCGCATGGGGTCGGTGGACTCTTCCGCGCGTTCGGCCCTGAGACGCTCGAGAAAGACGATCGCCGCGACGGATTCCCGTTCTTCCTCGTGCTGCTCGCGGTGCTGGGCGCCGTCAACGAGTGGTTCTTCATCGGCAACGAGGTCGCCGCCAACATCAGTGCGTACTCCGTCGGATTGTTCGTCGGACGCGTGGCCTTCTTCATGCCCGTGCTGCTTCTGCTGCTGGCGGGCTGGCTGTTCCGCCACCCCTCATCTGTGCACGACAACGGCCGCATCGGAATCGGTTTCGGCATGTTCGTCCTCGCGCTCGCGGGCATCTTCCACGTCGCCGGCCCCCGACCGCACCCGAACGAGGGGATGCCTGCACTCAGCGAGTCGGGTGGCCTCCTGGGCTGGCTGGTCGGGCAGCCGCTGACGTACCTCACCGACATCCCGGCGTATATCGTGCTGTCCCTGCTGGCGGTGCTCAGCATCCTCATCCTCACCAAGACGCCGCCGAACCGCATCGGCACGCGGCTCGGCGACCTCTACGCGTGGATGTTCGACGCCGAGCGCCCGGAGAAGCCCGCGAAGGACGTCGCGACGATCGACGATGCCGACAAGGTCGATGACCCCGATGTGCTGCCGTGGTGGCGACGCAACAAGACCGGTCGCGAGGAGGACCCCGACGAGGGCACCCTCGGATCCGACGACATCACCGCACTGCTCACCACCTCCGACCCCACGCCTGCGTACGACCAGGCGGTCGTCGTGGAGAACCCGTACGACGCTGCGACAGAGGTGCTGTCCGATGTTCGTTCGATGACGGACGGTCTGGCAGAGCAGCAGACCACGGCGCTTCTCGACGACGCATCCGACACCGGCGAGATGCCGGAGCTTCCGGGTCTTGACGGCTTCGGCACGGAAGGGCCGGGGGAGCGCGGGCCGCAGGCGCCCGTGGCCCCGTACATCCTCCCGTCTCCGGGGCTGCTGATCGAGGGCGCACCACCCGTGTTGCGCTCTGAGGCGACAGACAAGGTGATCGAGCAGATCACGAGCGTGCTGTCGCAGTTCAAGGTCGATGCGAAGGTGACGGGGTTCTCCCGCGGGCCGACGGTCACGCAATACGAGGTCGAGGTCGGGCACGGCGTCAAGGTCGAGAAGATCCTCCAGCTGAGCAATAACTTCGCCTACGCGGTGGCCTCGAACGACGTGCGCATCCTCTCGCCCATCCCCGGCAAGAGCGCGATCGGTATCGAGATCCCGAACGCCGACAAGGAGATGGTCGCCCTCGGCGATGTGCTGCGGTCGCCCGCGGCCCAGAAGAGCACGCATCCGATGACCATCGGCGTCGGCAAGGACGTCGGTGGCAACATCGTCATCGCGAATCTCGCGAAGATGCCTCACCTGCTCGTCGCCGGATCCACGGGATCCGGTAAGTCGAGCTTCGTTAATTCGATGATCACGAGTCTGCTGATGCGCGCGCGGCCCGCAGATGTGCGCATGGTGCTCATCGACCCCAAGCGCGTCGAGCTCACCAGCTATGCGGGCGTTCCCCACCTGATCACTCCGATCATCACGAACCCGAAGAAGGCGGCCGAGGCGCTGCAGTGGGTCGTGAAGGAGATGGACATGCGGTACGACGACCTCGCGTCGTTCGGGTTCCGCCACATCGACGACTTCAATCGCGCGGTACGCGCGGGTGAGGTCGTGCTCCCCGTGGGCAGCGAGCGGGTTCTCAAGCCTTACCCGTACCTCCTCGTCGTCGTCGATGAGCTCGCCGACCTCATGATGGTCGCGCCGCGTGACGTCGAGGACTCGATCGTGCGCATCACGCAACTCGCGCGTGCGTCCGGCATCCACCTCGTGCTGGCCACGCAGCGACCGAGCGTCGATGTCGTCACGGGACTGATCAAGGCCAACGTGCCGTCCAGGCTCGCGTTCGCTGTCACGAGTGTCACCGACAGCCGCGTCATTCTCGACAGTCCTGGGGCCGACAAGCTGATCGGGCAGGGCGACGCCCTGTTCTCTCCGATGGGCTCGTCGAAGCCGTTCCGTCTGCAGGGCGCCTGGGTCGATGAGAAGGAGATCGACGCGGTCGTCAAGCACGTCACCCGACAGGCGCGCCCGGAGTACCGCGCCGATGTGCAGGAGAGCATCGAGCCTCGCAAGAAAGAGGTCGATGAGGACATCGGCGACGATCTCGAACTGCTGCTCGCAGCGGCGGAGCTCATCGTGTCGTCGCAGTTCGGGTCGACGTCGATGCTGCAGCGCAAGCTCCGTGTCGGATTCGCGAAGGCCGGTCGACTGATGGACCTGCTCGAGTCGCGCGAGATCGTCGGACCGTCCGAGGGGTCGAAGGCGCGTGACGTCCTCGCGACCGCAGAGCAGCTGCCCGCAGTGATGGCCAAGCTCCGAGGCGATGACGCTCCCGCATCGTCGGGCTCGAGCGCGCCGACGGCTGCCGCTCCTCCCGCCGCGGCTCACGCTGGGTACGCGGAGCCGATGCGCGATCCGCTGGAGGCGCAGTTCGAGGGGCTCCCCGTCGTGGAATCCGAAGGCGATGAAGACGCCTGGGGTCTGACGGGACGCGATTGATGGCGATCCCACGGCAGCTCCCCAACGCGATCACGATCGCGCGCATCCCGCTCGCGGTCATCTTCTTCATCGTGCTGCTGCTCGGCGGCACCTACGGGATTCCTGAGCCTGCTCTTCGGTGGACGGCCGGGATCCTCTTCATCGTGGCGATCTCGACCGACTGGGTCGACGGCTACCTCGCGCGCCGCTACGACATCGTGAGCGACTTCGGCAAGCTCTGGGATCCGATCGCGGACAAGCTGCTGACCGGGTCGGGATTCATCGGGCTCGCCATTCTCGGCGAAGTGCAGTGGTGGATCGTCCTGATCATCCTGGTTCGCGAGTGGGGGATCACCGTTCATCGTTTGATGGTGGTGAAGGAGCATGTCGTCGCCGCTGCCTGGATGGGAAAGATCAAGACGGCCGTGCAGGGAGTCGCGCTCAGCTGGGCGCTGTTGCCCCTGCACGAACTCATCGGCCTCGACCCGTGGAAGCTCGTCACGACGGTCCTGATGATCGTCGTCCTGCTTCTCACCGTGGTGAGTGGCATCGACTACATCGTCGCTCAGGTGAAGGGTTCGAGGGAGCGATCGTGAGGTCGCCCGCGGCGGCAGCGCTGGCGGCGCTCCGGCAGAAGGGTTGGACGCTGGGTGTCGCCGAATCGCTGACGGGCGGAGCGCTCACGGCCGAGCTGGTCTCCGTTCCCGGTGCGTCTTCGGTGCTGTCGGGCGGGGTCGTGGCCTACGCGACGTCGCTCAAGCATTCACTGCTCGGAGTCGACGCGATGCTTCTCGCGCGGAGTGGCCCCGTGCACTCTTCCGTCGCCGCACAGATGGCAGAGGGCGTCAGGAGAGCCGTGGCCGTCGATGGAGTCGCCGCAGATGTGGGTGTCTCGACGACGGGTATCGCGGGTCCTGATTCTCCCGACGGGCAACCTGTCGGTACCGTGCACATCGGCGTGATCACCCCGACGGGGTCCTCGACGAGAGTGTTCCTCTTCGCTGGAGATCGTGCTCAGATCCGGGCGGCGACCATCGACTCCGCTCTGCAGATGCTCCTCGACATGGTCGGGGAATAGTAGGCGGTGCGCGCGAGTTGTGATTGATGTGCTCACATTCAAACCACAGAGTGCAGCGGTAGATTCTGTGAAAGCCAGTAGGACTAGACTGGCGATCTCATCGGAGGGGACTCTGATGATTCGAACCGGGAGGAGGTTCCGATGATTCTTGTACGACAGGAAATCGGCGATGTGCTGAGGGACTTCCGTCTGCAGAAGGGGCGTACCCTTCGGCAGGTCGCGAGCAAGGCGTCGGTCGCGCTGGGCTATCTCAGCGAGGTCGAGCGGGGTCAGAAAGAGGCCTCCAGCGAGATTCTCGCGTCGGTTGCGGATGCGCTCGATGTTCCGATCTCGACGATCATGCGTGAGGTCGGAGATCGCATCTCGGTCCTCGAGGGCATCCAGGTGTTCCCGGACGTCGTTCCGGACGACCTCGTGGCCTCGATCGAGCCTGAGCTCTCCCTGCGCTGACGCGCGGGATTTCTGCGCACGATGCGACGAAGTGAATTCCTTCGCGCCGTCGATGCCGAGTTCCAGTCTCGGTCGGCATCGCTTCTTCACGATCTGACCTTGAGTGCGCTGGCGGGGCGGACATCATCCGAGGCGCTTGACGCCGGCGTTGCTCCGAGGGACATCTGGCTCGCGCTCTGCGATGAAATGGAAGTGCCGGATTCGCGACGGCACGGTGCCGGCAGGCTCGAGCCGCGACGACACTGAGGCCCCCGCTCGTGTTCGAGCCGTGCGGGAAACTGGCGTCGATGATCGGCGTGTCGTCGAAGATGCGTTCGAATGAGGCGTAGTCTTCTGCACAAGTGGTTCAGGATTCGTGTTCTCCACCTTTCTCGGGCCCTTCGACCGGATGTCGGAGGCCCCTCGTACGGTGAAGACATGGCCATCGGGCCATACGCCTTGTCGGAGAGTAGCTCCCAGCCGGGAGCGCCGCGACAGCCTACAGGCGGCACCACGCGAGCAGAAGGAACACATCATGCCATCACCCGCAGACCGCGAGAAGTCCCTGGAAACAGCTCTCGCTCAGATCGATCGCCAGTTCGGAAAGGGCTCGGTCATGCGGCTGGGCAGCGACGAGCGCGCCCCGGTTGCCGTGATTCCTACGGGTTCCATCGCGCTTGACGTCGCACTCGGCGTCGGCGGACTGCCGCGCGGGCGAATCGTGGAGATCTATGGTCCGGAGTCCTCCGGTAAGACCACGCTGACGCTGCACGCGATCGCCAACGCGCAGCGTGCCGGTGGCATCGCCGCGTTCATCGATGCGGAGCACGCACTCGACCCCGACTACGCGGCGAAGCTCGGCGTCGACATCGACGCACTCCTCGTCTCCCAGCCCGACACCGGTGAGCAGGCTCTCGAGATCGCCGACATGCTCGTCCGCTCGGGCGCGATCGACCTCATCGTGATCGACTCCGTTGCCGCGCTCGTTCCTCGCGCGGAGATCGAGGGTGAGATGGGAGATTCGCACGTCGGTCTGCAGGCTCGCCTCATGTCGCAGGCGCTTCGTAAGCTCACGGGTGGTCTCAACCAGACCAACACCACGATGATCTTCATCAACCAACTCCGCGAGAAGATCGGAGTGTTCTTCGGCTCGCCGGAGACCACCGCCGGTGGTAAGGCGCTCAAGTTCTACGCGTCGGTGCGTCTCGACATCCGTCGTATCGAGACCCTCAAGGACGGGACGGACGCGGTGGGTAACCGCACGCGCGTCAAGGTCGTCAAGAACAAGATGGCTCCGCCTTTCAAGCAGGCCGAGTTCGACATCCTCTACGGCATCGGAATCTCCCGTGAGGGAAGCCTGATCGATTTCGGCGTCGAGCACGCGATCGTCAAGAAGTCGGGCTCGTGGTACACCTACGATGGCGATCAGTTGGGCCAGGGCAAGGAGAACGCCCGGAACTTCCTGTTGAACAACCCCGATATCGCACTGGCCATCGAGACCCAGATCAAGCAGAAGCTCGGTATCGGGCCGCAGGCGGCTCCCGTCGCCGAAACCGACGAGCTCGCTGAGCGTCGTCCGGCCTGAACATGACCGGAGAGAACGGGGGCGAGTCGAACGGGCACACCGGACGGCTCGCCCCCATCATCCCGCTGTTCGGCGGTAAGGCCAGCAGGCCCGAGCCGTCGGTCGACGATGCTTCGCGGTCGCAGACGCCGACGGAGTCGGCGGCCGAGCGTGCGGAGTCGGTCGTTCCTCGACGAACAGGGGATTCGGGACTCTGGCGCTCCACCTGGGACGGGCCCGTTGACAGCGTGCCCCACGCAGAGTCCGGCGCAGAGAGGTTACCGAGTGATCGGCATCCCGCCCACGGGAAGACATCGCAGACGGCGCCCCCGCGCCTCACAGTGCTACCGCCGACAGAGATCGATCGCTCGGAAGACATCGACGACGGTCTCGATCAGGACACGGAACGACAGATCGCGACGGATGCGCTCGTACGCAAGCTCCGGTCTCGCTCTCTGTCGGTATCTGAGGCGAGGACGGTCCTGCGGGGTCACGCGATCTCTGCCCAACAGGTCGATGATGTCCTCGATGAGTGCAGCCGGCGCGGCTACCTCGATGACGCGCGTCTCGCGGCTCAGCTCGTCGAATCAGGCAGTCAGCGCAAGGGACAGGGGAGGGTCGCGTTGTCGCGTGCGCTCGCTCAACGCGGGTTGCCTCGTGACGTCGTCGATGCAGCGCTCGACGAGCTCCCTGACGACGACGCCGAACGCGCATTGGATTTCGCGCGGACGAAGGCCCGGTCGCTCAGCAAGCTCGACGGCGACACCGCGCTGCGTCGCCTCGTCGGACAGCTGTCGCGCCGTGGGTACAACGGAGCGATCGCGATGAACGCGGCGAAGGTGGCACTGGCAGAGGCCAGCTTCGGCGGGCGATCGATCGGGGTACGATTCGTCGATTCTGACTGACGTCGCGAGAGCCCGACTCTCGGGCAAGCTGCGCGGGGTCGGCGATCGCTCGCGCTCGTACAATGGTGGAACCATGACTACTCCGCTCAGTGAACCGACGATCATCACCGCATCGTCCGCGGCCGTCGATGTCGACGGCCGCCAGCGCACCTATGAGGTGCGTACCTTCGGATGCCAGATGAACGTGCATGATTCCGAACGACTCTCCGGCTCGCTGGAGAGTGCGGGATACGTGCCCGCGGATGTCGGATCCGACGCCGATGTCGTCATCATCAACACCTGTGCTGTCCGGGACAACGCGGCCGGCAAGCTGTACGGCACTCTGGGTCAGCTCGCGGCGGTGAAGCGCCGCAAAGACGGGATGCAGATCGCCGTCGGCGGTTGCCTGGCACAGATGGACAAGCAGACCGTCATCGACAAGGCGCCGTGGGTCGATGTCGTCTTCGGCACGCACAACATGGGTTCGCTGCCGGGGCTCCTCGAGCGCGCGCGCCACAACGGGGAGGCGGAACTGGAGATCCTCGAGGCGTTGGAGATCTTCCCCTCGACGCTCCCCACCAAGCGGGATTCCGCGCACAGCGGGTGGGTCTCGATCTCGGTCGGCTGCAACAACACCTGCACCTTCTGCATCGTGCCGAGCCTTCGCGGCAAAGAGAAGGATCGCCGCCCGGGAGACATCTTGAACGAGCTTCGTCTGCTCGTCGATGACGGTGCCATCGAGGTGACACTTCTCGGACAGAACGTGAACTCCTACGGCGTCGAATTCGGTGACCGCCACGCGTTCGGCAAGCTCCTCAGAGCAGCGGGGGAGATCGACGGGCTTGAGCGCATCCGCTTCACGAGTCCTCACCCCGCGGCGTTCACGGATGACGTGATCGACGCGATGGCGGAGACTCCGAGCGTCATGCCCCAGTTGCACATGCCGCTCCAGTCCGGCAGCGACCGGATCCTGAAAGCCATGCGACGCTCGTACCGCAGTGATCGGTTCCTCGGGATCCTCGATCGAGTCCGCGAGCGTATCCCGTATGCCGCCATCACCACGGACATCATCGTCGGCTTTCCCGGCGAGACGGAACAGGACTTCCAGGACACCTTGCGGGTTGTCGAGGCAGCGCGCTTCTCGAGCGCCTTCACGTTCCAGTACTCCATCCGCGAGGGCACGCCGGCCGCGACCATGGACGAGCAGATCCCGAAGGAGATCGTCCAGGAACGCTACAACCGGTTGATCGCGCTGCAGGAACGCATCTCGCTGGAGGAGAACCAGAAGCAGATCGGTCGAGAAGTGGAGGTCCTCGTGTCGACCGGGGAGGGGAAGAAGGACGCGGAGACCCACCGGCTCACCGGGCGTGCGGAGGACAACCGTCTCGTGCACTTCGAAGTGACACCCGGGTCCGACCTGCCCCGGCCAGGCGACGTGGTGTCAGTCACGATCACGCATGCGGCACCGTTCCACCTGTTGGCTGACGACCCGACCGGTCGTCCGTTGACGATTCGCCGAACGCGCGGCGGTGACGCGTGGGATCGCGCGCAGGCCGATTCCTGCGCGGTCCCCGCGCCGGTGGGAGATGGCTCTCCGCGTGCTGTCTCACTCGGACTTCCCATCCTTCGAGCAGGGGTGTGAGCCCTCGGGACGATCGGCGGTCCGCGGCTCGGCGACTCTGGGCGGTCGTCGGCGCGACCGGCACAGGAAAGAGCGATCTCGCGCTCGATCTCGCGGAAGCGCTGCGCGCCGACGGCAATCCGGCAGAGATCGTCAACGCCGACGCCATGCAGCTGTATCGCGGCATGGACATCGGCACGGCCAAGCTGGCGCTGACCGAGCGCCGTGGTATCCCGCATCACCTCTTCGATGCACGCGAGATCGATCAGGAAGCCGCCGTCGCCTGGTATCAGCCGCATGCTCGCGCGACGATCGAGGCGATTCATGCACGCGGCGGAGACGCGATCCTCGTGGGTGGCTCGGGCCTGTACGTGTCCAGCGTGGTCTTCGACTTCCAGTTCCCCCCGCGTGATCCCGTTGTGCGCGCGCGTCTCGAACGCGAGCTCGAAGATCTCGGCATCGGGGTGCTCCTCGAGCGTCTCCGTGCGCAAGACCCGGCCACGGCAGCGACGATCGATCCGCGCAACAGCCGACGCGTGATCCGCGCGCTGGAAGTCATCGAGCAGGGGAGCGACACGCACGGAGCGGCGCTGCCCGCGGAACCGCTGCTGTGGCACGAGAACACCGTATTGATCGGTCTCAGCGTCGAACGCTCGATTCTCGTCGAGCGCCTGGACGCCCGCGTCGTGCGGATGTGGGACGACGGCCTGGTCGACGAGGTCGCGCGGCTCCGCGAGAGCGGCCGGGAGCTGGGCGTGACGGCTGCTCGAGCGATCGGCTACGCGCAGGCCTTCGCCCAACTGGATGGGCACATGACGAAGGCCGAGGCGATCGCTGAGACGCAGGCACTCACCCGTCGGTATGCACGACGGCAGGTGTCGTGGTTCAAGCGGTATCCCGGTCTGGAATGGTTCGAGCCGCCGGTCGACGTCTCTCGGATGCTCGCCTCCCGATCGATCTGAATGTCGGTGGTCGACGGCACACTGATGTCATGACGACGTTCTACTACACGGCCTCGAGCCTGGACGGATTCATCGCGACGCCGGAGCATTCCCTCGATTGGCTGCTCAGGCAGGACATCGATCAGGACGGACCGATGGCCTACACGGCGTTCGAGAATGAGATGGGTGCACTCGCGATGGGTGCCTCGACGTACGAATGGTTGCTCCGAAACCAGGGTGACGCGCCGTGGCCTTACGCGCAGCCGACCTGGGTCTTCACCCATCGTGACCTTTCCGTTCCGCCGGACGGCGACGTGCGATTCGCCGGTGGCGACGTGGTCGCTGTCCATTCGCAGATGCTTGAGGCTGCCGGCGACAAGGGCGTGTGGATCGTCGGTGGTGGCGAACTCGCCGGCCAGTTCGCGGATGCAGGACTCATCGATGAGGTCTGGGTGCAATACGCGCCTGTGACTCTCGGTTCCGGCGCTCCACTGCTACCCCGAACGCTGGATCTCGAACTCCTCGACGTCGCGCGCAATCGGAACTTCCTGTGCGGTCGATATGCCGTCGCGCGATCGTGATCGTCGTCGCCGTGCTTTAGGCTCGGAGGCTTGCGGCGTCGTGAGCGCGCCGAAAACATGAGGAGACCGGGCATGGAGTGGAGCATTCGCGGCTTTCACGAGAGCGACACCGAGGCGGTCGTCGCTCTCTGGCATGAGGCGGGGTTGACTCGCCCGTGGAACGACCCCTACGCCGACATCGACGCAAGCGGGCTGTGCAGCCCGAGCTCTTCCTGGTCGCCGTCGAGCCGGCCCCGTGACGACAGCGCGGTCGGGAGAAGGGCGTGTGATCGGCACGGTCATGGGCGGCTACGACGGTCACCGCGGATGGCTTTACTACCTCGCGACGGCCGAGCGCACCGCGGCACGGGGTCGCGCGCAGCCTCGTGGAGGAAGCCGAGCGACTGCTGCACGCCATGGGCTGCCCGAAGGTGCAGCTGATGGTCCGCGAGGGCAACGAGGAGGTGCTCGGGTTCTACGACGCGCTCGGCTACGAGCCGTTTCGCGGTCGTCGCAACATGGGCAAGACGGCTCGTCGTCGACGCATAGCGGGCATCCCTAGACTGGGCGCATGGTCGCATTCACCAAGGGGCACGGCACCGGCAACGATTTCGTCATCATCGCGGATCCGACGGCGACGCTGGACCTCAGCGCCGAGCAGGTCGCCGTCCTGTGCGACCGCCAGTTCGGCATCGGTGGCGGACGGCGTCCTCCGTGTGGTGCGTTCCACCGCGATCGCCGAGGGCGCTGCGAGCCTGGCGGAAGAGCCCGCTGCCGAATGGTTCATGGACTACCGCAATGCCGACGGCTCGATCGCCGAGATGTGCGGCAACGGCATCCGCGTGTTCGTGCACTTCCTCCTTCGCTCCGGTCTCGCCACGATCGAGCCCGGCGCGACTCTCCCGATCGGGACGAGAGCGGGCGTGCGCGATGTGACACGGAGTGAGTCCGGGTACCAGGTCGACCTCGGTCGATGGCGCTCGTCGGGAGGCGACCCTCTCGTCACGGCCGACGGACTCTCCGTCCCGCGTCCCGGCCTCGGCATCGATGTCGGTAACCCGCACGTCGTGGTCGCGTTGGCTTCGGAGCACGAACTGGCGCTCCTCGACCTGCACCGCACCCCGGAGCTCGATCCCGCCCCCGCGGCGGGCGCGAACGTCGAGTTCGTGGTCCCGGGTGATCCGCTGGTGCGCGACGGCGTCGGCCACGTTCGCATGCGGGTCTCGGAGCGAGGCGTGGGTGAGACGCTCAGCTGCGGCACCGGAGTCGCCGCCACCGCTCTCGCCGTGCGCTACTGGGCAGGCGAGGCGGCGCCTGACAACTGGCGTGTGGAGGTTCCGGGCGGAACCCTCGGTGTGCGGATGTTTCCGACCGAGGACGGCGAGCACGTGGCGCTGTCAGGGCCGGCGCAGCTGGTATACCACGGAGAGATCGATCTGATCTGAGGTCTGCCGCCGCGGCCCCCGTCGCAGCGATCAACCGATGTCGATGGGCTCTGTCGGCGGCGTTCCATGCTTGCGCACTTTGAGCACGCGGTACCCCTTGGCCGTCGTCGTGCGGAAGACGCTGTACCCCGGGTGGAAGGTCGCGCCGATCCAGCGCTGCAGCGAGTCCGCTCCGAGGTTGCGCTGGACGACCAGACCACGCATCGCTGCGATCGTCGAGACGCGGGATCCATCGTTCGAGCAGGCCGTGCAACTCGTTCTTGCCCACGCGGATCGGCGGGTTCGAACGGATCGTGCGGAACGTCACGTCTGCGGGAACATCGTCGGGCAGAGACGCGTTGACATTGGTGAGACCCAGACGCTGCGGCGTTTCGTCGTACGAGGTCGAGCGCACGCTCGTTCACGTCGACGGCCCACACCGTGGCGTGCGGCGCTGCCAGAGCCATCGACAGCGTGATGGGACCCCATCCGCTTCCGAGGTCGAGAAGGTTGCCCCCCGGAGGAACGGGAGGCATGTTGGCGAGAAGCACTGCGGTGCCGGCATCCAGACGATCCGGGCTGAAGACGCCTCCCGCGGTGGTGACGTCCAGCTCACGGCCCGCAAGCGTCACTCGGATCGCACGCAGGTTCTCGGGGCTTGCCGGGGCCGCAGTGAAGTAATGGTCGGACCCCATACGGTGAGCGTACCGGAGACCGGGGGCTAAGGTTAAGGCTCGCAACAAAAGCCAGAGACAAGGAACGGATGACGGACACCACACCCTCCACGAGACGATGATGCTCTCGACCGCGTTCTCGCGCATGCAGAGGCCCGCACCGAGGTGCGTAAGTTCGGCGCAGCACAGGCGCTGCAGGACGAATCGACCGCGACGCATTCCGCATCGGACGGCGATCAGTGGGACCTGGAGGATCGGCACGCGCTGCGTCGCGTGGGCGGTCTGTCGACCGAGCTCGAGGACGTCACCGAGGTCGAGTACCGCCAGCTGCGGCTCGAGAACGTGGTGCTCGTCGGCGTCTACCCGCAGGGCGCTCAGGACGACGCCGAGAACTCGCTGCGCGAACTCGCCGCCCTCGCCGAGACCGCCGGAGCGCGTCGTGCTCGACGGCGTGCTGCAGCGGCGCCCGCACCCGGATGCCGCGACCTATCTCGGACGTGGCAAGGCGCAGGAGCTCAAGGACATCGTCGCCGCGGTCGGCGCCGACACGGTGATCGCCGACACCGAGCTCGCGCCGAGCCAGCGGCGCGCGCTGGAAGACGTCGTGAAGGTCAAGGTCATCGACCGCACCACCGTCATCCTCGACATCTTCAGCCAGCACGCCAAGAGCCGCGAGGGCAAGGCGCAGGTCGAGCTCGCCCAGCTCGAGTACCTGCTCCCACGCCTGCGCGGCTGGGGTGACTCGATGAGCCGTCAGGCCGGTGGCCAGGTCGGTGCCGGCGGCGCCGGCATGGGATCGCGCGGTCCCGGTGAGACGAAGATCGAGCTCGATCGCCGTCGCATCCGCACCAAGATGGCGCTGCTGCGTCGTCAGATCCGCGACTTCGCGCCCGCGCGCGAGGCGAAGCGCGCCGAGCGCAAGCGCAACACGATCCCCTCGGTCGCGATCGCGGGGTACACGAACGCCGGGCAAGTCGAGCCTGCTGAACGCGCTCACGAGCGCCGGTGTGCTGGTCGAGAACGCGCTGTTCGCGACCCTGGATGCGACCGTTCGTCGCTCAGAGACCGCGGACGGACGCGTCTTCACGATCACCGACACGGTCGGTTTCGTGCGCGACCTTCCTCCCCAGCTCGTCGAGGCCTTCCGCTCCACGCTCGAAGAGGTGGGCGATGCGGATGTCGTCCTGCACGTGGTCGACGGTTCGCATCCGGATCCCGCGGGCCAGCTGCAGACCGTCCGAGATGTGATGGGCGACGTCGGTGTGCGCGACCTGCCGGAGATCGTCGTCTTCAACAAGGCGGACCTGATCCCGGACGACGAACGTCTGGTGCTTCGAGGCCTGGAACCGCGCGCGCACTTCGTGTCATCGCGGTCGGGCGAGGGCATCGAGGAGCTGCGCGCAGCTGTCGAAGAGGCGCTGCCGAAGCCCGCCGTCGAGGTACACGCAGTCGTTCCGTACGATCGGGGCGACCTGGTCGCGGCCATCCACGAAACAGGCATGTTGCTCTCGGTCGATCACCAGGAGGCCGGTACAGCCGTCCACGCCCGTGTGTCCGAGCGTCTCGCCGCGGAACTGGCGCCGTTCGTTCGCTGAGTGGCGTGCTCGCTGAGCACTCAGCGAGCGACGAAGCGTGCCTCGACGGTCGCGCTGACGACGATCTCTTCGGGCTCGTACTCCATCGAGGGCGCGGAATCCGCGGCGAAGGCGCCAGCGCGGGCCTTCATCATGGGCGCGGCGGGGGAGGCCTGGCCGCTGGAGATCAGTCCGACATCGGCGATCTCCAGGGGGGTGACGCTCGTGAGCCCGAGTGCACCGGCATACGCTTCCGCCCGCGTCACGGCGACACCGACGGCGGCAGCGGCCACCTCACGCTCCGTGCGATCCCTCGTCTCGGAGGTGAGGTGCCAGTCGACCCAGCCGACCTCGACACCGTCCCAGGCGGAGACGTCGGTGACCCAGACCGACAGCTCCGACACGTCGGCGAACGTCGCCGTGAAGTCGATGTTGGCGTAATAGACGGGCGCCAGTCGCTTCCCCTCGTTGTTCCACGGCCGTTCCGCACGAATCGAGAGGCGCTTGCTGGACCAGTCGGCAACCGATCCACCGTCGGCCCGCTCGACGATGCTCGTGCGCACAGGCTCGCCCAGCCGCATGACGGATTCGACGACGGGGCCGCGCTGCGCCCCCTCGGCGCGAACGGTCACGCGGACGGTGGCGCGCTCAGGGGAGAGACGCGCCTCATGCTCGCCGCGGACGGTGACGGTGACTTCGCTCATGCGCCCGACTCTACGCCAGGGCGCTGCGGGAATGGCGAACGCGCGGCATCCGTTGTATCCTATGAAGCTCGGGTTCGATTCGGACCTGAGGTCACAACTCCACAGAGCGACAACGGCTCCTTCGAGAGAAGGACCACGGGGCTGATCGGTTTCGACAGCGCCTGTGAATCCACGAGAAGCGGGCCGAGGATGCAGAGTTATCTCGTAAACGCTCTCTGCAAAACAATAGTTGCCGAAACCAAGCGCAACGACTTCGCCCTCGCTGCATAAGCGAGCCCGATAGTCCGTCAGACCGTATGTGATTCCGATACGGATCCTGGCGTCATTTAGGAATCTTGCTGCGTGATGGCGTCTGGACGTCACGTGGGACTCTTCCCAGGCTGGGCTCGTCGACTTAGGTGTCTGTGACAAAGGTCGGAGCCGAGCAGAACGTCTTCACAGACTGCGCCCGGAGAAGGCGTGGAGACTCAGCGTTGGACGGGGGTTCGATTCCCCCCAGCTCCACCAGGTCGTTGTCGCGAAGAG
Organism: Candidatus Microbacterium colombiense; assembly: GCA_029203165.1. Lineage (NCBI taxonomy): Bacteria > Bacillati > Actinomycetota > Actinomycetes > Micrococcales > Microbacteriaceae > Microbacterium > Candidatus Microbacterium colombiense. The sequence continues at coordinate 1,956,499 of CP119308.1, forward strand.
AAGCCCCAGGATCCCTGTTCACACAAGGATCCTGGGGCTTTCTCATTTTCGTGCCGGGTGGGACGTCAGTTCAATGAAAGTTCCTCGATCACGGCCGATACCCGGCGGCGTTGTTCGTCATCGAGCCCGCGAATCGGCAGCGGGAGGCAGCGTGCAGGAGCGAGTTCGAGATACTCCGCGATCGCGGCAATGACGCGAAGGCTGCCGCCGAACTCGGCGAACATGTCCCAGAGCGGTGCCAGACGGGCCGACTCGACCAATGCTGTTCCGATATCGCCTTGTCTCGCAGTCTGCGTGATGCGCAGCATCGGTGCGGGCAGGGTGCCGCCGATGGCCGAGTACCAGGCATCGCATCCGGCCGCGAGACCGGCTGCGCCGAGAGCATCGCCGGAGACGCCGATGGTGACGCCGGCGGGTACGGCGGCCCGGATGGTCGAGACATGGGCGCGAGCGGCATCCGGATCGCGAGGGACACCGGGGATCTTGATCGATGCGATTCCGGGGAGCTCGCCGATGCGTCCGTAGAGCTCGGGGGAGAACGTGAAGTGAGTGGTGCCCGGGTTGTCGTAGACGATCACCGGAAGGTCCGTGTGCGCGGTGACAGCTCTGTACAGACCGAACACGTCATCCGGTGTCAGCGGCTGGTAGGTCATCGGCGCCAGGAGGAGAGCAGATGCGCCGGCGTGGGCGGCGTTGTCGGCGTGCGTGAGCACCTCCGACAGGCGCAGCGCGCTGATGCCGACGAAGACCGGAGTCTCGTCGGCATGCTCGACCGCCAGGTGCGCAACGCGAGCACGTTCGGCCGGGCTGAGATAGGCCGCGCACCCGGTGGAGCCCAGGGCGGTGATCGAATCGACCTGCGCGGAGGTCAGCCGCTCGACGAGGCCGGCGAAGGCGCGCTCGTCGACGGCGTCGTCGAGCAACGGAGTGAGGGGGAAGGCGCTGAGACCTGCGAAGAGCGACATGCGATCAGCCTAGGAGGACACCGGGGCGCGCAGATCGAGCACCCACTCGTTGATCGTCAGGTCGGCGCTGCGGAAGGTCTCGGTGGAGCTGCCCACGAGTGCGAAGCCGGCGCGCCGGCAGATCGCGTTGGATGCCGGGTTCGCGGTCTCGGGGAATGCGACGAGCCAGTGCCTGGCATCCTGGTGCCGGTGGATCTCCTCGAGCAGCGCGGCGAGCGCGCGGCCCGCGATACCGTGGCCCTGCGCCTCGGGAAGGACGAACCATCCGGTCTCGAAGGCGGGTTCCTGCTTCCAGGTCGTCTTCCAGAATCCGATGGAGCCGACCGCGTGCCCGCCCCGCAGGATGACGAACATCTGGGCCTCTCCGCTCGTCAGACAGCGGAGATATCGCGCATGGCGGTCGGCGACCTCGGTATCGCTCTCCGGCCCGTTCAAGTGCGTCGTCATCTCGACGGTGTTCGCTCGGTGCAGGAGTGCGAGGTCACCGGCATCCCACAGCCGCAGAGTGATGTCGTCCATTCGTCGAGGGTGCCATACACCGCCGACATCGCGGCAGCGCGCCCCCGTCGCAGGAAACCGGCGTCTCAGACCCCGGAGCGGCGCAAGGGGGGAGCGCCCTGCAGGCGTCGCTTGGCGCGGATGTACGTCGCCGGTGTCGAACCGAACACGTGGCGGAACGCCTTGATGAAGCCGGTCGGTGTGCGGTAGCCGACGAGCTCCGCAGTGTCCTGCACCGCGTGTCCTTCGACGAGCAGCCGTTCAGCCGCGTAGACCCTCGCGCGGGTGCGCCATTGGCTGAAGCTGAGACCGGTGTCGGCGAGGAACGCCCGATGGAGGGTCTTCGTGCTGAGGTCGAGGTGACGGGCCCACTCCTCGAGGTCGCGGCTGTCCTGAGGGTCATCGAGTATCGCCTCGGCGACCACCCGGGCACGCGCGTCCGCCGGCACCGCCAATGCGTCGTAGCTCTCGTTCGTCGATGACAGGATCTGTGTCAGCAGAGCGAGGGATGCCTGCAGGCGCGCTTCCTGAACCTGATGGGCGCACAGGCTCTGCACCACGGCCACGGCGACGGCGTCAGCGGGGAGCACGAGCGGCCGGCTCCAGCGCTGCTCGGGGAGCCGGAGTGAGGGGGCGAGGTAGAGGCTGAACATCTCGGAGGCGCCCGACATCTGCATCTCGTGCTCCACGAGCCCGGGGATCCAGGCGAAGTGATCGCCATGGAGGTGCCAGCGGGAGTCTCCGACGCGGATGCGCGCGCCGCCGGGAATCCACGCCAACTGGTCGGCATCGTGCGAATGTGGTTCGAAATACTGATCGGGGAGAACGAACTCGCGATGCGCCTCGAGATTCTCGTATGTCCTTCCAGGCACAGCGCGCTCGTTTCATTCCGCAGATTTCGGGTGTGGATCGTTCTGAACGGACGCGATGAGTGATATTCATGACGATTCCTGTCTGTTCAGGATGGTAGCAAATTAGGTAAGCCTTTACTATGTTGGTGCCTCGTCACCCGTGCGTTTTCTTCCCTGAGGAGCTCCATGTCCCGCCCGTTCCGGCGCGCCCCCCGAACGCTCATCGCGTTCGCCACCCTGATTCTCGCCGCCTCGTCGATCACCGCATGCGCGGCCCCTCAGAGCGCGGCCGACAACGCTTCCGCGGAGTCGAGCTCCGACGCCTATCCCGTGACCGTCGAACACGTCTACGGAGAGACGACCATCGACGAGAAGCCCCAGCGCATCGTCGCTCTCGGCTGGTATTCGCTCGATGTCGTCGCCGCGCTCGGTGAGGTACCGGTCGCTGTCGAAGACTTCAGCTGGGGCAACGTCGACACGTATCTCCCGTGGTTCGCCGACAAGGTCGACGAACTCGGCGGCGAGCTTCCCGAGATCATCCAGTTCACGGACGCGGGGGAGTACGACTTCGAGCAGATCCTGGCGCTCGCACCGGATGTCATCCTCGCCAATCACTCCGGCATCAGCGAGACCGTGTACAAACGGCTGACGGAGATCGCCCCCACCGTGGCATTCGCCGAATCGACGTGGGCATCGGATCGGGAACAGCTGACTCTCACGATCGGGGCTGTGCTCGACAAGGAGCAGGAAGCCCAGCAGCTTCTCGACGATGCCGACGCGGCGATCGCGTCCGCCGCGGAAGCGCATCCGGAATTCCAGGGGATCGTCTTCACCTACGGGTGGTTCCTGGGAGAGGGCGAGACGTCTCTGGGACTGTACCTTCCGCGCGACCCTCGGGTTCCGCTCCTCGAGCAGCTCGGCTTCACCTCCTCACCCGACGTCGCCGCACTCGAGGACACGACGAAGGAGTTCTACGCGAACGTCAGCCTCGAGGAACTCGGAGACATCGAGTCGCAGTTCCACGTGGGCTGGGTGAACACGCCCGCCGACGTCGACCACACGCTGTCCGACCCCCTGATCTCACGGTGGGCGCCGGTCGCGGCGGACTCCTACTACTTCTTCGAGGACCAGCGTCTCGCCTGGGCGACCACGGCGCCCAGCGTGCTCAGCATCCCGTCGACGATCGACGATCTCGCTGACGCGCTCGCGAGCGCGGTCCCCGCCGCGAACTGATCCTTGTCCACGCTGTCCAGCCGCGCCGCGGAACGCCCTGTGGCGTTCCGCGGCGCAGCAGCGCGAAGTGCGGGCCTCATCGTCGCGATCGTGGTTCTCCTGATCGCCGTTCTGCTCAGTCTGATGGTCGGCGCCAAGTCGTTGGCACCGCCGACGGTGATCGCCGCCCTGATCGACTTCGATGGCTCCGACGCGCAGGCGATCGTGCGTGACTCTCGTCTGCCTCGGACGATCGTGGGGTTGGTCGTCGGCCCGGCGCTCGGCGTATGCGGAGCGCTGATCCAGGCGTTCACGAGGAACCCGCTCGCCGACCCTGGAATTCTCGGGGTCAATGCCGGTGCGACCTTCGCCGTCACCATCGGTGTCGGTCTGCTCGGTGTTCGCGGGCCGAACTCCTACGTATGGTTCGCGCTGATCGGCGCCCTTCTCGTGACACTTGTCGTGTATCTGATCGGGGCGTCCGGGCGTGGAGGGCCGTCAGCAGGGCGGATGACCCTTGCTGGAGTCGCGATCGGGGCAGTCTTGAGCGGCGTCACGTCGATCGTGATGCTCAAGAACATGGAGGTGTTCACCACCCTGCGGTTCTGGGGTCTCGGAAGCCTCGGTGGGCGCGACGAGAGCGCGGTGGCGATCATCGCGCCGTTCATCGCGGTCGGTCTCGTCATCTCATTCCTGGTCGCCCGCCCTCTCAACGCCATCGCGCTCGGTGACGACCTCGGAAGAACGCTGGGGGCGGGCCTGATCCGCACCCGCGTCATCTCGATCATCGGTGTGACGATCCTCGCCGGCGGGGCGACCGCCCTTGCGGGCCCGATCGCCTTCATCGGGTTGATGGTTCCGCACGCGGTCCGCTGGTTCACCGGACCCGATCAGCGCTGGATCATCGCGTTCTCCGCGGTCGTGGCGCCGAGCATGCTGCTGCTCTCCGACGTGATCGGCAGGGTCGTGCTCCCCACCGGGGAACTGCAGGTGAGCATCGTGACCGCCGTGCTGGGCGCTCCGGTGCTGATCGCGCTCGCGCGTCGGAAGCGGGTGAGCGGACTGTGAGTGACCTCATGATCGATCCTGCGCCGCGGATTCTCGCGCTGCGGGTCGGACCCGGAATCTGGCGAATCGAACTGCGCACGCTGGTCGTGCGTCTCGTGCTCGTGATGCTGGTGCTCGCTCTCGCTGCCGCGGCCCTGACGATCGGCACCTATCAGCTCGACATCTCCCAGGTGGTCGCCGCCCTCACAGGCGGTGGAGAGGACAACGTCCGCAAACTCGTGCTCGAATGGCGCCTACCCCGGGTGCTCTTCGCCGTGCTCGGCGGTCTCGCGCTGGGAGTGAGCGGGGCGATCTTCCAATCACTCACCCGCAACCCGCTCGGCAGTCCCGACGTCATCGGCTTCGACGCTGGGTCGTACTCAGGCGCACTCATCGTGATGCTCGTGCTGGGTAGCGCGTCGTATGCCATGATCGCCACCGGAGCAGTCATCGGCGGTGTCATCACCGCTCTGTTGGTGTATCTGCTCGCCTATCGCCGTGGCATCCAGGGCTTCCGCTTCATCATCGTCGGCATCGGGGTCTCCGCCTTCCTCGTCGGTATCAACAGCTATCTGCTGATCAGCACGGGTGCGCAGGAGGCACGTGCCGCGGTGGCGTGGGGCTTCGGATCCTTCTCAGCGCTCGGCTACGAGCAGCTCCTACCCTTCAGCATCGTGTTGATCGTGATCCTCCCGCTCGTGGCGATGCTGTGGCGTGGGTTCTCGCAGCTCGAACTCGGCGACGATGCGGCCAGGGCGGTCGGGGTGGGCGTGGAACGCACCAGGTTGGCGACGACAGTCCTGGGGGTGGCTCTCACCGCCATCGTGACGGCGGCAGCGGGACCCATCTCGTTCGTCGCGCTCGTCGCGCCGCAGGTCGCACGGCGGCTCGTGCGCTCGCCCGGGCTCGACCTGGTGAGCGCCGGCATCATGGGTGCCGCGCTCATGCTCGCGGCGGATTTCATCGGGCAGCGGATCGACATCACGGTCGGTCTGGTCACTGTCGTTCTCGGCGGAGGGTACTTCGCCTGGTTGCTCATCAGAGAAGGATTCCGTCGATGACTCAGACCCCCTCCAGTCGCCTGCGTGCGGCAGGTGTGACGATCGGCTACGACCGTCGCATCATCTCCACCGATCTCTCGGTGGACATTCCCGACGGCTCCTTCACGGTGATCGTCGGTCCCAATGCCTGCGGGAAGTCGACGCTGCTGCGGGCGCTGTCGCGGCTCATCCAGCCGGACGCGGGTGATGTCGTGCTCGATGGGAAATCGATCCACGACTACCGCGCGAAGGAGGTCGCGCGGCGAGTCGGCCTGCTTCCGCAGAGCTCGCTCGCGCCCGATGGGATCCGCGTGGCCGATCTGGTCGCCCGCGGTCGCTACCCGCACCAGACGATGCTGCGGCCCTGGTCGGACGACGATGAACGAGCGGTCGCCGATGCGATGTCGGCCACGGGCGTCACGGAGCTGGCGGGCAGACTCGTCGACGAGCTCTCGGGCGGGCAGAGACAGCGTGTCTGGGTGGCGATGGTGCTCGCTCAGCAGACGCCGCTGCTCCTACTGGACGAACCGACGACCTTCCTCGACATCGCCCACCAGATCGAACTGCTCGAGCTGCTCACCGACCTTCACGAGACGGGGAGCACGCTGGTCGCCGTGCTGCACGACCTGAACCACGCTGCCCGCTATGCCACGCACCTGATCGCCATGAAGGACGGAGCTGTCGTCGCGGAGGGGGCGCCCGCCGATATCGTCACCGCGCAGCTGGTCGAGGAAGTCTTCGGGCTGGCGTGCGTCGTGGTTCCCGATCCCATCACCGGTAAGCCGAGTGTGGTGCCGATCGGCAGGCAACGCGCGCAACGCACCAGTTGATCGGGTCGGAGGCCGGTGGAGTCAGCCGGTCCACTCGATCAGCACGAGCCCCTGTCTCGTGTCGGCCAGCTTCACCCAGCCGTCGTGGAAGAGATACGTCATGCCGTATCCGTCATCGTCGGTGCCCATCGAGAACTGAGGGTCTTCCGTGAGGTAGGTGCCCTCGGGGCCGTCCTCGCGCGTCCACCCGGATGCCAGCAGGGCGGCCTGGGCCGAGGCTGCCTCGTCGGCGCTGATCTCAGACCAGCCGTAGAGCTGTCCATGGTCGGAACCCACGCTGTAGTCCGCCCAGAAGCACAGCAGCCCGGCCGTGAGATCGACGTCGCCGATCACGAAGTCCTTCGGCTTCGCGCTCCAGCCGGCTTCGGTCAGTGCGGTGACGGTGCCCTCGGAGATCATCGATTCGCAGCTGATCTCCGCGGCGGGCGTCTCCGGCGCATCGGTGAGTACAGGCTCAGGACTCGCCGCGGGACTCGAGGGCTCGGCGGAAGGGCGGGGGCTGGCAGCGGGTGCGGAAGGCTGCGCACACGACGTGAGAACGACGAGCAACAGCAGCGCGCCTGCGGCGGCGGGCATCATGCGGGAGATCATCGCGGGCCTCGTCGGGGTGTCAGTCGTGCAGCAGTGCCAGGAAGGCGTCGTGGAGAACGCCGTTGGTTGCGAGTGTCGAGCGGTCGGAGATCGTCTCGACTCCGTCGAACGAGGTCATCCGCCCACCTGCCTCGCGGACGATCGGGACGGCCGCGGCGATGTCGTACTCCTTGACGTCGAACTCCGCCACCATCTCGAGCCTGCCCTCTGCGAGCAGCATGTAGGGGTAGACGTCCCCGTAGGCGCGGTCTCGCCACACGCGCTCGGCGACGCGGAGCAGCTGCTCCCGGTGACCGGCGTCCACCCACTGGGTGATGCTCTGGAAGCTCACGCTCGCCTCGTCCAGGGTGTCGACGGTGGATGCCTGGAGCCGACGTGGCCCGTCGGCGGTCGCGGTCCATGCCCCCGCGCCCGCGGACGCCCACCAGCGCCGTCCGAGCGCGGGCATGCTGACGACGCCGACCTGGGGGACTCCCTCGATCGCGAGGGCGATCATCGTGCCCCACAGCGGAACGCCGCGGAGGAAGTTTGCCGTGCCGTCGATCGGGTCGATGACCCACTGCCGATGGGTGTCGCCTTGGGCTCCGAATTCCTCGCCGAAGATGCCATCATCCGGACGTTCCACCGCGAGCAGATCGCGGATCGCTCGCTCTGTCGCGAGGTCGGCATCGGTGACGTGCGAGCTGTCGGCCTTGGTCGAGATCTCGAGGTCGGAGGCGTCGAATCGCACCAGCGACTGTGCATCGGCGGCATCGGCGAGTCTGAGCGCGAGCGCGAGGTCGTTGCGGAAGGCGTCAGCGGGGGAGGAGACGGTCACGCTCTCAGGATAGTCGCCGGCATGCTGCGCCCCGTCGTGCGGCGTCATGAAGCCGTCAGCGATCCACCGTCGAGACGCAGAAAGCAGAAAAGCCCCGAAAACTGGCGAGAGTTTTCGAGGCTGATCCGTGCACCCCCTCGGACTTGAACCGAGAACCCACTGATTAAGAGTCAGTTGCTCTGCCGATTGAGCTAGAGGTGCGTCTTCCGGGGATGACCCCGGCCGAGGAATTACATTACCAGTCCTGCGGCGGCACGCGAAATCGGGGCGGGTGTGCGCTGCATCCCGCGCGTGGCGAACCCGGTCGCGCGGGGCCCGAGGCGTGCGCGAGCCATCATGACGGCGATGTGACGCCGTATCGGTCGGTTGTGCGGAAGTTCCCACGAGAGTACCGGTATTTCGCGTAACGAACCGGTCATTCCGTGGTCTCATTACCGGGGTCTCTGCGCAGGCAGAGTCGACAAGGTGACTGGAGGACAACACCTATGCGAAAACGAGAAGTGCGATCTTCGCGCATGAGAAAGCTCGGGGCGATCGTCGCGACGGCGATCGTCGCGGTCACGACGGTCGGAGGAATCGGGGCGACGGCAGCAGTCGCGGCGGACTACGACTATCCCGGAGCCATCGACCCGGCATCCATCGTGGTGACCACGACCGATGGCAGCCCGGACACGACCGTCGACGAAAGACTCCGGATCGACGCCGCGTGGAGCGTGCCGGACGGGGCTGTGGGCGGTCAGACCTTCGGGTTCACTCTGCCGACGCAGTTCGCAGGCTTCACGGGTTCCTTCGCGGTTCCCGCGCAGGACGATCCGACGCAGACCGTCGCGAAATGCACGGTCTCCACCGGTCGGCCACCCGTGGTGACGTGCACACTCACGGACTACGTCGACGGTCGCTCCGACATCTCCGGTTCACTGTGGTTCCAGGTCACGGCAGCCGAGGAGACGACGAGCACGACCGTGGACTTCACCGTCGACGGAACGGTGACGCCGGTAGCCATCCCCGGCGGCGCGATCGTCGGTGAAGAGCTGCCGACCGTGCCCGAGAAGTGGTCCTGGCAGACGGCAGACGGCAGACTCGCGTGGCAGTTGCTCATTCCCGGCGCCGGGTTCGCCGACGCTGATCCACTGATCATCGATGACACTCTCACCCCCGCCGGTGCGGGTTTCGCCGAGCACCACAACGTCGACGACGCGCTCTCGGTGTGGAGCACGAACTCCGCCGGCACGGATCGTCGACCGGTGACCGCGTGGACCGGCGGCTGGAATGACAGCGGCACCGCTTTCCATCTGGAGATCGCCGGCCCGATCGATCCCGCGCGCCTCTACTCCGTGCGGTACTACACGGTGCCGAGTGCGCCGGCGAACGGGGACTCCTTCGGCAACGTCGCGAACATCGGCGGGGTCGTCGTGCGCGACACCGAGGTCTGGACCGGGGCCGGCGGAGGTGCAGGAACCGGCCAGACTCCGGGAATGTTCTCGATCCAGAAGGTTCTCGCGGGCGACGCGACCGCTGTCATTCCCGATGGCACGACGTTCGAGGTCGCGTACTCCTACGGCAACCCTGTCGTGCGCAAGGAGCTCGAGGTGACGGTCGGTGGTCCGACGTCGAGCATCTCGCTCCCGCGGGGCACGGTCGTCACGCTCGAAGAGATCGATCTGCCGACGCTCGCCGGCGTGACCTGGGGAACACCGAGCTTCAGCGGAACCGGAGTGCGCAGTCTCGAACAGGGGAAGGCGGAGGTGACCATCGTCACCGGTGCCACCGTCGCGATCACGCTCACGAACACCGCGGCGCGGGTGGAGGTTCCGCCGACCACGCCGCCGACGACAACGCCGCCGCCGACGACCGTGAAGACGCCTCCGGCGACTCCACCGTCCGAGCTCCCGCTCACGAGCGGGCTCGCGTCGACCGGATCAGATGTTCCCTCGGGACTCCTGTGGGCTGGGGGAGTCATCATGCTTCTCGGGCTGGCGTTGACCGGCGGCGCGGCACTGCGCCGGCGCGGAGCGCACCGCGACGAGTAGACGAGGCACGACGAAGCCTCGCCCAGACGACGGTCGTGAGATCGACGCCTCGGGCGAGGCTTTCCTCGCGTGCAGGAGTTGGCGCGGGTTGCTCATGCCGGCGACGTGAGTGGCATCCGCGGTGCGGGGTCTACGCGGCGTCGCCGACCAGGATGGCGGCGGCGTCTTCCTCGAGCGCGTCGACCGGCTCGTCGTCGATGTGCGCCAGGATGTGGCGACCGAGGAACACCGTCAGAGCGGCGATGAGCACGGCCGCTGCGGCGAACAGGTACGGGACCGTCGCGTTGAACGCGTGCCAGAGCAGCGCGGCGATCGGCGGAGCCATCGCACCTCCGAGGAATCGCACGGCCGAGTACGACGACGAGGCCACCGAGCGCGGCAGGTCGGTCGCCTCCATCACGGCTTCGGTCAGCACGGTGTTCATGATGCCGAGCAGCAGGCCGCCGACAACGATGCACGTGACGAGTGCGGCAGCACTTCCGACCACGAGGCCGGCGACGATCAGATCGAGTGCGAGCAGGGGGAGGACCGTCAGGATGATGCGCGTACGCGGGACCCGGCGCATCAGGACAGGTGCGACCCACACGCTCGTGACCGCGAGGGCGACACCCCACCCGAAGAACGTGAAGCCGATGCCGAGAGCGCCGAAGCCCAGCGGGAACGGCGAGAAGGCCAGGAGCACGAAGAACCCGATGTTGTAGAACAGCGCGGCGATGGCCAGCACGGCCAGAGCCGGGCGACGCAGCGCGGTGAACGGTGCGGAGAACGCAATGGGCACACGCTTCTCGCTCGGTCCGCGCAGGAGGACGAGCACGGCGACGAACGCGATCGCCATCAGGGCGACGACACCGAAGAACGGACCACGCCAGCTCTGCTCGCCGAGGATGCCACCCAGGAGGGGGCCGATCGCGATCCCGAGCCCCAGTGCGGCCTCGTACAGGATGATCGCGGCGCTGCTCCCTCCGGAGGCTGCGCCGACGATGGTGGCGAGGGCCGTGGAGATGAACAGGGCATTGCCCAGACCCCAGCCCGCGCGGAAGCCGATGACGGCGTCCACGCTGCCGCTCAACGCGCAGAGCAGTGCGAAGACGACGATGAGCGCGAGCCCGATGAGCAGGGTCGCCTTCGCGCCGATACGACTCGAGATCCAGCTCGTCACCAGCATCGCGAGCCCGGTGACGAGCAGATAGCTGGTGAAGAGCAGTTCGGTCTCGACCGGTGAGGCCTGGAGTGAATCGGCGATCGCGGGAAGGATCGGGTCGACCAGTCCGATGCCCATGAACGCCACGACGCAGGCGAAGGCGACCGCCCAGACCTGTGCGGGTTGCTTCCACGGGGATGCGGTGGCGGAGGTGTTCACCGTTCTGCTCCTGTCTGTGAGGTGGGGTCGGTGTGGATGGCGAGGATCTCGGCAGCGCGGGTCAGCGTGTCCCAGTCCTCGGTGCTCAAGGCGGCGAATCGGGGCGCGAGGGTGTCGCGGAATTCGGCACGCCACTCGCGGAGCACGGTTCGGCCGGTCGATGTGATGTCGACCGCGATCGCCCGCGAGTCGTCGGCATCGGGGGAGCGCGTGACCAGGCCGTCGCGTTCGAGAGCGCCGATCAGGCGGGTCATGCCCGGTTGAGTGGTGCGCGCAGCGCTCGCGAGTTCTCCGATACGTCTGCCGCCCTGCTGATCGAGCAGGCTCAGTATCCGCCACTGCGCGGCCGGTGCTTCATTCCCGGCATCCTGGGCGGCGATGCGTGCCAGCGCGTGCGCCGAGAGCACGATCGAGGGGATGACGTCGATACGTTCCATACCAAAAAGTATATACCAGTTGGTATGGAAAGACGTCAGTGGCGGGCGTTGTTGATGCGGGCGGAGAGTTCGTGGGCGTGTGCGAGCAGGATCCGACCGAGCGAGGCCATGCGGTCCGCGCCGAAGCGGAACTCGACCCCGGTGAGGCTCAGGGCCCATTCGGGTCTGCCTGCCCGATCGAACACCGCTGCGCCGATTCCCCAGCTGCCCTCGACGATCAGACCCGGATTGACGGAGAAACCGCGTTCCTTCGTCTCCAGCAACCGTGCGCGCAGAGGGCCCTCGCCATGCGGTCCGCCCCAGGACGCCGCGAGTTCCGGATGACGCTCGAGATAGGCATCCACATCGTGGGCAGGGAGGAAGGCGAGGATCGCGAGACCCGCGCTCGCCACGCCGAGGGGGAAGCGCACGCCTTCGCTGAGCACGAAGGACCGGATCGGGAACGCTCCCTCCTCGCGGAGCAGGCATACGGTCTCGTCGGCCCGGCGCACCGAGAAGAACGCGCTCTCCTCGGTCTTGACGGCCAGTGAGCGGACGATGTCGCGCGCGAGTCCGGTCACGTCGTATCGCGCGGCGGCGACTGACCCCATCAGGAACAGCTCAGGGCCGGGGAGCCAACGCGTGCTGTCGGCATCCCGGTCGACGAGGCCCTCGGCCTTGAGCGCGGTCAGCAGGCGATGCGCGGTCGAACGGGAGAGGTCGGCATCGCGAGCGAGGTCGTGGAGGGCGGCGCCCTCCACGCCGCTGGCCGTCACCAGCCGGAGCAGGTGGGACGCGCGCGCGATGGCCTGCGCGCCAGGGACGCCGCGGTATGCCGATTCCATAATGTGGACGGTACCGCGTGATTCGTCCACATCGCAAGAACTCTCTTCCCCTGTTCGTCATGGGGGAGAGAGGCTGGGCCCAGGACACGTTTCAAAGGAGTGCGCGTGATCGACAAGCAATGGTCAACGGCCGCTGAGGCAGTCGCCGACATTCCCGACGGAGCCTCGTTGGCCGTCGGCGGATTCGGCCTCTCGGGGAATCCGATCGCCCTGATCGAGGCGCTGCTCGCGCAGGGCACGTCAGAGCTGAGCGTCGTCAGCAACAACTGCGGCGTCGACGACTGGGGCTTGGGCGTCCTGCTGGCAGCCCGGCGGATCCGCAAGATGACCTCGTCGTACGTCGGTGAGAACAAGGAGTTCGAGCGGCAGTTCCTCACGGGAGAGCTCGAGCTCGAACTCACCCCGCAGGGCACCCTCGCCGAGAAGTTGCGAGCCGGCGGGGCGGGGATCGCCGCCTTCTTCACGCAGACGGGTGTGGGCACGCAGGTCGCGGAAGGTGGTCTGCCGCGCCGCTACAACGCGGACGGCACGGTCGCGGTCGGTTCGTCGGCCAAGGACGTCCGCTCCTTCGACGTCGACGGAGTCGCGCGTGATTTCGTGCAGGAGGAGGCCATCACCACCGACTTCGCGCTCGTGCACGCTGCGGCCGGCGACCGCCACGGCAACCTGATCTTCAACAAGGCCGCCCGCAACTTCAATCCACTCGCCGCCATGGCCGGTCGCGTGTGTATCGCCCAGGTCGAGACACTCGTGGAGCCGGGCGAACTCGACCCCGACCGTGTCCACCTCCCCGGGGTGTTCGTGCACAGGATCATCGAGGTCGGCACCGACATCCCCAAGCGCATCGAGCGGCGCACCGTGGCCGCAGAAGGAGTCTGAGATGGCACTCACACGCGATGAGATGGCGGCTCGTGCGGCCGCAGAACTGCGCGACGGGTCGTACGTGAACCTCGGTATCGGCCTGCCGACGCTCGTTCCCAATTTCGTGCGCGCCGACGTGACGGTCGTTCTGCAATCAGAGAACGGCATCCTCGGGGTCGGACCGTACCCGCGGGAGGATGCCGTCGATCCCGACCTCATCAACGCCGGGAAGGAGACGGTCACCGTGCTTCCGGGCGCCGCCTACTTCGATTCGGCGACGAGCTTCGGAATGATCCGCGGCGGGAAGATCGATGCCGCGATCCTCGGGGCGATGCAGGTGTCGGCCACAGGAGACCTCGCCAACTGGATGATCCCCGGCAAGATGGTGAAGGGACCGGGCGGTGCGATGGACCTGGTGCACGGTGCCGGAACCGTGATCGTGCTCATGGAGCACCTGGCGAAGGACGGCTCGGCGAAGATCGTCGACGACTGCTCCCTCCCACTCACCGGACGCGGGGTGGTCGACCGCATCATCACCGATCTGGCCGTGATCGACATCACCGAGTCCGGTCTCGTGCTCGTCGAGACGGCGCCGGGCGTCACCATCGACGAGGTGGTCGCCGCCACCCAGCCGCCACTGATCATCCCGGACCACGTCCGGAACACGAACGCAGGAGTCGACCATGACTGAAGCTCTGCCCACCGGCGACGAGGACATCGTCATCGTCGCCGCGGCTCGCACACCGCAGGGTCGACTCAAGGGTCGGCTGGCCGCGTTCACAGCCCCGCAGCTCGGTTCGTTCGCGATCCGCGGCGCGCTGGAACAGGGCGGCGTCGACGCGTCCGATGTCGACGCGGTGGTCGTCGGTCAGGTGCTCGCGGCGGGCTCGGGTCAGAACGCCGCGCGCCAGGCGGCGATCGGCGCGGGCATCGGGTGGGATGTGCCGGCCCACTCGGTCAACAAGGTGTGTCTCTCCGGGCTCACGGCGATCATCGACGCTTCGCGCATGATCCGCACCGGTGACGCTCAGGTGGTCGTCGCCGCGGGCATGGAGTCGATGACCCGCGCGCCGCACCTGCTCATGGGATCCCGCGACGGATGGACCTACGGGAGCGTGGAGGTGCTCGACCACATGGCCCACGACGGCCTGACCGACGCGTACGACCGCGACAGCATGGGCGCATCGACAGAGCGTCACAACGCACGGTATGAGTTGACGCGCGAGGCGCAGGACGCGGTGGCCGCGCTCTCGCACCAGCGCGCGGCTGCCGCCCAGAAGGCGGGCGTGTTCGATGCCGAGATCGTCACGGTGGAGGTACCCCAGCGCCGCGGCGAGCCTGTGCGCGTCACCGAGGACGAAGGAGTGCGTCCGGACACCACGGTCGAGACGCTGGCAGGCCTGCGGGCAGCATTCGCCGAGGGCGGCTCGATCACGGCCGGCAACTCCTCGCAGATCTCCGACGGAGCATCCGCCGTCGTGGTGACGACGCGGGCGCACGCGGCAGCTCGGGGGTGGACCGTGCTGGTGACGGTCGGCGCCAGCGGGCAGACGGCGGGCCCCGACAACTCCTTGCAGGCGCAGCCCGCGCGGGCGATCGAGCGGGCGTGCGAGAAGCAGGGGATCCGTCCGGCAGACCTCGATCTGGTCGAGATCAACGAGGCTTTCGGCGCCGTGGTCGCGCGCTCTCAGACCGAGCTCGGTCTCGATTCGGAAATCGTCAACATCCACGGTGGCGGAATCGCGATCGGGCATCCGATCGGCGCATCCGGCAATCGACTCGTCGTCCATCTCGCACACGAGCTCGCACGGCGGGGAAGCGGGACCGCCGCAGTCGGCCTGTGTGGTGGCGGAGGTCAGGGTGAGGCGCTGATCCTCACGCGCTGAGGTTCCCGGAGCGGCGGTTCCAGCGTCGCCCGCGCGAGAAACCACTTCCACCGCCAGACATCACGCCGAGCGTGGTGTCTCGTGGCGGAGGTGGTTTCTCGCGGCGGCGGAGCGGGTCAGGACCGCTTGTCCTTGGCGTGGCCCTGGGCGTCGGCGAGGGCCTTCTGCGAACGGAACTGCAGGCGCTGTGCCTTCTTCGCCTTCTTGACCGACTGCGGAGAGTCCGCGTCGACGAGCACGCCGCGTCGCTCGCGGCTCATGTCGACGACCGCGCCGACCGCCAGGGCCATCGTGATGCCCCAGCTCAGCCAGGAGAGAGCCGCGCGCCACGTGATGGGCTCCGATCGCGTGCCGCGCAACAGCGATACTCCGGCCGAGATCGCTGCGATGAGTCCGGTGCTGAAGAGGTAGCGCATGCCCCTACGCTACTCGGCCCACGCGGCATCCGTCCTGAGCCTTGACAAGCGGACGTGCGCCTGACAGATGCGACTCTCCCAGCCGCGCGCGCCGTGGAGCCGCTACCATGGGGGAGTCGCGGCAGGTCCGCGGCCGCACACCGTGTATCTACCGGCCCTCGGCATTCCGACGGACAGCGGCGGCACCCGACACACGTCTTCGGACGCGCGAGAGCCATGACACAGACGCACCCTTCCTCCGAGCCCACCCTCCTCCGGCTCGCCGGCTTCCCCTACTTCCTGATCGCGTTCATCGCGCGATTGCCGTTCGCGATGATGGTCGTCGGTGTCCTCACGGTCGTCGTCTCCGCCCGCGGCTCGCTCTCGCTCGGCGGGCTGACCTCCGCGGCCGTCGGCCTCGGCACCGCGTGCTTCGGACCACTGCTGGGAGCAGCCGCCGACAGGTTCGGTCAGCGCATCGTGCTGTCGATCCTCGCTCTCGCGAACGGCGCGATGCTGCTGCTGTTCACGTCGGTGGTCTACGGCGCGGCGCCGGATGCCTTCGTCCTGCTCGCAGCGATCGGCATCGGCGCCACGGCACCCCAGGTCTCACCGTTATCGCGCTCGCGCCTGGTGACGATGATCCGCGCCCGTGTGAGCGACGGCCGTCAACCGCGCACGATCTCCGGCACGATGGCATACGAGTCGGCGGCTGACGAGACGGTCTTCGTCTTCGGACCGTTCATCGTCGGAATCCTGGCCTCGGCCATCGCGCCGTGGGCCCCGCTGGTCGGAGCCGCCATCTTGACGGTCGTGTTCGTGGGCGCCTTCGCCCTGCATCCGAGCGCTCGTGATGTCTCGCACGAACGCGGAGCGGACGGCAAGGCACCGTCGGCGGTCTCGGAGCTGTTCCGTCCGCAGCTGCTGGTCGTGATCCTCGGCATCCTCGGCGTCGGCATGTTCTTCGGCACGATGCTGACCTCTCTGACCTCGTTCATGGCCGACCGCGACGCGGCCGAGCAGGCCGGGCTCCTCTACGGGGTCATGGGAGTCGGTTCGGCCGCCCTCGCGCTCGGCGTTGCCTGGCTTCCGCCGGCGTTCTCGATGCGCGCGCGCTGGTTGGTCTTCTCCGGGATCCTTCTGGGAGGAACGCTGCTGCTCGGGTTGGTCGACTCGCCGGGAATGATGATGCTCGCTCTCGCGATCATGGGCATCGGTATCGGACCGACGCTGGTCACCCAATACAGCTTCGGGGCAGCGCTCAGCCCACTCGGACGCTCTGCGACGGTGATGACCATGCTCGGCTCCGGCATCGTGGTCGGGCAGTCGATCGGCGCCGCGGTGACGGGTGAGATCGCCGAGAGCATCGGAACCTCCGCGGCTCTGATCCTCCCGATGTTCGCGGCCGCTGTCGCGTTCGGCGCGGGCGTCGTGAACTGGGTTCTGAGCAGCCCCCGCCGCCGGCGCCGCGTCGTCGCCGCCTGAGCGGGCGCCGCGTCGCCGACTTCCTCGATAGCCTGGGAGCTACCGCTGGCGTGAGGAGTCATCTTGGTCGCTGCAGATTTCGTGGTCGTCGCCAATCGGCTTCCGGTCGACAGGGTGGACGGTCCTGACGGCGAGGTGACCTGGCGCACATCGCCCGGCGGCCTGGTCGCCGCACTCGAACCCATGATGCGCTCGGTGAACGGCGCCTGGGTCGGCTGGCCCGGTCAGCCCGGTGAGGAGCTCGCGCCCTTCGACAACGGCGGCATCCATCTGATCCCTGTCGCACTGAGCGCACAGGAGGTCGAGGAGTATTACGAGGGCTTCGCGAACGACACGATCTGGCCGCTGTATCACGACGTGATCGCGCCGCCGCAGTATCACCGCGAGTGGTGGGACGCGTACGAGACCGTCAACCGCCGCTTCGCCGAAGCAGCCGTGGCGGCCGTGGCCCACAACGGCACGGTCTGGGTGCACGACTACCAACTGCAGCTGGTGCCGCAGATGGTGCGCGAGCTGCGCCCCGACGTCACGATCGGGTACTTCCACCACATCCCGTTCCCCGCGCACGGCCTCTACGCGCAGCTCCCGTGGCGTGACCAGGTGCTGCGCGGGCTGCTCGGCGCCGACGTGATCGGCTTCCAGCGCGCGCAGGATGCCACATACTTCCTCACGGCCGTGCGTCGGCGCCTGCGTTACGACGTGAAGGGGTCGCACGTCGCCGTTCCTGACGCCGAGGGTCGCACTCGCACGGCCATCGCCCGGGCGTTCCCCATCTCGATCGACACGACCCCGTATCTCGAACTCGCGGCGCGGGACGACGTCAAGGCACGCGCCGCGGAGATCCGCGAGAGTCTCGGCAATCCGGACCGCATCCTGCTCGGAGTGGACCGTCTCGACTACACCAAGGGCATCCGCCACCGCATCAAGGCCTACGGCGAGCTGCTCGCCGAGGGTCGCCTCAAGGTCGAGGAGGTGACGCTGGTGCAGGTCGCGAGCCCGAGCCGCGAGCGCGTGGACGCCTACGTGCACCTGCGTGACGAGATCGAGCTGGCGGTCGGCCGGATCAACGGCGACACCGACACGATGGGCCACACGGCGATCCGGTACCTGCACCAGGGCTATCCCCGGGAAGAGATGGTCGCGCTCTATCTGGCCGCCGACGTGATGCTGGTCACGGCCCTGCGCGACGGGATGAACCTCGTGGCCAAGGAGTACGTCGCCACGCGGGCCGACAACCGGGGTGTGCTCGTGCTGAGCGAATTCACCGGAGCGGCTGATGAGCTCCGCCAAGCCGTTCGCGTGAACCCGCACGACATCGAGGGCGTCAAGGACGCGATCATGACAGCGGTGGAGATGTCGCCCGCCGAGCAGTCGCGGCGCATGAGGTCGTTGCGGCGGCGTGTGCTCGACAACGACGTGAACGCCTGGTCGTCGTCGTTCCTGCGCGCTCTCGCCGAGGTGCATCCGCGCTGAGCGACCCACGGCCTGGCGGCCATACTGAGAACACCCCCTCTTGAGATGACCCTGTGGTGAATGGAGAACCTGTGACGCGCGCGTGGACCCCCGGACAGCCCGATGCCGACCTGAGCGCGGTGGCCGCGACGGAACGACTCGTCGTCGCCCTCGACTTCGACGGCACGGCATCGCCGCTGGTACCCGATCCGATGGCGGCGCGTGCCCTGCCCGAGGTCGCGGCGCAGGTCGCCCGACTCTCCGCGATGCCGAACACGGTGGTCGCCTATGTGTCGGGGCGCAGCCTGCACGATCTGCGGGAGATCACCGAGCACACGGACGACTCGCCGATCGTGCTGGCCGGCTCGCACGGTGCGCAGTACTGGTTCCCCGGCGAGGGTGAGGCCGACGCGACCGGGGAGGCGACCGAGGACGGCGCGCGCGAAGCGCTCTGGGACGCTGCACGACCGATCATCGAGCGCCACGAGGGCGCGGAGTTCGAGCCGAAGACGTTCGGCATGGGTGTGCACACCCGACGCGCCGACGCAGCCGTCGAGAAGGCGGTCTTCGCCGAGATCGACGCCCTCGTCGCCGAGCGATTCCCGCATTGGCGCCGGCGGGCCGGGCACCGCGTGTTGGAATTCTCCTCGCGTACCGAGGGCAAGGATGCGGCGATGGCCGTGCTGCGCGACCGATTCGGCGCGACAGGCATCGTGTTCGCAGGGGACGACGTCACGGATGAGGACGCCATGCGCGTGCTGGGCGACGGCGATCTCGGCGTGCGCGTCGGCCCGGGGGAGAGCGTCGCTGCGATCCGTGTGGACAATCCACAAGAGATGGCGCGCCTTCTGGAGGCCCTCGCGGACGAGCGAGACGCGCTGCGGGAATAGACTTCCTGCATGTCCTCGAACGAGTCCGCCCCGAGCGCGCCTATCGACATCAAACCCCGCAGCCGTGTCGTCACCGACGGCATCGAAGCCACGACGTCACGCGGAATGCTCCGCGCCGTCGGCATGGGCGACGCGGATTGGGAGAAGCCCCAGATCGGCATCGCGTCGAGCTGGAACGAGATCACGCCCTGCAACCTGAGCCTCGACCGCCTCGCGCAGGGTGCGAAGGAGGGCGTGCACTCCGGAGGGGGATACCCGCTGCAGTTCGGCACGATCTCGGTGTCGGACGGCATCTCGATGGGCCACGAGGGGATGCACTTCTCCCTCGTCTCGCGAGAGGTCATCGCCGACTCGGTCGAGACCGTGATGATGGCGGAACGGCTCGACGGCTCGGTGCTCCTCGCCGGCTGTGACAAGTCGATCCCCGGCATGCTGATGGCCAGCGCGCGGCTCGGGCTCTCCAGCGTGTTCCTCTACGCGGGCTCGATCGCTCCCGGCTGGGTGAAGCTCTCGGACGGCACCGAGAAGGAGATCACGATCATCGACTCCTTCGAGGGCGTCGGGGCGTGCCGTGCCGGGCGCATGACCGAGGAAGACCTGAAGCGGATCGAGTGCGCCTTCGCTCCGGGAGAAGGCGCGTGCGGTGGCATGTACACCGCGAACACGATGGCATCGGTGGCGGAGGCGCTGGGGCTGAGCCTTCCGGGCTCCGCCGCGCCGCCCTCGGCCGACCGCCGCCGGGACTACTTCGCACACCGATCCGGCGAAGCTGTCGTGAACCTGCTGCGCCAGGGGATCACGACCAAGGACATCCTGACGAAGGAGTCGTTCGAGAACGCGATCGCGCTCGCGATGGCTCTGGGTGGTTCGACCAACGTCGTGCTGCACCTGCTGGCGATCGCCCGCGAGGCCGAGATCGAGCTGAGCCTGCACGACTTCAACCGCATCGGCAGCAAGACGCCGCACGTCGCCGACATGAAGCCGTTCGGCAAGTACGTCATGAACGACGTGGACCGCCACGGCGGCATCCCGGTGATCATGAAGGCCATGCTCGACGAGGGTCTGCTCCACGGCGACGCGCTGACCGTGACCGGCAAGACGGTGGCGGAGAACCTGCGCGACCTCAACCCTGACCCGGTCGACGGCGATGTCATCCACACGTTCGACAACCCCATCCACGCCTCGGGCGGCATCACGATCCTGCACGGCTCGTTCGCCCCCGAGGGCGCGGTGGTGAAGTCGGCCGGCTTCGATGCCGACGTGTTCGAGGGTCCGGCGCGTGTCTTCGAGCGTGAACGTGGCGCGATGGACGCTCTCGCCGCCGGCGAGGTCAAGGCCGGTGACGTCGTCGTCATCCGCTACGAGGGCCCCAAGGGTGGACCCGGCATGCGGGAGATGCTCGCCATCACCGCGGCCATCAAGGGCGCGGGGCTCGGAAAAGATGTACTACTCTTGACGGACGGACGATTCTCAGGCGGCACAACCGGCCTGTGCATCGGCCACATAGCACCCGAAGCGGTGGACGCAGGTCCTATCGCCTTCGTGCGCGATGGTGATCTGATACGGGTCGATATCGCAGCTCGCTCTCTCGACCTACTCGTCGACGAGGCAGAGCTCGCCTCCCGCCGCTCTGGCTGGGAGCCGCTGCCCCCGCGCTATACCCGTGGCGTTCTTGCCAAGTACTCACGCCTCGTGCGGTCCGCCGCAGAAGGTGCGACCACCGGCTGAATCACGTCGGCACGTCTCACGTCCGGCGCCACCCTCAGATCCAAGGAAACTCATGACCGCAGATTCCGCGTCGGCCGTGCCACGGCCGCCATCCCGACAGACCACCTCACCCGATCTCACGGGTGCCGAGGCCGTCGTCCGCTCGCTCGAGCTCCTCGGTGTGACCGATGTCTTCGGCCTCCCCGGTGGTGCCGTCCTGCCGCTGTACGACACGTTGATGGGCGACAACCAGCTCCGCCACATCCTCGTCCGCCATGAACAGGGCGCAGGCCACGCCGCCGAGGGATACGCCGCGGCGTCGGGCAAGGTCGGCGTCGCCATCGCGACCTCGGGCCCGGGCGCCACGAACCTCGTCACGGCGATCGCCGACGCCTACATGGACTCCGTGCCGCTGCTGGCGATCACGGGTCAGGTCTTCTCGAACCTCATGGGCACCGATGCGTTCCAGGAGGCCGACATCGTCGGCATCACGATGCCGATCACGAAGCACTCCTTCCTCGTGAAGGACGCAGCTGACGTTCCCGCTGCGATCGCCGCGGCGTATGAGATCGCCTCCACCGGTCGCCCCGGACCCGTACTCGTCGACATCACGAAGGATGCACAGCAGAACAGCGCACCGTTCGTCTGGCCCCCCAAGGTCGATCTGCCCGGGTACCGCCCGGTGACGAAGGCCCACGGCAAGCAGATCCAGGCTGCCGCAACGCTACTCGCGGCCGCCAAGAAGCCTGTGCTGTACGTGGGCGGCGGCGTGATCCGCGGCCGCGCGTCGAAGGAGCTCCTCGCACTCGCCGAGACCACCGGCGCGCCCGTCGTGACGACCCTGATGGCACGGGGAGCCTTCCCCGACTCGCACCCGCAGCACCTCGGCATGCCCGGAATGCACGGCACCGTTCCGGCCGTGCTCGCCCTCCAGGAGGCCGACCTCCTCGATCTCGCTCGGCGCGCGTTTCGACGACCGGGTCACCGGCAAGGCGGCGCTGTTCGCGCCGAACGCCAAGGTCGTGCACGTCGACATCGACCCGGCCGAGATCTCGAAGATCCGCACGGCGGACGTGCCGATCGTGGGCGACGTGCGCGACGTGCTCGTCGACCTCGACGCCGCCTTCCGCGAGCGATCGGCGACGCCGGCTCCCGACACCGAGGAGTGGTGGTCCTACCTCGACGGACTGCGCGCGGAGTTCCCGCTCGGGCTACACGCCGTCCACCGACGGGCTGCTCGCCCCGCAGTACGTGATCCAGCGCATCGGCGAGCTCACCGGGCCCGAGGGCATCTACGCCTCGGGCGTCGGGCAGCACCAGATGTGGGCCGCGCAGTTCATCAAGTACGAGCGTCCGAACGCCTGGCTCAACTCCGGCGGTGCGGGCACGATGGGCTACTCGGTGCCGGCCGCGATGGGCGCGAAGGTCGCCGAGCCCGACCGCCCGTCTGGGCGATCGACGGCGACGGCTGCTTCCAGATGACCAATCAGGAGCTCGCCACCTGCGCGATCAACAACATCCCGATCAAGGTCGCGATCATCAACAACTCGTCGCTCGGCATGGTGCGCCAGTGGCAGACGCTGTTCTACGACGGCCGTACTCCAACACCGACCTCAACACCGGCCACGGCACCGTGCGCATCCCCGACTTCGTGAAGCTCGCCGAGGCCTACGGCTGCCTCGGCGATCCGCGTCGAGAAGGAGGAGGAGGTGGATGCCGCGATCCAGCTCGCGCTCGAGACGAACGACCGCCCCGTGGTGATCGACTTCGTCGTGAGCGCGGACGCGATGGTCTGGCCGATGGTCCGCAGGGCGTCAGCAACAGCTACGTCCAGTACGCCCGCGATCACGCCCCGCGTTCGAGAGGAGGACTGAGACATGTCGACCCACGTTCTGAGCCTTCTGGTGGAGGACACGCCCGGTCTGCTGACCCGTGTCGCCGGGCTGTTCGCCCGCCGCGGCTTCAACATCGAGTCGCTCGCCGTGGGCGTCGACCGAGGTGCCGGGGCTCTCCCGCATCACGGTCGTCGTCGACGTCGAGGACTCCCGCTCGAGCAGGTCACCAAGCAGCTCAACAAGCTGATCAACGTCATCAAGATCGTCGAGCTCGACCTTCGCACGTCGGTGCAGCGCGAGCACATGCTCGTCAAGGTGCGCGCCGACAACGCGACCCGCTCGCACGTGCTCGAGGTCGTCAACCTGTTCCGCGCCTCGCGTCGTCGACTACGCGCCGGACGCGCTCGTGATCGAGGTCACCGGCGACAAGGGCAAGGTCGAGGCGCTGCTGCGCGCGCTCGAGCCCTTCGGCATCAAGGAGATCGCCCAGTCCGGGCTCCTCGCCATCGGCCGCGGCGGTCAAGAGCATCACCGAGCGCGTCCTGCGCGGCTGACCCTCCAGCACACTCAGGGCCGCACGGTCCGCATCAACCACGAACAAGGAGAAACACCCGTGGCCCGAGATCTTCTACGACGACAGACGCAGACCTGTCGCTCATCCAGGGCAAGAAGGTCGCGATCGTCGGCTACGGCTCGCAGGGTCACGCCCACGCGCAGAACCTGCGCGACTCGGGCGTCGAGGTCGTCATCGCCCTCAAGGAGGGGTCGAAGTCCGCCCCGAAGGCCGAAGAGGCCGGCTTCCGCCGTGAAGACGGTCGCCGACGCCGCCGAGTGGGCCGACCTCATCATGATCCTCGCGCCGGACCAGCACCAGCGCACGATCTACAGCGAGTCCATCGCACCGAACCTCGACCGAGGGCAAGACGCTCGCGTTCGCGCACGGCTTCAACATCCGCTTCGGCTACATCGACGCGCCCGAGGGCGTCGACGTGATCCTCGTCGCCCCGAAGGCGCCCGGGTCACACCGTCCGTCGCGAGTTCGTCGCCGGTCGCGGCATCCCCGACATCATCGCCGTCGAGCGTGACGCATCGGGCAAGGCCTGGGACTCGCGCTCTCGCTACGCGAAGGCGATCGGCGGCACCCGCGCCGGCGTCATCAAGACCACCTTCACCGAAGAGACCGAGACCGACCTGTTCGGCGAGCAGGCCGTGCTCTGCGGCGGCGTCGCCACCTCGTCCAGGACGGCTTCGAGACGCTGACCGAGGCCGGCTACCAGCCGCAGATCGCCTACTTCGAGGTGCTGCACGAGCTGAAGCTCATCGTCGACCTGATGTGGGAGGGCGGCATCGCCAAGCAGCGCTGGTCGGTCTCCGACACGGCCGAGTACGGCGACTACGTCTCCGGCCCGCGCGTCGTCGACCCCCGACGTCAAGGAGAACATGAAGGCGTGCTCGCCGACATCCAGTCCGGCGCGTTCGCGAAGCGCTTCATCGACGACCAGGACAACGGCGCCGACGAGTTCCTCGCAGCTGCGCGCCAAGGGCGAGCAGCACCCGATCGAGGTCACCGGCAAGGAGCTGCGTTCGCTCTTCGCCTGGAAGCAGCAGGACGAGGACTACGTCGACGGCAGCGCCGCTCGCTGAGTCTCATCGTGAGCTGATTCGATCAGCGTAGGAACGGGCATCCCTTCGGGGGTGCCCGTTCTCCGTTATGGGCGGCCTTTCGAGGTGAAACATCGGATGTCTATGCGAGGATGGGGGTATCCGATCTTGAGAGGGAATGATGACTGACGACTGGTTCGAGACCGCCCGCTTCGGCATGTTCGTGCACTTCGGGCTGTACAGCGCCGCGGCACGGCACGAGTGGGTGCAGAACTACGAGCGACTCACCGATGCGGACTATCGGCAGTACTTCGATCACTTCGATCCGGATCGCTTCGACGCCCGGGCGATCGCGCGCACGGCGAAGGATGCCGGTATGGGCTACGTGGTGCTGACGACCAAGCACCACGACGGATTCTGCCTCTGGGACTCCCGGCTCACGGACTACACGGCGCAGGTCGCCGTGCAGCGTGATCTGGTGCGAGAGCATGTGGATGCACTTCGGGCCGAGGGGCTCAAGGTCGGCCTCTACCACTCGGTCATCGACTGGCATCACCCCGACTTCACCGTCGATTGGAACCACCCGCGCCGCGACGATGCGAATGCCGCGGATCTCAATGAGGGACGCGACATGGCTCGCTACCGGGAGTACCTGCACGGGCAGGTGCGGGAACTGCTGACCGAGTACGGCGAGATCGACTATCTGTTCTTCGATTTCACCTATCCCGAGAGCAAGGACGGATGGTCCGGAAAGGGCCCGGACGACTGGGATGCCGAGGCGCTGTTGGCACTGTGCCGCGAGCTGCAGCCCGGAATGCTCGTCAACGATCGCCTCGGAATCCCCGCGGACTTCGTGACGCCGGAGCAGTATCAGCCGACGGCGCCGATCGAGCGCGACGGGGTGCCGCTGACCTGGGAGGCGTGCCAGACACTCAACGGATCGTGGGGCTACCACCGCGACAACACCGACCAGAAGTCCGCGACGATGCTCACCCAGATGCTCGTGGATTCCGTGTCGATGAACGGCAACATGCTGCTCAACATCGGACCGGACGGCAGGGGAGCGATCGCCCCCCGCGATGCGGACACCCTGGCGCAGATCGGGGCGTGGTTGGAGCTGCACCGCGATGCCGTGGTCGGTGCGGGCCACGCATCGTTCGTGCCGCCGCGCGAGGGCGTGTACACGCAGAAGGGGAATCGGCTGTACCTCAGCCTCTCCTCCTGGCCTCTGGGCTTCGTGCACCTTCCCGGTCTCGCGGGGCGCGTCTCGTACGCCCGCCTGCTGAACGACGGCTCCTGGCTGAACACGAGCGTCTCGGATCCGCAGCAGCAGGCGGACCTGATGACGCCGGCGGGGGAGGATGAGGGAACGCTGACGGTGCACCTGCCCGTGCGTCGCCCGGAGGTGCTGCTGCCGGTTATCGAGCTCACGCTGTCGGGGGAGTGAGCCTCCGGTGGCGGCGGCTCAGGCTGTCGCCACCGGGATGTCCAGTCCTTCGAGCGCCAGACGCGCAGCGCCGTGGAGGATGGCATCGGCGCCGGTCGTCGCGGCTTCGATCCGCAGTCGTTGGGTCGCGAGGGGATGGCACGCCTCGTAGACCCGGCTGCGCACGGCCGCGATGAACGGTTCCGAGGCGCTCATGCTCCCGGTCAGGAACACCGCATGGGGGTTGAAGAAGTTCACGACTCCGGAGAGCGCCTGACCGAGATGGGTGCCGGCCGTGCGCACGAGGGTGGTCGCCTCAGGGTCCGCGTCGCGCGCGAGGTTCAGCACATCGGCGGTCGTGTGCACCGCTTCGTTGCCACGGGCTCGCATCTGTCGCACCAGACTCGCGCCGCTGGCGACGGTCTCGAGGCATCCGGTGTTGCCGCAGGAGCAGGGGATGTCGCCGCTGCCGTCGATCCGGGTGTGGGTGATGTCGCCGGCCGCGGCTGTCGCTCCGCGGTGCACGCGTCCGTCGACGATGATGCCGCTGCCGATCGCGGTGCCCGCCTTGACCGTGATGCTGTGATGCGTGTGGCCGAACTGCTCGCGGTGCTCCCCGAGCGCCGCGAGGTTGGCATCGTTGTCGACGACCACGGGTACCCCGTAGTGCGTGGAGAGATGTTCTCCGACGCGGAATCCGGGCCAGCCGGGCATGCGTGAGGGCTGGTCGACGGATCCTGACTCGATGTCGACCGGACCCGGCAGGCTCACGCCGATCGCGTGGATGCGCGCGCCGTCCGACAGGGCGTCGAAGACGTCCGCGATTCGCGCGAGCGTGGCCTCGGGGCCCTCCGTCAGATCGATCTCGATGGATCGGGAGCCGCGGAGAGCTCCGCTCAGGCTGTGGCGTCCGACCCGGGCATGTCCACCGCCGAGATCGGCGGAGAGCACGACACCGTCTCCGGCGATCTGCAGCACGCGAGGCCGTCGTCCACCGCTCGATGTACCTGCCCCCGCCTCTTGCAGCACTCCGGCATCAAGGAGTGTCTGCACGCGCAACCCGACGGTGGAGGCCGCGACACCGAGCCGGGAGGCGAGTTCGCTGCGCGAGCGGGCCTCGCCGCGGGCGACGAGGTCGAGGATGCGTCGCGAATGCGGATCCTCGGCGGGTCGATCGGCGGGGTTCGTCATGAGGATCCTTCGTGTCGGAGCAAGGTCAGCGTATCCGGGGCGGCGTCTGTTTCGTGAAGGTTACGAATTATCAAGGACTCATAAACATCGGATGTTCGGCTTGCACGGCCCGAGGAAGTGTGACAGCGTAACTTCATACGAAATCCTACTTGGTTATTTCTACTCCCGAATTAACCTTCCTTCCTTCCCGAGGAGACATTCAATGAAGAAGATGCGCGTAGGCGCCGTGGCCGCGGTCGCGGGCGTCGCCGTGGCGATGACCGGTTGTGCGAGCACCGGCAGCGCCGGCGGTTCCGCAGACGGTGACACCATCGTCGTCGACATGTGGGCCGGCAGTGAGACGGACGTGGACGCACTCGAGGCCCAGGTCGCGTTCGCCCAGGAGCAGAACCCGGACATCAAGATCAAGCTGCAGACGTCGCCGTGGAGCGACTTCTTCACCAAGCTCACCACGAACATGGCCAGCGGCAACATGGCCTGCATCACGGGCATGAGCGGCGCGCAGCTGGGCGGCTACACCGGTGGGTTCCGGGAACTGAGCGCGGCAGACCTCAAGACGGCCGGCATCGACTGGGCGGAGTTCAACCCCAGCGCCGACGGCATCCTGAGCTTCGAGGGCAAGGTCTACGGTGTGCCGTTCGACGTCGCCACCATGCTCGTCTACTACAACCAGGACCTCTTGACCGCGGGCGGCGCGACGACGCCGGAGATCGGCTGGACGTTCGACGATTTCGACGCGATCGCGGCGGACGCCACGAAGGACGGCAAGTACGGCTTCGGCATGGGCATGGGCGGCTACCAGTGGATGTCGATGCCGATCGCGTACTCCGCCACGCAGCCGGCCTCGGAAGACGGCACGCTCCACATCGATGACGAGGACTTCGTGGAGGCATCCACCTGGTACGCGGAACTGGTGACCGAGAAGAAGGTCGCCGCTCCCGTCTCGTCGGCATCCGACACGGGCTGGGGCGAGAACCAGTACACCGGCGGCAATGCCGCGATGGCTGTCGACGGTACCTGGAACGCGGTCAGCTACCTGAACAACGAGTCCGGCTTCGCGGCCGGGATGGTGCCGCTTCCCGCAGGCGTCGACGGCAACCCCGGTCCGATCCTCGGCTCCGGCTACGGCATCTCGGCGAACTGCGAGAACCCCGAGGCCGCGCTCAAGGTGATGGGCTCGCTCCTGGGCGAAGACGCGCAGGACTACATCGCGTCGTCCGGCCGTTCCTACCCGGCGCGCATCTCCTCCCAGCCGCTGTACTTCGAGTCCATCGACGAGGAGTACCGCGAGCAGGTGCAGTCCGTCTTCGAGGCGGCTTTCGCCGACACCGTGCCGCTGTACATGACGAAGAACTGGCAGAAGCTCGACAGCTACATCCAGCCCAACCTCGTCAGCGTCTACAACGGCCAGATGTCGATGGAGGAGCTGCTGACCAACGCGCAGACCCAGTTCGGCGAGTGACCGGACTTCGTCCGCAGCAGCAGTACCAGAGAAAGAACAAGAAACTGAGATGACGATCACGACGAGACGTCGAGGATCGCTCGCCAAGGTGGAAGGCCGTCAGGCGCTGGGCTTCGCAAGCCCAGCCCTGATCGGTCTCGCCGTGTTCACGATCGTGCCCGTGGGGCTGTCGATCGTGATGAGCGTCTTCGACTGGCCGACATTCGGCGAACGAACCTTCAACGGTGTGGACAACTACGTCAAGCTGTTCACCAGCAGTCCCGACTTCTGGCCGGCGCTGCGCAACTCGGCGGTGTACACGCTGCTCTACGTGCCGTTGAGCGTCGCTCTCTCGCTCGTGCTCGCTCTCGGGCTCGGCCCGCGGATCCGCGGGCGTGGGGCACTGCGCGTGCTCTTCTTCATCCCGGTCGTGACGCCGATGGTGGCGAACGTGCTCGTGTGGAAGATGATGCTGCAGCCCCAGGGACTGTTCAACGGACTGTCCCAGACCTGGTTCGGCATCCAACTGCCCAACTTCCTGGCCGACCCGTCGTGGGCGATGATCATGGTCGTCGTGATGAGCGTCTGGCAGGGCCTCGGCTACAACATGCTGATCTTCTCGGCTGCACTCGAGCAGCTTCCCGAAAGCGTGCTCGAAGCGGCGAGCATCGACGGTGCGCAGGGATTCCGGCGGGCCTGGAGCATCATCATCCCGATGATCTCTCCCTCCATCTTCTTCGCCACCATCATGACGATGATCACGTCGCTGCAGGTGTTCGTGCAACCGCAGATGCTCACCGGTGGTGGCCCCGGCAACGCGACGAAGCCGCTCGTGATGTACATCTGGGAGCAGGGCTTCACCTTCGGCGACCTCGGCCTCGCTGCGGCTGCGGCATGGATCCTGTTCGCCATCATCATCGCGATCACCGGTCTGCAGTTCGCCGCACAGAAGAAGTGGGTGCACTATGAGCACTGAGACCGTCACCACGCGCACGCCCCGTGCCGAACGTGAACGCCGCGATCGCGGGCGCTCTCGTGGAGCGACCACGACGCCGGGGGCGCGCATTCGCCTGATCCTCGCGCATGTCGGCATCTACATCGCTGCGCTGATCTTCATCTCCCCGCTCATCTACGCGTTCTTCTCCGCGCTCAAGCCGAACGCCGAGATGTTCTCCATGCCGCCGACGCTCGTGGGTTCTGAGCTGCGGTGGAGCAACTTCGTGGACGTCTTCGCCTACGGACCCTTCGTCACCTACATCATGAACTCGTTCATCGTGGCGATCCTCGGCACCCTCGTCGTGCTGGTCGTGTCGACCACGGCGGGTTACGCCTTCGGTCGTCTGCGCTGGAAGGGCCGTGATGCGGTCTTCGTGCTGTTCCTCGCGACGTTGATGGTGCCGGCCGAGGTGCTGGTCATCCCGATGTTCCAGGTGATGCAGTGGTTCGACTGGGTGGACACCTACCAGGCGCTCGTGCTGCCCTTCGCCTTCGGCGCGTTCGGGACCTTCCTGATGCGGCAGTTCTTCCGCGGCATCCCCTACGAGCTCGAAGAGGCTGCCCGTGTCGACGGCGCGGGCCCCGTGCGCTCGTTCCTGCAGATCATCCTGCCCCTGTCGAAGTCCGCGGTCGCGGTGCTCGCGGTGTTCACCTTCCTGACCTTCTGGAACAGCTATCTGTGGCCGCTGATCGTCACGGTGGACTACAACGCCCACGGGACGCTCCCGGTCGGACTCGCGAGCTTCGCGGGCCTCACCGGTACGCGGTGGGATCTGCAGATGGCCGCCGCGATCATCTCGATGATCCCCACGACGCTGCTCGTGATCGTGCTGCAGAAGCATCTGGTCAAGGGCATCGCGATGGCCGGCCTCGGCGGACGCTGATCATGATCGACCCCCAGCAGGACAGGACCACCATGCCCTTCATCGACCCGCCGGCATACGCCGTCGGCATCGTCGGCATCGTCGGCATCGACATCGGCGGCACCAAGATCGGCGGACTGCTGGTCTCCGACGACGGGGCGGTGCTGGCGCGCGGCAGCGTACCGGCACCGGCCAGTCTCGGGGGTGGAGCGATGGCGGATGCCGCCGCGGCGCTCGCACTCGACCTCGCCGCGCGCGCCGATGTGGCGCTGGCGGCTGTGGGCGTCGGCGCCGCCGGTGTGATCGACCACGCGACCGGCACCGTGCGCGCGGCCTCTGCGACCTTCGTCGACTGGGCGGGTTTCCCGCTGGCCGATGAACTGGAGTCGCGACTCTCGGTACCGGTGCGGGTCGAGAACGACGTGAACGCGTTCCTCCTCGGCGAGGTGGCCGCGGCGGACCGCTCGGAGCATGACGTGCTCGGAGTCATGCTCGGCACCGGCGTCGGCGGTGCGGTGATCATCGACGGTGAACTGCGCCACGGCCCCCACGGTGCAGCCGGCGAGATCGGTCACACCCCGGGATACAGCGATCTCGTCTGCACCTGCGGCCAGATCGGACACCTGGAGACGCTCGCGTCGGGCACCTCGATCGGGCGTCGCTACGCCGAGCTTGCCGGGGGCGAGGTCCTCGACGCGCGCGTCGTCGCCGAGCGCGCACGCGCCGGGGATGATGCGGCGATCGCCGTGTTCCGCGCGGCGGGCCGAGCGCTCGCCCTGGCCTGCGCGAGCGCTGCGACGTTGCTCGACCTTCCGCACGCGATCGTCGGCGGGGGAGTGTCGAGCGCGTGGGACCTGCTCGAGCCCGCGATCGAGGACACCCTGCGCACCGACTCCCCGGTATCCGGGCTCCCGTTGCGCATCACCCCGGCCAGGCTCGGAGGCGACGCGGTCGCGCTCGGAGCCATCGAGACGGCTCGACGCGCTCTCGTGCTCGTCGGCGCCCCCTGACCGTGAACACCGCACCGACCGAGGAGCCGCACGTGACCGAACGACCCGACGCCAGCGAGATCTGGATGGGCCCGCTGCCGCCCATCACCGACGGCGGGCTGTCTCGTCCGCGCATCGGTATCGCCGGGATCTCGATCGAGTCGAGCACCTTCTCCCCGCACATCTCCGGCGAGGAGGCGTTCACGATCCGCACCGGTGACGCCCTGCGTGAGTACTATCCCTTCCTCGACGAAGGACGCGAGCTGGCAGGCGCCGCCGAGTGGGTGCCGCTCACCCATGGGCGATCGCTGCCCGGCGGTGCCGTCGATCCCGAGACCTATCAGCGCATGAAGAACGCGATCCTCGCCGGCATCCGCGCGGACGGCCCGTTCGACGGGTTCTTCTTCGACATCCACGGCGCGATGAGCGTGGTGGGGCTGGACGATGCCGAGGGTGATCTCGCGACCTCGGTGCGCGAGGCGCTGGGCGAGGACACCCTCGTCTCCACGTCGATGGATCTGCACGGCAACGTGTCCGAGGTGCTGCGCGACGCGGTCGATCTGCTCACCTGCTACCGGATGGCGCCGCACGAGGATTGGTTGAACACCAAGGAACGGGCGGTGTGGAATCTGCTCGCCCGCCTGCGGGGTTCGCACGGAGCGGATCCGCGCCTTCGTCGTCCCTTCAGTGCCTGGGTGCCGGTTCCGGTGCTGCTCCCCGGTGAGAAGACCAGCACCCGGATGGAGCCGGCGGCAGGGATCTACGCACAGCTTCCCGAGATCGAAGCCCAGGACGGCGTCGTCGACGCGTCGGTGTGGATCGGCTACGCCTGGGCGGACGAGCCCCGATGCCAGGCCTACGTCGTGGTCACAGGTGACGACCGGGTGCTCATCGCCCGGGAGGCGGAGCGTGTCGCGCGAATGTTCTGGGATGCGCGCGCGGACTTCGTCTTCGTCGCCGAGACGGGGACGCTCGAGGAATCACTCGCCCGCGCTCTGGACGCGCAGGCGCCGCATCCCTATCTGATCTCCGATTCCGGCGACAACCCCACCGCCGGGGGAGCGGGCGATGTCACCTGGACGCTCGCCCGACTGCTGGAGCGGCCCGAGCTCACCGACAGAAATCGCACGACGCTCGTCGCCTCGATCTTCGACCGGGCTGCGGTGGAGCGGGCCGTGGCCGCCGGCGAAGGGGCGACCGTGACTCTCGATGCCGGAGCCGGTGTCGACGACGGGCCGCACGGCCCCGTGGCGATCAGCGGAACCGTCTTCTCGATCACCGAGGGCGACCCGGTCGCCGGCACGCAGGTCGTGATCGCGGTCGGCGGTGTGCATGCCATCATCACGGAGCGGCGCAAGCCGTTCCATCACCTCGACGACTTCCGGATGCTGGGACTCGAACCCACGACGGCAGACATCGTCGTGGTGAAGATCGGGTACCTCGAGCCCGAACTCTATGAGCTGGCTGCCGGATGGACCCTCGCGCTCACACCCGGTGGCGTCGATCAGGATCTGCTCCGCCTCGGGCACCACCGCCTCCGCCCCGGTGTCTACCCGTTCGACACGCAGGGCGAGCCGGACCTGACCGCCGTGGTCACCCGCCGCGGTGAGAGAGAGGACGACTCCGCATGATGAACTTCGAGAAGCGCACAGGACCCGAGCTCGGCGACGCCGCGCCGGAGTATCCGACCCGCGATGTGCCGGAGTGGTACCGCGATGCGAAGCTCGGATTCTTCGTGCACTGGGGTCTCTACTCGGTGCCCGCGTGGGCCGTGCAGCACGGCGAGGGAGTGAACATTCCCACCGAGGATGCCTATGCCTGGCACCAGTACGCCGAGTGGTACGGCAACACGGTGCGCATCGCCGGAAGTCCGACCTGGGAGCGGCACCAGCGCCTGTACGGAGCCGGCACGTCCTACGAGGATCTCGCGGACCGATGGGACGCGTCGGCCTTCGATGCCGATTCGTTCGTTGCCGAGCTGGTGGGGGCGGGAGCGAAGTACATCGTGCCGACCACCAAGCACCATGAGGGTTTCTGTCTCTGGGGTACGGGCACGACCGATTTCAACGCCGTCGAGCGAGGGCCTCGTCGAGACCTCATCGCGGAGTTCCACGACGCCACGCGCCGTGCCGGCGCGAAGTTCGGCGTCTACTTCTCCGGGGCGCTGGACTGGCACGTCAGCGACTTCCCGGCGATCGAGTCCGACACCGACCTGTTCCGGTACCGCCGTAATGACGAGCACTTCGCGCGGTACTCCGCTGCCCAGCTCGACGAGCTCGTCCAGCGGTTCTCGCCGGACATGCTCTGGAACGACATCGAGTGGCCGGATGGTGGCAAGGGGAGTGATGACTTCGCGGTGGCCGCCCTGCTCGAGCGCTATTTCGACGCGGTACCCGACGGAGTGGTCAACGACCGCTGGGGCGTGCCGTTCCACGGCGTCCTCACCCGTGAATACACCGACGTCCCGGAGATCATCCCGGAACCCTGGGAGTCGACGCGCGGCCTCGGCTACTCGTTCGGCTTCAACCAGGCCGAGGACTCCGGGCACTCGCTGTCTGGCGCGGCATTGATCCGACTGCTGGTCGACGTGGTCGCCAAGAACGGCAACCTCCTGATCAATGTCGGCCCGGCCGCTGACGGCTCGATCCCGGAGCTGCAGCGCGCCGCGATGCGCGAGCTCGGCTCCTGGCTCGAGATCAACGGACAGGCGATCTACGGCACACGCCCGTGGATCCGTATGGGCGAGTCGGTGGGTGCTCCGCTTCGGTACACGCGTACGGGTTCGGTGGTGCATGTCCTCGCGCTCGAGCCCAGTGCGGGGGAGTTCCTCCTGGCGCCGGAGTTGCGATCCGCCGGGTTGCGGTGGGCGGACGGCAGCGAAGCCCGGGCCGTGCAGCGTGACGGGCAGAGCGTGGTGGTCATCCCGGACGAGCGTCGATCGGCGGCCGTCGTGGTGCTCTCCGCAGAGACGGCCTAAAGCGAGAACTCCTGACGGCGCCGTGGAGCAGTTGCACGGCGCCGTCGAGCAGCTGCACGCGCTGTCGCTCAGCCGCGGGTCAACTCCTCCAGCACCTCGACGACGTGGCGGTAGGGCTGGCCGGTCGCGCGACTCATGCCGATCTCGCAGGTGCGGTTCGCTGAGACGAAGGCATCGAAGCCGCCGCGGTCCGCATCTGCAGCACGGACCTCGGCGGACTCGACGGCGGTCGCACTGGCGGTCAGCTCCGGGTGCAGCATGCCGCGGTCGCCCGCGAATGCGCAGCACCCCCAGCCCTCCGGGATGTAAACCTCGGAGGCGACGGCAGCGGCGATCTCGGTGAGTGCACCGGTCGCACCCAGCGCGGTGGTCGAACACGTCGGATGCACAGCCACGCTGTCGAGCTTCGCCGACACGGTCACGCGGGGGAGCACCTCGCGGGCGATGTATGTCGTGGCGTCTTCGATCACGAGCGCGCCGTACTCCGGATACTCCGTGAGCGACTTGGCCAGCATCGTGTGCAGGCCCTCCGTGCAGGATGCCGCGTCGCACACGACCGGGAGTTCTCCGTGACGGCTGGCCTCCCACAGCGACGACAGCACGCGGGTCGTCATCCGGTCGTAGCCGGCGAGGTGTCCCTTCGACTTCCACGGCGTACCGCAACACATCCCGCCTGTCTCCTCGGGGATGACGACGGCGATTCCTGCGCGGTCGAGCAGCGCCCGCACGGCGTCGCGGGAGCCCTCTCCGTGGCCCTCCGCGCCGAACATCGTGCCGATACAGGCTCCGAAGAAGACGGCGCCGGCATCCGCGGGGTTCTGCGCGGTCGGGGACTTGGTCCCGCCGCGGGGGAGCCCGCCGTCGTACAGCGGCACCGTGTCCGTGCCGAGGATGGCACGGCCGATCTGAGTGACGCCTTTCACGAGCGGCGCGGGCATCGCGGCGGCGAAGGTGAGCGCGGTGCCGCCGACTCGCGTCACCGTGGACCATCCCTTGGCCGCGGCATCCCAGACTGTGTCCTCGATCTTCGACGACTGCTCGGCGCGCAGGCGGCGCACCAGGTCTCCCGTGTTGATGTCGACGGGGCAGGCGACGCCGCACATGCCGTCGACGGCGCACGTCTGCACACCGTCGTAGTCGTAGTCGGCCCGTAAATCCTCCAGGAGGGCCGTGTCGCCCTGCTCCTCGGCCCAGGCCATGTCGCGCCGGATCACGATGCGCTGACGTGGAGTGAGGGTGATGCTCTTGCTCGGACAGGTCGGCTCGCAGTACCCGCACTCGACGCAGCGGTCGACTTCGCTCTCGACCGTGGGCACACGCTTGAGATCGTGCAGGTACGAGTCGGGATCGTCGGAGAGCACCACCCCGGGGTTGAGGATGAGGTCGGGATCGAACAGGCGCTTGATCTCCCACATCATGTCGGTCAGCTCGTCGCCGTACTGGCGGCGGACGAACGGCGCCATGATGCGCCCCGTCCCGTGCTCGGCCTTCAACGATCCCTGCTGACCGAGCACGAGCTCGACGAGGTCGTCGGTGAATCGCCGGTAGCGCGCCACGCTGCCGGGGTCGTCGAAAATCTCGTTGAGCAGGAAGTGCACGTTGCCGTCTTTCGCGTGCCCGAAGATCACGGAGCCTTCATAGCCGTGCTCGGCGAACAGCTCGATCAGCCGTTCGCAGGTGACCAGCAGCCGGTCGACGGGCACCACGATGTCCTCCAGAAGCGCTGTCGTGCCGGACGGGCGCGCGCCGGCCACCGCCGTGTAGAGCCCCTTGCGCACGTGCCAGAGCGCGGCGCGTTCCGCAGCATCGGTGGTGAGTCTGGGCGCGGCGGCGAGCGGCAGGGCATCGAAGTGCGCCTGAGCGACCGCACGCGATGTGGTCAGGCGCTCGGCGTTCGCCGCGTCCACCTCGACGAGGAGGGCGGCATGACCCTGGACATCGATCTCGGCGATGACGGCTGGAACGTCACTGAGGCCCTGGGCGACGCGCAGGGAGGCGGCATCGAGCAGCTCGATCGTGGCGAGTCCGAGGTCGGTCAGCGCGGGCAGTGCGGACATGGCGGCGGAGAGCGTCTCGAACACGAGAAGTCCGGTCGCGACGGCCGACTGCACCTCGATCGTGCGGAACGAGGCTTCGGCGACGAACGCGAGCGTCCCCTCGGAGCCGATGATCAGGTGTTCGAGAATGCGCACGGGATCGTCGAAGTCGAGCAGCGCATTGAGCCCGTAACCCATCGTGTTCTTCATGGAGAACTGCTGCTGCAGGAAGGCGACGTGATCGGGCGATGCGAGCAGTCGGGAGCGCAGTGCGAGCAACCCGTCGGCGAGCGCGGGTTCCGCCGCGCGCAGCTGGGTATTCGCGTCGAGAGCGCCGGTGTCGAGGATCGTGCCGCTGGGCAGCACCACGCGCAGGGAGCGGATCGTCTGGTAGGTGTTCTCCGTGATGCCGCACGCCATACCGCTGGAGTTGTTGGCCACGACTCCGCCGATCGTGCAGGCGATCTCGCTGGCGGGGTCGGGGCCGAGCTTGCGGCGGTACCGGGTGAGGCGGGTGTTGACCTGACGCACGGTCGCGCCCGGCCCGACGCGCACCGTCGCCCCGTCGTCCTCGACGTGGATGCCGCGGAAGTGGCTGCGGGTGTCGACGAGGATGTCACCGCTGACGCCCTGACCGGAGAGGCTCGTGCCGCCGGAGCGGAAGGTGAGCGTGCGCCCGGCCGCGCGCACGGCGTCGAAGGCGCGGGCGACACCCTCGGCATCGACGGGGGAGAGCACCGCGTCGGGGACCAGCAGATAGTGCGAGGCGTCGTGCGCCCGCGCGAAGCGATCGATCGACCGCGAATGCACCTGGGTCGATGCTCCGAGAATGGCGGGATCCAGGGGTTCGGCAAGGGTGGTCGTCACGGTGTTCCTCTACTCCATCGAACGATTGTCTGACAAGTGTACCGAGTGGGGTGCCCTTCGATAGGCTGACCACATGACGAGCACAGAAGCCGCCCTGGGCGTCGTGGGCGTGGTGGATGCCGTGACGGCACAGCTGCGCGGGCGCATCCTCAGCGGCGACATCCGCTCGGGTGCTCCGCTCACCGAGGCCGCGGTCTCGCAGAGGTTCGGCGTGGCGAGGCCGAGCGCGAAGGCCGCGATCGAGCAACTGGTCGCGTCGGGTCTCCTGGAGCGCACGGCGCATCGCAGCGCACGCGTGGTCGGCATCGATCCCGAGACGGTCCGGGATGTCTACCGGACGCGGACCCGGCTCGAGAGTGCGGCGTTGCGCGAGCTCGCCGCGCGGCGCGAGGTCCCTGTGGTGGCGATCGCCGCGAACGCTGAGATCCTCGCGATGGCGCCCGGGCCGGATCCCGCCACGGTCGACCCTGACCTGCGGTTCCACACGGCTCTCATCGATGCCCTCCACAGCGAACGGACAGCACGCATGTACCGCAGCGTGCTCGACGAAGTGCGGCTCTGCATGGCGCAGGTGCAAGGGCGCAGGTTGCTGGATGCCTCGGCTATTGCCGCCCAGCATGCCGAGATCCTCGACGCCGTGGTCGCAGGGAACGGCCAGCGCGCTGCCGAACTCCTGGACGCCCACCTCTCCTCCGCGGAGGAGAGGCTCGTCGAGGCACTCAGCGCCGAGTAGCGCCGGGAAAGGGCGTCGCCGGAGAGGCTACTCCGCCGGAGCTTCTTCGACCTCGATCGGCGGCGTGGTCCCGTCGGCCCACACGGGTGCAGGCAGCAGGGTGTCGACCTGGCCCGCCTGGATCGATCGGAGTGCCTCACTGATCTCGTCGGCGTTCTCCGGGACGGGGAGATCGCATGCGCGCAACTCCGAGGCGAACTGGAGAGTCAGCCGGCTCTTGCCCGCCTCGACCGCCTCGGCCGTCGTGCCGGTGCGGATCTCGCTGCCGGTCTGGATCGCCGAGACCTCATCGCACACGTGGTAGACGGCCCCGCCATCGACCCAGACGACCTCGTCCTGCCCGAGCAGCTGGATGACCGCGGACTGGTCGGCGGTGTACTGCTCGACCGACGGCGGGTTGAAGCTCGTGCCGAGCACGGCGGCGAGCACCGCCAAGGCGATGCCGACGATGCCCGCAGTGGTCTTCTGCCCCTTCGACATGTCCTTGTTCAGGAAGATCAGGATGATGAGCGGCAGGAAGGCGACGATCGCGATGATCGCGCCGAGCTGGTTCTGCACGAAGAACCGCACCGTGTCTGACTTGCGTGCCGGGTCGAGGCGGTTCGCCTTCTTCCAGAGGAAGGAGCCGGTGATCGACAGCGCCGCGATCACGACGAGCAGCACGAGCAGGGTGATGAACGCCCACTGCGGGAACTGCGCCTCGACGCCCTGTTCCTGCAGGAGTCCGGTATCGGGATTGCGCTCGAGCACGCCGTCTTCGCCCACGAACACGCGCTGACGCAGAAGCCAGAAGATCGCCACGGCTTCGGCCGCGATGGCGACGGCCCACAGGATGCCGGCGATCCATCGGAGAGTGGTCGCCTGCTTCTTCGCCCCGGCGGTCGGAACCCACCCTGCGGGGGGTTCGGTTGCGCTCTCGTCGACCTTCTTGTTCTGCTCGGCCACAGTGTTCCTTCCCCCACGGGGCCTGCTGCGGCCCGGATGCCCCGAGCCTAGTGGAACGGGTGTCCTACGCTGGGGACATGACTTCCGATTCCGACGATGCCCTGAGCTGGGACGGCGACGAGGACGCATCGCGTCCTCGTCCGTCGCTGCCGCGCGGGTGGAACGCTGTGGGCAAGGGGAGCGACGCGGTCGAGCGCGTCGACGACGAGGCT
The DNA here is from genome assembly GCA_029203165.1 of Candidatus Microbacterium colombiense. Taxonomy (NCBI): domain Bacteria; kingdom Bacillati; phylum Actinomycetota; class Actinomycetes; order Micrococcales; family Microbacteriaceae; genus Microbacterium; species Candidatus Microbacterium colombiense. The sequence goes on from CP119308.1 coordinate 1,995,790, forward strand.
GTCGCGGAGGATGCGCCCGGTATCGATCACGTGACCGTCGACGCTGCCGAGCCGGCGCCGCTGAGCTCGGCGATGCTGCTGATCCTCGGCGTGGTCGGTGGCGTCTACCTGTTGTACTCGGTCGGCTGGGTGGTGGGTGGCCTCCGGCTGAAGCCGCTGGCCAACTTCTTCGTCGCAGACGCGATGTTCCTGCCGTGGTTCGTGCTGGCCATCGCGGCACCGGCACTGTGGTTCCTCGCGACCTGGGTGCTGACGCGCGGGCGTGCCGCCTGGATCCGCATCTGCCTCCTTCTGCTCGGGGTCGTGCTCCTCGTGCCCTGGCCCTTCGTGACGGTAGGAGTGATCGGCTCATGAGCACCACGGACATCGAACAGCGCTCCACCTCGCCGAAGTGGCTGGTGGGCCTCGTGCTGGGTCTCGCCGGGCTGTTCTACGCCTACGCGATCTGGAATGCCGTCGCACACCTGATCACGATGGCTCAGGGCGGACTGACCGGCGGCGGGTGGGCGGTGCTCGGATTCGGCGTCGCGTTCCCTGCGATCGTGTTCACCTTCGCGTACGTCATCGCTCGGCGCCGCACGGTGGGGGAACTCGCCCTGGTGCTGTTCGCCGGTCTCGGTGTCGTGGCCGTGTTCTGGATGAGCCTGCTGGCATACAGCCTGACGCTCGCGACGTCCTGAGCGACGGGTCCGGGCGTCACACGGCACGAGCGGGTGAAGAGCCTCCGGTACAGTGGAGGTGATCGCGCCCCCATGGTGTGCGGCGCATCGGCCCCTGCTGCGCTGCCCCGAAGGATCCTCTGTGCCGAAGCCCGTCGTCCTGCTCGCCGAAGTTCTCTCTCCCGCCACGATCGAGGCTCTGGGCCCCGATTTCGACGTCCGTGACGTCGACGGAACCGATCGTGAGGCGCTCTTCGCCGCGCTGTCGGATGCGGATGCGGTGCTGGTCCGATCCGCGACGCGGATCGATGAGGAGGCTCTGGCGCACGCGCCGAAGCTGAAGGTCGTCGCGCGTGCCGGCGTCGGCCTCGACAACGTCGACATCAAGGCGGCCACCGCCGCGGGCGTCATGGTCGTCAACGCACCGACGTCGAACATCGTCTCCGCTGCCGAGCTCACGGTCGGTCACATCCTGAGCCTCGCACGCCGCATCCCGGCCGCCCATGCCTCGCTGTCCGCCGGCCAGTGGAAGCGGAGCTCGTTCACCGGAGCCGAGCTGTTCGAGAAGACGGTCGGCATCGTCGGCCTCGGCCGGATCGGCGCCCTCGTCGCGGCGCGCCTGGCTGCCTTCGACATGCGCGTCGTCGCCTACGACCCCTATGTCACCTCTGCGCGCGCACAGCAGCTCGGTGTGCAGCTGCTGTCGCTCGACGAGCTCGTCGCCGAGTCGGACTTCCTCACGATCCACATGCCGAAGACGCCCGAGACGACCGGGATGATCGGCGCGGAGCAGTTCAAGGCCATGAAGCCGACCGCGTTCGTCGTGAACGTCGCCCGCGGTGGCCTCATCGACGAAGAAGCGCTGCATGCCGCGCTCGTCGCGGGGGAGATCGCCGGGGCCGGTCTCGACGTCTTCACGTCCGAGCCGCCGGCCGAGGGCGGGACTGCTCGTCCGCTGCTCGATCTGCCGAACGTGGTCGTCACCCCGCACCTCGGGGCCAGCACCGAAGAGGCACAGGAGAAGGCCGGCGTCTCGGTCGCGCGTTCCGTGCGTCTGGCGCTCGGCGGCGATCTGGTTCCGGATGCCGTGAACGTCGCCGGTGGTGTCATCGACCCCTACGTGCGCCCCGGGATCTCGCTGGTCGAGAAGCTCGGTCAGATCTTCGCCGCTCTCGCGACCTCGCCGCTCACGAGCCTCGATGTCGAGGTGCACGGTGAGTTGAACGCCTACGACGTCAGCGTGCTCAAGCTCGCGGCGCTCAAGGGTGTGTTCACGAACATCGTCAGCGAGACCGTCTCTTACGTCAACGCGCCTCTGCTCGCCGATCAGCGCGGCGTCAGCGTGCGCCTGATCAAGGATGACGTGAGCGACGAGTACCGCAACGTCATCACGCTCAGCGGAGCGCTCTCCGACGGCTCGCAGCTGTCGGTGTCCGGCACGCTCACCGGTCCGAAGCAGGCCGAGAAGCTCATCGGGATCAACGATCACGCGCTCGAGCTGCCGATCGAGAAGCACCACGTCGTGATGCTCTACACCGACCGCCCCGGCATCGTGGCCGTCTACGGCCAGAAGTTCGGCGAGGCCGGCATCAACATCGCGGGCATGCAGATCGCGCGTCAGGCGGCCGGTGCCCAGGCACTGAGCGTGCTGACGCTCGACTCTCCGGTGTCTGAGGAACTCCTCGAAGATGTGAGCGCCGCGATCGACGCCGACCTGTTCCGTCAGATCGAGATCACCGAGGCCTGAGCCACGGAATCGTGCAAGAGGCGGGGGCGTGATGCCCTCGCCTCTTCTGCGTGTCCGGCGGGTCAGGCGGTGGTGCGCAGCACGAGCGCGATCAGTGCCTCCAGCTCCTCGCGGTGCGGCACCAGGCGCTCCGGGCCGTGCACGTCGAGGGAGTTGTTGAAGTACAGCCCGTCGCTCAGAAGCATCACCAGGTCGAGACTCGTGCTGTCGCGCACATGGGGACGGATCGCATCCTCCCAGCGGCGCCGAGTGCTGCGGAGCATGTCGGCGGCGGGGATCGATCCTCCCTGTGCGAGCCGGGTCGTCGCGATGAGGGCGCGGTCGAGAGCGTCGTCCTCCATCACCGAGGTCCGCACGTAGTACGCCACGGGCCCCTCGTCGGCGGATTCCATGCGCACGAGATCGGCGACCGTCAGTGCGTCGAGACGCTCGAGCAGGCCGGTCTCGAGCTCATCCTTCGAGCCGAAATGGTAGAGCAGCCCGCCTTTCGACACACCGGCTGCTTTGGCCGTGGCGTCGAGCGTCGCGGCGCGTTCCCCGTCGGCGATGAGAATCGCCTCGAAGGCGTCGAGAACACGTTCGCGGGCCAGTGGTGGTCGGGGCATCGGGGTCCTCTGTGTCTTGATGGGGGAGGAGATTCTGTTACTATACCATCCGGACGGTTCAGTAAGAGATCGTCCTCCAGAACTGAGAGGTGTTCCATGTCCCGTACTGCGTCGATCCCGACGACAGAGACGGATGCTCCCCGCGTCGGAGCCCGGGGCTGGGCGGCGCTCGTCGTCCTCATGCTGCCGGTACTGCTGGTGTCGGTGGACAACACGGTGCTGAGCTTCGCGCTCCCCGAGATCTCCATCGCTCTCGCGCCTTCCGGGGCCGAGCAGCTATGGATCATCGACGTCTATCCGCTCGTTCTCGCGGGCCTCCTGGTGACGATGGGAACACTCGGCGACCGCTTCGGCCGTCGGAAGATGTTGTTGATCGGAGCCACGGGCTTCGCCGCAGTCTCCGTGCTGGCCGCGTTCGCGCCGACTGCCGGACTGCTGATCGCCGCCCGTGCACTGCTCGGATTCTTCGGCGCCATGCTGATGCCGTCCACGCTCTCGCTGCTGCGCTCGATCTTCCAGAACCGCGACCAGCGCCGCATGGCGATCGCCGTCTGGGCATCCGCCTTCTCCGCCGGCTCGGCACTCGGGCCCATCGTCGGCGGCATCCTGCTCGAGCACTTCGCGTGGGGGTCGGTGTTCCTCATCGCCGTGCCCGTGCTCATCCCGCTGCTGATCGCCGCACCCCTCCTGGTGCCCGAGAGTCGCGACCCGAACCCGGGGCGGATCGATCCGGTCAGCATCGTGCTGTCGATGGCGGCGATGATCCCCGTGGTCTATGCGATCAAGTCGTTGGCCGTCGATGGTCCCAGCCTGGTCGCCGGCGGCTGGGCGGTGCTCGGCATCGCCATGGGCGTCCTCTTCGTACGTCGTCAGGTGCGCGCCGAGATCCCCATGCTCGACATGGCCCTGTTCCGTCGCGGGTCGTTCTCCGGGGCGATCCTCGTGAACCTGCTCAGTGTCGTCGCGCTCGTGGGGTTCCTGTACTTCGTGTCGCAGCATCTGCAGCTGGTGCTCGGCCTGTCGCCGATGAACGCGGGGTTCGCACTCGTGCCGGGAATGCTCGCGATGATCGTCGCGGGCCTCAGCGTCGTCCCGATCTCGCGTCGTGTCCCTCCGCACATCGTGGTTCCCGCCGGGCTTGCGTTCTCCGTCGCGGGGTACCTCATCGTGGCGTTCACGACGCACGAGCACGGTGTCGCGCCCCTGGTGATCGCATTCGTGGTGCTCGGCATCGGTATCGGTGCGGCGGAGACGATCTCCAACGAGCTCATCCTCTCGAGCGCGCCGGCGGCGAAGGCGGGAGCCGCGAGTGCCGTCTCCGAGACGGCATACGAGCTCGGCGCCGTGCTCGGAACCGCGGTTCTCGGTGGCCTCATCACCGCCTTCTATCGTGGAGCCATCGTGCTGCCGGAGGGCCGCCGAGGTGGTGCACGCGGCGCGGGAGACCTTGGCCGGTGCCTACACAGCCGCACGCGAGCTCCCCGGGACGCTCGGCGATGCCCTGTGGAATGCTGCGGCCGAGGCCTTCGGCTCGGGCGTCATGATCACATCGCTGATCGGTGCCGGACTGGTGGTGGTCGCGGGCGTGATCGCGGTCGTCACACTGCGCACTCGCACCTCGCACTGACCACTACGCTGGATGAACCGACCTCGATGTCTCCACGGAGACCGAGGTCGGTTCACCCCGGTGCAAGGAGAGTCATGTCGCGTGTCGTGAAGCTGGCCGTCATCCCCGGAGACGGGATCGGCCCCGAGGTCATCGCCGAGGCGGAGAAGGTGCTCGCCGCCGTCACCGCGGCGAGCGACGTGCGGTTCGACACGACTCGCTTCTCGCTCGGTGCGGGACGCTATCTCGAGACCGGCGACACGCTCAGCGATGAGGACCTCGCGGCGATCGCCGCACAGGACGCGATCCTCCTCGGAGCGGTCGGCGGCACCCCGGGCGACCCCCGACTCAAGGACGCGAACATCGAACGCGGACTGCTGCTGAAGCTGCGCTTCACGCTGGACCACTACGTGAACCTTCGACCCTCGAAGCTGTTCGTCGGAGCGCCGGGCCCGTTGGCGAACCCGGGTGAGATCGACTTCGTGGTGGTGCGCGAGGGCACGGAAGGACCCTACGTCGGCAACGGCGGAGCGATCCGCGTCGGAACGCCGAACGAAGTCGCCAACGAGACGTCCGTGAACACCGCCTTCGGTGTCGAACGCGTCGTCCGCTACGCATTCTCGCTCGCCGAGCGTCGCCGGGGAAGGCTGACCCTGGTGCACAAGACCAACGTGCTCGTGCATGCGGGCGCCATCTGGAAGCGCATCGTCGATGAGGTCGCCGCCGAGCATCCCGATGTGGCCGTCGACTACCTGCATGTCGATGCAGCGACCATCTTCCTGGTCTCCGACCCGTCGCGCTTCGACGTGATCGTGACCGACAATCTCTTCGGTGACATCCTCACCGACCTCGCCGGTGCCGTCACCGGCGGCATCGGACTCGCGGCATCCGGGAACATCAATCCCGATGGCGCGTTCCCCTCGATGTTCGAGCCCGTGCACGGCTCGGCTCCGGACATCGCGGGCCAGCAGAAGGCCGACCCGACCGCCGCGATCCTGTCGATCGCGCTGCTCCTCGACCACCTCGGTCTCCCCGCGGAATCAGCACGGGTGAGCGCGGCCGTCGAGGCCGATATCGCGGGCCGTACCGGCGCCCGCACCACCGCGGAGATCGGCTCCGCGATCACTGCCCGCCTCTGAACGACGGGCGTAGGCTGAGACGGCGCGATGGTGCGCCCACGCACGAGGAATGGATGACGATGATGACGACGATCGATACCGACACGGCCGTGGCGCCGCTCGATTTCGCTGTGACGAAGAACCTGGCCGCGGCAACGCCCGCGCGCGTGGCCGAGGTGCTGGAGAACCCGGGCTTCGGTGTCGTCTTCACCGATCACATGGTCGACATCTGCTGGTCGTCCAGGGGCGGCTGGCACCGCCCGCGCGTGCAGCCCTACGGCCCCATCGCGCTGGATCCCGCAGCCTCCGTCCTGCACTACGCGCAGGAGATCTTCGAGGGCATCAAGGCCTACCGTCATGAGGACGGCTCCATCCACACGTTCCGGCCCGACCGCAACGCCGCACGTCTGCAGGCCAGCGCACGCCGGCTCGCCCTTCCGGAGCTGCCGACGGAGTACTTCATCCAGTCGTTGCGTGAGCTTGTCGCGGTCGATGGCCGCTGGGTTCCCTCCGGCGCCGATCAGAGCCTGTATCTGCGGCCGTTCATGTTCGCCAAGGAGGCATTCCTCGGCGTGCGCGCGGCGCAGAAGGTCGCGTACTACGTGATCGCCAGCCCCGCCGGCGCCTACTTCTCGGGCGGCGTGAAGCCGGTGCGCATCTGGCTGTCCGAGGACTACGCCCGTGCGGGCAAGGGAGGCACGGGCAAGGCGAAGACCGGTGGCAACTACGCGTCGAGCCTGCTCGCGCAGACCGAGGCGAGCGCGCAGGGCTGCGACCAGGTCGTGTTCCTGAACGAGAACCGCTACGTCGAAGAGCTCGGCGGCATGAACGTCGTGTTCGTCTTCAAGGACGGCCGGGTCGTCACGCCCGAGTCCGACAGCATCCTCGAGGGCATCACGCGCGACTCGCTGCTGCAGCTCGCCGAGGACCGCGGCTACACGGTGGAGAAGCGGCCGATCTCGATCGACGAGTGGCGCTCCGGTGTCGAGTCGGGCGACATCGTCGAGGTGTTCGCCTGTGGCACCGCGGCGGTCGTCACACCGATCGGCGCGCTCGTGGGCGACGGATTCGACGAACCGCAGCCGCTGGGCGAGCTCGCCCTCTCGCTGCGCGAGGAACTCACCGACATCCAGTACGGTCGCCGCGAAGACAAGCACGGCTGGCTGCTGCGCCTCGACGCCTGACCGTCGAGCGGCCTTCACCGTCGACACCCCTCCGCACCATCGAGACCCCTCCCTGCCGACGTGAGCAGGGAGGGGTCTCGGCGCGCGGGCGGGGTCTCGATGCGTGGCGCGGCTGGATAGGCTGGACGCATGAAGATCGCCCGGTTCAGCCACGACGACGCCATCATGTACGGGATCATCGACGGGAGCGACCTGGTCGTCCTGGCCGGTGACCCGATGTTCACCGGGTACGAGACGACGGGTGCGCGCGTGCCGTTCGCCGATGCGGCGCTCCTCGCTCCCGTGATCCCTCGGTCCAAGGTCGTCTGCGTCGGCAAGAACTATCACGATCACGCCGCCGAGATGGGGGGAGTGGCGCCCGAGGAGCCGCTGCTGTTCCTCAAGCCGAATACGTCGGTGATCGGGCCCGGTGACACGATCGTCCGTCCCGCACTCTCGCAGCAGACGGAGTACGAGGGTGAGCTCGCGGTCGTGATCGGGAAGATCGCCAAGAACGTGAAGGCCGCGGATGCGCTCGACCATGTCCTCGGCTACACGATCGGCAATGACGTCACCGCCCGTGATCTGCAGCGCAAGGACGGTCAGTGGTCGCGGGCGAAGGGCTTCGACACCTTCTGCCCGCTCGGACCGGTGATCGAGACCGACTTCGCTCTCGCGACGGCCACCATCGAGACGCGCGTCAACGGCGAGGTCCGTCAGCACGCGCCGCTGACCGACATGATCCACTCCGTGCCCGCGATCATCGAGTACGCCTCCGCGGTCTTCACGCTGCTGCCCGGCGATGTCATCCTGACCGGAACACCCGCAGGTGTGGGGACCTTCGGCGCCGGTGACACGGTCGAGGTCGAGATCACCGGACTCGGGATCCTGCGCAACATCGCGCGGGACGCACAGCTCACATCATGAGTGCGGCGGTGCTGACCGCCGCGCAGCAGTCGGCGGTGCAGCGCCGCACGGTCGCGGTGCTCTCCCTCGGGCAGGTGCTCGGCGGCATCGCCTTCGGGGCCACGGTCTCGCTCGGCGCGCTTCTGGCGGCTGACATCTCCGGCAGCGACGCTCTTTCGGGGCTCGCCACGGCCTCGGTCACCCTCGGTGCAGCGCTCTGCGCCATTCCGCTGGCTCGACTGGCATCGCGCGTCGGGCGCCGCCGTGCACTCACAATGGGGAACCTGTTCGCCCTGGTCGGCATCGCTGTGGTGATCCTCGCCGCATCCCTCCGGATCTTCCCGCTGCTGCTCGCCGGCATCCTGATGATCGGCGCCGGGAACGCGGGAAACCTCCAGTCGCGGTTCGCCGCCACCGATCTTGCCGCGCCCGCCCATCGGGGACGGGACCTCTCGATCGTCGTGTGGGCGACCACGATCGGCGGCGTCGCGGGGCCCCTGCTGCTCGGTCCCGGTGAAGTCGTCGGTCAGGCGATCGGGATGCCGCCGCAGACCGGTTCGTACGTGTTCTCCTTCGTGGCACAGTGCGCGGCGCTGGTGCTGTACGTCGTCGCGCTGCGCCCCGACCCTCTCCTCGCGGCGCAGAGCCTCGCGAGGACCTCGGCCGCGGCGGCGGGAGCGGCGATAGCCGACCGGCCACTCGCCGCCCGCTATGCGATCTTCGCGGTCGCCGCATCGCACGTGGTGATGGCGTCGGTGATGGCGATGACTCCCGTCCACCTCTCGCACATGGCTCACGGAGCGCACGGCATGGATGCCACCGCCTCCGACGTCTCGCAGCTGGTCGGCGTGACGATCGCCCTGCACGTGGCCGGCATGTACGCGCTCTCGCCGGTGTTCGGCATCCTGGCCGACCGCTGGGGAAAGCTGCGCGTCGTCCTGCTCGGGCAGGGCCTGTCTGCGATCGCGCTCGGATTCGCCATCTTCGCCAATGACCAGACCTGGGGTGTGATGGCGGCACTCATCTTCCTCGGGCTCGGGTGGAGCGCGGCGACCGTCGCCGGCGCGGCGCTGCTCACCGAGGCCTCCGCACCGGAACTGCGCACACGCAGACAGGGGCGCAGCGACTCCTTGATGAGCCTGTGTGCGGCTGCGGGAGCGGTGCTCGCCGGGGTGATCCTCTCGAACTTCCAGTACGCGGGGCTGGCGATCGCGGCATCCGTGCTCGTCGTGGCGATCGTCGCGCTCTCGCCGCTCGCTCGTACGACAAGACGCTGAGCACGTCGGGGCCGCGGTCGCGGTCTGCAGCGCGCTCTAGAATCGAAGGGCTATGGCTAATCCTCACCCCCTCACCACGACCGCCGGCGGCGCTGACGTGCGCGTCCGCTTCTGCCCTTCGCCCACTGGCCTGCCGCACGTCGGCATGGTGCGCACGGCGCTGTACAACTGGGCATACGCCCGCCACAACGGCGGCAAGCTCATCTTCCGCATCGAAGACACCGATGCCGCCCGCGACAGCGAGGAGAGCTTCCGACAGCTCGTCGACGCGCTGACGTGGCTCAAGATCGACTGGGATGAGGGCGTCGAGGTCGGTGGCCCCCACGCGCCGTACCGGCAGTCGCAGCGTCACGACATCTACCGCGGGGTGATCGACAAGCTCATCGCCTCCGGAGCGCTCTACGAGAGCTTCTCCGATGCGGCGGAGATCGACGCCCGGAACGAGGCCAACGGTCGTGCGAAGCAGCTCGGGTACGACAACTTCGACCGCGATCTGACCGATGAGCAGAAGGACGCGTTCCGGGCCGACGGCCGTCAGCCCGCTTTGCGCCTGCGGGTACCGGACGAGGACCTGACGTACGTCGACCTCATCCGCGGCGAGGTCACGTTCCCCGCCGGGTCCTTCCCCGACTTCGTGGTGGTGCGCCCGAACGGCGTGCCGCTGTACACCTTCGTCAACCCGGTCGACGACGCCCTCATGGGGATCACCCACGTGCTGCGTGGGGAAGATCTCATGCCGTCGACGGCTCGTCAGCTCGCGCTCTACGCGGCGCTGATCGACGCCGAGGTGACGACGTTCGTGCCGCGGTTCGCTCACATGCCGCTGGTTCTCGGCGAGACCGGCAACAAGAAGCTGTCCAAGCGCGATCCGCAGGCTGATCTGTTCCTGCATCGCGATCGCGGATTCATCCCGGAGGGGCTGCTGAACTACCTGGCGCTGCTGGGCTGGTCGATCGGACCCGACCGCGACGTGTTCTCGCTCGACGAGTTCACCGCGGCGTTCGACATCGTCAACGTCAACCCGAACCCGGCCCGCTTCGATCAGAAGAAGGCCGAGTCGATCAACGGCGACCACATCCGCATGCTCGCCGAGAAGGACTTCGCCGAGCGGACGGTGCCGTATCTCGCGGCCGCCGGCCTGTTCGACGAGCCCACGCACGAGCAGCTCGTGCAGGCCTTCCGCGTCGCGCCGCTGGTGCAGGAGCGCGTGCAGCTGCTGGGCGAGGTACCCGGGATGGTCGGGTTCCTGTTCGCCGACGAGGTCTCCTACGACGCCGACGCTCTCAAGGGTCTGCCGGCGAATGCGGCCGAGGTGCTCGACGCGTGCGTGGCGGCGCTCGAGGCTGTGACGGAGTTCACCCCGGAGAGGATCCAGGAGGCCCTCGCAGAGGCGCTGGTCGAGAAGCTCGAGCTCAAGCCCCGGATCGCCTACGGCCCGCCGCGCGTCGCGATCACGGGTCGACGGATCTCACCGCCGCTGTTCGAGTCGATGGAGCTGCTGGGTAAAGACGAGTCGCTGCGTCGACTGCGCGGGCTCTCCGCCACGCTCGTCGGCTGACGCGCGACGCGGAGTCGTCCGACCCGCAGGTGCGGGAGGGGAGGGTCGCCTGGCGATCCTCCCCTTCTCGTGTGCGGATGCGGGATCCGCCACGCCCGACTCGCGGAAGACGCGCTCCATTTGGCGCACGCCCATCGGTCGGGTAGGCTTGACTCTCGGTGCGAGGCTCCGGTTTCGCCCTTGGGGTATGGTGTAATTGGCAACACGGCGGTTTCTGGTTCCGTTGTTCTTGGTTCGAGTCCAGGTACCCCAGCAAGACGAAGAAGCCCGGGATTCCGCGAAAGCGGAGCACCGGGCTTCTTGCTTTTCTCCCGGCCGTCGCGTGTGTCGCCCGTCCGTGGCACCCGCGGGATGCCTAGCATCCTGTCGGCACCGCAGGCCAGCCCCTTTCGCGGCGCCGCGGGTGCGCGTCATCCTGGCGGCATGAATCGTCACTCACCGGACGTCGCTCCCCGGAGCAGGACATGACTGCGCTGGTCCGGGTGGTCCCGGGCGTGGATCACGGCTTCCGTCGTGTGCGTTCCGGATCGGGATACAGGTATCCGGACCAGGACGGGAACGCTGCGGGCGAGCCCGATCGTGAGCGCATCCATGATCTGGTCATCCCTCCTGCGTGGGAGGACGTGTGGATCGCGGCGGATCCGCTCGCGCACATCCAGGCAGTCGGGACCGACGAGGCGGGGCGGCGGCAGTACCTGTATCACCCGCTGTGGCGCGTGCGCCGTGATCGGAGCAAATTCCACCGGGCTCTCGATCTCGCCGAGCGTCTTCCGCGAGCGAGGGCGCGGGTCACGCGGGCCCTCAAAGACGAGACGCTGTCGAAGGAGCGCGTGCTCGCGACGGCGTTCCGGCTGCTCGATGATGCCGCGCTGCGCGTGGGATCGGAACGCTACCTCGTGAAGCACGGGAGCCGTGGGCTGACGACGCTGCGGCGGCGTGACGTTCGCATCACGGATTCGACCGTCGCCCTGTCGTTCCCTGCCAAGAGCGGACAGACCGCGGCGATCGAGATCACGGATGCGACGCTCGCCGAGGTGCTGACCGAGCTGTCTGCCGGTCCGGACCGCGCGCTGTTGCTCGCCTATCGGAAGGGTCGCCGTCGCGTGCGCATCACCCCGGCCGAGGTCAATGCCTATCTGCGCTCCGTGACAGGCGGCGTGTTCTCGGCCAAGGACTTCCGCACACTGCACGGCACGATCCTCGCCGCGGATGCGCTCGCGCGGATCGGTGCGCTCGACGGTCGGGCCCAGCGGAAGAAGGCCGAGCGCCTCGCGGTTCAGGCGACGGCGACAGCACTCGGCAACACCACGGCCGTCGCTCGCGGCAGCTACATCGATCCGCGGGTGTTCCGTCTCTACGCCCAGGGGAAGACCCTCGACCTCTCGGTGGCGCCGGAGTCCGCGATCCGGACGCTCCTGGCGGCGAAGCCCCGTCGCGGCTGACCCATCCGGTGATCCGCGCCGGGGCCGGGCCGGGACGCGCGGATGACAGGATGGACGCATGGACACCGCCAATCTGACCCGTGAGGAGACGGCGGCGCGATCCGCTGCCGTCCGCGTGCACAGCATCCGCGTCGAGCTCGATCTGTCTCAAGCAGCTGATCCGGAGCACACCGGATTCCCCACGACCACGACGCTCGAATTCGATGCGGAGACCGAGTCGACCTGGCTCGACTTCGTCGGCGACGAGGTGCAGAGCCTCACGGTCAATGGAGTTCATCGCGAGATTGCCTACGACGGAGCGCGCATCGTGCTCTCGGGCCTCGAGTCGCGCAACATCGTGGTCGTCGAGGCGGTGGGCGTCTACAGCCGCTCGGGTGAGGGTCTGCACCGGTTCGTCGACCCGGCCGACGGGGAGACGTACCTGTACACCCAGTACGAGCCTGCGGACTCCCGGCGCGTCATGGCGTGCTTCGAGCAGCCGGACATGAAGGCCCGCTTCACATTCGTCGTCCACGCGCCGGCCGGGTGGACGGTGCTGTCGAACCAGCGGACCGTCGACGTCGCCACGACCGACGGGGTGCAACGCGCCGAGTTCGCCGAGACGTTGCCGATCTCGAGTTACATCACGGCGTTGGCCGCCGGACCCTACGAGCGCATCGCCGGGGAATGGAACCGCGCAGACGAGCACATCGCGCTCGGAGTCTTCGTCCGTCGATCCCTGGCGCAATACCTCGAAGCCGAGGAGATCCTGGAGGTCACCCGCCAGGGTCTCGACTTCTTCTCCGATGCCTTCGCGTTCCCCTACCCCTGGGGCAAGTACGACCAGATCTTCGTGCCCGAGTACAACCTCGGTGCGATGGAGAACCCGGGTCTCGTCACCTTCACCGAGGCGTACCTGTCGCGTGGGGCGGCGACGGACGCGCAGCGCGCTGCGCGGGCGAACACGATCCTGCACGAGATGGCCCACATGTGGTTCGGCGATCTGGTGACCATGCGCTGGTGGGACGACCTGTGGCTCAAGGAGTCGTTCGCGGACTACATGGGAGCCCATGCCTCGGCCGTGGCGACGCGCTACACGGACGCCTGGGTGAAGTTCGCCGCGAGCCGGAAGGCGTGGGCCTACCAACAGGACCAGCTGCCGACGACGCATCCGATCGTCGCCGACATCACCGATCTCGAGGCGGCGAAGCTCAACTTCGACGGCATCACCTACGCCAAGGGCGCCGCCGTGCTCAAACAGCTCGTGGCCTTCGTCGGCGAAGAGGCGTTCTTCGACGGTGCGCGCCGGTACTTCGCGGCCCATGCCTTCGGAAACACGACGCTGGCCGACCTCCTCGCCCAGCTGAGCGCGGTGTCCGGACGTGACATGTCGGTGTGGTCGTCGGCCTGGCTGGAGACGACGGGGATGTCGATCCTCACCCTCGAACGCGCCGCCGACGGTGGCTGCGTGCTCGTGCAGAGCGATCCGCGCCCGCATCGACTGCGGATCGGCCTCTACGACTGGGAGGGCGCTCGACTGGTGCGCCGTGAGCAGATCGCACTCGACATCGCCGAGGAGCGCACCGCGGTCGAGCTTCCCGCGGCACCGCTCGTACTGCTCAACGACGACGACCTGACGTACGCCAAGGCCCGGCTCGACCCGGGCTCGCTCGACACGGTGAAGAGCTCCCTGTCGGCTGTCGACGACGCGCTGGCCCGCGCCCTGCTGTGGTCGTCGCTGTGGAACGCCACGCGCGACGGTGATCTCGATGCGACCCGCTACCTCGACATCGTGCGCCGGCATGCGCCGTCGGAGCCGAACATCGGCCTGCTCACCGGGGTGCTGGCGAACGCGGCCTACGCGGTGCGTCACTATGTCGATCGGGCGCTCGTCGCGTCGGAGCAGCGCGCCTGGACCGAGATGGTCTGGACGGCTCTGCGTGAGGCTGCTCCCGGCAGCGATGCGCAACTCAGCTGGGCGCGCGCTCTGGCGGCGGCATCGGCCTATGACACGGCGCGCAGCGCCGACGTCAGGGCGCTGTTGGACGGCATCGTGCCCACCGGGCTCGTGATCGATCCTGATCTGCGGTGGCAACTGCTCACGGCTCTGGTGACGACGGCGGAGGCGAGCGCGGACGACGTCGCCACCGAGTCGGCGCGCGATGACACCGGCGACGGGAGAACAGCCACGCGTCGCGCTCTCGCCTCGCGGCCCGAGGCCGATGTCCGGGCACAGGCGTGGGAAGCCGCCTGGACCGATCTGTCGTTGAGCAACGATCATCTCGACGCGGTCATCAGCGGCTTCCGCGCCGGGGGACGGCGAGACCTCATCGAGCGGTTCGACACCGAGTACTTCGACCGGATCGCGGAGGTCTGGGGTGCGCGCAGCATCGAGATCGCGAAGCGCCTCGTCACCGGTTTCTTCCCTACGACAGACTCCACGGAGCTCGTCGACGCGTGGCTCGAGGCGCATCCACTGGCCCCCGCTGCCCTCCGGCGGATCGTCGTGGAACAGCGAGACCATGTGGCGCGGGAGCTGCGGGTGCGGGCGGCGCAGGGGAGGGGCTGACCCCGGCGCCTAGCCGCTGTCGCCGTGGCTCTCGCTGTCGACCGCGCCGTCGCTCTCGCCGTCAGTGATCGGTTCGAGTCGCATCCCCATCACCGTCCGCACGATCCAGGGGTGCGCGTGATCATCGTCGATGTGGGTCATACCGAGCTTCTCGGCGACGGAGCGCGACGCGTCGTTGTCCGGATGGATGATCGCGGTGAGAAGCGTCGGGGCGAACTCCCGCCGCACCAGCTCTCGACAGGCGACCGCGGCTTCCGTCGCGAGGCCTCGGCGCTGTAGATCGACCCGCACGTGGTACCCGACTTCGAGCACGGGGGAGTCGTTCACCGACTGCCAGGTGATGCCGCAATCTCCCACGAACTCACCATCGTGCGTCTCGATGATCCAGAGCCCGTGCCCATGAACGGCATAGCTCGCCTGCATCCGTGAGATCCAGTCGGCCGCCTCTGCCCTCGTCTTCGGGGCGGGGTAGAACGCCATCACCGTGGGATCGCCGAGGAGCGCCGCCATGTCGTCGAGATCCTCGAGCGTCATCTCCCGAAAACGCAGACGCAGGGTGTCTGTGGGCAGAAGGTGAGGTTTCGCGCTCACAGGTCGAGGCTGTCGCCGGGATCGAGCGAGAAGAACTCGCCGCCGCCCTGTTCGGTGGCCCACTGCAGCCGGGCGCGATGCATCGTCCTGCCGGCCACCGAGAGCGTCATGTCGTGGGTGCCGAATGCGCGCCGCGGGCGCACTGCGAGCACGTAGTCCATCGCCTCTCCGATCTTCAGCCAGGGTGCGCCGAGCGGTGCGGCGAGGGTGTCGATCGCGACGCCCTCCGGAACGGCATACGAGTCGCCCGGATAGTACAGCTCATCGTTGACGAGCACTCCCACATTCTCGATAGTGGGGATCGACGAGTGGATCACCTCGTGGGTTCCCCCGAAGAAGCGCAGGGTGAAGTCACCGACCTCGATCGTGTCACCGGGGGAGACGACCGTGATCTCGTAGCCGTCCGCCGCATCCGCCACTCCGGACGGCGCGAACACAGGGATGCCCGGTACCGCGCGCAGGATGCGGTCGAGGTGCTCCGACGTCCAATGATCCGGATGCTCGTGGGTGAGCACGACTCCGACGACCCCGCTCAGATCATCGAGGGGAGTCGTGAAGGAGCCCGGATCGATGAGGAGCGTCTGATCGTTCTGATCGAGGCGGAGGGTGGCATGTTCGAACTTGGTCACGCGCATGAGACGAGTCAACTCCTTCTGGAACCGCTCGGCAAACTCTTCTGCGATCTCTTCTTCGATGTCGCCACGCCCGGGCGCACGACGAGTAGGCCCCGATTTGGCGCAGCAAGAATCGTCATGGCATACTTGAACGGTTGTCGCGGCACGGAAACGTTCCGCCAGACGGCCCCATCGTATAGCGGCCTAGTACGCTGCCCTCTCACGGCGGTAACGCGGGTTCGAATCCCGCTGGGGTCACACAACACACGAAAGCCCTCGGTCACCCGAGGGCTTTCGTCGTATCCGGGCTCGTCCGGTGTCCGGCGTCGCTCCTCAGGAAATCTCGGTCTCGGGGGAAAACGAAGGAACCGCCCCCGACGCCGAGTCGGGAGCGGTTCCTGGAAATGATCAGGCGGCGTCGTCCGGGGTCGGGGTGATCGCTCGCCCCTCGCGCCGCGTGCGTCGAGCCCGGCGGATCAGCCAGATGACCAGGACGACGACCGCCGCGATCGCGAGCCAGGGAAGAATGAACCCCACGGCGATGACCAGCGCGTTGAGCGACACGACAAGGCCGTTCCATCCTGCCAGCACGCCGTCGGTGAAGCCCGCGGGATCCGCCGTCGTCGCCGAGGCCGCGCGCGTGAGCTCGACCTGGAGCGTCGACATCGCGACCTGGTCCTCGAGTGACGTGAGCTGCTGCTCCCATGACTCGAGCTGCGCCTGACGGTCGGTGAGGGCGACCTCGGCCTCGATGAGCTCGGACACGCTGCCGGACTGCGCCATGAGCTCGGTGAGCCGCTCCACCGAGGCCTTCGTCGCATCGACTCGTGCCCGCAGATCGATCGCGGCCGATGTCACATCCTGTTTCGAGATCGACGAAGACTGCACCTCGCCCGAGTCGGCGAGCGCGGCGATGACCTCGGTGAGGTCGGCGGACGGGACACGGACGCTGATCCACCCGTAACCGGGGTCTGCCGGTGCCGGAACCGAGGTATCGTCGACGGCGAGCGCCTTTCCGACCTCGGTGCTCTCCACGTATCCACCGTGCTTCTCGGCGAGTGCCGCCACTGCTGCTGCCCCGGCGGAGATGTCCTTGACCTGCAGCGTGACGTTCGCCGTCGCCACGATCTCGCGGTCTGCGTCGGACACGGCAGCTCCCGCCGACGATGACGCGTCCACTGACTCATCGGGCAGTGCTTCCGGCACGATCTCACCACCGCGGTCCGCCGCACCCGTGTCTGCGACCGACCCGCCTGACATGTCCGAGCCGTCGGCCGTGCTCATCACCGACCCGCCCCCCACGGCGCCCAGGATCGGCGGGGTCACGAGCACACCGAGGGCGAAAGCGGCGGCGACACCGACGCCGGTCATCCAACGCCGACGACGGCTCCGCGCCCTCCCCGCCGGCGCGGAGGGGGAGCGTTCCTCCCCGATCTGCGTGAACACGGCGTTCTCGATGCGCGCGATCGTGGCGCCCGACAGCTCGGGCAGGTCGTCGACCGTGGTCTGGTCGTTCATGCGTCTCTCACTTCCTTGACGGCGCCTCGCAACTGGGTGCGCACTCGGGAGAGACGGTTCCGGACGACGGCATGGCTCACACCGAGCTCATCGGCGGCCGCCTGGTAGGCATACCCCTCCGATGCGCAGAGCCGGAAGATCTCGCGATCGAGCTCGCTCAGGGTGCCGACCTCCTCGGCGATGCGCGCGGCCAATGCGGCCGTGATCACCTGCTCCTCCACGCTGATCGTGTCGGGCAGGTTCTCGTCGAGCATGTCGGCCGTATTGGCCTGGTCGCGCCGGCGCTGTCGCAGTCGATTCGCCGCCTGGAAACGACAGATCGTCGCCAACCACGGCAGGATCGACTCGCCCTGCAACTCCAGGGACGGGAGCTTGCGCCAGGCGACCACGAAGGTCTCCTGAGCCACATCCTCCGCATCGGCGGGCGATGAGAGGATGCCGTTCGCGATCCAATAGACCGGTCGTACGTGAGCCCGGTACAACTCACGGAAGGCGCTCTCGTCGCCTGCCGCGGCCTGTGCCGCCCACTTCTGATCACTCGTCTGCACGGGCATCCTGATTCCGTTCGGTGTCTCTCAACGGGGAAGTGTCGACAGAAGCGCCATCGTCTCAGAATCCATGGGGGAAGTCACGTCACGTCCGCGCCTCCGCGAGCGGACTCCGCTAGCATGGGCTTCGCGAGGGGGAGTATCCCGGATCCGCGCGTAACGTCATCACGAGCACCAGTTCTGCTGCTCCGGGCGCGCGACGCACACTGTGCGGGGGAGAGACTCTCGGTACTCTTCGACCCCTCCTGAAAGGCGCAGTGCGCGCGTGAACATTCCTGTCTGGTTCGAAGTCGGCTCTCTGGTCGTCCTCGTGCTCATCCTCATCGGCGATCTGATGCTCGTGCGTCTGCGGCCGCATATCCCGTCCACCAAGGAATCGACCCTGTGGGTCGCCTTCTACGTCGGTCTCGCGTTGGTGTTCGCGGGCCTGCTGTACGTCTTCGCCGGCGGACAGTTCGCGGGGGAGTTCCTCACCGGGTGGGCGCTGGAGTACAGCCTCTCGATCGACAACCTGTTCGTGTTCGTGCTGATCATGGCGCAGTTCGCGGTACCGCGGCGGCTGCAGCAGATGGTGTTGATGGTGGGCATCATCATCGCGCTCGTGCTGCGCGGCCTGTTCATCATGCTCGGCGTCACGATCATCGAGAACTTCTCGCCGATCTTCTACATCTTCGGAGCCTTCCTGATCTACACGGCGATCCGTCAGGCGATGCCGGAAGGCGACCACGAGGGCGAGGTGCAGCGCGAGAACTTCATCGTCCGGCTGCTTCGCCGCCGCATCGACATCAGCGACGAGTACGACGGCAACAAGATCCGCACGATGGTCGACGGCAAGCGTGTGTGGACGCCGATGGTCATCGTCTTCGTGGCGATCGGCGTGACCGACCTGATGTTCGCGATCGACTCCATCCCCGCCATCTTCAGCATCACGCAGAACAGCTTCCTGGTGTTCACGGCCAACATCTTCGCCCTGATGGGCCTGCGCCAGCTCTACTTCCTGTTGGGCGATCTGCTCGACCGCCTGCGTTACCTCCACTACGGCATCGCGATCATCCTCGGCTTCATCGGGATCAAGCTCATCCTGCATGCGATGCACGAGAACGAGCTGCCGTTCATCAACGGCGGCGAGCACATCGAGTGGGCGCCTGACATCCCCATCTGGCTCTCGCTCACGGTGATCGTGGTCGCGATGGCCGGAGCGACCGTCGCGAGCCTGATCGCGTCGTCCCGCGAGAAGCGCGCCTCGAAGCAGGCCGCGCTCACGGAGTGAGATCATGGCGCCATGACTCGTGACTGGACGCCTCTGGCCCTCGTCTACCTCCTGCTGGCGGTGGCCGGACTCATCGGGACCTGGGCGTTCAACGTCTTGGCGATCACGCAGATGACGAACTTCATCGGCGATCTGGTCAGCAGCGGTCCGGCCGTGTCATCGATCACGGTGGACCTGCTGGTGGTGGCGATGGCGGGCAGCGTGTTCATCATCGTCGAAGCGAAACGCATCGGGATGCGGCGAGGTTGGCTCTACGTGGTGGTGTCCGCGGTGACCGCATTCGCGTTCGCGCTTCCCCTGTTCCTGGCGATGCGTCAGCGGTACCTCACTCGGCAGACCAGAGAAGCTCAGCCTCAAGGGTGAGATCGATCACCTGACGAAGCAACGCCCCTGATGTGGTCGACCGCAGCAGGGCGTACCTGTCGTACTCGCCCAGGGGAGCGATCGCCGCGAGCTGCCACGCCGCGGCGAGCGGGTCCTCGGAGATCTCGGTGTCGGCGTCCCATCGCGCCTCGGGTGCGCGCGCCAGAGTGCGGCGCACGATCGCTTCCGCTTCCGTGCGCAGCGGCGCGAGCGCGTCGTTCCATTCGAGTGCGGGCAGCGACATGACTTCGGCGCGCGGGTAGGGGTCATCGTCCAACCAGTGCTCGATCGCGAAGCGCTCGGTGCCGACCGCGACGATCTGCAGCACCTCTGCGCCTGCGGCGACGCTCACCAGTCGGGCCATCGTGCCGATGCTGCTGCGCCGGTCACCGCCGCCGACCTCATGGCCGCGCTCGATCAGCACGACGCCGAACTCGGCCTCCTCATCGAGAAGTCTGCCGATCATCGTGAGGTAGCGCGGCTCGAACACCCGCAGCGGGAGCGGAGTATGCGGCAGCAGCACCGAGCCGAGCGGGAACATCGGGATCGCGACCATGACCCCAGTCAACACCGCGAGACGTACAGTGAACAGATGCGCAGACCCATCCCCGTCGTTCCCGCTCCCGGTCAGGAGTCCGTGTGGGACTACCCCCGGCCGCCTCGCGTCGAACCGGTGGCGGAGCGCATCACGATCCGCCTCGGCGGAGAGCTCATCGCCGATACCGATGGCGCGGTGCGCGTGCTCGAGACGAGCCACCCTCCCGTCTACTACGTGCCGATCGCCGACTTCGTCCAGGGAGCCCTCGCTGATTCCCCCGGCACCTCGTTCTGCGAGTTCAAGGGGTCCGCACGGTACTTCGACGTGCGCAGCGGAGATCTGGTGCGCTCCGGAGCCGCGTGGACCTACCCTCATCCGGAACCGGGCTTCGAGACGCTCGCTGACAAGGTCGCGGTGTACGCGGGGCAGATGGACGAATGCACGGTCGGGCACGAAGTGGTCTCGCCGCAGCCGGGCGGATTCTACGGCGGCTGGGTCACGTCTTCCGTGGTCGGGCCGTTCAAGGGCGGGCCCGGCTCGATGGGCTGGTAGCTGCGGGCCCGCGGCGTCTCAGAATGCGCGGAGGTTGGCCTGCAGTCCGCCGTCGACGTACTCTCGGCGCAGGATGCCGCGGCGACGCAGGATCGGCACGAGTTCGTCGAGTGTGCGGTGCAGCGTGACGGGGTGGAAGTCTCCCCACAGCAGCACGCCGTCGTTGCCCCACTCGCCCAGTTCCTCGATGAGATCGGCGAACTCCTCCGCGGTTCCCACGAAGCCGGTGCGGTCGTTCATCCGTCCCGCGCGGACCAGCGCCGACAGGTGCGCCCGCAGCGGTGCGTCCTCGCCGCGATCACCGATCAGACGCTGGATGCTTCCGCGCGAGACGTGCGCTCCGAAGATCGACAGATCGAGCGGACGGTCCAGATCGAGCGAGGTCAGATCCGTCTCCAGGTCGCTGGACTGCTTGCGGGCGATCTGCACGAGCGCGGCGTCGTCGGGATGCGCGGATGCCGCGACGATCCGATCCGCCTCCTCGGTCGACGACGTGATCACGGGCTGGATGGCGAAGAGGATCTTGATGTCCTCCGGACTCCGACCACGCTCGATCGCCGCCTGGTGCACCTTCGCGCGGTAGGCGCGCACCGAGTCCTCGTGCAGCGGAGCGAGCGCGAGCTGCACATCGGAGTTGGCTCCGGCGAACCCCAGGCCGCGGCCGGAACCGCCCGGTGACACGATGGCCGGTTCGCCGTCGGTGAAGGGGATGGCGTTGAGCGGTCCGTCGAAGGCGAAGTGCTCTCCGCGGTGACGGATGGCGTTCAACTTCGCACCATCTGCGTAGACGTCCGTCGCGCGGTCAGCGACGAGCGCTCCCTCATCCCAACTGCGCCACAGCGCGCGGATGCCGTCGAGCCACTCCTCGGCGCGGTCATAGGCCTGATCGTGCCCGAGCTGGGCGGCATCGGAGAAGTGACGAGCGCTTCCGGTGTCGGTGACGACGTTGAGCCCGAGTCGGTGCCCGCTGAGGTGCTGCAGCGTGGCGAACTGGCGAGCCGCAGTGAACGGCAGCGTGGCGGCGGGGTTCACGGTCGGGACCACACCCAGGTGCCGCGTCGCCTGGAACAGATACGGCGCGAGCAGGAGGGGGTCGTGCTTCGGCCCGCCGAACGCGTGGCGCACGCGGATGTCGATGGTCTCGGGCGACCCGAGCGAGGGGCCGTCCTCGATGATCACGAGGTCGAAGCCGGCCTGTTCGAGCGTGCGCGCTGCGTCTTGGTAGATCTCCGGCCGGGTCCAGTCGTAGTCCCACTCGAGAGAGGGATAGCCCCATCCCTGTGGACCGAAGCCGCGGGCGAGGAACCAGCCGAAATGCTGAGGCCGACTCATGCGACGACCTCGCGCGCAGCCGCGAGGACCTGTGAGAGATCACCGATCAGGTCGTCGATGTCTTCGATGCCGATCGAGACGCGCAGGGTGCCGGGTCGCACACCGAGCTGCTCACGCTCCTCCGGCGTGCGCAGGGCGTGGCTGGTCGTTCCGGGATGCAGGACGAGCGAGCGCACGTCGCCGATATGGGTCATGTGCGTGAACACCCTCGCCTTCTCCACGAAGTGCCGGGCCGCGGGCAGGCCGTCACGCAGCGTGAACGTGAAGATCGAGCCGAAGCCGCCGTCGAGATACTGGACGGCCTTGTCATGGTCGGGGTGGGAGGGGAGGCCGGCGTAGTCGACGCTCTCCACCGCCTCCTGCGCCTCCAACCACTGCGCGACCTCGAGCGCGTTGCGCGACTGACGCTCGACGCGCAGACCGAGGGTCTCCGCCCCCTGGCCGATCAGGAAGGCGTTGAGCGGAGAGGGTGAGGCTCCGAACCTCGGGGCCACGGATTCTCGGGCGTAGGCGATGCGGGCGTTGCCGCCGTGGCGTGAGGCGATGCTGGGCACGCCTCCGCGCCCGGGCAGCACCAGGTGCGGTGCGTTGTGGCCCGCGCGGGTCGCGTCGAAGCGCCCGTCGTCGATGATCACACCGCCGAGCACCGACCCGTGCCCCGCGATGAACTTCGAGGCGGAGTGGACGACGATCGCCGCGCCGTGTTCGATCGGGCGCACGAGATAGGGCGTGGCGATCGTGTTGTCGACGATCAGCGGGATCGCGGCGGCATCCGCGATGGCACTCACGGCGGAGATGTCGAGGATGTCATTGCGGGCGTTCGCGATCGACTCCGCGAAGAATGCGCGTGTGTTGGGACGGATGGCGGAACGCCAGGCCTCCGGGTCGGCGATCTCGTCGATGAACGTCGTCTCGATCCCCAGGCGCGCGAGGTTGTCGAGGAGGAGACCTCGCGTGCCCTCGTAGATGTGCGTGGAACTGACGATGTGATCGCCCGCCCCGGCGACGGTGAGGAATGCCGTGACGACCGCAGCCTGGCCGCTCGCCACCAGCACCGCGTCGGCGCCGGATTCGAGGTCTGCGAGCTGCCGCTCCACCGTGCGCACCGTCGGATTGCCCGTGCGGGTGTAGCCGAAGCCGTTGCCGGTGCCGAAGTGATCGGCGGCGTGGTCGAAGTCGTCGAA
Source organism: Candidatus Microbacterium colombiense (assembly GCA_029203165.1). Classification (NCBI taxonomy): domain Bacteria; kingdom Bacillati; phylum Actinomycetota; class Actinomycetes; order Micrococcales; family Microbacteriaceae; genus Microbacterium; species Candidatus Microbacterium colombiense. The sequence goes on from CP119308.1 coordinate 2,018,929, forward strand.
CTCGAACCCCGCCGTCAGGAAGATCGGTGTGGCTCGGGCCGTCGCCGACTCGCGGATCCGGCCGGCGTGGACCGCGCGGGTGACGAAGCGGGCGGAGTCGACGGTCATGCGATACCTCTCGATAGGACGGTGCTCAGTAGAGTGTCACGGCGCGTCGCGGCCCGCCCAAGCGGTGGTAACCTGACGTCATGCGGATCGTGCTCCTTCTTAGCGGCCGCGACGAGACCTCGTTCTGAGCCCCTCCTCGTCGCGGAGTCCATCGTGGGCCGACCCGCCAGCTTCAGGAGACACGCAATGAACACCCCCGCATCAGGCGCCGAACACGTACGCCCCCGCACTCTGGCCGAGAAGGTCTGGGACGACCACCTCGTCGTCAAGGGTGAGAACGGCGAGCCGGACCTCATCTACATCGACCTCCACCTCGTGCATGAGGTCACCAGCCCGCAGGCGTTCGACGGCCTCCGCAGCGAGAACCGTCCGCTGCGTCGCCTGGACCTGACGATCGCGACAGAGGACCACAACACACCGACGTGGGAGATCGACAAGCCCATCGCCGATCTGACCAGCCGCACGCAGATCGAGACGCTGCGTCGCAACGCCGCTGAGTTCGGCGTGCGTCTGCACTCGTTGGGTGATGCGGAACAGGGCATCGTGCATGTCGTCGGGCCGCAGCTGGGGTTGACGATGCCCGGCATCACCGTCGTCTGCGGAGACTCGCACACGTCAACCCACGGCGCGTTCGGCGCGATGGCCTTCGGCATCGGCACCAGCGAGGTCGAGCACGTCATGGCGACCCAGACGCTGCCGCTCAAGCCCTTCAAGACGATGGCGATCACGGTCGACGGCACGTTGCGCCCCGGCGTGACCGCGAAGGACATCATCCTGGCGGTCATCGCCAAGATCACGACCGGTGGGGGACAGGGCTACGTGCTCGAGTTCCGCGGCAGCGCGATCCGATCGCTGTCGATGGAAGGTCGCATGACCATCTGCAACATGTCGATCGAGGCGGGCGCCCGGGCAGGCATGGTCGCCCCGGACGAGACGACCTTCGAGTACCTCAAGGGCCGCCCGCACGCACCCAAGGGTCAGGACTGGGATGACGCCGTCGCCTACTGGCGCACGCTGCCGACCGATGACGGCGCCACGTTCGACGCCGAGGTGTTCATCGATGCCGACCTGCTCGAGCCGTTCGTGACCTGGGGCACCAACCCGGGTCAGGGAAGCTCGCTGTCGGCGACGGTTCCCGACCCCGCCGACATCGTCGACCCGAACGAGCGCGCCGCGGCAGAGCGGGCCCTGGAGTACATGGATCTCACGCCGGGCACCCCGCTCAAGGAGGTCCCTGTGGATGCCGTGTTCATGGGCTCCTGCACGAACAGCCGGATCGAGGACCTGCGCGCATTCGCGTCGATCATCGAGGGCAAGAAGAAGGCCGACGGCGTGCGCGTCATGGTCGTGCCCGGATCCGCTCGCGTGCGCCTGGAGGCCGAAGCCGAGGGCCTCGACAAGATCATCACCGACTTCGGCGCCGAGTGGCGCTTCGCCGGCTGCTCGATGTGCCTGGGGATGAACCCCGACCAGCTCGCCCCCGGTGAGCGCTGCGCGTCCACGTCGAACCGCAACTTCGAGGGCCGACAGGGCAAGGGCGGTCGCACCCACCTGGTCTCGCCGCTCGTCGCCGCGGCGACCGCGATCCGCGGCACGCTGTCCAGCCCGGGCGATCTGCTCGTCACCGTCGGAGAAGAGGCCTGATCATGGATAAGTTCACGACCCACACCGGGATCGCGGCGCCGCTCAAGCGCTCGAATGTCGACACCGACCAGATCATCCCCGCGGTCTTCCTGAAGCGCGTGACCAAGACCGGTTTCGAGGACGCGCTGTTCCACGGCTGGCGTCAGGATCCCGACTTCGTGTTGAACCAGCCTGATTTCCAGGGAGCCTCCGTGCTTGTCGCGGGCCCCGACTTCGGGACGGGATCGAGCCGTGAGCACGCTGTCTGGGCACTGCGCGACTTCGGCTTCGCGGTCGTCCTCAGCCCGCGATTCGCCGATATCTTCCGCGGGAACTCCGGCAAGCAGGGACTGCTGGCAGCGACCATCTCGGAAGAGGACCTGGAGCGCATCTGGGCCGAGATCGACCGTGTTCCCGGGACACAGATCACCGTGGATCTCGAGGCGCGAACCGCGACGATCGGCGACGTCCAGGCCGAGATCGGGATCGACGATTACACTAGATGGCGGCTCCTCGAAGGGCTCGATGACATCGGGCTCACTCTGCGCAACGAAGACAAGATCGCGCAGTTCGAGGCCCGTCGCGAGTCGTGGCGGCCCCGGACCCTCCCCGTGCAGTAGCACGGACGGGAAAGGTGGGCCAGGGGCAGCCCGCCCCCGATATCCGTGAATGAAGTGAGGCTCCGAATGACGACACCCGTGCGCGATGCTCTTCCGGACGGAGTCCCCGCTCTCACCGGAGACGTCCTCGCGATTCGAGGAGGACGCCCGCTGCGCGGACGCGTCGATGTGAAGGGCGCGAAGAACCTCGCGACCAAGGCGATGGTGGCCTCTCTGCTGGGCGACTCCGTCAGCGTGCTGCGCGACGTCCCCGCGATCAGCGATGTCGCCGTCGTGCGCTCGCTGCTCGAGGTGCACGGGGTCCGCGTCTCCGAGGGCGATGAGCCGGGTGCACTGGTCTTCGACCCGAGCGACGTCGAGTCCGCGCACTTCGAGGAGATCGACGCACACGCCGGTGCCTCCCGCATCCCGATCCTGTTCTGCGGCCCGCTGCTGCACCGTCTCGGACAGGCGTTCATCCCCGACCTCGGCGGTTGCCGCATCGGCGATCGCCCGATCGACTTCCACCTGGACGCCCTGCGCAAGTTCGGCGCCATCGTCGAGAAGCTCCCGAGCGGCATCCGTCTCTCCACCGGCGGAAACCGCCTGCACGGAGCGAACATCCACCTGCCCTACCCGAGCGTCGGGGCCACCGAGCAGGTGCTGCTGACCGCGGTTCGCGCCGAGGGCGTCACCGAGCTGCGCAACGCCGCGATCGAGCCCGAGATCATGGACCTCATCGCCGTGCTGCAGAAGATGGGCGCCATCATCTCGTACGAGCCCAACCGGGTCATCGTCATCGAAGGCGTCGAGAAGCTCCGCGGCTACGACCACCGCTCGATCTTCGACCGCAACGAGGCCGCGTCCTGGGCCTCGGCGGCGCTGGCGACCGACGGAGAGATCTTCGTCGGCGGAGCCAAGCAGCAGGAGATGCTCACCTTCCTCAACGTCTTCCGCAAGGCCGGCGGATGGTTCGACATCCAGGAGGACGGCATCCTCTTCCGTCGCGACGGCGAGCTGAAGCCCGTCGTCATCGAGACCGACGTGCACCCCGGCTTCATGACGGACTGGCAGCAGCCGCTCGTGGTCGCGCTCACGCAGGCGAACGGACGTTCCGTCGTGCACGAGACCGTGTACGAGAACCGACTCGGCTTCACCGACGCGCTCGTGAAGATGGGCGCCGACATCGTCGTGCACCCGCGCGGTCTGCAGGCCGGACCCCGCCGGGTCCCTCGCCGTGACCTGGAGCAGGCCGCCGTCATCACCGGCCCGACCCCGCTGCACGGTGCCGACATTGTCGTCCCCGATCTGCGCGGCGGCTACAGCCACGTGATCGCCGCTCTCACCGCGTCCGGCGAGTCGCAGGTGTCGGGCGTCGACATCCTCAGCCGCGGATACGAGAAGTTCCTCGCCAAGCTCGACGCCGTCGGCGCTGACTTCGACGTCATCCGGTGAGCGGCATGGGTGCCGGCTCGGGGGAGAAGTGGCGGCTGAGCCTGTTCTGGCCGCTCGCCGTGATCGTCGTACCGCTGGTGTCGCTGCTGGCGAAGATCCGCGTCGTCGGTGCGGAGAAGCTCCCTCGCACCGGTGCCTTCGTGCTCGCGCCGAATCACTATTCGGAGTTCGATCCGCTCATCGTCGCCGTGGCGGTGTGGCGCACCGGTCGTGAACCGCGCTTCATGGCCAAGGAGAGCCTGTTCAAGGTTCCGGTGCTCGGCTGGCTGCTGCGGCGAACGGGAATGATCCCTGTCGCGCGCACCTCGTCGGCCTCTGCGGCGAAGCAGACGATGACGCAGTCGGCGGAGCTCGTGGAGCACGGCCGCGGAGTGATCGTCTACCCCGAGGGAACCCTCACCCGTGATCCCGATCTCTGGCCGATGCGGGGCAAGTCGGGCGCGGTGCGCCTGGCCCTCGCCGATGGGATCCCGCTGATCCCGATGGCGCAGTGGGGGACGCAGGAGATCATGGGGCGCTACCAGAAGGGGCTCAGCCTCTGGCCGCTCCGCAAGCCGATCAAGGTCATCATCGGCGATCCCGTGGATGTGTCCGACCTGCGAGGTCGCGCGGGAGAGCAGGCGGCGCTCAATGAGGCGACGAGTCGACTGATGAACGCGATCACCGCGCTGCTGGAAGAGCTCCGTGATGCGAAGGCGCCGGCTGAACGATGGAACCCCTCGAGCCACGGACAGAAGGAGACAGGGCGCCTTGACTCCTAAGAGGAATGTTCCCGTGGGCCCCCGAGCGACGGTCATCGGCGCCGGTAGCTGGGGAACCACATTCGGCAAGATCCTCGCCGACGGCGGCGCACAGGTCACGATGTGGGCGAGACGCGCCGAGCTCGCGCAGGAGATCAACGAGGCGAAGCGCAACTCGCGCTATCTGCCCGGGATCAACCTTCCGCGCAGCATGGTGGCCACGCATGAGCTCTCGACGGCCATGCAGGGTGCCGAACAGGTGTATCTCTCGGTACCGAGCCAGTCCCTGCGCGAGAACCTGAAGGCGCTGCGCCCGCTCCTCACCGACAGCGACGCGAAGATCGTGAGCCTGATGAAGGGCGTCGAGCGCAGCACCGGGCTGCGCATGAGCCAGGTCATTCAGCAGGAGCTCCGCTGCGACCCCGATCGCATCGCCGTCGCCTCGGGCCCGAACCTCGCGCTCGAGATCGCGCGGGAGCAGCCCACCGCCGCTGTCATCTCCTCGCGCAGCCAGGAGACCGCTGAGATCGTCGCGCGCGCCGCTCGGAACAACTACTTCCGCACTTTCGTGAACACCGATGTGATCGGCACGGAGTTCGGCGGCGTCCTGAAGAACCTCATCGCCGTGGCGATCGGCATCGTCGACGGCGTCGGGTACGGCGAGAACACGAAGGCGTCGATCATCACGCGCGGACTCGTGGAGATGACCGACTTCGCCGTCGCGAACGGCGCGCATCCGGAGACACTGCAGGGTCTCGCGGGGCTCGGCGATCTGATCGCCACCTGCCAGTCTCCCCTCAGCCGCAACAACACGGCCGGGCGCCTGCTCGGCCAGGGGTACAGCTTCCAGGATGTCGTGAAGCAGATGCAGCAGACCGCCGAGGGACTCGCTTCCGTCGCGCCGATCCTGCAGCTCGCGCGCGAGTCGGAAGTCGACATGCCCATCGTCGAACAGGTGAAGATGGTGCTCGACGGGAAGATGGATCCCCGTGACATCGCGCCGCACCTGACGACGGACGACGACACCCCGCAAGGGGAGAGGACCAACCATGGACAAGCAGACGGTGGTGGTGCTCTTCGGAGGACGCTCCAGCGAGCATTCGATCAGTTCCGCCACGGCGGGGGGCGTGCTGGGCGCGATTGACCGCGCCCGCTACGACGTGATCCCGGTCGGCATCACCCGTGAAGGAGCCTTCGTCCTGGAGGACGACGATCCTGCCAAGTTCCCACTCGACGCCGCACATCTGCCGGAGGTCGTCGACAACGGCAGCCGTGTGCGGTGGCCGGAACCCGGGGGAGACCGCACGCTGCGTGTGGTGCACCCCTCCGGGTCCGTGGAAGACCTCGGAGAGATCGACATCGTGCTGCCGATCCTGCACGGGACACACGGCGAGGACGGCACCATCCAGGGATACTTCGACACGCTCGAGGTACCGTACGCCGGCGGCGGCGTGCTCGACTCCGCATTGTGCATGGACAAGCACTTCATGAAGATCGCTCTGCAGGCGGCGGGCATCGCCGTGGCACCCTGGGTGACCGTGCGCCGTCGCGACTGGGCGGCATCTGCGGACAGGATCCGCGAACAGGCGGCGTCACTCGGCCTGCCGCTCTTCGTCAAGCCCGCGCGTGCAGGATCCAGCGTCGGGGTATCGAAGGTCGACGCGCTCGAAGAACTCGATGCCGCACTCGTGCTCGCGTTCGCCGAGGACGACAAGGTGCTCATCGAGACGGGTGTCACAGGTCGTGAGATCGAGGTCGCGGTGCTCGAGAGCGCCGAGGGCGTGCGCGCGTCGCTGCCGGGGGAGATCGTGCTCACCTCGCGCGGCTTCTACGACTTCGAGGGCAAATACCTCGGTGGCGATGGGGTGGACGTCGTCTGTCCCGCCGAGCTGACGGATGCCGAGCTGGCGGCGATCCAGGACGCCGGAATCCGTGCGTTCGAGGCAGTCGACGGGCGAGGCCTCGCTCGCGTCGACATGTTCCTCACCGCGGATGGTGGGCTCGTGGTCAACGAACTCAACACCATGCCCGGGTTCACGCCGATCTCGATGTTCCCCAAGTGCTGGGTCGCATCCGGCCTGAGCTACGGCGATCTGATCTCGGAACTCATCGAGGCGGGTCTTCGGCGCTGAGGCACCGGCCCCACTGAGGAGTCAGGCGGCGGGGGAGTCCACGCGGTTCGTGCATTTCGCCGTCGCCGGGGCGAGCCCCGCCTGGATGCGGGAGGACAGCTTGTCGACGATGGTCCCGAAGTCGATCTCCTCGCCGCGCTGGATGATCACTTCGATCGCCGGATCGCGACCGTAGGTGACGAGTCGTTGACGGGTGTCCTCCTGCTCCAGCACGAGCCAGTCGACACCGCCGAGCGTGGTGCAGTTCAGGTCTGACGGCGCCGGCGGATCGACGCCGCATCGCAGCACGATCGTGGGGTCGCCCCAGGCCGCGGTCGCCTGGGCGTCGGTCCAGACGCGGTCGAACCCTGCCACGTTGTCCGGGATCAGCACCGACACGTCGGCGCAGGCGGGATTGTTCGCGTCCCCGGCGGGCTCGAGGTGCACCGTGGTGGAGCATCCGGCGAGGAGCGTCCCCAGGAGGATCGCACCCGCGACAGCGGCGGCGGGACGGAGACGGTGCATGCTTCCAGGCTACCTTTGACTGCATGCCCTCCCGACCCGAAGACGACGATCCGCGCCTGGGCGACCTCTCCGAAGGTCGTATCCTGCGGGCCATCCTCGACCGCACGATTCCTGCGTCGCATACGATCATCGGCCCCGGCGATGACGCCGCGGTCATCGCCGCACCGTCGGGCACGGTCGTGGCGACCACCGACACACTCGTGCACGGTCCGGACTTCAGGCTGGCCTGGACCACCGGCTACGACCTCGGGTGGAAGGCAGCGGCGGTCAATCTCGCCGACGTCGCCGCGATGGGGGCGCTGCCCACGGCGCTCCTCGTGGCCCTCGCGGTTCCGCGCGATCTACGCCTCTCGTTCGTCGAGCGACTCGCCGATGGCTTCCGCGACGCGTGTGCCGCGCTCGCCCCGGGATGCGCCGTGGTCGGTGGCGATCTGACCACCTCCGACGTGCTCACGGTCGCGGTCACGGCTCTGGGCGATCTCGAGGGGCGAGCTGCCGTCACACGGTCAGGCGCCCGCGTCGGTGATGCCGTCGCCATCGCCGGCGAGCTGGGGCATGCGGATCGCGGTCTGGAGATCCTGTTCGGACGGTTCCGTGAGCGCGGCACGCCCGTTCCCGTCGACCCCGCCGCGCTTCGCCCAGGGGAGAGCGCCGCGCTGGCCGCCCAGTTGCGTCCTGCCCCGCCGATCGGTCTCGGCCGCATCGCGGCGATCGCGGGCGCGACATCGATGATGGACGTCTCCGACGGCCTCGCACTGGACGCGGGCCGTCTGGCGACGGCCTCGGGCGTGACGCTCGCCTTTCGGCGTGACGCACTCGGCGACGATACCGACCGTGCACTCGCGGGCGGCGAGGATCATGCGCTGCTCGCGACGTTCCCGGCGGACGTGCTGCCTCCGGGCTTCCGCATCATCGGCGAGGTCCGTCCGCAGGGCGAGGAACGGGTGCTGGCCGACGAGCGCGCCGTCGAGATCCCCGGGTGGGATCCCTATCGGGACTGGGATTCCGTCTCCGGCTGATCGATCGGCTGCGCCCACCAGAGAGTGGTGTCTCCGTAGTTCTTCTCGCGGATGAGCTCCAGCCCCGCCGCGGCGAGGGCGGGGGCGGCAGACCGCTTCGCGCGCTCCACGATCACGATCGCGTGCGGTGACAGTAGAGGGGTGAGGGCGGCCAGATCGTCGTTCATCGCGGTGTCGCCGATGTCGTACGGCGGATCGGAGAAGACCAGGTCGAACGGGCCGGTGGCTCGTCGGAGATAGGTCAGGACGGCGCTCTCGTGCACCTTCGAGACGGGGAGTGAACCGGCACGCGTCACGACCGCCGCGTTCTTGCGGATGATCCCTGCCGCCGCGCGGTTCTGCTCGACGAGGTCGACACTGCGCGCACCACGGCTCAAGGCCTCGAGACCGAGTGCGCCGGACCCGGCATACAGATCGAGCACCCGGGCGTCGTCGAAGGCATCAGCCGACTCGAGCGCTCCGAACAGCGACTCCCGAACTCTGTCGCTCGTCGGGCGTGTGCCTGCGCTGGGCACCTCGAGTCTGGCGCCGCCTGCACGTCCTGCGATGATCCGGGTCACCACATCACGATACGACAGCCGCCGTGCTCGGGGTGTCGGTGAGGTTCTCTAGACTCGGAGCATGTCGCTCACGCTCGATTCCTCGCTCGACGAGGCGCTCGGCGCGGCACCGGCGAAGACCCTCGATCGAGCCTTCGGCATGCGCAGCGTGGGAGACCTCGTGTCGCACTATCCGCGCCGCTATGCCGACCCGGGCGAGCTCACGCCGATCCGTGATCTCCCGCTCGGCGAGACGGTGACGATCGTGGCTGAAGTGCTGTCGTCGAGTTTCCGACGCATGCGCAATCGCCCGGGCGCCATGGTCGACGTCGTCATCGGCGACGGCATCGGGCGCATGTCGCTAATGTTCTTCGCCAAGAACATCGGCGCGGCCGAGTGGCGATCGAAAGACCTGGCCGTGGGCCGTCGGGGTGTCTTCTCCGGCAAGGTCGGCATGTTCAACAACGTCACCCAGTTCGCACACCCCGAGTACGAGCTCTTCGACGATGAAGACACGGCTCGCCGCACGGCCGACGCCCGCGCCGCCGTACCGATCCCGATCTATCCCGCCACGTCGACGCTGCAGACCTGGCAGATCGCCCGCCTCATCGGTCGTGTCCTCGATGACCTCGGAGCCGTTCCCGATCCGCTCTCCGACGATGTGCGCGTGCAGGAAGAGCTTCTGACGGCCTCCGACGCGCTCGAGCACATCCATCGCCCGCGCACCCGCAACGACATCGATCCCGCGGTACGCACGCTGCGCATGCATGAGGCGCTCACTCTGCAGACCGCGCTACTGCAGCAGCGTGACGCTGTGCGTGCGCTGGCTGCCACGCCCCGCAGCGCCTCGGCCGGCGGCCTGCTCGAACGTTTCGACGCATCGCTTCCCTACACTCTCACCCCGGATCAGCAGACGGTCGGCGCGCAGATCGCCGCCGATCTGGTCGGCGCCTGGCCCATGAACCGGCTCGTGCAGGGCGAGGTCGGATCGGGAAAGACCCTCGTCGCGCTGCGGGCGATGTTGCAGGTGGCCGAGAGCGGGGGACAGGCGGCGCTGATCGCTCCGACGGAGGTCCTCGCAGGACAGCACCTCCGCTCCATCGCGAAGATGCTCGGCCCGGATCTCGCCCCACTCGTCATGCCGACCCTGCTCACGGGCCAGATGCCCGCGGCGGATCGGCGCAAAGCCGCACTGCGCGTCGCTTCCGGGCAGGCGCTCATCGTCGTCGGAACGCACGCGCTTCTCGGGGAGAAGACGACCTTCGCCGATCTGGGGCTCGTGGTCGTCGATGAGCAGCATCGTTTCGGCGTCGAGCAGCGGGAAGCGCTCCGGGCGAAGGGATCGAGTCCCCACGCGCTGGTGCTCACCGCGACTCCGATCCCGCGTACTGTCGCGATGACCGTGTTCGGCGACCTCGATACGTCGGTGATCCGCACCATGCCCGCCGGCCGTGCGGGCATCGAGTCGTATGTCGCGCCGCTGGCAGAGCATCCGGGATGGTTCAACCGGGTCTGGGAGCGCGCGGCAGAGGAGATCGCGCAGGGGCGCCAGGTGTTCGCTGTCTGTGCGGCGATCGACACGACCAAGAAGACGGCGGAGGCGGGCGAACCGGCAACACCTGCGCCAGAGGGCGGGAACGGCCCGCGCTGGGGCGTCGTCCAACTCGACGAGGTGCTGGCGACGCATCCGACTCTGGGCGGTCTGCGCCGGGCAGTGCTCCACGGGCGCATGCCCTCCGATGAGAAGGATGCCGTGATGCAGGCGTTCGCGCGGGGCGAGATCGATCTGCTCCTCGCCACGACCGTGATCGAGGTCGGTGTCGATGTGCCCAACGCCTCGACGATGATCGTGCTCGATGCCGACCGGTTCGGGGTGTCCCAGCTCCACCAGCTGCGTGGACGTGTGGGACGAGGTGGTGTCCCGGGACTCTGTCTGCTCGTCACCGAGGCCGAGGTGGAGTCGCTGGCGCGCGACCGGGTCGAGGCTGTCGCGGCCACTCTCGACGGCTTCGCTCTGGCGGAGGTCGATCTCGAGCTGCGCGGCGAAGGCGATGTGCTCGGTGCGGCGCAAGCGGGCGTCAGATCGTCGCTGAAGCTCCTCCGCGTGGTGAAGGATGCCGGACTGATCGCCCGCGCGCGGGAGATCGGCGAGACGATCCTCGCGCAGGATCCTGCGCTCGACCGGCATGAAGGCCTGCGCGAGGCGATCAGCCGGCGCGTCAGTGACGCCGACCGCGCGGCCCTCGCGAAGAACTGACCCTGGGTTACGGCGCAGGTACTCCGCATCCCGACGTGCCCTAGGCTGGATCGCATGAGCAGCCGGATCGCCGTCGTCCCGGGTTCCTTCGATCCGCCGACCCTGGGTCATCTCGACGTGATCCGTCGGGCCGCCGGGCTTTACGACGAACTCCATGTGCTGATCGTGCACAACCCCGGCAAGGAGGCGATGCTTCCGATCGCGCAGCGGCTGGCTCTCCTCGAGCAGTCGATCGCCGAAGACGGCATGGCCGGCAACATCGTGATCGGCTCCTGGAGCATGGGCCTCCTGGTCGACTACGCCCGCGACGTCAACGCCGGCGTTCTCGTGAAAGGCATCCGGTCGCAGATCGACGTCGCGTACGAGTCGCCCATGGCGATCGTGAACCGACACCTCGCCGACATCGAGACGGTGTTCCTGCTGCCCGATCCCTCGCACGCGATGGTGTCGAGCTCGCTCGTGCGACAGGTCTCCTCGCTCGGTGGAGATGTCTCGCCGTTCGTTCCGCCTGCCGTCGCATCGTTCCTCGACACGGGCGCCCGCGGCCTCTGACCTACGAGCGTCTCGACCACGCTCACCGTCAGCCGGCGCCACCCAGGACCGTCTCGGGCTGAACCGGTAGCATTATCGGGTGCGATCTCGACTGAACGGCCCCTTCGTCCTCCCCGCCCGAGACATCGTTCGACGTCCCGGTGAGATGCGCGAGCATGACTTCACGGTCACCCTTGCGGAACAATGGGGCGAGGGCATCGTCTCCTTCGAATCGGGCTCCGAGATCGATCTCGATGTGCGTCTGGAGTCCGTCCACGAGGGCATCCTGGTGACCGGATCGGCCGAAGGTGAGTACGTCGGCGTCTGCGGAAGATGTCTGATCGACATCGTCCGGCCCGTCGAAGTCGAGTTCCAGGAGCTTTTCGCGTATCCTGGTGAGGAAGAAACTGACTTCGAGGTTCAAGACGACCACGTGGATCTTGAAACTCTCGTCAGGGAAGCGGCCGTATTGTCGCTTCCATTTCAACCGGTGTGCCAGCCGGATTGCCCGGGTCTCGACCCGAAAACGGGTGAACGACTGGCCGAGAGCACCGAAACGGAGCAGGCCGCTCCCATCGATCCTCGATGGAGCGCGCTCCAGCAGATCACAGACCAAGACGGCAAGGCATCACGTCGCGCCGCCGAGAAAGAAGAGAGCTAGTCATGGCTGGTAACCCCCCGAAGCGCAAGGTATCCCGTTCGAACACCCGCTCGCGCCGCGCGCAGTGGAAGGCGGCGCCCATCGCGCTCGTCAAGACCGTCGAGAACGGTCAGGTCGTCTACAGCCGTCCCCACCAGGCGAAGGTCGTCACGGACTCGCAGGGCACTGAGCTCTTCCTCGAGTACAAGGGCCGCAAGGTCGCTGACGTCTGAGTCACGAAACTCAGACCGTGACGGAGGTCCCCGGGGGGATCAGGCCTCTCCCAGCTAAGCTCCGCGTCGATATCGACGCGGAGCTTCTGGAGTTGGCCCTCACCCACCGCTCGTACGCGTATGAGCACGGTGGCATCCCGCACAACGAGCGTCTGGAGTTCCTCGGAGACTCCGTGTTGGGGCAGGCCGTCACGGTGATGCTGTTCACGACCCATCCCGGACTCGATGAGGGAGAGCTGGCGAAGCGCCGCGCGAGCGTCGTCTCGACCGTCGCCCTCGCCGAGGTTGCCCGCGGGATCGGCCTCGGAAGCCACCTGCTCCTGGGGCGCGGCGAGGAGCAGACCGGGGGACGGGACAAAGATTCGATCCTGGCCGACACCATGGAGGCCGTGATCGGTGCGACGTACCTGTCGGCCGGTCCGGACGCCGCCACGGAACTCGTCCTGCGTCTGACGCAGCCTCTGCTCGCCGACCCCGAGCGCTACGGCGCGGCGATGGATCCGAAGACGAGCCTCCAGGAACTGGCTGCCCGGGTGGGGGCGACGCCCCCGCAGTATTCGATCGAAGCGAGCGGTCCGGATCACGATCGCCGTTTCCTCGCGACCGTCACCGTGGGCGATGTGAGCATGACGGGCAAGGGCAGCAGCAAGAAGACGGCAGAGATGGCCGCCGCTCTCAGCGCCTGGCGCACGCTCAACGAGCGTGCCTGAACTCCCCGAGGTCGAGGTCGTACGAGCGGGTCTCGCCCCGGCGGCCATCGGCTCCCTCATCACCGCGGTCAGTGTGATCGACGAGCGCGCGCTCACCCGCCACGCGGCGGGTGCCGCCGACTTCGTGGCCCGTCTGGAAGGGCGCACGTTCACCGGCGCTGCGCGCCGGGGGAAGTTCCTGTGGCTTCCGCTCGATGCGGAGTCCACCGCACTCATCGCCCATCTCGGGATGAGCGGTCAGATGCTGCTCAGGGCTCCCGATGCATCGGCGGAACGGCACGAGCGCGTGCGCATCCACCTCGAGCACCCGGTGCACGGTGAACTCGCCATCGTCTTCGCGGATCAGCGCACGTTCGGTTCGCTCGCGGTCGATTCTCTCGTCGCCGACGGTGCCTCGCAGATTCCGTCCCAAGTCGTCCACATCGCCAAGGATCCGCTCGACGGGGCGTTCGACGACGCTCGGTTCCGCGCCGATGTGGCGCGCCGGGCGAGCGCGGTCAAACGTGTGCTGCTCGATCAGGGCGTCGTGAGCGGGATCGGCAACATCTATGCGGACGAGTCGCTGTGGGCAGCCCGCATCCACCCGGAGACGCCGGCGAACCGGTTGTCGACCGTGGCGGTGCGCCGCCTCCTCAGCGAGGTGCGGGCAGTGCTGCTCAAGGCTCTTGCCGAGGGTGGCACCAGCTTCGATGCGCAGTACGTCAACGTGAACGGCCAGGCAGGGTACTTCGCGCACTCCCTCAACGCCTACGGGCAGCAGGGCAAGCCATGCGCGCGATGCGGAACCCCGATCGTGCGTGAGCGTTTCATGAACCGCGGCTCTCACTACTGCCCGCGGTGTCAGCGACTCACGCGCTGACGAAGGCTCGTGCGAGGAGGGGCCGCGTGGCCCTCGTGCTCGCCCAGACCACGCCGATGCCCGTCGCGACGACGGCCGCGATCGTGAGGATCGATATCGGAGCGGTCATCACGGCGAGTCCGAGGAGCGGGAACACGAGGACGCCGGCACAGAGCGCCGACCCGATCGCGGTGAGCAGCAGCGGAGACATGATCGCGCGGCGTCGTGCGCGGTCCACGGTCTCCCAGGGCACACCGAGATGGTGCAGGCTCCGGTGCAGTTCGCGCTGGTCGAGCACGGCGGATGCCTGGTTCACCCCGACGGATGCCGCCACCATCAGGAACGTGCCGATCAGAGTGATGATCAATCCCGTTCGCATGTCGACGGCGAGGCTGACGTCAGCGCTCGACCCGCCGCCGTCCATCAGGCTCAACAGGGAGACGCCGGTGCCCGCGAAGACCGCCATGAAGCTGGCCATGGCGATACCACCGACCTGACGCCAGGCCGCCTGTGGAGAGTCGAGCACGATGCGTGCCGCGAGTAACTGTTCTGGGCGATCCGCGCGACCGAGCTGCCGCGTCGCTGCGACCTTGAGCACCCACGGTCCGATGAGGTTGAGCACTCCGAGAGCGGCCGCGAAGAGGCCTGCGAGCACGACGATCGTGGTGATCAATCCGCCGCCCGAGGGGAAGACCTGGATCAGCACGTAGGCGAGAGCGATGATGCTCACGCCGATCACGGCTCGGATCCAATGGACGGTCGTGGCGGCGGCACGCATCCTGACTCCGAGCGGTGAGATGATCACCCGTCGGAGCCCGACGACCGCACTGGACGCGGCGACGAGCAGCACGCCCGCGCAGACGCCGATGATGTGGGCCGGCGCGAGCAGGACCCCGGCCATGCCCAGGGCCTCACCGCGGAACGGGATCAGCCCGATGAGCGGGGTGAGGCACAGGTAGGTCGTCACGCCGACGAGGGTGCCAGCGCCCGCCACGAGAACCGATTCGGAGACCGTCAGGCCAGCGACGCCTCTGGGGGAGACGCCGAGGAGTCGAAGCGTGGAGAGCCGTTCATCGCGGCGGCGAGCAGAGAGTCGTGCCGCCGCACCCCCGAGCGAGACCAGGGGGATCACGAGCAGGACGAGCGCGATCGCCGCCAGCGCCTGATACATCCCTGCCGAACCGTCCGTCCACCGCCAGAAGGACTGTGCACCACCGATCACCGTGAGGACCAGCGCGGTGACGACGCCGAATGCGACGATCGGAAGGGCGAGCAGACCGCGCTGCCCCGGCGCCGGTCGCAGCAGAAGAGCGAGGACGTGTCGGTTCACGCGTTCACCGCCGCGGTGCTGATCCGGCCGTCGCGCACGGCGATCGTGCGGGTGCACCGGGCAGCGACATCGGCGTCATGGGTGACGACGATCAGCGTGCGCCCCTGGCCGGTCGTCGACCAGAGGAGGGCGTCCATCACCTCCGTCGAGGTGCGAGAGTCGAGGGCGCCGGTCGGCTCATCGGCGAAGACGACCTCCGCGCCGGTGACCTGTGCCCGGGCGATCGCCGTGCGTTGTGCCTGTCCGCCCGAGAGCTCTCCGATCCGACGGTCCTCCATGCCGGCGAGGCCGAGCGCCGCCAGCCATGCTGCGGCGTGTTCGACAGCGGCCTTCTTCGCAACGCCGTTGATCATGGAGGCGAGGGCGACGTTCTCCACCGCGGTGAGCTCGGGGATCAGCAGTCCCTGCTGGAATACGAATCCGAATCGCTCGCGCCGCAGTCGCGACCGAGCGGCCTCGCCGAGCGCGGTGACATCGGTGCTCGCCCCGTCGGCGGCGTGGAGCACGACGCTGCCGGTGTCCGGCGTGGTGATACCCGCCAGCACATGCAGGAGCGTGGTCTTCCCGGAGCCGGATGCTCCCATGATCGCCACGGATTCGCCCCGATGTATCGTGACGTCCACCCCGGTGAGGGCGCGCGTCGCGCCGAAGGACTTGGTGAGAGCGTGAGCAGAGACGGCAGGACTGTTCATCCTTCGAGCCTCGCGCGCAGCGGTAGTGCTCGGCGTCGGCCCGGCGGATGACCGTGCGGGTCCGCACTCATCCCGGAGGATGAGTTCGGACCCGCCGATCCTCAGAGCTTCTTCTGCCAGGCGCCCGCATATGACACCGGAATGAACCCGAGGGCTTCATTGATGTCGAGCATCGGACGGTTCTCTTCCGCGTTGAACGTCGAGACCCGTGCCGAGTGCGGGGCGAGATCGCGCCAACGCAGCAGGTTATGACACTTCACGATCGTCCCGAGGCGGTGTCCACGGTGCTCGGTGGCCACCAGAGTGCCGTACTGGTGGGTCATCCCTGCTCGATCGGCACCGATCAGCAGCTCGTTGTACGCGACGATCTCACCGCTGGGAACGTGCTCGACTGCGGTCACGCCGACGAGCTGTCCGGCACTCGTCATCCGCAGGTCTCTTCGCGCCACACGCTCCGCATCCCAACGCTCGGCATCGAATTCCATGTCGCCGCTCGGCGCGTCGGTGACGAGGCGCGCGAGCACCCCGGCGTACCCCTCGCGATACTCTGCGGGCGTCGGCAGCTCCCAGTCGAGCACCCGATAATTAGGCCCTGCGTGCCTCACGGCGCCGGCGAGGGCGCTCTCCAGCACCGCGGTGTCGGTGCGCAGGTCCAACTCGCTGTTGCGCTCCACCTGCTCCAGACCGTAGCCGTGTGCGATCAGCAGGTTCGACAGTGCTGTGGGCGGAATCCGTCCCCATCCCGTCTTCGGGCTGAGCCCGTCAGCGGATGCCGATGGGCGATGGAGAGTCCAGGTCTGAATGATGTCGCGACCGCGCTCACGTGCGTCCTCTTCGGCGCGCAACAGCAACGATTCGGAGACGCCGTCGTGTGCGTACTCGGCGGGCACCAGGAGATCGAACTCTGCGGCGCGTGCACCGGGATCCTGCGCATAGGAGATCGAGACCATGCCGACGATGTCTCGCCCCCGGCGGGCGACGAAGCCGATGTTGAGTGAATCCGTGTCGTCCTGCCAGGATGCAAGCATCTGTGCGGCGGTCGGCGCGAGATCGGGAAGACCGACCTCTTCGTCGCAGACCTGGCGGTTGAGGTCTCCGAACGCGATGAAGTCGAATGCGTCCCCGTCATCGAGAGAAGCGGGCACGATGAGCGGGCTGATCGTGAGATCGACGGTGGTCATGTCAGTTCCTTCTTCCAGGCGCCTTCGTAAGCGATGGCGGTGAAGCCGATGTCCTCATTGATGGAGAGCATCGGCCTGTTCTCTTCGGCGTTGTAGGTGATCACCTGACTCGACGCGGGCCTGAGGTCGCGCCACAGGCGGAGGGCTTCGCTCTTGACGAGCATTCCCAGTCGATGTCCACGATGGGTCCGCAACACGAGAGTGTCGTGCTGGTGAGTGGTTCCTGCGGGATCAGATCCGATACCGAGCTCTGTGAAGGCGCTCAACTCTCCGGTCTCCACATGCTGCGCGGCCACGACCAAGAGGGTCTGTCCCATGCGTTGGACCCTCTGCTCCATCTCGATCACCCGCTGCGCGTCCCACTTCTCCTCATCGGCCTCGAGCGTGGCCGACGGCGCATCCGTCGACATTCGCGACTTGAGCCAGGCGAAGCCTTCGATGAGATGCGGGGGAGTGGGCAGCATCCAGTGCACGAGGTGGTAGCCCGAGGCGGCTTCCTGCGCACGGGCGAGGAGCTCGTCGACGTGTGCACCAGTCTGTTCAGAGAGTGTGAGTCGGCTCACGCGGTACACCTGTTCGAGGGAGAACCCCTTCGCCTGGAGGAAGCGGGCCACGTGGTCCTGAGGCACGCTGCCGAAGCCCGTGGGAGCCTCGATGCGTGGACCGGTGCTCGCCTGCTGTTCGGTCCAGTTCTGGATCACGGTCCTTCCATGCGACCGGGCGGCGGCCTCGACATGAGGCAGAACGGCGGAGCCGATTCCTCGTCCCCACACGCGCGGCAGGAGCTCGATCGTGGCGATCGCGACGCGCGAACCCTCGTCGTGGGGGATATCGACGACCACGCGGCCGACCATCTCGGTTCCGATGCGTACAGCCCAGACAAGAGTCGTGCGGTCGCGTCGCGACTGCAGAAGGGGCAGCAGTTCGGACGGCGTGCGGTCCTGCTCATCGCGTCCGGTGAGCTCGCGATAGACGAGGTTGCGGACATCGGCGAGTTCACGGAACGCCGAGGCGTCCGCCGCATCCGCTCGTGCAGGGAGCACGAGCGGATGCAGCGTCGCCTCGTCGGTGAGGAGGATGGACATCGGGGTTCTCCTGGTCATCGCAGCTGACGCTGCATGTCGAAGGTGGCCAGAGCCATCGAGTCACGCGGGGTGAGCTCCCACTCGCGCAGCGATCCGGCGTACGCGGGCGCCCGCTTCTTGCGACGGGTGCCACGTCGTGGACGCTGTGCGCGTTCCAGCAGCCAGAGGCCGAGGCGGAACGAGACGCGGTCGGCGACCGAGAGTTGCCGGAGTGCGGAGGGAGTGGGGAGCTGGAGGACCTGTTGGTCCTCGGTATCGGGCGGGTGGGTGGTGCTGTGAGACAGCGTCGTGTTCACGATGATTCCTTCGTAGAAGATGGTGAGGAAGTCGATCAGTCGACACGGAGCAGAGCCGTGTCGACGACGTGGATGGTCGCGGAGAGCGGACGATCCTGTGGAGTCCGCACAGTGCGCAGATGCGCCGGCGGAGCGGGTCGCGTGATCCGGGGATCACGCGACCGGGCACGCAGGAACCGGTCGGATCACCAGACGGATAGGTCGATGATCCTGAACAGCGGCTCTAGGAGTGTGCGCGGGGGCGGATGCCGAAGGCTACCGAGTGCGCAAGGCGCGGCGCAAAGAATGCGTGCGCAGCGAGGCCTGAGGCCTGTGCGTTCAACTGAGTGATCATCGGTAGCTCCTTTCTTCTGGCGATCCGGTGGCCAACCGTAGCGAACAGCGGGGATGCGCGTCAAGCATCGCGACCGGGAGACGGCGTGTCGCGATGGCGTCATGTTCGGCGTCCGCCCGCGCGGGATGACGGTTGTTCGCCGGAATTCCGGTAGCGTTTGGGCGTGATTCTCCCCGCACGAGTGGTGTCCGCATGCACCTGAAGAGCCTGACGCTCAAAGGCTTCAAGTCCTTCGCGCAACCGACGAGCTTCGTCTTCGAACCCGGCGTGACCTGCATCGTCGGACCGAACGGCTCCGGCAAGTCGAACGTCGTCGACGGCCTGGCCTGGGTGATGGGCGAGCAGGGCGCGAAGACCTTGCGTGGCGGAAAGATGGAGGACGTCATCTTCGCCGGGACCTCGACCCGGGGTCCACTCGGGCGGGCCGAAGTCCAGCTGACGATCGACAACAGCGACGGGGCGTTGCCGATCGAGTTCGCCGAGGTGACGATCAGCCGCACGCTCTTCCGCAACGGATCGAGCGAGTACGCGATCAACGGCGACAACTGTCGACTGTTGGACGTGCAGGAGCTCCTGAGCGACTCCGGACTCGGTCGTGAGATGCATGTGATCGTCGGACAGGGGCGTCTCGACACCGTGCTGCAGGCGTCGCCGGAGGATCGGCGCGGCTTCATCGAAGAAGCCGCCGGGATCCTCAAGCACCGCCGCCGCAAGGAGAAGACCCTTCGCAAACTCGATGCGATGGAGACCAACCTCACCCGCCTGAGCGACCTCGCCGGCGAGATCCGTCGCCAGCTCAAACCTCTCGGACGGCAGGCGGAGATCGCGCGCGAGGCCCAGACCATCGCCGCGGTGGTGCGCGATGCCAAGGCTCGTATCTTCGCCGACGACGTGGTCGCATTGCGCACCGCGCTGGCCGACCACACGCGCACGGAGCATGAGCGGCACACCGAGCGTCTCGTCTTGACCGATCAGGCGGAGGGGGTCCGTGCGGGCATCGCCCGCCTGGAGCAGGATCAGAACTCGGTCGCCGTCGACCGAGCGCGCAGCGTGGCGTTCGGGCTGGAACAGGTGCAGGAGCGCATGAGAGGGCTCTACACCCTGGCGAACCAGCGACTGGCGTTGCTCGGCTCGGAAGAGGATGATGCCGCGGTGACGGCGGTCACCGTGACGCAGAGCACGATCGATGAGGCGAAGGACGAGATCACCGAGATCTCCGCCGGGTTGGGCGACGCGCAGGATGCGGCGGTCACCGCGAGTCGCGAGGTCGTGAGCGCCCGCGCAGAGCTCGACACACTCGACGTCGACATCGCAGAGCAGAGCGCCCTCGTCTCGCAGTACGACATGCATCTCAGCGCGCTGCGCGGAACGGCGGATGCGGCGGCCTCCGCTCTCGCGGCGGTCAGAGGCGCCGTGCTCCGTCAGGAGAACGCCTTGGAAGCGGCGAATCTGCGACGCCGAGAGGCGGCAGATGCGCTCGAGGCGATCGATGAGGCGGAGGCCCCCGAGGGGTCGGCGGCGGAGCATGCGGCGGCCTACGAGAGCGCGCAACGCGCGGCGACGTCGGCCGAGTCGGAGCGCGAGGCTCTGCGTGAACGCCTCCATTCCGCCGAGCGTGAGGTCGATGCGCTCACCGCGAAGGCGGCGGCTCTGAGCAGCGCTCTGGCCCTGTCCGGAGGGGCGGCCGAGATCGTGAAGTCTGCGCTGCCCGGCGTCCGTGGACTCGTCGGAGACGCGGTACAGGTGCGCGCAGGATTCGAAGCGGCCGTCGCGGCCGTGCTCGGTCCGCTGGCCGAAGGTGTGCTCGTGGATTCGTCGGCCGCCGCGTTCGTGCTCGCCCGCGAGGCAGCAGACGCGCGCAGGGGAGTCGTCGACTTCGTCGTCGCCGATGCGCGGCGCCCGTCGGTCTCCCTCCCCGATCTCGCCGGAGTGACGCCCGCCGTCGATACGGTGACAGCCCCGGACGGGGTGCTGGGGATCCTGGCGCATGTGCTCATCGCCGATGATCTCGATGCGGCACGCGCGGCTCGTAGCGCGCTCGATGCGGCCGAGGACACCACCACGACGATCGTCACGGTCACCGGCGACGTGGTCACGGCTCAGACCCTGCGCACCGGTGCCGATGGAGAACGTTCGCGCCTGGAGCTGGCGGCCGAGCGCGACGCGGCGACGGAACGACTCTCCGAGATCCAGGTCGTGGTGGATTCCCTGCGCGAGGCGAGGGATGACGCGACCGAAACAGTCGAGACGGCGCGGCGTCACGCGAAGGACTCCTTGCGCTCGCTTCGTGAGCACGACGCGGCACTGGCCACGTATGCCGAGCAGGTCAACCGGATTTCCGTCCAGCACGAAGCCGCCGTGGCGGAGTGCGAGAGGCTGGAGTCCGGCGTCGTACAGGCCCAGGCGGCCGTGGCGGATGCCGAGGCGAAAGCCCAGGCCGCCACAGCCGCGCTCGACGCAGCCGTCTCAGCACCGCGGCCGGTCCTCGATGCGTCGGCGCGGGATGGCCTGCTGGAATCGTTGGAGGCTGCCCGCGAGGGCGAGGTCCGGGCGCGGCTCGAGATCGAGACCTTGCGTGAGCGCGTGCGCGCGGCCCAGGCGCGAGTCACGTCATTGGAGCGCCAGCGGGAACAGGAGCGCGGTGCGGCAGCCGAGGCCGCCCGGCGCGCTGTCATCCGGCGTGCGCAGAGGGAGGCCGCCCAGGAGGTCGCCGAGGAGCTCCCGCGCATCCTCGATTCCCTCGACCGATCGGTGACGGAGGCTCGGCTCTCACTGGCCGAGGCGGAGACGGCGAGGGCCGCGCAGAATCAGGAGCTGACGGCTCTGCGTGCGCAGGAATCGTCTCTTCGTGAGCGGCTCGCGGGTCTGACGGAGAGCGTGCACGGCCTGGAACTGCAGATCCACGAGAAGAAGCTGCACCTGAACAGCCTGCTGGAACGCGTCGCCTCGGAGCTCGCCCTCGACGAAGATATTCTCGTTGCGGAATATGGACCCGACGAGCTCGTGCCCCGTGATCCTGGTTCGGTCGATTCCGGCGAGGACACGGATGATTCCGCCGCGATTCCCTTCGATCGGCGCATCCAGCAGCGCCGGCTCGCCGAGTCGGAGCGCAAGCTCGCGCAGCTCGGGAGGGTCAATCCCCTCGCGCTCGAGGAGTTCGCCGCCCTGGAACAGCGACACGCATTCCTCACCGAGCAGCTCGCCGATCTCACGCAGACGCGTCAGGACCTGCTGACGATCATCGCCGATCTCGACGAGCGCATGCAGACCATCTTCGCGAGCGCCTTCGAAGACACGAAGGAGGCGTTCGGCGAGGTGTTCCCGCTGCTCTTCCCCGGCGGCACCGGGAGCATCTCGCTCACCGATCCCGACAACATGCTCACGACGGGCATCGAAGTCTCCGTGCGCCCCGTCGGCAAGAAGATCGAGCGGCTGTCCCTCCTCTCGGGCGGCGAGCGTTCGCTGGCGGCCGTGGCACTCCTCGTCGCGATCTTCAAGGCCCGACCCAGCCCGTTCTACATCCTCGACGAGGTGGAGGCGGCGCTCGACGATGCGAACCTCGGCCGATTGCTCACCGTGTTCGAGCAGTTGCGGGAGAGCTCGCAGCTGTTGGTCATCACGCATCAGAAGCGCACGATGGAGATCGCTGACGCGCTGTACGGCGTCTCGATGCGACAGGACGGTGTGTCCGCGGTCGTCGGGCAGCGCGTGGGGGATCGGGCGATAGCCGCGAGCTGATGAGCGTGCCGCATCTGCGGACGTCGCTCGACACGTAGGCTGGAGGGATGGCGGAGAAGTCCTGGTCCCTCGGTCGCGCGCTGCGCGGCATGTTCGTCAAGCCCACCATCGACGAGACGACGTGGGAGGACCTCGAGACCGCGCTCATCACGGCGGACTTCGGTCCCGACATCAGTGAGCGCATCGTCGAAGAGCTTCGGGAGAAGGTCGAGCGCTACCGCACGACAGACCCGAAGGATCTTCAGCGGATGCTGCGCGAGACGCTCGAGGAGCACTTCGCCAAGTTCGACACCACGCTGAAACTCACCGAGCGGCCGGCCGTGGTGCTCGTCGTCGGGGTCAACGGCGTCGGGAAGACGACGACGATCGGTAAGTTCACCAAGTTCCTGCGCGGATTCCAGCGCAGTGTCGTGGTCGGAGCGGCCGACACCTTCCGCGCCGCGGCTGTCGATCAGCTGGCGACGTGGGCGCAGCGGGGCGGCGCGGCGATCGTCCGACCGCAGCAGGAAGGCCAGGACCCGGCATCCGTCGCCTTCCAGACCGTCGAGTATGCGAAGCGCGAAGGCATCGAGATCGCGATCATCGACACCGCGGGACGGCTGCACACCAAGGGTGGTCTGATGGACGAGCTCTCCAAGGTTCGGCGCGTGGTCGAGAAGCAGGCGCCGATCAGTGAGGTGTTGCTCGTGCTCGACGCCACCACAGGGCAGAACGGCGTTCTGCAGGCGGAGGCCTTCCTGGAGCATGCCGGAGTGACCGGACTCGTTCTCACGAAGCTCGACGGATCGGCCAAGGGCGGCTTCGTGCTCGCGGTCCAGGAGCGCACCGGCATCCCCGTGAAACTCCTCGGGCAAGGCGAAGGCATCGACGATCTGACCGGATTCACCCCGCACGTGTTCGTCCAATCGCTGGTCGGATGACGACGGGACTACCGCACCGAGCACGAGGCTGGTTTCATAGCGTTATGGCGATCGAACATGACTACTTCGGACTCCTGTCCTCAGGGCCCGACGGCTCGATCTTCTGGTCGGAGACCGTCGAGCTCGGCGACCAGAACGTCACCGTCGATCTGACCGCGCCCGACCAGGACGACGTGTCGTCCGACGCGCTCGACATCGCCGCTTCGCTGATCTCCGGTCTCGAGGGCGTCGATGACACCGCGCGCCGCGGAATGCTGGCGGAGGTCGATGACCGCACGAGCGAGGTGACCGAGTACATCCTGCAACAGCAGGAGGCCTACGGCGAGGAGCTCGCGGAGATCCTGGTCGACGTCTCGGGCGATGCCGCCGTCGACATCATCCGTTCCCTGCGTCTGATGAGCATGACGATCCTGGCGGACGAGCACGGCGGCTCCGAGCCGTTCGCGGTGCTCGAATACGCGCTCGATGCTGATTCGACCGACGACGTCCTGCTGGTCAACCTCGGTTCCGACGGCACCGTGCAGTCCGTGATGAGCGCCGACTGACGCTCATCGTCACACGGCCTGCGCGAAGCCGAGGTCTGCGCTCTCGGCGATGTGGGCGAGGTGGGGAGGAATCTCCCGGCCCTTCGAGATCATCGACTGCGCCCATAGGCGGCCGGCCCGGTACGACGACCGCACGAGCGGCCCGGCCAGCACTCCGAGGAAGCCGATCCGCTCGGCCTCTTCCTTGAACTCGACGAACTCGGCGGGCTTCACCCATCGCGAGACCGGGAGGTGACGCGGCGACGGCCTCAGGTACTGGGTGATGGTGATGATGTCGCACCCGGCGTCGTGGAGGTCGTGCAGAGCTTGGACGACCTCTTCGGGTTCCTCGCCCATGCCGAGGATCAGGTTGGACTTCGTGATGAGGCCGGCATTGTGCCCCTGCGTGAGCACGTCGAGAGATCGTTCGTAGCGGAAGGCCGGTCTGATGCGCTTGAAGATGCGCGGAACGGTCTCGACATTGTGGGCGAAGACCTCCGGGCGGGCATCGAAGATCTGTCCCAGGAACGCCGGGTCCGCGTTGTGCTCGTTCGCGAGCAGCTCCACCCCGGTGTTCGGATTCAGCTCATGGATCTTCCGCACGGTCTCGGCGTTCAGCCAGGCTCCGGTGTCCGGGAGGTCATCGCGGGCGACGCTGGTGACGGTCGCGTACCGCAGATTCATGCGCACGACGCTCTCCGCGACACGTCGCGGCTCATCCGTGTCGTAGGCGTCGGGCTTTCCGGTGTCGATCTGGCAGAAGTCACAGCGCCGCGTGCATTGTGAGCCACCGATGAGGAACGTGGCCTCGCGGTCCTCCCAGCACTCGAAGATGTTCGGGCAGCCGGCCTCCTGGCACACCGTGTGCAGGTCCTCGCTCTTCACGAGGGAGTGGAGAGCGGTGTACTCCGGCCCCATCTTCGCCTTCGTCTTGATCCATTCCGGCTTGCGCTCGATCGGCGTCTCGGCGTTGCGGATCTCCAGTCGGAGGAGCTTGCGTCCTTCGGGTGCGGCGGTCATGCGTGAACTCCTGCGTATTCGGTGGTGAATGCTGCGCTGACGCTGTCGACGATGTCGGCGGGGGAGATGCGCGCACCGGCGACCTCGCTGACGGTGGTGACTCCCGCATCCGTGATGCCGCAGGGGATGATGCCGCGGAAGCCGGAGAGGCTGTTGTCGCAGTTGACGGCGAATCCGTGCATCGTGACGCCCTGCTGTACTCGCACGCCGATGGCCGCGACCTTGTCCTCCGACAGGGGGCGACGAACCCAGACCCCGCTGCGGCCTTCCACCTGGTAGCCATCGACTCCGTATGGCCGCAGCACGTCGATGAGCAGCCGCTCCAGTCGGCGAACGTGGGCCACGACGTCCATCGGCTCGGGAAGGCGGACGATCGGATATCCGACGAGCTGTCCCGGCCCGTGCCAGGTGATCTTGCCCCCGCGATCGACGTCGATGACGGGGGTGCCGTCCGTCGGTCTCTCCTGCGGCTCGGTCCGTTTGCCCGCGGTGTAGACCGCTTCGTGCTCGAGGAGGATCAGCGTGTCCGGCCGCGTGCCGCTCACGACCTCCCCGTGTATCTGTCGCTGCAGGTCCCACCCCTGTGCGTAGGGGATCAGGTGCGGAGCGAGTCCGGGAGTCATGATGTCGAGCATGGGATCTCCGATGGAAGGAGGTAGTTGGATCGCGTCTAACAATACCCCCGCACCACCGATGAGGGTTCACGCCGCGCAACAGCGGTAGCGTGAAGGCATGAGCTCCACTGGTCGCGCGGGACGCCCCAAGGCCTCGTCGCGCGAGACCCTCGCCGAGGCGGCGTGCGAGCTCTTCCTGGAACGCGGATACGACGCCACATCGGTCGCGGACATCACGCAGCGAGCGGGAGTGAGCCGGTCCAGCTTCTTCAACTACTTCACGTCGAAGAGCGATGTGCTGTGGTCCGGCATCGACGAGCGTATCGATGACGCGCTCCGCTCTCTACAGGGTCTCGGTGAGCAGGCGAGCGGAGAGGATGTCCGCACCGCGCTGGTGCGCATCGTGCGAGGCTTCGAGCCCGACCCTCTCGCTCTCGCCCTGCGCAACGCCACGGCGATGGGATTGCAGGACGAACTGGTACGCGACACGGGGCTCCGCCACGCGCGACTGTCGGCCGGCATCTCGAACGCCGCTGTCGCGACGGGGATCGACGTGATCCGTGCCGACATCCTGGGTGCTGCCCACGCGACGGCTGTGCTGTCATCTCTTCGCGTGTGGGCCGAGCGGGGTGCGGGTCGGGGAACACCCGAGGCTGTGTTCCTGGGCGCCGTCGACACGATCCACGATCTGCCGTGGAGCATCTGAGAGTCGGAGGACATCTCGCGCCGGACCGGACAGGTCATGAGTGACGCACCACTCGACGAGAGGGAATCTCATGACCACTGATCCGCTGGATGAACTGCTGAACACCTCGGCGCCTGATCGACGCCGTATCGACGTGGCGGACACGCGAGCGATGATCGCGGCGTCACGGTCGGAGGGGCGACCACCGCGCCGCGGTCGACGCAATGCGCTGGTCGGCGGAGCGCTGGCGCTGTTGCTGGTGGGAGGCGCAGGCATCGCCACTGCCTCCGGGGATTGGGTCTGGGGCTCGGGGCTCGACAACCCCGATCGCGTCTATGCCTACACCTCGCCGACCTGGGGTCAGTGCGAACTGCGGTTCAGCGCCCTCGACACCGGCAATCCGTTCACGAACGCCCGGGTCAATCAGATCGTCGACGAGTGGTTCGCGAACACGGACATCCAGGCCGATGTCGAACGCCTCGTGCCGCGGTACCTCGCCGTGTTCGAGAGTGCTGACGCTGCCGACCCCGCCGCTGCTGACGATCCCCGGCGGGCGGACGTGAACGCCTGGATGGCGCGCGAGCAGGCCGTCGCCGAGCTCCTGCACGAGGAGCTCGCCGCACAGGGATTCGATACCCCGGCGTTGGCGGGCACCGGCTCGCACAGTCAGGTGCACTGCGATTCCGAGGATTGGGGAGGGCGGTGAGTCGCGACGCAGCGCGCCTCACGCGTTCGCTGGAAAGCACCGCGTCGGACTTGCTCGCCTATCTGCACCGCAGAGTCGGAGCGGATGACGCCCCGGATCTGCTGGGAGAGACGATGGTCGTCGCCTGGCGACGCGTGAGCGAGCTCCCGGATGACGAGGTGCGTGCGCGCATGTGGCTGTTCGGGATCGCTCGTGGCACCCTCCAGAACCACGCGCGGGGTGCACGCCGCCGGTGGGCTCTCGCCGACCGCATCCGAGTTCACACCGGCGACGATCTGACGACTCCTGCCGCTGATTCCGGCGCCGAGGTGAGGGACGCGATCTCCCGTCTCTCGCCTGATGATGCGGAAATCGTTCGTCTGGTGCACTGGGACGGCTTCTCTCTCGCCGATGCCGCGTCGATCCTCGGCATCCCGGCATCCACGGTGCGCGGTCGCTATCAGCGGGCGAAAGCGGAGCTTCGCGTCGCGCTGAGCATGGAGGCGCCGCTCGCGTAGAATCGTAAGCACCATGGCTACCTTTGGCACGCTCTCCGATCGGCTCACCGAGACCTTCCGCAACCTGCGCACGAAGGGAAAGCTCACTGCGGCCGACGTCGACGGCACCGTCCGTGAGATCCGACGCGCCCTGCTCGATGCCGACGTGGCGCTGTCCGTCGTGAAGGAGTTCACGGCCAAAGTGCGCGAGCGCGCCCTGGGCGATGAGGTCAGCAAAGCGCTGAACCCCGCACAGCAGGTGGTGCAGATCGTCAACGAGGAACTCGTGCAGATCCTCGGAGGCGAGCAGCGGCGCCTGCAGTTCGCGAAGACGGCGCCGACGGTCATCATGCTCGCCGGACTTCAGGGATCGGGTAAGACGACGTTCGCCGGCAAGCTCGCCAAGCAGCTCGAGGGGGAGGGGCACACACCGCTCCTCGTGGCTGCGGACCTCCAGCGCCCGAACGCCGTGAACCAGCTCCAGGTCGTCGCCGAGCAGGCGGGAGCGAGCGTCTACGCGCCCGAACCTGGCAACGGCGTCGGAGATCCGGTCGCAGTGTCTCGCGATGGGGTCGAGTACGCGCGTCGTCAACAGCACGATGTCGTGATCATCGACACCGCCGGTCGACTCGGTGTCGACGCCGAGCTCATGAAGCAGGCCGCCGACATCCGCAAGGCCGTCGACCCCGACGAGGTGCTCTTCGTCATCGACGCGATGATCGGTCAAGACGCCGTCAACACCGCCAAGGCGTTCCAGGAAGGCGTGGACTTCACCGGAGTCGTCCTGTCCAAGCTCGACGGAGACGCCCGTGGTGGTGCCGCCCTGTCGGTCGCCTCGGTCACCGGGCGCCCGATCATCTTCGCCTCGACCGGTGAGCGACTCGAGGATCTCGAGCCGTTCCACCCTGATCGCATGGCGAGCCGCATCCTCGACCTCGGCGACATCCTCACTCTCATCGAGCAGGCGCAGCAGGCCTTCGATGAGGACGAGGCCATCAAGATGGCCGAGAAGCTCGCCACCGAGCAGTTCACGCTCGAAGACTTCCTCGACCAGCTTCAGCAGATGAAGAAGATGGGCTCGATGAAGAAGATGCTGGGGATGCTCCCCGGCATGGGGCAGATGAAGCAGCAGCTCGACGACTTCGACGAGCGCGAGATCGACCGCACCGAGGCGATCATCCGGTCGATGACGCCGGTCGAACGCCGCAACCCCAAGGTGCTCAACGGCTCACGTCGACTGCGCATCGCACGGGGTTCGGGAATGACCGTGACCGATGTCAACCAGCTCGTCGCGCGATTCGATCAGGCCGCGAAGATGATGAAGACGGTCGCCCGCGGCGGCACTCCGAACATCCCCGGCATGGGACCGGTTCCCGGAATGGGCCGTCCGGGCGCCTCCTCCAAGCGGGGAAAGAAGGCGAAGAGCTCCGGTGGCTCACGGTCGGGCAACCCGGCGAAGCGTGCGGCGGAGAACGCGGGAGTCGCGCCTGCGGCCACGCCGACCGGCTCGGGTTTCGGCCTCGGCGGCGGAGCGAAAGCTCCCTCGGAGGCGGAACTCGCCGAGATCCAGAAGCTCTTCGGCAAGGCCTGAGCACTCCTCATACGCGGGCGGTCACCACCGGTGACGCGGCGGACCCGTCTGTTCGTGCGGTGACGTCGCGCTGCGTCGGACGGGCGAAGATCTGTCCGATGATCAGTGCGGCGATCGTGAGCACGAATCCCAGTGCCTGCAGGGAGGTGAATCGCTCACCGGCGATGAGTACGCCCAGGAGAGTCGCGACGATCGGCGAGAGCAGGGCGAGCAGACCGGGAGCGATCACGGGCAGCAGTTGGATGCCTCGGAACCACAGCGTGTAGGCGACGATGCCGCCCGCGGTGCCGAGCCAGATGTAGCCGAGGATCGCCCCGCCGTCGATCGTCGACGGCACACCTTCGGCGAGCAGCGTGATCGGGAGCAGCAGAAGACCGCCGGCTGTGAGCTGCCACCCGGCATAGGCGACGGGTCCCACGCCCACCGGGCGTCCCCATCGTTTGGTGAGGATCATGCCGACTCCGGTTGCCGCGACCCCGCCCAGTGCGGCGAGGATTCCCCATGCATCCAGTTCGGCCGCCGGGCCGACGACCACCATGGCGACCCCACCGGCGCCGACGACGGCAGCGGCTGCCGTCACCGATCGAATCAGCTCGTGCAGCACGAGCGCCCCCAGCGTGAGTACGATGAGCGGCTGAGCGCCGGCGACGGCCGCGGCGACCCCTCCGGGCAGCCGTTCCGCGGCGAGGAACAGAAGCGGGAAGAACGCCCCGATGTTGAGCGCTCCGAGGGCGAAGATCTTGATCCACCAGGACCCGTGGGGGAGCCGGCGACTGATCAGCACCGCGATGATCCCGGCCGGCAGGGAACGGAGAAGGCCGGCGAAAAGAGGATGGCCGGCAGGAAGCAGCTCAGTGGTGACCAGGTAGGTGGTTCCCCAGGCGATCGGCGCGAGTGCGGTCAGCAGCACGATGGTGAGTCGATTCATGTGACCAGCCTGATCCGTCACATGTGATGAGTCCAACGCATGTTTGTCACGATTTGCATGAACTGCAATCATGAATGCATGGAGCTCCAGCAACTGCGCTACGTCGTCGAGGTCGCCGACACCGGGAGTTTCACGCGTGCGGCTGAGCGATGTTTCGTCACCCAATCGGCTCTCAGCCACCAGATCGCCGCCCTCGAGCGCGAACTGGGACAGCGCCTGTTCGTCCGATCGAGCCGCAGCGTGCGCCCGAGTGAGGCGGGCGAGGCGTTCATCGCCCATGCACGCGCCGCGCTCCGTGCGACAGACCAGGCCAGGGAGGCCGTGGCAGAGGCGTCGGGGATCGTCATCGGCACGCTTCGCATCGGAGTGATCCCCACCGTGACGGCCGTCGATCTGCCGGCGTTGCTCGTCATCTACCGCGCTGCTCACCCGGCGACGCGAGTGGAACTGCGCGTGGGCAACAGCGATACTTTGACGTCGGCTCTGCGCCAGGGCGATCTCGATGTCGCGCTGCTCGGGCTCCGAGCCGGCGCCGACCCGGCCGGTGTCTCATCGCGGCTTCTCTCCCGCGAACGGCTGGTGGCGGTCGTGCCCACCGCACACGAGCTGGCCTCGCGCAGCACGATCACCCTCCACGAGATGGAAGGGCTCACCTTCGCCGACTTCCCGGCTGCCACCTCGGGGCGCTCGCAGAGCGACGCAGCGTTCGCGTCAGCAGGGCTGCGGCGTGATGTGGCGTTCGAGGCGGATTCCGCCACGCTCATTCTGGGACTGGTCGCGGCCGGCCTCGCGGTGACGTTGCTCCCTCCCGGCACGGTGCACCGTTCCTCCGCTGATGTCGTGACGGTCGAAGTCGACGACGGACCGGAGCGCGTGGAGTACGTCGCCTGGGACATCGCGGCCCCTCGGGCGGTGGCTCGAGCCTTCCTTGCTGTCATCGATCATGCTCTGGGTTGACGAGCACGGCTCCTGACACGACGAAGCGGGCCCGGAGAAACTCTCCGAACCCGCTCCGTCGATGGTGACCGACTACTTGACGTCGTCGTCGACCCAGTCCATCGACTTCGTCACGGCCTTGCGCCACAGGCGCAGCTGACGGTCGCGCTCGGCATCCTCCATGGAGGGCTCCCAGCGGCGATCCTCCTGCCAGTTGGCGGAGAGGTCGTCGAGCCCGCTCCAGAATCCGACGGCCAGGCCGGCCGCGTATGCGGCTCCCAGTGCCGTGGTCTCGGCGACGACCGGGCGCACGACCGGGACACCCAGCACATCGGCCTGGAACTGCATGAGCGCGTCATTCGCGACCATGCCGCCGTCGACCTTGAGCTCGGTGAGGTCCACACCGGCGTCGGCGTTCACCGCATCGAGCACATCGCGCGTCTGGAATGCCACGGCCTCGAGCGCCGCACGTGCGATGTGGTTCTTGTTGGCGTAGCGGGTGAGGCCGACGATCGCGCCGCGGGCATCCGGGCGCCAGTACGGTGCGAAGAGGCCGGAGAACGCGGGCACGATGTACACGCCGCCGTTGTCCTCGACCTTGTCGGCCAGCTCTTCGACCTCGGGGGCGGAGGAGATGATGCCCAGCTGGTCACGGAGCCACTGGATCAGCGAGCCGGTGACGGCGATGGATCCCTCGAGAGCGTAGTGCGTGGGACCGTCGCCCAGCTTGTACCCGACGGTGGTCAGCAGCCCGTTCTTCGAATGGACGATCTCTTCGCCCGTGTTGAAGATCAGGAAGCAGCCCGTGCCGTACGTGTTCTTGCTCTCACCCTGCTGGAACGCCGCCTGACCGAAGGTCGCCGCCTGCTGGTCGCCGAGGATGCCGGCGATCGGAGTCTCACGGAGCAGGGAGGAGTCCTCCGCAGCGCCGTAGACCTCGGAGGAGGAGCGGATCTCCGGCATCATCGAACGCGGCACGCCGAAGGCCTCGAGGATGTCCTCACGCCACTCGAGCGTCTCGAGGTCCATGAACATCGTGCGCGACGCGTTCGTGACGTCGGTCGCGTGCACGCCGCCGTCCACACCTCCGGTGAGGTTCCACAGCACCCAGCTGTCGGTGGTGCCGAAGATCAGGTCTCCGGCTTCCGCCTTCTCCCGCGCGCCATCGACGTTCTCGAGGATCCACGCGATCTTGGTGCCCGAGAAGTAGGTGGCCAGGGGGAGCCCGACGACCGGCTTGAACCGCTCGACGCCGCCGTCGGCTGCGAGGCGGTCGACGATCTCCTGCGTGCGGGTGTCCTGCCAGACGATGGCGTTGTACGTCGGAGTGCCGGTGGTCTTGTCCCATACCACAGCGGTCTCGCGCTGGTTGGTGATGCCTACCGCGGCGATGTCGTGGCGGGTGAGGTCGGCACGGCTCAATGCGAGACCGATGACCTCCTGGACGTTGCGCCAGATCTCGGCGGCGTCGTGCTCGACCCAGCCGGCCTTGGGTAGGATCTGCTCGTGCTCCTTCTGGCCCGTCGCGATGATGCTCCCCTTCTTGTCGAAGATGATCGCGCGACTGGAGGTCGTTCCCTGGTCGATGGCGAGGATGTAGTCAGCCATGTGTGTTCTCCTTTGAATTCAGGTGGGATCAAGCGAGGTGCAGCAGGACGGGCGCGGCGAGTGCGGCGATCGCACCACCGATGAGCGGTCCGACGACCGGTACCCAGGAGTACGACCAGTCGCTGGCGCCCTTGCCCTTGATCGGGAGGATCGCGTGTGCGATGCGAGGGCCGAGGTCACGGGCGGGGTTGATCGCGTAACCGGTAGGTCCACCGAGCGACGCGCCGATCGCGACAACCAGCAGAGCGACGGGCAGCGCGGTGAGCGGTCCGAGTCCACCGGGCGTTCCGACCTGGATGTCGCCGTAGTCAGCGAAAGCGAGGATCACGAACACCAGGACGAAGGTGCCGATGATCTCCGTGACGAGGTTCCACCCGTAGGAGCGGATCGACGGACCGGTGGAGAAGACGCCGAGCTTGTTGGCGGCCTCCGGCTCCTCGTCGAAATGCTGCTTGTACGCGAGCCAGACCACGACGGCACCGATGATGGCACCGACCAGTTCTGCTGCGGTCGCGACGAGGAACATCGTGAACGTGATCGTGCCGGAGATCAGCAGACCCACGCCGACGGCGGGGTTCAGGATGGCGCCGGAGTAGGCGGACACCAGAACACCGGCGAAGACCGCGAGGCCCCATCCCCAGTTGACCATCAGGAAGCCGCCACCGAAGCCCTTGTTCTTCGCCAGGGCGACGTTGGCGACGACACCGCATCCGAGGAGGACGAGCATCGCCGTACCCACCAGCTCAGACAGGAAGTAGAGACCGAGATTGACATCAGCCATGTCTTCATTGACCTTTCTTGCGTGTCACGGCCCCTCTGCCGTGACACTTGGATGGAGAACGCCGCAAGGAGGGCGACGGTCGAGGATCTCGTCAGCCGCGGGTGTGCGACGAGATATGGAGTCCATGCCTTTCGTTCAACAGTTCGCGGGTCTGCTCGAGCTCCGCGTCATGGCGGGCTCGGTCCCAGCCGAGCAACGGGGCGAGTGCGTCGGCGATCTCGTCGATCACGGCGCCGTTCGCATTCCCGACGAACGCGATGCTCGTGCGCCGGAGGATGACGTCCTGCAGGCGAGCCACCATCTCTCGCTGGACCATCCATTCGAGCTCCCGGGTCGACAGGTCGCCGTCGGCCAGCGCCACATCATCACCCTGCTCGATGAACTCCCAGACCTGCGCGGCACGGGTGCCGTATCGGGCGAGCAGCTTCTCTGCACGATCGCCGGCTCCCGGCAGGTACTCCTGGATCCAGATGCGCTTGGCCTTCTCCGTGCGGGGGAAGTCGCGTCCGCCCCCGATCGCACGACCGGCCGTGGATACGGTCCGGGTGCGGTCGATGAGTCCGAGCACCACATCTGCAAGGGACTCTCCGAGGGCGCGGAACGTCGTCCACTTGCCTCCCACGAGGCTGACGAGGGGCACGGCGCCCTTCTCGTCGACCTCGATGCGGTAGTCGCGTGAGACGAATCCGGGTGCGGTGTCCTCGTGGCGCGGCAGCGGGCGGATGCCGGAGAACCGGTAGACGATCTGCTCGCGATCCACGTCGATCTGCGGGAACACGTGGTGGATGAGATCGAAGAAGTAGTCGACTTCCTCTTCCGTGCACACGGCGACCTCGCGAGGGTCGGCGTCGATGTCGGTGGTCCCGACGAGCACTCGTCCCTTGAGCGGGTAGATGAGCACGATGCGGCCGTCAGAGTGCTCGAAGAAGATCTCCCGGCCCCGGGTCGCCTCGAGCAGTTCCGGGTGGTCCAGCACGATGTGCGAACCCTTCGTGCCTCCCATGAAGCGTGTGTCGGCTCCCAGCGCGTCGTTCGTCAGGTCCGTCCACGGCCCGGAGGTGTTCACCACGACATCGGCGGCGACCGCGAACTCGGTGCCGCTCTCGCGATCCCGAAGCAGGACGGTGTCGCCTTCGCGACCGATCGCCTCGACGTAGTTCAGCGCCTGCGCGGCCGGGTGGGCGGCGAGACCGTCCTGCAGCACATCCAGTGCGAGTCGCTCCGGATCGTGCATGGACGCGTCGTAATAGGTCGCCGTGTACTTGATGTTCGGGTCGAGCGCCGGCAGCTCCGTGAGGGAGCGCTTGCGTCCGAGGAAGCGGTGGCGGGGGACGGAGCCGCCGTCGCGCGAGAACGTGTCATAGATGGTCAGTCCGACCTTGATCAGGAAGGCGCCGCGCTCTTGCGGCTTGCCGCTCTTGTGAGTCAGGAAGCGCAACGGTGCGGAGAGGATTCCCGAGAACGTGGAATAGATCGGAATCGTGGTCTGCAGCGGCTTGACGTAGTGCGGCGCGATCTTGAGCAGTCCGTTGCGCTCCTCGACCGACTCGCGCACGAGGCGGAACTCGCCGTTCTCGAGGTAGCGGATGCCGCCGTGGATCATGTGGCTCGATGCGGAAGAGGCGCCCGAGGCGAAGTCGCCGCGTTCCACCAGGAGGACATCCACCCCCTGCAGTGCCAGATCACGGAACGCCGAGATGCCATTGATCCCGCCGCCGATGAGAATGACGCTCGTGCGTCCCGATTCGCGAACCGCGCGAACTTCGGCGCGTTCTGCTGACGAGTGCGTCGACTCGATCATCTTCGACCCCTTTTCCTTGCTTGCCCCCAGCATCGACCTGTGGATCGCTACGCGCAAGTCCACTGCACATATGTGCAAGGATCGAGGTCGAGGAGGAAGTCATGGCCGATCCCGGCGCGCAATCCCGCGATTCCAAGCTGATCGCCGCGCTCACCGCCGCGCAGCTCTACTACATGCAGGACAAGACGATGGAGGTCATCGCGCAGGAGTTGGGCACGTCGCGCTCTTCCGTGTCGCGCTTGCTGAGCTTCGCGCGGGAGAGCGGACTCGTCGACATCCGGATCAATTCGCCGCTGGAGCGACTCGGGATACTTGAGCAGAGGATCCGTGACCGTCACCGCGTCGCCGCGCATGTCGTCCCCATGTCCGAGATCGTCAGCGAGGTCGAACGACTCGAACGCGTCGCACTGACCGCCGGCCGCCTGCTCTCGCAGTTCGTGGACTCGAACATGATCGTCGGGGTGGCGTGGGGGTCGACCATCAGCGCCGTGAGTCGAGGACTCACCCAGAAGGAGACGCACAACACGACGTTCGTGCAGCTCAACGGAGCCGGTAACACGCAGACCAGCGGCGTCGAGTACTCGAGCGACATCCTGCAACGCTTCGGCAGCGCGTTCGGGGCACAGGTGCAGCAGTTCCCGGTTCCCGCCTTCTTCGATGACCCCGCGACACGTGAGGCGATGTGGCGTGAGCGCAGTACGCGGCGTGTACTCGATCTTCAGGCCAAGATGGACATCGCCGTCTTCAGCCTCGGATCGCCCGCGGCAGAGGTGCCGAGCCGCGTCTACGTCGGAGGCTACCTCGGCCGCGACGACTATCGGAGTCTTCGCGAGGACCACGCGATCGGAGACGTGGCGACCGTCTTCTTCCGCTCCGACGGCTCCTGGCGCGACATCCGGGTGAATGCGCGTGCGACCGGTCCCGGACTCGATCGGCTGCGGCGTGTACCGCGGCGCGTCTGTGTGGTGTCGGGCATCCCCAAACTGGTGAGCCTGCGCGCGGCCATCGCCGCAGACCTCATCACGGACGTCGTCCTGGACGAAGGCCTCGCCCGACAGCTCGTCGATGACTGAGCGTCAGTCTTCGTCGACCGACGACTCCGGCCCGGAGCGGAACTCGCGGATCAGATGCCGCACGACTTCACCCAGGTCTCCGTCCGAGGCGTCGGCGACGGCGAGCTGGCGTGCGTAGCTGGCGCCGTCGGCGAGGATCGTGTGCACGCTGGCGAACTCGCGTGCGCAGCCGAGCTCCACGGCCACGGGTGCCAACTCGTCGATGGTCTGGGCGAGGTGCTCGCGCACCGGAAGCTGCGTGCCATCGGCATCCACGATGACCCGGGCGTCCAGCCCGTACCGGGCCGCGCGCCACTTGTTCTCACGGTGGAACCAGGCCGGCATCTGGGGGAGTGTGCGACCCTCGTCGAGCGCTCGCGAGAAGCTCTCGACCAGCACCTGTACCAGCGAGGCGATCGCTGCGAGCTCCGGAAGCGTCGAGACGCCGTCGCATGCCCGTACCTCGATCGTGCCCCAGCGGGGTGCGGGGCGGATGTCCCACCGCACCTCCGTGGCATCCGACATGACGCCGGTGCGGATCATGTCGTCCATGTACGCCTCGTACTGCGCCCAGTTCTGCAGTGGCCAGGGCAACCCGGCGGTCGGAAGCTGCTGGAAGACGAGGGCACGGTTGGATGCGTATCCGGTTCGCTCCCCGGCCCAGAACGGACTGGATGCCGCGATCGACTGGAGATGGGGGAGGAACCCGGTCAGGGCGTTGATGATCGGGAACACCTTGCGGTGATCATCGACTCCGACGTGCACGTGTATGCCCCAGATCATCATGTTGCGCCCCCACCACTGAGTGCGCTCGATCAGGGTGTGATAGCGAGTCTTGTCCGTCACGTCCTGGTCGTACCACTGGGCGAAAGGGTGGCTGCCGGCGGAGAGGAGTTCGATGCCGGCCGGTTCCGTGGCTGATCTGACGGCGGCGATCGCCTGGGCGATGTCATCGACCGCGTGCGCGACCGAATCGCCGATCCCGCTGGTGACCTCGATCGTGTTGGTGAGCAGCTCGCCGGTGACCGTGTGGCGCTCATCTGCGCTCTCGTCCTCGAGCGCCGCGAGGAGTTCCGGGGCGCGGCCGACCAGATCACCACTCACCGGATCGGCGAGCATGATCTCCCATTCCAGTCCGACGGTGGAACGGGCCGAAGGCGCGAAGTCGAGCGTCACGAGCACAGTCTGACACGCGCGAGGATCGCCGCGACAACAGGCGTGTCGCCACGTTTCGCTCCTGGCGCTCGGATCTGGCAGAATAGAAGGTCGGACGACCTGCTCGACCCTCTATCCAGCAGGAGAGTCCTCCTTTCAGAGCTTCCGCCGGGTGTGCACCCCACTCTCCAGGCGATCAGTTCGTTTCCTTCCACACAATTCAGGAGAATCGTGGCTGTCAAGATTCGTCTCAAGCGCCTGGGCAAGATCCGTGCGCCGTACTACCGCATCGTCGTCGCCGACTCGAAGACCAAGCGCGATGGTCGCGTGATCGAAGAGATCGGCAAGTACCACCCCACCGAGGAGCCCTCGTTCATCGAGGTCGACTCCGAGCGGGCGCAGTACTGGCTGTCCGTCGGCGCTCAGCCGACCGAGCAGGTCGCCGCCATCCTCAAGATCACGGGCGACTGGGGCAAGTTCAAGGGCGACAAGGACGCGAAGTCCACGCTCAAGGTCAAGGAGCCCAAGGTTCCGTTCGAGATCGACGCTTCCAAGAAGTCCGTCGTGAAGCCCAAGGCGGAGAAGAAGGTCGAGGCTCCGGCCGACGCCCCCGCCGCCGACGCGGAGGCCGCTGAGGCTTCCGCCGCCGACGCAGAGTAATCCGTCGTGCTCGCCGCCGCGCTCGAACACATCGTCAAGGGGATCGTCGATCACCCTGAGGATGTACACATCAACGAATCCACATCGCCGCGAGGCGATCTCCTCGAGGTGCGCGTGCACCCCGACGATCGTGGACGTGTGATCGGGCGCGGCGGCCGCACCGCGAAGGCGTTGCGCACCCTCGTCACGGCGCTGGCAGACGGCCGGCGTGTCCGTGTCGACGTCGCGGACGACTGACGTGGTGGACAAAGACAGCAACCAGGGCAAGAATCAGCTGCGCGTCGGGCGCCTCGTCAAGGCCCATGGCCTCAAGGGCGCACTCAAGGTGGAGCTCTACACGGACAATCCCGAGCGCAGGTTCTTCACCGGAGCCGCGTTCACGTTGCAGGTGCCCGAGGCATCTCCGTGGCACGGCAAGGAGATCACGGTACGTGAGTACCGGGTCATGAACGGCAGCCCGGTCGTCTTCTTCGAAGACGTAGACGACCGCGACAGCGCCGAGAGTCTCGTCCGCGCGATCCTGTGGATCGATCAGGACGATGATGAGATCGAGGACAACGCCTGGTTCGACCACCAGCTCGTCGGACTCGACGTGGTTCGCGATGATGTGGTGGTGGGGCGCGTCGTTCGCGTCGATCACTTCCCCGCACAGGATCTTCTGATCGTCCGCTCGGGTGAGAAGGAGATCATGGTCCCCTTCGTCCAGGCGATCGTCCCGTCGGTCGACGTGGCACTCGGCCGTGTGATCGTCACGCCGCCGGCCGGACTCTTCGAAGAGCTGCCGGAGACCGACGACGCGCCGAGCGCGGACGACGACTCCGACACGGCAGAGTGACGACGGATACGGATCTCCCGTGCGCATCGATGTCCTCTCGATCTTCCCGACCTACTTCGACGGCCTGACGCTGTCCCTGCTCGGCAGAGCGCAGAGCACCGGCCTGCTCGATCTGAACGTGCGCGACCTGCGCGAGTGGACGGGCGATCGGCACCGGACCGTCGACGACACTCCCTATGGGGGTGGCGCCGGCATGGTGATGAAGCCGGAGCCCTGGGGTCTCGCGCTCGACGAGGTCACGGCGCACTCGGAACGTCCGACCATCATCTTCCCGTCGCCGGCGGGCGAGGTGTTCACCCAGGCGACGGCGCGGGACCTCTCCTCCCGTGACCATCTCGTGTTCGGTTGCGGCCGTTACGAGGGGATCGACGAGCGGGTCTTCGACTATTCGGCGACGCTCGGCGAGGTGCGACTGATCAGCCTCGGCGACTACGTCCTGAACGGGGGAGAGGTCGCCACGATGGCGATGATCGAGGCGATCGGGCGTCTGATCCCCGGTGTCGTGGGGAACCCCGAGAGCCTCGTCGAGGAATCGCACGAGGACGGACTGCTCGAGTACCCGTCGTACACGAAGCCGGCGATGTGGCGCGACCACGCCGTGCCCGATGTGCTCTTGAGTGGCAACCACGCGGTGATCGCCGCCTGGCGACGCGAGCAGCAGCTCGAGCGCACGCGGCGCCGTCGTCCCGACCTTCTCCCGCCGCTCGAGGATCAGTCCTAGAGCATCCGTTCGGCACCTCGGTCGAGTTCGAACACCACGCCGTGCGGGTGCCGCAGGGCAAGGGCACCGGCGGCGTCGAGTCCCCGGATCTCGGCGCGCAGCATGCGCCCGATCATCTCGTGACTCACGAGCAGCGGCGATCCTGAGGTCGCCCAACCGCAACTTGTGAGTGCCTTCCGCGCTCGCGCTCGCGCCTGCGCATAGCTCTCCCCGCCGGGGAACGCCCAGCCGTAGCGGTTCGATGCTCTCTGCTCCCGGGCGTCGGGGAAGGCCGCATCCACCTCATCCCAGGTCATGCCGGCCAGCTCGCCATGGTGGATGTCCGCGAGTTCGGGCACTTCGATGATCTCCACGGCGAGGCGCTCGGCGATGATCACGGCAGTGCGAAGCGCGCGTCCCAGCGGGCTGGAGCACACGACGGTCACTCCGGCACCATCGAGATGCTGGGCGACGGACTGGGCTTGGGCGATCCCGTCGGCGGTGAGAGGAGAATCGAGCTGCCCCTGCAGTCGTCGCTCCTGATTCCAGATCGTCTGCCCGTGCCGAGCCAGGAAGAGGCGCTCCGGCACGTGACGATCCTGGGGAATCATGGACTCAGGATGGCATACCCCGCTGCTGCTCGTATGACTCGGATTCAGGCCACTCCGCGCGGTGTCGGGATCCGGACGATCAGTCGACGCCGAGGAACGAACGATCGGTGAGCACGATCGGTCCGTCATCGGCGATGGCGACGGTGTGCTCCGAGTGCGCGCCGCGCGACCCGTCTGCGCTCCGCAGCGTCCATCCGTCGGGGTCCGTGATCAACTCGTCGGTCGTCGCGAGGAACCAGGGCTCGAGGGCCAAGACCAACCCTGCGCGCAGCGGGAAACCTCGTCCGGGGCGGCCGTCGTTGGGAACGTGCGGGTCGCCGTGCATGGTGCGCCCCACGCCGTGGCCGCCGAAATCGGTGTTGATCGAGTAGCCGTCGTCGTGTGCGACGTGGGCGACAGCGGCCGAGATGTCGCCGATGCGATTGCCGACCAGGGCGGTGGCGATCGCCGCGTCCAGTGCGCGCTCCGTCGTGTCGATCAGACGAAGGTCTTCCTCCCGTGGTGTGCCGACCACGAACGAGAGCGCCGAGTCGGCGACCCATCCGTTGACTGAGACCGCGAAGTCGAGCGAGACCAGGTCGCCGTCGCGCAGCGTGTAATCATGGGGAAGCCCGTGCAGAACCGCGTCGTTGACCGACGTGCACAGCACCTTGCCGAACGGACTCGCGCCGAACGACGGGTGGTAGTCGATGTAGCAGGAATCGGCGCCCTCCTTGCGGATCAGGTCGTGCGCCCGCCGATCGATCGACAACAGGTTCGTGCCGACCTTGGTCTCCTCGCGCAGCGTCGCCAGCGTCTGGGCCACGAATCGGCCCGCGGCGCGCATCTCGTCGATCTCGGCGGGGGTGCGCAGTTCGATCATCAGGGGTGTCCTCTCGTCGCTTCCATTCTCTCCGATTCGCATCGGCGCGCCGTCGACGAGCGCTCACAGCGAACACCGGGGCGGGCCGCGGGGTGGCGTCGTACGATTTCTCCATGTGGTTGCGACAGGCATTCTTCCGCTGGCTTCTTCCGGCGGCCTTCCTGCTGCCGCTGTGGATCCTGGTCGGATGGGGTGTGTTCCAGGGTGGCTGGGCGATCCTCTGGGTGTTGTTCATCGCGATCCCCTCGGTGCTCGTCGGTCAGCTGTTGCTGACGCTCCTCACACGGTCGCGACCGTCAGTCCGCATCGAGCGGGCCGTGTCGTGGTGGGATGTGCTGGGCTTCACGGCGTGGCACGGCCTGACCATCGCCGTCGGCTTCTTCATCGACGGCGCATTCCCCTGGTTGTTGACCGGAGCCGTCGTCGCCGGACTCGCCCTGTTCTGGCTGCAGCTGTGGCAGCTGTGGAACGAAGCGAAGGGGAGTGGTGCACGCCTTCGGGAGACGATCGCCTGGTCGACCATCCCCAGCGCGGACGAGCCCGCACCGGAGACCAGGGCACATGAGGTCATCGTCGTCCGTGAGGTCGACCCGCGCGCCTGACCGTCGACGTTTTGGACGGCACCGCCATTCATGGCAGAATGGATCTTCGTGCCGTGACCGGTTCTGCCTCAGGGGAACCCGCGGACGCATCTGCGCCGTACGGCACACACTTCCATTCTTTTCCTAACATCATGCATCCGACCTGTGGCGAGTGCAGAGAGAGACGATCATGCAGATCCTCGACGCCGTAGACGCGGCTTCCCTCCGGTCCGACATTCCGGACTTCTTCCCCGGTGACACCGTCAAGGTGCACGTCAACATCACCGAGGGCACGCGCTCGCGTATCCAGGTCTTCCAGGGCGTCGTCATCGGTCGCCAGGGCGACAGCGTTCGTGAGACCTTCACGGTTCGCAAGATCAGCTTCCAGGTCGGCGTGGAGCGTACCTTCCCGGTGCACTCCCCGGTGATCGACCACATCGAGGTCGTCA
This sequence comes from Candidatus Microbacterium colombiense, assembly GCA_029203165.1. Taxonomy (NCBI): domain Bacteria; kingdom Bacillati; phylum Actinomycetota; class Actinomycetes; order Micrococcales; family Microbacteriaceae; genus Microbacterium; species Candidatus Microbacterium colombiense. Next base: position 2,061,008 of record CP119308.1, read on the forward strand.
CCCGCGGTGACGTGCGTCGCGCCAAGCTGTACTACCTTCGCCAGCTTCGTGGCAAGAAGGCCAAGATCAAGGAGAAGCGCGACCGCTGACGCGCAGGTTCTCCACAGCACCCCGGGACACGATGTCCCGGGGTGCTGTGTTCTTCCCCCGGTGTGCGAACCTTGTTACTGCCGCGCGCACGCGGTGCATGACTCGTGAAGGAACCTGATGACGACTGACTCTCCGTCCGTGCCCGCGTCCAAGCGGCGTCGCGGAGTCCTGGTCTTCCTCCGAGACGTCCTGGTGATCATCCTGATCGCTGCCGTCGTGTCGTTCGTCGTCAAGACGTTCGTGGTGCGCTCGTTCTACATCCCCTCGGCCTCGATGGAGCGCACTCTGCTCATCAAGGACCGGATCCTCGTCGACGAGCTGACGCCACGCTGGACGGCCTACGAGCGTGGCGACGTGGTCGTGTTCAAGGATCCGGGCGGCTGGTTGGATGCGATGCCGCAGACCCCGGCTGCGCCGCCACTCGTGCAGGCCGTGGACTGGGTGCTCAACTTCGTCGGTATCGCGGCGACCGACGCGCAGGACCACCTGGTCAAGCGGATCATCGGTCTTCCCGGTGATCACGTGGTCTGCTGCAACGCGCTCGGGCAGATCACGATCAACGGTGCCGCCATCGATGAGCTCGGTTACCTCAATCTTCCTCAGGGCGATACCGCCGCATCCAACGAGCCGTTCGACGTCGTCGTGCCCGAAGGATCGCTGTGGCTCCTCGGTGACAATCGTGATCGCTCCCGCGACGCACGCGCCCACCAGGACCTGCCGAGCGGTGGGTTCGTGCCGCTGGAGAACGTCGTGGGCAAGGCGTTCCTGACGACGTGGCCGCTCGATCGCATGGGGGCGATCGACGGACATCACGAGATCTTCAACGGCGTCCCGGATCCGAGATGACCGTCGTCGCCCCGAAGCTCACTCTGGAGCGCAAGCTCCTGAACGAGTGCGATCTGATCATCGCCCTCGATGAGGTCGGACGCGGAGCGCTGGCAGGGCCGGTCGCGGTCGGAGCGGCCGTGATGGACGCCACCGGTGCCCGGCGCCGCGTGCCAGAGGGACTGCGCGACTCCAAGCTCGTCACGGAGAAGCGCCGGCCGGAGCTCGCGCTCCGGGCGGCCGACTGGGTGCAGGGTTCGGCTGTCGGGTGGGCGACTGCTGCAGAGGTCGACGCGGTCGGCATCATGCGCGCGCTAGGGCTGGCGGCATCCCGTGCGGTGTCGAGCATCGCCGGACAGGGGATCGGGATCACCGGTGCGCTCGTGCTGCTGGACGGGAATCACGACTACGTGTCGGCGGTGCATCCCTCGCCCCTGCGCGTACGTCCGGTGGTCAAGGCCGATCGTGACTGCGCCTCCGTCTCAGCAGCCTCTGTCATCGCGAAGGTCGCACGCGACACCCTCATGACCGAACTGCATGACAGTCACCCTGACTATCAGTGGAACCGCAACAAGGGGTACGCGAGCGCGGAGCACAGAGAAGCGATCCGGTCGAGCGGCCTGTCCCCGTATCACCGCGCGTCCTGGGCGATCACGGATGCACCGACGCTGTTCTGAGAGACGTGCGGTGCGGCTGCGAGGCCGGGCGACTCTAGGATGGATTCATCATGGATGAGGAAGCCTTCGACGATTACGACCGCGAGCTCGAGCTGGCGCTGTTCCGCGAATACCGGGATGTGGTGTCGCAGTTCCAGTATGTCGTCGAGACCGAGCGTCGGTTCTACCTGGCCAACGAGGTGAACGTCGTACGTCGCGACACCGAGCACGATTTCTATTTCGAGATCTCGATGAGTGATGTATGGGTGTGGGACATCTATCGCGCAGACCGTTTCGTGAAGGCCGTTCGCGTGTTGACGTTCAAGGATGTCAACGTCGAGGAACTGCAGCGGCGGGAATTCGAACTGCCGCAGGAGCTGTCTCTCGACGGAGAGTGACCGCTTCGCGGAGAGCGTGAACCTCCTCACTGGTTCTGCACCGTTCCGATGATTCGCGAGTTCTCTTCGACTTCCGCGTTCGAGGGGGCACCTGCCGTCCACGCGGTCAGGGAAATCGCGATGCTGAGGGCATGGCAGCGAAGGATGTACTCGGCAGAGCAGGCGAAGAACGAGCGGCGCGATACCTCAGATCTCTCGGGTATGAGGTGCTCGACAGGAATTGGCGGTGCGCGCAGGGCGAGATCGACATCGTGGCATCGCAGGGGGAGTACCTCGCGATCGTCGAGGTGAAGACGCGGAGGTCCGCCGCGTTCGGTCACCCCTTCGAGGCGGTCGATGAACGCAAGCGGCGCAGACTCTGGCGGCTTGCGCACGCCTGGGCAGCGGCGCATTCGGTGCAGGCGCAGGACAGGACGATCCGCATCGAGGCGATCGGCATCACCGGTCCGAATCCTGCCTCGGCGCTCCTCGAACACCTGTTGGACGTCGGATGAGTACGGCACGCACCTGGGCGGTGGCGCTCACGGGTGTCGACGGCCATCTCGTCGAGGTCGAAGCAGACCTGTCCAACCAGACCCCGGAGTTCAAGATCATCGGGCTGCCGGACAAGTCTCTCGGTGAGGCTGTGCAGCGGGTGCACAACGCGTGCAAGAACGCGAGCCTGGACCTTCCGCGGCGACGGCTCACGATCAACCTGTCGCCGGCGAGCCTTCCCAAGCACGGATCGGCGTTCGATCTGGGCATCGCCGTATGCGCTCTGGCTGCCGGTGGTCTGATCGGCCGACGGGCGATCGCCGTTACGGTCCACATCGGTGAACTGGGACTCGACGGACGGCTGCGGCCGGTGCCCGGGGTTCTGCCCGCGGTCTTCGCGGCAGCCAGGGCGGGCTTCGACCGTGTGATCGTCCCGAAGGCCAACGAGGAGGAGGCGCGACTCGTGCCGGGGATCGACGTCCGTGCCGCCGCGACCCTCGCCGAGGTCGCGGTATGGCACGGGGCGGAGGTCGACGTTCCCGAGGTGGATCCCGTCGGCGGGGCTTCTGTCGCACCCCCGGCGAGGGAGATGCTCGACCTGGCCGATGTGATGGGCCAGACAGAGGCGGTGGAGGCGTTGATCACTGCGGCCGCCGGGGGCCACCATCTGCTGCTGAGTGGACCACCCGGGTCGGGTAAGACGATGCTCGCTCGACGGTTGCCGGATATCCTCCCCGCGCTCAGCGACGAGGAGGCACTCGAAGTCGCCTCGATCCGCTCCCTGAGCGGTGAACCGGTGGGCGGTCTGGATGTCGTGCCGCCGATCGAGTCACCACACCACAGCGCGTCCGTCGCCGCATTGGTCGGCGGAGGGTCGAGGGTGGCGAGGCCGGGAGCGATCGCCCGGGCTCATCGTGGGGTGCTGTTCCTCGACGAGGCCGCCGAATTCTCGAGGGTCGCCCTCGACTCCCTGCGGCAGCCGTTGGAGTCGGGGACGATCGAGGTGCACCGAGCGGGATTCACGGCGCGGTTCCCGGCGCGATTCCAGCTCGTTCTGGCGATGAATCCCTGTCCCTGTGGCAACTTCGGAGTGAGGGGTTCCGAGTGCATCTGCCCGCCGATGGCGATCCGCCGCTATGCGACGCGCCTGTCTGGGCCGCTACGAGATCGCGTCGACATCGACCTGCCTGTCGCTCGGGTTGCCGCTCGCACGGCCACGGCGGCCGGCAGGGCGCCCGTGACGTCGGCTATCGCGCGGGAGCGTGTGCGGGCCGCTCGCGATCGAGCGGCCCGGAGGTGGAGCGGTACACCGTGGCGACGGAACGCGGAGGTGCCAGGCACCTGGCTGCGGCAAGGCGCCTGGCGGCTGGACGCTCCGACCCGCGGCCCGCTGGACCGGGCATTGGAACGAGGATCTCTGACGCTGCGTGGCTATGATCGCGTGCTTCGACTCGCGTGGACCATGGCCGACATCGCTGAGCGAGAACGACCGTCACTCGATGAAGTCGGGCGTGCCCTGCATCTGAGGAGAGGGCTGACGCCGTGATCGACGCGCTGCTGGGCGATGATGCACTCCGTCTCGCACTGCGACAGTTGCATGGGGGCGATCACGTCGGCGATTCTCTCGCCCGAGCGGCGTGGAGCGTGATCGCAGAGCCGGGAGACGGTGTCGCCGGCGCACTGATCGGCGCGCTCGGTGCTGAAGGTGCGCTCCGCCATGCGCTGTCGCTCGATCGGCTGGGGAGGGCGCGGACGGCGCACTCCGACATGATCACGGCGCTTGAGCCCCGAACGCAACGCTCGCTGGCCGAGGCGCGGGCCCGATGGATGCCGCGAGCTGACCCCCAGCGGGTGCGAGAAGCGGTGCTCGGCGCCGTGGAGGTGGGCGCGCGGCTTGTGATCCCCGGTGACGAGCACTGGCCGTTCTCGTTCGACGACCTGGGCCCACACGCTCCGGCCGCGCTCTGGGTGCGTGGCGATCCGAGGCTGTTCGTTCAGGAACCGCGAGTCTCGATGGTCGGTGCACGCGCCTCCAGTGGCTACGGCGACCTCGTCGCCGCCGAGATGGCGGGAGATCTCGCTGAGAGTGGTGCGGTCATCGTGTCGGGCGGCGCTTATGGCATCGACGGCGCGGCTCACCGCGCGGCGCTGGCGATCGGCGGGAAGACCGTCGCGTTCCTTGCAGGTGGGGTGGATCGCGCGTATCCGGCCGGACATCACGGCCTGCTTCGCCAGATCGCCCGGGAGGGTGCTGTCGTGAGTGAGGTGCCGTGCGGAGCAGCCCCGACCAAATGGCGGTTCCTCGCGCGAAATCGTCTGATCGCCGCCCTCGGCCAGGCGGTCGTCGTCGTCGAGGCGGGGTGGCGGAGCGGGTCGCTGAACACCGCCGGGCATGCGGCTACGCTGGGCCGCGCGATCGGCTCCGTGCCCGGACCCGTGACGTCGCCCTCGTCGGCCGGGTGTCATCGCCTGCTGCGGGAGTACGACGCGACCTGTGTGACGTCGGCCGCCGAGGTCAGGGAGTTGTTGGGGATCACGAGCACGGCGGCGTCGGCTGAGCGTGCGGGGTCAGATCCTGAGCGTGTGCGTCTGATGGACGCTCTGAGCACACGAGCCTCGGTGTCATCCACAGAACTCGCTCGTCGTGCGGGGCTTTCCGAGGAGCGCGTGCACGCGCTCCTCGGCCTGCTCGAACTGGAGGGGGCCATCCACCGATCCGGATCCGGGTGGAGGGCGACAGCAGCGGCGAAGGGTGAGGCGCTGTGACCTCGCGGGCCGACGGCGGGGCGTTGCCGATGGGGATGTGTTCAGCGGCATGCTGTGCATATGCAGCTGACGTCCGCATCCGAGGTGTTCCTGGACCACCTCTCGCACGTGCGACGTCTCTCACCTGCGACCATCAAGGCGTATCGCTCCGACCTTCGTGACCTGGCGGCGTCCGCTGGCGACATGCCGATCGATGTGGTCGACCTGGAAGTGCTCCGAGAGTGGCTGTGGAAGGCGACACAGCGCGGTGACGCGCGATCCACGATGGCGCGGCGCGCGGCGGCGGCACGCTCGTTCTTCAGCTGGGCGCAGGAGGAAGAGCTGATCCCGCACGACCCGAGTCTGCGACTGATCGCTCCGAAGCGGGGGCATTCGCTGCCCACGGTCGCCTCTCATGACGCGATGTCGACGCTGCTCGACGGTCAACGGGCGGCAGCCGCAGAGGGCGAACCGATCGCGATGCGCGATCACGCGATCCTCGAGATCCTCTACGGCAGCGGCATCCGGGTGTCAGAGCTCTGCGGGCTGGACATCGACGACATCGACCTCGATCGGCGCACCGCGCGTGTACTCGGGAAGGGCGCGAAGGAGCGGGTGGTGCCCTTCGGGTCCCCTGCCGGCGATGCGATCGGCGCCTACCTGCGGCGCGCGCGACCGGTGCTCTCCGCGCGTGCTGCCGCCTCGTCACCCGCGCTGTTGCTGGGAGCGCGGGGCGCGAGAGTCGGACCCCGCACCGTCTACGCGCTGGTCGCACGCGTGCTCTCGCCGATCGTCGGCGCTGACACGGTGGGTCCGCACGCCCTGCGGCACACAGCAGCGACCCACCTGCTCGACGGTGGTGCGGATCTTCGCGCGGTGCAGGAGATCCTCGGCCACGCGAGCCTCGGCACGACACAGATCTACACGCACGTGTCCTCCGAGCGGCTCACAGCGACGTATCGATTGGCGCATCCGCGGGCCTGACACCTGCGCGCGCTCAGCGGGCATCGCAGCAGGGCAGTAGCACTGCTCTCTGCACCGGACCGAACATCAGCATCGGATCGATGTAGACCCCGGCCTGACGCACGCCGAGATGCACGGCGTCGGTCGGCGCGTGCCCGCCGGTCGCGACGGTTCCGATCGGCTGGCCTGCACTCACCACCGCGCCGGGGTCGAGTGAGGACGTGACCGGCTCGAGCGTCGAGACGAAGCCTCCGGGGTGTTCGATCGTGATGAGCGGACGATCGACCACCGTACCGCGGAAGGCGACCACTCCCGAGGCGGGAGCGCTCACCGGCGCCCCCGTTGCTGCCGTGATGTCGATACCGCGGTGCCCGGCGCCGTACTCGTGTGCAGGCGCCCGGTAGGGCACCGAAACGATTCGCGGTCCGGGGAGAGGCCAGCGCCACAGGGCGGCCGGATCGCCGTGTGAGGGCGACGATGGGACCGGCGATGAGGTCGGTGGTCGGCCGGTCGGCGCTCCCGAATCCTGCGCGGCCGCTGCAGCGCCAGCCGGTACCAGCAGGGTGCAGACGATCAGGAGGCATCCGACGAGGAGTCGACATGAAAGGTTCATCCGGGAATTCTGTAGCGGTACTGCGTCTCGCGATGACGATGACGCCATGAGCAGGGCACAAGTGCGTCCGCGGTCGCACAGTGCAGGGGGAGTGGGCCTGTGATCCTGTATGCTGGGGGAGCACCTCGATATCGGGGTGACTACGCGTGCCCATTGCGACTCCGGTCGTGGCATCCACTCCCTCAGGTCCTTCTCCTCGAGAAGGCGGGTGTGCGCCGGGTACCAGGAAGTTCGATCCTTTCGATCGGCTTGACAACCTCAACGGCGCAGAGCGCGCCAGAACCAGGAGACGACCATGGCTGTGGTCACCATCCGCCAGCTGCTCGACAGCGGCGTTCACTTCGGACACCAGACGCGTCGGTGGAACCCGAAGGTCAAGCGCTTCATCCTGACGGAGCGCAGCGGCATCCACATCATCGACCTCCAGCAGTCGCTCGGCTACATCGACAAGGCCTACGACTTCGTCAAGGAGACCGTTGCCCACGGCGGCACGATCCTCTTCGTCGGCACGAAGAAGCAGGCGCAGGAGATCCTCGCCGAGCAGGCGACCCGCGTGGGCCAGCCCTTCGTCAACCAGCGCTGGCTCGGTGGACTCCTCACCAACTTCCAGACGATCTCCAAGCGTCTCGCACGCATGAAGGAGCTCGAGGAGCTCGACTACGAGACTCCGGCGAACAGCGGCTTCACGAAGAAGGAGCTGCTTCTCAAGAAGCGCGAGCTCGACAAGCTGCACAAGTCCCTCGGTGGTATCCGCAACCTCACCAAGACGCCTTCGGCCATCTGGGTCGTCGACGCCAAGCGCGAGCACCTCGCGATCGATGAGGCCAAGAAGCTCGGTATCCCCGTGATCGGCATCCTCGACACGAACGCCGACCCGGACGACTTCCAGTACCCGATCCCCGGCAACGACGACGCGATCCGCTCCGTCTCGCTGCTGACGCGCATCATCGCCGACGCCGCTGCCGAGGGCCTGCAGCAGAAGCACAACCCCGAGACGGGCGACGCTGAGCCGCTCGCCGACTGGGAGCGCGAGCTGCTCGAGGCTCCGGCCGAGGAGGCCGCTGTCGAGACCGAAGCTGCCGCCGAGGTCGTCGAGGCACCTGCTGCCGACGCTGAGGTCGAGGCACCTGCTGCCGACGCCGAGGTCGAGGCACCCGCTGCCGAGGCTGACGCCAAGTAATCCCCTCGAACCGACATACATAACGAAGCAAGGAGCCACCACACATGGCCAACTTCACCATCGCCGACCTCAAGGCGCTGCGCGAGCAGCTCGGCACGGGAATGGTCGACACCAAGAAGGCGCTCGAGGAGGCCGACGGAGACGTCGAGAAGGCCACCGAGATCCTGCGCCTGAAGGGTGCCAAGGGCAACGCGAAGCGCGCCGACCGTTCCACCAGCGAGGGCCTCATCGTCGCTCGCGAGCAGGACGGTGCCGTGACGCTCATCGAGCTCGCCTGCGAGACCGATTTCGTCGCGAAGAACGAGCGCTTCATCACGCTCGCCGAGAAGGTCGCCGACGCCGTCGCCGCCGTGAAGGCGGAGTCGGTCGAGGCCGGTCTCGCCGCCCAGGCGGGCGACAAGACCGTCGAGCAGGTCATCTCCGAGGAAGCCGCGATCATCGGCGAGAAGGTCGAACTGCGTCGCGTGCGCACGATCTCGGGCGACAAGGTCGAGGTCTACCTGCACCGTACGAGCAAGGACCTGCCGCCGCAGATCGGTGTGGTCGTCGCCTACTCGGGTGACGACGCCGAGACTGCGCGCAGCATCGCCCAGCACATCTCGTTCGCCAACCCGTCGTACCTCGCCCGTGAGGACGTTCCGGCAGACGCCGTCGAGAAGGAGCGCGAGATCGTCACCGAGATCTCCCGCAACGAGGGCAAGCCGGAGGCGGCACTGCCCAAGATCGTCGAGGGTCGCGTGTCCGCGTTCATCAAGCAGGTCGCACTGCTGGAGCAGGACTACGCAAAGGACAACAAGCTCTCTGTCGCCCAGGTGGCGAAGGACGCCGGTATCACCGTGACGGACTTCGCGCGCTTCAAGGTCGGCGCGTAGCAGAGTCGAAGGGGTTCGGATCATCGAGATCCGAACCCCTTCTTCGTGCCCACGAGGCACTATCTTGAATCGGGACGAGAGGACACACACCCATGACTGAACGCACAGGACGCCGCCGCGTCCTTCTCAAGCTCTCCGGGGAAGCCTTCGGAGCCGGCCAGTTGGGCGTGAATCCGGACGTCGTCGGTCAGATCGCTCGCGACATCGCCGCTGCCGTCGATCGTGTCGAGGTCGCCATCGTCGTGGGCGGGGGGAACTTCTTCCGCGGCGCGGAACTGAGCCAACGCGGCATGGACCGTGGACGCGCCGACTACATGGGCATGCTGGGAACAGTCATGAACGCGCTTGCTCTGCAGGACTTCCTCGAGCAGGCAGGAGCCGCGACGCGCGTGCAGTCCGCCATCGCGATGACCCAGGTTGCTGAGCCCTACATCCCGCGTCGCGCCGAGCGTCACATGGAGAAGGGCCGCGTCGTCATCTTCGGCGCCGGCGCCGGTCTCCCGTACTTCTCCACCGACACCGTCGCCGCGCAGCGTGCGCTCGAGATCGGTGCGCAGGAGGTTCTCGTCGCCAAGAACGGCGTGGACGCCATCTACACCGCGGACCCCAACAAGCATGCGGATGCTGAGCGGATCGAGCAGGTCACCTACCGCGACGCACTTCAGCGTGGGCTCAAGGTCGTCGACTCGACGGCGTTCAGCCTGTGCATGGACAACAACATGGATATGCGGGTCTTCGGTATGGAGCCGGCGGGCAACGTCACCCGTGCGTTGCTCGGCGAGCCAATCGGAACCCTCGTCACCGCCTGAGTGTGTGCTGGGGTGAGGCAGCTCAGCCCGATAGAATTTTCAGAACACCCCGACGATAGGAGTCACCGTGATCGCGGACGTCCTCGCTGAAACCACCTCCCGTATGACCAGGGCGGTCGAGGCTGCCAAGGAGGACTTCTCCACGGTGCGCACCGGTCGTGCGAACCCTCAGATGTTCCAGAAGGTTCTGGTGGACTACTACGGCACGCCAACGCCGCTTGCGCAGCTGGCTTCGCTGGCCAACCAGGAAGCACGCACGCTGATCATCACGCCGTACGACAAGTCGGCGCTGAAGGCGATCGAACAGGCCGTGCGCGACATGCCGAACCTCGGGGCGAACCCCACGAACGATGGCAACCTCATCCGGGTCTCGATGCCTGAGCTGACAGCTGAGCGTCGCAAGGAGTACGTCAAGCTCGTCAAGTCCAAGGCGGAGGACGCCAAGGTTCATGTCCGCGGCATCCGTCGCAAGGGCAAGGACGAGTTGGACGCGCTGAAGAGCGAGCTCGGCGAAGATGAGATCGCTCGCGGTGAGAAGGAGCTGGACGCTCTCACCCGTCAGCACGTCGATCTCATCGACGACGCGCTCAAGCGCAAAGAGGCAGAACTCCTCGAGGTGTAACCGGGATGTCCGACGACACGCGTGAGGATGCAGAAGGGACGCCACCGCGCCGCGAGGCGCGGGATGCGGCGGTCCCTGATGCCGGCGTCCCTCTCGCAGATGCGGCGTTCCCGGGGTTCGACGCATCGAGCGTTCCGCCTCGTCCGCCACTCCCTGTCGAAGGGGCTGTGCCCGGGGCGATCGATGTCGTGACCACCGAACAGTTGGACACCGCGGATCACAACGCGATCCGCGAACAGTGGCGAGCGGCCCGTGACGAGTTGGGAACGCACGTCTCCCACGCGCGTGACCAGATCGACCAAGCCAACGAGCGGATCAAACAGCGCACGGGGCGGGATCTCGTCCTTGCCATCGTGATCGGCCTCGCCTTCGGAGCAGCCCTCCTCGCGTCCTTGCTGTTCATAAAGGCGTTGTTCGTGCCGTTCGCTCTCGCGGCCGCCTTGCTGGGCGTCTACGAACTTTCTCGCGCATTGCGCTCAGCGGGACGACGCATCGATGTCGTCCCGCAACTGATCGCCGCGGCGATCCTCGTGTTGTCGGCATACTTCGCGGAGATCTGGCTCTGTTGGATCGTGCTGTTCGTGGCGGTGGCCTTCGTCATCGTCTGGCGCCTGATCGCTCAGATGATCTCGAAGGACGGCCGTACGTACGGCGACGTCCTCAGCGATGCCGTCGTCGGCGGTTTCGTGCAGATCTACGTGCCCTTCCTGGCTGGCGTCGCTCTCATCCTGCTCAAGCAGGAGGGAGGCCAGTGGTGGGTGCTGAGTTTCGTGGCGATCGCCGTCGCGGCTGACACCGGAGCGTATGCAGCGGGGCTCGCTTTCGGGCGACACCCGATGGCGCCGAAGATCAGCCCGAAGAAGACCTGGGAGGGCTTCGCCGGGGGAGTGGCCGCCTCATTGATCGTGGGCGTACTCCTGGCGCTCTTCCTCCTCGAGCTGCCGTGGTGGGCCGGTCTCATCTTCGGTGCCGCCATCCTTCTGTCGGCCACGCTCGGCGATCTCGGTGAGTCGATGCTCAAGCGCGACATCGGTATCAAGGACATGAGCTCCTGGTTGCCTGGACACGGCGGACTGCTCGATCGACTCGACAGCATCCTCCCGTCCACGGTGCCCGCTCTCTGCCTCTACTTCCTTCTCTCCCCTTGGATGGTCCTGTGACGAACGACAGCACTCCGCTCGAAGCGAGCGTGGAGGAGGCCCCGCCGGCATTCGTCCTGACGACCGGGCGCACTCTGGGTTACCACCGTTCCGCTGTGGATGCCTTCCTCGCCTCGGCACGCCGGGAGTTCGAGGTGGGCGGCGACCAGCTCGATGCCGCCGATGTGCGCACGGCGTCGTTCCCTCTGGTGCGGGGCGGTTACCTCGTGGCGGATGTCGACGCCGCGCTCGGACGAGTCGAGGATGCCTTCGCGGCGCGCGAGCGTGAACGTGTCGTCCGCTCGCAGGGAGCCGGCGCGTGGGTCGAGCGGGCACGGGAGGATGCGCAGGTGATCCTCGATCACCTGGCACGTCCTGCGCGCCATCGCTTCGCCCGCACCGGCGTCCTCACCTTCGGATATCGCGTCGACGAAGTGGATCACGTATCCGCCCGTATCGTTCGCTACCTCCGAGACGGCGAGGCTCTCACGGTCGAGCAGCTGCGCTCCGCCGCGTTCCGCATGCAGCGCGGCGGGTACCGCGAGGAGCAGGTGGATGCTCTGCTCGACGCGACGATCGACGTCATCCTCGCGGTCCGCTGACCCTCCCATGGTCGTCTCAGACGTGATTGCGTAGACTGTCTCTCATCGTGAACTCCCGAAACGACATGAACCTCGAACGAAGCAACGCCTCCCTGGTGCCGGCAGCGGTGGCGACCTCTGCGCGCCGCGGCACCCGTCGATGGTCTCGTCGGCGCGGAGTCGTCGGTGTCTTCAGCGCGATCGCCGTCGTCGGATTCGCCGGAGCCATGGTGGCTCCGACCGGTGTCGCACTGGCCGACAAGGCAACAGCCGACACCCCGGACTCCGCGTACTCGCTTGCATTGGCCGACACTCAGAACCTCACGGTGACGGTCGAAGGCGCCGAGATCGCGCCGATCGCCCGTGGCGATTTCGAGGTCTACGTCAAGCCGAAGCCCAAGCCGAAGCCGGTTGTCGCTGAGACCACGTCGGGCGGCTCCAGCGGCGGAGGCGGACCTGTCATGTACAGCGGCGGCGGTGCGCCGGCCGAGTGGATGGCTGCGGCAGGCATCGCCCAGGCCGACATGGGTTACGTGGACTACATCGTCTCGCGCGAGAGCGGTTGGAATCCCAACGCCACCAACTCCTCGTCGGGAGCGTGTGGTCTCGTGCAGGCATTGCCGTGCAGCAAGGTCCCCGGCAACGGGTACAACCCTGTCGACAACCTTCGTTGGGCGACCGGTTACGCGACGGGTCGCTACGGGAGTTGGGCCGGGGCGTACAGCTTCTGGACCAACAACCACTGGTGGTGACCTCTCCCCGTGCCACGCTCACACAAACGGCGTCCCGCGCGCCCGGACTCTGAGGATTCCCTCGAGCACCTGATCGCCGGGTGGAAGCGCACCGAGACCCGTCGCGGATCCGAATGGACGATTCAGCCGGTCTCGGCGGCGCAGGCGCAGAAGGAATACCTCTGCCCCGGGTGCGGTCAGCTCGTGCAGTCCGGCACGGCGCATCTGGTCGCCTGGCGTGCTGACGGAGTCCTCGGTGACGCGGCGGACCTCGCCGCGCGCCGCCATTGGCATACGCACTGCTGGAGGATCGCGTGAGCATCGAGATTCGTGGACCGTTGGAACTGCCGGCACGTCGAGAGGACATCGAGCTGCAGACGGCCGACGGACTCACTCTCGTCGGTGAGCTGGCGACGCCGGAGACGGGGGAGCCGACGGCCACGCTCGTCACGCTGCACCCACTGCCGACCGCGGGTGGGTTCATGGACTCGCACATCCTCCGCAAGGCCTCGGCGCGTCTCCCGGCGCTGGCCGACCTCGCCGTGCTTCGCTTCAACACCCGAGGGACGACGTCGCCGCGGGGAACGAGCGACGGTGCGTTCGACGGCGGAGCGTCCGAGCAGTTCGATGTCGCGGCCGCCATGGACTTCGTCCGTGAGCGCGCGTTGCCTCGCCCCTGGCTGGTGGGGTGGTCCTTCGGAACCGAGCTCGCCTTGAAGTACGGGCGTGAGCACGACATCGAAGGCGTCATCCTGCTCTCCCCGCCGCTGCACAGGGCGACTGCCGAAGAGGTTGCCGCGTGGGCGGGCACGGACCACCGCGTGGTGGTTCTCGTTCCGGAGTTCGATGACTACCTGCGTCCGGACGAAGCACGGACACGCTTCGCCTCGATCCCGCAGGCGACGCTGATCGCCGTCGAGGGCGGGAAGCATCTGTGGGTCGGCGAGACCCAGACGCGCACCGTGCTCACGGAGATCGTCGCCGCAGTGAATCCCGAGGCGCTGCCGCTGCCCACGCACTGGCCGGCAGTCTGAGCGGTCTCAGAGTTCGTTCATCCGGGGGATGAGTACCTGACGGTAGATGATCAGGATGCTCGCTGCGACCGGGATCGCGATGAGCGCCCCCAGAAGTCCCAGGAGGCTGCCGCCGGCAAGGGCGGCGACGACGACCACGGCGCCGGGAACGGACACGGCCCGGCTCATGATGCGCGGCGAGATCACGTACGCCTCGATCTGCATGTAGATCAGGTAGTAGATCCCCGCGGCGATCGCGGTGGCGGGTGAGCCCAGCCCCGGAATCAGGCAGATGAGCACGATCAGCGTCGAGCCCGTGAGGGTGCCGACCAGCGGGATCAGAGAGAAGAAGAAGGCGATGACGGCGAGCACCGCCGGGAACGGCGCTTGGATGATCGACAGGAAGACCGCGCTCAGCAGGCCGTTGATCACACCGAGGGAGAGCTGCCCCATCACGTAGTAGCCGACGGAGTCGGTGATCTGGTCGGCCAGGTCGATGAACCGCTCCCGGCGGGAAGCAGGAGCCAGCTGGTAGACCGCGCGCTTGAGCGACGGAGTGGAGGCGGTGAGGTAGATCGTGAGGATGAGCACGATGAAAGCGCCGAAGAGCCCTGCGACGATCGACACGCTCGCGTTGATCACCTTATTGGTGATGTCGCCCATATTGTCGATGAGCCAGGTCTGAGCTTCGACGAGCACACGCTGCACATCGAGATTGGGGAAGACTCCGGTGATCCACTCCTCGATGTCGGAGAGGAGCGTCGGGCGGCTGACGAGTCGGGTGATCTGGTCGATCAGTTGCGTGATCTGCGACACGATCATCGGCAGCACCATGAGGACGATGCCGGTGAAGACGCCGAGAACGCCGACGATGGTCACGAGCACCGCGAGCCAGCGAGGCAGTCGCCGCCGCTCGAGATACGCGACGACCGGATCGAGTCCGAGGCTGAGGAAGAGCGCCGTGCCGAGGTACAGGAACACGGTCGACAGACTCTGCACGCTACCGATCAGCAGGATGCCCAACCCCACGCCGAGCGTCGCCACCAGGGCGGTGCGGAAGGGGTTGTGAATCTTCATCTGGACTCCTCGGTACGACTCCTGTCAGGGTATCGACAGTGGCTGGAGCCGGAGAGGCGACGTGCCGAACGGGGGTGCACTGACGTACCTCGTGGGCAACACACAGCTGATTTCGCTAGTCTGGAATGTCGAGTGTTGCGTCATGGGAACGTTCCGTGATGCGTGAGGAGACTATTCGTGCGTTTCGTATGGGCCGTCGTGGCCTTCGTGCTGGCCGCGGTTCTGATCGGGGCGGGGATCGCTCAGCGAACCATCTTCGTCGGTCCGTCCTCGGAGCAGACGAAGGTCGAGGTCGAAGAACCGGCACCCTTCGTGCTCATGGACGGTGACGTGTTGCGCACCAATCCGGGAGCCCAGACTCTTCTCATCCGTGGCGACGGCGATATCTTCGCGGCGTACGGACGCACCACCGACCTTGAGGCGTGGCTGGCCGAATCGGACTACAACCATGTCTCGGTGGCGAAGGACGGTGGCTTCGACGTCGAACACATCGCCGCGACGACCGACGAGACGGACGCCGAAGCCGGTTCGGAAGAGCCGGCGGCCCATAACCCAGTCGGATCGGACCTCTGGCTCGATTCCTTCACCGATACCGATGCCCTGATCACCGACAAGATGCAGTTGCCGGAGGGCATGAGCGTTCTGATCGCGTACGACGGGTCGAAGCCCGCTCCGGATGACATCGTCGTCTCCTGGCCGCTGGACACGTCGACACCTCTGGCTGGACCGCTGATGGCTGCCGGAGGGGCTGCGCTCTTCGTGGGCCTGGTGCTCTACGTCCTCGGCATCCGCCACCAGCGCCGTGGTCGCGGACCCCGACGCAAGGGCCCCGGTCCGCTGCCTGTGACCGAGCCCATCGACATCGCCGCTCTTCCTGCCTCCGAGCGCGCGGCGCTCGATGCGCCCTCCGATGCCGCCGCGGCCCCCCAGGACACCGGCTCCGAAGACGTACAGGATGCGGAGATCGTGGAAGAGGACAAGAACCCGGGAACCGTGAAGTCGATGGCGGCCGCCCGTCGCCCTCGTCGTCTGCTCGCACTTCCGGCGATCGGTTTGATCGCCGTGCTCGCCACCGGCTGCTCGTCGGACTCCTGGCCACAGTTCGACAGCGCGACGGCAACACCTTCTCCGTCCCCTACAGTGATCGCCCCGGAGAACCAGAAGCCTCCTGCGGTCACGGAGACGCAGGCGACGCGGATTCTGCAGGAGATCTCATCGACGCTCGTCGAGGCGGACACCGATCTCGATCTCGACCTCGCGAAGACCCGTCTGGACGGCCCCGCTCTCACAGCGCGGACGACCGAGTATGCGTTGCGCAAGGCACTTCCGAAGACGACACCGCCCTCTGCGATCCCGACCGACAAGGTCGAGGTCGTGCTCCCCGAAGCGACCGACCGCTGGCCGCGCACCGTGCTCATGCTCTCCAAGAGCACGAGTGACGATACGATCCCGCCCGTGATCCTCACGATGACGCAGCAGGATCCGTGGACGAACTACAAGGTCACGAACATGGCCGAGATGTCGGCCGATGTCGCTCTGCCGGAGGTGGCCGCCGCGTGGCTCGGTACCTCCCTCGTGCCGGACGACTCGGCGTTCCTCTCCGTTCCGCCCGCTGATCTCGCGAAAGCTTTCGCCGATGTGGTCGACACGGGCGAGAAGAGCGAGTCCTACGGGCTGTTCGACGATGTGGCACTGGGACTCGCGACAGCGATCCGGGACAGTCGCCAGGAGATCGTTCAGAACCTGAAGGACAACGGCGCATCCACGACATCGAAGACCGCCTTCGAGATGTCTCCGATGGATTCGCCGCCGGTGTCCATGACCACTCTCGGCAGCGGAGCCATCGTCAGTGTGGTCGTCGCCGACAAGGAGCGCGTGACGCCGTCGGTGGCGGATGCGGTGATCCGACTCAAGGACAGCAATGCGCCGGCGAAGGCGTTGACGGGCGTATCGGAATCCGCGAAGGGCTTCGAGACCGTCTACTCGTTCCAGCTGTTCTTCGCGGTGCCCGCTCAGGGATCGACGGAGCAGGTCCGGCTTCTCGCCGTGCACCAGGATCTCGTATCAGTGAAGGTGATCAAGTGACCGAAATCTCGCCCGCCGCTCTCCGCGGTGCCGTCGACCTGTCGAGCCTGCGCAATCGACCCGACCCGACCGCGCCCAGCGCCCCTGCGCCGCGTGTCGGCGATGTGGTCGTCGACGCGACGGACGAGACTTTCGGACAGATCCTGGAGATCTCCCGCACCGTTCCGGTGGTCATCGACCTGTGGGCGGAGTGGTGCGGCCCCTGCAAGCAGCTGAGTCCCATCATCGAGCAGGTGACACGTGAGCTGGGTGGCCGCGTCTTGCTGGCCAAGGTGGATGTGGATGCGAATCCGCAACTCGCTCAGAGTTTCCGTGCCCAGTCGATCCCGATGGTTGTCGCCTTGATCGCCGGCCAGCCCGTGCCGATGTTCACGGGCGCCGTGCCCGAGCAGCAGGTGCGCGAAGTGTTCGCCCAGCTCTTGCAGCTGGCGGCGCAGAACGGGGTAACCGGCTCGCTGCCGATGGCCGACGGCGAAGCCGCAGCCGAAGAGACCCCGGAGGAACCCCCGCTTCCTCCTCTGCACGCAGAGGCTTTCGCTGCGATCGAGATCGGCGACTACGCCGCGGCGATCACGGCGTATGAGAAGGCTCTGGCCGAGAACCCGCGTGATGAGGATGCGATCGCCGGCCTCGGGCAGGTTCGTCTACTCGACCGGGTGCAGGGTCTGGACCTTCAGGCCGCCCGCGCCGCCGCCGCCGCGGGCCCGCTCGACATTCAGGCGCAGTTCGACGTCGCCGACCTCGATCTGGCCGGCGGACACGTCGATGACGCGTTCGGCCGCCTACTCGACCTGTTCCAGCAGCTTCCTGCGGATCAGCGAGCACCCGTGCGTGAGCGCGTCGTGGAGCTCTTCGGTCTCATCGGTGCGAGCGACCCCCGCGTGCTCGTCGCTCGCAACCGGTTGACCTCACTCCTCTTCTGAGTCCGGGCGGCCCTCAGCCGCGGCTCACGGTGGGGACGTGCGGGTCGTTCTGGTGGCGCAGCCAGATCGTCGACAGCGCGGGCAGCGTCACGCTGGCCGTTGCGACATCGTTCTCGGAGTGCGCGTAGACCAGGCCGAGGTTTCCGGAGCCCCGCCCGCCGTACTCGCCGGCGTCGGTGTTCAGGATCTCCTGCCAAACACCCTCGCGGGGGAGTGACAGCCGATACCCCGTGCGCTCGACGCCGGCGAAGTTGCTGATCACGACCACGCGTCCGCCGTGGGCGTCGCGCCGCTCGAACGCGACCACTGTCGGATCCCAACTCGGCGCGCCGAGCCGTGTGAACGACGAACCGTCGTTGTCGCGCTCCCACAGCGGTGCTTGGGCCCGGTAGGTGCGATTGAGCGTGCCGACGAACTCCTGCAGCTGGCGATGCGACGGCTGGTCGAGCAACCACCAGTCCAGCTCGCGGCCTTCCGACCATTCGGCGAGTTGTCCGAACTCCTGTCCCATGAAGAGCAGCTTCTTGCCGGGATGCCCCCACATGTACGCCAGGTACGCCCGAGCGTTGGAGAGCTTGTGCCAGTGGTCTCCCGGCATCTTGGCGAGCAGACTGCCCTTGCCGTGCACGACCTCGTCATGGCTGATGGGGAGCAGATAGTTCTCACCGAATGCGTAGACGAACGAGAACGTCATCTCGCCCTCGTGGTGTGCCCGATACATGGGGTCGCGCTCGATGTACTGCAGCGAGTCGTTCATCCAGCCCATGTTCCACTTGAACCCGAAACCGAGTCCGGCATGGTCGGTGGGAGCCGTGACACCGGGGAAGCTCGTGGATTCCTCCGCGATCATCATGATCCCGGGGTGCAGTCGGTAGGACGTGGCGTTCACCTCCTGCAGGAACCTGATGGCCTCCAGGTTCTCCCGCCCGCCGTGGATGTTGGGCTCCCACTCGCCCTCTTCTCGGGAATAGTCGAGATAGAGCATCGAGGCCACGGCATCGACACGCAGACCGTCGACGTGGAACTCTTCGAACCAGAACAGCGCGTTGGCGACCAGGAAGCCACGGACCTCCGGGCGACCGTAGTCGAAGATGAGCGTCCCCCAGTCCTGGTGCTCGCCTCGTCGGGGGTCGGGATGTTCGTAAAGCGGCTGGCCGTCGAAGCGCGCGAGTGCGAAGGCGTCCTTCGGGAAATGACCGGGCACCCAGTCCATGATCACGCCGATGCCGGCCTGGTGGAGTCGATCGATCAGGTATCGGAGGTCATCCGGATTCCCGAACCGACTCGTCGGTGCGTAATAGCCGCTGACCTGATACCCCCACGAACCGCCGAACGGGTGCTCCGCCAGGGGCATGAACTCCACATGGGTGAACCCCGTGGTGGTCACGTGCTCGATGAGAGGATCTGCGATCTCCCGATATCCGAGTCCGCCACGCCAGGAGCCGAGGTGCACTTCGTAGATCGACAACGGCTGAGCGACGGCATGTGTGGCCGCCCGCCGTGTCATCCACGCGCCGTCCGACCAGTGATGGGTGGGCGCGGAGACGACGGATGCGGTGTCGGGCGGCACCTCGGCACTCGACGCGAGCGGATCGGCCTTGAGGATCCACGTGCCGCTGCGAGTCAGGATCTGATACTTGTACCGGCTTCCGGCCGAGAGCCCCGGGATGAAGAGCTCCCAGATCCCGCTGATGCCCATGGATCGCATCGCATGGGATTCACCGTTCCAGCCGTTGTGATCGCCGACCACGCGGACAGCCGATGCATTCGGCGCCCAGACGGCGAATGCCACGCCGAGCTCTCCGTCCGACGCGCGCGGGTGGGCGCCCAGGACCTGCCACAGGCGCTCGTGGCGGCCCTCTGCGATCAGGTGGAGGTCGAGGTCGCCGAGGGAGGGTCCGTGTCGGTACGGGTCGCCGCTGAGCGTCTCCTCGTCGTCGCCGTACGCGGTGGCGACGCGATAGGCGATGGGCGGGCCATCATGCCGCACCTCCCAGATGCCGTGCGCGACGTGGGCGAGCTCGAGTCGCGTGCCGTCGGAGAACACGGCCGCCACCGCCGCCGCGAGGGGACGGCGCACGCGGATGGTCGTGGCGGTGCGGTCAGCCGCATCAGTAGTCGGGTGTGCGCCGAGCACCGAGTGCGGATCGTGGTGAGAACCGGCGGCGATCGCCTCCCACTCCGTGGACGCTGCGATGTCTTCGATGTAGCTCATGACCGCTTCCTCACCTTCAGAATGTGCACCGGCTCCGAGAACGCGTCCAGGCGCACGTAGTTGTGATCGGCCCAGTTCCAGACGGCGCCGGTGAGCAGATCCTCCACCTCGAAGGGATCGCCGGGTTCGATCCCCCACACGGTCGTGTCCAGGTGCACGGTCGTCTCACGGACCGAGTGGGGATCGACGTTGGCGACCACGATGATCGTGTCGGCCGCACCGGTGCCCGTGAAGGCCGCATCGAGGTGCTTGCTGTAGACGAGCACGGCGTCGTCATCGCTCCAGTGCGCGCGGAAGTTTCGAAGCTGGCGCAGCGCGGGGTGGGCGCGCCGGATCCCGTTCAGGGAGCGCAGCAGCGGGGCGAGGGAGTCGCCACGTGCCTCCGCGCCCTCCCAGTCGCGGAACTTGTACTCGTACTTCTCGTTGTCGATGTTCTCTTCCGAGCCCGGGCGGGCCACGTTCTCGAAGAGTTCGTAGCCGGCGTACACGCCGTAGAGCGGAGCAGCGGTCGCGGCGATGCAGGCGCGGATCCGATACGCCGCTCTGCCACCGAACTGCAGGTACTCGGTCAAGATGTCGTGCGTGTTCACGAAGAGATTCGGTCGCATGTAGTCGCTCGTCTCCTGAGAGACCGACGTCAGGAACTCCTCGAGCTCCGCCTTCGTGTTGCGCCAGGTGAAGTAGCTGTAGCTCTGTTGGAAGCCCACGGCCGCGAGGGAACGCATCACGGCGGGGCGGGTGAACGCCTCGGCGAGGAAGATGACATCGGGATCCTCTGCGGCGATGACCGCGATCAGCCACTCCCAGAACTGCAGGGGCTTGGTGTGCGGATTGTCCACGCGGAAGATCTTCACGCCTTGTCGCACCCAGTGCCGCACGATCCGCAGCATCTCGGCGTAGATGCCCTCGGGATCGTTGTCGAAGTTCAGCGGGTAGATGTCCTGATACTTCTTGGGTGGATTCTCGGCGTACGCGATCGTGCCATCCGGGAGCGTCGTGAACCACTCCGGGTGCTCGGTAACCCACGGGTGGTCGGGGGAGGCCTGCAGCGCGAGGTCGAGTGCGACCTCCAACCCCTCGGAGCGCGCCGCGCGCACGAACGCACGGAAGTCCTGGGCCGAGCCGAGGTCCGGATGGATCGCGTCGTGTCCTCCCGCGGCCGCACCGATCGCGTAGGGCGAGCCGGGATCACCGGGTTCGGTCGTCAGCGTGTTGTTGCGCCCCTTGCGGTGAGTGTCGCCGATCGGATGGATCGGCACGAGGTACAGCACGTCGAAGCCCATGGCGGCCACGGCCGGGAGGCGTTTCGCGACCGTCCGGAAGGTCCCGGATTTCACGGATCCGTCCTTGAGCCGCTTGGCGCCCTCGGAACGCGGGAAGAACTCGTACCAGGCGGCGACGCCGGCACCGGTGCGATCGACCGTGAGGCGCGCCGGGTCCGTGGTGGAGCGGAGCGTCATGAGAGGGCGTTC
Organism: Candidatus Microbacterium colombiense; assembly: GCA_029203165.1. Classification (NCBI taxonomy): domain Bacteria; kingdom Bacillati; phylum Actinomycetota; class Actinomycetes; order Micrococcales; family Microbacteriaceae; genus Microbacterium; species Candidatus Microbacterium colombiense. The sequence continues at coordinate 2,082,491 of CP119308.1, forward strand.
CGCGAACACCCGCGCAAGCGCGGCATCCGACGAGAGTTCCAGGGCGAGCGTCCCGTCATCCTCCGTGAGAGAGGCCGCGCGTGCGCGAAGGTCACGCCGTTGAGCCGCCGGGCGGTCCTTCTCTGTGGCGGCGCGGATCAGGAGCTCGGCTCCGAGTGCGGTCATCACGGGCACATCGACGCCGGCGGCGATCTTCAGCGATGCCGCGTGCGCCCAGGTCTCGAAGTCGTCGGAGAAGGCTTCGAAGGCGAACGTCCAGTCGCCCTGGAGATCCAGTGCGATCTCCGCCGCCCAGCGGTCCGTGCCGTCAGCGAGCGCCGTCAGCCGGTGCAGGCTCTCCTCGCCTGTCGGATCCGTGAGCCGCAGGTGCACCCCGATCGCGTCGTGCCCTTCTCGGAAGGAGACCACGCTGAACGGCACCACCTCGCCCGCGAACGCCTTCGGGGGATACCCGCCGGGCACGAAGGGTCTGGCGTCGGTGAGGGGGAGCCGCGTGGCGCGGAGCGTTGCACTGCCGCGATCCCCTCCCGACACGCGCGTCGGGATCTGAACGGAGCTCCGAAGAGCCGAGGACCGGGTACCAGAACGTGCAGCCACACCCCGAATGTACCGCGCCGATCGGGCCGCGGGTAGCGACTGACGCGGGTGCGTCGGCGACGAGATTCACTCGATCCGGAACAGCCTCATCGATGTGCCTGGGATCGGAAGGATGTCGCCGGGTGCGAACACCTCCGAGTCGTCGGTCGGGCGGTCATCCGCGCTCGACCACAGGGCGACGAAACGAGTGGCGCCGTCGATCTCATCCGGAAGCCGCACATCGATCGGGGACTCCGTGCCGTGGACGATCAGAAGGATGCGATTGGCTTCCTCACGATCAGGCGTGGATGCTGCGACGTACTGGAGCGTGCGGTTGCCGGGATCGGCCCACTGCGCACTCTCCATCGTCTCGCCGTTCTGATCGAACCAGTCCATCACGGACGCGTTCGGGATGTGCTCGCCGAGGCGGGCATAGCGGCTGGGGCGGAGCGCGGGGTTGGTGGAGCGGAGTTCGATGAGACGAGCGACGTGCGCGCGCAGGTCGTCCTGCCAGGGCTCGGACTCCCAGCTGAGCCATGTCATCGCGGAGTCCTGCGCGTACGCGTTGTTGTTGCCGCGCTGCGTGCGTCCGACCTCGTCGCCCGCCGTGAGCATCGGGATGCCCGCTGACAGCAGGAGCGTACCGAGCAGATTGCGCATCGCCTTGCGTCGCGCAGCGAGGATCGCGGGGTCGTCGGTGGGCCCCTCGACACCGTGGTTGAACGCGCGGTTCATGTCGGCGCCGTCGCGGTTCTGTTCGCCGTTGGCCTCGTTGTGCTTGACGTCGTACGACACGAGGTCGTGCAGGGTGAACCCGTCGTGCGCCGTGACGAAGTTCACGCTCGCGAGAGGGCCGCGGTCCTCGCTGAAGGTGTTCGACGACCCGGCGAGCCGGGTGGCGAACCCGCCGATGCCGACCGGGGCCGACGCGCGACGTGCATAGTCGATGTCACTGAGCCAGAAGTTGCGGACACGGTCGCGGTAGCGGTCGTTCCATTCGTGCCAGGCGACCGGGAAGTTGCCCGTCTGCCAGCCGCCGAGACCCACGTCCCAGGGCTCTGCGATCAGCTTCGTGTCCTTGAGGATCGGATCGTTCGCGATGGCCGTGAGCAGGGGGTGCTCCGGGGTGTAGGTGTGGGCGCCGTCCCGCGCGATGGCGGCTGCGAGGTCGAAGCGGAAGCCGTCGATCTGCATCTCCTGTGCCCAATAGCGCAGTGAGTCGAGCACCAGGCGCGCGCCGGCATCCGTCGAGGTGTCGAGGGTGTTGCCGCATCCGGTGGTGTCGATGTACGCGCCGGATGCGTCCTGGCGGTAGTAGCTCGCGTTGTCGATGCCGCGCAGGCTCGAACGGGGCCCACCGATGCCCTCCTCCGAGGTGTGGTTGTACACGACGTCGAGAATCACCTCGATACCTGCCTCGTGAAGAAGGCGCACCATGCCCTTGAACTCCGAGAGCACGGCTTCAGGACCCTCCTTGCGCGCGTCCTCCGTGGCGTAGGCGGTGTGCGGCGTGAAGAAGTTGAGAGTGTTGTAGCCCCAGTAGTTCGTCAGCCCGCGCTCGAGCAGGCGCGGCTCAGGCACGAACGCGTGCACCGGCAGCAACTCGACCGACGTGATCCCGAGCGAATGGAAGTACTCGATCATGGCGGGATGCGCGAGGCCCGCATAGGTGCCGTGGAGAGCGGGCGGCACGTCGGGGTGGCGCTTGGTGAGGCCCTTCAGGTGGCCTTCGTAGATGACGGTGCGATCGAGCGGCACCCGGGGCTTCTGCGAATCGCCCCAGTCGAAGCCGTCGACGATGACGACGGAGCGCCATTCCTCGTAGCCGTCCCCCTGCGCCAACCCCCGGGAGTAGGGGTCGAGAAGCATCGTCTCCGGGTTGAAGGTGTTGCCGGGTCCGTGTGGCCCACCCACTCGGATCGCGTACCGAACTCCGGGCTGAAGGAGCGGGGTGGTGACCTGCCATATCCCGCCGGGGAGGCGCTCGAGGGCGACTTCGTCGGTCGCCCAGTCGAGGTCGGTGGCATCGAACACCACGAGCTCGACGGAGGATGCGTTCTGCGACCAGATGCGCAGGGTCCCGACGCCGTCGTGAAGGCGGACGCCGAGGTTGTCGAGTGCAGTACCGCCGGGCGCGGCGAAGTCTCGGGAGGCGGGCATGAGTACACACTAGGGGGCTGTGACCGGGTGCCAGAACAGCGCGCACTCAGTTCCCCGTGCCAGGGGGTGCGGAAATGGGGGAGCATGGACTCATGCGTCATTACCTGGATCACGCGGCGACGACACCTCTGCGCGCCGAGGCACGCGATGCGTGGGTGAGCGCGTCGGAGCTCGTCGGGAACGCGTCGTCGACGCACGGCGCGGGTCAGGACGCGCGACGGTTGTTGGAGGAGTCGCGTGAGCGTGTGGCCGCGGTGCTGGACGCCGACCCCATCGAGGTCGTGTTCACCTCGGGAGGCACCGAGTCGATCAACCTGGCGCTGCAGGGACTGTGGCACGCGAGGATGCCGGGAACTGATGCGATCGTGATCCCCGAAGGCGAGCATCACGCGACCATGGACACGGTCGCCGCTCTCGTCGCGGAGGGCGCGACATCACGCGTCGTCACGGTCACGCAGTACGGACGGATCCTCGCCGACGAGTTCGCGACGCAGTTGCCGGGTGCTGCGCTGGCGACCGCGCTCATCGCGAACAACGAGGTGGGCACGATCAATGACGCGACCGCGTTGGCCGCCGGGGCGAGTGAAGCGCATATTCCTCTGCATCTGGACGCGGTCTCGGCGCTGGGGCACGTGCCACTCTCCTTCCGCGCTCTCCGCGGTGATGCCCCCGCGGGCAGCGGACTCGTCGCCTTGAGCGTCGCGGGACACAAGATCGGAGCGCCGGTCGGTGTCGGTGCGCTCGTGGTGGCGCGCACGGCCCGCTTGACCGCCAGCATCCGTGGGGGCGCGCAGCAACGCGGACTGAGGGCCGGCACCCAGGACATCGCGGGAGCCACGGCCTTCGCGACCGCGCTCGAGCTCGCCGACGATGAACGCGTGTCCGAGGGTGTGCGCCTCGCCCGCCTCCGGGATCGACTGATCGACGGCATCCGGAGCCGTGTCCCGGCGGCAGAGCTCCTCGGCGATCCCGTGGATCGCCTCCCCGGTAACGCTCATGTGCTCTTCCCCGGGGCGGTCGGAGAGAGCCTGCTGTTCCTCCTCGACGTCGCAGGAGTCGCGGCATCCACAGGGTCTGCGTGCCAAGCGGGCGTCGCCGAACCCTCGCACGTGGTCATCGCGATGGGACGGAGCGAACAGGAGGCGCGCAGCGTGCTGCGGTTCAGCCTCGGGCGCACGTCCACAGACGCAGACGTGGATGCCGTGCTGGCAGCGGTCACAGACGCGTACCTTCGGGCATCCGGGCCCCGCACAGCGGCGCGCTCGTAGACTGGAAGCATGCGCATACTGGCGGCGATGAGTGGCGGAGTCGACTCGGCGGTGGCCGCTGCGCGCGCGGTCGACGAGGGACACGATGTGGTCGGCGTGCATCTCGCCCTGTCGCGCGCCGGAGGAACCCTGCGCACCGGCAGCCGTGGCTGCTGCACGATCGAAGACGCGATGGATGCCCGGCGCGCTTCGGACCGGCTCGGGATCCCGTTCTATGTGTGGGACTTCTCCGAAAGGTTCCGCGATGATGTGATCGATGATTTCATCGCCGAGTACCAGGCGGGGCGCACTCCCAACCCGTGCATGCGGTGCAACGAGAAGATCAAGTTCGCCGCTCTGCTGGAGCGGGCCATCGAGCTGGGCTTCGACGCCGTGTGCACCGGACACTACGCGACTCTCATCGACGGGCCCGGCGGTCTGGAGCTGCACCGGGCGTCCGACAACGCCAAAGATCAGTCGTACGTGCTGGGCGTTCTCACGTCCGAGCAGCTCGCGCACACGTACTTCCCGCTGGGCACGACGCCGTCGAAGGCACTGGTGCGCGCGGAAGCGGCCGAGCGCGGACTCACGGTGGCGCAGAAGCCGGACAGCCATGACATCTGTTTCATCCCCGACGGTGACACTCGCGGATGGTTGGCGGAGAAGGTCGGCACCGCGACCGGCGAGATCGTCGATCGTGACGGTGCGGTCGTCGGATCGCACGAGGGCGCGCACGGCTTCACCGTCGGGCAGCGACGTGGACTGAAGCTCGGCGTGCCGGCGGCGGACGGTAAGCCCCGTTTCGTCCTCGAAGTGCGTCCGGTCTCGAACACCGTGGTGGTCGGCCCGAAGGAGGCGCTCGCGATCGCCGAGATCTCGGGGGAGCGGTTCAGCTGGGCTGGAGCGGCGCCCGCATCATCGGAGTTCGAGTGCCATGTGCAGATCCGCGCCCATGCCGAGCCCGTCGAGGCCATCGCCCATGTGACGCCGGGCGGCGTGCGCGTGGTGCCGGAGGTGCCGCTCGATGGGGTGGCCCCAGGCCAGACGGCAGTGTTGTACATCGGGACGCGGGTACTGGGTCAGTTCACGATCGACACGACCGTCTCGGCCGTGCCCGTCGGCGTCTGACCGCGAGATCCGCACCGCGCGATGTCGGTAGGCGCTCTTAGACTGGCGGGGTGCTGGAGAACATCTCGTTGGAAGACGCCCGAACCGAAGCCGAGGAGCTGACGACTCGCATCCTCGAGGCGAAAGACGCGTACTACGGGCGGGACACGTCTCTCGTCGACGACTCGACCTACGACGGGTGGATGCATCGACTCGACGAGCTCGAACGGCTCCACCCCGAACTGCAGGGGCAGGATTCTCCCACCCAGATGGTGGGCGCCGCTGATGTCACGGGCCTCGCGACGATCGAGCATGCGGAGCGGATGCTGAGTCTCGACAACGTGTTCTCCATCGACGAGTTGCGTGAGTGGGCGGGGAAGACGAGCGCTTCGGCGGGGCGCGAGGTGGCGTGGCTGACCGAGCTCAAGATCGACGGCCTCGCGATCAATCTGCGGTACGAGGACGGCGTCCTCACCTCGGCGGCCACCCGTGGCGACGGCCGTGTGGGCGAGATCGTGACCGAGAATGCGCTGCGGCTTCCGGAGATCCCGCAGCGTCTGACAGGGAGCGGCCATCCTGAGATCGTCGAAGTGCGTGGCGAAGTCTTCATCCCGGTTGCCGCCTTCGAGCGTCTCAACGCGGCGCAGGCGGCTTTCCGCGAGCGCGCCTACGCCGACGCACGGGCGCGGTGGGAATCACGCGCTGGTGTCAAGAAGCCCTTCGACGACGAGAAGGCCCGAACAGCCGCTGCCCGCCGGTTCCCGTCGTTCGCGAATCCCCGCAATGCCGCCAGCGGCGGACTGCGTCAGCAGATCGACAAGAAGGACGGGCTCGAGCTCGAAGCAGGGCTGCTGCGCATCGAATCGCTCGCCCTGTACGTGCACGGGATCGGCGCATGGGCCAATCCGCCTGTGGCCGCGCAGAGTGAGGTCTACGACCGGCTCGCGGAATGGGGCCTGCCGACGAGCCCGCACACGAAGGTGTGTCATGGGATCGATGAGGTCGCGGCCTTCGTCGAGTACTTCGGCGAGCACCGCCACGACATCGAGCATGAACTGGATGGCATCGTCGTCAAGGTCGACGAGCTCGCGCTGCACGACGAGCTCGGTGCGACGAGTCGGGCGCCTCGATGGGCGATCGCGTACAAGTACCCACCGGAAGAGGTGCAGACGACACTTCTCGACATCGTCGTCTCCGTCGGCCGTACAGGACGCGCCACTCCGTTCGCGGTGATGGCGCCCGCTCAGGTCGCCGGATCCGTCGTGCGTCAGGCCACCCTGCACAATAAGGACGTCGTGAAGGCGAAGGGCGTACTGATCGGCGACACCGTCGTTCTGCGCAAGGCCGGCGATGTGATCCCGGAGGTCTTGGGGCCGGTGGTGGAAAGACGCGACGGGTCCGAGCGCGAGTTCGTGATGCCGGAGGCCTGCCCCGAGTGCGGTACGCCGCTGCGCGCGATGAAAGAGGGCGATATCGATCTGCGCTGCCCGAACGCTCGTTCCTGCCCCGCACAGGTGCGTGGACGCGTCGAGCACATCGGATCCCGCGGCGCCCTCGACGTCGAGGCGCTCGGAGAGGTGACCGCCGCGGCGTTGACGCAGCCCACGCATCCCTCCGTGCCTCCTCTGGAGACCGAGGCTGGGCTCTTCGCGCTCACGCTCGAGCAGTTGGTCCCGATCGAGCTCTTCGTACGCGACTCGGAGACGGGACTGCCCAAGGAAGACGAAGACGGGTTGGTGAAGACCCGTGCACCGTTCCGAAGGAATCCGACTGCGGCGGAGAAGAAGTCAGGGATCGAAGGTGCCCAGCCCTCCTCGCAGGCCCTGACGCTTCTCGCCGAGTTGGAGAAGGCGAAGACCAAAGAGCTGTGGCGTCTGCTGGTGTCGCTGAACATCCGCCACGTCGGTCCCGTCGCGGCGCGCGCCCTGGCTCAATGGTTCGGGTCGCTCGATGCCATCCGCGCCGCCTCACGCGAGGAGCTCGCCGCCGTCGAGGGCGTCGGGGGGATCATCGCCGACTCCCTGGCGGATTGGTTCGGGATCGATTGGCACCAGGACATCGTCCGGCGCTGGGACGACGCGGGAGTGCAATGGGCGACTCCGGGACACCCGGGGCCCGGTGCGGCGACCGTGGTCGGCGGGGTCCTCGATGGGCTCACCGTGGTGGCGACCGGTTCCCTCGACGGCTACACACGCGACGGTGCTCAGGAGGCCATCATCAACGCGGGCGGTAAGGCGGCGTCGAGCGTCTCGAAGAAGACGGATTTCGTCGCGGCCGGCCCGGGAGCCGGATCGAAGCTGGCCAAAGCCGAGGAGCTCGGGGTGCGCGTTCTGGACGCCGCGCAGTTCCACACCCTCGTGACTTTCGGACCGGATGCGTTGCCCGAGCCTCATGGCACGTCCCCAGCCTGACTCGCCCGAAACAGGCCGCGCGTCTGCCCCGCAGCGAAGCGGGACAGACGCGCGGTAGGTGTTCAGGCGCTGGAGGTCGCGAGACGCGGCCGGCGTCGATCAGCCTTTGTGGCGAGGCTTGCGGTACGGCTTCTCGTCACGATCCGACCGTGAGGGACGATCGTCGCGGTTCGGGCGCTCGTAGCGGTCATCCCGCCCGGCACCGTCGCGCGGTCCGCTGGTGCGTCGACCGACCGGGCCACGATCGGGCTTGATCTCGATCAGACGCCCGGAGATGCGCGTGTCCCGCAGCTTGTCGAGCACGGCCGGGCTGAGGTTCGACGGCAGTTCAACGGTCGAGAAGTCGGGGCGGATGTTGATCACTCCGAAGTCGTCGCGCCCGAGACCGCCCTCGTTCGCCAGCGCGCCGACGATCTGACGCGGCTCGACCCGATGCCGGCGGCCGACCTCGATGCGATAGGCGGTGTAGTCGCCGCGACCACGGCGTTCGGTGCGCGGTTCGCGCGGCTCGCGGGTACCCCGCTCGCGCGGAGGACGGTTGTCGGCTTCGACCGCCTTGGACAGCTTGTCATCGGCCGGGTCGAGCAGGAGCGGCCGCTCGCCCTGCGAGACGACGGCAAGCGCGGCGGCGACGTCGGCTTCGGGCACATCGTGGTTGCGCACGTAGTGCGCGATGATGTCGCGGAACTTCTCGATGCGCTGTGCTTCCTGCAGCGCAGCCGTGATCGCATCGTCGAAGCGCGCCAGACGCGTCGTGTTGACGTCATCGGTGCTCGGCAGCTGCATCTGAGTCGGCGCCTGACGGGTGGCCTTCTCGATCGACTTCAACAGGTAGCGCTCGCGCGGAGTGATGAAGCTGATCGCGTCGCCCTTGCGGCCGGCGCGTCCGGTGCGGCCGATGCGGTGCACGTAGGACTCGGTGTCGGTGGGGATGTCGAAGTTGACGACATGGCTGATCCGCTCGACGTCGAGCCCGCGGGCGGCGACATCGGTGGCGACGAGGATGTCGAGCTTGCCGTCCTTGAGCTGGTTCACGCTGCGTTCGCGCTGCGCCTGCGGGACGTCGCCGTTGATCGCGGCGGCCGAATATCCGCGTGCGCGGAGCTTCTCGGCGAGCGTCTCGGTCTCGTTCTTCGTGCGGACGAACACGATCATGCCGTCGAAGTTCTCGACCTCGAGGATTCGCGTGAGTGCGTCGACCTTCTGCTGATACGACACGACCAGGTAGCGCTGGGTGATGTTGGTACCCGTCGCGGTCTTCGACTTGATGCTGATCTCTTCCGGATCGCGGAGGTACTTCTGCGCGAGGCGGCGGATCTGCGGGGGCATGGTCGCCGAGAACAGTGCGACCTGCTTCTCGGAGGGCGTCTGTGCGAGGATCTGCTCGACATCTTCCGCGAAGCCCATCTTGAGCATCTCGTCGGCTTCATCGAGCACGAGGTACTTCAGCTCGGACAGGTCGAGCGTGCCCTTGGCGAGATGATCCATGATGCGGCCGGGGGTTCCGACGATCACGTGCACACCGCGGCGCAGGGCGGAGAGCTGCACGCCGTATGCCTGGCCACCGTAGACGGGCAGCATGTGCACACCCTTCATGCGGCTGGCGTAAGACTCGAATGCCTCGCAGACCTGCAGTGCGAGCTCGCGGGTCGGGGCGAGCACGAGGGCCTGCGGCAACTTCTGCGAGACGTCGAGGTTCTCGAGGACGGGCAGCGCGAAGGCCGCTGTCTTTCCCGTTCCGGTCTGGGCCATGCCGACGACGTCGCGTCCACCCAGCAGAGTCGGAATGGTCGCGGCTTGGATGGGGGAGGGGGTCTCGTATCCGAGATCACGGATCGCCTTGAGGACGGGCCCGGTGATGCCGAGTTCCTCGAATCCAGGGGTCGCGGGAGATTCGTCGGGGGCGTCGGTCAGCGTTGCGTCTTCAGGGGTCACTGACCAAGGGTAGCGCCCCGACCATGGTTCTCGCCTGTGAGGGCGACCTCAGGAACCGCTCGTGAGGGCCAGCAACCGCTCCCGGACCTGACGTCGGAGCACCTTTCCGATCAGCGACTTGGGCAGTTCGTCGACCACGAAGATCCTGCGCGGCACCTTGTACGGAGTCAGGATCCCCCGGGCGAAGTCGCGGATCGCCTCTACGTCGATGTCGGTTCCGCTGTCGACGACGATCGCCGCGACGACCTCCTCGCCGGAGTGTCCGCTCGGCAAGCCGACGACGGCCGCGTCGCTCACGGAAGGATGCTGGCGCAGCGCGTTCTCCACCTCGGTGGGGGCGACGTTGAAGCCGCCCGTGATGATGAGCTCCTTGATCCGGTCGACGATCCTGATGAACCCGGCCTCATCCACCGTGACGATGTCGCCTGTACGGAACCAGCCGTCGACGAACACCTCCTCGGTCTCCTCGGGTTTGCCGTAGTACCCGGAGAACACCTGAGGGCCGCGCACCAGAAGTTCTCCGGAGGATCCCGGGGTGACGTCCTGGGTGGGGTTCTCCGGATCGACGACGCGACATTCCGTGCCCGGCAGCGGCAACCCGACGGTTCCGGGAACGCGGTTGTCGGCCACCGGATTGGCCATGAGCACGGGGGAGCATTCGCTGAGTCCGTAGCCCTCGACGAGGAAGCCGTGCGTGGCCGCCTCGAAAGGCACGACGAGGTCGTGCGGCAACGCCATCGCTCCCGAGATCGCGACCTCCACGCCCGCGAGCGACACGCCCTTCTGTGTCGCCGCGGCGAGCAGCCGATCCGCGATCGGCGGGACGAGCGGCAGGAACGTCGCCGGATGCTTCTTCATCGCATCGAGCACCAGATCGGGTTCGAACTTGGGGAACAGGACGAGGCGGGCGCCCATCGACATCGCGAACGTGAGGCAGAGCGTCAGACCGTACGCATGGAACATCGGCAGCACGGCATACACGACGCAGCCCTTCCCGCGCTGGATGGACGGGACCCAGGCCCGAGCCTGCGCAGCGTTCGCGAGCAGGTTCCGGTGCGTGAGCGACGCACCTTTGGGCGTGCCCGTCGTACCCGAGGTGTACTGGATGATTGCGAGGTCGTCGGTCTGCGGCCGCGGATGGGAGTCGGGGATCGGCTCCGACGACAGCAGTGTCTCCCAGGGCACTGTCCCGCGGACCTTCTCGGTGAGCGCCGCTCGGGACTCTCGCGCCTTCGCCACAGGCAGCCGCAGTGCGAGTCGGGTGAGCCACGGCATGGATCGCGTCACATCGACGGAGATGAGGGTGGTGACGGCGAGATCGGCGGGGAAGTCCTGCACCGTGCCGACGACCTTGTTCCACACGATCGCATGTGTGGCGCCGTGATCTTCGAACTGCTTGCGGAGCTCCCGCGGTGTGTACAGCGGATTGTGCTCGACGACGACGGCCCCCAACCGCAGCACGGCGTAGAAGGCGATGATGTGCTGCGGGCAGTTCGGCAACACGATCGCCACAGGATCCCCTGCTCGTACACCGCGATCGCGGAGGCCGGCCGCGGCGCGATCGATCGCGTGTTGGAGCTCGGCGTAGGACGTCTCGCGGCCGAAGAACTGCAGGGCCGGGGCATCCGGGTAGTCCCGCACGGATGCCGCGACGATGTCGATCAGCGATCCGGAGACGGGGGCGAGGTCTTCCGGGACACCGGCGGCGTAGCTGGCGACCCACGGGCGAGGAGGCTGGAACGTGCTCACCCGCTCAGCATAGGGCGCGGCGGTCAGGCCGAGGGGGCGGGTGCTGCCGGGTGCGACAACTAGACTTGGGACGTGTCTGAAATCACCCCTGATCTCGTGCGCCATCTCGGCGTGCTCGCGCGTATCCAGCTGAACGATGACGAGGTGTCCCGACTCACGGGACAGCTCGACGCCATCGTCGACAACATCGCGAAGGTGTCGCAGGTCGCGACCGACGACATCGTCGCGACGAGTCACCCGATCCCGTTGAGCAATGTCTTCCGTCCCGATGTGGTCGGCGAGACGCTCACGCACGAGCAGGTGCTCCAGAACGCACCGGATGCCGCCGACGGCCGCTTCCGCGTCACCGCGATCCTGGGAGAAGAGCAGTGAGCGACATCATCCGACTGACGGCAGCGGAGCTCGCGGCGAAGCTGAACGCACGCGAGATCTCCAGCGTCGAAGCGACGCAGGCCCACCTCGACCGCATCGCGGCGGTGGACGGCGACGTCCACGCGTTCCTCCACGTCAACGAGCACGCGCTGGATGCGGCGGCAGCCGTCGACGCACAGCGCGCCGCGGGCGAGGACGTCGGCCCACTCGCCGGCGTGCCTCTCGCGATCAAGGACGTGCTCGTCACCACTGACCAGCCGACCACGAGCGGTTCGCGCATCCTCGAGGGCTACCGCTCTCCGTATGACGCGACCGTCGTCGCACGATCGCGCGTCGCTGGGCTGATTCCGCTCGGCAAGACCAACATGGACGAGTTCGCGATGGGATCGTCGACCGAGCACTCGGCGTACGGTCCGACGCGCAACCCGTGGGACCTCACCCGCATCCCCGGAGGCTCCGGCGGTGGTTCGGCCGCGGCGGTCGCCGCGTTCGAGGCGCCGTTCGCTCTGGGCTCCGACACCGGTGGCTCCATCCGCCAGCCCGCCCACGTGACGGGAACGGTCGGCGTCAAGCCGACGTACGGCGGCGTGAGCCGATACGGGGCCATCGCGCTCGCATCGAGCCTCGACCAGGTCGGTCCGGTCACGCGCACCGTGCTTGACGCGGGGCTGCTGCACGACGTGATCGGTGGCCACGACCCCAAGGACTCGACGTCGTTGCGAGACGCCTGGCCGTCGTTCGCGGATGCTGCGCGCGAGGGTGCACGGGGAGACGTTCTCAAGGGGCTGAAGGTCGGAGTGATCCGCGAGCTCCCCGACAGCGGCTTCCAGCCGGGGGTCGCGGAGTCGTTCCGCAGTTCCCTGGCGCTGATGGAGGCTCAGGGTGCCGAGATCGTCGAGATCGGCGCACCCCATTTCGAGTACGGTGTCGCGGCCTACTATCTGATCCTCCCTGCTGAGGCATCGAGCAACCTGGCGAAGTTCGACTCCGTGCGCTTCGGACTACGCGTCACCCCCGACGGCAACCCCACGGTCGAGGACGTCATGTCGGCGACCCGCGATGCCGGCTTCGGCGATGAGGTCAAGCGCCGCATCATTCTGGGTACCTATGCGCTGTCCGCCGGATACTACGACGCGTACTACGGCAGCGCGCAGAAGGTGCGCACGCTCATCCAGCAGGACTTCGCGGCCGCCTTCGCCGACGTCGACGTGATCGCGACGCCCTCGGCTCCGACCACGGCCTTCAAGATCGGCGAGAAGATCGATGACCCGCTGCAGATGTACTTGAACGACATCACCACCATCCCGGTCAACCTGGCGGGTGTCCCGGGGATCTCGATCCCCAGTGGGCTGGCGGCGGAGGACGGACTGCCCGTCGGCATCCAGTTCATCGCTCCGGCACGCGAGGACGCACGTCTCTACCGCGTCGGCGCTGCACTCGAGGCCGTGCTCCTCGACTCCTGGGGCGCTCCGCTCCTGACCCGCGCACCCCAGCTCGCAGGAGGGAACCGCTGATGGCCACCGCCAAGCTCATGGATTTCGACAAGGCGCTCGAGCTGTTCGAGCCTGTCCTCGGTTTCGAGGTGCATGTCGAGCTCAACACGAACACGAAAATGTTCTCGGATGCTCCGAACCCCGCGAACGAGGCGTTCCACGCGGCGGAGCCCAACACGCTCATCGCGCCGGTCGACCTCGGTCTTCCCGGTTCCCTGCCCGTGGTGAACGAGACGGCCATCCGTTCGTCCATCAGCCTGGGTCTCGCCCTGGGCTGTTCCATCGCCGAGTCGAGCCGCTTCGCGCGGAAGAACTACTTCTACCCGGATCTCGGCAAGAACTACCAGATCTCGCAGTTCGATGAGCCGATCGCCTATGAGGGATCCGTCGAGGTCGAACTCGAGGACGGCACTCTCGTCACCATCCCGATCGAGCGGGCGCACATGGAGGAGGACGCCGGCAAGCTCACCCACATGGGCGGCGCGACCGGACGTATCCAGGGAGCCGAGTACTCGCTCGTCGACTACAACCGTGCAGGCGTCCCTCTCGTCGAGATCGTCACGAAGGTGATCTTCGGCGCTGAGCACCGCGCTCCCGAGGTGGCGAAGGCCTACGTCTCGGCGATCCGCGACATCGTGCGCGGTCTCGGGATCTCCGAGGCGCGTCTGGAGCGTGGCAACCTGCGGTGCGATGCGAACGTCTCCCTGCGCCCCCGTGGCGTCGAGAAGCTGGGTACGCGTACTGAGACGAAGAACGTGAACTCGATGCGGTCGGTCGAGCGCGCCGTGCGGTACGAGATCCAGCGGCAGGCGCAGATCCTCGCCGACGGTGGAACGATCACACAGGAGACGCGCCACTGGCATGAAGACTCCGGCACCACGTCGCCCGGACGTCCGAAGTCGGACGCGGACGACTACCGCTACTTCCCTGAGCCCGACCTGCTTCCCGTCGAGCCGGCACGCGAGCTGATCGAGGAACTGCGTGCGGCTCTGCCCGAGCAGCCAGTCGCTCGTCGCCGTCGTCTGAAGGCGGACTGGGGTTTCACCGACCTCGAGTTCCAGGACGTGCGAAACGGTGGCCTGATCGACGAGGTCGAGGCCACGATCGCGGCTGGCGCCACTCCGGCCACGGCGCGGAAGTGGTGGACGGGCGAGATCAGCCGGTTGGCGAACACGCAGGAGAAGGACGCCACGGCACTGATCTCCCCGCAGAACGTCGCTGCCCTGCAGAAGCTCGTCGATGCCGGCACCTTGACGGACAAGCTCGCCCGGCAGGTGCTCGAGGGAGTGATCGCGGGGGAGGGATCCCCGCAGGAGGTCGTCGATGCCCGTGGTCTCGCGGTGGTCTCGGACGACGGTGCGTTGATCGCCGCGATCGACGACGCACTCGCCGCTCAGCCCGACGTGCTCGCAAAGATCCAGGACGGCAAGGTGCAGGCCGCCGGAGCCGTCATCGGCGCCGTGATGAAGGCCATGAAAGGGCAGGCGGACGCCGCCCGCGTCCGCGAGCTCGTCCTCGAGCGCGCAGGACAGTGATCCCGTCTCCCGGATCTCCCTGTCGGAGGTCCGGGAGACAATGGTTCCATGGGACACGGTGACGGCAGGGGACGATTGGTCTCGCCGTCGAACGCGGACGACACCGGAACTGCCATCCTCCACATCGACATGGATGCGTTCTACGCCGCGGTCGAGGTGCTCGACGATCCCAGCCTCCGAGGGCTGCCGCTGATCATCGGAGCGCCGGATGGGCGCTCCGTGGTGTCCAGCGCATCGTACGAGGCCCGTCGATACGGGGTGCGTGCGGCGATGCCGGTCGGTCAGGCGCTCCGCCTCTGCCCGACTGCCCGCATCGTGCTCCCGCACTTCCATCGTTATCAAGAGGTCTCGCGCCAGGTGATGGCGATCTTCGAGTCGTTCACGCCCCTGGTGGAGCCTCTGTCAGTCGACGAGGCCTTCCTCGACGTCCGCGGCGTCAGGCGGCTGTGGGGCAGCCCTGCACAGATCGCGACGCTCATCAGAGAGCGTGTGCACTCCGAGGTGGGCATCACCTGCAGTGTCGGCGTCGCCGCCACGAAGCACGTCGCGAAGATGGCGTCCACCATCGCCAAGCCCGACGGGATGCTGGTGATCGCGGCCGCGGACACGCTCGACTTCCTCGGACCACGGTCGGTCAGAACCATGTGGGGTGTCGGGCCGAAGGCGGCGGAAGCTCTCGAAGCGCGCGGCATTCGCACGATCCTCGACATCAGAGAGGCGCCGCGCGAGATGCTGGAGCGTGCGGTGGGACCCGCATTGGGCGAACGACTGGGGCAACTCGCCCGTGGCCAGGATGCTCGACCCATCGAGACCGATCGCGTGGAGAAGAGCATCGGGCATGAGGAGACGTTCGAGAGCGACATCCTCGACCGAGAGTTCCTGCGGGGAGAACTGCTGCGGCTTTCCGATCGTGTCGCCGCGCGGCTGAGGCGGGCGGACTGGGAGGCGGGGACCGTATCGATCAAGATCCGCTTCGATGACTTCCGAACCGTTAACCGCTCGCAGACGCTCGCCGAGCCCACCGCCGTCGGGCAGCGGATCGGAGAATCGGCGCACGCCCTGTTCGACCAGGTCGAACGTCGGGATCCGGTACGGCTGGTCGGAGTCCGTGCGGAGAAACTCCGACCGGCCGGTGGCGGTGGGCTGGGACTGTGGGATGACGACGAGGATTGGCGTCGCGTCGAAGGTGCAGTCGACGGTGCGGTCGCACGTTTCGGTTCGGCCACGATCACTCGGGCGCGTCATCTCGGGCGCGGTGAGGGCCGCGGCGCGGCGCAGCATCCAAAGGCGCACGGCGTCGATTGACCCCGCACGTTGCACTCGCGTCGAGTAGCGTGGTGTCATGCCGAACATTGCACTCGAACTCGGAAAGCAAGCTGCGTCCTTCGGTGTGAAGAGCGCCTATGGAGAGCCGCAGGATGTCGACGGCGTCAGCATCACTCCGGTCGCCTTCACCTACTCCGGCTTCGGCGGGGGGAGCGGAGACGGCGGAGAGGGCGGCGGGGGCGGTGGTGTCTCCGTGCCCGTTGGCGTCTACGTGCGCCGCGAGGAAGGTCTTCGCTTCGAGCCGAACATCGTCACGCTGCTCGTGGTCGCTGTGCCGTTCGTCTGGGTTGCCGGGCGGGCGTTGAGCCGCATCATCCGTGCCCTCAAGAAGTGACGACCCTGTCGCGAACGCTCTTGGGCGTGCCGCGGCACTGATCATCGACGACATCCGTGCGCTGGCTGCAGCGAACCCGGTCGTTCTGATCGATGGTGGCAGCGGGGCGGGCAAGTCATCGCTCGCGAGAATCCTATCGGCGCAATGGCCGGTGGCCGGACGGGTCCAGGTCGTCGCGCTCGATTCGCTGTACCCGGGGTGGGACGGCCTCGACGCCGGTGTGGATCGAGCGCTCGACGGCATCCTTCGGCCTCACGGGCGGGGGTACCTCGGATCGTGGCGTCGATGGGACTGGACTCAGGCCGCTGAGGCCGAAAACCATGCGGTGGATCCGTCGCTCGGCGTGATCATCGAGGGAAGCGGCGTCCTGACTCCGACGACGGCGGCGCTGGCCGATGTGCGCGTGTGGTTGGAGTCGGCGGAGCCGGCGCGAAAGACGCGGGCCCTGGCCCGTGACGGCGACACCTACCGACCGCATTGGGACCGCTGGGCTGCCCAGGAGCGTCGCCACCTGATCCGCGACGCCCCGCGATCCCACGCGACGCGGATCTTCGATATCCCGTAGCGCGACGGCGGCTCATCCGCCTTCGTCGGCGGCCTGGATCAGGAGTTCGAGGCGGTATCCGAGCCAGTCGTAGATGCCGTAACGGGCGTCGTCGGGGTCGTGATCGTCGTCGGAGGTGATGCCGAGCCGCGTGGCGATGATCAGGCGCAACGAGGTGAGCGTGCGCATCCAGGCGTCGACATCGGCGGAATCGATCACGATCTCCCGTGTCGCGAGGGCTGTGCCCTCCGGGAGCGACTCCGTGTCGGTGCGGAACTCACGCAGCGCCTCGCCGACGGTCTGCGCATCGTGGTGGCGGCGATCGAGGATCTCGTCACGGGTGCTCGTCGCGAAGTCCTTCGCCGCGTCCGCGTCATCCGGATACGGGCTCGGGGTCAACCGCGCGACAGCAGGATCATCGAGATCGCGATCCGCGCCGATCAGGTCGGCGAGATCGTCGACCAGCTGCACCAGATGCACCCCTTCCAGGTGTGCAAGTGAGACGAGGAACGTGGAATCCACTAGTCCGTGACCTTCCTGACGGTCGCCCAGAGACCGTAGTCGTGCATCGCTTGAGCGTGTACCTCCATCGTCTCGCGTGGCCCGGTCGCCACGATCGCGTGCCCGTCATGGTGCACGGACAGCATGAGCTGGTTCGCGTGATCCTGCGAATAGCCGAAATAGGTGCGGAAGACGCGTACGACGTAACTCATGAGGTTGACGGGGTCGTTCCACACGATCACCTGCCACGGCTCGAGGGGTGCCGCGCTGAGTTCCACGACCTCATCGATATCGGGCGATGCCACCGGCGTACTCATGCCCATCCCATTTCATGGAGCTGCTGGTCGTCGATTCCGTAGAAGTGCGCGATCTCATGGACGAGAGTCGTGTGGACCTCGTCTCGGAGCTCTTCCTCGTTCTCGCAGTTCAGGAGGTGTGGTTCTCGATACACAACGATGCGGTCGGGCAGCTCGCCCATCCCGTACCGATCGCGTTCGGTCAGAGCGAGGCCGTCGTACAGTCCCAGCAGGTCCAGGGTGCCGTCCTCCGGACGGTCCTCCACGACGAACACGACATTTTCCAGACCGTCCACCATGTCATCCGGCAGACGGTCGAGCTCATCGATCACGAGGGCTTCGAAGGCCGCGCTATCCATCTCCATCGCGTTCCAGCCTAGACGCGGCCGGGTCTCGCTGTCCTCGGACCTCAATGTAGGAACACGAGCAGGCCGGCGACGGCGATGAACAGAGCGCCGAAGACGGTGTTGAGCGTGCGCTGACCCTGCACCGATCGGGTGAATCTGCGGAAGGGGCGTGCCGCGGCTGCGAAGAATCCCCACATCACGACGACATCGACGATGATCACGGTTCCGATCAGCGTGAGGTACTGGGGGAGAGGGGGCTGGTCGAGGCGGATGAACTGCGGGATGAAAGCGAGGAAGAACACGATCGCCTTCGGGTTGAGCAGGTTCACCCAGAAGCCGCGCCGAATCATCGACCAGTGGCTCTCATACGCGTCGACGACAGTGGCCTCATCCACGCTCGTGGCGGTCGCCTTGGTGAGGATCAACCGGATGCCGAGGAACACGAGGTATGCCGCGCCGGCATAGCGGATGACATTGAACAGGATCTCCGAGCGGGAGACGAGCAGGCCGACTCCTGCGGCGACGATCATGACATGGACGATGAGCGCGAGTTGCTGGCCGACGATCCCCCAGATGGACCGGCGCCAGCCCTGGCTCAGAGCGTTCGACATGGTGTTGATGGCGCCGGCACCCGGCGTGAAACTGATCACCACGCACGCGGTCAGCAGGGAGAACCAGACGGCGAGCGACACCTCGCAATTCTAAGGGGCGTGGACCTGGTGCACCGTCAGGGCAAAGGTGCGAGGCGATCGGCGCTCAGATCGACTCGTCGCAACAGTTGGGCGTTCACCGCGACGACGATCGTCGACAGCGACATCAGGATCGCGCCGACAGACATCGGCAGGATGAAGCCCCATGGCGCGAGCACGCCCGCCGCAAGAGGCACGGAGAGCAGGTTGTACCCCGCCGCCCACCACAGGTTCTGTGCCATCTTGCGATAGCTCGCCCGAGACAGCTCGATGACGGAGAGCACGGCACGCGGATCATCGCCGGCGAGGATCACCCCGGCCGAGGCGATCGCGACGTCGGTTCCGGCCCCGATCGCCAGTCCGACATCTGCCTGGGCGAGCGCAGGAGCATCGTTCACGCCGTCTCCGACCATTGCCACGCGCCGGCCTTCGCTCTGGAGCTCCCGCACCTTCGCGCTCTTCTCCTCCGGGCGTACCCCGGCGAAGACGCGTCGGATGTCG
This sequence comes from Candidatus Microbacterium colombiense, assembly GCA_029203165.1. Lineage (NCBI taxonomy): Bacteria > Bacillati > Actinomycetota > Actinomycetes > Micrococcales > Microbacteriaceae > Microbacterium > Candidatus Microbacterium colombiense. Next base: position 2,101,614 of record CP119308.1, read on the forward strand.
AGCTGATCGGCGACGTCGCGGGCGACGGCCTCGGCATCGCCCGTGATCATCACCACGTCGATGCCCCGTCGGGCGAGGGCCATGACAGCTGCGCGTGACTCGGGGCGCACTTCGTCGGAGAGCCGGAGCGCGCCGACGACGCGTCCATCGACGAGCACGTGGAGGATGATCGCTCCCTGAGCGCGCCAGGCGTCGACGGCGTCGAGTTCCGAGGTCTCCGCGTCCTCGAGGAGCCGGGGACCGCCGACCTGGACGATCTGATCGTCGACACGGGCGGTCACACCGACGGCGGGTGAGGACGAGAAGTCGCCAGCGGAGCGGATGTCCAGTCCCCGCTCTCGCGCAGCAGTGACGATGGCGGCGGCCAGTGGGTGCTCCGACTCGCGTTCGGCAGCCGCAGCAAGTGCAAGGAGCTGGTTCTCGTCATAGGGTTCGAGCGCCACGGCGCCGGTGACGGCGGGCGCGCCCTTCGTGAGCGTGCCTGTCTTGTCGAAGAGCACCGTGTCGACCGTCCGCATGCGCTCGAGTGCGAGACGGTCCTTCACCAGGACGCCGGCACGCGCCGCACGTTCTGTGGCGATGGACACGACGAGCGGGATGGCCAACCCCAACGCGTGCGGGCAGGCGATGACGAGAACGGTGATCGTCCGGATCACCGCATCATCGGACATTCCGGCGACCGTCCACACGATCGCCGTGACGATGGCAGCACTGAGTGCGAACCAGAACAACCAGGCCGCAGCGCGATCAGCGATCCGTTGGGCACGCGAAGACGACGCCTGCGCGTCGGCGACGAGCTGCTGGATGCCCGCGAGGGCGGTGTCCTTCCCGACGGCACCCACCCGCACGCGCAGACCGGAGTCGGTTGCCACGGTGCCGGCAACGACGCGGTCGCCCATGCCTCGGCGCACCGGGACGGACTCTCCCGTGACCATCGACTCGTCGATGCTCGCGCTGCCTTGAACGACGATCCCGTCGGCCGGGAGTCTTCCGCCGGGCCGCACCACAACGACGTCATCGAGCCGGAGTTCCGACGGCGACACGACCACGATCTCCTCGCCGTCGAGTCGCTCCGCCTCGTCGGGGAGGAGCGCTGCCAACGAGTCGAGCGCGGATGTCGTCTCAGCCAGCGATCGCATCTCGATCCAGTGGCCGAGGAGCATGATCACGATGAGCAGGGCGAGCTCCCACCAGAACTCCAGTTCGTGGTGGAGCAGTCCCAGTGTCGCCCCCCACGAGGCGAGGAGGGCGACGGTGATCGCGAGCGCGATCAACAGCATCATTCCGGGGGCGCGCGATCGAAGCTCGGACACCGCACCGGTGAGGAAGGGGGCGCCGCCCCAGACGTACATGATCGTTCCCAGAACAGGCGAGACCCAGATCAGACCGTCCGGGACTTCATATCCGAGGATCATCGCGAACATGGGGGAGAGGGCGACGACGGGCAGTGCGATCGCGAGCATGATCCAGAAGAGGCGCCGGAAGTGTGCGACGTGGTCACCGTGCCCCGCGTGCCCCTGGTGTGACTCCTGGCCGCCCGAGGCGTGGTGTTCGGAATGATCGGTGTGAGCCTCATGCGTCCCACTCATCTGCGGTTCATGCGTGTGTGCCATCATGTTCCCTTCTTCCGTCGATCATAGGAACGTAATACCCCCTGGGGGTATTCCCTGTCTTCCCTGATCCGTGAATGAGGGCACAAAAAAGAGGTCCGAATCGATTGATTCGGACCTCTTGATATGGGGTGAGTAACGGGACTCGAACCCGCGACATCCGGCACCACAAGCCAGCGCTCTACCAGCTGAGCTATACCCACCATGCGCCCACCGGAGCGGGCGACCACACGAGTCTATTACATGTTCGGGGTGAACTCTGACACGGTGCGGGAGGCGATGTCGCGGGCGTCATCACTGGTGGGCCCGGGCTCGTCCACGAACACCGCCGCACGATAGTAGCGCAGCTCACGAATCGACTCGAGGATGTCAGCGAGCGCACGGTGTCCGCCGTCCTTGGACGGTGCCTGGAAGAACACCCGCGGGTACCAGCGACGAGACAGTTCTTTGATGCTGGACACATCGACGTTGCGGTAGTGGAGCCACTGGTCGACGTCGGTCATGTACTTGGCCAGGAACATGCGGTCGGTGCCGATCGTGTTTCCTGCGAGCGGTGCCTTGCGCTCCATGGGGACGAATCGCTTGATGTACGCGAGCGTCTGCTGCTCGGCCTCTGCGAGCGAGACCCCGAGTGGGATCTCCTCGATGAGACCCGACGTCTCGTGCATCTGTGTGACGAAGTCATTCATGTTCGAGAGGGCCGCGTCGCTCGGACGGATCACGATCTGGAATCCGGGATCAACAGGTCGAAGTTCGAAGTCCGTGATGACGACGGCGATCTCGACGAGTTCATCGATCTCGAGATCGAGCCCTGTCATCTCGCAGTCGATCCATACGAGTCGATCATTCTCCGCCGCAGATACCATGTCGTCATACTATCGACGCCGCGGACATCGGCTCCCGAGCTCGAAGCGGTCTCGTCGACAGGGTACGGTAGATGCATTCGCCTCCGTAGCTCAGAGGAAGAGCAGCGGCCTTCTAATCCGCCGGTCGCAGGTTCGAATCCTGCCGGGGGCACCTCGGATATTCCATCCATTCACGCGCGATGGTGGCTTCGGCGGCGACGGACACGTCCGTTCTGGATTGTCGCGTTGCTCGACGCGTTGGTGACTCGGACAGAGCCCTCTGCTCAGGAATATCGGAGTGCGGAGACAGCGTCGTCGACTCGCCAGAATTCGCCGATGATGCGAAAACTGCCCGTGGCGAGGTGCAGTCGTTCGGCGCGATATCTGAGCCCCAACGGATCAGCGACGATGCGAAGGTGGCCCAGTACCCGTTCCGCCCGATCCTGCACGCGCCACAGATGGTCTGACGCTCGGACCAGGTGCTCACGAGGTGAAGCCAGTGCGGGAGCGGCGTAGGGGATTTCGACGGAGGACGTGATCTGGGTGGTGGACATGTGGAGCTCCTTTCGTCTTTCGAACATATGACCGACCACCGACATTGGCCTCGCCTGTCTCCAGCTGATCTCCGGATGGCGCCTTCCCTCCACAGGCGACTTCGCCGAGGACTTGTCCACGTTCGCTGTAAAGGGCGCCGCTTCGCTGACGGCACAGGCCTCACGCTGGTCAGACCCGGGCATCGTCCCGGATCGTGAGGAGGCACAATGACTGAAACGTTGACCATCGTGGGCAAGGTCGCGACCGACCCGGCTCGCGGTCACACCGGGGGCGGCACCCCGGTGACGAATTTCCGGCTCGCGAGCACGCATCGGCGCTTCGACGCAGCAACGCAGACCTGGGTGGACGCGGGAACCAACTGGTATTCCGTCGCCGCCTTCCGTCAGCTCGGTGAGCATGCCAAGGCGTCCCTCCGTTGTGGAGACAGCGTCATCGTGACGGGTCGTCTCAAGATCCGCAATTGGGAGAGCAACGGCAAGCACGGTACGAGCGTCGACATCGACGCCGAGTCGATCGGCCATGATCTGCGCTGGGGAACGAGCGCGTTCCTCCGGGCTTCGCGCGCGAGCGGCACTGATCACGCGGCGCAGGCTCCGTCGTCGGCGTCGTCGACGCGCATCGAGGACGACGACGACACACAGCCCTCGCTGGTCCTCGATGCGTCGTGGGAACCGCTGCCCCACTCTGCGGACGCCTCCGGCCTGGCGCCGTGACGCGGGCACCTTCAGCCGGGTGATGGCCGTCGGCTCGGGATACGGAGCGAAGTACACGGCACGTAGACTCGTGGCGTGATCCGACCCTCGCGTTCCTCCGTGCCGCGGTCAGTCCTGGCGGGGAGTGCGGCGCTGATGCTCCTCATCGGACTGGCTGCGTGCACGGATGCCCCGTCGCCCGAGCCCAGCACCAGCCCGTCAGCGTCGCCGACGGCGAGCGTGACACCGACGGCGCCGGCGTTGGTGCCCGACGGTTCGGCTGAGGACAACCTGCCGCTCTTCACCGCGGTCGCGGATTCCGTGTGGGCGACGGGCGACAAAGGCGCGGGGCGTGCGTATGTCGACGCGCTGGTCGAGGCCGGGTTCGATCGTTCCGCCATGCAGGTGACCCAGGACGCATCGACGGTGGGTAACCCCGCAGAGAGTCTGCAGTTCTCCGTACGCTGGGGGACGTCGGAGTGCTTGATCGGCCAGGTCGGGCCGTCGACGGGTCAGGTCGTCACCGCCGTGATGCCCCAGCTCGCCGAAGGTCGGTGCCTGATCGGTACGACACGCGCGATCGACTGGTGACTCGGCGGTCGACGTCCGCGGTCGACCTCCGCGGTCGAACCCGTCGGCGAGCCTGAGATCGAGCGACGCGCGCGTCGGCGGGCGGTCGATCTCGTCGACGATCCGGGGTACCCGTGGCGCCGGGCCGACGATGACGCTCAGCCCGAACGGCCGGGAATCGTCGCACGGCCGCGTCGGAGGTAGTCTTTAGGAGGATTTCCGCGCTGTTCCGATGGCGTGATGGCAGGTTCGTTTCTGAGCAGCAAAGGTGTTTGAACGGTATGGCTGAGTACATCTACTCGATGGTTCGTGCGCGCAAGGCGGTGGGCGAGAAGCTCATCCTCGATGACGTGACGATGGCATTCCTCCCCGGCGCGAAGATCGGCATGGTCGGTCCGAACGGGGCCGGTAAGTCGACGATCCTCAAGATCATGGCCGGTCTGGACACGCCCTCCAACGGCGAGGCGAAGCTCTCGCCCGGGTTCAGCGTCGGCATTCTGATGCAGGAGCCCGAGCTCGACGAGTCGAAGACAGTGCTGGAGAACATCCAGGACGGCATCGCGATCAAAGCGAAGGTGGATCGCTTCAACGAGATCTCGGCTCTCATGGCGGATCCCGACGCGGACTTCGATGCGCTGCTCGCTGAGATGGGCGGTCTCCAGGAGGAGATCGACGCTGCCGACGGTTGGGACCTCGACTCGCAGCTCGAGCAGGCCATGGACGCGTTGCGCACCCCTCCGGGAGACGCCGCGATCGCGCCCCTCTCCGGTGGTGAGAAGCGACGTGTCGCGCTCGCGAAGCTCCTGCTGCAGAAGCCCGATCTCCTGCTCCTCGACGAGCCGACGAACCACCTCGATGCCGAGAGCGTGCTCTGGCTCGAACAGCACCTGCAGGCGTACAAGGGTGCCGTGATCGCGATCACCCACGACCGGTATTTCCTCGACCACGTCGCCGAGTGGATCGCGGAAGTCGACCGTGGACGCCTCATCGGCTACGAGGGCAACTACTCGACCTATCTGGAGAAGAAGGGCGAGCGCCTCGAGATCCAGGGCAAGAAGGACGCCAAGCTCGCGAAGCGTCTGAAGGAAGAGCTCGAGTGGGTCCGCTCCAGTGCGAAGGGGCGCCAGACCAAGTCGAAGGCTCGTCTGGCCCGCTACGAGGAGATGGCGTCGGAGGCGGAGCGGACGCGGAAGCTCGATTTCGAGGAGATTCAGATCCCCGCGGGACCTCGCCTCGGAAGCATCGTGATCGATGCGAAGAAGCTGCAGAAGGGCTTCGACGGTCGTGTGTTGATCGACGGACTCAGCTTCAACCTTCCGCCGAACGGCATCGTCGGCGTGATCGGTCCGAACGGTGTGGGTAAGACCACACTGTTCAAGACCATCGTGGGTCTCGAGCCGCTTGACGGTGGAGATCTGAAGATCGGCGAGACGGTCAAGATCAGCTACGTCGATCAGAGCCGATCGAACATCGACCCGAACAAGACGCTGTGGGAGGTCGTGTCCGACGGGCTCGACTACATCACGGTCGGCAAGATCGAGATCCCGTCGCGCGCCTACGTGTCGAAGTTCGGATTCAAGGGCCCGGACCAGCAGAAGAAGGCCGGCGTGCTCTCCGGTGGCGAGCGCAACCGCCTCAACCTCGCCCTCACCCTCAAGGAGGGTGGCAACCTGCTTCTGCTCGATGAGCCCACCAACGACCTGGACGTCGAGACGCTCAGCTCGCTCGAGAACGCGCTCCTCGAGTTCCCCGGCTGTGCAGTCGTCATCACCCACGACCGGTGGTTCCTCGACCGCATCGCCACGCACATCCTCGCTTACGAGGGAACCGACGAGAATCCCGCCCAGTGGTACTGGTTCGAGGGCAACTTCGAGTCGTACGAGGAGAACAAGATCGAGCGTCTCGGAGCCGATGCCGCCAAGCCGCACCGCTCGACCCACCGCAAGCTCACGCGCGACTGATCGGAACCGATGTCCGAGTCGAGCACCCTGCCGGGGCCACGCCTGCACATCCCGATCCAGGTCCGCTGGGGCGATCTGGATGCGTTCAACCACGTCAACAACACGTCGATGCTCAAGCTTCTTGAAGAAGCGCGAGTGCGAGCGTTCTGGCGGGCGGGTCCCGGCGAGGAAGCACCGACGACGGCCGTTCTCGATTCGGGCATCGACGAGGGCGTCCTCACGCTGATCGCGCGCCAGGAGATCGAATACCTCGCTCCGGTGCCGTACCAGCGGCGTCCGCTCGAGGTGCAGATGTGGTTCGGCAAGCTCGGCGGATCCAGTGTCGAGGTCTGCTACGAGGTGCACAACGACCCGTCCGCGACACCACGTGCTCTCTACGCGCGCTCGACAGCGGTGATCGTGCTCGTTGACGCTCGAACGGGCCGTCCGACGCGGTTGACCCAGGAGATGCGTGACGTCTGGGAACCGTTCATCGGTCCGTCCATCACCTACTCACACCGCTGATCGAGACCTGCCGGCCGGGGATACCGCGGCAGCTACCTCGCGGCATCTGTGACGCGGCGGTCAGGCGCGGTCGTCGTCCTGCCCCGGCACCCGGATCATGATCTCCTGCGCGACGCTCGCCACGAGAGCGCCGTCCTGGGCGTAGATGCGGCCGGTGGCGAGGCCACGTCCACCCCGAGCGTTGGGCGACTCCTGCACGTACAGCAGCCACTCGTCGACACGGGCGGCACGATGCCACCACATCGCATGATCGAGGCTTGCGACCTTCAGGCCGGGCAGCGCCCAATACACGCCGTGGGCTCGCAGGATGGACTCCTGGATCGTCATGTCGCTGAGGTAGGCCAGTGCCGCGCGGTGCAGTCGCGGATCGTCCGGCAGCGGAGCGCGCAGCCGCATCCACACACCCTGACGCGGAACTCGCGCATCGTCGCTGGGCAGGTAGAGCGGATGACCGATGTGACGGATGTCCGCGGCGCGATCGCTCAGCATGCGAGCGGTGCTCCCCGGGAGACCGCTCACCCGGTCCTCGTCGGGCGCCAGACTCTCGGGCGCGGGAACATCGTCCGGCATCGGTTCTGCGTGCTCGACCCCGGGACCGTCGTCCTGGAACGACGCGATCATCGAGAAGATCGGCACCCCGTTCTGATAGGCCTGCGAGCGGCGCGTCGAGAACGAGCGACCGTCGTGGATGCGATCCACGGCGATCGTGATGCCCTGACTCGCATCCCCGGGGCGGAGGAAGTACCCGTGCATCGAGTGGACGGCTCGGTTCTCGGGCAACGTGCGCTCGGCGGCGATCAGGCTCTGCGCGAGAACCTGGCCCCCGTAGATGCGGCCGGTGGGCATGGGATGCGACGACCCCGTGAAGATGTCCTCGGTCGTGCGGGCCTGAGTGGTATCGAGGTCGAGAACCTCGAGCAGCTGTTCCACGGTACGAGCGGCGTGACCATCCGAGCTCATGACATCCTCTCCGCGACCGCACCTGCGGCACCGTTGATAGTTTAGAACCCGTGCCACATCAGCTTCTCCTCGCCGACGCCGACACCTCCCGCGACGTCTTGACCTTCGTCGGACGAGCGGCGCGCATCAGCGACGAAGGCGTGCGCCTGCAGGCGGCGAACGGCGTGCTCGCCCTGACCGCCGCCGCCCTCGCCCCACACGGCCTGTTCGATCAGACTCCCACCGTGCTCGCGATGCGCATCGTTCATGCCGATCCGGAACTGGCGTGTGACATCGTGGTCGGCCAACTCACCGCCTCCGACGATGAGCGCCGACTCACCCTGCCCGACACCGGTCTGTCGCCGGCCTGGGCGGGCATCGCGCCGCCGCGCACCGATTGGCAGCCACTCACGACGTTGTCCGCCTCGACGATCGCTCGACGCGCACAATGGGGAATCTCCGCCGTCGCACGCGGCGCGACGCCCGGAGCCGGGGAGGAGGCCGTGCGCGCCCTCCGTGCCGCGATCTGGGGCGAACCCGATGAAGACCTGTTCGATCTGCCGCGGGGTATCGCCTTCGCCGCCGACGCGCTCGGCTTCATCTCCGGCGAGGAGCAGGTGCCCGTGACGCGATCCGGACGGTGGACGCGAATCGCATTCCGTCGCGGGCATGTCCTGGCGCGTGGTCCTGTCGCGTCCGGCCTCACCGCGGTACGCGGCACCGGCGGCACCGGAAGCGCAGGCTGACGCCCGGCTGCGCCTAGCCGGCCGCCGCGCGCCCCGCCTGGCGCCCGGAGAACAGGCACCCGCCCAGGAACGTGCCCTCCAGTGCCCGGTAGCCGTGGACGCCACCTCCGCCGAACCCGCTCGCCTCGCCGGCTGCATAGAGCCCGGGGATCACCGCTCCCGAGGCATCCAGCGCTCGACCATCGAGGTCCGTGTTGATGCCACCCAGTGACTTGCGCGTGAGCACGTGCAGTTTGACCGCGACCAACGGGCCCGCGGCGGGATCCTGCAGTCGATGTGGGGGAGCGGTGCGGATGAGCTTGTCTCCGCGGTAGCCGCGCATCGAGCGCAGCATCCCGATCTGCGCGTCCTTCGTGAAGTCGTTGTCGATCTCGCGATCCCGCGCCACGACCTCACGGCGAACATTGTCGATGTCGAGCGCTTCGCCGCCGGGATGCTGCCGCATCTGTTCGAGCAACGACTCGAGATCGTTCTCGACGATGAAGTCCTGCCCTTCATCGAGGAAAGCCTGCACGGGCCCGGTCGGCCCTTTCGCGAGCCTAGACTTCAGCAGGAGCGCCACGTCCTTCCCGGTCAGGTCGGGATTCTGCTCGCTGCCGGACAGCGCGAACTCCTTCTCGACGATCTGACGAGAGGTGACGAACCACGAGTGATCGTGCCCGGTGGTGCGCAGATGCGCGAGCGTGCCGAGCGTGTCGAAGCCGGGGAACAGGGGAACGGGGAGCCGCGCGCCGGTCGCATCCAACCACAGCGACGACGGGCCCGGCAGGATGCGGATCCCGTGCGAGGGCCACACCGGGTCCCAGTTCGTGATGCCCTCGACGTAGTGCCACATGCGGTCGCCGTTGATGAGACGAGCGCCGGCGGCTTCGCTGACGGCATGCATCGACCCGTCGACGTAGGCGGGAACGCCGGTCAGCATGTGGTCGGGCGCAGAACCGAGCCGCTCCGGCCATGCCGCGCGCACGAGCTCGTGGTTGCCGCCGATGCCGCCGGAAGCGACGACCGTGGCGGCGGCCGTGATCTCAAACCCCTCGATGACCTCACGCGAGGTCTCCACTCCCCGCGCGGCGCCGCTGGACGCGAGCACGTCGCCGTGCGCGCCCGCGACGACGCCATCACGGAGCACGAGACCGGTGACGCGATGACGGGGCAGCACGGTGATGCGCCCCTCGCGCTCGGCCTGCTCGATCGCTCCGACGAACGGCGCGACGATACCCGGACCGGTTCCCCACGTGATGTGGAAGCGGGGAACGGAGTTGCCGGGTCCGATCGCTCCGTATCCGCCGCGCTCCGCCCATCCGACGACGGGGAAGAAGCCCACGCCGCGCTCACGCAGCCAGGCACGCTTCTCCCCGCTCGCGAACTGCAGATACGCTTCGGCCCAACGGCGTGGCCACTCGTCCTCCGGGCGGTCGAACGCGGCGTTGCCGAACCAATCCTGCGTGGCGAGTTCGATCGAGTCGCGGATCCCCATCCTCCGCTGTTCGGGCGAGTCGATGAAGAACAACCCGCCGAACGACCACCAGGCCTGTCCGCCGAGGTTCGTCCTCGGTTCCTGGTCGATCAGGATCACGCGTCGGCCCCCATCGAGGGCTTCGGCGGCGGCCACGAGCCCGGCCAACCCCCATCCGATCACCAGGACATCCGCGGACAGGGGTGTGTGCGTCATGAGGTCTCCGTTGATTCCTGACGTGAGCGGGTCTCGAGAGTCGGCCTGCCGTCGGCGCTGGCGCCGATGCCGGATGGCTCGAACGTGTTCACCATGGCATGCGCAGCACGATCCAGGTAGTCCCAGAGCGTGGATTCGTGCAGAGGCGACAACTCGGCCTCGGAGATCGCCGTGCGCATGTGACGCAGCCAACGATCCCGCGCATCGGGATCGACGTGGAAGGGCATGTGGCGCATTCGCAGACGGGGATGCCCCCGAGTCTCACCGTACGTCGTCGGTCCGCCCCAGTACTGCTCCAGGAAGAGCAGCAGACGCTCCTCGGCGGGGCCGAGGTCTTCTTCCGGGTACATCGGCTTGAGCACCGGATCGAGAGCGACCTCGCGGTAGAAGACGGAGACGATCTTGGCGAACGTCTCCCTCCCCCCGACCTCGTCGTAGAACGTCACTTCGGTGCACTCCCGTCATCGGTGGGCTTCTTGCGGCGCCAGATGCCGCGGTCCGGGATCACCGGCACCCCGGTGACCGCGTTGGGACGGGTCTTCGGAGGGTTCGCCCCGCGCACACGGCGGGCACCTTCGAGCCCGGTCGGGGTCACCGCCTCCATGCTCGGGATTCCGATCTCCTTGTCACGGAGAGCGGAGCGCAGACGCTTGCGCAGCTCCTGGGCCACGTCGTCCTTGGCGTTCGCCCGCGCCTTGATGACGATGCGGATGACGAGCGCTTCACCGGTGATCGCCTCCAGCCCCCACAACTCAGGCTTCTCGACGATGCGTGTGCGCCACTTGGGGTCTTTCGACAGCGTCTGCGCGGTGTCGAGCATGGTCTGCTCGACGACGTCGAGGTCGGAGTCCGGCGGAACGCCGATGTCGATGATCGCGCGCGCCCACCCCTGCGACATGTTGCCGATACGCGTGACCTCGCCGTTGCGCACGTACCAGAGCGTCCCGTTGACGTCGCGGACCTGCGTGATGCGCACGCTCACGTACTCGACCACGCCGCTGGCGAGACCCAGGTCGACCACGTCGCCGATGCCGATCTGATCCTCGGCGACCAGGAACATGCCGTTCAGCACATCCTTGACGATGTTCTGGGCCCCGAAACCGAGGCCGGCGCCCACCGCGGCGGTGAGCAGCGTGAGCGATCCGAGCAGCGTGTTGTCGAGGGCGTTCACGATCAGGACGATGGCGATGACGACGAGCATCACGTTGACGATGTTCTGCAGGATCGTGCCCAGTGTGCGCGTGCGCTGCACGAGACGCATATCGGCGAGGGGAGAGCGCTCGAGGGCCTGGGTATCGTCGACCGCGGCCTTGTTCTTCGCACTGTCGACGATGCGGTGCACGACGCGACGGATGACGACACGGAGCACGAGCGCGATGACGACGCAGCTGACGATGATCACCGCGACGGCGAGGGCCTTCCACCCGACCTGGATGAGGACGGTCAAGATCGGCTGCAGCCACTCGGGGACGCCGGGGTCGACCACGGGATCGGTCGTTTCGAAGGGGAGCAACATCACCCCCTGATCCTAGCGATCGGGCCTCTGCGCGCGCTGGAAGCGCCGCTCAGAGGCCCGATCGGGGAGAGGTGCGATCAGTCGTCGGCGTCGCGAGCCTGCGCGGCGAGCGAGCGCTCGACGTCGGCAAGATTCTCCAACACCAGGCGACGGAGGGCCGGTGCGGCGTCCTGATTCGTAGACAGCCATCCACGGGTGGCGTCGCGCAGCGCGACGTTCGCGAGAGCGGTCGGGAACAGGCCGACGATCAGGTACTGGGCGATCTGGTAGGTGCGCGACTCCCAGATCGGGAGCAGCATGTCGAAGTACGCCGGCACGAACTCGGCGAGAGCCTCGACGCCCGCCGGGTGCACGAACCCGAGCGCGGCGGAGCGGACGATGGTGTTCGGCGCGTCGTCTCGTTCGATCAGCGATGCCCACGCGACCTGCTTCGACGCGGAGTCCGGCAGAGCGGCCTCGGGCCTGCGCGGCGAACTCTCCGCCCTTCGAGGTGTTGTCGGCGGCGAGCGCGGCGTCGATCGTCGCGGCGTCGGTGGCGCCGATCGTGGCGAGCCGACCAGGAGCTGCCACTGAGAGGTCGGCGATCCGACCTCCAGTCCGGGCAGCGTCTCTTCCCCGGACCGCAGGCGCCGATGACGCCGGCGTGCTCGGGAGTGACCGGCGCATTCGCGAACGCGGTCACGAACTGCAGCTGGCTGTCGCTGCCCGCGACGGCCGACTCGGCGAGGTCCCACAGACCGTCGGCGACCTGCTGACGCGCTGCGTCGCGCTCGGCGGGATCGACGTAGAGCGTTCGCGGCCGTGCGCAGCTGCGCCAGCGTGGTGCGCACGGTCGTCGACTCGGTCTCCGGCCGATGTTGCCGAGCACCAGGTCGATGTAGTCGGATGCCGCGCTCTCGGCGTCACGGGTCTGATCCCACGCCGCACCCCAGACGAGGGAGCGGGCGAGCGGGTCGTGGATGTCGGCGAGGTGCGCGATCGCGGTCGCGAGCGACTGCTCGTCGAGGCGGATCTTCGCGTAGGCGAGGTCGTCGTCGTTGAGCAGAACGAGGTCCGGGCGCGCGATGCCCTGCAGCTCCGGCACCTCGGTGCGGTCGCCGTCGACGTCCACCTCGACGTGTGTGTGCGCGTCAGCGAGCCGTCGGCCAGCGTGTAGAAGCCGACGCCGAGGCGGTGCGGCCGGATCGTCGGGTAGTCGGCGGGCGCGGTCTGCGTCGACGGCGAAGCGCGAGATCGTGCCGTCGGCGTCGTCCGCGATGACCGGCGTCGAGCGTGTTCACGCCGGCCGTCTCGAGCCACTTCTTCGACCAGGTCGCTCAGGTCGCGGCCGCTCGTGGCCTCGAGCTCGACGAGCAGGTCGCTGAGCTCGGTGTTGCCCCAGGAGTGCTTCTGGAAGTACTGCGAGACGCCGCGCGAAGAACGCCTCGATCCCGACCCAGGCGGCGAGCTGCTTGAGCACCGAGCCGCCCTTGGCGTAGGTGATGCCGTCGAAGTTGACCTGCACGTCCTCGAGGTCGTTGATCTCGGCGACGATCGGGTGCGTCGAGGGGAGCTGGTCCTGGCGGTAGGCCCAGGTCTTCTCCATCGCGTTGAACGTCGTCCACGCCTCGGTCCACTCGGTGGCCTCGGCGGTCGCGATGGTCGATGCCCACTCGGCGAACGACTCGTTCAGCCACAGGTCGTTCCACCACTTCATGGTGACGAGGTCGCCGAACCACATGTGCGCGAGCTCGTGCAGGATCGTGACGACGCGGCGCTCCTTGACCGCATCCGTGACCTTGCTGCGGAAGACGTAGGTCTCGGTGAAGGTCACCGCACCCGCGTTCTCCATCGCCCCGGCGTTGAACTCCGGGACGAAGAGCTGGTCGTACTTGGCGAACGGGTACGGGACGCCGAACTTCTCCTCGTAGTACGCGAAGCCCTCACGCGTCTTGTCGAAGATGTAGTCGGCGTCGAGGTGCTGCCACAGGCTCTTGCGGCCGTAGACGCCGAGCGGGACCACGCGGCCCGAGGCGCTGGTGAGCTCGGAGAAGGTGGACTCGTAGGGCCCGGCGACGAGCGCGGTGATGTACGAGGAGATGCGCGGGGTGGGCTCGAAGCCCCACGTCGCGACGTCGCCGTCGTCCTGGACGATCGGCTCGGGGGTGGGGGAGTTGGAGACGACCTTCCACGCGGCCGGGGCGGTGACGGTGAACTGGAACGTCGCCTTGAGGTCGGGCTGCTCGAACACGGCGAACACGCGTCGGGAGTCCGGCACCTCGAACTGCGAGTAGAGGTACACCTCGCCGTCGACGGGGTCGACGAAGCGGTGCAGGCCCTCACCGGTGTTCGTGTACAGGCAGTCGGCGTCGACGACGAGCACGTTCTCGGCCGCGAGACCGTCGAGCGCGATGCGCGAGTCCGCGAACACGTCGCTCGGGTCCAGCTGCTCGCCGTTGAGCGAGATCTCGCGGACCTCGCGGGCGATGAGGTCGATGAAGGTGAAGCGCTCCGGCGTCGCGGTGAAGCGCACGACGCTCGGGACCGAAGACCTCCGGCCCTTCGTCAGGTCGAGGGCGACCTCGTACGACTGCGTGTCGACGACGTCGCGGCGCTCCTGCGCTTCGATGCGGGTGAGGTTCTCTCCAGGCACTGCGTTGCTCCCAGGGGTGAGGGGTACGTGCCGGGGTACGCGCAGCTGGCGCCGACGACAACCCTCCAGCCTACGGTGCCACGGTCACGGGCGGATCACGGCGCCGTGCGCGCTCCGCTACGAGGTGGAAAGGGTGAGTCACCGAGCAGTGATCCCTGTCGACCGACGCCCGACAGCGTCCCTTCGCCTCGCCGCCGGCCGCGACCGGGCCCCCTGGGTGACGACGCCGTCGCCTACGACGGCATCCTGCTCGCCGGTTTCGGCGGGCCCGAGGGCCAGGACGACGTGATCCCGTTCCTGCGCAACGTCACGCGCGGGCGCGGCATCCCCGACGAGCGTCTCGAAGAGGTCGCCCACCACTACCGCCACTTCGGCGGCGTCAGCCCGATCAACGCGCAGAACCGCGTGCTGAAGGCGGCCTCGAGGCGGAGCTCGCCCGCGCGGGCATCGACCTGCCCGTCTACTGGGGCAACCGCAACTGGACGCCCTACCTCGAGGAGGCCGTGACCGAGGCTCGCGCCACGGGCACACCACCCTCCTCGCCGTCGCCACGAGCGCCTACAGCTCGTTCTCCAGCTGCCGTCAGTACCGCGAGGACTTCGCGCGCGTGCTCGACCGAGACCGGACTCGCGCGACACGGTCACGATCGACAAGATCCGTCCCTTCTTCGACCACCCCGGGTTCGTCGACGCCTTCGAGCGCGGCGTGCGCGAGGCCGTGCAGGGCTTCCTCGCCGAGGGCATCGACCCCGCGACATCCGAGTCCTCTTCTCGACCCACAGCATCCCCACCGCCGACGCGGAGCGCTCCGGCGCCGCGGGACATCGACTGCGGTGAGGGCGGCGCCTACGCCGCTCAGCACTCGCCGTCGCGGCATGGGTCATGGATCAGGTCCGCATCGGCCTCCCCGATCGGCCGACGTCTCCTGGGAGCTCGTCTACCAGTCGCGCTCCGGCCCCGCCTCGCAGCCGTGGCTCGAGCCGGACGTCTGCGATGTGATCGGCGAGCTGCCCGCGCGCGGTCGCAAGGCCGTCGCCGTCGTGCCGCTCGGCTTCATGAGCGACCACATGGAGGTGCTCTGGGACCTCGACACCGAGGCGATGGAGGCGGCCGAGGAAGCCGGTCTCCGCGCCGTCCGCACGCCGACGCCCGGCGTCGCGCCGGCCTTCGTCGCCGGCATCGTCGATCTCATCGAGGAGCGCCTGCCAGGGACGCCCGAACGCAGACCGCCCGCACGTGACCGACCTCGGCCCGTGCGTTCGACGTCTGCCGCCCGGATGCTGCGAGAACGTGCGCGCCGGGTTCAAGCCCGCCGCGGCCGGCATCGCCCCTGAGGCCGCGCGGTCCGGCCGCGATCCTAGGATGGAGCCATGCGCATCCACATCGCCACCGATCACGCCGGCCTCGACTTCTCGACGCAGCTGCAGGACCACCTGCCGAGCGGCCGGTCACGAGGTCGTCGACCACGGACCGCTCGAGTACGACGCCGTCGACGACTACCCGGCCTTCTGCATCCGGGCCGCGCAGGCGGTGGTGCGCGACCAGGCGGCCGGTGTCGAGACGCTGGGCGTCGTCTTCGGCGGATCGGGCAACGGCGAGCAGATCGCCGCGAACAAGGTGGCCGGCGTCCGCGCCGCACTGGTGTGGAACCTCTCGACCGCCGAGCTCGCGCGCGAGCACAACGACGCGAACGTCATCGCGATCGGTGCGCGCCAGCACACGTTCGACGAGGTGACCGTGTTCATCGACCGCTTCATCGCGACGCCGTTCTCCGGCGAGGAGCGGCACGTGCCGGCGCATCGGCCAGATCGCGCGACTTCGAGCGCGACGGCTCGACTGTCTCCCGGACCCGCGGGCCTGACGTGCCCGAGGGGCATTCCGTCCACCGGATCGCCCGTCAGTTCGACCGCAACTTCGTCGGAAGGCGTTGTCCGCGTCCAGCCCGCAGGGGCGATTCGCCGAGGGAGCCGCGGTGCTCGACGGCCGCGCGGCGGTCAGCGTGCAGGCGGTCGGCAAGCAGATGTTCCTCGAGGTCGGAGGGCGATCTCTGGCTGCGTGTGCACCTCGGCCTGTACGGCGCCTGGGACTTCGCGGGCGAGATCCTCGTGCGATCCGACCATCGCCTCGGCGAACGGTCGGATGGGGCAGACGAACCAGCGCGGCACCGACCTCGATGAGCCGATCCTCGACGATGCGGGGGAGAACTCGCTCGCCTCGATCGGTGCGCCGCGTCGCACGCGGGTGCACGTGCGGATGTCCGAGCAGACGAAGGGGCTCGCCGATGACGACGCGGTGGCCGCCTCCCGTGGTCGGTCAGGTGCGCTTGCGGCTGATGACGGACATCACCTGCGCCGACCTGCGCGGACCGACCGCGTGCGTCCTGCAGACCCCGGAAGAGATGCTCGCGACCGTCGCGAAGCTCGGCCCTGACCCGCTCGTCGGCGACCCGTCGAGAACGAGGAACGCTTCGTCGCGCGCCGTGCGCAAGAAGCCGACCGTCGATCGCGCTGCTGCTCATGGACCAGTCGGTCGTCAGCGGCATCGGCAACGTCTATCGCGCCGAGATGCTCTTCCGGGCAGCGGCTGAACCCGCACACGCCCGGGCGCGATGTGCCCGAGGACACCGTGCGCGCCTGTGGCGCGACTGGGTGCGGCTGCTGGCGATCGGTGTCGAGACCGGCCAGATGATGACGATGGACGACCTGTCCGCCGACGACTACCGCGCGGCGATGGCGCAGCCGCGACGACCGGCACTGGGTGTATCACCGGGCGGGCCTTCCCTGCCGGGTCTGCGGCACCGAGATCGCGCTCGAGGAGATCGGCGCGCGCAAGCTCTACTGGTGCCCGCGGTGCCAGGCGTGACGGACTCTTCTGTGGGCATGATCCGCGACGTGCGGTTGGCGGGCCCGGGGCGTGAGTTCCTGATCGACGAGGAGCCGGTCGACGTGCACATCGCCGAGGGGAACATCGTCGACATCGCTCCTCGAGGCGCGATTCGTCCGGTGGGAGAGGTGCTCGACGCCGGAGGGGCCTGGGCCGTTCCCGGGCTCTGGGACAACCACGTGCACACCGTCCAGTGGGCCCTTGCCGCAGAACGCGCTCCGCTCGGAAGCGTGCGCTCGGCCGTCGAGGCAGCCGCACGCATGGCCGCGGTCGCACCGCTCGCGGACGGCCGTCGTGTCGGCAGCGGCTACCGAGATGCGCTGTGGCCGGATGCTCCCGATCTGACGACGTTGGATGCGGCGACCGGCGAGGTGCCGACCTACCTGATCAACGCCGATGTTCACAGCGTGTGGCTGAACTCGGCGGCGCTGCGTCGAGAGGGATTCCGCAGCGCTGACGGTGTCCTGCGCGAAGAGGACGCCTTCGAGATCTCGCGACGACTGAACGCCGTGGATCCGCTGCACGGCGACCGCGCCGTACAGAGGGCGGGGGAGCGCGCCGCGGCACGCGGCGTCACGGGACTGGTCGACTTCGACATGGCCTGGAACGCCGAGGCGTGGCCGCGCCGGATCGCTGCGGGTTTCCGTTCCCACCGGGTGGAGTTCGCGGTCTACCCGTTCGATCTCGACCGCGCGATCGGTGCAGGGCTCCGAAGCGGCGACATTCTCGGCCCAGAGGATGCGACGGCAGGAGGAGGCCTCGTGCGGGTGGGGCCTCTGAAGGTCATCTCGGACGGGTCGCTCGGCACCCGCACGGCCGCGTGCTCACACGCCTACCCGGGCGATCCCGGCAACTTCGGTGTGCTCACGGTGCCCCGCGACGCGCTCATCGAGATGCTGGCGACTGCCACCGGGGCAGGTCTTCGTGTGGCGGTGCACGCGATCGGGGATCGTGCCACGACATCCGCTCTCGATGCCTTCACGGTGAGCGGAGCGACCGGGACGATCGAGCATGCCCAGCTCGTGCGGCATGCCGATCTCGCCCGCTTCGCCCGGCTCGGTGTGATCGCGAGCGTGCAGCCTCAGCATGCGCTCGATGACCGCGACATCGTCGGTCGGCACTGGTCCGAGCAGACGTCGATCGGCTACCCGCTCGCATCGCTGGGTGATGCCGGCGTCGAGATCCGCTTGGGTTCCGATGCGCCGGTCGCCGACCTCGACCCGTGGCAGGCGATCGCCGCCGCCGTCTTCCGCACCGACGATGACCGTGCACCGTGGCATCCGGAAGAGCGGCTGAGCATCGATCATGCCCTGGCAGCGAGTGCGCGCACGTCCACCCGCCCAGGGCAGCCGGCTGACATCGTCCTCTGCGCCGCGGATCCGAGACGAGCGACCGGCGATGAGCTGCGACGCATGTCGGTCGCCGCGACGCTCCTCGCGGGTCGCATCACCCACAGCGCGTGATGTGAGAACGCCGAAGGGCATCGGGATGTGTCCCGATGCCCTTCTTGCGGATGTGAGTCGTTACGCGGCGATGTGCGAAACGAGGAACCAGCGGTCCTTCTCGAGACCACGCATGATCTCGATCGCGACGTCCTGGCTGGTGAGGTCGACCTCGTCGAGTCCGTCGATCGCGGCCTTGACGTCGACCAGGATGGCGTCGATGTCGGAGATCACGGCGCGCACGAGCTCATCCGACTGCGTGAATCCGGCGGGAACGGCGCTGGTGCCGGCCTTCTCGGCAACCGTGCTCAGTCGTGCGTCGATCGGAAGGCCCAGTGCGACGATGCGCTCTGCAGCGGTGTCGGCGAAGTCGCCGGCGTGAGCGACGATCGTGTCGAGCAGCTCGTGGACTCCGACGAAGTTGGCGCCGCGGACGTGCCAGTGGGCCTGCTTGCCGTTGACCGTGAGGGCTTCGAGGCCCAGCACGACGGGAGAGAGGAACTGCGCGGCGGCAGCGGCCACGGTCGGGTCGCTGGCGGTGGTGGAAACGGTCTGTGCCTTGCTCATCTTGTGCTCCTCAGCGATGTCATTTCGTCTGTGTTGAACACAACGCTACTCAGCTTCAGACATTCCGCAAGCAAGCTGAGGCAACGCTTACCGCCGCGTATTTCCGCGGATTTCCGGGTGGGTGAGGCTAGTCTCGCCTCATGAGCATCTCATCAGGCGCCTCCATCATCGCCCTTTCAGATCGCCGCCCCGAGATCGCCGTCGATGCGTTCGTTGCCGAGGGCGCCCGCATCATCGGCGGCGTCACGCTCGCTGCGGGATCGAGCGTCTGGTACAACGCGGTGCTGCGCGCCGACTCCGCCACGATCACCATCGGGCGAGACAGCAATGTGCAGGACAACGTCTCGGTGCACGTCGATGACGGCCACCCCGTGAAGGTCGGCGCCCAGGTGTCGATCGGTCACAACGCCGTCGTCCACGGCTGCACGATCGGCGACGGCTCTCTGATCGGCATGGGCGCCGTCGTCCTGAGCGGGGCTGTCATCGGATCCGGGTGCCTCATCGCCGGGGGCGCGGTCGTCCTCGGCGGCAGCGTGATCCCGGACGGATCACTGGTCGCAGGTGTACCGGCGAAGGTGCGCCGGGCGCTCGACGACGAGGAGCGGGCGGGGTTGGTGGCGAACGCGGAGATCTATCTCGCGCACTCGCAGACGCACAGCGCCGGCACTCCGGTATGACGCCTGCGCACCGCTAGGCTGGAACCCACGGGGCGGTGGCCAAGCTGGTCAAGGCAGCGGGCTCATAACCCGACGATCGTGGGTTCAAGTCCCACCCGCCCCACTCTCATTCTCCGGCGGACGACGACGTTCGCAGACGCGGAAGGCGCGGCGACATGACGCAGGTGAAGCCGGCACGCGAATGGGTGCATATCTGGGAGCACCTGCATGCGGTGCGGGTCGGCAAGGCGTGGCGAGCGGCCGCGATCACACTGATCGCTGCCGTAGGAGTCGCGGCGGTGCTCAGCGGGATCGCCGTCGCGCGCGGCCTCTTCGGGCCGATGGACGGACTGGCGGTGGTTCCGGCACCACGGGATTGTCGGGTCACTCAGGAGCTCTCGCGGGCTGATGTCTTCGTCGCCGTCGACGTGTCAGCCATATCGGGTGGATCACTGACCGAGGTGGAGGCCTTCGCCGGCAGTGACGCCACGGTCGATTCCGCGGTGTTGGTTCCCCGACTGGACGCGCTCGACACAATGACGGATGCGGAGATCGAGACGCTCGGGGAGGAGGCCGCCGAAGAAGGCACCTGGATGCCCGCGGACGGATCGGAGGACTATGTGCTCTTGATAATCGCGCACGTATCTCGCCCGCTGGACACGATCCGATTGACCGGGGTCCGGACACGATGGGTGCTCGGGGAACCGTGGATCGAGCAGGTGATTCCGCTGGGTGTCGAGTTCACGAAAGGCGAGTGCGCTGTTGCCGTCGCCGATCATTGAGGCGGCCGGGTTGTCGGGGGATTCGGGGCGAGCGGAGATCGCAGAGTATGTGACATCGGAATCGCGGCGGTGGTCCCGAGCAGGGCGAGAGGGCACGGGACTCATGCGGGACGATTCGCTCTTCTCTGCGCCGACGAGGGCAGGCGCACTGGTCGTCCTGCGTCGTGTCGCCCAGTCATACGCGTCCGCACCGTTGCCCGAATGGGATGTCCTGGCGCGGAGCGTTGTCGTCACGACGTCCGGTGCGCGCGAGCGTATCGCCTTGCCCGGGAAGGTCGCCATCATCCTGCGTGGTCATGTGAAGTTGACCTCCACGCAGGGCGGGCAGGAGGTCGTGGAGCAGTTCATGGGCAAGGGTGACGTGTGCGCTCCCGCCATCCGGCCGTCCTGGGCGGAACGCACAGGCCCGCCGCTCTCCTTGTCACGCTGGTTCGGTGCAGCGTGGTCGGTGCCGGTGCTCGACGTCACCGCTCTGACCCGTGTCACCCTGCTGCAACTCGACTTCCGGGTCGCGGAGGAGCTGGCCGCGCGGCACGCGGCATGGGGGCAGGTGCAGTCCGCATTCCTCTGGACGTACGTGGACGGGCTGTTTTCGGGAGCGCGCGAGCTCCGTGAGAAGGATGTGGCCACCCGATACCGGGCACTCATGTCGCGCCGGGGTCTCATCGGCGTCGCGACTCAGCGCGAGATCGCGTCGTATCTGAATGCCACGGAAGCAGCACTCAGCCGCATCGTGAAGCGAATCAGAAGCCTCGAGGATCCGGAGTGAATTCCGGAGTGAATTCCGGAGCGGCTCGGGGTTGGGGTCTGGGGATCCCGAGCCACTCCGTGCGCACGGGCCTCAGCGCGCGCGCACTCGTCTCCGGTTCAGCGTCAGCGCAAGAACGCCGCTGAACACGAGAGCGAGACCGATTCCGCCGGCGATGCCGAGCGAGGAGCTGTCGGCGCCGGTGAGCGCGAGCCCACGCGGTGCGTCGTGCGAGGAGGAGGTGACGGGTGGAGCCGAAGGGGTGGAAGGCGCCGCAGGGCCGCTCGGAGAGATCGCCGTGAGTTCGAGCTGTGCCTCGCTGTCGTTGTCTGTGGGAGTCATCGTCGTCTCCGATGCGCGGGTCGGAATCGTGAGCGGGTTCGTCTCCGCCGTGTCCCGAGGGCTCGGCGCGACGTAGGCCACGTTCTTCAGTACTCCGGTGGCACCCGCCGCCACGGTGGCTGTCACGGTGATGGGCGCCCCGGACTCACCCGCATCGAGCGTCGCACCTGAGGTACAGGTGGCCGCGTCGCAGTCATAACCCTCGCCCGTCATAGAGACGAGCAGCAGCGAGGTCGGAAGCACGTCCGTCACCGACCAGCCCGCGAGTGCGGAGGACGGGCCCTCGTTGCGGGGGACGAGCGTGAACGACACCGTGGACCCGATCAAGAACGGACCTGTCGAGGCCAGGGTCTTCTCCAAGGTCAGGTTGTACCGCACGTACCCGGCATCGATCGTGGGATCGTCTGCGGAGCCGGGTGCCGCAGAATTCCCGCCCGTGAGAGGGGTGTGCACGGCGACCACGCCGTCGACGCCCCGTGGGTTCGAGTCGCTGGACGCATCTCCGACGCGAGCCGTCGTGAAGCTCGCTCCCGCCGGGCGCCCGAAGTCGACCGTGTAGTCGGTGTCAGGCTGCAGATCCGTGAACGCGTAGTGACCCGATGCGTCGGTGATGGTCGTCGCGACGATCGTCCCGCCCGCATCGCGCAACTCGACCGTCACCCCGGCAACCGGCGGTTCACCGGCATCCTGAACGCCGTCGCGGTCATGATCCCACCACGTGTAGTCGCCGATCGAGACACGCACCGGTGGTGCTGCCGGCACGTACGCATACCGAACGCAGAGGGACGCGGACGCCTCGGTCCGCTGACTGACGATGAGGTTTCCGCCTGCGCCTCGCACACTGAGAGAAGACAGGGTGGAGCCGACCGCAGTCACATTCCCCGGGCCCACCCACGACGGGTCGGTGAACGTCGCAACGGGCGACGTCTCTGTGGTCGTCTGATCGAACGTCAGCGCATCCGCACCCTCGAAATCGCCATCCGGAGTCGTGCCGTCGCTGACCAGGTCGGCGCTGCCCGCGAGTCGCACGTCGGTGTCGATGCTGCCGCCCGCGAAAGCGAGCTGGGCGTACACGGTGGAGTCGTGTGTGACGTGGTACGGGTTGCGCAGCGGATCGGCATACACATCCATACCGAGCGTCTGATGAGCGGTGACCTCGAAGCGGACTTCGGCGCGAAGGAAGGTGCCGAGGGACGGATCGAACTGGGGGACTTCGAGCACCGGCGCTGTGCCGCGATCGACGTTCCACTCGGTCAGGTAAGGTCCGGCGGAATCGCATGACCACACGGTGAGGGTCTCCTCGGCAGCTACCGCAGGAGACGCGAAGATCGCGGATCCTCCGAATGCCGCGGACGCGATGAGCGTCGACGTGATGGCCATCGTTCGGGCGCGCGAGAAGCGCAGCGAAAAGTTCATGATTCCCCCAGAAGAACCCCAGTGATGTCCGTCGTGTCGCGGCCTGCCCGTCAGCGTAGTGGCGGGTTCAGGACGGATGCAGCGTCGTCTTGATCGTGATCAAGATCTCCTGTCATCGGTGGCGATATCGATCCGAAATACCACCCCCGAACTGGGGGTTTCGTTCCGCTTCCGCTTCCGATATACCCTCTCTTCTAGGCCAAGGGGCTGTGCAAAGGGGGTCATCGACGTGATGAGCGATGGAGGAGACGGCGAGCCGACCCCGCGAGATCTCGATGCGAGATCGTGGCGGTTCGTGGCACGATCGGCCTTCCGCAAGTTCGGCGCCGACGGCGCCGGTGATATCGCGGCAGGACTCACCTTCCACTCACTTCTCGCGCTGGTGCCGGCCGTCATCGTGCTCGTCTCGATCGTCAGTCTGCTCGGCAAGGAATCCGAGACCGTCTCACTCGTGCTCGAGGTGTCGCGTTCGGTCGCCGATCCGACGGTGGCCGAAACACTCGCGTCGGTCGTCGACGCGCTGGCTGATTCGTCGATCGCCGGGTTGGCGCTCGTGACCGGACTCGCGCTCACCATCTGGGCGGGTGCGCGCTACATCGCCGTCTTGGGCCGCGGGATGAATCGTGTCTACGACATAGCGGAAGGGCGCGCCGGGTGGGCGTCCAAGCTGATGCAACTCGGAGTCAGCATCGTCTTGTTCGCCGCTGTCCTCTTCGTGGCAGCGCTCCTCACGCTCAGTGAGCCCGTCGCGGCGGCCATCGGCGATGCGTTGTCGCTCGGTGATTCCGTTCTGGTGGCATGGCGGATCGTCCGGTGGCCGCTTCTCGCGGTGGTCGTCATCGCAGCGCTCGCCTTCCTCTACGACCGCGCGCCGAACGTGCGGCATCCGAAATTCCGCTGGGTGAGCCTGGGCGCGGGCGCCGCGATCCTCGTCCTGGTCATCGCTTCCCTGCTCTTCGGCTTGTATGTGTCGCGAATCGTCGACTACGACCGGGTCTACGGTCCGCTCGCGGGCGTGATCATCTTCCTGCTCTGGCTGTGGATCGCGAATCTCGCCCTGATGATCGGGGTCGAGTTCGACGCCGCCGTCGAGCGGGCTCGCGAGCTGCGGGCCGGACTGCCGGCGGAGTTCCAGGTGCAGCTCCCCTTGCGCGACGAATCGCAGATCGAGACGAAGAACCGTCGCCGGACGGAGGAAGTGAACGAAGCGCGAGAACTCCGCCACCGCGCCGGGGAATGAGACGCATCGTCGGTGTCTCCGACGATGACGCCCGGTGGATGCGAGCGCCGCATCCGCCGGTCAGGGCGTCGCGTGCGCGGGGCGAACGGGCCAGGTCCCGTCGAGGGCCTCCTCGGGGTCGAGCCTGCCGATGCTGATGAAGTACTCGGTGAGGCTCTCCGCCTGAGAACGGGCCCATGACACCTGCCGCGTGTGGAGCTCGGTCAGCGACTGCGGCAGCTCGAAGTGACGAGCGAGTGCTTGGGCGACCCGGCCGGCGGCGATCGCGTCGGCCGAGGCCTCGTGCGCGCCTTCGAGGGGTACGGCGTAGTGCGCGGCCACGACTTCGAGTGTGCGCTTTCCGCGACGGTACCGGTCGTAGGCCTTGTCGATCACGAGGGGATCGATGATCGGCGCGGGGGAGGCCAGCGGTGGGATGCCATGACGCACCGCCTCGTGCGCCAGGAGGGAGAAGTCGTACGAGGCGTTGTACGCGACGACCGGGACGCCCTGCGCGAGCAGGGACCGCAGCGCCGCGGTCACATCGCCGACGACCTCGGCCGCCGGACGCCCGTGTGCTCTGGCGTACTCGGTCGTGATGCCGTGAACGGCGGTCGCACCCTCCGGGATCGCCACGATCGGATCGGCGAGCCACGATCGGGCAGCGATCTGCCTGCCGCTCGCGTCGAGCACGCCGACGTGGGCGGTGACGACGCGATCCTCCGTGACATCGACGCCGGTCGTCTCGAGGTCGAAAACGCCCACGCGGGTGAGCCAGGTGGGGAGGTCGGGTGCGACGGGCGGCATGCCTTCACGCTAGGACGAGCCGCAGACATCACGCAGAAGGCGCACGGCGACTCCGTAGACTCTGAGTATGAGTGTGCCCTCTCCCTACTCCGAACGGCTGAGCCGACTGCCCGTGCGCCGTCATGAGGTCGAGGTCGCCGGGGGAGTCACCGCCTACTGGGTGTACGGGCCGGAACACGCTGACGTCACAGTGATCGCTGTGCACGGCTTCCGCGGGGAACATCATGGCCTCGAGCCGGTTCTGGCGTTCCTGCCCGAGGCTCGCGTGATCGCTCCGGATCTTCCCGGTTTCGGCGAGACACCTCCGCTTCCGGGCGGAATGCACGACCTCGACAAGTACGCCGCATGGCTGACCGAGTTCGCCGGTGCGGTCGCGCCCGGCGCCATCGTCCTCGGCCACTCGTTCGGTTCGATCGTCGCCTCGGCGGCGGTCGCCGGTGGGCTGCAGACTCCGCGTCTCATCCTGCTCAACCCGATCGGGGCGCCGGCGCTCGAAGGCCCGAAGGGCGTCATGACGAGGCTCGCGGTGCTGTACTACGCGCTGGGAGCGCGACTGCCCGCACGGTTGGGGACAGCGCTTCTGCGCAACCGGCTGATCGTGCGCGTCATGAGTGTCACGATGGCGAAGACGTCGGATCCGACGCTACGCCGTTTCATCCACGATCAGCACGACACCTACTTCTCGCGCTTCTTCGATCGCGATGTGCTCCGCGACGCCTTCGTGGCGAGCGTGTCACACGATGTGAGCGAGTTCGCGGGGCAGATCGAGGTTCCCACGCTGCTGGTCGCCGCCGAGCGTGACGACATCACACCGATCGAGGCCGAACGCGTGCTGGCTACTCGATTCGCCGATGCCGAATTGGTCGAGATCGCTCATGTCGGCCATCTGATCCACTACGAGACCCCGGCTGAAGCCGCAGGGGCCATCCGGAGATTCCTCAGGATTCCCGTCGCGCGAGGCCGATGAGCCCGGCCACGCGGAACGGGATCACCTCGCCCATGGCGAGTGACGTCTCGGTGCGCTCGACTCCTTCGATGGAGAGGATCCGGGCGTCCGTGTCGAACAGATGACGGGCATCGCGGCAGGCGACGCGGGCGAGGAGATCGATGGATCCGCTCAGACCGTGTGCCTGCACGACCTCGGGGATGCGGGCGAGCTCGTTGATGATGCGGGGAAGCTCGGTCTGTCGGACCCCGATGCTGACGAACGCCTGCAGAGGAAACCCGAGGACCTCCGGCGCGAAGGACCGCTCGTAGGACAGGAAGATCCCCGTCTGCTCGAGCCGCGCCATGCGCGCCTGGATCGTGTTGCGCGACAGGCCGAGATTCTCGGCGAGAGCGACGACGGTGATGCGCGGATCGTCGGCGAGTGCCGCGAGAAGCTCGAGATCGATACGGTCCAGTCCAGGCATAGTGCCAAACCTTAGCAGGCTCTGATCCCTCGATTTTGAGCAACATGCTCAAGCGCGTTCCAATTGCTTGAGCGAGGTGTTCAGCGGACGTACGCTCAGACCAGCCGGCGACGTTGCCGCGTGCAGTACGCACAGCCCCCAGAGGGCCGCTGAGACTTGGAGGACGCTGATGTCACCGCAGATCACGCCCATCGCCGATTCGGCACAGGATCTGGAGCTCACCGAGCGCCTGTTGGCTCCCGACGGAACGCGCATCCCGCATGCATCCCTCGACCCGTTCGTCGCCGACAT
Source organism: Candidatus Microbacterium colombiense (assembly GCA_029203165.1). Lineage (NCBI taxonomy): Bacteria > Bacillati > Actinomycetota > Actinomycetes > Micrococcales > Microbacteriaceae > Microbacterium > Candidatus Microbacterium colombiense. Next base: position 2,128,420 of record CP119308.1, read on the forward strand.
CGACGCGGCCGCACTCCGGGCGCTCTACCGCGACATGATCATCCTGCGACGCATCGACGCCGAGGGCGTGGCTCTGCAGCGCCAGGGTCAGCTCGGGCTCTGGGCCCCCTGCCAGGGGCAGGAAGCGACGCAGATCGGTACTGCTCGGGCGCTGGCGCCCCAGGACTACGTGTTCCCGAGCTACCGCGAGACCGGTGTGATCTACGCCAGGGGAGCGGAGCCCGGTGACTACGTGCGCATGTGGCGCGGGGAAGAGGGAGCAGGACACGATCCGGCGGCACTGCGCGTCGCGCCGCTGCAGATCATCATCGGCGCTCAGACGCTGCACGCCGTCGGCTATGCGTTGGGAATCCTCCACGACGACGCCGATGACGTCGCGGTCACGTACTTCGGCGATGGCGCGACCAGCCAGGGCGATGTGAACGAGGCGATGATCTTCGCCGCGTCGTATCAGGCACCCGTGGTGTTCGTGTGCCAGAACAACCACTGGGCCATCTCCGAGCCCGTGGCTCTGCAGTCCCAGTACCCCATCGCGGGACGCGCGCCCGGCTTCGGCATCCCGAGCCTGCGGGTGGACGGCAACGATGTGCTCGCCTGCATGGCGGCGATGCGGTGGGCACTCGCGCACGCGCGGGCCGGCAAGGGCCCCGCGTACATCGAAGCCGTCACGTACCGGATGGGACCGCACACGACCGCAGACGATCCCACGCGATATCGAGACGAGAGCGAGCTGGAAGGCTGGCGTCGACGCGATCCGATCACGCGCGTCGAGGCCCACCTCCGGAGCATCGGTGAGCTCGACGAGACGCACGCGGCCGAGATCCAGGCTGCTGCCGACAAGGTGGCCAAGGAGATGCGCGCCGCGTGCCTGGGAATGGTCACCCGCCCGCCCCTCGCCGTGTTCGATGAGGTGTACGCCGAGCCCCACTCGGGCCTCGAGCGCCAGCGTGATGAATACGCCGGCTACCTCGCCACGTTCGAGACCGAGGGATGACGATGACCGAGCTCACACTGGGCAAGGCCCTCGGCGCCGGTCTGCGCCAGGCGATGCAGGATGACGACAAGGTCGTGCTGCTGGGCGAGGACATCGGCAAGCTCGGCGGCGTCTTCCGCATCACCGACGGACTGCTCGACGAGTTCGGCGCCAAGCGCGTGATCGACACGCCGCTGGCAGAGTCGGGCATCGTGGGCACCGCTGTCGGTCTGGCGTTCCGCGGTTACCGGCCGGTGGTGGAGATCCAGTTCGACGGATTCGTATACCCCGCCTTCGATCAGATCGTCGCCCAGGTCGCGAAGCTGCACTATCGCACCCAGGGCCGCGTGAAGATGCCGATCACGATCCGGATTCCGTGGGCCGGCGGGATCGGAGCGGCCGAACATCATTCGGAATCACCCGAAGCGTACTTCGTGCACACCGCAGGTCTTCGGGTGATCGCGGTGTCGAACCCGGAAGACGCGTACCGGAGTCTGCGACAGGCGATCGCCTCAGACGACCCGGTGATCTTCTTCGAGCCGAAGCGGCTCTATCACCACAAGGGAGACGTGCACCTCGGAGCCCCACTCGCGGATGCTCCTCCGATGGGTCTGGCGAGAGTGATGCGCGCGGGGAGCGACGTCACGCTCATCGCGTACGGCGCCATGGTCGGCACGGCGCTTCAGGCAGCCGAGGCGGCCGAAGATGAGGACGTCGCGATCGAGGTCATCGACCTGCGTTCGCTCTCACCCGTCGATTACGACTCGGTCGCCGCATCCGTCCGCAAGACCGGACGGGTCGTGGTCGCGCACGAGGCATCACGGGAGGCCGGGGTGGCTGCCGAGGTGATCGCCAGCATCACTGAACGCTGCTTCGAGTACCTCGAGGCGGCTCCGCTGCGCGTCACCGGGCACGACATCCCGTACCCGCCGGCGAAGCTCGAGAAGTATCACCTGCCGGATCTCGACCGACTGCTGGACGCCGTCGATCGTGTGCTGGATCGCCCGAACAGCATGTCGGAGGTGGGCGCATGATCGCGGAGTTCCGGCTTCCGGACCTCGGGGAGGGACTGACCGAGGCCGAGGTGGTGCAGTGGCTTGTCGCCCCGGGAGAGACGGTCGCCTTGAACCAGACCCTGGCCGAGGTCGAGACGGCGAAGGCCGTCGTCGAGCTCCCCTCGCCTTACGAGGGCACGGTGTCGACTCTGCACGCCGAGGCCGGACAGACGGTGGCCGTGGGTGCTCCCCTCATCGCGTTCGACGTCGAGGGGGATGACGAACCGTCGACGGGTTCGGACTCCGACGAGAAGGCGCAGCCGAACCTCGTGGGCTACGGCGCCGCGCCGACCAGTGCAGGACGACCGGCGAGGCGTGCACGTCGCGCGGTCGTCGCGGCTTCATCCACCGACACCGCGCTTCTGGAGGCCGCCCCGCACGACGCTCGGCCGTCCGCGACGGTCGACGTCGTCGTCGAAAGACCGCGGTCGACTCCGCCCGTGCGAGCCCACGCCAAGCGGCTGGGAATCGACCTCGTACTGGTCGGAGCCGAGGTGGGCGATCGCGTGATCACCCGCAACGACGTGGACGCCTATGCCGAGCGCATCGGACGCGGCGCCGACGCAGGTTCGACGCCGCAGGAAGATGCGAACTGGCAGAACGCACCGGCGGTCCCGTCGACGGCCGCGCGACTGGCTGCACCGGAACGGGAGACGCGGATCCCCATCAGGGGCGTGCGAAAGCACACTGCTGCCGCCATGGTCGCGAGCGCCTTCACCGCGCCGCACGTCACGGTGTTCCACACGGTCGACGTCACTGCGACGATGGACCTGCTCGCATCCTTCCGCGAGGATCGGACGCTGTCGGAGCATCGGATCGGACCTCTCGCGGTGATCGCGAAGGCGGTCTGTCTGGCGCTCGGTCGCACGCGGAGCCTCAACGCCCGGTGGGATGAGGCGGCCGGGGAGATCGTGCAGTTCGCCTACGTCGACCTCGGTATCGCGGCGGCGACGGAGCGCGGCCTCATCGTGCCGAACATCCGTGACGCCGAGCGATTGACCTTGATCGAACTGAGCGACGCTCTCGCGCAGCTGGCCGCCACCGCACGCGCGGGCAAGACCTCGCCGGCCGAACTCGCGGGAGGCACGTTCTCACTCTCGAACATCGGTGTCTTCGGCGTCGACGCCGGCACCCCGATCCTGCCGCCCGGACAATCGGGCATTCTCGCGGTCGGGGCCGTCAGGCGTCAACCGTGGGAGTACCGGGGCGAGATCGCCCTTCGGCAGATGATGACCCTGAGCCTGTCGTTCGATCACCGTCTGGTCGACGGTGCCGAAGGAGCGCGTTTCCTCAAGGATGTGGCCGATGTGCTCGAGGAACCCGGACGGGCGATGCTGCTCAGGTAGCGGCGCGTAGTGCGGCATCCGCCATCGCGACCAGCACGGTCGCGGTGGCGACGTGCTTGCGGGAGGCGGCTCGCGTGCTGTGCGGGGTGGAGTTGATCAGACCGAAACAGGACTGCACTCGCAGCCGGAGCTCGTCGGGAGACGCCTCGACGAGTGGCTCGAGCGCCTCGATCCACAGTTCGATGTAGGCCCGCTGCAGTCGGCGCACCTCGGCGCGATCCTGGTCGGAGAGATGAGCGACATCGCGATCCTGCACCTGGATCACTTCGGCATTGCCGAGCGCGAAGTGCACATGGAAGCGGACGAGCGCGCTCATGCGTTCAGCCGGAGCCGGAGCGTCGCCGAACACGCGGGAGCCGCCGTCGACGAGATCAGCACTCACCTTCACCAGCACAGCGCCCAGCAGGGCCTGTTTGCCGGCGAAATGGCGGTACACGGCGGGACCGGATACGCCGACGGCGGCGCCGATGTCTTCCAGGCTCACGCCGTTGTATCCGCGCGCGGCGAAGAGCTGCGCGGCCTCATGGAGGATCGCGTCGGAACGTTCGGCTTTTGCTCGATCTCGGGCAGTGATCGGGGTTGTCATTTCAGTTAATCCTCGCTAACCTGAATTGACCGGTTAGTGAACACTAACCGAATCAGCATGGACGGCGCCAGCGTTGGACGTCGTGTGACGTGGGTCGAGGAGGACATCACGATGCCCGCAACCCAGGATTCCCTGGCGAAGGAGCTGCGCGACCGGCTCGCGACGGCAGCGCGCGGCGGCCCGGAGGCCTCGCGCGAGCGACATCTCGCCCGGGGAAAACTTCTGCCCCGTGACCGCGTGGCCCGACTCCTCGACGAGGGCAGCCCGTTCCTCGAGGTCGCGCCGCTCGCTGCAGACGGGTTATACGGGGGAGAAGCTCCCGGCGCGGGTGTCATCGCAGGAATCGGACTGGTGCACGGCCGGCATGTGATGGTCGTCTGCAATGACGCGACGGTCAAGGGCGGCACGTATTACCCCCTCACCGTGAAGAAGCACCTGCGGGCGCAGGAGATCGCACGGGAGGATCGTCTGCCCTGCCTGTACCTCGTCGATTCCGGCGGGGCATTCCTGCCGCGCCAGGACGAGGTGTTCCCCGACCGCGAGCATTTCGGTCGGATCTTCTACAATCAGGCGCGCCTGTCGGCCGAGGGCATTCCGCAGCTCGCGGCCGTCCTCGGATCCTGCACGGCTGGTGGGGCATACGTTCCCGCGATGAGCGACGAGACGGTCATCGTGCGCGGACAGGGCACGATCTTCCTCGGCGGTCCGCCGCTCGTGAAGGCGGCGATCGGCGAGGTCGTCACGGCCGAGGAACTCGGCGGCGGAGAGCTGCACGCGAGGCGCAGTGGCGTCGTGGATCACCTCGCGGAGAACGACGAGCATGCGCTCGAGATCCTCCGCGACATCGTGGCGACGCTTCCGGCACCCCTCGCGCCGGCGTGGGACGTCATGGCGTCGATCGACCCGGCCGAGTCGTCGTCGCTGTACGACGTGGTGCCGGTCGACGTCAACGAGGCCTACGACGTGCGCGAAGTCATCGTTCGTCTGGTCGATGCGGGTAGCTTCCGCGAGTTCAAGGCCGAGTACGGCACGACGCTCGTCACCGGGTTCGCACGGCTTCACGGACACCCGGTCGGGATCATCGCCAACAACGGCGTGCTGTTCAGTGAGTCAGCTCTGAAAGGCGCTCACTTCATCGAGCTGAGCGACCAGCGGGGCATCCCGTTGCTGTTCCTCCAGAACATCACCGGCTTCATGGTGGGTTCCGAAGCGGAGGCGGGAGGCATCGCCAAGGACGGAGCCAAGATGGTCACCGCCGTGGCGAGCACCCGCGTGCCGAAGTTCACCGTCATCGTCGGAGGGTCGTTCGGCGCCGGCAACTACTCGATGTGCGGTCGCGCCTATTCGCCCCGCTTCCTGTGGACCTGGCCCGCGAGCCGCATCTCCGTGATGGGCGGGCCGCAGGCCGCCTCCGTGCTCGCGACCGTCAAGGAGGATCAGCTGACCGCGCGCGGCGAAGCCTGGTCTCCCGAGGAGCGAGGCGACTTCGAGGCACCGATCCGCGAGCAGTACGAACAGCAGGGGGAGCCGTACTACGCCACGGCGCGACTGTGGGATGACGGCATCGTGGACCCCGCCCAGACGCGCGACCTGCTCGGGCTCGCGCTCGACGTTGTCGCCCGCACCCCCCTGCCTGACCCGCGCTTCGGCGTCTTCCGGATGTGAGTGAGATGACCGAACAGCTTTTCTCCACTGTGCTCGTCGCCAACCGCGGAGAGATCGCCAGACGGGTGATCCGCACCCTCCGCGAGCTCGGCATCCGCAGTGTCGCGGTGTACAGCGACGCCGATGCCGACTCGCCGCATGTGCGTGAGGCCGACGTCACCGTGCGGATCGGCCCCTCGCCCGCTGCCGACTCCTATCTCGACATCGGTGCCGTGATCTCTGCGGCTCGAGACTCCGGGGCGCAGGCGATCCACCCGGGATACGGGTTCCTCTCCGAGAGCGTGGGCCTCGCCGAGGCCTGCGCCGAGCACGGCATCGTGTTCATCGGACCGGATGTCACCGCGCTGCAGATCATGGGCGACAAGGCGAAGGCGCGTGAACACGTCGAGCGGAACGGTGTTCCGGTGGTGCCCGGGTTCGATGCGGCAGGACTGTCCGACGCCGAGATCACCACCGAGGCGGGGCGCATCGGCTATCCCCTGCTGGTGAAGCCCAGCGCCGGCGGCGGCGGAAAGGGCATGGAGGTCGTCTCCGACGCCGACGGCCTCACCACGGCGCTTGCATCGGCACGGCGTGTGGCCGCGTCGGCGTTCGGCGACGATGCGTTGATCCTCGAGCGTCTGATCCGCCGGCCGCGACACATCGAGGTGCAGGTGTTCGGAGACCGGCACGGTACCGTCATCGCCCTCGGCGAGCGCGAATGCACCCTGCAGCGTCGGCACCAGAAGGTGATCGAGGAGGCCCCGTCTGCAGGCCTGGCGAACGCGACCCGTGAGCGATTGCTCGCGGCCGCGGTGCGCGCCGCGGAGAGCGTCGCCTATGTCGGGGCGGGCACGGTGGAGTTCCTGATCGATGCGGATGCGCCCGACGAGGTGTTCTTCATCGAGATGAACACACGGCTGCAGGTGGAACACCCCGTCACGGAGGAAGTCACCGGCCTCGATCTCGTCGCACTGCAGCTGCAGGTCGCTGCGGGTGCACCCCTCGACCCCCCGCCGGCGCCACAGGGCCATGCCGTCGAGGCACGCATCTACGCCGAGTCGCCGGAGCGCGGCTTCCTGCCCTCGACCGGGACGGTGCTGCTGTTCGAGCCGCCTGCGGGAGTGCGTGTCGATGCCGCGATCGAGAGCGGTAGCGAGGTCACGGGGTTCTACGATCCGATGATCGCCAAGGTCATCGCACATGCGGACGACAGAGCCACGGCACTCGCGCGCCTGGACGCGGCCCTGGGGCGCACCGTCGTGCTCGGTGTGGACACGAACATCGCGTTCCTGCGTCAGCTCTGCCAGAACGAGCGCGTGGTCGCGGGAGACCTCGACACCGGTCTCATCGAGACGTTGCTGCCTCTGGTCGCCGCAGTCCCGACGCCGGCGATGCTCTCGGCCGCGGCCCGTGTGGCGCCGACCGTGCACGAGCCGTTGCGCACCGCACCGTTGTGGCGTGAGCTCAGCGGGTGGCGGCTGGGGTCCGCGGAGCACCCCGTACCGTCACGCGACTTCCTGACCGACGACGAGGCACACGCGACCGGCGACCCGCAGGACCCCGAAGGCCTCTCCCCGCGCGCGGCGATCGACGCCGACGGCGCCGTGTGGGTCTCCTCCGACGGTCGCACGGCTCGACTCCGTCCGCTCGATCGCCGTGCAGCCCTCGAGCATCGGCTCGTGGCGGCGAAGACCGGCGAAACGATCGCAGAGCCGGAGGGGCGCGCTCCCATGCCCGGCAGCGTGGTAGCCGTCCACGTGGCGGACGGCTCGACTGTCACTGCAGGAACACCCCTCGTCTCGATCGAGGCGATGAAGATGGAGCACCAGGTGCTCGCCCCCCATGACGGCACCGTTCAGCTGCTGGTTGCCGTCGGAGACCAGGTACGGCGTGACCAGACGGTCGCGAGGGTGACGACGGAGGAGACTCGATGATGCAGGATCTGACCGAGGAGGAGCGCGAGCTCGCCGCCATGGTGCGGGAGTTCGCCGAGACCGTCGTCGCACCGCAGTCGTACGAGGCCGATCGCACGCACACCTTGTCGATGGACGTGGTGGGGCAGATGGGCGATCTCGGGCTGTTCGGGCTTCCATTCCCCGAGGAGTACGGGGGACAGGGCGGCGACTACATGGCGCTCGGCATCGCGATCGAGGCGCTGGGACGTGTCGACCAGTCCATCGCGATCACGCTCGAGGCCGGAGTGAGTCTGGGCGCGATGCCCGTGTATCGGTTCGGTACCGAGGAACAGAAGCAGGAGCTCCTGCCGGATCTGCTCGCGGGTCGTGCGCTGGCGGGATTCGGACTCACCGAACCCGAGGCCGGAAGCGACGCGGGGGCGACGCGGACGACGGCGCGATTGGAGGGCGACTCCTGGGTCATCGATGGATCCAAGCAGTTCATCACGAACTCCGGAACTCCCCGCACGCGATTCGTCACCGTCACCGCGGTGACGGGTGTGGAGGATGGCCGCAAGGAGATCTCGACGATCATCGTGCCGAACGGCACGCCCGGATTCACGGTCGAAGCGCCGTACGACAAGGTGGGGTGGAACGCGTCCGACACACACCCGTTGACGTTCGAGGGGGCCCGCGTTCCCGAGGGGAACCTTCTGGGCACGCGGGGGAGTGGCTTCCGGAACTTCCTCAGCATCCTCGATGAAGGACGCATCGCGATCGCGGCTCTCTCGACCGGTGCGGCCGAAGGATGCCTCGAGGCATCGGTCGAGTACGCCAAGAGCCGCACGATCTTCGGCAGCGCCTTGAGCACGCGTCAGAATGCGCAGTTCACTCTTGCTCGGATGCGTGCCAGGGTGCACACCGCGCGACTCGCCTGGCACCATGCCGCGCGCCTGCGTGACGCCGGGCAGCCTTTCGCCGAACAGGCGGCCATCGCCAAGCTGGTCGCCGGCGAGGCAGCCATGGACAACGCGCGCGACGCCACCCAGATCTTCGGAGGGAACGGCTTCATGAACGAATTCCCCGTCGCGCGCCACTACCGCGACTCGAAGATCCTGGAGATCGGTGAGGGCACGACCGAGGTGCAGCTGCTGATCATCGCGCGCGGCCTCGGTCTCGCCGGGTAGCGTGGCAGCATGACGACGCAGGACATCATCCAGCGGGGGCTCTACTACGAGGAATTCGTCGTGGATGCCCGCTACCTGCACCGGCCGGGGCGGACCGCCACCGAAGCGGACAACGTGCTGTTCACGACACTCACCATGAACACGCAGGCGCTACATCTTGACGCGGCGTTCTCCGATGCGCGCGAACCGTTCCACGCGCGTCTGATGAACTCCATGTGGACGCTGTCGACCATGGTGGGCGCCTCGGTCGCGCAGCTCACGCAGGGCACGCTGGTGGCACAGCTCGGACTCGGTGAGATCGCGTTCCCGCATCCGTTGTTCGCGGGCGATACGCTCTACACCGAGAGTGTCATCGTCGACAAGCGTCTCTCGTCGTCGCGGCCAGGTCAGGGAGTCGTGACGATCGCCCACACCGGGCGCAATCAGGACGGCACGGTGGTCGCGACCGCCACACGCTCCGTGCTCGTCGATGTACTCCCGGAAGGCTCGGCATGACGTTCTCCCTCGGTCCCGCGCTTCTGTTCTGCCCGGCTGATCGTCCTGAGAGGTTCGGCACAGCGCTCGAACGGGCGGACGCGGTCATCCTCGACCTGGAGGACGCGGTGCTGCCGGAGGCGAAGGCCTCCGCCCGTGGGAACCTGATCGATGCCGACGTCGATCCGGATCGGGTCATCGTGAGGGTGAACGCTCCGGGCACGGAGGCGTTCGTCTCCGATCTCGCCACGCTGAGTCAGACCGACTTCCGCACCGTGATGGTCGCCAAGACCGAGGACCCTGCTGCGCTGGACGCGTTCGATGCGCGTTTCTCGCTGATCGCACTCTGCGAGACTGCTCGAGGCGTGCACGCCGCCGATCGCATCGCAGCCCACCCGCAGATCGTCGCGATGATGTGGGGTGCGGAAGATCTCGTCGCCTCACTGGGCGGAACGTCGAGCCGGAGGGCGGACGGCGCCTACCGCGACGTCGCACGCTACTCGAGGTCCCGCGTGCTGATCGAGGCGGGAGCGCAGGGGAAAGCGGCGATCGATGCGGTGCACATCGACCTCGATGACCAGCAGGGTCTCGCTCGCGAGGCGGAGGATGCCGCGGCATCGGGCTTCGCCGCGACGGCCTGTATCCACCCGAATCAGGTCGCGGTGATCCGTGCCGCCTATCGCCCCGACGCGGACGCCGTGTCCTGGGCGCTCGCTGTGCTCGTCGCCGCAGAGTCGGAGCGCGGGGTGTTCCGCTTCCGCGGACGAATGATCGATGAGCCGGTGCTGCGCCACGCGCGTTCGGTGGTGAGCCGGGCGGGCGAGAACGGCTGACCGCGCTCAGAGCGGCTGAGAGAGGTCAGAGCAGGACGACGGGCTCCAGCAGGCGGAGCGAGCCCGGAGACGCTTCGAAGCGGTGCACGGAGCCGTTGGCGAGAACGTCACCGACGCGGGGGAGTGTCCCTCCTGACACGTGATCGATCAGCGCACGGATCACTCCGCCGTGCGTCACGACGATGACCGATTCGGCCGTGGGGGCGGACCTCCGCCGTGCATCTCTGGCGATCGCATGCAGCGCGGCGAGAGCGCGGACTCCGACAGCGTCCAACGATTCCGCACCGGGTACTTCCGCATGCCAGTCGCCGAAGCTCTTGATGTAGTCGGGGACGAGCATTCCCTCGCCCTCGCCGAACTCGCGTTCACGCAGATCGGGGACGATGCCGTCGATGCCGAGTCCGAGCTCCGCACCGATGATCTCGGCCGTCTCTCTGGCGCGAACGAGCGGGCTCGCATAGATCGAGTGGTGCTCGCCGCCTGCCAGCCGGCCCGCGGCCGCGCGCGCATCGGCACGCCCCGTCTCATTGAGGGGAATGTCGGTGGAACCTTGGATCCGCTTCGCGAGATTCCAGTCGGTCTGTCCGTGGCGGACGAGCGTGAGCAGAGTCATCGGAGGAGCTCCTGAAGGGCGGGCAGCACATCGCTCGTGCCTGCGGCGATGGTCACATCTGCCCAGGCATCCGCACGTGTCGGCTCGCGGTTGATGATGATCAAGGGGATGTTGCGGCGGCGCGCACGCTCGACGAGTCGTACCCCGGAGTTGACGACGAGCGACGAGCCGGCGACGATCAACGCGGAGCTGGCGCGCAGTAGCGATTCCGCAGCGCGGAAACGGTCCTGGGGCACATACTCGCCGAAGAACACCACGTCAGGTTTGAGCATTCCGGCGCACACCGTGCACACGGGGATGGTGAATCCTTCGGTGCTCTCCGGCAGTACGTCGCCGTCGGGCGCGAGAGCGACGTTCTCCGGCACGGTGATCCAGGGATTGAGCTCCTCGATCTGAGTGGCCACATCGCGACGGTCGAACACCTGACCACAGTGGAGACACAGCACGCGGCGCATCGTTCCGTGCACCTCGATCACGTGGGAGCTTCCCGCCCGCAGATGCAGTCCGTCGACGTTCTGGGTGATCACTCCGGAGACGACGCCCGAGGTTTCCATCTCGGCGAGAGCGGAGTGTCCGGCATTCGGGCCCGCCTGGGCGAAGGCGCGCCAGCCCAGGTGTCCGCCCACCCAGTAGCGACGCCGCGCCGCTTCGTCGCCGAGGTACGTCTGGATGGTCATGGGATCGCTGCGGGTCCTGGCACCCTCTCCGCGATACGCGGGAATGCCGGAGTCCGTCGAGATGCCGGCGCCGGTGAGGAGAGCGACCCGTCGGCCCCGGAGCAGGTCAGCGGTCCGCGCGATGCGCTCATCCCGCACGTCATCCGTCATCACACTCACAGATCCTCCCCGAGAGATTCTACGGTGCCGCGGATGCCCGGGGAGCCGACGAGCGACGCCGTGCGGTAGGCCCACAGCATGCGAGAGTTGACGTCTATGGAACTCCTACCCATCGACTCCGCGGATGATCCGCGCCTGGACGACTACCGAGGACTCACCGACACGGCTCTGCGCGCACTGTCGGAACCGGCCGGTGGGCTGTACATCGCCGAGTCGACGAAGGTCATCGCGCGCGCGGTCGCCTCGGGCCACCGACCGCGCTCGGTCCTCGTGCAGGAGCGTCGGGTCGACGACATCCGCGCGATCGTCGGAGCGTTCGACGTGCCGGTGTACGTCGTCCCCGATGACGTCGCCGAGACGGTGACCGGCTTCGCCGTGCACCGCGGCACGATCGCATCGATGCACCGGCCCGCATTGCCGAGCGTGCGCGAGGTGCTCGACGGCGCCTCCGTCGTGCTCATCCTCGAGAACATCGGCGACCACACCAATGTCGGAGCCGCGTTCCGTGCGGCCGCGGGTCTTGGCGCCGACGCCGTGCTGGTCTCTCCGGGCGGGGCGGATCCGCTCTACCGTCGCAGCGTGCGCGTGAGCATGGGCACGGTGTTCCAGGTGCCGTGGACCCGCATCACGGACTGGGAGTCCGCGGTGGTCGATCTCCATGCTGCCGGCTTCGACATCGCCGCGCTGGCGTTGCGCGACGACGGGGTGACGCTCGACGCCTACGTCGCCGATCGCCCCGAGCGCGTGGCACTCGTCATGGGGTCGGAGGGGGATGGTCTCTCCCGCACGGCGCTCGACGCTGCGGACACCGTCGTGACGATCCCGATGTCGGGCGGGGTCGACTCGCTCAATGTCGCCTCTGCGGCCGCGGTCGCGCTGTGGGCACTCACGACCTGAGTACGCGTCAGTCGCGTTCGCTCAGGATGATCGGGGAGGGCTCAGGTCGCTTCGCCACGAGGTTGTCGCCCGACGACTGGTGACGCAGGCGACGCAGCACCCAGGGCATCAGATGCTCACGCGCCCACCCCAGGTCGTCGCCGCGCGCTTCGCGCCATGTCTGCTGCGGGATCGGTGCCGGCTGCATCGCCTCCAGCGTGTTCGGCACGTTCAGGGCGCGAAGAGCCATGCGTGCCACCTCGTGATGCCCGAGCGCGTTGTAGTGCAGGCGGTCGTCGTCGAAGAACCGGGTGTCCTGCACGACCTTGAGCGCCCATTGATCGGCGACGATGCAGTCGTGGCGTTCGGCGATCGCCCGCACGTTCTCGTTGTAGATCGCGACCTTGCCCCGGAAGGCGCGGAACACCGGGGTGAACGCCGTGTCGATCCCGGTGAAGAGCAGGATCGCCGCGCCCGTGGAGGCGAGCCTGGTGACGGCGTCCTCCAGCTGCTCCGCGATCGCATCCGGATCGGTCCCGGGGCGGATGACGTCGTTGCCTCCGGCACAGATCGACACGAGGTCGGGATGCAAGGCGACGGCAGGCTCGATCTGGTCGGCCACGATCTGCGCGATGAGCTTGCCACGCACGGCGAGGTTCGCGTACGCGAAGTCGTCGACGTCCTGCGCGAGAACCTCCGCCACGCGGTCGGCCCAGCCGAGATGGTTGCCGGGACGCGCCGGATCGGGGTCGCCGATCCCTTCGGTGAACGAGTCGCCGATCGCGACGAATCGGCGCCAGGGATGGGGCGCGTCGTTGGGCACGTAAGGGGTCCGTGTCGAATCCTGGTCGGTCATACCGCTCTCCTTCGCGAACAGACGCGCCCGACGTTCAGCGAGGCGCAGAGACCGAGCCTACCCGTCGTCATCGGTGCGGCGAGGGGCACGCGCCGCTCCGATCCGACGCCGCGTGACGCCGGTGTCGGCGGCAGCGATTATCGTTGTCACGATGCTCTCTCCGTCCTTCCCCCAGCGCGCCCCGTGGGGAACCGCGAGCAAGCTGCGCGCCTGGCAGCAGGAGGCCCTCGAGCAGTACTTCGCAGCGGATCAGCGTGACTTCCTCGTCGCCGCAACCCCCGGCGCCGGCAAGACGACGTTCGCCCTCACCTTGGCCGTCGAGCTCCTGCGCATGGGCGAGGTCAACCGGATCATCGTGGTCGCACCGACCGAGCATCTCAAGACGCAGTGGGCCGATGCGGCCGCCCGCGTGCACATCCGCCTCGATCCTCGGTTCCGCAACAGCGACTGGGCGCCGGCACGGCATTATCACGGTGCCGTCGTGACCTACGCGCAGGTGGCGGCGAAGTCGTCGGTGCACCGTCACCTGACCGAAGATGCGAAGACACTCGTGATCCTCGACGAGGTGCATCACGGCGGCGATGCCCTGAGCTGGGGCGATGCGATCCGAGACGCCTACGGCCCCGCCAAGCGCCGACTGCTGATGTCCGGAACACCGTTCCGCAGCGATACCGCCGCCATCCCGTTCGTCGAGTACCACCCCGATGAATCCGGCGCCCGTATCTCGCGCACGGACTACAACTACGGCTACGGGAGAGCGCTGTCGGATGGCGTGGTGCGACCCGTGCTGTTCCACATGTACGCCGGCAAGATGCGTTGGCGGACGACGACGGGTGACGAGCTCGAGACGCATCTCGGTCAGGACAACACGAAGGATGTGACGTCGCAGGCGTGGCGCACCGCGCTCGATCCCGAAGGCGAGTGGATGCCGGCAGTGCTGTCTGCCGCCGACCGTCGCCTCACGGAGATCCGTCACCACGTCCCCGACGCCGGAGGTCTCGTCCTGGCGACGGATCAGACGGTCGCCCGCGCCTACGCGAAGATCCTGCACAGCATCACGGGCCAGCAGCCGACGATCGTGCTGTCCGATGATGCGACGGCATCCGAGCGGATCGAGAAGTTCAGCGCGAACGATGCGCGATGGATGGTCGCCGTGCGCATGGTGTCGGAAGGCGTCGATGTGCCGCGCCTCGCCGTCGGCGTGTACGCCACCTCATCGTCGACGCCGCTGTTCTTCGCGCAGGCCATCGGGCGCTTCGTGCGCGCCCGGAGACGCGGTGAAGCGGCGAGCGTCTTCCTGCCTCAGGTGCCGGTCCTCATGGGGCTGGCGAACGAGATGGACAAGCAGCGCGACCACGCGCTGGACCGCCAGTCGAACGACGATGACGGTCTCGAGGACTCCCTGCTGGAGAGCGCGAACCGTGAGGACGACGCCTCTGACGCCCTCACACAGGAGTTCAGCTACCAGGCTCTCTCCTCCATCGCGCACTTCGACAGGCTGGTGTTCGAGGGGCAGGAGTTCGGGCAGCTCGCCGAACCCGGAACCCCGGAGGAAGAGGAGTTCATTGGCTTCCCGGGGCTCCTCGAGCCTGAGCATGTGCACGAGCTGCTGATGCAGCGCCAGAGCAGGCAGTCGCGACTGCGCGAGGCGCGTGAGGCCACGGCCGGTCCCACCGACACCACGACACTTCCCGCGCCTTTGCACCGCACGCTCAAGGAGCAGCGCCAGCTGTTGAACAGTCTCGTCGGGTTGTACGCGCGGCAGAAGGGTGAGCCGCACGGCGCGGTGCACGCGGAGTTGCGTCGGATCTGCGGTGGCCCCTCTGTCGCCCAGGCGACGGTCACCCAGTTGCAGTCGCGGATCGATGTGCTCCGCAAGCGCGTGCGCTCCTGACAGCGGCTGCCCCCCGGGCATCAGAGTGCTCCTGCTTCGGACTGCTTCGGAGCCCCGAAATGCTGGCAATCGGGCGCTGAGCACCTGCACGGAGCGGCCCCGCGGCTAGCGTGTAACGAGTGCCCGAACCGTGGCGCACGCGACTTCCGGAGGAATCATGACAGTGCCTGCCGTCGCAGAACCGACCGCGGCCGACCGACGGCGTTGGGCACGCTATCTGGTCGAAGAACGTGCCGAGGGCATGGTGTATCAGCGCCTCGCCGCGCGCCGGACGGGGGAGGAGCAGCACATCCTGCTGAGTCTCGCCGAGGCGGAGCGACGCCACGAACAGCACTGGCTCGATCTGCTGGGCGGTGAGCCGAAGCGTCTGCCGCGGGCGGGCGTCCGCTCCCGCCTGCTCGGGTGGATGGCGGGGCGGTTCGGGTCGATCTTCGTGCTGGCGCTCGCGCAGAGTGCGGAGGCTCGGTCGCCGTACGACGAGGAGCAGTACGCGACCCCGGCCATGCGCGCCGACGAGAAGATCCACTACGAGGTGGTCCGCGGTCTCGCGGCACGCGGACGGCGACGGCTCTCGGGCTCCTTCCGGGCAGCGGTGTTCGGTGCCAACGACGGCCTGGTCAGCAACCTCGCACTCGTCCTCGGCATCGGCGCGACCGGCGTCAGCTCGGGATTCGTGCTCTTCAGCGGCATCGCCGGCCTGCTCGCCGGTGCGCTCTCGATGGGGGCGGGGGAGTTCGTCTCGGTGCGCTCCCAGCGCGAGCTCCTGGCGGCGACCGAGGCGAACGACGATGCGGCGGCTTCGGCGGGAGACCTCGACATCGACGAGAACGAGCTCGCCCTCGTCTACCGCGCCCGGGGAATGGACCAGGCGGAGGCCCTCGAGCGCGCCAGACGCATCGTCACGGCGGCCCAGGAGGGCGTGCGTCGCACCGTGACCGGACCCGTCCGCACGCAGGGCGGAGACGACCACGAGATCGTCGGCAGCGACTGGACCGCTGCCATCTCCAGCTTCCTGCTGTTCGCCTCCGGAGCGATCATCCCGGTGCTGCCGTGGATCTTCGGCTTGCAGGGCACTCCAGCGGTGATCGTCGCGCTGGTCCTCGTCGGCATCGCCCTGCTGAGCACGGGCGCCATGGTCGGCATCCTCTCCGGGGGACCGCCGCTGCGCCGGGCGCTTCGCCAGCTGGCGATCGGCTTCGGCGCCGCAGCGGTCACCTACGTATTGGGGCTCGTCTTCGGCGTGGGAGTGGCGTGACCGCGACTCACGAGCCGTCGTCCTCGCTCTGACCGAGTCGACCGCCGCTCGGCATCCCTCCACCCTGTCCGCCCTGTCCGGGTCCCATTCCACCTGTCCCGCCTTCTCCGGCCGTGACAGTGGTGGCTGATCCGTCGACGATCACGTCGTAGCTGCTCCCGGACAGGATCTCGGTGCCCGAGTAGACGACCGTCGAGAATCCGGTCGCAGCGGTGTATTCGGCGACGACCTCTCCGTCAGACACGATCTCGACCGAAGAGCCGGCCGCGCCGTCGACGGTCGCGAACACCCAGCCCTGGGCCGAGTCGCTCGCGGGAGCGGTGGCCATGCCGGCGCTGCCTGCGGCGAGGAGTGTGCCTCCGGAGACGTCGAACGTGCCGTTGACATCGATCGCCCCGTTGCCGTTGTCCGTCGGGCCCCAGATCGTCAGTTCACCGCCCGTCATGGTTGCGGAGCCGTTCGAGTCGAACCCGTCGCCGTCCGCGTCGACGATCGTCACTCCACCGGAGATCGTGATCATCTCGCCGCTGTCCTGCATGCTCTCGCCGCTGCCCGACGATGCATTGAGGCCATCGTCGGATGCGGTCACCGCGAGCGACCCACCGGCGATGGTGATGTCGGCGCTCTCGACGCCTTCGTAGGAGCGGGTGATCGTGGTGTCTGCGCCATCGATCTCGATCGCCGAATCGGCATGGATGCCGTCGTCACCGGATGCCAACGACAGGACGCCGTCGTTGAGGTGTACCGCGCCGTTCGAGTGGATCGCGTCATCAGCCGCATCCGCCGTGATCGTGCCACCTTCGACGACGACATACACGCCGCCCTTGATCGCCTTGGACGAGACGTCGTCGGAGCGCGCCTGCGAGGCGCCTCCGCCACTGGTCACCGAGATCTCGCCGCCGGTCACAACCACGTCGGTGGCAGCAGAGAGGCCGTCGCCATCACTCGTCACCTCGATCTGGCCGGCGGAGACCCAGATGTAGCCCTGGGTCACGTCCGCGTCCTGGTCGCTGGCCAGCCCATCGCCTCCGGCCGTGACCGTCACCGTTCCGCCCTCGACGATCAGCGAGTCCTTACCGCGGAGCCCGTCATCGGCGGCGGTCACGGTGACCGTGCCACTGACGATCCGCAGATCGTCCTTGCTCGTGATGCCGTCGTTCCCGTTGCCTTCGACGGAGAGGGTGCCCGACCCGCTGATCGTCAGGTCGGCATCGCTGTAGAGCGCCGCATTGACGTCGGCGTCCTCGGCGTAGCTCCCGGCGTCCGACAGTGCGTTGACGCTTCCCTCTGCGAGCACGAGGGCGACGTCGTCGGCGCTCGTGATCGCGAGGGCGGATCCCTCGGTGTTCGAGATGTCGACGCCGTCGAGGATGATCGCCACGACGGCGTCGTCGGGAGCGGCGACCGTCACCGAACCGTTCAGTTCGCCGGAGAGGTGGTAGGTTCCTCCGGCGGTGATCGTCACCGCGTTCCCCTCGACCGTCGCGCCCTCGCCATCCACCGTGGCGGAGTCTCCGCTGAGGGTCACGATCGTCTCGTCTGCCGTGTCCGCCGCGTCGGCGGTGACCGTCGTGGCGTCGGCGTTATCAGTGAGCACCTGCTCGGCTGTCAGCGTGGCGTCGACGCTCTGGGTCGATGCCGCCGCCTGAGCGGACGATGTGGATGAATCCGCCCCGCCGGACAGGCTCGTGCAGCCGGCGAGGACGACGCCGGTCAGCACGAACGGTGTGGCGGCGAGGAGGATACGTTTCTTGGTGCGCATGAGGGTCTCTTTCGGTCAGGCCGCGATCGCGGTGGGGCGGAAGCGGCGACGCAGTACGCGCGACCACTTGTTGGAGGGGAGGTCAGGGCGGAGAGCGGCGAGTCCCGTGCCGTACTTGCTGATGGTCGACGGGCGGATGCCGCGTCTCCAGAGCAACCGGTCGATGTCGCCGGTGCGCAGGCCCGACTTCGTCTCGATGATGACGAGGCCGGGCACGCGCAGTGCCGCACCTGAATCGAGCTCCCACGACAGCGCGGCGTCGATCGTCGCCCGTCCTCCGCCGTTCGGGGCCAACAGCGTCGTTCGCTGATAGCGCGTGGCCAGCGTGGGGCGCAGATCACCGCTCTCGAGGCGCGGGATGCCGAGGGCGTCCAGGCCGACCGCGGCATAGTCTCTTCCCGCATCCGTCAGGGCATCGCGCACTCCGAAGTCGTAGGCGATGCGATCCTTCACGGTCGTGCTGCGTGCACCGCGTGTCTTGAGCTCCAGATAGGCATCCTCCGTGTCGACGTAGCTGCGGGTGCGGAGCTTGAACCGGCGACGGCGCCCGAGTGCGGCCATACGGAAGCTGAGGAGGTCTGCGGAGTCGAAGTAGTGCGATTCGTAGGCGAACGACTGGAGCCCACCCATCGTGAGCACGCGGGTCCCCTCAGCGAGGTCGGCGAGAACCGCCTCAGCCTCGTCGGCAGTCATGATGTACTTCCGATCGACGCGAGTGAGCAGTGCCGCCTCGGCGACCAGCTCTTCCAGCCCGATCGGCTCGAGCCGGGAGATCAACGGCGTGCTCCGGACAAGACGGAACCGACCTCGGCGGGGGCGCCGACGCGGAAGCGGACGTCCACGAGAGTGGTGTCGTTCACGAAGTCCAGGTTGAGGATCGTCGCCTGCGACACCCTGCCTCCGAGAAGCCGCTCGAGCAGAGGGACGAGCTCCGCCTCGTCGCCGATCGCACGGTCGACCGTCATCGTCAGGTTGCGCGATCGCGACAGCAGGCGAGGGTGGTCCGCGACGAACATCGCCACGATGATGAGCGCCATCAGCGCAAGCGGGATGACGGAGATCTCGCTGGTCAGCCCGGCGATGAGGCCGAGTGCCAGCGAGGCGAAGTAGTACGCGACCTCGCGCTGAGAGATCTCGGACGAACGCAGACGGATGATCGACAGGACGCCGAAGAGCCCGAGCCCGAGACCGAGCGCCACGGAAGTGCCGGCGAGGACGACGGCCACCGCCAGCACTCCGACGTTCACTCCGACGAAGGCGACGACGAGATCGCGCCGGCGGTGCCGGAGGAAGTAGATGCCAAGGGCGAGGATCGTGATGGCGACGAGGTCGGCGACGATCATGACGAGCGTGTTCACGGGCGGAATCCTTCGATCGGGGTGAGGTTCCCTCCCATTCCGCACTCACGAACTATGTACTTTCTATGTGCTGGCAATGTCCCGGTGTTGAATGCCGCTTCTCATGGCGAACGCTGAGGCAGTGTGGTGCGGAGGCACCGGAGAACGATAGATCCCGGACAACGGGCGCACCTATCTGTGGAGGATGGACACCTCACCGAACCACCGCACATCGCGCCGACGTCGCCGACGCGTCCTCCTCGCCGGCGGCCTCGCCGTGTTGCTCAGCGCAGGCGGGGGAACCGCCTGGGCGATGGACCGCTTCCTCAAACCACGAACGCCACCATCGCCAGTACCTCGTACGATTCCGACCAGGCCGAAATCTCCTTCACGACGGTAACCAATGTCACACTCACCGATGCGACAGCGCTTCGATCCGCAATCGCGGGCGACGCCTACGGGACGAACATCACCGAGACGACCAGCGGGATCACCGCGGACCGTCGATCTGCTTCTCATTCGACAGGCCGAGCAGAAGACCCGTCGACGAGTTGTCCGTGCCGAAGTCGACACCCACGCCGAGGAGGCTATATGGCAGGAGATCGCTGACGCACTTCACATGATGCCTCACGGAGTGCGCAAGCTCCACGCCTCTCGTGGCATCGACCCTACGCCGAGGTGAGGGCGACTTCACCGACTCGACACGTATGTCAATGCGGCGCGGAACTCCTCAATCTCAACGTCTGTGAGTTCCGCGCCGGTTGCCGCAAAGTCTGCTTCAGCGCGCGCGACCTTGTCGTGCAATCGCTTGAGTGCACACTCGATCTTCGACGCCAGATCATCCAACGCAGTGAAGTTGAAATCTGGGCCGCTCCACATCGCCGCGGCCTCTACACCTCGTTCGCGCTCGTATAGGGCGACGTATGCCTGGGAGGTTTTCATCCTGGCGACGAGGCGAATGTCGACGTACTCGCGGCGGATGCCAGCGATTACGTCTCGGGCACGGCGCTTCCGGCGTTCTGCCCGCGCTGACGCTGAGTATGGAAGCCGCCGGTGGAGCATCTCGATCTTATCGCCGATGAGTGCTGAGGCAAGGCTAATCACTGGTGAAACGAACACCGTGATCACGCCAAGAAAGAGGGACACTTCAGCGATCGTGCTCAGGACTTCATTGAGCCCATTGCCTCGAGCCCCGGCGAGGGCGAGGAGGAACCCAACGAACAGTGCCAGCGCGTTGATCGCGAAGACTGCCGCGTAAGATGCCCGCGCGCCCACGTTGGTCGAGAACCGATCCTTGTCGGTAAACTGCCTGGCGAGGAACCGTCCTTCTACGATGAGCGCCAGCATGAGCACCGGAATAATCTGAGCGATCGCGGCCCAGTAGCTCGACGTATTGTTCACGGACTGAGCGTAGCGAAGCCCCGCGCCTCTAGCTGAGGCCGCGGCTTTCGTCTGGGCGGAGTGCTCCACCATCTACGTTCTATCGTGCACCAATTGCGGCTTTTGCGTGTGTTTGTTCGCGCATTCAGAAGAGATCCGGGTGAGCGTCCCGCCGAAATTGGCTGGACGCTCACCCGGATTCGGACGAAGCGCTGTAGTTACGCCTTCTTCACGAGCGGGCCGAAGAGCTCAGCCACATCCGGATCAATGTACGGTTCTCTCATCAGCTCCACGAGAGGTTCGTACCACTGAAGGACGCAGAACGAGTTCAGCCGTCCGAACGAGACCATGTCCTCCAAGGTGAGAGTCTCGCCCGCGATCAGCTTCCGCACAGCGTCCGTCGCCTCAGAGAAACTCAGCACGGCTCGGGCGTTGTGTTCTCGTTCCCGAGTCGCCTCAAGCCAAGACCGCAGGGGCTCGCCCGGCCGATGGTTAGGGGAAGAGGTGAGCGTTTCGTCATTCATAGTCTCAGTCAATCGCAGTTCGCCGAGCCCGTTCCGCCTACTCCGCCGATCACGACCCTCACGGAAACGGATTCACGCTTCGAGTCCTTGCCGCTGTAGTACGAGGGAGTCGTTATGTAGCCGCTGCGAGACGAGTACAGGCGGCCGTGGCCTTCAGTGCTGCTGGTGCTGCCCCCGCCAACCCAGTATGACCTTCTGACCGCATGGATGTTGTACTGGACGACGCGGCCGAACCCACTTCCAATGGCGTTGTAGGAGTACGATCCATCCGGTTTGCAGAACACGAATACGTCTACCTCGGCCCCCGTCGGGGCTGCCTTCGCGATCTGTGCGGAGATGGACTGGGACGTTGGCGCGATACTGGCTCCGCTTGTCGCGACTAGCGCCAACGCGAGCACCCCGATCAACCCGGCCCGGCGAACCGTGTGCTTCAACATAGTCACCACCCGCACTTCACGGTAGCGGTAACGTCGTACACCGCAGGCGTGGTGTAGGTTACGCCGCCACGGACCAACACACCGGTGCTGGTGGCCCACCACTTGGTCTGGTTGCTGTTCATGCACGCATATGACGTTCCCCGAGTGGCGACAGTGCCGTTGTAGTTGTTGAAGGTGAGATCCCTCACCGTTTTTTGGTCGAACGGGTTGAAGGGATTCTCTCCTCTGATGCCAACGCGCGTCTTTACGCTCGTGAACTTGGTCCCGTACGACGTGGTCGTGTCGTTGTATACAACTCTCCCTGCGTAGCTGATGAAGACAGACATGCCGCAGTCCGACGGCAGCGCGCGCGCTGCGGTTTGGCCTTTGGCCGGCGCGAATCCAACCGTCTGAACAGAGAGTATCTCGCGACCGTCTTGCAAAATGTCCTCGTAGAGAGCCTCTGTCGCTTCGCGAACTCTGGGGGACTCGATCTCAGCGATCTGGGCTGTGATCTCCTCTTGCGTGGGGGCGGTGGCGGTGATTGATCCGCGCTGGCGTATGCCGGCGTTCCGCCGCTGAGCAGCACAGCTGCGACCCCGATAGCCCCGATGGTGTGTCGAATTCTCATTCTTTCTCCGGTTTCGTCATGCCTCGCTTTGGCACACTAGCTCGGCGTCCGCGGATAAATCAACCGTTGCGACAAAATGCCCACGTTGTTATGCGTGACGAGCAGATGGAGTCCTATGTCGGTACCTCACCTGCGTGTCGACTTCCCCCTTGGACGGCCGCGCGGGATGGTCGCTTCGATCCTGACGAGTACCTTCCTGAGCGCGGTCATCCTGCCCTGCGCGTCGAGCCGCGTGGCCAGACGATCGTCCTCGACCCACTCGTAGATTGCGCGTGTGCTCTTGCCGATCAGCACCGACGCTGCCTTTACGTTGAGCCACTCCTTCGGCTCAGGAATCGTTTCCACCCGTCTCGGGGCAGGGGCATCCGCACCGGGCCGGCGTATCCGGCATGTCGTTGCACGCGTCTCCGATGCAGGCGGTTCGCGTGGGAGATGAACGTGCTGATCGACTTCACGCGGCGTGCCATTCCCATCCGTGAAGTCCCGATCGCGACGGTCTACCTCGACGAGAACGCCTCCTCTCATTTTCGCCCGGTGCGGGATTCGCTCGCGGTCCTTCGTCCGATGCTGCGCTACGTGCTGGTGTCGCTCGCGTCGTTCGTTCTGGATGTCGCCGCGCTCGCTGTGCTGTACGCACTCTCCGGGGAGCTGTTGGTGTCCGCCGTCGGGGCGCGCCTGGTGAGCGCTGCCGTGAACTTCGCCCTCAACCGGGCGTTCGTGTTCTCGCGCAACCGTGGCCTCAGTCCGCGGCGTCAGGCCGTCCGCTATGCAGGCCTCGCGATCGTGCTGCTTGCCGGAGCGTACACATCGATGTCCCTGCTCGTCGCCGGGGGCGTTCCGATCGTGTTCGCGAAACTGCTCGCGGACAGCGGTGCCTACGTCTGCGGCTTCCTGCTGCAGCGGGGATATGTCTTCGCGTTCCGTGGTGGGAAGAAGCATGGTGGGAAGCGATCCGGCCTCAACCAGAAGAAGGCCCCCTTTCGGGAGCCTTCTTCTTCTCTGTGCGCGGAGGGGGACTTGAACCCCCACGCCCTTACGGGCACTACGACCTCAACGTAGCGCGTCTACCATTCCGCCACCCGCGCAGGTTTTGGATGATCGTTGCCGACCGAAGAATGACACTATCACGTTCTCCACGGCCTCTCGAACCGAGCCGTACGCCCGGGCGTGGCACGCGTTTTCGGTAGCCTGGAGACATGATCGATGAGCCGCTTCCCGAGGTCGTGCGCGTCGCGCGTGACCTGATCCGTTTCGACACGTCGAACTTCGGAGGCGGCAATGCGAAAGGCGAGCGCGAGGCCGCGGAATACGTCGGCGCCTACCTCGAAGCGCTCGGTCTCGAGGTCGAGTACTACGAGCCGGTGCCGCGCCGCACGAACGTGATGGCACGGGTCGTGGGCCGCGATCGTTCGAAGCCCGCCCTCGTGGTGCACGGGCACCTCGACGTCGTTCCCGCGATGGCAGAGGACTGGAGCGTCGATCCCTTCGCCGGCGACGTGCGCGACGGCATGCTGTGGGGCCGCGGTGCGGTCGACATGAAGAACATGAATGCGATGATCCTGACCTCCGTGGCGGACATCATCCGGGCGGGTGAGCAGCCCGAACGCGACCTCGTACTCGCCTTCTTCGCCGACGAGGAGAACGGCGGCGTCGAGGGTTCCGCGCTGGTCGTCCGCGATCGCCCCGAGTGGTTCGCCGATGCGGGCGCCGCGATCAGCGAGGTCGGCGGGTACTCGATCACGGTCGACGACCGTCGCGCGTACCTGCTGCAGGTGGGGGAGAAGGCGCTGATCTGGATCCGGCTGGTCGCCAAGGGACGGGCAGGACACGGGAGCCGCCTCCACGAAGACAACGCCGTGACGCGGCTCGCCGAGGCGGTGGCGGCGATCGGTCGCACCCGCTGGCCGATCCGACTCACCCCGACGACAGAGGCGCTCCTCGAAGGGCTGAGCGCACTCACTGGGCGCAGCACCGACGATCCGGATGCCCTCGCCGCCGCGGCCGGCCCTGCGGAGGCCTTCCTGCGCTCCTCTTTCCGCACCACGGCCAACCCCACTGCTCTGACCGCCGGATACAAGCACAATGTGATCCCGGAGCGTGCGGAGGCACTCATCGACGTGCGGGTGATTCCCGGCACGGAGGACGACGTGCTGGCGGAGCTGCAGCGCATCGTCGGCGACGACATCCTGATCGAGACCGTCGTGCGCGACATCGGCATGGAGACGCCGTTCGCGGGCGATCTCGTCGAGGCGATGGTCGCGAGCATCGGCCGGCACGACCCTGGGGTTCCGGTGATCCCGTACCTCCTGGGCGCTGGCACCGACAACAAGGCGCTGGCCGTGCTGGGCATCACCGGCTACGGGTTCGCTCCGCTGAAACTCCCTGCCGACCTCGACTTCACCGGGATGTTCCACGGAGTCGATGAGCGCGTACCCGTAGAATCGCTTGTCTTCGGCCAGCGGGTGCTGACCGATCTGCTGCTCTCGTTCTGAGCGCCGCTACGCTGCTCCCGCGCCGTCCTCGAATCAGAAGGCACCACCTCCATGCACCTGCTTGAAGCGCTCATCCTCGGCATCGTCCAGGGACTCACCGAGTTCCTGCCGATCTCCTCCAGCGCACACCTGCGCATCATCGGCACGTTCCTGCCGTCGGGGGAGGACCCTGGCGCCGCGTTCACTGCGATCACGCAGATCGGCACCGAGGCAGCGGTCGTCGTGTTCTTCTGGCGCGACATCGTGCGAATCGTCGGGCAGTGGTTCCGCTCTCTCACCGGTCGCGTGCCTCGCAACGACCCGGATGCGCGGATGGGATGGCTCATCATCATCGGCAGCATCCCGATCGTGCTGCTCGGACTGCTCTTCCAGGATCAGATCGAGAGCGTCCTGCGCTCGCTGTGGATCGTCGCGATCATGCTCATCGTCTTCGGCATCCTGCTGGGCATCGCCGACTACGTGGGCGCGAAGAAGCGCAGGCTGGACCAGCTGACGTACCCTCACGGCATCGCCTACGGATTCGCTCAGGCTCTCGCCCTGATCCCCGGGGTCTCGCGCTCGGGCGGCACCATCACGATGGGGCTCTTCCTCGGTTACGAACGCGCGGCCGCTGCACGGTACGCCTTCCTGCTCGCCATCCCCGCCGTGTTCGGCAGCGGCTTCTACCAGGTCTACAAGAGCTGGGACGAGCCGTCGTTCTTCTCCTTCGGCGACACCCTGGCCGCCACGGGGATCGCCTTCGTCGTGGCGCTCGGTGTCATCGCGTTCTTCATGAACTGGATCTCGAAGCGCAGCTTCCTGCCGTTCGTGATCTACCGCATCCTGCTGGGCACGACGATGCTCATCCTGCTCGGAACGGGCGTCATCGCCGCGTGAGGCGAGCAGCCGCCCCGGTCACCGCTTGCGGTCGCCGGGGCCGTCGTCGCGTCGGCGAAGATAACGCTCGAACGCCTGGGCGATCGCATCGCCCGACGCCTCGGGGGAGTCCCAGGTATCGCGCGTGCGCTCCAGCTGACGGATGTACTCGGCCATGTCCTCGTCGTCCGCCGCAGCAGCATCGATGGACGCCTCCCAGGCGGCCGCTTCGGTGCGCAGGTGATCGCGGGGCACGTCGACGCCGGTGAGCTCCTCGAGCCGGTCGAGCAGCGCGAGCGTGACCTTCGGCGACGGGGTGGCCGAGGCGACATAATGGGGCACGCTCGCCCAGAGGCTGGCGGTGGGGATGCCGGCGTTCTCCGCGAAATGCTCGACCACGCTGAGGATGCCGACGGGGCCCTCGTAGAGCGAACGATCCAGTCCGTGAACCTCGCGCACCTGTTCGTTCTGGCTCGACGCGAAGATCGAGATGGGCCGGGTGTGCGGCACATCCGAGAGCATCGCCCCGAGAGTGACGAAGCCGGTGACGTCGTCCCGAAGCGCCACATCGATGAACTCCGCGGCGAAGGCCTGCCATGTCCGCGCGGGCTCAACGCCGGTGAGAAGCCAGAACTCCGGTCCGGGGCCGGGATCACGCGGGCGCCACAGCGCCGCCTCGGGCCACTTGACCTGACGACGACCCTCGGCGTCCACCTGGGTCGACGGACGCGTGTACTGGTAGTCGAAGTAGAGCTCGGGATCGACCGAGTGCACCAGGTCGTAATCGGTCCCCGCCCGCAGCGCCTCCACGGCGCCGCTCGCACCCTCGCCGGCATCATTCCAGCCGTCGAAGGCGACGATGACGATGCGCGAACCGAGAACATCCATCCGGGACTCCCTCCGAGGTCGGTGACGTGGGTATCCTTCCAGGCTAGTCCGCGCGGACAGGAAGTGGGCGGCGCCCACGGCTAGCATGGGTTCAGTGAGCAGACAGCCCCGCGCGGTCCTTTGGGACATGGATGGAACACTCGTCGACACCGAGCCGTATTGGATGGCGGCGGAGACGGCCCTGGTGGAGTCGTTCGGCGGCACCTGGAGTCACGAGGATGCGCTCCAGCTCGTCGGCAACGGCCTCATCGACAGCGCGATCATCCTGCAGAACGCCGGTGTCGCGATGGAGGCCGACGCCATCATCTCGCTTCTGACCGATGCCGTGCAGGAGTCGTTGCGCACACAGGGCGTGCCCTTCCGCCCGGGAGCGCGCGAGTTGCTGAGCGACCTCAAAGCGGCGGGAATCCCCACCGCCCTGGTCACCATGTCGCTGCGTCGCATGGCCCTCGGCGTGGTCGAGCTGATCGACTTCGACGCTTTCGAACTCGTCGTCGCAGGAGATGACGTCGAGAACCCGAAACCGCACCCCGAGCCGTACCTCCAGGCCGCCGCGCTGCTCGACATCGACATCACCGAGGCGATCGTCATCGAGGACTCTCCGACCGGGCTCCGCGCCGGCATCGCCTCCGGGGCCGTCACGCTCGGCGTCCCCCACATCGTCTCGCTCGAGGAGGTGGGTGCGCACGAGCTCTGGCCCACGCTGGAAGGACGCAGCGCGGCCGATCTCATCGACCTCTTCAACCGCCTGAACGCCCCGACGGGAGCCACCCGATGACCGACAACCGAGCGCAGCGACCGAGCGGGCCGTTCCGAGCGGGGGACCGCGTGCAGCTCACGGGCCCGAAGGGCCGGTTGCACACCGTCACCCTCCGTGAGGACGGAGAGTTGCACACGCATCAGGGTGTGCTCCGCCATCGCGACCTGATCGGCCTGCCCGACGGCTCGGTGTTGGCGAACAGCTCGGGTCACGAGTACCTCGCCCTGCGGCCCCTGCTGCGCGACTTCGCGATGTCGATGCCGCGGGGGGCGGCGATCATCTACCCCAAGGATGCCGCGCAGATCGTGATGCAGGCCGACATCTTCCCCGGCGCGACGGTCGTCGAGGCGGGCGTCGGCTCCGGAGCTCTCTCGCTGTCTCTGCTGCGGGCGATCGGCACCGCGGGGAAGTTGGTGTCGTTCGAGCGGCGCGAAGAATTCGCCGATGTGGCACGCGGCAACGTGGAGACCTTCTTCGGTGGGACGCCCGACACGTGGCGGGTCGTCGTCGGCGACCTGCTGGAGGCTCTGCCGAGCGAGGCCGAGGCCGGGAGCGTCGACCGCGTCGTCCTGGACATGCTCGCTCCGTGGGAGTGCATCGACGTCGTGGCCGACGCCCTCACTCCGGGCGGAGTCGTGCTCTGCTACGTCGCGACCGCCACGCAGCTGTCCCGAGTCGCCGAGTACATCCGCGCCACGGGGCTTTTCACCGAGCCCGATGCCTCGGAGACGATGGTGCGCGGCTGGCACGTCGAGGGACTCGCCGTCCGCCCGGACCACCGGATGGTCGCGCACACCGGCTTCCTCATCACCGCGCGTCGACTCGCCCCCGGAGCGATCGCGCCGTCGGTGAAGCGGCGCGCGTCGAAGAGCAGCTACGGCGACGACGACGTCGAGCAGTGGACTCCGGGCGCCGTGGGCGACCGCGAGATCAACGACAAGAACCTGCGCAAGCGAGCGAGGGACGCGGCCAAGGCTGCCGAGGGGGCGCGCCTGGCGGCGACATCGCGCGAATCGGACCAGCCGACGGAATAGACTGGAACGCGTGCGTAAAACGTCCGCCGTTCTGGCCACCCTCAGCCTCGCCGTCCTCGCCCTGACCGGGTGCACCACAGCACCGTCGTTCGACGGCGCCGCGTGCGATCGTGCGGCCGGCGGAGACAGCGTGCTGAGCGCCGCGACCGTGACGGGCGACCTCGGATCCGCTCCGAAGGTCGAGGTGTTCGCTCCGGTCAACGTCGAGAAGACCTCGTTCGCCGATGTCACCGTCGGTGACGGCCTCGCCCTCACCTCCGACTTCCAGCCGCTCGTGCTCGACATCGCCTTCTACGGTGGAAAGAGCGGCGACAAGCTCTACGCCTCGGAGTTCAACGGCGATCTCAGCCGCGTCAACAACATCGACTTCTGGGCGCAGAAGTCGCCCGGTCTGGGAGACGTGCTCGAGTGTGCAACCGGCGGAAGCCGTGTGCTCGCGGTGATGACCCAGGAAGACTTCGGGGCGCAGAATGCGGAGGGCTTCGGTCTCGCGAAGGACGAGAATGTCGTCGCTGTGATCGACGTGCTCGATGTCTACCCCACGCGCGCCTCGGGTGCGCTGCAGTTCAATGACGCCCGTGGGTTGCCCACCGTGGTGCGCGCCGTCGACGGGACACCGGGAATCATCATTCCCGACGGTGCTGCGCCGAAGAAGTCCGTGACCCAGACGCTGATCAAGGGTGATGGCGCCGCAGTGAAGCAGGGCGATGTGATCGTCACGAACATCATGTCGGTCGACTGGGACACGAAGAAGGTCGGATCAGGGAACACCTGGGGGTCGACCGCGAGCATGGGCGCCGCGGCGAAGGAATTGGTCGGCGCGACCGTCGGTTCCCAGCTCCTCGTCGTCATCCCCGCAACTGAGGGCAGTGGCGCGATCGCCGTGGTCGTGGACATCCTCGGCATCGTTCCGGCCGCCACGCAGTGATGGCTGCCCGGATTCCCGCGGAGGAGCGCCTGACGAATCTCGTCGTGGCGCTGATGGCCACGGAGATCGGGCTCACCAAGCAGCAGATCCTCGACAATGTCTCCGGATATCGCCAACGTGCGCATGCGGGGACGCGGTCGGACGCGCTGGAGAAGATGTTCGAGCGCGACAAGGAAGAGCTTCGTTCACTCGGGGTTCCGATCGAGACCATCGGCGACGCTGCCGATCCGAACGACCTCCGCGAGGCGCGTTATCGCATTCCGCAGGCGGAATACGATCTCCCGAGCGATATCGACTTCACGGCGACCGAGCTGGCCGTGCTCCGACTCGCCGGAAGCGTGTGGAGCGCCGAGTCCGCATCGGGAGACGCGCAGTCCGGCGTCCGAAAGATCCGCGCCCTCGGCATCGACGGCGACGAGCCGATCATCGGGTTCGCGCCACGCATCACCGCTCAGGATGCCGCCTTCACGCCCCTGCAGGCGGCGATCGAGAAGAGCCGCGTGGTGACGTTCGACTATCTCAAACCCGGGGAGGACGCACCTCGACGTCGCACCGTCCGCCCGCTGGCGCTCGTCGACTACGAAGCCCGCTGGCATGTGTTCGGTATCGATGTCGACGTCGACGAGGATCGCACGTTCCTCCTCGGACGCATCGTCGGCGACGTGAACACCTCATCGACCGGATTCGACGCCTCCTTGCGCGACGGCGCCGGGGAGCGGGCGTTGCTCGGACTGGAACGGGTCGCGGCACAGAACTCCGCTCTGCTCGAGATCACCCCGGGAACGGAAGCGGCCCTGCGATTGGGACGCCGCGCGATGCCCGCCGCACAGGGCATCCGTGTCCCCTTCGTCGACCTCCACATCCTCGCGGATGAGATCGCATCGTATGGACCGGAGGTCCGCGTGGTGGAGCCGAGCACGTTGCGAGATGCGGTCATCGCGCGCCTGCGTGCCGTCGTCGAGGCGCATGGCGAACAGGGGAGTGCTCGATGATGGCGCAGGCGAAACCTCTGCTCGCGGCCGAGCGCGTCCGCCTCTATCTCACCCTCGTCCCGTATCTCCTCGAACACGGTCAGGTGTCCCTCGCTGAGGCAGCTGAAGACTTCGGCGTGTCGACGCGTGAGATGCGGGCCATGGTCGAGAAGCTCACCGTCATCGGTCTCCCGGGAGAATCCGGCTACTGGCAGCAGCCCCAGGAGATGTTCGACATCAACTGGGATCTCCTCGACCAGGAAGACGTCATCGAGATCACGAACGACGTCGCGCTGCGTCGCGTGCCGCGTTTCACAGCGCGGGAAGCGGCCGCATTGCTCGCGGGACTGCAGATGGTGGCCGCCGTGCCCGCCGTGTCCGACTCCGGACTCGTCGCCGGTCTGATCTCCAAACTCTCCCGCGGCGCGGCTGATGCGCCCGCGGATGTCGTCGTCGCGCCGAGCGCGGTGGATGCCGTCCGTGAGGTCGTCGCTCGCGGGGTGCAGGAGGGCCGTGCGGTCTCCTTCACCTATCAGGCGCCCGACGCGGAACCCACGACACGAACCGTCGACCCGGTACAGATCCTCATCACGAACGCGCAGTGGTACCTGCAGGGGTGGTGCCATCTGCGCCAGGCCATGCGCACATTCCATCTCGATCGGGTCAGCGATCCGCGGATCACCGACATCGAGATCACTCATGGCGGCGACCATGTGCCCGAGGCCTTCGCCAGTCTCTCCGATGAGCGGGAAGCGGTGGTGCGACTTCCCGAACGACTCGCGCCCTTGCTCGGCGCTTTCCTTCCCGAGGCGAGCGTGGAGACGAACCGAGGGTTCGTGACCGCGCTCCTTCATCTGGCGGATCCCCGTGGGATCAAGCGCCTCGCAGCTCGCTTCGGCGGCGGGATGGAGGTGCTCGAACCTGCTGTCGCGCGAACGGCTGCGCGGGAGTGGGCGGCCTCCGGACTTGCGCTCTACCACCGGCCCGATTCCGAGGATTGATCTGTAGACTGGACGGAATCGCCCACCGACGACGGGATTCTCATCATGGCTGGACTCCAAGGCTGGCACCTTCTGATCGTGCTCGCCGTGATCCTTCTTCTGTTCGGCGCTGCGAAGCTGCCGGCGCTCGCGAAGAGCATGGGCCAGTCCGCTCGCGTCTTCAAGGGAGAGATGAAGGCGATGAAGGAGGAAGACGCGGATCGCGCCGACTCCACCGCTGTCGAGCCCACCACGGTGAAGGACTCGGGCACCGACCCTGAGACTCCGCCTCGCACCTGACCGCCCGTGGTAGCCATCGAGCCGACACGGAAGGCGAAGCCGGATCGGGATCGTCGGATGTCCCTCGGCGCGCATCTCGTCGAACTGCGCAAGAGGTTGATGTATGCCGCGCTGGCGCTCGTCGTCGGCATGGTGATCGCCTTCCTGATCACTGACCCGATCATCACGTTCATCACGAAGCCGATCAACGAGATCGCCGAAGCGCGCGGCGAGGACATGACGGCGCTGGTGTACTCGACCATCACCGGTCCCTTCGACATGCGCATGCGCATCGCGTTCTCGATCGGCCTGTTCATCTCCGCACCGGTGTGGCTCTGGCAGATCTGGGCATTCATCATGCCGGGGCTCACCCGCAAGGAGATCACGCTACACGGTCGGCTTCATAGCCGCGGCCGTGCCGTTGTTCTTCGCCGGTTGCTACATCGGCATCATGATCCAGCCTCACATCATCGAGTTGATGGCCGGTTTCACTCCCGAAGGTGCGAAGAACCTCTTCCAGGCCCAGGAGTACTACGACTTCATCTTCAAGCTGATGCTCGTGATCGGCATCGCGTTCGTGCTTCCGGTGCTGCTGGTCGCCCTCAACTTCGCCGGGGTCATGTCGGGACGAGCGATCATCAAGGGGTGGCGCATCGCCGTCCTCGTCGCGACGGTCTTCGCCGCACTCGCGACACCCGCCGCTGACGTGATCAGCATGCTGATGCTCGCCGGCATCCTGATCGTCCTGTTCTTCGCGGCCGCGGGTCTGTCGCTCATCTTCGACCGGCGCAGAAGCAAGCGTGCCGCTGCGAGCGGACTGCTGCCGGACTCCGCATGAGTTCACCGTCCGAGCGATACGCGGCGGCGAGTGCCGCAGCCGACCACCCGGAGACCGCCGCCTTCGCTGCGCGTCAGAAGTTCGATCTCGACCCCTTCCAGGTTGCCGGGTGTCACGCTCTGGAACGAGGCCGCAGCGTGCTCGTCGCCGCTCCCACCGGCGCCGGGAAGACGATCGTCGGGGAGTTCGCGATCCATCTCGCGATGCAGACCCCGAATCACAAGGCGTTCTACACGACGCCGATGAAGGCGCTGTCCAACCAGAAGTTCCGTGAGCTCGTCGAGGTGTACGGGGCCGACCAGGTCGGCCTCCTGACCGGCGACACCAACATCAACGGCAATGCGCGCATCGTGGTCATGACGACCGAGGTGCTGCGGAACATGATCTATGCCGACTCCGCCGCACTGCGCGATCTGCGTTACGTGGTCATGGACGAGGTGCATTATCTCGCCGACCGCTTCCGGGGCGCCGTGTGGGAAGAGGTCATGATCCATCTGCCGCAGCACGTGCGGCTGGTGTCGCTGAGCGCGACGGTGTCGAACGCCGAGGAGTTCGGAGACTGGCTCGACACGGTGCGCGGCGACACCGAGGTCGTCGTCTCCGAGATCCGACCGGTGCCACTCGAACAGCACGTGCTGGTGCGAGACGATCTGCTCCCGCTCTTCGATGACAGGGCGGGGATCGCCACCGCGCAAGTAAATCAGGAACTGATGCGCATCCGCTCGTTCACCGGGTCCAACTACGACAACAACCGCCGGGCGCAGTCCTACGTCAGCGATCGTCATGCCGGGCGCCAGGCGAAGCGCCCCGAGCGCGGTGGTCGGCGGCCCGTCCGCTCGGCGAATGTGCGCAAGATCGAACGGATGGATCGGCCGGATGTCGTCAAGCTGCTCGAACGGGCGAACCTCCTCCCTGCGATCTTCTTCATCTTCAGTCGTGTGGGGTGCGACGCCGCCGTGCAGCAGGTGCGGCGTTCCGGCATCCGCCTGACGACCCCCGAGGAGCGAGCGGAGATCCGCGCTCTCGTGGAGGAACGCACCCGTACTCTGCAGGAGGAGGATCTCGGTGTGCTCGGCTACTGGGACTGGCTCGACAATCTCGAACGCGGTGTGGCGGCCCACCACGCCGGGCTTCTGCCCGCATTCAAGGAGGTCGTCGAGGAGCTCTTCCGCCGAAAGCTCGTGAAGGCGGTGTTCGCGACCGAGACGCTCGCTCTCGGAATCAACATGCCGGCGCGCACCGTGGTGCTCGAGAAGATGGAGAAGTTCAACGGTGAGGCGCGGGTCGCGATCACCTCGGGGGAGTACACCCAGTTGACCGGTCGTGCCGGACGCCGCGGTATCGATGTCGAAGGACACGCCGTCGTGCAGTGGACGGAGGGGATGGACCCTCAGGCCGTCGCCGCACTCGCGTCGCGCCGCACCTACCCGTTGAACTCGAGCTTCCGCCCCACGTACAACATGGCTGTGAACCTGATCGACCTGTTCGGCAAGCCTCGGGCACGTCAGATCCTCGAGTCGTCCTTCGCCCAGTTCCAGGCGGACCGGTCCGTGGTCGGCCTGGCCCGGCAGGTCCGGGAAGCCGAGGGATCACTCGCCGGCTATCAGAAGTCGATGGCCTGCGAACACGGCGACTTCCCGGAGTACTCGGCCATCCGCCGAGAACTCAGCGACCTCGAGAAGAAGAACAAGCAGGATTCGCAGGCGCCGCGCTCCTCGCGTGAGAAGCGGATGAAGCGCATCCAGTCGTTGCGCACCGCAATGCAGCGCCACCCCTGCCACCGGTGCCCCGATCGGGAGTCTCATTCGCGGTGGGCGGAGCGCTACTGGAAGCTCAAGAGGCAGACGGATCGCACCCGTCGTCAGATCGAGACGCGCACCGGAACCGTCGCCCGCGTGTTCGATCGAGTGGTCGAGGTCCTCGAGACACTCGACTATCTGCACGATGACGCCGGGGAGACGACCCTCACCGAGTCGGGTCGCACCATGCGTCGCATCTACGGAGATCGCGATCTGCTGGTCGCCGAGTCGCTGCGCCAGAACCTCTGGAAGGGCTTGGACGCGCCCTCTCTCGCAGCGATGGCCTGTTGCCTCGTCTACGAACCGCGCCGCGATGAGGCGAATGCGGGGGAGCGGGGCCTGCCACGGGGCGCGTTCCGCGCCGCGTATGAGAAGACGACGACCCTGTGGGCGCAGCTGGATGATCTGGAGAAGGATCATCACCTCCCCGGGACGGAGCCGCTCGCGGCGGGACTCGCGGGCGCGATGCACACCTGGGCACGCGGCGGGATGCTCGATCGGGTGCTGGTCGATGCCGACATGTCGGCTGGTGATTTCGTGCGGTGGACGAAGCAGACCATCGATCTGCTCGACCAGCTGTCGATCGTCGCCGAAGACGGCGACCTCGCCCGCACGGCCCGCACGGCTCTCGACGGCGTCCGTCGTGGCATCGTCGCCTATTCGTCGATGTGAGAATGGGAGGGATGTCCGAGCCTCTCGCGCCTGAGCGCCCTCTTCTGCCGCTCTGGGCGGCCTCCCTCGCCGCGTTGGCGGCCGCTCTGCTCATGTACTTGGCGTATCCCGGTGCGGCGGTGTGGATCCTGGCGTTTCCGGCGACCGCGCTGCTCCTGGTCTCGATGATCGGTCGGAGGTTCTGGGGAGCGTTCCTCGTCGGCATCATCTACGGCATCCCGTTCTTCGCACTCCTGGTCTCGTGGACGTCGCGCTATCTCGGTCCCGTCCCGTGGGCGGCGCTCAGCGTGCTCGAGGGCCTGCTGACCGGTCTGGCGCTCGTGCCGATCGCGTTGGCCTACCGCTGGATCCCCCGTGCCGTCCCGCGCACCGGAGCGCGTCTCTTCCTGCTGCCGACTGTCGTGGCAGCTCTGTGGATCGGGCGCGAGGTCTTCGTGGGTTCCTGGCCGTACGGGGGCTTCCCCTGGGCGCGGATCGGGATGAGTCAGGCGGAGAGCCCGCTCGCCTCGGTGTCGTCGTGGATCGGTGTCAGCGGACTCGGATTCGTCATGGTGCTCGTTGTCGCCGTGCTGATCGAAGCGGTACGGCTTCGGCTCTGGCGGGCTCCGCTTCCCCTCATCGTGCCGGCCGCGCTGATCGTCGTGCTGGCTCTCACCCCGGCATTCCCGACGATCTCTTCCGGGTCGATGCGCATCGCAGCGGTGCAGGGCAACGGGCCGACGGGCTACTTCGACGAGCGCCCCGCGTTCTCGGTGATCGACGCGCAGACCGACGCCACGGCTCCTCTCTACGGAAAGGATGTCGACCTGGTGGTGTGGCCCGAGGGCTCGCTCGACACCGATCCGTTCCAGAATGAGGTGCTCGCCCGACGGATGACGTTGATCACGACCCGAATCGGCGCACCTCTGCTGGCGAATGCCGCGACCGGACGCGGAGGGCGATACTTCAACACGTCGATGTTGTGGACGGACGCGGGCGGGGCCACGCAGCTGCACGACAAGCGGCACCCGGTGCCGTTCGGCGAGTACGTGCCGGATCGCCCGTTCTTCAACGCACTCGCCCCGGATCTGATCGGACTGATTCAGCGCGAGTACACGCCGGGGGAGAACCCTCCGCTGATCGACGTCGACGGGATCGGTGTCGGCCTCGCGATCTGCTTCGATGTCATCTACGACGACGTGATCACGGAGAGCGTGAACGCCGGGGCACAGGTGCTGGTGTTCCAGACCAACAACGCCGATTTTCGCGGCACGGACGAGAATCTCCAACAGCTCGCCTTCGCCCGCATGAGGGCGATCGAGACGGGACGCAGCGTCGTCAACATCTCCACGGTGGGCACCAGCCAGATCATCCGACCCGATGGCTCCACCGTCACGAGCCTGGACGCAGGAGAGGCCGGAGCGATGCTCGAGGATGTCGAGCTCCGGTCCGGCCTCACAGCAGGTGTCGTCCTGGGCCCCTGGGTGCAGCTGCTGCTGCTCTGGGGCGGGTTGGGCACGCTCGCCGTCGGATGGTGGCGGGCCCGCCGACGCTAGGCGCCGATCTTCTCCCTGGTCGGGTCTTCGCCCGCGCCACGTCGTGCACGGATGAACGCGAGGCGCTCCTCGAGGAGTTCTTCGAGTTCGGCACGCGTCCGACGCTCGAGGAGCATGTCCCAGTGCGTACGTGCGGCCTTCTCGTCGGTCACTTCCAGCGTCACGGCCTGTCCGTCGATGTTCAACCGGGCGTCGGCTCCACAGGACCGGCATTCCCAGGTCTGCGGCGGCTCGGCGTCGGCCGAGAACATCAGGTTCGTCACGTGACCGCATGTGTCACAGGTGTAGGTGGTCTCGCGGCGCTCCATGAAAACGACGCCCTCTTCGCTCTGTAGGCTCTGGGCGCCGAGTCGGATGCCGCGCAGGCTGCGATCTGCCATTTTGTGGTCCTCTCGTCGCTGTCAGGTATAACGCTCCAGCCTGTGCGCTTCATCCACGTCCGCGGATTCGCGGCGGGATTCACAGCTGAATCCCAGCGCGGCGGGTTATGTGCGGCGTGGCGGATCCGAGCGGCGGAGAGTCGCGAGAGCGACGTCCGCGCGGTCCGACACTACGCCGTCGACTCCTGCGGTCGCGAGCCTGATCATGTCGGCGGGCTCGTTCACGGTCCACACGTGCACTTCGACGCCATGGCGCTGGGCGCCCCGAAGCAGTGCGGGGGTGAGGATACGCAGCGCTCCGTGGCGTTCCGGGATCTGGAGCGCGTCGATTCCGCGAAGAGCACGGGCGGGGGACAAGCGCGCGGCGGTGAGCGCACGTACCGCAGCGATCGTGCGACTTCCGGCTGATGCCGCCGGCCTCATCGCGGCACCGGCCCGCATCACCGACGCGATCGTGGCTCGACGTCGAGCGTCGGAGAAACTTGTCAGCAGCACCCGATGCGTGTGCTCGGCCACGATCGACCCGAGAGGGTCGATCGCGGCATCCGTCTTCACGTCGATGTTGAACCGTGCGTCGGGGAAGAGGTCGAGTGCCTCACTGACCGAGAGCAGACCGCCATGGTCGGCGAACAGGGAAGCAAGCTCCCGTGTGCGTACGTCGCTCACTGCTCGCGGGTCACCGATGAGCCGTTCCAACGTGGCGTCGTGGAACAGCACGACATCTCCGTCTGCCGTGACCTGACAATCGGTCTCGATGAAGTCCACGCCCGCGGCGTGGGCGGCGGCGAATGCGGCGGCGGAGTTCTCCCAGACACCGGAGTCCTCGCCCGCAACGGTCAGTAGACCGCGGTGGGCGAGGACTCGAGGGTGACGCGCCTTGTCGAAGTACGGGTGTGTCACACGCCGGGCGTCGGGTTGATGGGCGGCTGTCCGGGCTTGGGTGTGAAGGCGCTGCCGATGCCCTTGAGCGCCTCGGTGAGCTCACTCGGGATGATCCAGAGCTTGTTGGACTGGCCTTCGCTGATCTTCGGCAGCATCTGCAGGTACTGGTACGCCAGCAGCTTGTCATCTGGCGCTCCCTGATGGATCGCGCTGAAGACGTTCTGGATCGCCTCTGCCTCGCCCTGTGCACGCAGCACCGCTGCCTGCTTGTCACCTTCGGCCCGCAGGATCTCCGCCTGACGAGCACCTTCCGCTTCGAGGATCGCGGACTGCTTCGTTCCCTCTGCCGTCAGGATCGCCGCGCGACGGTCACGCTCGGCGCGCATCTGCTTCTCCATGGAGTCCTGGATGGAGATGGGCGGATCGATCGCCTTCAGCTCGACACGTCCGACGCGGATTCCCCACTTGCCGGTGGCCTCGTCGAGCACCACACGGAGCTGTCCGTTGATGTTGTCGCGGCTGGTCAGCGCTTCCTCGAGGTTCAGGCCACCGACGACGTTACGCAGCGTGGTGGTCGTGAGCTGTTCGACGGCGCCGAGGTAGTTGGCGATCTCGTACGTGGCCGCACGGGCATCCGTCACCTGGAAATAGACGACGGTGTCGATGGAGACGACCAGGTTGTCCTCGGTGATGACGGGCTGGGGTGGGAAGGACACGACCTGCTCGCGCATATCGATCAGCGGCCGCAGACGATCGATGAACGGCACGAGGATGTTCAGACCGGGCATGAGGGTCTTGTGGTAGCGCCCGAGCCGCTCCACCACGCCGGCGGTGGCCTGCGGGATGATGCGGATGGATCGTGCGAGGGTGACCACCACGAAGATGATGATCGCGATCACGAGGATCCAGCCGATTGCGGCGGGGATGAACGAGGTGTCGTTCATGAACTGCTCCTAGTCATTGACGGGACGGACGGTGGCGGTCGCCCCGGAGATCGCCGTGACGGCGACCGCGGAACCTTGGGGGATCGGCACGGACGTGGCGGTGCGGGCGGTCCAGGTGTCTCCGTTGCTGAGCTTGACCTGACCGGAGATCTGTGTGACGTCCTGCAGGGCCGTACCGCGCAGATCGATGAGGGCGTCGATGTTCGACTTGGTGGGATCCTCTCCTCGGTGCAACCGCTTGATGAGCGGAGGCCGGAGGAAGAGGATGAAGAGCGCAGCCGCTGCGGCGGCGATGAGCACCTGGACCCAGACGGGGATGCCGACGAAGTCGGTGAGCAAACCGACGGCGCTGCCGAAGCTCAGCATCAGGAAGGTGAAATCCAGCGTCAGCATCTCGATCACGAGGAAGACGGCGATCAGGATCAACCAGCCGATCCATGCCCATTGGTCGATGAACTCTACGAATGTCGCGAAATTGTCCATGCGGCCTCCTTTCGGTCAACCTATCATGTGGTCACGGCGCGATCTCGGCGGCGCGTGGCTGCCTTGGTAGTCTGGTCGAGCCGTGTGATCGCGGCGTTTCACGCACCAGAGGAGTCACCGTGACCGACGTTCTTCCCGCAGGTTCTCTCGACGGCAAGGTCGCTCTTGTCACCGGCTCATCGCGGGGGATCGGCGCCGATACCGTGCGGTACCTCGCTCAGGCGGGCGCTGACGTCGTCATCAACTTCCGCAACAAGGCCCCGCGCGCGGAGAAGCTCGCTGCGGAACTGCGCGAGCTCGGCGGCCGCGCTCTCGTCGTCGGCGCAGACCTCACCGACCCCGAGTCGATCGCCGCGATGTTCGAGGCGATCCGGGCCGAGTACGGCCGACTGGACGTGCTCGTCCTCAACGCTTCCGGCGGCATGGAGTCCGGCATGGCCGCCGACTACGCGCTCACGTTGAACCGCGATGCGCAGGTCAACGTGCTCGACGCAGCGACGCCGCTTCTCGGTGAAGGGTCACGCGTGGTCTTCGTGACCAGCCACCAGGCGCATTTCATTCGCACCACCCCGACCATGCCCGAGTACGAGCCCGTGGCGCTGTCCAAGCGCGCGGGGGAGGATGCGCTGCGAGAGCTCATCCCTGGGCTCGCCGAGAAGGGGATCGGCTTCACGGTCGTCTCCGGCGACATGATCGAGGGCACGATCACCGCGACGCTGCTCGAGCGCGCGAACCCGGGCGCGATCGCCGAACGTCGCGAATCGGCAGGCAAGCTCTACAACGTCTCGGAGTTCGCCGCCGAGGTGGCACAGGCTGCGGTCGACCCGGTGCCCGCCGACAACACCCGCCTCGTCGGCGACGTGAGCGCCTTCGCCGCCGAGTAGACCTCGTATACGTGAATGAGGCTCCTCCTGCTGGTGCAGGAGGGGCCTCATTCGGTTTCGAGCAAGCTCAGGCTGCGGCGTCCTGCTGGACGGACGCGACGAAGCCCTTCGCCTCTTTGCCGATCGTGATCGCGCGGACGATCTGCACGATGCCGAGGATGACCAGCGAGATTCCGAAGAACAGCCAGAACGCCAGACCGGCGATCACCGGCGAGAACAGGACCACGATTCCCGCGATGATGCTGAGCACGGCGTAGAGGAGCGTCCAGACGCGCGATCCGTCCTGGCCGAGGAGCGTCAGAGCCACGACACCGTCCACGATCCAGCTGATGCCGATGAAGATGACGACGACCAGAGCGAGCGTGGCGGCTGCGACGCCGAGGTTGGCGAACGCGATGACGCCGGCGACGATGTAGAGCAGGCCGAGCACGATGTGGCCGATGCGCGCCCATCCGCCCTTCGCGCTCGAGAAGATGCCGAGACCGATGTAGACCAGACCGGCGATGACGAGGTAGGAGGCGAAGATCGCTGTCACGATGACGGCGGACTTGACCGGCCACACGAGCAGGACGATACCGGCGATCAAGGCGATGACACCGGAGACCGCGAGAGTGATGCGAATCGACTTGAAGAGTGACTTCGCCTCGGTGAGTGCTTCGGACATGGGGGACCCCTTTTCTGAGAAGATCCTGTGAGGATCAACTCAGGGTAGCGCTCCCACGTTGCTCCATGGGGGAGGACTCTCGGTGCGCGTCGTCGAAGGTCATGGAGCGAGATGCGCGGTCATGGCAGGATCATCTCGTGGCACCGGACGATGAGGCTCATCTGCGCGAACTCGCAGTGATGAGGAGAGTGCGGGATCGTATCGACCGGGAGTACGCGCTACCACTGGACGTCGAGGCTCTCGCGCGCGGTGTGCACATGTCTGCCGGGCACCTGAGCCGGAGGTTCCGGGAGGCATATGGAGAGTCGCCCTACTCGTACCTGATGACTCGGCGGATCGAACGCGCCATGGCCCTTCTCCGCCGCGGAGACCTCAGCGTCACCGAGGTGTGCTTCGAAGTCGGGTCGTCGTCGTTGGGCACCTTCAGCACGCGATTCACCGAGCTCGTCGGTGTCCCACCCAGCGTGTACCGTGAACGAGCCGCGCACGTGGAGGGCATTCCCGTCTTCCAGGCCAAACAGGTCACCAGACCGATCAGGAATCAAGAAGCACCGCGCACCGATGCGCACCTAACGTGAGCACCATGAACATCAGCATCCACTACGCCTTCCTCCCGCATACCGACGCCGACGCGGCTCTCGGGTTCTACAGAGATGCACTCGGTTTCGAGGTGCGCAACGACGTCGGCTACGACGGTCTGCGCTGGCTCACCGTCGGCCCCGCCGGTCAGCCCGAGACGTCGATCGTGCTGCATCCGCCGGCAACGGATCCCGGCATCACCGAGGACGAGCGACGCACGATCCTCGAGCTGATCGCCAAGGGGAGCTACGGCGCGTTGACGCTCGCGAGCGACGACCTCGATCAGCTGTTCGAGCGTCTCGTCGAACAGGGCGCCGATGTCGTTCAGGAACCGATGGACCAGCCTTACGGTGTGCGCGACTGCGCCTTCCGCGATCCCGCGGGCAATCTGCTCCGAATCAACCAGGCCGGCTGATCTCTCAGCCTCATATCTCGAAGGATGCCGATGTCTTCTGACTCACACGCCGCCGACAGCCACGATCTGATCCGCGTCCAGGGCGCTCGGGAGAACAACCTCAAAGAGGTCAGTGTCGACATCCCGAAGCGCCGATTGACGGTGTTCACCGGCGTGTCCGGTTCCGGAAAGAGCTCGCTCGTCTTCGACACCATCGCGGCCGAGTCGCGGCGCATGATCGACGAGACGTACAGCGCGTTCGTGCAGGGATTCATGCCGTCTGTGCCTCGACCCGACGTCGATGTGCTCGAGGGATTGACGACCGCCATCATCGTGAACCAGGAACGCCTCGGGGCGAATCCGAGGTCGACGGTCGGCACCGTGACCGATGCGAACGCCATGCTGCGCATCCTGTTCAGCAAGCTGGGCAGCCCCTATATCGGGGGGCCGACGGCGTTCTCCTTCAACATTCCCACGCAGCGGGCGAGCGGCGTGATGACCGGGCCCGGCGGTGAGAAGAAGATCGTCAAGGATGCGATCTATCTCGGTGGCATGTGCCCGCGCTGCGAGGGCAGGGGAGCGGTCTCCGATCTCGATCTCTCCCAGATCGTCGATGAGTCGAAGTCCCTCGATGAGGGCGCGATCATGGTGCCCGGCTACACCGCCGACGGCTGGATGGTGAAGGGGTTCTCCCAGTCCGGCTTCTACCCGGCCGACAAGCCGATCGAGCAGTTCAGCGAGAAGCAGCGGCATCTCTTCCTCTACGGCGAGGTGACGAAGGTCAAGATCTCCGGTATCAACATGACCTACGAGGGCCTCATCCCGAAGATCACGAAGGCGATGCTGTCGAAGGATCTCGATGCGCTGCAGCCGCACATCCGTGCGTTCGTCGAACGGGTGGCGACGTTCGCCGTGTGCCCCGACTGCGACGGCACACGGCTGACCGAAGGCGCACGCTCGTCGAAGATCGAGGGCGTGAGCATCGCCGATGCCTGTCGGATGCAGGTCACCGATCTCGCTTCCTGGGTGCGTGGGCTCTCCCTGCCGGGGGCCGATCCGCTGCTCGAGGCGCTGAGTGCGAATCTCGACGCCTTCGTGACGCTCGGGCTCGGATACCTCAGCCTCGAACGTCCCTCCGGGACGTTGTCCGGGGGAGAGGCACAGCGCATCAAGATGCTGCGTCATCTCGGTTCGTCGCTCACCGACATCACCTATGTGTTCGACGAGCCGACGATCGGGCTGCATCCGCACGACATCCAGCGCATGAATGGCCTTCTCATCAAGCTGCGCGACAAGGGCAACACCGTTCTGGTGGTCGAGCACAAGCCGGAGACGATCGTCATCGCGGACCATGTCGTCGACCTCGGCCCCGGGGCGGGCAGTGCGGGCGGCGAGATCTGCTTCGAAGGCACCGTCGACGGTCTGAAGGCGAGCGGCACGCGAACAGGTGATCACCTCGAGGATCGTGCGACCTTGAAGGAGACCGTACGCGCAGGCAACGGGACGATCGAAGTGCGCGGCGCGACGGCGAACAATCTGCAGAACGTCGATGTCGACATCCCCACCGGTGTCCTCACCGTCATCACCGGCGTCGCAGGATCCGGTAAGAGCTCATTGATCCATGGGTCGGTGTCTCGTCTCGACGGCGTGGTGGCGATCGATCAGGGGGCGATCAAGGGCTCTCGTCGCAGCAATCCGGCCACGTACACCGGTCTTCTCGAGCCGATCCGCAAGGCGTTCGCGAAGGTGAACG
Source organism: Candidatus Microbacterium colombiense (assembly GCA_029203165.1). NCBI lineage: Bacteria > Bacillati > Actinomycetota > Actinomycetes > Micrococcales > Microbacteriaceae > Microbacterium > Candidatus Microbacterium colombiense. The sequence goes on from CP119308.1 coordinate 2,171,790, forward strand.
GCGTCAAGCCGGCCCTCTTCAGCGCGAACTCCGAGGGCGCCTGCCCGACCTGCAAGGGTGCGGGCGTCATCATCACCGAGCTCGGTTTCATGGACTCGATCGAGACGCCGTGCGAGGACTGCGGTGGCAAGCGCTTCCAAGCGAGCGTGCTGGAGTACAAGCTCGCCGGCAAGGACATCACGGAGGTGCTCGATCTGCCCGTCTCCGAGGCGCGCGTGTTCTTCGCAGAGGGCGAGGCCAAGTTGCCTGCGGCCACGGCCATCTTGGGGCGTCTGGATGACGTCGGGCTCGGCTATCTGTCGCTCGGACAGCCGCTGTCGACGCTCTCCGGCGGGGAGCGTCAGCGCATCAAGCTCGCGATCCAGATGGGGGAGAAGGGCGACGTCTATGTGCTGGATGAGCCGACTACCGGTCTCCACCTCGCTGACGTCGACAAGATCCTCGGGCTCCTGGATCGCCTCGTCGAGTCGGGGAAGACCGTGATCGTCATCGAGCACCATCAGGCCGTGATGGCCCACGCCGACTGGATCCTCGATATCGGTCCCGGTGCGGGGCATGACGGTGGTCGTGTGGTCTTCGAGGGAACGCCCGCTGATTTGGTATCCCAAAAAACGACGGTCACGGGGGAGCACCTCGCCGCCTACGTCGGAGCGTGAGTCGCTGAGTTCCGCGCTTCGTCTCAGTCGCGCATCCGCTCGATCGCACCACGCCACGTCCTGATCGCGTTGCGTGTGGTGCGGTCGAGCTCCGCGCGGTCGAACCACGCATCCAGATCGATGTTCCGATACGCATCTCGAAACGCTGTGTCTGCGGTGTGACCGAAGCGAGCGAGAATCTCTCGACGTTCCTCGGCTTCGAACGAGCGTTCATGCAGCGCCGCCATGGTGTCTGCGTTGGAGAAAGACGCAAGGTAGTCAGCCGCCGCAGCGTCTTCCGTCACATCCAGTGCGCGCAGGAGAGCGGCGGACACCAATCCCGTTCGATCCCATCCCGCGCTGCAATGAAAGAGTACCGCCCCGTCATCGGCGGAGGCGAACGCCGTCATGACCGCTGCCAGGCGATGAGGAAGTCGATCGAGGTGAGAACGATAGTAGAGTGGCGTGCCCCATCGTCCGTCGGATTCCAAAGGCTCCCAGAACTCACGATCGTCGCCGTCGAGATCGACGTTCACACGTCGAACACCGTCGGGAACGAGCCCCGAACGTTCCTGAGGGCGGCGCAGGTCGACGACGGTACGGACTCCCTGCGCAATGAGTCGGTCCCATCCTGATGCCGTCACGCGATCGAGGCGCTCAGCGCGAACGAACACATTGCTCGGCGTCATCGAACCGCCATTACGTTCCAGCCCGCCGAGATCACGGGCGTTCGCCAATCCATCGATCGTCAATGCACGCTGCATGCGGTCAGTCTCGCACGTAGGGTTCAGTGATACCGGAGTATCCGATAATGCACATTATGTCAGATTGAACGAAAGACACGAGAGCACCGGGCTCTCCCGCAGTCCCCTACGTCTGGAGGTGAGACTGTTCGAGTGGGCCCGCCGGCCGCCGGCGCCATCGGGACGGCCACACGAAGTGCGCGATGGAGAACGTCAGCAGCACCCAGCCCGCAATCAGTGCTCCAAAGCCGGCCTGCCCGGTGACTGCGCCGGCCACACACGCGCCCATGCCGAGGATCACTCCCACGACAGTGATCTCTCCATGGGCCAGCCACAGAGAGCGCCACGCGGGCGCCAGCCGGAGTGGCATGCCGATGATCATCGCCCCGATCATCGAGGGCACCGCGATGACGACAGCGACCACGGCCCATCCGGTGAGCGTCGCGATGCCGTCGTACTCGGATCTGGGGATGCTCGCAAGAAGAAAGAAGGCTGCGGTGAACACCGCAAGGCCACCGACGAAGAACTGCACAACGGTCCGCGTGAGGATGCCTTCACCTCGCTCGGCGGTGGCCACGCTCATCGGCGAGTGAAGACGTAGTGCACGACGCCCGACGGCGACGCGGTGACATCGACGACGAAGCGCTCCTCGAGAGCTTCCAGTCCGTCCCACAGGCGTACGCCGCGGCCGAGGACGATAGGCACGACGACGAGGTGCAGATGGTCGACGAGGTCGGCCTGCAGGAACTCCTTCACGACGGTCGGACCGCCGCCGAGACGCACGTCTTTGCCCGCCGCCGCTTCGAACGCCAGCGCAAGGGCATCCGCCGGCGCCAGCTCACGGAACAGGAAGGTCGTCTCGCCGACTGCGAGATCGGGACGCTGATGATGCGTGAGTACCACGACGGGCGAATGGAACGGCGGCTCCTCCCCCCACCATCCTCTCCAGGACTCGTCTTCCCAGGGGCCCTGCTGCGGACCGAACTTGCGACGCCCCATGATCTCGGCACCGATCTCGTGATTGGTCGCCGCGGCGAACGCGTCGTCGACACCCCGGCTGCCTGCGCCGACGGCCTCGTCGTCGTGACCGCTCATGCTCACGAAGGTACGGGTCGGGAAGAACCACCGCATCAGTCGATCCTCCGCGTGTCCGAACGGCGTTTCGAGCGACTGCCCCTCCCCCGTCGCGTATCCGTCCAGCGAGATGGCAAGGTTGTGCACTCTGAGCTTCGGCATGCGAGAACCCTAGCGCCGGCAGCCGACAATCATCAGCACGATCGACGTCGCCTCAGCGAAGCGTTCCCGCGGGCTGCAGCCGGTCGATGGCGTTCTTCCACGGCTTCACCCAGGTCATCTGCTCGGGGCTGAGCCGCTCCCCGCAAGCGCTGCAGACTCCCCCGTCGTGTGTCTCGTGTCCGCAGCTCTCGTGGATCATCGCCATGTGAGCGCCGCCCTCGGGCATCGCCGTGTGCCGCTCCCCCCAGAGGGCGAGCTGCTGCAGGATCGGCAGCAGCTCGGCTGCCGCTTCCGTCGCCGCATAGCCCTGCCGGGTGCGTGTGCCGTCGAGGTAGTCCACGCGCGTCAACAGACCCGCGTCGACCATCGCCGACAGTCGACGACTGAGCACAGGCTCGGAGATCTGCAGGTTCTCGCGCAGTGCATCGAAGCGTCCGCGCCCGTGCAGCACATCTCTGACGATGAGCAGCACCCACGGGTCGCCGAGCACGTCGAGCGAACGACGGATCGGGCAGAACTCCTCGGACCAGTCCGACCTCAGTGGCATGACACTCCCCCTCCGGTGGCGGCAGACGTTCCGACTAGTGTAGCTTTCTTCACGAAAGCTACATACCCCTGATGCTGAGGCCTCTACGATGACCCCTCCCTCCGAGCCGACGAATGCCGACTGGCGCGACGGCACCCCCACCCGGCGCCGCATCCACCCCGCATGGTGGGTCGCCGCCGTCGCCTTCCTCGCCCTGCTCGCCGCAGCCGGCTTCCGAGCCGCGCCGGGCGCCCTCATGGTGCCGCTCAACGAGGAGTTCGGCTGGTCGACGACGGTCATGTCCCTCGCGGTCAGCGTCAATCTGCTGCTCTACGGGCTGACCGCACCGTTCGCCGCCGCACTCATGGATCGCTTCGGCGTGCGCCAGGTCGTCGCCACCGCGCTCACCCTGGTCGCCCTCGGCGCCGGCGGCAGTGTGCTGATGACCGCGTCCTGGCAACTGCTCCTGTTCTGGGGACTTCTCATCGGACTCGGTACCGGATCGATGGCGCTGGTGTTCGCCGCGACGATCGCCAACCGATGGTTCGTCCGTCGTCGAGGGCTGGTGATGGGGATCCTCACCGCGGGCTCTGCGACCGGTCAATTGATCTTCCTTCCTCCGGTGGCAGCCCTCGCCGAGAGCGCCGGCTGGCGCACGGCCTCCCTGCTGGTGGCAGGAGTCGCCCTCGCAGCAGTGCCCGTGGTGTGGCTCGTGCTGCGTGATCACCCCGAGGATCGCGGAGTGTTCCCCCTCGGCGCCGATCCCGCCACCTACGTTCCGCCCGCGCGGGCCACGGGGAACGCCGCCACACGCGCGCTCGAGGGACTCGCCTTCGCCTCGAAGAAGCCGTCGTTCTGGGCGCTGGTCTTCGCGTTCGCGATCTGCGGCGCGACGACCAACGGGCTCATCGGCATCCATTTCATCCCGTCGGCACACGACCACGGGATGGCCACCACGACCGCGGCGGGCCTGCTCGCTGTGGTGGGCATCTTCGACATCGCCGGCACGATCGCATCGGGCTGGCTCACCGACAAGTTCGATCCGCGCATCCTCCTCGTCACGTACTACGCGTTCCGGGGCGTCGGCCTGGTTCTCCTCCCCTGGCTCCTCTCCGATGTCGTGCATCCGAGCATGGTGCTGTTCGTCGTGATCTACGGCCTGGACTGGGTCGCCACGGTTCCGCCCACTGCGGCGTTGTGTCGCGAGATCTTCGGCGATCGCGGCACGATCGTGTTCGGCTGGGTCTTCGCGGCGCACCAGATCGGGGCGGCCGCGGCTGCACTGGGAGCGGGCGTCATCCGAGACGTGTTCGGCACCTATACGTACGCGTGGTGGGGTGGGGCTGCGCTCTGCGCGATCGCCGCGCTGTTGTCACTCGTGATCAGGCGCCCGCAGATCCTCCGCCCTGCGCCCACCGAAGCCGTGCGAGCGGAGTAGCGCTCGATCCGCGCGGCGGCATCGGCGAGGATGCACCGCGTCATCATCATGTGGTTGACTATCCCCCGTTTGCTTCGCCGGTGCCGTCGACCGACCGCACTTTCTCAAGGGGGGAAATCCATGAACCGTCACATCATCGCCTGGACGATCGCAGCCGTCGCCGTCCTCGGACTCGCCGGGTGCTCCGGCACGCCGAGCACCGACGAGTCGGGTCCGAAGACCGAGAGCTCCGCGCCCGCCGTGGAGCAGGAGTCCGACCAGAGCGTCGCAGACGCGTGCACGCAGGCCGCCACGCAGGTGCAGGCGGCCACCCAGTCGCTCTCTTCGCTGGACGTCTCCGCGGCGGCCGCAGACCCGCAGGGCACGGTCGACACCTTCAGCGAGACCGTCGATGCGATCGGCGCAGCCGCAGACTCCATCTCCAACTCTGAGGTCAAGGAAGCCGTCGGAGCGATTCACGAGGACTTCGGTGCCATGCGCGACCTGCTCTCGAAGGTCCTGATCGACCAGGACACGGCTGCGGCAGCCGAGCTGAGTGCCGTCGCGACCGACGTGCAGGAGTCGACCGCCGCCATCAGCGAGCTCTGCGGCGGCTGAGCAGCGTCACCGCACGAAGAAGGCCCCGCCGGCTCGCCCGGCGGGGCCTTCTTGCTGCACGTCACACGCCGCCCAGGCGCGGAGTGGCCCACGCGGCGAGGAGTAGCGTTGAGGGGTGCAGCGCGTTCCGATCTCCCCCGTGTCGACTCCGGGGTGGCGCGCATGGGCGATCTGGTCCGTCGGCGTCGCCGCGTACATCCTGGCCATCACCAATCGCACATCGCTCGGCGCCGTCGGTGTCGAGGCCGCGGATCGGTTCCAGGCCGACGCATCGACGCTGGCGCTCTTCGCGGTGGTGCAGCTCGCCGTGTATGGCGGAATGCAGATCCCGATCGGCATCCTGCTCGACCGCTTCGGCTCGCGTCCGATCATGACCATCGGCATGTTCCTCATGGCCGCGGGGCAACTCACGATGGCGCTCTCCCCCAGCATCGGCATCGCCATCGTGGCGCGTGTTCTTCTGGGAGCCGGTGACGCAGCGATCTTCCCGGCGGTGTTGCGACTGGTCGCCACCTGGTTCCCCGCGCAACGAGGCCCGCTGATGGTGCAGTTCACCGGCATCCTCGGGCAGACGGGTCAGCTCATCGCGCTGGTCCCCGTCGCCGCTCTCCTGCACGCGACAAGGTGGGACATCACCTTCGGAAGCATCGCGGGGCTCGGCGTGCTCTTCACGATCCTCGTCGCGCTGGTGATCCGCAATCACCCGCCCGAGCGCGGGGCCGACGTGTCGGTGAACACCGATACCGGGATGATCAGGGTGGTCACCTCAGCCATCGACACCGGCGTCGGCATCCGCGCGGCGTGGGCACACCCGGGCACTCGCCTCGCGTTCTGGTCACACTTCACGACGCCGTTCGCCGGCACCGCGTTCGTGCTGCTCTGGGGAATGCCGTTCCTCACGGCGGCCCAAGGGCTCGACACGGCACACGCGGCCGGGATCATCTCGGTCTACGTCATCGCCGGTATGGCGTTCGGCCCCGTGATCGGCGATCTGTCGCGGCGTCTTCCCAACCACCGCTCGCTCGCCCTGGTGCTGCCGGCCGTGGGCGTGCAGATGCTCGCCTGGCTGATCGTGATCGCGCTTCCGGGGCCTGCGCCGCTCTGGTTGCTCTACGTTCTCGCCGCGGCTCTCGCGACCGGTGGTCCGGCGTCGATGATCGCCTTCGATCACGCGCGCACCCACAACCCCTCGCACCGCCTGAGCACCGCCACCGGGGTCACGAACGCGGGAGGCTTCATCGCCGCGCTCATCGCGATCTTCCTCATCGGTCTCGCCCTCGACCTGCAGGGCGCGGGCACGCCCGACACCTATTCTCTTGACGCGTTCCGCCTGGCGTTCCTGATGCCCGTTCCCTTGTGGATCATCGGCGTCGTCTTCATCCTGATCGAGCGCAAGCGCACTCGTATCCGCATCGGACTCGACCCCGAGCGACGGCGCTGACCGACGCCGGAGGGGCTGCTCAGCGCAGGAGGTGCTGGAACGTCTCCACGATGAGTTCGACGCTCAGGTGCTCCGGCACGTCCGGGTCACCGGCCTCGAACTCCGCCAGTTCCACTCCGCGCACCGAATCAGCCGGCAGCGCTGCGAAGATCGCCGCGATCTGATGCGGGAGCATACCCGCACCGACGCGGTAGGCCGCGGGGATGTAGCCGGGCTCCAGAACGTCCCAGTCCACGTGGATCCACACCGGCCGCCCGTCGATCAGGTCGAGGATCCGGGCGGGCGTCGACTCTGCCGGTGGAATCACGGTGACTCCGGCGGATGCGAGCAGCTCGCCTTCCGCGTCGTCGATGTCGCGACCTCCGATGACGATCACCTGGCGAGGATCGAGCCCCGCGCCGTGACCGCTGTCCCACAGTCCGCAGGCGGCGGCGAGCACCATTCCACCCAGGTAGCCCGAATCCGTCGTGGCGGGGGTGTTGAAATCGCCGTGCGCGTCGATCCAGAGCACGACGGCGTCCGGGTGACGTTCAGCGACCGTCGGAAGGGTGCCCAGGCTCGCCGCACAGGTGTTGGTGGCGAGCAGCGGAGTCGACCCGGCGTCGAACGCCCCACGCACCGCGTCGCGCAGCCCGTGCAACGTACCCTCCGCCTGCGGAAGCGCCTCGGTCCAGTCGTCGACCACGGCAGATGCGGGCGTTCCCACGATCGTCGGGGTCAGCCCCAGCAGTGCCGACAGCGCATCGGCTGTTCTCCGCGCGCCCACCAGCGCCCCGTCGGTGCGGTCGGCCACGCGGCCCTGAGAGACGATGAGCGAGAAGGCAGTGGTCATCACTCCAGCCTGTCAGGCGATGCGCATCGAGGGCAAAACAGACGGGTCGTGCGCGCGAGCCGATCAGGCACGCCGGGGTGTCCACCCGGAGGGGGTGGGGCCGTCGTTCATGGCGCGCTCGCGATCGGCCTGCGCCGACCATCCTTGGGCGTCGTCCGGCGTCTCGAAGGCTCCTCGCGCGAGCCGCACACCGACATCTTCGTGATGCATGCGCGGTGCCCCGCCGCGGCGCACCGACGCGCGCACGCTCCACGCGTCATCGGCGAATCCCCCACCGCGGAAGACGCGATAGTCGTCGTAGCGGACGGGGTCGAGGAGATCCCAGCACCATTCCCACACGTTCCCGAGAGTGTCGAACAGCCCGTTCAGGTTGGGGAGCTTGCCGCCCACGTTCTGCGGCGCACTCACGCCGTCAGCGCTCGTCCACGCGGCATCGGCGAGTGGAGCGTAGTGCGGGCCGACCGAACCCGCGCGGCACGCGAACTCCCACTCCCCCTCGGTGGGAAGCCGGAAGCCATCGGCCGTGACATCCCACGACACCTCTTCACCGTCGAAGAGATAGACCTGGTCGAGCCCCTCCCATTCCGATGCCGCATTGCACAGATGCACGGCGCGCAACCAACTCAGATCGGCAGCGGGGCGTCGCGGGTGGCGTGAGGGGATGCCGAGCACCTCGGTCAGCTGCTCCTCGGTCAGCGGGTAGACGCCGATCTCGTAGGGCAGCAGCGTGACGGTGCGGTGCGTCTTCTGGCGTGCGTCGTGCAGGACGACCTCGCCCCCGGGTATGCGCCGGAGTTCGATGTCCGTCATCAATTCAACGCCCCATCGCCGTCTCACGACGACGCGAACCGGACGGGCGTCTCACGCAGGTGTCCGTTCCACCCATGTCGGGTACTTGGCCGCGCGACCATCTCCGGAGGAGGTGCGTGTCACTCGTCGTTTGACCCACGGCCCGACGAACTCGCGGTAATACGCCAACCCCGAAGGACCGAGTTCGTACTCCCCGCTCGGCGACCACCAGGTCTCGGGGGGTTCGTACCCGAGCGCGTGGACCACGCGCGCGGCGACGCGATGATGGCCGGCCGAGTTCATGTGGAGGCGGTCCTGCGACCAGTACTCCGAGCGGGAGAGCTCGGTATCGGGCCAGTTGAGTGCGCGCACCACATCGGGCCGGTCCTGCACGCGGCGCAGAACCGCTTCGGACAGGAGATCTCCTCGCCGCTGCACGAGCGACCCCATGGGCAGTTGGCCGCTCGGGTTCGCTCCCGAGAGCAGGATCAGGGTGACACCCTCCTGATCGCAGCGACGCAGCACGCGGCTGAAGGCATCGGCGATGTGCTCGAGATCCGCCCGCGGACGGAGCATGTCGTTGCCGCCACCGTTGAAGGAGAGATGGGTCGGCCGCAGTGCCAGAGCGGGCTCGAGCTGCTGCTCGATGATCGGCCAGGCGAGCTTCCCGCGGATCGCGAGATTGGCGTACTGGATGGGGTGCCCTGCGGCATCCGCCCAGCCCTGTGCCGCGAGGTCCGCCCAGCCGCGTTCACGTCCGTCAGGGAGCAGATCGCCGACGCCTTCCGTGAAGGAATCACCGATGGCCACGAAGCGCACGTCAGTCACCAGGACAGCCTATTCCCGCACGCCGACACCGGGGCGTCATCGATCGTCGAGCGCGAGTCCCTTGCGGTCCGTGAGACCCCAGGCCGCCGCCGCGGCGACCAGGAAGCACGCGCCGAAGACCGCGAACAGCACGGGGGCACCGCCGGCCAGAAGAAGCACGGGCACCGTGAGGGGCGCGACGATCGAGGCGACCCGCCCGACTCCGGCTGCCCAACCGGCGCCCGTTCCGCGCAGCGACGTGGGATAGAGCTCCGGCGTCACCGCGTACAGAGCGCCCCAGGCGCCGAGGGTGAAGAACGACAGCGCCATGCCCGCGCCGATGATCGCCGGCTCCGTCACCGCGGTGCCGAACAGCACGGCCGACACGGTCGCACCGGTCAGGAACACCGAGAGCGTTCCCCTTCTCCCCCACACCTCGATCAGCCATGCCGCCACCGCGTAGCCGGGCAACTGCGCGAGCGTGATGATCAGGGTGAAGCCGAAGGAGCGGACGAGGTCGAACCCCGCGTCGACGAGAATGCTCGGGATCCAGATGAAGGCTCCGTAGTAGGCGAAGTTCACGCAGAGCCACACGAGCCAGAGGCAGATCGTGCGCACGCGGAACTCCGCATTCCACAGTGCCGCAAAGCGCGCGCCCGTCGTGGCGGCCATGGCGCGCGACGGCGGCTCCTTGTGGATCGCGGGCTCGCGTTCGACTCCGGCATCGGTCTCGAAGGCGATGACGATGCGCTCCGCCTCGGCGATCCGTCCACGCGATGCGAGCCACCGCGGTGACTCGGGCAACCCCCACCGAACGATCAATGCGTAGAGCGCGGGGATCGCGCCGATCGCGAACGCCCACCGCCAGCCGTCGTCGGACGTGGGGATCACGAAGAACCCGATCAGTGCGGCAGCCGTCCATCCGATCGCCCAGAACGCCTCCAGGAAGACGATCAGACGTCCGCGGATGCGAGCAGGAGCGAATTCACTGACATAGGTCGAGGCGACCGGCAACTCGGCGCCGAGCCCGAGGCCCACAAGGAAGCGCAGCACGAGCAGCGCTGCCAGCCCGGTGACCAGAGAGCTCGCGCCCGTCGCGATGCCGTAGACGAGGAGCGTCAGTGCGAACACCTGACGGCGTCCGTATCGATCGGCGAGGAGGCCGCCGAGCGTCGCCCCCAGGGCCATCCCGATGAACCCCACCGAGGCGATCCAGCCCGCCTCACCCTTCGTGAGCCCCCACTGCTGAGTGAGGGCGGCCAGGATGAACGAGATGAGCCCGACATCCATCGCGTCGAGTGCCCAGCCGACCCCGGATCCTCCGACCAGGCGAAGGTGACGGCGGGTGAATGGCAGATCGTCCAGGCGGGCAGCGAGCGACGCGCGGCTCGGCAGGGCGTTGGTGGCCATGCTCCTCATCGTAGGCGCGATGAGGGGCATGGCCGTGCGACATGTCGCTCAGGACTTGGCGTCGAGCAGGGCACGAACCCGCGGGATCACCTCGGTGCCGTAGAGCTCGATGCTGCGCATCATCGCTTCATGCGACAGCGTGCCCGTCGCGTACTTGAGGTCGAATCGTCCGAGACCGAGCGTGGTGATCGTGTCAGCGATCTTGGCGGCGACACGATCGGGAGATCCCGCGTAGATCGCGCCTTCCGGGCCGATGTCGTTCTGGAAGCGCGCACGGCTGTACGCCGGCCACCCGCGCTCCCGACCGATGGTGTTGTTCATCGCCTCGAACCCCGAATAGGCGGCGTCCCACGCTTCCTCATCGGTATCGGCGATGTGCCCCGGCGAATGCACGGATACGGGATGCGAGGTCGTGCCGAACGACGACACGGAGCGGTGATACAGGTCGACGAAGGGACGGAACCGTGCGGCGGATCCTCCGATGATGGCGAGCATCAGCCCCAGACCGTGGCGTGCGACGCGCACGACCGACTCCGGACTTCCGCCGACGCCGACCCAGGTGCGCAGGCCGTTCTCAGTCTTCGGGAACACGTTCGCATTCTCCAGCGACGCGCGCATCGTTCCCGACCAGGTGACGGGCTCCTCCTTGAGAAGCTCGACGAAAAGCTCGAGCTTCTGCTCGAAGAGCGCGTCGTAGTCCCTGAGGTCGTACCCGAAGAGAGGGAAGGACTCGATGAAGGAACCCCGCCCGAGGACGACCTCGGCTCGCCCTCCGGAGATCGCGTCGAGTGTGGAGAACCGCTCGAACACGCGGACCGGATCGTCGGACGACAGCACGGTCACCGCGGTGCCCAGATGGATCTGCGTCGTGCGCGCGGCGATGGCTGCGAGCACCATCTCCGGCGACGACACGGCGAACTCCGTGCGGTGGTGCTCTCCGATGCCGAAGAAGTCCACGCCCACCGAATCGGCGAGCACTCCCTGCTCGACGACGTTTCGGATCGTCTGCGCCCCGCTGAGGAGTTCCCCCTCTGCATCGCGCGTGATGTCGCCGAAAGTGTCCAGTCCGAATTCGATGCCCATGTCATCCCTTCCTATTCACGTGAATGAACACCGGGGTGGTCACGGGCATTCCCTCAGCGCGGCAGCAGCGCGGTACGCAGGGTGTCGAGGCCGACGCCGCCCATGTCGAGAGCGCGCTTGTGGAAGGCCTTGAACGAGAACGATTCGCCCTCTGCGCTGCGCACGGCATCGCGGACCTGCTCCCAGATGCGCTGTCCGACCTTGTACGACGGGGCCTGGCCCGGCCAGCCGAGGTAACGGTTGACCTCGAACTGCACGAACTGATCCGACATGTTGACGTTCTTGCGCATGAAGTCGAGTGCGTACTCCGCATCCCAGACGCCGGAGCCGTCGAGACGGGGCTTGCCCAGATGCACACCGATGTCGAGCACGACGCGGGCTGCACGCATGCGCTGGCCGTCGAGCATTCCGAGACGATCCGCAGGGTCATCGAGATAGCCGAGCTGCTCCATCAGGCGCTCGGCATAGAGTGCCCATCCCTCGGCATGCCCGGACGTGCCGGCGAGGAGGCGTCGCCAGGAGTTCAGCTCGGCGCGGTTGTGCACGGCCTGGGCGATCTGCAGGTGATGGCCGGGGACACCCTCGTGGTAGACGGTGGTGAGCTCGCGCCAGGTGTCGAATTCCGTGACGCCCTCCGGTACGGACCACCACATGCGCCCCGGCCGCGAGAAGTCATCGGTCGGACCCGTGTAGTAGATACCGCCCTCTTGCGTGGGGGCGATCATGCACTCCAGGGTGCGGATCGCTTCCGGGATATCGAAGTGCGAGGCTCCCAGTTCGGCGACGGCCCGGTCGCTCGTCTCCTGCATCCAGCGCTGAAGTGCGTCGGTGCCGACGAGCTTGCGAGCGGGGTCTGCTTCGAGGTGTGCGACGGCTTCCTCCACCGATGCACCGGGAAGGATCTCGTTCGCGACGGCCGTCTGCTCGGCCACCATACGGGCGAGTTCCTCCCTGCCCCACTCGTACGTCTCGTCGAGATCGATGGTGGCGCCGAGGAAGCGGCGGGAGTGGAGCGCGTAGAGTTCGCGACCGACGGCATCGACCTCGTTCGCTGCCGGAGCGAGCTCCTCGGCGAGGAAACGGCGCAGCTCGTCATAGGCCACGCGCGCGGCGGCCGAGTTGTCGGCGAGAGTGCGGGCGAGCGACGCAGGAAGTTGTCCTTGATCGGGCGCCGCATCCGCGACGAACGCCGCGAAGAAGCCGTCGTCGGCGGTGTATCGGTCGATCTGCGTGGCGACCTCGGCGACCTGCCGACGGGCCGGAGTGACCCCTTCGGCGATTCCCGTGCGGAGCGTCTCGATGTATCCGCGCAGCGCGCCGGGCACCGCGGCGAGACGCGTCGCGACGACCGCCCAATCATCGGCACTTCCCGTGGGCATGAGGTCGAACGCCGAACGCACGTCCTGCGCGGCCGACGCGATCACGTTCAGATCGCGCAGGTGCCACCGCGCATCATGGAACTCGAGGTCGAGGCGCAGCTCCGCGCCCAGGTCGGTCTTCGTGACCTCATCGATGGAATCGACCGGATCGAGCGCATCCAGAGCGTGCGAGCGTGGTGCGGGTCGCGGCGGCGATCTCGTCATGCCCCGCAGGGCTCAGGTCGCCGAAGCGATCGTTGACCTCGCTGCGCCCGATGTAGGTGCCGAGCGTCGGGGCGAGTACCGCGATGGTGTCGACCCACTCATCGGCGACCTTGTCGATGGCGGACGGAGTGCGGGGGGCTGAAGTCATGCGCTCCAGCCTAATCCCCGCCACTCCGTCGCAACGGGACTTCAGTGCGCGGCTTCGTTCCAGTCGCGACCGCCGACCGACTCTGCACGTCGAGCGGCACCGTGAGCTCTGCCGCATCGCCCATGCGCGTGCCGCACGATCTGCTCAGCGGCATCCCACTCCCCCGGGGCCACCTCGACCACGAGCTCGTCGTGGATCTGCAGCAGCACGCGCGCGAAGCGAGGTCCTGCGCACGCGAGATCGGCGTGGATGTGCATGAGCGCGATCTTCATGATGTCGGCCGCGGTGCCCTGGATGGGAGCGTTGAGCGCTGCGCGCTCGGCGTTCTCACGCAGCACGCGGTTCGGGCTCGCGAGATCGGGGAAGGGACGCCGACGACCGAAGATGGTCTCGGTGTAGCCGACTTCCCTCGCCTTCATGACGGACGCACGCAGGTAGTCGCGCACGGCGCCGAACCGTGCGAAGTACTCCACCATCAGCTGCTTCGCCTCGGACTGCTCGATCCGCAGCTGCTTGGACAGTCCGAACGCCGAGAGACCGTAGACGAGGCCGTACGACATCGCCTTGACCTTCGTGCGCATGGCGGCCGTCACCTCGCTCGGGTCGACCCCGAACACGCGGGCGCCGACGAACCGGTGCAGGTCTTCTCCGCTGTTGAAGGCCTCGATCAGCCCCTCATCGCCCGAGAGGTGCGCCATGATGCGCATCTCGATCTGCGAGTAGTCGGCGGTCAACAGCGACTCGTAGCCCTCTCCCACCTGGAACGCGCTGCGGATGCGTCGCGACTCCTCCGTGCGCACGGGGATGTTCTGCAGGTTCGGATCGGTGCTGGACAGGCGGCCCGTCTGACTGCCCGTCTGCACGTACGTCGTGTGGACCCGGTCGTCATCGGCGATCGCCGTGTCGAGCGACTCGATGATCTGACGGAGCTTGGTCGCCTCGCGGTGCTGCAGCAGCAGGTCTGAGGAAGGGGTGCGGATTCGTCTCCTGCAGGTCGGCGAGCACGGCCGCGTCGGTCGAGTAGCCGGTCTTCGTCTTGCGGGTCTTCGGGAGCTGGAGGTCTTCGAACAGCACCTCCTGCAGCTGCTTGGGAGACCCGAGGTTGAACTCACGCCCCACCGTCGTGAACGCCTCCTGAGCGAGACCCTCGGAGCGGGTCGCGAGCTCGGCGGAGAACGTCGACAGCACCTCGTGCGAGACCGCCACGCCGGCGACCTCCATGTCGGCGAGCGTGAGCAGCGTCGGCAGCTCGATGTCGACGAGCACCTTCGCAACCGACTCGGGGATGTCCTCCCGCAGCGCTTCCGCCACACGGAGCGCGAACCACGCCTCCTGGGCCGGGGTCGCGCCCTCGGTCTCGGGGACGAGCTGCGAAGGATCAGCCTCGGGCAGCTTCTCGCCCAGATAACGCTCGACGAGGTCGCCCAGCGTCTTGTCCGGGAAGCTCGGTCGCAGCAGCCACCCGGCGAGGCTCGTGTCGTACGAGAGACCCGCGAGGCGGATTCCCTGACGCAGGAGCGCCTTGATCTGCGGCTTCGCCTCGTGCAGTACCTTCGGCCTGTCTGACTCGATCCACGACCGCAGTGTGTCTGCCGCGTCGGCGCTCCAATCGACCTCACGCAATTCCGCGCCGGAGGCAGCTCCGATCCGCACCGGCGCTCCTGCCTGCGTCACGACCCTCACGGAGATCTCGTCCTGGGCGTCCGCCCACGTGACGAAATCGACGGTGGAGACCTGCACGGGCTCCGGCAGCACGACGACGGACGCGGGGTCCTCCGCGACCTCGCCGGCACCGACGGCCTCGAACACGCGCGGCAGCAGGGTGCGGAACTCGAGCCGCGCGAAGATGTCGCGCACGGCCTGGGCGTCGATCGGCGCCACAGCGAGGTCGTCGGGAGCCACCGGGAGCTCGACGTCGGTCAGCAGGCGGTTGAGCTTGCGGTTGCGCCGGACGTCGTCGATGTGGTCGCGCAGGTTACCTCCGACGACACCCTTGATCTCCTCGGCGCGTTCCAGAAGCTCGTCGAGAGACCCGAACTGGGTGAGCCACTTCACGGCGGTCTTCTCACCCACCTTCGGAACACCGGGGAGATTGTCACTGGTCTCCCCGACGAGAGCGGCGATGTCGGGGTACTGTTCGGGGCGCACGCCGTAGCGTTCCTGCACCGTCACCGGGTCGTATCGCTTGAGCTGGGAGACGCCCTGCACCGACGGGTAGAGCAGGGTGACGTCGTCGTTGACGAGTTGGATCGTGTCTCGGTCGCCCGACACCACGAGCACCTCGTAGCCCTGGCCGGAGGCCTGCGAGGCGAGGGTCGCGAGGATGTCGTCGGCCTCGATGCCCTCCTTCGTGAGCACCGGGATCGACATGGCGGCGAGGCAGTCCTGCAGCAGCGGGATCTGGCCGCGGAACTCCTGCGGCGTCTCCGACCTGGTCGCCTTGTACTCGGGGTACTCGTCAGTGCGGAACGAATGCCGAGAGGTGTCGAACGCGATCACCAGGTGGGTCGGCTGCTCGGCCTTGATGAGGTTCACCAGCATCGACAGGAAGCCGTAGATGGCGTTCGTGTGCTGGTTGTCCTTGGTCGTGAAGTTCTCGACCGGAAGGGCGAAGAAGGCACGGTAGGCGAGCGAATGGCCGTCGATGACCATGAGGGTAGGCTTTGCGGAGTCCGTCACCCTGTCAGCCTAACGAGGACGGCAGACACCCGCTGAGGAGGATCATGAGCGACGTCGCGACGACCGAAGGTCTCGACTGGGCGACCGCCCGCGGAATGGGCGCTCTCGCCCAGAAGATGGGGATGGAATTCCTCGAGTTCAGTCTCGATCGGTGTGTCGCAACTCTTCCCGTGGAGGGCAACACACAGCCGGTCGGTCTCATGCACGGCGGTGCCTATGTGGTCCTGGGCGAGTCGCTCGGTTCGATGGCCGCGAACCTGCACGCCGGTCCCGGCCGTCTCGCGGTCGGCGTCGACATCAACGCGACCCACACGCGTTCGGCCACATCGGGCATCGTGACCGGCGTCTGCACCCCGGTGCATCTCGGTCGCAGCATCACCGTGCACGAGATCGTCGTGACCGACGATCAGGGACGCCGCTGCTCGACCATCCGCATCACCAACATGATCAAGGACGCGCCTCCGGCGCAGTGACGGCGTCGTCCAGCAGACGCTGGAAGAGGACGTGGTCCTGCCACTCCCCCGCGATCCTGAGGTAACGCGGGGCGAGCCCGATGCGCTCGAACCGGTTTCCTCGAAGAACGCGTTGCGAGGCGACGTTGTGCGTCAGCGTCGCGGCCTGCACGCGGTGAAGTTCGAGGTCCTCACGCGCGTGTGCGAGCACGACCGCGACTGCGCGCGACGTTAGTCCTCTTCCCTGGGACGCGTCATCGATCCAGTACCCCAGATCGGCGCTGCGAAAGGCGCCGCGCACGATGCTGTTGAGGTTCACTCGTCCGCGGATCTCACCGTCCGAAGAAGCGATGACGAACCGGGAGCCGCGTCCGGCCGATGCATCCGCGATGCACCGGGCGACATCGCTCTCCTGCCACGAGGTGGTGAAGAAGACATCGTCCCGCATCGGCTCCCAGGGAGCGAGATGCTCGCGATTGCGCGCATAGGCGCGAGCGAGGGCCGCACCGTCCCCGATGGCCACCGGACGCAGATCGTGATCCGCGTCGAGCGCGACCACTACTTCTTGGGAGCGAGCTGCTCGATGATCGCCTTGGCGACGTCCTGCATCGTCAGACGGCGATCCATGGATGCCTTCTGGATCCAGCGGAACGCCTCGGGCTCGCTCAGGCCCATCTTCTCGTTGAGCAGGCCCTTGGCCCGGTCGACGAGCTTGCGGGTCTCGAAACGCTCGACCATGTCGGCGACCTCGGCCTCGAGCGTGATGATCTGCTCGTGGCGGGCCAGCGCGATCTCGATCGCGGGGAGGAGGTCGTTCGGGGTGAACGGCTTCACGACGTAGGCCAGCGCGCCGGCCTCGCTCGCCCGCTCGACGAGTTCCTTCTGGCTGAACGCGGTCAGCAGCACCACGGGAGCGATGTTCCCCTTGTGCAGCTTCTCGGCGGCGCTGATGCCGTCGAGCTGGGGCATCTTCACATCCATGATGACGAGGTCGGGGCGCAGCTCGGTGGCCAGCGCGACCGCGGTCTCACCGTCTCCGGCCTCTCCGACGACATCGAAGCCGTTGTCGCGGAGGATCTCGACGATGTCGAGACGGATCAGCGATTCGTCTTCGGCGACGACGACACGTCGCGGGGCGGATGCCGTGGGCTGTTCTGCCAATTCTTCCTCGGTCACAGATCCATCCTAGTCGAGTGGCTCTCGGCATCGGCCACGCACCGCTCCGTGCGCCGTCGAGGGGGTCGCGGCTGCGCTACAGTCGTATACGCGACACACGAGCCGGCGTGGCGGAATGGCAGACGCGGAGCACTCAAAATGCTTTGTCCGAAAGGGCGTGTGGGTTCGAGTCCCACCGCCGGCACACAAGGGTCCTAAGGACCCGTCTCGACGAGAGCTGCGAGCTCTCCCAACACCCTCGGGTGCGCGAGCACACGGAAGTGCCCGCCGGTCTCCAGCCGCACGTTCTTCGCACCGATGAGCTCGCTGCCCTCGGGGATGTGCGGATCGAACGCGGCGAAGATCGACACGATCCGGGCGTTCACGTCCCGCAGCTCCGCCAGGCTCAGGATCGACGGGTCGTCCGGCGAGAAGGCACGCAGCGTGCGCCCCGGCATCCGTCGTGCGTAACGTGAGCCGCCGAACGGCGTGGCGATCGCCAGCATCGCACGCACACGCCCCGCACCCGGGCCGGTCATGACGATCTTGCCGGCAAGGCCGCCTTTGCTGTGCGCCACCAGGATGACGTCGGTCAGATCGGCGCGCTCGATGAACTCGGTCACGAGCTTCGCCGCATCGGCGACCGGTAGCCGGTTGCGGGAGAGCGCATCGAGCACGTGCACCGGATGCCCCCGAGTATGGATCGCGGTGATCAGCGGCTGCAGGAAACGCCAGGTCTCGTAGACGCCGGGAAGAATGACGATCGGTGCGGCACCGCCCCTGCTGAGCGAGCCGGCGTCGCGCCGTCCGAACGACGCGCGCACCTGCCAGAACGCGGCGTAGGCGTAGTCCGCGACCCACCACGCGATCCTTCTCAGCATCCGGATGACGTGTTCCTTCCCCGTGAGTGCGACGAAGGGGCGGAGCCGAAGCCCCACCCCTTCGCACAACCGTCAGATCAGACGGTCGCCTCCTTGTAGATCGGCGCGGCGCCGTTGACGGCGTCTCCGACCTTGTGGACGCGGATGTCGTTGGTCGAGCCGACGATTCCGGGAGGGGATCCGGAGATCACCACGACCTTGTCGCCTTGCTTGGCCAGACCGCTGCCGAGCAGGTAGTCGTCGACCTGCAGGTACATGAGGTCGGTGTGCTGCACCATCTCGACCAGCTTGGAGCTGACACCCCAGGTCAGCGCCATACGGCGACGGATGTCGGGGTCCGGGGTGAACGCGATCATCGGGATGCGCGAACGCAACCGCGACAGACGGCGTGCCGAGTCACCGGACTGCGTGAACACGCAGAGGAACTTGGCGTCGACGAACTCGGCCACCTCGAGGGCGGCGAGCGTGATGGCGCCACCCTGCGTGCGGGGCTTGGTCGTGAGCGGCGCGATGCGCTCCAGGCCGTGCTCCTCGGTGGACTCGATGATGCGTGCCATGGTCTCGACGACCACGACCGGGTAGTCGCCGACGCTCGTCTCGCCCGAGAGCATCACGGCGTCGGCACCGTCGAGCACCGCGTTGGCGACGTCGGAGGTCTCGGCGCGCGTGGGGACCGGGCTGTTGATCATCGACTCGAGCATCTGGGTCGCGACGATGACGGGCTTCGCGTTGCGGCGGGCCAGCTCGACAGCGCGCTTCTGCACGATCGGCACGGCCTCCAGCGGCAGCTCGACGCCCAGGTCGCCACGGGCCACCATGATCGCGTCGAAGGCGTCGACGATGCCCTCGAGGGCTTCGACGGCCTGGGGCTTCTCGACCTTGGCGATGACGGGGACGCTTGACGCCCTCCTCCGCCATGATCTCGTGCACGCGGGTGATGTCCTCGGCGTTGCGCACGAACGACAGGGCGATGAGGTCCGCACCGATGCGCAGACCCCAGCGGAGGTCGTCCTCGTCCTTCTCGCTCAGCGCGGGAACGTTGACGGCGACACCGGGCAGGTTGATGCCCTTGTTGTTGGAGACCGCACCGGCCACGATGACCTTGGTGGTCACGGTGACGCCGTCGGTCTCGACGACCTCGACGCGGACCTTGCCGTCGTCGATCAGCAGGAAGTCTCCGGGCTTGACGTCCTGGGGCAGCCCCTTGAACGTCGTGCCGCAGATCTCCTTGTTGCCGATGATGTCTTCGGTCGTGATCTTGAAGATGTCGCCTTCGGCGAGCTCGTACGGGCCGTTCTCGAACTTGCCGAGGCGGATCTTCGGACCCTGCAGGTCGACGAGGATCGCGACGGCGCGGCCGGCGTCGTCTGCGGCGCGACGCACGTTGGCGTAGTTGTTCTCGTGCACGGAGTAGTCGCCGTGGCTGAGGTTCAGGCGTGCGACGTCGACACCTGCATCGATCAGTGCACGCACGGTCTCATAGGTGGAAGTGGCAGGGCCCAGGGTGGCGACGATTTTCGCGCGTCTCAACAGATGCTCCAGGGTTGTGGTGGGGGAAGGTACTACAGGCGACGAGCGCCGCGGCTCAGCCTACGCGGGCTGGAGGCCGATCGCGACATCACTCGGACGCACCGGCTCAGGAAGAACGGTCGCACCCATGAGGAAGCGATCGACGTTCGCCGCCGCAGCACGTCCTTCAGCGATCGCCCAGACTATGAGCGACTGTCCACGACCGGCATCGCCGGCCACGAACACACCGGGAACCGTCGACTCGTACGAGGAATCACGCACGAATGCGCCGCGAGCGGTCGTCTGCGGACGCGTCTCCTCGGTGTAGCCGTCCTGCTCCGGACCGGTGAAGCCCATCGCGATGAGCACGAGATCCGCGGGGATCTCCCGCTCCGTGCCGCTCTTGGGCACACGACGTCCGTCGATGTACTCGGTCTCGGCGACCCGCAGTGCGCGGACCTCTCCGACCTCGTTGGAGAGGAACTCGACGGTCGACGCCAGGAACACCCGCTCGCCGCCCTCTTCGTGCGCCGAGGCGACCTCGAAGACGGTCGGCATCATCGGCCACGGCTGGTGGTCTGGACGCTCGGTGCCCGGCTGCGTGCCGATCGCGAGGTTCGTGACGCTCAGGGCTCCCTGACGGTGCGCGGTGCCGATGCAGTCCGCACCGGTGTCACCGCCGCCGATCACGATCACGTGCTTGCCCTCGGCGCTGATCTGCTCGGGAACCTTGTCGCCGGCGACAGCGTGGTTCGACTCGACCAGGTACTCCATGGCGAAGTGCACGCCGTCGAGGTCGCGGCCGGGGATGGACAGGTCACGCGGAACCGTCGAACCCGTGGCGATGATCGACGGCGTCGTAGCGGGCGCGCAGGTCGGGCCAGGAGATGTCCTTGCCGATCTCCACACCGGCACGGAAGCGGGTGCCCTCCTCCTGCATCTGGCGGAGGCGTGACTCGAGCTGTCCCTTCTCCATCTTGAAGTCGGGGATGCCGTAGCGCAGGAGACCGCCGATGCGGTCGTCGCGCTCGAAGACGGCGACGGTGTGGCCGGCGCGCGTGAGCTGCTGCGCCGCGGCGAGACCGGCGGGTCCCGAGCCGACGACGGCGACCGTCTTGCCGGTCAGGCGCTCCGGGGGCTCGTGCCTCGACCCAGCCCTTGGCGAAGGCCTCGATCGATGATCGAGACCTCGATCTGCTTGATCGTGACCGCGGGCTGGTTGATGCCGAGCACGCAGGAGCTCTCGCACGGTGCCGGGCACAGGCGTCCTGTGAACTCCGGGAAGTTGTTGGTCGCGTGCAGACGGTCGATCGCGGCACGGCCCTCGCCGCGCCAGGTGAGGTCGTTCCACTCGGGGATCAGGTTGCCCAGCGGGCAGCCCGAGTGGCAGAACGGCACTCCGCAGTCCATGCAGCGACCGGCCTGGCGCTTGAGTACCGCCTGGTCACCGGCCTCGTAGACCTCTTTCCAGTCCATGATGCGGACGGGAACAGGGCGCCGTGCGGGGAGCTCCCGCTCGGTGACCTTCAGAAAACCTTTGGGATCAGCCACCGGTCACCTCCAGGATGCGGTTCCAGACGATGTCGCCATCGGGATCGATGCCCTCGGCGACGGCTTCCTCGCGCATGCTCCGCACAGCGGCGAAGTCACGGGGAAGCACCTTCACGAATTCGGATGCCGTCTCCTCGAACCGGGCGAGCAGGTCGGAGGCCAGCGGGGATGCCGTGCGTTCGATGTGCTCGATCAGCAGGCTGCGCAGCACTTCGAGGTCGGCGCGATCGAGCTGCTCCAGCAGCAGCTCACCGCTGCCGAGCGACTGCGAGTTGACCTTGCCGGTATCGAGGGCGTGTACGTACGCCACTCCCCCGGACATTCCGGCACCGAAGTTGCGGCCGGTCGACCCGAGGATCACGGCGAGCCCGCCGGTCATGTACTCGAGGGCGTGGTCTCCCACGCCTTCCACGACCGCGGTCGCGCCGGAGTTGCGCACCAGGAACCGCTCGCCCACCACGCCGGAGATGAACATCGTGCCGGAGGTCGCACCGTAACCGATGACGTTGCCGGCGATCACGTTCTCCTGCGGGGTGATCGCGGATCCGCGCGGGGGTCGGATGGTGATGTCGCCACCGGAGAGGCCCTTGCCCACGTAGTCGTTCGCGTCTCCCTCGAGGCGCAGCACGATGCCGCGCGGCAGGAAGGCACCGAGCGACTGCCCGGCGGTGCCGTGCAGCGTCACATCGATGGTCTCCCGCGGAAGTCCGTCGGCTCCGTGACGCGAGGTGACCTGATGGCCCAGCATCGTGCCGACGGCGCGCTCGGTGTTGGCGATGGGCAGCTCGACGACGACGGGCTCGCCGTTGAGCAGCGATCCCTTCGCGATGTCGATGAGCTGCACGTCGAAGTGCTTCTCGAGCTCATGGTCCTGCGTGCGACCGCTGCGGCGGGGTTCCCCCGCGGGGAATGCCGGGCCGTCGAGGATCGGCGAGAGGTCGAGCCCCTCGGCCTTCCAGTGGTCGACAGCCGCGTTGACCTCGATCAGGTCGGCGCGACCGACGATCTCGTCGATCGAGCGGTACCCGAGCTCGGCGAGCAGTTCACGCACCTCTTCGGCGATGAACTCCATGAAGTTCACGACGAACTCGGGCTTGCCGGTGAACCGCTCACGCAGCGCCGGGTTCTGCGTCGCCACGCCCACGGGGCAGGTGTCGAGGTGGCACACACGCATCATGATGCATCCGCTGACCACCAGGGGCGCCGTCGCGAAGCCGAACTCCTCGGCGCCGAGCAGCGCGCCGATGATCACGTCACGACCGGTCTTCAGCTGACCGTCGACCTGCACGACCACGCGGTCGCGCATGCCGTTGAGCATAAGCGTCTGCTGCGTCTCAGCGAGTCCGAGCTCCCATGGTGTCCCCGCATGCTTGAGCGAGTTCAGCGGGCTCGCGCCGGTGCCGCCGTCGTGGCCGGACACCAGGATCACGTCGCTGAGCGCCTTGGCGACTCCCGCCGAGACGGCACCGATACCGGACTGGCTGACCAGCTTGGTGTGGATGCGTGCCTCGGGGTTCGCCCGCTTCAGGTCGAAGATGAGCTGCTTGAGGTCTTCGATCGAGTAGATGTCGTGGTGCGGTGGTGGCGAGATGAGCCCCACGCCGGCCGTCGCGTGACGCGTCCGCGCCACCCACGGGTACACCTTGGTCGGCGGCAGCTGACCTCCCTCACCGGGCTTGGCGCCCTGGGCGAGCTTGATCTGGATGTCGTCGGCCTCGGTGAGATACAGGCTCGTGACACCGAAGCGTCCCGAGGCGACCTGCTTGATCGAGCTGCGGCGCGCGGGATCGACGAGGCGATCCGGGTCTTCCCCGCCCTCTCCGGTGTTCGACTTGCCGCCGATGCTGTTCATCGCGATCGCGAGCGTCTCGTGCGCCTCGCGGGAGATGGAGCCGTAGCTCATCGCCCCGGTCGAGAAGCGCTTGACGATGTCGGCGACCGACTCGACCTCGTCGAGAGGCACCGGACGACGCGTGCCCGTGCGCAGGGTGAAGAGCCCGCGCAGCGTCTTCAGCTCGGCGGCCTGGTCGTCGACCAGCTTCGTGTACTCGCGGAAGATGTCGTAGCGACGCGTGCGGGTCGCGTGCTGCAGCTTGAACACCGTCTCCGGGCTGAAGAGGTGCGGTGAGCCGTCACGACGCCACTGGTACTCGCCGCCCGTCCACAGGCGCTCGTGCGCCCGCGCTGCAGCGTCTTCCGGATAGGCGTAGTCATGACGCGCCTGGTTCTCGGCGAAGATCTCCTCGATGCCGATACCGCCGAGCTTGGACTCGGTACGCGTGAAGTAGGCGTCGATGAACTCCTCGCTGAGTCCCACGGCCTCGAACACCTGCGCACCGGCGTAGGAAGACACCGTCGAGATGCCCATCTTCGACATGATCTTCAGCACGCCCTTGCCGAGCGCGTAGATCAGGTTGCGCACGGCCTTCTCGGGCGAGATGCCCGTGATGTAACCGGTGCGCACCAGGTGCTCCACCGTCTCCATGGCCAGATACGGGTTGATCGCCGAGGCGCCGTACCCGATCAGCGTGGCGACGTGGTGCACCTCGCGGACATCACCGGCCTCCACGATCAGACCGACCTTCATACGGTTCTCGCGGCGGATCAGGTGATGGTGGATCGCCGAGACCATGAGCAGCGACGGGATCGGCGTCAGATCCTTGTTCGAGTCGCGGTCCGACAGGATGATGAACTCGGCCCCGCTCTCGATGGCCTCATCGACCTCGGCGCACATCTCCGTGAGACGGTCCTGCAGAGTCTCGGGGCCGGCGTCGAAGTGGTACAGACCGCGGATCGTCACACTCGAACGATCCGGCAGCGCCTTGTCGATGTGGCGGATCTTCGCGAGTTCGTCGTTGTCGATCACCGGGAAGTCGAGCGACACCGTGCGCGTGTGCTCCGGCCCCCACGAGAGCAGGTTGCTCTCCGGGCCGAGCCCGAGCTTGAGGCTCGTGACGACCTCTTCGCGGATCGAGTCGAGCGGCGGGTTGGTGACCTGCGCGAACTGCTGCGTGAAGTAGTCGAACAGCAGACGCGGGCGCTTGCTGAGCACAGCGATCGGCGTGTCGGAACCCATGGCCCCGAGGGGCTCCATGCCGTTCTGCCCCATCGGGGTCAGGAGGATGCGCACTTCTTCCTCGGTGTATCCGAAGGTGCGCTGGCGACGTGTGATCGATGCCGGCGGGTGCACGATGTGCTCGCGCTCGGGAAGGTCGGCCAGGCGCACCGCCCCGGCGTCGAGCCATTCCTGCCAGGGGTGCATCGTGGAGAGGTCCTGCTTCAGCTCCTGGTCGCTGATGATCCGGCCCTGAGCCGTGTCGACGAGGAACATCTTGCCGGGCTGCAGACGCCCGCGACGCTTGATTCGCTCCGGCTCGAACTTCAGAACGCCGGTCTCCGAGCCGATGACGATGAGGCCGTCGATCGTCTCGGTCCAACGTCCGGGACGAAGCCCGTTGCGGTCCAGGGTCGCGCCGACGAGCGTGCCGTCGGTGAAGATGAGGGCCGCAGGACCGTCCCACGGCTCCATCTGGTTGGAGTGGTACTCGTAGAACGACCGAAGCTCCGGTGTGACGTCCGACTGCTTCTCGTACGCCTCGGGCACCATCATCATGATCGCGTGCGGGAGGCTGCGGCCGGTGAGGGTCAGCAGTTCCAGCACCTCATCGAAGGATGCGGAGTCGCTCGCGCCGTCCGTGCAGATCGGGAGCAGCGGCGACACATCGCCCAGCAGTTCGGACTCGAGCTGCGACTGCCGCGCGCGCATCCAGTTGCGGTTGCCGCCGACGGTGTTGATCTCGCCGTTGTGCGCCAGCATGCGCAGCGGCTGCGCCAGCGGCCACGAGGGGAAGGTGTTGGTGGAGTACCGCGAGTGCACGACGGCGAGCTCCGATGCGAACCGCTCATCCTGCAGGTCGGGATAGAACGGCTCCAGCTGCAGGGTCGTGACCATGCCCTTGTACCCGAGCGTGCGGCTGGAGAGCGAGACGAAGTACGCGCCGAGCTCGTGCCCCGCGCGCTTGCGCAGTCGGTAGGCGACCCGGTCCAGGGCGATGCCCGTGAGCGGCGCGTCGGAGTGCGTGGCGCCGCCGGCGCTCACGAAGAGCTGTTCGAAGGCGGGGCGAGCCTCGTCGGCGAGCTTGCCGAGGTTCTCGTTGACCGTCGGCACCTCACGCCAGCCGAGCACCCGGAGGCCCTCGGAGCGAGCGATCTTCTCGATCCCCGCCTTCTGCTGGCGGCGCTCGCTCGAATCACGCGGCAGGAACGACAGACCGACGGCGTACTCCCCCACCGGAGGCAACTCGAATCCTGCGACGGCGCGCAGGAACTCGTCGGGCATCTGGGTCAGGATGCCTGCCCCGTCACCCGTGCCCGCGTCGGAACCGATCGCACCGCGGTGCTCCAGGTTGCGCAACGCCTCGAGCGCCAGCGAGATGATGTCGTGCCCTGCCGTGCCGCGAAGGGTGGTGACCATGGCGAGGCCACAGGCGTCCTTCTCGAACGCGGGGTTGTACATGCCCTGTTTCGCCGGATAATTCATCCCGACAGGTGAGCGGAGGTCGCTCGATGCCATGCGGTACCGTCCTCAGATCTTCAGATGACCCGGGGACGTCATTGGCCGGGCGAATGCAGTGGGGTCCTCGCGGACCAGAGGCTATCGCGAGCCTTCCGCGTCCGAGGGAGCGGTGCTTGTGGCGCTGGCTCCAGCGGTGACTTCGTCGGTCGGAGGCTCGCTCACGTCCACGAAATCGGAGGGATTGTCTTGCGATTCTACAACAGCATCGACATCCTTCCGCGCGCGGCCGAACTGGTACGGCGAGGGTTCGAGCCCCGGGTGACGTCGGGTCTGCACGATGAGGATGGCGAGACCGACCAGGATGCCGATGATCGCGGCGAGCACGTTGCTGCGCAGCCCGAGGATGATCTCGCTCGGGTCGATGCGGATCGACTCCCACACGACGCGTCCTGCGCTGTACCAGATCAGGTAGATCGCGAAGAGTCGACCCCACTGGAAGAACAGCTTGCGCCCGAGCCACAGCAGGACGATCACGCCCAGACCGTTCCAGAGGACCTCGTACAGGAATGTCGGGTGGAAGAGGGTGCCCTCAGGGAGTCCCGGAGGGAAGGCAGGGTTGGTCGACTCGATCTCCAGACCCCAGGGAAGGTCGGTGGGAAGCCCGAAGAGCTCGTGGTTGAACCAGTTGCCGAAGCGACCCATCGCCTGCGCGAGCAGCAGCCCGGGTGCGAGGGCATCGGCGAAGGTCCAGAAGCGGATGCCGGTCCAACGGCACCCGAGGTACGCACCGACGGCGCCGCCGATGAGCGCGCCGAAGATGGCGATGCCGCCCTCCCAGATGGCCCAGACGGATCCGGGCTGGAAGGGGTTCCAGGTGTTGATGCCCTCGCCGAAGTAGTCGCCCGGGTGCGTGAGCACGTGGAAGATGCGCGCACCGATGATCGCGAGCGGCACGGCCAGGATCGAGATGTCGATGACGACCCACGGCTCCGCCCCACGCTTGGTCAAGCGGTGGTTCGTCAGAATCGTCGCGGCGATGATGCCGGCGATGATGCAGAGGGCGTAGTAGTGGATCGTGATCCCGGGCCAGACGACGAAGTTGGATTCCGGGGGGCTCGGGATGCTGGCGAGCACGCCGTTGAACGTGTGGAGCGCGAGGGACATGAGTGCGATTCTAGTTCTCGTGTGAGGGGCGCGCCGACGACGTGCCGGAGGCCAGGTTTCGGGTGACGTCGACGAGGGCGGGGATGCCACCGTCGCGCAGGGCGCGCACGAGCGCCGTGCCGACGATCGCGCCGTCGGCGTACTCGGAGACGCCGGCGATCTGCTCGGCGGTCGAGATGCCGATTCCGACGCAGGCGCGGGTGGCGCCGTGGTCGCGCAGTCGACCGACCAGGGTGCGGGCCGCGCGATCGAGTTCCGCGCGCTCCCCCGTGATCCCCATGGTCGACACGGTGTAGACGAACCCGGTCGACGACTTCACGACGAGATCGAGACGTGCGTCCGTCGAGGTCGGCGCGGCCAGGAAGACGCGGTCGAGACCGGTGCGCTCACTCGCGGCGATCCAGTCTCCGGCCTCCTCCGGGGTGATGTCCGGAGTGATGAGCCCAGCCGCCCCCGCGGCGAGGAGCTCATCGGCATACCGATCGACGCCGTACTGGAGCACCGGGTTCCAGTACGTCATGACGAGCACGGGAGCATCGACGGCCGCGGTGATGGCCCGCAGCGCGGTGAACAGGTCGGCGGTCTTGTATCCCGCCGCCAGCGCGAGCGTGGTCGCCTGCTGGATGATGGCGCCATCCATTACCGGATCGCTGTACGGAGGACCGAGCTCGATGATGTCGACCCCGTTCTCGGCCAGGGCGATCGCCGCGTCGATGCTCGTCTGCAGGTCGGGGAAACCGACGGGAAGATATCCGATGAACGCGCTGCGCCCCTCGCTCTCCGCCTTGCGGATCGCCTCTTCCACCCGGCTCATGCGTTGCCGCCATCCGTCGTCGTGGCGTCGTACAGATCGAAGTACTTCGCCGCCGTGTCCATGTCCTTGTCACCACGACCCGAGAGGCAGACGGCGATGATCGCGTCGGGTCCGAGTTCGCGGCCGATGCGCAGTGCGCCGGCGAGTGCGTGGGCGGACTCGATGGCGGGGATGATGCCCTCGGTCCTGCTCAGCAGACGAAGTGCCTGCATCGCCTCGTCATCCGTCGCCGGGATGTACTTCGCGCGACCGATGTCGGCGAGCCAGGAGTGCTCGGGACCGACGCCCGGGTAGTCGAGGCCGGCGGAGATCGAGTGCGACTCGATGGTCTGCCCGTCCTCGTCCTGCAGGACGTAGGTGCGTGAGCCGTGCAGCACGCCGGGGCGTCCGCGTTCGATCGAGGCGGCGTGCTTGGGAGTGTCCACGCCGTCGCCGGCGGCTTCGACGCCGAAGAGCTTGACGTCCTCATCATCGAGGAACGCGTCGAACATGCCGATCGCGTTCGACCCTCCGCCGACGCAGGCGACCACGGCGTCGGGCAGCCGCCCGACCTCGGCGAGCAGCTGCTCGCGGGCCTCTTCGCCGATGATCTTCTGGAAGTCACGCACCATGGCGGGGAACGGATGCGGGCCGGCCGCCGTGCCGAAGATGTAGTTGGTGCTCTCGACGCTCGCGACCCAATCGCGGTAGGCGTCGTTGATCGCGTCCTTCAGCGTGCGAGAACCGGAGGTCACCGCGACCACCTCGGCGCCGAGCAGGCGCATGCGTGCGACGTTGAGCGCCTGGCGCTCCGTGTCGACCTCGCCCATGTAGATGGTGCAGTCGAGGCCGAAGAGCGCCGCTGCCGTCGCCGTCGCCACGCCGTGCTGGCCGGCGCCGGTCTCGGCGATCACGCGGGTCTTGCCCAACCGCTTGGTCAGGAGCGCCTGACCGAGCACGTTGTTGATCTTGTGCGACCCGGTGTGGTTGAGATCTTCCCGCTTGAGGAAGATCCGAGCCCCGCCGGCGTGCTCCGCGAAGCGCTGAACCTCGGTGATCGCCGAGGGGCGACCCGCATACGAGCTGAGAAGCCCGGCGAGCTCCGCACGGAACGCAGGGTCGGCGATCGCATCGGTGTATGCGACGGTGAGTTCGTCGATCGCCGCGATCAGCGATTCCGGCATGAACCTACCTCCGAAATCTCCGAAGTAGGGTCCATGCTGGTCGCGAAGGCTCACGGGGTCTTCTTCCTGCCGGGCAGTGCGTGGGAACCGGCTGCGAGGAACGTCGTCAACGTGGCGACCGGGTCGCCGGTGACGAGCGCTTCGCCGATCAGGACGACATCGGCGCCGGCGGAGCGGTAATGGGACACGTCATCAGGGGTGAGCACAGCCGACTCGGCGATCTTGACGGAGCTGTCGGGGATGCGGTCGGCCAGCCGACCGAACAGGTCACGATCCAATTCGAGGGTCGTGAGGTCGCGCGCGTTGACGCCGATGAGCGGCGCCCCGAGGTCGATCGCGACCTCGAGCTCCTCCGCGGAGTGCGTCTCGACGAGCGGCGTCATGCCCCACTCGGTGACGAAGGCGAACAGCTCATGGAGCACGGCGCGGTCCAGACCCGCCACGATCAGCAGCACGAGGTCGGCACCGGCCGCACGGGCCTCGAGCACCTGATATCGGGTCGCGATGAAGTCCTTGCGCAGCACGGGCACCGACACGCGGGCCGTCACGGCCTCGAGGTCGGCGAGGCTGCCGCCGAAGCGACGCTCCTCGGTCAGCACGCTGATCGCGGACGCGCCACCGGTCTCGTAGAGCGAGGCCTGCAGAGCAGGATCAGGGATCTCGGCAAGAGCACCGCGTGACGGACTCGCGCGCTTCACCTCGGCGATGATCTTGACCCGATCAGCCGGAGCGAGGAACGACAGTGCGTCCTTCGCAGTCGGTCGCTCGATGGCCTCCCGTTCGACCTGCGCGAGCGGGCGCGCGAGAGCGCGACGTTCGGCATCGGCGACTGCGCCGGCCGTGAGGTCGGCGAGGACCACTAGTGGGCCTTCGGGGAGTACTTGGGACCCTTCACGCCGTATCCGGCCCGTGCGAGCACCCAACCGGCGACAGCGCCGATCGGGATGATCGCCGCGCCGACCCAGATGAGTGCGACCCAGATCGGGCTGAACTCGGCGAGGCAGAATGCCAGCGTGCCGATGGTGAAGCCGGCGAGCATGATGATCACGGCCGTCCAAGCGGCCGGAGAGTGTCCGTGGCCGGGGTCAGCGATCGGGTTGGTCATGTTCTCCTCCGGGGACGACGACGGGATCAGGGTTCAGTCTATCGGTGTCAGCGCGTGGGATCGGTTCCGCGGGACAGGTCGTCCCACGAGTCCACGGCATCCACGGGGCCGTCCTGGGGCGCTGCCGCCTCGGGAGCAGTGCGGTATCGACGGCCACCCGCCTTCCAACGGCGCCAGGTGACGAGCACCAGGACGGAGGCCGCGAGCAGGATCACCCAGCCGATCAGGGCGAAGACCGGCCAGGCGGTCGGGACCGCAGAACGTACGACATCGGAGATCGCCGCCGTGCCTGCGAGACCGGTCACCTCCGTGACGGTCGGCGCGATGGCCGATTCCGGAACCGCGATCAGCAGGTGGAGCGTGGACCAGCCGAGGAACACGGCACTCGCGGCGCCCAGCACCGCGAAGGCGAGGCGCACGACCCGGCCCGCGATCGAGAGTGCGGCGCCGAGAGCGAGCACGGCGAGGCTGAGTGGCGCGAGCAGCACCAGCGCTGAGGCGCCCGGAACCAGGATGGCCTCCCCCGCATCCGCCCGTTCCACCGTGATCCAGGTCTGGGTCGACGAGATGATCCCGATCGCACCGGCGAGCAGGAATCCGGAGACCGCGAGGGAACGGCCGCGTCGGGCGAGAGTCATGCCGTCGCGCTCCCGGAGACCGCTTCGAGATCGGTCGTGTCGAAGCAGGTGCGCGTACCGGTGTGGCACGCCGGGCCCGTCTGGTCGACGAGGAGCAGGATCGCATCGCCATCGCAATCGAGCCGCGCCTCACGCACCACCTGGATGTTCCCCGACGTGTCGCCCTTGCGCCAGTACTCCTGGCGGGAACGGGACCAGTACGTCGCGCGGCCGGAGGTGAGCGTGCGGCGGAGCGCTTCCTGATCGACCCACGCCAGCATCAGGACCTCGTGCGTGTCCCACTGCTGGACGATCACGGGCGCGAGAGTGTCGGCGTTCCAGACGACCTGTGCGATACGGGCCTCGATGTCGCTCATCGGACGATCACTCCTTCGGCGCTCAGCGCCTGCTTGACGTCACCGACGGTGAGCGCGCCGGTGTGGAAGACGCTCGCGGCGAGCACGGCATCCGCCCCCGCCTTGATGGCCGGGGCGAAATGCGACACATCACCCGCGCCGCCCGATGCGATCACCGGCACCGATGCCACCTCACGCATGAGTCTGACGAGCTCCAGATCGAAGCCGTCGCGTGTGCCGTCGGCGTCGATCGAGTTCACCAGCAGCTCGCCGGCGCCCCGCTCGGTGGCCTCCCTGGCCCATTCCAGCGCGTCGAGCGTCGTCTGGGTCCGCCCGCCATGCGTCGTGACGACGAATCCCGACGGCGTCGTGTCCGCCCGCTTGACGTCGAGCGACAGCACCAGCACCTGGGCGCCGAACCGATCGGCGATCTCGCCGAGGAGCTCCGGTCGCGCGATCGCGGCGGAGTTCACGCCGACCTTGTCGGCGCCGACGGAGAGCAGGCGCGCGACGTCATCGACGGTGCGGACTCCCCCGCCGACCGTGAGCGGCACGAACACCTGCTCTGCCGTGCGCTGCACCACGTCGTAGGTCGTGGCGCGCGCATCGACGGTCGCGGTCACATCGAGAAAGGTGATCTCGTCCGCGCCCTGCGCGGCATAGTGCTGAGCGAGTTCGACGGGATCGCCCATGTCGCGGAGGTTCTCGAAGTTGACGCCCTTGACGACGCGGCCCGCGGCCACATCGAGACACGGGATGACTCGGCTGGCCAGCGTCATCAGAGCCTCGCGTTGTGAATGGCCGTGACCAGGATCGCCCGAGCACCGAGTGCGTAGAGCGCATCCATCACCGGGTTGACGCGCGCGCGGGCGACCATGACGCGCACGGCGACCCACTCGGGGTCGCGCAGCGGCGACACGGTGGGAGACTCCACGCCGCCCGCGATCTTCACCGCGTCATCGAGTAGCGAGACGGGGAGGTCGTAGTCGATCATCACGAAGCGGCGAGCCACCATCACGCCGCGCAGGCGACGCAGCAGCGTCTCTCCCCCCTCGGCGTCTGCAGGGCCGGCGATCAGCACGGCCTCGGATTCGAGGATCACCGGACCGAAGACCTCGAGCCCGGCCTGACGCAACGTCGTTCCGGTCTCGACGACGTCGGCGACGGCATCCGCCACTCCGAGACGGACCGCGGACTCCACGGCTCCATCCAGAGGAACCAGGTCGACCGCGATACCCCGCTCGTCGAGGAAGGCATCGACGAGTCCGGGATACGAGGTGGCGATGCGGAGCCCGTCGAGCTGGGACACATCGGTGTACTGGCCCGCTGGCGCCGCGAAACGGAAGGTGGAGCCGGCGAAGCCCAGAGCCTCGATCTCTCGAGCACCGGGCATGCGTGCGTCCAGCAGGAGATCGCGTCCGGTGATGCCGACGTCGATGGCGCCGGATCCCACATAGGTCGCGATGTCCTTGGGACGCAGGAAGAAGAACTCGACGTCGTTGTCGGCGTCGATCACGTGGAGGGTCTTGGGGTCACGACGACCGGCGTATCCGGCCTCCGCGAGCATGTCGGCGGCGGTCTCGGAGAGCGAGCCCTTGTTGGGAACAGCGATGCGCAGCATGAACGGCTTTCAGTTCGAGGGAATCGGAGCGGAGCGCGTCACAGATGTCGGTAGACGTCCTGCAGGCTGAGACCCTTCGCGATCATCATCACCTGCAGGTGGTACAGCAGCTGGGAGATCTCCTCGGCCGCGGCCTCGTCGGACTCGTACTCGGATGCCATCCAGACCTCGGCGGCCTCTTCGACGATCTTCTTGCCGATCGTGTGCACGCCGCCGTCGAGCTCTGCGACAGTGCCTGATCCCTCGGGACGGATCTCGGCCTTGACGCTGAGTTCAGCGAACAGCTCGTCGAAAGTCTTCACGCTTCCAGGCTAGCGGCTCGCGCGCGGTCCCTGAGCCGAGTGACGGCCGCCTCGATGTCGTCAGCGCCGTAGACGGCGGATCCGGCCACGAACGTGTCCGCCCCTGCCGCAGCCGCCTGCTCGATCGTGCTGTCGGAGATTCCGCCGTCGACCTGCAGCCAGACCTGCGAGCCGCGACGCCTCGCCTCGTCGGCAAGGGCGCGCAGCTTCGGCATCGTCTCCGGCATGAAACCCTGTCCACCGAAACCGGGCTCGACCGTCATCACCAGGATCTGATCGAACTCGTCGAGCACGCTGTACAGGCCTTCGACCGGTGTGCCCGGCTTGATCGCCACGCCGGCACGGGATCCGATGTCGCGCAGGCGGCGTGCGAGCGACACAGGGTCAGCGGCGGCCTCGAGGTGGAACGTGACGCTGGCGGCGCCGATCTCCGCATACTCCGGTGCCCAGCGGTCCGGGTCCGTGATCATCAAGTGCACGTCCAGCGGGATCGGGCTCGTCGCCTGGATGCGCTGCACCATCTGCGGGCCGAAGGTGAGGTTGGGCACGAAGTGGTTGTCCATCACATCGACGTGGGCGAAGTCGGCTGTCGCGATGCGGGCGAGGTCCGCCTGCATGTTGACGAAGTCGGCCGCGAGGATGCTCGGATTGATGCGGGGTGCGCGGGGCAGATCCATCGGTCAGTCTCCCTTCGGGGCGCGCTGCAGGAGCGCGAGGAACATGGCGTCGGTGCCGTGACGGTGTGGCCAGAGCTGTACGGTCCTCGACTCGGCGCGACCGTCGTCGGCCAGATCGATCGGGGCGCGGGCGACGCCGGCGACGACGGCGCGGGCGTCGATCACCTGCAGGTCATCGCGGGAGCGGATCACATCCTGAACCACGCCCGTGGTCTCGGCGAGATGCGGTGAGCACGTGACGTAGGCGACGATCCCGCCCGGCGCCAGCGCGTCGACCGCCGCCGACAGCAGCTGAACCTGGAGCGGCACGAGCTCGGCAACGTTGGCCGGGGTCTTGCGCCAACGCGCTTCGGGACGGCGGCGGAGCGCGCCCAGTCCGGTGCACGGCGCGTCGACCAGGATGCGATCGAAGGCGCCGGGGCGTTGGGCGGCGAAGTCGCGGCCGTCCGCCTCGTGCACCACGACCTCACCCGGAACACCGCGGAGCGCGTTGCGTACGAGCCGCGCGCGCGTCGGGATGACCTCGTTCGCCTCGACGATCACTCCCTGCTCATGCGCGACCGCGGCGAGGAGCGCCGTCTTGCCGCCGGGTCCCGCGCAGAGGTCGAGCCAACGCTCACCCTCACGGATCGGGGCGGCGTCGGCGAGGGCGAGGGCGACGAGCTGCGACCCCTCATCCTGCACACGGACCGTGCCGCCGGACCCGGCGACGATCCGGTGCGGGTCGCCACCGGGAGAGCCATAGGCGGTGACGGCATAGGGTCGTCGCGGTTCACCCGGCTCGGCCAGCCCGGGAAGGGCGACCAACGTGACCTCGGGCGAGGCGTTGTCCGCTTCGAGCAGCTCTTCCAACTCGTCGACGCGCCCCTCGGCGGCGAGAGCACGGCGAAGTGCTCGGATGATCCACACCGGATGCGCCGAACGCAGCGCCAGGCGCTCGTCGTCCGACCGGGCATCGCGCTCGATCTGCTCCTCCCACTCCTCCGGCGACTGCCGGGTGACGCGTCGGAGCACAGCATTCGCGAAACTCGACGCACCCCGACCGACACTGGTCGCGACGAGGTTCACGGACTCGTTCACCGCGGCGTGCGAGGCGACGCGTGTCGCGAGCAGTTGGTGCACGCCCAGCCGCAGCGCGTCGAGAACTGCCGGGTCGATGCTCTCGGTCGCGCGATCCGCGGCGGCGGCGATGATCGCGTCGTACGTGCCGCGGCGCCGCAGCGTGCCGTACGTGAGCTCGGTGGCCAGTGCCGCATCCTGCGGGGTCAGCCCGGCCTCGGCGATCGCAGTCGGCAGGACGAGGTTCGCGTAGGCGTCGGATTCCGACACCGCACGCAGCACATCGAAGGCGACGCGGCGCGGCGGCTGCACGCTGCGCACCGGGCCTCGCGTCCCGCGATTCTGCGAAGAATCCGACCGTGCCCCGGAGTGCGGTCGGCGCGGCTTACGGTTCGAACGGCTCTGCTGTCCATCACTCATGATCCGGCACGCATCCCCTCGGCGTCACGCTGTCCGCGCCACCAGTCGGCGGCGTTCATCGCTCCCTTGCCGGCCGGCTGCACGCGGGTCACGGCGAGGGGTGTGGTCGCGGTGCCGAACAACACTGCCGCTCTGGTCCCCACCAGCACGCCCGGCTCCAGGCGCTCGGCGTCGGGCGCCGGCGCGGCTTCGAGAACCTTGAGGCGTTGCCCGTCGATCGTCGTGTGCGCGCCCGGCTCCGGGGTGACGCCGCGGAAACGCGCGAAGATCTCGTCAGAGGACTGCGTCCAGTCCAGGAGTCCGTCGGGGAGGGACAGCTTCGGCGCGAAGGTCGGCTCACCCCGCTGCGGCGTCGCCTGTGCGATGCCCGCGGCGATACCGGCCACGACCTCCGCGGTGAGCTCGGCTCCATCGATCGCCAAAGCCTTGAGTGCGACGTCGGCGGTCGCACCCGCGGGAACCGGAACAACGCGAGAGGCGAACACATCGCCCGCGTCGAGTTCGGCGACCAGTTGGAAGACACTCGCACCGAGTTCTTCGTCGCCGGCGATCAGCGCTCGTTGCACCGGTGCGGCACCGCGCCACTCGGGCAGCAGGGAGAAATGCAGATTGATCCACCCGGCATCCGGGGTCGACAGCAGCGGCTCGCGCACCAGACCGCCGTACGCGACGATCACGCCGAGTTCGGGGCGCAGGGCGGCGATGCGCTGCGTCGCATCCTCATCCAGACGCGCGGCGGTGATCACGGGAATGCCGAGTTCGGTCGCCGCCTGCGACACCGGTGACGGCGTCAGCACCTTCTTGCGGCCGAGGGGCGCATCGGGGCGGGTGATCACCGCCGCGATGTCGTGAACGGCCGCCAAGCGGCGCAGTGTGGGGACGGCCGCGGACGGCGTGCCGGCGAAGACGAGGCGCATGAAGGTTCTCCGGAAGGGTCAGAGCTCTGGATCGAGGATATCGAGACGGACGGCGAGAGTGTTCCGAGGGTTGCGTCCACGCCCACGACGACTGGCGACCGCCTCGGCGACGACGGCCGCCCGCAGGAGCGTCACGACCCGGGTGCCCGCACCGTACTCGAAACGGACGAGCGCGCGGACGCGCGGCGGCACGTCGTCGGAGTCGATCGGCACCGGGCCGAGCACGGCATCCGGCGGAAGCGCCAGCTCGCCGAGGCTGATCAGAGCACGGGAGACGGCCGCGGCCGTGCCCTCCACGAGCGCGACGCGCGTGGCCGGCGGCATGTGCAGCGGCGCTCTGCCGTCGAGCTCGGCGCGTGCGTAGCCGGCCTGGTTCCAGGTGGCCAGGGCGCGGGCTGTGCCGCCGTCGACGCCGACCAGGTGCACCGGCGCGCCCGGGGCGGCGAGCGACGCGGCGTTCGACCACCACCGCAGACACGACTCCCCCACACGCAGGTCGGGAGCCTGGAGCATGCGAGGGCCGTCCAGGAGCACCACGGCGCGGTAGCCGCCGTCCGCGAGCGGCTCGGCACCTCGGGTCGCGACGACCAGCGCCGGCTTCGCATCGACACGTTCCACCGGATGCGCACTGTCGGCGACGATCACACGAACGCCGGGAAAGGCGCGACCGAGCTCGTCGGCCGTGCGTTCGCTGCCCGATGAGGCGAGTCGGAGCTTGGCCGACGTGCAGTGGGGACACGTCCACGCCCGTGCACCGCGGCCGCACCACCCGCACACCGGCACCGCGCCACGATGGCGTGCGCCGAGAGGTCCCCCGCACTCCGGGCAGCGGGCCGGCGCGCGACATTCGGCACACACGAGCGACGGCGAGAAGCCGGGGCGCGACACCTGCACCAGCACGGGCCCTTCCGCCGCGGCCGATCGCGCCGCGAGGAACGCGGACGACGGCAGCCTCTGGGCGGTCGGCTGTTCCATCTCCTGCGGCGTGCTCAGCACGACGCGTGGCAACACACGCCGCGTGGCGCGGATGTCCTGCAGCCACCCGCGCATGACGAGGCGCTCGACATCGGTCGTTCGTGTGTGCCCGACGAAGAGCAGGGCGCTCTCCTCCTGCTCCTGACGCAGCAGCGCGGCGTCTCGCGCGTTGACATAAGGCGCCAAGGGTTCGCCCAGGAGCGGATCTCCGTCGTCCCACAGCGCGACGAGCCCGGCGCGCACCGGGGCGTAGACCGCCGACCGATTGCCCACCACGATGCAGGGAGCCTCTTCGAGCGAGCGCAGGAACGAGCGGTAGCGCAGAGGGTTCGTCAGTCGTGAGTCGAAGCGCACCACGCTGTCGGCGGGCGCCACACGATCGAGCGCGGTGAGCAGACGATCCAGATCGCGATGATCGGGAACCACCAGGATCGACGACTTCCCGGCCCCGAGCGTGCGCACTGCGACCGCCGTGAGGAGCGCGGCCCACGCCTGAGCGTCGTCGTGCGAGAGCGGGATGGCCTCGACGGCCGCGCGTCCGCCCTCGTCGACGATGGCGGCGAGCCCGTCGTATGCCGAAAGCACCTCATCGGCGGTGCCGATCGCATCCTCGCCGGGGTGGACGACGGGTGAGTCGGCGGTCCAGGCCTTCTCGACACGCACCTGGCGCTTCGGGATGACGAGACGCAGGATGTCGGATGCGGAACCCGCCGCCCGGTCGGCCACACGCCGGGCGAGCTGGTGCAGCCGCTCCGGCAGGACGGGGACCGCGGAGACGACGCTGTCGACCTCCGAGAGCGGACGATCGGCGTCGTCCTCGGTGTCGACCTCGACGATGTACCCGTCGATCACTCGCCCTGCCGTTCGCAGAGGGACACGAACCCGTACGCCCGGAACCACGTCGCCGAGTTCCGGCGGCAGGGCGTAGTCGAACAGCCGATCCAACTGAGGCAGAGGCGAATCGAGGAGCACGCGCGCGATGCGCCGGCTCACCGCCGTCATGGGTACCGACGCCTCATCAGAGCCCGGCAGCGCGGCGCAGCTCTTCCACGCGGTCGATGCGCTCCCAGGTGAACTCGGGCAGTTCACGACCGAAGTGGCCGTAGGCCGCCGTCTGCGCGTAGATCGGGCGCAACAGGTCGAGCTGCTCGATGATCGCCTGCGGACGCAGGTCGAAGACGTCGTTGATCGCACGGATGATGATCTCGTCGGACACCTTGCCGGTGCCGAAGGTCTCCACGTACAGACCGACCGGGCGGGCGACGCCGATGGCGTAGGCCACCTGCACCTCGAGACGATCCGCGAGACCGGCGGCCACGGCGTTCTTCGCGACCCAGCGGGTCGCATAGGCACCCGAGCGGTCGACCTTCGACGGATCCTTGCCGCTGAAGGCACCACCGCCGTGGCGGGCGGCTCCGCCGTAGGTGTCGATGATGATCTTGCGACCCGTGAGACCGGCATCGCCCTTCGGCCCACCGGTGACGAAGGGGCCGGCGGGGTTGATGTAGTAGGTCACATCGTCGAGGTCGAGCCCCGTGGACTCCAGGATCGGCGCGATGACGTGCTCGCGCACCTGGGCCTTGAGGTCGTCCTGCGAGATGTCGGGGTTGTGCTGCGTGGAGACCACGACCGCGTCGACCGTCTTCGGGACGAGTCCGTCGTATCCGAGCGTGACCTGCGTCTTGCCGTCGGGACGGAGGAACGGCAACAGACCGCTGCGCCGTGTCTCGGTGAGGCGCTCGGCGATGCGATGCGCCGTCCAGGCCGCCATGGGCATGAGCTGCGGGGTCTCGTTCGTGGCGAAGCCGAACATGATGCCCTGATCGCCCGCGCCGAGACCGTCGAGAGGATCCACCGACGAGCCGTCGCGGTGCTCCTGCGCGTTGTCGACGCCGTGG
Organism: Candidatus Microbacterium colombiense; assembly: GCA_029203165.1. NCBI lineage: Bacteria > Bacillati > Actinomycetota > Actinomycetes > Micrococcales > Microbacteriaceae > Microbacterium > Candidatus Microbacterium colombiense. Next base: position 2,210,889 of record CP119308.1, read on the forward strand.
GCGATGTCTCCGGACTGCTCGCCGACCGACACGCTGACTCCACACGAGTCACCGTCGAACCCGGTGTCGCTGGAGGTGTAGCCGATACCGTTCACGACCTGGCGGACGATCGTGGGGATGTCGACGTAGGCCTCGGTGCGGATCTCGCCGGCGACGTGCACGAGGCCGGTCGTGACGAGCGTCTCGACGGCGACGCGCGACTCCGGATCCTTCGCGATGAGGCCGTCGAGGATGCTGTCCGAGATCTGGTCGCAGATCTTGTCCGGATGCCCTTCGGTGACGGACTCGGACGTGAACAGACGCAGGGCGCTCATCGGGGCTCCAGAACGGGGTGGGAAGGGGGAAGGACAGACGTTCCCATTCTGAACCGCGCCTCGGACATAATGCGAGGCGCGGCCCGGAATATCACTCCGCGTGACGCAGGCGGAGCTTGTCTTCGTTGATCTCGTGCAGAGCGATGGTGAGCGGCTTGTCCTCGACGGACGAGTCGACGAGCGGGCCCACGTTGTCGAAGAGGTTGCCCTCGTGCAGGTCGGAGTAGTAGTCGTTGATCTGGCGTGCGCGCTTGGACGCGTAGATCACGAGCTCGTACTTGGAGTCGACACGCTGCAGCAGGTTGTCGATGGGGGGATCGATGATGCCCTTGTTGTGGTGTCCGGCCATGGTGAGACCTCCTGATCAGGCGACGGGATCGTCGCGAAGACGGTGCAATGGGCGCGCGAGAGGACTCAGCGCGCAGAGCTTGAAGACAATTCTACGACCTCGGCGGCCGCAGCGGCGACGTCCTCGTTCACGATCAGGTGATCGAACTCGTTCTGGGCGGCCAGTTCGACCTTCGCGGTGCGCAGGCGACGCGCCCGTTCTTCGGCATCCTCCGTGCCGCGTCCGACCAGCCGATCGACCAGTTCGTCCCAACTCGGCGGCAGCAGGAAGATCAGCGTGGCGGCGGGTTCCGCCGCTCGCACCTGACGCGCTCCCTGCAGATCGATCTCCAGCAGCACGGTCTTCCCGGCCGCCAGCGCGGCGTCGATCGGGGGCCGGGGCGTTCCGTAACGCGAACGGTTGTGCACGACCGCGTATTCGAGCAGCTCGTCCTGCTCGATGAGGCGGTCGAACTCCGCATCGTCGACGAAGTAGTAGTGCACGCCGTCGATCTCGCCCGGGCGCGGCGCGCGCGTGGTGGCGGAGACCGAGAGATGGATCTCGGGATTGTGCTCGCGCACGTGCGCGGCGACGGTTCCCTTGCCGACCGCGGTGGGGCCGGCGAGCACGAGCAGACGGCTTCGGGCGCCGCGTGGCACGAGCGGGGGGAAACGTCCGTCGAGCCAGTGCTCCAGCACGATGCGCTGGCGCGCCCCGAGGCCTCCGAGGCGCTTGACCGGGGAGATGTGCAGCTCCTCCAGCACGCGGTCGCGCTTTCCGGCACCGATCGCAGGAAGCGCGAGCAGGAAGTCGGTGATCCGCATGGATCCCTCGACCGACTCCGGGTCCTCGACGGCGCGGTGCAACACCGTCTGTGGTGCGATCACCCGCGTCGTGAGGTCGCGCTTGAGCGACGCACGGGCGCGCCGGCGCTCGACCGCCTTTCGCGCGGCTGCGGCTCTGTCCACCTCGGGAATGACTCGTGCCTCAGCCACGTCCGGCCTCCTGGTAGTGCGCGACGCGCGTAACGATCGCTTCGGTGATCCCGTCGGCGCCTGCCCCGAGAATGCTGCGGCTCTCACTGGCGATCACGCACTCGGACATGGCTCCGAATCGTGCACCCAGGTCGGCGGGCCCTGCGCCCTGCGCGCCGAAGCCCGGTGCGAGGATCGGCGCGGGCGGCGTGAACGGGACGAGGCCGGCCTCGGCCCAGTCCACGGTGGCGCCGATGACGACGCCGATGCTGCCCCACTCCCCCGCACGATTCGCGGAGGCGTTGCGGCGTGAGGTCTCGGCGATCACATCGGCCGCGACCACGGGGCCTGCGGGCGTCGCAGAACGCTGCAGCTCCCGAGCCTCGGGATTGCTGGTCGCGGCGAGGACGAAGACGCCCTTGCCGTGAGCGGCAGCGAGCTCGAAGGTGCCGTCGAGCGCACCGACGCCGAGGTACGGACTCACGGTGAGCGCGTCGGCTTCGAGTGGAGACCCCGGAGTGAGCCAGGCCTCCGCATAGGCGTCCATCGTCGTGCCGATGTCGCCGCGCTTGGCGTCGGCGATCACGATCAGTCCGGCGGCACGTCCCGCGGCGAACACATCCTCCAGAGCGGCGATGCCCGCCGACCCGAAGCGCTCGAAGAACGACACCTGCGGCTTGACGATCGCCACCCGCCCCGCGGCGGCGTCCACCGTGCGCAGCCCGAAGTCGCGGACGCCCGCGGCGGTCTGGGGCAGACCCCAGGCGTCGAGGAGCGCCGCGTGGGGGTCGATCCCGACGCAGAGCGGTCCGGACGAACGAAGCGCCGCCCGAACCCGCTCTCCGAAGCTCTGGCTCACACCGCCGCCTGTCGATCGAGGGCGTACTCCTGCAGGCTCTTGACGCTGAAGCCCTCATGAGCCGCATCCATACCGCTGACGGCCGCACCGAGCACCGCCATCGTGGTGAAGAGAGCCTTGTCGGCGGCGACGGCAGCGGCACGGATCTCGTACCCGTCGGCACGCGCCGATCCGCCGGAGGGGGTGTTCACGACGATGTCGATCGAGCCGTCGTTGATGAGGTCGACGACGTTCTGCGCGCCACTCTCCTGGGTCTCGCTGTACTTGTCCACGACGGTCACGGCGATGCCGTTGCGCGAGAGGATCTCGGCGGTGCCCTCGGTCGCGACGATCGTGAAGCCGAGCTGCTGCAGCCGGTGCGCAGGCAGGATCACCGCACGCTTGTCGGAGTCGGCGACCGAGATGAACACGGTGCCCGACGTCGGCATGCCGCCGTAGGCCGCCGCCTGGCTCTTCGCGAACGCGGTCGGGAAGTCCTTGTCGATGCCCATGACCTCACCGGTCGAGCGCATCTCCGGTCCGAGCACGGAGTCGACGATCTTGCCGTCCTTGGTGCGGAACCGCTTGAACGGCAGCACGGCTTCCTTCACCGCGACCGGGGAGCCCAGGGGCACGCGCGATCCGTCGTTCTCGGGCAGCAGACCCTCGGCCTTCAGCTCGGCGACCGTGGAACCCGTCATGATGCGGCTCGCGGCCTTCGCCAGGGGGATCCCCAGCGCCTTCGACACGAACGGCACCGTGCGGCTTGCGCGCGGGTTGGCCTCGATCACATAGAGCACACCGGCACTGATCGCGAACTGCACGTTCAGCAGTCCGCGCACGCCCACACCCTCGGCGATGGCCAGGGTCGCGACGCGCACGCGGTCGATGTCGGAACGGCCCAACGAGATCGGGGGCAGCGTGCAGCTGGAGTCTCCGGAGTGGATACCGGCCTCCTCCAGGTGCTCCATGACGCCGCCGATGTAGAGGTCGGTGCCGTCGTAGAGCGCGTCGACGTCGAGCTCGATCGCGTCGTCCAGGAACCGGTCGACCAGCAGCGGCTTGCCCGGCTCGATGATGACTTCTCCGGCCGTGCGCACGAAGTAGTCGCGCAGGCTGGGCGAGTCGTAGACGATCTCCATGCCGCGTCCGCCGAGCACGAAGCTCGGACGCACGAGCACCGGGTAGCCGATGTCCTCGGCGATGGCGACGGCGCCGTCCACATCGATGGCCGTGCCGTGGCGCGGCGCCACGAGACCGGCGGCGTCGAGGATGCCGCTGAACAGCTCGCGCTCCTCGGCGAGGTCGATCGCCTCGGGGCTGGTGCCCAGCACCGTGTAACCGGCATCCTGGATGCCCTTGGCGAGTCCGAGAGGCGTCTGCCCGCCGAGTTGGCACACGACACCGAGGATGGTGCCGCTGGCCGCCTCTGCGTCGAGCACCTCGAGGACGTCTTCGAGCGTGAGCGGCTCGAAGTAGAGCCGGTCGGAGGTGTCGTAGTCGGTGGAGACCGTCTCGGGGTTGCAGTTGACCATGATGGTCTCGTAACCCGCATCCGACAGCGCGAACGACGCATGCACGCAGGAGTAGTCGAACTCGACGCCCTGACCGATGCGGTTCGGGCCCGAGCCGATGATGACGACCTTCGTACGCTCGGACGGCGTGACCTCGGTCTCGAAGTCGTAGCTCGAGTAGTGGTACGGCGTGAGGGCGGGGAACTCGCCGGCGCAGGTGTCGACCGTCTTGTACACCGGGCGGATGCCCAGGCCGCGACGGATGCCGCGCACCTCGGTCTCGCTGATGCCCCGGAGCTCGGCGAGCTGCGCGTCGGAGAAGCCGTGCTCCTTCGCGTGGCGGAGCGTCGCCGCGTCGAGCTCGGACGCGGTGCGCACGATCTCGGCGACCTCGTTGATCAGCACGATCTGGTCGATGAACCACGGGTCGATCGCCGTGGCGTCGAAGGCCTGCTCGACCGTCGCACCCTTACGCAACGCCTGCTGCAGCGTGACGATGCGTCCGTCGGTCGGGGTCTGGGAGATCTCGAGCAGCTCTTCGAGAGAGCGTTCCTCGGTACCCCAGTGGAAGCTGGAGCCGCGCTTCTCGAGCGAGCGCAGCGCCTTCTGCAGTGCCGTGGCGTAGTTGCGGCCGATCGCCATCGCTTCACCGACCGACTTCATGGTGGTCGTGAGCGTCGCGTCGGCCGCCGGGAACTTCTCGAACGCGAACCGCGGCACCTTCACCACGACGTAGTCGAGCGTGGGCTCGAAGCTCGCGGGGGTCACGCCCGTGATGTCGTTGGGGATCTCGTCGAGACGGTAGCCGAGGGCGAGCTTGGCCGCGAGCTTCGCGATCGGGAAGCCGGTGGCCTTCGAGGCGAGAGCGCTCGACCGCGACACACGCGGGTTCATCTCGATCACGATGATGCGACCGTTCGACGGGTCGACCGCGAACTGGATGTTGCAGCCGCCGGTGTCCACACCGACGGCGCGGATGATGTCGATGCCGATGTCGCGCATCTTCTGGTATTCGCGGTCGGTGAGCGTCAGCGCGGGTGCGACGGTGATCGAGTCCCCCGTGTGCACACCGACCGGGTCGACGTTCTCGATCGAGCACACGACGACCGTGTTGTCGGAGGTGTCGCGCATGAGCTCGAGTTCGTACTCCTTCCATCCGAGGATGGACTCCTCGAGGAGCACCTCGTTGGTCGGAGAGTCGTGCAGACCGGCGCCGGCGATGCGGCGCAGGTCCGCCTCGTCGTAGGCGAAGCCCGAACCCAGGCCGCCCATCGTGAAGCTGGGGCGCACGACCAGCGGGTAGCCGAGCTCACCTGCGGCAGCGAGCACCTCGTCCATCGTGTGCGCGATGCGCGAGTCGGCGACATCCGCACCGGCGTCGAGCACGAGCTGCTTGAAGATCTGACGATCCTCACCCTTGTTGATCGCCTCGAAGCTCGCGCCGATCAACTCGACGTCGTACTTCTCGAGGATCCCGTGGTTGTGCAGATCGATCGCGGCGTTCAGGGCGGTCTGACCGCCGAGCGTCGGGAGGATCGCGTCGGGGCGCTCCTTCGCGATGATCGTCTCGATGACCTGCCAGGTGATCGGCTCGACGTAGGTCGCATCGGCGAAGTCGGGGTCGGTCATGATCGTGGCCGGGTTGGAGTTGACCAGGATCACGCGCACGCCCTCCTCCCGGAGGACGCGGCACGCCTGGGTGCCGGAGTAGTCGAACTCGCAGGCCTGGCCGATCACGATCGGGCCGGAGCCGATGACGAGGACGGAGCGGATGTCGTCACGCTTTGGCATTACTTGGCGTCCTTCTGAGTGGCGATGACCAGGTCGCGGAACCGGTCGAAGAGGTAGTTGGCGTCGTGCGGGCCGGCGGCGGCCTCCGGGTGGTACTGGACCGAGAATGCAGGGATGTCGAGCGCGCGCAGGCCCTCGACCACGTTGTCGTTCAAGCCGACGTGGCTGACCTCGACCTTCCCATAGCCGTTCGGACTGTCGAACGCTCCGTCGAGGGGCGCATCGACCGCGAAGCCGTGGTTGTGCGCCGTGATCTCCACGCGACCCGTGGTCTTGTCCAGCACCGGCTGGTTGATGCCGCGGTGGCCGAACGGCAGCTTGTAGGTGCCCAGGCCGAGCGCGCGGCCGAGCAGCTGGTTGCCGAAGCAGATGCCGAAGAACGGCAGACCGTCGTCGAGCACGGCGCGCAGCAGCTCGACGTGACCGTCGGATGCCGCGGGGTCCCCGGGGCCGTTGGAGTAGAACACCGCGACCGGGTCGATGGAGCGGATCTCGTCGATGGTGACGTTCTGCGGCAGCACGTGCACGTCGAACCCGCGCGCAGCGAGGTTGTCGATCGTGGCCTGCTTCACCCCGAGGTCGAGCACGGCGAGGTTGCCGACGCGCTCGCCGATGGCGGTCGTGATGGTGGCGACGTCGACCGACACCTCGGCGGACAGGTTCAGACCCGCCATGTGCGGAGCCTCACGGACGATGCGCACCTGCTCGTCGGCGTCGATCGCCGCGTCGGCACCCGAGAAGATCCCCCCGCGCATCGAACCGGCCGAGCGGATGTGGCGCGTGATGGAGCGGGTGTCGATCCCACTGATGCCGACGATGCCGTCGTTCACGAGCACCTCGTCGAGTGAGGCCTCGGCGCGCCAGTTGGACACGACGCGCGAGGGGTCGCGCACGATGTAACCGGCCACCCAGATGCGGCGCGACTCGGCGTCCTCGGCATTCATCCCGGTGTTGCCGATGTGCGGCGCGGTCTGCAGCACGATCTGACCGGCGTAGGAGGGGTCGGTGATCGTCTCCTGATATCCGGACATTCCGGTGGCGAAGACGACCTCGCCCAGGGTGCGGCCCAGCGCGCCGTAGGCACGGCCGGTGTGGCGGGTGCCGTCCTCGAGGACGAGCACGGCGGGTTCGGGAAGAGCGGTCATCGTGTGGCTCCTGTGTCGGGGGCGGCGGGGACGAGCCGCTGCAGTTCAGAGATGAGGGAATGGGGATCGCCGGTGGCGAGGCGCAGGTACGAATCGACGACCGTCGTGTCGTCGGCGTTCCAGGCGATGCGGATGAGGCCTCCGGGTTCGACCACCCGGTCGATCGTGACGGTGGCGCGGTCCACGGCCACGATCCGCGACGAGGCGAGGAACACCGTGGGCGCTCCGTCGAGGCAGAGCGCCACCCCGCGGTCGGTCACGGCGAGCTCTCCGCGGGCGCGGTACTCGAGCGGCGACACCGTCACGCGCTCGAGCGGCTGGTCGTGGCGGGTGGTGGAGACGTAGAGCACCTCGTCGCGACGGGCGACCTCTGCATGCTCCGGTACGCCGAGAGGCGCCGAGAGACCGGAGTCGCGTCGGAGTCGTCGTCGCCAGGCGAGGAACATCGTCAGCAGGACGAGGAGGGCGACCACGATCGTGATGGCGATCGCGAGGTCCCTGGTGCTCATGCGTTCAGCTCCTCGACCAGTGCGCCGCCGTCGACCGTGAGCGTTCCGTTGTGCACGGTGAACTCGACCCGGCCGGGAAGGGCCCGCCCGAGATACGGCGAGTTCACGCTGCGACCGTGCAGATCCGCCTCGGTGAAGACTCCGTCGACGGAAGCGTCGTAGAGCGTGATCTGCGCCGGCTGACCGACAGCGAGCGGGGTTCCGTGTCCTGCGAGCTGTCCGATGCGCGCCGGAGCAGCGCTCATGACCCGGGCGACGTCCTCCCACCCGATCAGGCCGGTCTGCACCATCGACTGGTGCACGACCCGCAGGGCGCTCTCGAGTCCGACCATCCCGTTCGCGGCAGCCTGCCACTCGCAGGCCTTGTTCTCACTCGGGTGCGGCGCGTGATCCGTGGCGACGATGTCGATCGTGCCGTCGGCCAGGCCTTCGCGCACGGCCAGCACATCCTCCTCGCGGCGCAGCGGCGGGTTCACCTTGAAGCGCGCGTCGTAGCCGCGCACGAGCTCGTCGGTCAGAAGCAGGTGATGCGGGGTGACCTCGGCGGTGACCGCGATCCCGCGCTTCTTCGCCCACCGGATGATGTCGACCGAACCCGCCGTCGACAGGTGGCACACGTGCAGGCGGGATCCGACGTGCTCGGCGAGCAGCACGTCGCGCGCGATGATCGACTCCTCGGCGACGGCCGGCCAGCCGGTGAGGCCGAGCTCGGCCGAGACGCGTCCCTCGTTCATCTGTGCGCCCTCGGTGAGCCGAGGATCCTGCGCGTGCTGCGCGATCACTCCCCCGAACGACTTCACGTACTCGAGCGCGCGGCGCATGATCAGGGGGTCGAAGACGCAGAAGCCGTCGTCACTGAACACGCGGACCTTCGCGCGTGAGGTGGCCATCGCGCCGAGCTCAGCGAGTCGCTCGCCCTTCTGCCCGACGGTGACGGCACCGATCGGCTGCACGGTCGCGTATCCCGCGGCCTCGCCGAGGGCGAGCTCCTGCTCGACCACTCCGGCGGTGTCGGCCACCGGGGAGGTGTTGGGCATGGCGAACACCGCGGTGAACCCGCCGGCGGCCGCAGCCCGTGTCCCGGTGAGGATCGTCTCAGAGGCCTCATATCCCGGTTCACGCAGGTGCGTGTGCAGGTCGACGAGTCCGGGAAGAGCGACGAGGCCGTCGGCGTCGATCACCCGAGCACCGGTGCGGCTGAGGCCCGACCCGATCTCGGTGATCACACCGTCTTCCACGACGATGTCCGCACCGGTCGTACCCAGCAGCTGTGCACCGGTGATGACGAGGGTGTCGCTCACAGGTTCCCCCCTCGTTCGTCGTCTCGTTCGCCTGCCAGAAGCAGGTACAGCACCGCCATCCGCACGGAGACCCCGTTCGCGACCTGTTCCAGCACCGTCGAGCGGGCGGAATCGGCTGCTGCGGAGGAGATCTCCAGCCCGCGGTTCATCGGCCCGGGGTGCATCACAATGCTACCGTCCGGCAGACCCGCCACTCGCAGTGCGTCGAGACCCCACCGTCGGGAATACTCCCGCTCAGTCGGGAAATACGCATCGCCCATGCGCTCCAGCTGGATGCGGAGCATCATGACGGCGTCGGGACCGTCCGCGAGGGCCACGTCGAGGTCGTAGACCACGCGTACCGGCCAGAGCGAGACGTTCTGCGGGACCAGCGTCGGCGGTGCGACCAGGGTGACATCGGCGCCCAGCGTGGTCAGCAGCCAGACGTTGGAGCGCGCGACCCGGGAGTGGAGCACATCGCCGACGATCACCGCGCGGAGTCCGGTGAGATCGCGGCCTCGGCTGTCGGCGCCGTAGCGGCGTTTGCGGATCGTGAAGGCGTCGAGCAGTGCCTGGGTGGGGTGTTCGTGCGTGCCGTCTCCTGCGTTCACGACGCCGGCGGAGATCCATCCGCTCGTGGCCAACGTCTGCGGGGCGCCGGACCCGGGGTGGCGCACGACGACGGCATCCGCTCCGATGGCCTCGAGCGTCTGCGCGGTGTCCTTCAGGCTCTCGCCCTTCGAGACGCTCGAGCCCTTCGCTGCGAAGTTGATCACATCGGCGGAGAGGCGCTTGGCCGCGGCCTCGAAGGAGATGCGCGTACGGGTGGAGTCCTCGAAGAAGAGGTTCACGACCGTCTTGCCGCGCAGGGTCGGAAGCTTCTTGACCTCGCGGGACTGCGTGTCGGCCATGTCCTCGGCGACATCGAGGATGCGCAGAGCGGTGGCCCGGTCGAGCGTGCGGGTGTCGAGGAGGTGTCTCATTCTCCGATCGTCACCTCCTCGGCGCCGTCGTTCTCGACGAGGCGCACGTTGACCCGCTCGGTGCGGGCGGACGGGATGTTCTTGCCGATGTAGTCGGGGCGGATCGGCAGTTCGCGGTGCCCCCGGTCGACGAGGATCGCGAGTCGCACCGCGGCGGGGCGTCCGATCGACTGGATCGCGTCGAGAGCGGCACGGATGCTGCGTCCGGAGAACAGCACGTCGTCGACCAGGACGACGGTCTTCCCGTCGATGCCGCCATCGGGGATCGCCGTCGGATGCGGTGACCGGGTGGGGTGCTTCGCCAGATCGTCACGGAACAGTGTGACGTCGAGGGCTCCCACGGGAACCGGATGCTGGGCGATGCCGCTGATCAAGGCGCCGAGGCGATGAGCGAGTGTGACTCCACGGGTGGGGATCCCCAGAAGGACCAGATTCTCCGCTCCCCGATTGGATTCGAGGATCTCATGTGCGATACGGGTCAATGCCCGCGAGATATCGGCTTCGTGCAGCACGGTGCGCGTGCTCATCCGCCGCTCCCTTCTCCGCCTCACAGGACGGTGTTAAAGGTTGCTTGTGGGTCGAGTCTATCGGAGTCCCTCGTCAGGAGACGCCGGCGGCGCGGACCGGACGGAGATCGTCCTGGAGGTGCTCCCGCGGAGTGGACCGGATGGGATGCCCGCTCGTCGACAGGCACCGGCCGGTCTTCAGATCCCACTTCCAGTCGTGCATGCTGCAGGTCAGCACGCCGTCCTCGTCGACCTTGCCGGTCTTGGTCAGGTCTGCGCGCAGGTGCGGGCAGCGGCGCTGGACGACCCAGTCGCCGATCTCCGCGTCCTCGTTCTGGTCGGTCTGCTCCTGGTACCAGTTCTCGACGTATTCGATCCGGTCGACTGAGAGGCACTTGAGGAAGGTCGTGAGGAACTCGTTGAACTTGCCGCTGCGGCCCACCTGGAACTGCATCGACAGGAAGATCGAGTTCGACCAGTCGATCTCGTGGTCGCGGAGGTTGGTCGAGACGAGATCCGCGGGGATCGTGTACCAGTAGATGCACTCCTCCCCCGCGTATTCGCGCACTTTGGCGCGCGGGAAGTCGACGACCATGTCGAGGTCGCCGATGCGGAACCGCACTGCGCCGCCGACGCCGAGGCGGATGGTGCGCGACTTCTTGAGCAGAGGCTCCCACCAGGCCTTGATCGCGGCGAGCATCTCGTCCGGCGGGATGATCGCGGCGCGCGACGCCTCCTCGTCGAGGATCTCCTGCTGACGGCTGGCCCGCTGCTCCTCGAGGTAGTCCCACTTCTCATCGAAGATGTGCGCGAGCTCGGCCTCGCTGTACAGCGTCTGTGTCGTCGTCACCGCACCGCCGTCGACCGTGACGAGTGTGCCGGGGACGAACAGGTGACCGTCGTACTGCGGCGACAGCTCGTTCATGTGCGCCAGGAACTGCTTCTGATCCGTGAAGATCGATTCGCCGTTCCTGCCGAGCCCGTTGAAGTCGAACAGGTCGTCGCGCAGGAACATGGGCGGTCCAGCCATCGGGAAGACATGCGGGGCGTCGACCTTGTCGATGTAGTACATCGCCCGCTTGTTCTGCGCGTCGCGCTTGAGCTTCGCGAAGTTCTGCTTCGCATCCAGCGGCAGGTCGTAGACCATGGGCCACCAGATCGCCCCGGAGACCTGCGTGAAGTAGGCATCCGGCTTCCCGAAGTGGAGCAGAGAGTCGAGGTCGAGCGGATGCGAGTCGTTCTGGTTCAGCACAGAACCGGTACCGTCGTCGACGCTGAGCGAGGAGTCGCCGATCGGGCCGTCGCTGGGCGCGCGCAGCGGCGTGATCATGATCTTGAGCTCGCCACGCTGGATGATCTCGCCGGCGGGAGCATACGTGATGTTCTCGAATCCGAGCGCACGGATGTCGCGCTCGAGATCGTCGATCGGGTACTCGGGGAGCAACACCTCGATGCCCTTCGAGATGTAGCGCTCGAGGAGCTTCGGGTCGAAGTGATCGCGGTGCCGATGCGAGATGTAGAGGAAGTCGGCCTCGCGCCCGAAACGCTCCCACTCGAGACCGCGGTTGTCGGGGAACGGGAACCAGGATCCGAAGAAGGACGGGCCGAGCACGGGGTCGCAGATGATGTTCCCGCCGACTGTCTCGATGAACATCCCGGCGTGGCCGAGTCCCGTGATCCGCATTGCGCTCCTCCTGTGCATCCCGCAGCACACCCGTTCGGATGCCGCGTGTGGACGCGCTCGATTCTACCTTCGGCTCCCTGGACGCCCGGTCTGACGGGCCGTGAGAAAGACGGTCAGTCCTCGAACAGACCCCTGATGTCCTCCGCAGTGAGCGACTGCGCGAAGAGCGCTTCGTCGTCCATCACGGCACTGAACAGGCGTGCCTTCCGTTGCTGCAGCTCGAGCACCTTCTCCTCGATGGTGTCGCTCGCGATCATGCGGTAGACGAACACCTGCGACTTCTGTCCGATGCGGTGCGTGCGGTCGATCGCCTGCGCTTCAGCGGCCGGGTTCCACCACGGGTCGAGGACGAACACGTAGTCGGCCTCGGTCAGGGTGAGACCGAACCCACCGGCCTTCAGGCTGATCAGGAACACGGGCTGCTCGCCGTTCTTGAAGCCGTCGACGACGTCCTGACGGCGTCTCGTGGAACCGTCGAGGTGCGCGTACGGGATACCCGCCTCCTGCAGGCGGGCCGCGGCGAGATCGAGGAACGAGGTGAACTGGCTGAACACGAGGGCGCGGTGCCCTTCGGCCTGCAGCTCGAGCACCCGCTCGAGCAGGATGTCGAGCTTGCGCGACCCGATGTGCGCGTCTTCCTCGTCGATCAGCCCCGGCGCCAGGCTCAGCATGCGCAGCAGCGTCAGCGATCGGAAGACGATGAACCGGTTGCGATCGAGGTCTTCGAGAAGCCCGAGCACCTTCTGTCGCTCCCGCTGCAGCACGACGTCGTAGAGGGCGCGGTGCTCGGCGCCGAGCTCGACCTCCAGCAGCTGCTCCTGCTTCGGCGGAAGCTCCGGCGCCACGAGCTCCTTGGTGCGCCGCAGCATGATCGGACGGATGCGGCGGCGCAGCTGCGCGAGCCGCTTCGCGCGATACTCGCCGCCCTCTTCGTTCTCCGGCACCTTGCCCTTCTCGATGGGCTGGATGTAGCGATCGCGGAACTTGCGCGCCGAGGGGAAGAGCCCCGGGGCGGTCAGCGCCAGGAGCGACCACAGCTCGGACAGGCTGTTCTCCATCGGCGTGCCGGTCACGGCATAGGTGACGTCGGCCGAGAAGGTCGCGATCGCGCGGTGCAGCTTCGTCTTGGCGTTCTTGACGAACTGCGCCTCGTCGAGCACGAGGCCCGACCACTCGATGCGGCCGAACTCGTCTTCGTCGAGGCGGGCCACCGTGTAGGAGCTGACGACGACATCGGCGGATGCCGCGACATCGGTCAGTCCGACCGGGCGTCTGCCGCTCGTCGCATCGACGATCGCGACGCGCAGCTCCGGAGTGAAGCGCGCGGCCTCGGACCGCCAGGTGCCGAGCACCGAGGTCGGTGCCAGCACGAGGAAGGGCCTCGTCTCGCCCTGCTCGCGCGCGTACTGGATGAAGGTGAGCAGCTGCAGAGTCTTACCGAGCCCCATGTCGTCGGCCAGGATCCCTCCGAGGCGATGGCGCCAGAGGAAGGCGAGCCAGTCGAAGCCGGATCGCTGGTAGGGGCGGAGGTCGGCGCGCAGCCCCGCAGGCAGCGGTGTCTCGGGGACACCCGTCGCCTGTCGGAGCCCCTCGGCAGTCGCGCGCCAGCTGACCGCCGGCTGCGCCTCATCGGCGAGGTCCTCGAACTCCTCCCAGAGATCGGTCTGGTAGCGGCTGATCCGCGGACCGGTCTCCCACTCCGCCAGCTCGCCGGCTTCCTCGATCAGGTCTCGGAGGCGTTCGAGGGCGGGATGGTTGAGCGCGAAATAGCCGCCATCGGCCAACAGGAGTTTCTTCTTGCCCTTGCTGAGCGCGGTGAAGAGAGGGCCGAAGGGAATCCGGCGGCCTTCGATCGTGACCAGGATGCCGAGGTCGAACCAATCGGAGTCGGTCGTCTCGACGGTCGACACCGTCACCTCGGGTGTGCCCGTGAGCTCGCGATACGGCTTTCGGACGCCGGATGTGACGACCGTGACGCCCTCGCGCTCGAGCGCGGGAACGATCCGGGCGACGAAGTCGGCGGCGTCGATGTCGTGGAACGAGCCGTTCGGGCGGAAGGCGACTCCGCGAAGCTCCTGCCACGTGGTCTCGATCGCTTCTCCGCGCAATGCTTCGGCGTCTCGGTCGCGGATGGATGCGGCCCTCCACACGTACGGGACGGTGCCGAACTCGCCGTAGGACCAGCGGAAGGAGTAGCTCACCACGTCACCGCGCTCGAACGTCACGGTGAGCTCGGGGGCGGGCTCGGGGATCTGCGGGAGGGACACGCGTGCGCCGGCGGTGACCTGCGTTCGGCGCGCGAGCACGGGGTAGGCGTTCGCGATGAAATCCTGCTCGTCCGCCGGCGGCACCGGAATCGGGCCGTGACTCGAGACAAGCATGCGGGTCTGATCGCTCAGCGGTACCTCGGCCAGCACGAGCTCGATGCGGTTCCCCCGCAGGATCGCGGCGTAGACGCCCGTGCGACCGATGGGGTGCACCGCGTCGGCGGTCACCTCCTGCTCGTCGATGACCACCTCGGCGGCGAGTGACAACACCCCCTCGTCGTCACGTCCGATCCGGACGCCGATCGCCGCGGACCCGGCGAAGCGGACGGAGATGTTCTTCTGATTCGACACGATCGGAATGCCCTGCTCCACTCCGGCACGCAGGTGCGGCCAGAGAAGCGTCGACTCGATCTGATCGACGACCAGCCAATCCCCCGCGTTGCCCGACAGCAGCGAGTCGCGCGAGATGCTCAACAGATCGCCGAACCACCGGCTCTGCGCACGCCCGAACTGTGCGGCGTCACGCCGTACCGCGTCCCACCCTGCGTGACCGTGAATCCACGCCCCCGTCTGGCTGCTGCGCATGAGCGGGCGGATCGCCAGCAGGAGCTCTCCGACACCGGCGGCGAGATCGCGCGCGGTCGCCGCGCGCACGGGTCGCGGGCCCCAGTGATTGTCGCCCCGCGCGTCGCGGTACCGGAGCTCGACGCCGAGTGCGAGTGGCAGCCGCGTGCGTGTGCTCATCGGGTCGACGAGTCCGCGCCAGGACGGGGCGGCGACCGGCGTCGGGGTCGGCACGCTCTCAGCGGAAGGCGCCTCGCGTGCCGCCGCCTGCTGGGAGTACTGGTTCACGTTCGAGGCGAGCAGCGTCGCCACGACGTGCTTGCACCCCGTTCGGACCGGGCAGGTGCACGACGTGGTGCGCACGCGGCGACGGCCGTTCGAGGAGATGAACACCACCTCGGTCACGTACTGTGCCCCGCGGCTGCCCTTCACGTGTCCTTCGAGCTCGAGCAGCTCCTCGTGCCACACGACATCGAGAACGTTGCCCTCGCGGAAGTACGCGAGTCCACGCGCATACCCACCGGCGTCCGTGATCTGCAGCAGTTCGCGGAGATCGAGGTGCGGCGCGGTCATCTCGCCATCCTTCCGGCGACCACCGACATCCCTGCGACGGACGACACGGTGGGGTCAGGCGGAACGGGACACGCGGGCCAGGACTCCGTGCACGAAAGCGCCGGAGTCGTCGGTCGAGAATTCCTTGGCCAGTTCGACGGCCTCGTCGATCGCGACGGCCGTGGGCACCTCATCGTTGTAGAGGACCTCCCAGACGCCGATCCGCAGCAGCGCGCGATCCACCGCCGGCATGCGCTCGAGCTTCCAATCACGGCTGTGCGTGGTGATCTGCTCGTCGATCTCGTCGCGGTGATCCACGATCCCGTCGACGATCTCGCGCGCGTAGAGCCACGACGCCTCGCGCGCGGGTTCGCTGGCCGCGCGCTTCGCCTCTGCGGCAAGGGTCACCGAGAGGGAGTCGCCGCGGACGTCGGCGGAGAACAGGATGTCGAGCGCGCGCTTGCGCGCCTTCGTACGAGCGCTCACGCCTTACTTCTCGCGGCCGAGGTACTCACCCGTACGGGTGTCGACCTTGACCTTCGTGCCGGTCTCGAGGAACAGCGGGACCTGCATCTCGTAGCCGGTCTCGAGGGTTGCGGGCTTGGTGCCGGCCGAGGAGCGGTCGCCCTGCAGCCCGGGCTCGGTGTAGGTCACCTCGAGGATGACCGACGCCGGAAGGTCGATGTACAGCGGGTTGCCGTTGTTGAGCGCGATCGTGACCTGCTGGTTCTCGAGCAGGAAGTTCTTCGCGTCGCCCACCGTGGCGGCACCGACCGTGATCTGGTCGAAGTCCGTGGCGTCCATGAACACGTAGCCGTCACCATCGGTGTACAGATAGGTGAAGTCGCGGCGGTCGACGTTCTCGATCTCGATCTTCGCGCCGGCGTTGTAGGTACGGTCGACGACCTTGCCCGAGACGACGTTCTTGAGCTTGGTGCGCACGAATGCGCCGCCCTTACCCGGCTTGACGTGCTGGAACTCGATGACGCTCCAGAGCTGACCGTCGATGCTGAGGACGACGCCGTTCTTGATGTCTGCGGTAGATGCCATGCGCTACTGGTTCCGTTCGTGTGTCCGTGGGGCCGATCGCGGCCGACAGTCGAGTCTACGGGATGAGGGCGAGGAGCTGTCGCACCGCGGTCGTGTAGCCGTCGACACCCTCCCCGATCACGCGCACGGCGGCGACGTCGTGGAGGTAGGAGTGGTGACGGAACTCCTCACGGGCATAGACGTCTGAGATGTGCACCTCGGCGAACGGGAGGGAGACTCCGGTGAGCGCATCACGCAGCACGACGGACGTGTGAGTCAACCCTCCGGGGTTGATCACGATGCCCTCGCAGTCCTCGCGCGCCGCGTGGATCGCGTCGATCAGCACGCCCTCGTGGTTGCTCTGCACGGCGCGCACCTCGAAGCCCCCGGCGGCCGCCGCGTGGGCGGTGATCCGCTCGACGTCGGCCAGGGTCGCCGTGCCGTAGATGTGCGGCTCCCGCGTGCCGAGCAGGTTGAGGTTGGGGCCGTTCACGAGCAGGAGGCGACGCGTCATGCGCCGACCTCCTGATAGGCCGCGAACAGCAGCGACTCATCCGGCGCCTGCAGCACGGTGGGCTTGGCGATGTCGTCGAGCAGGATGAAGCGCAGCATGCCACCGCGGCTCTTCTTGTCGCGCTGCATGGTGGCGAGCAGTGCCGGCCATGCCCCGGCGCGGTACGAGGTGGGCAGCCCGAGCGACTCGAGGACCGAACGGTGCCGGAGCGCGGCCTCATCGGGGAGCCGACCGGCGAGACGTGAGAGCTCCGCCGCGAACAGCATGCCCACCGAGATCGCCGCGCCGTGGCGCCACTTGTACCGCTCGGAGTGCTCGATCGCATGCCCGAGCGTGTGCCCGTAGTTGAGGATCTCGCGCTGACCGGCCTCACGGAAGTCGTCCGAGACGACCTGCGCCTTCATGTCGATCGCGAGTTCGACCGCGCGGCGGAACTCGTCGGTGGTGGTGTCGATCGCGCGGGCGGGGTCGGCCTCGATGATGTCGAGGATCTCCGGCGCCCAGATGAAACCGGCCTTGACCACCTCGGCGAAACCGGCGGTCGCCTCGTTCGGGCTCAGGCTGGCGAGTTCCTCGAGATCGCCGATCACGGCCCGCGGCGCCCAGAACGCACCGACGAGGTTCTTCCCCTCGGCCGTGTTCACCCCGGTCTTGCCACCGACGGACGCGTCGACGAGGCCCAAGACCGTGGTCGGCACCTGCACGACCTCGATGCCGCGCAACCAGGTCGCCGCCACGAACCCGGCGAGGTCGGTGACCGCGCCTCCCCCGTATCCGATGACGGCGTCGGTGCGCGTGAAGTCGGCCTGACCCAGCACCTGCCAGCAGAATGCAGCGACCTCGATGCGCTTGCCCTGCTCGGCATCGGGGATCTCGGCGAGCAACACCTCACGGGGTCCGTTCGCGGTGTCGGCGAGCAGACGGTCGCGCAGCTCTCCGGCTCGGGCGGCGAGCGTCGGCGGGTGCACCACCAGGATCTTGCGCACAGTCGGCGAGAGCGCCGCCGACACACGGTCGAGGATGCCCCGCCCGATGCTGATGTCGTACGCGTCGTTCCCGGTGACGCTGATGGTCGTCGTGCTCATCTCTGCTCTCTCCTCCATGCCACGATCTCATCGGCGATCCGTTGCATGGGTCGTCGTGAGGTGTCGAACGTCGTCGATGCGACCTCTTCGTACCAGCCGAGGCGCTCGGCGTAGATCGTCTTCCAGCGTTCCACGGGGTCGTCGGCGGCGAGCAGCGGACGATTCCCCCCGCGGATCCTGTCGGCGACGGCCTCGACCGTCACGGTGAGGAAGACGACGGGGTGCACCCGGAGCAGTTCCCGCGTTCCCTCGTCGGTGACGGCACCTCCGCCGAGGGAGATCACCCCGCCCTCGCTGAGAGCGGCAGCGACCGCGGCGCGCTCCAGCGCGCGAAAGTGCTGTTCGCCGTAGGTGTCGAAGATCGACGGGATCGGGCCGTGCTCAGCGACGATGCGCTTGTCGGTGTCGATGAACGGCACCCGCAGGCGCCGTGCGACACGTCGACCCACGCTGGTCTTGCCCGCGGCCATCGGACCGACGAGGACCAGCGTCAGCGGGTCAGCCTCGCTCGTCATGCGCGATGAGCGCCGCTTCGGACGCCGGGGTCGTGCGCAGCTCCTCCGGGATGCCCGCGAGGTACCCGTCGAGGTTGCGTCGGGTCTCGCGGATGCTGTCGCCTCCGAACTTCTCCAGCACCGCGTTCGCGAGCTCGACCGCGACCATCGCCTCGGCGACGACACCGGCCGCAGGCACCGCACAGACGTCGGAGCGCTGGTGGTGCGCCGTGGCGTCCTCGCCGGTGGCGATGTCGATGGTGCGAAGCGAGTGCGGAACCGTCGCGATCGGCTTCATACCGGCGCGCACACGGAGCACGGTGCCGGTCGACATGCCACCCTCGGTGCCACCCGCGCGGTCGGACCCCCGGGTGATCCCGTCGGTCGTCGCGAAGAGTTCATCGTGCGCTGCCGAGCCGCGGCGGCGCGTGGTCTCGAAGCCGTCACCGACCTCGACGCCCTTGATCGCCTGGATGCTCATGAGTGCCTGCGCGAGACGCGCGTCGAGGCGCCGGTCCCAGTGCACGTGCGAGCCGAGGCCCGGCGGCAGACCGTAGGCGAGCACCTCGACGATGCCGCCGAGCGTGTCGCCGTCCTTCTTGGCCTCGTCGACTTCGGCGACCATCAGGGCGGACGTCGCCGCATCGAAGCAGCGCAGCGGATCGGCGTCGAGGGCGTCCACGTCGTCGGGCGTCGGGAGCGCTGCCCCCTCGGGCACCTGCACCGGACCGATCGACAGCGTGTGGCTGACCAACCGGATGCCGAGCTCGCCGAGGAAAGAACGGGCGATGGCTCCGAGCGCGACACGGGCCGCCGTCTCGCGAGCGCTCGCGCGCTCCAGGATCGGGCGCGCCTCATCGAAGTCGTACTTCTGCATGCCCACGAGATCGGCGTGGCCAGGACGCGGGCGAGTCAGCGCAGCGCTACGGCCCCGCGACTTGTCGGTGAGCTCGACGGGCTCGGGGTTCATGACCTCGACCCACTTCGGCCACTCGGTGTTGCCGATGCGCAGAGCGATGGGACTGCCCAGCGTCTTGCCATGGCGCACGCCGCCCGAGATGCTGAGCTCGTCCTGCTCGAACTTCATGCGCGAGCCCCGGCCGTAGCCGAGCTTCCGGCGCGCGAGGTCGGCCTGAATGGCCTCGGAGGAGATCGGGACGCCCGAGGGCAGTCCTTCCATCACGGCGATGAGTTCTGGGCCGTGCGATTCGCCGGCAGTGAGCACGCGGAGCATTGCTCCAGTCTCCCATGTGTTGCGACCCTCACTGCGCCGCATGTCACCGCACGCTCGCCCGGGTACGGCTTCAGGCCCTGTTCAGCCACGGGTTCAGGCGAAGAGCGCGCCTCGCATGGCGGCGATGACGGCGGCTTCGTCGGGGAGCGGAACCGCGGGATCACCGTCGTGGAAGATGCGGATCTGCCGCACGGCCTGGTGCAGCAGCATCCCCAGCCCGGAGATCACCGGCGCATCGCCCCACACGGTGCCGAGCGCCGAAGGCCAGGGGGCATATGCCGCATCGAAGAGCACTCCGCCGGCCGCGGCCAGCAGTTCGACGACGGCAGCCTCGAGCACCGTGCCGCTCGGGAGGGTCGCCAGTGTCAGATCGACGGGCTCGGGCGCCACATCGAACGGAGCGATCGTGACGTGCACACCGATCTCCTCGCCGAGCGCGACGAGCCCGGACGCCCGCTGCGGACGTCGGGCGCGGACATCTGCCGTCTGCGCGCCGATCTCCGCCGCGGCGACGAGAGCCGACGCCGCTGTGGCACCGCCCCCGAGGATCCGCACGCGGCGCACCTCGGACACGCCGCCCTCGGCCAACGCGTCGACGATGCCGCCGACATCGGTGTTGAAGCCTGCCGACTCCGCACCGAGGAGCAGTGTGTTCACCGCTCCGGTGAGCGCCGCGTGCCGATCGTGCGTGGCCGCGGCGCGGAACGCCACCTCTTTCAGCGGCATCGTGAGCGAGAGCCCACGCCAGGAGTCGTCGAGCGCGCAGAGAGCGTCGGGGAACGCGTCCGCAGACACCTGCATGCGTCCGTACTCCCACGGCAGACCGAGCACCGCGTACGCGGCAGCATGCAGCGCCGGAGACTTCGAATGCGCGATCGGGTCGCCCCAGACGGCGAGCCGTGACGATGTCACAGCGTCAGCACCCGGCATCCGGGTTGTCGCGGCACCAGGACTGCCACTTCACGATTCCCGCCTGATGCTCCTCGTAGGTCTCGGAGAACTGCGTCTCCCCGGTGGCGAGGTTGATCGTCACGAAGTAGAGCCAGGGGCCGTCCGCCGGATGCATCGCGGCATCGATGGCCGCGAAGCTGGGGCTGGCGATCGGTGTGACCGGCAGCCCCGTGTGCACGTAGGTGTTCCAGGGGTTCGGATCCTCGAGCGCCTCCGCCGAGCTCGAGACGACGCCCTCATGGAGCGAGCCGTACCCGTACTGCGCGGTCGAATCCATCTGCAGCTTCATGTCGATGTCGAGGCGGTTCTGGATGACCCGCGACACCTTGGCGAAGTCGTCCGTACGGCCCTCGCGCTGGATGATCGACGCGATCGTCAAGACGCGCTCGGCATCGGCATCCGGCACACCGGCCTCTGTCAGCGCCTCGCGCGTGCGATCGACCATGCGCTGGATGACCTGAACGGCCGTGACCTCGGGATCGAAGGTGTAGACCGCCGGGAACAGCCACCCTTCGAGGTTCTGCGCATCGACGCCGTAGGCCGACGGGTCTTTGACCGCGGCCTCGAAGTCGGCGAGCGGGAGTCCGAGCGACTCCGCCATCGCCGGCAGCGATGAGACGATCGTCCCCCCCTCGGACATGGAGACGGTGTTCTCCATCTTGTTGTCGGGGTTCTGCAGTGCCTCGGCCGCTGCGGCAGCGGTCATCTTCTTCTGCAGCTTGTATACGCCGGGGTAAAACGTCACGCCCGGTGCTTCCTTGACCAGGTAGTCGTAGAAGACGCCGTCGGTCTTCGTGACGCCGGCTTCGAACAGCGCCGTCGACACCGGTGCGCCGGTGTCGCCCTCCTTGATCGTGACGAACGCCTCCCCCGTGGCGAGACCCTCATCCCAATCCTTCGGCTCTCCCCACCCCATGACCTCATTGATCTTGTCGCCGTAGGTGTTCATCACCCAGACGCCACCGGCAGCCACCCCGCCGACGATCACGAGCACGATGATCAGCGCGACCAGGCATCCGGTGCGGCGCTTCTTCTTCGGTGTGCCGGAGTCGGAGCGCTCGTCGTCGTGCGGGGCGAACAGATCGTCGAGCCCGCCACCGATCACGCGATCTCCGGCTGCGGCATCCACTGTCGGATTCACGCGCGTCGGTGTATCGCCTGCGGCATCAGCGGAGGCGCGTACGGGAATCGCCGACAGATCGGTCGGTCCCGCCGCATCTGCGGACTCACGGACGGGAACGATCGACGGCTCCGACTCGATCCCCGCTGACGGCGCGGCGATGCCGTCGGGTGGGGTCGCCGGACCGGCCGGCGTGCGACCGGACGCTGCTTCGCGGGCCGCGCGGCGGGAGCCCGGCGCCGGAGCACTGTCATCCACTGTGGGAATCTGCTGCGTCGGGTCGGGAAGGTTCTCGAACAGGTCGCCCAGGCGGGCGTCCGGATCGTGCTGGGGGGAAGCACTCTCGCGTTCGGACATGTTCAGGCGGACTCCTCGTCGGACGGGATCGTGGCACCGGCCGGGTTTCCGGTGCTCTTCTCCATATCGATCGCCTGCTGCAGAAGGACCACGGCGGCGATCTGATCCACAATGCTACGAGAGTTCTTCTGAGTTCTCCCAGAAGAGCGCAACGCCGCATGGGCGGTGACCGTGCTGAGACGCTCGTCGACGAGCCGCACCGGGGTGCCCGTGGCCGCCTGGAGAGCACTCGCGAACTCACGCGCATCGACCGTGGACGCGGTGTCACTCCCCTGCAGATTCACGGGGAGTCCCACCACGAACTCGATGGGCTCATATTCGGCGGCGAGCTCGGTGAGACGCGCGATCGAGGTCTCCGACCGCGGCACCGTCTCGACCGGCACGGCGAGCATGCCGTCGGGGTCGCACCGAGCGACCCCGACCCGTGCCCGCCCGACGTCGATGCCGAGCCGCACCCCGCGGCGGAATCCACTCACGCTGCGTGCAGCTCCTGTGCGATGGCGTCCAGCGCTGCGGGCAGTGCCGCAGCATCCGTCCCACCGCCCTGGGCGACGTCGTCGCGTCCGCCGCCGCCACCGCCGAGCACACCGGCGGCGCGCTTCGCGAGAGCTCCCGCCTTCGCGCCCGCGGTGCGAGCCGCATCGTTCGTCGCGACGACCACGACGGGCCGACCGTTGACGACGGCGCCGAGGGCGACGACCGCGGGGTCGGAACCGAGACGATCCCGCACACCGATCACCAGGTCGCGCACGTCGTCTGCCGACGCCACCTCACCCAACGACTGCGAGGCCAGGCGGAATGCGCCCACACGCGTCGCCGCGTCGGCGATCGCCGGAACCCTGCCCGCGCGCTCCTTGGCCTCGAACTGTGCGATGCGCTTTTCCGCGGCCTTGAGGCTCGCGGCGAGGTCGGCGATGCGCTCGGGAAGCTGTTCGCGCGGCGTCTTGAGAGAACTCGACAGCTGCGAGACGATCGCCCGCTCTGCCGCGAGGTCGCGGAAGGCGTCCGCGCCCACGAGAGCCTCGATGCGACGATTCGACGCGCCGACGGAGGACTCCCCCACGACGCTGACGAGACCGATCTCGGCGCTCGAGCTCACGTGGGTGCCCGCACAGAGCTCACGCGACCACGGTCCGCCGATGTCGACCATGCGCACGACCTCGCCGTACTTCTCGCCGAACAGCGCCATCGCGCCGGCGGCCTTGGCCTCGTCGAGCGACATGACGCGTGTGGTCACCTCGAGCGCATCCTGCACGGCGCGGTTGGTGATGTCCTCGATCTCCGAGCGCGTCTCGCCCGACAGCGCCTGCGACCAGGCGAAGTCGAAACGCATGTAGCCGGCGCGGTTCAACGATCCGGCCTGCGTGGCGGTCGGGCCGAGCGTGTCGCGCAGGGCGGCGTGCACGAGGTGGGTCGCGGAGTGCGCCTGGCGGGCCGATCGACGATTCGCCGCGTCCACCACGGTCGTGGCGACGTCATCGACGGCGACACTTCCGCGAGCGACCTCGACGGTGTGGCTGATCAGCCCGGGGACGGGACGCTGCACGTCGAGCACCTCGAGCTCGAAGCCGGGGCCCACGATCGTGCCCTTGTCGGCGACCTGTCCTCCGGACTCCGCGTAGAGCGTGGTCTCGGCGAGGACGACCTCGGCGATCTGACCCTCCGATGCGGTGCGCACCGGCTGACCGTCGACGAGGATGCCGAGGATGCGCGACTCGATCTCGAGCGCGGTGTAGCCGTCGAAGCCCGTCTCACCCAGGGCGCGCAGGTCGCGATACACCGAGACGTCGGCGAGCTGACGCTTGCGATTGCGCGCATCGGCCTTCGCCCGGGAGCGCTGCTCCTGCATGAGCGAGTCGAATGCGGCGCGGTCGACCTCGAGCCCGGCCTCCTCGGCGACCTCGAGGGTGAGGTCGATCGGGAAACCGTAGGTGTCGTGCAGCAGGAACGCCTCGGGGCCGCTGAGCGTCGAGCCGCCGCCCTTCTTGGTGTCGTCGAGCGCCAGATCGAGGATCGTCGAGCCCTGGGCGAGCGTGCGCCGGAAGGTCTCCTCCTCGGCGAAGGCCGATGCCGAGAGCACGGCCCAGTCCTTCTCGAGCTCGGGGTAGGCCGATTTCATGGCGTCGCGTGACGAGGCGAAGAGCTCGGGGAATGCCGGCTCGTCGACACCCAGCAGGCGCATGGAGCGCACGGTGCGACGCATGAGACGACGCAGGATGTAGCCGCGACCCTCGTTCGACGGGCGCACGCCGTCGGACAGCAGCATGAGTGACGAGCGCACGTGGTCCGCGACGACGCGGAAACGGACGTCGTCCTGGTGGTCGGCACCGTAGCGGCGGCCGGAGAGTTCCACGGCGCGATCGAGCACCGGGCGTACCTGATCGGATTCGTACATGTTCTCGACACCCTGCTTGAGGAACGCGACGCGCTCCAGCCCCATGCCGGTGTCGATGTTCTTCATCGGGAGCTCGCCCACGATGTCGAACTCGGTCTTGCCGCGGATGTTCTCGATGAAGTCCTGCATGAACACGAGGTTCCAGATCTCCAGGAACCGGGAGTCGTCGACCGCAGGGCCGCCGTCCTTGCCGTAGGAGGGACCGCGATCGAAGAAGATCTCGGAGTCGGGACCGCCGGGGCCGGGCTGGCCCGTGTTCCAGTAGTTGTCGGCGCGGCCGAGACGCTGGATGCGCTCAGGCTTGAGGCCGATGATGTCGCGCCAGATCGACTCGGCTTCGTCGTCGGTCTCGTAGACCGTGACCCACAGGTCCTTCTCATCGAAGCCCAGTCCGCCGTCGGACTCCGACCCGGTCAGCAGCTCCCAGGCGTAGCGGATCGCGCCCTCTTTGAAGTAGTCACCGAACGACCAGTTGCCGAGCATCTGGAAGAACGTGCCGTGGCGTGCCGTGCGACCGACCTCTTCGATGTCGTTCGTGCGGATGCACTTCTGCAGGTCGGCGATCCGGGGGTGCGGGGCCGGGACGACTCCGGTGAGGTAGGGGATCATCGGCACCATGCCGGCGACCGTGAACAGCAGGGAGGGGTCTTCGCTGACGAGCGAGGAGGAGGGAACGATGACGTGGTCGTTCTTCTCGAAGAAGTCGAGATAACGCTGCGCGATCTCCGCAGTTTTCATGGGGGTACCGGGTGTCCTTGGGTGAAGATGCCGCGCCGGAGCGCTGCGGGGGTCAGTTCTTGTCCGGCTCAGTGAGCCGTGCCTCCTGCTCGCGGTAGGCGTCGCCGATGATCGCGGTGAACCCGTTGATCCTCGCGTCGACCTCGGCGAGGATGTCGTGGCCACGCGGGTCCTTGTTCATGAAGTGCGCGGCGACGAAGCCGCCGATCACACCGATCAGGAACCACTGCATGTTCTTCATGACGTCCTTGCCCTTCCACCCGCGAAGGCGCGGTTGTTCCATCGTAGGCGGAAACGACAAGAGGCGTCGGGAACCCCCGACGCCTCTTGTGCTGGACTGCGTGACTCAGCGAGCCGCGTAGTACTCGACGACGAGCTGCACTTCGCAGGTCACGGGGACCTCGGCGCGCTTCGGACGACGAACCAGGCGAGCCTGGAGCTTGTCGAGCTCGACCTCGAGGTAACCCGGAACGGGGGGCAGAACCTCGGCGTGACCGCCGGCTGCTGCCACCTGGAAGGGCTCGGTGCCCTCGCTCTTGGGCTTGACGTGGATGAGCTGACCCGGCTTCACGCGGAACGACGGGCGGTCGACGAGCTGGCCGTCGACGAGGATGTGACGGTGCACGACGAGCTGGCGAGCCTGCGCGGTGGTGCGGGCGAAGCCCGAACGCACGACGAGCGCGTCGAGACGCATCTCGAGCAGCTCGACCAGGTTCTCACCGGTCAGGCCATCGTTGCGACGTGCCTCGTTGAAGGTGTTGCGCATCTGCTTCTCGCGGATGCCGTACTGCTCGCGCAGACGCTGCTTCTCACGCAGACGGACGGCGTAGTCGCTGTCAGCCTTGCGCTTCGTGCGGCCGTGCTCACCCGGAGCGTAGGGACGCTTCTCGAGGTAGCGGGCGGCCTTCGGGGTGAGCGGGATGCCGAGGGCACGGCTCAGACGCACCTTGCGGCGGTCCTGGGACTTCGTGGTCACGAAGTTGTCCTTCCGATGACGTGGTCGCGTCTTTCACGACTCACGGACGTATCGCCCGCGTTCTGCCTTGGAGCGCACGCCGGGGCGCCGACAAGGTGTGGTGTGAACGAGGAGATGCCCGAAAACTGAGTTTCGAGCCGATCAAGTCTAACAGATTCCGCATCCGGCCCGTGCGGGTCGGTCACCGGTCTCCGGTCACCGGTCACCGGTCACCGGTCACCGGTCACCGAGGATCCGCCGGATGCGCTCCAGGCGTGCGGCGACATCGCGCTCGGCGCCCAGGGTCTTCGGCTCGTAGTACCGACGGCCGTCGAGTTCGTCCGGAAGGTACTGTTGCGGCACGATTCCGTACTCGGCGTCATGGGGATACACGTAACCCCGGCCGTGACCGAGCCGCTTCGCCCCCGGGTAGTGCGCGTCACGGAGGTGCACGGGCACGCGCCCGAAGCCGCCCTTGCGGATGTCGGCGATCGCGGCATCGATCCCCACGTACGCGGCGTTCGACTTCGCCGTCGTCGCGAGGTAGACGGTGGCCTCTGCCAGAGGGATGCGCCCCTCCGGCATGCCGATGAAGGCGACCGCGTCGGCCGCCGCGACCGCGATCACGAGCGCCTGCGGATCCGCCAGCCCGACGTCTTCCGAGGCCGAGATCACCAGACGTCGGGCGATGAATCGCGGGTCCTCCCCCGCCTCGATCATCCGCGCGAGGTAGTGCAGCGCCGCGTCGGGGTCGGACCCTCGGATCGATTTGATGAAGGCGCTGATCACGTCGTAGTGCTCGTCGCCCTGGCGGTCGTACCGCAGGAGCGCCCGGTCGACGGCCTGAGCGATGTCGTCGGCCGAGACCTCGGGGATGGCACCGGAGCGATCCGTCAGGTCGACGCCGGAGTCTTCGCCACGGGAATCGTCGTCGTCCTCTTCATCGTCAGCCGGGTTCGACTCGCCCACGACATCCGACGCATGCGACAGCGCCACGGCAGCCCCGGCGTCGAGGCCGGTCAGCGCTCGACGCGCGTCGCCCGAGGCCAGACGGATGAGCGCCGCTCTGCGCCTCGTCGCTCAGGACGACGGCGCCGTTGAGCCCGCGGGCATCGCTGACCGCTCGATCCACGAGCAGCCCGATGTCGTCGTCCGTCAACGGCTGCAGCGTGAGCAGCAGCGAACGCGACAGCAGCGGCGAGATGACCGAGAACGACGGGTTCTCGGTCGTGGCCGCGATGAGGATCACCCAGCCGTTCTCGACGCCGGGGAGCAGCGCATCCTGCTGGGCTTTCGTGAAGCGATGGATCTCGTCGAGGAAGAGGATGGTCGTCTGCCCGTACAGATCACGCTGCGTGATGGCCTCCTGCATCACCTCGCGCACGTCTTTGACGCCGGCCGTGATCGCGGACAGCTCGACGAAACGACGACCCGACGAGCGGGCGATCGCCTGAGCCAGTGTCGTCTTGCCCGTGCCGGGAGGACCCCACAGGATGATCGACACGGCGCCGGGCGAGGCGGAGTCGGGATCGGCCAAGGCCACGATCGGCGAACCCGCGCGCAGGAGATGACGCTGTCCGGCGACCTCGGCGAGCGACACCGGGCGCATGCGCACGGCGAGAGGCGTCTGCCCGGAGAGCAGCGCGGCGGAAGACGTCATGCTCCCAGGCTAATGCGGGGGCACGACGTTCACGACGGTAGGCTCTCAGGCGACGTCGCGCGGCGGCGTCGATGAAGGGAGCAGGGCATGGCGGCACGCGGTTCGAAGAGCACGCAGGGACGCACCCAGGCGGAGCGTGCCCGACTTCACACGGCGCGCAGCGAGTGGCACCAGGGGCAGATCCGTCGCCGCGTCCGCGACAACACGATCGCCGGCATCGTCGGGGGACTCCTCATCGCAGCGGCGATCGCGAGCCAGGTCGTGCATGCGCAGGTCACCGCGCCGGAACCCACTCCCACGCCCTCGGTATCGCCCTCCACCACTCCGGATCCCACGGCGACCCCCACGCCTGACTCCACGGCGACGGAGACTCCGGCCGAGTGATCGCCGCAGACTCACACGCGCCCTGACGCGATGTGAGAGCTTCGCACCACACCCGTAACGCACCGCGCGAACAGCGGAAATAGGACCCGGCCACTCTGGACGCAGCGAGCAGCTCGCTCGTTCCGTTCCCAGTGGAGGTCGCCTGTGTCCTACGTCAAGCCCGCCGAGCTCGTGACCCGCATGGTCGATGCCGGTGCCTACAAGATCCAGATGTCGACGCGCGACACCCTGATCCGCTCCATCATGGGCGCTGCACTGCTGACGATCGCCGCCGCATTCGCCGTCACCGTGTCGACCAACACCGGTCAGCCGCTTCTCGGGGCGCTGCTCTTCCCCGTCGGGTTCGTCATCCTCTACCTGCTCGGGTACGACCTGCTGACCGGCGTGTTCACCCTCGCTCCGCTCGCCGTGCTCGACAAGCGACCCGGCGCCACCGTGCGCGGGGTGCTGCGCAACTGGTGCCTGGTGTTCCTGGGCAACTTCGGCGGTGCCTTCCTGGTCGCCGTGCTGATGGCGATCTACTTCACCTACGGATTCACCACCGAGCCCAGCGCGGTCGGGCACGCGATCGGAGAGATCGGCCATGGCCGCACCGTCGGCTACGCGGAGCATGGCGCCGGCGGGATGCTCACCCTGTTCATCCGCGGCGTGCTCTGCAACTGGATGGTGTCCACCGGCGTTGTGCTCGCGATGATCTCCGACAACGTCGTGGGCAAGATCGTCGCGATGTGGCTGCCGATCATGCTCTTCTTCTACATGGGCTTCGAGCACTCGATCGTGAACATGTTCCTGTTCCCGTCGGGGCTGCTGCTGGGTGCCGACTTCACGATCATGGACTACCTGGTCTGGAACGAGATCCCCACGGTCATCGGCAACCTCGTCGGCGGTCTGTTGTTCGTGGCGCTGCCGCTGTACATCACCTACGGCAGGACGGCCACCCGCAAGGTGCGCGCACGGCGCACCAAGGGCACCGCGGCTGCGGGAGCCAGCCGCTCCGCGTCCACGATCTCACCCGCGACGCCGGTCGCCGTCGCGGCGGATCGGGCAGCGGAGCCGGTGAACGTCGGATGATCACACAGAGGGAGGGCCCGGCGGATCACCGCCGGGCCCTCCCTCTGTGTGGCTGCGCCGATCAGTCCTCCGCGACCGCGAGCCGGTAGCCCCGCTTCACCACGGTCTGCACGAGCTCGGCACCGGAGAGTGATTCGCGCAAACGGGCGACCGCGACCTCCACCGCATGGCCGTTACGCTCGGCACCCGGCAGGACCCGGGCGATGTCGGTGCGCGAGAGCACGCGTCCCTCAGCGGCGAACAGCGCTTCCAGAAGGCCGGCGGAGGTGCGAGAGAGCGGCACGAAACGTCCGTCGATCAGTGCGCCGCCGCTTCGCACCTCGAGCCTGCCGAGGTCTGTGCGCACCCACGGTGCCCGTCCCCCGCCGAAGTGAGCGATCACGCAGCGCGCCAGAGAGCCGAGCCGGCCACGGTCGGCGATGACCGTCTGCAGCTGCTCCTCACGGAGCGGAGCCGCGGTGATGGGCCCGACGGCCGCGAGAAGGAGGCGACCCGTGGACGCTCGGCGGCGGATCCCGTCGAGCGCTCCCGCCGATGCCGCGACGGCCAGCCACGATGCCGCGCCGGGGGCCGAGGTGAACAGCACGGCGTCGACCTCACCCGCTCCGGCCTGGAGCGTCGAACGCCGCACGACCTCGGGATCCGGGGGCGGCCCCCAGCGGTACACGGTGACGCTCAGCACGTCAGCGCCGGCAGCGGCGAGCAAGTCGTCCAGCCCGTCGGAGCCGGCTCCGTGATGCTGCACCACGATGCGCTTGCCCGCGACTCCGGACGCCAGGAGATATTCGCCGACCTCGGCCGAGGTCTCGGACTGCGCCACCCAGTCCGCCGTGAACCCGGCCTGCTGGATGGCACCGTGCGCCTTGGGCCCCCGGGCGACGAAATGCGCATCGCGCAACGCCCGGTCGAGATCCTGGTCGAGCCCATGCTCGTGCGCGGCATCCATCCACCCGCGGAAGCCGACCCCGGTGGTCACGACCACGATGTCGGGCGGAGCGGAGATCAATCGTGCGGTGCGCGCGAGCAGCTCGGTGTCGTCCGCATTCGCGACGATGCTGAGAGCGGGTGCACGATGCACCGACGCCCCGCGCCGCTCCAGCGCGGTCGCGAGATCGACGGATCTCCGATCGGCGGCGACGACGATCGCGCAGCCGGCGAGTGCCGCGTCGAGGACTCCCGGACCGGTCACGCGAGGCTCGCGGCGAACTGCTCGGGGGCCGGGAGCAACAGCCCGTCACGCGCCACCTCGCCGATCACGATCACCGCCGGATTCGTCACGCGCGCCGCTGCCGCGTCGACGGCGAGGCGACCGAGCGTGCTGCGGATGGTCCGCTGCTGAGCAGAGTGCCCGTTCTCGATGACGGCCGCGGGCAGGTCCGCGCGTGCTCCGAACGCGAGCCCGGCCGCGACGATGCGCGGGAGCATCGTGACGCCCATCAACACGATCGTGGTGACCTCGGGATCCACGAGAGATGCCAGGGCGCTGGCCGAGAGCGGGCTGTGCCCGTTGACGACGTGCAGCGCCGTCGCCATGCCGCGATGCGTCACCGGGATGCCGGCGGCCTGGGGCACGGCGATCGCGCTGCTCACCCCGGGCGTCACCGTCACGGGTACGCCGGCGGCCTCGCAGGCGATCACCTCTTCTCCGCCGCGACCGAAGACGAACGGATCCCCACCCTTCAGACGGACGACCCGTTTGCCCGCCCTGGCATGTGACACCAGCAGCGCGTTGATCTCAGTCTGCGGTACGGGGTGATGCCCCGGACTCTTGCCGACGTCGATGACGAGCACGTGCGGCGCGAGACCGGCTCGGAGCTCCTCCGCGGGTCCCAGCCGGTCGACGACGACCACGTCCGCCTGTGCGAGCAGCCGGTGCGCCCGCATGGTCATGAGGTCTGCAGGCCCGGGACCGCCACCGATCAGGTCGACGCGACCGATTCCCGCGCCCGTCTCCGGACGCTGACCCGCCGGAGCACTCCACCAGTGGCCGAGGAGGCCCCGAGCGCTGATCACGGCTGCTCCCCCGCGGCCAGGTCGAGGAACACCGAGCCGTCGAGCACCGTCGTCGGCCACACGCGCAACGCTTCGTCGCGCTTGCCCTGCGTATCGAGGCAGCGCCCGGTGCGGAGGTCGAACACCTGCTTGTGCAGCGGCGAGGCCACCGTGGGCGCCTCACCGCGGGTTCCGACGATGCCACGGGAGATGACATGGGCGCCGCTGTACGGATCGAGGTTCGACACGGCGTGCACCTGTCCGTCCGCGAGCAGGAACAGCGCGATCTGCACGTCACCGAACAGGGCGGCCCGGCCGCGCTCCACCTCGAGATCGGCGACCGCGCACACCCGCACACGCGTTGCGCTCGCCGTGGCCGTCGAGCCGATCATCGACGCACCTCCAGAGCTGTCCCGGCGATGAGCACGGAGCCGCTGCCGCGCTCCTGCGGCGTCGCCGGCCTGATCTGCCCGCGCTCCGCCACGAAGGCGAGCGAAGGATCGGGCGTGTCCACGGCATTGACGAACGACTCGAATCTGCGGAGCTTCTCGGGATCGCGCAGCGTCGCCGCCCACTCGTCCTCGTATCGCTCGACGTGCGTGCGCATGGCCTCATCGAGGTCGTCGCAGATCCCCAGAGTGTCGTCGAAGATCACCGCGCGGAGCCCGTCCAGGCCGCCCTCGATCTCGGCACACCACGGCGCCGTGCGCTGCAGTCGGTCGGCCGTGCGGATGTAGTACATGAAGAAGCGGTCGATCGCGCGGATCAGCCCGGCGTCATCCAGCCCGGAGGCGAAGAGCTCGGCGTGCCGCGGAGTGAAGCCGCCGTTCCCGCCGACGTACATGTTCCATCCGTTCTCGGTGGCGATGACCCCGACATCTTTCGACCGCGCCTCCGCGCACTCCCTGGCGCATCCCGAGACGCCCAGCTTGAGCTTGTGCGGTGCCCGGAGTCCCCGATACCGCAGCTCCAGCGTGACGGCCATGCCGACGGCGTCCAGCACACCGAACCGGCACCATGTGGAGCCCACGCACGACTTCACCGTGCGCAACGACTTGCCGTACGCATGCCCCGACTCGAAACCCGCGTCGACCAGCCGCGCCCAGATCTGCGGCAGCTGTTCGAGGCGGGCGCCGAACATGTCGATCCGCTGTCCGCCCGTGATCTTCGTGTAGAGCGCGAAGTCCTTGGCCACCTGACCGATCGCGAGCAGGCCGTCGGGAGTCACCTCGCCACCGGGCATGCGGGGCACGACCGAGTACGTGCCGTCCTTCTGCATGTTGGCCATCACGTGATCGTTCGTGTCCTGCAGTGCCGCGTTCTCGCCGTCGAGAACGTGATCACCGACCAGCACGGAGAGGATGCTCGCGATCGCCGGTTTGCAGACGTCGCATCCACGGCCGATGCCGAACCTCTCGATGATCGAGCTGAAGGTCGAGAGCTCCGCGACGCGGATCGCATCGAAGAGCTGACGGCGCGACATCTCGAAGTGTTCGCACAGCGCCTGCGACACCGTCTCGCCGAGCGCGGTGAGCTCGGTGGAGACGATCTTCTTGACCATCAGCACGCAGGACCCGCAGGTCGCGCCCGCCTTCGTGCAGGCCTTCACGGCGCCGGCATCGCGGCATCCGTCATCGTGCACGGCGCTGCGGATACGACCGGCCGTGACGTTCGAGCAGGAGCACACGACCGCCTCATCCGGAAGATCGCCTCCCGGCGCCTCGTTGCCGCCCGCGGGAAGCAGGTATGCCGCAGGATCCGCACCGAGTCGGGTGCCGACGAGCGGGCGCAAAGCGCCGTAGGCGGAGGCATCGCCGACCAGGATGACGCCCAGGAGCACCTGGGCGTCGTCAGAGAGCACCAGCTTCTTGTAGACGCCGGCGACCGGATCGGCGTAGACCACATCCAGCGCGTGCGGGGTGCGGGCCATCGCATCGCCGAAGCTCGCGACGTCGACCCCGGACAGCTTGAGCTTGGCCGATTCGTCATAGCCCGGGAAGCTGGCGTCGCCGCCGAGAATGCGGGTGGCCACCACCTCCGCCATGGCGTAGCCGGGAGCGACCAGTCCGACGCAGCGGTCCTCGTAGTTGGCCACCTCTCCGATCGCCAGGATGTCGGAGTCGGACGTGACACAGCGCTCGTCGATGATCACGCCGCCGCGGGGGTGCACCTCGAGGCTTGCATTGCGCGCCAGCTCGTCCCGGGGGCGGACACCCACCGTGAAGACGACCACGTCCGCCCGCTCGAAGGACCCGTCCTGGAACTCGAGCGCCGTGACGGCACCCGACTCGTCCGGATCGAGACGGGTGGTGCGCGAATCGGTGCGCACCGTGATCCCACGCGCTTCGAGAAGCCGCCTCAGCATGCCGCCGCCGGCAGCATCGAGCTGAGCGGACATCAGCCGATCGGAGTACTGCACGACCGTCGTGTCGACGTTCAGATCCTGCAGGGCGCCGGCTGCTTCGAGCCCGAGCAGACCACCACCGATCACCGCTCCGCGCAGCTGTCGCCCGAGCATCTCCGACCGCTCCTGCACGAAGCCTCGGAGCGCTTCGACATCGTCGAGAGTGCGGTAGACGAAGCACCCCGGCAGATCGGCACCGTCGACCGCCACGCGCGCCGCGTACGAGCCGGTGGCGAGCACCAGGGTGTCGTAGTCGAACGTGCGCCGGGAGCGGGTCGTCACGGTGCGCGCGGCACGATCGATGCGGAGCACGCGGTCGTTCGGCACCAGCTGCACCCGGTCATCGTCGAAGACCGAGCGGTCCAACGTGAGGTCTTCGGGCGTGGCCCCCGAGAAGAACCCGGTCAGCCCCACGCGATCGTACGGATGACGGTCCTCGTCGCCGATCACCGTGACCCGGAGGTCTGAGCCCGCACGGCTCAGCAGGCTCTCCACCAGGCGATGCGCCACCATTCCTGCTCCGACGATCAGGATCTCCTGGGGGATGTCAGCGTGCATGAGACTCCTGTCGACGGGGGAA
Source organism: Candidatus Microbacterium colombiense (assembly GCA_029203165.1). Lineage (NCBI taxonomy): Bacteria > Bacillati > Actinomycetota > Actinomycetes > Micrococcales > Microbacteriaceae > Microbacterium > Candidatus Microbacterium colombiense. The sequence goes on from CP119308.1 coordinate 2,245,101, forward strand.
GTGACGTGTTGGCGACGATAGGAGCGGCGTGTTTCTCGAACAGGACGCTGCATGTTTCCTGCGTCGAACTTTCTCCTCACAGATCGGTAACGCCGTTGTGAAGTCCTCGTCCCCACTCCGAGGGTGCGGTCGTACTAGGCTGAACCTCGTCCCTTCCGCCTCCCGCGGCCCTACCGCGCAAGGAGAATCACTGTGTCTGCCACCGATCCCTCGAAGCCGACTCCGCCTGTTCCCGCACCCCCGGCTGTTCCCATGCCGCGCAAGGTGCCGAACCCCGCGGCCGTCGCACCCGCTGTGCCCTCCGCCCCCGTGAATGCCGACGCGGCGAAATGGGGCCGGGTCGCCGATGACGGCACCGTCGAGGTCAAGGAAGGCGACGACTGGCGCGTCGTCGGCCAGTACCCGGACGGCACGCCCGAGGAGGCGCTCGCCTACTTCGTGCGCAAGTTCGATGACATCGCCTTCAAGGTGCACGCGCTCGAGCAGCGCCACCAGGCCGGTGGAGCGACCGCCAGCGATCTCGCCAAGCAGGCCGGCCACGTGCTGGTCGAGGCCACGGATGCCGCCGCAGTCGGCGACCTCGCCGGGCTGCGCGACCGTCTGAACACCCTCACCTCGTCACTCTCCGAGGCCACGGCACAGGAAGCGCAGCAGGCCAAGGAGCTGGTCGATCAGGCGATCGCCGAGCGCACCGTGCTCGTCGAGCGTGCGGAGGCCATCGCGGCCCGTGATCTCAGCAAGGTGCAGTGGAAGCAGGTCACCGCAGAACTCGGTGAGCTGTTCGACGCCTGGCAGGCCCAGCAGCAGAGCGGACCTCGCCTGTCGAAGGGGATCTCGCAGCAGCTGTGGAAGCGTTTCCGCGACGCGCGCGCGATCGTCGACAAGCAGCGTCGTGCGTTCTACTCGGAACTCGACGACACCCACAAGGCAGCTCGCGACGCGAAGACCCGTCTCGTCGAGCGCGCGGAGGCTCTCGCCCCGCGCGGCATCGACGGCATCCCCGCCTACCGCACGCTGCTCGACGAGTGGAAGGCGGCCGGCCGCGCCGGGCGCAAGGCGGATGACGCTCTCTGGGCCCGCTTCAAGGCAGCCGGCGATGCGCTCTACGCTGCACGCGCGGAGCAGTCCGCCGCGGAGGAGGCCGATTCGGCTCCGAAGATCGAGGCCCGCCAGGCGCTTCTCGAAGAGGCCAAGGCTGTCGCCGACGAGTCCAACATCAAGCGTGCTCGTGCGCTGCTCACCGGCATCCAGCGCCAGTGGGACGAGCTCGGTCGCGTGTTCCCCCGCGAGAAGGAGCGGGCGCTCGATGACCGCCTCCGCGTCGTGGAGCAGGCTCTGAAGGCGCGCGAAGAAGTCGACTGGAAGAAGAACAATCCCGAGACGAAGGCGCGCGCGAACGACATGAGCACGCAGCTCCTCGAGGCCATCGAGAAGCTCGAGTCGGAGTTGGCTGCGGCCGAGAAGTCGGGCGACAAGAAGGCCGTCAAGGCTGCGGCGGATGCTCTCGAGGCACGCCGCGCCTGGCTGAACGCCCTCGGCGGCTGATCCGTTCTCCACAGCTCTCCCGCACGACCTCGAGCGCGGGGTGCACTACGCCACACTGGCGTGATGCACCCCGCGCTTCTGTATCTGCCCGGTCGGCAGTTGAGTCTGACCGAGCTGAGCGCGGCCCGGATCGACGGGCACGTCGTCGCGGTCGGTGATGCCTTCATCCCCGCTGACGTCATCGAGGACGCCGATGTGCGCGCCAGTTCGCTCCGGCTCCTCGTGCAGCCCGGAACCGCCGCGGCGGGCCCGACGGCAGCGTGGATCCATGGCGCGGGCAGCGAGCCTCCGGGCGTGCATCACATCCGGCGTGCCATCACACGACGTGTACGCCCGGCGATCAACGGCCGTCTGGTCTTCCACGACGCCGTTCTCGATCCGCGCGATGTGCAGCACCTCGGCGGAATCGCGGTGTGTGCCCCGGTGCGGACGATGCTCGATCTGGCTCTGGGGCTGCATCGAGACCCGCGACTGGGCGAGTGGATCGATCGATTGGCCGACGTACTGCCCGAGACGGTGAGCGCGAGCGCGGACATCCTGAATTCGTGGAGCCGCGTTCCCGGGAGTCGTCTCGCGCGCGAGACTCTGGATCGGATCGCCCTCAGGAGGAGGTGACGCGGTACACGTCGTAGACCGCATCGATACGGCGCACGGCATTGAGCACCCGATCGAGGTGCACCGCATCGCCCATCTCGAAGACGAACCGGCTGAGGGCCAGTCGCTCATCGTTGGTGTTGACCGTCGCCGAGAGGATGTTGACGTGATGCTCGCTGAGCACCCGCGTCACGTCGGAGAGCAGGCCCGAACGGTCGAGTGCCTCGACCTGGATCTGCACGCGGAAGACGCTCTTGGTCGTCGGCGCCCACGACACCTCGACGAACCGTTCCTTCTCGCCGCCGAGCGCCTTCACGTTCACGCAGTCCGCACGGTGCACCGAGACGCCGCTCCCCCGCGTGACGAACCCGACGATCTCATCGCCCGGCACAGGGGTGCAGCACTTGGCCACCTTGACCAGGATGTCCGATGCGCCGCGCACGAGCACTCCGGAATCGCCGGCGCGCGGTTCGCGAGTGGGCACGCTGCCGGGCAGATCGATCGCACCCGTCGTCGGATCGTTCGCGGCGACCAGAGCCGTGACCTTCTCCAGCACGGACTGCGTGGAGACATGCCCTTCGCCTACCGCGGCGTACAGCGCGGAGACGTCTTCGTAGTGGAGTTGGTGAGCGACTTCGGCGAAGGAGTCCTGGCTCATCAAGCGCTGGAGGGGCAGATTCTGGCGACGCATCGCACGAGCGATCGCCTCCTTGCCCTGCTCGATCGCCTCTTCGCGGCGCTCCTTCGTGAACCATCCGCGGATCTTGTTGCGTGCGCGCGTGCTCGCGACGAATCCGAGCCAGTCCTGGCTGGGACCGGCATCCGGGTTCTTCGAGGTGAAGACCTCGACGACGTCGCCGCTCTTGAGCTCCGACTCCAGCGGCACCAGCCGCCCGTTGACCTTGGCACCCATCGTGCGATGCCCGATCTCGGTGTGCACGGCGTAGGCGAAGTCGACCGGCGTCGCGCTCGCGGGGAGTCCGACGACGCGGCCCTTGGGCGTGAAGACGTAGACCTCCTTCGCACCGATCTCGAATCGGAGCGAGTCGAGGAACTCACCGGGATCCGCGGTCTCCGCCTGCCAGTCGGAGATGTGGGCGAGCCACGCCATGTCGTTGTCGGCGGCGCGCACCTCGGTCTTGCCGCCGCCGTTCATCCGCTCCTTGTACATCCAGTGCGCCGCGACACCGTATTCGGCCTGCTGGTGCATCTCGTGCGTGCGGATCTGGATCTCGACCGTGCGCCCGGCCGGACCGATGACGGTCGTGTGGAGCGACTGGTACAGGTTGAACTTCGGCGTGGCGATGTAGTCCTTGAACCGCCCGGGAAGCGGCGTCCAACGTGCGTGGATGGCCCCGAGAACGGCATAGCAGTCGCGGACCGATGCGACCATCACCCGGATGCCGATGAGGTCGTAGATGTCGTCGAACTCGCGCCCGCGGATGACCATCTTCTGATACACGGAGTACAGCTGCTTGGGTCGGCCGACCACCTTGCCGCGGATGCGCAGATCGCGCAGATCCTCGTCGATCTCCTCGACCACCTGGTTCAGGTACTTCTCACGCTGTGGAGTGCGCTGCGCGATCAGGCTGTGGATCTCGTTGTAGATCTTGGGGTGCAGGACGGCGAAGGACAGATCCTCGAGCTCGGATTTGATGGCCTGGATACCGAGGCGGTTGGCCAGCGGCGCGTAGATCTCCAGCGTCTCCTTGGCCTTCTTCGCCGCCTTCTCCGGAGGCACGAACCCCCACGTGCGGGCGTTGTGCAGACGGTCGGCCAGCTTGATCAGCAGCACGCGGATGTCCTTCGACATCGCCACGATCATCTTGCGGACGGTCTCGGCCTGGGCGCTCTCGCCGTACTTGACCTTGTCGAGCTTCGTGACCCCGTCGACGAGCATCGCGACCTCGTCGCCGAACTCCGCCGTCAGATCGGTGAGGGCGTACCCGGTGTCCTCGACGGTGTCGTGCAGGAGCGCCGCGGCGATCGCCCGCGGTCCGAGACCGAGCTCGGCCAGGATCTGGGCCACCGCGAGCGGGTGCGTGATGTACGGCTCGCCGCTCTGGCGCTGCTGCCCGGTGTGCTTCTCCTTGGCGACCGCGTACGCGCGCTCGATGACGGAGAAGTCACCCTTGGGGTGGTTGGCGCGGACCGTTCGGATCAGATTGTCGAGGTCGTTGACCCTCGACGCGCGCGAGAAGATGCGGGGAACCAGACGTCGCAGGCTGGACCCCTGCGAAGACGACTGCGTATCCGCCATCCACTCACCTCCGAACTACAACATTCTACGCGTGCCTGCGGGGCATCGGCCCCGCAGGCGGGGACGATCAGGCCTCGACGGACGCCTTCTCGCGGGCAGCGCGCACACGGGCGTCGCGCTCCTTCAGGTGCGGCTCGTTCTCGCGGAAGAGCGAGTACAGAGGCGCAGCGACGAACAGCGTCGAGTACGTCGCGACGAGGATGCCGACGAAGATCGACAGCGAGATGTCGGTGAGCGACTCGGCGCCCAGCCAGAACGCACCGATGAAGAGCACGGCACCCACCGGCAGCGCGGCCACGACCGAGGTGTTGATCGATCGCACCAAGGTCTGGTTCACCGCGAGGTTGACCGACTCCCCGAAGAGGCGTGACGATTTCTCGCCGTCCTCCAGGGTGTTCTCTCTGACCTTGTCGAAGACGACGGTCGTGTCGTAGAGCGAATACGCCAGGATCGTGAGGAATCCGATCACCGCCGCCGGCGAGATCTCGAAGCCGGCCAGAGCGTACACGCCGACCGTGATCACGAGCACGTCGAGCAGACCGATGATCGCGGCCGCCGACATCTTCCAGGTGCGGAAGTAGATCGCGAGGATCAGGAAGGTGAGGGCGAGGAAGATCGCGAGCCCCCACAGCGACTGACGCGTGACGTTCTCGCCCCAGGCCGGGCCGATGAACGACGAGGTCACGCTCTCGGGCTCGACCTTGTAGGCATCGGCGAGGGCTGCGGCGACCTGCTGGGTCTGCTTCTCGCTCATCTGGTCGGTCTGCACCCGCACGTCGGTGTCGTTGACGATGACGACCTTGGTGGCCGAACCGGGAACGACCGAGCGCACGGCTTCGGACGCCGTGTCCTGGTCGCGGCTGTCCGGTGCCTGCACCGTGAACTGCGAACCGCCCGTGAACTCGATCGAGAACTGGATCGGACGGATCAGCGGAACGAGCGCCGAGCCGATGACGAGGATGATCGCGATGATGAACCACAGACGTCGCTTGCCGACGAACGGGAACGAGGTCTTCCCCGAGTAGAGGTTGTTGCCGAACTCATTCATGGAAGGCATCAGGCGTCTCCCTCACTTCCGGCGTTGGTCTGTTTTTCGCCCGCGAGAGATTCTGCTCGCTTGCGCTCCGCAATGGTCTGACGGCGCTCCGCTTCGCCACGGGATCGGGCATTCCTCGCTTCTCGTCCGACGGAGGCCGTCGCGACCTCGCGGTACTTCGATCGACTGCGGTAGACCGCCCCCAGAGACTCGGGGTCGAGTCCGGAGAGCTTGTGTCCCCCGCCGAAGAAGCGCGTGCGTGCGAGCAGCTGCATCACCGGGTGCGTGAAGATCACGAAGATGAAGACGTCGATCAGGGTCGTGAGACCGAGCGTGAACGCGAAGCCCTTCACGGTCGCATCGGCGAGGATGTAGAGCACCACGGCGGCGAGGATGTTGATCGACTTGGAGATGTAGATCGTGCGCTTCGCGCGGCCCCAGCCGTCCTCGACGGCAGCGGTGATCGACTTGCCGTCACGCAGCTCATCTCGTATTCGCTCGAAGTACACGATGAAGGAGTCGGCGGTGAATCCGATCGAGACGATCAGTCCGGCGACACCGGCGAGCGAGAGGCGGAAGCCGAGGCGCCACGCCAGGATGCAGATGATGACGTAGGTCAGCACCGCCATGACCGTGATCGACGCGATGATCACCGTGCCGAGTGCGCGGTAGACGATCAGCGAGTAGATGGCCACGAGCGCGAGACCGATGAGGCCGGCGATCAGACCGATCTGCAGCTGCTGCGTGCCGAGGGTGGCCGAGATCGTGTCGGAGCTCTGGACGGTGAAGCTGAGCGGCAGCGCGCCGTACTTCAGCTGATCGGCGAGAGTGGTCGCCGTCTCCTGCGTGAAGCTGCCCGAGATGCTGGGGCGACCGTCGAGGATGACGCCGTTCATCGTGGGTGCGGAGATCACGACGCCGTCGAGCACGAACGCGAACTGGTCGCGCGGCGAGAGGCCGTCGATGCGGTTCTGGTTCAGACGGGTGCTGACCTTGCCGAACGCGTCTGCGCCGTCGGGGTTCATCGTGAGCTGCACCAGCCACGCGCCCGACTTGGGGTCGCGGCCGCTCGTCGCGTCGTCGATCGCCGTGCCGGTGAGCTCGGTCGGCCCGAGCAGGTACTTCGCCTGACCGGTGTCGTCGCACGCGATCAGCGGCTGGTTCTGTGGCCCCTTCGAGGCGTCGTTCTCGGAGTTGGTGCAGTCGTACGCGAGGAATTCGGCCTGCAGCTTCGGCGTGATCCACGAGAGGTCGCTGCCATCGGTGGGCTCGGGCGACGGCGTCGATTCCAACGTCGGGTCCGGGCTCGGGTACGGCGTGGCGTTGCCGTCCTCCCCCACGAACTCGGTGGACGCGGCGGTCGTGGCCAGCACCGCGCGGAACTCGAGCTGCGCACTCGACTGGATCCGCTCACGGGTCTGCGCATCCGCCGGTCCCGGGATCTGGACGACGATGTTGCGTCCGCCCTCGGTGGTGATGTCGGCCTCGGCCACACCGGAAGCGTCGACGCGCTGACGGATGATCGCCGCAGCCTGGTCGAGCTGCTCCTGGGTGGGATCGGCTCCGTCCTCGGTCTCGGCGCTGAGCACGATCTGGGTGCCGCCCTGGAGATCGAGCGCGAGCTCAGGCGCCCAGGAGCTCGCCGGTGCACCCTCGTCGTCGGTGAAGACGTAGACGCCGAGCGAGTTGATGCCGAACAGCACGCCGGTCACGAGGAGCAGGCCGAGGAGGACCCGCCAGGCATGACGGACGGGAGAAGATGAAGCCACGTGTGTTCAGCTTTCTGGGATGCCGGAGTTCCGAGGTACCGCGCGGGGGCGGTGGACTACTTGTCGTCTGCGTCGCGCTCGAGACGGGCGCGCGTCTCCTCGGTCGTCTCGACCGCGGGAGCGGCCTCGATCTCATCTGCGACGACGTCGTCGGCGACGACCTCATCGACGATGACGTCCTTCGGCTCGACGATGCGCAGGATCGCCTGGCTGTGGACCTCGATGATCGTTCCGGGGGCGATCTCGACGAGCGCCGGGGTGTCGAGGTCTTCCGGGTCGTACGCGACGATCGTGCCGTAGATGCCACCCTGCAGCAGCACCTTCACACCGGGAACGGTCTTGGTCGCCTTCTCCTCCTGGTCCTTCTTCATCTGCTTCGTGCGCTTGCGCGTGTTGAAGATCATGAAGACGAGGAGGACGGCGAGAAGACCGAAGAGGAGGAATTCCATGGGCATGGGTGCAGCGCCTTTCTCAGGTGCGCACTCCAGAGTTTGGGCGCGCAGAGGTATCCGGGAAGTCTTCAGCGATTATAGGTCATCCAGGCGAAGCGTCCCGTCGGGATGCGGCACACCGAGGTGCGCATACGCCTCCGGCATGGCCACGCGGCCCCGGGGAGTGCGCCCGAGGAAACCGATCCGCACGAGGTACGGCTCGACGACGCTCTCCACGGTCTCGCCCTCTTCTCCCACGGCGACAGCGAGCGTGCTGAGCCCGACAGGGCCTCCGCGGAAGCGTCTCACCAGAGCCTCCAGCACCGCGCGATCGAGGCGGTCGAGCCCGATCGGATCGACGTCGTAGAGTTCGAGTGCGGCCCGCACATCCGTGATCGTCGCGGCACCTCCTCCGTGCACGAGCGCGTAGTCACGCACGCGGCGAAGCAGGCGGTTGGCGATTCGGGGAGTTCCCCGCGAGCGACGAGCGATCTCGGAGAGAGAGTCGTGAGGCAGCTCGACACCGAGCACGGAAGCGGATCGCGCGATGACCTGTTCGAGTTCCGCCTCCTCGTAGAACTCGAGGTGCCCCGTGAACCCGAAGCGGTCGCGCAAGGGGTTGGGCAGCAGCCCCGAACGCGTGGTCGCGCCGACCAGGGTGAACGGGGCGAGCTCCAGCGGGATGCTCGTGGCGCCGGCACCCTTGCCCACCATGATGTCGATCCGATAGTCCTCCATCGCGAGGTAGAGCATCTCCTCGGCGGACCGAGCCATCCGGTGGATCTCGTCGATGAAGAGCACTTCGCCCGGCACGAGGCTGGACAGCAGCGCGGCGAGGTCGCCCGCGTGCTGGATGGCGGGTCCGCTCGAGAGGCGCAGCGGACGCTCGCTCTCGTGCGCGACGATCATCGCCAGGGTGGTCTTGCCGAGCCCCGGGGGGCCCGCGAGCAGGATGTGATCGGCGGGTCGGCTCTGGATGCGGGCCGCGTCGAGCAGGAGCTGCAGCTGACCGCGCACCTTCTGCTGTCCCACGAACTCCCCGAGGCTCGACGGGCGCAGAGCACCCTCGATCGCGAGCTCGGTGTCATCCACGGGCTCGGTGGCATCGAGAGCGTCAGACACGCGCCTGGCTCCCCTGCGCCGGCCCCAGCAGGGCGAGCGTGCGCCGCAGCAGCGCAGCGACGGAGTCACGCTCGGCATCCGTCGCCTCACTCGCGGTCTGAGCCGCCGCCTCCGTCGCGATCTTCTCGGACCAGCCCAGGCCGACCAGCGCAGCTGCGACCTGCGAGACCACGTCATTCGCACCCGTCGCGGGTGCGGCGGACGCCGGCGCCACCCGATGCACCTTGCCGGCCAACTGCACGACGATCAGCTTCGCCGTCTTGGGGCCGATTCCCGATACGCGGCGGAACGGGGCATCGTCTTCCGCCGTGACGGCCTCGGCGATCTGGTCCACCGTGAGGTGCGAGAGAACGCCCAGAGCGGACTTCGGTCCCACGCCCGTGACGCTGATCAGCAGTCCGAAGATCTCCAACTCGCTGCGATCGGCGAACCCGAAGAGCGACAACGCGTCTTCGCGAACGATCAGGCTCGTATGGAGGAGGAGACGTTCGCCCACCGTCGCGATGTGAGCGACATCGGCGGGAACCGCGACCGAGAAGCCGACGCCGCCGACCTCGATGATGACCTGATCGGACGTCGTGTGCAGGACGACGCCGTGCAGGGAGGAGATCATCCCCTCAGCCTACGGCGTGGATCGTACGTATGTTCGAGCGACACGCTCGGCGTCCGCCCACGCACGTTGCGCCGGAGTCAGCACGGAGGCACCGGGAGCACCGGCGCTCCCCCCACGCCAGGCATGGCACAGAGCGATCGCGAGCGCGTCGGCCGCATCCGCGGGCTGGGGTGGCGCATCGAGGCGAAGGATGCGGGCGATCATCGCCTGCACCTGCGTCTTGTCGGCGGATCCGTAGCCGGTCACCGCCGCCTTGACCTCGCTCGGCGTGTGCGTCGCCGCCGGAAGGCCCGACTCCGCGGCGATCAGGAGAGCCACGCCGCTGGCCTGCGCCGTGCCCATGACCGTATGCGTGTTCTGCTGGGCGAACACGCGCTCCACGGCGACGGCGTCCGGGCGGATGCTCGGCGATGACCTCACGGATGCCGGCTGCGACGATCGCCAGCCGATCACCGATCTCGGCCTCGGGCGCCGACCGGATCACTCCGACGTGCACCAGGGTGCCCCGACGCGTGCGATCGACGTCGACGACGCCGACCCCGCACCGGGTGAGACCGGGGTCGATGCCCAGAACGCGCAGAGAGGAGGTCACCGCCCCAGGCTAGGCCGGGCCGCCGACAGCGGGCGTCCGGCGCGCCTAGGCGTCGTCGTTCTCGAGCTCGGACTGCACCTCGGCGGTCAGGTCGAAGTTCGTGAACACGTTCTGCACGTCTTCGCTGTCTTCGAGAGCATCGATGAGGCGGAAGATCTTGCGAGCGGTGTCGGCGTCGATCTCGACCTTGAGGTTCGGCACGAACTCGACGTCGGCCGATTCGTAGTCGATGCCCGCTTCCTGCAGCGCGCTGCGCACGGCCACCAGGTCGGTGGCCTCGGTGATGACCTCGAAGCCCTCGGCGTGGGGCTCGATCTCCTCGGCGCCCGCCTCGAGCGCCGCCATCATGACGTCGTCCTCGCTCGTTCCCTCGGAGCCGACGACGATGACGCCCTTGCGGCTGAAGTTGTAGGCGACGCTGCCGGGGTCGGCGAGCGTGCCGCCGTTGCGGCTGAGGGCGGTGCGCACCTCGGCGGCCGCGCGGTTCTTGTTGTCGGTCAGACACTCGATCATGAGGGCGACGCCGTTGGGTCCGTAGCCTTCGTACATGATCGAGGTGTACTCGACGGCCTCGCCGCCGATCCCGGCTCCGCGCTTGACGGCGCGGTCGATGTTGTCCTTCGGGACGGAGGTCTTCTTCGCCTTCTGAACGGCGTCGAACAGCGTCGGGTTGCCGGCCAGATCAGCGCCGCCGAGCTTCGCGGCGACCTCGATGTTCTTGATGAGCTTGGCCCAGGACTTGGCACGCCTGGAGTCGATGATGGCCTTCTTGTGCTTCGTGGTGGCCCACTTGGAATGCCCGGACATAAGTCTCCGCTCGTCGTATTCGCCCAGGAGCTCGAACCCAGGGCATCGTCCATTCTAACGAACGGCGCAAGTAGCGCAGGATAGATGCATGCGCCGATCGCGACATGTCATCCCTGCCGACCGCTCGTCCGATGTGCGCGATGACGGACCCGCCCCCGCCGACACCCTGCGGCACCTGATCCATCTGCCCGACGACTACGACGCCGATCCGGGCAGGCGATGGCCACTGGTGCTGTTCCTGCACGGCGCGGGCGAGCGAGGTTCCGACCTCGACCTCGCCGCACTGCACGGCCCGCCGATGCTGGCGGATGCCGGTCACGAGTTCCCCTTCATCCTCGTCACGCCTCAGTGCGCCGAGTCGAGTCAGTGGGTCACGGAGCTCTCGACGCTGTCCGTGCTGCTGGACGAGGTCGTCGCGGAGCACCGCGTCGATCCGCACCGCGTGTCGGTGACCGGACTCAGCATGGGCGGATTCGGGACGTGGAGCCTGGCGGTGCGCTATCCCGATCGGTTCGCCGCGATCGCTCCGATCTGCGGCGGACTCTGGTTGCAGAGCGCCGCGCCGATCCGCCACCTGCCCGTCTGGGCGTTCCACGGCGACGCCGACGATGTCGTGCCGGTCGCTGCCACGGAGCAGATCGTGGACGAACTCCGATCACTCGACGCCGACGTGCGGTTCACGCGGTATCCGGGCGTCGGCCACGACTCCTGGACCGAGACGTACGACGACCCCGAGCTCTACGACTGGCTGCTCTCCCACCGGCGCCCGGCCTGACGCTCCGGCCGACGGGTCAGATGCGCGCAGGGATCCGGTCGAGGAATCGGCGATGGAACCGCGTCTCGCCTGTGATCTCGGGGTGGAAGCTCAGTCCGAGCAGTGCCCCCTGCTCGACGGCGACGACCCGACCGTCATCCAGAGCGGCCAAGACTGGAAGCCGCCGGCCCGACGCTCTCCACGACCGGACCACGGATGAACGCGGCGTGCACATCTCCGCCGCCGAACGCCGGCACGATGAGGTCGGCCTCGAACGACTCGACCTGTCGTCCGAAGGCGTTGCGCCGCACCGTCACGTCCAGACCGCCGAACGACTCCTGCCCGTCGATCGCATCGACGAGCCGGTCGGCGAGCAGGATGAGCCCTGCGCATGTGCCGCAGCATCGGCATTCCTGCGGCGATCGCCGCACGGATCGGCTCCTGCATCCCGAACAGACGAGACAGCTTGTCGATCACGCTGGATTCGCCGCCGGGGATCACGAGACCGTCGACGCTCGCGAGTTCCTCGGGTCGGCGGACCGACACGACGTCGGCGCCGAGCTCCGCCAGCAGGACGGCGTGCTCACGCACGTCGCCCTGCAGCGCGAGGACTCCGACCCGCGGCTTACCAGCCACGCTCGGACAGGCGGTGCGGGGCCGGGAGGTCGGACACGTTGATGCCGACCATCGCCTCGCCCAGCCCGCGCGACACCTCGGCGACGACTTCGCGTCGTCGTGGAACGTGGTGGCCTTGACGATCGCGGCGGCGCGCTCGGCCGGGTTGCCCGACTTGAAGATGCCCGAGCCGACGAACACGCCGTCGGCTCCGAGCTGCATCATCATCGCCGCATCCGCGGGGGTGGCGACGCCGCCGGCGACGAACAGCACGACGGGGAGCTTGCCGGTCTCGGCGATCTCCGCGACGAGCTCGTAGGGAGCCTGCAGTTCCTTGGCCGCGACGTACAGCTCGTCCTTCGGCAGCGAGGCAGCGCGTGATCTCGCTGCGGATCTTGCGGATGTGCTTGGTGGCCTCGGAGACGTCGCCCGTGCCGGCCTCGCCCTTCGAGCGGATCATCGCGGCGCCCTCGTTGATGCGACGCAGCGCCTCGCCGAGGTTCGTCGCGCCGCAGACGAACGGCACGGTGAAGCCGAACTTGTCGATGTGGTTCACGTAGTCGGCGGGCGAGAGCACCTCGGACTCGTCGATGTAGTCGACGCCGAGCTCCTGCAGGACCTGCGCCTCGACGAAGTGGCCGATGCGCGCCTTCGCCATCACCGGGATCGAGACCGACGCGATGATGCTGTCGATCATGTCGGGGTCGCTCATGCGCGAGACGCCGCCCTGGGCGCGGATGTCGGCGGGTACCCGCTCGAGCGCCATGACGGCGACGGCACCGGCGTCCTCGGCGATCTTGGCCTGCTCGGCGGTGACGACGTCCATGATGACGCCGCCCTTGAGCATCTCGGCCAGGCCGCGCTTGACGCGCGAGGACCCTGTGGTGGTCTGTTCGGTGACGGTCATGGCGTTCCTCTCGGGTGACCTGAAGGGCGCGGTCATTGCGCCGTTCAATCTCAGGTTTGATCTATGTCAAAAGATAGCACCGTCCGGGACGACTTAGAATCGGAAGAGAGGACACATGAGCGACGACATCCGAGGAACCACAGCCGCAGACATCGCCGACAGCGTGCGCGCACTGCGCGAACGCGGGGTGCTCGGTCCCGGCAGTGTTCTCCCTCCCGTGCGGGAACTGGCCGCGACGCTGGGCGTGAATCGCAACACCGCCGTCGCCGCTTACCGCCAGCTCGCCCAGGCAGGACTGGTCGTGTCCCGTGGTCGTGCCGGTACCGTCATCGCCGGGATGGATGCCGTGGCACAGGAGGGCTACGCCTCGGACACCGTGCTGCGCGATGTCGGAACGGGCAACCCCGACCCCGCGTTGATCCCCGATCCCTCCCCCGCTCTCGCGACCGTCGCCGGACGGCCCATCCTCTACGGCGAACCCGTGATCGACCGCGGTCTCGACGCCTGGGCGCGCGAGTGGATCGCGCCCGACCTCGGCACCCCCGACTTCCGCATCACCATCACGAGCGGCGCCGTCGACGCGGTCGAACGACTTCTCGCTCAGGCGCTCACCCGGGACGATGCCGTCGCCCTGGAAGACCCGTGCTTCCTCGCCAGCATCCACACCGTGCGCCTCGGCGGCTACCGAGCCGTGCCCGTTCCCGTGGATCACGAGGGGATGACGGTCGAGGGTCTCCGAGCCGCCCTGGCCGCCGGCGTTCGTGCGATCATCTGCACCCCACGTGCACAGAACCCCACGGGGGCGAGTCTCACCGCGCGGCGTGCCGCAGAACTCCGCGCCGTGCTCGCAGACCATCCCTACGTGCTCCTGATCGAGGACGACCATTTCTCGATGCTCTCGCAGCGCCCCTACGAGACGCTGATCGGACCGGAGCACCGTCGATACGCCCTGATTCGTTCCGTGTCGAAGTTCCTCGGCCCCGACATGTGCCTCGCGATCGCAGCGACCGACCCGGAGACCGCCGACCGCCTCGCCATGCGGCTGAGCCCCGGCACGACCTGGGTGAGTCACCTTCTGCAGCGGCTGACGCTCGCGCAGTTGACGGATCCCGGCGTCTCCGCCCAGGTGACCGCCGCCGGCACGCACTACGCCGAGCGGAATGCCGCGTTCACCGCGCGGCTGCGCGAGCACGGCATCGACGTCCCCGCGACCGAGGGCCTCAGCCTCTGGATCGAACTGCCCCAGCCCGCGCGTCTGGTCACCGAACGGCTCATGCGGCGCGGGTGGCTCGCACGCACCGGCGATGACTTCGCCCTCGGTGATCGCGCGGAGCCCTCGCATCACCTGCGACTCACGGTGCATGATCTCTCCGACGACGATGCGGCCACGCTCGTCACCGACCTCGTCGCGGCAGTGCGATGATCCCCCGCCGCGCACAGCAGTGCGCCCTGAATGAAAGGATCGGGAGATGAAGATCCTCTCCATCCAGTCCGCCGTCGCGTACGGCCACGTCGGGAACTCGGCAGCGGTCTTCCCGCTGCAGCGCATCGGCGTGGAGGTGCTTCCGGTCTACACCGTGAACTTCTCCAATCACACCGGCTATGGCGCGTGGCGCGGCCCGCTGATCGCACCGGACGACGTGCGTGAGGTCATCACCGGCATCGAGGACCGCGGCGTCTTCGGCCAGATCGACGCGATCCTCAGCGGCTACCAGGGTGGCGAGGGCATCGGAGACGTGATCATCGATGCCGTCGCGCGCGTGAAGGCCGCCAACCCGACGGCCGTCTACGCCTGCGACCCGGTCATGGGCAACGCCAAGTCCGGCTGCTTCGTCGCACCGGCCATCCCCGTGCTGCTGCGCGAGAAGGTCGTGCCCGTGGCCGACATCATCACCCCGAACCAGTTCGAGCTCGGGTTCCTCACCGACACGGAGCCCGACACGCTCGAATCGACGCTGGCCTCGGTCGACCTCGCGCACGCGATGGGCCCGCGCACGGTGCTCGTCACGAGTGTCGAGCGTCCCGACCGCGAAGAGGGAACGATCGAGATGCTGGCCGCGGACGATCAGGGCGCGTGGATCGTGCAGACCCCGCACCTGCCGATGAAGGCGAACGGCTCCGGCGACGTGACCGCGGCCCTCTTCACCGCGCACTACATCGAGACGGGCAGCGCGAAGACGGCGCTTGAGCGCACGGCATCGAGCGTCTACGACCTGCTCAAGGCGACGCTCGAATCCGGGGAACGCGAGCTGCTGCTGGTCGAGGCGCAGGAGTTCTACGCGAACCCGCAGATGCAGTTCACCGCGCGTCAGGTCCGCTGAGCGTCACTCCGGCCAGGCGCCGGCCACGGCCTCCCGCACCTCACCGAGGAGCTGCGGGAGCGCCTTGGTCTTGGCGATGATCGGGAAGAAGTTTGCGTCCGACGTCCACCGCGGCACCACGTGCTGGTGCAGGTGGCCGTCGACTCCGGCGCCGGCCACCGCACCCTGATTCATGCCGAGGTTGAAGCCGTCGCAGCGCGACACCTCGCGCAGCACACGCATCCCGATCTGGGTCAGAGCGCCGATCTCGGCGACCTCTTCCGGCGTCGCCTGATCGTACGTGGCGATGTGCCGGTAGGGGCACACCAGCAGGTGACCCGAGTTGTACGGGAACAGGTTCAACAGCACATACGCCGTCTTCCCGCGCGCGACGACGAGTCGCTCGGCATCCGGGAACTTCGGAGCCTCGCAGAACGGGCACTCCTCGCGCAGCGGCTCCGGCCCCGCCTGGATGTACGCCATCCGATGCGGGGTCCACAGTCGCTGGAACTCGTCGGGCACGCCGGCGAAGACACCGCCGTCCTCCGACTCCGCTCCGGTCACGCCAGGTCCCCTGCCTTCAGCACGAGTGCGTGCGACTCGATCGCGGCGCGGATCCGACGCACAGCATCCGTCACCGGCACGCCGTTCTCCTGCGTACCGTCGCGGAAGCGGAACGAGACCGTACCGGCAGCGCGGTCCTGCTCCCCCACGATCAGGATGAGCGGAACCTTCGCCGTGGTGTGGTTGCGGATCTTCTTCTGCATGCGGTCATCGGCATGGTCGACGTCGGCGCGCACACCGGCCGCGCGGAGCTGCCCGATGACATCGTCGAGGTAGTCGCCGTACTGCTCGGCGACCGGCACGCCCACGACCTGGCTCGGCGCCAGCCAGAGCGGGAAGTCCCCGGCGTAGTGCTCGAGCAGGATCGCGAAGAAGCGCTCGACGGAGCCCAGCAGTGCGCGGTGGATCATGACGGGGCGGTGCTTCTGCCCGTCGGAGCCGGTGTACTCGAGCTCGAAACGCTCCGGCTGGTTGAAGTCGAGCTGGATCGTCGACATCTGCCAGGTGCGACCGATGGCGTCGCGCGCCTGCACGGAGATCTTGGGGCCGTAGAACGCCGCCCCTCCCGGGTCTGCGACGAGTTCGAGCCCGGATTCGACGGCGACCTCACGCAACGTCTCGATGGCCGTCGACCACTGTTCCGGCTCGCCGAGGAACTTCGGGTTGCCGACTTCGTTGGTCGAGAGTTCGAGGTAGAAGTCGTTGAGCCCGTAGTCGCGCAGCAGGTCGAGCACGAGGTTCAGGTTGGTGGTGAGCTCCTCCTTGACCTGATCCTGTGCGACGTAGATGTGCGCGTCGTCCTGCGTCAGACCACGCACGCGGGTGAGGCCCGAGAGCGTGCCGCTCTTCTCATACCGGTACACGGTGCCGAACTCCGCCAGACGAAGGGGCAGCTCGCGGTACGAGCGTCCGCGCGAGCGGAAGATCAGGTTGTGGAACGGGCAGTTCATGGGCTTCAGGTAGTAGTCCTGGCCCTGGCGGGTGATGTTGCCCTCTTCGTCGACGGCCTCGTCGAGGTGCATCGGGGGGAACATGCCGTCGGCATATGTCTGCAGGTGACCCGACGTCATGAAGAGATCCTTCTTCGTGATGTGCGGGCTGTTGACGAGGTCGTAGCCGTTGCGCAGCAGATGCCGGCGCAGGTTCTCCTCGATCTCGTAGCGGATGATGCCGCCCTTGGGGTGGAACACCGCGAGTCCCGAACCGATCTCGTCGGGGAACGAGAACAGGTCCATCTCGCTGCCGAGCTTGCGGTGGTCGCGGCGTTCGGCCTCCGCGAGGCGCTCCTTGTACTCGCGCAGCTCGTCCTTCGTGGGCCACGCCGTGCCGTAGATGCGCTGCAGCTGCGGGTTCTTCTCACTGCCGCGCCAGTAGGCGGCGGCGATGCGGGTGAGATCCCAGCCGTTGCCGATCATCCGCGTGCTGGGCAGGTGCGGTCCGCGGCAGAGGTCCTTCCAGACGACCTCGCCGTCACGGGTGGTGTTGTCGTAGATCGTCAGCTCGCCCTCGCCGACCTCGACGGAGGCGCCTTCAGCCGCGTCGCTGCCGCCCTTGAGGCCGATCAACTCGAGCTTGAACGGCTCGTCGGCGAGCTCCGCGCGTGCCTCATCATCGCTGACGACACGACGCACGAAGCGCTGGCCCTCACGGACGATGCGCTGCATCTCCTTGGTGATCGCCTTGAGATCCTCCGGCGTGAACGGCTCTTCGACACCGAAGTCGTAGTAGAAGCCGTCGGTGATGGGCGGGCCGATGCCGAGGTTCGCCTGCGGGTTGATCCGCTGCACCGCCTGAGCCAGTACGTGCGCCGTCGAGTGGCGCAGGATGCTCAATCCGTCGGGGCTGTCGATCGTGACCGCCTCGACCTCGTCGGCGTCGGTCACTGTGGTCGCGAGGTCCTTGAGGATGCCGTTGACGCGCATGGCGACGACGGATCGGTCAGAGAACAGGGCGAAGCCGTCTGTCGGCTGGGCGTTTTCAGGCACTGATCACTCCATCTGGGTCTGGATCTAGGCTACTCGCATGCCCAGGGCGTCCCGACCGTCGCGGCGACGCCGGTCGGCACTGATCACCCGCCTGCCCCTGCCACCACGAGACCTGATTCGTAGGCCAGGATGACGAGCTGCGCGCGATCGCGAGCATCCACTTTCGACATGATCCTGTTCACGTGGGTCTTCGCCGTGTGAGGAGAGATGATCAGCCGCGTGGCGATCTCCTGATTGGTCAGGCCGCCGGCCACGAGTACGAGCACCTCCGTCTCGCGTGAGGTCAAGCGGCTCAGCGCGTCCTGCTGCGCAGCGGACGGCGCCGGCGACGATGCCCGGAGGGACCGCTCGATGAGAGCCTTCGTCGCGGCCGATGACAGCAGGGACTCCCCCCGGTGGATCGTCCGGACCGCATCGACGATCTCGTCCGGTTCGGCTCCCTTGCCGATGAACCCACTCGCCCCCGCTCGCAGTGCTGCCACGACATAGTCGTCGTCCTCGAAGGTCGTGAGGATGAGTACCCGTGTCGCTCGATCGGGGTCGGCACAGATCAGTTCCGTTGCGGCTATCCCGTCCATCTCCGGCATCCGGATGTCCATGAGCACCACGTCAGGCGCTTCTTCGCGAACGGCGACCACCGCGGCTCGTCCGGTCGCCGCCTCCCCGATCACCTCGAGACCACCGTCCGTGACGATGTCGCGCACCGCCTGACGCACGAGCGGCTGGTCATCGACCACGAGCACCGAGATCCTCATCGTCCGCCGCTCTCACTCATCGGAAGGCGCGCCACGAGTCGGAACTCTCGACCGCGGTGCTCAGCGGAGACCTCGCCGCGCACCGCCGCCGCACGCTCCTCCAGGCCGCGGAGCCCGTGTCCGCTCGGCGATTCGCCGCTCTCGCCGGTCGAGGCGGGGTTGACGAGCGTGATGACGACGTCACCGCTCTCCTCCCGCACTCGCACCTGCACTGTGGGGGCGCCGGCGTGCTTGTGCGCGTTCGTGAGTCCCTCCTGCACGACGAGGTAGGCGACGTGGTCGCTGACAGGCGACAGCGCGCCGGGGAGGGGTTCACACTCCAGATCGACGGACAAGCCCGCAGCCCTGAAGCCCGAGACGAGCGGACCGATGTCGGCCAGGCCGCTCTGGGGCCGCAGCGCGAGGTCTGCATCGTCGTCGGCCCGCAGAAGGGTCATCAATCGACCGATGTCGCCCAGCACCGTGCGCGAGGCGCTGCGGATCGTGGTGAGTGCTTCACGGGCTCTCTCCGGTCGGGTCTCCAATGCCGTCGTCGCCACTCCGGCATTGAGGCTGATCACGGTGATCTGATGCGCGACCACGTCGTGCAGATCACGTGCGATGCGAACCCGCTCCTCCACCACTTGCCGTCGCGCCTCCGCATCCCGGCTCTGTTCTGCACGCTCAGCGCGCTCGGTGACGGCGGCGAGCACCTCCCGGCGCGAGCGGGTCGCATCGCCCAGGGCACCCCCGAGAACGATGAGCATCACGAACTGCAACGCCGTCGAATCGAACAGATCCCCGCTCAGCGCGATGCCGTTCGACACGGAGGCCACGGCGGCCGCACCAACCACCGCGGCCAGTCCGATGAGACGACCGCGCCGATCGACGACCGTGAAGGCGCAGAAAGCGGCGGCGAGCAGAGCGCTCGGCGCGATCACTCCGGCGGTGGCGATCGTGATCGCGCAGAGCAGGCTCACCGCGAGAGCCGCCAGCGGCCATCGGCGGCGAACCGGCATGACGGCGGCAGGGAGCAGCGCCGGAATCACGAGCAGCCCTCGCGCCCGGAAGGCGTCGTCCGGGATCGGGAGCACCGCGAACGCCACGATCACCACGACCACGACCGCGTCTCGCACGTGGCGTGCGATCCGAGGATCGCGGGGGAACGCCGGATCGCGTTGTGCCGTCATTCCTCCAGTATTTCGCGGCGACAGCCTCGTTGGATCCCCCGACGGGATGAGTCTCCGTACCGCGAACGCGGTACAGAGGTGTCTGCGCTGGTGCGACGCGACGGCCCACCGTTCTCGGCACGCTGGACACCAGGAGCGCATGGCGCGCTGCTGGAGAGGTCCCCGTGAAGAAGTTCGCGAAGAGAGCACTGATCACCCTGGCCGGTATCGGCACCGTCGTGGCGGTCGCCCTGGCGACGACCACGATCGTCAACGTCGTGGCGAGCGGTGTCGAGGAGGATCGCATCACCCCGTACGGGCAGAAGGTCGACGTCGACGGTCGGAAGATGAACGTGCTCGTGACCGGGGAGGGTGCCGACACGATCGTGCTCCTCCCGGGGTTCGGTACGGCATCGCCCGTGCTCGACTTCGCCCCGCTCGTCGACGATCTCGCTCGAGACCACCGGGTCGTCGTGGTCGAGCCCTTCGGCTACGGCCTGAGTGACGGCACGGACCGCCCCCGCACCACCGCGAACGTCGTGAGCGAGGTGCACGCCGCGCTGCGGCAGCTCGACATCGACCGCTATATCTTGGCAGGACATTCGATCACAGGGATCTACGGCATCGAGTTCGCGCACCGCTACCGCGATGAGGTCTCCGCCTTCATCGGGATCGACACCAGCGTTCCGGGGCAGCCGAACATGGACACCGTGTTCCCCATCGGTCTGCTGGCCGCGGCGAAGAACCTCGGACTCATGCGTGTGGTGAAGGCGCTCAGCGGGGGCGGCTACGACGAACCGGCATATTCCGACGATGCGCGCGAGCAGATCGGACTGATCAGCAATCGGAACTCCCTCACCCCCACCACTCTCGACGAGATGGCGCACATCCGGACGAACTTCGCGGACGCCCGCGACGCGCGATTCCCTGCGGATCTTCCCCTGCTGCTCTTCGTCGAAGCCGACAACGTCAACAACGCCGACTGGGTGCCGTTGCACGAACGGCAGGCCGCAACCGTCACGGACGGCACGGTCATCCAGATCGACGGCGAGCACTACCTCCACCACACCCACGCGCCCGAGATCGCCGAAGGAATCCGCACTTGGCAGCAGGAACGCCGCGCGGCAGACCGGTAGATCACCGCGCGCACGCGGTAGCGTGAGCGGATGATCAGATCAGTCGCCCGGTGGATCCTCGCCATCGCCCTCGGCGCGATCGGCATCTCGCACTTCACGAGCACCCGCGGATTCCGCGTGGTCGTGCCCGACTGGGCGACGCGCGTCACCCGTCTCGACAAGAACGAGATCGTGCTCGCCTCCGGTGCCGCCGAGGTCGCGCTCGCCGCCGGGTTGGTCGCGCTCCCGAAGGAACAGCGGCGCATCGGATGGGCGACGGCGGCCTTCTTCGTCGCCGTCCTTCCCGGCAACATCCACCAATGGCAGACGAAGCGCTCGACGCCAGGTCTCGACACCGACGCCCGTCGCTTCGGGCGGCTCTTCCTCCAGCCTCTGCTCGTGATCTGGGCGCTGTGGTCCACGACCCCACGCCCCGAGCGACGCCGCCGCCCGAGGCGTCGCTGACGGGTTGACCCGGCGTCGTACCTCTCGACGAGAATGGGCACATGCCTTCTCCCTCGATCGTGTGGTTCCGCGATGATCTCCGGCTCGCCGACAATCCGGCGCTGCGTGCCGCCATCGATCGCGGCGAGCCGATCGTCGCGCTGTTCGTGCTCGACGAGGAGTCGCCCGGGGTTCGGCCCCTGGGCGGTGCAGCGCGCTGGTGGCTGCATCACTCGCTCCAGTCGCTGAGCGAGCGTCTGGGCGAACGGGGTGCCTCTCTGGTGCTGCGTCGAGGAGCAGCCGAGCGGGTGATCCGCGAGATCGTCGACGATTCCGGCGCGGGTGCGGTGTTCTGGAATCGCCGCTACGGAGGAGCAGAGCGCGCCGTCGACGCTGCGTTGAAGTCATCGCTCCGCACCGACGGTGTCGAGGTCGCGTCCTTCGCGGCGTCGCTTCTGCATGAGCCGTGGACGGTCACGACCGGCAGCGGCACCCACTACTCGGTGTTCACTCCCTTCTGGCGGGCGTGTCTCGAGCTCCCGGCACCGCGCGGCCCTCTGCCCGAGCCCCGGGAGATCGACGGCGCGGGGCGCACGCCGTCATCCGACTCCCTCGACGGCTGGAATCTGCTTCCCACCCGCCCCGATTGGGCCGAAGGACTGCGCGAGACCTGGGAACCGGGAGAACCCGCCGCCCGGCGTCGGCTGCACGAGTTCCTCACCGATGACCTCGCGCACTACGACCGCGCCCGCGACGAACCGTCGGCGGGCGCGACCTCCCTCCTGTCGCCGCGCCTGCGCTGGGGCGAGCTGAGTCCCTTCACGGTCTGGCACGAGTCGGTCGAGGTCGACGGAGCCGGCGGGTTCCTCTCCGAGGTCGGGTGGCGGGAGTTCGCCTGGCACA
The DNA here is from genome assembly GCA_029203165.1 of Candidatus Microbacterium colombiense. NCBI lineage: Bacteria > Bacillati > Actinomycetota > Actinomycetes > Micrococcales > Microbacteriaceae > Microbacterium > Candidatus Microbacterium colombiense. Next base: position 2,267,360 of record CP119308.1, read on the forward strand.
CCGCCTACCATTTCCCCGATCTCGCGACGAAGAACCTGCGCCGCCAGTTCGACGCGTTCCCCTGGCCGCGTTTGCACCCCTCCCACCTCGCCGCCTGGCAGCAGGGATCGACGGGGGTGCCGTTGGTGGATGCCGGAATGCGGGAGCTCTGGCGCACGGGCGTCATGCACAACCGCGTCCGCATGGTCACCGCGTCCTTCCTGATCAAGAATCTGCTGATCGACTGGAGGCGCGGCGAGGAGTGGTTCTGGGACACGCTCGTCGACGCCGACGGGGCGAACAACCCCTTCAACTGGCAGTGGGTGGCCGGATCCGGGGCTGACGCCGCACCGTACTTCCGAGTGTTCAATCCGGAGCTCCAGGCGAAGAAGTTCGATCCGCAGAACCTGTACATCTCACAGTGGGCGGGCGATGCGCCGAAGACGCCCATCGTCGATCTCGGCGAGACGCGCAAGGCGGCCCTCGCAGCCTATGACGTGGTCAAGCGATCCACCCGGGCCGACGACGACCGCTGAGACGCGCCCTCCCTCCGAGGATGCTCATACGATCGAGAACGGACTCTTCTGCTCTTCGAAAGGACTCTTCATGCCCACCGGCGGATACGACGCACTCACGGCAGCCGACCTGCGAGCTGCAGGAAGCATGAAGTGGACCGCGTTCCCCGACACCATCGGGGCATTCGTGGCGGAGATGGACTTCGGCGTCGCACCTGCCGTGACACAGGCGGTCACCGACGCGCTGGACCAGGGACTCACGGGCTATCTCCCCGCTCATCTGTCCGACGCGCTCGCCGCCGCGACGGCAGACTGGTACGCCGAACATTACGGCTGGGCCGTTCCACCGGAGCGCGTCACGCACGTACCCGATGTGATCGCGGCGTTCGAGTATGCGATCGAGCGGTACACGCAGCCGGGGGCCGCCGTCATCGTGCCGACACCGGCGTACATGCCGTTCCTGATGGTCCCTCCGATGCGCGGCCGACGGGTGATCGAGGTGCCGAGCATCGAGATCGACGGGCGCTGGCTCCTGGATCACGATGCGGTGGCCGCCGCCTTCGCCGACGGTGGCGAGCTGCTCGTGCTCTGCAACCCGCACAACCCGCTGGGCACCGTCGCGACGCGCGATGAGCTCGAGCAGGTCGCCGAGACGGTCTCAGCGGCCGACGGACGGGTCTTCTCCGATGAGATCCACGCTCCCCTGATCTACGCGCCGGCCAGGCACATCCCCTATGCGTCGATCTCGGACGTCGCCGCCTCTCACACCCTGACCGCGACATCGGCGTCGAAGGCCTGGAATCTCGCAGGGCTCAAGTGCGCGCAGGTGATCCTGTCGAACGAGCGGGACGCCGAGGTGTGGGCCGAAGAGGGCGCATGGACAGGACACGGCACATCGACCCTCGGCGCCGTCGCCAACATCGCCGCGTACGCAGACGGCGGCGGATGGCTCGACGACGTCGTGGACTACCTCGACGGCAACCGGCGGCTGTTGACGGCGCTCGTGGCCGAACACCTGCCCGATGTGCGCGTCACCATGCCCGAGGGCACCTACATCGCACTGCTGGACTTCCGCGGCACCGGACTGACGGGCGACCTCGGCGCCTGGTTCCGCGAGCACGCCGGCGTCGCCATGACCGACGGGGCGGCGTGTGGTGAAGCAGCCGTGGGCTTCGCCCGCTTCGTCTTCGCCATGCCTCGCCCCCTGATCGAGGAATCGATCATCCGCATCGCTCGCGCTCTGCGGGGCTGATCACCCCGCGGGCACGGCATGTGCGCCACGGGGCGCGCCATCCCCGCGGGCGCGCGAATCTAGCACCCTCAATGCGTCGGGTCAACGGTCGGGGCAATATCGCCGAATACGGGAAATAACCAATCCGGAGCCGCTCCCGCATCCGAACCCCCTGCATGACGCTCTCCCCCTCCGCGCCATTCATCTCGCTTTCCCGCATCGCTCGGGCGGTGCGGTCCGCCGCGCCCCAGCTCGCCTCCTTCGGCGGTGTGGGCCTCCTGGCTTTCATCGTCGACGTGGGCGGTTACAACCTGCTCCGAGCGACGATCATGCCTGACCAGGTCATCTGGGCGAAGGTGCTTTCCGTCGCCATAGCCACGGGAGTCGCGTGGCTCGGCCACCGCTATCTGACCTTCCGGACCACTCGGCGCCCTGCCGTCGCGAAGGAGCTCCTGCTGTTCCTCCTCGCGAACGGCGGCGGCCTCCTGCTCGCCGCCGGGTCCCTGTTCGTCTCGCACTACGTCCTCGGCTTCACCTCCGCTCTCGCAGACAACATCGCGGGCAACGTCATCGGCCTCATCCTCGGCACGCTCTTCCGCTACTTCGCCTACAGATTCCTCGTCTTCCGAACACCGCAGGAGGCAACACCATGACTCGGTACTCCCCCATCATCGGTCGACCTCTCGAGAACGACCCCGCACCGGGCCCACTGCTCACACCGGCACCCGACCAGGGCACGACTCCGGTCGGCGTCCCCAACCGCGAAGTCCTCGACCCCGGTCTCACGGATGTCGATCCCGGATCCATGGGAGTCGACTGGGCCGCGCTCGCCGGATACTCCGCGTTGATCGTCGTTGCGCTCGCGCTGACGGCGATCGCCGTGACCACCCTGTGGTGGATGCTCTACGCCTGGCGATCCAAGACCACCTTCGACAGCACGGCCTTCTCGAAGGATCCGCGCGCGCCGCAGCACACTTTCACTCTGCTCGTCCCCGGACGGCACGAGGAGGAGGTCATGGGTCAGACGCTCGACGCACTCGCCGCTCAGACACATCCTGACGTCCAGATCATCGCCATCGTCGGTGATGACGACCCCGGCACCACCGCTGTGGTTCGCGCCGCCGCCGCACGCCACCCGGACCGGATCGAGGTAGTGGTCGACGACAGCGTCCCGAAGAACAAGCCGAAGGCACTGAATCGCGCGCTGCCATTCGCTGCGGGCTCGATCATCGGCGTGTTCGACGCCGAGGACGAAGTCCACCCGGAGCTTCTGCGGCACATCGACTCACGCTTCACGGAGACCGGTGCCACGGTGGTGCAGGGGGGCGTGCAGCTCATGAACTTCCGCAGCAGTTGGTGGTCTTTGCGGAACGTTCTCGAGTACTACTTCTGGTTCCGGTCCCGTCTGCATTTCCATGCCGGCGCCAAGTTCATCCCGCTCGGGGGCAACACGGTGTTCGTGAAGCGCGACGCACTCGTGCGCAACGACGGCTGGGATGCCGAGTGCCTCGCCGAGGACTGTGAGCTGGGCGTGCGGCTGTCGAGCCAGGGCGAGAAGGTCGTCGTGGCGTACAGTCCTGAATTCGTCACCCGCGAGGAGACGCCGGGCACGCTGACGTCGTTCTACAAGCAGCGCACACGCTGGAACCAGGGCTTCCTTCAGGTGCTGCGCAAGGCAGAGTGGCGTGCACTCCCCTCACGCGGCCAACGGCTGTTCGCCCGCTACATGCTCGCGATGCCGTTCCTGCAGGCTGCGACGGGGCTCCTCATCCCGCTGTCGGTGTTCCTCATCCTCGTCGTCAAGGTGCCGACGGCCGTGGCTCTTCTCACTTTCATCCCTCTCGCTCCCACGCTCGTGACGGTAGCCGTCGAGATCGCCGGTCTCGGGGAGTTCGGCCGGTTGTACGGCCAGAAGGTGCGCGCGGTGGATTACGTGCGCCTCCTTCTGGGCACCATCCCGTTCCAAGCGCTCCTCGCTCTGGCTGCGATCCGCGCCGTCTTCCGAGAACTGCGCGGAGAGCGAGGGTGGGAGAAGACCGAGCACACCGGCGCGCACCGCGAGGCCGACGCACCCACCGCCCCGTCGGCGCCGACACCGATCTCACAGGAGCTGGCCGCATGAGCACCACACTCGAGAAGCCCGTGCGGCCGGAGCGTGTCGGCGACGTCGCGTCGACCGCATCGGATCACGCGATCGACTCGCGCGGCGTCCGCGACGCGATCGCAGACTGGACCCGTCGCCATGCGGGAGACCTCGCCTGGCTCGTGCCTCTCCTGTTGGTCAGCGCCGTGGTCAACTTCCTGAACGTGGGCGGCTCGCCGCAGCGCATCGACGACGAAGGGACCTACACGGCGCAGGCGTGGGCGATCACGCACCTCGGCGAACTCGCCCACTACACGTACTGGTACGACCATCCACCACTCGGATGGATGCAGATCGCCGCATACACGCAGGTCACGGGCGCATTCGAGCGCTGGGACATCGCCGTGATCGCCGGTCGCGAAGCAGTGCTCGTGGCGTCGCTGGTCGCCGTGATCCTGCTCTGGGCGCTCGCTCGACGGATCGGCCTCCCCCGTGCCGGCGCGGCAGCCGCCGGGCTGATGTTCGCCCTGTCGCCGCTGGCCCTGCAGTTCCACCGCACCGTCTACCTGGACAACATCGCGGTGCCCTGGCTTCTTCTCGCCTTCTTCCTCGCGACCAATCGACGCGGCCAGCTCGCCGCGTTCGCGGGGTCTGCGGTGGCGTTCGGCGTCGCCGTGCTGACCAAGGAGACGTTCCTCCTCGCACTCCCCGTACTGGTCTGGGTGATGGTCCGCTCGGCACGCCGCGAGACCCGCCGCTACACGCTCGCAGTCGCAGCCAGCATCCTGACGGTGATAGGGGGCAGCTATCTGCTGCTCGCCGCAGTGAAGGGCGAGCTCTTCAGCGGAGACGGGCGCGTGAGCCTGATCGACGGAGTGACCTTCCAGCTCGGCTCGCGGGATGGCAGCGGGTCGGTTCTCGATCCGGATTCACTGATCAACCGCACGGTGGGGATGTGGTGGCAGCTCGACCCCGTATTCATCGTCCTGAGCCTGTTGGCGGCTGTGTCGGCCCTGTTCAGCGTGCGCCTTCGCCCCTACGCGGTGTTGCTCCTCGCGATGACCGCCTTCATGTTCCGCCCGGGCGGGTACCTGCCCGTGCCGTACGTGATCATGCTCATCCCGTTCGGTGCCCTTCTGATCGCCGGCGTGACCGCCGCAGCGGTCGGCCGGCTGCGACGACGGGTACCCGCCCGCCGCGGACTCGCCGTGGGTACGGTGGCGATCGCCGCGATCGGCGCCGTCATCGCGGTACCGCTGTGGACGACCCAGCTGCGTGGATTCGTACTCGCCGATCTCGACGAACCGCTCCGTGGCGCGCAGCAATGGCTCGTCGAGAATGCATCGACCGATCAGCGCATCATCGTGGACGATGCCATGTGGGTCGATCTGGTCGAAGCCGGTTGGGATCGAGACAATGTGGTCTGGTACTACAAGCTCGACACCGACCCTGCCGTTCAGGTTCAGTCCCCCAACGGTTGGCGCGACGCGGACTACGTGGTCACCACGGATTCGATGCGCACGTTCCCCGGCGCCTTCCCTCAGGTGCAGCAGGCGATCGACAACTCCGTCGTCGTCGCCTCGTTCGGTTCGGGACCGCAGGCCGTCGAGGTGCGCCGCGTCACTGTCGAAGGCGCTGCGCAAGCCGAGACAGATCGAGGCGACGCCGTCGAGAGGCGCGCCGCACTGGGTACGGCCCTCGCCACGAACCCGGAGATCGGAATGGGCGACGCCGACCGGGACCGCCTACGCGCGGGACAGGTCGATGAGCGCATCATCGCCGTGCTCGCCACGCTCGCGGGATCCGGATCGGTGAGCATCGGCGGATTCCCTGTGGTTCCCGGAGAGGACGAGCTGAGCTTCCGTCAGGTCGCGCTCTCGGCACTCTCGGGGGCTCCCACGATCGTCGACGGCGACCTCAGCGACCCGGCACGCGCCCTCGTCGACTCGCTCACGGGGCTCTACGAACCGGCAGATGTCGAGGTCGTCGGTGACGAACTCGTCCTCAGCTACCCGATCTCGCTGCGCTCGACGCTGCCATGAGACACCACCAGCCCTCGTCAGCCCGCACGACCCTATCGAAGGAGCACATCATGAACCATTCACGATCCACGCACCTGCACGCAGTTCTCACAGTCGGTGTGTCCGCACTGCTCGTCATCGTCGCAGCCCCGGCATCGGCCACCGCCGCCGCTCCCGCTCACACGGCCACGGCCACGGCCACCGCGGAACAATCCGGGTGGCTCCGCCTGGGCCATCTCTCCCCCGACACCAAGTCGGTCGACGTCCGCGTCTCAGCAGTGAGCGGCGGATCGACGTTGTTCGAACTCGCCGGGGTCAGCTACGGCGACGTCTCCTCGTACGAGGAGCTTCCCGTCGGGACCTATACCGTCAGCATGGTGCCCGCCGGAGCGACAGGATCCACTGTCCCCGTGATCTCCGAAACCGTCTCCATCGGGGCCGGTACCGCAACGACCGTCGCAGCGTATGGGCCCACCGCAGATCTTCAGGTGCGCTCCTTCGATGACGATCTGACCGAGCCCGCCGCCGGCTCCGCACGTATCCGGCTCATCCAGGCGTCGACCGTCACGCCCGAGGTCGATGTCACCACGGACTCCGGAGACGCGATCGCCGACAAGGCGAGGGCCGGATCGGCGACGGGATACGCGGAGATCCCCGCCGGCGACTGGACCCTCGACCTCACGGGAAAGAACGTCTCCGACACCGCGGACGTGTCTGTCGCTCCCGGCAGCGTGACGACGCTCTTCGTGGTCGACACGTCGAACGGTGGTCTCACCATCCTTCCGATCCTCGACAGCGCATCGGTCGGCGATGTCCCCGACGGCGGTGTCGACACGGGAGGCGGCTTCCTCGCACACGGTGGCGATGACTCACCCGCCCCGGCGAAGCTCCGCGGCGAGGTGCTCTGATGCGTCGCTCCACGCTGGTCGGCATCGCCGCAGGGGCCGTGGTGCTGACGGCAGGCGTCGCGGCGCTCAGTGTCGGTCTGAGCTCCTCTGACCATGCTCCTCCAGCCGCGCGCCCGACGGCCGGGTCAACACCCCTGCCGTCTTCCGACACCCCGGCTCCGGCGTTGGACTCGGCCGAGCTGGCGTCCGCGTTCCTCGATGACTGGGTGGAGGACGGGCGCGTCGTGCGGCATGACGAAGGCGGCGACACCGTCAGCGAGGGTCAAGCGTACGGACTCTTCGCGGCCGTGATCGCCGATGACGAGGAGAGCTTCGATGAGATCTGGGACTGGACGCAGAAAGAACTCCTGCGATCCGACGGCCTGATGGCGTGGCGCTGGGATGACGGATCCGTCGTGGACGATGAACCGGCGTCGGACGCCGACCTCGACGCCGCTCGAGCTCTGGTGATCGCGGGAGACCGCTTCGAACGCGGCGACCTCCGCGACGAAGGGATCGAGTTGGCCGGGGTGATCGCCGATCGCCTGACCGTCATGACCGACCGCGGACGCATTCTCCTGCCCGGGCTGTGGGCGGGGAACGACGACCCCTACGCCTACAACCCCAGCTACGCGTCTCCGGTCGCCTACGACGTGCTCGGAGACGCGACGGGAGACCCGCGTTGGGCGGAGCTGCAGGCCGGAAGCGCCGACGTGACCGCAGAGATCCTCGATGCGACCGCCCTCCCCCCGGACTGGGCGCAGGTCCACTCCGACGGCGTGATCGAGCCGATGCCGGGGCCGCTCGGCGAAGGCGACCCCGTGCAGTACGCCTTCGATGCACCGCGCCTCCTGCTGCGGTACGCCGAATCGTGCACACCGGCCGATGTCGCGCTCGCCTCCCTCCCGCTTCCGACCCTTGACCGTCAGGACGAGATCGCGGCGCGGCTCGACCTGGGTGGGGGTGCGCTGGCCTCGGAGCAGTCCGCACTCGGGTTCACCGCGCGGGCAGCATCCGCTCATGCGTCCGGTGACGACGTCGCAGCGATGACGGATCTGGAGAAGGCCGCGAAGCTCGGGACCGAGTATCCGACGTACTACGGTGCGGCCTGGGTCATGCTCGGCACCGCGATGCTCACCGACGACGCCCTCGGAGGCTGCGGGACGGGGAAGAGCTGATGCCGGGAGCCGGCCGCTTCCGCGGGCTCGCCGCAGCCGTCGCGTTCATCGGAGCACTGGCACTCAGCGGGTGCGGCACCGCCGGTGCAGTGGAGGCGACTGCAACCCCGGCACACGGCCCCAGCGGCTTCTCGGCGGGCGCATTACAGGATCCGGCGGCCCCCGCCCCCGATGTCGCGCAGTCGGAGCCCCTCCGCGTGCAGATCCCCGCCATCGACGTGGACACAACGCTGGAGCATCTCACTCTCGATCCCGACGGCAGACTTGCTGCCCCCGTGGACTTCGATCGCGCCGGGTGGTACGCGGAGGGAGTCGCTCCGGGCGACGTCGGACCGTCGATCATCGCCGGTCATGTGGATTCGCCGTCAGCGCCCGCGGTGTTCGCCGAGATCGACGCACTCGTCGCCGGCGACGACATCCTCGTCACGATGGCGGACGGTTCCGTCCTCACCTTCGTCGTCAGCGGCACGGCGCAATCAGCCAAAGCCGATTTCCCGACGGCCTCCGTCTACAGCAACGTCCCGACACCGGAGCTGCGCCTCATCACCTGTGGCGGCGTCTTCGATTCCTCGACCGGCCACTATCTCGACAACCTCATCGTCTTCGCGGATCTCCGCGGCTGACACGAAAGGACCGCCATGAACGAGACACTCGTCATCATCCCCACCTTCAACGAGATCGAGAACATCGAATCGATCGTCGAGCGCGTCCTGAACTCCGCCGACGCCGACATCCTGATCGTCGACGACTCCTCGCCGGACGGAACGGGCAGGCTCGCGGATGAACTCGCCGTCCGCCACCCACAGGTCAACGTACTGCATCGCACGGAGAAGAACGGCCTGGGAGGGGCATACCTCGCAGGCTTCGCGTGGGGACTTGAGCGGGACTACTGGGCTCTGGTCGAGATGGACGCCGACGGGTCGCATCGCCCGGAAGAGCTGCCCAAGCTGGTGGAGCAGCTCATCGATCACGACCTCGTGCTCGGCTCCCGGTGGGTACCGGGCGGAGAAGTCGTCAACTGGTCGCGCCACCGCCAAGTGCTCAGTCGTGGCGGCAATCTCTACGCACGACTCGCGCTGGGCATCGATGTGCGTGACTCCACGGGCGGATATCGGGTCTTCAGCGCCGCGGCCCTGCGTCGCATCGATCTTCTTCATGTCGCATCGCAGGGATACTGCTTCCAGGTCGACCTGTTGTGGCGTGCGCTCGAGCGGGAGCTGCGGGTGGTCGAAGTGCCGATCACTTTCGTCGAGCGTGTCCACGGGGAGTCGAAGATGAGCGGTGCCATCGTGCTCGAGTCGCTCTCGCTCGTGACCTGGTGGGGGTTGCGCCGCCGCCTGACGTCGATCAGCCGCTTCCTGCGCGGCCGCAAGAAGCTGAGTTCAGTACGGGCGCTGTCGCACCGGATGCTCCCGCCCGTCCGACCTTGATGGTCCGAGGCCGGATCGGGCCTCACGCTGACGGGTTCCGGTTGCGGCCGGGACCCGTCGGCGTTCACCCCGGACACGAAAAAAAACCCCCGGATAACCGGGGGTTTGTCTGTGCGCGATACTGGGATCGAACCAGTGACCTCTTCCGTGTCAGGGAAGCGCGCTACCGCTGCGCCAATCGCGCCTAAAAAGGCTGTTCAGTTGTGTGCGACGAGGTGGCGACGGGATTCGAACCCGTGTAAACGGCTTTGCAGGCCGGTGCCTAGCCGCTCGGCCACGCCACCGTGTGGATTGACCCCACGTGCGGAAGGTCTTCCGAAGAAGACCCTCTGCACTCGAGCGGATGACGAGACTCGAACTCGCGACCCCAACCTTGGCAAGGTTGTGCGCTACCAACTGCGCTACATCCGCATTTCGTTCCCGGTTGTCCCGGGCACTCATGAAACATTAGCCGATGATTCCCCCGTCTCCAAACCAAGCGCGAATCTCGCGCGTGTCTCCCAGACTGGTCAACCGGGGGTCATCACGTCCGGTAGTATCGGTTGTCGACCCCCTGGGTCATGGGCGATTGGCGCAGTTGGTAGCGCGCTTCCTTCACACGGAAGAGGTCATCGGTTCGAGTCCGGTATCGCCCACCACATGAGAGGCCTTCTGTCGCCAGGCAGGAGGCCTCTTCGCTATTCATCGCCGCGCCGCCTCGCTCTCACCGCCGCGCGCTTGGACGCCGATCTTCATCACGCCGCGTCTGGCAGACGAAAGGGAATGTCGGTAGCACCCACTACTTTGAGATCTCCATCCGCCAGACAGGAAAGTTGGATGCCATGAGAGATGTGTCAGCCGGGCGGGATATCGTCAACTCCACGATCATGGAGATTGTCGGCACCCACCCGACCGTCGAGATCCTTCAGCAGCCGGCCGAAGAACTCGCAGACGCCGAGAAGCTCTCTCGTCTCGTGGTCTCCGCAGGTCGCAAGAAGCGGGCGAAGCTTGCCGCAGCCTTCTCTGCGGTCGCTCTCGTCGGGCTGGTCGTCGCCGGACTGCTCGGGTACTTCTGGCTGCTGGACGGCGGCAAGATCGGCTTTCAGGACATCATCCGTGACGGCTCGAACGTGGCGCTGTCGGCTGTCGTGTCGACAACGGTCTCAGCATTGGTCGGGATCGTCTCCGGAGCCATGGCATTCTGGCAGAAAGACCCGACCGATGCCGAGAAGATCAATGGTGCGCGCTTGAGGACCATCTCCACGAGATGGGAGGAACTGCGCCTTCTCGGATTCCCGAAGTCAGAGATGCGTCAGCTCCGCAAGCGCTCCTAGCTGTCTGTAGCCCCGCGTAGCGTCATCCGCATGTCGACGCTCCCTGGCCCCTGCGCCCTGTGCGGCAGCCGTACGGGTACTCGCATCGACGCCGCGTGGGTCTGCGGCACGTGCGGATGGAGGTACGGCGACGTCCCCGACCCGGATCTTCCGCTCCCCCGCGTCGACGTCGTCTACTATCTGCGATTCGACCGACGCGTGAAGATCGGCACGAGCCGCAGGCCCCGCCAGCGTCTCACCCAGATCCGGCACGACGAACTGCTCGCCTTCGAACCGGGCGACCGCACGCTCGAACAGCAGCGCCACCGCGAGTTCGGCAGCGCTCGCGAGGGCGGAGAGTGGTTCACCCTCACATCAGAGGTGGAGGAGCACATCGCGACCCTGCGGCGACGAGGCGAGCCGTGGAACCTCTATGCGCGGTGGTTGAGTGAAGCGATCCGCGGAGCACCCCGATAACACAGGATGCGCCCCTCCCCGTCGGGGAAGAGGCGCATCGAGCTGGTGCGAGGATCAGGCCGTGGCGGCACGATTCCTCGACGGTCCCGGCTGCGGCTGCGAGAACAGCACGACCACGATCACGGCGGCACCGACGACCACGTGCGGCAGCCAGACATTGATCGCCTCGCCCGAGAAGCCGAAGATCCAGGGCGACAGCGCCAGGAACAGGCTCGCGACGATGTCGAAGACGAGGTGGACGGGCATCGGGATGAATCCGAAGGGGCCCCATTCGTACTTCGTGAACAGGCTGTAGACGATCAGGCCGATTCCGAGGACGATCGGGATGATGACGGCGGGGCCGCCCATGCCGGCGAATCCGAAGAGCCAGGGTGCGGCGATCAGAGCGATGCCCACGACGTAGTCGAGCACTCCGTGGACTTTGGTGGGGATGAAACGCATGATTCCTCCTTGTGCTGTGCCGCGGTCACGGCTCATGGATAGTTCGGCACCCGAAGAGAATCGGATTGGCGGAACCTCACAAGAAGGCGTCGTGCTCGTTCGTCAGCCCGCGGTCGTCCAGCCGTAGCGAGACCGAAGTGCGTTCGCGACTGTGTCATATCGACGGCGTTCGAGCGCGGCGGCCTCACGACGGAGCCCGCGCTCGTGCACGCTGTAGAGCTGCTCGATGTCGACCCAGGACTCGCGCCCCTGCGAATCCCACTCACCGGTGCCGATGGACAGGTAGTCCCGGTCACCGTCGTGGGGCTTGCTCGTCATCCGCACCGCGTAGACACGATCCTCCGACTGACGGCCGATCACCAGCACCGGCCGATCCTTGCCGCGACCGTCGTTCTCCTCGTACGGCACCCACGTCCAGATGATCTCCCCGGCATCCGGTGCTCCGTCCCGATCGGGCGCATAGTCGATGCGTAGGGAATCGATGCGATCCGGATCGACCCGCACTGTGGCACTGCCCCCCGGGATTCCGTGATCGGGCGCCTCGTGCGCGGCGGAGACCTCGGGGCGCAGACGCGCGTTCGGGCGCCCCGGACCTGTGGTCCGAGACGCCCGATTCGATCCCAGCGCTTTGAGAAGGATCTCCGCGATCGTGGAGAGGATGCCGTTCGATGAACTCACACGGTCACCCTAACCGCCTCACGCGTCTGCGAGTGCGTATCCCTCTTCGCCGTGGACGACCTGGTCGACACCGGCGATCTCGTCTTCGTTCGTGATCCGGAAGCCGATGGTCTTCTCGATCGCGAAGCCGATGATGAACGCGACGACGAAGGAGTAGATCAGCACGCCGAGCGCGGCGATCACCTGGACGGCAAGCTGACGGGCGTCGCCGCCCACGAACAGGCCGGTGCCGCTGGCGAAGAATCCGAGGTACAGGGTTCCGATGAGACCACCGACGAGGTGGATGCCGACCACGTCGAGCGAGTCGTCGAAGCCGAGGCGGAACTTCAGCTCGATGGCGAGTGCGCAGACGACACCGGCGAGAGCGCCCAGGAGCAGTGCCCAACCGGGTGTCAGGTTGGCGCACGCCGGGGTGATCGCGACGAGACCGGCGACAGCACCCGATGCGGCACCGACTGAGGTCGGCTTCCCGTCCTTGATCTTCTCGACCAGGATCCACCCGAGGATCGCGGCTGCCGTGGCGCCCAGGGTGTTGATGCCGATGAGGCCGACGCCGCCCATGTCCTCGGCGAGCCATTCTGCGCCCGCGTTGAAGCCGAACCAACCGAACCACAGCAGTGCGGCGCCGAGCAGCGTCAGCGGCACGTTGTGCGGCTTGAGGATGCCCTTCTGGAAGCCGATGCGCTTGCCGAGCACGAGAGCCAGCGCCAGCGCTGCGGCACCGGCGTTGATGTGCACCGCGGTACCGCCGGCGTAGTCGATGACGCCGATGCCGCTGTCCTCACCGAACAGCGTGGTGCCGAGGTTCATGATCCAACCGCCGCCCCAGACCCAGGCGGCGACCGGGAAGTAGCCGACAGTCGCGAACACACCGGCGAAGATCAGCCAGCTGCCGAACTTCGCCCGGTCCGCGATCGCGCCGGAGATCAGCGCGACGGTGATGATGGCGAACGTCGCGCCGTAGGCGACGCCGAGCAGTGCCACGTTCGAGCCTTCACCGGCGGCGAGGCTCGCGAGGCCGAAGTCTGCGAAGGGGTTGCCTGCGAAGGCGGTCGGGCTGTCGACGGCGCTCATCGAGAAGCCGAAGAGAATCCACAGCACGGCGACAAGGCCGATCGAGCCGAAGCTCATCATCATCATGCTGACGACGCTCTTCGCCTTGACGAGACCGCCGTAGAAGAAGGCGACGCCGGGCGTCATGAGTAGGACCAACGCTGTCGCGGTGATCGCCCACGAGATGTTGCCGGGAGCATCCATAGGAAAACCTCACATCCGAAGTAATTGAGAGCTTCAGTGTGACCACGCGCGGTTTCGTCAATGCGTGAAGTTTGTTTCTGGGCTGTTACAGCATGGCCTTGCGTGTGAACATCGCGTTACGGCGGGCTTCGCGGTTACGCAGAATGCGTGAGCGCGTTGAGTCGGGAGATGGCGCGCAGATACTTCTTGCGGTAACCGCCGGCCAGCATCTCGTCGGAGAACACGGCGTCGAGGCCGCCCCCAGTCGCCACGATCGGGATCTGCGCGTCGTACACGCGGTCGACGAAGGCGACGAGGCGGAGCGCCTCGGACTGGTCGACGAGTTGGCGCACCCCGCGCAAACCCACCAGATCGACGCCGGTGAGCAGGCGGATGTAGCGGGACGGATGCACCTGCGCGAGGTGGCGGACGAGGTCGTCGAAGGCGTCATCGGATGCCGAACCCGTGTCGGCACGCATAGCGACGGCCCGCGCGTAGGCGTCGTCATCGAGGACGACGGCGTGCCCGTCGAGCGCCCGCTGACGGAAGTCGACGCCGTCGATGCGCAGCGTCTGGAAGCTGTCCGACATGGCGTGGATCTCCCGGAGGAAGTCCTGCGCCGCGAACCGACCCTCGCCCAGCGCGTTCGGCGGGGTGTTCGATGTGGCGGCCAGACGTGTGCCGGTCGGGACGAGTTCGCCCAGCAGACGCGTCATCACCATCGTGTCGCCCGGGTCATCGAGCTCGAATTCGTCGATGCAGAGCAGGTCGGCACCCTTGAGGAGGTCGACGGTGTTCTTGTACCCGAGCGCGCCGACGAGCGCCGTGTACTCGATGAACGACCCGAAGTACTTCCGTCGAGCGGGCATCGCGTGATAGATCGAGGCGAGCAGGTGGGTCTTGCCGACGCCGAACCCTCCATCGAGGTAGACGCCCGGTTTCTGCGCTGGCTCCTTCTTCGCCCTGCTGAACAGACCACCGCGCTTGACCGGCGCTGCGCGCCCGGCGAAGCGCATCAGCGTCTCCTTCGCCTCCTCCTGTGACGGGTAGGCGGCATCGGCACGGTAGCTCTCGAACGTCGCTCCATCGAACTGCGGAGGCGGCACCAGGCTCGCCAGCATCTCGGGACCGCTGACGGTGGGCTGGCGCTCGGTGAGGTGCACGATTCCCGTGCTGCTCGTCGTGTCGGTCATCGCGGTCCTGAATCAGTGCTGGCCTGTGTCGAAGTCTTACGAATCGGGTGCAGGGTGCTCGGCGGGGATCTATCGTCGAAGGGACGGCTCAACACTACGCCGTCCGCCCCTGCACCATCGCCCGCTCACCGGTACGGAGATCCCCATGACCATCGAGTTCGATTCCACTTCGCCCAAGTTCGCCGAGTATTCCGAGCCCGGTCGTCTCGTGACCACCGAGTGGCTCGCCTCCCGCCTCGATACTCCGGGACTCGTCGTCGTCGAGTCCGACGAAGACGTGCTGCTCTATGAGACCGGCCACATCCCGGGTGCGGTGAAGGTGGACTGGCACACCGAGTTGAACGACCCGGTCGTGCGCGACTACGTCGATGGCGAGGGCTTCGCCGAGCTCCTCAGCCGCAAGGGCATCTCCCGCGACGACACCGTCGTGATCTACGGCGACAAGAACAACTGGTGGGCGGCGTACGCGCTGTGGGTGTTCTCGCTGTTCGGCCACGAGGACGTGCGACTGCTCGACGGCGGACGCGATCGCTGGATCTCCGAGGGACGCGAGCTGACGCGTGACGCCACGGTGCGTCCCGCAACCGAGTACCCGATCGTCGAGCGCGACGACTCCGTCATCCGCGCGTACAAGGAAGATGTGCTCAGCCACATCGGCAACCCCCTGATCGACGTGCGCTCTCCGGAGGAGTACAGCGGTGAGCGCACCACGGCCCCCGCGTACCCCGAGGAGGGTACTCTGCGGGCCGGCCACATCCCGACGGCTCAGAGCGTTCCGTGGGCGAAGGCTGTCGCCGAGGATGGCGGATTCCGCTCGCGCGCCGAGCTCGACGCCATCTACCGTGACGGTGCCGGTCTCGCCGATGGCGATGACGTCGTCGCCTACTGCCGCATCGGCGAGCGTTCAAGCCACACGTGGTTCGTGCTCAAGCACCTGCTGGGGTTCGAGAACGTGCGCAACTACGACGGCTCCTGGACCGAATGGGGCAGCGCGGTCCGCGTGCCGATCGTCACCGGCAGCGAGCCCGGATCACTCTGATCGTGTGAGAATGACAGGGATGAGCGCAACCGAAGTCCCTGACATCCTCGCCGAGATCCGCGACGGTTTCCTCGAGACACCGGAGGCCGATCGTCTGCTGCTCCTTCTGGAGTTCGCCGACGAATTACCTCCGGTCTCCGACGAGGTGGCCGACCACCCGGAGATGTGCGAACGCGTGGCCGAGTGCCAATCGCCGGTGTACATCTACGTCGAGGTCATCGACGGTGTCGTGACGATGCACGCCACCGCTCCGCCCGAGGCGCCGACGACCCGAGGGTTCGCGAGCATCCTGGTGCAGGGCATCACAGGGCTCACGCCCGACGAGGTTCTCGCGATCCCCGACGACTATCCGCAGTCCATCGGGCTGACCAAGGCGGTCTCGCCGCTCCGGATCGGCGGGATGACGGGGATGCTCATGAGGGCGAAGAAGCAGGTCACGCAGAAGCGGTGAAGCCCTGCTCTCGCAGCCAGTCCGCGATGGCGCCGTTCCACGCGACCTCATCGTAGTTCCAGAGCTTCGTGTGGCGCGCGACGGTGAAGCGGGGCATCGTCACGAGATCCGGTCGAGCCTCGAGCAGCGCGTGAGAGGCGTCGACGGGGACGAAACCGTCGTCCTCGCTGTGCAGGATCAGGATCGGTGTGCGGAGCTCGGCGGCCCGCGACACCATATCGAGACGGTCGAACGGGATCGCGTCTTCCGCTCCGCTCAGTCGGGCCGTGATCGGGATCGACAGGGCACCCATCGCGAGGTCGGGTAGCGGCGCGTGCATGCCGGCCGCTCTGGCCTGGAAGCGGAGGACGGTTCGCCAATCGACGACCGGGGATTCGAGGATCAGTCCGGAGATCCGATCCCGATTGCCGGAGTTGACCGCAGCCTGCAGAGCGACGGCGCCACCCATCGACCATCCCATCAGGATCACTCGATCAGCGCCGTGGCGGAGGGCGTAAGCGATGCCGGCATCCACGTCGCGCCACTCGGACGCGCCCAGGGAGTACGCACCACCTCGACTGCGCGGCGCCTCCCCGTCGTTCCGATAGGAGACGATCAGTGTCGGCATCCCTGCGGCGTGCAGGACAGGGACGGCGCGAAGGCACTCGGCGCGCATCGCACCGCGCCCGTGCACCTGGATCACCCAGGTCTTCGATTCTCCCGGGAAGAACCACGCAGGGCACGGCCCGGCGGACGAGCCGATCAGCACGTTCTGGCATCCGAGGTGCAGTTCCGCCGGCGACGCGTAGTACCACCCGCTGAAGCGCGCGTCCCGGTCGACCTGGGCTCCCGGCTGCACCTGCGTGAGCAGCTTCCGGCGCACGCTCGTGGCGTCGGCACTGAGCACGGCTCCGAGCTTGACATAGCCGTAGGTTCCCGACGCGAACAGGCCGTAGCGACCCGGCAACTCGGTGTCGAGGGTGCGGTGCAGCTCGATCGTCTGCGCCCCGGTGTCGACGGCCAGGATCACGGTGTCCGTCGCACGGCGCGCCGGTGTGACGACCCTGCGGGCGACACGGAGCACGATGAACGCGAAGACGCCCCCGAGCGCGAGCAGAGCGGGGACAAGGAGTGCAACGGCGTGCCTGAGACTCTTCATCGCCTCCTGACTCTAGCCTGTTGCCGTGACCGAACCCCCCGACGCCGGGTCCCTCTTCGACAGCGCCACCGCTGAACTGCGCGAGACCGCGTTCCGCGACGACATCGTCGTTCGTGAGATCGGCACGCCCCAGGGCCTGGCCCCGTTCTCCCTCGCCCTCGCCGCCGACGTGCGCCCGGGCGACGACGGAGATTCGGTCTACGGCACCGGGCGCTTCGTGCTGCTCCACGATCCGGACGAGCCCGACGCCTGGGGTGGGGCGTGGAGGATCATCATCTTCGCGCAGGCGCCGCTGGAGACGGAGATCGGAACCGACCCGCTGCTCGCCGACGTCACCTGGTCGTGGCTGGTCGATGCACTCGACTCCCGTGACGCGGCCTACCGCGCCGCATCCGGCACCTCGACGAAGACGCTGTCGAAGGGATTCGGCGGGCTCGCCGAGGAAGGCGACGGCGCACAGATAGAATTGCGTGCGTCCTGGACTCCGCAAGGCCCGTTCCGACCACATGTCGAAGCATGGGCCGAGCTGGTCGGAATGCTGGCGGGACTTCCGCCGGGCTCCGAGGGCATCGCCGTGATCGGCGCGCGAAAGGCTGTACGTGACTGAATACTCCGTGATCTCGGATGTCGACGAATTCCGCGCAGCGTGCGCCGTACTTGCCGACGGCACCGGTCCGGTCGCAGTCGACGTGGAACGCGCCTCGGGCTTCCGCTACTCGCAACGCGCCTATCTCGTGCAGGTGTTCCGCCGCGACGCCGGTGTCTTCCTGTTCGACCCGCCGGCGATCGGCGACTTCTCCGCGCTGCAGGAGGCCATCGGCGACATCGAGTGGGTCTTCCATGCCGCCAGTCAGGATCTCCCGTCGCTTCGGGAGCTGGAGCTCGAACCGCCGTCGATCTTCGACACCGAGCTCGCCTCGCGCCTGCTCGGTCACGAGCGGGTCGGGCTCGCAGCCGTCGTCGAGCACACGCTCGGCATCACACTGAAGAAAGAGCACTCGGCAGCAGACTGGTCGACGCGTCCGCTCCCCGACTCGTGGTTGGACTACGCCGCGCTGGACGTGCTGCATCTGGTCGATGTTCGCGATGCGCTCGCAGCCGAACTGATCGAGCAGGACAAGACGTCCTTCGCCGAAGAGGAGTTCGCGGCGACGCTGTCCCGTGCGCCCAAGCCGCCGCGCGAGGATCCCTGGCGACGTCTGAGCGGCCTGCACCAGGTGCGCGGCGCGCGCAATCTGGCGGTCGCCCGCGCGCTCTGGCAGTCCAGGGAGTCATACGCGCAGGAGCAGGACGTCTCCCCCGGTCGACTCGTGCCCGATCGTTCACTGGTCGCAGCGCTCATGGCGAATCCCCAGAGCAAGCAGGCCCTCGCGGCGATCAAGGAGTTCCAGGGGCGCGCGAGCCGCACTCAGCTCGATCGCTGGTGGCAGGCGTTCGTCGATGGACGTGCCACCGAAGAACTCCCGCGCGAACGCGTGCCGAGCGACGCACTCCCGCCGCCGCGTGCGTGGGCGGATCGCAATCCTGAGGCCGACGCTCGTCTGAAGGCCGCTCGCCCCGTCGTCGAGGCGATCGCCGAGGGCTTGTCCATGCCGACCGAGAACCTGCTCACTCCGGAGTTCCTGCGACGCATCGCCTGGGACCTTCCCGGCCAGAGCGCCGCGGAGATCGGCGATGCCCTCGTCGCGCTCGGAGCGCGTCCCTGGCAGATTGAACAGACCGCACAGAAGATCGCGGACGCCTTTGTAGAAGCCGCGCAATCGCCCGACGAGGCCTCCGCGCCCGTTTCGTAGGTTCGATCCAACCGATTCCTCCCGTTTTCGGGGCCTCCATAGACTGAGGCCACCGCACAAACTTGGAGGCAGAGTGGCCGAGATCTCGGACGTCTTCTTCGTCGATGGAGTGCGCACCCCCTTCGGGCGCGCCGGCGAAAAGGGCATGTACTGGAACACCCGCGCTGATGACCTCGCCGTCAAGGCGACCATCGGCCTGTTGGAGCGGAACGCGGCCGTGCCGGCCGACCGCATCGACGACGTCGCGATCGCCGCGACGTCGCAGACCGGGGATCAGGGCCTCACGCTCGGACGCTCCGTGGCGATCCTCGCCGGCCTGCCCCAGACCGTCCCCGGCCTCGCCGTCGAGCGCATGTGCGCCGGCGCGATGACCAGCGTCACCACGATGGGCGCCTCCATCGGCGTCGGGATGTACGACTTCGCGCTCGCCGGCGGTGTCGAGCACATGGGACACCACCCGATCGGTGGCAACGCCGACCCCAACCCGCGTTTCGTCGCGGAGAAGATGGTCGACCCCGGCGCACTCAACATGGGCGTGACCGCAGAGCGCATCTTCGATCGCTTCCCTCACCTCACCAAGGAACGCTCGGACCGCTTCGGCATGCTCAGCCAGCACAAGGTGCAGGCCGCGTATGACGCCGGCAAGATCCAGCCCGATCTGGTGTCGGTCGCGGTCAAGGGTGCCGACGGCGCGTGGGGGCTCGCCTCGGAAGACGAGGGCCGCCGTCCACAGACGACGATGGAAGACCTCGCAGCACTGAAGACGCCGTTCCGTCCCCACGGTCGGGTCACCGCCGGAACGTCCTCGCCCCTCACCGACGGCGCGACGATGTCGCTGCTCGCCGGCGGCGGCGCCGTGAAGGAGTTCGGTCTCGCCCCGAAGATGCGTATGGTGTCGTTCGCGTTCGCCGGCGTGCAGCCGGAGATCATGGGGATCGGCCCGATCCCCTCGACGGAGAAGGCGCTCAAGAAGGCCGGACTGAGCATCAGCGACATCGGGCTGTTCGAGCTGAATGAGGCGTTCGCGATCCAGGTGATCTCACTCCTCGACCACTTCGGAATCGCGGACGACGATCCCCGCGTCAATCAGTGGGGCGGAGCGATCGCCCTCGGCCACCCGCTCGCCGCATCCGGCGTGCGTCTGATGATCCAGCTCGCCGCGCAGTTCGCCGAGCGCCCTGACGTGCGCTACGGCCTCACGGCCATGTGCGTCGGTCTCGGTCAGGGAGGTTCTGTCATCTGGGAGAACCCGCACTACAACGGCAGGAAGAAGAAGTGAGCGCCCCTGTGACGAACTACGACGCCATCGACTTCTCCCCCATCCAGGCGCTCACCGAGGGCGAGGTCATCACGCACGCCCCCGTGCGCGACATCCGTCTCGCCTCGGGCAAGGTGCTGGCCCTCATCACGCTCGACAACGGCCGTGACCACACCCGCCCGAACACGCTCGGTCCGGCGACGCTCACGCAGCTCGGTGAGACTCTCGACGGGTTGAAGGCACGCGCCGCGTCCGGCGAGATCCAGGCCGTCGGCATCACGGGCAAGCAGTACATCCTCGCCGCCGGCGCCGACCTGTCCGACATCAGCAAGGTCGGCTCACGCGACAACGCTCGACTGATCGCGCAGCTGGGGCACAAGGTGCTCGGCACATTCTCCGAGCTCGGAGTTCCCTCCTTCGCATTCGTGAACGGACTCGCGCTCGGCGGCGGGCTCGAGATCGCGTTGAACTCGTCGTACCGCACGGTCGATGCCTCCGCTGCAGCTGTGGCCCTCCCCGAGGTCTTCCTCGGGATCATCCCGGGCTGGGGCGGCGCGTACCTGCTGCCGAACCTGATCGGCATCGAGAACGCACTCGAGGTCGTGATCTCGAACCCCCTCAAGCAGAACCGCATGCTCAAGCCGCAGCAGGCGTTCGACCTCGGGATCTTCGATGCGATCTTCCCCGCGGCGAACTACCTCGAGAACTCGCTGGCCTGGGCCGATGCGGTACTCGGTGGGAAGAAGGTCGAGCGCAAGGACGAGCCGGGCAAGATCGAGCGGCTCACCAAGTGGCCGATCGCGATCAAGATGGCCCGAGGCATGCTCGAGTCGAAGATCGGCACGGTTCCGAAGTCTCCCTACGCCGCACTCGATCTGCTCGACAAGGCGAAGAGCGGTACGAAGGCGGAGGGCTTCGCTCGCGAAGACGAGGCACTCGCCGAACTCGTCACCGGCGACCAGTTCGCCGCGTCGATGTACGCATTCGACCTGGTGCAGAAGCGTGCCAAGCGCCCCGTCGGCGCGCCGGACAAGGCGCTCGCGAAGAAGGTCACCAAGGTCGGCATCATCGGTGCTGGTCTCATGGCCAGCCAGTTCGCACTGCTGTTCGTGCGCAAGCTGCAGGTGCCGGTGCTGATCACGGACCTCGACCAGGCCCGCGTCGACAAGGGCGTCGCGTACATCCACGAGGAGATCGGCAAGCTCGAAGCAAAGGGTCGGCTCGACGCCGACTCCGCGAACAAGCTGCGTGCTCTCGTCACCGGAACCACCGACAAGAGCCTCTACGCGGACTGCGACTTCGTCATCGAGGCCGTGTTCGAAGAGGTCGGCGTCAAGCAGCAGGTGTTCGGGGAGATCGAGAAGATCATCGCCGACGACGCGATCCTGGCGACGAACACGTCGTCGCTCTCGGTCGAGGAGATCGGCTCGAAGCTCGCGAATCCGGAGCGGCTGGTCGGATTCCACTTCTTCAACCCGGTCGCCGTCATGCCGCTGATCGAGATCGTCCGCACACCGACGACGTCGGATGCCGCGCTCTCCACGGCGTTCGTCGTGGCACGGAACCTGGGCAAGAACGCGGTGCTCACCGCCGACGCTCCCGGCTTCGTGGTGAACCGTCTGCTGGCGAAGGTCATGGGCGAAGCCGCTCGTGCCGTGTACGAAGGCACTCCGATCGCCGATGTCGAGAAGGCGTTCGGGCCGCTCGGGTTGCCGATGGGACCGTTCCAGTTGATCGATCTGGTCGGCTGGAAGGTCGCCGCGCACGTGCAGGACACCATGGTCCATGCCTTCCCCGATCGCTTCTACGCCAACGAGAACTTCCACGCACTCGCGGGGCTGGACTCCGTCGTCGAGAAGGACAAGGGCGGCCGGGTGACGGGATGGACGAAGCAGGCGGAGAAGCTCATCAAGCCTGCACTCGGGTCCGCACCCGCGTCGGCGAGCACGATCCTCGGTCGGGTGCAGGACGGCCTGGCTCAGGAGATCAAGCTCATGCTCGACGAAGGCGTGGTTCCCGAGGTCGAGGACATCGACCTCTGCCTCATCCTCGGAGCCGGCTGGCCGTTCATCGACGGCGGCGCCTCGCCCTACCTCGATCGAGAGGGAGCATCGGAGCGCGCCTTCGGCGGATCGTTCCACACGCCGCAGATCCGCGGCATCGAGAACCGCTGACCGCAGCGGACGAACCGGAGGGGTCGCGCTTCGGCGCGGCCCCTTCGGCGTTCACGGGGCGAGAAGATCCCCCTGGTCCGGACGAGAGTCCGCAGCCCCCTTCATGGGCCAGAACGACAATGCCCTTTCCGACAGCGCGGTGATCGTCAGCGAGGGATTGACCCCGGGGTTGGCCGGCACCGCGGCTCCGTCGACGACGTGAAGGCCCGGATGCCCCCATACGCGGTGATAGCGGTCGACGACTCCCTCGCGGGGCGAGGCGGAGATCACCGCTCCGCCCAGGAAATGGGCGGTGAGCGGAATGCCGAACACCTCGGGCCAGGAACCCCGGGCCGCGGCGGGTGCCCCGCCGTCCGCCTGCATACGCGCCGCGATCGCTGCTGCGGCACGATGCGCCTGGGGCAGATGGCTGGGGTTCGGCGCCCCGTGCCCCTGAGCACTCGTGAGAGTGAGCCGTCCGAACTTCCGCCGCAGTGACAGCGTCAAGGAGTTGTCGACCGTCTGCATCACGAGCGCGATGATTCCCCGCTCGCTCCAGCGTCTCAACGATCCGAGGCGGAACTGACGCACCGGCGCGCGCAGTGTCTGCCCCACCACGCTTCCCAAGCGCCGGAAGAGTCCGCGCTCCCCCGGCACCATCACCGTGGCGAGAGCGCCCATGAGGTTGGAGCCGGGCCCGTAGCGGACGTTCTCCACGTGCGTGCGCTCGTCGACGTGGAAGGACGTGGTGATGGCGACCCCTCGGGCAAGTCCCAAGTTCTGCGGCACACGCGTGGCCACAGCGCCGTCGAGCGCCTCGGAGTTCGTGCGCGTCAGTCGACCGATCGCATCCGAGACTTCCGGAAGGAGCCCCTCATGCTTCATCCGGTGGAGCAATTGTTGAGTGCCCCATGTGCCCGCGGCCAGCACGACCTCGCGCGCGCTCACGATCTGTTCGCGGCGCCGCAGCCATGAGCCGCTGCGACGCGTGGTGAGGGCGAACCCCCCGTCGGGCAACGCGCGCACCTCCGTGACCGTGCGCAGGGCCTCGATCACCACACCGCGCCGCTCGGCGAGGGCCAGATAGTTCTTCATCAACGTGTTCTTCGCGCCGACCCGGCATCCCACCATGCAGTTCCCGCACAGCGTGCAACCGGTTCGGTCAGGACCCTCCCCGCCGAAATAAGGGTCCGGCACCCGTTCCCCCGGTGCGCCGAACCATACGCCAACCGGTGCGTGTCGGAAGGTGTCGCCGACGCCGAGGTCCGCCGCCGCGCCGGCCATGATGCGCTCGACCGGGCCGGTGTGCGGATAGTGCTCGACCACGCCCAGCATGCGTTGTGCCGTGGCGTAGTGCGGCGCGAGCTCCGTCTCCCAGTCGGCCACGTCGCGCCACTGCGCATCGGTGAAGAACGATGCGCCCGGTCGGTAGAGCGTGTTCGCGTAGTTCAGCGACCCGCCACCGACACCTGCGCCGGCGAGGATCATGACGTGGGGAAGTCGGTGGATCCGCTGCACGCCGTAGCAGCCGAGCGCTGGAGCCCAGAGGTAGCGTCTGAGATTCCAGCTGGTCTTCGCGAAGTCATCGTCCTCGAAGCGTCGCCCGGCTTCGAAGACGCGCACCCGATACCCCTTCTCGCTCAGACGCAGCGCTGCCACCGAGCCGCCGAAGCCTGAACCGACGATCACGACGTCGTGGTCGAACTCGCTCATGCCTCACCGCCCGCGGCCGGAACCATGATCGCGAGTGTCCCTGCGCGCAGACCGATCGTGCAGTCGTCGACACCGGCGCGCTCACCGTCGGCGTAGACCACGAGGCCGGGAGCGGAGACCCGCACCGTACGCGCACGCCGATGGCTCACCTCAGGGCGGGACAGGTGACGCCCCTTCAGCAGGAGCGGGAAAAGTCGGATGAGCCTCAGCCGTCCGATCGGGCGCACGTGCACGAGGTCGAGCATCCCGTCATCCGCCTCCGCTCCCGCGCAGACCGGCATCCCTCCCCCATAGCTCGCCGTGTTGCCGACGGCGATCAGAGTGCCGGGCGCATCGTGCAGAGGTTCGCCGTCCACGCCCCACCGGAATCGCATGGGTTGCAGCCGGACGAGCTCGACGAGCAGCGCGAGGTGGTAGCGCAGCACTCCGCGCGGCCACGTCAGTCGGTTGGTGCGATCGCTCACCTTGGCGTCGAAACCGAGCGCTGCGACGGTGAGGAACAGTGTCGTCCCGTCCCGATCGGTGATCTCGCCCACGTCGATGACGGCCGGTACACCGTGAAGCGCCAGCGCAGCTGCGGCGGCGGGATCGTCACGCGGCAGCTGGAGCGCCCGGGCGAGATCGTTCCCGGTCCCTGCCGCGACCAGCACGATCGGCACCGAGTGCGACGTGACGGCGGGCAGGATGCTCGAGAGGGTACCGTCGCCACCGACGACGACCAGCACGCCGGGATCGTCGTCGAGCGCCTCACCGGCAAGCGTCACCGCGTGCTGCGCAGACGTCCCCGAATATGTGCGCACCTCTGCGCCCTGGTGTCGCAGGTACTCGATCGCGATCGTCGCAGCGTGCGCACCACGACCCTTGCCCGCGAAGGGGTTCGACAGCACGGCGATGTGCTCTCCCACGTCAGTCCGCCCTCTCCGCCCGCGCATCATCCACGATGACGGCGCCGGGGTTCAGTATCCCCTGTGGATCGAGCTCGCGCTTGATCGCCGTGAGGATGCGCACACCCGTGTCGCCGATCTCCTGCGCCAGCCAAGGCGCGTGATCGCGTCCGACAGCGTGATGGTGGCTGATCGTCCCTCCGGCAGCGATGATCGCATCGTTCACCCGTGCCTTCACCACGTCCCAGACGGTCGATTGATCACCGCGCACGCCCGCGAGCACGGTGAAGTACAGGGATGCCCCGGTCGGATAGACGTGTGAGATGTGGCACATCACGTACGATCGCGCCCCTGCTTCGGTGAAGCCCTCTCGCAGAGCCACCGTCACCGCCGCACGAACAGCGGGGAGCCTGGTCCAGGTCGTCGCCGTCTCCAGGGTCTCGCAGAACACTCCCGCGTCGAGGAGGGAGTCGCGCAGGTACGGGCCGTCGAATCGTCCGCGCAACCATTCCTCGGCCCCCGACTCGCCCGATGGCGAACCGCCGGCGGCGCGCAGCACTTCGGCGGCCCGCGCGCGTCGGTGCTCGACATCGTCCCCCTCGTACACGGTGACGATGCTCGCCCCCTTCGCCATCGCCTTGCCGATCCTGCCCACCTGGGCAAGGCTCACGGCTGTCTCCGCCTCATCCGACAGACGGATCACGGTCGGCCCGCCCCCGCGCTGCGCGATCCGCCGCAATGCGTCCGCGCCGACCGCGAAGTCCGGCACGGACCATGCCTCGAACACGCGATGCGCGGGCACCGGATGCACGCGCACCTTCACCTCGGTGATGACGCCGAAGATCCCTTCCGAACCGAGGAAGACGCGGATCAGGTCGGGACCGGCCGCAGAGCCGGGAGATCGCCCGAGATCGAGGTCACCGGTCGGCGTGGCGACCCGGATGCCCGTCACCATCGCATCGAATCGCCCGTGGCCCGCCGAGTTCTGGCCCGAGGATCGCGCCGCCGCGAATCCCCCGATGGTGGCGTAGCGGAAGCTCTGCGGGAAGTGTCCGAGTTCGAGCCCCTGCGCCGAGAGCAGCTGCTCCGCCATGGGGCCCGTGGTCCCTGCGGCGAGGGTAGCCTCGCCGCTGAGCACGTCCAGAGCGAGGAGGCCCGAAAGGCGCCTGAGATCCATGCTCACGACCGCACGGTGGCGCCCTCTCTCCGGATCCAGTGCCCCCACGACGCTCGTCCCTCCGCCGAAGGGGATCACGGCGATATCGTGCTCGGTGGCAGCGACGAGGACCGCCCGCACCTCCTCATGCGTCGCCGGTCGCAGCACGGCGTCCGGTGCGGGTTGATCGGCTCGTCGGAGCCGCAGAAGATCTCGCGTCGAACGGCCACCCGAGTGACGGACACGCGCCTCCACGGTCGAATCCACATGACCGTCACCGACGATTCCCCGGAAGGTCGACAGATCGGCAGGGGTGAGCCTTGATGTCTCGATCCTCACGTCAGCGAGCTCGACACGTACGGACGGCTTGTGGAGGCGTCCGAGCAGGAGCGGGAGCAGAGCGCGCACGGCGCGGGGCAGTTCTTTCGCCTTCTCGGGGTCGCCCCAGCCGTTCCATCGCATCGGCTCGTCGTCGACCCTGCCGTCGTCCTGTTCCATGCGTTACAGTGTGACAGATCATGGAAGAACGTCAACCAATCCCCACGGCGCGATCATGGGACGGCACCCAGTCGAGGATCCTCGACGCCGCCGATGACCTCATCCGACGGGTCGGTGTGCACGGCTTGACCATCGCAGAGCTCGCCCGCCGCGCCCGAGCGAGCCGACCGACGATCTACCGCAGCTGGGCCGACTCCGACGACGTCATCAGATCGGCGTTGCTGCGGCGGGTGTCGACCATCCTGACCGGTTTCCCCGATCCCGCCGACACACGCGCCGGCCTCGTCGACGACATCCTGCGCTTCATCACCCTGTTCCGCACCGATCATGTGTTCGCCCGGCTGCTCGACGATGAACCGGAGGCATTCACCCGGTATACGCTGCACCGGGTCGGATCGAGCCAGCGCCTGATCCTCGCGTGGCTCGGTGCGGCCATCGGCAGGGCCCAGGCCGGGGGCACCGTGCGTACCGCTGCGGCCGACGAGGTCGCTGTCATGGTGCTGCTCATCGCGCAGTCCGCCGTCCTGTCGCACGGGACCGTGTCGGATCTCATCTCGGAAGATGCCTGGGAGCGAGAGCTCCGGGCCGCGCTGGACGGCATGCTCCGGCCATGATGCCGCACTCCCCCGACCTCAACGTGGCGCGTCGGGCCATCGACCTGGAACACGCAGCGCACGAGGTCGCCGACGTGCTCATCGTCGGGGGCGGCATCACCGGAGTGGGGGCAGCACTGGATGCCGCCACCCGCGGTTTGAGGACCACGCTCATCGAGGCGGAGGACCTCGCGTTCGGGACGAGCAGATTCAGTTCCAAGCTCGTGCACGGAGGACTGCGCTATCTCGCCACCGGCGACGTGGCCACCGCGAAGGAGAGTGCGCACGAACGCCACCTCCTGATGACGAGGATCGCACCTCATCTCATCCACCCGCTCGGTCAACTGCTCCCTTTCTCGCGCGACGTATCGCTGCAGCAGCGCGCCGCCGGAGTCGTCGGCATGTCGCTCGGCGATCTCCTGCGGATGCGGGCGCGAACCCCGCGTCGCGTGCTGCCCGCACCCCGGCTGGTGTCGCCCGGCCACGCGCGCGAGCTCTTTCCCGCCCTCGAAACGAGCGGCCTGCGCGGTGGCATGCTCTCCTTCGACGGGCAGCTGGTCGACGACGCCCGTCTGGTCGTCACCGTCGCACGAACCGCGGCGTCGCTCGGCGCCCGGATACTCACCAGGGTTCGAGCACACACCCTTCATCACGACCGCGTCGTGGTGGAAGACAGCGTCTCCGGCCAGCGCCTGACACTGCGCGCACGCGTCGTCATCAACGCGACGGGCGTGTGGGCGGGAACACTCGACGACGAGATCGCGATGCGTCCGAGCCGCGGAACGCACATCGTGCTCGATGCCGCCGATCTCGGCTGCCCGTCAGCCGCCCTCACCATTCCTCAGCAGGGCTCGATCAGCCGGTACGTGTTCGCGCTGCCACAGCAGCACGGACGCGTGATCGTGGGCTTGACCGATGAGGATGCTCCGGGACCGGTGCCCCGTGTCGCCGCCCCGACGGAGTCGGAGATCGCCTTCCTGCTCGCCGATCTCAATCGCGCGATCGCGACGCCGATCCGCAGGGATCAGGTGCGCGGCGCATTCGCCGGCCTCCGCCCTCTCGTCGACACGGGGGCCGAGACCACAGCGGACATCTCGCGGCGTCACCTCGTGAAAGTGTCCGGTTCGGGGGTCATCACCGTCCTCGGGGGCAAGCTCACCACCTACCGCCGCATGGCGGAGGACGCGATCGATCTGGCCACGCGCACCCACGGTCTCTCCGCACCTGCCAGCCGCACGCACTCCTTCCGTCTTGTCGATCGGACGCCGCCTCCGGATCGGCCGTTCGATCACGCGACCGGACTCACTCGAGCCGAGATCGGGTACGCTGTGCACGCCGAGGGCGCGATGAGTGCGGACGACGTGCTCGACCGTCGCACGCGCGTCGGACTCGTGGAGAAGGACCGAGAGCGCACACAGGCCGATGTGGAGGCGATCGTGACGGAGGCGCTCAGCGACTACGGATGACGCGCGGGTGTCCCCGAGCGGCCCGTTTCGTTTCCACCGCGGTGCACTCAGGGGAACATGCACAGAACAGCGAGTGAACTCCGCGGCGTCAGCGACTCCGTCGTCCGCGTCCGGCACATCCAGCGTGCACAGTGGTGATCATGGACATGCTCCTCACGATGTTGGGCGGTAAAGGAGTCTCGGGGCTGCTGAAGACGGGTACTGCCGTTCTCACGATCCTGCTCGTGGTGCCGGCCCTGCTCAAGATCTTCATCGTCACGGTCGACGAGGGCTGGGCGGCCATCCGCACGCGCAACGGCAAACCGATCATCCGCAACCGGCCTGCCCGCCGCCCGACGAACCGTGGTGGCGCCGTCGGCGAGGTCGTCGTCCTGGATCCCGGATCGCACGGGGCCTTCCCGCTGTTCTACTGGTACAAGCTCATCGACGTGCGCTGCCGTGCCACCGACCTCCCGGCCAGGGAGATGACCGGCGCTGCCGGGCACCAGCACCGCGTGCACGCCTCGTTCGAATGGCGGCCGATACCCAACGGACGTGATCTGCGCGTGTTCGAGCTCGATGTCGTGAACGTGAAGGAACGCGCCTCGAACATCGTCGGAGCCGCATTGCGCGATGTGATCCGCGGGATCGACGGGGCGGAACTCCCCCACAACGACGAGATCAACACCCGCGTGATCGCCGCGAGCAGCGATGAGGTGCGCCGCGCATGCGGTGTGGAACTCGTGCGGGTGATGGTGACCGGCGATGCCCTCACGGACGGGTACCTGCTCTCGACGGCCCTCCGGGATGCCGATCGTGGGGCGCAGGCCGTGGCCGCGCTCCATGCCCTGAACTGACCCATTCCTCCGGGAACACCCACGACGACGGGCTACGCTGTGGGCATGCGCTTCACCCGTCGTGATTTCTGGCGCGGCGCGTGGACCGCATGGCTCATCTTCATGGCCTTCTTGGTGGTCTATCTCATCGCCATGGGGCTGATGCAGTCCGGTCCGCCGTGGGGTGACGCCTACACGTCAGTGGTGGTGTTCCTCGTCTACGGCATCCCCTTGGGCGCGGTCGTATCAATCCTCGTGATGCTGGCGGGTAGCCCACTTGCCTGGGTTCTCGGCCGTCTGCTGGCGAACACGCACCGCGTCACCCTCCACGTACTCGCCTACGCCGGCCTGGGGGCCGGAGCGGGAACAGCGGTGATCCTGATCGCGAACGTCGCTCGCGCGCACCCTCAGATCTCCTGGCACTTCGCCGGCGCGGTCATCGCAGCGTGCGCCCTGTCCGTCGTCGGTGGTTGGGCCTGGAGTGTCCGCCAATCGCGTCGCGAACAATGACCGGAGCGCCCCGACGACCCGGTGCGACTCAGCGACGCTCGCGAAGCGGGAGGTCGATAGCCCCGGTCTCCCCCGCGTTCCGCGCGAAGGGGATGCGCGTGCCGAGCACCTGAGCGACGACGTCCTGCGCGATCTTCGACGCGGTGAGGCCCGCATCTTCGAGGATCTGTTCGCGAGATGCGTGGTCGATGAACTCATCGGGCAGACCGAGTTCGTCGACGGCCGTGTCGATCCCCGCTTCGCGCAACACCTGGCGAACACGGGTGCCGATGCCGCCGACGCGGATGCCGTCTTCGAGCGTGATCACCAGACGATGCCGGGCGGCGAGCGTCACGACCGAGGGCTGCACCGGAATCGCCCACCGCGGATCGATCACGGTCGCACCGATCCCCTGGGCGCGCAGCCGCTCAGCCACATCCATCGCGAGCGCGGCGAACGGACCGATCGCCACCAGGAGCACATCCTCCGACTCGCCGTGCGCGAGCACGTCCACCCCGTCGGCGAGTCGTTCGACGGCCGGAATCTCCGCGGCGACTTCCCCCTTCGGGAAGCGGATCACGGTCGGTGCATCATCCACCAGCACGGCCTCTTCGAGCGCCTCGGTGAGGCGAGCGGCATCACGGGGTGCAGCGATCCTGATGTGCGGCACGATCTGCAGCATCGCGAGATCCCACATGCCGTGATGGCTCGGGCCGTCCGGTCCGGTCACGCCGGCACGATCGAGCACGAACGTGACACCGGCACGATGCAATGCGACATCCATCAGCACCTGATCGAATGCCCGCCCCATGAACGTCGCATACAGCGCGACGACGGGGTGCAGCCCGCCGAAGGCGAGTCCGGCCGCCGAGGCGACGGCGTGCTGCTCGGCGATTCCGACATCGTAGACCCGGTCCGGGAAGCGCTCGGCGAACGGTGCAAGCCCGGTCGGACGCAGCATCGCGGCCGTCATCGCGATCACATCGGTGCGACGCCCTCCCACCTCGACGAGGGCATCGGAGAACACGTCCGTCCACCCGCGTCCGCCCGACGACAGCGTCTCGCCTGTCGCGGGATCGATCTTGCCGACCGCGTGGAACTGATCCGCGTCGTCATCACGGGCAGGCTGGTAGCCGCGGCCCTTCTCGGTGATGGCGTGCACGATCACCGGCGCACCATACGACTTCGCCAGTCGCAGAGTCTCGAGCAGGGCGGGCAGATCGTGCCCGTCGACCGGTCCCAGATACTTGATGTCGAGGTTGGAGTACAGGGCCTCGTTGTTCGTGAAGCGCGAGAGGAATCCGTGCGTGCCGCCGCGAACCCCGCGGAACACCGCGCGCCCCATCGGGCCGAAGGCACGGAACAGGCGGTCCGATTTGCGGTGCAGATCCTTGTACGCGGCGGCCGTGCGCACACGATTGAGGTACCGCGACATGCCGCCGATCGTCGGGGCGTAGGAGCGTCCGTTGTCGTTGACGACGATGACGAGGTTGCGGTCGTTGTCGTCGGAGATGTTGTTGAGCGCCTCCCACGTCATGCCACCCGTGAGCGCGCCGTCGCCGACCACGGCCACGACGTGACGATCGGCGCGACCGGTCGCCGTGAGAGCGCGCGATACGCCGTCAGCCCAGCTGAGCGAGCTCGAGGCATGCGACGACTCCACCACATCGTGCGCGCTCTCGCTGCGCTGCGGGTAGCCGGCGAGACCGCCGCGCACGCGAAGGGCCGAGAAGTCCTGCCGACCGGTGAGGATCTTGTGCACGTAGGACTGATGCCCCGTGTCGAAGATGAAAGGGTCGTCCGGCGAGGAGAACACCTTGTGCAGCGCGATCGTGAGCTCGACGACACCGAGGTTCGGCCCGAGGTGCCCGCCGGTGCGCGACACGTTCTCGACGAGGAACTCGCGGATCTCTGCGGCGAGTTCGACCAACTGATCCGACGACAGCGCGTCCAGATCTCGGGGTCCTGAGATGCTCGGAAGAATGGGCATCTGCGCCTCCTCACAGGCTCCGTGATGGCGCCTGCCGGTGGTGCGGGCGCCGTCACGATCCTATCGCGGTCCCCCGTGAATCCTCGGGGAGGACCCGACCCTTGACAACGCGGAAGGGGCCCGGGACTACGCCCCGGGCCCCTTCTCGAGATGCGTGTCAGACCAGCGAACGCAGCACGTACTGCAGGATGCCGCCGTTGCGGTAGTAGTCCGCCTCACCGGGAGTGTCGATGCGCACGACGGCGTCGAACTCCACGACCTGCTTGCCCTCGGCCGAGAACTCGCTCGGCGTGGCGGTCACGCGGACCGTCTTCGGGGTGACTCCGTT
This sequence comes from Candidatus Microbacterium colombiense, assembly GCA_029203165.1. NCBI lineage: Bacteria > Bacillati > Actinomycetota > Actinomycetes > Micrococcales > Microbacteriaceae > Microbacterium > Candidatus Microbacterium colombiense. The sequence goes on from CP119308.1 coordinate 2,299,765, forward strand.
GTTGAGCTCTTCCAGGCCCGAGATCGAGACGATCTCGGTGCCGTCGAGCCCCAGCGACTCCCAGCTCTGCCCGCGGGGAACTGCAGCGGCACGACGCCCATGCCGATCAGGTTCGAGCGGTGGATGCGCTCGAAGCTCTCGGTGATGACGGCCTTGACGCCCAGGAGGCTCGTGCCCTTGGCCGCCCAGTCGCGCGACGAACCGGAGCCGTACTCCTTGCCGCCGAAGATGACGAGCGGGGTGCCCTGCGTCCTGGTAGTTCATGCTCGCGTCGTAGATGTACGACTGCGGGCCGCCCTCCTGCGTGAAGTCGCGCGTGAAGCCACCCTCGACGACCTGGCCGTCGTTGACCGCGAGACCATGAGGTTCTTCAGGCGGATGTTGGCGAACGTGCCGCGGATCATGACCTCGTGGTTGCCGCGACGCGATCCGAAGGAGTTGAAGTCCTTGCGGTCCACGCCGTGCTCGGTGAGGTACTGCGCCGCGGGGGTGCCCGGCTTGATGTTTCCGGCCGGGCGAGATGTGGTCGGTGGTGACCGAGTCGCCGAGCGTCGCCATCACGCGCGCGCCCTGGATGTCGCTCACCGGGGTGAGCTCCATCGTCATGCCGTCGAAGTACGGTGCCTTGCGCACGTAGGTCGAGTCCTCGTCCCACTGGAAGATCGCGTCGTCCGGCGTGGGCAGGCTACGCCAGCGCTCGTCACCGTCGAAGACGGTCGCGTACTGCTTGATGAACTGCTCGCGCGAGATCGAGGAGTCGACGATCGTCTGCACCTCGTCGGGCGTCGGCCAGATGTCCTTGAGGAACACGTCGTTGCCGTCGGTCCCTTGCCCAGAGCGTCGTTCTCGAAGTCGAAGTGCATCGACCCGGCGAGAGCGTAGGCGATCACCAGCGGCGGGCTGGCGAGGTAGTTCATCTTCACGTCGGGGCTGATGCGTCCCTCGAAGTTGCGGTTGCCCGAGAGGACGGCGGTGACGGCGAGGTCGTGCGCGTTGATCGCCTCGGAGACCTCTTCGATCAGCGGGCCCGAGTTGCCGATGCAGATCGTGCAGCCGTAGCCGACCGTGTAGAAGCCGAGGCCTCGAGGTCCTTGTCGAGGCCGGACTTCTCGTAGTAGTCGGTGACGACCTTCGAGCCCGGGCCGAGCGTGGTCTTGACCCAGGGCTTCTGCTTGAGGCCCTTCTCGAGGCCTTGCGTGCGAGCGAGACCGGCCGCGATCATGACCGAGGGGTTCGACGTGTTGGTGCACGACGTGATGGCCGCGAGCGTGACCGCGCCGTTGTCGAGGATGTACTTCTCCCCCGACGGCGTGGTCACCTGGAACGGGCTTGGAGGCGTTGGCGGGCGCCCCGCTGTTGATGTGCACCGGTCGCGTCGTCGTCGGCTCCTCCTCGCCCGGGAACCGAACCGGGGTCGGATGCCGGGAACGAGTGCTTCGACTCGAGGTCGACGACCGAGTCGGAGGTCGACGGCGGTGGCGTAGCCCGAGGATGTCCTGCTCGAACTGCGCCTTCGCCTCCGAGAGGAGGATGCGGTCCTGCGGGCGCTTCGGGCCGGCGATCGACGGCACGACGGTGCCGAGGTCGAGCTCGAGGTACTCGCTGAAGATCGGCTCCTGTGAGGCGTCGTGCCAGAGCTTCTGCGTCTTGGCGTACGCCTCGACGAGCGCGACGGACTCTTCGCTGCGGCCGGTGAGGCGCAGGTAGTCGAGCGTGACGTCGTCGATCGGGAAGATCGCGGCCGTCGAACCGAACTCGGGGCTCATGTTGCCGATGGTCGCGCGGTTGGCGAGCGGCACCGACGCGACGCCCTCGCCGTAGAACTCGACGAACTTGCCGACCACACCGTGCTTGCGCAGCATGGTCGGTGATCGTGAGCACCACGTCGGTCGCGGTGACGCCGGCGGGGATCTCACCGTGCAGCTTGAAGCCGACGACGCGCGGGATGAGCATCGACACGGGCTGACCGAGCATCGCGGCCTCGGCCTCGATGCCGCCGACGCCCCAGCCGAGGACGCCGAGTCCGTTGACCATGGTCGTGTGCGAGTCGGTGCCGACGCAGGTGTCGGGGTAGGCGCGCAGCACGCCGTCGACGTCGCGGTCGTAGATGACCTTGGCGAGGTGCTCGATGTTCACCTGGTGCACGATGCCGGTTCCCGGCGGGACGACCTTGAAGTCGCTGAAGGCCGTCTGGCCCCAGCGGAGGAACTGGTAGCGCTCGCCGTTGCGCTCGTACTCGATCTCGACGTTGCGCTCGAGCGCGTTCTCCGAGCCGAACAGGTCGGCGATGACGGAGTGGTCGATGACCATCTCGGCGGGCGAGAGCGGGTTGATCCTGTTCGGCGTCGCCGCCGAGGCGGTGACGGCCTCGCGCATGGTGGCGAGGTCGACGATGCAGGGCACGCCGGTGAAGTCCTGCATGACGACGCGCGCCGGCGTGAACTGGATCTCGGTGTTCGGGCTCGCGCCGCGGATCCCACGAGCCGAGCGCCTCGATCTGCGCCTTCGTCACGTTCGCGCCGTCCTCGGTGCGAAGCAGGTTCTCCAGCAGCACCTTGAGGCTGAAGGGGAGCTTGCTCGTAACCGGGCACCGTGTCGATGCGGAAGATCTCGTAGTCGGTGCTGCCGACCGTCAGGGTGCTCTTGGCACCGAAGCTGTTCACCGTGGACACGATTCCGTCTCCTTCTGATCTGATGGAAGCGACAGGCGGTTCCATCTTGCTCGCCTCGGAGGTCCTGCGGCTAGCAAGGCGGACCTAACCAGTCTGCGCCTTTCCAGCCCGCGGCAGAAGCCTGCGATTTATCTTGATATCAAGATAAATCTATCACGCCTGAGCGGCGTCGCCATCCGCCTTCGCCCGTGGATACAGCGCACGGACGACGAGCCAGGTGACGGCGATCAACGGTGCGAACAGGGGAAGACCCATGATCAGCTTGAGCGTGCCGAGCAGAGCTGTCGCCTGATCGGTGCCCGCGAGGTACAACGGCAGCTGGACAGCGAGGCGGGCGTAGAACAGGACAGCCCACGCGACGCCGAGCCAGAGGAAGGCACGACGCTTCCGACGATCCCGGCGCCAGGCCGTGCCATCGCCCATCAGGAAGCCGACCGCAAGACCGATCAACGACCAGCCGATCAGTGCCGACACGAGCATCGCCGTGCCGTACGCCGCATTCGTGATCAGCCCCGGCACGAAGTTGTCCTGCGCGCGTCCGGTGAAGAGCGCGAGAGCGGCGGCCGCGGCGGCGGCGACCAGACCGCCGATCGCCGCGGACGGAGGAGACTTCTGCACGAGGCGGATGATCGTGAACACCGCTGCGAGTCCGACCGACACGCCCAGCGCGAGGATCAGCGGCTCCGGCTTGAGCGTGAAGAGGATCACGAAGGCGAGGCTCGGCAGAACCGACTCGAGGATCCCGCGCCACCCGCCGATCGCCGACCAGACGACCTTGTGCGTCGCGCCCTGCTCGGCGGGGTCGAGCCCTGCGCGCCGTGCCGCACCGCCGAGCGCCTCGCCGAAGATCTCGGAGGCGCTCTTGTCTCGTCCGGCTTCGGGTGCCGGGGTGCTCACGCGGAGCCCGGCGTGGCCGGCATCTTCAGCGGGATGAGGTCACGCGGGGGCATCGGAGAGCCACCACGCACGACGACGATCGAGCGGAACAGGTCTTCGATCTTCTCCGCCGCATCGGGGTCGGATGCCGCGGCACCGCCGATCACTCCGCGCAGGAACCACCGCGGGCCGTCGATGCCGATGAATCGCGCAAGGCGCAGACCGGAGCCCTCGCTCGCGGTCGCCGGGACCTCGGCGAGCAGCTCCTTGCCCAGGCTTCCCTCGCGCTCTTCCACGCGACCACCCTGCGAACGCACCTGCTCGCGCAGCTGAACGCGGGTCTCATCCCAGAGGCCACCCGACCGCGGAGCGGCGAACGGCTGGACCTGGAGCGAGGAGTCGGCGTAGTCGAGCCCGACGGCCACGATCCGCTTGGACTGCTCCTCGACCTCCAGGCGCAGATTCAATCCCTCCCGCGGGAGGATCTTGATCCCGCCGAGATCGATGTAGGGACGCACCGGGTTCGCCTCGGAGTCGTCGAAGGGCCCGTCGGTCGCACGATTCACGGGTGCGGACTTCTCGGGGTTGGGGGTGATGTCAGTCATTGCTCTTCCCTGCCTGGTATCCGGTGGAACCGAATCCACCCTCGCCGCGTACGCTGTCCGGCAGCTCGTCGACCGGGATGAACGTGGCACGTGTCACGGGCATGACGATCAGCTGCGCGATGCGATCGCCGACGGCCACATCGTACGCGCTGTGGATGTCGGTGTTGATCAGACTCACCTTGATCTCGCCCCGATACCCGGCGTCGACGGTGCCCGGAGAGTTCACGATCGAGATGCCGTGCTTCGCTGCGAGGCCGCTGCGAGGAACCACGAACGCCGCGTAGCCGTCGGGCAGCGCGATGCGCACGCCGGTCGCGACCAGGGATCGCTCACCGGGCTCGAGATGCGCAGCCTCCGCCGCCACCAGGTCGGCGCCCGCATCGCCCGGGTGGGCATAGCCGGGCACCACAGAGGCGATAATGGGGACATCAACGGAATCGGTCACCCCATGAGGCTAATGCAGAACCCCACGACAGACGCACGCCCGCACTACCGGGAACGACTCGCGCCGAGCCTCTGGCTCCTGGTCACGGTCGCCCTCGCCGGCCCGATGGTGTCACTCATCTTCGTACCCGTCGGATCCACGGTCGCGCTGATCGCCGGCGCTGCGGTGTCCGCGATCCTCGTGGTGCTCTTCATCGCGATCACACCGGTGGTCTCCGTCGAAGGATCGGAGCTGCGCGCAGGCCGCGCTCGCATCGACGTCCGCCACCTCGGGGAAGCGCTCGATCTGACGCAGGACGACGCCCGGCAGGCTCGCGGCCCCGGCCTCCCGGCACGTGGGTGGCATCTCATCCGCGGGGGGATCGACGGCATCGTCGTCGTGCCGAACATCGACCCCGACGATCCCGTGGACACCTGGACGATCTCGTCACGCACGCCGGACCGCCTGGCCGCCGCCATCCGCACGGCCAAACGGTGAAGCCGGAGCCACTCGGCCGGAAATGACGACGCGCCCCCGACCGAGAGGTCCGGGGCGCGTTGTGCTTCTCTTGCGCGTGCTCAGGCAGCGCACTCCTTGCAGATGGGGCCGGACGCGTCTTCGTGATCGAGCTGCGAGCGGTGCTTCACGAGGAAGCAGCTCATGCACGTGAATTCGTCCTGCTGCGCGGGCAGCACGACGACGTCGAGCTCGAGGTCGGACAGGTCGGCACCCGGGAGGTCGAAGTTCGACGGGTTGTCGGAGTCTTCATCTCCGCTCGAGCCGGAGGACTTGTCCGGCACACGCTCCTTGAGGGCTTCGATCGACTCGGAGTCGTCTTCAGTCTTTCGGGGAGCGTCGTAATCGGTTGCCATGCGGTAGATCTCCACTTTCATGGTGCGAGTGGGTGGTGCGCCGTCGGGGTAATCGGCGGCCATAGTTTGCATGACCGCGGAGCTTTTAGCAAATGCCGGACCATGCGACAGAGCAAACTCGCGGCACGCCCAGAGTATTCCCGGCTCCGAAGGCAGTCGCGTGACAGCATGAACAGACACCCATCAGAGGGGCATTCGCATGGAAAACGTCACCATCGTCGGCACAGAAGCAGGAGTCCTCGTACTCGCGACCGAGTCGGGCGAGCGGTTCGCGCTGCCCATCGACGATGTCCTGCGCCGAGAGATCCGCCGCGCAACCCGGCAGGCTGAGCCCGCGACACCCCGTCTCGCTGCAAGCCCCCGCGACATCCAGGCGCAGATCCGCGCCGGACTCACCGCGATCGAGGTGTCGGAACTGCTCGGCATCAGCCTCGATGACGTGGCCCGGTTCGAGAGCCCGGTGCTGGCGGAACGTGAACACATCATCGGCCAGGCCCTCGCCGTACCTGTCCTGATCGGCAGCGAGGTCGAGCCGGACGCGCAGCCGACCTTCGGCGCTGCGGTTCGCGCCAAGCTCGCTGAGGTCGAGGCTTCCGAGGAGCGTTGGGCGAGCTGGAAGGACGAATCCGGCTGGATCGTCAAGCTCGAGTTCACGGCGAGCGAGGTCGAACACGACGCGCGATGGAGCTTCGACCCCCGCCGCAGCGCGCTCGCCCCGCTCAACGCCGACGCGACACAGCTGTCGCGGCAGGGTTCGCTCCCCGAGGGGCTCATCCCCCGGCTTCGCGCTGTCGATTCCGAACGCGCCGGATCGCCGTACAAGGACGAGAGCCGTTTCGACTCCGGCGCCTTCGGACCGCGTCTGCTCCCGATGCACGACGCAGACATCGAAGACCCGTCACTGCCCGAGCGCTCCAACGCCGCCGCTCAGGATGCCGCGATCAATCGCGCCCCCGAGTCAGCGACGACGAGCCCTGAGACCGCGGATCTCCTCGAGGCTCTCCGCCGTCGGCGCGGACAGCGCGAGACGGCGCCGCTCATCGACGATCTCGACGCGGCACCGTCCGAGCCCCATCCGATCGCCCTGTTCGACGCGTTCGAGCCGTCATCGGATGAGCCCGAGCACACCGATCCGCCGCCCGCGGGAGGAACGACCGACACCGCGGACAGCACCAACCGTCGCCGTCGCCGGAATGCGATGCCCTCGTGGGACGAGATCGTCTTCGGCGCGCGCACCGATGAGTGACGCCGCGAGCGACACCCGCGAGTGACACCTCACGCGGGTTTCAGCGGGCGAACGCTCCGAGCCTGATCAGCGGAACCGTCCGCTCCTCGGGCGTGAGGCCGCCGTGCTGGCCGATCATGCCGCGTCCACGCTGATCCGAGGCGGTGCCGTCGTACACCGCCCAGACCCCTCGGGCGACGACGAGCAGATCGCCGATGCGAGACCGGGCAGCATCGGTGACCTCCGGGCCGAAAAGCCCCTGGCGCACGGCATCCTCCCGCGTGATCACGTCGGCGACACCCTCAAGATCGGAGCGCCACCGATGGAGCACGCCCGATTGGTCGGCATCCGGTTCCATGTGCACGTGGAGCATGCGCGGCTCTCCCCCGACATGACGGACGCCCTCCAGATGCGGCTCCTCGAGCACGACCTGACGGCGCGCGGGCACATCCACCATCCCGTGATCGGAGGTGACGAGCACCCCGACTCCCGCCGGCACGCGGACCGAGAGCGCTGCGTCGATGTCTTCGAGCGCGGTGACCCACTCCGCAGAGTCGACGCCGTGCTTGTGACCGGCCTTGTCGACCTCGGGCAGGTAGCAGTAAACGAGCGATCCCGGATGCTGCTCCGCAAGCCCGTATGCAGCCTCGACGCGGTCCGCCGGGGTGCGGGCGGCGATGAACTCCGCGCCGCGCAGGGTGGCGCGCGAGAACCCGCTGTCGGCGTACGCGGCGATCCCCACGGCGAAGGACGCTCGTCCGGCTGCGGCGGCCTGCTCGAAGATCGTCGGCACAGGCTGCCAAGTCAGGGGATCCAGCCCCTCCGACTCCCACCCGGTGAGCTGGTTCACCAGCAGATCGCGACTGCGATCGAGAACACGGTACCCCACGAGACCGTGCACACCCGGCCATGCTCCGGTGACGATGCTGGTCAGCGCCGCTGCGGTCGTGGAGGGGAACACCGATTGCGCGGTGTCCTTCTTCGTCATGCCGCCCGTCAACGCTCTGGCGTGCCCGGCGTGTGCGCGCAGGCTGATGGCGCCGAGCCCGTCGACGACCACGAGCACCACGGACCTCGCGACGGGGAACACGACGGAATCGCCACGCAGAGAGGCGAAGAGGTCGCCCGCCACCCCGACGATGCTCCGGGCTGACGGCGCCTCGGACGGTAGCATGAGGGACATCCGAGCCAGTCTGACACAGGCTCCCGTATGCCCTCAGGAAGCCCATGCCGAAAACTCCGCCGCCCGAGCCCGTCGAGGAGCGCATCCAGGACATCGACCTCTCCGCAGAGATGCAGGGTTCGTTCCTCGAATACGCCTACTCGGTGATCTACTCGCGCGCGCTCCCTGACGCCCGCGACGGGTTGAAGCCGGTGCAGCGACGCATCCTCTACCAGATGGCCGAGATGGGCCTGCGTCCCGACAAAGGCCACGTCAAGAGTGCCCGCGTCGTCGGCGAGGTCATGGGCAAGCTGCACCCGCACGGCGACACGGCGATCTACGATGCCCTCGTCCGCCTCGCACAGCCCTGGGCGCTGCGCGTTCCCCTCGTCGACGGACACGGCAACTTCGGCTCGCTCGATGACGGACCAGCTGCCGCGCGATACACCGAGGCCCGGCTCGCCGCCGCCGCGCTCGCTCTCACCGAGAACCTCGACGAGGACGTCGTCGACTTCATCCCGAACTACGACGGACAGTTCCAGCAGCCCTCCGTGCTGCCCGCAGCCTTCCCCAACCTCCTCGTCAACGGCGCGAGTGGCATCGCCGTGGGCATGGCCACCAACATGGCGCCGCACAACCTGATCGAGGTCGTCGCCGCCGCCACGCATCTGCTGGAGAACCCCGACGCGACCACCGAAGACCTGATGGAGTTCGTGCCGGGCCCGGACTTCCCCGCCGGCGGCGTGCTGATGGGCCTCGACGGGGTCAAGGACGCCTACATGACGGGCCGCGGAGCGCTCAAGGTCCGTGGCAAGGTGTCTGTGGAGCCTCTCGGGCCACGGCGCACAGGAATCATCGTCTCGGAGCTTCCCTACATGGTCGGGCCCGAGCGCCTGATCGAGAAGATCCGTGACGCTGTGCAGTCCAAGAAGCTGCAGGGCATCAGCGACGTCACCGATCTGACGGACCGCAACCACGGTCTGCGCGTCGCCATCGGGATCAAGACCGGATTCGATCCGAATGCCGTCCTCGACCAGCTGTACCGTCTGACGCCGCTGGAGGACTCCTTCAGCATCAACAACGTGGCACTCGTCGACGGTCAGCCGCGCACGCTGGGCCTCAAGGAGATGCTGAGCGTCTACGTGGCGCACCGGCTCGAGGTCATCACGCGGCGCAGTCGCTATCGTCTCGCGCGACGTGAGGAACGCCTGCACCTGGTGGAGGGCCTCCTGATCGCGATCCTCGACATCGACGAGGTCATTCAGGTCATCCGCTCCTCCGACGACTCGGAGCAGGCCCGAGCGCGTCTGCGCTCGGTCTTCGATCTCAGCGAGCTGCAGGCCGAGTACATTCTCGAACTGCGCCTGCGGCGACTGACGAAGTTCTCGCGGATCGAGCTCGAGGCGGAACGCGACGCGCTGCTCGCCGACATCGCTGCCCTCCGCGAACTCCTCGGAAGCCCTGCTCTGCTGCGCGCCGCCGTGGCCACCGAGCTGGATGCCGCCGCCGAGGCGTACGGCACGCCGCGGCGCACTCTGCTGATGAACGCCGCACCTCCGAAGCCCCGCACGACCAAGGGTGCCGTCGATCTGCAGATCGCCGACGCACCGACCGTTCTCGTGCTCTCGACGACGGGTCGCGCCGTGCGCGTGGACCGCGGCGAAGGCCAAGAGCTCACGGTGCCCGCGCGGCGGAGCAAGCATGACGCGATCCTGACGACGCTCGACACGACCGTGCGGGCCGAGATCGGCGCGCTGACGAGCGCAGGCCGCGTGGTGCGCTTCTCCCCCGTCGATCTGCCTTCGGTGCCATCGACGTCGGTGCAGCTCGCCGCGGGCACGCCGTTGCGCGACTACCTCAACGTCACCGCCCGCGGCGAAAGGATCCTCGGCTTCGTGCGCTTCGACAGCGAGACGCCGATCGCTCTCGGTACCGCCCAGGGAACGATCAAGCGCATCGTGCCGTCAGCACTGCCCGTGAGGCCCGAGATCGAGGTCATCGGGCTCAAGGCCGGAGATTCGGTCGTCGGCGCCGCCGAGGCTCCTGATGACGCAGAGCTCGTGTTCGTGACCACCGACGCGCAGCTGCTGCACTTCTCGGCCGCGCAGGTGCGACCGCAAGGCGCACCTGCCGGCGGCATGGCGGGCATCAAGTTGGGTGCCGGAGCAAGCGTGCTGTTCTTCGGAGCGGTCGAGGCCGGATCCGATGCCGTCGTCGCGACGGTGTCGGGAGCCGACGGCGCGCTCCCCGGCACCGAGCCCGGACGTGCGAAGGTCACCGCATTCGTTGAGTACCCGGCCAAGGGACGCGCGACCGGTGGAGTACGTGCCCACGCCTTCCTCAAGGGTGAGGACCGTCTCACGGTCGCGTGGGTCGGCCCGGACCCTGCCCAGGCCGTCGATCCGACGGGTGCCGTACGCAGGCTGCCCGATTCCGGAGCGCGCCGCGATGCGTCGGGACAGCCGATCGACGGAGTGATCGGCAGCATCGGCCGCACGATCGTCTGATCCTCCCGCGCGACGTACGCCGTCGCCGGGAGGCAGGCGCTCAGGCGTCGATCGACTCGCGCGACAAGCGGTCCGAGGAGTCGATGATGAACTCGCGACGAGGCGCGACCTCGTTGCCCATCAGAAGCTCGAAGACGTGACCCGCAGCCTCGGCATCCTCCATGCGCACGCGACGGAGCAGACGCCCCGAGCGGTCCATCGTCGTGGATGCCAGCTGCTCGGCATCCATCTCACCCAGCCCCTTGTAGCGCTGGATCGGTTCGTGCCAGCGCTTGCCGGACTTGCGCAACTTCGCCAGGAGCGCGTGCATCTCCTGCTCGCTGTACGTGTAGATCGTCTCGTTCGGTTTGGAACCGGGATTCATGACGATCACACGGTGCAGCGGCGGGACCGCAGCGAACACGCGTCCGTCTTCGATCAGCGGGCGCATGTAACGGAAGAAGAGCGTGAGCAGCAACGTGCGGATGTGCGCGCCGTCGACGTCGGCGTCGCTCATCAGGATCACCTTGCCGTAGCGCGCGGCGTCGATGTCGAACGAGCGTCCGGAGCCGGCGCCGATGACCTGGATGATCGACGCGCACTCGGCGTTCGAGAGCATGTCGCCGATCGACGCCTTCTGCACGTTGAGGATCTTGCCTCGGATGGGCAGTAGGGCCTGGAACTCGCTGTTGCGGGCGTTCTTCGCCGTGCCGAGCGCGGAGTCGCCCTCGACGATGAACAGTTCGCTGCGGTCGACCTCGTTCGTACGACAGTCGACGAGCTTCGTCGGCAGAGTGGATGACTCGAGCGCATTCTTGCGACGCTGGGTCTCCTTGTGTGCCCGCGCCGAGACGCGGGCCTTCATCTCGGCGACGATCTTGTCGAGCAGCTGCGTGGCCTGGCTCTTGTCGTCGCGCTTCGTGGAGCTGAAACGCTCACCCAGATCCTTGCGGATCACCTGAGCGACGATCTGTCGGACCGCGGGAGTTCCGAGGATCTCCTTCGTCTGCCCCTCGAACTGCGGTTCCGGCACGTTCACCGTGAGCACCGCCGTAAGGCCGGCGAGGACATCGTCCTTCTCCAGCTTGTCGTTGCCCACCTTCAGCCGACGGGCGTTCTGCTCGACCTGCGCGCGCAGCACCTTCAGGAGCTCCTGCTCGAAGCCCTGCTGGTGCGTACCGCCCTTCGGCGTCGAGATGATGTTCACGAACGACCGGACGGTGGTGTCGTAGCCGGTGCCCCAGCGCAGGGCGATGTCGACGGCGCACACGCGCTCGACCTCGGTCGCAACCATGTGCCCATCGGCCTGCAGCACCGGGACGGTCTCCTTGAAGCGTCCCTCGCCCTGAATGCGCCAGCTGTCGGTCACCGGTGCATCGGTGGCGAGATAGTCGACGAACTCGGAGATGCCGCCCTCGTAGTGGTACGACGTCTCGTTCACCTCATCGGAACGAGCATCGCGGATGACGATCTCGAGCCCGGGAACCAGGAACGCCGTCTGCCGCGCACGGGTCTCGAGGTCGGCGAGCTGGAAGGCGGCATCCTTCGTGAAGATCTGCCGGTCTGCCCAGTAGCGCACGCGCGTGCCGGTGACGCCTCGCGATGTCTTGCCCACGACGCGCAGCTCGCTCTTGTCCTCGAACGGTGAGAACGTGACGTCGGGACGCTTCTCCCCGTCGTCTGCGAAGATGCCAGGCTCTCCACGATGGAACGACATCGCGTAGGTCTTGCCTCCGCGGTCGACCTCGACATCGAGTCGTTCCGACAGCGCGTTGACCACGGATGCTCCGACACCATGAAGTCCGCCGGATGCCGCGTAGGAGCCTCCGCCGAACTTGCCGCCGGCGTGCAGCTTGGTGAACACGACCTCGACGCCGGTGAGTCCCGTGCGAGGCTCCACATCGACGGGGATGCCTCGACCCCTGTCATGAACCTCGACGCTGCCATCGGCGTGCAGGATGATGTCGATCTTCGCCCCGTTGCCGTCGACGGCCTCGTCCACGGCGTTGTCGATGATCTCCCAGAGGCAGTGCATGAGCCCGGGCGATCCGTTGGACCCGATGTACATACCCGGTCGTTTGCGGACGGCTTCGAGTCCTTCGAGCACCTGGAGATGATGGGCGGAATACTCGGCGGTCACAATCTCCGAGTCTATTCGTGGGCGCCCGTGATGCCGTGCCGACACTCCCCGCGCAACCCCTATCGGCGACCAGCGCGTACGCGCTGAGCGAAACACGCCGTGATCCGGGCATGCCCCCAGCATCTGCGTGGTTGTATTGAGCACGCTCCACAGCGAACCCGACACCGAGGAGGCGCCGAGATGAATGCAACAACCGAACGTGAGACCTCTACCGTCGAGTTCCGTTTGACCGCAGCCGACCGTTGCGACTCCTGCGGTGCTCAGGCGTACATCGCCGCCGAGGTCAATGGCTCAGAGCTTCTGTTCTGCGCGCACCACGGCCGCAAGTATGAAGAGAAGCTCCGCACCATCGCGACCAGCTGGCACGACGAGACCGCGCGTCTGATCGACGCCGTCTGAGGGCTGATCCGCCGCGCGGATCCCCTCCGACGACGGGTCGTCGCCTCGATTCAGTCGACGACGACCCGTCGCACACGCGCGCTGAGCCGCGTGAGGACCTCTTCGCCCACCGTGTCGATGCGCTCTGCGAGAGTGGTGGCCGAGGACTCGCCCCGATGCCCCGCCCCGAAGACGCGAACCTCATCGCCGATCGCCATCCCGGCCCAGCCCTCGACGACAGTCGTCGTCGGGTCGATGCGGCGGACGACGCGAGCACCCACCGGGCTTCCCACGTCTGCCCCTGCGAGTGTCGAGGGGAGTCCGTCGAAGCTGCCGATCCCGATGACCGCATCGTCGCCCTGGATGTCGACCACCGACGCGACCAGGGTCGCGGCCGGACGGATTCCGTCGAGGTCAGGACCGTCGGCCGATCGGACGCCGTAGCAGAACGCACCGATCCGGGAGAGCGTGCCTCGCAGCTCCGGCCGCCACCACGAGGCGGCAGAAGCAGTCAGATGCAGCAGGACAGGCACATCACCGCTCCGGCCTGTCGCCTCGACCGCGTCGAGGAACACGCGCTGCGACAGATCATCTTCTGCATCGCTCGCCTCGGCGATGTGGCTCCAGACCCCGACGAGCTCCAGTGCTCCCGCGCGTTCAGCGCGGCGGGCCTCGGCGACGACGGCATCCCAGTCTTCGGGCAGCACACCGTTGCGGTGCAGCCCGGTATCGATCTTCAGGTGCACGCGCGCGACGATGCCCAGCGTTCCGGCGCGTTCGATGATCCGACGCAGATAATCCGCGGTCCCGGCGCCCAGGTCGACGTCATGCACGAGGGCGTTGTCGATCTCCGCATCCGTCGACGTGGCCCAGGCGAAGATGCGAACCGCCCCTCCGGCGATCCGGCGGACGTCGAGAGCGGTACTGACGTCGTAACTCCCGAACCACTCGACGCCGAGGCTTTCCGCGGTCTCGACCGCCCACGCCAGGCCATGGCCGTAAGCGTCGTCCTTCACCACGAGCATGAGCGCGGACGGTGCGATCCTGTCACGAACCGCGAGGATGTTGGTCCGGAGCGTCTGTGTGCTCAGGCGAAGCTCGGGCCGCATCACGCCTCCCACCCGCGAGATGCGTGAGAGCCGGCGACCGTGACGAGCTCGGCTTCCGACAGACCGGTGATCGACGCCCACCGCGCCAGGTTGCCTGCTGCCGCACCTCTGCCCCCGAAGAAGGTGATCTCCTCGCCCAGGGAGACCGGAGTGCCTTCGAGATCGATCACGCAGACGTCCATCGCGACACGACCGACGATGGGGCGGGCTGTCGTGGCCACCTCGACGCACGCCTGATTGCCCAGCGCACGCACGATCCCCTGCGCGTACCCTCCGGTCACCAGGGCGACAGAGGTATCAGCCGACGCGCGGTGCGTATAGCCGTAGGAGACGGCGTCACCGGCGCGGAGAGGCTTCGTAGAGAGCACATGGCCCACCAGACGCATGACCGGCGGAACACCCCCGCCAGACAATCCGTACAGCGCTGCCGGATCGATATCAGCCTTGCCCTCGACGGTCGCGGAGATGCCTTCCAGGGCGAGCGCGTCGACCTCACCGGGCGAGTCCACCAGCACGTGTCGAGCGCCCGCAACCGTGACCGCGTGGGCGACGGCGAGCACGCCATGCCCCCAGGCATCGCGTCGGAGATCGGCCACGCTACCGCCGCGCTGGACCGCCGCCGCCGCGGCTGACGCCAAGGCGGAGCGCGAGATCACCGCACGCGTTCGGGCACTGGAAGTCGCGTCAAACACGTTCTCCAGCCTAGCTTCGTCCGCTCAGGTTCTCCTCGACGCCCCCCGTAGACTGGGGAGAACCCCCAACCTTCGGAGCCCAATGTCACGTCTTTCCCTCGCGCCCCGCGTCCGCTACCTGATCGGACGCGCGCGGCGCATCGATGTCGGCTCGGTCGTCGAGCGCGCCAGAGAAGCCTCGGCGCAGCACCACAAGGCGGTGCCGTCGATCGTGGTCGACATGCTGTGGTCGGCGGCGCGGCACAACGTCGGCTTCCAGGACTACATCGACTATGACTTCGCGATGCTGACCCGCGCCGAGCGCGAGACCTACATGACCCATCCCGTGTCGAATCAGCTCTCCCAGCGGTACGACCACCCCGACTTCCGCTGGATCTTCCAGGACAAGGTCGAGTTCGACAAGCAGTTCTCCGAGCATCTGCACCGAGAATGGCTCGTCGTCGACGCGACGAACGCCGATGCCGTGCGTGAGTTCACACAGCGTCTCGGCACCATCGTCACGAAGGAGCCGGTCGGTCAGGCGGGAACCGGTGTGCACCGGTATCACGCTGCGGATGTGGAGGACTGGGACGACTTCCACCGCGGTCTCCTCGCACGCGGGGAGCTGCTGATCGAAGAGGTCATCCGGCAGCATGACGCCCTGGCAGCGGTCTGCCCCGGCACGGTGAACACGACCCGCATCACCGCGTTCTTCGATGGCGAGAAGGCACACATCCTCGCCATGGCGCAGAAGTTCGGCCGCGGCGCGGTGAGCGACCAGATGACGTTCGGCGGCTTCTATACGATGCTCGACGAGAACGGGCGGGCAGTCGGCTCCGGTTACGACTCACACGGCCACGTGCACGAGAACCACCCGGATACCGGATTCCCGATCGCCGAGTTCCAGCTGCCGTACATGGACGAGGTGCGAGCGTTCATCGACCAGGTGGCGCGCGTGGTGCCGCAGGTGCAGTACGTCGGTTGGGATGTCGTGGTCTCCCCCGACGGCCCCGTGCTCGTCGAGGGCAACTGGGGTGCCGGCGTCTACGAGAACAAGCCCAGTGTCACCGGCATCCGCACCGGTCACAAGCCCCGCTACCGCGAGGTCATCGGCTTCTGAGTCATACGAAGAAGGCCCCGGATGCCGAGCATCCGGGGCCTTCTTCGTGTCTACAGCGCGGGTCAGACCGCCCGAACGATGCCGAGCGGAGTGGACTCGAGTCCCTGGCCGAGCGGGTTGTCGCCGAGGATGCGGATGAGGCGGCGCTCGCCGTCCTTGTCGAGCGTCGATCCGAGGATGTTGCCGCCGAGGTCGTTGATGTCTACGACCGCCACCTCAGCCTGGCCGCCGATCAGCTTCTTCACACGTGCGGCGACCCCGTCGGGGTCCTTCGGACCGAGCACGACCGCCTCGTTGTACGGCGGGATCGTGTGCTTCGTCGGCCCGTCGATCGCGCGAGCCTTGTCGCCGGCGATGCGGTAGAAGTCTCCCCGCCGACCGAAAGCCTTGGTCACCGCCGCGACAGCGGACGCGAACAGGATGCGCGGCGTGCCGCACTCCCGCAGCGCCATCTCCATGGTCTCCGGCATGCCGAGCCCGATGCCGTACGGCGTGCGGGTGACGTACTTGGAGAGGAACAGAGCGAGCTTGCGCGGCTTGATCTCATCGAGGCGGTACGACCGCCCCTGCGTGATCGCGACGATCTTCTCGGTGACGAACAGCAGGTCGCCCGGCTGCACGGAGTCCTTGGCGTACTCCGTGATGATCGCGTCGATGTCATCGTTCGGCATCACGACGCGGGTGCGCAGCGGGATACGCGCGTAGTTCTTGCCGTCGACGCTCGTCTCGAGCGCCTTGCCCTCGTTCGCCTGCATCACTCGAGGTAGTCCCGCAGCGACTGCGAGCGGCTCGGGTGGCGAAGCTTCGCCATCGTCTTGGACTCGATCTGGCGGATGCGCTCACGCGTCACACCGAACGTGTCACCGATCTGGTCGAGCGTCTTCGGCTGACCGTCGCCCAGGCCGAAGCGCATGCGGATCACACCGGCCTCGCGCTCGGAGAGCGAGTCGAGGAGCTGCTCGAGCTGACGCTGGAGCATCGTGAAGCCGACGGCGTCGGCAGGGACCACGGCCTCGGTGTCCTCGATGAGGTCACCGAACTCACTGTCTCCGTCTTCACCGAGCGGGGTGTGCAGAGAGATCGGTTCGCGACCGTACTTCTGCACCTCGACGACCTTCTCAGGCGTCATGTCGAGTTCACGGCTGAGCTCTTCCGGGGTGGGTTCGCGACCGAGGTCCTGCAGCATCTGCCGCTGGACGCGGGCGAGCTTGTTGATGACCTCGACCATGTGCACCGGGATGCGGATGGTACGGGCCTGATCGGCCATGGCGCGGGTGATCGCCTGACGGATCCACCACGTCGCGTAGGTGGAGAACTTGAATCCCTTGGTGTAGTCGAACTTCTCGACCGCACGGATGAGACCCAGGTTTCCCTCCTGGATGAGGTCGAGGAACTGCATTCCACGACCGGTGTAGCGCTTCGCGAGCGAGACGACGAGTCGGAGGTTCGCGCCGAGCAGGTGGCTCTTCGCGCGCTGACCGTCACGGGCGACCCACTGCAGGTCGAGACCCAGCTGGCCGGCCTTCTCGGCGGCCGTCATGGTCGAGAGCTTCTCCTCGGCGAAGAGTCCGGCCTCGATGCGCATCGCGAGCTCGACCTCTTCGGCCGCGTTGAGCAGAGCGACCTTGCCGATCTGCTTCAGGTAGTCCTTGACCGGGTCAGCCGTCGCGCCGGTGATCTGCGTCGAGTAGACGGGAACGTCATCCTCGTCGCTGGAACTGATGACGATCGCGCCCGTGGGCAGCGGCTCGGTGAACTTCGGCTTGCTGTCGTCGTCTTCTTCATCGACGTCGGCAGCACCGGCGGCGGGAACCTCGTCGTCTTCGACGATGTCGTCGGCCTTCTTCTTCTTCGCCGGAGCACGCTTCGCGGCTGCGCGCTTCGCTGCGCTCAGAGGCGCGGGCTTCTCAGCTGCTTCCTTCGTCTCGACCGGAACCTCGGTCGCGGTCTCGTCAGCGGCCTTCTTCGTCGTCCGGGATTTGTTTGTCGTGGCAGGAGTCACGTTTCGCCTTTCACGGGGCTGCGGACCGCCCCGGGACATTTCGGACACTAGTAAGACCCTTGTCAAGTCCGATCCCCAGAAGGGATCGATTGACAACGGGTCAGGGTCCTAGTATCGCACACGTGTGGCGATGCAGACGCATTCCCGCGAAGTTCGCCGAAATACTGCTCACCCCCGACCGGGTTTGTCCTCATCCCCCGATGGACGGGACGCGAGGTAGCGCTCGAGCTCGGCGGCGAGCTCGTCGGCGCTCGGGATGTCCCGTTCGCTGAATCCGCCGTCGTCGTAGGTTCCGTCGTCGGGATCACGACCCGCCATGTAGGCGTCGTAGCGACGTTCGAGGTTGTGCACCATCTGCTGCAGCTCCTCGTTGCCGAGGACCTGCTCATCGATACGCCCGAGATAGTCGTCGCGACGCTCCTGGACGGCGTCGAGTACGAGGACGAGCCCTGTCGATGCCATCAGTCGCTCGGCCGCCGTGATGACCGCGTCGGGGTTCTCGGTCTCCGCGAGATAGTGAGGAACGAGAAGGACGAATCCGACCGCACGATCTCCACGCTCGGCGAACCGGAACTCGAGAAGGTGTCCGGCCGTGGCCGGCACCTGCGTGCGAGGACGCCACACCGAATGCGCCACATTCAACTCACGACGGTTGCCACTGACAGTGGTCCCGATCGGACGCGTGTGGGGAACGGGCATCGCGATCGAGTGGACCCAGTTGAGACCCGTGACCTCGTACTCGGCGGCCAGATCGAGAACCACCTGCGCGAACGCGTTCCAGGCGAAGTCCGGCTCGTAGCCGGCGAGCAGGAGGAAGGGCTGGCCGAGAGCGTCGGTCGCCAGCGAGAGCTCCAGTCGCTGCGGCCGGAACTCGGTCAGGTGATCCTGATCGAAGGAGATCACCGGACGCCGGGCGCGGTAGTCGAGCAGCATGTCGTTGTCGAACACGACCACCGGCTGCGGAGACGTGGTCTCCCGCAGGTGGTCGATCAGACCGGATACGGCACTGCCCGCATCGGTGAAGCCGGTCAGGAGCGCCACCAGAGGCAGACCGCGCGGCACCACCGGTGCGTTCGCAACACGTTCATGGATCTCTCCGGAGAAGGGCATGAGTCCATGCTACGAGGCCGCCTCCCCGCAAGGGTTGGGCTCATCATGCTGAGAGCGAACACGCGGACTGCCCGGTCGCGCGCCCCGTCAACGGTGATCCGTAGGATGGAGACATGACGCTTCCCGTGCTCTCGCACACAGACGACCAGTTCCCCGGAAGCGCTGCCGATGCTGCAGTGCTCGTCGTCCCGGACCTCTCCAAGTACTCGTCCGCGCTGGACGGCCATCCCGGTCTCGCCGACATCCTCACGGGGATCGGATTCACCGGAGCGGCTTCGGCATTCGTGCGCGTCCACGCACCTGACATCTCTTCGGTACCGTTCGCGGTCGTCGGAACGGGCGCGAACGCGTCGTCGTCATCGGTGCGCAACGCCGTGGGCGCCGCCCTGCGGGTGTTCACGGGATACGAGACCATCGCGGTGGCTCTCGCCCCGGGTCTGGAGGACTTCGCGACCGCCGCCGCAGAAGGTGCCGTCCTCGGCGGGCACCGCTTCGAGGGCTACCGGAGCGACAAGGGCAAGGCCCGTGCGTCCCGGGTCGTCCTCCACACGAGTGTCGACGACGACGCTCTGACCCGTGCACAGGCGATCGGTGACGCCGTCGCCCTCGTCAAGGATCTCGTGCACGTGCCTGCCGAATGGCAGAGTCCGGCACAGCTCGCGCAGAGCGCGGCAGACAGCGTCGCAGACCTCGACGTCACGGTGGAGATCCTCGACGAGGTCGCGCTGGAAGAGCAGGGCTTCGGGGGAATCATCGGCGTCGGACAGGGGTCGGATCGCCCGCCACGTCTCGTGCGACTCGACTACGCTCCCGCCGACGCCACGCGCCATATCGCCCTGGTCGGCAAGGGCATCACCTTCGACACCGGCGGACTCTCCTTGAAGCCGGCAGCATCGATGGTGGGGATGAAGTTCGACATGGCCGGCGCAGCGACCAGCCTCGCGGCTCTCCGTGCGATCGCGACGCTCGGGTTACCGGTTCGGGTGACGGCCTGGCTCTGCATCGCCGACAACATGCCCTCCGGTCGCGCGACGCGACCCGGCGACGTCCTGCGCATGCTCGACGGCACCACGGTGGAGGTGCTCAACACGGATGCCGAAGGCCGTCTGGTCATGGGCGACGGACTCGTGGCGGCCAGTCGCGAGCACCCCGACGTGATCATCGACGTCGCGACTCTGACCGGTGCGATCATCCTCGCCCTCGGGCACCGCCACACCGGCGTCATGGGCGACGACGCCACAGTTTCCGCGTTTCTCGCCGCGGCGGAATCCGTCGACGAGCCGGCCTGGCACATGCCGCTGCCCGAATACATGGAAGACACCCTCGACTCGCCGATCGCCGATCTGATCAATGCGAACATGGGCGACCGTGCCGGCGGAGCATCCTTCGCCGGTCTGTTCCTGCGACGTTTCGTCGGCCGGGTGTCCGACGCGGACGATGCCCCGCGCATCCCCTGGGTGCATCTCGACATCGCCGGCTCCGGCGAGCACGGGAGCTCCCCCTACGGTTTCACTGAGAAGGGCCCGACCGGCGCGATGGTGCGATCGATCGTCGCCTTCGCAGACGCATCCCATACGGAGGCATGACCATGACCACGCACACCTTCGACATCGTCGTTCTCGGCGGCGGTAGTGGCGGCTACGCGGCCGCACTCCGGGCCAGTGAGCTCGGCAAGACCGTCGCACTCGTCGAGAAGGACAAGGTCGGCGGAACCTGCCTCCATCGCGGATGCATCCCGACGAAGGCACTCCTGCATGCGGCGGAAGTCGCCGAGCACGTGCGAGATGCAGCGTCCGTCGGGATCACGGCCACGCTGGAGGGCATCGACCCTGCGGGTGTACGCGCCTACCGCGAAGGCATCGTCGCGAAGAAGTTCAAGGGCCTCGAGGGCCTGGTCAAGGCTCGCGGCATCACGACCGTGGCCGGGACGGGCCGCTTGAACGCGGACCGCACTGTGAGCGTCGGCGATGACATCTACGCGGGAACCGACGTCGTCCTCGCCACGGGTTCGTACAGCCGCACGCTGCCCGGGCTCGAGATCGGCGGACGCATCATCACGAGCGAGCATGCTCTCGCGCTCGATGTGATCCCGGACCGTGTGCTGATCCTCGGCGGCGGCGTGATCGGCGTCGAATTCGCCAGCGTCTGGCGCTCGTTCGGCTCCGAGGTCACGATCATCGAAGCACTGCCTCACCTTGTTCCCAATGAGGACATCGCGCTCAGCAAAGGCCTGGAGCGTGCCTTCCGCCGACGAGGTATCCAGTACTCCCTCGGCGTGCGTTATCAGAGCGCGGTTCAGGACGAGTCCTCCGTGACCGTCACGCTCGAGGACGGCAAGGAGTTCAGCGCCGACTACCTGCTCGTCGCCGTCGGCCGCGGCCCCGTCACCGCCGACCTCGGCTTCGAGGAAGCAGGAGTCACCCTCGACCGTGGTTTCGTGACCGTCGACCAGGACCTGCGCACCGGCGTGCCGGGCCTGTGGGCCGTCGGCGACATCGTGCCGGGTCTGCAGCTCGCGCACCGGGGATTCCAGCAGGGCATCGCCGTGGCGGAGCGGATCGCGGGCCTCAGCCCCACGAACATCCCTGACCTGCAGATCCCCAAGGTCACCTACTCCAGCCCGGAGGTCGCCTCTGTCGGTGTCACCGAGGCAGCGGCGATCGCCGATCACGGCGCGGACGCGGTCGTCGCATACGAGTACAACCTCGCGGGCAACGGCAAGAGCGAGATCATCGGGACCGGCGGGCTCGTGAAGGTCGTGCGCCTCAAGGACGGCCCCGTCATCGGTGTCCATCTCCTCGGCGACCGCGTCGGAGAGCTGATCACGGAGGGACAGCTCGCCGTCGCCTGGGAAGCTCATCCCGAGGACATCGCGCCTCTCATCCATGCGCACCCCACACAGAGCGAGGCGCTGGGCGAAGCCTTCCTCGCCCTCGCGGGGAAGCCACTGCACGCCCTCTGAGCACCAACCGGTGCCCGAGTCACTAAGCTAGACAAGCGTCAACAACACTTCTTGAAGGAGACTTCGTCATGAGCACATCCGTGATCCTCCCCCCTCTCGGTGAGAGCGTCACAGAGGGTACGGTCACCCGCTGGCTCAAGCAGGTGGGAGACACCGTGCAGGCAGACGAGGGTCTGCTGGAGATCTCGACCGACAAGGTCGACACCGAGATCCCCTCCCCCGTCACCGGCGTGATCGAAGAGATCCTCGTGGCGGAAGACGAGACGGTCGAGGTCGGCGCACTGCTGGCTCGCATCGGCGATGGCAGCGCTCCGGCACCGGAGGCTGACGCCCCGGCTGCCGCCGAGCCCGCCGCCGAAGCGGCACCGGTTGCAGAGGCCGCGCCCGCTGCTGAGCCCGCTCCTGCCGCCGAGGCTCCCGCCGCAGAGGCGCCTGCCACCGAGGCCGCTCCCGCCGGGGACGCGACCGACATCGTTCTGCCCGAGCTGGGCGAGAGCGTCACCGAAGGCACGGTCACCCGCTGGCTCAAGCAGGTCGGCGACACGGTCGCCGTCGATGAGGCACTGCTGGAGATCTCGACCGACAAGGTCGACACCGAGATCCCGTCGCCCATCGCCGGTGTTCTGCAGGAGATCGTCGCTGCGGAAGACGAGACGGTCGCCGTCGGCGCCGTGCTGGCCCGCGTCGGCTCGGGAGCAGCAGCTGCTGCTCCGGCTCCTGCAGCCTCGGGTCCCGCTGCTGCCCCGGCTCCCGCCGCAACTCCGGCACCGACCGCTGCCCCGGCTCCCGCCGCAGCTCCGGCGCCGGCCGCGGCACCCGCACCGGCTGCTGCACCCGCACCGGCTGCTGCTCCGGCACCCGCCGCCGCACCGTTGGCGCTGCCGACGGACAACGACAACGTGTACGTCACGCCGCTGGTGCGTCGTCTCGCTTCGCAGCAGGGTGTCGACCTCGCGTCCGTGACGGGCACGGGTGTCGGCGGACGCATCCGCAAGGAAGACGTGCTCAAGGCAGCGGAGACCGCCGCCGCCCCGGCCGCGACAGCACCCGCAGCTGCCGCACCGGCTCCCCTCGAGGTCTCTCCGCTGCGCGGTACGACCCAGCCGATGTCGCGCCTGCGCAAGGTGCTCGCCGAGCGCGCGGTCGCCTCGATGCAGCAGACCGCTCAGCTCACGACGGTCGTCGAGGTCGATGTCACGGCGCTCGCGGACTACCGCGACAGCGTGAAGGCGTCGTTCTTGGAGAAGACGGGCGACAAGCTGTCGTTCCTCCCGTTCTTCGCGCTGGCGACCGCCGAGGCGCTTCAGGCGTTCCCGATCGTCAACGCCACCGTCAAGGACGACCAGATCGTCTACCCGGCCAGCGAGAACGTGTCGATCGCGGTCGACACCGAGCGAGGCCTGCTCACTCCGGTGCTCCGCGACGCCGCATCGAAGAACATCGCCGCGATCGCGCACGAGATCGCCGACCTCGCCGCTCGTACGCGCGACAACAAGCTGAAGCCGGATGAGCTCGCCGGGGGAACCTTCACGCTGACCAACACCGGTTCGCGTGGAGCGCTGTTCGACACGCCCGTCGTGTTCCTCCCCCAGTCCGCGATCCTCGGCACGGGTACCGTCGTCAAGCGCCCCGGCCTGGTCAAGGTCGGCGGCTCCGACGCGATCGCAATCCGTTCGTACGTCTACCTCGCCCTGTCGTACGACCACCGCATCATCGATGGTGCAGACGCCGCGCGCTTCCTCGGCGCGGTCAAGGCACGTCTCGAGGCGGCACAGTTCGCTTCGCAGCTCGGCGCCTGACGCGAATCATCCTGGCTGGTCCGCGACGTCATAGACGTCGCGGACCAGCCATTCTTCGTGGCTCATCACCAGCACGATCATCCTGTCGCCACTAGACGCCTCCGACGCGCCCTCCGCGCCCTCGCCTGTCTCCGCATCCGGTGACGAGGCCCCGGCACCCGCGGTCATCCGGATGACCGCCAGATCGCCGTACTGGTCCACGAGCGCCAGAGCGACTTCCTCCGGTGAATAGCCGGCAAGAGATTCGACCACCTCGGACTGCCCGGCGGTGACCGCATCGGCGCACACCGAATCACCCGCCTCCGCGCACCTCGCGATGACGCCGAGCAACCGTGCCGCCGCTTCGTCGGGCGAGTCGACACCCCCATCGGCATTCTCCTGCTGCTCACGGTCATCATCAACGTCCGTCGTCGCTTCAACGCCCTCCGCGCGCCCCACAGGCGTGGTTCCTGTCGGCACCGGGGTCTGAGAATTCGACACCTCACTCGTCGCTCCGCTCGGCCACAACAGACCGGCCGCGACCACGACCCCGGCGACTCCTGCGCCCACCATGATCGCGCGACGACGATGAGGTGGCGAGACGCGTCCGGTCCCTCTCCGCACCGACCGCGCCCCCGGCAATCGAGCCGCTGATGGTTTCACCGATCGTGATCCGATTACCCCCGCGACGGCGACGATACGCCTGCGCACCGCGGTGACGATCGCGAGCGCCTGATCTGCCACGAGGGACACGGTGGAGGGACTCGTGGCGTTCTCCGTGCGCAGGGAACGTCGCCCCGGTACGGGGGTGGACTCCCGCCGCACGACCACACGCGGAAGTGGTTCTGCCCCCTCGACCACGCCGACCTCGCGCTGCAACGCACGGGGCGACGCCAGCTCGAGAAGCTCCGCCTCCCACTTCTCGAGCAACAAGGCAGGCACACGTCGCTGCCCCAGACTCCGATCCAGTCCCGCCGTGACTGCGAGGAGAAGGCGCCCCAGCGCCTTGTCCTCGCAGCCCTCCTCCAGCTGGGTGACGAGCTGCGCGACTCCCCCGCGCGCTTCCTCTCCCGATCCGATCACGAAGATCGGCTTCCCCGCATCCGTCAACCACCACACGCCCGTGACCGCGCCCTCCACTGTGCTTCCGAGCTCCTCCAGCGCCCGGAGCAGGCTCACCAGGAGTGTGCAGCATTCCCCGGATGACAGCCGTGACCCCACCGATTCGCGACGCGAGAGGAAGGTCGACACCCGTTCCGTACACCAGGGCAGAAGCAGATCGTGCCCCTCTGCCCGGCGCACGAAGTCGAGTGGAGCCGCCACATGCTCCGAGCCTCCGAAACGCCACCCCTCCCAGCCGGCCCAGTGCGCGGCATCGACCTGCACCGCCACACCGGCTCCGTGCACGACGAGAGTTCCGCCGAACGGCCCGTCTGATGAGTCGACGATCCGAATCACCCGATGCGCCCCCGGCGCGATCGTCGTGCTGCGTGTTTCGGCCGTCGCTGTCATGTCTCCCATCTGACCCCAGGAGGCTCGGCCGCAGGGGCGATTCGAGGCGATGTGGACGGAAGCAGTGCTTTCTCGCACCGGTGCAGGAGAAGTCGTCACCGCAGTGCGATCCCGAGCTCTCCGCTTCACGCGAACGCAGTCAACACGACGCTCCGGACTCGGTAGGCTGGTGCGCATGGCAAAGCGTGCTCCCGAACCCGAAAAGCGTCCTGGGTTCTTCTCCCAGATCAAGTCCCTCTTCCGGTTCACCCGTGAGGCCTACTCGTGGCTGCCCTGGGCGCAGGTCGGCATTCTCATCGGCGGCATCCTGCTCGGCCTGATCGCCGGCTACTTGATCCCTCCGTTCCAGATCTGGACGCTCGTCCTCTGGGGCGTGAGCGGACTCATGTTCGGTGTCCTCGGCGCGATGTTCCTCATGACCCGCCTGTCGACCTCGGCGATGTACACCAAGATCGACGGGATGCCCGGGGCGACGGGGCATGTGCTCAGCACCAGCCTCGGACGACGCTGGCAGGCCTCGGAGACGCCGGTCGGCATCAACCCCAAGACCCAGGAGGCCGTGTACCGCACGGTCGGCCGCGGCGGCGTCGTCATCGTCGGCGAAGGCGCCCGCGGTCGCCTGACTCGCCTTGTCAACGAGGAGCGCAGCAAGGTGCAGCGCGTGGCCAACGGTGTGCCGGTGACGGTGCTGTACGTCGGTCACGGCGACGACGAGGTCACGATCTCCGACCTCGCCAAGACCATCAAGAAGCTGCCGAAGGCGGTGGACAAGGCGACGATGGGTGCCGTCATCCGCCGCATCGAATCCGTCTCGCAGTCGCTGTCGTCGCTGCCCATCCCCAAGGGGATCGACCCGACGAAGGTTCGGGCGCAGCGTCCTCGCTGATCGAGCCGCTCTACGACGAAAGCGCGGCCGGCCTCTCCCGAGGTGCGGCCGCGCTTTCGTCTGTCACTCCGACATCGGCTGCTTGGGCAGCCTGCGCACCTTCGCCCTGCGACGCCGACGCTCCGGGACCATCGATCGCATCTCATCCAGCTTGCCGAAGCAGAAGAGCCGGTCGTCGGCCTCGAGGACGACGTGCTTGCGGGGGTTCGGGATGACACTCACCCCACGGTGCAGCGTGAGGACGGTGATGTCGCGCTCCCAGAGGCCCGCCTCCCCCAGTGTCTTGCCGACGAGGTCCACAGCACCGTGCACCATGAGCTCGGCGACGCCGTATCCGGTCGACACGGTGAGGCGCTGACGGACGTCGATCTCGGGGAATGCGACCTGACCCGCGATGTAGTCGATGATCGCGCCGGCGACGTCGAGCTTCGTGGCGGTCTCGATGCCCTGGAGCCCCGGAGAGGAGTTCACCTCCATGACCAGTGGACCGTCGTCGCCCTCGAGCATGTCGACACCGGCGACGCGGAGTCCCATGATCTGCGCGGATCGGACGGCCGCGCGCTCGTAGATCGGGTCGAGCTCGACGGCTTCGACCGAGCCGCCGCGGTGCACGTTGGAGCGGAACTCGTCGCCGGCAGCGGAACGGCGCATCGCGGCCACCACGCGGTCTCCGACGACCAGGGCGCGGATGTCGCGCCCACGGCTCTCGGAGATGAACTTCTGGATCAGCACGTTCTGCTTGGTCGAGTGGAGGGTCTCGATGATGGCCTCGGCCACCTTCACCTGCGGCGCCAGGATCACACCGATGCCCTGGGTACCCTCGAGGAGCTTGATGACGACCGGCGCACCACCCACGCGCTCGATCGCCGGGCGCACGTCGGCGCGGTTGCGGACGAACGCCGTCGGCGGCATCGCGATGTTGTGCCGGGAGAGGATCTGGTTCGCGCGGAGCTTGTCGCGCGCACTGGAGATTCCGTTCGCCGTGTTCGGCGTGTAGACGTCCATCTGCTCGAACTGGCGCACGACAGCGGTGCCGAAGTACGTGATCGAGTTGCCGATCCGCGGGAGGATGGCGTCATAGTCGCTGAGCTGCCGCCCACGGTAATGGAGGTCCGGCTCATCGGCTGTGAGGTCGATGGCGAACCGCAACGTGTTCAGCACCTTGACGTTGTGGCCGCGCTGCAGCGCCGCCGCCCGCAGTCGTTGGGTGGAGTACGCCTGAGGCGCACGGGAGAGCACTGCGATCTTCACGGAGAATTCCTGCCAGGATGGTCGGGTGACTAAGACATCCCATTCAAACACTCTTACGGGGTGGCGAGAATGGGTTGCGCTACCCGATCTCGGCGTGGACTGGATCAAGGCGAAGATCGACACAGGCGCCCGCACGTCTTCTCTGCACGCATTCGATGTGGAGGAGTTCGAACGCGAAGGCGAAGCGTGGGTACGCTTCCGTCTCAAGCCCTGGCAGGACAGCCAGGAGGACGCGATCGTCGTCGAGACTCCCGTGCACGATCGACGCGCGGTTCGCAGCTCATCCGGTCACGCGCAGGAGCGTCTGGTCGTGATGCTTCTGATCCGCCTGGTGGATCGTGAGGTGCTCGCGGAGGTCACTCTCAGCAATCGCGACGAGATGGGCTTCCGCATGCTCATCGGCCGAGAAGCGTTGCGCCGCGGGTACACCGTCGACCCGGCGCGCTCGTTCCTCGGAGGCAGGGCCCCGCGGGAAGCTCGCCGCCGTAACCGCGGCAGGGACTGACCTACTCAGGCTCGGATGAGGGCGGTTCCGACGATCTTGTCGTGCAGGCCGCGCTGATCGGCGTCCCAGATGACCGCCGGGATCACGACGATGAGCAGCAGGGTGCGCACGATCGGACGCCAGATGCCGATCCACGAGCCGTCGAGGCGAACCAGGCGCATGCCGAGGATGCGGTGCCCGGGACTGCCGCCGACGACCGGGATGAAGATGATCTGCAGGAGCGCGAACACCAGCATCGGCGCGAACTGGGTGAGACCGGCCTCGCTCGGGAGGGCGAACTGGTCGAATCCGAGGAAACCTGTCGCGATGATCGTCGCAGCGGTGTAGTCGATCACCAACGCCCCGATGCGTCGGCCCGGACGGCCCATGCTCCGAGACCCTGAGACCGGGAGTCCGAGTCGTTCACCGGGGTACGTGTTCACCGCATCTGTCACTTCTCCAGCCTACCCACGCGTCAACGGCGCTGTAACAAGCCCGAAACAAAGCGGACACCCTGAAGAAATCACCCAGCCGTACTGTGCAGAATGGCCGTAAGCCATCGATCCGCAACACAGGAGTCGTACATGTTCAAAGATTCGTCCGAGGTGCTGAGCTACATCAAGGAGAACGACGTCAAGTTCCTTGACATCCGTTTCACCGATCTTCCCGGTGTGCAGCAGCACTTCAACATTCCTGCGTCCACGGTCGACGAGGCCTTCTTCACCGAGGGCCAGCTGTTCGACGGCTCCTCGATCCGCGGTTTCGCGAGCATCCACGAGTCCGACATGCAGCTCATCCCGGACGTCACGACGGCGTATGTCGACCCGTTCCGCGAGGCGAGCACGCTCGTCATGATCTTCGACATCTACAACCCTCGCACCGGCGAGATCTACTCGAAGGACCCGCGCCAGGTCGCCAAGAAGGCCGAGAAGTACCTCTCGTCGACGGGCATTGCTGACACCGCTTTCTTCGCCCCCGAGGCAGAGTTCTACATCTTCGACGACGTCCGCTACTCGGTGACCGCCGGTGAGAGCTTCTACAAGGTCGACTCCGAAGAGGCGGCCTGGAACACCGGCCGCGAGGAAGAGGGCGGAAACCTCGCCAACAAGACCCCGTACAAGGGCGGTTACTTCCCCGTGAGCCCCGTCGACAAGACGGCCGACCTCCGCGACGACATCACCCTCAAGCTGATCGACGCCGGGTTCATCCTCGAGCGCTCGCACCACGAGGTCGGCACCGCCGGTCAGCAGGAGATCAACTACCGCTTCGACACCATGGTGCACTCGGCGGACGACATCCTGAAGTTCAAGTACATCGTGAAGAACACCTGCGAGCAGTGGGGCAAGGTCGCGACCTTCATGCCCAAGCCGCTCTACGGCGACAACGGCTCGGGCATGCACACGCACCAGTCGCTGTGGAACGACGGCAAGCCGCTGTTCTACGACGAGGCCGGCTACGGCCAGCTCAGCGACATCGCGCGCTGGTACATCGGTGGCCTCCTGGCCCACGCGCCGGCCGTGCTCGCCTTCACGAACCCGACGCTGAACAGCTACCACCGTCTGGTCAAGGGCTTCGAGGCTCCGGTCAACCTGGTCTACTCGGCCGGAAACCGCTCCGCCGCGATCCGCATCCCGATCACGGGCTCGAACCCGAAGGCCAAGCGCATCGAGTTCCGCGCGCCAGACGCTTCGGGCAACCCGTACCTCGCCTTCGCCGCACAGCTGATGGCGGGCCTCGACGGTATCAAGAACCGCATCGAGCCGCACGAGCCGGTCGACAAGGACCTCTACGAGCTCCCGCCTGAGGAGGCCAAGGACATCCCGCAGGTCCCGAACTCGCTGCTCGACTCGCTCGACGCTCTCGCGGCCGACCACCAGTTCCTCCTCGAGGGCGGCGTGTTCACCAAGGAGCTCATCGAGACCTGGATCTCCTACAAGCACGAGAACGAGATCCTGCCAATGGCCCAGCGCCCGCACCCGTTCGAGTACGAGCTGTACTTCGGCGTGTAGTTACATTCCGCTGAACTCCCGGGGGCTCGTCCGCAGGGAGTCCGCCGAATTCCAGAAAGAGCCCGTCACGGTCTGCCGTGACGGGCTCTTTCGTCATTGATCTCCTCGGCGAGGCGCTCGAGCGCAACGCGCGCCTGACGAAGGCTGTCGAGCCCTTTCGTGGCGCGGTACTCTGCCGCAGCAAGCTGATCGATCGCGACTCGGATCGACCGTTGCCGCTTTTTGAGAGGGTTACCCCGATAGGCGGATACGGCGATAATGCGGGCGCGCCCGACGGCTGTTGTAGCTCTCTCGAAGAAACGATGCGCACGGTCCAGGTGCCTCCCGACGCTCCTGCTCACAGTGCCCCCTCTTTGCCGCTCGTTCGTCGGTCAGCTCTGTGATTCATCTGGCCAGTCTGGCAGCGCATGCCCTGGGGGCTCTGTCGCCGAAGTTCAGGCGGCCGATCGGCTCGCCAATGGATCCGACTCTTGCCGCTCTCGCTGGCGCGCTGTCTGATGCACGGAGAAGCCCGCCCCCGGCGAACGGGAGCGGGCTTCTCGGCGCATGAGCGTCGCGGATTTACGGAACGCGTGCGCCCGAGGTCTTCTCGCTCATGTTGTCAGCGGAGAGAACCGTGCTGACGTACGTGGGCGTGAGCGATCCGCCGGCAGTCGGGTACAGCCGCAGCACGGGCAGCGAGACCACGTTCGATGCGCCGTTCAGGATGCCGGGGTACCGGTACTCGACCGCGCCCGTCGTCCCCGGGGCCGGCACCGAACCGACACGGGTCCACCCGTTGAGGTTGGTCTCCTCGAGGCGGTAGCTCGTCGGCGTCGTGACCGTGCCACCAGCACCCCACTGCACCGTGACAGTCGCGGTACCCGAGGTGAAGGTGCCATCCGGCTCCAGGTCCTCGCCGTCAGGCGTGAAGGCGAAGAATCCCACGTTGGCGGTGCGGTTGACCGCCACGTATGCGGGCACGGCTGCCGACGTGGCGATCGACGTGCCACCCTGCCATTCCGTGAGCCCCGCGGGTGCGGGACGCGGCGCCAGCACGCTTGCAGCGGCGAGCGGGGTGGCGATGGCGACGGCGATGACCGGAGCGGACCAGGCAGCGGCCTTGATGACCGTGCGGCGGTTCATCCCTGCGGCGGATGCGAGCTCGGGCTCGTTGACATTCATGACGTGCTTCTCCTCTGGGGTATCAGGACCACCGCCCGACAGCGCAACAGGCACACCCCATGACGCGTGGATGACCACGACACATGGTGGAGGCGAACGGGATTCGCGTGCGCACCGTCCGGCAGGGTTCCGGGAAGGACTCTTCCGGTTGCCATCGTGGCGATCGCCCGCGTCGCGACGACGAGGAACGCCTTCTATGTCGCCAGACGATCCGGGTATGTCGCGCTGGGTATGGAAGAGGCTGCGAGCGAGGCGGACAGCAGCGCCGCACGCCGAACGTTCGCCGGCGATTCACGCCCCTCCTGGGACATCGCCCGAGCAAGACTCGATCCGTCGGAGAATCCCGCATAGCGACCGATCTCCGCGATGGTCAGGGGGTCGTACGTGCGGTCCTCCAGGAGTGCAGCGGCGTGATCCACCCGTGCGCGTCGGATCTGACGCTCCGGCGTCGTGCCATGAGATCGGAACGCGCGCTGCAGTT
Source organism: Candidatus Microbacterium colombiense (assembly GCA_029203165.1). Taxonomy (NCBI): domain Bacteria; kingdom Bacillati; phylum Actinomycetota; class Actinomycetes; order Micrococcales; family Microbacteriaceae; genus Microbacterium; species Candidatus Microbacterium colombiense. The sequence goes on from CP119308.1 coordinate 2,331,144, forward strand.
GCCGCAACGACACTGCGAGATGCTCGGCGATCAGCTTCGGCGAGAGCGATGGGTCCTCTCGCTGCGCGATGATCATGGCGAGAGCACGCGTATACGCGTCGGACTTCGGATTCATGCGTGGAGCTCGGGTGCCTTCGACCGCGACCCCGATCACCATCTCCTGCAACAGGCGCTCGAAGTAGTAGCTGCCGAAGCCGCTGACCGGGTCGGGATCGAGGACCGCAGCGCGTTCGGCGAAAGCCAGAGCCGGATCGAGGAGCGCACTGGACTCGGAGACCGTGCGCACCTCGCCGGGTTCCGGAGCGATCGCGCCAGTGAGAGTCTCGGCGGGGATCAGGATCGACAGCAGCCGGAGACCCTCCACCGGAGCCGCGGGCAGCGGGACGTCATGCCCGAGCAGGAATGCCGAGTTGGCGCCCAGTCTCAGCCGCCCGGATGCTGTGTCGATCTCGATCCCGCCGGAGCGCACGCTGTGCAGACCGACGAGTCCGGCGACACGATCGAGCCGCGAGCGCGTGTCATCGCGCCCTCGGACGAACTCCCTGATGCGCACGCTGCCGAACATCGCGAGCGTGCGTGCTCTCGTCACCGGCATGCCGCTCCGTCGTCGACGGAACCGTCACCGTGTGATGCGCGCGCTGAGCAGCGCCTCATGAGATCCTCCCCATGCGGATCGCCGCGATCCCACACCGCGGCCAGGCCCCCGGGTACGGGGCTTTCCTGAGCCTAGGGCATCTCCGCACCCGGGGATCTGTATTCGGGTGAATATGACTGAACAGGCGATGAACACGCCGCCGCTCCCTCGGCGTGGGCTCCTTGACCCCGGCGCATGGGGGTGATCAACTGAAGGGTCGGACACTCGAGTGGGAGAACATCATGCGCCGGAAGTCGAACAACGCGACCGTCGAGACGGTGGAGCAGGCTCCGTCGTCGTCGCACCCGCCGGCAGCCGTGGCCGCCCTCGCACGCGCCAACCCTTTCATGCTCGGTCTCCTGGGTGCTCTCGGCGTGCTCGTCGCCTTGATGATCGGCGGCATCGTCGATCAGCTCGCCACCGTGCTCGTCTACATCGGCGTGGCGATCTTCCTGGCGCTGGGCCTCGACCCGATCGTCTCGTTCATCGAGCGCAAGCTCCCTCGGCCCGCAGCAGTGGCGATCGTGGTCGCCGTCGTGGTGTTGGCGTTCGCAGGCATCATCCTGGCGATCGTGCCGATCCTCGTCGAGCAGATCACCAACCTGATCGATGACGGACCGGGAATGGTGAAGGACATCATGGCCGCGGGCTGGTTCCAAGATCTGAACAGCCAGTTCGGGTCGACCTTGGAGGATGCGGGCAACGGCATCCTCTCCTTCCTCCAGGATCCGGGCAACCTCGCCAACATCGGCGGCGGCGTCTTCGCCGTCGGAGCGGGAATCGCCGGTGGCTTCACCGGCGTCACGATCGTGCTGATCCTCACGCTCTACTTCATGGCCTCGCTACGCGGCATCAAGCACACCGCAGCCCGCTTCGTGCCCGCCTACCAGCGCGACACCTTCAGCGAACTGCTCGAAGACGTCTCAGGGGCTGTCGGCCGCTACGTGATGGGCCAGGCCAGCCTCGCCCTGATCAACGGCATCCTCAGCCTCATCATGCTCAGCATCATCGGCGCCCCTGTTCCCGCACTGCTGGCGCTGATCGCCTTCATCGGCTCGATGATCCCGCTCGTCGGAACTCTGACGGCGTCGGTGATCAACTCCCTGATCTGCCTGTTCGTGAGCCCGATGACCGCATTGATCGCCTTCATCTACTACCTCGTCTACATGCAGATCGAGGCATATGTCATCTCGCCTCGCATCATGAGCAAGGCCGTCGCCGTCCCCGGAGCCCTGGTCGTCATCGCCGCGGTCGCCGGCGGCGCACTCGGAGGAATCCTCGGAGCCCTGGTCGCCATCCCGGTCGCGGCGAGCATCATCATCATCGTGCAGAAGGTGTTGTTCCCCGCTCAAGACCGCAAGATCGCTCCCCCGACGGTCGCCGCCCCCTGATCTGAGGTCGGCGCCGCAGGCCGCCTCTCAGCGGACGAGGAGTGCTCCGGCCTCGACACGCACGTCGAACGACGTGACCTCGCCCATCTCTTCGCCGTCGATCTCGAACACCAGCGGCGTCTCGAGCTCCACCGAGATCGTCTCGACAGCGATGTGCTGCGCGGACTCCGTGCTCACGGCCTCGTCGCCTCCGGCGAAGAACCGACGGATGCCGTTGTCCCAGACAAACGAGCGGAATGTGTCGAGCCACTGCAACGGCCCGTCCGCGCTGATCATGAGCACGTCGAGCTTGCCGTCATCGAGCACGGCGTCCGGCAGCAGTCGGATCCCGCCCTGCACCATGCCGCAATTGCCGATCAGCATGGTGTGCCCACGCACCGCGACGGGGTTCTCGCCGTCGACCGTCACCGTGATGTCGGTCATCTCGGTGCCGGCCAGTGCGCGCCCCATGGCCTCGACATACGCGAGCCACCCGGCCTTGGACTTGAGGTCGTCATCGGTCTCGACCAGCATCTGCGCATCGACGCCGAACCCCACCATGACCGCGAAGGCATGCTCGGTGCCGTCGTACGACACCCAACCCAGGTCGATTCGGCGCGGCTCACCGTCACGGACGCGTTCCAGCGCCGCCTCGACATTGTTGAGCGGTACGTCGAGGTTGCGCGCGAGGAGGTTGCCCGTGCCCTGCGGCACGATGCCCAGCTGGGTCTCGGATCCCGCCAACGATTCGGCCACCGCGCGGACAGTGCCGTCGCCTCCCACCGCGATGACGACGTCACGCCCGTCTTCCCGTGCCTCGCGGGCCATCCCGCGACCGGGGTCCTTCGGGGAGGTCTCCCACCAGCGGATGTCGCTCTCGTCACCGAAGACCGCCCGTACCGCGTCCTGCAGCACCTCCTGCTCGACCTTCGACGGGTTCCAGACGATTCCGATGCGTGCAAGGCTCATAGCGTCAGCATGGGTGACGGCAACGGATACTGCAACTCGACGCTCGGGCTCACCCGTAGAACAGCTGTTCGAAGGCCTTGCGCGCACGCCGCGTGACCCCCAGGTAATCCTCTTCGAGCTCGGTCGCCGAGCGGTCGGGGTACGCGAGCAGTCGTCCGATCGCGTCGAGTTGGCGTCGATCCGCCGGGAGCACGTCGGTGGTCTGACCGGTCAGAAGCGTCATGGCCGATCGCAGTCTGCTGGCCAGGCGCCATGCCTCGCGCAGACGCTCGGCGGACGCCTCATCGACCAGATCGGCCGCGACCGCCGCGTCCAGCGCGGCGATCGTCGAGGTCGTGCGCATACCGGGCACGTCATGCGCATGCTGCAGCTGCAGCAGTTGGACGAGCCACTCGACATCGCTGAGCGTTCCCGGCCCCAGCTTGAGATGTCGGCGAGGATCCGCGCCCTGCGGTAACCGCTCCCCCTCGACGCGGGCCTTGATGCGTTTGATCTCGCGCAGCCCCTGTTCGTCGACGGTGTCGGGGTATCGGATGGAGTCCGCCAACGTCATGAACTTGTCGATCAGCTTGGCGCTGCCGGCCACCCCGCGGGCACGCAGGAGAGCCTGGGCCTCCCACGACAGCGACCACCGACGGTAATACGCGGTGTACGCCTCGATCGAGCGCACCACTGGTCCGCTCCGCCCCTCGGGTCGGAGGTCGGCGTCGAGATCCAGCGGCAGACGATGGTCCGTCAGATGCTCGCGGAGCCGCGTCACGATCTGCGTGGCGAGGATCTGCGCACGCTGCGGGTCGAGGCCGTTCGCGTCGTACACATAGAGGATGTCGGCGTCGGATCCGAACCCGAGCTCCGCTCCGCCGAACCGGCCCATGCCGATCACGGCGAAGTCCAGCGCCTCGTCCTCAGGGGGAACGACTTCGCGGAAGACGGCGCGCAGCGCTGCCTGGATCGTGGTCTCGGTGATCTCCGTCAGCGCCGTCGCGATCTCTTCGATCGTCACCGCGTCGAGCACGGCACCCATCGCCGTGCGCAGGAGTTCGCGGCGTCGGTTCGCCCGGACGGCACGCAACGCGTCGCCGACGGTCTCGTGTCGCGTCTGGATCGCACGGGCCTCCTCGTCCAGCGCCGCGGCCCCACGCGGACGGAGCAGTTCGGGGCTGTCCAGCCACGCGACGGATTCCGGGATCCACTCCATCAGCTCACCGATGTACCGCGATGACGAGAGTACCCGGGTGAGGCTCTCCGCAGCACCCGAGGAGTCACGCAGCATGCGCAGGAACCAGGGTGTGTCGCCGAGGCGCTCGCTGATGCGACGGAAGGCGATCAGTCCGTAGTCGGGATCGCTGCCGTCGGCGAACCAGCGCACCATGATCGGCATCAGGTGGCGCTGGATCGTGGCCTTGCGGCTGAGCCCGTTCGTCAACGCGCCGATGTGCCGCAGCGCCCCCGTGGGATCGCGGAATCCGATGGCGGCGAGGCGATCGTGCGCCTGAGACGCCGAGAGCGTGCGCTCCTCCTCCGGCAACGCGGCCACGGCGCTCAGCAGTGGTCGGTAGAACAGGCGCGTGTGGATCTCACGGACCTCGCGGCGCACCGTCTCCCAACGCGCCCAGATTCCGTCGCCCGTCTCGGCGAGGCCCGTGCTGCGCGCGAGCACCCGGAGCCCGGCCGGTGTCCGGGGCATCAGGTGCGTTCGGCTCAGCTCGCGCAGCTGGAGCCGGTGCTCCATGAGGCGCAGGATGCAGTAGTCCTGCGCGAACGCCGCCGCCTCGACCCGGCCGATGTATCCGCCGGCCACGAGCGCGTCAAGGCTCTCCAGCGTCCCTCGGGTGCGGAGGGAGGGGTCGGTGAGGCCGTGCACCAGTTGCAGCAGCTGCACGGTGAACTCGATATCGCGGATGCCTCCGGAGCCGAGCTTGATCTGGTACGGCACGTCTTCCGGATCGATGTGCTCCATCACGCGCTCACGCATGCGCTGGACGCTGTCGACGAAGTCCTTCCTCGCGGCGCTCGACCAGATCTTCGGTTGCACAGCCTCGATGTACTCGTCACCCAGCTCGGGGTCTCCCGCGAGCGGCCGTGCCTTCAGCAGGGCCTGGAACTCCCAGCTCTTGGCCCACCGGTCGTAGTACGCGAGATGGGAGTTCAGCGAGCGCACCAGAGCACCCTGCTTGCCCTCGGGACGCAGGGCCGCATCGACCTCCCACAGGGGCGGCTCGATCTCGATCCCGCTGAGGCCACGCATCGTCTCCCGCGCGAGGCGCGTGGCGATGTCGATCGCGCGTGCCTCGCTCACGACCTCTTCATCGGCGGTCCCTCCGACGAAGATCACGTCGACATCGCTCACGTAGTTGAGCTCGCGGGCACCTGACTTGCCCATCCCGATGATCGACAACCTCGTCGCGGCGATCTGCGCTCTCGGGGTCGAATCCGCGAGCTTCGCACGAGCGACCGCCAGAGAAGCCTCGAGCGCCGCACCGGCCGCATCGGCGAGAGCCGCAGCCACCACACCGACCACCGTCGTCGGGAGGGCATGATCCAGGTCGTAGGCCGCGATCCTCGCCAACGCGACCCGATACGCCACGCGCAGCGCGACGACAGCCTCATCCCCACCGGTCGCCGCGAACCCGTCGACCGCTCCGACGGAGTCGAGCAATCTCTCGCGCAGCTCCACCGATGACGGCAGCCCGTCGATCGGGCCATCCAGCTCGAACAACTGCTCGGGATGCCGGAGGAAGAAGTCGGCCAGCCCCTCCGAGGCTCCGAGCAATCGCCAGATTCGATGACGCTCCCGATCCTGGACGATCAGCGCTTTGACGGGCGCCGCCTCGCGACGCGCGACACGCAGCATTCCACGCACCGCCGCATCCGCGTCGGGTGCACGGGCCGCGCCGTCGAGGATCTCGGAGCGCGGAATGCCGAGGATCTCAGCGAGCTCGGCAAGATCCGCGGCAGCCTCGCTCAGCTCCGAGAAACCGAGCCTGGCCAGCGCAGAGAGCGAGACCGAATCATCGGGGCGAGCCATGTGCGCAGCTCAGAGCAGCTCGAGGTTGTTCTTCAACTCCAGCGGCGTGACCTGCCCGCGGTAGGCCTCCCACTCCTTTCGCTTGTTGAGCAGCACGTAGTTGAACACCTGCTCCCCGAGCGTCTCGGCGACGAGTTCCGAGTCCTCCATGAACTCGAGCGCATGGTCGAGGCTGGCCGGAAGCGAGGAGTATCCGAGAGCACGCCGCTCGGCGTCGCTGAGGGACCACACGTTGTCCTCCGCCTCGGGCGGGAGCTCGTAGCCCTCCTCGATGCCCTTGAGTCCCGCAGCGAGCATGAGTGCGTACGCGAGGTAGGGATTCGCGGCGGAATCGAGCGCACGGTACTCGACGCGCGAGGACTGGCCCTTGTTCGGCTTGTACATGGGTACGCGCACGAGCGCGGAACGGTTGTTGTGCCCCCATGTGACGAAGCTCGGTGCCTCGTCGCCACCCCAGAGACGCTTGTAGGAGTTGACGAACTGGTTGGTGACCGCCGAGATCTCGTTCGCGTGCTTGAGGAGTCCGGCGATGAAGTGTCGACCGGTCTTGGAGAGCTGGTACTTGGCGCCCTCCTCGTAGAAGGCGTTCTGGTCGCCCTCGAACAGTGACATGTGGGTGTGCATTCCGCTGCCCGGGTGCCCGCTGAGCGGCTTCGGCATGAACGTCGCGTAGACGCCCTGCTCGATCGCCACCTCCTTGATGACCGTGCGGAAGGTCATGACGTTGTCTGCGGTCGTCAGGGCGTCGGCGTAACGCAGATCGATCTCGTTCTGACCGGGGCCGCCCTCGTGGTGGCTGAACTCCACGGAGATGCCCAGGTCTTCGAGCATCCGCACCGAACGACGACGGAAGTCGTGCGCCGTCCCGCCGGGGACGTTGTCGAAATACCCGGCCGAATCCACGGGGATCGGTCCCTCAGGCCCGTACGACGACGACTTGAGCAGGTAGAACTCGATCTCGGGGTGCGTGTAGAACGTGAACCCGGCGTCGGCGGCCTTCGCGAGCGTGCGCTTGAGGACGTGGCGAGGGTCTGCGACGGCGGGCTGCCCGTCAGGGGTCGTGAGGTCGCAGAACATGCGGGCGGTCGGATCGACCTCGCCGCGCCACGGCAGCGTCTGGAATGTCGTCGGGTCGGGCTGCGCCAGCAGATCCGACTCGTAGCTGCGGGTGAGACCCTCGATGGCGGATCCGTCGAAGCCGATCCCCTCGGCGAAGGCGCCCTCGACCTCAGCCGGCGCGATGGCGACCGACTTGAGCGTGCCGATCACATCGGTGAACCACAGGCGGACGAACTTGACGCCGCGTTCCTCGATCGTCCGGAGGACGAAATCCCTCTGCTTGTCCATGACTACTCTGCGCCCTGGCCTTTGCTGTCCCAGCCCTGCTCGGCTGCCTCTTCATCGGCCCAGGCACGCGCACGTTCCTGGAGCACCTCGGGGGCGCGGCTGGCCTCCGCCTCCGTGTCGAAAGGACCGACCCGATCGACGGAGGGCGAGATCATGCCGAACTCGACCTGCCCGGTCTCCGAGTTGTACCAGTACTTGTCATCACCGTCAGACATGTTCCGTCCCTCCTTCACGTGGTGACTCCGATCCTACTGGCGTACGCCGTGGTCGCTAAGCTATCGCCCATGGCAAAAGCGATCGGCGTCGACATCGGCGGCACGGGAATCAAGGCTGGAATCGTCGACCTCACGCACGGCACGATGGAATCGGATCGTGTGCGCGTACCCACCCCCACCGGAGCATCCCCTCAGGATGTCCTCGAGGCCGTGCAGACGGTGCTCAAGACTCTCGATGTACACGATTCGACGCTCCCGCTCGGCGTGGCCTTCCCGGCCATCGTCAAGCGCGGCAAGACCCTGTCGGCTGCGAACGTCTCGAAGGAGTGGGTCGACTTCGACGCGGAGCGCTTCTTCCGTGACGGCCTCGGGCGCAACATCGTCTTCGTGAACGATGCGGATGCCGCGGGCGTCGCCGAGTCGCGCCACGGAGCAGCCAGGGACGTGCGCGGCCTCACGCTGCTCACCACGCTGGGCACCGGGATCGGGTCCGCCTTCCTCTACGACGGCGTGTTGCTTCCGAACACGGAGCTCGGGCACCTGAACTTCGGCACCTACGAGTCCGTCGAGCAGTGGGCGGCGACCTCGGCACGCGAGCGCGAGGGCCTCAGCTGGGCCGCATGGGCCGAGCGCCTGCAGGCCTTCTACTCGCACATCGAGTTCCTCTTCAGCCCCGACCTCTTCGTGGTCGGCGGCGGCGTCTCCAAGAACGCGGGCGACTTCCTCCCCCTGCTCGAGCTGAAGACCCCGATCGTTCCGGCGATCCACCGCAACAACTCCGGCATCATCGGCGCGGCGTCGCTCGCCGGCGACTGACCCTGACGCGCGAAGGCCCCGGTGACGGTGCAGTCATCGGGGCCTTCTCAGGTGTGAGGCGAATGGGCCGACCTGTACGCCGGGTTCTGTTCCGGGGTTCTTCGCCCCTTCGACGGCCATCTCTCTCGGCGACACGTTGCCGTGGCACTCTAGCGGTCTACCCGAGGACTCGGCGAGCCGCGTCAACATCCTCTGTCTGACCTTGCTCCGGACGAGGTTTACCTGGCGGGCCATGTCACCATGGCCCCCGGTGGTCTCTTACACCACCCTTTCACCCTTACCCCTTGCGGGGCGGTCTGCTCTCTGTGGCACTTTCTCGCGGATTGCTCCGGGTGGGCGTTACCCACCGTCCTGCCCTGAGGAGCCCGGACGTTCCTCGGTGCGGTTGCCCGCCACGCGACCGTCCAGTCGACCCATTCGCGCTCTCAGTCTATCTCCGGCTACTTGTCGGCCGACATCGCGATGCGCAGATCCAGCGGGACGTCGATCGGGAAGCCGCCGAACAGTCGGCGGGTCGCGACCGCGGCGGCCTCGCGCACGGCCGAAGCCGCCTGCTCGGCATGCTGTTCCGGCACGTGCAGGATCACTTCGTCGTGGAGGAAGAACGCCAGATGCGGCACCCGCCCGAAGGGACCCGATGCGCGCGCGGGTGTCGACGATTCGGGGATCTGCGCCAGTCGATGTCGGATCTCCGCGAGCCAGATGAGTGACCACTCCGCGGCCGTGCCCTGCACCACGAAGTTGCGGGTGAACCGGCCCCAGTCGCGGGCGCGGCGCCGCGCGAGTGCGACCACGGCCGGGTCGGCGTCCGCCGCCGTCGCCTCGGCCTGCAGTCGCATCCACTCATCGGCCGGACGCGGAGACGAACGCCCGAGCCACGTGGACACGATCCCGCCGTCCTCGCCCGTGCGGGCCGCCGCATCGACCAGCGCCATGGCACGCGGGTACACCTTGCGCAACCGCGGGACCAGCCGTCCGCTGTCACCAGTGGTCGCGCCGTACATCGCGCCGAGCACCGCGTACTTCGCCTCTTCGCGCGTGCCGACGGCGCCGGACTCGACGACTCCGGCGTACAGGTCCTTGCCCTGGGCCGCACGGGCCATGGCCTCGTCCGACGACATGGCGGCCAGCATCCGCGGTTCCAGCTGTGCGACGTCGGCGACGACGAGGGACCACCCCGGGTCCGCGTGCACAGCAGGGCGGAGGCTCCGTGGCAGTTGGAGCGCTCCCCCGCCCGCCGACGCCCACCGTCCCGTGACGACCCCACCGGGGATGTAGATCGGCCGGAAACGCCCGTCATGCACCCACTCGGCCAGCCAGGCCCAGCCGTTGGCGCTGAGCAGACGCGAGAGCTTCTTGTAGGCCAGGAGTGGTGCGACCACCGGGTGCTCATGCTGCGCGAGCTCCCACCGGCTGGTCGACTCGACAGGCACGCCCACCCTGTGCAGGGCGCGCAGCAGCTTCGGCTGACTGTCCAGGTGCAGATTCGGGTCTCCGAGGAGGGCGCGCACCTCTTCCCCGCGTTCCACCATGTGGCTGGGCAGTCCGCCCGCGGCCGGACGCCTGCCGAGCACATCGGTGAGGATCCGGTCATGCACCTGCTCGTTCCACGGCAGGCCCGCGGCACGCATCTCCTCGGCGATGAGTCCACCGGCCGACTCCGCCGCGCAGAGCAGCGTCAGACGTCCGTCGGCGGATGAGCCCATCACGTCTCGCTGCGCCCGATACTGATCGAGCATCGTCGCGACAGGATCCTCACCCCGGTCGTCGTCGAAGACGTCGAACAGGGCCGGCGGCGCATCGGTCGGCTCACGGCGCAACCACGCCGAGGATCCGGGCAACGGCGAGTCCACGGCTGCCGTGTCACGCAGGATCGCGTGGCACAGCAGCAGATCGTGCGCACGGGTGAGACGCACGCCATCAGCCAGCAGCACCGCGTAGGTCTCCCTCGCGCTGCGGATGATCCAGCGCGGCGAGTCCGTCGCCTCCGCCGACGCCACCCAGCCTGACAGCTCCGCCCGGGCGAGGGTCACGCGCGCGAACTCGCGGTCGTCCTCGTCGAGCTCGACGGCCGCGTGCTCACCGGAACTGAACGCCACCAGGGCGATGCGTCGCTCCGGAGCCGACGGCGCGTTCATCGTCGTCGGGTGCGGGCACCGCTCACGAGAGTCCGGATTCCTCCGTGCGCACGAGGATGCATCCGCACTCCGGGCAGGAGAGGACGGCGTCCGCGGGTGCACGGCGGATCTCATTCAGGTCGGTGCCGGGGAGCAGGATCCGGCAGCCTTCGCAGGTTCCGCGGGTGAGTAGTGCAGCGCCCGCGGAGTTGGCTGCGCGGCGCGTGTACTCGCCCAGGAGATCGGCGGGAAGCGCCGCTGCGACGGCCTCGCGATCGCGACCCAGTTGCGCGATGAGGTCGGTGGCGGCGGCAACGTCCGCCTTGGCCTGCGCGGTGAGGGTGGACCCTTCCGCGGTCGTGGTGTCGATCAGAGCCTGCTGGGCGGCCACAGCGGCGTCGGCCTCCTCGACGCGACCCATGATGTCGAGCTCAGCGTCCTCCAGATCGCTCTGACGCTTCGCGAGGCTCGCCAGCTCATGCTCGAGAGCCTGCGCCTCCTTCGCGTTGGTCGCGGTGGCGAGACGGTCGGCGTCGCGTGCTCGACGCTGTTCCACGAGCGAGACGTCGGATTCGAGGCGCCGCAGTTCGGTGCGCGCGTCGTCACGAGTGCCGGTCAGATCGGTCAGTTCGCGCAGCTGCTCCTGGCGGATGGCGACCAGCTCGGTGATCCGCGCACCCTGTGACGGTTTGGCGCGGGCACGTTCCGCCTGCGCGACCCGCCGATCCAGGTCGGCGATGTCGAGCAGGATGCGCTGGTTCTCGGGGCTGGAATTCACTCCCCCAATCTATCGTCTGGGATGCCGCGGCGCCCTCACAGCAGTTCCCCGTCCACGTAGAACCACCGACGGTCTTCTCGCACGAAACGGCTGCGCTCATGCAACGACCCCGCGTCGTCGCCCTGCCTCCAGCGCGCCTCGAACTCCACCACGCCGTCACGGTCGAAAGGCCCGCCACCGTTTCGTGCCAGCACGTCGAGGCGACGCCAGCGCAAGTCAGGCTCGATCTCGATGACCTGCGGCCGGGTCGACGGATGCCAGGTCTCTCGCAGATAGGGCACGTCACCGAGAGCGAACGCCGTGTACCTCGAGCGCATCAGCCGCTCCGCGGTCGGAGCGGGCGCTCCTCCGAGCAGCGGTCCGCAACAGCTGCCCCATCGATCACCCGAGCCGCAGAGGCATGGGGTGTCATCATGCGCCGCCGTGTCATCCGCCGCAACGCGGCCCTTCATGGTCACCGCCCCAGCGTACGCTGAGGGAATCCGTCTCGAAGGAGCAAAGTGAGCACTCAGATCGTCGTCCCTCAGTTCACCGCCCACAACGGCTTCGCCCTTCCGGCGATCGGCCTGGGGACGTACGCACTCAACGGCGACGCGGGCGCGGCGGCAGTGGCCGGCGCACTGGGCGCGGGCTACCGCCTGGTCGACACGGCCTTCAACTACGAGAACGAGGGGTCGGTCGGACGCGGCGTCGCTGCGGCGGCCGTCGACCGCGACGAGGTCATCGTGACGACCAAGCTGCCCGGCCGCCACCACCCCGCGGAGAAGGCACGGACGAGCATCGAGGAGAGCCGCTCGCGGCTCGGACTGGATGTCACCGACCTGCACCTGATCCACTGGCCCAACCCCAGCCAGGACGAGTACGTGCAGGCGTGGGCGGCCCTGGTCGACGCACAGCAGCGCGGCACCGTCCGGCAGATCGGCGTCTCCAACTTCCTGCCGGAGCACCTGGAGCGCATCGAGAAGGAGACCGGCGTGCGTCCGGTCGTCAACCAGATCGAGGTGCACCCGTACTTCCCGCAGGAGGATCAGATCGCCTACCACCGCGATCGCGGCATCCTCATCGAGGCCTGGAGCCCGTTGGGACGCGCGAAGGCGCTGCTCGAGGAGACGTCGATCATCGAGGTCGCCGCGGCGCACGGCATCACCCCGGCCCAGACGGTGCTGGCGTGGCACGTCGCTCGGGGTACGGTGTCGATCCCCAAGGCGTCGTCGCTCGAGCACCAGGTCGCGAACCTGGCCGCCGCGGAGATCGTGCTCGACCCGGCGGAGGTCGAAGCGATCACGGCGCTCGGACGCGCCGATGGCCGCCTGTTCGGCGCCGACCCTCGGACCCACGAGGAGTCCTGAGACCCAGAGCAGGTCAGACGACCTGCGTGCCGATGACCCGGAGCAGTTCGAGCTTGCTCGCCGCATCGCTCCCCGGCGCGGCGGTCAGCACGATGAGTGCCTGCGTCTCGTCCTCGGTGAAGAGCGCTTGACAGTCGACCTCGATCTCGCCGAGTTCGGGATGCACGATCACCTTGTGCTGCTCGAACCGGCGAGCCACCTCGTGCGTCTCCCAGATCCGCACGAACTCCGGGCTGAGTTCCGTGAGCGCTCGTGCGATCTCCCCGGCGCGTGAGCGAGCGCCGAGCACACCCTGGGCGGAACGCAGCGCTGCGACGAGCGCACGGCTCTGGCGATCGTGGTCTTCCGCTCGGTACCGCAGGCGCTCCTGCGCGGGTCGAGCGAACCAGCGATAGATGCCGCTGCGCTCCAGGCCCGTGAGCCCGCTCGCGTCACCGAGGATCGCCCGTGCCGCGTCGTTCTGGACGAGCACCTCGTCGAGAACCGACACGACGAACGCCGGAGTGTCGTGCAGCCGGTCGAGTACGCGGAGGATGCCGGGTCGTACGTAGTCCGACGCGGCCGCGCGATCCGGTGCGCTGTAGCCGCACACGCGGTACAGGTAGTCGCGCTCATCCGAGCTCAGACGCAGCGCTCGAGCGAGAGCGGCGAGGATCTGCATGCTCGGCTGCGGACCTCGGCGCTGCTCCAGTCGGGTGTAATAGTCGGTCGACATGGTCGCGAGCTGCGCGACCTCCTCGCGACGCAGGCCGGTGGTGCGCCGTCGTGCCCCCGCGCTCAGTCCGACGTCTGCCGGGCTCAACGACTCGCGGCGCCTCCGGAGGAACTCAGCCAGTGCTTCTCTGTCCACCAGTGAAGTATCCCCCGGGATCGTCGACGCATCCAGGGACCGCCGCTCCCTGGATAGGCGCTCTCTGGAACACGTCGCACGAGCGCCCGACAGTGGAGACATGAACATCAGCGGAAACACCATATTCATCCCCGGCGCGACGAGTGGAATCGGACTCGCGCTGGCGGTGCGCCTCCACGAGAAGGGCAACACGGTCATCGTCGGCGGACGCCGCACCGAACTGCTCCACACCATCGGCTCCGCGCATCCCGGCATCCGCACCGTGCAGATCGACACCACCGACCCGGCGAGCATCGCCTCCGCGGCACGCGAGGTCATCACCGCCCACCCGGACCTGAACATCGTGATCGCCATGGCCGGGATCATGCGCGTCGAGGACTGGACGACTCCGGAAGGATTCCTGGCGACCGCCGAGGAGACCGTCATCACCAACGTGCTCGGACCCATCAGGTTGATCGGTGCGTTCATCGAGCACCTGCAGAGCGTCCCGGACGCGACAATCATGACCGTGTCATCCGGACTGGCGTTCACGCCGTTGCGTGCCACGCCGAGCTACAACGCGAGCAAGGCCGCCATCCACATGCTCAGCGAGTCGATCCGGCTGCAGCTCGCGGGCACCAGCGTCAAGGTCGTGGAACTGGAGCCGCCCGCGGTGCGCACCTCGTTGATGCCCGGTCACGAAGACAACGCGCACGCAATGCCGCTGGACGACTTCATCTCGGAGGTCGTCGAGCTGATCGATGCTAGGCCCGATGCCACCGAGATCCAGGTCGAGACGGTCAAGTTCCTCCGCTACGGCGAGGCACGGGGCGACTACGCGCAGGTCGTGGCGACGTTGAACGGCCTCGACCCGCACTGATATCCGTACGCCCTCGCCCGCGTCAGCCTCTCAACGATGCCGCGACGCCGGCGAGGGCATCGGCCGAACGGTGCAGCAACGCGAGCTCCTCGTCGGAGAATGTGGTGTTGCGAATCGGGACCGCCCCGGTCGCGCTCACGATCGACGGCACGGACAGGGCGACCCCACCGAGCCCATGGAAGTCGTTCAGGACCGTGCTGACAGGCATGACCGCGTGCTCGTCGCGCAGGATCGCCTCCACGATGCGCGCGCTGGACAACCCGATCGCGTAGTTCGTCGCACCCTTGCCCTGGATCACCTTGTAGGCCGCATCGCGCACGTCGACGGCGATCGCATCGAGCTCGACCCTGCTGATCCGCGGATGGCCAGGCATCTCCCACTCGAGGATCGGCACCGTACCGATGGTCGCCCGCGACCACAGCGGGAACTCGGTGTCACCGTGCTCGCCGATGATGTGGGCGTGCACGCTCGCGGTCGACACCCCCGCGCGCTGAGCGAGCTTCCATCGGAGTCGGGACGTGTCGAGCACCGTACCCGAGGCGAAGATCCGCTCCGCCGGCAACCCTGTCTCCTCCTGCGCCAACACGGTGAGCACGTCGCACGGGTTCGTCACGATGACGTAGACGGCATTCGGGGCGACATCGAGTAGCTGCGGCATCATGGTGCGGATGATGCCGGCGTTGACCTCGGCGAGTTCGATGCGCGTCTGCCCGGGGCGCTGCTTCGCGCCCGCCGTGATCACGACGACGTGGGAGCCGGCGACCACGGAGATGTCACTCCCCCCGATGATGTCGCTGGAGCCGGTGAACTGCGTGCCGTGCGCGAGGTCGAGGACCTCGGCCTCGACCTTCTCCGTCGCGATGTCGTAGAGCGCGACGTGGCGGGCGGATCCGCGGATGAGGGCGGCGTAGGCGACGCTCGAGCCCACGCTCCCCGCGCCGACGACCGTGAGCTTCGAGTTCTCGATGATCTCCATGCGCTCAGTCTCGCAGGCGCGGACGCCCCGATTCCAGGGTGCAGCGGCGTTCAGTCGGCCGTGTCTTCGGACCTCTCGTCCGGCGTCGCACCGCGCGGGCCCTCAGCGTCGGCCGGGGCGTCGTTCGGAAGCAGGATGGACGAGTGGTCGTCTTCTCCGGCTGCGATGCGCTCGGCGCGTCGCTCGAGCAGGGCGGCCGCTAAGAGGTTGGCCTGCGGATCTTCGCCGGATGCGGCCGCTCGGCGGAACTCCTCGGCGGTCTGCCGGAGGACTCCCGCCTTGATGGCGCGGATTTCGTCGTCGTGCACTTCTACTACCAACTTCGTGTTCAGGGGCTGCTCGCTACTCGGATCCGGCCCCTGATCCTCACGCCACGTGCTTTTCTCTTATGTCGCCCGCTGCTGAGCCGAAAGCTCATGACAGCGCACCAAATAGTGCTCCGTGAACGGACGCGACCCCTCCGCCGCGCGCATCCCGGACTGTTCGGAGTCGAGGCGACGACGGATTCCGCATCTCCGAACGCGCGAACGCGTCGGAAGGACGCAGAGCTCCGCACTTCGACGACGCTCCCCAGACATGCAGCTACATGACTTCGACCCTCTGTGCAGAGTCTCAGTGGCACTGAGCCTACGTCAAGAAAGTGTCGGAGACCAGCCAGAAGTTGAACTCGAAGTTCCCTACTCCGGTCAGAAGGAGAGCTCTACCGCCGCACACCACACAGGGTCGCCCCCGGTCCCTCCGAAGGAGTGAGTCGTCTTTCGGACTGCACGTAAACGAAGAGATAACGAATAATCGACACGCCGCACTCGCCTTGTCGCGCCACGGGCGACATGACAAAGTGTGCAGGCGGATCCCCCACAGCGCGCAACGCCGGTGGCGGCGGATCCCGGCGCATCCGGCAGGAGAAATCCCCCGACGATGACTTACGGTTGTCGCCGCCCTGCCGATAGACATACCGGGGAGCGAAGAAGGAAGAGGGCGTTGGGAAGCACCTATATCGAGACCGGCGGACACGTCCGCGTCTATGACGACGCCGTGCGCACGCACGCGTCATTCCCGTTGGGCACCTATCGTGTGGGCTTCTCCTCCAAAGAGGGGTTCAGCCTCATCAGGATCGAAGACCTCAGCATCGGATCCGAACGTGTCTACGGCGGACGAGAGAAGAAGATCGCGAAGATCTTCCGCTCGTACGCGCTGTCAGAGCGGAGTCTGGGAGTGATGCTCTCCGGAGACAAGGGCATCGGGAAGTCGCTGTTCCTGCGAATGGTCGCCGAGGCGGCGAGAGAACAGGGGTTGCCGGTCGTCATCGTCTCCGAGGACAACGACGGGATCGTCGAGTTCCTCGACGGCCTCGACGAATGCCTGATCCTCTTCGACGAGTTCGAGAAGATCTTCCCCGCCGGCCGGCGCGGTCTCACGGACGGTCTGAACCGTCAGAACCAGTTCCTGTCCCTGTTCGATGGGCTCTCATCCGTCAAGCGGATCTACTGCCTCTCTGTGAACGACATCTCCGACGTGAGCACCTACCTCGTCAATCGCCCCGGTCGTTTCCACTACCACCTGCGTTTCGACTACCCGGGACCGGAGGAGGTGCGGCAGTATCTGGTCGACCAGGCGCCGGGCGCCGATCCGGACGAGATCGAGAACGTCGCCCTGTTCTCGCGCCGCGCGCGATTGAACTACGACCATCTGCGCGCCATCGCCTTTGAGCTCCAGCAGCCGGGCGCCCTGTTCTCGGAGATCGTCGACGACCTCAACATCAAGTCGGTCGAACCGGGCACCTACCGCATCGAAGCTCGTTTCCCCGACGGCAAGGTCTGGTCCGACGAGGTCGAGATGAATCTGTTCGAGCGCGGCGATGTCGGACGCACGTTCGAGCTGCGCAATTCCACGCGCTCGATGTTCGCCTCGTTCGTGCCGCGCGATCTCATCTTCGAACCGGACGGCAGCATCTTCGTGCCGATCGACAGGCTCGACCTGCTGGGCGACGATGACGAAGAGCCGGAGGTCTATCCCACCCTCGTGAGCCTCGCCCTCGTAGGCCAGACGAACTACGGGTTCGGACTGTGGCCGCCGGCGGAGATCCGTTCGAGGTAGGCCTCGCGCAGCATCCGCACCGCCTCGGAACGCTGTTGCGAGACGGCCGCGTGCGAGACACCGAGCTCGGCGGCGACGTCGGTGACCGTGCGCTCGTCGAAATAGACGGCTCGTATGATGGCGCGCTTCCGCTCCGGTAACGCGTCGACGGCGCGTCGGAGCACGTCGTCGCGTTCCGAGGCGATCACCACTTCGTCGGGCAGATGGCCGTTCCAGACGACCTCTTCGACCTCGGTCGCATCAAGGTTCGTCAGCACGCGTCCTGCGTCCGCGAGACGTTCCCGCACGACCGTCGGCGCGATGTCGAGCATGCGGGCGATGTCCTCCACGGTCGGCGTGCGCCCGAGGCTGGCGAGAAGTCGCTCTCGCGCCCTCGCGACCTCTCGCACGCCGGCGCGGACGTCGCGCGGCGCCCAGTCCATCGCGCGCAGTTCGTCTTTGAGCGCCCAGTTGATCCGACTGCGCGCGAACGCACCGAAGGGAACGCCGAGACTGGCGTCGTACCGGTCGGCTGCCCGCACGAGCGCCACGGCGCCCGCGGCGGCCAGATCATCGCGCGAGACGTGGGTCAGACGTGCAGCGACGCGCGCGGTTGCCGCGCCGACGATGTGCAGGTGCTCGACCACGAGTTTGTTGCGTGCGCGCAGGGGCATACGGCATCGTCACTTTCACTGTCAGCGTCAGCCTCCCCAGCGGCTCACAGCGAGACCACTGCACAGTGGTCGGGATTGTCTGGAATACAGACTAGAGCCGCACGACGACGACGAATCCCCGAGGACCGCAGTCCCCGGGGATTCCTGTTCACGATCCGATCACGATCCTCAGTCGTTCACCTTGACACGGCGATTTACCTCGCGCGTCGCGGAGAACTTCAGCACCGTGTAGTCGTTCACTTCTCCGGTTCCCTCGTCGTTGCCGAACTGGACGCGGTGACCCTTGTGGGTCTGCGGGTAGAACTTCCCGAAGTTGGTGAGGGTGACGGTGTTCCCCTGACCCACCAGGTCGAGCAGCTCGTCGATCATCGCGTTGTACGCGGTCTGGGCGGCGAAGACGGAGATCCCCCCGCGGCGGGCGAATCGCTGGACGAACTCCCGCTTGCTCACCCGATTGGCGTCGAACGTCTTGACACTGCTCATCTTCATCGTCCCCTGTGTGTTCGCCCGTCACCGAGCGGCTTTCGCTGTGTCCCCGACAGCCAGACCCTCGGGTCGTCGAGGCCCCCCTCGTACGACACCGGGATCTGTGAGGCCCCAGCCCTTATCCCTCAGAGGATAGTGCTTCTTCCTTGGTATATGCGGTGAATCTCGAATTATCTTGATTCGCGAGCGTCACCGTCGTCACTGCCCGAGGAGTGCGCGGATCGGATAGTCCTGATCCTCGAGGATGACCTGCACCGCGCGGCCCGTCTCCGGCCGGATGACGATAGGGGCACGGAGGTTCACGTGGACGCCGTCGTCCGAGGGATTCGCGACCACGAAGAGCAGGAGCGCCTCGTCGTCGGCCGCGCCGATCTCGAGGCGGACCCCCGCAGGGAGCCGAGGGGCGTAGCCGCGGTCGACCGTCGCTGTGTCGAGCAGGAACAGGCGCACGTCCGCATCGACCGAGCGCAGGGCGAACAGGCCCTCTGCTCCCGAGATCGGCTCGAGTGCGAAGGCGGTGTACGGACTCAGGCCCGGCAACGCCGAGGCGAACTCCACCGCGACGGCAGCGGGAAGGACGGACATCATCGGAGGAACTCCAGAAGGTTCGTCTGCAGGGAGGTGGCCGTGACCTGCAGGGCGGATTGGAAGACGAGCTCGGCGGATTTCAGACGCACGAGCACTTCGAGGCTGTCGACGTTCTCGACCTGGACGCGACGCGCCTCGAGGTCGGTGGAGGTCGAGAGGTTCTGTGACGCCGCTCGCTCGATCTGCACCTGGCGGGCTCCGGTCATTCCGCGTGCGGACACCACATCCTTGAGCTTCGCGTCGATGTCGTCGAGTCGCGATCCGACGTTCGCCCCGCTGCGCAGGTCGGCGGCGATGTCGGTCAAGAGCGCGAATGCACTGCCTGCCCCTTCGCCGAATGCCTGAGAGCCGTCGAAATCGACGCGCACGGTCTCGTTGTCGCTGATGCGGCGTTGCACACCGTCTCCTGCACTGCCGGCGAAGGCGAAGGTGACGGGATCGAACGCTGCGCCGGCGTCGCTCGTGCCCGCGAAGACGTTCCGTCCGAGCACCGTGGTGTTGGCCTGTGCGAGCAGCTCGGCGCTGATGGTCTCGAGCTCCTGAGCGATGGATTCGCGCGCGGTGGGGCTGAGCGCCCCGGAGTTCGCTCCCTGCGCCGTCAGATCCCGCGCGCGGTTGAGGAGCGCGGTGCTCGCCGACAGGGCGGTGTCGACCGTCGTGACCCAGGCCATTCCATCGCTGAGGTTGCGCGCGTACTGCGCGACCCTGGACTGCTCGCCGTGCACGCCGAGCGTCGTGGCGGCCGCGGCCGGGTCCTCGCTGGGAGTCCGGAACGCGCGCTGCGAGGCCGCCTGGTTCTGCAGCCGCTCTCGATCGGCGAGGTTCGTCTGCAAGGTGCGCAGCGACTGCTGCGTCATGGTGCTGCTCGTGATGCGTCCGATCATTTCGATTCCCCAGGTCAGCGGCCGACGAGGCCGGTGCGATTGATCAGCAGGTCCAGTGCCTCATCGACGGCTGTGAGCACGCGGGCCGCCGCCTGATAGGCCGTCTGATAGGTCAGCAGGTTGATGGTCTCCTCGTCGCCGTCCACCGACGCATTGGACTGCTGCGCCGTCACCGCAGCCACCGCTCCCATGTCGGCGATGTCAGCGCGCTGCAGGTCGCCGGCCACGGTGACGGCGAATCCGGTGACGAAGCTCGACCACGTCTTGCTCGGCCCCGTCGCTGCGGTCCCGAGTGTGCTGATGCGATCTGCGATCGTGGTGTCCTTCGCGCCTCCGCCCGGTGCAGCGAGGGCGAGCTGGTCGAGTCCGGTGGGAACGACTCGCAGGCCCAGTGCCGCCGGTCCCGAGGCGTCGATGGTGAAGAAATCACCACCCGCCGCGCCGGTGCTGGTGACGCCGGACCGGTGCAGGTCGTTCACGGCGGCGGCCAGGGATGCCGCGGTCTCGTTGTAGGCGGTGGCGACCGCCGCGAGTGATCCGCCGTCACTCGCGGGTGCGAGCGCGCTGATGGTCCCCCCGATCACTCCTCCGCTCACACCGACGGTGAGATCGGGCCTGTCAGCCCACGCGACGACGATGCGACCGGTGTCGGAGAGCTCACGGGGGCCGCTCACCGTGAGCGGACGGCCGACATCTCCCGACACGAGCGCGTTGCCGTCGACGCGCACCGTGAGGGTGCCGTCACTCTCGACCACTCCCTTGGCCCCGACTGCCGTCGACAGCTGCTGTGCGAGCACGTTCCGCTGATCGATGAGCTCGTTCGCGTTGCGACCGGACTGCAGTGCGTCGCGGATCTGCCCGTTGAGCGTCGCGACCTGGCCCGCGACGGCGTTCACATCGGCGATGTCCCTGTCGATCTGACCGCGCAGGTCGGTCCACTGCCCGGCGACGGATTCGTAGCCCGCGGCGATCTGGCCCACGAGCACCTGTGCGTTGGTGAGCACGACCTGCGCGGCGGCCGGCTCCGGCGTGTTGGCGAGATCCGACCATCCGGCCCAGAAACGGTTGAGGTTCGCGGCGAGACCATCAGCGGTCGGCTCCGCCAGCATGCTCTCCGCGCGGGCGGCCACGGTCGCCCTCGCGCTCCAGAATCCCGATGTCGAGAGCGCATCGCGCACTCGGGCGTCGAGCACCGCGTCACCGAGTCGGGCGATACCGGTGACGTTCACGCCGCCGCCGATCCCCAACCCGCTCTTCCAGAGGCCCGTCTGGCCGGGGCCGGTGACGGAGGTCTGGTCGACGCGCTGCCGGGTGTAGCCCGCCGTCCGTTCATTGGCGATGTTCTGACCGGTGACGGTCATGCCCGCCCGAGCGGCGGAGAGAGCGGATTCCGCCATACGAAGACCTGCGAACGAAGACATGGTTCCTCACATCCGGGTGTCGAGAAGTCGGGCGTCGCCGTCGCGCACGACATCGCCCGCTGGGGTGTACTCGCCCGAGGGAACGCCCAGTCCGGCGATCGTCTCCTGAGTGACGCGGATCGCCGTGCGCAGCCGCTGCTCGTTGATCTGCTTCATCTGCTCGATCTCGTCCGCGAGCGCGGTCATCACGGTCAGGTGCCCGGTGAGCACCTCGCGCCATCCCTCCGTCGGCGATGCGTCGATCAGCTCGCGCAGCGTCGTGGCTTCCGGGGCACCCCATTCGTCCGCGGTCGCGACGACCAGCGCATCACGGGAGAGCGCGACGGTCGGCATCGCGGCGAGCACGCGCTCGATCTCGGTGGAGGCATGACGGATCCACCGGTTTCGGCCGGTCGCCAGGAGCATCTGCTGCTCGTCGAGCTTGAAGAGCAGCATCTCGAGCAGTTCGCGCTCCCGCAGCAGTTGCATGCTCAGGTCGTGGGCGGCCACAATACGTCACCTCGTCAGGTCGGGGTCTTCATGACGGGTTCGCCCGCCATACCCACGACTATCGCGACAACGCCGAGGCGAGTAACTCGACCCCGATGGGGAGAATTCCCCATTGACAAACCTCAGGGCGCAGAGGTGAGGCGACCCAGCGCACCGAGCAGGGCACTCTCTGCGGATTCGTCGGCAGACGCCTGCACGGCCTCCTGATTGGCGTCGCTCACCGCCACCACGATCTCGGCGCGGTTGATGCGCATGTCCCGCGGGGCATCGATGCCGATGCGCACACCGCTGGGTGTCACCGCCAGGATCGTGACCGTGATGTCGTCGCCGATCACGATGCTCTCGTTCGCGCGCCTCGTCAGCACCAGCATGCCCATCCGCCTTCCCTGGCTTCGGCGCGTTCACGCCATCCCGCTCACAAAGCTAATGCATACGCTCGTAAACGAGAGGATCCGACCCGCTATACCGCGCTGCTCGGCAACGCCGACTGCGTCGCTCTCACGACGCCGACCACGTCGGTCGCGAGCCCCCCGGAACCGGCCTCGTCGTACGAGAGCACAGGGAGACCATCCACCTGCGATGCGATCATCCTGCGCACCGCCTGACGCAGCGACGGCGCACAGACGAGAACGGGTTCCGGTCCCGATTGTGCGAGCTCTCCGACCGTCCGACGAACCCCTTCCAGCACCTGCAGCGTCGCCTCCGGCGCAAGCACGATCTGCGGCTGCCCGTCGACGACACGCATGCTCTCGAGCATCTGCTGCTCCAGCATCGGCTCGAACATGACGACACGGAGTCGCCCGTCCTCGGCGAATCGCGCGGCGATCGCCGGCCCCAGAGCCGCACGCGCGGCGTCGATCAGACCAGGAGTCTCCGTCGACGTCTTGCCACGCAGTGCCAGCGCCTCGTAGATGCGGGCGAGGTCGTTGATCGGAACCCGCTCCGCGAGAAGTCCGGCGAGCACGCGCTGGATCCCCGCCAACGACAGCACCGCGGGCGTCAGCTCCTCGACCGTCGTCGGGCTGGACTGCTTGAGGTGCTCGGTGAGCTGGCGCACGTCCTCGAGCGACAGCAGGCGATGTGCCTGACTCTGCACCACGTCCGACAGGTGCGTGATGATGACGCTCGCGCGGTCGATGACGGTGGCTCCCGCCATGTCAGCGGCGTGCGACATCTCCGCGGGAACCCACTTGCCCTCGAGGCCGAACACGGGGTCGACCACGACGTCGCCCGGGAGCTGCTCGAGTCCCGTCCCGATCGCCAGCACGTGCTCCCGCGGCACGGCCCCCCGACCCACCTCGACGCCCGCGATGAGGATCGCATACGTCTGAGCAGGCAGCTCGATGTTGTCGCGCGTGCGCACCGGCGGCATGAGGATGCCGATGTCGAGTGCGAGCTTGCGCCGGAGGGATTTCACCCGGGTCAACAGGTCGCCCGCTCCCCCGGACGCCAGATCGACGATGTCGGGCGAGAGGGAGATCTCCAGGGCATGCACCCGCATGCGGTCCATCAGCTCCTCCGGCCCCTCGGAGCCGGCCTCGACCGCCTCCTGCTGCCTCGTGTCCGCTTCGAGCGCGGCTTCGCGATCCTCGTTGGCTTTGACACGCGAGGCGGCGAACAACAACACGGCGCCGATCCCCGCGAACACCAGCAGCGGCATCCCGGGGATGAACCCCATCGCGATCGCCGCGAGGCCCGTGATCACGAGGGCGTTTCGCGACTGGAGCAGCTGCCGCGCGGCAGCTTGGCCCATCTCGGCCTCGACGTTCTCGCGCGTCACGATCATGCCGGTGGAGACGGCCATGAGCAGTGCGGGGATCTGAGTGACCAGACCATCGCCGATCGTCAGGATGCTGTAGGTCTCCAGCGCGTCGGTCATCTCCATGCCGTGCTGGGCCATGCCGATGATGATGCCGCCGACGAAGTTGATGATCACGATCACGATGCCCGCGATGGCGTCGCCCTTGACGAACTTCGATGCGCCGTCCATCGCACCGTAGAAGTCGGCCTCGGCGGCGACCTCCGCGCGGCGTCTGCGCGCCTCGGAATCGGTGATCAGTCCGGCGTTCAGGTCGGCATCGATCGCCATCTGCTTGCCGGGCATCGCATCGAGGGTGAAGCGCGCACCCACCTCGGCCACACGTTCCGCACCCTTCGTGACCACCACGAACTGGATCACGGTGAGGATCAGGAAGATGACCGCTCCGATCACCAGAGACCCGCTGATCGTGATCTGCCCGAAGGCCTGGATCACCTGCCCCGCATGGGCCTCGCTCAGCACCAGGCGCGTCGAGGCGACGTTGAGGCCCAGGCGGAACAGCGTCGCGACCAGCAGGAGGCTCGGGAACACCGAGAAGTCGAGTGGCTTCTTCACGAACATGGCCGTGAGGAGGATGAGGAGCGCGAACGAGATGTTCACCACGATCAGCACGTCCAGCAGCGGAGTGGGGATGGGCACGATGAGCAACAGGATGATGCCGACGACACCGACCGGGACGGCTCCCTTGGACAGTATTTGACCGAACATGCGTGTCACCTTCTCGTTTCAGTGCGGCAGCAGCGCCGGGTCAGAGTCCGCGTTCGCGGGTGTTCGCGAACGGCATCGTGTGCGTGCCGCGCGCCGAGCCGCGGCGTTTCAGATGCTCGATGAAGGCGAGCACCTGGGCCACCGCGGTGTAGAGCTCTTCCGGGATCTCCCGACCGATCTCGCAGGCGGAGTGCAGGGCACGGGCGAGGGGGATGTCGCGCACCATCGGCACGCCGGCGGACTCGGCCTTCTCGCGGATCTTGAGGGCCACCACGCCGGCGCCCTTCGCCACGACGCGCGGGGCGGACTTGCCCGGCTCGTACCGCAGCGCCACAGCGACGTGGGTGGGGTTCACGAGCACGACATCACTGTCGGCGACCGCGGCGATCATACGATTGCGACTCAGCGCGATCTGCCGCGAACGTCGCTGCGAACGCACGAGAGGGTCGCCTTCGCTCTTCTTGTGCTCGTCTTTCGCCTCCTTCTTCGTCATGTGCGTGTGCTTCCGGTTGCGGCGCATCACGACTGCGACGTCGATCGCCGCGAGCAGGATGCCGACGACGACCGCGACCTGGAGCAGTGCGACCGCTCCCCCGGCGGCCTGTTCGAGCAGCCAGCTGATGTTGTGGCTGCCGCTCGCCATCAGCACCGGAACCAGGCCGGAGACGACGATCCACAGCGCGAGCCCGATGGCGACCGTCTTCAGCAGGGCCTTGGCGCCCTCCCACAGGGCCTGGCGGCCGACGACCCGCTTCAGCCCGGCCACGATGTTGAACTGCTCGGCACGCATCGTGACGCCTCGGAGGTGGATCCCACCCTGAGCGACGGCGGTCGCGGTGGTGGCGAGGAGCACGACCAGCAGGAGCGGCAGCAGGATGCCGCCCATCGAGGCCATCGCCTCGCTCAGCACCTGCATCGCCGCACCCGGCGTCGGGTTCGCGGCGATCGGAGTGACACGCAGGAACAGTTCGGTGAGCACCTGGGTGGCCGAGGCGATCGCCGGCAGCGACATGATCGCGGCAGCGGCGATGCAGACCCAGGCCGTGAAGTCCTGGCTCCGCCCGATCTGGCCCTTGCGCCGCGCCTCCTTGAGTCGTTGGTCGGTCGTCTTCTCGGTACGTTCGCCCGTGTCGGTCTCACTCATCGCGTCACCACCACGAGCAGGCGTGCGGCCTCATCGGCGATGGCCGCGACGACCCCGGGCAGAGCGGCGTACACGAAGCCGACGAGCAGGAGTGTGAGCCCGATCTTGATCGGGAAGCCCATCGCGAAGGCGTTCAGCGCGGGGGCGACGCGCGTCACAAGGCCCAGGCCGACGTCGGCGAGGAACAGCACGATGAGCAGCGGACCCGCGATCTGCACCGCACTGAGCATCATCTGCCCCGCGGCGCCCATGAGTGCTTCGGCAGGACGGGCGAGATCGATCATCCCCGTCACCGGCACGGCGTCGAACGAGCGGAACAGGCCGCCCAGCACCAGCTGATAGCCGTCGGAGGCGAAGAGCAGCACGATCGCGGTCATCTGGAACAGCCGCGTGAACTGTGCGCCGTTCACGGCCATGCCCGGATCGAACGCCTGCGCGAGCTGGAATCCGCCGAACGTGTCGACGAGGTGGCCCGACCCCTGGATCGCGCTGAACAGCACCATGACGAGGAAACCCAGCAGCGCGCCGGTGAGAGCCTGCCCGACCAGCGCGAGCATGAAGCCGCCGGTGTCGAGACGCTCATAGCCGGCGGTGACGACCGGGGAGACCGCAAGAGCGAGACCGACGCCCAGCATCGCCCGGATGCGCATCGGCACCGTCGCGTGGCTGAACGGCGGCGCGATCACGAGGAACGCCGTGATGCGCACGCAGGCGAGCGCCGTCGCCTCGAGCCACGTGAAGTCGATCGGGATGTGCATCAGCCGCCGTCCAGGAGTGACGGGATGCGCGCGAACAGTTCGTTCGTGAAAGCGATGAGCTCGGCGATCATCCAGTGCCCGCTGATGAGCAGGGCGATGCCGACGGCGACGAGCTTCGGCACGAAGGAGATCGTCATCTCCTGAACCTGGGTGATCGACTGCAACAGCGAGATCGCGAAGCCCACCACGAGAGCCGTGATCAGCAGGGGCGCACAGAGCTTGGCCGCGAGGATCAACGCCGCCTGGCCGATGTCGATGACCGCCTCGGGATTCATCCGCCGCCTCCGCTGTACGACTGCACGAGGGCGGTGATGACCATTCCCCACCCGTCGATGAGCAGGAAGAGCAGGATCTTGAACGGCAGCGAGATCATCACCGGCGGCAGCATCATCATGCCCATCGACATCAGCGCGCTCGCGACCACCAGGTCGATCACCAGGAAGGGGACGAAGATGATGAACCCGATGAGGAACGCGGCGCGCAGCTCACTCAGCATGAACGCGGGCACGAGCGTCTGCAACGGGATGCTCGACGCGTCAGTCGGGTTCTCCATCTGCGCGGCGCGGTGCATCAGGGCGATGTCCTCCTCGCGCGTGTAGGCGAGCATCCATTCCCGCAGCGGCTCCTGGGCGAGTTCGAACGCCCGCCCGAAGTCGATCTGGCCGTCGGTGAACGGGGCGACGGCGACCGTGTTGACGTCGGTGAGCACGGGCCACATGATGAACAGCGTCAGGAACAGGCTCAACCCGGCGAGCACCTGGTTCGGCGGGATCGACGGCAGCGAGAGCGCGTTTCGGGTGAGGGCGAGCACCACGAAGATCTTGGTGAAGCTCGACATCATCAACAGCAGAGCCGGCGCGACGCTCAGCACCGTGATGCCGAGCAGCGTCATGATGCTGTCGGACGGCGAACCGTTGATGCCGTTGATCGTCACACCCTCGCCGTCGGTGTTCTCGATCGGCAGGAGTCGTGTCGCGGCGTGCGCACCGCTGGCGTCCCAGAGCACCACGACGGCCGCGAGCACCAGCACCGCGGCAGCGAGCCCCCAGAGACGGCGCTGCCGCCGGCGCACCCGCGCAGACAGCGCGGAGGCGGGAGCGATTGCGGGCACGGCGGCACTCCGAAGATGGGTGACGTGGCCGATCCGTAGCCAGGGGGTCGAGCGATCCGTGCTCGGAGACGACTATCGCGACGCCGGCCGCATCGCGTAACCGCACGACGGCCGGTGATCCGCTCAGGCGACCGACTTCAGCGCCCGCTCCCCCTCATCCGACAGCCCGAGGGGGTCCTCGACCGACTCCGTCGTCTCCATTGACTCGGAATCCTCCTGGGCCACGGGTGCCTCCTGCGTGTCGACGACACTGATCCCGTGCTCGGTGACCCCGAGCACGTAGCGGATGCCGCCGAACTCCGCCACGACCAGCTGTGCCTTCGCGCCGATCCCCGAGCGCGCCACGACGACGATCTTCTCCGCCCGCGCCCGAGCGCCCCGGCCCGACGCGGGCAGCCGCGCGGCGCCCTGCTTGCGACCCATCGGGCTCGGAAGCAGAGCGGCGAGCGGGTTGCCGCCCTTGCTGCTCGCCTTCTGCAGGCGTCGGCTGAGGAACAGCAGAAGGCCGAGCACTGCGGCCAGCGCGACGATCATGCGCAGCGCGACGAGCAGGTCGTCCATCCTCAGACGCTCTCTGCGCCGTCGAGGATACGCTCCACGCGGATCGCGAAGTCACCGTCGGCGACGACCACCGTGCCGTGCCCGATCAGTCGACCGTTCAGCTTGATGTCGGCGGGAGACCCCGCGGCACGGTCGAGCTCGACGACGTGCCCGGGCTCGAGCGAGAGCACCTCGCGCACGGGCATGCGCGTGCGACCGATCTCGACGACGAGTTCCATCTCGACACCGGCGATACGGCTGAGTCGCTGCGGTCCGCCCGACGTCGTGCCCGCGCGGTCGCCGTCGATGCGCACCGACGCCCGTGCGGTGATCACGCCGCCGGCGTCGACCAGGTCGAACACCTGTGTCCCGGGAGCGGTGAACACCTCTGCGGCGCGGACCTGCTCGCCTGCTCCGAGCGAGCCCGTTCCCAGCACGGCGGCGGCGGCCTCGAACACGGGGTGCAGGCGGTCGGCCAGCTCTGCCGTGCCGGAGCCGTCTTCGAGGTGGTCGGGGTCGACGACCTGGATCGCGATGCGCACCCCGGGTGTGCCGGTGAAGGTCACCGCCACGGCGTCGCCCGTGGCGCCGGGGTCGGTGGACGGCGTCGGGATCACGGGGTACGCGAACGGCAGCTTGCCGGCGATCGCAGCGGCGATCGCCGTCTCGTGGAAGGTGCTCATCAGGGGGTCTCCTCGTGGGTGGTCGTGATCGTGCAGGCGAGGCGTGAGCCCCGGCTGCCGGGCGTTGCTCTGGCGATGGGAGTCCGGTCGGCCATCAGTTCATACGGGGTGGTCTCGGGGTGCGGGAGGCGCAGGAGATCGCCCGGCGCGAGGCTCAGCACTTCTCCGGCGGCGATCGTGATCGGCGCCAGGCGCAGTGTGATCTCGAGCGGAGTGCTGTGCACCTGATCGCGAGTGTGTCCTGCGCCCTTCGCCGCTGCCGCGTCAGCACCGGACGCGGCAAGTCGATCGACGACCGCGGAGGCCGGGAGCATCACGGAGGCGACGGTCTGCGTGTCACCCAGACGCATCGTGTAGCGTGCGACGATCACGGCGGCCGAACCCGCGATGACCTGCAGATACTGCGGGTTGTAGTGCACACCACCGAACAGCGGATCGCCCGGGAGCAGGGTGCCCATGCTCGCGGAGAGATGCTCGAAGGTGCCCTCCATCAGGTTGCGCACCAGCGCGAGCTCGATGGGGGTGAACGTGCGCGACTCGGGGAGCGACGAGCTTCGGCCGCCCATCATCTGCACGACCCAGAGCAGGGCACTGTCGAGGCCGAACTGCACGACGCAGGGCTCTTCTCGATCGGCGAAGGAGCCGGCCACCATCGCCGTCGTGCTCGGCAGCGTCTGCGCGTACTCCTCGTAGGAGATGAGTTCGACGGCGTCGAGAGAGAGGTGTGTGCGTACGCGGATCTTGTCGGTGAGCTGCGACGACCACAGCCGCGCGAACGACTCGAACGAGGCTTCCAGGCGTCGGATGCTGTCGCGACCCAGCTGCGCGGGGCGGCTGAAGTCGTAGGCGGGATACCGGCCGGCCGGTTCGTCCAGCGCGATCGCAGTGGTCATGGATGGCTCCTCGGAGATGGTGGACACGGTGCCTCAGCTCGTCTCTGCTGCTTCGGCGAGGGCGGGGAGCAGTGCTCGCACCTGGTCTTCCTCGTTCGATTCGACGACGATGTCGACACGTCTGTTGCTGGCGAGCGCCTCCGGGCTGTCTCCGTCACGCAGGGGACGCGTATCGGAGAAGGCGATCGCCTTCACCCTGGCGCCGGCGATGCGCTCGTGCTCCACGAGGAAGCGGGCGACCTGCGTGGCGCGACCGCCCGAGAGCTCCCAGTTGGTGGGGTACGGTTCGGCGGCGTGCCGGCGATCCGCGTGCCCTTCCACGCTCACCTGGTTGTCGACGGTGGTCAGCACGTCGCCGATCGCGTCGAGCACGCCGTCCGCCTTCGCGGACAGGGCGGTGCTGTTGTCGGCGAAGAATGTCTCGGCGCCGACGAGACCCACCTTGAGACCCCGGTCGTCGATCACGAAGTCGACGGCGTTCTGGAGTCCCTGCGCGGCGAGTGCGGCCCGGATCTGCTCCCGCAGCTCTTCGAGCGACTCGTACTCCGCGGCGGCACGCGCGGTGAGGTCGGCCTCGCCGTTCTCGTCGGCGATCTCGGGAGGGATGACAAGGCCTTCCGAGATGTCGGCGCCGCCCGTGGTGGTCTCTTCCTGCCCGAAACCGGTCGCCAGGCTGTTGGCGAGGAGCTCGAACTTCGTCTTGTCGACGTTCGACACCGCGAAGAGCACGATGAACAGGCACATCAGGACCGTCACCATGTCGGCGTAGGACACGGCCCAGCGCTCATCGGGCTCGTCGTGCGAGTCGTCCTCGTGCCGGCGTCCGCCACCGGAGCGGCGGCCGGTGCTCACCGGGACTCCTCCGGACCGGTCGCATCGGCGGGCTTGGGGTTCTCGCTCTTACGGCGCTTCGGCTTGACCGTCGAGAGTGCCTCGAGGCGCTCCTGCAGCAGATGCGGCGCGCTGCCGGCCTGGATGGCGAGCATGCCCTCGCTGATGAGCATCATCCGCTCCAGCTCGACGGCACCGATCCGCCCCATCCGCCCGGCGATCGGATTCCAGATGAAGTTGGCCGAGAGCAGTCCCCACAGGGTGGCGACGAATGCTGCCGCGATCATCGGTCCGAGGTGGTCGGGCTCATCGAGCTTCTCGAGCACGTGCGTCAGGGAGACGACCGTTCCCACGATGCCGATCGTGGGGGCGTACCCGCCGAGCGAGGCGAAGAACTTCGCAGCGACACGGTTGCGCGACGACGTCGCGGTGATCTCGTCATCCATCATCATGCGCAGGTCGTCGGCGTCGGTGCCGTCGGCCAGCGCCTGCAGCGACTGGCGGATGAAGGCGTCGGGCGCTCCATCGACCTCCTGCTCGAGAGCCAGGAGCCCCTCGCCGCGTGCCTTCTCGGCATACCCGACGAGGAACGGGATCACGGCCTCAGGGGTGGACCGGGGGCCGCGCACCATCCGACCGAGGCTGCCGATCGCCAGCCGCGTGTCGCGCAGGGTGTGGCTCGCGATGCCGACGCCGATCGTGGAGCCGAGAACCAGGATCATCGGGGCGGGGATGAGCAGCGCCTCGAAACTTGCCCCCTCCATGGTGATCATGGCGACGAGCGCACCGAAGGCCAGCACGACGCCGATCAGGAATGCGGGATCCACGTTCAGTCCCCCGTCGTCCGACCGAGCGCCTGGGCAGCATCGAGCACTCTCGCGCGGTAGGCGATGATGAGCTCGACGATGCTGTCGACACTCTCCTGCACGACGTAGACGCCACCGTCGACCATGTGCAGGGTCGTGTCCGGCGATGCATGCACACGTTCGATCAGGTCAGGGTTCACCGCGAACCGGGTGCGGTCGAGGCGGGTGACGATGATCATCGGACGATCTCCGGGCGTGGGGCGAGAAGCGGGACAGCCCCGACTATCGCGACGCGGCCCGCCCCGGGTAACCGGGACGGGCCGCGTTCGGCGAACGAATCCGCTCAGGAGCGCGCGTCAGCGCTTGAGCTGGGTCAGTTCCTGCAGCACCTCGTCGCTCGTGGTGATGATGCGGGCGTTCGCCTGGAAACCACGCTGGGCGACGATCAGGTTCGTGAACTCCTGGGAGAGGTCGACATTGCTCATCTCGAGCGCACCCGAGACGAGCCCGCCGAATCCGGCCTGCCCGGCTTCCCCGATCTGCGCACCACCGGAGTTCACCGACACCCGGTACGCCGTGCCGCCGGCCTTCTCCAGCCCTTCGGGGTTCGCGAACGTCGCCATCGCGATCTTGCCCAGAGTGCGGGTCGCTCCGTTGCTGAACGTGCCGACGATCGATCCGTCGCCGGTGATCGCGTAGGACTTGAGCGTGCCCGCCGCAGCGCCGTTCTGCCCCGACACCGCGACCGTCGAAAGGCTCGCATAGCCCGTGACGGCCCCGAGATCGACGCTGACATCGCCCGCGGCGAGGGTGAGCCCGGCGCCCGCCTGCTTGCCATCGGTGAACGTGAGCGATCCCGTCGCCCCGCTGACGGGCTCGGAGACGTCCCACCCGGTCGCCGACTTCGTGAACGTGAGACTCAACGTCGTCGGAGTGCCCTGCGCGTCGAACACCGTCACGTCGCGCACGAGCTCATCGCCGACGGCTGCCGTCGACGGCAGGTTGCCGGTGACGGTCGCGCCGGTCGTCGCCCGAGCCGGAGAGACGGCGTCGAGCGGCAGCACGATGTTCCCGATCGCCTGCCCCGTGTTCACGATGCCGTTCTGCGCCGACCACCCCTGCACGACGGCGCCGTCGGCGGTGACCATCTTGCCCGTCGGGTCGAACGAGAATCCTCCGGCACGGGTGTACAGCGTCTCTCCGCCCGCGCGCACGGCGAAGAATCCGTCGCCCGAGATCATGAGGTCTCCCCCACGTCCGGTGGCCTGGGTCGACCCCTGCGCGAAGTTGGTGCGGACTCCGGCGACCTGCACGCCGAGTCCCACCTGGGCGGGGTTGCGTCCGCCGACCTGGTCGTCAGGGATGCCGGCATTGCCGATGAGCTGCGAGAGGGAGTCCTGGAACACGACGGACGAGCCCTTGAACCCTGCGGTGTTGACGTTGGCGATGTTGTTGCCCGTCACGTCGAGCATGGTCTGGTGCGAGCGGAGGCCGGAGATTCCGGAGTAGAGCGAGCGGAGCATGGGGTTCTCTCTTCCTGGATGAGTGGGGTATCAGGCGGCGGGGGCGTTCGCCGCGGGGGTGGACGTGGAGGTGATGCCGGTGATGGCATCGAGGGCGATGGTCTTACCGCCGATCGTGACCTGCGGGATGGGACCGTCGAACGACACCTTGGTGACGATGCCCGAGGCTGTGGTTCCATCGGCATCCTTGTAACTGGCCTCTTGACCGATCAGTGCGGTCGCTGCCTGTCGCATGTTCAGCGCGAACGCCTCGACCCCGTTGTCGGCGAGGGTGGTCAGCTGCTCCATCATCGCCAGCTGGGTCGTCTGCGAGATCATCTCGTTGGTGTTCATCGGGCTCGACGGATCCTGGTGGGTCAGCTGCGTCACCAGGAGTTTGAGGAAGACCTCGCCGTCCAGCACCTGCTTGCGCGCTGCGGGGTCGGACGTTCCTCCCGTGTAGATCGAGCTCGGCGCGCTCACGGCGTCGACGGTCATTGTCGTGTCCTCTCAGGCGAAGGTGTCGAGACCCGCGCCGGAGACGGCGTGGGTGGTGGTCGTGGTGGTGGTCGTCGAGAAGGTCTCGAAGGCACCGTCGGCGCGGTGTCGGCTGCCCGGTGCCGCGTCACCGGAGTCACGGCCGCCCGACGGCTGGCCGCCCGGTGCGTTCGCGGCCCCCTGCGGCGTGTCGCGATCCGTACCGCCCGCATCCGCCGACGTACCGGAGCCGAGTGAGAGGCTCGCGTGCGGCATGACGGCCGTGAGATCACGCCGGAGGTCGGTGACGATCGACCGCAGAGCCTCGCGGCCCAGATCGGTCGCGCCGAGCAGTTCGACCCGCACGTCGCCTGCGGCACTGATGTGCGCGCGCACGGTGACGGGCCCGAAGGTGTCGGGGTTCACCGTCATCGTGAGCTGGTGACTGCCCACGGGGCGTTGCACGATGCTCAGCACAGCCGGCGACACCTGCGCGGCCACGCCCCTCGTCGGCACCGTCGCGGCCTCCGGCGCCGCATCGGCACGGATCGGCGCGATCGGCGGAGTGGAGATGGAGGCGGTGATGCCCTGCGGCGTCTGCTGCGCCGTCCCCACGCCCGTGCCCGTCCCCGTGCTGTGCTCCGGCCTGGCGACAGCGTCACCGATCTGCCCCTGCGGCGGGGTGGAGCCCGCCGGCTGCTCGGCGTCGATCGACGTGGCGCCGACCGCTGAAGCGGATGCGCTAGACGTCGGCGCGGCGTGCACGACGGCCACCGCGTCGGATCCGGCGGCCGTCGTGTCCGGCGGAGTGGTGGCCGACGGAGTGGTGGCCGGCGGCGTCATGGGAGGCGGGGTCATGGGAGGCAGAGTCATCGGAGGCTGCGCGCGATCGGAAGGCATCGTCGCGCTCGCAGGCCCAGCGAGCTCTACTGCCTCGACGGATGCAGAGGGGGATGCAGCGGACGCCGTGCCGGATGCCGCTTCCGCACCAGCGGTCGGCGAAGCATCCGTCATCGACTCGATCCCCGGCACAGGCAGTGTCGGGAGCGCTGCCTGCGCGGCCGCCTGCAGGTCGAGAACAGGGGGTGATGGTGACATGACGAGCGCAGACTCGCCGGTGCCCCCGTGCCCACCGGTCTGCGAGTCTCCGATGTCGGAGGGCAGGTCATCGGCGACCGATGCGCCGGGTTCGGGCATCGGCGTCGACTCGTCGGCGCCCGCGAGAATCCGCTCGGCCAGAGCCAGCGCGGTGCCGAACGACGTGGTCGCCGCAGCACCCTCGGCGCCGACAGATCCCTCCGGTGATGAGGCGAACAGCGCACCGAGAGCGCTCGCCGCAGGCGACCGATCGCTGCTCGCCAGGGAGACGCCGCTCATGCCGACCTCTCCTCACGGAGGCTGCGCACCACGGCGATCTCGTCGAGCGCGGTCTGCTCGGCGTGACGCTCCGCCTTCACGGTGTCGGCACGATGAGCACCCTCCAGCCGTTCGAGACCTCGCAGTTCGCGTCGGGCTTCGACATGCGATGCCTTCGCCGTCTCCTCCTCGGAACGCCGCAGCTCGGTGAGAGTCTGAAGGTCGCTGAGCGCGCTGCGTCCGGCCGCCCGGGCAGCCGCCATTGCGAGCAACGTGTGGGCATCGCCGACCTGGGCGCTGATCTCCGACAGGCTCACGACGGCTCCCTGCTCGGCGACCTCCGCCTGTCGCCGCGCCGACGTCGTGCGGGAGAGCTGCTCGGCGGCCATCTTCTCCTGGGCGTCGCGGACGCGCAGGAGACCTGCGAGGGGAAAGGTCATGGGATCAGTCCTCCGAAGTCGTTCGTGAGTTCAGCGATGCGTCGCCAGGATTCTTCGGCGCCGGTGAGGTCGTCCATGCTCTGTGTGAGGAACCCCGAGATCGACTCCTCATGGGAGAGCGCCGCGTCGACCAGCGGATTCGCCCCCTGCCGGTAGGCCCCGATGTCGATCAGGTCGTTCGCGCTGCGCCGGGCGGCCAGCACGCTGCGCAGCCGCACGGCATGCGCCCGTTGCTCCGCCGTCGTGATCTTCGAGACGACCCGCGAGATGGAGCCCAGCACATCGACGGCGGGGAAATGACCGCGCACCGCCAGCGCGCGGTCGAGCACCACATGGCCGTCGAGGATTCCGCGGGCGGCGTCGGCGATCGGCTCGTTGTGGTCGTCGCCGTCGACGAGCACCGTGTACAGCCCGGTGACCGATCCGACCGGGCCCGTTCCCGCGCGCTCGAGCAGCCGGGCGAGCACCGAGAACGTCGAGGGCGGATACCCGCGGGTGGCCGGCGGCTCGCCGGCGCTCAAACCGATCTCACGCTGCGCCATCGCCACGCGCGTCAGCGAGTCCATCATCAACATGACGTTCGCGCCGTCGTCACGGAACGCCTCGGCGATGCGCGTCGCGACGAACGCCGACCGCATGCGCACCATCGCCGGCTGATCGGAGGTGGCGACGACGACGACCGCACGCGCCAGCCCTTCGGGGCCGAGGTCGTCTTCGAGGAACTCACGCACCTCACGGCCGCGCTCCCCCACCAGGGCGATCACGGTCACATCCGCAGTGGATCCCCGAGCGATCATCGACATGAGTGACGACTTCCCGACCCCTGATCCGGCGAAGAGCCCGAGGCGCTGCCCCGTGCCCACCGGGGTCATCGTGTCGAGGACACGCACGCCGAGTCCGAGCTGGGTGTCGATCCGCTGCCGCTGCAGGATGCTCGGCGGTTCGTGATCGAGAGGCGAGAACGTCACGGTCGAGCCGAGCGGCCCCTTGCCGTCGATCGGCCGGCCGAGCCCGTCGAGAACGCGTCCGAGAAGGGCACGCCCCGTGGGCACCTGCAGGCGTGAGCCGGTGTGGAGCACCCGCGCTCGCGCGGTGATGCCGGCGAGTGGACCCAGCGGCATGCAGCGCGCCGACCCACCGTCGACCGCGACCACTTCCGCATCGATCGAACGGCCCTGCGGCACCTCGATGCGTACGTGATCGCCGACAGCGGCATCGATTCCCGTGACCTCGGCGCCCAGCCCCAGCACTGACGTGACCGTGCCGGACCGCTGAGGCCGTGCGGCATCGAGCGCCTGCCGCCACGTCGCCGTCGCGACACTCATCCGAGCACCTCGGAGTCGTGATCGGCCGCACCCTGCAGCGCCTCAGCAGCGCGCTGGAGTGCCCGCCCGATTCGCGTGTCGACGGCGCCGTCCTCGACCTCGACGATCGCACCGCCCGCGCCCACCGATGGTGAGTCGACGATGTCGATGTCGCGCAGCAGTCTCGATGCCTCCGCGTCGTCGCCGATGATCGCCCGGTCCTGCGGATCGAGCGTGACGCGATGCCACCGCTCCATCGGCATCTCATCGAGCGCACGCCGGAGTGCGTGCGATGCAGAACGCGCCGGATCCGACAGCTCGACGCCCAGGATCACCGACGCGAGCTCGACGGCGAGCTCCTCGATCCGCTGGGCGGACAGTGCACTGAGCGATTGGACGCGTCGCTCGACACCTGTTGACGCGTGGTGCAGCGCCTCCAGCGCGATCCCTCGATCGACGACGAACGACGCGTGTTCCTGCTCCCTGCGGACGGACTCTGCGGCCTGCTCGGCACGCCCCTCCTCGAATGCCGCCCGGCGACCTTCGGCATACCCTTCCGCGTATCCGCGGACGCGTGCACGTTCGGCCTCGCCGCGAAGATCGGTCGGCGTCTCCCCCACGCGCGGCACGACGAGAGGGGTGAAGGCGTTGTCGGATCGCATCATTCGATGAGCTCGTCCTCGTCTTCGCGAGAGATGGTGATCTCCTCCGCCGCCTCCAGCTCGCGGATGATGCGCACGACCTCGGCTCGAGCCTCGTCGACCTGGCGCACGCGCACAGAGCCGAGCACGCGGGCCTCCTCGGCCAGATTCTCCTGGTTGCGCTCGGTCATGTTGCCGGTGACCTTCGCGGCGATCTGCTCGTCGGCACCCTTCAGCGCCAGTGCGAGCACCCGCAGATCCAGTCCGCGGAGAACGCGTTGCGCGTCACGGTCCTCGAGACGCGTGATGTCGGCGAAGGTCACCATGCGGCTGCGGATGTCTTCCGCGAGGGCGAGGTCGCGGCCCTCCAGGCTCGCGAGCAACGCCTTCTCGAGAGCGGTGTCGGAACGGCTGATGATCTCGACGAGAGGCTGCACGCCTCCGATCGACTCATGGTTGTCACGCATCGCGAACACACCGGTGCGCGATCGCAGCGAATCGGCCACGATCGAGATGGCCTCCTGCGTCGCCGTGCCCATGGTCGCGATCGCCTGGGCGACGTCGGTGCGCAGCGGGTCCTGCAGAGCGGTGAGCACGGCCGCGGCGCGATCGGCGCGGAGGTTCGCGAGCACGACCGCGACGGTGGTGGGCAGCTCCCCCTCCAGAATCGTCGCGAGTTGGGCGGGATCGGCGGCATTGAGGAAGTCGAACGAGACGGCGCCCTGCGACATCACGCGGCCGACCATCCCGACCGCCTTCTCCCGGCCGAACGCGGTCTCCAGCAGACCGGTGGCGAGTTCCTGTCCGCCGCGCGACGGCACCGATCCTCCGGTCGCGATGCGCTTGAACGCGCCCAGCGCCTGAGCGGTCGCGGCGACATCGACACCACCCAGCTGTGTCAGTTCGGCGGCGAGCAGTTCGGAGCGATCCTCGCCGAGGTGACGCAGTACCTCGGCGCTGGCTTCCCTGTCCATGTTCAGGAGCACGATCGCGGCCTTGCGGAGCCCCGTCATCGCGACGAGGGCGACCTCAGAGCCGGATGCCGCGTTCGCATCGATCGCGTCGGCGCCGGTCGTGGGGAGATCGATCTGCACGCTCATACGGTGGACTCATCCATCAGGCTGGCCAGGGCCGTGGCGGTGGCGCGGGGTTCCCGCTTGGCGATGTCATCGATCTCGCGACGCCGACGATCGACCAGTACCTGATCCATCTCCGGCTCCTCCTCGATGTCGAGGATCGCGGTAGGCGACACCTGTGGCAGCAGAGGAGCGGTGATCGCCTCACGATCCTGCAACCCCTTGAGCGACTTCAGCTTCTGCTCTTCGCTCTCACTCAACGTGGACAGGTACTCGATCGGCCCCTCGTCCGTGTAGACGACCCGGCGCTTCATACGCTGACGCAGCGAGAAGAACACGACGAGGATGACCACCGCGAGCAGGATCGAGCCGCCGATGATCACCGCGCGCAGCAGCTCCTGCTGGAACTGCGCCTCGCGCTCTGCTTCCGCCGCCTGCAACGCCGTCTGCGCAGCGGTCGCGCCGGATGCCGCGAACTCCACGAACTCCACGGCGATCGTGTCGCCCCGATCGACGTCGATGCCTGCCGCCGAGGCCACGAGAGCTTCGACCTGTGCGGCGGTCACCCCCGTGACGTTGCCCCGGTTCAGCGCGATGCTGACCGTCTGGCGTGTCACTTCCCCCGCCGGCGTGATGGTCTTCTCCGTCGACTTGTTCACGGCGTTGCTGCGGGACGACTCCTCGATCTCGTACGAACCGTCACCGTTCGCATTGTCGGGAACGGCGATGTTGTCCGGGCCCAGCACGCCGGTCCCGGTGCCCTGACCGCCGTTGTAGGTCTCGGTCTTCGTCTGCTCGGACGGGCTCAGCTCTCCGTCGGGCGCCGAATACGTCTCGTCCATCCGCTCGGAGGTGGAGTTGGCGACGTCGGCGGCGACCGTCACCGTGGCGTTGCCCGGTCCGACGATGGTCTCCAGCATCCGACTGACGGATGCCGCCACTTTGGCCTCGTGCTCGGTGGCCTGCTTCGAGGAATTGCCCGCGACTCCGGATCCGACTGCTGAGAGCACCGTGCCGTTCTGGTCCGTCACCGCGACGTCCTCGGGGGTCATCCCCGGCACCGAGGCGCTTGTCAGATGGATGATGGCCTCGATCTTCTCGTCGCTGAGGCGGGAGCTGTTGCGGGTCTTCACGAACACCGACGCGGTCGGGCTCTGACGCTCGGAGACGAAGACGCTCTCCTCGGGGATCGCGAGCTGCACGGATGCGGTGCTGATGCCGTCCATCGCGCTGATCGTGCTCGCCAGCTCCCCCTCGATCGCCCGCTTGTAGGTGACCGACTGCTGGAACTCGCTCGCGGTGACGCCCATCTTGTCGAGCAGCGTGTAGCCCTCGCTGGAGTCGCCCGGAAGTCCCGCCGACGCCGCGGCGAGACGTTGCGGGTAGACCTCCGCGTCGGGAACAAGGATGGTCGCGCCGCCCTCGGTGAGTTCGTATCCGACTCCGGCTGACTTCAGCTGTTCGACGACGGCCGAGGCATCGCCGGCGCTGAGCCCCGTGAACAGTGGGCTCATCTGAGGCTTGGTGAGCCACGTTCCGAGCGCGATCGCTCCCATCACGAGCAGAGCCACCCCGATGATGGCGATCGTGCGCTGGGCGACAGTGAATCCCGAGACGATCAGCTTGAGCCGCTCGTAGGAGCTGGTGAGCATCTTCGGCACGGTCAGGCCTGCATCCGCATGATCTCGTTGAACGCGGAGACGCTGCGATCACGCACGGCGACCACCAGGTCGAGGGTGACTCCGGCGCGCGTCGAGGCGATCATCGCCTGGTGGATGTCCTGCAGATCTCCGGTGACCGCCTTCACCGCGAGTTCGTTCGACGTCGACTGCAGCTGCTGCAGACCTTCGACGGCGCCGGTGAGCGACGTCGCGAAGGCCCCGGCGGATCCGGTGGCCCCGGCGGCGTCCGCGCCGGTCTCGAAGCTGAGCGACGACAGCGGAGCGACCCCGGCGGCGGAGACCGCGTCGATGGGAGAGGTCATCAGTTGCGTCCGATCTGGAGTGCCGCCTCGTACGTGGTCTTCGCACGGTCGACGACCGCCGCATTCGCCTCGTAGCCCCGCTGGGCGAGGATCAGCATGCTCATCTGATCGCCGAGCTCGATGTTCGGGTACTGCACGTAGCCGTCTTCATCGGCGTAGGGATGCTCCGGGTCGTACACGCGCTTCGCCTCCGCCTCGGATTCGACGACGCCGGACACGTAGACCCCGGGGCCGTCCGTTCCCGCGCTGACGGTGACGAGCTTCTCGCGGAACGCCTCTTCGCCCACCGGCGTCGCCGTGTTGATGTTGGCGATGTTGTCGCTGAGGGCATCGAGCCACTTGCGGTGCACGTTCAAGCCCGTGCCGGCGATGCCGATCGCATCGAAGGTCATGCGGATGCCTGCCCGATCGCCTTGGTGATCGAGGTCGCCTGACCTGCGATCGCCTGACTGGCGAACTGGAACCGGAGCACGGTGTCGATGTTCGACAGCGTCTCGGTGTCGAGGTTGACGTTGTTGCCGTTCAACCGGGTCGGCTCCAGGGAGCGCTCGATGGTGGGTGCGACCGACCCCGAACCTCCGTCGACGGCCCGTCGGAGCTCGTCTTCGAACTGCACCCTCTTGGCGTGATAGTCGGGGGTGTTGATGTTGGCGATGTTCTCGGCGATCGACCGCTGACGCAGAGCCAGGCCATCGAGCGCGCTGATCAGCGCGGAGGAGGTTACGGATTCGAGCACGGCGGCACCCCGGACGTTGATGGAGAAGCCGATCCGTGGCCAATCGTCGAGCGATCCCTGCTCAGCGTCGACTATCGCGACGCACCCCCGGATGCGTAACCTGCCGGGTCAGCCTTCCACGTCGAGGTAGGCCGGCGTGTCCTGCGGAGTCGTCGGCACTCGTCGGAGGGCGGCGAGCTCGCGCGCGACGTTCGCCCGAGACGTCATGAGGCCACTGATCATCGTCTGCTGACGGATCAGCACCGCCTCGGCCCTTTCCCGAAGTTCATCGGGGACGGGACCCGCGGGGGCATCGAACGGCTGTGCGTCGCGCTGCGAATCAGCGGCGTCGAGTGCACGCTCGAACTGATCGAGTACGGTCAGCCATTCGGCGAGGTTGTCCGACACGATCGATCAGGCCAGCGCAGAGGTCGCCGTGGGTGCGGCGGCCGCGGTCGTGGCCGCAGCCTGATGCCAGGCCTCGCGCAGCGGCACGACGAGCTCGCGGCACTCGCCGGTTGCGGCCCGATCACGTGCGATGTTCGCGTCGATCAGACGTCCGGTGAGGTAGGTGTAGAGCGCACGCAGGTCCCCTGCACCGTCCCAGACATCGGTGAGCGAGCCGTGGA
The DNA here is from genome assembly GCA_029203165.1 of Candidatus Microbacterium colombiense. Classification (NCBI taxonomy): domain Bacteria; kingdom Bacillati; phylum Actinomycetota; class Actinomycetes; order Micrococcales; family Microbacteriaceae; genus Microbacterium; species Candidatus Microbacterium colombiense. The sequence goes on from CP119308.1 coordinate 2,372,487, forward strand.
GTTCCGCGACGATCTGCTGCGCGTGCGTCAGGTGGGCTCCCGCGGCCGTCCAGTCCGACGAATCCTGAGCCGCGGCTGCCCGATCGATGTCGACGAGCAGACGGTCGTAGAGCATCGTCAGGAGCCGCTCCGGAGATGCCGAGGCGACCTGCTGCTCGAGATACTGCTGCTTGGCGCGTGCGAGGGAGGTGAGGGACATCGTTCTGATCTCCTAGCGGGTGCGAGGGGTGAGAGGTGCGGGCGACGTCACGACGAGGACGACGAGGTGGACAGGCCCGCGAGCTGCGACGAGAGCCAGGACGACTGTGATTGCAGCTTCGAGAGCTGCACCTCGAGCTGCGAGTACGTGCGCTCGAGCGTCGCCCTGCGCTGCTCGAGGCGGATGTCCCAGCGCTCGACCTGGGACTTGAGCGTCTTGACCTCGGACTCCTGTCCGGTGATGCGCTGCGTCAGCAGACCGTCGTACTTGTCGGAGTACTTGGTCGTGACCTCCTGCAACCGGCCCGACAGTCCGGAGAACACGGCCTGCGCCTTCTCGGGGTCCTCCGCGAGCGCCCGGGTGAACTTCTCCGCGTCGAAGGAGAGAACGCCCTTGTCGCTGATCGAGATGCCGATCGTCGAGGGCGAGACCCCGTCGACCGGATACTGCACGGCATCCGCCAACGCTGTGCGCAGATTGCGGACGGTGCTGTCCCCCGTGAACACGCCGAGCGTGGTCTTCTCCCCCACCGCACCGACCGTCGACTTCGACCCGTTGTCGATGCGGGTGAGCAGGGAGGCGATCTCCTTGATGAACGCTTCCGCCTTGGTCGTCTGCGCCTTCGCGTCCAACGCGACCGAGACCACGATCGAGTCCGCGCCCGCCTTCGAGACGGTGACGTCGATGTCCTCGCCGATGCTGATGGTGTTGCTCGCGCTGATCAGCGTCTGCTCGGCCGCGGTGCCGGCGAACATGCGCACCCTGGCATCGGCACCCTGCGCGAGGACGGCAGCGCCGGTCTCAGCCGCCATATCCGCAGCGGTTCCGGAGGCGACCTCGGCAGCCGTGCCTCGGTGCAGAGCGAACGAGCTCGCGGCTCCCGTGTCGGTCGCGGTCAGTTGGATGCGCGAGAGGGCCTTGCCGTCGGCATCGGTGCCCGCCGGCACGACCGTCGCCGTCACGCCGGCCTTCGCGGCATTGATCGCCTTCGCCAGCTCCTGCGGGCTGGAGCCCGCCGGGGTGATCGCGGTCTGGGTGCCGTCTGACGCGACGAGCGTGAACTCCCCGCCCCAGGCCTCCGCGCCGCCGGCGGCCGTGATCACGGAGTGCGCCGCAGCGACCGCGTCGACCACGATGCTCGTCGAGAACGCGCTGGCCTTCGCGCCGGCGGTGACCGTGACGCTCTCGGCGGAGGAGGATGCGGTGAACGCGGCGAGCGACGTCGCTCCTGCCGCGGTCTTCGCCTTGGCCATCAGGTCCTGCAGCGACTTGTTCAGCGACTGCAGGTTGGTGATGATGGTGCCACGGTCGGTGATCTTGTTCGCGATCAGCTTCTTCGGGATCGCCGCCACGTCCATGAGGGCGGTGATGAGCTCGTCGGTCTTGAGCCCGGATACCAGTCCGTCGAGTTTCATCTTCGATGCCTTCTGTGCGTGCGGAGTCGATGGTCCTACAGGAAGGCGCTCGGGCGGAGACCTCTCCGCCCGAGCGCCTCATGCGCCTCAGGCGCAGCGGCTCAACGGAGCAGCTGCAGGACGCCCTGGCCCGACTGGTTCGCCTGCGCGAGCATGGCGGTGCCGGCCTGCTGCAGGATGTTCGCAGCGGTGTACTTGACCATCTCGGCTGCCATGTCGGTGTCGGCGATACGGCTCTTGGCCGCCGACAGGTTCTCGGCCGAGACCTGCAGCGAGTTGATGGTCGACTCGAAGCGGTTCTGCACCGCACCGAGGTCGGCACGAGCCGAGGAGACGCTCTTGATGGCCGTGTCGACCGTGGTGATGGTCGCCGCTGCCAGCGTGGGCGTCGCGAATCCGTCGGTGGTGACGATGGCGGTCTTGAGGTCCGCCGCGAGCGTCTTGATGTCGGCGGAACCGAGGTTCACCGTGATCTGGCTCGAGGCGGCGCCGTCGGCACCGACCTGGAAGCTCAGCACGCCGTCGCCTGCCGCACCGGCCGAAGCATCCAGCAGCTTGATGCCGTTGAAGTTCGTGGTGTCGGAGATGCGCGTGAGCTCGTCGACCAGCTGGGTCACCTCGGTGGTGATGGCCTTGCGGGAGTCGACGTTGTTGGAGTCGGATCCTGCCTGGACCGCGAGGTCGCGGACACGCTGCAGGATGGAGTGGACCTCGGTCAGCGCGCCTTCAGCGGTCTGGATCACCGAGATGCCGTCCTGGGCGTTGCGGGCTGCGACGTTCAGGCCGTTGACCTGCGAGCGCAGACCCTCGGAGATGGCCAGACCGGCGGCGTCGTCGGCTGCGCGGTTGATGCGCAGACCGCTCGAGAGCTTCTCGAGCGACTTCGAGACGTCGTTCTGGTTGGCGGACAGGTTGCGGTACGAGTTGAGCGCACTGACGTTGGTTGCGATCTGAAGACCCATGAATATCCTCCGTGGTTATGGGACTGAATGCGGGCCCATCCGTGGGCCTGCACAATCCACATTCGCGACAGTCGCCCGGCGCGTAACCCGCGCTGCGGAGGAATGTCAGAGGGCGGGAAGGAGATCGTCGGCCCGGCGTGGGATCGCGGGGCTCGCGGGCGACGGCGACGATGCGGGCACGGGACCGAACAGTGCACCGAAGAACTCGCTCTTCGCGGCGGTGGAGCGATCGCCCGTGGTGCCGTCCTCCCACGCCTGCATCGCCTCGCGCATCATGCCGAGACCGCGAGTGCGCAGTTTCGACACGTAGGCGTGGCTGACCTCCATCTCGTCGGCGAGGTCTTTTACCATCCGGTCGTCGATGTAGATGCCCCGGATCACCCGGCGCATCGCGGCCGGCAGCGCATCGAGCACCCGCACGAGCATCGCCCGGTTCTCGTTCTGCTCGGCGGCGTGCTCCGGCAGGATCACACTGTCGGTGAGGTCGGCGGCCTGTCGGCCGGTCTCGAGATCGAAGTGCTCCTCGAAGCTCGTCGCGGTGCGCACCATCGTGTCGAGCTGGAGCATCTCGGCGACCGAGCCGGCGTCGATCCCGGACTCTTTGGCCAACTCGGCGATCGTGCCCGGTCGACCTGTTCGGGCGAGTACGGCGTCGCCTGCCGCCCGGATGAGTTGGATCTTGTCGCGTGCGCGCTCGCCCGCGGGGTCTGCGCGGCGCATCTCCGACAGCATGGCCCAGTTGATCTGTGTGCGCGCGAACGCTCCGAAGGGGATCCCCCGTTCCGGCTCGTACGTGAGAGCGGCGCGGGCGAGGCCCCAGCGGGCGGCCGACATCAGATCGTCGAGATCGACATGCTCCGCCGTGCGTGCCTTCTCCAGCGCGAGGAAGGTGGCCAACGCCATGTTCTCTCTCGCCAAGCGGTCAGCCGCCGGAGGCACCGAAGAGGGTGCGCCGGAACCAGCAGAAAGGTCAGAATGACGCAGCAATGTGACTCCGTGGCTAGCTCAACTCATTTATGAGGAAAGTAGCAGGTTTCACACGTTTACAAGCAAAAATGGATGCTGAAGTGATCGTGTCGTTACGCGTGCCCTGCCGGTCGACATCGATGAGCATGGCTGACAGGCTGAGGAGATGCGCAACAACGGAACCAACACCGACGTCAACCTGGGCCTCCTCATCTTCGGCGGCGCCTTCGGGCTCGTCTGTGCGGTACTGATCCTCACCGGGGTCTTGAGCCCCACTCTGTGGTTCACCGTCATCGCGATGGCATTGTTGGTCGTCTCGCAGTGGCTGACCATCCGCGCCAAGCGCCGCAGGTCCTGAGGCGATCCCTCGGTCGGAGTCCGAGTGGCGCGGACGGTTAGAATGGTTCCGGCGCGTCGGGAAGTCTGGTCGACACTCACTCTGTCGACCATTCCCAGGAGCCACCCGTGCACAACGCGCCTCCCACACCGTCCTCCGCAGCGCGTTTCCCTCGCTGGCCCGGAGCCTCAGAAGCAACACGGATCTCCGCTCTTCTGCGAAAGGAAGCCGTCGGCGGCATCCTGCTCGTAGCGGCCGCGGTCATCGCCATCATCTGGGCGAACTCGCCCGCCGCCGACAGCTATTTCGCTCTCCGCGACTTCCGGATCGGCTACGAACCGTGGCATCTGGAGCTCTCTCTCGGCGCATGGGCCGCCGATGGACTGCTCGCGGTGTTCTTCTTCCTCGTCGGGTTGGAACTGAAACGCGAGGTCGTGGCCGGTGACCTTCGCAGCTTCAACACCGCGGTCGTGCCGATCACCGCGGCCGTGGGCGGTGTCGCCGTCCCAGCGATGATCTACGTGGCCATCGTGTGGAACCAGCCCTCGCTCCGCGAAGGGTGGGCGATCCCCACCGCCACCGACATCGCCTTCGCCGTCGCCGTCCTCGCTCTGGTCGGCTCCCATCTCCCGAGCCCGCTCCGTATCTTCCTTCTGACCCTCGCCGTCGTAGACGACCTCATCGCGATCGTCATCATCGCCGTCTTCTACACCGCCGACATCGAGATCCTGCCTCTGGTCATCTCCGCAGGGGTCATCGCCATCTACGGCTTCCTGGCCCAGCGGTACCGGACCCTGTTCGGAACCAAGGCCTACGCCGCATGGCTGATCCTGCTGCCGCTCGGATTCGTCGCGTGGGCGTTCCTGCACGCCTCAGGCATACATGCGACGATCGCCGGCGTCGCCCTCGCGTTCACCATTCCTGTGCACGCGAAGCGAAACGGCCCGGATGCGCAGGGGGGCGGACTCGCTGAAGAGTTCGAGCACCGGTTCCGCCCGCTCTCTGCCGGCATCGCCGTTCCGATCTTCGCGTTCTTCGCCGCCGGAGTGGCGGTGGGCGGGATCGAGGGCATCACGCGCGCAGCCACCGATCCGGTCACGATCGGCATCGTCACCGGTCTGGTCCTCGGCAAGCCCCTCGGCATCGTCCTGTCCGTTCGCCTTCTCACCTGGGCGACACGGGTCCGTCTCGATCCCTCCCTGCGATGGATCGACCTGATCGGCGTCGGGATGCTGGCCGGCATCGGGTTCACCGTCTCACTGCTCATCGCGGAACTCAGCTTCGGGGCGGGAAGCCCGCACGGCGACGACGCGAAGGTCGCCATCATGGTCGCCTCCCTTCTCGCCTCTCTCCTGGCCTCCGCTGTGCTCGTCGCGCGGAACCGTCGATACCGGCTGATCGCACGCCCGCAGGCGATCGAGCGTCAGCCCCCTGGGGCGCCCCCCTATGGTGGATACCGATGCACGACCGCTCAGGGCCGCACACGCTGAAGGACACGATGACCGACGAACTCGAACTGCCCGCAACCCGACCGGGGCCGAATCGACGAGCAGTGCTCTCGGCAGCAGCCTGGGCCATGCCGGTCATTGTTGCGACGGTAGGAACGCCGCTGGCTGCAGCCTCCGGCAGTGGCGTGCAGTCGGCATCGTACGCGAACGTGACATCTGAGACGGCCCAGGGCGGGCAGATCACGTTCACCCGTCCGCTCTCCATCAGGATCACCGGCACCATGCGCGCAGGGGATCTCGTGACCCTCACCGTGGGTGGCTCGATGGCGCTCCAGGGAGGAGGAGCGGGAGCGACGCGCGCGACACCTGTCCGGATATTCTCTGTCGCTGGCCCGAACTTCTCCCAGGCGAGCACCTTCTCCAATCCGGACGGCTCGCAGACGACCGTGCTGACAGTGAACCGCGACCTCGCCGAGGGTATGTACAGCAAGACGATCAGCTGGATTCCCCTTGACGGTGCCACCACCTCGTCGATGGAAGATGAGATCCTCACATGGCTGCCCGGCACTTACACCACGAGCATCTCGATCAGCGTAGGCACCGTCGTGGGTGAGATCGGGACTCTCACGATCGTTCGGGAACCCGAGAACTGACCGTCGCATCGGTGGCGTGAGACCCCTCTATCGCACTGTGGAGGTCCGGAGTGAGGGCCCGGCCGGGATCGAACCGACGACATCCACGGTGGCGCCGTATCGATGCTCTCCCCTTAGCCCACCCCGAAGGGGAACGTGGGCGCAGGGGAGGTTCTGCGCGCGAGTGCGACGCTTGAGAGCTCCCTGCTGGCGCCGGTAGGCGCGATGGCCCTCCCCGTTGCGGACGCTCTTACTGGTCACAGCAGCCCACGTATGACGAGCGCCGCGTGCCGCTCCTGCCGCGGCGCGCTACCAGACCCCCTCGACACACCATGAGGGCTCGGACTCACGGGCTCGAGGTCATGGCAGCAGGCCGTTTGCAGAGGGTTGCGAGCGTGTGGCGGTGGGACTGCACCCGGATACGACAGGAGCCCCGTCGATGACGACGAGGCATCGGCCATAGTTCCTGTTCAGGCACAGCCTAAACGGAACTCGGAAGGGTTAGAAAGGAGTGTCTTCCACTCGAAAGGCGGCTGAGGACTGACATCGCGAAGAGGAACAGACCACCGAACGCTGGGGTCAGAACGTGTGGACGAAGGACCCGGAGACAGGTGAGCCCGCGATCGTGACGGTCGCGGTGAACGTATAGGAGACGCCCGTCGGGAATCCAGCGAGGGTGATCGAGGCGTTGCCGTTCGAGTCGACGGAAAAGCCGGAGGACCCAATGGTGCTGCCGCCCGATGGGGTCCAGGTAACCCGACCGGTGACGTTCTGCGCACCTGCTGGGGGATTGGCGACGTTGATGTACAGGTCATGCCAGTCGGAGAAGCCGACGGCTGCGATGCCTGTTATCGTCACAGTGGCTGCCGCAACGCTGGCAGCAGCAAGAGGCGCAGAGACTGCAAGTGCGATGACGGGAGCCGACCAGGCTCCGTACGTCAGCACAGTACGTCGCGAGATATCCTTCATGCTCCTCCAGGATTGTGCGTCCTGTGACTCTAGCAGCGGCCCTCAAAGCCGCGAGTACCTGCTTCGGCCGTTGGGAACGGCGCTCAGCGCACCTCCGACGCATCGCGCGCTTCCTCGAGATCTCGATCGTGGCGCTGATCCAGATGCCGACGACGGCAGAGGTCGCGCCGCGACCGGGGCGGAGCCGGCATCCGGTCGTTCTACCCGCTTGATGGGGTGGGCCCTGCCGGGATCGAACCGACGACATCCACGGTGTAAACGTGGCGCTCTACCAGCTGAGCTAAAGGCCCTGGTGATGACAAGTCTATCCGGATGCCGGTGCGCGACTGTGTCGTCGAACAGGGATAAGGTGATTCAGGCGCGCGTTGTGTACAGCCGACAAGGCTGCCCGCGTCGCTTCCCGTTTCATTGGCATGACCTGCCAGCTTGACGAAAGGCTCCCCCGTGACTGTGCACGACCAGGATCCGTATTCCCAGGGCCCCCAAGACAGCGATCCGGATGAGACCGGCGAGTGGCAGCAGTCGCTCGATGAGCTGGTGGATGCCAAGGGCCACGGCCGCGGCCGCGAGATCATGCTCAGCCTGCTCAAGCGCTCCAAGGAGCTGCACCTGGGCGTGCCGATGGTCCCGACCACCGACTACATCAACACCATCGCGAGCGAGAACGAGCCGGAGTTCCCCGGCGACGAAGAGATCGAGCGCCGCTACCGCGCCTGGATCCGGTGGAACGCCGCGATCACGGTGCACCGCGCCCAGCGCCCCGGCATCGGTGTCGGCGGACACATCTCGACCTACGCGTCGTCTGCCGCGCTGTACGAAGTCGGCTTCAACCACTTTTTCAAGGGTGCCGACAACCCCGGGGGTGGAGACCAGATCTTCATCCAGGGCCACGCCTCCCCCGGTACGTACGCGCGTTCCTTCCTCGAAGGCCGCCTGACCGAGAACCAGCTCGACGGTTTCCGCCAGGAGAAGTCGCACGGCCCCGACGGCATCCCGTCGTACCCGCACCCGCGACTGATGCCGGATTACTGGCAGTTCCCGACCGTGTCGATGGGCCTCGGTCCGATCAACGCGATCTACCAGGCGATGTCGAACAAGTACGTCGAGAACCGCGGCATCAAGGACACCTCCGCCTCGCACGTCTGGGCATTCCTCGGCGACGGCGAGATGGACGAGGTCGAGAGCCGCGGACAGCTCCAGGTCGCAGCCAACGAGGGTCTCGACAACCTCACCTTCATCGTGAACTGCAACCTGCAGCGTCTCGACGGCCCGGTGCGCGGCAACGGCAAGATCGTCCAGGAGCTGGAGTCGTTCTTCCGCGGTGCCGGCTGGAACGTCATCAAGGTCGTCTGGGGTCGCGAATGGGACGACCTGCTCGCCCGTGACACCGAGGGCGCTCTGCTCAACATCATGAACGTCACCCCCGACGGTGACTACCAGACGTTCAAGGCCGAGTCCGGCGCGTACATCCGTGAGCACTTCTTCGGCCGCGATGAGCGGGCTGCCGCGCTCGTCAAGGACTACTCCGACGACGACATCTGGAACCTCAAGCGTGGTGGGCACGACTACCGCAAGGTCTACGCCGCCTTCAAGGCAGCGACCGAGCACAAGGGCAAGCCCACCGTCATCCTCGCGAAGACCGTCAAGGGCTATGGCCTCGGTCCGCAGTTCGAGGGGCGCAACGCGACGCACCAGATGAAGAAGATGACGCTGGACAACCTCAAGACGTTCCGCGACGCGATGCACATCCCGATCACGGACGCGCAGCTCGAGGAGAACCCGTACCTGCCCCCGTACTACAACCCGGGCGCGCAGGACGAGACGATCCAGTACATGCTCGAGCGCCGCCGGGCGCTGGGAGGCTTCCTCCCCGAGCGCCGTTCGACGCACGTCGGCCTGTCGCTGCCGGATGACGCCGCGTACGCCCTTCCCAAGAAGGGTTCCGGCACGCAGGAGATCGCCACCACCATGGCGTTCGTCCGACTGCTGAAGGATCTGCTCCGCTCGAAGGACTTCGGCCACCGCATCGTGCCGATCATCCCGGACGAAGCGCGCACGTTCGGTCTGGACGCGTACTTCCCGACGGCGAAGATCTACAACCCGAACGGCCAGCACTACACGTCGGTCGACCGTGAGCTGCTCCTCGCCTACAAGGAGAGCCCGCAGGGCCAGATCGTGCACGTCGGCATCAACGAGGCCGGCGCTCTCGCAGCCTTCACGGCCGCCGGCACGTCATACGCCACCCACGGCGAACCGCTGATCCCGATCTACATCTTCTACTCGATGTTCGGCTTCCAGCGCACCGGCGACGCCCAGTGGGCGGCCGGCGACCAGATGGCCCGCGGGTTCATCATGGGTGCGACGGCCGGTCGCACGACGCTCACCGGTGAGGGCCTGCAGCACGCCGACGGCCACTCGCACCTGCTCGCCGCCACCAACCCGGCGACGGTCTCGTACGACCCGGCCTACGGCTACGAGATCGCGCACATCGTGCGTTCGGGTCTCGAGCGCATGTACGGCGGACAGCACGAGGACCCGAACGTGATGTACTACATCACGCTCTACAACGAACCTCTCGTGATGCCCGCTGAGCCGGAGAACGTGGACGTCGACGGCATCGTGCGCGGCATCCACCGCATCTCGGTCGGCGAGGGCGACGGTCCCCGTGCGCAGCTGTTCGCATCGGGCGTCGGACTCCCCTGGGCCATCGAGGCGCAGCAGCTGCTGAAGCAGGACTGGGGTGTGATCGCCGATGTCTGGTCGGTCACCTCCTGGACCGAGCTGCGTCGTGACGGTCTCGCCGCCGACGAGCACAACTTCCTGCACCCCGAGGAGGAGCCCCGCACGGCCTACCTCACGCAGAAGCTGCAGGGCGCTCAGGGCCCGGTCGTCGCCGTCAGCGACTACATGCACGCGGTGCAGGACCAGATCCGCCCGTGGGTTCCACAGCGTTTCGCGACGCTCGGTGCGGACGGCTTCGGCTTCTCCGACACCCGCGCCGCCGCCCGCCGGTTCTTCAAGATCGACGGCCCGTCGATCGTGGTCCGCACGCTGCAGTCGCTCGCCGAGGACGGCGTCGTCGATCGCTCGCTCGCGGCACAGGCGATCGAGAAGTACCGCCTGCACGATGTGAACGCCGGCACCAGCGGCAACGCAGGTGGCGAGAGCTGATCCGTCGGTGACAGGTTCGTCTCCACGCGGAATGGACAAGACCGCCACTCTCACCTGGCTGCGCCGGATCTCCGGTGACATCGCCTCGGTGACGATCAAGCGGTTGGAGGACACCCTCCCCTGGTACGCCGACATGCCACCGGCCCGACGCTCTGCCGTCGGGCTGGTGGCTCAGGCCGGCATCACCTCGTTCATCCAGTGGTACGAGGACCCCACCTCGACACCGTGGATCGCGGCCGACATCTTCGCCGCCGCGCCCCGCGAGCTGTTGCGCAGCGTCAGTCTGCAGCAGACGCTGCAGCTGATCCGCGTGACGGTCGAGGTGACCGAGGAGCGCGTGGCCGGCCGCGGCGACGACCTCCGTGAGGCGATCCTGCTCTACTCGCGCGACGTGGCCTTCGCCGCCGCCGACGTCTATGCCCGCGCCGCCGAAGCCCGCGGGCTCTGGGACGCCCGTCTGGAAGCGCTCGTCGTCGACTCGATCCTCACGGGCGAGGCCGATGAGGAGCTGCCCAGCCGCATCGCCGCTCTCGGCTGGCACGGACACGGCGAGGTCGCCGTGCTGGTCGGCACGACTCCCCCGCAGTTCGACGTCGATCAGGTGCGCCGCACCGCCCGCAAGCTCGCCGTCGACGTGCTCATCGGCGTGCAGGGCTCCCGACTCGTGCTCGTGCTCGGTCGCGCCCGCGTGGCCGGACAGGAAGACGAGGAGGACGAGGACGAACTCGGCTTCCAGGAGATCGCCTCGCGTCTGGAGCCGTCTTTCGGTCCCGGCTATGTCGTCCTGGGACCGGCGGTCGCGGCCCTGGTCGATGCGAGCCAGAGCGCCAGAGCCGCCCTCGCGGGATTCGCCGTGGCACGAGCGTGGCGCAGCGCCCCACGGCCCGTCGATGCCGACGACCTGCTCCCGGAGCGCGCCCTCGCCGGCGATCCGCTCGCCAAGCAGACGCTGATCGAACGCATCTTCCGCCCGCTCCAGGCGCACTCCACCGACCTCGTGACGACCCTGTGGAGCTATCTCGACAACGGACGCTCGCTCGAGGCGACGGCGCGCGAACTCTTCGTGCACCCCAACACCGTGCGCTACCGGCTCAAGCGCGTCAGCGAGGTCATCGGCTGGGATGCCACCGGCCCGCGCGAGGCTCTCATCCTGCAGACCGCGCTGATCCTCGGCTCGATCGGTGCTGCCGAGCAGAGTCGACGCCGGCCGGCCCTCCGACGGCCACCCCGCTGACTTCGCGCGATGGCGCTGTGCGCCACACACAAGGGTTTCTTCGAATCTTGTGATGGATCATCCACCGCTCACGCGCAATCGTTGGCAGACTGTACAGGTGATTGTCGTCGTCTGCCCTGGTCAGGGCTCGCAGACCCCCGGTTTCCTCTCCCCTTGGCTGGAGCTCGACGGCGTGGCTGAACGCCTCGCGGCGTACTCCGAGGCCGCGCAGGTCGATCTGCACCAGCACGGAACGGTGTCGGATGCCGACACGATCCGCGATACGCGCATCGCCCAGCCCCTCATCGTCGCGGCCTCGCTGATCACCGCCGACGCCCTCGCGGCCCGCGGTGCGCGACAGGCCGACGGCGTCGCCGGACACTCGGTCGGCGAGATCGCCGCGCTCGTCTCGAGCGGAGTCATCGATGCGGCGACGGGCATGCGCCTGGTCGGCATCCGCGGTCGCGCGATGGCCGATGCCGCGGCAGAGACCCCTACGGGGATGAGTGCGGTTCTGGGCGGCGACGAGGAGGCGATCCTCGCCCGCCTCGCCGAACTCGACCTTTCCCCCGCCAACTACAACGGCGGCGGTCAGCTCGTCGTCGCCGGCGCACTCCCGGCGCTCGCGGCTCTCGCCGAGGAGCCTGTCAGAGGCACGCGCGTGATTCCGCTCCAGGTCGCCGGCGCCTTCCACACGACCTACATGGCTGCCGCGGTCGCCGCACTGCGCGATGCCGTCGCCGACATCGAACCTGCCGACCCGACGCTCCCGCTGTGGACCAACCGCGACGGCTCCGAGGTGACCGACGGTGCTCAGGCCCTGTCGTATCTGGTCGATCAGGTTTCCTCGCCGGTGCGATGGGACAAGTGCATGGCCTCGTTCGCCGATCGCGGCATCACCGGACTCATCGAACTCGCTCCGGCCGGTGCTCTCACCGGACTCGCGAAGCGCGGGCTGCGCGGCGTGCCGACGGTCGCCGTGAAGACCCCTGAAGATCTCGATGCGGCCGTCGCGCTGCTGAACGGAGAAGCCGCATGAGCGTCACCCTGGCCCAGATCACGGGTCCCGCCTACACGCGCATCTACTCCTACGGCGCCGCCCGTGGCGAGAACGCCGTGCCGAACGAAGACCTCATCGGTCCGATCGACTCGAGCGACGAATGGATCCGTCAGCGCACGGGCATCATCACGCGCGCCCGCGCCGACAAGACGACCGATGCGATCGATCTCGCGACGACCGCGGCCGCCGAGGCGATCGAGAAGTCCGGCATCAGCGCCGATCAGGTCGATCTCGTCATCGTCGCCACGATCAGCAACCCCAAGCAGTCTCCGTCAGTCTCGGCGATCGTGGCCGACCGTGTCGGCGCGAACCCCGCCGCCGCATACGACATCAACGCCGCCTGCGCCGGATACTCCTACGCCGTGGCTCAGGCCGACGCACTGATCCGTGCGGGAGCCGCGCGCTACGCCCTGGTGATCGGCACCGAGAAGCTGTCCGACATCGTCGACCCTGCAGACCGCAGCATCTCGTTCCTCCTGGGCGATGGCGCCGGCGCCGCGCTGATCGGCCCGAGCGACACGCCCGGCATCGCCCCTGCCGTGTGGGGCTCGGACGGTTCGAAGGCCGACGCCGTCGGCATGAACGGCACCCTCACCGAGTTCCGCGACGGCGAAGTGCCGTGGCCCACCCTGCGCCAAGAAGGCCAGACGGTGTTCCGTTGGGCGGTGTGGGAGATGGCGAAGGTCGCCCGCGAAGCGCTCGACAAGGCGGGCGTCGAGGCGAAGGACATCGCCGCCTTCATCCCGCACCAGGCCAACATGCGCATCATCGACGAGTTCGCCAAGCAGCTGAAGCTCCCCGAGACGACCGTGATCGCGCGCGACATCGAGACGACGGGCAACACCTCTGCGGCGTCGATCCCGCTCGCGAGCCACCGACTCATGACTGAGCACCCCGAACTCTCCGGCGGTCTGGCTCTGCAGATCGGCTTCGGCGCGGGCCTCGTCTTCGCCGCCCAGGTCGTCGTCCTCCCCTGAGAACGACCCGACCTTCCCTAGACTGTTCCACGGTTCCGAATACAACCCGCAAGAAAGAGGAAGACCACATGGCTTTCACCAACGACGAGGTCCTCGCAGGTCTCGCAGAACTCATCACCGACGAGACCGGCATCAACGCTTCCGAGGTCGCCCTCGAGAAGTCGTTCACGGATGACCTCGACATCGACTCGATCTCCATGATGACGATCGTCGTCAACGCCGAGGAGAAGTTCGGCGTCACCATCCCCGACGACGAGGTCAAGAACCTGAAGACCGTCGGCGACGCCGTCAGCTTCATCGTCGCAGGCCAGGAGTAATCCACGCAGGATGCCACCCCCGCCGTCGCGGGGCGTGGCATCCTCCGGCTTGCCCGCACATCCGCTCCACCCCGCCCGACAAGGAACCACACCATGACCAAGCGCATCGTCGTCACCGGCATCGGCGCCACTTCCGCCATCGGCGGGACTGCGCCGGACAACTGGGCCAATCTCCTGGCTGGCAAATCCGGTACGCGCACCCTCGAGCACGACTGGGTGAAGCAGTACGAACTTCCCGTCACCTTCGCCGCTGAGGCGATCGTGCGGCCGGAGGAAGTCCTCCCCCGGCACGAGGCGAAGCGCCTCGATCCTTCCGCGCAGTTCGCGCTGATCGCCGCCCGCGAGGCGTGGGCGGACGCGGGATCTCCCGACGTCGCCCCCGAGCGCCTCGGCGTCGACTTCGCCACCGGCATCGGCGGGCTGTGGACGCTGCTCGACGCGTGGGACACCCTGCGCGAGAAGGGCCCGCGCCGCGTCATGCCGCTCACGGTCCCGATGCTCATGCCGAACGCCGCTGCGGGAAACCTGTCGCTGCAGTTCGAAGCCCGCGCCTACGCGCAGACCGTGGTGAGCGCGTGCGCATCCAGCACGGAGTCCATCATCCACGCCTTCCACCACCTGCAGGAGGGCCTTGCCGACGTCGTGATCGCCGGTGGCGCCGAGTCGGCGATCCACCCGATCACCATGGCGTCCTTCGCATCGGCGCAGGCGCTCTCCCGACGCAATGACGACCCGGAGCATGCCTCCCGTCCGGGCGCGATCGACCGTGACGGTTTCGTCATGGGCGAGGGTGCGGCCGTTCTCATCCTCGAGACCGAGGAGCACGCCAAGGCCCGTGGCGCCAAGATCTACGGCTACGTGCTCGGCGGCGGCGTGACGGCCGACGCTTACCACATCACCGGCAACGACCCCGAGGGCGCAGGGGCTGCGCGCGCGGTCATCCAGGCCCTCGAAGAGGCCGGCATCACCGCGGATCAGGTCACGCACATCAACGCCCACGCGACGTCGACCCCGGTCGGTGACCCGAACGAGTACGTGGCTCTGAAGCGTGTCTTCGGCGAGCGTCTCGACGAGATCCCGGTCTCCGCCACGAAGGCGTCGACCGGTCACCTGCTCGGTGGCACAGGCGCACTCGAGGCGATCTTCTCGCTGCTCGCGCTGCGTGACCGCGTCGCGCCTCCCACGATCAACATGACCGAGCCGGACCCGGCCGTGCCGTTCCGCCTCTCGGGCGAGCCGACACCGCTCGGCGACGGTCCGCAGATCGCCATCAGCAACTCGTTCGGCTTCGGCGGCCACAATGCCGTCCTCGCCGTCGCGAGCGCCGACTGACACGCACGTGCGCAGACGAACGGCCCCGGGGCCGTTCGTCTGCGCCGTTCGTCTGCGCCGTTCGTCTGCGCGGGCACCGATCAGGAAGCGGCCACGGCGGCCAGGCGACGCGATCGTTGCTCGCGGGATCTCGTGAGCAGCGGAAGGAACCACCCGATCAACGGACCGACACCGAAGGCGAACAGCACGGTACCGACCCCGACGGGGCCGCCGAGCAGGAAACCGACGAGCAGCACACTTCCCTCGATGAGCGTGCGCACGATCCACACCCGCCACCCGGTGATGCGCACGAGTCCCGTCATGAGCCCGTCCCGCGGACCAGGACCGAAGTTCGCGGCGATGTAGAGGCCTGTCGCGAAGGCGAGAAGCACGAGTCCGGCGACGAACATCGGCGCTCCCACCCAGATGGACGGCGGTGCGGGGATCACGGCAAGCGTGAGGTCGGCACTGGGACCGATCAGGAGCGCATTGAGCAGGGTGCCCAGCCCCACACGTTGACGGAGGGGGATCCACAGCAGCAGCACGACGATCGAGACGAGCACCGTCACGGTGCCATAGCCGAGCCCGCTCTGGGCAACCACACCCAACGCCAGTACGTCCCACGGGGCGACGCCGATGCCGCCGCGCACCATCAGGCCCAGCGCGACGCCGTAGAGGAACAGCCCGACGAGCAGCTGCACGATGCGCTCGACGAGGTCGCGACGACTCGTGGCGGCGAGGGGAAGGAGGATGGAACGGAGGTGCATCCCTCTATGGTGGATGCCGCAGCCCCTCGGATCGCGAGACCACTCGACGACAAGTGGCCTGCGAATGTGAAGCCACTTTAGGGCATGCTGGGCAGATGACATCACGCCTGGTGGAGCAGCTCGGCGCCCAGAACGCGGCAGGCTCCACGGCTGCCGAGCTCGCCGCACAGATCCGTGCGCTGATCCTCGATGGACGACTGACGGTGGGCGAACGCCTGCCCAGCGAGCGAGCGCTCGCCCTCGAATTGCGCAGATCGCGCTCGACGATGACGCGGGTGTACGGCCTGCTCGATGCCGACGGCTACGTGTCCCGTCTGCATGGCGGGAGCACGCGGGTCGATCTGCCGCACTCCACCCTTCTGACGTCCGGGCCCGACGACGAGAGCGCCATCGACCTCTCGATCGCCTCGATGGACTCCACGCCGGGCCTGTACGACGCGACGGTGCGCTCACTGCCCCGGCTCGCGGCGCTTCGGGGAACCAGCGGATACTCGCTTCGAGGCCTGCCCGAGCTGCGCGACGCCGTCGCCCGCCGTTACACCGAGCGCGGCGCCGCGACCACAGCCGACCAGATCATCATCACCTCCGGCGCGCTCAACGCCCTGAACCTCATCCTCGCCACGATCGGCCGGCGTGGAGAACGCGCGCTCGTCGAGCAGCCGACGTTCCCTCACGCGCTCGAGGCGTTGCGCCGGCACGACTATCGTCTGCTCCCGACGCCCGTCGATGCCGACGGCTGGGACCCGCGCCACCTCACCGAGACTCTGCTCAGCAGCCATCCCCACGTCGCCTATCTGATCCCCGACTTCCACAACCCGACGGGCGCGACACTGCCCGACGAAGAACGGGGTCGGATCGCCACGACGGCGCGCAGTGCGGGAACGCACCTGATCATCGACGAGACGACCGCAGAGCTCGACATCGATCGCGGGTGGACTCCCCTGCCGATGAGCTCGTTCAGCCCCGAGGTCATCACTGTCGGGTCGATGTCGAAGATCGCGTGGGGTGGGCTCCGCCTCGGGTGGATCCGTGCGGATCGGTCGCTCATCGACCGGTTGCTCGCCGTCCGGCCGTCGTTCGAGCTGGGCACGGCGCTGCTCGAACAGTGCATCGCCGTGGAGCTGCTCGATGACATGACCGCCCTCACCTCGCATGTCCGTGAGCGACTCCGCGCCGGACGCGCGGCCGTCAGCGCCGGGCTGGCCGGCATCGACGGCGTCGACATGCCCCCGACACCCGGCGGATTGTCGACCTGGCTCGACCTCGGCGCTCCGCTGTCGACGACGCTCTCCCTGTCCGCGCGTGAGCATCGACTCCTGCTGCCGCCCGGCCCGCGGTTCTCGACCGGCGGTGTGCTCGAGCGCCGTCTGCGCATCCCGATCACGCTTCCGCCGGAGCGCACGGCCGATGCGATGGCTCGACTGCGTCTGGCGTGGGACGATCTCCGCCGCGGTGTCGTCACGGAACCGGCCGAAGTCCGCCACGCAGCGGTCATCTGATTCCGGACGACGAGAACCCCGCCGCTGTCACCAGGGGCGGGGTTCTCGTCATAGGGAACGGGGAAACGTCTTCTCAGCGTCCGGGATGACTCACCGGCATCCGATACTCACGCCTCGCCCGTTCCAGGCTCATGTTGGCCGGAACCTATCCGACCTTGTGCAACCAGACGACGCGCGCGTCGTCGCTCGCGTGGCGGAACGGCTCCAGCTCCTCGTCCCAGGCGGCCCCGAGCGCGATGTCGAGCTCGCGCTGCAGCTCGGCGGCACTCCCTGCCGCGATCTCCATCGCGTAGCGGATGCGATCCTCGCCGATCACGATGTTGCCGGCGGCATCGGTCTGCGCGTAGTGGATGCCGAGGTCGGGAGTGTGCAGCCACCGTCCACCGTCACTGCGAGGCGTGGGATCTTCGGTGACCTCGAAGCGGAGGTGCTCCCAGCCGCGAATCGCCGTCGCCAGAGCTGCTCCCGTGCCCACCGGACCGTCCCAGTAGAACTCGGCGCGACGGGCACCGTCGAGCACCGGCTGGTCGATCCAGTCGAAATTCACCGCACGCCCGATAGCGCGACCGACCGCCCATTCGAGGTGCGGGCAGAGCGCGCGAGGCGCCGAGTGGACGTAGACCACTCCGCGTGCGTAAGCCGTCGCCATGATTTCTCCGTTCATCAGGTGCGTCTTCCCCAACGACCTGAACCACGAAGTGGCGAGAATATGCGGTTATGGGGCCATTCTCGCCCACTCTGGAAGAAATCACAAGCATGTAGTTCCGACGACGAAGGCCCCGGTCATCCGACCGGGGCCTTCGTCGTCGAGAACGAGGCTCAGGCCTCGCTCATCGCCTGCTTGACCTGCTGTCCCTTGGCCGCGTAGTAGGCGGCGCGCGCAGCATCCTTACGGGCCTGCTCGGCGTAGCCGTTCTCAAGCACATCCTGGGCGACCTCGTAGTTGGGCACATCGTCGGTGCCGTTGTACTTGGCGATGTAGGCGTCCAGCTCGGGGCCCGACGTCCACGACGTGATGAGGCAGTAACGCGGCTCGTCACCGTTGTGCGTCGCCGCGTGCCAGAGGCGCTGCGTGTCGACGATCAGCTGAGCGCCGGCCGGAAGAGCGATGCGGTACTCGATGCTGGGGTCGGTGCGGTTCTCACGCAGGACGAAGTAGCTGTCCTTGTCGTCGGTCAGGTTGAAGAAGCCACGCACGACCCAGCCTGTGCCGTCGGGGTTCAGACGGTTGTTGTCGTCCTGGTGCAGGTTGTAGAGGCAGTCACCGTACGGCGTGGGCTGCAGCTCGATCACACGGCACCGGCCGACGTTCGCGCCCGGCTCCTGCGCGCGACGCGTCAGGTTCGGGGCCTTCTCGGTCTGCGCGTCGATCCACACGCCGTCCTTGTCGGTGCGCGGGGGCTTGTGGTTCCAGAAGCCGTTGCACTCGATGTCACCGAAGGCACTCGCGAGCGGAGCGAATCGGGTGTCACCCGACGACTTCCAGTCGTTGTACTCGATGTCCAGCCACTCTTTGGGGTCGAGTTCCTGGTTGTAGCTGTCGAGGACGACGAAGCCCTTTTCCTCGAGCGCGGCGGATTTGATGTATCCCATGATGTAGGTCATGTCCTTTCATCGGGGGCCAGCACGTTTTAACAGGCCCTGATAAGGCAAGCCTAACAGCGACCTCGACCGCGTCCCCCGAGGGCCGCCGTGAATAAGCGAATAGACTGAATCGGGCGCCCGGCGAGTCCGCGGAGCCCCGCGCTACGGGAGGACGAGACACCAGCATGAGCACTGCCACCAACGTCGAGGCGACAGCAGTCAACACGATCGAGTGGCTCGCAACAGGTTCGTCCACCATCGTCGTCCCCGTCTATCAGCGCCAATACCGCTGGGACATCGGCGGATGCGAACGGTTGCTCTCCGACGTGCGCGCCGTCGCTGCGGAGGGCGATGCGCACCGGCACTTCATCGGTTCGATCCTGTCCGCCCACGATTCCGGCTCCGGGGACCTGATCCTGATCGACGGTCAACAGCGCATCACCACTCTCATGCTCCTGGTCGCCGCGCTCCACCATGCGGTGCGGGACACGGAACCCGACCTGGCCGCAGAGCTCGAGCGCGTGCTGGTTCGCCCGGGCGATCCGGTGCGCACCGCGCTCCGACCGCACGACGCGTGGGCGGACCTCTACGAGTCGGTCGTCCTCGACCGGCGCGGCGACGCCGACCGCGAATCCCGCTTCGACGACAACTACGCCTTCTTCCGCAGCCAGATCCACGCCGATGAGGCGCGGTCGGTCTGGCGGGGACTGCAGAGGCTCGAGCACGTCTCGATCACCCTCGGCGCCCAGGCGAACGCGCAGCAGATCTTCGAGAGCCTCAACTCCACGGGCGAGCCACTGCGCGATCACGAGCTCATCCACAACTACATCCTGATGGGTCTCACACACGGGGAGCAGCTCGATGTCGAGCGGCGCTTCTGGCTCCCGATCGAGCAGCACACGGGCGAGGCGATCGGAGCGTTCTGGCGCCATTTCCTCGTGATGACCACCGGACGCGAGGTCGCGGCGAACGGCGAGCACGGCGTGTACAGCGCCTTCCGTCAGTCGTTCCCCCATGTCGATGTCGCCCATCTGCAGGCCCACGCCGAGGTCTGGCGGCACCACGCCGAGATCTACGCCCTCCTGCTCGACCCGTCACGAGAGCAGGATGCCGAGATCTCACGCGAGCTCCGCCACATCAACACGTTCGGCCGAGCCGGCTATCCGCTGGCGCTGAGCGCGTACAGCGACTACGTGCGCGGCGTGATCCCCCGCGAGGAGCTCCTCGAGACGCTCGACTGGATCCAGGCCCTGTACCTCCGCCGCACGCTCGTCAACCTTCCGAACGAGCGACTGATCGCCCGCCTCTGCCGTGCGCGCGCCCAGGGACGCGACGCGCTGGCCCGCGCGTTCGCGCGCATCACCCCCTCCGATGAGAGGGTCAGCGCCGTGCTGAAGTACAGCGAGCTGCCCTACGCCGCCTACGTGCTGGGGAGGATGCAGGGCGTGGACGACCTCGACGGCTTCGACATCGAGCACATCGTGCCGGTCGTCCCCGGTGATGCCTGGACGGGCGACGGCACACGTCCGTGGAGCGAGTACAGCGACGACGAGCAGAACAGCCACCGCGCACTCGCTCCGACACTCGGCAACCTGACCCTTCTCGAACAACCGCTCACCGAGCGCGTGTTCGGAGAGTCCTACCCCGTCAAACGTGCAGAGGCCTACAGCCGCAGCACAGTGCCGGCCACGCGTGCACTCGAGTCGGTGACGAGCTGGGACACCGCCGCCATCACGCGCCGCACGGTCGCGCTGAGCACCGAGCTGCTGCGGTTGTGGGCGCGGCCCGCCCTGCCCGAGATCGATGACGACGGACTCACCCCGATCCTCGATGCCGTGCGCCGGCGGGGATGGCCGGCCGGGTGGGAGCGCGAGTTCGACTACGTGGAATACCGCGGCGAACGGTGGGAGGTGTACGACGTCAAGCACCTGTTCAACCGCGTCTTCCGTCGCGCGTGGACCGACACCCGCGATGCGGCGGTCGACTACTGCGAGACGCACGGCGGCCCGATCTACGACGAGATGGCGTGGAAGGGGCACTGGGATGCTCTGGACGACACCCACTTCCTCTACATGGGCTGGGATTCGAACTACATGATGAACGCCGTGCAAGGCGTGCTGGATGAATCCGGTATCGCCGCAGAGGTGTTCGTGAAGTACTCCTACATCGGCAACGTGATGTGATCGACGCCACCCTCGGACCGCTGCTCCCGAGCGATAGGCTCGGTGTGTGAGCACACGAGTTCGTCGCCTGTTGGACCTGACCGTCGAAGAGCACACGCTCACCGTCCCTCTGGTCTGGGGTGATCCCTCCGACCAACGAACGATCGATGTCTTCGCCTCGGTCGTCGCGCGTGAGGGAGGCGAAGCACTCCCCTACCTGGTGTTCCTGCAGGGCGGGCCCGGGCACGAGGCTCCGCGCCCCTTCCACCGGTCGACCGCGCCGGCGTGGCTCGACGAGGCGCTGGCACACTACCGGCTCGTCCTGCTCGATCAGCGCGGCACCGGCCATTCCACCCCCGTCGGCGACACGGATCTCGAGCGCGGCTCCTCGGCGGTCGCCGAGCACCTCACGCATCTGCGTGCGGATGCGATCGTGCGCGACTGCGAAGCCCTGCGCGCGCACCTGGGGGCCGAGACGTGGAGCGTCCTGGGCCAGTCGTTCGGCGGGTTCACCACCCTCGCGTACCTGTCGACTGACAGCGCCTCGCTCGACGACGTGTTCATCACCGGAGGCCTCAGCGCCATCGGGCGGCATCCCGACGACGTGTACGCGCTCTGCTATGACAAGATGCGCACGGCTTCCGAGCAGTACTATCGGCGATTCCCCGAGCACCGTGACGTCATGCGTGGCCTCGTCGACCTGGCCGCCGCGGGCGACATCGTCCTGCCGGACGGCGAGGTCGTCTCACCCTCGCGACTGCGCTCCTTCGGCTCGGCGCTCGGCACGGACGACGGCTGGCAGACCGTGTGGTCACTGCTCGAGCGTGATCCCCGGTCGAACGCCTTCCGGTACGACCTGATGCACGCAATGCCCTACGACGGCCGGAATCCTCTCTACTTCGCCTTCCACGAGTCGAGCTACGCCGATGGGCACGCGACCCGCTGGTCGGCGGAGCGCACCGAACCGACCGACTTCCGCGACGACGTCACCCTGTTCACCGGAGAGCACATCCGTCGCGAATGGACCGAGACCGTGCCGGCATTCCAGCCCTGGCGCGACGTCGCCCTCGAACTCGCCGAGTTCGAATGGCCCTCGGTGTACGACGCTGCGGCGATCGCGGCATCCGGTGCCACGGGCGCAGCCGCCGCGTATGTGAACGACGCGTACGTCCCGCTCGAGTTCTCCCTGGAGACCGCGGCGCTGATCCCCGGGGTGAAGCTGTGGGTCACCAGCGAGCACGAGCACAACGGTCTGCGATCCGGCCCTGTGCTGAGCAGGCTCATCGACCTGGCGCACGACCGACGTATCCGCTGAGCACGATCCTCCGTACGGGGGATGCCGCACAGAGGACAGCGACCTAGGCTGACGGCATGAACGATGTCCTGGGCTGGGCGACCATGGTGGGCGTGCTGATCGCCGGCCCCGGCCTGCTGGTGTTCGGGATGCGGCAGACCTTCTCGCGCAAGCCCGTCGAGGAGAAGTACGAGGGGCTCAGCTCGGGCGGGCTCGGCGGTGCCTTCGACGCGGTCTGGTCCCCCTCGGCACACGAAGCCGGGATCGAACGCGACCGTCAGACGCAGCGCACGGCGCCCGCGCCCGCCCCGGGTGACCCGCCCGACGCGATCGGCGACGGCCGGATCACGCTCGATCTGTGAGCCGCCGCTCGATACGAAGACATGAAGAAGGCCCCGCTCTCCGAGGAGTGCGGGGCCTTCGTCGTGACGGTCCTTACTTGGAGGAGCCGCCGAAGCCCTTGAAGCGCTGGTTGAACTTCTCGACGCGACCGGCCGAGTCCATGATGCGCTGCTTACCCGTGTAGAACGGGTGCGAGGCGGAGGAGATCTCGACATCGATGACGGGGTACTCCACGCCGTCCAGCTCGATGGTCTTGTCGCTCGTGACGGTGGAGCGGGTGAGGAAGGTCTCGCCCGAACCGAGGTCACGGAAAACGATGGCCCGGTACTCGGGGTGAATGTCAGTCTTCATGGGATTCCTTAGTTGCTGCCCTGGATTGTGCCAGGGACGAGGGAAGTCTGTGGTGCAGAGAGCACCGAGGATCGATTCTAACAGATACCCGTCAGGATGCCGCGCGGGCGGCGTATCGGCCGTTCTCGCTGCTGAGGACGATCGGCATGCCGAAGGCGTCGGTGAGCGCCTCGGACGTCAAGGTCTCCTCGATCGGGCCCGCAGCGACCACGCGGCCTTCCCGGAGGAGCATCACGTGGGTGAACCCGACCGGGATCTCCTCCACATGGTGGGTGACCATGAGCATCGCCGGGGTGCTCGGCGACGAGGCGTAACCGCTGAGCAGAGCGAGCAGCTCTTCGCGCGATCCGAGGTCGAGAGATGCCGTGGGCTCATCGAGGAGCAGCAGCTCGGGGTCGGTCATCACCGCGCGTGCGATCTGGACGCGCTTCTGCTCACCGTCACTGAGGGTGCCGAACGTGCGATCCGCGAGGTGATCCAATCGCCAGTCGGCGAGCACCCGCAGTGCCCGACGTTCGTCGATCTCCTCGTAGGCCTCGTTCCATCTGCCGAGCACGGAGTACGCCGCGGTGAGCACGGTGTTGAGCACCGTCTCGTCGCGCGGGACCCGCTTGGCCATGGCCGACGAGGCGAAGCCGATGCGTGGGCGCACCTCGAAGACGTCCGTACGGCCGAGGGTCTCCCCCAGCACGGTGACGGTGCCGGACGTCGGGTGCAGCAGCGTGTCGGCCAACTGCAGCAGGGTCGTCTTGCCTGCGCCGTTCGGACCGAGCACGACCCATCGCTGATCGTCCGAGACCTCCCAGGTCACGTGATCGATGATGTTGCGGCCCTCTCGGCGCACGACGACGTCGGTGAATTCCAGGGCGCTCGACATGTCTCCAGCCTATCGGCTCAGGCGGACAGCTCCGCGTACAGCGCGCGCGTCGTGTCGGCGATCGCACCCCAGCTGAAGTCGTCGCGGGCCCGCTCGCGACCGGCCGCACCGTACTCGCGCGCCCGTGCCGGATCCGTCGCCACCTCGGTGAGCACGGCGGCGAGATCCGCGATGTAGCGATCGGGGTCGACGGGCGTACCCGTACCGTCCTGCACCTGCTCGATCGGAACCAGGCGCCCCGTGACGCCGTCGGCGACGACCTCGGGGATCCCGCCGGTCGCGGTGCCGACGACCGCCGCGCCGCAGGCCATGGCCTCGAGGTTGACGATGCCCAACGGCTCGTACACGGACGGGCAGACGAATGTCGTCGCGGCGGTGAGGATCGCGGAGAGCTGATCACGCGGCAGCATCTTCTCGATCCAGATCACGCCCTCGCGGGTCTGCTGCAGGAGTCGCACGCCCTCCTGCACCTCGGCCATGATCTCGGGGGTGTCCGGTGCACCCGCGCAGAGCACGAGCTGCACCTCCGGCGGAAGAAGCCTGGCTGCCTGGAGCAGGTACGGCAGTCCCTTCTGACGCGTGATACGCCCCACGAAGACGACCGAGGGTCGGTCGGGATCCATCCCGACCGATTCGAGGAATGCGGGATCCTGCACCGGACGCCATCGCTCGACGTCGATGCCGTTGTGGATGACCCGGACCTTGGCGGGGTCGACCTGGGGGTAGCTGCGCAGGATGTCGGCGCGCATGCCCGCACTCACCGCGATCACGGCGGCGGCGTTCTCGTAGGCGACCTTCTCGATGCCGCTGGACACCGCGTACCCTCCGCCGAGCTGTTCG
Organism: Candidatus Microbacterium colombiense; assembly: GCA_029203165.1. NCBI lineage: Bacteria > Bacillati > Actinomycetota > Actinomycetes > Micrococcales > Microbacteriaceae > Microbacterium > Candidatus Microbacterium colombiense. Next base: position 2,397,180 of record CP119308.1, read on the forward strand.
GCCTTCCACGGACGCAGCGGTTCCAGGCTGTGCGCCGTGAGGACATGCGGGATGCCGTGCAGCTGCGAGGCCAGGTGCCCGGCGAAGTTCGCGTACCAGGTGTGGCTGTGCACGATGTCGGCGTCCGCGATCGCCGAGACGATCTCGAGATCGGTGCCGAGCGTCTGCAACGCCGCGTTCGCCGAGGCGAGTTCCGCGGGCGCGCGATACGCGAAGGTGCCCGCCTCGTCGCGCGGCGCACCGAAGGCGCGGACACGCACCTCGATGCTCTCGCGCAGGGCCGCGACGAGCTCCGCGACGTGCACTCCGGCACCGCCGTAGATCTCCGGCGGATACTCCTTCGTGATCATTTCAACTCGCATGTCTGAACGCTAGTACAGCGAGCCGGATCGCATCTATGGTGGAGCCATGTCCGCTCCAAAGAAGGTCTTCGGGATCATCCTCGCCGGTGGCGAGGGCAAGCGCCTCATGCCTCTCACGGCCGATCGCGCCAAACCGGCAGTGCCGTTCGGCGGACAGTACCGTTTGATCGATTTCGCCATCTCGAACCTCATCAACTCCGGCCTCCGCCAGGTCGTCGTGCTGACGCAGTACAAGTCGCACAGCCTCGACCGTCACATCTCGCAGACATGGCGCATGTCGGCGCTGCTCGACTCCTATGTGACGTCGGTGCCGGCTCAACAGCGACTCGGAAAGCGCTGGTTCTCGGGGTCGGCCGACGCGATCCTGCAGAGCATGAACCTGATCAACGACGAGAAGCCCGACATCGTCGTGGTGATCGGCGCCGATCACGTCTACCGCATGGACTTCCGGCAGATGCTGGAGGCGCACATCGAATCCGGCGCGAAGGCGACGGTCGCCGGCATCCGCCAACCACTCGCGCTCGCCTCGCAGTTCGGCGTGATCGATGCGGACGCGAGCACAGGTCGCATCAAGCAGTTCCTGGAGAAGCCGACGGATGCCGCCGGGCTCGAGGATTCCCCGCACGAGGTGCTCGCCTCCATGGGCAACTACATCTTCGACGCGGACGCCCTCATCGCCGCAGTCGAGGCCGACGGGGAATCCCCCACGTCCGGCCACGACATGGGTGGCGACATCGTCCCCTACTTCGTCGACCGTGGTGAGGCCGGCTACTACGACATGAAGCAGAACGAGGTGCCCGGGTCGTCGCCGCGCGACCGTTCCTACTGGCGCGACGTGGGTACCATCGACTCCTTCTACGACGCCCACCGCGATCTGATCTCGACCCTGCCGATCTTCAACCTCTACAACATGGAGTGGCCCATCCACTCGCAGGCGGTCAATTCGCCGCCCGCGAAGTTCGTGCGCGACTCGGTCGGCCGGATCGGAAACGCGATCGACTCGATCGTGTCGCTGGGCTCGGTGCTCTCCGGTACGCATCTGGAGCGCAGCGTCGTCGGGCCATGGACCCTCGCGGGCGGCGGCTCGACGATCACGGACTCCGTGGTGTTCGATCACGTGCAGGTCGGCGCCGGTTCGCGGGTGCACCGCGCGATCCTCGACAAGAACGTGGTGCTGGCCGACGGCGCCACCGTCGGCGTCGATCGTGAACGAGATCTCGCTCGCGGCTTCACCGTCACGGAGTCCGGGATCACCGTGGTCGGCAAGGGCCTGTTCATCGAGCGCTGACGCGTCTCACGGTTCATCAGGGTTCTGTGCGGTCGCTAGGCTCGTTCGCGTGACTGTTGCGCGCTTCCTCGTCGTCCTCGATGCCGACTCCACCCTCATCCGCAATGAGGTGATCGAGCTGCTCGCCGACGAGGCGGGACGGCGAGACGAGGTGCAGGCCGCCACCGAGGCTGCGATGCGGGGTGAGATCGACTTCGCCACGAGTCTGCGCTCTCGCGTCGCCGCGCTGCGAGGTGTTCCGGTCGAGTCGTTCGCTCGGGTGCTCGCCCGGATCGAGCCCACCCCCGGCGTGCAGGAGCTGACTGCCGCCGTGCATGAGCGCGGTGGAGTCGTGGGCGTCGTCTCCGGAGGCTTCCACGAGATCCTCGATTCAGTGGCCCCGGATCTCGGGGTCGACCGGTGGCGGGCGAACCGTCTCCAGGTGGCTGACGGTGTGCTCACCGGTGAGGTCGATGGACCGATCGTCGACGGTGCGGCCAAGGCGGCGTCGCTGCAGGAATGGGCGGCCGAGCTCGGTATCGCACCGCACGCCACGATCGCGATCGGAGACGGGGCGAACGACCTCGCCATGATGGGCGTCGCCGGGCTCGGTCTGGCGTTCAACGCGAAGCCCGCCGTGCGTGCGGCGGCCAGCCTGGTGATCGGCACGCAGGACCTGTCTCAGGTCATCCCGCTGCTCCCCTGAGGTTCCCCGTTCCGGACGGTCGCGAATGTCGGCGGTCGGAGGTAGCGTCTGCACATGGACATCATCCTGATCCCCGGTCTCTGGCTCGACGCCTCCAGTTGGAACGATGTGGTCCCCGGCCTCGAAGCCGCGGGGCATCGCGTGCATCCGTTGACGATGCCCGGTGTCGGTGAGCCTTCATCCGTGTCGGCGGACATCGGCCTCTCCGACTGGATCGACGCGGTCGTCGGCGTGGTCGACGACATCTCCGCACCGGTCGTCGTCGTGGGCCACAGCGGCGGCGGCAACGTCGCGTGGGGCGTCGCCGATGCGCGGCCCGATCGCGTGGCCCGGGTGATCTTCGTCGACACGGCCCCTCCCGCATCGGGTTTCGGCATCAGCGAGTTCGAGGTTCGCGATGGCGTGGTGCCCTTCCCCGGATGGGATCACTTCCCCGACGAAGACGTGCACGATCTCGATGCGCCGACACGAGAGCGCACCGCGCCG